>NZ_JAUNKO010000006.1 GCF_030532715.1 Corynebacterium sp. | reverse complement strand
ACACCCAACAATTCACAGCCACACCAAACACCACCAACACAAACGTGGCAAAAGGGAACACAACGGAGTATTACGCAACTCCAAGGCAACGTTTTGAAAGGCTAGCGAGCTTCAAGGCGTTAGCAGGACTGCTGCTACCTGCGGTTCATGCTGCTGGTGCAAACTATGCAGCCTTGTTTTCTATGGCACCCATGGTCACTTCCGACATACTTTGACGGATCCACTGCACATTTACTCCCGGCGGCATTTCGCATCAAGGTCCATTTCGGGCGAAAGAAATACAACCGCCGCCCCATGTCCTTGGTGGAGGAGCATGAGGCGGCGGTTGCGTGGAGGTGCCTGGTTCCCGTCGGGTACGGCGGGAACCTGACCGCTAGGGCCACCCACTGGGTACGCTGCCGAAGCGCACACCCGTTGGGGTAGCCCTCGTTTTAGTGCTTGCGACCGGTAGCAGCCACATAGGCGCGATAGTGGCGGCGCCCATAGTGGATGAGTCCGAAGCCAACAACCAAGAACACAATGGTCATGATCGTGCCGAGTACGGTGAAGAACCCGGAGTCGGCTTGGCTACCAACGGACTGGGTGGCAAGCCCGAAAATGAGCGTACCTACACCGGCCACTGCTGCGAGGACAACGCCCATACCAATCCAGGTGGAGGCGCGCAGGAGCGAGGAGTGCTGAGAATCCAGGCTCGACGGTACGTATCCGTCAATGTAGTGCGGTTCGCCTTCGAACACGCGGAAGGTTTGGTCTTCCCGCGCGGGCAGCGCGTGTGCGTCAGACATGCTGATCGTGCCTTTCGTAATACACCGTAGAGTTAGCTACAGCTTAGTTGTCCTTCGCGGAGAAAGCCGCACGGGCCCGCTCCTTGTTGATCGCAGCTACCGCCGTAAGGGGGATACCTGCGGGGCAAACGTCGGCACACTCACCGAACAGCGAGCACGGTCCGAAGTTGGTTTCCACCTCGTCCACCATCTTGCGGGCGCGCTTGCCGCGCTCCTCTTTGCCTAGGGGCATCAGCGAGAGGTGAACAAGCTTTGCACCGGTGAACAGGTGTGCGGCACCGTTCGGGCATGCAGCGACGCAAGCGCCACAACCGATGCAAGCTGCGTGGTCGAGCGCCAGTTCAGCGGTCTGGTGGTTCATGTGCAGGGTGTCCGCATCGGGGGCGGTACCTGCGTTGATGGACACGTAGCCACCTTGTTGCATGACGCGGTCCAAAGCGGAGCGGTCCACAATCATGTCCTTGATCACCGGGTATGCGGCGGAGCGCATGGGCTCGATCTTCAAGGTGTCGCCATCGTTGTAGTTCACCAGGCGCTGCTGGCAGGATGGCTTGTTCTGTTCCGGGCCGTGGGGACGGCCGTTGACGTTCAAGCCACAGGTGCCGCAAATGCCTTCACGGCAGTCGGAGGCGAATGCGAACGGTTCTTTGCCGGATTCGATGAGCCCTTCATTGACGTGGTCAAGGAGCTCGAGAATGGACATCTGTGCGACAGCATCGTCCACGTCGATGCTCTCGAAGTGTCCCTCGGTGGTCGGTCCGGCCTGACGCCAGATCTCAAGATGCAGTTTCATTACTTGTAGTTCCTTGTCTGCAGCGGGATCGCTTCGAAGTAGAGCGGCTCTGCGTGGCGGATGAACTTGTTCTCACCGGCGGGCTCCCAAGCGGAGACGAAGCACCAGTTTTCGTCGTCGCGCTCCGCTTCGCCTTCTTCAGAGAGGTGGTCGTCACGGAAGTGAGCACCACAGGATTCGTCGCGGTCGAGGGCGTCAACGCACATCAATTCGCCGAGCTCAATGTAGTCGGCGACGCGGTTGGCGTACTCGAGGACCTGGTTCATCTCTTCCTTGTCACCGGTGATGCGCAGGTCGGACCAGAAGGCTTTCCGCAGTTCGCGGATCTTCTCAATGCCGGAAGCAAGGTCGGTGACGTTGCGGGCCACACCACAGGAGAAGTACAGGATGTCACCGAGCTGGCGGTGGAAGTACTCCGGACCGTGGTTGCCGTTGATGCTCATCAACTTGTTGATGCGAGCTTGCGCGCGCTCAACAGCTGCGACGGCTGCGGGGGCGTCTTCAGGTAGCCGTTCGGAACCGAGCAGCGGGCCGAGATAGTTCGGCACGGAGAACGGCAAGGTGAACCAACCATCCACGGATGCGGAGAGCAGCGAGTTCGCGCCCAAGCGGTTTGCGCCGTGGTAGGTCCAGGATGCCTCACCGGCCGCGAACAGACCGTCGATGGAGGTCATTTCGTTGAAGTCGGTCCACAAGCCACCCATGGTGAAGTGGCAGGTCGGGGCGATACGCATCGGGGTGGTGTAGGGATCTTCACCAATGGCCTCTTCGTACATTTGGAAGAGGTTGGAGTAGCGCTCCTTGATGGTGTCCTTACCCAAACGTTCGATGGAGTCGCGGAAGTCCAGGTAGGCGGAGTTGTGCAGCGGACCAACACCGAGGCCAGCGTTAATTTGCTGGGAGATGGCGCGGGACGCGACGTCGCGAGGCACCAAGTTACCGAAAGCCGGGTAGCGACGCTCCAAGAAGTAGTCGCGCTCATCCTCCGGAATGGTGTTGGGGTCGCGGTCGTCCTTGGGCTCCTTCGGCGACCAAATGCGGCCGTCGTTGCGCAGGGACTCCGACATCAGAATGGTCTTGGACTGCCACTCGGAGTTCACCGGCAAGCCGGTCGGGTGGAACTGAATGAACGACGGCGACGCCATGTAGGCACCTTGGTCGTAGGCGCGCATAATTGCGGAAGCATTCGAGTTCTTCGCCAGCGTGGACATGTAGTACACGTTGCCGTAACCGCCGGTAGCAAGAATCACAGCGTGGCCGGTGTGCGCCTTAATCTCGCCGGTGATCAGGTTGCGCATAACTGCGCCCTGGCACACCTTCTTGCCGTCGATTTCGGAGACGATGAGATCCACCATCTCGTTGTGGGTGAAAATTTCCACGGACCCCAAGTGAATCTGGCGCTGCAACGCGGCCGCAGCGGAAAGCTGCAGCTGCTGACCCGTTTGGCCACGGGTGTAGTAGGTGCGAGACACCTGCACACCACCGAAGGAACGGGTGGCCAGCGTGCCGCCATATTCGCGAGCGAACGGGGCACCGATGGCGTTCATGTGGTCGATGACGCGAACAGATTCATAGGCAAGACGCCAACAGTCCACCTCACGGCAGCGGTAGTCGCCGCCCTTCACGGTGTCTTTGACGTGGCGGTACGCGCCGTCGTTATCCACCTTTTTACCGCGGGCGGAGTTCACGCCACCCTGCGCGGCAATGGAGTGCGCGCGGCGAGGGGCATCGTGGTAGGTGAACGCTTTGACGTCGTAGCCGAGCTCGCCAAGCGCGGCAGCAGCGCCACCGCCGGACAAACCGGTGCCGATCACGAGGATGCGGAACTTACGACGGTTCAGCGGGGAGACCAAGTTGTAGTGGTCTTTTTGCCACTCCCAAGCGTCCTTCGAGGGGACGCCCTTCGGCGCGTGATCATCCAGCACGCGGCCAATGGAAACACCTGCTACGACAGAAGCCGGAGCTTTGAATTCGGGCTGGGCAATTGCTTCAGAGTGAGTGCTCATAGGTTTCTCCTAGCCGATCCAGCCGAGGGCGATGGACAGGGGAATAGTGATATTGCCGACCATCACAGCGGCAGGGACCAGGTACGAGACGAACAGCAACACTGCCCGCCAGCGCTTACCGGTAATACCCAAGTCGCTCACCGCGACCCAGATGCCGTGGGAAAGGTGCAAGAACAGGACCAGCATGGCAATGATGTAGAAGATTGCCACGGGCCAGCGGCTGAAACTGGCCACCATGTTTGCGTACACCGCGCCGTGTTCGAATGCGGCTGGAGCTGCGGGCGCAACACCCAAGGTCAGGTCCAAAATGTGGAAAATGATGAACAGCAGCAGCACCAGGCCACTTACAATCATGGTCTGGGTGGCAAAGCTGTTCAGGCCGCCCATCAGGTTGGTGCGGCGGAACTTACCGCGCGATTGATGCGCACGGCCGGTCAGTGCGAACGCGCCGTACACGTGCAGAATCAGAGCGGCAAGCAGAACCAGACGGAAGATCCACAGCACACCTTCGCGCGGAACCAGGGGTTCGCCGACAGTGCGCAGGAACTCGCCGTACTCGTCAATGTGATGAACACCATCATGCATGGGCATGAAGATCTTCAAGTTACCGATCATGTGAACCAATACGAAGCCGCCGAAGATCAGGCCAGTGATGGCCATGGTCAGCTTCAGTGCCCATGTCGGGAATTTGGGCCGCTCACGCAGCGGCTTTTCAGTGATTTTGCCGTGCGCAAGAGCATCACGGTCGTCATATTTAACAGTCATGGCACCTCCAGTGTCGTACTTACCTTACGGCGTTCTGAGCTGGCCTTTCCACCTGACAACAGCCCCTGTGGCGCACGTCACAGTAACGATTTTGACAACCTTTGGCAGCTTTAGGGTAGGCTCACCTTTTTGTGCGAACATTCCAGTGTCAAGCGCACGCCCGCGACAAGCGCAATCGGGAAAATACTTCAATAAATCAACACTTCCGTTGCGTAAACAATCCGCTTTTGACACCCCCACACCCCTGCCCCCATCTGGATTCAACCAAACGGTTGATACGGGCGTTTTCTTACCGCCTCAAGCCTGTCAGATTCGCATTGTTAGCCCCTCATCGAATCCACTGCCAACGCCGTACAATCACCGCTACCGCAGGACAACGGCGGGTTCTTTGCAAAGATACACAGCTTCACAGCTTCTGTAGTTAAGGATGCAACAATGTGTAAGCCACGACTATAGTTGCCGGCATGGGAAAGACCTATGTTGGCTCTCGATTGCGGCAGCTGCGCCGCGAACGCGACTTGAGCCAAGCCTCACTTGCAGCAACCTTGGGCCTTTCAGCAAGCTACGTCAACCAAATCGAACATGACGTTCGACCCCTTACCGTTCCAGTGCTGCTGCGCATCACCGAAGCCTTCGGCGTGGACGCAACGTTCTTTTCCCGCGACGACGATTCTCGGCTGCTCGCCGAAGTCCAAGATGTGGTCTTGGATAAGGAAATCTGCCCGACCACGGTAGAGCTCCAAGAAATATCCGAAATGGTGTACAACCACCCAACCCTGGCGCGCGCCATGGTGGACATGCACCGGCGCTACCGCAACGTACGCGACAAGCTTTCCCTCGCCACGGATACCCGACACTCCCCCACCCCGGACGCGCCGAGTTCGAGCGCGCAGGCGCTGGCAATGCCGCACGAGGAAGTGCGGGATTTCTTCTACGCACGCCAAAATTATCTAGACCCGCTGGATACGGCCGCCGAAGACCTCGCGGAAACGATGATGCTGGGCCCCTATGATATTCGCGCCACCGAGGATGCGATTACCCAGCGCCTACAACGCCACGGCGTCTCAATTTCGAATTCGCGTTCAATTGAGGGCACGCTGCACCACTTCAATCCGGACACGCGGACGCTTACCCTCAGCACCCGGCTCAACCCAGGCCAAAAGTCCTTTCGGATGGCCGCCGAGCTCAGCTATCTCGAGGTAGGTAGCGTCATGGAAGCGATCCTTAACGAAACGTCGTTTACCTCGCCAGAGTCGCGCACGCTCGCATTGCGCGGGCTGGCGTCCTACTACGCGGCGGCGCTCATGCTGCCCTACCAGCAATTTCATGCGGCGTCGGAAACCTCGCGGTACGACATTGAGTACCTCACGCAGATTTTTGGCGTGGGGTATGAGACGATTTGCCACCGCCTCTCCACGCTGCAGCGGCCGAAGCTCCGCGGCATTCCGTTTACGTTTGTGCGCGTGGATCGCGCGGGCAACATGTCCAAACGGCAATCCGCCACGGGGTTCCATTTCACACATTCTGGCGGAACTTGCCCGCTCTGGAATGTGTACGAAACCTTCACTAATCCGGGGCAGATTATGCGGCAAATGACGCAGATGCCCGACGGCCGCAACTACCTTTGGGTTGCCCGCACCGTGCGGCATCACCGGGGGCGCTACAACGAGCCCGGCAAACTGTTTGCCATCGGACTGGGGTGCGAAGCGCGTCATGCCGAACGTACGGTCTATTCCCAGGGCATGGATTTAGAAAACTTCACCGGCGCCACCCCCATCGGTGCCGGTTGCCGCGTCTGCACGCGGGAAAATTGCGCGCAACGAGCCTTCCCGCCCGTCCACCGCACCATTACTATCGACGCCCACCGCTCAACCATCGCGCCGTACTAACCGTCGCGCCGCTTCCGTCGCATCTGTGATTGCAATTCGCGCAGCTCAGGATCGTCGCGGACGAGGGCAACCAGCTGACAATCCTGGGGCCCCGTCGCACCCGGCACACACAGCGAACACGGGTCTCCCTCCCGGATTGGACATCGCGGGGTGGGGAAACCTCGAGGCGTTCGCGCTGCGGCCATGACGAAGACGTTGTCCTAGTGCAAGAAATTGACCTGCACTAGAAGTTGATCATGTGACCACAAATACCTTCGGCGGCTTCCTTCATCGCCTCCGAGAGGGTCGGGTGAGTGTGCACATTTCGGCCGATTTCCTCCGCCGTCAGATCGAACTTCTGCGCGAGCGTGAGCTCAGGCAGCAATTCGGACACGTTGGAGCCGACCATGTGCGCTCCGAGCAGCTCGCCGAACTCGGCGTCGGCAACGATCTTGACAAAACCAGCGGACTCGCCCAGACCCTGCGCCTTACCGTTGGCGGAGAAGGGGAAGGTAGCCACCTTAATCTCGCGGCCGTCGGCAGCCGCCATTTCCCGAGCCTTCTCTTCGGTATAGCCGAAGGACGCCACCTGCGGATTACAGAACGTGGCGCGCGGCATCATCATGTAGTCGCCCAGCTCCATAGTCTCCGCATCGGCAATCGTTTCAGCCGCGACAACACCCTGGGCCTCCGCCACGTGCGCCAGCTGCAACTTCGCGGTGACATCGCCGATAGCGTAGATACCAGGCACGTTGGTGCGCATCCGCTCATCAATATCAATCGCGCCGCGATCGGTGAGCTTCACGCCCGTGTTCTCCAAGCCGTAGCCCTCCACGCGGGGAGCGAAGCCGATGGAGATCATCACGCGATCCACCTTCAGCGTCTCCGTCTTGGAACCGTCCTTGGACTCTACGTCCACCTCAACAACATCACCGTTATCCCGCACCGCGGTGGTCTTGTAGCCGGTGAGCAGCTTCACGCCAAGCTTCTTGTACTGCTTAGCAATCTCCTTGGACACATCCGCATCCTCGTTCGGAAGGACGCGGTCCATGAACTCCACGATGGTGACGTCCACGCCATAATTGGACAGCACATAGGCAAATTCCATACCAATGGCACCCGCGCCGACAATCACCATGGAATCCGGCAGCTCCCGCGACAGGATCTGCTCTTCGAAGGACACCACATTGCCGGACAGCTCCACGCCCGGCAATGAGCGCACGACGGAGCCGGTAGCGATGATGCAGTTATCAAAGGTAATGGTCTTGCCGGCGTCTTTACCTTCGGTAACTTCCAGGCTCTTGGCGTCCTTGAACACACCGAAGCCGTCAAACTCGGTGATCTTGTTCTTCTTCATCAAGTAGTGCACACCCTTGACAATGCCCGCGGAAACTTTCCGGGAGCGGTCGTGGGCGACACCAAAATCGAAGGAGACGTCGCCGGAAATACCGAACAACTTCGCCTCATGATTGAAAGTATGTGCTAGTTCAGCGTTCTTCAGGAGCGCCTTCGACGGAATGCAGCCAATGTTGAGGCACACACCGCCCCAATACTGTTTTTCCACAACCGCGACCTTCAAGCCGAGTTGGGAAGCTCGAATAGCGGACACGTATCCACCAGGGCCCGCGCCAAGTACAACAACGTCAAAATGTTCAGTCACGGGTCCAAGAATACGTGGTGCACCTTTATTTGTCGTCGCGTTCGCCGCTGAACCAAAGAAAGCACCCCGCATCGCGTTGTTACACAACGATGGGGGTGCTTTACAGGGGTGCAGTTTCCGAGCGAAGGAGCCGAACCTTAACCCAGATCCACACGAAACCTTATGGAACCTTAGAGCAACCGGAATGCGGCAAGAATCCAGCTCACACCTGAAGAACCTGCATGGGAAAGATTGCCAAGGGCCGAGTTAATCGCGAGCTGAATCTGCTCAATAATGTTCATTGGTTGATCTCCAATCCGTGGTAGTAGTTTGGATGCTCCCAACGTGGCCGGAAACATACTGCCATCAGATGTTAACGTAGAAGCCACTCTTTCGGATATAGCAACTGCTATGAACCAATAAGGTTCAGTGCTGCAATCTCAGCAATTAGAAGGGAAAATTATGTCCTTTGTGCGTCGCCTTGTCGCGCCAGCTACGGCCTTGACCTTGGCTTTTGCCGCGGTGGCCACCGCCAGCCCCACGATGGCAGCGGAGCTTACACCCGCCCAAGTTGCTGGCGACACACCATTAGCAACAATTAATCCCAGCGCCCGCACCGATGTTGAGGCACCTAAGTTCCGCGAAAAGATTGCTGGCCGCGAGGACGCCCGCGAGATTTGGGCCTTCTCCCCTTCGATGCAGCGTGACGTCCCGTTCGTGATCATTCCCGCACACGAGGAAAACCGCCCGACGATTTACCTTCTCAACGGTGCTGATGGCGGCGAGGGTACCGCTAACTGGATCATGCAGACCGACGTGATTGACTTCTACCGCGAGAAAAACGTCAACGTGGTAATTCCCATGTCTGGCGAGCTTTCCTACTACACGGACTGGGTGACCGAGCCCGCCCGCCTCGGCGGCAAACAAATGTGGGAGACATTCCTCACAAAGGAGCTTCCGGGTCCCATCGAGGGCTACCTGAAGGCTAACAATGACCGCGCGATCATCGGCATGTCCATGACGGGCACGACCTCCCTGCTGTATGCGGAACACAACCCCGGGTTTTACGACGCCGTGGGCTCCTTCTCCGGCTGCGCAGGCACCTCTCGCGGCGTCCAGGTCGCGTGGGTAGACGAAGTGCTCAAGCGCGGCGGCATGGACCACACCCAGATGTGGGGCCCGCTGGGCACTCCGCTGTGGCACTACAACGACGCCCTGATCAATGCCGAGAAGTTGCGCGGCACCGAGGTGTACGTATCTAACGGCTCCGGCATGTCCGGCGAGTACGACATGTTGTCCAACCCACGGTTGAACAACAACTCGATCGCACAGGCAAACGTGAAGATCCTAGGCGGCGCCATCGAAGCCGCTACGAACCAGTGCACCCACGACCTGAAGGCAAAGATGGATCAGGTCGGCGTCCCCGGCGACTTCAAGTTCCGCCCCACCGGCACCCACTCTTGGGGGTACTGGCAGGAGGATCTCCGCACTTCTTGGCCGACCCTGGAGCGCGGCTTCAATAACTAGCTCTTCGCGCTAGACCAAAACCCCCGAACCTCCCGCACGGAAGCGGCGAGGCCTCGGGGGTCTTTTGTATCTCATCTGCCGCGGGCGTGCTGCCATGGCTGCACGCCTACAGCCCTGCTGAGCGCAATTTTCTTCATTTTCCACACCGCCGGTACGTGCGGCCCATTCGCACAGCCAAGCAGTCTTGGGAAGCCTTAAGCTAACAATCTCTCAGCATCCTCCCGCCAGCCCATCCGAAGGGGCATGCAGTACGCAAATTTCTCACAATTCACCGTGCAATGAGACAAATCACTCATTGTGGCTGCACCACCCGCAATACCCCTCATCACGGCTCCAGAACCCGCCCAAACATGTGTTAGAAAATCTTCTAAACATCCGCCTTGCAGCGAAAACGCTTCCAAACATACGGGCGGCAATCCTACTGCGCCCAATCTGATAGGTTCCCCCGCCGAACGACCGTTGACGCCGCCCCAGATACCTAAATTTTTGGCACGCGAGGGCGAAATAACTTCGCAACAATGTTAACGTAGTGTGAACTGAAACCGTTGCATTGCTTGTTGAAGGCTTGTAGATAGTAGCCCCGCACGCAGAAACGCAGAAAGAAGCATCATGAACCTAGCGCGCCGTCTTGCCGCCCCGGTAACCGCATTCGCCATGGCCGCAGCCGCCTTGGCGTCCGTTGGTTCCGCTACCGCCGCCGAGTTGACCCCTGCTCAAGTTGCTGGTGACATCCCGCTCGCCACCATCAACCCGAATGCCCGCACGGATGTTCCAGAGCCGACGTGGCGCCAGAAGGTCGCCGGCCGTGACGATGTCCGCGAAATTTGGGCGTTCTCCCCGTCGATGCAGCGCGATGTCCCATTCGTGGTCATCCCCGCCAAAGATGCGGATCGCCCAACGATCTATCTGTTGAACGGCGCCGACGGCGGCGAGGGCATTGCCAACTGGATCATGCAAACCGATGTCGTTGACTTCTACCGCGAGAAGAACGTCAACGTGGTCATGCCAATGTCCGGCAAATTCTCCTACTACACCGACTGGGTTTCCGAGGTTCCGGAACTCGGCGGCAAGCAAATGTGGGAGACGTTCCTTACCAAGGAGCTACCCGGCCCGATCGAAAGCTACCTGAAGGCGAACAACAAGCGCGCCATCGTCGGCATGTCCATGACGGGCACCACCTCCTTGTTGTACGCGCAGCACCAGCAAGGCTTCTATGACGCTGTGGGCTCCTACTCCGGTTGTGCTGCTACTTCGCGTGGCACCGCCGTGTGGTACTTGGATGAGACCCTCAAGCGCGGGAATGTGAACCGTGAGCAAATGTGGGGCCCGCTGGGCACCGAGCTGTGGCACTACAACGACGCCCTGATCAATGCCGAGAAGTTGCGCGGCACCGAGGTGTACGTATCTAACGGCTCCGGCATGTCCGGCGAGTACGACATGTTGTCCAACCCACGGTTGAACAACAACTCGATCGCACAGGCAAACGTGAAGATCCTAGGCGGCGCCATCGAAGCCGCTACGAACCAGTGCACCCACGACCTGAAGGCAAAGATGGATCAGGTCGGCGTCCCCGGCGACTTCAAGTTCCGCCCCACCGGCACTCACTCTTGGGGTTATTGGGAAGAGGACCTGCGCACTTCGTGGCCCACGTTTGAGCGCGCGTTCAATAAGTAATTCGATGCCAGGCTGAGGCTTTCAACGCCCCACCGGCACCCCGCTCCCCGCACGTTGATCTCCATCAACAGGCGGGGAGTTTTGTGTGTCTAGCGCACTATGCGCCGCGCATCCAGCCACGGACCAACCCATACGGCGCGTGAGCCAATATCCCACCGAACCCCACAATACGGCTGGTAGGCTCACGGCCCGCAACGGCCAAGGCGTACACTACTAAGTTTATGACGTCTCCCGCGCCACGCCCCACCCCGCACGCCAAACAAACCGCATCCCCGCACCCTCCCGCCGAGGCGATGATTGAGGTTGAGCATCCTGATGTGCTGGCGTGGGCCGAGGCGGAAACGCAGCGCACGGTGTCGGCGCTTGATGCGCGCCCATTGCGGGGGAATTTTGAACGGCGAATTCGGGAAATTCTTGACACAGATGATCGCATCCCATTCCCGATACGCCGCGGGGAACGCTTGTTTAATTTCTGGCGCGATGCGGAACATCCGCGAGGCCTATGGCGTGCTTCGGATCCAGAGAGTTATGCGGCTGGCGCGCCGAATTGGCAGGTGCTGGTTGACCTAGACGCGCTCGCAGCAGCGGAGGACGAACCTTGGGTGTGGAAGGGCGCCCACGTGCTGTCTCCTTCGTATGATCGGGCGTTGGTGCGCCTGTCGCGCGGCGGAGCGGATGCGTCGGTGTTGCGGGAGTTTGATCTTGTCTCCGGCGAGTTTGTTACGGAGGATGCGTTTGTTTTACCGGAGGCGAAATCGGATGTGAGCTGGGTGGACCAGGACACCTTGTTGGTGAGCACCGACATGGGTGAAGGTTCGCTGACAGATTCGGGTTACCCGGCGCGGGTGTATGTGTGGCGTCGGGGGGTTCCGCTGGCGGAAGCGGAGTTGTTTTTCGCCGGGGAACGTTCGGATGTCGCGGTGGGCGCGTGGTCGGATAATACGCCTGGTTGGGAGCGTATTGTGGTGCAGCGGGCGTTGGATTTTTACCGGAGCGAGGTGTTTGTAGCTACCGGAGCGCAGGGGTTGTCCAAGGTTGATGTACCGGAAGATGCGGAGGTGTGGCTGCATCGGGAGTGGTTGTTTGTGGCGCCGCGGCGGGAGTTTCAGGGGATTGCTGCCGGGGGGTTAGGCGTGGTGAAGTTCGCGGAATTTATGGCCGGTGCGGCGCGCCTCCGGCCGTTGGTGACGCCGTCGGCTTCGTGTTCCTTGGGGAAGCTGCGGTTTACCAAGGATTTTGTGGTGGTGTCGCTGTTGGATACGGTGGCGTCGCGGTTGTTGCGGTTCCGGCTTGGGTGTTGGGAGGAGGAGTCGTTGCCGGTGCCGGAGTTAGCTTCGGTTGAGGTGATTGATTCGTCGCCGCTGCGGGATAATGAGCTGTGGCTGTACTGGAGTTCGTTTACGCAGCCCACGACGCTCGTGCTTGGCGACGCCGCAGACCCCGCAACGTGGCAGCCCGTCCGCCAGGCCCCCGAGCTTTTCGACGCTCGCGGGGTGGAAACGCACCAGTATTGGGCGACGTCGGCAGACGGTACGCGCATCCCGTATTTTGTGGTGGGCCGGCCTTCTGCAAGCCCGGTTCCGGCGTTGGTGTATGCCTACGGCGGGTTTGAGGTGCCGTTGCTGCCCGGTTACTCCGCTATCCGCGGCCTGTGGCTGGAGCGCGGCAACCTGTATGTGCAGGCGAATTTGCGCGGGGGCGGGGAATTCGGGCCGGAGTGGCATCGGACGGTCACCAAAACGCAGCGCGAAAAGGTTTTTGAAGATCACCGTGCGGTGCTCGAGGACCTTGCGGCGCGCGGGTTGAGCACCAGCGCGCAGATCGGCATTCGCGGTGGCTCCAACGGTGGCTTATTGTCCGCGGTGGCGCTGACCCGCTACCCGGAGGCGCTGGGGGCGGCGGTGTCCCAGGTCCCGCTCACTGATATGTTGCGCTATCACACGTGGCTGGCCGGGGCGAGCTGGATGGCGGAGTACGGAGACCCTGACAATCCACAGGAGCGGGCGGTGCTGGAACGGTATTCCCCACTCCACCAGGTGGTTCCACGCGCGCAGCGCCCGTACCCACCGGTGTTGATCACTACTTCAACTCGCGACGACCGCGTCCACCCCGCCCACGCACGCCTCTTCGCCGCGGCGTTGGGGGACGCCGGGCAGCCCGTGGACTATGTGGAGAACATTGAAGGTGGGCATGCGGGGGCTGCCGACAATGCGCAGACGGCCCGCGTGGAGTCGATCGTGGCCGCCTGGCTCGTCGAACATTTGGAAAGCGTTTCGGGAGGCTTCACGGAATGAAACGGCTGCGTTCAACACCAATCCCCGGCGTGCGGGACTCCTACACCGGCGTCTACTTCAACTTGGGGTTCCACGTGCGCCACTATGGCCTGGCGTTGCAATACCGGGTGAATTCGAATTACCTGCAGGGCACGGCGTCGCTCAGCATGGACAATTATGTGCCGCTGCGGGAGCTCACCTTGGATCTGGTGCCGCAGCTGCGGGTATCGCAGGTGGTGGCCCAAGGCACTGCCGGAGTAAACATTCAGGTGAAGCGCTTTGCGCAATCGCACGGCAAGCTGCGGATTATCTTTGCCACGCCAATCCCGGTCGACCAAGAATTTGTGCTGCACATTAGTTATTCCGGGAAACCCACTGCGGTGCGCACCCAATGGGGCACGCTCGGTTGGGAGGAGCTGGAAAATGGCTCGCTGGTTGCCAGCCAACCCAACGGGGCACCCAGCTGGTTCCCGTGCGACGACACCCCGGACGAAAAGGCTTTCTACGATATCGTGGTGACCTGCGATAATCCATACACGGTGGTGGCCAATGGGGCGCTGGTGGGTAAACGCAGGCACGGGTCTCGCACGACCTGGCATTACCGGTCTTCGCACGCCATGGCCAGCTACCTCGCCACCGTGCTGGTGGGAGAATTTGAGCAGGTGACGCTGGCGGCGCAACCGGTGCCCGTGGTGGCGTACCTGCCGCGGGGGGCGCGCGGCGACTTCACACGCGCCTTCGTCGGGCAGCTCCGCATGCTGGAACTGTTTTGCGAACTTTTTGGCCCGTACCCGTTTCACCGGTACAGCATTGTGCTCACCGAAGATGACCTTGAGATCCCCCTGGAAGCTCAAGAGCTTTCCATTTTCGGCCGTAATCACGCCAATGGGAAGTGGGAGCGGCTGATCGCCCACGAGCTCAGCCACCAGTGGTTTGGGAATTCCTTGGGCTTGGCGCAATGGAACGATATTTGGCTCAACGAGGGGTTCGCCTGCTACGCGGAATGGCTATGGTTCGAACGTACTACCGGAGATTTTCCAGCCCGGCACCACTACGATATTTTGCGCCGCCTGCCCAAGGACCTCCTGCTTGCGGATCCCGGCCCGCGCCTCATGTTCGACGACCGCGTGTATAAGCGTGGCGCTTTGACCGTGCACGCCATCCGTTGTTTGCTTGGCGACGCCGCCTTCTTCCGCATGGTGCGACGCTACGTCGCCGCCGGCAGCTATGGTGTGGTGGAGCCGATGGACTTGCGGCTGGCGTGCGAAATTGCGTGCGCGGAGGAGCGCATTCCCCTTACGGAGTTCCATGCGTTGTGGCAGGCGTGGTTGTATCGGCTGGAATTGCCCCCGTTCCCCGAGGCTCGCGCATGAAATTTCTAAGCTTCGCTACCGTGTTCGCGGCGGCGTCTGGCTTTGTGCTGCTGATTGTGGCCTCGTGGGCGTTGGGGGAACGGCTCACCGCCGAATTCGCCGCCTATTGGGGACTGTTTTTCGCGTTGACGGGGTTGCTGGATGGCCTCATGCAGGAAACCACCCGCGCGGTCGGCGCGGGGCGCTCCAACCCGACAGGCACCGCTCGACCGCTCCGATTGGGTACCGTACTGGCGCTGGTCACGGCCGCGCTGGTGGTGGCAACTGGCCCAGTGTGGATCGTATTGTTGTTGAGTTCCTACCATCCGGTGGCGGTCGGGCTCATGGCATTGGGCCTGGTGAGCTATACCTACCAAGCGGTGCTCAGCGGCGCACTGTCCGCAATGCAATTGTGGAAGCACTACGCGTGGCTGGTGGCGCTTGATTCCGGGGTACGGCTAGCACTGGTGATCCTCGCTTGGTGGTTCGGCTGGGGCTTGCTGGTGTTCATTGTGGTCACCGTAATCGGCGCCGCGAGCTGGGTGGTGGTGCTCGCGGTGTCGAAAAGCGCGCGGGAAGCGCTGCGCCAACCCACGGATGTCAACCCCCGGCTGTTTGCGCGGCGAGTGGCGGCAACCATGACCGCCACGGGGGCGTCGGCCGCACTGATCACTGGTTTTCCCACGCTGGTGAAAGGCACTTCAGAAACCTCAGCGGGCGCTGCGGTCACCCTCGGCGGCATCATCATGGCCATTACGCTGACGCGCGCGCCAATCCTCGTGCCACTGCAACGCTTCCAATCGGCACTCATTGTGCGCTTCATGCGGCAGCCAAAGGCGCTGGCGCAACCGCTCGCGGCGGTCTTCGGTGTGGGGCTGGTCGGCGCGGCTGCCGCATGGCTGATCGGGCCGTGGCTCATGCGCCTGTTTTTCCGCGAAGACATGTTCGTGCCGGGGAATATTCTTGCGGTACTGACCATGGCGTCGGCATGCACGGGGGCACTGATAATCACCGGCACAGCCATGTTGGCCAATGAACGCCACCGCATCTACCTGCTGGGATGGGTGCTGGCCACGGCGGTCGCCTTCGCCGCGCTGCTGCTGCCGCTGGATCTGGTGTGGCGAGTGTGCCTAGCGCTCACGGTGGGACCCCTATCAGGGGTATCGCTCCACCTCGCCGCGGCGTTGTCGCGCCGCCACCATCAACCGTCGGTGGGTGCGCTGTAGTCTGCACGGAAGTCCTGGGAAGCCGCCACCAAGGTTTCGACTATGTGTTGGAATTCGGCAAGCTGATCCGCGCCGATCGCTGCACCAACACGCAACGCCCAATCATGGTAATCGCGGCGCATGTCCGACACCGCGGCCGCGCCGCGCGGGGTAGGTACCAAAAGTTTCGCTTTGCGGTGTTTTGGGTTGTTCCGCCAGTACGCCCAACCGCGTGCCACGAGGTCATCGGCAACGCGCTGCACGCTTTGTCGAGCCAGGCCGAGTCCGATAGTCCGGGCGATTTCCGCGACTGGGTACGGTTGTTCCACGATGGCGCCGAGCACCTGCCATTGCGCCGGGGTGAGGCTGTGCGGGCCACTGATCACCCGGGCAGCCTGGACGAATTCGGCGTGGAGTTCTATAACTGGCGCCACCAGTGAGTTGAGGGCATCGTCGTTACGTATGCTGCCAGTCATCGAAGGCCTTCATCATGGTTGCGTAATGCTCGCTTTCGCCGGTGAGGTACAGCTGCTCCCAAGAATCGATGATGGCTTGCGGGTACAGGCCAATCACGCGCATCACCTCGGCGGTAAATTGCACGGGGTGTATGCCTCCGGCGGTGGTCACGCCGCGGTCTGTCACCACCGCCTCATCCACGTAGTTTTCGCTGCCTGCATAGCCGCTGCTCTGTAGATATTCCAACACGTTGGAGGTGTGTTTGCGCTCGTCCAGCCACCCATTGCGGGCGAGGAAGAAGGTGGCGCCGCAAATTGCCGCCACCGGCACGTCCCGCCCAAGCAGCGTGCCTACGAGTTCGGCTAGGTCCTCGTGGCCGGCGTGGTAGGTGGAAGCGCCGGGGATGATCAACGCGTCTAGGTTATTGCCTTGGGAGATGGTCATGGTTGGAGCAACATACAACCCACCCAACGAACGCACGGGCGCGTCGCCGACGAATTCGAGGCTAAACCGGCCTGGTTTGCACTGCTCGGCCTCTGCGATTTGGGTGGTCAGGTAGGCGTATTCCCAATCGGCCATCGTGTCGGTGACGTACAACCCGATCTTTCGTTCGTGTGACAAGAGGTAACCTCCGGTAGTGTTGGGCGCGGTCGTGCGCGGCGTCGATAGGTGTGGGCTGCATCGTGTCACGTTGACAGTGTGCTGTCAATAGGCGTTGCTCGGCGCACGCGCTACACTTTTGAACCATGTCGCTCGCTGCTTTGGTTACCGTGTATCACCGCATTTCCCCCGCGGAACTTTCGGCGTGTTTAAACAGCTTAACGGCGCAAACGAGCCCCGCGGACGACCTCGTGGTGGTGGCGGACGGCCCATTGCCGCACGCGCTGGAAAGCATTATCGGAGACTCCGGCGCGCGCGTGGTACGCCTCGATCAGAACCTAGGCGCGGGGCCTGCAGCCGCCGCGGGCCTTGCCACGATCAGCACCGAGTTCGTTGCGCGTCTCGACGCCGACGACATCGCCCACCCCGAACGCTTCGAGCGCCAACTCGCCTACCTTGCGGCGCACCCCGGCGTGGATGTTGTGGGTACCGCAATGGCGGAATTCGAGGAATCCACCTCGAACATTAAGGGCATTCGCACGCTGCCTGCGAACCATGAGGAGATCGCGCGTTACGCCAAACTCAACAGCCCGGTCAACCATCCGAGCGTCATGATGCGCCGCGCCGCGGTGGAACGCGCGGGCGGGTACCAGGATGTGCACCATATGGAGGATTATGATCTCTTTGCCCGGCTTCTCGCGCAAGGTTCACGTTTTCATAACCTCACGGAACCGTTGACGTATTTCCGCACTTCGGCAACGCAAACAAAACGTCGAACCGGAAAAGGAATGTTCGCCGCAGAACGCCAAATGCAGCGAAACTTAGTGCGCTATGGGTTGGTTTCACGGCCGCGTTCCTGGGTAAATCTAGGGCTTCGTACGGGATACCGACTATTACCTACGCGAACGCTAGACCGAGTGTATAGGCGGCTCTTTCACCGGTAATTTCCCGCAATGGGTTAGCATGAGGAACATCATGCATTCCACTGCCTCAAACTACCAGGACACCTGGCTTGTCATCCCCTGCTTCAATGAAGGCGCGGTGATCGAAGATGTTATCCGCAATGCTCGGAAAACATTTCCAAATATCGTCGGGGTCAATGACGGCTCCTCAGACGATTCTGCGGCGCGAATTCATGCCGCCGGTGCGCACCTTGTGAATCACCCCGTGAATTTGGGCCAAGGCGCGGCAATTCAAACAGGCGTGGAGTATGCCCGCTCGCAACCGGGGGCCGCCTACTTTGTCACCTTTGATGCGGACGGCCAACACCAAGTAAAAGACGTGGTGGCAATGTTGGAGCGGCTGCGCACCGAAGACAAGGACATTATTGTGGGCACGCGTTTCGGCCGCCCACGCGCTCCCGGCGACCAAGTGCCGTGGATAAAACGCCTGGTGCTGCGCACCGTGGTGTTGCTGTCCCCGCGTACTCGCCGGCTGGGGCTTACCGACGCCCATAACGGCCTGCGTGTGTTTAACCGCAAGGTGGCAGATGAACTAAATATTCGAATGAATGGCATGAGCCATGCCAGCGAGTTCGTCGCCCAAATCGACGAACGCAAATGGCGGGTGGCGGAGCAACCGGTGGATATTTTGTACACCGAGTATTCCATGAGCAAGGGCCAATCACTGATCAACGGCGTGAACATCCTTGCGGATGGTTTTGTCGCTAGGAGGCTGCCATGACCAGCACGATTATTATGCAGGTCCTACTCCTGCTCGCCACCGCCTTTTTGGTGCTGTACTTCCTGGGCAACCGCCGCAAGGCGCGCGCCAAGGCGGGTGTAAAGCTAGGCTTTTTGCTGTTTATCATCGTCGCGGTATGGGCGGTGATCCGCCCGGATGATCTCACGGTGGTGGCGAACATGGTGGGCGTCTCGCGCGGCACTGACCTGCTTCTTTACGGCCTTGTGGTGGCCTTCATGTTCACCACAATTAGCGCCTATGTACGATTCCGTGAGCAAGAGCTACGCTACGCCCGGCTCGCCCGCGCTATTGCGCTGCGCAACGCGATCCGCCCAGAGGACGACCCGGATTTGCTGTAGCCCGCTGGTCGTTTCGATATCCCCCAAGGAGTGCAATCCCCTGTGAGTTCCCAATTTCAGCATGTCAGTAAAACGATGTGGGCATTCCTGGCGGGACTGGTGATTATCGCCGGGCTCGGCGGCTACGTCCTCGGGGAACGCAGCGGCGGCGCGGCGGGTTCCGCCACTACCGCAGCCGGCAGCCAGCAACCCGCCGGCGACCGGCAAGCCACGCAGAAACTCAAGGTGCCAGAGCCGGGCAAGGGTCCCACCACCGCCACAGCCGCCGCGGATGGCACATATGATGCGACCATCTATGGCCCCGGCGGGGACCTGCAATCCCAAGATGACATTCTCAAGGTGCATCGCCGCAATGCTAAGGACCCGTTTGCTATCGGCCCGCTGGATGCCCCGGTAGTCATCTCCGAGTTCTCGGATTTTGAGTGCCCGTTCTGCTCACGCTTTGCCAACACCACCGAACACGAAATCCTAGAGCAGTACGTGGAGAAGGGTTTGGTACGCATGGAGTGGAATGATTTGCCGGTCAATGGCCCGAACGCCATTGCCGCCGCGCAAGCGGGCCGTGCGGCAGCCGCGCAGGGCAAGTTCCGGGAGTTTAAAAAGGCGCTGTATACAGCATCGAAAGATATTTCTGGGCATCCGAACTTCACCATCGACGATTTCATGAAGTTCGCTGAGCAAGCGAACGTGCCGGACCTAGAACGGTTCCGCAAGCAGGCCACGGACGCCACCTTTACCGCAGCAGTGGAAGGCGCACGTGACTACGCCGCAGGTATTGGCGTCAACGGCACTCCCGGCTTCGTGGTAGGCACCCGTTTCATTTCGGGTGCCCAACCCGCGGAGGTGTTCCACCAGGCCATCGCCGAGGAATTAGATAAGGTTGCCCGCGGCGAGGTTGCCGCCCCATGATTTCGGTAGGTTTTCTCGGCGCGTTTTTCGCCGGCGTGCTTGCGCTGCTCAGCCCCTGTTCCGCCCTCCTGTTGCCAGCATTTTTCGCTTACGCATTCCGCTCCAAGCGGCAATTGATCGCGCGCACCGCGGTGTTTTTCTGCGGGCTGGCGGCGGTGATGGTGCCTTTGGGCGTCGGCATCGGCGGCGTCGGCAATCTGGTAACGGTGCACCGGGACACGCTCATCGCTGTCGGCGGCGCGGTATTGATCGCCCTCGGCGTGTACACGTTCTGTGGGTTCGGCTTCCAAGTGCCTGGGTTGTCGCGGCTTTCGCAACGGTTCGGCGGCTCGGGGTGGGTGTCGGTGCTGCTGCTTGGCGCCGTGTACGGCTTCGCGGGATTCTGCGCGGGCCCGCTGCTCGGCGCGGTACTTACCACCGCGTTGGTTGGCAGTAGCCCCGTCTACGGCGCGTTGATTATGGGGCTTTACGCACTGGGCATGACCGTACCGTTGTTTGTGCTGGCGCTGCTGTGGGATCGACTGCAGATTGCGCAACGTCCGTGGCTGCACGCCCCGGCACGACACATCGGGCCGCTGCGATTACACCCCGTGAATATGATTGCGGGCGTGCTGTTTGTGGCCATCGGGGTATTGTTTTTGACCACGCACGGCACGTCCACCTTGCCCACATTGACGTCCACGGCGACGCAGGAGCAGGTGCAGCACGCCGTAGGCGCGTGGGCGGCGCAGGTGAGCGACGCTGCGACGTTACTCATTGTTGCGGTGCTCGTCGAACTTGGGTTGTTTGTGCGATTGTTGCGTCGGTAGCGCCCCTGTTGCCGGGGCCGCGGTGCGACTATTCTCAAAGGCACAACCTCCCGAGACTTTGAGGAGCTGATGCATCGTGAATTCTCAATCAGCGCGCGAGATTGACAAACTTATTCACGTGGTCGAGGACTTAAATACTGGAACGCTCCGCGAGTTCGAGGCGACGAAAAAGTACCTCGCTGACGTCGCTGACTCCGTACGCCGGTTCTCCCACACAGAGGAAACTGTCGAGGATGTAGTGGTGCTCATCACCCGGCTGATCGACGCCGAAGCTGGCGCCCTGATCAACCTCGAGCGCCGCCTGAAAGTCTTGGAAACCATCCGGGATATCCCCTCGCCCTAGCGCGCGCTCTGCACAGTGGTGGCTTGGGCTTTACTCATCGTCGCCCTCTGGTTCAGCGCACCGCCGCTCAGCGACGTCCGCTCGGCCGGCAACAATGGGGCCCTGCCCGCCGCTAGCTCCTCCCAAGCCGCGGAAACCCTGCGGGAAACATTCCCGGACGCCGACGCACTACCCGCAATCATCACAGTCACCGGCGGCGTCACCGTGGTCCTTAATACAGACCCATACTCATTGGAAGCAATCGAATCCCTACCCCGCATCACCGACGAAGCACAACGCATCGCCGGGGACGACATTCACGTCGCAGCCGCCGGAGTGACCGCCGACAACGCCGACATCAAGCGCACCATTGACACCGACGTTGTTGTATTGTTGCCGCTAATCTTCGGAATAATCGGCATAATCTTGGCGATCCTCCTGCGCTCCTGGCTTGCCCCCATCTACCTCGTGGCCACCCTTGCAACATCCTTTCTAGCCACGCTCGGCCTCACCCCCCTCATCACAGTGACCCTGCAGGGTGACGAGGGCATCAGCTCCCAAATCGCCGCGTACGTCCTCGTGTTTCTCACAGCTCTCGGCGTGGTCTCCAGCGCCGGATTGATCCTCGCCGTCACTTTCGCGGTACTCATGACCCAGCCGATTCGCGAACTCTACCAATTTGGCCTCGCCATGGCGGTGGGCATCCTCATCGACACCTTCCTTGTCCGCCCACTGCTGGTACCAGCCCTCGTCACCCTCCTCGGCGACCACGCCCTCACACCCCAGAAACCCGGGACCCCCGATGCGCACCACAACAAACGCCCCACCAAAACTGGTGAGGCGTGATTGCTTGGAGCCGCCTAGGGGAATCGAACCCCTGACCTTTTCATTACGAGTGAAGCGCTCTACCGACTGAGCTAAGGCGGCCGGGCATGCAGCACACTATTGTGCGATGTCCGCTAAGAAACATACCACAGGGTGGGCGGTTGCCAATAACTGGCTTGTTAGCTGGCCCGACATGCGATTCTAATACGCCCGACCATGGCGTCCATGGCAACTACCGGGCGCACGTTTCGGCCGAACGCTTCGCGGCAGAGGTTGATTGCTTCAATGCATTCCACGAGTGCCCGCGGGCTGTTTTGCCCTGCGAGGCGTTCGGATAGTTCCGCAAAGTCGGGATGCACTAAATCAACGGACGCGCCGGAGGCAACCATCAGGGCGTCGCGGTAGAGACCTGCGAGATCGATGAGCGCAAGATCGAGGGAATCTCGCAGGAACCTGGTACGGCGTTTCTTTTGGGTTTCCTCGAGTTCCTTCATGGTCCCGGCTACGCCGCGCAAAGCTTTAGCGGTACCTTTGCCTCGCGCCCCCACCCCGAGCACTGCGCTGAGTTTTTCGAGCTCTTTGGCTTCCTCCGGTTCGAGCGCGTGTTTGGCCTCGTCTTCGATCGTTTTGACCAGGCTGGCGGTTTCCCGGAAGGCGAGATCGCCGCGGTAGATAAGAGCCGCAAGGTTGAGTACCTCGGCGCGGCGTCGTTGCGCCTCTGTACTGCGGGCGAGGTGGCGGGCGCGCCCGATGTGACCTGCGGATGCGGCAGCGGCCAGCTCGGCGTCGGCGGGCGGAATGCCTTCAGCTTGGAGGAGGCGGGCGACTTCCGATTTCGGCGGGGTGGGAATGTACAGGTGGCGGCAGCGAGACCGTAGGGTGATGGCGATATCGCGGGGGTCGGTGGACGGGGCGCTGAGGACGATGACGGTGTTGGCGGGCGGCTCCTCCACGGTTTTCAATAGGGCGTTCGCCGCTCCGTCGCTGAGCCTGTCGGCGTCCTCGATGATAACGATGCGCCACGGGGCGGTGGTGGGCAACCGGGCGGCGTCTTCGATGATGGCGCGCATCGAGTCCACGCTGATGGTGAGTTCGTGGGGTACGACGTGGACGACGTCGCCGTGTGTGCCGGCCATGGCGGTGCGGCAGCCGGTGCATTGTCCGCACCCAACTTCCGCCGGGTTTTCACACACTAGTGCGGCGGCGAATGCGAGGGCCGCGACGCTACGACCGGAACCAGGCGGGCCGGTGAATAACCAAGCGTGCGTCATGGCGGCGCTGGGGTCGGCATGGCGGGCGGCAGTCGCGGCGTCGAGAAGCACTCGCCGCACGTGAGGGCTGCCGGCGAGGCGGTGGAACACGTTGTGTCGAGGGTCGCTCACCTCACCCAGCCTATACGGATAAAGTTGGGAGCATGCGTCGACTGAAATGGCTTCTCCGCACCTCGTGGCCGCTCTACTCAGCCTCCGTACTCGTTTCGAACGTAGTTGGTGCCGTTGCCATTACCCTCTTTGTAGGCGTGCTCGTACCCATGCCGGAACTCTCGCAACTCGGATACCTTCCGGCGGTGGTGGGCGGATACTTCGCGTTTGCCGTCATTGTCGGCGCCACGGCAAGCGTACTGATGTTCCAACCCGTGTTGCGGTGGCAGCGCAATCCGGACGCCCACGACGCAAACATGGCGCGGAACCTGGTCATGCGGCTGCCCACGCACCAAGCCCTCCTGTGTGCCTTGGTGTGGGCGGTGGGTATCGGCCTTGTCGCAGGCGTGGCATACAACACGTCCGCTCGCCTCGCCCTCGTCATTTGCTTATCGACGACCCTCACCGGCGCCGTCGTAGTCATGTTCACGTTTCTGGAGGCACAGCGCCTGGTCCGGCCAGTGGCGGCAATTGCCCTCACCCGAGGGTTGGACAGTTCCACCATGGAACCGCCGCTGGAACATCGGCTGCACCTTACGTGGCTCCTCACCACGGGGGCGCCGCTATTGGGCATCATGCTGATGATATCCGGGCAGCGCGCCGGGTACTTCACCGAAGATGCGATGGACATCCTGCCGGCGATTATCGCCTTGAGCGGCACGGCCTTGGCCACCGGCTATATTGCCACCGCGTTAGTCACGGCGAGCGTGGTGGACCCCATCCGGGAGCTCCAGGACGCCATCAACCATGTGCGGCGCGGCGAACACGACACGCAGGTACAGATCTACGACGGCTCCGAAATCGGCGTCCTGCAAGCCGGGTTCAATGAAATGATGCGTGGTTTGCGGGAACGCCAGCGAGTCCGGGACCTGTTTGGGCGGTACGTGGGCGCAGAGGTGGCGCGGCGGGCCATGGAGGAACGCCCCACCCTTGGCGGCGAGGACCGCAAGGTGGCGGTGCTGTTTGTGGACGTCATCGGATCAACCACCTTTGCGGTGAACCACACCCCGGAAGAGGTCGTCGCCGAGCTCAATAAGTTTTTTGAGCACGTGGTGCGGGTGGTGCATCGCCACAAGGGGATCATCAATAAGTTCCAAGGCGACGCCGCACTGGCCATCTTCGGCGCCCCGCTCCCCGTGGCTGATTCCGCAGGCCACGCCCTTGCCGCCGCGCGGGAACTCCGGCAGGAACTCAAAGACATGGAACTGGAGTGCGGCATCGGCGTCGCCTCTGGGCATGTGGTGGCTGGGCATATCGGAGGCCATGCCCGCTTCGAATACACCGTAATCGGCGATGCCGTGAACCAAGCCGCCCGCCTCACGGAGCTGGCCAAGGACACCCCCGGCCGCGTGCTCACCTCCGCGAAAACACTGCGGGACGCAAACGAGGCGGAACAAGCACGCTGGACCGTGCTGAAATCCGTGGAGCTTCGCGGCCGCAAGGAAATGACCCAGCTGGCACGCCCAGTCCGCCCGACCCTGGCGGACCGCTCCTAGGAGGACCCAGCGGCCTTTTTCGCGGCTTTCTTCGTCACCTTCTTTGCAGCCTTTTTCACGGTCTTCTTCGCCGCTTTCTTGGCTACCTTTTTGGTGGTCTTTTTCGCCGCCTTCTTAGCCGCCTTTTTCACTGGCTTCGGGTTGGCTGCTTCTTTGGCACGGCGCTCGGACAACAGTTCGCAAGCGCGAGCGTCGGTCATGGTTTCTGGGGTATCGCCTTTGCGGAGGCTGGCGTTGGTCACGCCATCGGTGACGTAGGCGCCGAAACGGCCGTCTTTGACCAGCATGGGTTTGCCAGAAACATCGTTGTTGCCCAGAACTTTCAGCGGCGGCTGGCTAGGGGTGTTGCCGCGACGTTTGGGTTCGGCATAGATCCGACGAGCCTCATCCAACGTAATAGTGAAGATTTGGGATTCGTTGGCCAGCGACCGAGAATCGTTGCCCTTTTTCAAATACGGACCATAGCGGCCGTTTTGCGCCGTGATCATGTTCCCGTCTTCGGGGTCTACACCCACTTCGCGCGGCAGGGTGAGCAGTTGGAGGGCCTCGTCGAGGGTGACGTTGCTGGGCTCCATAGTAGAGAACAACGATGCAGTTTGCGGCTTGAGGGTTTCCTCAATGATCTGGTTAATGCGCTTTTCCTTCGCCGCAATAGCGGTTTTAGTCTCCCAGTTTTTGGCGCGTTTTCCGGCAGCTTTGCGCTCCGCATCTTCGGCGGCGCGCTCCTCGGCGACGATTTTTTCGGCGATGGCTTCCGCACCAACGCGCTCTTCAGGAGTGACAAGTTCGGTGACGTACGGGCCATAGCGGCCTTCTTTCGCCACGATCATGCGGCCATTGCGAGGATTCTGGCCCAGCTCGCGCCCGCTTTGGGGGGTGGCGAAGAGTTTTTCGGCAACCTCAAGCGTGAGCTCATCGGGGGTCATGGAGTCCGAAAGGTTTGCGCGTTGATGTATTACCTCGCCATCCTGATCCACGCCCACCGCGCGCTCAAGGTAGGGACCGTACCGGCCTACGCGCACGAGAATGGGGCGGCCTTCGGCATCGTCGAAGAGGTGCAGGGAATTGACTGTCCGGGCGTCAATTTGCTCGAGGTTATCGCCGACGAGGGTTTTGAGCCCGCCCAAGCGCGCGACGGTTTCCGCCATGGCTTCGGAGGCGTCGGCGTTGCCAAAATAGAAACCTGTAAGCCAGGCGGTGCGGTCCTCGTTGCCCGTGGCGATGTCGTCGAGCTCGTCCTCCATGGAAGATGTGAAGTCATAGTCCACGAGGGAGGCGAAGTTTTGTTCCAACAAGCCGACCACCGCGAATGCGACCCAAGAGGGCACGAGCGCGTTGCCACGAGAATAAACGTAGCCGCGATCCTGGATCGTGCGAATGATGGAAGCGTACGTGGACGGGCGGCCAATGCCCAGATCCTCCATCTTTTTCACCAGGCTGGCCTCCGTGTAGCGGGCCGGCGGATTCGTGGCGTGCCCGTCGGCAACCACGTCCTTAGCGGCAAGCGTATCCCCGGAGCTCAACCTAGGCAGGCGCTTTTCGGCATTGTCGGCGAGGTCATTGCCGTCTGCCTGGCGGGTGGTTTCCACATAGGCTTTCAAAAAGCCAGGGAAGGTGATGGTGCGACCAGTGGCGGAGAATTCGCATTGCTGGCCAGTCGCGGCGTCGCCAAGCATGGTGACTTTCATGGAAGTGCCGCGGGCGTCGGCCATCTGTGACGCCACCGTGCGCTGCCAAATCAGCTCATAAAGCTTGAATTCCTCCGCGTCCAGCTGTCCATGCAACTGCCCAGGCGTAGCAAACGTCTCCCCGGCGGGGCGGATAGCCTCGTGCGCCTCCTGCGAATTCTTCACCTTGCGGGTGTACTGGCGGGGGCTGGGCGCAACATAGTCGGCACCGTACAACTCCTCCGCCTGGGCGCGGGCGGCGCGGATGCCGGACTCGGACAGCGCGGTGGAGTCTGTACGCATATAGGTGATGTGGCCGTTTTCGTACAACCGTTGCGCGATGCGCATGGTGCGTTCGGAAGTGTAATGCAGCTTCCTGCCCGCCTCCTGCTGCAACGTGGAGGTCATAAACGGCGCGTACGGTTTGCGCGTGTAAGGCTTCTCCTCCACGGCGGACACCCGCATAGTGGTGCCCTCGAGGGCGCCAGCAAGCGAACGGGCGGCTGCCTCATCCAGCACGGTCGCCTTGGAAAGCAACCGACCGCGATCGTCGAAGTCACGGCCGACGGCGACGCGCGAGCCATCAATACCGGTGAGGCGGGCCTTGAAGGTGCGGGGATTATCGTCATCGGTGACACCGCGGTCCAACGTTGCGGTGAGATCCCAATACGCAGCAGAAATAAACGCCATGCGCTCCCGCTCCCGCTCCACAATCACGCGGGTAGCCACGGACTGCACGCGGCCGGCGGACAGCCGCGGCATCACCTTCTTCCACAACACCGGGGAAATCTCATAACCGTACAACCGGTCGAGGATACGGCGGGTCTCCTGCGCATCCACCAGGTTTTTATCAAGTTCGCGGGTGTTTTCCGCAGCCGCCAGGATCGCCGGCTTTGTAATCTCGTTGAACACCATGCGGCGAGCGGGCACCTTCGGCTTCAACACCTCCAACAGGTGCCACGCAATGGCCTCCCCCTCACGGTCGGGGTCGGTGGCAAGGTAGAGTTCATCGACCTGCTTCAGCTTCGACTTTAAATCCGTGACTTTTTTCTTCTTGTCCGGGCTAACCACATACAGCGGGGCAAACCCGCGCTCCGTATCCACGCCAAGGCGCGCCCACTGCTCCTTCTTGTATTTGGCGGGGACGTCAGCTGCGCCGCGAGGGAGGTCACGAATGTGACCCACCGATGCTTCAACAATGTAATCGCCCCCCAAATAAGGAGCGATTTTTTTCGCCTTTGTTGCCGACTCGACAATCACAAGGCGTTTCTTCGCTGTAGCCACGGTGCCCTCTCGAATAGTTGTGTGCGTACTTTCGCTTACCGTACACAGTAATATATGGCTCCGCTGCGAATTTTCCTACCCGAACTCATATTGCGCCTGTTCAGCGAGAGTTCTACGGCAATAACACCTAGTTATTTTCCAGCGCCCAACCGCGATTTGAGCCGCGCACAAACACCAGCGATTCATTCGCCGCAATACGTTTCGTAGTGGGCTCTTCCGCTCCGGAATCTGGGCACAAATCCACACTCTTCCGATCCAGATGAATTGCGTCCATTGCGCCGTTTTCCGCGTGTAACAGCAGAATATTCTCATCCTCGGGCATGCCGCCTTCCGGCACCCCCGAGACTTCCCAACCGGTGGCTTCCTTGACCGTGCTTAGGGTGGCGTTGGGGCATACGATGGCATACTCCTCCCAATTGCCGCCCGGCATTGCCAAGACACTAATTTCTGTGTCCCCCGCTTGGAGGCGATCAAACAGGTACGCCTCGGGCTCAGAGGCACAACCAACCAACACCAAGCCCGCGAGGACAACCCCCGACGAAACCCGTGCCGTGCCAAACAGGAACGTCCTCACCGGCATTGTTGTCATTGCCCACTCCTTGGTCACTTTCGGTAGCACGTGTGCCCCAGCCTATATGCAACACCACCCCAGTGAATGCCTTGCGTACAGCACGTTTTGCAGGCTTGGGCTGGCTGCGGTTTTTCAGCCCCGCAGGCTCAGAAGCTAGCCACGTTTGGGGTAGATCAACGCCACCCACCGCCACAGGGAGAGCCGTGTAAACGCCGAGTGGTGAGGCCGGAAAGGCCACGAAAAAGCACCCATGTTCGCCGAGTGCGAAGCTTGGGTGCTTTCCATTGGAAACGAAGCTGAGTTAGATTACCCGCACGTTCTGAGCCTGGGGGCCCTTGGCGCCATCGCCAATTTCAAATTCCACCTGCTGGTTTTCTTCCAGCGTGCGGAAACCAGTGCTTTGAATCTCGGAATAGTGAACGAACACGTCTGCAGAGCCGTCAGCCGGTGCGATGAAGCCGAAGCCCTTTTCAGTGTTAAACCACTTCACAGTTCCCTGTGCCATATTTTTCTTACCTTTTTCTTGATCATTCGGATGCGGCGCCTCCACTTGTTGGCAAACGCCGGGCCGGTCCCGAAGCTCCCCTGCTTCACTTTCCGAACGGTAATGAAACGAGGGCGCTCGCAAACACTATCTCCTGCGAGCGCTATTGAAACACTGCGCACAGAAACTGCGACCGCATCCCAGTGTGTCACGTTTGCCCTCCTCGCGATAGTGTTATGTGCAAACTCCCAGGTAACTACCCTATTTTTAGTGGGGCTAGAAGGTAAAATGCATGTATATAGGCGAAGAACTCGTAGCTACGCTCACGCAAACATTCCCGGATTCCACGTGCACACACTGCACCACCCTGCCGGGCCGCAGCGCCACGCACGCACCGTGGCCGCAGTGGGTGCCGCAGGTATTGCGGGATCGGCTAGCGGAGCGTGACATCGCTACATTGTTCTCCCATCAAGCCGCCACCGCCGAAGCCGCGTTCAACGGCCGCCACGTGGTGGTAGCGACGGGTACGAGCTCTGGTAAATCGCTGGGCTACCAGCTGCCAGTAGCCGCCACCCTCATGCAGCAGCCGAACGCGTGCGCGCTTTACATTACCCCCACGAAGGCGTTGGGTTCGGACCAGTCGATGTCCATATCGGAGCTGGTCAAAGGCCTGGATATCCACCCCGCGCCCTACGACGGCGACACCCCCACAGATGCCCGCGCACATATTCGGGATACCTCCCGGTGGGTGGTGACCAACCCGGACATGTTGCACGCCTCGATCCTGGGCAACCATGAGCGCTGGGGCCGGTTGTTGCGCAATCTGCGGTTCGTCATTGTGGACGAATGCCACGCCTACCGCGGGGTATTCGGGGCGCACGTGTCGCTCGTATTGCGGCGCCTGCGGCGGCTGGCGGCTCGGTACGGCGCGGAACCAACGTTTGTATTCGCTTCCGCCACGACAAACGACCCCGCTCGCCACGCTTCGACATTGGCGGGGGTGCCGGTGACGGCGATTGTTGCGGATGGATCCCCGGCAGGCCCCCGCACGGTGGCGTTATGGGAGCCGGGGCTGGTTGCGGGCGCGGAGGGTGAGCATGGGGCGCCGGTGCGGCGGGGCGCTGGCGGCGAAGCCGCGAACCTGATGGCCACAATGATTGCGGAAGGGGCGCGAACCTTGACGTTTGTGCGTTCCCGCAGGCAGGCAGAGACCACGGCATTGCGGTGCGCGGAGCAGTTGACGCTGATGGGCCACGCTGATTTTGGGCGCCGAGTGGCTGCCTACCGCGCGGGCTACTTGGCCGAGGATCGCCGCACGCTCGAGGCGATGCTTGACGACGGCCGCTTGCTCGGCGTCGCCGCCACCAACGCCCTTGAATTGGGTATTGATGTCGGGGGCCTCGACGCAGTCATCACCGCCGGGTTTCCGGGCACCGTGGCGAGTTTCTGGCAGCAAGCGGGCCGCGCCGGCCGCCGCGGCCAAGGGTGCCTCGTGGTGTTGGTGGCCCGCGACGAACCGATGGATAACTACCTCATCCACCACCCCGAAGCCCTGTTGGATCGCCCCATCGAGCAAACCGTGTTCGATCCCACCAACCCGTACGTGCTGCGCGGCCACGTGCTCGCCGCGGCGTATGAGCTGCCGCTGACGGACGCGGACGTCGATACGCTGCAGGCTAGCGCGGTAGTCGCCCAATTGGAGGCGGACGGCTATCTGAGGCGACGAGCACGGGCCTGGTACCCCGTCGGCGAACGCATCCCAGTAGATCTCCGTGGCGGTGCGGGCGGTGAAGTGCTCATTGTGGACGCTACCGACGGCCGCATCGTAGGCACCGTGGATTCCGCTCGCACCCAATCCCAGCTACACCCTGGCGCCGTGTACCTACATCAAGGCGAGACGTATCTTGTGGACGAACTCAACCTCGCCGACCGCGTCGCGCTGGTGCACCCAGAAGATCCCGGCTACGTGACGTTCGCCCGCACCACCACGGACATCCGCATCACCGAAACCCTACGGGCCACCCAGCGCGGCACCGGGTTTTGGGTGGCGGACGTGATGGTGGAGGTCACGGAACAGGTCATGGGCTACGTGTCCAAGCTTCACGACGGCACGCAGCTTGACCTCGTGCCCCTCGACATGCCCGCCGCAACACTGCCCACCCGGGCGGTCGCATACACCATCGACCCGGCCGCCCTCGACGCCATGGGTATTCCGCCGAGCGAAGTTCCGGGTGCCCTGCACGCGGCGGAACACGCGGCCATTGGCATGCTGCCGCTGATTGCCACCTGTGACCGGTGGGATATCGGCGGGGTGTCCACCGCCCGCCATCCAGACACCGGCCTGCCTACGGTCTTCGTCTACGACGGCCAGCCGGGAGGTGCCGGCTTCGCCGAATGCGGATTCCGCCGCTTCCAGGAATGGCTCGAAGCCACCCACGAAATTGTGCGCACGTGCCCGTGCGAATCGGGCTGCCCTATGTGCGTGCAATCACCGAAGTGCGGCAACGGCAACTCCCCGCTCAGCAAAACACACGCCCTGTCGCTGCTGAACGCGCTCACCCTGATGCTGCAAACTAGCGCGCACTAAAGCGGCCCGGCGCGCGAACGCGCATGCGAAGTACCGACCGTTACCTCCACCACGACGTCGGCACCCTCCACGCGGCATTCCCGAACTGCACCCCCATTTCTCGACGCCGCGTCTGCCGCCGCCGGGCACGCAGCCCGCGCCGTAGCCACCGCCCACGCCCCCGCGATCGCGGCGGTATCCGCCGCATTGCGAGCTTCATGCGTATGCACCACCCCAGTGGCCACATGCACCACAAGCAGCAGCAACGCGAGCAGTGCGGCCACTAAACCCGCCGTGGCCACACTGGCACTGCCACGCTCGTTACCAAACTCGGGTGCGCGCTTCATGGCGTCGAGTTGCCGCCGCCGCGGTATTCCACGGGAAACACCACTTCTGCCTGCATAGTGCGCAGCGGGCCCTCCACTTCCGCCACGGCGGTGGCGTAGGTCCCGTCGTCACGAATGCTCACTTGGCCGCGCGGCGGCTGGTACTCCACCCCAATCGCCTGCGCCCGCGCCGCTGCACCAGCAATATCCACGGCGGAAATGTATGCCGCAAGCGTGGCCAACCCGGCCACCCCCAGCCCACACACCGTGACCAGTACGCCAAGGCCCACCGCCGCCTCAATGGTGGTGGAACCGGTGTCGTCGCCAATCATGGCGTGCTGCTCAACGCGTTGGCAATGATGTCTTCGATGGCACTGACCACCGTGTCGCCCTTCACTACCGCATAGAGCACGGCTGCCATCGCCGCGGCGGCAAGCGACCCCATGGCGTACTCAATCGTGGTCATCCCATCGTCGCTGTCGGTGACGGTGTTGATGCGTTCGGTGATGTTCATCTGAGTTTCTCCGTTCGGTTCGTTTTGGTGAGTTTTGGTACGGTCCGAATCGTTCGAATCGTTCCGTTAATTCGGCTCATTTCGGGATGATGGACATTGCAAGGCTGATCACCGTCGGGGCAAGCCCGAGGGTGAAAAACGCCGGCAGGAAACATACGGTCAGCGGCAAGGCAATGAGTACCCCGGCGCGCTCAGCCGTGGCTGTCGCCGCATCCGCTACTTGGGAACGAATGGACTCCGCCGCCCTGGTGCACCCGGTAGTCATGGCCGCACCCGAACGTTCCGAGATTCGCGCCAGATACGCCAACTCCTCGAGCCCCGCGACACCGCTCGCTGGCGCCCACGCCCGCTCGGCTGGCACACCGATAGCAAGCAAGGCTGCGATGCTATGCCACGTTTCGTCGTCAGCGACTTGGGCGACCGCAGCCGCAGCGTGCGCAGAGCTCAGTCCGGCCCGGATGCAGGCGGCAAACAAGTCCACGTCCGCCGCAGTATCCAAGGTGATTGCCCCCGGCGGGCTGCGGTGCCGCTGCACAGTCTTCTGTTGCTCAATGCGAGCTGTGGGTTTCGGCGAAGCCACGAGTATCGACGCCGCGCACAAGGCGATTGCAAGCGCGTTCACGACGCGGCCGCCTCAATGATCGCCTGTGACCACACGAATCCCGCGCAGGCGAGCCCCACCCCCACCACCAGCAACACTCCGCCAAGACCGGTGTGGAGCAAAAAGCCCACGGGATTCGCCCCCATCGCACTGCCCAGCACCAACCCGAAACCGGGCAAAATCGCCAGGATAAGCGCCGTGGCCTGCGGGCCCTGCAACGCCGCGGTCGTTGCGGTGCGGTGACGCAATCGCGCATCGATGCGCCGCTGGGTTTGTTCCAGCAGCTCCACCAACGGGATGCCGTGATGTTCCGCCACCCGCAGCACCAAACCCACGGTGCCCAAGTCGGGACAGGTGTCTTTCGCCTCGATCAACACGTCTGCGGCTTGGGCGCCGTTGCGGGCCCGCCGGGCTGCTACCACGGCGACTTCCTTGAGGCGCGCCGGGGCCGATTCGTGATGCACTAGGGTGTCCGCGGCGGCGCTCAGCGCCTGCGGCACCGGCGAACCGGCCCGCACATCCCCCAGCAAGAAGCCAATATAGGTGCTGGTTACCTCTGCCATGACGGCCGCTTGAACCCGCTTGCGTCGTTTCGATACCGCCCAACAGATCGTCCCTATTATCGATCCCCCGGCAATCACCGCCGCCGGCGCCAACCACACCAGAGGGATAACCGCCGCCCCCAATGCGAGCAGGAACCAACGCCGCGGCATGCTTTTGGCCGGGCACAATCGCACGCGGGGGCACGGCGGGCTCACTAACAGCAAGGCCGTAGCGCTCACCCACATCAACACAGTCATGGCAAGGACTCCATATACTGCGCAAATCCGGACTTTGGCCCACAGTCGGCATCCCATATCGTGTACACCTGCACCGGATTTCCGTTGACCACGCCAATCTGATGGAGCTGCCGGCCGGTGTCTGTACGGCGCATGGACATCACGACGTCGACAGCGGCGCTGAGTTGCGAATGCAATGCGGTACGGTCCATTCCGCCAAGTGCTGCGAGCGCTTCCATACGCGCTGGAATCTCCCGCAAACTATTCGCGTGAATGGTGCCCGCGCCGCCGTCATGCCCGGTATTTAACGCCGCCAACAAATCCACCACTTCCGCCCCACGAATCTCACCCACCACAATCCGGTCGGGTCGCATCCGCAACGCCTGCCGCAGCAAATCCGTCATAGTAATCTCGCCGTGGCCCTCAACATTGCGGGCGCGGGAAATCAGGTTCACCACATGCGGGTGCGGCGGGTGCAACTCTGCGGTGTCCTCGATGCAAATGATGCGCTCGTTGTGTGGTACCTCCGCAAGCAGCGCCCCGAGCAGAGTGGTCTTCCCAGAGCCGGTGCCGCCCACCACAAGAAACGAACGCTTCGCCCGCACAATCTTGGTCAATGTGTGGGCAATCTCTTGGCTCATGGTGCCCCGCTCCACCAACCCATCGAGTGTGGTCACAGCCTGCCGAAGCACGCGGAGTGAAATGCAAGTCCCATGATCTGCCGGTGGGCTCAATAAGGCGTGCACCCGAATGCTGCTAGCGTCGCTGCGGTGCAACCGACCATCCGCAAAAGGTTGCGCGTCATCAAGGCGGCGTCCACACGCCACCGCCAAGCGGGTGGCAAGCTGACGCACCTCGGCGTCGTGTTCAAAACGCACATTGGCGCGCTCCAGGCCGTCGCCACGATCGAACCACACCTCGCGTGCACCGTTCACAAGTACGTCCGTCACCCCTGGGGTGGCCAAGACTTGCTCCAATTTTCCAGCGCCGCTGGAATCATCCCGGATGCGTCGCAAAACCCCCAGCACGTCCGCATCCGAAATCATGCCAGCTTCGTCCCGAATGAGGCGGGCAATATCCGCAGGGTTGTCCGGCCGGGTCGTTTCAGCGAGTTTACGTTGCACGCGTTCCGCAAGCTCGGCGGGATTCATCGCAACTCCTCCAACACCGCCGTCGCGGCTCGTTGTAGCGGCCTGGGCAGTCGAGCAGGTAGCCCCTGCATGTCTAGGGCTTTCGGCAGCCGCGCAATAGTCGCCAGCTCAGCGAGGATCGGCACGCCGGTTAACCGCTCAATATCATCAGCTTCCAGGCCGGACCATTGAATATGGCGCACAATCGTGGCCAGCTCGGTGTGCTGCGCCTTCAACCGCGCAGCGCACGCAGTGGCGGCCGCCGCGGGCCGGACCTGCGCGGGCACCACCATCACCACCAAATCCAATACCGGGGCAAGCTCCGCAACGGTCGCCGGAGTGCAATCCACAATGGTCAACTCCGCCACATTGCGAATACTGGTCAACGCAGTGCCCAAGTGCGGCGTAATATCCGATTCGACCGCGGCGACATTCGTCCTCGCCGCAGATAACACCCGGATACCGTCGCTGGTGGCAGGCAGCGCCGCGAATATGTTTCCGGCGAGATCACCATCCGCAAGATTCATGTCACCCCATCGCACGCCGGGAGATTCCTCCAAGCCAAAGACGAGATCCAGCCCACCCGAATACGGGTCAGCATCAATAACGGCGGTGCTCACATAGGAAGCCGCCACGCGCGCAATAGCGGCGGCCAGCACGCTGGCACCAGCACCACCCACCGCAGGAAACACCCCCACGGCCGTGCCCTGGACCACCGCCGGATCGTCCCGTCCCAACGCTTGCAAAAGTTCTGGGGCTTGCGCCGGCAGCACAAAAGCCTGCTCAGCGTGGCACTGCACCGCGGCTTTCCAGTCCGGCGGGCCAGGGTCAGGGCACACCAGAAATACTCTCCCCCGCATGGTCGGCGGCAACGATTGAGACACCGTCGCACACACAAGCACCGCAGCGCACCGCTCGATATGACGCGCAATGTCGCGGGGATCATTGGTGTCAATAATCGGCCGCCCCGTAGCTGCCGCCACGTGCATAGCCTCCGGATGCACTACCGGGTGAGCTACCGCCACCAAGATGGGTTGCTGAGTCATGCCCACAGCTTCACCGCCCCACGGCAGCCGCAGCAAGATTGCGGCGCACCGGGGTGTGGATAACTACCAACAGCACTATGAAAAATGCCACATTTTGGGCGATGCCTGTGGATAACTTCGGCGCCGCACTTGCTTTCGCAGTCAACTTGGTGCAACGGGATGATGAGGTGTGATTGGGAGATAGCCAGCCGCACCTCAGGGGTGGCCACGCGCAAGAATGTGGACGTCGAAGCGTGGGCATAAGGGAAGGCCCGCGCCTCGGGGGGGTGAGCGCGGGCCTTCATAACCCGGCCTCGGGGGGGATGGACCGGGGCAGGCCACACAGTATGTCGGGGCCTTGCACCACCAAGTATGACAGAAGATTGCTGCTTTGACAACCCACCCCCACCCGTACGGGCTGCAATAGTTCTTACCTGCATTTTTCGTCGGATAGACTTGCCCCCATGACTTCCCGCGAACCCCGACCCGCGGCGTTTTTCGACCTCGATAAGACCATCATCGCGCGCTCCTCAGCACTCGCTTTTGGCAGGGAGTTCCTGCACAACGGGATGATTACCCCGGTCACCGCGTTGCAGCTCGCGGTAGCCCAAACCTTGTACCGAATCGCCGGCCAATCTAGTGAACAGATGGACTCCACCCGGGACCAATTGCTCACCATGGTCCAAGGATGGGAAGCGCAAACCGTACGCCGCATCGCCGAGGAAACGATTCATCGGGTGGTCTCGCCCGCGATCTACGCTGAGGCTGTCGAACTCATCGAACACCATAAGGCTCTCAACCATGACGTGGTCATTGTCTCCGCATCCGGCTACGACCTCGTGGCACCCATCGCCCATGAACTAGGCATCACGCGCGTGGCGGCAAGTGAGTTGGAAGTCCAAGACGGCCGCTACACCGGCGACGTTTTGTTCTATTGCAAGGGGGAAGCGAAGGCGGAAGCGATCCATCAGCTCGCACGCGCGCACGGCTACGATTTGGACCGTAGTTTCGCCTATTCGGATTCGGCAACGGATCTGCCGATGTTGGAAGCGGTTGGCACGCCGGTGGCGGTGAATCCGGATCGCGCATTGCGGCGCATCGCCATGGACCGGGGTTGGGATATTCGGGTGTTTCGCAACCCAGTGCCATTGATTCCGCGCCCACGGTACACTCCCGTGGCGATTCCGGTGCTAGTGCTGGCCGTCGTTGGCCTCGCCGCTTTTGCTTGGCGACGCCGCTAACGCAATCCCGTTCGCCTCTTCCGCGCCGGCAATCCATGCCCGCGCATGCATACGCAAAAACTCATTCGGGTGTTGGGGGTACGCCGAAAGCGCTGCGTTGTAGTCGTGGCGGTGACGAAACCAATAGGGTTCCGGCACGCAGAGCCCACGCGGGTCCCAACTCAACCGGGCCGCAAGACGCGCAGCGGTCCAGGCGATTGGCCCGCTTCGTTCGCCGAACATGTTTCGCGCAGCCAGCTCGGCGTGTACCACCCCAACCAGCAACCCCGGATGAACGTTGCGGTTGACGATGAGTTGCGCGAGCGTCGCTAAGCGGGCTGGGTCACGCGGTACCCCCGGTCCGCCGAACACCACGTCGAGGCGTGCCAAGATTTGCGAGGGTGCGCGCTGAAACGTTCGGGCGGTAGCTTCGGCGGCGCTGGGGGCGAGCATGGCATAGGCGTCAATAGACTGAACCTGGTCTATCCCCCACATGCGGGCGGTAGTGATGGCACCCCGCAGCACAGACTCCGAGCCGGTCACCTCCGCGCGGCGCAAGTTCACGGGCCGACGATGCACAGCCCCAATCGCCTTTGACGCGTTGAGCAACCGTGCAGCTAGCTCGGCGTCTTCCAGCAGGGGGGTGAGAGGATCCATACCTGTTACCTTAAAACGTCACTGCTGTCACCTCATCAACATGCGAGAAGCTGGCAAACGTGGCACGATAAGACGTGACTGTTTGAACAGAATTCTGGAGGAACGCAACCGTGAGCACGAACCCCGGCCTATACACCGACGGCTCCGAGTCATTTCAACCGCGCGTCAATGAAATACCGCTCTCGGACGCTGACGCTCGCATCGGTTCGCTAGGCACCTTAGTCAGCGACGCCACCGCGCAAATGTCCAGTTTGTTCCGCGCGGAGCTTGAACTTGCCAAGGCTGAAATTACGCAGGAAGCCAAGAAAGGCGCCGTTGGTGGCGGTCTGTTTGGCGTGGCGGGCACCGTTGCTCTGTACAGTTCGTTCTTCTTTTTCTTCTTCCTCGCCGAGTTGCTCAGCATTTGGCTGCAGCGTTGGGCGGCGTTCCTTATCGTCTTTTTGGTGATGGTGGTGATTGCGGCGGTGCTCGCATTCATCGGTTTTAGGAAGGTCAAGAAGATTGGTCCGCCGAAGAAGACCATTGAATCAGTCACCGAACTCAAGGGCCTGATCAGCAAGGATAATCAACGCGCCATCGAATCGCGCACCCCCGGCATGTATAGCTAGGAGCCCCTCGGCACCCCACAGGTTTTCCGCGTGGTCTCCCCCAACGAACTCGCAATCCCGGGCCCCTACGAGCACACGTACGTGCACACAAGGGGCCTTCGTTTGCATGCCGTAAGCTGCGGAAACCCCAGCTCGCCGCTGATCTTGTTCCTCCACGGATCCCGCGGCGGCTGGTTCGAATACCAGCACGTGTTACAGCCGCTGGCCAACGCTGGCTATCACGCATGCGCGGTGTCACTGCGCGGCTACGGGCTATCGGATCGGCCACCCAGCGGCTACGAAATCCGCCACGCCGTCGGTGACCTTGCTGGCACAATCCGCTCACTTGGCCACGATGACGCGGTGATTGTGGGCCACGAAGTCGGCGGCGCGATCGGCTGGGTGCTGGCCGCAAGTCGCCCGCAGCGAGTACGCGCGCTGATCACGATCAACGCAATCCACCCCACGGAGCTCCGGCGTGCGATCGCCGCCCGCCCGTGGTTGTACACCCAAGAATTGCTGCGCTGGCCAGCTGAAATGACGCTGGGCCGGGCTCTGGGCTCCCCAACATTCAAGCACGCAAGCCCCGAGCACGAGGCTCGGGTTGCGGAGTATCAGCGCCTGTGCGCGCTGTCTGCGGGCATGAAAAGATCCCGCCGCATTACGCTGAAAACGGGGCGACTGGTTCACACGTGGGTGCCCGCCTCGTGGTTTGCGGCGAAAGCACAGGCGCCGGTGTTGATCATGCACAACGCACAGCCGCGTTGGCGGCACCTGTTGCGCCGCGCCGCGACCCGAACCACGGGCACCGTCTCCTCCCTCAGCATCCCCGGCGCGTTCCCCCACACCACGCAACTCCCCCAGGTGGAAGACCCGGCGGAGTTTGTGGCGGTAATTCTGCGCTACTTGGCCACGCAGCCCTGAGTGTCTACCTGCTGGGTGAGCTGCTCAATGGGCCCGATCTTGTTGCGCACCTCTTGGCTGGTGAGCACGTACCCGGTGTCGGTGTCGTCGATGGCGGCGCCGAACACCACGCCCAGCACGTTGCCGTCAAGGTCCACCATTGGGCCGCCGGAATTGCCCTGCCGGATGCTACCGCGCACGGTGTACGCTTGGCGTTGCGTCATGCCGGAGGCGTAGATGTTGGGCCCGTTCACGGTGATTTCTTCCCGCACGCGGGCGGGTGCCGCTTCGAAGGGGCCGGATTCGGGGAAACCCATAACGATGCTATCTTGGCCGGTTTCCGCAGCGGCCGCGGACCACTGTAGGGGTTTCAAGCCGAGGCCCTCACTGTGCAGCACGGCGATGTCTTCGGCGGGGTCGAAGTAAACAACCTCGGCGATACGCACGCCGATCACTGTGTCCAGCCGGACGGTGTCCGAACCCGCAACCACGTGCGCGTTCGTTACCACGTAGTCATCGGCGGCGACAAAACCGGACCCCATAAGCCTGCGGCTGCACTGGGTAGCGTCGGCCATCACGTGGATCACGCTCGGCCGCAGAGACTCCACCAGCGCCACGTTTTCTACGTGGATGGCCGGGGCTTCCACCTCCACGCCCATCGATTGGTTAAACGGGGAAATCAGTGGCGGCAGCCCGGTGTCAGTGAGCATGGCGGAAATACGCGCGGGCAGACTATCGAGGATGCTGGGGGTAAACCGATCCACTGCGGAGAGGGTTTTGGAGCTGCGGATGGCACTGGCCACGCCTTCTGGGGCGCTGGTGGCCAGTGGAATTGCTAGCAGCCACACCACCACGAGCGTGGCCAGCGCTTGAAAGACGGAACCCACGGCGGAATCCACGCGCTGGACAATCTTCAACGGCATGCTGTCGCGCAGCGCACTGCCGGCGATGCCGCCGACGAGGTTGCCCATTCCGAGGAAGAACACCATGATGCCAATGGCCAGCAGGAATCGAAGTGCGGTGTGGTTGGTGTAGCCCATGGCAAACGGCGCGATGGCGGCGCCGATGATCAACCCGGCGATTACCCCAACGGTGCTCAACACTGAGGTAATCGCGCCTTGCCGCCAGCCTCCGAAGATTGCCAGAATCACAAAGACAACGATGACGATGTCCACAACCATCTACAGGATCCTCTCGTTGTTTCGGGATTTCGCAAGGGTTTCGCGCAGATCCTGCACGTTGTCGCGGTCCCAGGGTTCTTCCCACCCGGCTTGGTGCAACGCCGCCGCGAGCAACCCACCGGTAAAACCCCAGATCACATAGTCGTTGACGCGGAAGGCAGGGCCGCTCCATGAGCCCCAGCCCACCGACAATCGGTTGCTGGGGTCGATGAGGCTCAGCACTGGGACGTCAAACACTTCATCGGCTTCTTCGGGGCGGACCACACCCACGGGCGTGCGGGTATGCCAGTGCCCCACCACGGGGTGCACCGGGTAGCCGGTGGCCCGAATATGCACTTCTTCCAATTGGGCCAGCGGGGTGACGCTACGCCGATCCAACCCTGTTTCTTCCCAGGCTTCCCGCAATGCGCAGTCCACCGGGTTGATATCTTCGGCGTCCAACCTGCCACCAGGGAACGCCACCTGCCCAGAGTGAGACCGCAAGAGTGGGGAGCGGTGGGTGAGCAACACCGCGGCGTCGTTAGGCAAGGTTGCGGAAGTTTCGGTGCCGGCAAACAGCATCAGTACAGCGGCTTGCCTCCCACGGTCACTGGCGAGGGCGCGGTGCCGATCGCCAAGGACACTGTGGAAGTTGCCGGCATGCACATTATCCACCAGTTTGCGCATCCATACCGGGGCTTTTTCTGGACGCAACTCGGTGTTGAGCCCAGGTATGTCGGTCATCGAAGTGCCTCCTGCACTGCGCGTTCAAGGTCGTCGGGGGTAGTAAACACGGTCGGTAATACGGCGGCGACAGTACCGTCCGCGCGCAACACCACGGTGATCGGCACTACACCAGGTAACCCGAGCGTACCCGCGAACGCCCCCGCCTCGTCTTGGAAGGACGGCGTATCCACGCCCACCTCATCCAGGAACGCGGCCCCGTTCGCCGCCTGCGCGTCCGCGTGCACCCCCACAACCCGGTACTCCGGGTGGGTGCTGGCGAACTCCGCAACCACAGGTAATTCCTTACGGCAGGGCTCGCACCACCAAGCCCAAACATTGACCACGGTGGGTTTCGGCGCGGCTTCGACCCGCTGGCCGCCGAGGCAGGGTAGGTCCACCGGAAAATCGCCCGCGCAATCCGGGCGGGACGCGACCACAACCTGCTGCGTAGGTTCCTCCGGCTGCGGCACCGGATCCACCGCGCGCAACATCAACGGGACCGCCCCCAATACGCACACGGTGAGAAGCACGGCACCCACGATGGACCACTTTGCGCTTTGCGGCATCGTTTTACTCCAGCTCCTTACGCCAGCTCCACTCCGGCCAAATCCAACAAATGTTCCCTATCGTCGCTCGTGATCAGCTTGGCGGCGGTGAAGGGGTCAGCGGGACCAGCGTAGCCGAATGAAGGACAATCCTTCGCAATGAAACACGCGCCACACGCCGCCCGTCGGCTATGACACACGCGCCGCCCAAGGAAAATCACGCGGTGCGAAAACAGGGTCCATTCCTTACGTTCAATCAACTCGCCGATCTCACGTTCCACGGCAACGGGGTCTTGCTGCTGGGTAAGCTCCAGGCGGCGCACGATCCGCCCGAAATGCGTATCCACGGTCAACCCCGGTACGCCGAACGCGTTGCCCAGCACCACGTTCGCCGTCTTCCTGCCTACCCCCGGTAGGGTAATGAGCTCCTCGATGGTGCGCGGCACCTCACCCTGGAAATCCTGGTGAAGTTTTTTGCCTAGCCCGATGAGATTTTTGGCCTTTGCCCGGTAGAAACCCGTCGGACGAATGAGTTCCTCAAGCTCCGCTGGGTCCGCGAACGCGTAGTCCGACGCGGTCGGATACCGAGCAAACAACGCGGGTGTGACCTGATTCACGCGAACGTCGGTACATTGGGCACTTAGCACAGTTGCTACGGTAAGCTGTAGAGCGCTCGAAAAATCCAATTCGCAGTGCGCATCAGGGAAACCTACCGCCAACGCTCGGTTGATCCGTCGTGCCCGGCGAACCTTCCCAAGCCTGGTTTCATGCCTCGTTTTCTTGCGCTCAGCCATACCCGTAACTGTAATAGGAACCCAAAAAAGGACTAGGATTAGCACTATGACAGCAGCGCTCTCACTTCTTGCCCCAGTACTCTTCGCCGTATTCGCCATCCAAATGGAACGATTCGAGTCCTTCTGCACCCGCAAACCACAGGAAGTGCCCGTCGAGGTCTAACACCTCGCACAGGGGCGTGAAGTACCCCATCCCCGCCGCCCGGCAACTAGCGACGGCCAGCGGGGACCCACACTGCATACACCCCAACGCAAACCCGGTTCACCCCATCCTGCCAGTGTTCGAACACAACTACGGTTGGGGGGCCGGGTTTTCTTTCATGTGGCGTTAAAAATCCCTCATCGGTTTGCGCAACTGCCGGAATTACCGAAACCCCTCGTCATTGCCTTCGTGGTCGCTGCGGTGTTGCCGTGGCGTAACGGGGCGCAGCAGTGGAGCCAGAGCGATTTAACCGCCGTAGTGATCAAGCACATAGTAGAGTGTGATCTTAGTAAAGTTTTCTCCGCGAAGGAGGAAACGAAGAGCCGGTGACACGCAGAGACTCCTCCTCACCCAGAAAGGGGCGCGACGATCCGGCGGAGTATGAGCCGTCACCTTAGTGATCTAATCAAGGAGAATACGAGTGGATGCTGTACAGGAAATCCTGTCCCGCGCTGGAATTTTTCAAGGTGTTGACCCCGTCGCCGTCGGTAACCTCATTCAAGATTTAGAGACGGTACGCTTCCCCCGCGGAACAACCATCTTTGAGGAAGGCGAGCCAGGCGACCGCCTGTACATCATTACCGCAGGTAAGGTAAAGCTTGCGCGCCATTCCACGGACGGCCGCGAGAACCTGCTGACGGTGATGGGCCCGTCCGACATGTTTGGCGAGCTTTCCATTTTCGATCCCGGCCCGCGCACTTCGTCCGCCGTCTGTGTGACCGAGGTGCAAGCGGCGACGATGAACTCGGAGATGCTACGGAAGTGGATCGCCGACCACCCGGAGATTTCGGAGCAGCTTTTGCGGGTGCTCGCCCGCCGCCTGCGCCGCACGAACGCTTCCCTGGCGGATTTGATTTTCACCGACGTTCCCGGCCGCGTAGCCAAGACGTTGCTGCAGCTTGCCAACCGTTTCGGCACCCAAGAGGGAGGCGCGCTGCGTGTGAACCACGACCTCACCCAAGAAGAGATTGCGCAGTTGGTTGGCGCTTCCCGGGAAACGGTCAACAAAGCCCTCGCAACCTTCGCTCACCGCGGGTGGATCCGGCTCGAAGGCAAGTCCGTACTCATCGTGGATACGGAACACCTCGCCCGCCGCGCCCGCTAATCGACGCCGCGCTGCTCGACTTTTCGCCGTCCAGCACCGCGGCCCCTTATCCTTCCGCACACGCAAGAACCCGCCCGGCAATACGCCGAGCGGGCTTTGTGTGCGCAACGCGAGGTTGAAAGTTACTCACCAATCTCGTCAAGGTAGCGGACAGTCACTCGCGTGGATTGCTCCGCGGCACCGCGCAACACTGGATCCACATCCGTATAGATCTCGTCCACGATCTGCTTGAGTGTTGCGTCTTTCCCGAGCTTCTCGCGGGCTTGCTTCACTTGGGCAAGTCGCTGTTCCCGGCGATCAATGTACTTTCGGGCCAGCACGGACAAATCAGGGTGGTCGGGGCCGTGCGCCGGCAGCAAAGCAACATCCTTGCCGCGCTTTTCCAGCATGTGCAAGGTTTCCACATATTGGCCCAAATCGCCGTCGGTTTCCGAAATCATCGTGGTATGGCGGCCCGCGATCGTGTCACCGGTGACAATGCCCTCAAGGGTGGAGTTTCCTGGCTCCCCACTCCAGATGAAAAAGCACACCGAGTCCGCAGTGTGGCCGGGGGTATGCACGACCTCAATCTGCGGGGTGACACCTTCAACCTGAATGATTTCTCCATCTTCCAGTTTTTCCGCCCCACGGCAATAGGCGGGGTGCCAACCACGCACCGGCGCACCAGTCAGCTGCCGAAACCGCATCGCGGAGTCAGCATGATCGTGGTGACGGTGGGTCAGCAACACCAACGCCACTTCTTCCGCACGGGCGTTCAATACATTGAGGTGGCCTTCTTCTTCGGGGCCAGGGTCAATCACAATGCTACGAGGATCTCCCGGGGCGCGAATCACCCAAGAGTTCGTTCCTTCGAGTGAGGCATACCCCGGATTGGGGCACAATACGACGGCAGCTGATGGCGTCACTGGACGCAGTTGGCTGTAAGCAGGATGCTCCATGCTTGTTAGTTTAGACCCCTGAAGTCGCATCCGACGATTAGTCGGTGATTTCTACTATCACCTCGACCTCTACGGGGGATCCTAGGGGCAGCTCAGATACCCCAATTGCAGACCTCGCATGCGCCCCAGCTTCACCGAAAATCTCGCCGATTATATTCGACGCTCCGTTGATCACCGCCGGTTGATTAATAAAACCCTCCGCAGAGGCAACATAGCCAGTGATCTTCAGCACGCGGGTGACTTTTTCAATGCCCACCAACGCATGCACGGCCGCTAACGCGTTCATTACCGCGATTTGTGCGTACTCTGCGGCTTTTTCAACCGAGATCTTGTCGCCTACTTTGCCAACCGCAGGTAATTTCCCATCCACGAATGGCAGCTGGCCCGAAGTCCACACTTGATTGCCCACGCGGACCGCCGGCACATAGGATGCGACTGGTGCCGCCACGGCCGGAAGTTTGATTCCAAGTTTTTCTAATCTGTTGAGCTTTTCCGGCCGGTTCACTGCAGTTCCCTCTTCAAGTAGGCAACATGGTTTTCCGGGTTCGGGCCGGGAAGCACGGATACGAGCTCCCAGCCGTCCTCACCCCAGGTGTCTAGGATCTGCTTGGTCGCGTGAGTGAGCAACGGCACAGTGGCGTATTCCCATTTCGTCATGGGAACCACTGTATCGCTAGATTCCGATGAGTTCACCCCCAGAGGAAAGATACTCCGCCCAGTTAGCTACGTGGGGATTCTTCCGAAGCAAAGCGCGACGCTGCCGTTCTGTCAATCCGCCCCAAACCCCAAACTCAACACGATTGTCCAGCGCATCCGCACGGCATTCCTGCAACACTGGGCAGTGCCGGCAAATCACGGCTGCGCTACGCTGGGCTGCGCCCCGAACAAACAACGCGTCTGGATCACCATCGCGGCATTTGGCTAGAGAAACCCAATCGCTCCGTGTTTTTGCACGTTCCGCTGTGGCAATCTCTGTGGGATTCCCCAAGAAGTAGGGATTTCGGCGACGATTTCGGACCAGTGAGGTGGTCATACGGTGAGCCTCCTACCTGCTAAAACTTCTATTCTGCTGTAAGTTTATTCACAGGACCTTCAATTTGTCGAACTTATCACAATGCGGGGGGAGTTTGCCGCTTCCCCACTCCGCCACACTCCACGTAGGGTAAAGATGTGACCAAGCTTCAGTCTATCGGCCGGATTCTCGTTGTCGTTTTTACAATGAGCCTCATCGGAGCCTTAGCCTTAACCCCAGTCGTTGGGTTTTCAAGCGTGGCCATTACGCGTGCGCAAGAAGCGATGGAGTCGAATCTTGCGGATCTCACCGACGGCACGTCCCCTACGGTAACCACCATTTTGGACGCCCAAGAACAGCCCATGGCGTGGCTTTATACCCAGCGCCGCTTCGACGTTCCCAGTGATCAGATTTCGAAGCCCATGAAGGACGCCATTGTGAGCATTGAAGACCATCGTTTTTATGAGCACGACGGCGTCGACTGGCAAGGCACAATTCGTGCAATGGTTACGAACCTGTTCTCTGGGTCCGTGCAACAAGGCGCTTCGACACTGGATCAGCAATATGTAAAAAACTACCTATTGCTTGTGAATGCTGACACGGAAGCGGAACAAATTGCCGCCACCGAAACCAGTTATGCCCGCAAACTGCGGGAAATGAAAATGGCGTCGGATCTAGAAAAAGTCTTGAGCAAAGACGAGATTCTCACCCGTTATCTCAATATCGTCCCCTTCGGCAATGGCGCATTCGGCGTGGAAGCCGCGGCACGCACCTATTTTGATACTTCCGCTGCGGAACTCACGGTGCCACAAGCTGCAATGCTGGCAGGCATTGTGCAATCGTCTTCGTATTTGAACCCGTACACCAACGAGCAGGCGGTGATTGACCGTCGCAGCCTCGTGCTGGACACCATGGTGCGCGAGGGCAAGATCACGGAAGCGGAGGCGAAGGAGTTCAAGGATGAGCCGCTCGGGGTGTTGGAGCAGCCGCAATCGTTGCCCAATGGCTGCATCGCCGCCGGCGACCGCGGGTTTTTCTGCGACTATGTGATCAAGTACCTCGCGGAAAAGGGTATTTCTGCGGAGGAGCTCACCCGCGGGGGGTACACGGTGCACACCACGTTAGACCCGGCTGTGCAGGACGCCGCCCATCAGGCGGTGATTGGGCAGGCGGATCCGGGGGCGATCGGCGTGGCCAATGTCATGAACATCATCGAGCCGGGCACGGAGACTCGCAATATTTTGGCGATGACCTCGTCCCGCAACTACGGGTTGGATTTGGAAGCCGGGGAAACCGTGTTGCCGCAAACGTCCACCCGTGTGGGCAACGGCGCTGGCTCAATTTTCAAGATTTTCACCGCGGCTGTCGCGCTGGAAAAGGGCCTCGGTGTGGAGTCTCCCCTTGCGGTTCCGCCGCGCTATGAGGCGCGGGGGCTGGGTTCCGGCGGCGCAAAGAATTGCCCGCCCGGAACGTATTGCGTGGAGAACGCCGGCACGTATAAGCCGACGATGTCCCTGAAGGAGGCCCTCGCGCAATCGCCGAACACCACCTTTGTCAAGCTCATCGAAGAGGTGGGCGTGAAGGACGTGGTGGATATGTCGGTAAAGCTGGGGCTGCGTTCCTATGAGGAGGAGGGCAGCTTTGATGGCGAATCGTCTATCGCGGATTACATGCGCGACAACAATTTGGGCTCCTACACCCTGGGCCCCACTGCGGTGAATCCGCTGGAGTTGTCTAATGTGGCGGCGACGTTGGCTTCGAATGGCCGGTGGTGTGAGCCGAACCCGGTGGCCAAAATTGTGGACCGCAAGGGCGAAGAAGTGGCTATTGAGCGCCCAGCATGTGAGGAAGCCGTATCCCCCGAGATTGCGCACGCGTTGTCGATCGGCTTGAGCGACGATATTAAAACCGGCACCGCCGCCCCGGCCGCTGGGGCGTTTGGGTGGGGTGTTCCGACTGCGGCGAAGACGGGTACCACGGAATCACACCAGTCCAGCGCGTTCTTGGGTTACAATTCCACGTTCGCCGCTGTGGCCTACGCGTACAACGACGGCACGGAAATTAGCCCGTTGTGCACCGCGCCGCTGCGCCAATGCGGATATGGGGATTTGTATGGCGGTATGGAGACTGCGCGCACGTGGTTCTCCGCCGCCTCCGCCACCCCCGCTGCATATAACGGCAACCTCGCGCCTATCGACGCCGAGTACGTCCAAGGTTTAGCGGCAGCCTCACTGCCCTCAGTGACCGGCCTGACCGAGGATGCTGCGAAGAAGCGCCTTGCCCAGGATGGCTATACCGTCGCTGTCACCAAGGTCCCCGGAGATGGGGCACCCGCGGGCCGCGTGCTCGCGGTGGTGCCGGACGGGGCCATGCTGCAAGGCGAGAAAAAGGTCACCCTGCAGGTGTCCGACGGCACCGGCGGCCCGCCGCCCCCAAACCAAGAAGTTCAGGACGCCGTGAATGAAATCACCGGTGTGATTCAGCAGCTCATCGAGCAGGCGTCACGCCCCTAGTTGGGCTTTCACCTCGTCCGATACCCGCTTCCCGTCAGCCTGGCCGTTAGCCTCCGCCAGCACGGCCTTCATCACTCGACCCATGTCCCCCATGCCTTGGGCACCGAGGTCGGCGATGGTGGTGCGAACGAGGGAGGCGAGGGCGGCGTCGTCAAGCTGGGTAGGCAAGTACTGTGCAAGCACGTCAGCCTCGGCGGACTCCACCTCGGCTAACTCCGCGCGCCCCGCATCAGCGTAAATCGCCGCAGACTCACGGCGCTTCTTTATCTCGCGGGCAATCAAACGGCGCACCTCCGCGTCGCTGAGTTCGTGGCGCGCGCCCTCCCGCTCCTCATACACAATCGCCGAGCGCAGCATCCGCAACGCCGCAACCTTGCGTTTTTCTTTCGCCCGCATCGCCGCCGTTAAGTCTTTTCGAATCTGATCGTGCAACTCGCTCATAGTTGCCGACGATACATGTACGCTCATAAGCTGTGCGAACACCAGCGAAAATCCTCAGCATACTCGGCGGCGCAGCCCTCGGCGGCCTCACTGCATGGAAAGCCTACCGAGACACCAGCAACTTCACCATCAAACGCATCACCGTTCCGCTCCTGCCGCCAGACGTGGCCGAAGAGGTGGGAAACTTCCGTATCCTGCACATTTCCGACCTTCACATGCTGCCCGGGCAAGACCGAAAAATTCAGTGGTTGAACTCGCTGGCGTTGGCCAAACCTGACCTCGTGGTAAACACCGGCGACAATCTTGGCGACGCCGCCGCCGTCCCCCACGTGCTGCGCGCCCTCGACCCGCTATTGAAATATCCTGGCGTTTTCGTCTTCGGGTCTAACGACTACTTCGGCCCGAAACCCGTGAACCCGTTCGGATATTTGCTGGGCAAGAAGCGCAAGGTGAGTAATCAAGCATTACCGTGGGAGGGCATGCGGGCGGCGTTCAAGGAACACGGCTGGCACGACGCCACGCACCAGCGCATCGAATTCAAAGCTTCCGGCGTGCGGCTCGCCATCGCGGGTGTGGATGACCCCCACCACGACCTAGACAACTACGACCTCATTGCCGGGGCGCCGAACATCGACGCCGACCTCAGCATTGGACTCGCGCACTCCCCGGAACCTCGAGTGCTGGAACGATTCGCCGCCGATGGATACCAACTCAGCCTCCATGGCCACACCCATGGCGGGCAGATTTGCCTGCCCGGCGGCTACACCATCGTCACCAACTGCGGTATCGACCGGCGCCGAGCCCACGGGCTGCACAAATTCAACAACATGTGGATGCATGTAAGCAACGGGCTCGGCACCTCAAAGTACGCGCCATTCCGCCTCTTCTGCCGCCCATCCGCCACCATTATCGATATCCGCTAACCCACCTCACCTGGGGTTTTGTCGGTGAAGACGGCGGCCACTATAGTAAATCCAGTAGCAAGCACGTCTTGCACCCCGGGATATGGCGCAGTTTGGTAGCGCGCTTCGTTCGGGACGAAGAGGTCGCAGGTTCAAATCCTGTTATCCCGACTCACATCAACCCGCACCGCTTCGGTGCGGGTTTTGCGTTTCCCCAACTCCAAGTTTGGTGCTTACTGGGGCCGGTCAACAGAGGCGGGTTGTACCGTGGCTACCTCAGAGCGGGTATTGTCCGCCTCCCAGGCGCCTAGTGTGCGCTGGCTCCCGCCGGTTGGAGTTCCTCAAACAGTTCGTCTTCGGTGAATTCTTCGGGCTCTTCGGGGCGGCCTTTTTCCATCAGCCGAATAACCGCGTAACCTGCGGCGGACAGCAACAGAAGCACGACGTAGGACATGAGCAGTTCGGAGATTGCTGGGGCGAGAAGCCCGCGCATGGAGTAGTAGAGGGGGAAGATGCCCAGAATGATGCGGTCGCTGCCGAACATTGCGGCGATCACCGCGGTTTGGAGGAGCATGGTGGCGAGGAGTACGCCGCGGCCGATCTTTTCGCCGAACAGGGCAAGCATGGCACGCCCGAGGAATGCACCCGCGGCGGCGGTGAGTGCAATGACTCCGGCTTGGGCGATCAAGGTTTTCCCCGTGCTTCCGAAGGCAAGCAGGAGGATCGCGCCGATGGCGGCGATGGTAGCGACGGCCACCACTGGCGTCCAGATCCCACTGTTTGGTCGAGCAACCAGCCACAATGCGGACGCAGCCATCATGACAAAAATGCCGATGACGAGCCCGATGCTGCCAAGCCCGCGCACGTCTTGGGATTGCGTGGCGTCAGGAGTCCCCGCGGCAGCCACCCCGGTGGGCAGCGTTTGTTGCACGGCTTGAACTTTGGTTTTGTTCTGATCAGCCATGCCTTTGACGCGATCGGCGCCAGCTTTGAGTTCGCCGGTCGCTCCATTGATCTGGTTTGCGCCGTCACGCAATTCCACGAGCCCGGCGCTGAGTTGTTTGGCGCCGTCGGTTGCCGCGAACATACCGTCGTGGAACGCCCCACCGGGTTTGCCGATTTGGTTGGCAAGCTCCCGTGACCCGTCACGCAGCTGGTTGAGCTGGTCTGCGGTTTCCCCGTCAAACTTGATGTTGTTGAGTTGGACGCGCAATTCCCCAAGTTGCGCGCGCATATCTTTGGCGTCCTGGAGTGGGTATTTGCTGAGCTGTTTGTCGGCTTCGTCAATAAACACCAACAGTTGCCCTTGCATCGCCGCCACGCCCTGCAGCTGTTCGACAGTTTGTGCCACGCCGTCTGCGACTTTGGTTGCACCATCCCCGAGTTGACCGGTTGCCGCCTGCAGCTCGGTCATGCCGCTCGCGAGCTGTTGCGCGGCGTCGGCAGCTCGTTTGGAACCATCAGAAAGCTGCGTGGTGGCGTCGTTGAGCTTCCCGGACCCGTCCGCGAGTTCGGTGGTGCCGGTGACGAGGAAGCCAGCCTGCGTCGTCGCCTCGCCCGCCGCGCGCCGCGTGTTCACTAGGTCTTGCGATAACGCCGCGCTGTCAGTTCCAGCAGCGCCGTCCGCGCCTGCAGCACCGTCCGCACCTCGGTCTGCGGTCGCGGCAGTTGTGATGGGAGTTTCCTTCGACGCGTCAGCGGTTTGCGTTTGCCCTGCGCTGGGGGCAAAAGCTGACCAAATGATTCCAATTACTACAGGAATAACTAAGAGGAAGACGAGCAAGATTGGGCGGATGTGGCGTCGCATGACTACCAAAGTATAGTAGAGAGACTTGCCTTTGGGGGACCCGAGATCGCTGCTGGTAACCTATAAACATCTTTTTGTTCCCACTGAACTCAGGTGTGATGTCTTCGTGGCCCTCATTACTGTACTTATACTCGCGGCGGTAGCGTTCGCGGCGTCGCCCGTGTTGGTAAAGGTGTTGGACCGGCGCTCTGGTTGGCCCTTAGGCGTGCTGTATTTTGCCACGGCCGGTTACCTCGCCCGCGAGGTGGCCACACAGGGCCCTCACCTCGGGGTTCGTGTCCCGTGGGTGCCGGAGGTTCTTACTTCCGGCAGCTCGGTTGATTTCGCGTTGCGGGGCGACGGGCTGGGGTTATTTTTCGCTTTGTTGGCGTTGTCTATTGGCGCGGTGGTATTCATTTATTCCGCCGAATACCTACATAATAAATCCGGCAATGGCTCGTTTTATGTGATTATGACGGGCTTTATGTTATCGGTGCTCCTATTAGTGCTTTCCGATGATGTGATTTTGCTGTTTATTTCTTGGGAACTCGTCTCTATTGCCTCGTTTTTGCTCATCGCGCGCGCGGGCTCTGGGGGGCAAGCTGGCGCCATGCGCACGCTGATGCTGACGTTCACGGGCGGGCTCACCCTGCTGGTGGCGGTGGCGATTATGGCGACCCAGGCGGGGACGACCAACCTGCACGAGATTTTGCGGGCACCGTTCTGGGCGGAGAAACCAACACTCACGGCCGTTGTTGCGGTACTGGTGGCCCTATCCGGGTTTACGAAGGCCGCCCAGTTACCGTTCCACTTTTGGCTTCCGGAGGCGATGGCCGCTGCCACGCCGGTGAGCGCGTTTCTGCACGCGGCTGCGGTGGTGAAGGCCGGCATTTACCTGCTCATGCGCTTTTCCGCCGTGTTCCACGACGTGTACGTGTGGAATTTGTTGCTGATTGTCACGGGTATGTCCACCGCGGTGATGGCGGCGTTTTTTGCCATCCAGAAGACGGATTTGAAGAAGCTGACGGCGTATTCCACGGTGAGCCAGTTGGGTTGGATTGTTGCCACGATCGGCGTCGGCACGCATGTTGCGTTGGCTGCCGCGCTGGTGCACACGCTGGCGCACGCGTTGTTTAAGTCAAGTTTGTTCATGCTGATTGGCGTGATCGACCACCAAACTGGCTCGCGCGACGTGCGGCGTTTGGGCAAGCTGTATCACCGCATGCCGTGGACGTTCGGCGGGGTGCTGATCGGCGCGTTGTCCATGGCGGCGATTCCTCCCACGCTTGGGTTTATTTCCAAGGAAGGCATGCTGGAGGCGTTTGTGCACGCGCCGCTGGGCAGCACTGGGGTGATTGTGTTGCTGCTGGCGGCGACGGTGGGCGCGTTGTTTACCTTGAGTTATTCGGCGCGCTTGGTGCTCGGCGCGTTTGTGGACGGCCCGCGCGACATGTCCAAGGTGCAGGAGGCGCCGGTGTTACTGTGGCTGCCTGCCGCGTTGCCAGGGGCGTTATCGTTGCCGTTGGCGTTTACCGTGGGCTTGTTGGACGCCCCGGTTAGCGAAATTGCTGGTACACACGTGCACTTGGCGTTGTGGCACGGGGTGACCTTGCCGCTGGGTATTTCTGTGGCTGTGATGGTGGCCGGCGCAGGGCTGGTGGCTGCTCGCCGCACGCTCCTACCGCGTATCGACGGCCGCGATTTGCTCCCCTTCAGCGGAAACTCCCTCTTGCATCGCATTACGGAAGCCGCCAGCGCGTGGGGCACTTGGACGGGCCGCATGGCGGATTCGTACAGCCCTTCCCGCCATTTGACGTATCCAATTCTGGTGATTTTAGCGCTGGCGTATGTGACGCTGCTGTTCCCCGGTGTGGATGGGGTGTCCCCCGCGCCGCGCGTGCCGGGGACGGACCAGCCTTTGGATCTTCTCCCGCTGCTCATTGTCATTGGCAGTGTGTTCGGTTTGGCGCGGGCCCGTACCCGAATCAGTGGCGTAATCCTCTTGGGCACCGCCGGTGTGGGCGTCACCCTCCAGGTGCTGATTTTAGGCGCGCCGGATGTGGCTCTCACCCAGTTCTTGGTGGAAATCCTGGTCGTGGTGATCATGATGATGGTGATCCGCCAGCAGCCTACGAATTTCCACGAGATCGCACCGCGGCGGGCGCTATCCGCGGGAGTGTTGGCTGTGCTCACCGGTGTGGCAACGTTTGCCGCCGTGTGGGAATTGTTGGGCAGGCACGAACGCCCCGAAATCGCATTGTGGTACTTGCGGGAGGCGCCCGAGATTTCCGGCGGTGCAAACGTGGTAAACACCATCCTGGTAGAGTTCCGCGCGCTGGATACCATGGGCGAATTGGCGGTACTGGGCATGGCCGGCGTGGTCATTGCGGCTGTGGTAGGCAGCATTCCACGCCACCCGTTCCACAAGGGCACCCACCCGGAGCCGTTCGGCGCCTCCCAGCTCAACGCAATCCCCATGAAAGTGCTGGCCAAATGGTTGATTCCGGCGCTGTGGATCTTGAGTTTCCTGATCTTTATGCGCGGCCACAACGCACCCGGTGGCGGCTTTATCGCGGCGCTGGTTGCCGGTGGGGCGCTGATGCTGTCGTACTTGGCCCGCGGCCGCGACGAAGCCACCGTTGGGCAAAATGTTCCATACGTGTTGACCGGGGTGGGTGTGCTTACCGCAATCGGCTCCGGCGTGTTGGGGTATTTCCACCATTCATTTTTGGCGCCGTTGCACGGCCATGTGTTCGGCGAGCACGTCACCACATCCATGATTTTTGATGTTGGTGTGTTCCTCGCCGTATTGGGCATGCTGACGGTGGCGATCAATCATTTAGGCGGCTACCTGCGACCGGGCACGGATTCGGAATTGTTGCCGTTTAGTCGCGGCGGGGACCATCCGCTGAGGTCCCACCCGCCGGTGCCCACCAGGGACGACGATGACCCGGACTGGCCGCAAGCCCGCACCGCCACGTGGGACCTGTATACCACCACAAACACTGCCAGCGGGAAGGACGAATTGTGATCATCGCCTTGACTATTGCCACGTTGATGGGCGGTGGCGTCTTTTTGATCCTGCAGCGCGGTATGGTTCGTATCGTGCTCGGCATGGGGCTGATCAGCCACGCCGCCAACCTGATTATTCTCACCGCCGGCATCGGCGCATGGCGGGGGCAACCGTTTGCGGGTACCCCGCTCGAGGAGGCTGCGGACCCATTGCCGCAGGCGTTTGTGCTTACGGCGATTGTGATCACGATGGCCACCACGGCGTTCATGCTGGCGTTGGCAGCGCTGGGGCGTTCCGACGATACCCGCAGTTGGGAAGACCCCGAGGAATTGTCCCCCTTGGAGACGCTCGCCCGAGGCGCGTCCCAACTTCATCCTTCATCGCCGCGGGCCGCCCGCGTGCGGGAACGCAATTCCGCGTCCGACGCTGAGGAAGGCAAACACTAATGGAAGCGTTACTCCCCCTCTTTGTTGCGGTGCCGTTGGCCGCGGCGGCCGTGGCAGTGATCGCCCCGTGGCGGATAGTGCGTGACGCGCTGCACTTCCTCGTCCCGGCGTTTGGCATTGTGGCTGGCGGCTTCCTGTTGGAGGAAACGTTAGGCGGCACGATCGCCCACAACGTTGGCTTGTTCCCCGGCGGGATTTCCATCCCGTTTGCTGCGGACGCGTTTTCTGCGGTGATGATCATTACTACCAGCATTGTGGCGGTGGCGGCGAACTGGTTTGCCACCTTGGCCGATGAGACACGGGCCAGGTTTTACCCCGCGTTGGCGCTCATGCTCACCGCCGGTGTCAACGGCGCCTTGCTCACCGCGGACCTGTTTAACCTGTTCGTGTTTATTGAGGTGATGTTGCTGCCCTCGTATGGCTTGCTAGCCATGACGGGCACCTGGTCCCGCCTGGCCAGCGGGCGAATGTTCGTGCTAGTAAACCTGACCACCTCAACGGTGCTGCTCATTGGCGTGGTGTTGGTGTACGGCATTATCGGCACGGTCAACGTTGCCGCCCTCGCCGGGGCGGCGGCGGGCAACGGACCGGTCACTGTGGCCATGGGGTTGGTGGTCATCGCCTTGTGTGTGAAAGCTGGCGTGTTCCCAGTGCACACGTGGTTGCCGCGCACCTACCCCGGCACGTCCGCCGCCGTGATGGGGTTGTTCTCGGGGCTGCACACCAAGGTTGCGGTGTACGCGTTGTTCCGCATGTATGTGGTGATTTTTGATATGGATACCCGCTGGTCCACGCTGATCATGGTGGTGATGATTGCGTCGATGCTGGTGGGCGGGTTTGCGGGCCTCGGCGAGCATACGCTGCGTCGCGTCATCGCCTACCAGATGGTCAACGGCATGCCGTTTATCCTGGTCACACTCGCGTTCTTGGGTGGGGACCCGCAACGTTCGCTTGCCGCCGGTATGTTCTACATGCTGCACCACATGATTACGGTCGGTTCCCTCGTGCTCACTGCCGGCGCCATTGAAGAGACCTACGGCACTGGACGGTTGGCGCGGCTTTCTGGCTTGGCGCGACGCGACCCGCTCATTGCCGCAGTGTTTGTTGCGGGGTCGTTTTCCGTGGTGGGGTTCCCACCGTTTTCCGGCTTGTGGGGCAAGGTGTTTGTGGTCAGCGCCGTGGCGCGGGAGGCGACGTGGCAGTCCTGGCTGGTCATCGCTGTAATTGTGGTTGCTAGCTGCGGCGCGCTGCTGTCGATGCTGCGCGCGTGGCGGTTAGCGTTTTGGGGCAAGCCGATGCACCAAAAGCCTGCGGATTTGGTTGTTCCATTGTGGCTGGGGCTGCCGGGTGCGACGTTGGCGGTGTTGAGCCTGGCAATGTTTGCCTTCGCGGGACCGCTTGCAGCCGTTACCTTGGACGCCGCCGCCGGGCTTCTCGACGTCCCGAGCTACACCACCGCGGTGCTCGGCAACGTCTCCGACGCGATTGGAGTTCCACGATGATCCACGCCATTAAGTACACGTATTGGCTGTTTACGCAAGTGTTTGTAGGCGCGATGATGATTTGCCGGGATGTTTTGCGCAGGCGGACCCGGATGTGCCCGATCATTGTTGCGTACCCGTTGCGGGTGACCACGGATCAGGAATTGATGCTGTTTTCTACCTCGGTGACCATGACGCCCGGCACCCTATCGTTGGGGTTCCGCAATCCTGCGAAGGAAGGCGACCCACGAGTGTTGCTCGTTCAGGCGGTGTATGGTGCGGATCCGGCTGAGGTATTGGCGGGTCTGGCGGATATGGAGGAGCGTCTTGCCCCGCACGTCGCCGACATCGACCACGGCGCCCCCGGCCAAGGCGCTGGCAATCCGCTGCGGTCAACGTTTGTGGCGGGTCATTCGGATACGAATTACGGCCCTGTGAGCACAGACCCGCACCCCACCACCGCAGATGTTCGCGATTACCCAGAGGAGCACCAGTGACCCCATTTGAGTTGATTATTTCCGCGTGCATAGCGGTGTCTGGGCTTGCGTTGCTGGCAAACCTGGTGCTGATTTTGAAGGTAAAGAAGATGTCCAGCCGCGCCGTCCTTGCCGATATGGTGTTTTACACAATGGTGGCCACGTATCTATTATGGTCGCTGCTGAACCGTACGTTTATTACCTACGAGGTGGCGCTACTTGCGGGCCTGCTCGGCTTGATTACTACCGTGTCCACTGCCCGCATTTTGTCGAAGGGGCGCCGTTAACATGTCCATCGTCGAAATTATTGTTGCCATCATTGCCGTATTTTCCACCGTATTGGTGGCACTCACCGCGGTGGCGATGTGGCGTTCCCCGGACGCGTTGACTAGAGCAAATGTCATGGGACCTACCACGGGCGTGGCGTTGCCGTTCCTGTTGCTGGCTCACCTGATCCATGATTGGGCCACCGTGGGTTTTGACCCCAACAACCTCGTCCGCGCGATTATTGCCATTGTTGGCGTGCTTGTGGTTGCCAGTGTGTCCAGTTTCTACATGGGCCGATGCATTCACGGGGTCGCGGTTGAAGATAAACAGATTGCACAAGGTAACCTACCTACAGAAGCTGCACAGTAGCTACCTTCGGGTGGCTTGGCGCGTAAAGCGGTGTTCAAGGCACCATTGTTGAGGAGGATTCGCCGTGTCAAATAGTTCATACCTTTTTGCGGTCGGGCCAACGGCGGACGGACAACTCCGCCACGTGCTAGTAGCCCAAGCCCGATACGAATCCCCCTTATTGTTTTTGCTGATGTGCAGCGTGGCCCCGACGCAAGTTGCCACGCGAATCTTTGCCAACGGCGACGCCGAAGAACCCATCGCAATTCTCGCGGATTTCGCAGGTGGCCGGGACTGCGCCGAGGGGTTTATGGATTCCTGCCTCACGTTAAACAAACAGCACCCGGTAGTTCCACACAGGGAATTGGAACGCATGGTCGCAGGCGTGCGTTCAACACTGCAGCGGGCGGAACTGGCACATGCCACGCATTTTCTGCTGGAGGCTGGCGAGATTATTTTCATGATCTGCGCCAATAAAATGCAGGCTGCGCGGCGACTTCTTATGGAAGTACGACAATCCCCCACCCAGGCCAAGGAGCGGCTGCGCACGATTTTCCTTGAGCCATACTGCCCGCCGACCGACCAGGCCGACGACGATGGCTTCTACATCCCCGATTTTGACCGCATGACCGACGCCGAGTATTTCGAGTTCGTGCGCGAAGACTTCGAGGATGCTGACGCCCTCCGCCCCCCGCCCGAAAAGCTGGAAAAGCTAGGGTTTGGCGCGTTTGGCGCCACGGGTTACGTCAACGATTTCTACACCGGCGGCACCTGACGGTTACGCGCCGAAAAATAATGCGGTTACCCGAGGACAGCTTCCGCATCGAAGTTGCCAGCAACGGCCTTGGAGTAGGGGCAGAACGCGTGGGCCTTGGCGACGAGGCCCGCGGCGTCGGCAAGTGCCTCCTGGTTTTCGAACTCGACGGTGATCTTGCCGGAAAGCCGGAAGCCGCTGTCGCTGGGATCGCGGTGCAGACTCGTCTCAGCGGTGACGGTGGGTTGGTGCTGTGCCACGTCCACGCCCTCGTTTTTCATCATGAGCTGCAACGCACCGTTGAAACACGATGCCCAAGCGGCAGCGAATAGCAGCTCTGGGTTGGCGGCACCACCCGCCCCACCGAGGGCCTTCGGGGGGCGCACATCGAGGGCGAGGTCTCCGCAAGCGGATTCGACACGCCCGTCACGGCCGCCGCCGGTCGAAGCAACGGTGGCGGTATACAAAGTTTCTGACATTCTCGCAAGCCCTTTCGTCTCAGTGAGTAGCTCCCGCCATTGTAATGAGAATGCGCTCGGTGCGTATGAAAACGCTAACGCCGCCCCCGCTACAGACATTGTCTGAATGCACGGGGCGGCGTTAGCGCGACCGAAAGATAACTACCGAAAGTTTGTGAGCACCTACTTGTGAGCGGTGTACAGCTCGCGGACGCGTCCGCCGAGCCAGGAATCCACGTTGGTCCAATACTCGTACACGCGCTGCTCAACCTCGGGGGATACGCCGCTCATGGCGCGGGCGATGTTACCGGCGAGGCGCTCGCGGGCGGCGTCGTCAAGCACGTTGCGCACAAGCTGACCCGCCTGGATGAAATCGTCGTCCTCGGGGTGCTGCACGTATGCGCCGCGGGTGAAGTCAGTGCCGTGCACGTCCCACAAGCCCATGTCCCCGGCGGTGCCTACGGTGACAGTGTTGCCGGAATCGTTGTACCCAGCCTCGCGGCCGTACCCATTCGGGGAGTACACGGGTTCCGCGCCACGGAACTGATAGGTCATCGCGCCGTCATGAGCGTAGGAGTTCACCGGGCACACCGGCTGGTTCACCGGAACCTGCTCGTGGTTTGCGCCGATGCGATAGCGGTGCGCATCCGCGTAGGCGAAACCACGCGCGATCAGCATTTTATCCGGGGAGAAACCGACGCCGCGCACCAAGTTCGAGGGCGCGAATGCGGCCTGCTCGATCTGGGCGAAGAAGTTCTCCGGGTTACGGTTGAGCTCAAAGTAGCCAACCTTCACCAATGGATAGTCCTTGTGCGACCAAGTCTTGGTGAGGTCGAAGGGGTTCCAGCGGTAGTTTTCAGCCTCGGCGACCGGCATGATCTGCACGTAGAAGTCCCACGCGGGGTAGTCGCCACGCTCGATAGCTTCCCACAGGTCGGTGCGGGAGGAGTCGGCGTCGGCACCCGTGACCTTAGCGGCCTCTTCATCCGTGTAGTACTCCCAGCCTTGGCGGGTCTTAAAGTGGTACTTCACCCAGAACCGCTCGCCGGCCTCATTCACCCACTGGTAGGTGTGGGAACCGAAACCGTCCATGTGGCGGAAGGTCTTCGGGATGCCACGATCACCCATCAGGTATGTCACCTGGTGCGCGGTCTCGGGGCTGCGGGTCCAGAAATCCCACTGCATATTCGCATCGCGCAGGCCGGTGTGCGGCAGGCGCTTCTGTGAGTGGATGAAATCGGGGAACTTAATACCGTCGCGGATAAAGAACACTGGGGTGTTATTACCCACAATGTCGTAATTTCCCTCAGTGGTATAGAACTTGCAGGCGAATCCGCGGACGTCGCGCCAGGAGTCGGGGCTGCCTTGCTCCCCGGCGACCGTGGAGAAACGCACCAACATCGGGGTGGTCACACCGGGCTGAAACAGCGCCGCACAGGTATAAGCCGAAACATCCTCGGTGACGTGGAATTCGCCGAACGCGCCGGAACCTTTCGCGTGCACAACGCGCTCCGGGACACGCTCCCGGTTGAAGTGGGCGAGCTTTTCCAGCAAGTGGAAATCGTGCAGTGCAACGGTGCCCTGTTGTCCCTGAGTAATGGAGTGGTTTTCACTGGCAACGGGGGCGCCGTTCAAACCTGTGGACGGGCCGTGCGCGACCGGGCACTTGCCGCGCGAGGCGATGTCAGACACATCAGACATAGGTGATTCCTTTCAAGGGGGCTGGTGACTCCACCATACAACTGATACGTAAAACCTGCAAGCATTTTCTTTTTTAATAGGCAATCACTTATTAATGCAGTTACCTAGGCTGAACAGTGCGAATGCGAACGACAACGGCATACGCGGCGGCGCGCGGAGCCTCAAACCGCAGGCAGGCGCTGGTAGTCTTATCAGGTGTGAGTTCATACCTTGAGCGCGACGACGCGCGCGTCACTGAGCTAGCCATCAAAGCTGGCCGCGGCGACAAGGAAGCACTCACAGGATTCATCCAAGCGACCCAAACAGATGTTTGGAGGCTGCTTGCTCATTTGGGGGGTCGCGACATCGCCGACGACCTAACCCAGGAAACCTACCTCAGGGTGATCGGCGCACTCCCCCGCTTTGCGGCACGCTCCTCCGCACGTACTTGGATATTGTCACTGGCACGCCGGGTGTGGGTGGACAATATTCGACACGACCTCGCGCGCCCCCGCAAATCCGCAACCGAGTACGAAGACGCCCACGCGAGCGCCGAAAGTTCAAACTCTTGGGCAGATTGGGTTGACGCCCGAATGCTCATCGACCAGCTTTCGGATGAGCGCCGCGAAGCGCTGATCCTCACGCAAGTGTTGGGCTATACCTACGACGAAGCGGCGAAAATTGCCGGGGTGCGCGTGGGCACGATCCGCTCGCGGGTCGCGCGCGCCCGCGCCGACATCATCGCCGCCACCAGTGATAACGATTAACTATCGAATCCGCCGCAGCACCAAACCACCCAACACCAGACCAACGCCAACAGCCAGCACTCCCAATACCTGCGCGCCCGTCGACGCCAAACTCCGCTCGCGCTTCCGCAACCCAAAGTTTGACGCACTATCGGAGTCAGCGCCAGCGTGCTGCACGGCTTTCGCGGCTACGCGTACGTGGTATTCCCACAAGCGACCGTCCACGCTGCCGCTTGGGATAGTCAGCAAGAAAGGCTCCACCCGGGCGGTGGTGTTCCCCGGAACAGTTTCAGTCACCAGGTACAGCCCGAGCGGCAGGTCGGACAGCTTGGCCTCGCCCGCGGCGTCGGTATACGCGCTATCAATGTAGTCACTTTTCGCGTCCACGGCCTGCGCCACGGTCATGCTCCGCGCAGACTCCCAGCCCGCTGGGTGCGTGAGGTCAATCCCCTGGATGCGCTTCGCCGTAAACCTCGCCTCACGCGCGGGCTGCGGCCGCTCACCCACCGCTTTCACCAGCGTAAGCGCGCCGGCACGAGTGGTGTCAATGGAAGCCACCTCAAGGTTCGCCGAATTTCCCATCACGGTGTGCGAATCCGCGTGCGCGCTCGGCAATGTCACAAAGGCTACAACTGCAACCGTGGCTGCCGCCGCCCGCACTACGCGTTTGAGGGGGCTACTCGCCTTGGGCATCGCTACCAACCTCGCTATCGGGTGCGGCAACCACGCGGCCGCGCCGCAGCGCCCGGAGCAACCAAATCACTACGAGGAGGAGTACCAAAGCGCACGCGCCGATAGCCGCCAGCATCCACCATTGCCAGGTGAGTCCGCCCTGCTCGTCCAAGAGTTTTTCGTCTTCGGGTTCCATGGGCACCCGATGCCCCCGCACTAACAGGCGGTGCGAGTTGATGCCATAAGGCGTGCAGGTAATCAGCGTGACTAGGTCTTCGCCCTCCACCACGGCTAGCTGTTCAACCTCGCTCGGCAGCACGACGTTGAGCTGATCAACCTCGTACTTCAGCCTGTTTCCTAGAACATTGAGGTAAATCGCGTCACCGACGCGAACGTCCGTCAGATTGTCAAACAGCGTGGCGTTCGTCAGACCGGTATGCCCGGTGAGCACGGAGTGCGTCGATTCCCCGCCCACCGGCAGGCTCGTGCCAAAGAGGTGGCCGACGCCCTTTTCCAGGGTTTTTTCATCGCTACCGTGGTATACCGGCAGTTTTACTTTGGCCGCAGGGACGATGATTTGCGCCATCGGCCCATTGGTTTTCAGCTGCGCGAGGTATTCCTGGTAGTCGCCGTTGTCTTCGGCGACTTGCGCTAACCACGGATCCAGGATGGGCGTCCCAGTGTTTTCAAGATTATAGCGCAGCGCCGATTCGAACATTTCATTGCGCAGTTCTTCGGGTTGTTCCTCGACGAACTTCGCGTATTCTTCGGTGACGTACTGCTGTTGGATGTTATTCCACTGGGTAGCTATCACTGGGTACAGCAGCACACACATTCCCACCAAGATGATGCAAATTGGGAGGAGTATTTGGCGCAACCGGGGGCGTTGCGTGGCCGCATCCGGGGCGGGCTCCGGCTGCGGTTGTTGTGTCACGATTGTGTGTTGCCCCACTGCTGCTCCAATTGTTGCGTTCGTACGTTCACCGTGCGGGGATTTTCAAAGGCTCCCCGCGGGCCTACCACCCGCGTTTCGACGCCCGCGTGGCCCCAGCGTGCTAGCTCACCTGCGAGCTATGCTTTGCGGCTCATGCGCTTTGCAGCCCACAGCCCGGCACCGATAATGGCCGCACCGATTGCCATGAGGATGCCGATACCCGCGCCACCGGTGTTGGGCAGGAAGCTGGAGCTCTTGGTCACGTTGACCACCTCGGCGGTCTGGCTGATGCGATCGTTTTGCACGGTCACGCCCGCAATGGTGACCGGATCAGCGTTGTCCAGGTTTTCTTCCTTGAACTCGATGACGTGCATCTTCGGGCTCAGCTCGTAACCCTCGGGCGCCTTGGTTTCCTGCAGGCAGTACTTTGCTTCCTCACCATTGGGAACGCTCTCGTTGTTCAGCAGGTCAGTAACCTGAAGGCCGCTGATGGTGATCAGGCCTTTCGTGCCATCCTCACCGGAAGTCCACTCGCTCTTGCCGCCGACGGTGATCTTGTCCCCAATCTTGGTGTCAGCATCAGAGCAGCGGTACAGTTCGAACTTCGCGCCGTCGAGGGCGGCTTCGCCAGCGTTGGCCTTCTGGGGATCAGTCTTGAGCACGCGCAGGTTGCCCCAGCGGGACTTCACAGCGTTGGATTCCGTCTCCACCTTGAACCCGGCGTCGTTGGTGAAACTCAGCACCGCGCGGTTGACGGCCACACCGTCGTTGACATCGTTGCCGTCGTTGCCCAGCGGCTGCGCGGCGTCGTCAGGGTCCACGTCCGCAACAACCGGAGCGGTGATGGTGGCGGGCAGCGTTACCGTGACCTTCTTGCCGCCGTTTTCCTTCAGCTTGGCAAAGCCCTGGTCGGTGAATGCGATACGGACATGCGGGGTGTTGACGCCCTCAATGATGTAATCAACATCAGCGGTGGCTTGGGTGTCTCCAACCTTGACCACAACGTTCGCCTTGTTGTCATCGGTGAACGCAACTTCCTTGGGCAGGGTATCGGTAATCGCGTAGTCGCGGATCGTCTGGTTCGGTTCCACGCGAGGAATGTCCGTGGTGATGGTGTAGTTGAGCACATCGCCGGCGTTGTAACCGCGGTTGTCTTTGAAGTCCTCAACCTTCTTATCGATGCTCACACTGCTGTTCTTCGGCACGGAGTGCACGTCGTAGTTCCACTTGGAACCGTCGACTGGATCAGTCATGGGCAGGAACAGAGCAAACGGGGCGGACGGTGCAACCACACCGTTGAATTGCTCACCGTTGACCTTGAGCCCATCGGGATAGTCCGCGCTGGACAGTTCTTCCACGATGTACAGGCCAAGCGGCAGGGCGTCGAAGACCGCGTCACCGTTCGGGCCGGTCAGCTTCGTCTGCCCGGGGTCATCGAGCGTAGCGTTCTGTGCCAGGAATTCAGCCTTATTCGCAGCCTTGGAGAACTCCATGGCCCACTTGTTGGCCTGCGCATAACCTTCGTTGCTGGTCAGGTCGGCGGTGACGTCCGCGCCGTCGAGACGGAAACTGGTCACCTTCCGGACCTGGAAGGGCACGCCCTGCACTGGATCGCCCTTCGCGGACTCAACGTCCGCCAAGGTACCGGTCGGGTTGGTGCCGTAGGACTCCGGGTTGAGGCGCTTGTGGATGGTCAAGCTGCCCTGGTCCTGGGAAATGGTGGAAACATTGGACACAGCTTGGGGCGCGGTCTGGGCGAGGGCTACCGGAGTGCCCGTCACGCTGGCGGACAGAATGAGGCCGCAGATGGCGGCGTGGGCCAACAGGCGAGGAGTACGCATGGGAATCGCATACCTTTCTGAACAATGAGGGAGTGGGAGTGAATTTTGAAGGTTGTACGGAGTCGGTGAGACGCCGCGGGTGAGGGCGCTACCGCACCGGTCCGGCTCGATGCCGAAACTTGGTTTGAAACTGTTTCATCGGGTTACTTCGCTTTCTGATGGTGAATTCTGTTGCGCATTGTGTGGGCGCCGCCCAGGATCACGAGCAGCCCCACAAGCAGCTGCCACAGCTGCCCGGGTCCGCCCGATTTGGGCAGCTCACCGGCGAGGGTGTTAGCCACCCGCAGGCTGAGCCCGTCCGTGCTGGCGACGTACTCGTCGTGGGACACCAGCCTGATTTCATAGGCGGTGCCGTCAGCGTTGGGCGTCACCTTGAATTTCACGGGCCGCGCCAGCAAACTATGCGATTTCGGCGCCTTGCTTTCCACGAGGTGATACACGCCGGGCGACAGCGCGATCGTTGCCACGTTGGGATCGTTTGGGTCCGCAGGTACGGGTGCCGCACCGGTGATGGGCACGGCTGCTGCCACGCCGTCATGGTCCGGGTAGATCGTAAATTCCGCACCTTGAAGCGGCGTACCCCCAAAATCCACCTTGCTTAATCGAACTAATGGTCGCTCTGGGAATTGCAGAGGGATACACGCGGTATTATTTTCCGGACCGTCAGCGTCGTACGGCGCCAGCACACGGTTGCGCACTCCGCCGACGAACTCACCATCCTCGTTTCGGTAGCACTCGCCCAGCTGCTTCCACGCTTCAGTGTCCTCCTGAGGAGCGGACACCTTCACCGGAATTACTACCGTAAACTCCAGCGAGGTTTTCGCAGGCAACACGATGTTTTCGGCCAGCGTGAAGGGGGCGCCCAATTCGGCCTGCGGCACTGTCGTTGCCACCTGTTCCAAAGTCACCCCGTGGTCGGCCGCGACGGTGACCTTAGCGTCGCCCACAGGTTCCGCTGCACCCAGAAGCGGCTCATCCCGCAAGGCAACAACGGCAGCTTCCGCGCGCGCCTCGTGGTTTCGAACACGAATACGATACTCAAGGTCAGCGGTACCGTTCGGGCGGACGTGCATGGCTTTCGCTGGGCGCGGCGCCTTTTCCACGGTCACCCGCGGCAGGACCAATTCCACGCACGCATGGTTGTTATCTGGCCCGTCCAAATCCTTGAGCTGCTCGCCTACAATGATGGAATTTTGCAGGCCGCGCGGGGTACCCGCCTCCAGTTCGGTCGGGTCCGCGGCGACGCACCGATGTTCACCCACATGTTCAATGAGCTCGCGGTGCGCCTGCGCACGAACCGAAACCAGCAGCGTTTTCGTTCGCTTTGGTGGGATCTCGCCGATCGCCGCGCCAGGAATGACACTGCGACGCCGGACCACCTCACCGTCCGAAATCTGCGGCTCCACCACAACGCCGGCAAGCGGCACGTCACTGCCTTCCTCGCGGATATCGACGTCCAGAATGTCAGCGCCCGCGGGGAACGCCACCTCATCGAACACATCACCGTCGATGAGCAGGGTGCGTTCACGAACATTGGTGAACTCAAGGCGATAGCGAGCGGTAAACTCACCGGTGCCATCGGGGGCAACCTGCACCAGCGCACCGTTTCGATCAAACGGCCGTTTGGCAACCTTCACACGGTTCGCGCTTTCATACATGTTGTCGAACAACACGTCAGGAGCGACCGCCTTATCGCCCACGACCAGGTTTTTTGTCAGCTGCTCCTTCGGCGTGACCAGATCAGCACCTTCGATTTCTGCATGGTCCAGCAACTCCACCACCTTGCAGCATGTGCCAGCGGGAAACGTTTCCGGCGATTCCACCGGCTGCCCGTCGCCGCGCACAACCATGGTGCCCTCGTGCTTCACACCGGCGACATTGCACGTGTATTTGAACACGTACTCGTGTTCGTCAGCTCCGTCGACGCCGCCAGCAACTTTCGCAAGCGTGAACGGAAGATTGCCTTCGTTCAGCACCGCGGTGTACGCGACTTCCTGTAGCTCTTGGTCCGCCACGGTGAACGACGCCGGCTCGAACTGTCCCGCACCCCAGGACGTATTCGCTGGAGTTATCGACGCCCCATTCGCCACTCGCTCCAGCGTGACCTTCGTCCCTGCGGGAAAGTGCGGCCCGTCCGCCTCGCTTTCCAGAGAAATTTCGAGTTCGCCGGAGCCTTTCCGCTGATCCCGCTCAAGCTTGCCGGGAGCTGACCACTCCGGAAAGTCCGCCGCAGTGGTGTTTCCAGGCAAGGTGTAGTTCACCCGAATCCGGAATGTCACATCATCTTTGAGCAGGTGTGCGCCGGAGCCCATGAGCGTAGTACCAACGACGAATCCGCCAAATCCGCTGGCCGGAGCAGTGCTGCGAGGCTGCGAGTCGGCCTCCGCGGGCTGCTCTTGGGGATCCTGATCGCCCTGATCCTCTGTGGCGATCGGCAGATTCTGCGGTTCGGGTTGCTCCACAGTTGTGACTGGCGCCTGCTGGGTTTCCGTCACGGTCACCGCCGCCGCACTCGCGACGCCGAGGAAAACGGCCGCCACAATCGGCAGCACAACGGCCAGACGAAGACTCCACACCCGCGAAAGACCGCGGAATGCAGAAACGCCGAGTTGGCCGTTGTACATGCGTTTCCTCCAACAATTAATGTTCAACAAAAGTGGGCGTGAGCTCGAACAACGTAGCGACCTATCGACGCCCGCGGCTCCGCTACGGCTGAAGCTAGCACGTCCGGAAGCGCCACATTCCACCACTCCTTTTATCCCCAAAATTAACTATAAACTCAGGAAGTGTATAAGTTGCTAAGCCCACTTTTAATGCATTGCGTCAAATCTAAAGGTTTTGTTAAGGATCTTGCAGGGCGCATTAAAGGCCAGCCGCTGCCGAAGTCGCAGCATGGACGGGCCCTTTGACGCATATATAGCACTTCACCTGCCCGCTTCCGACACCGTTCCGCGAAGAAAACAAACCCGACGGATTGCACACCCGCTATCAACCTGAACGCGTAATATTATCGTTACTTATGCGGGGGTAAGGTTGGGGGTGGTAAGTCAAAAATGCGACCGTCGCACATGTCTGCAATCGGCACCGCGGCGAACCTCTCACCAACCGGGGCAACCCGAAAAAGCCGAGTACAAAGCGTGCGGCGCGAACGATCGACGGGGCTCACACGGGCTACACGATGTATCGTGGACTGTCAAAGTGCGCACCACAGGAAACGAGAGTTCGGCGGCCACTCGCACAGGTTTCAGCTATAAACATCTTATGTTTGCGGCCCGGAAGTGAATATTCTAAGAGCTACATTTAGGTTTTGCCGCACTTATCCCTGTCGCATAATAGTTCGAGAACTAATCGCACATTTCAGCAAATACACGGCGCCTCTGGCATTTGTTACAAACCCCCGAAACCCCGAGTGCGCGCCCGAATCAGGCGCGCACATCAATCCCCTCGAAACACTAGTCAGCGACCAGCAGCTCCGCGATCTGCACCGTATTCAGCGCGGCGCCCTTACGCAGGTTGTCGCCAGAAACCACGAACACCAAGCCCTTATTGTCGTCCACCGACTGGTCCTGGCGGATACGACCCACCAACGAATCATCGCGGCCAGCTGCCTGCAACGGCGTAGGAACGTCCACAAGAGTTACACCCGGGGCGTCGTCAAGCAATTGCTGGGCCTGCTCCACCGTAATCGGGCGCTCAAACTCCGCGTGCACAACCATCGTATGCCCAGTAAACACCGGCACCCGCACACACGTACCAGCAACCCGCAGCTCCGGAATCCCCAAAATCTTACGGGACTCATTGCGCAGCTTCTGCTCCTCGTCGGTTTCCAACGACCCGTCGTCCACAAGCGCGCCAGCCAGCGGCAACGCGTTGAACGCAATCGGCGCAACATACGGGCCCAAATCCGCCGGAGCCAACACGGAACCATCATGCGTGAGCTCCACGTTCCGCTCCCCAACCTCCGCAGTCTGGCGAGCCAACGTCTCCACACCAGCCAAACCAGAGCCAGAAACCGCCTGGTACGAAGCCACATGCAAACGCTGCAAACCAGCGAAATCATGCAGCGGCTTCAGCACGGGCATCGCTGCCATGGTCGTGCAGTTCGGATTCGCAATAATCCCCTTCGGCAACGACGCTTTCGCACCCGGGTTTACCTCAGACACAATCAACGGCACATCCGGGTCTTTACGCCACGCCGACGAATTATCCACAACCACGGCGCCAGCTTCCGCAAACACAGGAGCGAACTCCTTGGAAGTGCCGCCGCCCGCGGAGAACAAGGCGATATCGATGCCGCGCAAGTCATCGACCGTCACCGCGGCAAGGTCCTCGACGAGCACATCCTCGCCGCGGAACTTCAGAGTCGTACCTGCGGAACGCGCCGAAGCAAAAAAACGAATTGAATCAAGAGGAAAATTGCGCTCTTCCAGGATTGCGCGCATCACGCGGCCAACTTGGCCGGTAGCGCCTACAACAGCGACGGTAGTCATGGCGTCCTTTCAAATTCTTCACCCCTCAACCTCCTGGGGCGGTGTCTTATCCTACCTTGCCGGACATATAGTCGCTATAGAAAATTACAGGTGTAAAAAGTTTTACAGTAGTAATTTCTCAACGAGAGATATACCTCCCGCGGACACGCGGCAGGCCCCACGCAGTAGCTTGCGCGCAAGAACCCGCGCCACCTCGCCTCACATCATAAAACGCCCCCAGTTGACCTTCCTCACAAGAGCAACTGGGGGCATTCTGGCCGTGAACTAGCGGCGCCGACGGATCAACCAAAATCCCGCTCCGACTGCCAAGGCCGATACTGCTAGTATGCCAAGAATTGATGCTCCTGTCTTGGCAAGTGAGCTATCTCTAATAGGTCCGACCAATCGCTGGCCGAATGTACCGGTTTCCTGGTCATCGGCAACCGCTCCCCCACCGTTCGACCCATCACCCGATCCTTCCTTCGCCCCGGTGTCGAGCCCGCGAAGTGCTTGCTGATTGCCTATGCCGCTTGGCCCTAGCGTGGCGGTAGCCGCAGCATCCCGGTCAGACGCATCCGCATTGGGACCCTCCCCGCCGGGCAGCAACGCCAGCGGCACGATGAGCCACCACCAGGGGATTTCCTTTGTTTCATTCAGCGTGATGCGTTGCGGGTCATTCTCGGGGGTATTGGGTACGATGCTGAATTCGGCGATGCCGTTTCGCTCGTCTTTGACGGATCCTGCGTGTGAGCTGTTGTATGCGGGCGTGCACCAACGCTGGTAGTTGTCGCCGGCGGGGTGTTGCTGTTTAAGTTGTATTTTGGTGCCGACGGGTATTGCGGGGAAGTCGTCGAAGCTCGCCCCGGTTTGCAGGGTGAATTCTTTCGAGTATTCGATTCCATTGTCGTTCCAGGTGGCCACCATGTCGAAGTCGCAGCGTTGCCCGTCGTTGTGTTTGGTGACCTTGAAGTGCCCGAGTTCCACGTATGCTGCGTGGAGTGCTACTCGCGCATTCCCGCCGTTACTGGTGATGTTTGCGCTCCCCGCTTTGATTATCGACGCCGCGGGATCCAACCGCACCCGGTTACTGTTGCGGTTTTCCATGCCCCGCGGATCAAGGTCGACGCTACAATCTGCGTAGGCCGGGATTCCTTCGATGCGGGCGGTTTCACCTGGCTTGAGCTGCAATTTCCCTTCACTGACAATGGTGTCGGCTCGTACGCAGCTGTAGTGCCCCGTGAGTTCGCTGGGTTGCAGTTGTGGTACGAGGTTGTCTACTCCGCGGGTGTCTGCGGTGATTTCGAGGCTGCCGCGCCAGTCGGAGTACGTGCCTGCAAGGTTTGCGAGGATTTCGCCAGAACGTGCGATCTCTGTGGTGGAATCTTGTCCGAGGGTTGCTTGGGTGACGCTACCGTCGCCACCCGGTTGTTCGTTGACTACGCAATTGTGCCCGGCTGGGATGGGTTCGGAACTGGCTCGTTGCCCTGGCCCGATCGGCCCGAGCATACCGGTGACTTCGGCGTCGTCGGCCCCGCGGCATTGGTATTCGTAGTTGTGTCCTGCGGGTGCGCCTTCGCGTTCAGCCAGGATTTTGGTCAGGGTGAATGGTTGATCCGCGGGGGCGTAGAGTTCGGTGACGGAGATGCGTGGGGTGTTGTCTTTGGCGATGCGCACTCCCGCACCCACGTCGGTAACCAACGCTTCTTGGTCGTTGGTGGTTACTCGGCAGGTGTAACCGGTGGGTATTTCTTCCGATTGTTTCGCCTCGCCGATGCGCACCCCACGGACTTGTCCGTTGATTTCGTTGTCGGCCGGGTGTGTGCAGGTGTAATCAAAATCTGTGGTGTCGGCTAGCTTGTCACCGCCGCGTTCCACCGCCGTTCGGCTGATTTCGAATGTGCCACGCTCCCGGGTATAGGTACTGGCGAATTCCGCGGTGGTCACTCCGTCGTTGTCGAGGGTGATTTCCTTGGTTCGTTCTTCTGCGGGGGTGATGTCAGCGAATCCTGCTGGCGGTTGCGCGATGGGGTCTTCTTCGATGGTGCACTGTGTGCCCACTGGGATGCCGGTAAGAGCTTCTACTGGCTGTCCGTTGTTGGGCACGAGGACGCGGCCGGTTTCGCTGCCGCACCGGTAGCGAAAACGGGAGTCGACGGTACCCGGCGCTGGGCCGTCGCCGTGGTGGCTTTTCTTGATGTGGAGTGTGGCTTTGGTGGTGGCGTAGCTGGCGGTGAACTTGAGGGGTTCGGCGTTGCCGATGGTGCTGCGTTGCGCGATTTCCGGGGTGATGCTCAGCTGGAGGTTGTCTACGTGTGCTGCGGGTTCGTCGGCTTCGACGGTGCATTCGGTGCCGGCGGGGAAGCGTTGCGGTGTGCTGATGACGCGCCCGTCGTGCGGGACGTCGATAGTCCCCCGCTGCCCGTCCGAACAGGTAAACGTAAAGGGAAGGGTTTCGTGCGCGCGCTTTGCGACGTCCTGCCCATCACCCGCCACGGACAGTGCAACGCGAAGGTGGTCTTCGTCTTTGGCGTAGGTGCCTTTGATGGTGATCTTATTTTTGTTCGAATCCTCCGCGATGGTGATGTCGCCGCCGAGGTCGGCGTCCGTCAAGGTGTACCCGTTGTGCTGCACGGCGGCTTGGTCTTCGGAGACGATGTGGCATTTGGTGCCTTGCGGAAACGCGGCTGCCACGGTGCCTTCGCCGCCGGCGCGGACCTTGATTGGGGTTGGGGTGTTGGGGCGGACGCGGCCGTCAATACTCGGGAGATCGCACTGGTAGTGCACGGGAAATTCTTTTCGATCATCAAAGTCGGCGGGCAGCTCCCCGACCAGTTCTTTGCGTACGATCAGTGCGGATGGCGGCACTGTAGCGGGGCGGGTGAGGGTGACCACGATGCGCTCGCCCGCGGTTGTGTTCACGATGCTGGTAGCCCGTTCATCACCTTCGGTCTTCGCTGCCGTGTCGAAGCGCCCTGGCTTCCAGTCTTTCACCCCCGCCGGTTCAACTTCCGAAAGTTCGATCGGTTCACCCGGCGCGAATCCGGCGAGGTAACAAGGCTGGGCGGGGGTTACAGCGCACGTTCCAGAGCGGCTACCGCTGCGGTAATTCACGGTTACAGCCTGATTGGCAAACTCGACGTCTTGTTCGGTTTCTGGCCGCGCCTTGAGCACCACGTCCGTCTTCTGCGAATTCAGCGCGTGCTCGTCGGCTAGGTCCGTGTGCAGTCGCACCTCGCCGGAGACTGGACGGTCGTCCACCATAGCGTACTGCGTGACCACCGGATTGTCGTCTCCTTCGGCGGGCAACGCGAGAGACGGTACTACCGTATGGAAGGTCACAAGGTAGGAAGCGTCTGGGGTTGGGCTATCGATCCGAACATTCAAATGCTCTTGCGGTTTCCATTGGGCACCTCCAGTGAGGCCCTCCACGGTGACGGTTTCGGCGTGTCTCCCCGGACCTTCGAGCACGGTACCAGCAGGCCCGTTCACGTGAGCCACCACCTGTTCATCTCCGTTTTCGATGCGCGAGACAGTGAGCGGGCCGCTGTCTGCGGGTGCAAGGTATTGCGGAACGGCCACCGTCTGGCCGGTGTCCGGATCGGTGGTGTTCACACTCGCCAACGAATCTTGAATGTTAATGGTGCCAGCCCCCGTAACGTGGGAGGCTGGGATCGCTAGGTTCCACAGCACCTGCACCATGCGCTGCCCGGACCCCAAGGGGACCTGGTGTTCTACTGTCCGGACCCCGCTGAGAGTGACCGGACCGGTAGCCACCTCCGAGTGATGTGCTCGATCCATTGTGGTGCGCGCGCGTTGGGTGGTGCCCCAGGCGAGTTCACCTCCGTGGCCGTCAGCAGTTGCTACAACGTTGACGGCGAAATGCCCACGGAGGTCCGCCGCTTCGCGGTGCTGCACGGCAGGCGTGAACTCGCACTGTATGGAATTGTTGCTGGCGTTAGAGTGGCAGGACGTATATTCGCCCGCCGCTATCGGCTCGGAGCGCGCTACCCGCACCCAGTCCGGCAATGCAACGGAAAGGACGTCGTGAGGGGCGGGCAGCGGATTCTTCCCCACTTCCCAATGAAACTCCAGTTCGGCGTGGTCGCCGTCCTGGAGTTCAAGGTTTCCCCCGGAGATATCTACGTCTGGTTCCCCGTCCCGTTTCAATAGAATTTTCGTACCGTAGGTATCCGCCCAATGTGCTGCCATGCTGTCGTCAGCGCGTGCTAGAGGGGTAAGTGTCGGTGTGACCGCCACCGTGAGCAGTATTGCGAGCACGAATGGCCACCACCGGATGATGCCGCGTTGCTCTTGGCCGGCGGGCACCTGCCCTCGGCCACGAGATTGCGAGCTCATTCAAACACCTTTCCTAGCTGCCGAGACCGGTGTTGACCGATCCACAAACGGCTGTACAAAACGCAACTAACCTATTCTCCTACAAAGAACATTAATGCATCAGAGAAACTGATCAACGCCCAATCAAAGCGTGTGCCTCGTTCGTTTTGATGGGGTTATTCGCTCCATTACCCCCAGCGGACATAACGAAAGGAGGTAGGTTTCCCTACCTCCTTTTCGAATATTTAGCCGATTAGCGGGCTAGGCTATTGCTGGCGTCCACGTCGGACCATAGCAATACCGAATGCAACCGCTATTCCGGCGAGCGCCAAGATGCCCAGCACCGACGCGCCGGTTCGTGCCAGCGTCGTCGCAGACGAGGCGCCGGGTTTCGCCGGCTTCGCCCCGGTGTCACCAGGTTGCGCACCGTTGCTCTGCACGGATCCTGGTGCAACTGACTGGCTGCTGCTGGAGCCCGCGGAGTCCGAGGAACCGGACGAGTGAGGCGTCAAGGCCAAGGCCCCGGGGATTGCGAGCCACCACCACGGCGGGTTTGCCGTGTTCGTCAACGTAACTTTCACCGGGTTATTGGCAGGCGCACCGCTGACGATTGTGAGTACCGCAGTGCCATCGCCATTATCGACGATCGCGTCCGCGCGGTCGCTGCTAAAGCCCGGCGTATTCCATTGCTGCACGGCGTTATTGCCCGGGTGCTTTTCACGCAAGGTCACCTTGGTACCAACGGGCAGTGCGGGGAAGTCTTTTACTTCCTCACCGGCTTGGATCGTGAATTCCTTTTCCACGGTCTCGCCGTTGTCCGTCCAGCTCGCCACGATGTCGAATTTACGGTCGGCACGGCCGGCGTCGCCGGTAAGCCCAGCAACCTTCTTGGTCACCGTAAAGTGACCCAATTCCACATAAGCGTTGTGCAACGGAGCCTCGGTAACACCACCGTGAGCGGTAATCTTCGGGGCGTCGACACGCGTGGTGGACTGTTCCTTGAGGAAGCGCAGGTCCTTGACTTCAGCCGTGTCAGTCTTCTCCTCGACGGTGCACTGCGCGTTTGCCACCACGTTGTCCACGGTGATTACCTGGCCTGCCTTCACCTTGAAGTTGCCCTGGTTGGTGGTCTTGCCGTCCTTCACACACTTCAGCGAAACTTCGAACTCGCGATCCCCGACGAGCTTTTCGACGCCCGCCGCACCGACGATGTGCTTGGAAATGTTCAGGGTACCCTTCCACTGGGAGTATTCGTTAGTCACCTCGACCTTGCCATTGCGATCAGTCTCGATCACCAACTTGGTGTCCAAACCGGTGGTCACCAAATTCGCGTCCGCGACCTCCGCCCCACGCTCCGTCACCGTACAACTAAACTCCGCCGGGATCTTCGGCGACGTGGCACTCTGACCGGCGGCAACCCGCAATGTCCCCGTCACCGGTTGCTCCGACGCACGATGAGCTGGCGGCGTACATACGAAGTCAAACTCAAACACCTTGCCCGCAGCAACCCCGTCCGGATCCACCACATGCTTGGTCAGCGTGAAATCGCCATAGTTCTTGCTATACGTATTGGTCACCTCAATCGTAGGTACACCACCACGAGCGATCACCACGCCGGAACCAAGATCCGTCACCAGCGACGCACCTGGGACCACACCATCAAGTTCGTCAACAACCGCACAGGCGTAACCGGTCGGCAACTCCTCAGAATCCACGGAACCATTCGCCGGAACTACAAGTCGGCCGTCCCGAACAGGCTCTCCATCCTTAGAACACCGATACGCCACTTCAAACGAACCGGGAATATCCAAACCAGCGTCTCCGACGACACGCTTGCTGACACGGAACCGACCCAACTCACGAACGTACGAATTCTTAAACTCGGCGGTAACGACCTCGTCTTGGGCGATCGTGATTTCCTTGACTCGGGCGGCCGGATCAGTGACGTCCTCGTAGCCATCAATCACGTTGACGCCCGGCGTGAACGCCTCGGTCACCTGGCACTGGGTGCCCACGGGGAACTCACGGTCAGATTCCACGGCAACGCCGTCGCCCTGGGCGTCGATAACCCCGGTGACGCCGCCGCAGTTGTAATTGAAGCGGTAGGTCTGGTTGCGCGCATGGCCGTCCTCGCCCTCGGCGGTCTTTGCCACGGCGAACTTGGCGGTGTTGACGGTGTAATTATTGGTAAACGCCAATTCCTCAGCGCGGCCAACAACAATGCGCTGCGAAACCGCTGGCGTCACGCGCAAGGTGTGATGCGCAATCTGCGCGCTGCCCTGCGCCTCAGTACCCAGCTCAGTCACCGTGCACTCCGTGCCGACAGGGAACGCCTTATCGGATTCCACAACACCGGCACCAGTCACCTGCAAACGACCAGTCTCCGTGCCGCAAACGTATTCGAAATCGTAGGTCTTCGCGACGGCCGTGTCTCGAGCGTCCCCGCTAATCGCCTTGGCAATGCGGAACTTCGCTTCTTCCTTGGCAAACGTATTAGTGACCGTAATGGTCGCTTCCTCGGCAGCCTCGCTGATCACAACTTCACCGCCGAGATCAGCAGTAACGCCAAAATCATCGAACTTCGGTACGGTCGTGTCCTCTTCCGTCACGGCGCAACGGGTACCGAGCGGGAATTCCGGCCCCTTCACGGCGTCACCATTCGCCTTCAACTTCAGCTCAGCAGGCTGGTTCGCACGAACCTTGCCATCCTTGCTATCCGCATCGCAGCGGTACTTCACGGTGAACTCGGTGTCATCGTTCAGGCCCTGCGGACGCTCACCCGCAATCGCCTTCTTCACAAACAACGGCGCGGTGCGCGGCGTGTACGTGTTGGTGATGGTGACCAGATTGCTGCCGTTATCGCCGTCACCTTCCTTGATGGTGACCTTGCGACTTTCCGGCTGGTACTTCACCTTGATCAAATGAGCAGGAATCTCGCCTGAGCTGACGTTTTCCCGCACGTAGCATTCATGCCCTACGGGGATATTCGGAATGGTTGTAACCTCGCCATTCGTACGAACCCGTTCACGAACAGTCGTGCCCGAATCCTCCGGTTGGCCGGCGGGAACGCAGGTATAGTCCACCTCAATTTCCGCCGGAACCTGGTTCGGCGAATTCAGCCCCTCGACCTTCTTTTTCAGCTGCAACGCGCCGGTCTTCTCGGAGTAATTGTTGGTGAGCACCAGCACCACGCGCTCGCCCGGCACGGGCTTTTTGATGGTGGCTCGCTTACCGTCAATTTCAACCGCAGTCTTGTTGCCGTTTGGATTGGGGTAGGTGAACTCGCCAGGCTGCCATTTCAGCTTGGAGCCTTGCACATCAACTTCCTCAAACACCACTTCGGTGCCAAGGGCAACCTTTTCAACCCGGCAATCGGTGCCGGGGGCAACCTTACATTCACCAGCCTTTCCGCCCACCGTGTAGCGGACGGTGAATTCCTTAACGTCAGAACCTCGGAAGTCCGGCAGCACCTCCTTTTTGATGACGAAGTTGGTGGAATCCTTATAGGTAGAAGCACCTATTTCGGACTTCACGTACACAGCAACGCCACCTTGTTGTTCCACCCGACTACCGCTCACCTCAGCCACGTTCTTCACCTTGGGCGAGCTCGAATTTTGAAGCTTCAACGAATCGGCCGGAACAACCGACAGGAAGTTCACGCGGTAAGCCGAATCCCGCACTGGGTTCTCAATCCGCGCGGTAAACGTAGTGCCTTTTTCCCACGCAGTGCTTGGCGTAACACCGGTAAACGTTACTTTCTCACCTTGTGCCCCAGCGAAGTCTTTCAAATTGTCGCCGGAATTGCCATACACCTTCTCGGAACATTTGATGCCAGATTGTTCGTATGCTCCGCCTGGCTTGCACCTTTGATCATCTTGGTTACTCGCCCAAACCCCCTGAGTCAAAGCCTCGCCCGACCGACGCAGCACAGTAAACGGCCCCTTAGCCATGGGAGCCACATAATGGGGAAGCTCTACTTCTTTACCGGTATCAGGATCGATCACCTTGAGCGTCTCCAGATGATCCGTCACCTCAATGGCACCACCAGCGTCAACGATTTCGTTGACCTTCTCCTTCGGAATGGAAATGGTCCAATAAATCTGGGTGTACTTCGCGCCGCCAAAATCATACTCAAATGAGTATTGGCCGCCCTTAACCAGCTTGCCCGCAACCGGTTCCGGCTTGAGATCTGCGACCCCGATCGGGCCTTCCTTCTTGCCAGTGAGGTAATAATACGCATCTACCTCGACGTTTCCGAAGGAGAACTTCGTAGCGTTCTTATGCTCAACCGCGACAGCAGTGAACTTAAGATAGCCCTTTTCAATACGCACATCCTCCGGACGATCGCCAAAGGTACACGTAATCGTTCGCGAGCCGAGGGTACCTTTACACTGCCCCACGTCACTCATGGGCTGGTCGAGTTTAACATTCAGCTTCAACCATTCAGGAAGTTCAAATTCCAAAATATCGCCAGGTGCGGCTTGGTCCTTGCCGAGCGCACTCCAGTCAACTTGAAACACCACCGGCGTACCAGAAAACAACGGGGTCTCCTTGCTCGGCGGGCCGGTCAGCGGATCATCGGCTCCGGCACGATACACCTTGACGGATTCGATGTATTCGTCCGCCCAGTTTTTTCCGGTACTTTTCAGCGCCGCAGGTTCTTTGCCGGCATCCTTTTGGGCCTTGCCGTCCTGAGTATCCTGTTGCGCCGCCTGGGGCTTCGACGAAGAAGTAGGCGTCGCTCCGAGATCAGAAGCCCCGGAGTCTGTTTCGCCGTCCGTGTTTGGAGTCTGATTTCCGGTTTGTGCTACGCCCCCGTCGGAGTCGTCTTGGGTGAGAGCAGCGGGATTACTATCAGCAGCTTGATCCTGCGCGTGCGCGCTAGGCGGCAAAACAAGCAAAGAGAACGCTAGCGTAACCACAGCAACCAACGAAGCAACGAAAATCACTGCCCGCTTGACCGTAATCGGGACCAAGAATTCACCCCTTCCATTACTCGATTGAAAACTCATTAGCCTTCCTTTTCTATGCGATCGATCCCACCTATATGCCTAATAAATGACTAAATGCCGCATAAGTGCGGCATAGGCATAGCTGGGCAGAACTGTAAGTGTATTGGACACTTTACTTAAAGTTCATTCGAGACGCATAGCCCACCAGATATGAATATAATTCCCTTTACTACCTGCAGCTTCACCCAAGAGACGACCTTTGTGAACAGCAATTAAATTCATACCCCATATGCCGTGCAAAGCTGCAGGATTTTGAGCTTTTATTAAGGTTTCAGTGAGTTTCCGCGAACAAGAGACGCTCTGTATTTTGCGCCACTCACATCCCCCAAAATCACCCCCGAAGCGCTATGCGAAACCCAATCCATGTTGAATATATTTCACATTGTTCAGGGTTTCACCTCGCAGCTAGGTTGCCCCCTCCCCTCATGTACTGGCGAAGAATTTGGCCGAAACGCACACAACCCGGCTCATCAGTATCCGATGAACCGGGTTGCAGGTCACAAAAGGTGAAGCTGGTTAGCTCTTGTTACGCCCACGGCGCACAAGGAATATGCCAGCTGCGGTGACCAAACCTGCGAGCGCTACCACGCCGAGCACCGAGGCACCCGTGCGTGCCAACGACGCCGGAGCACTGAGGCCCTTCGCGGGGGCTTGCGGAGCAGCACTGTGCGGAGCAGGGGTACTGGAAGCAGCACTGGATCCATTACTGGAACCATCGCTGGATCCGCCACCGCCGCCAAGGATTGCCAGCGGCACGAGTGCCCACCACCACGGCGGGTTACCGGTATTGGTCAGCGTCACCAGTTGCGGCCTATCCACTGGGCTATCAGCCACAATGGTGAGCTCTGCGGTGCCATCATGGTGATCAACGATCGCACCTGCGCGGTCACTGGTAAAGCCAGGGGTGTGCCACTGGACGAACACGCCATTGCCTGGGTGACGTTCCTTCAGCACTACCTTGGTACCAACGGGCAGCTCTGGGAATTCGCTGTATACCTGACCAGCGCGGATGGTGAATTCCTTTTCTACCTCCACACCGTTATCGGTCCAAATTGCAATCATTTGGAATTCGCGGTCCTTGCCAGCCGCCTCACCAGTCAAACCACCGAGTTCCTTGGTGATGGCGAAGTTACCCAACTCGACATAGGAGTTCAGCAGCTTGGCCTCCGTGGAGCCACCGTTGGCGGTGATCTTCTCAGCGGTCGCCTCGGTGGTAGAAAGCTCCGGCTGGAAGCGCAGGCTGCTTACCTTGGTGGAGTCCAGCTTCTCGGTCACAGTACATAGGGAGTTCGCCACGATGTTTTCCACCGTCACGGTTTCCCCAGCCTTAACCTTCACGCTGCCTTCGTTGGTGGTCTTCTCGTTCTTTACACACTTGTACGCGGCTTCGAACTCGTGTCCCTTCAACAGCTTTGAATCCGGCTGAACACCGAGGATCAGTTTGGAGATCTTCAGTGCCCCCTTCCACTGGGAGTACGCATTGGTTACTTCCAGTGGTGGCTGTTTATCCTTGGTGATCACCAGCGTGGAATCAAGGCCCGTGGTAACCAGGTTAGAATCCACGATCTCCGCACCGACCTCCTTGATTTCGCAGTTGAAACCAGCGGGGATCTTTGGTGAAGTGGCGCTCGCACCAGCGGCGACAGTAAGAACGCCTTCTACTGGAGCCTCCCCAGCACGATCTGCCGGCGGGGTACACACATAGGTGAAATCAAAGGTCTTTCCAGCGGCGATGCCGTCCGGGTCAACCAATTTCTTCGTGATAGTGAACTCGCCAAGGGCGATGTACAAGTTATCCACCTTGATCACCGGCGGCGTCGCGTTGGCCTGCTTGGCGGGGATAATCACGGGGTCGCCAATTTGGTTAACCAACGTTGTACCAACAACCTTCGCATCACGTTCGGTGACAGTACAAACGTACTTCGTCGGAATCTCTGCCGATTCACCGGAACCATTTGCAGGCACACCGAGGATTTCGCCGGTGATAACGTCATCGCCCAGCACACACTTGTAATCAAAGTCGAAGGTCGCCGGCGCAACAGCACCACCAAGAGTCTTTACGACCTTCTCGACCTTAAACTTGTTGACTTGGCGCGCATAGGTGTTCACAAACTCAGCAACCGCAGTCTCACCTTCACGAACAGTAACAGTCTTAGTCAGCTGATCATCCGGGGTCAGGAAATCATAGTCCGCAATGGCAACAGCTTCCTTACGCTCGGTCACGGTGCATTCCGTACCCACGGCAAGCTCGACCGGAGCCTCAATCACCAGACCATTGCCACGGGCACGGACCTGGCCTGTTTCGACGCCACAGGTGTAGTCAAACACGAACTCTTGTTCAGCTGCTTTCCCGTTCTCACCGTCAGCCTTCTTTGCGACGCCGAACTTGCCCTTCTTCACCGTGTAGTTATTGGTGTACTTCGCGCCCTCGTCCTTTCCAACAACAACCTGCTGCACAACCTCAGGGGTTACGGTCAGAATATGGTTGTGGATTTGCGCACTGCCATCCGGTTCTACCCCAAGCTCCTTCACGGTGCACTCGGTACCAACCGGGAATGTTTGCTCAGTTTCGGCAAACCCATTGCCCTTCACCTTTAACACGCCAGTATCTGCGCCACATGTGTATTCGAATTCGAATTCCTTAGTGCTTGCCTCGGTACCCGCGTCACCCGACACGGCCTTGGTCACGCGCAGCTTAGCTTCATTCTTTTTAAAGGTGTTGGTCACTACCAACGTGCTTGCATCAGCATCGTTCGAGACAGTGATCTCCCCGCCGAGCTCGGCAGTGAAGGCGAAGTCTTCAAACTTCGGCTCGTCCTCCTTTTCCTCAACAATGGAGCACTTCGTATCCAGCGGGAATTCCGGCCCAGTGACAGGATCGCCCTTAGCCTTCAGCTTCAACTCCGCGGGCTGCTCGGCCTTGACTTTCCCATCGGCGCTGTCGTTGTTACACCGATACTTCACCGTGAACTCGGTATCGTCATTCAAACCAGCAGGGCGCTCACCTGCTACGACCTTCCGAATAAAAATCGGCGCAGTATTAAGCGAATACTTGTTCGTAATCTTGACGAGGTTGCTGTCATGTTCACCTTGGTCACGTTTGATCGTAACCTTGCCCCCTTCGGGCGAATAAGTCACGTTAATCCCGTGCTTATCCACCTCGGCAGAGCTCACGTTCTCCTGCACATGGCACTCGTGACCAACGGGGATATCTTTGATCTCTTTGACTTCACCGTTCGTAGGAACTTTTACTCGGACAGGGTTTTCATTCTCTGTTGGTTGGCCTGCGGGCACACAGATGTAGTCAACCTCGATTTCGCGAGCAAGCAAATTCTTGTCAGCCAGCCCCGTAACATCCTTCTTGATGAACAAGCTACCGGTTGGATTTGCGTACGAATTGGTCACCGTAAGTACGACGCGTTCGCCTGGTACGGGTTTCGCAATTGTTGCCTTATTCCCCTCGATGGTCACCTGCGTCTTGTTAGCATCAGCATTCACATAGGTAAAAACGCCAGGCTTCCACTCAAGCTTGGAACCGGCTACGGCAGGTTCCTCGATCGTCACTTTGGTGTCCGGCGCAACCTTTTCGATTCGGCAATCCGACCCAGGCGCAATCTTACACTCGGAGGTTTTGTCACCAACTGTGTAACGCAGCGTAAATTCCTTGATGTCCGACCCTTGAAGGTCTGGCAAAACTTCCTTTTTGATTACGAAGTTCGTCGAGTCTTTGTAGGTGGTCGCACCGATTTCACTTCGAACATACAGAGCAGCACCGTTCGTAGCAACGGTCGTTGCACCATTCACCTCTACGGAGTTCTGGATCCGCGGGCTTGGTTCTTTACCGTCTTTTCCGTCACTAAACGCTTTTAGGAGGTCAGCGGGCACTACCGAAAGGACCGAGACACGGTACGCGGAATCCCGCACGGGGTTTTCAATCCTTGCCGTGAACGTTGTGTTTTCTTTCCAATCGGTGGAAGGGGTCACACCGCTTAGCTCGACGTTCTCATCTTTGCGGCCAGCAAAGTATTTGAGGGTATCCTTTTCATTTCCGTAGACCTTATCGGCACATTTGATCCCTTTGGCTTCAAATTCACCGCCCGCTTTACACTTGGGCTCATCCTGGTTATTTGACCAAGTTCCGTTGTTGAGAGAATCCCCCGACCTGCGAAGAACATAAAATGGCCCTTTAGCCATGGGCGCAATATACTGGGGAAGCTCGACCTCTTTGCCAGTGTCCGGGTCGACAACTTTTACGGTTTGTAAATGATCGGTGATTTCAATTGCGCCATTGTTGTCAAGGATTTCATTGACCTTGCTTGGCGGAATAATGATATTCCAGATTACCTGAACATACTTCCGGCCCTTAAATTCATACTCATACGAATATTGGCCGCCCTTAATTACGGAATTCCCGACGCTGTCCGGCTTTACCACACCGACGACAACGGGACCGTTATGGCGTTTTGTTAAGAGGTAATAGGCGTCAACTTCAACGTTGCCAAAAACGATCTTTTCCGCACTTTCCGTTTTCACGGTAACCGCATTAAACTTCAGATATCCATCTTTAATGTGCACACCTTCGGGGCGTTCACCAAATGTGCAAGTAATCTTTCGGGAATGAGCTGCACCAAAGCAAGTTCCCACATCACCCATGGGCCCTTTGACGTCTGCGTTGAGCTTGAGCCACTCAGGAAGTTCAACCTCAAGCACATCGTTGGGTTGAGCCTGTGGCTTGCCTAATGCACTCCAATCAAACTGGAGATAAATCGAGGTACCCTCGAACAGGTCGGTTTCCTTATCTGGCGGATCCGTGAGCGGAACAGAACTACCATGCTTAAAGACCTTTATGGACTCTATGTATTCATGAGCCCAGTTTTTTACAGCGCCGCCTTCTCGCAGCCCAGGATCTTTTTGATCCAAACCGGCGGCACCCTCAGGCTGCACCTGTTGCACGGCGGCGGGAGAAGAATTGGTCGTAGGCGATGCCTCTAAGCCTTCATCTGGCTTACTATCAGTATCCCCCCCGGCAGAATCGTCTTCACTGTTCGCAGTGGAATTATTGTCAGCGGTTATGTTTGTTTCATCCGCACCCTCTATGGGCTGCGCAAGCGCGGTTGGGGTTGACGCCAGCATTGACAGCACTACCGCTACCACCGCGAGAATAGCTGCGATTATGGCTGCGCGCTGCCTCGCTTTAGCGGCCAAGCTGGATTCACCCCCGCAACTTTGAGATCTAAGGTTCATTGCTTTTTCCTTTCTTTGCCATCAGGGCACCTTACCAATCCTGAGTGGCGAATTAACGGGACATAATAAACAGAAGGATATCACTTGCTGTGAGCTTATGTGCGCCACATACAATACTCACGAATTACGGAATGCGCACATTCGCCAAAAGGCCGCCCAATGCCCGATCAACACGATGAATGCCAACCTGAGGCAGCGTCAATCAGCAATCAAACTAATTCGTTTCCCCCAACTTAAAACTGCGGTCCTCAATACCCACTATGAGCAATTTCTTAGTTATTAATTGTTCCCCTGAATGAAAGTATTCAGCCGCAGGCCCCCAACCCCCGATATGCCCCCAGCCAGCAACCCCTTGCCGCGCTGGGGGACTCATGGCAATACCTATCGCACCTAGCGTCCGGTGCCTGCGTACACGGTGGCTTGTTCGTCGCCGCCGAGCTCAAAGGCGTCATGCAACGCACGCACGGATTTCTCCACTTCCCCCTCCCGGATCAGCACCGAAATACGGATCTCGGAGGTGGAAATTAGTTCGATGTTGACGCCGGCGTCGCGAAGCGCCTCGCAGAAAACGGCGGTAACGCCGGGATGGGATTTCATGCCCGCACCCACGAGCGAAACCTTGCCGATCTGGTCGTCGTAAAGCACGTTGTTGCAGGTGCCGTCCTGCTGAAGCTTCTTCAGCAGCTCCATCGCGCGGGGGCCGTCTGCGCGTGGGCAGGTAAACGTAATGTCGGTGCGCCCGTCCTCGAGGGAGGAAATGTTCTGCAACACCATGTCGATATTGATTTCGGCGTCGGCGATCACGCGGAACACCTTCGCAGCCTCTCCCGGCACATCCGGGATGCCCAAGACGGTGACTTTCGCCTCGGAAACATCAGTGGCCACACCTGCAAGTACTGCTTCTTCCACGGGAATATCCTCCATTGAACCGGCAACCAACGTACCGGGGTCATTGCTGTATGACGAACGAACGCGAAGTGGGACGTTAAAGGCGCGCGCATACTCCACGCTGCGCAACACCAGAATTTTCGATCCCACCGCAGCCAGCTCAAGCATCTCCTCGAAGGACAGCTTCTCCAGCTTTTGCGCGTTGGGCACGATACGGGGGTCGGCGGTGTACACGCCATCCACATCGGAGTAGATTTCGCACACATCGGCGCCGAGCGCTGCGGCGAGGGCCACGGCTGTGGTGTCGGAACCACCGCGCCCTAAGGTGGTCACATCCCTCGTATCCTTATTGACGCCTTGAAACCCGGCCACCAGACAAATCTTGCCGTTGTCTAGCGCTTCGCGCACGCGAGCGGGCGTGACATCAACGATGCGGGCATTGCCGTGCCGCTCGGTGGTGAGCACGCCGGCCTGAGACCCAGTAAAAGACTGCGCCTCTGCACCAAAGGATTCAATCGCCATGGCCACCAGCGCATTGGAAATGCGCTCGCCAGCGGTGAGCAGCATGTCCATTTCGCGCGCTGGGGGCACAGGATTTACCTGCGCCGCAAGATCAAGCAGCTCGTCAGTGGTGTCGCCCATCGCCGAGCAGACGACCACTACGTCGTGGCCCTGCTTCTTGGTGGCCACGATTCGTTCCGCTACCGAGCGAATTCGTTCCGCGCTTTCCAGCGAGGACCCACCATATTTTTGTACAACCAATGCCACTTGGCTGCCACCTTTCGGTCCGTCGACAAATATTATGTACCGACATGGTAGCTTGCCCAGACCCGACGGGAATACAACAGCCCCCGTAGCGTCTGCTCGGCAGCACGCCGCAGATCGCAGCACCCAACTTATCCGGTAGTGAACTACGCTTATGGGAATGCAAAGCAATTTCCTTGCTGTGCTGTTTGCCTTAGCCTCCGCGATGACCCTCGCCTGGGGGACTGTGGTGCGGCACCGCATCGCTGGCCAAGCACCGGAGAACACCAGCCCGCTGAAAGATATCCCCATATTTACAGTGGTGAAACGCCCCCTGTGGTGGGCTGGCACCGTCACCGCTTTCGTTGGTTACGGCCTGCAGGTCGCGGCATTAAGCTTTGGCGCGCTATTGATCGTGCAGCCCGTACTCGTGCTGTCGTTAATGTTCACTCTTCCCCTCTCCGCGTATTACGACGGCCGCCGCAGCAACGCCAGGGAACTCATGTGGTGCGGGGTGTTATCCGTGGCGGTCGCCACGCTCGTGATTCTCGGTCGCCCGGCTCCCGGCATCACCCAACCACCGCTTTCCGTATGGATTCCAGCGATCCTCACCGGCGCTGTCGTACTCACCGTGCTCTACCGCCTGTCGTTTTTCTGCAATAACCAATGGCGCGCGGTGCTCCTCGGCGTTGTCACCAGCGCCCTGTTCGGCTATGTCGCGGTGTTTTCCAAGGCGGCCATCAATATTGTTGGCGAGCAAGGTGCCATCGGGCTGGTCACCAACTGGGAGCCGCTCGCGGTAATCATCGGCGCCACGTTAGCCACCGCAATCCAACAGTCCTCGTTTCACGCGGATGCGTTGGAGAACTCCCTTCCCGCAATGACCATTTCGGGCCCGATCGTTGCGTTTATCTTGGGTTATTTGGTGCTGGGCGAAAAGTTCCAAGCTACCGGATGGTCCTGGATCTGGATTGCCGCGTCGTTGATCGCCATGTTGGCGGCGGCGGTTGCCCTGTCCCGCCACTGCGCCGCCTAGCATTCCCGAATCGACGCTGGTCGCGGCCTTGGGCAACCAGGCTCACAAAAGTTTTTGGGACACAATGTCTCACCTAGCGGTCGGCTAGTGTATGCTTCGACACATGCAGCGTGCACACAATCTCCTTCTTCTGTGCCGCGGCGGGGCGAGCCTCATGTAATACGGCCGGCATCCCGTCGCGGAGTTCACTGATGCCGACCGTGCACTGCTCCACCTACATGTGAGGACTCCCCCAAAATGGCTCTGAATGAATCCTTTATCTCCGCGCCCACCGAAATCAGCACCCCGGCCGGGCCCCGAGCAGAAGGCCAAGCCCCGTGGAATAAGCAACGCGGATCCGACATGGCGGTCCACCGCTACCAACCATTCTTCACCGAAGTTGAACGGATTGAGCTGCCGGATCGGACGTGGCCGAATAAGGTCATCGATCGCGCCCCGCAGTGGTGCGCGGTGGACCTCCGCGACGGCAACCAGGCGCTGATTGATCCCATGAGCCCGGAGCGCAAGCGCCGCATGTTCGACCTGTTGGTCCGCATGGGGTACAAGGAAATTGAGGTAGGGTTCCCTTCGGCCTCCCAAACGGATTTTGACTTCGTCCGCGAGATCATTGAACAAAACCGCATTCCGGACGATGTAACCATTCAGGTATTGGTACAGGCGCGCGAGCATTTGATTCGCCGTACGTTTGAGGCTTGCGAGGGGGCGAAGAACGTCATTGTGCACTTCTACAATTCCACCTCGATCCTGCAGCGCAACGTGGTGTTCCGGAAGGACAAGCCCGCGATTCAGAAGCTGGCCACGGACGCCGCCGAGCTGATCAAGACCATCGCCAAGGACTACCCGGATACGAATTGGCGCTGGGAATACTCCCCGGAGTCCTACACGGGCACGGAGCTGGAGTTTGCCAAGCAGGTGTGCGACGCTGTCGTTGAGGTAATGGATCCGACCCCAGAGAATCCGATCATCATTAACCTGCCCTCCACGGTAGAAATGATTACCCCGAACGTGTACGCGGATTCCATCGAGTGGATGCACCGGAATTTGAAGCGCCGTGACAGCATTATCCTCTCCTTGCACCCCCACAACGACCGGGGTACAGGCGTGGCTGCTGCGGAGCTGGGCTACATGGCAGGTGCGGACCGCATTGAGGGTTGCTTGTTTGGCAATGGTGAACGCACCGGCAATGTTTGCCTGGTCACCTTAGGTTTGAACATGCTGACCCAAGGCGTGGACCCGCAGATCGACTTCTCCGACATCCGTAAAATTCGCAGCACTGTTGAGTATTGCAATCAGCTGCGCGTTCCGGAGCGCCACCCCTACGGCGGCGACTTGGTGTTTACCGCGTTCTCCGGATCCCACCAGGACGCCGTGAACAAGGGTTTGGACGCCATGGCGGCCCGGGTGACCCCTGGCGGCACGCACACGGATGTGGCGTGGGAAGAGTTGCGTGGCGAGCAGTGGGAGGTTCCGTACCTGCCCATCGACCCAAAGGACGTCGGCCGCGACTACGAGGCTGTGATCCGCGTGAACAGCCAGTCCGGCAAGGGCGGTGTGGCGTACATTATGAAGACCGACCATGGCATTCATTTGCCGCGCCCCTTGCAGGTTGAGTTTTCTTCCGTGGTCCAGGCCGTTACCGATTCCGAGGGCGGCGAGGTGAGCTCGAAGCACATGTGGGATATTTTCGCCACCGAGTACTTGGACCGCATTGCACCTGTGGAGCAAATCTCCATGCGTGTCGACGCCGCGCAAACCGAAAACGACCACGCCAGCATCGCCGCCCATCTCGACTTCAACGGCGAAGAAATCACCATTCACGGCCGCGGGAACGGCCCCATCGCGGCCTACGCAAATGCGTTGGAATCGTTGGGCATTGATGTTGAGGTGCAGGAATACACCCAGCATGCCCGCACTGCCGGTGATGATGCCGAAGCCGCCGCCTACGTCCTGGCCAGCATCAATGGCAAGAATCACTGGGGCATTGGCATCGCTGGTTCCATCACCTACGCGTCCTTGAAGGCCGTCACCTCGGCCGTCAATCGCGCTCTGTCCTAACCACTCGCTCGCCTCCCGCACATCACCCCGTTGCGGGAGGCTTTTGCGTATCTGCGGCGTGTCAGAGCATGTCAGCGAGTTTCTTTTTCGCCCGGTGAATCCGCACTTTAATCGCCGAAAGCGAGGCTTGCTGGTGCACCGCAATTTCCGCGTAGGACAACCCGGCGACTTCCGCGAGGACGAGGGCTTCGCGGGATTCGTCGGTGAGTTGTTGCAATGCGGCAGTGAGTCGATCTTGGTCGGCGAGGCGGTCTTCGAAGGCGGCGGAGAAGTCCTCCAATTCGATAACGTAGCCGTCTTCAGTGGCGTCGTCGATGGAGTGCACTGGTTTGCGTTTGCGCACCAACGCCATGGCAGAGTTGCTGGCAATGCGGTAGAACCAAGTGCCGAACTTGGCTTCGCCGCGGAATTTTGACAGGTTTTGCCAAGCGGATGCGAGGGCGATTTGCAGGGCGTCTTCGGCGTCTTGTTGATGCTGGGTGATGCGTACGCACACGCTCCATGCGATGTGCCGGTAGCGGGTAACCAGTTCAGCGAAGGCGCGCTGGTCCCCCGCGCGTGCCCTACTCAACAGTTCCGCATCGCTCATAGTTCAAGAACTTTCATCCACACCAACACTGACTACCGCACCAACCCACCTTATCGCACCTCGCGCCGACGCCAGTAGTACTGCCGCGTTTTCCCGCTGCAGGACCACCGGGGTTTAGGCGAAATCGTCGAAACCTTCGACAGGATCGTCGTATGGTATCGCGAACGTATCGACGTCGCTACTTGCCGCGTCAAACGTATCGTCGGCGTCGTCGAACGCGTCGTCGAGAAGCGGGGTGTCGAGGGGGCTGTCGTCGAGAGTGTCGTCGTCGGTGTAGTCTTCGTCGAAGTCGAGGGTGTCGGCAAAGAAGTCGTCTGCGAGCTGGACGTCAGCAAACTCGTCGAACTCGGGCACGATGGATGCGTCCACATCAGCCACCGACATGTCGAAGGCTTGTTCAAGAAGCTGGCCCCACAGCGCGGGGTCGAGCGCGCCTTCAGGCACCGACAGATCAGGCTCCGGGGGAACCTTATCTTCGCTTGACATCATTGCCTCCACTTAAACTCGTGTACGAAGACTTTCTTGCAACGTTATTGGATAACGTCGCCGCGTGTGACATTAGCGATGGCGAGTTGCTGATTCTCATTGATAGCTCCGCCAAGTTCTGGGTCAGCCGCCGTTGTCGCGATCATCTCGTAGTTGCTGTCGGCCCAAGCATCCTCAAACTCGCTGATCGGAATCTGCATCCCGTTGCCGTCGGGGCTACCGGGGTCCGCAAGCGTCACCATACCAGTATTAGTATTAATTTCAGTTACAACGAGGAAGTGGTCCGAACGATCATCCTCCGTCGTCGCATCTTCCGGTAGGCCCCAGACCTCGCCGGCGTCAACGAATGCGATCACGCCGTAACCATCCTCCAGCCGCTGCGCCAAATCCGACATGGAACTATTGACGTTCTCACACGGCACACCCGAAGCCTCCAGCAACGTTTGCACGTCCCGCATGTACATGCCCTGCGAAATATCGTCCGTGAGGCCCAGCTCGTAGGCCTGGTTGACCATATACTCCGGGTCGGCGATGCCAGCATCGTGGTATTCGTTGATGATGATCGCCGCAGATGTCGGGCCGCAATAGCCATCTACCTGCTGGTAAAACCAATCCGAGTTCCACTCGTGGGCACTGCCGTACACGCCGTCTTCTTCAGGCGCATCGGATTCCGGTGCGGGCGGCGGAGCGTCTAACTCCGCACTGGGGTCTGTCAATTGCACCTCTTCGTCCTCGGCGAGATCCGGGACGTCGCCGAGGTCTGGGACATCCACCGCCGAATCATCCGCATAATCCACGCTTGGGTCGATGCCAGATTCGATGCCGGGTTCGATGCCGGGACTTACAGGATTATCGCCAGAGTATTCGTCTACGTACAACGGGTCTTCAGCGGTGTCGCCGGAGGTAAAAAGTGAGTTCAATCCGTCATTGTCGTCGTACCCTACGTGTTCGTCCATGGTGTTCCTTGCCTACTCTCGCTCGCCACAATACTAAATCTATTTATAAATGAAGATCAACGTCCTTCGGTGTGGCCGCGCCTTTGCGAAGCGCCTGCCTAATTTCTCAACCGAAGGACGCGAGTCTGCACTAAATGCCGACGGTGGGATCACCCATGTCGTCGCCGCCGAAATCGAAGGTACTTGCGCTTTCGTCACTCTCATAGTGGGCGATTTCGGCGAAGTCTTCCGCGTCGCCCAAGCCAGTACCGCCGTAGTCGTTCGAATCTAGGTTTGTGTCCATGACTCCGTCGTTGTTGGAGTCATACGAGGCGTAATCGAAGTTTCCGTCATTATTGACGTCGCGGTACACCACGTCCGCATCACCATCCATGTCGAAGTCCGCACCTGCTTTTTCGAAATGGCCATCCATGTTCTCATCCACTAGTTCGATATCGGTCATACCGTCACCGTCGACATCGATGCGAGAGGAGGTAACCACACCGTCTTCGATACTGTCTTCCTGGAAGATCACCCCGGAACGACCGTCCGCGTAGCTCACCAAGTCCACGTCGCCATCATTGTCGAGGTCAGTTCCGGATGCGATCACATTGTCGGCGGTGGTGATGCGCGCCGTCTCAAACGTCCCGTCATGGTCGGCGTCCACATCGGTGAGGATCACTTCCCCTTCAGCACTCAAATAGTTGATGTTCTGGGTGCCGTCTTCAACAGAATGCACCACATCAATGCTGCCGTCGGCGTCCACATCGCGGCTGGACACGTGGTTTTGCACTCGGCCGGAAGGATCTTCCACCCGGATTTCATCCTGCGGCTGGCCCGATGCACCTTCGGCGTGCGCTTCCGGAGTTGCAGCTTCAGAAACTGGCGCCTCTGGAGCGGGGGCCGGGGCGGCTGGCTCCGGATTGCCCGAGGAGCCGGTGTTTTCGGAGGATCCAAACCTATTTGCAATGCCTTCGAATGGGTTAGTCATGATGCCTTCCTTGCTATCGATTTCCAGGTTTCCCTGTTTGCTTGACACTACTTAGACCCCCAGCCTCCCGGAAAAGTTACACCCGATAATCAAATTCTTCGTTTTACCAGTTCAACGGCACATTTTTGAGATTGCAACGGATGGCGGCAGAGAAACTCCCCTGCCCGAGGCCGGAAACAACACAAACGCCCAGCGGGTTGCTTGCGTCAACCTTCGCTGGGCGTCGATACGTGCGGGGCTACAGTAAACCTTTGGTGGTGAAGTACGCCTCCGCAGAGTCGATATCTTTAAAGTCGTAGCTTACTACCATCAGCCCGGAATCAGTGTTTGCGTAGTGGGCGGTGAAGTCGTTGCTCACGCCGGGCCCGGTGGAGTGCAACGCTGCTGTTTTATCGGCGTTTTCCACGGTTTTGTTTTCCTGCCCACGATCTTCAAATACGCCATCAAGGATTCTGCGTTTTTCGTAATTTGCCTCATGCGGGTCGATGGTAAAGGTGATGTACGGCGTGTCGTATTCGTTTCCACGCGCGAAGTATTTGTCATCGTCGCTGATTGTTTTAATTGCGCAACGAGCTTTGAGGTTGCCGTTGTCACTGGTGCCGTCGATTTGGCATTTCTCGGTTGAAGTTTTGAGCTCGGCGGGCAGAGCGGCCATCACTGCCTCGAGGCTGCTGAGTTTGCCGTCGTCGGCTTGTGTTGTTTGCTCGGCGCTGGTGTTAGCACTGGTGGCTTCGTTTCCGCCTGCTGAGGTTGCTGAGGTTTCGGTGGTTGCTGTGTCGCCGGAACCGAAGTAACGCACAGCGCTGATGCCGGCAATAACCAGTACCGCGATAACGGCAGCCGCGAGTATTCCCAGCGTCCGGCCTGACGGCCCTTTGCGCGTCGGCGCCGCGGCATTCGGCGCCGGCGGTGGGGGCGGTGTTGGTGCGCCTGGGGGCGGCGCCATCCAACCGCTACCTTGTGGTACTTCGTACGCTGGTGCTGCGTTTGGGGCCGCCGTAAATGGCCCGGCGGCAGTGGGGGCGGGTGCGCCCATGTTTTGCGGGGTCATGCCGCGCACGATCGGCCCGAGCGCGGAGATTGCTCCTTGGGCCACGACTGTCTTGGGGTCATCCAGGGTGGCTAGGGTGCCGAACTTTTTCAACCGCTCCTGAACGATCGGGATGCGCGAGGATCCACCTGTGAGGTACAACGCCACGAGGTCCTCTGGGCCGTGAATCCCGGCGTCTGCAAGGGTGTTTGCGGTGAGTTCCTCCGCCTTGTTCAACGCCGGGGAAATCAGCTCCTCGAATTCGGCGCGGGTGATTTGGAATCGCTCCGTGCCGGCACGACCACTGGCCACGATGGTTGCGTAGGAAGCCTCGGAGAGCAGCTCCTTAGCGCGGCGAATGGAATCCTCCAGTGCGTGGCGTTCCTGCAGGGGCGCCTGGGTGCGGAAATAGTCCAACAGCTCTGGGTTTCTATCATCCAACTGGCGGTCGAGCCAGGTGCGCATCAACGCGTCAAAATTCTTGCCGCCGAGGGTGTTATCGCCGCGGGCCGCAATGACGTCGAACGTGCCTCCGTCGTTGGCCTGTAGCACCGCAATGTCCAGCGTGCCCCCGCCGAAATCGAACACGGCAATGCGCTCGCCCGGGTCAAGACTTTTCGCCTGCGAATAATAATGCGCCGCCGCTTGCGGCTCAGAAATTGTAGTAATTTTCGCCGCCGAAAGACCCAATTGGGCGGCAGCATCGAGCAGAACTTTAATCTCATTGGAAGACCAAGCTTCCGGATGCGTAAGTACTAATTCGGAGGGTTGCTCATTTCCATGTTCGCGGGATACGCGCTGTACTACCGAGGACAGTACTGCTGCTACGGGCATGGAGGATGGGACGTCGTAACCATTAATTTGGAACATCTGCTGCGGAATCACGCGCTTCGGTGCCGGCACAAACCCCGCGGGATTTGATTCAGCCTTATTAATGGCAACGTCACCAACGTCTATCTGCTCGGGGGACTCCACGTACACAGAGGACGACATCGTCGTGCGGTCGTGGCTCAAATTCACGGCCTCGACCGTCCCCTTCACCGGATTCGTGTGCGCCGCCGCCGTATTTGAGGTTCCAAAGTCAATTCCGATTGTCCAGTGATTCCGCGACATCGTTGTAGCCTTTCCCATGTTTGTTCTAGGGCTTGACACCCGTTTCACAACATTAGACGCACCTGCTCCAAGTTTTGTTACAACCCAAGCTTATGAATTCGAGTGGAAAACCAGATCCCGCAGCTGCCTAGAAAAGCCAGATATATGCGCAAAAGTACAACTCGGCAATGCTCCCCCACGAGTAGGGTGCGGACTATCTCGTGTGGGAGCAGCACCACGGCAGCGCGCGATGCGCTACTGCTCGGGCTTGCCGGCGTTTTGATCCGCCTGCTTCAAAATCTCGTATTGGGCGGCGAGTTTTTGCGAGGTCTTCTTTTTCGCCTCCTCCTGCTTTTCCTTGGTGGTGTCGGCGCTTTCGGAAACGTACCCAACGTAACGGCCGTTGATCACATAGCACGAGTATTGCGGGCCACTGTTGGATTCCTCCACCGTGCACTGGGTGTCCGGAATACCTTGCGGTTCGTCGTATTCCACGCTGCCGCTTTGCAGATTGTCGGAAACGAAGGCATTGAAGATGGCGCGGGCGCCGAAGTCATTGTCCGCCCGGAAGACGTAGGATTCCACCTTGCCGTTGTGCTGGGAGCCGGATTGCACGAGGGTATCGTGAATAAATTTTGAGTTATTGAACCGGCCGGCGATGCCGCGGGGGCCGAACGAACCCGGCACGTTCTTTTTGTCGTCTTCGGGCCGTGGTTGCACCGCGTAAATGACCATCCCGCCTGGGTCCATGGAGGGGAACTCCTCGGTTTTGCCGAAGCCTGCGCTCGTTTTCACTGACGGAAACTGTTCCAGGAGTGGGATCTGCAGCTCATAGGCCTTTTTCACGAACTCGCCGTTCCGTGCCTCCTCACTCTGCGGGGCGGATGCCCAAGTGTAGAAAACGTACTCCTCGTGCGGGGTAAACGCCATGTAGGAAGTGGTGCTGTCGTACTCGTTGAACGACGAGGAAGCGAGCGTATTGGGCAAGCCCGGGATTTCCACCTGAGTACGTGGCGCCGGCGGGTCGCTTTCTAGGAACACGCTGCCCACCGTGGTGGCCTCGGTGTGAAGCGCCGCTGCGGCTTGCCGCGCGGTGTCGGGGTCTTCGAAACGGATCACCGCATGGTTGATGCCGAAGCTCGGGTCTTGGATCTTCTCTGTTTTCGACCCCGCCGCCACCAGATACCCGTACAGGGGTCGGTATTCTTCCAGCTTTTTCACGAAGTTACTGCTCAGGTGAATCGCTAAGCTTTTGGCGCTGAACACGGTGTAAGCGCCTCTGCTTTCCGTGAAAATCCCGTCGATTTCATAGGGCAGCGGCACGTACTCCCCCAGCACGAATGATTCCACGGAGCGAGTGATCTCAGCGTCAGTGTCTTTGAGAATCTTTTTCGGCTTTGTGTCGTAACCACCGTAATCGAACTCTGGTTTCTTGGCAGTTTCTTCGGTGCTTGCCGGGGCTTCACTGGTGTTGTTGCTCATCCCCGGCACTAACCCAGTCAAGCTGTCAGGCAAGCTGCAAGCGGTCAGCATCGTTGCGCTGAGAACGGCCACCATGCTGAACTTCAGCTTGTTCATTACGTCTCCTCTTTCGGAATCCAAACTTTTACGGACTCTAGGCAAACATGAGCCTCATACAAGGATTGGATGCAACTAGTTGTTGAAAGGTTACACCCCTACAGAGTTTTCGCTATGGTGAATGAACGAACTGCGTCATCTCCGGAAGTGAAAGTTGTGAACCCACCGAGTAATCCAAGCCAGAGCGCTGAACGCAGCGATGTGGAAAACCGCGCCAATCAGCTCCTCACCGCGATCACCAATAAGATCCTTCGGCAATACGATTACGACGAACTCAGCAACCTTGCCATGACGCGGGCGTCGGCAAGGCAACAAACGCGGTCCATTGTTGTGGTCGGTGAGGTCAAACGTGGCAAAAGCTCTTTAGTCAACGCCATCGTGGGTAAGCGTAACGCCTCACCCGTGGGGGTAAACGTCACCACCGCAACCCCCATCGCGCTCACTGCGGAAACCGACGGTCTGCGGGAAGGCCAAGCATGCCTGTTCTACCCAGACGGTGAGCGAATCATCGCGCACTCGGAGCTCGGCGCGTGGATCAACGCGGAAAATATGCAAAGCGCCGACCAGCAGACGGAATCACTCCCCACGCGCGCGACGATCCCGATTCGCTCCATGCCGCTGGGAGACGTCACCGTCATTGATACCCCCGGTGTGGGTGGGCTTGATCCGAAACTGTCCGCGTTAGCGAAAGTATCCATCGATCAGGCGTGCGTGGTGATCGTGGTGTGCGACGCCTCCACTACCATCACCAAACCGGAGATGGACTTTATCAAAGACACCGGGTCAAACGTCGAGGCGATTATCGTTGCCGTGACCAAAACGGATAAGCACCTCATCCGTTGGGAAGAAATCGTCGCGGAAAACAAGCGCCTGCTGCGCACCCACATCGGGCGAGACATTCCGGTGGTTGGTGTGTCCAGCCTGCTGGCCGTGGTCGCGGCGGAAATGACACCGGGCCCGCACCGCCAGCAGGTCCTCGAGCTTTCCGGGATGAACGAGCTGTACTCGCTGATACAAAGCAAGTTCCAGATCGCCGAGTTTTTACCGCTCGCCAACGGCTTGCGCATCGCGGTGAAAGGCCTGCGCGAACTCTCCGAGGATTTGAAGCAACGCATCGAGATCCTGCGCGACGGTGAAAACGCAGTGCCGGAGCTTTCCGAACGGCTCGAGGAGCTCAACCAGCTGAAAAAACAGGGCGAGACGTGGGACTACTACTTGGGGCGTGACCTGACGCTCATCCGCCAGGCGACCATGGAGCAGCTCGAACTACGGCTGGACGATATCCGTAAAAACTGGACCGAGCGGATTCAGAAGCAAGGCATGGCGGTGCTGCGAAAAAACCCGCAGTATTTCACCTCCGAAATGGAACGGGATTTTCACGTCGCCATCGCCGAATCAATGAACTACTTTTCCTACGAGTTGGAGCACAAAATCGTGCGCCCGCGGTTTACTTCCGAGATGGACTGGGAGGAAATCCGCAACGAGGTCAGCTCCGCGTTCGTGGGCAAGCAATTGCAAACCCAGGAGGTACAACACAAAAGTCAGGGTTTGCTGGACCCCATGATGCTCATGATGGGCGTATCTGGCGGCTCCGTTCTTGGCGGGCTGATCGGTAGCGTGGTGACGTTCGCCGGTATCGGCGCCGTCGTTGGCGTCGGCTGGGTTGCGTTTAACGTGGGTTTCCGCGCCATGCGCTCCGGGAAAACAAACTTGCTGAATTGGTTGAAGGAAACCACCGGCACGGCCAAGGTGCTCACCTCGAAAATTTTGGAAGCGGCGATTGCAAACGCCCGCCCGGCTATCCAGCTGCGCTATCGGGAAAACCTCAAGGAAATGATGGAGGCCACCCAGAAGCAAATCCAGGAAGCGGAGAAGGTTGCGCGGGCGGATAAGGCGAGCCGCGAAAAGCGCTGCGCAACTTTAGAAAAGAACTTGCAGATCGTCCAGAAGAACATTGGTACTTCGGAGGCGATGATTAAAGAGCTGATCGCTCACGCCACGATCGAGGTGTACAAGGAACAGGCTTCCACCTGGGAAGAAAGGCGTAGTTAGAGTTGCCATGGACGTGATGTCTACCGCGCTGAATCAGGCGCTTGATTATTTGGGGAGCTTGAGCCCAGAGTTGTCGGAGCAAGCGCAGCGAATCCGGGCCACCCTGCAGGCTCCGCCGCGGATTGTGGTGGTGGGGCGCCTCAAGTCGGGTAAGTCCACGCTGGTGAATGCGCTAATTGGGGCGCCCGTCGCGGAAACAGCCGCGCTTGAGGCTACGAACGTGGTGACGGTGTTCCAGTATGGCGCCCCGGACCGGGCTGAGGCGGTGTTGACGGATGGTTCGCGGCTGCCTATCGCGATTCAGCGAGGTAAAGCAGCTGAGTTGCCGGCGCCGGTGGAGAAAATTAGCTTCATTGACCGCTGGATGCCCACCGCCTCGATTCGGGAATTTTCGCTTATTGATACCCCCGGGTTGGCCACGCTCACTGTGGAGAATGAGGAACGCACGCGCCGGATTTTGATTGATGGTTTTGAGCAGACGAAAACCATGTCGGTGGATGCCGACGCCGCGGTATTCCTCTTCGACGCGACTCCCCGCATGGACGAGGTGAAGTTCTTAAAGGACTTAGGGTTCACCTCATTGAATACATTGGGCGTGTTGTCGCGCGCGGATTCGTTTGGCGAAGGCGCGCTCGGGGAACGAGACCCTCTCGAGCATGCCTATGAACATGCGCAGGTGCTTGCGCGCCAGCTGGAGGAATCCGTGCTGACGGTGCTGCCCGTCGCTGGACTCCTTGCGGAAACTTCGCACACGGGAGCGATTACGGAGTATGACGCTCGCGCAATGGCGCACCTCGCAAACGCCACGGAATTCGATTTGATTCGTCATATTTCGGCGGATGCGGACGATGAGCGGCTGCGCGAGTCCTGCCAACGGATTATTCGCCTGATTGGCGAATACGGTTTGTTCCGCGCCCGCAATGTGGCACGCCGGGGCGCCAGCGAGCTCAACGAGTGGGCGACCGCAAAGTCGGGGGTGCCGCAATTGCGAAACTTGTTGGTGACTCGTTTTGGGGAGTTTGCCACCACGCACCGCGCGGGCCGTATTGTCAGCGATATTGAGAGTTTGGCGTTTCGGATGCAACCGAAGCAGCATATTTTGAACCTAGTGTCTACGATGCGTTCGGACCCCCGCCTGCTCAACGCATTTCTATTGTTGGATTTAAAGGCGGTGCAGGAAGCGAATCCGAAGGCAACGCTCATCCCCGAGATTAAGCGCCTGATCATGGGTTATACGTTGCAGGAGAAGCTGGGGTTGGCGCCGCAAGCGAACATGTGGGATGTGGCGAATGCAGCTCAGCAGCGGATGCAGTGGGCGCATTCGGAGTCGTTGTCGGCGTTGACGGCGGCGGAGGATGCCGCGTGTGTGACGCTGAAACGCGCGTATGGGGAGCTGCTTCGGGTGGCACAGTATCATTCGCAGCAGCACTAGTGGTGTTGGGTTTGCTGCAGGCTGGAGCGCGTTTGCCCCGCGTTTTGAATTTAGAATGCGCGCATTAGAGTTGAAGGAATGAGCACTTCTGAACACACCTCCCCTCAGGCGAGCAAACCACAGCTATCGCCTGAGGAGCGTGAGGCGCGGCGCGCTGCTCGGGAGGCGGCGCGCGCTCGGGCAATCGCGCGGGCACCTTACGTTGCGGTGACAGTGCAAACTTCGGGGATTCACCCGTCCACCTCGCGCATCGTGGCTATCGACGCCGTGACGTTCAGCGAAGATGGCACCACAGTCGACGAATTCCACGCCGTAGTGAACACGGATTCGGATCCGGGACCGAAGCATCTTCATGGGCTTACCCCGGAGGATGTGGCCGAGGGCAAGCGCATGGAGCAGCTGATTCGAGCCTTAGATCGCCTGCTGGATGGCCGCACGCTGGTGGTGCACCATGGGCCCCGGACCTGGGGTTTTTTGGTTTCTGAAACCCGGCGGGCCCTCAAGCAGCAGCGAAGCCGGGGTCGTTCCCGCAACCGGAATCGCCGGGGTCGCCGCCCGCGGCGAAACACTGGGCACATCCCGAAACCCGCGAGCATTGTGGATACGTTGGCGAGCGTGCGTCGGCGAGACATCGCATTGCCGGATACTCGGCTGCGTGCCGTCGCGCACCGGATGGGGTGCGGCCCGGACGATGCCGCGGCGTCGATAAGCAGGGCACAGCAGGATCCGGCGAGCGTGGCGCGGGAGGAAACGCTGCTGTTGGTGCGGCTATTTCTATTGTTACGCGAAGGGGAGCTTACGGAACGCGATCCCGCGGAAATGCGAGCGGATCGCTTTGGGCTGCAACGCAGCAACGTTCGCACCGATGCACCGGATATTGCGCGGCGCTTTACCAACCCCGGCGTCTACATTCCTGGCAACCAGCTGATAGAAGGCATGGAGGTGGTGGTCACGCCGGAGATCCGCATGGACCCGAACACGGTGATCAGCGCCGCGGTGGATGCGAACCTGGCGTATTCGGAGAAGCTGACGCGCACCACCAGCGTCGTTGTGTGCAATCACTCCGAAAACCTGCGGGGGAAGGCGATGCACGCGCAACGAAAAGGGATTCCCCTCGTCTCGGATGCCGAATTTCTGCAGCTAGCCCGCGACGTGGCAAAAGGCACGCCCGCAACCTAATTCTTGGGCGTTCCTGACAGCTGCACAAGGGCATTACAATGTTGGGAATGAAGTTGAATCCCTCCCGCTTGCGGACGAAAGCCGCTCAGGCTGCAGCCTCGCTAGCTACCCGCGCATCTCGGCTCACCGGGCGCGGCGCTGGCGGCATGATCGGCGGCCTCGTCGCAGGTTTGATCGACCCGAACATTATGAATCACCTGGGCGGCGGCCGACCCGTTGCTTTAGTGACCGGCACGAACGGCAAGTCCACCACCACCCGCATGCTGGCCTCCGCGCTGCGTAGCCACCACACGGTAGCTACCAACGACGGCGGCGACAATATGGATGCGGGCATTATTTCCGCCCTGATGGCAGGCAAGGATGCCTCCCACGTGGTACTGGAGTGCGACGAATTACACGTGCCTGCCGTGGCGGATCGCTTGAACCCGAAGGTGCTGGTGCTGCTGAACCTCACGCGGGACCAGCTCGACCGGGTGGGCGAGATTAACAAGCTCGAACGTGCGTTGCGCTCCTGCGTGGAGAAGCATCCGGATATGACGGTGATTGCCAATTGCGACGACGTACTAGTCACCTCCGTGGCCTTCGACGCCCCCAATGTTGTGTGGGTTTCCGCCGGCGCCGGCTGGACCGGGGATTCCGCCTCCTGCCCACGCACCGGCGGGCATATCGTGCGCCAAGGGGATGATTGGTTTTCTTCCGTCCCGCTTAGCGACGGCCGCCCCTTCCGCAGGCCCACCCCCACATGGTCCGTCACCGAGGACGCACTGTCTTCGCCAGAAGGTTCCCACGAGCTTCATCTTTCGCTACCGGGGCGGGCGAACCGTGGCAATGCGACGCAAGCCATCGCGGCGGCCGCGGCCTTTGACATCCCCATTGCGGACGCGCTAGTAGCGGTGGGTTCCGTGACCGACGTTGCCGGACGCTATTCCACCATCCCCTTCGAGGGCCGCGACGTGCACATGCTGCTAGCCAAAAACCCGGCCGGCTGGCAAGAGGCTCTTTCCATGGTGGATCGGACGGCGGATTCCTTGGTCATCGCGGTCAACGGGCAAGTCGCGGACGGCGAAGACCTGTCGTGGCTCTGGGACGTATACTTCGAATCGTTTGATGACCTGCACGTTGTCGCTTCCGGGGAGCGCGGAACAGACCTCGCCGTGCGCCTGACCTACGCCGGTATCAGCCACGAATTGGTGCCGGGTTTGGTGGATGCAATCCGTGCCTGCGAGCCGGGACGGGTCGAAGTGCTGGCCAATTACACCGCGTTCCGTGACCTGAAGAAAGGCCTGCTGGCAAAATGAGCACACTGAAAATCGGCCTGGTTCTCCCCGACGTGTTGGGCACCTATGGTGACGATGGCAACGCGCTTGTCCTGCGGCAACGCGCCCGCATGCGCGGCATCGACGCCGAAATCGTACCTGCCCGGCTGGGCACCGAAGTCCCCGCCTCCCTGGATATTTACTGCATCGGCGGCGGCGAGGACACCGCCCAGATCCTTGCGGCGAGCCATTTACTCAGTTCCGCTGGGGCTGGGCTTCGCACCGCCGCAGCGCAAGGCACGCCGGTGCTGGCGATCTGCGCTGGCCTGCAGGTACTGGGCGAATCCTTCCGGGCGGGCGGGCGCGTCGTCGATGGGCTCGGGCTTATCGACGCCACGACTGGCAGCCTTGCCCAGCGAACCATCGGCGAAGTGCAAACAACGCCTTCCGGCCTGCCCGGCCTGACCGCCCCGCTTACCGGTTTTGCTAACCATATGGGGGCCACGATTCTCGGCCCCGATGCGCGACCCCTAGGCCGAGTCGCCCGCGGCGTGGGCAATTTGGACGCCCACACCGTCGCCGAAAACCCCGAAGCCGCCGGCCAAGAACGTGCCGAAGGTGCGGTGCAGGGCAGTGTGATCGCCACCTATATGCACGGTCCCGTCCTCGCCCGCAACCCCGAGCTTGCCGACCTCCTCCTAGCCAAAGCCATGGGCATCGGCATCGAAGAGCTCGAACCCTTGGACATTCCGGTGGTGGAGCAACTCCGCAAGGAACGCTTGGCCTAGCGCGGAGGCAGGGTGGGTGCCGACCCCCGCTGTGGTGGCGGACCTCCGCTACAACCGCAGCCGCCCAGTCAATGCGCGGGACAGCGTGAGCTCATCCACGAATTCCAAATCCCCGCCCAACGGCATCCCACTCGCCAGGCGGGAGATCACCAACCCGGGGAAATCCCGCAGCAGCCTCGCCAAATAGCTTGCCGTCGCTTCCCCTTCGGTGTTGGGGTCGGTAGCCAAAATTACTTCCCGCACCTCCGGTGGCGTGATAGACCCACCGCGCTCCCCGCCGGCAGCATCCCGATCTACATCGGGCAACACGCCACCGATACGCTGCAAGAGCGGTGCAACATTGAGGTCCTTTGGCCCAATATTGGAAAGCGGGTCCAGGGCCCCACCCAGCACATGATACCGCCCCCGATATTCACCAGTGCGTTCAATTACTTGGATGTCTTTTGGTTCCTCAACCACACAGATCAACCCGGCGTCGCGTGAGGAATCCGCGCAATACCTGCACACTTCATCTCGCGAAATATTGTGGCAGATGCGGCAAAACACCACGCCGCCTTGCACCGCGTTGAGCGCCCCGCTCAACCTCGCAATATCATCTGGCTCGGCTTGGAGTAGATGAAACGCGATGCGCTGCGCGCTTTTCGGACCGATGCCAGGCAGCCGCGACAGCTCATCAATAAGATCCTGCAAGGGTCCTTCAAACACGACATCACTTTCTTCATTCGGTGCACAGCGCGAGCGACGCCCCGGCTACTGGGGTTCAGCCGGGGCGTCGAAAAGCAAAAGCTTAGAACATGGAGCCCAGCGGGTCCCCGCCGAAACCGGAAATCGGCCCGAGTTTCTGCTGCGACAACTCAGCAACACGGCGGTGGCCGTCATTGTAAGCGCCCGTCACCAAATCCTGAAGCGTTTCCACATCGTCTGGATCGACCACCTGGGGGTCAATCACCACGTCCGTAACTTCGCCGCCGCCAGTCATGGTTACCTTCACCAAGCCGTTGCCAGCCTCGCCAGTCACGCTGGTCTGCAGGATTTCCTGCTGCACGGCCTGCAACTTCGCCTGCATTTCCTGAGCCTTACGCATGAGCTGAGCCATATCAGGTTGTGTCATCAAAATGCCTTTCTTGAAGATTCTCCGCCCAAGTGTAGCCGAGTCTCAGCAAGCACCACGCCGAAAACTACAACGGGCGCGCACCCAACTCCCGCTCCAGCATCTCCATTGCCACCGTCCGCGCATCCCGATGATCCCGCATACCCGTACCCGTGGCAGCCTCCCGCACCATCGCTTCCTCCTCCTCATCCCGAGAAAAACCCTCGGAAGGCGGCTCCTGCTCCGGCGGCACACCATACGGATCCGCAGGCTCCGGTGGCAACGGCACACCATCAGAGAATTGCGGGTTCTTCCGCAGCAATTCATTGCCACGAGCAGCCGCTTCCTCCCACCGCTTCCGCGGCCTCGGCTGCTCCGCAGGCTTATCCGCGCTAGATTGTTGCGGTCCGGAAGGCTGCGGCACAGAAGACTGCGGTGCGGAAGGTTCCGAGGGTTGAGCTAGCGCATGCTTCGGCTGTGACTGCTTCGGCTGCGGTGGCACCGGATCCGAACCGCCAAGCTTGGCAGGTTCCTCCCACACAGATCCGGACGGCGCGGGAGGCGCTGGCGGTGCAGGCGGTGCGGGAGGCGCAGGTGGTGCAGGCGGTGCGGGAGGCGTCTGTGCGGCGGCATCCGCGGGCGCCACGGGGTCAGCGGGCTTCGGCTGCGGCACTTGATGTTGCGCCGGCAATTGCATTTCCGCAGGTTTGGGGCTGTGCGCTTCCGGTTTCCACTCGGGCACGGCGGGTTCCTCAGTGAACCCTGCATCCGTGGGTGCCGTACCCACCACGCATTTCACGGCAAAGTTATAGCCGAGTTCTTCCTGCACTACCTTGGCGATGCTTTGGTTATTGCGTTCGTCGTTCAAGCGTGCGGCGAGCGCCCCGGTGTGGTGGCCAATAATTAACGTGTCATCGCGCACGCCTAGGACTTTCGCCTCCGCTAACATGATTGCAGCAACCTCGTTCGACTTGCTGACAAGTTCCCGCACCCGCGCCCACTTGCGGCGAATACGGTCAACAGGCTGCTCAACCTTCTGCGGTGGTTGCACCACCTGTGGCTCGGGTTTCGCCGCCTCTGGCTCGGGTTTCGCAGCTTTCGGGGGTTCTGTGGGTTGCTGCGGCGCCGCCTCTGCTGGTTTCGGCGAGGCTGGGGCGGGCGCTGGGGCAGACGCTGGTTGCGCCGCCTCGCGAGCCAACCGGCGCGACTTGCGTTCAAACTTCCGGGCTTGCGGCGTAATCGTCGGGGCTGCTGCTTCCCCAACCGAATCGCCTTTCGACGCCGCGCCCATCAGCATCCGCGCGCACAGAATCTCCAACAGCAGCCTGGGGCTGGTGGCACCACGCATGTCAGGCAGGCTGGCATTCACCAAGGAGGCGAGTTGGCTGAGCGCTCCCGGAGCGAAAAGCTGGGCCTGGTGGGTAAGCACCTCGGCGCGATCCGCCACGGCGTCCACCAGCCCTAACGCCAACGCGTCCGGCACCACTTGGAGCAACATGAGGTCGCGGAGCCGGTCGAGCAGGTCCATAGTAAACCGGCGCGGATCGTACCCCGCTTCGATCACATCATCGATGGTGAGGAAGAGCTGAGCGCTGTCACTGGCGGCGAGCGCTTCTACTGCGGCGTCGATAAGCGAATTATCGGTAATGCCGAGCAATGGCACGGCCAAATCATAAGTCAGCCCTTCTGGCCCGGTACCGGCCAACAGCTGATCGAGCACAGAAAGCGAATCGCGCGGGGAGCCACCTCCGGCACGGATGACCAGCGGAAACACCGATTCCTCCACCCGCACACCCTCAGCGACGCACGTGCGCTCAAGCAGCCCACGCATAGCTAACGGGGTGAGCAAACGGAAGGGGTAATGATGCGTGCGAGAACGGATGGTGCCAATGACCTTTTCCGGCTCGGTGGTGGCGAAAATGAAAATCAGGTGCTCCGGCGGCTCCTCAACGATCTTCAAAAGCGCATTCGATCCAGCGGAGGTGATCATGTGCGCCTCGTCGATAATAAACACCCGGTAGCGGGACTCGGCGGGGGCGTAAAACGCACGATCGCGAAGCTCGCGCATATCCTCCACGCCGTTATGGCTGGCGGCGTCCAACTCGGTCACGTCCAGGTTGCCGGGACCGCCGGGCGCCAAACTCCGGCACGAATTACACACCCCACACGGGGTGGAGGTCGGCCCCTGCTCGCAATTCAGCGAGCGCGCCAAAATGCGTGCCGAGGACGTTTTGCCGCAGCCGCGAGGTCCGGAAAACAAATACGCATGATTAATTCGGCCGGTGTCCAACGCCACTGACAATGGTCGGGTGACGTGTTCCTGGCCGACAACCTCGCCAAACGTTGCGGGACGGTATTTGCGATAAAGAGCCACGGATTAGAGCCTACCTGCGTTGCGGCATGTCACCTGTGGAGGTTCATCAAGTCAACGTTTTCCTCGATCAACGCCTCCTGCAACGCAGGCACCCCATAGGTATGGCCGTGCAGAAACTCATCGTCGGTAAGCGGAATGAGTTGGCACAAGGTAGTCAGCCGATCCTCCTCACGCACCTGGGGCACCCCCTGCTCCCAAACAAACGGTGCGATCAACAACCCATGCCGCACTGACAAATCAGCCGTCACTTCGGCCGGGCCATACGCGGCCATGCCCGGCAACAACGTACCGGGCTGCGCCGGAAACGACGCACTCGTCGTGTTCGTATCCACCAGCATGGTAGCCGCCATGGTGACCAACGATGCCACCACGGCGGGGTCTGCGCGGGACACGCAGAAAATTTCGCAACGGACGGAGACGTCGGCGTCGACAAGCTGGAGCCCGGTGTCCACGTGCGCGAAATCAACCGAGCACGCAAGCGACTCCCCCGCGCCCAATTCGGCAGTGGCTAGGTGAAAACCCGACCGCTGCTCAAACTTCAACGAACAGGGGAACACGCTGTCGAGCCAAAAGGCCGTCTCCTTAAGATTCACTACTTCGAATACTTCTCCGCGGCAGCCAGCAGTACGCAGGTAGCCACACCGTCCATGGCAACCTCAAGCTCATCCACCGGCGGCAGCGACGGCGCGAGGCGAATGTTCCGATCGTTCGGGTCCTGCTTCAACGGGAACGAAGAACCAGCGGCGGTGAGCGCAATGCCGGCCTCCTTCGCCAACTCCACTACGCGGCTCGCGGTGCCGTCCACCACATCCAGGGAAATAAAGTACCCGCCAGTGGGCTTCGTCCACGTGGCCACGCCGTGCTTACCAAGGCGATTCTCAAGGATTTCCAGCACGCGCTGGAACTTCGGCGCCAAAGACTTCGCGTGCTGTTGCATCACCTTACGCAGACCCGCAACATCGCCGAAGAACTTGGCGTGTGCCAACTGGTTAATCTTGTTCGGGCCGATACCGCGCACACCCGCGTGCGAGCCGTACCACTGCAGGTTCGACTCGGAGGAAGCAAAGAACGACACGCCAGCGCCGGCGAAGGTGATCTTGGAGGTGGAGGACATGCACCAGAACCGGTTCGGGTTCCCCGCCTGTGCCGCCAATTCCAACACGTTCACCACCTTGGGGAACTCCTCAGTAAGCGTGTGCAGCGCATACGCGTTATCCCACACAATGCGGAAATCTGGGGCCGCAGCCTCCAAACCCGCCAACCCCGCACAAACCTTCTCGGAGTAAGTAACGCCAGTAGGATTGCCGAAAATAGGCACGCACCACATGCCCTTCACCTTCGGATCCTTGGCCAACTCGCGCACCGCATCCAAGTCCGGGCCCTCATCCGTCATGGGCACCGGGATCATCGTCATGCCGAAATGCTCCGTGATGGTGAAGTGGCGGTCATAGCCCGGCACCGGGCAAATCCACTTCACCTCGTCCTCCTTCGACCACGGACGCGGCGAATCCTGCGTGCCCCAAATCCAAGCAGCGCTGATCAGGTCAAACATAATGTTCAAGCTGGACGCGTCGCCCGCCCACACGTTCTGCACGGGCAGACCAATAGCCTCCGCCCAAATCTTGCGGATATCTTCAATACCGGTCAGCCCACCATAGTTGCGGCAATCCGTACCGTCCGCCGCCTTGAAGTCCCCCTCCCCAGGCAAGGACAGCAGCGCATTGGAAATGGAGAGTTGTTCCGCGGAAGGCTTCCCGCGGGTGAGGTCTAGCTTCAGGTTCCGGGCTTTCAGCTCCCCGTATTCCTTTTCAATCTCCGCCTTGAATTCGGCGAGGGCGGTCGAATCAAAATCCTGCAACTGCAATGTAGGCCACCTTCCACGGTGAAGCGTCGAGTCAACATAGGCGCTCAGCTCCGCAGGTGCAGGTGGCAGGTGCCCGTGCCCCAGCGCAGCCATGCTCAACCTACTGTAGCTGTAACCCCACCCCAGTACTAGCCCTACACAACACACAAAAATACCCCCACTCGCGTGGAGGCTGAACGTAAAGTAAGGGGACCCCGCGCACCCGTCAGAGCTCGCTGACCCTTGCTGCATTCCTGCCCTGGGGGAGTTCACAAGATTCACGCCGCACGGGGTCCTGCGGAAGACTCTAGCACACCCCGCCTATCGACGCCCCCGACAACCACCCCTCACCAGTAGTTTGGCGTTTTCAAAGTCCGACGTGTACAGTCTTTGAGGAACACAACGCCCGCTTGGGTGTCATGTTTACTGGAGGATTCGACTAGCGGCCTATGTCGCACGCCTGGAACGCGTGTTGGGAGCAATCCCTCAGGGGTTCAAATCCCCTATCCTCCGCCACTTGCAAACCCCCAGCAGGATCAACATCCTGCTGGGGGTTTGCTCATGTTTAATCGGCAACCAAGATCAAAACCACATTGTGCCCCCAACTTTACCGTCACCAGGGGGTAACTTTCTGAGGACTATATGGAAAAAGCGTATGTTTTCCATATAATTAGGGGTGCCGAAAGGGGGCAAGTGTGACCACATTCATCATCATTGGCAGCATTGGTCTCGCCTTGGTCATTGTTTCGTTGCTCGTCGGCGATTTGCTGGATGGCCTGCTGAACCTAGATGTAATTGATAATGATCTGTTTTCAGTATCCAGTGTTGCCGCGTTTTTGGGCGCGTTTGGATTTGGCGGCGCCCTTGGGTTGTCGCTGACCGGCGACGTGACGTGGGCTTCGATCATTGGCTTTGTCATTGGCGCGATTGCAACTGCGGGCGCACTGCGGTTGACCCGCGCACTGAAGTCCGGTGAGGACGAGGTGAGTTTCCGCTCCGATTCCATGGTTGGCCATAGTGGCCGTGTAATTACTGCCATCCCTGCCGATGGTTATGGGGAAATCAAGATTCGCGTCGGCGGTCACATGCGCAAGATTGCGGCGCGTTCCTCGGAGCCTGTTTCGTCAGGTGCTGAAGTGTGGGTTGTATCGATTGTTTCACCTACTGCCGTCGAGGTAGTTTCGCTCAACACGCTCCCCTGAAAGCCTCACATACACATATCTTCATATTACGAAAGGCATTATTTTGGATGCGATTGTAGCTATAGTAGGCCTGTTTGCCGTTATGGTGTTCGTGGGTTTGCTTATTGCCAGCCGTTACCGCGTGGCAAAGCCAAACGAGGCGTTTATTATCACTGGCCGCCGCGGCAAAGCGGTTCACAATCCGGAGACTGGTTTGATTTCCACGGATTTGAGTGGCCAGAAGGTGGTCATGGGTGGCGGGGTGTTTGTGATCCCGTTTATCCAGCGGCTGCATATTCTTGATTTATCGTCCCGCCGCATCATGGTGACGATCCGCAATGCGGTGTCGGGTCAAGGCATCAAGCTCAACGTGGAGGGCGTCGCCATCGTTAAAGTTGGCGGGAACGAGGATTCGATTCGGGCCGCGGCGCAGCGCTTCTTGGCACAGCAGGACGAGATTGAAACGTTTACGCAGGAAACCCTCGCTGGTTCTCTCCGTTCAATCGTTGGTTCGCTCACGGTGGAGCAGATTATTCGGGACCGCGCGGCGTTCGCGCAGCGGGTGACGGATGAGTCGGAGGCTTCCCTCACGGGCCAGGGTCTTGTGCTTGATACGTTCCAGATTCAGGACATCACGGATGACGGCACGTACCTGAACGATTTGGGCCGCCCGGAGTCGGCGAAGGTTGGCCGGCTCGCTGCGGTTGCGGAAGCGGAGGCTACGCGGGAGGCGCAGCAGGCGCAGATTGCGGCGGAGCAGGAGGTTGCTATTTCTCGCCGCGCTCTGGTGCTGAAGCAGGCGGAGATTCAGGCTGAAACGGATGCTGCGCGGGCTCGTGCTGCGGCGTCGGGGCCGTTAGCTCAAGCGGACCGCGACCAGGCGATTTTGATGGAGCAGGAAAAGGTCGCCGTGGCACAGGCTGCGCTGAAGGAACGGCAGTTGGATACAGAGGTTCGCCGCCCTGCCGACGCTCATCGGTACCAGGTGGAAACGGAGGCGGAGGGGCGTCGTAACTCGGCGATTTTCGACGCCGAAGCCCGCAAGGCCGCCGCTATTGCGAACGCGGAGGCGGACGCGGAGAAAGCCCGTCTCGAAGGTGTGGGTGAAAAGTCTCGCCGCTCTGCACTCGCGGAAGCGAACGCCATTGAGGGTGCGAAGCGCGGTGAGTCAGAAAAGGCGCGCCGTATCGCGGAGGCGGAGGCCACCCGTGCAGAAGGTGAAGCGAAAGCCGCGGCCATCCTTGCAATTGGCCAGGCCGAGGCCGAAGCCATGAACAAACGGGCGGAAGCCTTTGCGCACTACAACGAGGCAGCGACGCTGCAAATGCTGATTGAGGTACTGCCGCAGATCGCTGAGAAGGTCGCTGCACCGATGGGTAACATCGATAAGCTGACCGTGGTGTCCACGGAGGGCGCGAGCGCTATTCCCCGTCAGGTTACGGATAACCTGACGCAAACCTTGCAGTTGGTCAAGGACGCTACCGGCTACGATATTTCCAAGATTTTGGACCGCACTCCCGCAACCACTACCGACACTGCAACAATCACTCCTGAAGTGCGCAATTCATAGTTTCTCTATTGCGCGCTCACGATACCTTCAGTAAACGGCTACCCCCTATTGCCGCTGGACTGCGCCGCTGCTACTTATGGGCTTATGTTTAACCGAAATCCTAAGACCATAAGCGCGGCGTACGACCCAGTATTGCCGGAACCAAAGTGGGCGAAACGCATCTCTACTATTCACCCGCTCCTGTTCCAAGCAATGGTGGTTTTCGGTTCCGCCGCGGCCGCGATCGCTGGCGCGGAGCGTCTACCCATTGCCATCCTGTGCGGCGTTGTCGCATTTTTTGGATTGGTGTTGGGCCGCCTGCGGGATAGCCGTAAGAAGGTTCTGGAGCAGGAGCGGCGCGCCTCCCAGATGGCGGCGCTGGAATCCATTGTGCGCGAACTTACCCAAGCAACGCAGGATGTGGGCGATACGCTGAGCGTGAAAGACCACACGTTGCGGGAAATTCGTTTGAATAACGTTCGCCGCAGTATTTTGGCCATGGTGAAGGACCGGCTGGGACCGGGCAACGGGGTGCGGGTAAACCTATTTTTGGTTACCAATACGGACCCCGTTGAGTTGCGCGCCGCGTCGTGGGCGCACGACAGCCGCCAGAGCCAACGTTCGAATCGCGTGTTTACGCCCGCCGACGAGTCACTGCGGCTAGCTATGCGGCTCAACGAGGGCCGCTACGAGTCCGACACCACCGAGCTTAAAGGCGAGGAGTTTGCCTACGAGTGCTTTGCCACCATGCCTGTGAGCAGCGCTGATAAGTTGTACGGTTTGTTGACGGTGGACGCTCCCGAGGCCGACGATATTGACCACTTTGAGGCGACGGTGTTGCTCAACCAGTTTGCGTCGCTGTTGGCACTGACCTTTATTAGCGACGCCCAGGCGCTCGCCGTCCCCGTCGGCGAAAACGCGCAGCATTTCCATCCGCTTGCGATGGGCAATGCGGAACCCCTAGCCATCACCGACGCCGAACTGGTGCTCGAAGACTAGCTTGCTGCGGAGCCGTCACCAGAGTGGTGTTGGCTAGCCTCACTGTGGGATCATCTACACCTATGTCCAGCAGTGCGCGTTTTATCCCAGTACAACAAAGTGTGTACCCAGTGCTTCTTGCGCTTTTTGTGGCCGTGTTTGTGATCTCCAATATCACCGCCACGAAGGCCGTAGCGCTGGGCCCCATCATTACGGACGGCGCTTTCTTCTTGTTCCCGCTCGCCTATGTGGTGGGCGACGTGCTGGCGGAGTGTTTTGGCTTCCGCGCGACTCGCCGCGCCATTTGGACGGGTTTCGTGGTCACCATTGTGGCGGTGGTGTCGTTTTACATCGCCATCGCGCTCCCCGCCGCCGAATTTTATGAGCAGCAGCAACAATTCAGCGCGGTGCTGGGGTTGGTGCCGCAAATCGTGTTGGCCAGCTTGGCGGGCTACCTGGTGGGCCAATTGCTGAACTCGTGGGTGCTGGTGAAGCTCAAGGAGAAAACTGGGGAGTCTTCCCTGTGGGCTCGATTGTTGGGCTCCACGGTGGTCGGTGAATTTGGGGACACCCTGGTGTTTTGCCTGATTGCGGCGCCCGCGATCGGCATTAGCACGTTTGCGGATACCGTGAATTACACGCTGTTTGGTTTCCTCTGGAAGACCGCCGTGGAGATCATGGTGATGCCGGTAACCTACGCGGCGATCCGGTGGGTGAAACGCCGCGAAGGATACTACTCACAGGCCGCGCAGCAGCCGGAGCCCGTGCACCAATAATTAGCGCTTGTTGGCGTAGTAACGGCCGAGGAATTCGTCGCGGTAAGCCTGATAATAGCCCCCGGTGATTGCGGCGCGGATATTATCCACAAGCCCCACTAGGAAGTGCAGGTTGTGCAGAGTGCACAGCGTGCCGCCGAGGTATTCCTTAGCGCGTAGCAAGTGGTGGATGTAGGCGCGGGAGTAATTCTGGGAAACATACCCGCCGACCTCGTGGTCAATTGGGGAAAAATCCCGTTTGAATTCCGCACGAGTGAGGTTCACTCGGCCGTCGAGGGTGTAGACGCCGCCGTGGCGGCCCAGGCGGGTAGGCGCCACGCAATCGAAGGTGTCGGCGCCTGCCTCGATAGCGGTAAACAGGTCATCGGGTTCGGAAATTCCCAGCAGGTGGCGGGGTCGATCCTCCGGCAGTTCGTCACACACCCACTCGACAATGGTGCCGAGGTTTTCCTTTTCCAGCGCACCACCGATACCGTAGCCGCCGAATCCACGGCGCCCGGCGGCCTCCGCGGCGTCGGAAAGTTCGACGAGGCCGCGGGCGGCGCGGCGTCGTAAATCTTCGTATTGGGCACCCTGAACCACGCCCCAGAGACTTTGCAACGGTTTGCCGGGGCGGGCATCGGTGAGCCGCTGGTGCTCGTCAAGGCAACGTTGCGCCCACCGGTGTGTGCGGGCGACGGAATCCTCCTGGTAACGGCGCGTATCCACCAGGGTGGTGAGCTCGTCGAATGCGAACATAATGTCCGCACCCAATTGGTGTTGGATGCGCATTGAAACCTCGGGCGTAAAGCGATGCTTTGAGCCGTCGAGTACGCTGCGGAAATCCACGCCGTCTTCATCCACCTTGGCCATGCGGTCTTTACGTTTCGCACGTATGTCGCCCTCGGTGAGGCCCTTGGTATCCATAGCGAGGACCTTTTTAAAACCCACGCCGAGACTCATCACCTGAAAGCCACCGGAATCCGTGTACGTGGGGCCGTGCCAGTTTTGAAACGCCGCGAGCCCGCCAGCAGCGTCCACAATATCGGGCCCTGGCTGCAGATACAGGTGGTAGGCGTTCCCCAACACCGCCTGCGCCCCGGTGGAGCGCACCTGCTCCGGGGTGAGAGTTTTCACGGTGGCTTTCGTGCCCACCGGGATAAACGCCGGCGTGGCAATATCACCGTGCGGAGTATGGATAATCCCCGTACGCCCGTGCGGTGAAGCATCGAGGCGCGTGTGCAGCTCAAAGGTGGTGTCTTCGGTCATGGACAACGAGTCTAGCCGTTCCGCAACGCCCTCAATCGTTCCGTATCCACTCGCTGCCGTTCTTGCCGCAGCCGCTCCCACTCATCTTCCAACGCGGCGCCCTCCACATCCACCACGGGCAGGATGCGATCCAGCCAGGACGGGATCCACCAGGTGGCGCGGCCGAGCAGGAACATCGCCGCTGGGACGAGACCCATGCGCACAAAGAACGCATCAAAAAACACGCCGGCGCCGAGGGCGAAACCGAAAATCTTGATGAACGGCAGCGGTTGATCAATAAAGGCAACGAACACGGCGATCATGATCAACGCTGCTGAGGTCACCACCCGGGCGCCAAGCGTGTAGCCCTCAATGATCGACTCCTCCACCACGTTGTACTCCGCGTGCGTGGTGCGCCCCGCGATCTTGGTGTAGTGCTCCCGCATACGAGACACAAGGAATACTTGGTAGTCCATGGCTAGGCCGAACGTAACGCCAATCAGGAAGATAGGCATAAAGGAAATGAGCGGGCCGGGCGTGTTCACCATGTTCCACAGGCCCTCCTGCCAAAACAGCACCGTCACGCCGAACGCCGCACCCACCGATAGCAAAAAGCCCAAGCCTGCTACCACCGGCACCATCACCGAACGGAACACCACCAACAACAAAATAATGGCAAGGCCGACCACAATGGCGAGGTAGATCGGCATGGCGTCTGAGAGCTTTTGGGTAACGTCTCGCTGAATCGGCGTCAACCCGGTAATGCCAATGCGCACCCCGGTGGAATCCTCAATGGAATGCTCGCGGGCACGCAACGCGGACATCAACTGGCTGGTCATCGGGTCTTCCGGCCCGTAATTCGGGGTAAGCAGCATCTGCGCCGCAGTCCCCGGCTCGCTAATGCCAATGATCTGCGTGTGCTTCACCCCGGGATGCGTAGCAAATTGCTGCACAATCGTCTGGAAGGAAGCGACCGCCGCTGCCTCCTTTTTGTTAAAAGGCTCCTCTTTGCGGTTCGCCTCATCCCGCAGAATACCCACCAGGGGCGCCAGGGACTGCGCCTCAGTATCCACGTCGGCGGCGTCCACCACCAGCAGGAAGGGGGCGTTCACGCCGGGGCCGAAACCTTCCTTCATCAAATCCGCAGACTTCCGCTGCGTCGTATCCAGATTCGAAATCGTGTCCGATGGCAGGGCTAGTTCAATGCGCGTCACCGGGATGGTTAACGCACCCAAACCCAACACCACCACCGTGAGCACGAGCGCCGGGAAACGATGCACAAACCCCACCCACAGGCGCCCCTTGGACCGGCGCACTAAACCGCTGCGCTTGGTGCGGCGACGCTTCACCGGCAGGCGCACACCAAACGCGTACTGGCCCGCCACGCCCAACAACGCCGGCAGCAACGTCAACGCCACCAAGACCGCAACGGTCACGGTGAATGCGGCAGCCAAACCCATGTAGGTAAGGAACGGGATATTCACAATAGTCAGGGCAACCAGCGCGATGATTACCGTCAAACCGGCAAACACCACCGCCGAACCCGCCGTGCCAACCGCCATCCCGGCGGCCTCATCCCTGGGGGCGCGTTGATACTCCGCCCGAAACCTCGACACAATAAACAAGGCGTAATCGATGCCCACGGCAAGGCCAAGCATCACCGCCAGCACCGGGGTGGTGTTGTTCAACGGTGCCCAAGCAGTGGCCAAAATAATGGAAGCGCTACCAATACCGACGCCGACCACCGCCGTTACCAGCGGCAACCCGGCGGCAATCAACGAACCAAAGGTAAAAATCAGCACTAGGAACGCCACGGCAAGGCCAATGGCCTCGCTGGTGGATTTGATCACCAATGGATCACCGAACGCGGCGCCGCCGCCTTCCACCTGCAATCCCTGATCGCGGCCAGCCTGCATCGCCTCGTTGATCACGCGGCGATGCTCGTCGGTCACGGCGGCGGGACGCGGGACGTCGATACCGAAGGAGGTATAACCGATGCGTCCGTCATCGCTAACTAAGCGCAGGTTATAGGCGTCCTTCTCCGCGACGGCCAGCGGCATCCCCGTTTGGGTCTCCTGCTCGATTACGCCCTGCATCAACTGCGGGCTGACCTTCACGGGATTGCCAAACCTGCGGGTATCCGTCAAGTTCGGCAAGTCCTGCTCGATTTTCTGCACCACCGTGTCAATCGCGCGAGAATACTTCGGCTCATCCAAACGGTGGCCCTCCGGAGCCGCGAACACGAGGTTCACACCCGAAGCTTCCAAGGGATTCTTCTGGTCCGGGAACAACTCCACCAAGGATTCCGCAGCCTGCTGCGAAGGCGTACCTGGGATGGTAAACACATCATCAAAGCCACGTTGAAACGCCGAGGCCGAACCAGCGATCGCGGCGAAAATAACGGCCCATAATGCAAGGACAGCCCATTTCCGGCGATACGAGAACCGGCCGATGCGGAACAGCAGCTTGGCCACGGCGAAGAAAACTCCTCAGGTACTCGACAGCATCAATACAACGTTCACAGTCTAGCGACACGTAGGAGCAACCAACGCGTTCAGCGCCCCCACTGGGCCGTTACAGCGAAAGCCTACTCCGTTCGAAGCTTCGCCTGCAGCACTATTTCTGCAACGGCAACAGCCCCCGGCGAGCATCTTGCGCTCACTGGGGGCTGTGCGTGCTTCAACAGCATGGCGGTGGCGGGGGGATTTGAACCCCCGGTTGGGGATTACCCAACACTCGCTTTCGAGGCGAGCACCTTCGGCCGCTCGGACACGCCACCGCCACGTAGCTTAACGGGCAGACATCGGCTCCGCCAAATCAGCAGGCCACATCACCAGCGTGGAAACTAGTGCTTATCATCCTTGCTGAACGCCCCGAGCACCTTGTCGGCGGCATGCTTGACGGATTCGCCGGCCTCCGAAATCTTCTCCTTCACGTCGGCCTTGGTTTGGTCCGCGCGGCCCTCGTCCGCAATCCGCTCGTCGCCGACTGCCTCGCCGAAAGTTTCCTTGGCCTTACCGCCGAGCTTTTCTGCCTTGTTTTCAAAATTGCCCATGGAACACTCCTTGCAAGTAGTTCATCGAAGAATGGACCACCCAGCGTAGAGAAGGCAGCGCGGCATCCGCCAAGGATCCTTCCACATTGATATCGGCTTGTTACCTGTGACGGTGAAAGAATTCGGCGAGCAAACCAGCGCATTCCTGTTCGAGGACCCCGCCGCGCACCTCAACGGGGTGCAGCACCGCAGGGTCTCGGACCACATCGAATACGCTGCCGCAGGCACCGGTCTTGGGCTCCCAGGCGCCGAATAGGATCGTGCCAATGCGCGCGCCCACCAACGCGCCAGCGCACATCGCGCACGGTTCCAGCGTGACGGCAATGGTGCAACCGGTGAGCCGCCAGCCGTCGCCAAGCAGCCGCACCGCTTGCCGTATCGCCAGGATTTCAGCGTGGGCCGTGGGGTCGCAATCAGCCTCCCGCCGGTTCGTGGCGGCGGCTAGCTCGCGGCCGTCGGGCGCGAAGATCACCGCACCCACGGGGACGTCGAGAGGCGGGGTGGTGCGGGCGACCTCCAAGGCGCGGCGCATCGCACTTTCATTGCGAAGATCGGCGGCTGGGCGCGGCAAACTAGTCAAGGTTCAAATCGGTTGCTTGTGCGAATTCCGAGGCGAACCCAAGCTCCGCGGCCACGCAAAGCAATTGCGCGCTGGGCAGCAGCTCGTTGTCGTTTACGATTGCGCACATCGTATCGGCAGAAAGGCCCAGGTCAGCGAGCAGGGCGGGGTTACCCACGGGGTAAGGGTCAGCGAAATCACACTCCCCAAGTTCCGGAATGCAATCGCCCGTTTTCTCTAATACGGAAGCGGCGTACGGGCAGGTTACCGCCATGCAGGCATCCGAAAGCAACATTTCAACGCCGCTTTCCGTATAGCGCGCCAGCACGAAATAGTCCTCACCGACGCAGCTCATTGTGAACACATGTCCAAGTTCGCACGCGGTGCGGGCGGCGGCCAGCGTGGCGTCAATGTTGGAAAAATCCGTGTCCAAACCCGCGACGAACCAGGCGCCTGAGGGGACGCGGCACACAGTCACCGCGAAATTCACTTCCGACGCCTGTTCCAGGAGGGTCTCGGTCTCATTCATAATCCGTAACCGTAGCCTGTGTGTGCCACACTTGTCAGGTGACCACTACTACGATTTCCCGCCCCGTCTGCATAATCGGCCTCGGTTTGATCGGAGGATCCCTCCTGCGCGACCTCGCCGCTTCCGGCCACCCAGCATACGGTTTCCAGCGCTCCCCCTCCGCCGCGCGCGTTGCAATCGACGAAGGATTCGACGTAAGTTCGAACCTTCCGGAGACCCTAGCCCGCGCCGAGAGCGAGGGCGCGCTCGTCGTATTAGCCACCCCCATGCCAGCGATTCCGGCGCTCTTAGACTCCCTGAATAAGTACGCACCTACGTGCGGTTTTACGGACGTTGTGAGTGTTAAAGGCGAGGTTTATGAGCTCGTATGCGAGCGCGGCATGGAGGACCGCTACGTTGGTGGTCACCCCATGGCGGGCACCGCAGACAGCGGCTGGTCCGCCTCTCAACGCAACCTCTTTTGCGACGCCGCGTGGGTAGTCACCTTCGACCACGCTATCGACGGCGAGCCTTCCGAATCCTGGATACGTCTCTGGGAAGACGTCGTACACATGGCTGTGCGCGTTGGGGCCGAAGTGATCCCCTGCCGGGTGGCCAACCACGACGCCGCCGTCGCACGCATATCCCACCTTCCGCACATACTTGCAGAAACCTTAGCGATCATCGGCGACAACGGCGGCGCCCTCACCCTCTCTCTAGCCGCGGGTAGCTTCCGCGACGGTACCCGCGTCGCCGGCTCCAACCCCTCCCTCGTCCGCGCAATGTGCGAAACCAACCACACCGCGCTCTTGACCGCCATCGACGAAGCCATCACCCTGCTTGTTGACGCCCGCGCCAACCTCGCCGCCGCAAAACCCAGCGTGGAAGAACTCGTCGACGCCGGCTACCGGTCCCGCATCCGCTATGAGGCACGATCCGGTGGACGCAGCAATGGGCATGCGCCTGGACGTACCTGCGGCCAAGGCATATCCCACCGGCCAGTCATCCGCTTCCAGCCCGGCAGCAAAGGCTGGATCAACCAACTCATTCAAGCCGAGGACCTCGGCGCCCGCATCGAGGTCTTCTAACCACAGATGCGGCGGGAGCACTAGGTGAACTGACAGGAACACAAATAGTCGAATTCATCAATACTGATTCGAATGTCGCCATCGAACCAGCTCGACACCGATAGCCCCTGCTTGTCAAACTTCAGCAACGCCGACACCGACGAATCGCTGCCTACATGGAACACCCCCTCCGCCCGATTCGACTCCGGCTCTAACCGCGCCAACAACCGCTCGATATACTCCGACGAAGTCATCTCGCCGGCGGTTGGGGCGCTTGTAGTTGGGGCGGCGTCGTCAAGCGATTCGGCCAAAACTTCGAATTCCACCCCACGACGACGGTCACTGCGCACGGTCCACCCCGCGCCCTGCGTACCCTGCTCAAATTCACCATCCCGCAAGTACGCCAACAGATAATCGGCAGCCTGTTCGGGGGCGAGGGCGTATCGATGCGTTTTCTTGGACTTCGGAACGCGGGACTTTGATGAAGCGTCTGGAGTCCGTTGTTCCTGTTCGGACTGCGCAATGAGTTCGACCAAATCATCGATTGGCAGCGGGTTCTTGTGCGGTGCTCCACTGGGCCCATGCCCCTCGCGGAGAGTCACCGGATACGCCCCATCAAAACCGCTAGCGCAGAAAAACCTCATCTCATCTACGGTGGTGTCGGGGCCGGCAAACCCTGCCACCACCCGCGTCATCTGCACCTCGCCGGATTCCAATAATCGCCTCGGAATGGTCACATCGAACGGCCGGCAATTTCTAGCTGCACCAATTCTTATGCCATGGCGCGAAGCCGAAAACACTACCCCGAGGCAAGGGCTTTTCCCTTCCGCCATATTCCACACATACTGAAACACAATGTCCAAGGGCTCATTTTCTGGATTGAATACCTTGAGCCCCTCCCACCATTCCGGTGGCGCCACCGCAATATCGGTAGGCAGATACTGCAAAATCTCCCCGATACTTTGATCGAACTGCTCCCAATCGCGAACGACTGGCGCACCTGGATAGAACTGGTGGTGGGACGGCACATCCCCAATCTCTTTCTCCCACCAATACGGCGCGTCCCCCTCAAATTGATATGCCCATTCACGGTCGGAAAACTCATTGCTAATGAAGTTTTCGTAACAAAACGCCTCCACGGTGATCTCGAACGAAGAGCTCCGGAACGCTTGACGAACCCCAATCTGGATCACACGTTCGCCCACAAGCCAACGGAACCGTACTCTCGGCCCCACCGCTTTCAACGGCGGGCCACCTAACAACTCAGCGGCCTGACGCAAAAACTGCCACGTATCCTCCACCGTCAGCGTTTTCCCCTGCAGGGCACGCACCCGATCAAATAGTTCTGCCTCCACGCCCATAACCTAAGAACTCCTCACTCGGCAACCAACTAGCAAATAGCAAACTGAACACTCGGATCACCGAGCATAGTCGGACTTGGAGGCGCAAGGACCGAAGGCTGAGTCTGCGTGGCGCCGGTGAGCAACAAAAATCCCCCACGGAAAATGCTTCCGTGGGGGTGATGGTTGCGCGCCCGAAGGGATTCGAACCCCTAACCTTCTGATCCGTAGTCAGATGCTCTATCCGTTGAGCTACGGGCGCTTGCCGTTGCGCTGTGCAACGTGAAATCACATTACACCTGACCTGGGAACTCCAACAAATTACCAGGTCAGGGGCCGGTTGCCCAGCCCCGTGCGCGCCAGATGGCGCGCACCCTACCACGCTAAAGCACGAGACCAAACACTGGCACTGCCAGCAGATAGGTAGCCATGGTGATCAGCGCGATGCCGAGGATGTTGAGCCACAGGCCGCCCCGAATCATCTCGCCAATCTTCACGTAGCCGGAACCGAATGCGATTGCGTTCGGCGGCGTAGCCACCGGGAGCATAAACGCACAGGTTGCGGCGAGCGCGACGGGGATGGTCAGGATCAGCACATTTTGGGTGTTCCCATTCGCGGTCAACCCGATACCGACAGCGACACCAGCGATGATCGGGAGGAACGCCGCTGCGGTTGCCGTGTTCGAAGTGAACTCCGTAAGAAAGATAATCAGGGTGGTCACCGCGACGATAATCAGGATGATCGGCAACACAGCGAGACCCTTGGCCAACTCGCCGATGTACAGGGAAAGCCCCGAGTCGGAGAACATTTTTGAAAGTGCCAAGCCGCCGCCGAAGAGCAGCAACACATCCCAAGGGAGTTTCACCGCAGTCGGCCAGTCGACGAGGCGGTGACCTTGTTTATCCACGGGGATCATAAACAGCAGGATCGCGGCCGTCATACCGATTGCGGAGTCGGCGATGCTTAGCTTTGAGCCCGTAAGCTTCAACGCGATGGGGATGAAAATCCACGATAACGCGGCCAGCGAGAACACAATCGCGGTGAGAATTTCCCCCCGCTTCATTGAGCCCATCTTGTTCAGCTCCTCTTGGATGATTTCGCGCCCACCGGGGATCGTCTTCATCTCCGGCTTGTACACAGTGGTGAGCACCAACCAGGCAAGAATCATAAACACCACAGCCAGCGGGATTCCCACAAGCATCCACTGCGCAAACCCGATATGCACATCATGATTGTCGGAAAGGTACGCAACCAACAACGCGTTCGGCGGAGTACCAATGATCGTGCCGAGGGAGCCGATCGACGCGGAATACGCAATGGCGAGCATGAGCGACGTCGCAAAGTTTCGTTGCTTGTCGTGGCCGCCGACAATGCCGGCGGTGAGGTTGAGCACGGACAAACCGATAGGGAGCATCACCACAGCAGTCGCCGTATTGGACACCCACATGGACAAAAATCCCGTAGCCAACATAAACCCAGCAATAAGCTGGCGCGGCTTCGTCCCCACCGCGAGCACCACCAACAACGCGAGCCGGCGGTGCAAATTCCACTTCTGCATGGTGAGCGCGAGGATAAAACCGCTCATAAACAGGAAAATCGTCGGCGAAGCGTACGGCGTGGCAATCTCATCAAACTTCACCACCTGGAGGACGGGAAACACCACGAGCGGCACCAACGCCGTGGCAGCAAGCGGAATAGATTCCGTCATCCACCACGTGCCCATCAATACGGCCGTCGCCGCGGTAATGCGCATCGCCTCATAACTAAACGAAGCTTCTGAGTCGTTAGCCGCTTGATTCACCAAATCCGCTGCGGAAGCTGGAAAGAAAAAATACACCAACAAGGCGACAATAATGCCGCCGATTAACCCCGCCGCCTGGCGCGGCCACGCACTGACATCATGGGAACCGTCCTCAAGCTTGTCCGCGTCAATCGTGGGAGATTCACTAGTTGCTTCTGTACTCATAATTTTTTCCTCTGTTGGTTCCTTGCGGGCGCCTTTCCGAGCAATCTTCATACGCTGCCGGGTAGGCACCTTGGCCAAGCCTTGGTAGCGCCGCCTCAAGTGCAGCCAAACAACTTCTTCGTATACCCTTGGACAGCGCAACCTAATTCAAAATTACAACGTTCAATTGCCGTGGTCGGACCATATGATCAATTCACTGTTCGCCTCACCGACGTGATACCAGCACGTTGATGCAAGTAACATTAGTTTCGCAGTACAGTTGGCATCCGCCATGCCCGTGACCACCTGTTTTCTGCCGCCTTGGCCTTAGGCACGTGCGCCACACCCGCCCGCGCGGGGTGCGGATGGCTTCCGAAGAACCACATAATACGCCCCTAATTGGGGGGAGGCTGCGCGGGCAAACCCGAAACCACGGCCCTGAGAATCCCCACATTAGCCGTCTTGGACTGCCTGCGGTAGCGATCGAAACACTTCTCAGCAGCGACGGGTTGCAAGCGATCTATCGTTCACCGGAGCACAACGAAACCCCACGAAGCGGGCCTTCCGAATAGTCTGCGCAGTGCAATACACATTGATGGATTTCAGCCACGTGCTCACGCGAACTTAACGCTGCCCTCGCCCACAGTGAAGCCGCGGCACAATGTATCGACGCACATAGTTAGCCAGCTCATCAGCGCGATCCCCGGAGGCTTTCCCCAAAGAACTTGATTACTGGTCACTAGAACTGAAGAGCTCCCCTACACACCACAAAACCCCAACTCAAACTCGCGTCAAAGTTGGGGTTGGAATCTGCGCGCCCGAAGGGATTCGAACCCCTAACCTTCTGATCCGTAGTCAGATGCTCTATCCGTTGAGCTACGGGCGCTTTGCTCACATTGATGTTGGCGGAGGCGAGAGGATTTGAACCTCCGGTCCTCGGTTAAGAAGACAACTCATTAGCAGTGAGTCCCATTCGGCCGCTCTGGCACGCCTCCATGCTCAATGCGAGACTTCATCATCCTACCCACCGGGTCCAGCCAGCACCAAATACCAAGGCCACGCGGTATGGTTGCAGCATGATTCGCGCTGACCTCGCCGCCCTTCCTGATTATGTGCCCGGCTCCCGCATGCAGGGTGCCCTGAAGCTGTCTAGCAATGAGTCTTCGTACCAGCCGCTGCCGTCCGTAGTGTTGGCTATGCAGGCGGCGGCGACGCAGACGAACCGCTACCCGGATATGACCTCCACCGCGCTTATCGACGCCCTCGCCTCCCGCCTCGACCTGCCCGCCTCCCAGGTTGCCGTCGGTTGCGGGTCTTCGGCGTTGTGCCAACAACTAGTCCAGATCACCTGTGCGAATGCTTCCGATGAGGTGGTGTTCCCGTGGCGCAGCTTTGAGGGTTACCCCATTTTCGTCCAGGTGGCGGGCGCTACCCCGGTACCAGTGCCGTTGACTTCGGATCACCGTATGGATCTCGCAGCAATGGCCGCCGCCATTACCTCGAACACTCGCTTGATTTTCGTGTGCAATCCAAATAATCCCACGGGCACGGTTGTTACCGAGGCGGAGTTTCAGGAATTCATGGCTGCGGTACCCGCAGACGTCATCGTGGCATTGGACGAGGCGTATTTTGAGTACCTTCGCACTACGGATACTCCCCTTGCCCACACCCTGATTCGCAATCACAAAAACCTTGTAGGCCTGCGAACTTTTTCCAAGGCGTTCGGCTTGGCTGGCGCTCGCGTGGGCTACGCGTTTGGCCCTGCAAACATCATGTCCGCCCTGAACAAAGTGGCCATCCCGTTCGGGGTGAACAGCATCGCCCAGGCCGGAGCACTCGCTTCCCTCGACGCCTATGACGAAATTCTTCACCGCACCAACGAAGTCATTTTCGAACGCGATCGTGTATCCACGGCGCTAGGAACCCCCGATTCTCAAGCAAACTTCGTTTGGCTACCTAGCGCCTCGTTACCAGAAAGCCCGGCGGACATCGCCGAGTACTTCGCGGACCACAAAATCCTCGTGCGCTGCTTCCCCGAAGGCATCCGCGTCACGGTCACCACGCCGACGGAAATGGACCAGCTCATCGCCGCATGGGAAGCAATCACCTCCGGTGAGTCCGCCCACGCCACAACCATCCCCAGTTCACCACTGCCCTAGGGAGTGTTTGCGGAAGTAGAGGGATTTGAACCCCCGGTCCGTTTCACGGGACGCTCGCTTTCAAGGCGAGTGCATTCGGCCGCTCTGCCATACTTCCATCGCTACCGTTGTTTGGCAGCGCGCTTTAGTTTACCTGATTGCCCCCGGAGTGCACGATTTTAACCTAGCCTGGTACCCATGAAGGCGATTACTTTAGCGGACCCCGGTGACAAAACTTCTCTCACTTTGACGGAGGTAGACCCTCCGCAGCTCGCGGAGGGCGAGGCACTTGTCAAGGTGTACGCCGCCGGCGTGAACCGTGGTGACTTGTTGCAGGCCGCCGGCCATTACCCGCCACCACCTGGCGCGAGCGAGATCATGGGTTTGGAGTGTGCCGGCGTGATCGAAAACCCCGGCACCACTGCCTACGCTCAGGGGGATCGGGTGGCTTGCCTCTTGGCTGGCGGCGGTTACGCGGAGTATGTGGCCGTCCCGGAGGGGCAGCTCATGCCGTTGCCGGAGGGGTATTCGTTCGAACAGGCCGCCAGCATCGTGGAGGTTGCGTGCACGGTGTGGTCGAACCTGGTCATGCGCGCGAATCTGCGCCATGGGCAAACGGTACTGATTCATGGCGGCGCGGGCGGCATCGGCACGTTTGCCATCCAGTTGGCCAAGGCGTTGGGTTGCACGGTGGCGGTAACTGCCGGTTCTGCGGAGAAGCTGGAAACGTGCCGGCGTTTAGGCGCGGATATTTTGATCAATTACCGCGAGGACGATTTCGCCGAGGTGATGAAAAATAAGGCTGACGTCATTTTGGACATCATGGGCGCAAAATATTTGGACGCGAATGTGCGTGCGCTTGCTATGGATGGGCACTTGGTGATCATCGGGATGCAGGGCGGAGTGAAAGGCGAATTGAATATTGCGCGCCTGCTCACGAAGCGTGGTTCGATTTCCGCGACGGCATTGCGGGCGCGAGATTTGTCGGATAAGGCGAATATTGTGGCGGAGACTGTGCAAAACGTGTGGCCGCTACTTGCTGACGGCACGATTACCCATCACATTCACGCCACGTACCCGCTTGCCGACGCCGCGTCTGCCCACGCCGCGCTCGCGTCCGGCGAGGTCACGGGCAAGGTCATCTTATCGGTGACCGAGGGGTAACACCCTGGCTTACGCGAGGGATGCGACTACCCGCGTTAATTGGTCGATGTCGTTTGTGGTGTTAAATGGCGCCAACCCGATGGTCACGGCGCCACCCGCGTCTGCCACGCCCATTGCGTTGAGCAGGGGGTCGCTGGGGCTGACGGTGGTGACCAAACCATTGGCTGCGAGGCGTTGCTGCACCGTATCAGCGGGCACGTTGTGCACCACGAAGGTGAGGCGAGGTACGCGGTCGATGCGACCTACGTCGCCGTATTCGGCGGCCTCGCCGGAGATGCCCACGAGGTGCACGCGGGACAGGCCGCGTAGCGATTCAATGGCGTAGTTGTTCAGCGACCTCAGGTAGGAGTTCAGTTCCTGCATGCTCACGTGCAGTCGACGCCGGCGTTTCCCGAGCGCGTCTTCATCCAAATCGGCCATGTGATCCACAAGGGTTGCTACACCGCCGAGCAGTCCGGGCGACATTCGTCCGAGTTCGAGCTTTTGGGGACCTTCTAGGCCATCCTGCAGCGCCGTGAGGCGTGGGAACATGGAGGTGTCGCGGAACACCAAGGCGGCGACGTTCGGCCCGCCCATTGCGGCGCAGTCGAAGGCGAGGATATCCACACCCCAGGCATCCATGTCGATTGGCCGATAGCCAATGACGGCGGTGGCATCCACCAAGACCCACGCGCGGGAACGTTCGTGGACGATGTTGCTGATCTCCTCCACCGGCACCACGGCCCCGACGTAGGGGTGCGCGGCGGCGAACGACACCAGCCGAGTACCCCCAGTGATCAGGCTGCGGAATTGCCAGTCCGGCAAATCCCCGGTCCCCAAGTCGGGTTGCGCCCAAGATACTTGGGTATCGGACCGCCGAAACGGATTGGTCAAGATGCGGGAGTCTGCCTGCGAGAGGACGACGCTGTGGGAGCGGAAGGGCAGGGCGTCGGCAAGCGAGCGGTACAGCACTTCCAAACTGGGGCCCAGCACCACGCAATCCGCGGAAGCCCCGACCAAATCAGCGATTGCCCAGCGTGCCGACGCCGCGAAACTCTTACCCAGCGGTCGCCCCCGTTCCTGCGAACGAGAATGCGACCCTGTGGAAGGCTCAACCTGCGCAACAGACGGAGCCATACGGAAGGATCGCGCTACAGCGCCGGAAACCTTTTCAGGTATCTGGGGGCTCTCATGAGCGTTGAGGTAGGTCCAACCGTCACTCAAGGAGACGTAGAGCCCGCGTACTCGGGCCACGTCAAACACCATCTGTTACTCACTCCTTGCCGTGCGAAGATACCCACCTAGTATGCCTGCTTCACTCGATTTGCGCGACTATCCAGCTAGGGTGGTCTTTGTGTCAGAACTAGCATCGCCGAGGTTTCGGCAGGAAGACATCGATCGAATTACGCAGATCGATCCTGCTCACGCACCCACATCCCAATCAAAGACTTTTCATGCCGCATGGTCAGACCTGGTGAATGGTTTTCGACAGCATGAGTTGTGGCTGCAGTTAGGTTGGCAGGACATTAAACAACGTTATCGCCGAAGTGTTCTTGGACCCCTGTGGATTACTATCGCCACCGGTGTGATGGCGTTGGCGCTCGGGTTGCTGTATTCGGTACTGTTCAAAATTCCGGTAGCAGAGTTTCTTCCACACGTGACCGTTGGTTTGATCATGTGGAATTTTATCTCGGGCGCCATCAAAGAAGGGTCTGACATTTTCATAGACAACGAAGGGCTGATTAAACAATTACCCTCAGCACTGTCTGTTCACGTGTACAGGCTGGTCTGGAAACAAACCCTTTTCTTGGCACACAACATGGTTATTTGGGTAGTGCTTATGCTAGTGTTCCCGCGAGCCTTGGGGTGGCAGGTACTTCTCGCATTCCCGGCACTTTTCCTGCTTATTTTGAACGGGGTTTGGGTGGCGATGTTCTTTGGCGTCATCGCCACACGCTACCGCGACGTATCCCCCCTTTTGGAGGCACTGACGCAGCTACTTTTCTACGTCACCCCCATCGTATGGACCACCCAAACCCTCAAGGAACAAGGTGGCGAAATTCAGTCGCGGGCCCGCCTCGCGGAGCTGAATCCCTTGTACCACTACATGGAGGTAGTTCGCGCCCCACTCATTGGTGTTGACTTGCCCGCATACCACTGGTGGGTTGTTCTCGGCTGCACCGCGTTCGGCTTATTGTTGGCGTTGCTGGCCATGAAGCAGTGGCGTTTCCGCGTCAGTTATTGGGTTTAGTGTACGGAGGAACAACTCAGATGGTTGCCATTGATACTTACAACGCCTGCGTGGACTTTCCGATCTTTGATGCGAAGTCCCGCTCCATGAAAAAGGCGTTCCTCGGCGCGGCTGGCGGCGTGATCGGCCGTAACGCAGACAACGTTGTTGTTGTGGAGGCACTGAAAAATATTAACCTTCACCTGCGGGAAGGCGACCGCGTGGGGCTTGTCGGGCACAACGGTGCAGGCAAATCCACCCTGCTGCGGCTACTTTCCGGCATTTACGAACCCACCCGCGGCTCCGCGCTTATCGACGGCCGCGTCGCCCCCGTGTTCGACTTAGGCGTGGGCATGGACCCGGAAATATCCGGGTATGAGAATATTATTATCCGTGGGTTGTTCCTCGGGCAGACGCGGAAACAAATGAAGCAAAAAATGGATGAGATCGCGGAGTTTTCCGAGCTGGGCGAATACTTATCCATGCCGCTGCGCACCTACTCCACAGGCATGCGCATCCGTCTCGCCCTGGGCGTAGTCACCTCCATCGAACCGGAAATCCTATTGCTCGATGAGGGCATCGGCGCCGTAGACGCGGCGTTTATGGCCAAGGCTCGGGCCCGGCTGCAGGAGCTGGTGGAACGCTCCGGCATCCTGGTATTCGCCTCACACTCCAATGACTTTTTGGCTCAGTTGTGCGACTCCGCCTTGTGGGTGGATCACGGGGAAATCCGCCAGGCGGGAGCAGTGGATGACATTGTTGAGGCTTATGAGGGTAAAGGCGCCGCTGACCACGTGCGGCGGCTCATGCAGCGCATGGAAGAAGAGCGCTTGGAAACGAGCCAATCAAAAGCCCCCAACGAAACCACTTTGGAGAGCGACTAAACAAGGGCACTGGGGATTTGGCACAACGCCACCTGAATGCCCTTCTTATGCACCACTTAACCAGGCTTAACGAGCCAAAACGTCGGCAATAGTAACCACTTTGGCGAACCTGCCGGACAATACGGCACAGGTTCTTTCAATGATTTCCTCCGCGGAGATTGGATCCTCTTGTCCGCGCACTGGGATGGGGTGTGTGGTGGTGGCATCCCGGATGAACTCCACCTCATAGCCCAAGTCGGAGGCGAGCCGCGCGGTGGTTTCTACGCACTGCTCGGTGCGGATTCCGGCAACTTGGATGGTGTCAATGCCCCGGAATGTCAGCATTTGCTGCAGGTTCGTGGTGGTGAAGGCATTATGGCTGGTTTTGGTAATCACAGGTTCCCCACCGGTGGGTTCAAGCCCGGGCTGCAATTGCACAAAGCCGCTGGCGGGGTCGAACGGCCCTTTGGTGCCGAGGTCTGCGTGCAGCACCCACACCACGAAGTGCTTCTTCATGCGTGCGTGCTCGACCAGCTTAGCGACCTTAGTGGCCAGATCTGGGTCCGCGATGTTTTCCCAGCTCGGCAGATTGCGGAAGGATTCTTGGACATCGATAACAAGCAATGCGGTACTCATAGTTACGATTATGGGGGCGCTTACCAGCTCGTGTACATAATCGCGAAATAAACTTGCTAAGCGTGCGACTTTTTCGCCTCGAGTCCGGCCCGCAACACGTCGGCGTTGTAGCGTAAAGCGCCAATGTATCCGTCGAGTGGTGCCGTACGCCCCAATGACCCGACAAGGAGCTCACGATCCGCCACCGCCACCTGCCCGCCGCGGGCGCGGACCGCCTGCCGCACGGCGTCAACATCTTCCTTGCCAGCGATATTATCCGCGAACAGGGTTTTCACGTGGCGGTCCATGACTAGGTCGCTGAGTGCCTTAGCCCGCTCACTCATCGGCGCCGCGTCCGGCGCGGGCGTCGTGGACGTAACGGCGACAGCGGTGGCTGCGGTGTCATCGGTGCGTTCGATCACGGAAGGCTGCACCGAGTGCACCTCGAAGCCGTAGGTTTTGCCAAAGTACTGAAAGCCGTCATAGCCGGTGATCAGCACACGAGAGTCCTCATCGATGGCCGCGACTTGGTCCTGAATGTAGGTGTCGAGCTCATCGATACGCCGCAGATAGATGTCAGCGTTGTTGCGGTACGAATCCGCCTTTCCCGGATCGGCGGCGGCAATGATTCTTTCGGCAACAGCCTCCACCACGGGCTTCCACATCGGCGGGCTCATCCACACGTGCGGATCCGCCACCAAGGCTTGGCTTCGGGTGTCACCCAGCCACGTCTTCTCGGTGGGCAACAACAACGCGTCCACATCCGTCACCGCTTGCATGACCGCGAACTGGCGGGGATCTTGAGCCTCCAATTGCTCGTCCATCAAGGACTCCAGCTGCGGGCTCATCCACAGCACTACCTTCGAGGACTGGATGCCAGCGAGATCGCGAGTATTGGGTTCATACGTGTGCGCATTGCCGCCCGAACCCACCATGACCGTCAGATCCGCCTCGGGCACAACGTTGCGCACGATATCCCCAAGAAATGCCGTAGTGGCAAATACGGTGAGAGCGTTGCTTTCAGAAGTGGGCCTGGCAACCCGATCTTCCACGTGGCTGCGGGCGCAGGCCCCAAGCCCGCCAAGCAACACGAACGTCCCCGCGGTGCGCAGGAACCCGCGGCGGCTGATCACAGTGTTTGCCCTCATGGGAACCTAGTGTAAAGAGCACAAATTTCTGAGCCGATGCTCACAGCCAGCAACGGGGGTGCCCACAGAAACCCCACAGGTTGTGCAAAATTCACTTTGTCCTGCGTTGTTGGGGATCACCGAGCGAGGAAAGCGAGGGGGTAGCGGACGCACGGGGGCGTGGCGCGGCGTCGAAAAGCGGGGTGTGGGACAATGACCGCATGCCTCTCTCCTCCACTGATAAGGTTGCGGCGGTCGTGGTGACGCATCGGCGCGTTGAACTGCTGGAGCATTCGCTGCGTGTACTTGCGGCGCAAACCCGAGCAGTGCACTGGATCATCGTCGTAGATAACGGTTGCGAACCCGCAGTGGAAACCTTGGTGCGCGAAGTGGCCGGAGACCGCGCCGTGTACCTGCCCTCCAAGCACAATTTGGGCGGGGCGGGCGGCTTTGCCTACGGCTTCCTCACCGCGCTCGCGCTCGGCGCAGACGCCGTGTGGTGCGCCGACGACGACGGCCGCCCAGAGGACGAAAACGTACTGGCCACGCTGCAACACTGCGCGGAAAAGCACGGCCTTGAAGAGGTTTCCCCGGTGGTCTGCAACCTCGAAACCCCAGAGCGATTGGCATTTCCCCTACGGCGCGGGGTGGCGTGGCGCAGGTGGCGCTCCGAACTGGTGAACCCAACGGACCCGAACGACGATCTCCTGCCGGGAATCGCTTCTTTGTTTAATGGGGCATTACTCAGCGCCCACGCCATGGAGCGTATCGGGGTGCCGGATTTCCGGCTGTTTATCCGCGGCGATGAAGTGGAATACCACCGCCGACTGGTGCGCTCTGGGCTCCCCTTTGGCACATGCCTCACCACGGCGTACCTGCACCCGGACGGCTCCGACGAGTTCAAACCTATTCTGGGCGGGCGAATGCATACCCAATACCCGGACAACCCCAACAAGCGCTTTTTCACCTACCGTAACCGGGGCTACCTCATGAACCAACCGGGGATGCGCCAGCTGCTACCGCAGGAATACGCCCGGTTTGCGTGGTTTTTCCTCGTGCAGCGTCGCGACATCGCGGGCTTCCGCGAATGGCTGAAACTTCACCGCATGGGGCGCCGAGAGCGCTTCGACCGGCCGTAGTTGGGTTCCCGCACGCGACTAGCCTTGGCGGCTGGATCCCTTAAAGATCACAAGGCGCTGAACGAGGAAGTTAATCACCGTAGCGGTGCCTTGGGAGATCAAAAACGCCAGCATAAACGCCGCTTTTTCACTGAGTGTGCCGTCCAATAGGTAGAACAACAACTTGTGGCCGCCGACGTTGACCCAGAACGTGATGGTGTAGAGCAGCACCACAGCGAGGAAGCGTTTCGAGGATGCTTCCGCCTGGAAAGTCCACCGGCGGTTGATCATATAAGCGGTGAGCGTTCCGAAGATAAACCCGACCGTGCGAGACAATCCAGGGCCGAAACCTAAGACGATCTGGAACAGGTACGACAGACCCAGGTCCACTACCGCGGCGATACCGCCGGAGATAATGAACCGTGTTGCTTGGGTGCGGGCGCCTAACTCCTTGGGCGGGTTGCTCATTGAAACTTCGGTCACGCCTGAAAATGCTACACGTTCAGCCGCAATCCGCCGCGCTATGCGGTGCGCGCAGCAGATCACGGTAGCAATCCAAGCGTTCCACCACAGAGCCGCCAATAATGCGTTGTAATTCCTGCAACGAGGCGGCGCACAATGCGCGAATGCCGTCCGCGGAAAGCCGTGAATCATCGTCGTCGACCCATCCGAGGGCCTCCATCGTGGTTTCCGCAATGTGGTCCGTCAATTGCGGCCCGCTCAAGCAACTCAAGGCCAAGATCAGTGACCAGAATGCGTCTCGGCCTGCGGCGTCTTCCTCCAACGGCAGCGTACTGGACCGGGTATCCGCGGCGTCGTTCGGCGCAGGGAGGTCAAGGGCCTGCAAGAGGGACACAAAGTCCCGGATACGGGAGCGCTCAATTACCGAAGCAACCTCGGGGTGCACGCGGCGCAGAACGGCCTCAGTGGTGGCTTTGCCGGTGAGCAGCTCGTTGATCTCGCTAGGGTTGAAGCCCCCGGCAAGTGCCCCGGAGCCGGCGATGCACAATGCGCGTGGGGTGCCTTGATCACGCGGGTACGTTTCCAGCGTTTCCAGCTCGATGTTCCACAGCCCCCACACAAAACGCAGTGTTGGGTAGGCGGAAAGGCAACTATTGGGGTCCACCACTTCAGAAGCGTCGTGGAATGACCACGGCGGATTCCCTGCGAGATTGAAGCAAATCCGCAAAATGCCGGCGACTTCGGCAAGCGTAAGCGAATCATTTACGCCGACAGTGCGTTGAATTGCACCATCGTGGTGGACAAGTTCCGCATGGAGCAGCGCGGTTCTTGGTGCGCGGCGCATCATACAAGCCAGGGTAGTAAATTTCTCGCCCAAGGTGTCTCAGGCGCTACTTGGCAACCAATGCCGCCGACGCATCGTAGACCACAGCACCCGCCACCAGGCCGAGCACGGTGTACGGCTTGCGGATACCTACCTTACGCAGGCCTTTCGCCAGCATCGCATCCGCCTTTGCGGAGGCATACAGCGCGGTAGCTACGCCACCAATTTTCAGCCACGTGGTGACCGGCCCGTCCTCGGTGCCATCGAGTTCGAGGCGATCCCAGGTGATGTCGTTGTCTGGGTTTTCATCAGTGTTGATCATGTAGATGCCGCCGGCGATCAGCGATGCTGTCAGCGCGCGCCGCACCCAGGCGTTGTGAACATAGTCAGGAAGTGCTGTGATGACGGCTGCAAGCCCTGCTCCAGCGATACGAGTTGTGTTCATATTGGCCACGATAGTCGAGGTAGTGTTATGGCCATGTTTGGCTTGTTCAAAAAAAAGGCTCCCGCGCCGCATATCGCCGCAGAAAACACCACCACACCGCTGAATAATTTCATGACCATGCTGATGGCCCAAGAACTGCCGCTGCTGGATAGTAAGGACCGTGTGCGGGTCTACGAAATCCTCAATGAATATGACGGCCCTGAGATCACCTCGCAAGAGGAATTGCCGGAAGAAATCCGCCAACTTATGGATCTTTAACCCCGCGACACGCCCAGACACACCCTAAGATTCCCCCACGCTTCGGGTTTTCTCATCTTGGGCACTCCGGATTTACGCGGGAGGCAACGCATCGGCGTGGACCAGCATTGTTTGCCTCACAGGTGCAGCACAGCGGCGCCAAGCGTGACGAATCACACGGGTGGGCGCGGACGTCGAAACGCTGATAGAGCTCGACAAACCCGCAAATAGGGGTACCGTGGTAAAACGATGACGAGCGATAAGGGCAAGTCCGGCACCGTTGCTTCGACCGGTGCTTCTGGGGCCCTCCACACAGAAGCCAAATCCCTCACCGGCTGGGGCCGCACCGCCCCCACCACAGCTGAGGTTCTGTCCACACCAGACCTAGAAACAATCTGTAACGCGGTACGCCTCGTTGCTGAGCAAAACGAGAACAAACCCACACATTTACGGCGCGGCGTTATTGCCCGTGGCATGGGTCGCTCTTACGGCGACTGCGCCCAAAACGGTGGCGGCCTTGTTGTGGACATGCAGGCGTTCAACAAAATTCACAGCATTGATCCAGACACCGCCATTGTTGATGTGGAAGGCGGTGTCACCCTCGACCAACTCATGAAAGCCGCGCTGCCCTATGGGCTGTGGGTTCCGGTGCTGCCCGGCACCCGGCAGGTGACCATCGGTGGCGCCATCGGTCCGGACATTCACGGCAAGAATCACCACTCGGCGGGTTCTTTCGGCGACCATGTGGTTTCTATGGAGCTGCTGGTTGCGGACGGGCGCATCCTGCACCTTGAGCCGGAAGGCACCCCGGACGACCCCGAAGGCAATCTGTTCTGGGCGACCGTCGGAGGCATGGGCCTCACCGGCATTATTGTGCGCGCCAAGATTCGGATGACCCGCACCGAGACCGCTTACTTCATCGCCGACGGTGATTTGACGTCCTCGCTGGATGAGACCATCGAGTTCCACTCGGACGGTTCGGAGAAGAACTACACCTATTCTTCCGCCTGGTTCGACGCTATTTCCCCCGAGCCGAAGCTGGGCCGCTCCGCGGTGTCGCGCGGTTCCTTGGCCACGCTGGCTCAACTTGAGGAGCTCGCGCCGAAGCTGGCCAAGGATCCGTTGAAGTTTAACGCCCCGCAATTGGTGACCGTGCCAGACATTTTCCCGTCGTTCACCATGAACAAGTTGAGCATGATGGCGATCGGCGAACTGTGGTGGTTGAAGTCTGGCACCTACCAAAACAAGGTGCAGAACCTCACCCAGTTCTATCAGCCGCTCGATTTGATCGGCGAGTGGAACCGCGGTTATGGTTCCCGCGGGTTCCTGCAGTACCAATTCGTGGTGCCGCGGGAGGCAGTGGACCCGTTTAAAGACATTATTCGGGACATTCAAAAGTCTGGGCATTACTCCGCGCTCAACGTATTTAAGCTGTTCGGCGAGGGCAACCGCGCACCGCTGTCCTACCCAATGCCGGGCTGGAACGTGTGCGTAGATTTCCCGATTAAGCGGGGCCTTGGCGATTTCCTCGACGATATTGACCGCCGCGTGATGGAATTCGGCGGCCGCCTGTACTTGGCCAAGGAATCGCGCACGCCGGCTGAGCGTTTCCACGCGATGTACCCCGGCATGGAGGGTTGGTTGAAGACCCGCCATGATATTGACCCGACTGGCGTCTTTGCTTCCGATATGTCCCGCCGTCTCGAATTGCACTAAGAAGGATTTACCATGCTGAACGCTGTGGGCAAGGCCCAAAATATTTTGCTGCTCGGCGGCACCTCCGAGATTGGCAACGCGATTGTTGAAGAGTTTCTGACCAAAGGCCCCGCCCATGTCACCCTCGCCACGTTCCAGGGCGACAAGCTTATCGACGCCACGGTGGCCAAGCTAAAGGCCGCAGGCGCATCGTCTGTGGAGGTCATCGATTTTGATGCCCGTGCGTTTGATACACACCCTGAAGTAATTGATCTCGCGTTTTCGCAGGGCGACGTTGATGTGGCCATTGTGGCTTTCGGGGTGTTGGGAGACAACGAAGAGCAGTGGCAAAACCAAGCCAAGGCTGTAGACGCGGTACAAATCAACTACACCGGCGCGGTGTCGGTGGGTGTGTTGTTAGCGCAGAAGTTCAAGGAGCAGGGCCACGGCACCATCGTTGCCATGTCGTCGGCGGCGGGGATGAAGGTGCGCCGTTCGAACTTTGTATACGGTTCCGCAAAGGCCGGTTTGGACGGTTTCTACACCCAGCTTGGTGAGGCGCTGCGCGGCACCGGTGCCCACGTTTTGGTGGTCCGCCCCGGCCAGGTTCGCACCCGGATGAGCGCCGGTGTGAAGGAAGCACCGTTCACGGTAAACCGCGAGGATGTAGCAGAAGCGGTGGTCCAAGCAACATTAGACCGCAAAGATACGCTTTGGGTGCACCCAATGTTTAAGTACGTGATGATGGTACTCCAGCACCTGCCTAAGGGAATCTTACGGCGACTACCCATCTAACTTGTAGCAACGTATGCCAAACTGGAATGCATGACACAGGTAACCGATAGGGACGCGGTGGAGCTTCCCGTCCCTGCATCTGAAGTGCCGTTCACCAAGGACATGCTCTCAGATCGGGCGACTATTTTCTCGATTCTGGGCGCTGGGGTGGGCGGCGCATTGTTTACGTTGCTGTGTTGGTTTGTGTTGAAGCAAACCAACCTCCCAGCCTTTGGGGGGTCGTTAATGTCCCGCGCCATCGCAACGTGCGCAACCTTTTTGGTGCTGATAGCGGTTGGTGTGTTGTCTTACCTGTGGCTCAGAGGCTCCGCGCCGAAATGGCGCGTGTGGCTCACCATCGTGGTGTCCTACCTTGCGCCGGCGGCGCTCGTGGTGTCCACCACGGCGATCCCGCTATCTGCCACCCGGCTCTACTTAGACGGCATTACCGTAGATCAGGGGTTCCGCACCCAGTTCCTCACGCGGCTCACGGACAGCCCGATTCTGGACGACATGAACTACATAGACATGCCGTCGTTTTATCCCGGTGGCTGGTTCTGGCTGGGGGGTCGTTTTTCTGCCTTATTGGGCCTGCCTGGCTGGGAGGGATTCCAACCGTGGTCGCTAGTGTCTATTGCGGCCGCGGCCTCCATGGTTGTGCCAGTATGGCAGCGAATCTGCGGGAGTTTGCCGGTGGCCACCGGCATCGGCTTGGTCAGCATTTGTATCGCCCTCGTAGTGTCCGCTGAGGAGCCGTACGCAGCCATCGTCGCCCTCGGCGCCCCAGCGGCTTCCGTATTGGCGTATCGCGCTGTTGCGGGCCACAAACTCGCCATCGCAGGCATGATCGTGTATCTCGGCGTCTCCGCTTCGATGTATACGCTCTACACCGCCACGATTACGCTGAGTGTGATCCTCATTGCCACCGTGTTCGCGGTGTTCGTGCAGCGCAGCTGGTGGCCGATTTTGCGGTTGATCATTGTGGGCATCGGTTCGATGGTGCTCGCCGCGCCGGTCTGGACGCCGTACTTGCTGGCAGTTGCCCGCGGTGAAACGCGCTCCGGCGCGACCGCCATGCACTACTTGCCGTACGAGGGCACGCAGATCCCGCTGCCCATGCTTTCGTTTAGTTTCGTCGGCGCATTGTGTCTGATCGGCCTGTTGTTCCTCATGGCACGCGCGGTGGATCCGGACGTGCGCTCGATGGGCATCGCACTGTTTGTGTTTTATTGCTGGATTGTGGCGTCGATGATTGCCACGCTGGCGGGCAACACGCTGTTGGGCTTCCGCTTGGATTCCATCGTGACCATGCAGCTGGCTACCGCCGGCGTCCTCGCGCTGGCGGATATCCGCCTGTTCGGAATTTCGCGCCTGTACCCGGTGCAATTCAGTGAGCGTTCCCGCAAGCTCATGACTGCTGGGCTCATTATGGTGACTATTACCGGCGGGTTGGGCTACGCCCAGACGATTCCACAGCGCAACCATGATGCCATCGATTTGGCCTATACGGACACTGATGGGTACGGGGAACGGGCGGACCGCTTCCCGGCAGATTCGGCGACGTACTACAAGGAGATCGACGACCTCCTGGCGTCGAAAGGACTGGTCCCCCGCGACACAGTCGTACTTACGGACGAACAAAACTTCATGTCCTACTACCCTTACCGCGGCTTCCAAGCGTTTACCAGCCATTATGCGAATCCTCTCGGCGAGTTCGACACGCGAAACGAACAAATTCAGCAATGGGCTGTAAAGTCTTGGAAAACGCTCAACACTCCGGCGAAGTTCTCAGCTGCCTTGGATGACTCCCCGTGGCGCGCACCCGATGTATTCATTTTCCGCGGCGATAAAGACAAGGGCTACAAGTACGACGTCGCTGAGGATATTTACCCGAATAATCCAAATGTTCGTTTCCGAGGTGTGTATTTCAACCCAGAGGTATTTTCCACGTGGGATGTCACACAAGTTGGGCCCTTTGTCGTGGTAACTCGGGAATCCGAGAGGAGCTGACGTAACATTGATCGATGTGTCTACATCAGAGTCGCAGACCCCGGGATGGGTGAAGAACCTCGCCATACTCAGCGGTGTATTGGGCTTCATTCTTTTTGTCATCACCCCGTTTATGCCGGTGACGCAAACACAATCGTCGTTTAACTGGCCCCAAGACGGGAAGATTAATAGCGTAAGTGCGCCGTTAATTTCGTACGCGCCGGATTCGATTGAGGCGACGGTGCCGCTCGCGGTCGTCGATAAGCTTCGCGAGGGCCAAACGACGGTGCTGAGCACGTTGCCCGGCGACAGTAAAGACGCCACCACCCGCGGGTTGTTTGTGCGCTACTCTGATGCGGGCCTCGACGTCCTCGCGCGCGACCAGGTGCCGCTCAGCGTTTCCAAGAGTGAACTGGAAAAACTCGACGCGGACGCCGTACTCAAACTTTCCTCTACCAAAGATTCCACCAAGGCGGAGATTCCGGGCACCAAACACAAAGGTGAAACGGAGGACGACGAACGCCCGCAACTCACCGGAATTTACACCGAATTAGAAAACGCACCGGAGCTTATCGACGCCGGGCTCAGCGTCAAGGTCAACATTAACTCACGCTTTACATCGTCGCCGAGTGTGCTGAAGTACCTGACCATGTTCAGCGGCCTTGTCATGCTGTTCGTATCCCTGTGGACGCTTTGGCGCATGGACAAACACCAGGGCGAAAAATTGCCGTTCCTCCCGGAAGGCTGGTTCCGTTTCCGCCCGCTGGACGCCATCGTCGGCTTTATCCTGACCTTCTGGTACGTCATCGGCGCGAACACCTCCGACGATGGCTATCTGCTCACCATGGGGCGTGCCTCCGCCGAATCCGGCTACATGGCTAACTACTACCGCTGGTTCGGCGTTCCCGAATCCCCGTTCGGCGCCCCCTACTACGACCTGCTGGGGTTGATGGCGCGCATCTCTACCGCTTCCGTGTGGATGCGCCTGCCCGGGTTTATCGCCGGCATCCTGATCTGGCTGATCCTCAGCCGTGAAGTGCTGCCCCGGCTGGGCGAGGGCATCAACTCCCGTCGCGTGGCGCATTGGACCACCGCATTCGCCTTCCTCAGCTTCTGGCTGGTGTACAACAACGGCCTGCGCCCCGAACCCGTGATCGCTTTGGGCGCGCTCCTGACCTGGGTGTCCATCGAACGCGCAATCGCCACGCAGCGCTTGCTGCCCGGCGCAGTAGGCGTGATCATTGCCACCGTGTCGCTAGGCGCCGGGCCGACGGGTTTGATGGCCGTATCCGCCCTGCTCGTGGGGCTTTCCGGCTTGATTCGAATTATCGTCCGGCGGGCGGAAAGCAAACGCGATGTGTTCGCCATGTGCCTGCCGTTCCTGCCCTCCGGCACCGCCATTTTGCTCGCCGTGTTCGGTGACCAAACCCTGGCCACCGTCATCGAGTCCATTCGCGTACGTAGCGCCAAGGGACCATCACTGCACTGGTACGACGAGTGGGTACGCTACGAAACCCTGCTCCAACAAAACGTGGACGGTTCGTTTACGCGCCGCTTCGCCGTGATCATGATGTACGTGGGTGTGGCCATCGTGGTGGCTTCCATCCTGCGGCACGGCAGCGTGCCCGGTAGTGCGCCCGACCCATCGCGGCGTCTGCTGCTGGTGATATTCGGCACCATGTTCTTCATGATGTTCACCCCCACCAAGTGGTCCCACCACTTCGGCGTATACGCCGGCATCGGCTCCGCAATCGCCGGGCTCGCGGCGGTGGCGTTGGCGCATCAACTTTCCAAGTCTCAACGATTGCGCGTGCTTGCCGCAGGTGGCGTGCTGTTTATCACCGCAAACACCCTGGCCGGCACCAACGGCTGGTGGTACATTTCCAGCTTCGGCGTCCCCTGGTACGACAAGACAATCCAGGTGAAAAACATTGAAGCCAACACCGTGGTGTTGGTGCTCTCCCTGCTGATTTTGGCGGCCGGCGCCTACCTTTCCTTCGTGGACGACATCCGCAAGACCGCCGCCGGTGGCGAGGTGCAAACCGAACGACGCAAAACCCACGGCGCGCTCAATGCCCCAATCTTGGTGGTCACCACGCTGGTAGTGCTGTTTTCCATGGCTTCCCTGTCGAAGGGCTTTATCTCCCAATACCCTGCGTACACGGTCGGCCTAGGCAACCTGCGAAGCTTCGCCGGTGACCACTGCGCCTTGGCTTCGGACGTGATGGTGGAAAACAACACCAACGAATCCTTCCTCCAGCCTGCGGACGGCAGCAAACTCGGCGAATCCTTGACCACCTCCGAAGAGAGTAACTTCAAGGCCAACAACGTTCCGGTGCAAATCACCACCGAAGGTGTAAGCACCGCGGGCAGCTCCGCTGGTTCTATCGCTGGCACCACTGAGGAAGATAAAGAGAGCACCGGTGAAGCAGCCGGACAATCCGCGGGTATCACCGGTGGTGTGCGCTCGGAACCCGGCGTAAATGGTTCCCGCGCGGAGCTTCCGTACAACATCGACTACACCGTCGTGCCAGTGGTTGGCTCCTACACGGTAGGCGCGCAATTCCCAGCAAGCACGAAGACCACTTGGTACTCCCTACCGGAGCGCAAAGACGACGCCCCGATCTTGGTGATCTCCGCGGCTGGACGCGTAAAGCACAACGACATTAATGGCGTGGAGCAAGACGGCCAAAAACTCGTCGTGGAGTACGGCCGCAGCAAGGGCGACGGCAAAGTGGAGTCCATGGGCACCATTCAGCCATACGACATCGGCCCGAGCCCATCATGGCGTAACCTGCGCGTTCCGCTGGATTCCCTGCCCGAGGACGCAGACGTTGTTCGCATCGTCGCCTCCGACAGCAGCTTGGACACCGACCAATGGTTGGCATTTACGCCGCCGCGCGTGCCCAGCTTGACCAAGATGACCAACGTGATCGACCCCGACACCCCCGGATTGTTGGACTGGTCCGTGTCCCTACAGTTCCCCTGCCAACGAACCTTCTACCACTACGCTGGTGTGACTGAACTACCGGAATACCGGATCTCCCCCGACCACGCCGGAAAAGTGACGCTTTCGCCGTGGCAGGATTTCAACGGTGGCGGCATCATGGGCGTGTCCGAGGCGACCAGCACCTCCCTGGAAGTTCCCACCTACCTCAACAACAACTGGGAACGCGACTGGGGTTCCCTGGAAACCTACACCCTGCGCACCAACTCAGCGGGCGAAGAACCGGTACCCGCGAAGATTGACTACCAGGAAGTCACCCGCTCTGGGCTGTGGAATCCGGGCAAGATGCAGATCGACAACAAGTAGTTCCGCAGCAACAAGCCGCAGCACCTTCCCCAAGTGCTGCGGCTTGTTGAATCCTCCCTAGGAGAGGTCTTTCTTGAGTGGTCTAGGCGGCAGGCTGTTACTGTTCTTGCTGCTGGTCCTGCGGCTGCGCATCTGCCTGGTCAGCTTGGCGCGCTTGGACGGCTTCCAGCAGTTTGACTAGATCGCCGACCGTGTATTTGGATTCGTCCAGCATGATTTCTAGATCTTTGACTGGGAGTTTCCCGCTGTCGACCTGCTCCTGCACCAGTTTGACAAATTCTTCGGCAGGGCGGGCGTCAAAACCTGCGTCTTGGGCTGCTTTGCTCAGCGCGTTTGCGGCAACGGCACCCGCCGCCACGGCGAGGATCACTTTCACCAGGTCGGGGTTTTGCTTGGACATCACCTCTAGGTTTGGAAGTTTATCCAAGCGCAAGGAGGGATTGATAATGTTGCCGAGCTGCACGTAGTTGCCAATTACAAAGGCATCAAGCTGGGCTTGGTTGCCATTAAAGAGGTTCAGGTCGGTGTCGTAGTTGATTCCGGAAACCCGCCCAGTGCTGGAGCGCTGCCAGAAGGTCATCTGCTCCCAACCACCCGGCAGTGTGGTGGGCGGCGTGTTTTGGTAGGCAGCCAGCCACAGGGGGTAATCCTTAAAGTCGGTGCTATTGCCCACCTGTTGTTCCCAGAAGTAGCGGTAGGTGTAGATGATGGGTTTCCGGCCGGTCAGCAATTCGATTTCGGTGACAAATTCTTTCACCCACGCCTGCGTTTGCGCAGGTCCGACGCCGTCATCGTATTCGATGTCGAGTACCGGCGGCAGCGAGGGTTGAGGCTGGCTTGCCAGCACGGCCGCGTACGCCGCTGCTTGGGCGGTCGCGCTCACGCCGGGCCTTCCGAGGTGATAGCTGCCGATCATGAGTCCAGCATCGATGGCTTGACGGGAGTCCGCTGCAAAGTGGGGGTTAAGGTAGTTGACCCCTTCGGTGGCCTTGATAAATGCGTACGAGTGGCCGTCGCTTTTGACGGAGTCCCAGTTGATGCCTTCTCCACCGGGATGCTGCCAACTTGAGACGTCAACGCCGGAGGGGGCGTCGAGGTCAATCGCTTGCGCTTTCGGGGTGGTGACAAATGTGATCACGAGTGCAAGTGCCACGAACAGCGTGGCGACATTACGTGTGAGGACTTTTGGGGAAAACATCATGAGCCTCAATGTACCCCACTAATCACACAAGTCACAGTGGCAACACAGGTAACACGCCGAACATCTTTTTTACTAGAACAAGCGCTAGAAAATTACAACAATGTAAGATTTCCCCACCTGCAAGTACGCAGTTTTATTCAAACAGAAGATCTAATACTTTCGAGGTGTGATATTCGCCACAGATGGGTCATTCGTCAGACCTCCACGCCTACCCCAGCCTTCCCGCACCCCGACGCACCCCTCCGCCCACTTCGTTTAAGGTGGAAAGTCATGAAAGACCTCTATCGCCTAGTCAACGGCCCTTGGATTGATACGCATGTTATTCCCGCCGACCGCGGCATCGACGGAGTGTTCCATCAGCTCCGCGACCAGGCCGAACAGGACGTCCGCGAAATAGTTGAAACTTCCGCTGGGCGCGCCGCCGACATGTACCGCTCGTTTATGGACGTACCCGGCATTACCGCCGCGGGCATCGACCCGCTTACTGCGGACTTTTCGCTTATCGACGCCGCGTCTACCCCGGCCGAGTTCGCCTACGCATGCGGAGAGCTAGATCGCCTAGGCGTAGCGGGCCCGTTAGGTTTTTGGATTGCCAAGGATGCTGGCAGTACTGACGCAGCCCTCTACCTCTTCCAGGCAGGCATCGCCCTACCTGATGAGGCGTACTATCGCGCACCTGAACATGCGGAAACCTTGTCGGCCTATCGGGCGCATGTGGAACGCATGCTGGGGTTTTTGCCTGCGAGCTGGCTGGGCGGGGCGTCGATAAGCGAGGCTGCGGAACGCATTGTTGTGCTGGAAACGGACATTGCGGCGGGCCATTGGGATGTAGTAGCCACGCGCGACGCCGTGAAAACCTACAACCCCGACCTTGACCTGCCGCCAATGTCGAAGGCGTTTTTGGACGGCGCGGGGGTCACCGAGGGGCGCATTGTCACGATGATGCCGTCGTTCGTGCAGCACCTAGAAACCCTCATCACGCCCGAACGTCTGGCCGATTGGAAGCTGCTTGCGGTATGGAACATCCTGCTGGCCCGCGCGGAGTGCCTGCCGCCGGAAATTTCCTTAGCCAACTTCGACTTTTTTGAAACGAAGCTGTCCGGAGCCACCGAACAACGCGCACGTTGGAAGCGCGGCATTGAACTGGCCGCCGGGGTAGTTGGCGAGGAAATCGGCCAGCTGTTCGTGGAGCGCCATTTCCAGCCGGAGTGGAAAGACGAACTGTTGGAAATGGTGGATTACCTGCTGAATGCGTACCAGGAGCGAATCAGCAATCTACCGTGGATGACCCCCACAACCCGCAACAAAGCATTGGAAAAACTGTCGAAGTTCCGCGCCAAGATCGGGTACCCAGACAAGTGGCGCTCCTACGAAGGACTCGCGTTTTCACCTGTTGGTGCGGACCTCTTGGCGAACGTTCGCGCCGGTACCGCGTTCCTCCACGATTATGAAACGGCGAAACTGGGCAAGCCCGTGGATCGCCACGAATGGGTGACCACCCCGCAAACCGTCAATGCGTTCTATAACCCAGTGCTCAATGGAATTACGTTCCCGGCGGCCATTTTACGTCCGCCGTTTTACACCCCCGGCGCGGACGCGGCGACGAACTTCGGTGCGATTGGCGCGGTGATTGGCCACGAGATCGGCCACGGCTTTGATGATCAAGGCAGCCAGTATGACGGCGAAGGCAACATCGAATCTTGGTGGAGCCCAGAGGACCGCGCCGCGTTCGAAACGCTCACCGCAAAACTCGTCAAGCAATTCCAGGGGCTGATTCCTTCGGTGCTAACAGGCACGGAAAGTCTCGGCGTCAATGGGGAGTTCACCCTCGGGGAAAACATTGGCGATCTCGGCGGGCTTGGGATTGCGCTGGTAGCGTACCGACGCTACCTTGCGGACCGCGGCCAAGATTTCGATTCCGCCCCCACCGCGCAGGTGGATACTTCAGGTTCGGACCCCGCTATGGAAGGCACCGAGTACACCGCCTTGCAGCGCTTTTTCATTTCGTGGGCACGCGTGTGGCGCACCGCGATACGCCCCGAACTCGCCCAAAAGTACTTGGCTATTGACCCCCACTCCCCCGCCGAATTCCGCTGCAATATCATCTGCGGCAATATCGCCGAGTTTTATCAGGCATTCGACGTGGACCCGAACGGGAACATGTGGATCGAGCCTGACCAACGGGTGACCATCTGGTAGTGCGGGCAGCGCTGATCGGGGGGATTACTTTTTCGGTTGGGTGGCGGATTCTCCCATCGTAGGGCGCTTTGCAAACTGAAGCATGGAGCTCTTGCCCATTCCTAACTTACTCGGTAACTTATTCACTAAGTTACTAGGTAACTACCGAAGGAATATTGGGATGTCCGTTAAGTACGCGCTACTCAGTTTGTTAAGCCAGCAGCCCTGCGGGGTCGGCCAGCTTCGACAAACCTTTGAATCACGCACTGCGAACACATGGCCCATCAACGTCGGGCAGGTGTATCAAACCATGCAACGTCTCCACCGCGATGGGCTCATAGAACATATCGGCACGGATTCCGGCACCTCCGGCCGGAATGCAGAAATCTATCAAATCACCGAGGAGGGCAAGCATGCCCTCGTGCAGTGGTGGCTCTCCCCCACCATAAAAAGCCGCGACGACCGCGATGAACTAGTGATCAAGGTAGCAATGGCGGCCCTGGTCGGCGGAAACCTCTCGGAGCTAATCCAGAGACAGCGCGAGGCGGCGATGGCCGAATTGCGTGCCGTTACAAAACTCAAGGCGACCACGCCGCCGGAACAAAGCGCGCAGCGATTGCTACTGGAGCGTCGCCTCTTCGACCTGGAAGCAGAAGCCCGCTGGTTAGACCATATTGAAACCCTGAGCCCTCCGAAGGAGAACGCCAAATGACCACTCCGCAGCCCGCCCTTGTGCTTGATCAAGTCACCCGTGTTCACCACGACGGCCCGAACAAGGTCATGGCCTTGGATCATGCAGACCTCACAGTCGAGTACGGCGAATTAGTGGCCATTATGGGGCCTTCCGGTGCGGGTAAGTCCACACTCCTCAACATTGCCGGCACCCTCGATACGCCCACCGAAGGACGTGTGCTTATCGACGGCATCGATGTTTCCAAATTCAAGCCACCGATGCGCGCAAAGATTCGCCGTGAGCATATCGGCATTGTGTTCCAAGATTTCAATCTCATTCCCACCCTCACTGTGGCGGAAAACGTGGCATTGCCGCTCGAGCTCGGCAACATGCGGCGAAGCCAAGCCCGCACGCATGCGGTGGAAGCGCTCCAAGAGATCGGGCTTGCGGAGATCGCGGACCGGTACCCCTCTGAGGTATCAGGGGGCCAACGCCAACGGGCTGCAATCGCACGCGCCCTCGTGGGCGAGCGTCGATTGATTCTCGCAGATGAACCTACTGGTGCCCTTGACACCACCACCGGCGAATCCGTCCTGCAATTGCTTCGCACACGAGTTGATATGGGCGCCGCGGGGCTCTTAGTCACCCATGAGCCCCGATTCGCCGCCTACGCGGACCGCGTGGTGTACCTCCGCGACGGGCAAATTGAAAGGGCCTCCCAATGAATCGCATGCGCCTCGCGTTCCGCCTAGCTTGGCGGGACATTCAAAACCACAAGGCACGCACGAGTTTCGCGGTGGTACTATTTTCATTACCATTGCTGTTTATCCTGGGCCTCAGCTCTGGCATCAATTTGGGATTAGATCACCGGCCGCACTACAACAGCAATGAGCCCATATCAATCGCTTGGATCACCAACTACGCTTGCGCTGAAATGGACGAAGTGGATGATTCCGCAGATTGCATATCCCGAAACGACGTCGAAAAACTTACCCAAACCCCGGACTTAGAGCGAATTCAAACCGCACTGGGTGATGATGCCAAACTCGCAGCCAGTTTTAGGCCAGAATTTCAATTTTCGGCCGAAGTGAAGGGAACTTCCGACGAAACGGCGTTACCTGTAATCAATGTGCTTCAACCAGGCACACATCGAAACGAAACCAAACTGCCGAATCCCGGGGAAATCATCCTCAACGAGGAGACTAGTTTTATCACTGGGGCCGGTGTTGGTGATCAAGTCACCATGACCCACGGGAACCGGAGCGTCAAACTTCGGGTGGCCGATATCTCGTCCGCGTATACAAATCTGATTCACATAGAGAACGTGCCGTTTGAAGTACCGGACTACAAGGACATCATCAGCGAGGAATTTTCATCCCGCGCTGCGGTCTTATGGGTATCCGGTGAAGTTGTGAATCATCGTCCCAACAAGCAAGGAATTGATTTCCAAAGCACCGACGAGCACCAGGTGATCACCGACCCCGTGTTATTCGATGTGGTCGCGGGTGGCATGAACGCCACCGAAGCCATCACGATGGTCAGCATAGCCACGCTTTTGCTGCTGTTTATCGCTTGCATTGTTGGCCCCGTGTTCGCGGTTTCGGTTCGCCGGAAGCTCACTACGTTGGGCTTGCTGTCAGCCTCCGGCGCTGCCCCCATGGATCTTTTTTCCCTGATGCTCGCCGAAGGTGTCATTATCGGCGTGATCGGAGCAGCATTCGGCATCGTTGGCTCCGCCACCATAAACATTGCAGCCTCCTTGCTCGGCGATGGCAGTGGAACAATGATCTGGCCGTGGGACGTGGCCATTGTCCTCCTCTTCGCCTCCATCGCCTGTGGCATTGCGGCGGCGATCATTCCTGCGATAACTACAGCCAAGCTCGACCCGATACAGGCGTTGAACGAGGGGGCATCCACCCGCATGCGTCGGCTGCGGAAGCGCCATATCGCCGCACCCATCGTTGCGCTTTTGGCCGGCATCGGGGTGGTTACCGCCTGGGTGCTTCCCAGCGAGGTGTGGCTGGTTATCGCTTCCATTGCCGCGATCATTGGCACGACGAGTCTCGTGCTGCTTGCGGAGAAGGCGGCGACATACCTGCCCCTACCTGCCCGTATGGCCACCCGGGATGCGGTGCGGAATTATCAGAGGACGGTACCTGCGGTCGCTGCGATCGCCGGAACGATTCTTATCGCGATCATGCTCAGCGAGTTGAGCATGTCCCCGGCAAGCGAACATACCCCGCGCAACGTAGCATTGGCCGTTCAATCGCAAGTCCGATCACTCACCTCCGCACCCTTTGATCAACAAATTGACGAATTGTCGTCCCAATTCGACTTCAATATGCGCACCGATTCCTATGGGGTGTACGACCCCGATACGATTTCCGATCCCACGCTGTTTGTTGCGTTGCCGCAGGGCGTTTCCACGGATTCGGGCACGTCGTATCGGACGGATTTTGCCTCACTAGGACACCACCATGCGAGCCAATTTGGCACCAGTGTCTATGTTGTGGATCCGAACGCCCCTGAATTATTGGCGCGATTGCACCCTGACGTTTTCTCCACCTCGGATGCGGCGAGGGCCGCGGCGGCGCTTCACGAAGGTAAAGCCGTGGTCAACTACAGTAAGGCGCTCACAGACGGCAAGGTAACCATTGGTGTGGCCCCTCCGCTGAGCTTCGATTCGGAGTTTTACGAGGCTAACGCCCAAGAAAATCTACCGTCGCATGATTTCCAAGCCGAGGTGCTGAGCCCCGATGATGAAGTCCCAGTCTGGATTTCTGTGCTTGTCACGCCGAACATGGTCGAAGAGATGGGCCTAAAAAGCTACTACCAAGAAACCCGCGTTTCCCGCGACGAACCGTTGAGTTTCCTTGAAAGCTTGACTGTGGAATTCCGCCCCCTCGCAACACCACACGCGACGGTCTCCCAGATTGACACTACGCGTACCTCCACGCTGGCCTTCCGGTCCCTCGCGTTCTCTGCCGTGCTGTGGTTAACGCTGAGCGTAATCCTCTTGGTGATTTTGCTCGCTGCGGCAGAATCGCGGCGAGATACGGAAACGATGGTGGCGCTCGGGGCGTCGCCAAGCTTGGTGCGCCGGTACTCGGGTGCGCAAGGGCTCGTTGTTGGGTTGTTAGGCACCCTCGCTGGCACATCATATGCAGTGTATTTGGCGTTGGTTTCCGCACTGCATTTCGATTCTTGGTCGGATTTTTCCGGTTTGCCATGGGCGTATATCGCCACGGTGCTAGTGCTGATGTCGGCACTCTCCTGGCTTATCGGACTCGTATTTGGTGCTCGGACGCGAGCGGCAACCACCGGCAGGCGGCGCCCAACCTAATCACCGCTGCGGCATGAGCACGTATCGGTGTTACTTTTTCAGCTGAGTTTTCACGGTTTCCTGCACCTTGTCCACGGCGGCGACATATTTGCCGCCGGTCTTCTTATCCACCAGGTCGCCCACCTTTTCCACGGCTTGGTCGACTTTCTGCGGGTTGGCTTTGGCAAATTCCTTGGCCTTTTGAATAAAACTCACAACTACTCCTTGTTATCCGTGAAAAGGTTTCTCCGATGGTAGCCCAGCTGCCACACTCGGGTAGAACCGCTTGTTCAAGGTGATGTTACCCCGTAAGTTTTCAGGAAAGTTGGTAAACGACGTCAGAAGATTGCGCTCATGCCCGTAACGCGCACCCCACTCGGTTTCCCGAGCAAACACCGCTGCGAAGCGGGACAAGAGCAGGATGTAATTTAGCAGCCGCGCCGCAGCGCGGATCACCTACGGTTGGAGCAACGAAAGCTATGAGCCGACTGCTGCTTGCGTTCCGCTTGGCTTGGCGGGATATTCAGCTGCATAAATCCCGTACCGCGTTTGCGGTGGTGTTGTTTGCGCTGCCGTTGTTGGCGTTTCTCAGCCTAATGGACATTCCGTCGGCGCCAGCGAACTATGTCCCGCCCCAGGGCCCTACCTCAACCGTAAGTTTTTCCGACTCCCCCTGCCCAGACGCTGACTCGCTTGCGGATCTTTCGGAGCTTGATTGCATCCCGCCAGCCGATCTTGAGCGGGTTTCCACCAGCCCCGACATTGAGCGCATTACTGCGGCGTTAGGAAACGATAGCGAACTAGCCAGCACGTTTTTGCCGGAGATAACATTCACGGCGCGGCTACGTGGACCTTCGGAAGCAACAGCGTTCGGAACTATCGACGCCGTGCAAGCCGCCGCCCGCACGGATACCTCCGCGATCCCCCAACCTGGCGAAATACTACTGGACGATTCCGAAGCCTTCGCTATCAGCGCCCACGTGGGTGACACGGTAGCCGTGCGGTATGGCGAACGCGAGGTTTCACTGCGCGTTGCGGGGGTCGCGGCGCAAACTACCACCATCAATTTCGGCGACGTTCCACTACAGCTCCCCGACAACAACGCCCTCGTGTCTGCGGAGCTTAGGCTGAATCACTCCCTCGAGTGGGTCAGCAAGGAAACCGTGCCACGACACCCCAACGCACAGGGTGTTTCCTTCATCACCACAACCACCCGACCACCGGTAACTGCAACAAACGCATTGGAAGATCTTTTTGGAAGCGTCACCTCGTGGAAGGACGCGATTTCGATCCTCAGCATCTGCACGCTATTGCTGTTATTTATCGCGTGCCTGACGGGGCCTGTGTTCGCGGTATCGGCGCGCCGGAAGCTCACCACCTTGGGGTTACTTTCCGCCACCGGAGCCAAGCCCGCAGATTTGTTTGGCATCATGCTGGCGGAAGGGTGCACCGTCGGCGGACTTGGCGGCGCACTTGGCATCCTTGCCTCGGTGATATGGAACGCCGCTGCGGGCAACCTGGTGTGGCCGTGGGATCTCAGCGTCATTATGTTCACCATTGCCGTGGTGTGCGGCATAGGCTCCGCGCTGATCCCAGCAGTGCAAGCATCCCGGCTCGACCCGGTACAGGCATTGCAGGAAGGAATGTCCATTCGCATCCGCAAGCTGCGTGCTCACCACGTCATCGCCCCAGCGGTCACCCTCGTGGCGGGCTGGCTCTCCATGTACGACACCATCGTGCCCAGCGAGATGTGGCTGGTGGTTGCGGCGATAGCGGCGATCTTCGGCACCACCACCCTCGTGCTCCTCGTCGCGCGCGTGGGCTCCTACCTTCCGGTGCCGCTGCGGATGGCCACCCGCGACGCGGTTCGAAACTATCATCGCACCGTTCCGGCGGTGGCCGCGGTCACTGGAGTAATTCTGATTATCACCTTGTTCAATGTGGTGATCACTTCCAAGGTCCACATCGACGATGAAGCACCCGCGCGGAACCGAGCCATAGACTTCATCGCGAAAACTCCGACGGATTCGGCGGCACCATACCAAAACTTCATCGCCGAGTTCGAAGCCAAGTACAACATGACATTGCGGACGGACAGCTACCGGGCGCATCGGACCGATAGCCCTAACACCGCCCCCGTTTACCTAGCCATTCCGGAAAACGTAGGGAGCGGCACATTCACGGAGTCCCCCGCCGTGGATTTCAATGTGCTGGCGGGTCCCGCGTCCAGCGATGTTTCCAGCGCCGTTTTCATTATGGATGCCAACGCCCCACAGCTGCTCGCCAAGCTTTACCCAGGCGCGTTAAGCAACGAGCAAGTCGATCAGGCTGTGCGAGCGCTGGAAGACGGCAAGATAGTCACCAACTTCGGAGGCGTGTTGCGTGACGGCAAAGCCCGGATTGTCATCCCTGACCCACATGACCAACCGCCTGGCTCCACGGTGATCGACGGTTACAGGGTGTACGCGACGAACTCCGGCAAGCACACTATTGCAGACATTCCTGGCGTGGTGCTGGGTAACAACGACCACCGGCCACCGGAGGTTCAGCTCATCATTACCCCGCAAACCTTGGAAACCCTCAACCTCCAGGCGGCGTATACGAACACATGCCTTGCCCGCGACCGCGATTTGGGATTTGTGGAATCCCTGAGACTCAGCCTTGAAGATTTCAGTGAGAAACCCTTCTCCCTGCGCGAAGTGGTACCTGATAGCAATAACGTGGAGGATTTCGCATTTGCGGCAATCCCGCTGTCTGGGGCCGTGGCACTAACCCTCAGCGTGGTGCTGCTGGTGATTCTGCTGGCGCAGGCGGAGTCTCGCCGGGATGTGGAAACGATGGTGGCGCTCGGGGCGTCGCAACGCATGCTCCGGCACTACGCTGGAGCGCAGGGCTTGATGATAGGCCTGCTTGGCACGCTCGCCGGCGCTGGGTACGCCCTGTATCTACTGGAGCTTTCCACATCATCGGGCCAATCGTGGCACGGTGTCACGCTCACCCCCTGGTTATTCCTTGGGGCTACGCTCACATTGGTGCCGTTGCTGTCTTGGATTACCGGGCTAGTGTTCGGCGCGCGGCTGCATTCATCCCCCGCACACGTGCACGATGTTCCCACATCTGCTACCCCCACGCGACGGCATTTATAGCCCTTGTGCAGCCTGTATTGTTCACCACTTGTTCAGCAAATACCCCCACAAAACCTTCTTGTGCAGCATCGGAAGCAGCTACAGTATGGGGCATGAGTGAGGTAGTGCATGATGATTCGACTGGGCGCGATTTCCACATCGGCGGCAACGAGGCTGGCTTGTCCCCGCAGGAGCAGCTGGCCCAGTTGTCGTGGTACATAAGTGAGCATTATCCCTTGCCGGAAGCAGACGACGATAGGGAGATGGATCGTTGGGTGGCTCGCCTTCCGGATCGGTTGACGCACGCCGCAATGCTGGTGCTCGGGTCCGCGTTGGATCATTCCATGCCGGGGGTTTCCATGCTGGGCGGTGTTTCGGTGCGTGCTCTTCCGGAGTTGCGTGCGGCGCGTTTTACACCGAGCCGTCCGACCGGCCGTTTCGCGGTGAGTTTGCATGGCGGCGCGTTCCGGCGCGGCGCAGGCATTGCGCTAGATAACGCTTGGCGCCCAGAGGTTGCTGCCGCCGCGGAGCTGTCTGGGACGACGATTGTGGACGTAGATTACCCCCTGTTGCCTGCACCTACCTCGGAAATGCTGGGCGCGATCGAGGCCGCCGTTGCCTACGCCCGCGCGGAAGGCGCTACGCACGTAACCGCTTGGGGCGCTTCGGCGGGCGCGGCGTTAGCGGTACTGGTTTCCCCGCTTGTCGACGCCCTGCTGCTCACCCGCCCCCAATTCGACGCCTCCGCAATCGACGCCACCCTGCCCGCACCGGAAAATTGGCCCACTACCTGCATTCAAGTGGGCTTGCAGGATACGACGGTGCAGCGTTGGGACGCCGCAGAACGGATTGCGGATGTCCGCGAATACGTAGCCGAGCATTTGGTGTGCACCCCTGAGGTTGCGCGGCAGCGTATTCGGGACGCAGCTGATTTCCTGCGCAACGCGCAGTAGCTAGATTCCGAACTGCCGCAGGTCAATACCTTCGAGCGGGTCGGATTCGTGGCCTTCCTCCACTGGCGGATCCACTTTCGCCAGTGTGACGGTGGCCCCGGTGGAATCGGCGATGATCACCATATGGCCAAATTCGGAATCCCAGGGTTCCCGAATGACTTCACCGCCAAGTTCCCCGACTTTCGCCACTGCCTCTTCAACATCGCCGATGCCTAAATAGGTTTGCCAGAACGACGGCACCTGCGGCGGGAAGTTTTGTTGCGCATTCCAGATCCCCGCGAATGGCGACCCATCCACCAATGCCGTGGTGTAGGGGAACCCATCCATTTCGTGGGTGGTCCAGCCAAACAGTTCTTGGTAAAATTTGCAGGCGGCTTCGTAGGCGACCGTGCAGGTCAGCTCGTGCCACACCGGGGTGCCAGGCTCCCCAGCTGCGATAAACGCCTCCTCGCTCGAGGGCTCAATCAGCCCAAAGAGCGCCCCGGAGGGGTCCACCAGCACGGCCATCCGGCCGAAGGAAATCTCAGAAGGTTCGGTAAGCACTCGCGCACCTAACTCATTGGCCTTGGCCACTTCGGCGTCGAGATTATCCGCAAGAAAGTGTGTGACCCAGGTATCCGGCAATTGTTCGTCGCTGGGTTTTTCCACGATGGCCGCCACAGGCAAGCCTTGGATCCGAGCCAAGCGATACCCGGGGGAGGTTTCTTCAAACTCCCAGCCGAGCAGCTGATGATAAAAATGTGCGGCACGCCGCACATCCGAGGTAATAAGGTCGATCCAGTACGGCATGCCGCCTTCAGCCATAAACGCTGGCATTACAAATCCATCCACTTCTTGTAGTCAAAATCATCGTCTGCTGTTGCCTCGTCGAAGAAATCGTCGCCGCTATGTGTGGCCACGCGCGCGGACACCCCAGCTACCGTCACCACGTCGCCTGCGTGCAGGGTTTTTCCCCGGCGGGTATCTACCTCACCGTTGACTAGAACTTCGCCTAAAGCGATCATTTTTTTGGCTTCGCCCCCCGTGTCCACCAGGTTGGCCAGTTTAATAAACTGTCCAAGTTTTATTGTCGCATCGCGGACGACAACATCAACAGGTTTGGTCATAAAGATAAGTGTAAGCGCTTTAGCCCCGCGATGCCCTGTTAGACGCAGCGCTTCCTGCCGCATTGCTGCGCACGCCACCCCAAGATTAGCCCACGAGCTCGCTGACCCCACCGACCAGCATCACGGCCGCCAAGACGACGAATACCCCACCCGACACCAGCTCGATCAGGTGTGCGCGTTGGTGCAGGAAACCCGCTGCCTTTTGCACCAGCAGCGCGAACCCAACAAACCACGCGAGACCTGTGATAATTAGCAGCAGCGCGATGCCTACGGCCACCCACCCGGTCATGCCGGGCCGCACGAATTGAGCAAACACGGCGCCGAAAAACAGCACCGCTTTCGGGTTCGACAGGTTTGTCATGATCCCGACGCGTAGCGAAGCCCACCATTGCCGCCTCGCTGCCGGCGTCTCCCCTCCCTCCCCGGCTGCGGATGGTGTCGTGGGGGCATCCAGGCCCGCCCGAATCGCACTGATGCCGATCCACAGCAGGTAGGCACCACCGATAAGCTTCATCACGGTGAGCACCACGGGGGTAGTACTCACCAATGCTGCGACGCCGAGCAGGCTGGCGGCGATCCAACCGGTATTGCCCACCATAATGCCCAACGCACAGGCCACCCCGTCAGATTTGCTGCGCGAACCGAGGCGCGTAATCTGCACCACGTCCGGTCCGGGACTCGCGATAGCCGCAAGCCACACGGACAGCAATGCGGCGAGGGAAGCTAGGTCCATTACACCTGGTCCGTGGGCATGATCCGCATCGTATCGATGTTCATATGCTTGGGGCAGGACGCCACCCACCGGATCGCTTCGGCGATGTCCTCGGCGGTGAGGCTGAGGTTGCCTTCATAGACTTTGGCGGCCTTGTCCGCGTCGCCGCCGAACCGCACGAGGGAGAATTCCTCGGTGTGCACGCGGCCGGGGTCAACCTCGCAGACGCGCAGCGGCTGGTCGGCGGTTTCCATGCGCAGCACGCGGGTCAGGGCCGCCACACCGTGCTTCGCAGCGTTGTAGCCGGCACCGCCCACATAGGGGACATGGGCAGCCACGGAACCCACGTTAATGATCTGCCCCTCAGCCTCGAGTAGTTTCGGCAACAGCGCCTGGGTGACCCGCATCGTGCCCAGCACGTTCGTGTCATACATCCACTGCCAATCCTCGAGGTTCGCCTCCGCCACCGAATCAAGGCCTTTGGCGCCGCCCGCATTATTTACCAACAGGTCCACGCGCGGCAATTGGTCGGCGAACGATGCCACGGAGGCAGCGTCAGTCACATCAAGGGTGATTGCTACGCCGCCGATCTTGGTGGCCAGCTCGTTGATACGGTCGGTGCGGCGCGCGGCACACACGACGTGCCAACCGTCCGCAGCGAGCGCCTCCGCTGTCGCCCACCCAATGCCGCTTGAAGCTCCGGTAACTACTGCAACGCGTTCATTCATACGGCCCAGACTACAGGTCCAACAATTGTGCGGTACCTGGGACACGACAATCCGCCATGCCCACAGCCTGCATCAACGCAAAGCAGGTCACGGGTCCCACGAAGGTAAATCCGCGACGTTTCAGCTCTTTCGCCATCGCCTGAGATTCGGGTGTTTGTGTGGGTACCTGCGCCATGGTTTCCGGCACCTGCCAATCCACAGGTGCGAACGACCACAACAATTGGGAGAGGCCTACCTCTTCCCGCAGCTTGATGGTCGCCTTGGCATTGGTCACAGCGGCCGATAGTTTACGTTCGTTTCGGATCAACTCGGGGCGCTGCGCCAGCGCCGTAATTTCCGAGGGTTGCATGCCGGCCACCTCGTCCGGCTGAAAGTGATGGAAAGCATCGCGTAAAGCGTCACGCTTCTGCAACACGAGGTTCCACGACAACCCAGCTTGAAAGCCTTCGAGGCAAAGCCGCTCCAGCAAGCCTTGTTCGTCGCGGATTTCTCGGCCCCACTCGTAGTCGAAGTAGTCGCGCAATTGATCGTTGCCTTCCGCCCAGCGCGGGCGGATGCGGCCGTCAACGCCGCGGATCAGGCCGAGGTCGCTGAGCTGGGCGTCGAGAAGCGAATCTAGGTTCATGGCAGTCCCCCTTGTAAAATTTTTCCGATACTAGCCGCGAGCCTACGGCATACATTTCATCAAGGAGGGAGCAGCCCGGATGAGCTTTCCCCTCGCCCGCATCGGCGCCGGCCTCCCCATGCTGAATACCCTGCCCCAAGTGGAAACCGCGCTGCGCGCCCACCGAGCGGCCGTGGTGCAAGCCCCGCCCGGCACCGGCAAAACTACGCTTGTCCCACCCCTGCTGCACAACTACACCGGCGGTAAGGTGCTGGTCACCACGCCGCGGAGGGTGGCGGTTCGCGCGGCAGCCCGCAGGTTGGCGCATACCAGCGGCTCCCGGCTCGGCGAGCTCGTCGGCTACAGTGTGCGGGGCGAACACACTCCCGGGACTGCCGTGGAGTTTGTCACCCCCGGCGTGCTGCTGCGTCGGTTGCTTGCAGACCCCGAACTCACCGGCGTCCAGGCCGTAGCCATCGACGAAGTACACGAGCGGCAAGTAGACACGGACCTCTTGCTTGGCATGCTCACCGAACTGCGGGAACTCCGCGATGATCTGCACGTCGTAGCCATGTCCGCCACGCTCGACGCGCACCGCTTCGCCGAGTTCCTACAGGCTCCCATCGTGGATACCCCGGCGCACACGCATCCGGTCGCCGTGCACTACGCGCCCGCGCCGGACCGGCTCCGCACCACCCGCAGCTTCCTCGACCATGTGTGCGCACAGGCGGTAGGCCATGAGCACCCAACCCTGGTGTTTCTCCCCGGCGTTCGGGAAGTGGACTACGTATGCAACAAGCTTGGTGACGTCGCCGTTCCGCTCCACGGGCGCCAACACCCCGCCCAACAAGACGCGGCGTTTCGCGAGGGTTACCGCATTGTGGTGGCCACCGGCATCGCCGAATCCTCCCTCACCGTCCCCGGCGTCCGCGTGGTTGTTGACGCCGGGCTCACCCGCACCCCACGCCGCGACGCCGCCCGCGGAATGACCGGCCTTGTCACCGAATCGTGCACCCGTTCGCAGGCTGAACAGCGCGCGGGCAGGGCTGGGCGGGAGGCGCCAGGCACCGTAATTCGCTGCTATTCCGAACGTGATTTTGGGCACTTCAAACCACACGTGACTCCGGAGATCCACACCTGCGATCTCACCCAGGCGGCGCTCACCATGGCCTGCTGGGGATCCCTCGAGCTTCTCGACGCCCCGCCCGCCGCCGCCATGGAAGCCGCCCGGGCCACACTCACCCAGCTTGGAGCACTCCACGACGGCCGGGTGACCGCACTGGGACGCCGGCTAGCCAACATTCCCGCAGACCCCCGACTGGGCCGCGCCTTACTGGATGCCGCGCCCATTGTGGGGGCTCGGCCCGCCGCCCGCGCGGTGGCCACCATCGCCTATGGTGACGTGCGAGAAGCCCGCAGGTTCGAGCGTTTTGTTCCTCCCAGCGTAGGTAATGCCACAGCGCACCGCGCCGACGAAGGCGGCACCGAAGAGCAAGCAGTCCTCGCACTGGTAACCGCATTTGCATTTCCGGAACGCATTGCCAAAAAGGAAGGGGATAACTATCTGCTAGCCTCAGGCACCCGCGCCATTGCCGCCGGCGAAGACTCCGAGTGGATCGCTATCGCAGAAGTCTCACGCACTGGCAATAAGGCAACGGTGCGCCAAGCGTTTCCGCTTCCCGCAGCTGACGCGCTGCGCATCCTTGACATCTCCGAATCCACCATCGCCGAACTGGATTCACAGGGCCGCGTGCGGGGCCGCAAAATTCGCCGCGCGGGCGCCATTGAGCTTTCTCGCATCTCCGTGCCTCTCGACGCCGCGACCCGCTGGGACGCCGTCGCAGCTGGGTTCCGCGCAGGCACAATCCCACTCACTGCCGAGCAGCAGGCGCTGCGGGAACGGCTCGCGTTTTTACACACCCAGCTCGGCGACCCTTGGCCGGATATGAGTGATGACACATTGCGACAACGCATCGCCGAATGGCTCAACCCCGACCTCAGTATGAACCTGCGCAACCTCGTGCCGTGGGACCTCAGCGCCACATTGGATGAAACGGCACCCACACACCTCGTCGTCCCCAGCGGCAGACGACACCGGGTGACATACTCCCCGGAACGCGCAACAGTCTCAGTAAAACTCCAAGAATGCTTCGGCCTGGCGCAATCCCCACTGATTGCCGGACAAAAGGTCGTCTTCGAATTGCTCTCTCCCGCCGCTCGACCCTTGGCCATTACCGATGACCTCAGTAGCTTCTGGGCTGGGCCGTACGCGGATGTGCGCCGAGAAATGCGCGGCCGCTACCCTAAGCACCCGTGGCCGGAAGATCCTTGGTCCGCCACCGCCACGGCGGCAACCAACCGGACTAGCCGACGATAATCAGGCGTGTGACCATCACTATAACCATGGCTAGGAGCGCGTAGCGGACAAACTTCGCCCCGCCACGTAGGACAGTTCGCGCCCCGATCTGAGCGCCTACTACGGTGGCGCACGCGAGGCCTAGGCCCAGCTGCCACCACACCTGCCCTGTGAAACCGAACACAATTAGTGCGCCCAGATTTGTGCAGACGTTCACCGTCTTGGCGTATACCGAAGAGCGCAAAAAATCGCCCGTGACCAGCGCGGTAAAAGCAATAATCAAGAACATGCCGGTGCCGGGCCCGAAAAACCCGTCATAGCCGGCGATCAATGCAACTACAGCAATCACAACTCCTGGGTGCGATGTCCCTTTGTCGCCTTCACCGCCGCCAAACCCGGGCCGCACTGCCACAAATACCCCCGCCGCGAGGAGCAACGCGATGACCAGCGGGCGCATCACCGCGGCAGACAACGAGCTTGCCAGCAGTGCACCACACCCCGAAGCGACTACGGCCACTGGAATCAACCGAAAAAGTGCTGGTGGAGCGCCCATATTGCGGATCATGACGGCAGCCGCTGAGGTGGTTCCCAAACAGCCGGCGAGTTTGTTCGTACCCAGCGCAAGGGTGGGTGACAGGCCTACAGACATCAGCAAGGGGATCAGAATTAACCCCCCGCCACCAATCACGGCGTCGATCCACCCAGCTGCAAGAGCGCCTACGAACACCCATTCCATACGGTTAGCCTAGTCGAGCTTTCCACTCGACAGCGGAGTGCCAATCAAGGCACAACAGAGGCGCGCAATGGCGGCGACGAAATAATTTTATTCACCCCACCATGAGCCACCTCGGGGGTAGCAAATTACCCCCGATAGCGTTTCGCCGTTTACAGACCCAGTGAACATGTTCCATACATATTCCATACGCCCAATTCGCAACCCAACCCGCCTGCCAGGAGACCGTGCGCCACCTCTGAAAAAATGGCACCCATCAAGCACAGAATAGAATTCATCCTGACACGAAGATATCGCGTGGATATGTGGCCCGAAATGGTTACATAATGGGAATATCGCGCGCACTTCCAATAGATTCAAGAATACGCCTTAAACTCCCTATCGTTTAAGACCATTCTTTTATTACGCCCCCACTTTTGGGGCTTCAAACTTACCTAGACAACTGTTAAATTCTGAGAGCGAGGGAGGTTCGAAGCCTGCGCCTCCCGCAGCACGTGGAAAGGAAACTACTCAAATGTTCGACTTGTCGTACAACCTCTTGGAAGACTTCCACGAGTTCTTTTTGAGCCTCTTCCACTAACGCTCCACCCCATCAGGTTGACGTGAAACTAAGACGTCTGCCAAGATGGTAGCGGCTCACCGAGTACCTTAGACCGAAAGGACCGACAGAAATGTTCGATCTCTCCGTCAATCTTCTTGACACCTTCTGGGAATTCGTTCTCGACCTGTTCATCTAAATCATTCGGCTTCTAGCTTCGGCGGACGCTGAGAACCAGTAGCTGCTCCAGCTTGGAGCTGGCTTCCGATAGCCCTCGGGCCAAAGGAAAGTCATATAGCTGCAGGGTTTCAGCCCACTGATCTAGCACCAATGAGCCAGCCCAGAGTGTTTTACGCTCTAGGCTGGTACTGAAAAAACTTCACCTGCTTTGATCGGCACGTGCTGATCTGCAGAAACTACCGAAAGGCATTCACATGTTTGATCTCTCCTTCAACGTTCTTGGCACCTTCTGGGAATTCGTTCTCGACCTCTTCATCTAAGAGTCGGCGCTGCCGCTTGCGGCAGACCCCCAGATTTGTATCGTTACAGATACATAAATCTCAATGCTTCCTTGGTCAGGTTTTTCCTCAGCAAGGGAGCATTTTTTATGCCCTCAGCTGGACAAACTCCAAAGACCTTGGCATGGAACCCAAACCCCAGACGAACGTGATGGGCACGAATCCAGCGAGCCACCCGCCGACAAAACTAATAATTATAAATATCGCCCACAATTATATTGCGGCGGCTTGCGGTTGATTGTAGTTACTTCAACAACTTACCGTTGATTGTTTATAACCACTTGCATCATTATTGGGGACTTTTGCTACGTTAAGGTTCAAGTTTCTTGCGCACCGACGATTTCTTACGCACCATTAGCGCCTGAAGTGGTTATACATAGCCGTCATTTTTCGCACCGAAAAGGCTCGTCGCTTCCCATTTTCGGCCACAATCTATTCCGGTGGCCGCCATCGAAATATGGGCGCTGTTTCTAGTGGAAACTGCGGCTAGCCCAGCGACCTAGGCAAACAACTGCCAGCCACAGCCAGCGTGCAGATCCCAGCAGCGAGCAATATTGCGCCCGTAGCGGGATTGAGAAAGGCACTGGTGGCGGCTAAGGAAACGCCCAGTGCACTGAGCGCAATGGCGGCATTCCGGTAGAACTTGCGGGCGCGCATCATGGCCTCCTTTACAACAAGAAGCTTGGTACGCCACCAATGTTACCTAGCTAACAAGCGAGGAGGCTCACAAAAATGCTCACACCAGGGTTTAGCTATTCCCACTTGATTCCAGGGGCGCGCCAAGCTTCGAGCGCGTCGAACAGTTCAGGAACACTCTCCACCACGATCAGAGCATCAATGTATTTGGCAGGGATAAACCCTTCTTCGCTCATGCGTTGCAGCATGTCAACGAGCGAGTTCCAATACCCTTCCACGTTATACAGCACTACAGGCATGCATTCCGGGCCAAGCAATTGCAAGGTAAACACTTCAAACAACTCTTCAAGTGTGCCGATCCCGCCCGGCAGCGCCACGAACACATCACCTAGCTGCTCCATACGGGATTTGCGTTCCGCCATGCTTTCCACCACATGCAGTTCAGTCAACCCGGGATGGGCTATCTCGCGATCCACCAACGAGGTGGGGATAACGCCGATAACGTCGCCGCCGGCTGCGAGCGCGGCGTCGGCAAGCACGCCCATGAGCCCAATATTTCCGCCGCCGTACACAATATCCACGCCGAGTTCCGCCAACCCCCGCGCGAAGTCCCGCGTAGCCTGCTCGTACTCGGGGCGAGCGCCGCACGCAGATCCGCAGTAGACGGTAATGGCGTTGATGGCGGGTGCCAGCGGTTTCACCATGACACCGTCCGCCCGAGCTTCGAACCCCAGCCGTGCGTACAGGCGGCGCGCCGGGTTCGTGTCCGCCACCGTCAACGCCAACCCTGGCCAGCGGGCAATATGCGCGTGGGTAACCAGCGCATCCACCAGCCGCGTGCCTAGGCCGAGCCCCTGGTGTGCTGGGGCGACGTTCACGGTGATTTCCGGCAACGTTCCGCTTCGCGACGCCCAGGCGACGCCCGCTACGCTCACATCATCGAATGCAACAATTCCGTAATCTCCGCGTGCCGGCACAAAACTTAAGAGGCGCGGTGGGCGTTGTTCTCGAAGTGCATTGCGCTGTTCGGCTTCTTCACGTAACTCTAGATCGTCGCTGGTCATCGGGCGGATCTCTACGGTACTTGGCATGCGTACCATGCTACATCCTGGAGCGCCGGAACCCCGCACCCAGCACAAAAACAAAAGAAAAGCTGAACAAAACTCTTAGCTAAATCAGAATGATCATTACATTCGAGTTAGACATGTCAGTCTATAATAATCCGCATGCAAACTCCGCTCGGCAATCCAGTATCTGCGGCGGCACAGTGTCTGCACCATATTCGGCAACACCGACTTTCCGTCCGCGCAGACCTCACTGCCGCCACGGGCCTATCGCAACCCACCGTTACGCGCGCCGTGGCAGCGCTCAGCAAAATTGGCCTCGTTCGCGAACGCCCAGACCTTGTACACCCCAACGGGCCGGGGCGGCCCACCATCCCCCTCGAGCTTGACGGCACGGGAAAAACCTTCGCTGGTGTGTCCGTAGACCACTTAGTCACCTACGCCACGTTAGTTGATACCCGCGGAAACACGATCAAAGATATTTTGTTAGACAACACAATCGAGGGCTTGGACGCCAACTCCATAGTGCGCAAGGCCCTCACCACCCTCGAAGGCGATCCCGTGTCCGTCGGCGTGGCCGTCATTCACACCATGCCTTTGGAATTTCCCGGTGCGGAGATCATATCCACCGCTTGTGCGCTCGCCGCCGCAGAAGTGCAATCCGCCACGCTGCCGGAGACCAAGGCGCGCCGCACATTGGTCTGCCACCTGCCGCTCCGCGAATCCACCGCAGCCCTTGCCTGGGCAGACGGCGCGGACATCAAAGAGGATTCCACGCCACTACGCTCCCTCGCGGAAATGGTCGAGGAAATACGGCCAACCAGCGTGGTACTGGCAGGGTGCGGGTTCACCGAAATCCGGGAAAACCGGGCCATTGTCGCTGACAGCGTCAAAAACACCGAACTGCGGATGATCCCTACGCATCGCGACACAGTACGCATTGCGGCGCGTGCCGTAGCGCTCGGAAAACTCTATACAGACCCGCTGCGCACCGTGACCTCTGCTCGCCCGAGCGCCTTATCACTCTGATTTCGTGCCGTTTCCACATACTTCGCCGCGTGTGGGATAAACGCCTCCGATTGCTCTGCGCTGAGCTCACGTCGCACCTTCGCAGGTACGCCGGCAGCAAGGTGACGCGCTGGAATCTCTTGCCCCTCCAGCACAATGGCACCAGCGGCAATGAGAGCACCTGGGCCGACCACCGAATGAGACAATAGAGCGGATTTCATTCCCACCAGCGTGCCATCGCCAACAGTGGTGCCGTGCAACAGCGCCATGTGGCCCACTGTGACGTCATCGCCGAGCGTGCAGGGGGCGTCACCGTCCACGTGCACAGTGCAATTATCCTGAATGTTCGTGCGCGCCCCGATGCGGATCGGAGCTACGTCACCGCGCAGCACGCAACCGTAAAACACAGAGGAATCGGGGCCGATCTCCACATCGCCAATGATCGTCGCATTCGGAGCAATCCACGCACTTTCGTGGATCCGCGGGGTTTTCCCTTGATAAGAAAGAATAAGTGGCTGCATAGTGCCAGTGTAAAGACTTCCCCACCGAGAATGCTTCCATGATTGACTTTTCCGCAAGCCCCTGCGAAGTAGCCCCGCTGCTGCTGGGCTGCACACTCACCCACGGCCGCGTAAGCATCCGAATCACCGAAGTGGAAGCCTATCTCGGCGCGGAAGACGAAGCATCGCACGCGTTTCGCGGCAAAACCCCACGAAACGCCGCAATGTTCGGCCCGCCCGGCCGACTCTACGTTTACCGCTCCTACGGCATCCACAACGCCGGCAACATTGTGTGCTGGCCCGAAGGTCAAGCGGGCGCTGTCCTGTTGCGGGCAGGCGAGGTGACCGCAGGCGTAACACTTGCTCGGACACGGCGCCATGGTATCCACGACGATGTCCGCTTGGCGCAGGGACCTGGGAACTTCGGTCAAGCCATCGGCTGGGACTTGCGCGATAACCACGCCATCATCCGAGACGCGACGAATGCCAAGACCAGCTCCGATGAGGCTGGATTGTTACTTACGCAGCCGGAAACCCCGCAGGAATATGTCACAGGGCCCCGCATCGGCATCACGAAAAACCCTCACCCAGCGTGGCGGTTCTACATCCCAGGCGAAGCCACCGTATCGCGGCCCCGCAGCGTGCGGAACAATCACAGATAGGAGTTGTCGATCCTACGGTTTTCTCGGCGGCCGGGGTACTCGGGTTGCTGGTCAGAATACCCGAGAGCAATCAACAGAGCGATCGCGCGGTCATCCCGCCCTCCGATTCCAATTGCTGCTTTGATGCCTTCCTCATCCCACCCACTTGAAGGGCAACTGGCCAGCCCTTCTTCGGTAGCGGCAAGCAAGGCAAAGCCGGCTGTAAGCATGGCATCCCGGAGGGCGTCTTCGCGGCGACGTTGCGCCGTCAAGGCCTGCTTCATCTGAGCAATCTCGCGTAAGCGCTGCTCCCCGACAATCGAGGTCGCATCGTCTGGAAGTATCTCGCTACACCCCACGGCTACCAAGATGGCCGGCGCATCGCGGAAAATTTGTTGCCGGTATCCGGCCTCGTAGATGGCGTTTTTCACCGCTGCATCTTGAACCACCACAAGTTCGCGCAATTGCAAGTTGAAAGCACTTGGCGCTTCGAGGGCTTTCGCCACTACTCGGTCCAACACGTCTTGCGCTACCGGAATATCAAGGAAGCGGCGGTTTGCGCGACGCTGGGCTATGGCCTCGCTGACTGTCAGTGACATGGGCTCTTTTTCCTCACTGCGTTCAATTCCCTCCAACGACGACACGCGCCTATCGGAATGGTACCTCCCCGATGGTACGCCGCAGTTTCCTTGTGTGGAGCTTTTCCGGTGTTGCCGCCAGCGTTTCCACCGCACGTACGGCACACATAACGTGGGCTTCCTTCGACGATGAATAAAACGCCTGTGCCCCAGCGGGGAGTTTCGGAACAGCATGCAGGGGCAGGTCGGACACGCTGAGCAAGGTGCCATAGGGCACTCGGTAACGGTAGCCGTTGGTGGCGAGCGCTGCGGATTCCATGTCTACGGCCACGGCGGTCGAACCGCGCAAAATCCGCCACAGGTCGGCGTCGGTGCGCCATTCCCAGTTGCGGTCGTCGGTGGAAAGTACCGTGCCAGTGCGGATGAGCTCTTGGTGATCCCCATACACGGCGTTTACGGATGCTTCCAGTGTGCGCTGAACTTCTGGCACCGCTGGAATTGGAATGTCGAGCGCGATGCGATCATCAAGGATTTGATCACGTCGCTGGTAGGCATTGCCTAGGATCAAATCGCCGATACGCATGCGAGAATCCAACCCTGCGCAGTGGCCGATCATCACCCAGCATTCGGGGCGCAGCACCGCGAGGCAATCCGTCACGGTTTTCGCATTGGACGGCCCAACACCGATGTTGATCATGGTGATGCCGTTACCAGCCTTGGTGCATAGGTCGAAGCGAGGCATCTGATGGTTGCTAGCCACGTCGAACTCATCGCCTGGCGCGGAAACCCGCGCGCCGTTCGGCAGGCAGAGTTCCGTGTACCGGCTACCGGGCCGCCCGAGCTCCGCGCGCGCATAACGCACAAACTCGCTGGTGTGCATGGAATAGTTAGTAAACAGGATGTATTTCTGCACCGTATCCACGGGTATGCCCGTGTAATGCTCGATCCTGCGGCACGCAATATCGAATCGCTGCGGGGAAAAATAGAACAGCGGACGCTCTGCGCCGTGAAACGCGGACCATACTGAATCCACGATGGCGTCATCGACGTCGTCAAGCGAAGGCTTCGGCACGTCCGTGCGGCCAGCTGCGGGCGGGGCGTCGTCAATATATTCGGGGGCGATGCTGACGTCGCTCGGACCGACCGAAATTTCGCAAGGGTAATTTTCGGTAAGGGCGGTCAGCATGTCCAGCAGGTAAGCACGCATCAGGCGCGGGCGACTCAGCACAGCGGAATAGCGGCCCACCTGATCCACGTACCCATAAGCGGCGGTGCGGTCGATGGGATGCCAATCGGTAACATCCACAACGAGCTTTGGGTACACCACGCCCTCGTAAGCTTCACCGGTACTGAGGGCGGACCGCGCCTTCGCAGCGGCGGAATCGTAAAGTTCAATAAGGCGGTTGATGGCAGCTTCGGGCGTGGCGCAGGAGGTCAACATGACGCCACTGTACCCGGCATGCGCCTCACCAGAGGGTTTGTGCGTACTCCCACAGCCACACGCAGATGGACACGGTGAGCAGTACCTGAAGAGTCGCAATGATAGCTTTCTGCTTCATCAGCACTGGCTCCTTTCTTCAACACGAAAATAAATTTTGCCCAATGGTTTTGTAGTACCACACTCCTAGAGGCTGCGGTAGTGGTCAATCACCGGACCAACGAGTTTTGCCAGTTCAGCGCGCTCCAACGCGCAAATTGTCGGATGCTTGAGTACGTAGCGCAGCATTACTAGGCCGTACATCTGGGTGCCTATCAGCGCAGTGCGTTGCTCAAGGTTTGGGATTTCTCCGTCTGCACGCAGCAACGCGGACACTTCCCCTACGAGGAAGCGGCGAACTACCGCGCGGGATTCCTCGTGTTCGCCGATCCCCTTGACCAAGCTTAAAAACGCCGGGCCGAAGCTGGAGGATTCCCACGTGCTCAGCACCATGGCCACATAATGTTCGCCGGTGAATTCCGGCGTAACCAGCAACCGCCTGAGCGCGTGCAGCACATCGGCAACACCGTCCGCGGAGGGAATGCACTGCATAAAAAGGTCAGATTTGGTGCCGAAGTAGTAGTGGATGAGCTTGGGGTCCACGTGAGCGCGGCGGGCGATGCGCCGAATAGTTGCACCCCGGAATCCGTGTTCGGCGAACTCCATCTGGGCTGCCGCGAGTATTTCGCCTTTGACGTCGCTGCGCCCGAGTTGGGGCCCGCGTTTTCCAAGCGTTTTATCTGCTTCCACGCACTCCAGTCTACGTCACACCCAAAATTTCATCGCGTGTGGAAATATCGGTGCTAGGATAAGTTTCAACAGCCGATGAAATATCTGGAGGCCGCTATGAAAGCCATGGTCATCAAGGAAATCCGCGAGCTCGCCCGCGACCGCCGTACTCTAGCCCTGCTGATCCTCGTGCCAATGATCCTGCTCATTGTGTACACCTATGCGGCGAACTTCTCGGTGGATAAAACCACTATCCTGATCGCGGGGCCGGGCGCGCAGGAAACCGAGCGGATCATGGACACGAACGCCGCCGCAACCGAACATTTCCACATCGCCAAGGTTGACCCGAACGTTGCTCGAGAGGATATCGAGGGGTTGCTGCGGGATCGCACCTACAATGCCGTGATTTTTGCGGAAACCCCGACAGCGGGCGAGGCGTTGAGCGCCCACAACCACATGTACATTGACGGTTCGCTACTATTCTCGGCGCAGTCGGCGCAGCAAGCGTGGATCCACACCATCATTGAAGATGGCCGCGCCAAGCTCAGCGACGCCCGCACCGCCTTCGAACAATTCAACCCCGGCCAGGGAAATCCACCGCCAAAGCTTCCCGACGCCGCGGAAAACCTCAACTTCGAGACAGTATCCACGGTGCTGTTCAACCCAGAATTAAAGACCTCCTGGGTCATGGTCCCCGGACTCATCGGGTTGATCCTCACGTTTATCGGCGTGATCATCACCAGCATCGGGTTGGTCAGGGAGCGGGAAACCGGCACCCTCGAACAACTCGCCGTCATGCCGCTCGGGCCGTTCGCAATCATCGTGGGCAAGATCCTCCCCTATTTCGTGTTGGCCCTACTGGACATCGTGCTCATCACCTTCGTTGCCACCTGGATGTTTGATGTGCCGTTTACTGGGAGCGTGTGGCGCTTCGGCGTTGTGGCCGTGTTGTTCCTGTTTGTGGTTCTTGGCATGGGGATTTTCATTTCCTCCCTGTCCCAGACCACCGGCCAAGCAATCCAACTCGCCATCATGTTGGTCATGCCGCAGGTGCTGCTGTGCGGACTGATCTTCCCCATTGAATCCATGGCGGTGTGGGTGCGGTGGATAAGCTACATTTTGCCGCTGACCTGGTTTAACCACGCCGCCCAAGGCATCATGCTGCGGAATACTTCCCTGGGGCAAATCACCGATTCGGTGGCCATCCTAGCGTTGATGGCGGTACTGGTGTTTGGCGCGGCCACGCTTCGCATGCACGCCATTCTGCGCCGCGGGGGTGCCACACGATGATTACCGTGCGCGACCTCACGTTGCCCCACGGCCTGCGCAATTTCACCGGTTCATTCGAGCCAGGGACGGTGTCCACCCTGATCGGCGGCGATGGCGCGGGCAAAACAGGCCTGCTGCGCTACCTAGCCACGCAGAGCGGACTAGCCCGGCACAACGTCTGCTATCAACCGAGCAGCTCAGGGGTATGGGAGAACCTTTCCGTTGCGGAAAACCTGGAGTTTGTTGCGAATGCGTATGGCGTGCCCGGCGGCGTCGCAAAGCAGCGAACAATGCAGCTCCTCGACGCTGCGGACCTCACTCCCGCACGCGGCGTCATCGGACGACGGCTTTCCGGTGGCATGCGGCAAAAACTCGGCGTTGCGATGGCAATGCTGCCCCAGCCGCAGCTGCTGCTCCTCGACGAACCCACCACCGGCGTGGACCCCCAGAGCCGAGCCGCGATGTGGGCGCTGATCAGGCAAGCCGCGCAGGAAGGCAGCACCGTCATCCTAGCCACCACCTACCTTGACGAGGCGGAACAATCCGACGCCGTATTCCTCCTCGACGCCGGTAGCTGCCTAGCTTCCGGCACCCCCGCGGACATATGCGCAAGCGCCCCCGGTTCACTGTGGAAGCAACCGATTGAAACGGGCACAGTACTGGACACTTCCTCGACGCGCACCTGGCGGCGCGGCACCACCATGTATCACTGGTCCCCAGCATCAGACGCCCCCGCCCCAGCCGGCATGACCAACGCGGCCTTTGACCTCGACTTAGCCACGGTGGCCATGCTGTTGCGCAACGCCCCCGCGGACGCGGCACCGGCCGACGCACCGAACGCGGCACCGCCCCTGCCCCATGGGACCACCCTCGTCGAGGTGACCGGGGTTTCCAAAAAGTTTGGCACGTTCACCGCACTTGACGGGGTATCCATGGACGTGACCAGCGGTGAGATTGTGGGGTTAATCGGCAGCAATGGCGCGGGTAAAAGCACGTTGATCCGGTTGCTGCTCGGATTGGATCGTCCCACGAGTGGCACTGTGGCATTGTTTGGTCATACTCCGGACCGCCGCACACGGGCCCGCTTGGGGTACGTGCCGCAAAGCTTGGGCCTGTACCCCAGCTTGAGCGCACAAGAAAACCTAGACTTCACCACGAGCGTGTTCGGAGTTCCACACCAGGATTCGCTGTTCAACGGCACCCGAGTGCCGGTGCACCGCATGCCGCTGGGCGCGCAACGCAACCTCGCGGTGGAATGCGCGCTAAGCCACGACCCCGAATTGATCATTTTGGATGAGCCCACCTCCGGCATGGATGCGCTCTCCCGGGCCATGCTGTGGAAAACGCTCCGAGTGGCGGCAGCCCGCGGGGTCGGCGTGCTCATCACGACGCATTACCAGCAAGAAGCCCTGCAATGCGATCGCCTGATCACCCTTGAAGGTGGAAAACGTATCGGATAACGCGAGAACTACCCCTCCCCCAACAGCAATTCCCACATGTGGTGGTACTTCGCCCGCAGGCGGGTTTGCAGTGCGGGAGGGAGGGCGTCGATACGCGCGGGTGAGGAATTGTCAATCAAATCGGCGACCTTCACGGCCTTTGCCAAGGGGTTTGTGCGCAGGCGGTTCATGTAGGTATCCACGTCCTCGTCGGCGCGGTGCGTCATCAAATCCACCACCTCAATGACGTTTTCAGGAATGCCTTCGTGCCGCAAGTCCGCAGTGGTCACGGCAGTATCCTCGATCACGTCATGCAGCCACGCAGCCGCGCACGCTACCTCGGACGGGGTAATACCAGCGGTGATCCGGGCAACGCGCTCCGGGTGATGAATGTACGGCGCGCCCGATTTGTCCAGTTGATTCGCGTGCGCGGCGCGGGCGATGCGTTCCGCGGTGGCCAACCAGGGTGTCATCCCGCAACCACCTTGGTAAGCAGCCGCGCCACTCGTCCAGGCGAACACTTGCGCGAAGAATACAGTAGTTTATCGAGCGCGGAAACGCCGTAATGAATGCGGCCGCGCTGCCACCGGTTCCGAGGATGCACAGCCTCCCACACCACATCCGCAACTTGCTGCGGGGTAATACGGACACCCAGGCGGCGGGCAGACGGCGCCTGCACATCCGCAAGCTTCGTTTTCGCCCACAGCGGCCAAATAGCCACCACGCGCACGTTATCCCGCGCCCACTCGAGGTTCAGCGCCTCCGTCAGACCTGCAACGTAGAACTTGCTGGCCGAATACACGGAGATTCCGGGCTGCCCGTAAATCGCGGACGCGGAGCCCATGTTCACCACCGTGGATCCGCGCCGCAGGTAACGCTTCGCCGCGCGCGCACCCAGCGTCACGCCCGCGCAGTTCACGTCTATTTGCGCCTGCACTTGAGCTGGGGTGAGCGAGGCTAACGGGCCATCGGCAATAATGCCGGCGTTATTATCCAGCACGTCAATACTGCCGCCGGTGTGTTTTACAAAATCCTTGAGGGCATGGTCCCAGGATTCCGGATCGGTAACGTCAAGGTGTCCTTTGACCAGGTTTTTATGGTCGTAATCTACCGATTGAATATCGTAGGCGCCGACCATCCACCCGGCCGCCAAAAACTTCTCTGCTACTGCTCGTCCAATGCCTGCACTTGCTCCGGAAATAAAGATTGATCGCATAGCACCCAGTGTAGGTTGGGCTTGCCCAGCGTGGGGATGCCGTGACTAGGTTTTGCTAGCACCGGTTGCTGCCCTGCGACTATCCTGGTGAGGCATGACCAGCACCGTAGCCTCCATTACCGTCACTGATCCCCGTACCGGCGAAACCTACGGCGAAGTGCCCGCGAGTTCCGCCGCCGACACTCGCACGGCTTTCGACGCCGCGCGAAACGCCCAGGCTGCATGGGTAACCACCCCGATAGCTGACCGCTGCAAAATAATGCTCCGGTTCCACGACCTAGTACTTGAACGCCAAAACGAATTACTTGATGTGATTCAGGCTGAAACCGGCAAAAACAGGGCAAGCGCGTTTGATGAAGTCCTCGATGTTGCCATCACGGCACGGCATTATGCACGACGGGCCGGCCGTCTGCTCAAACCGCGGCGCGCAAAGGGCGCCCTGCCGGGACTTACCCGCACCGTGGTGGACCACAGTCCGAAAGGCGTGGTCGGGATTATTTCACCATGGAATTACCCGCTCACCCTTTCCATTTCAGATGCGATTCCGGCGCTCCTTGCTGGCAACGCGGTGGTGTTGAAACCGGATTCCCAAACGCCGTTTACCGCACTACTGGGGGTGCATTTATTAGTGGAGGCTGGGCTGCCGCTGGAATTGTTCCAGGTGGTCACAGGCAGCGGCGAAGTCGTGGGCACGGAGATCGCCCAGCAGGCCGACTACCTCATGTTTACCGGCTCCACGGCGATAGGCCGCAAACTCGCCGCAATCGCAGGCGAACGTCTTATCGACTTTTCGGCGGAGTTGGGCGGCAAGAATCCGCTGATCGTCGCCCCCGACGCAAACCTTGACCGCGCCGCCGCGGATGCCGTTCGCGCCTGCTTTTCCAACAGCGGCCAACTCTGCATTTCCATCGAACGAATTTACGTACACGAGGATATCGCTGAGGCGTTTACTGAACGTTTTGTCGCCGCGACGCAGGCCTTGCGTATCGGTGGCGGCGGCTGGACCGAGGACATGGGCTCCATGATCTCGCCCGCGCAGGTGGACCGCGCTGTGGACATGATTGACGACGCCCTGAATCTCGGCGCACGCATCCTCACCGGCGGTACTCGGCTTCCGGAGCTGGGCGAAGCCTACCTCTCTCCCACGATCCTGGTGGAGGTTCCGCAGGAGGCACGCTTGTACCGCGAGGAAGTATTCGGCCCAGTAGTGTTTATCGAGGAAGTCCCGTCGATTGAGGAGGCGATTCGCCGGGCCAATGACACCGAATATGGGCTCAATGCTGCGGTGTTTGCCGCCCCGCACACCGGCTGGAACATCGCGCTTCAGCTGCACGCGGGCAGCGTAAATATTAACGAGGGATTCGCAGCCGCGTTCGGAAGCATTGATGCGCCGATGGGTGGTTGGAAGTCATCCGGTTCGGGGCGTCGGCACGCGGACGGCGGCTTGTTAAAGTACACGGAATCGCGGACCATCGCCGAACAACGCTTCCTGCCCATCTCTGGTCCTGCGAACATGGAACGCAGCAACTACGCCGCACTGATGACGTCCGCGCTGCGCTGGGGCAAATGGGTACTGTGAGTAACCTGACGATCCTGTGGCTCCGGAACGACCTGCGGGCCTTTGACCATCCGGGGTTGGAGGCCGCCATGGCATCGGCGAACCTGCGCGTAATCTACGCCGGACCAAAACCCCGATCATCCTTTCAGGCGGCAACTCGCGCGGTGGCACTCAACGAACTCGCAATCGAACTACGCGAACGTGGGCTGGAACTCGAGCGGGCGCGTCCGGAAGACATTGTCGCCGCGAAACCCGAACGGGTTATCGTCACGGCGGATTACACCCCAGATGGGCTACGGCGCGATAAACGCGTAGCAGATGAGCTTGGTACGGGCGTCATGGAATCCTTGGATTGCGGCTACGCCGTCGCGCCCGGAACACTTCGTACCGGCACCGGTGGGCACTACAAAGTGTTTACCCCGTTCTATCGCGCCTGGTCCGCATGCGGTTGGGACGCGCCGAATCTCGCCGACGCGGGCGGCTCCGCGTGGGAGCACTGGCTGGACTTTCTGCAATGCCGATTAGAAGGTTACGCCACGCAGCGGGACCGGCCGGATTTGGACGGTACCTCGCGTATTTCTCATCTACTCGCGCTGGGTGCGCTGCACCCCCGCGGCCTGTTGGAAACTCTGAGCCAGTGCGCGGACGCGCCCGTGGAAGATCGGGAGGCATTCACACGTGAACTCGCGTTTCGGGAATTTTACGCGGATTTTCTGTTCCACCGGCCGGAGACGACCGACCAGGATGTGAACCCAAAATTCGCAAACTTTCGTTGGGATGAACCAACCGTTGATTTTGAGTGTTGGAAAGACGGCACGACCGGTTACCCCATCGTGGATGCGGGCATGCGGCAACTCGCGGCCACCGGCTGGATGCATAACCGCGTGCGCATGCTGGTGGCCAGTTTTCTCACCAAAGACCTGCACCTACCATGGCAGCTTGGCGCCCAGTATTTCCGCGACATGCTGGTAGATTTTGATGAGGCTAGCAACCAGCACTCCTGGCAATGGTGCGCGGGCACCGGCACGGACGCCTCCCCATATTTCCGCGTGTTTAACCCCCAAACGCAGGGGAAACGATTTGATCCGCAAGCGGAGTATATTCGCCGCTGGGTTCCCGAATTAGCAAATACGCCCGCCGCAGACATCCATGCATTGCGTAACCTCCCCGCAGACTACCCGCTGCCCATTGTGGATCATGCTGAGGAACGGCGCGACGCGCTGGCCCGCTACCAGGAACTATGAATCGGATGCTGTGGCGAGCGCGCCCGCCACAAACGCCGCTTGGCCGACATGCTGAGCGGCGTCATCGACGAGGGATACGAGACGAGTCGCGCGAGTAACTGGAAACTCCCACGAATGATCCACCACGTCATCCCAGTGTTCCTCTTCGAGCTGATCCACATACGCGACGCAACGATCCAGCGTGGCCGCTAGGTATTCGACCAGGAGCTCTTGGTTGTCAACGACAATCCTTGCAGCGTCGAGGCGAGTGTGCCCGTAGCCCATGGTGTCACCGATAGGTCCGAGCCGAAAACGTTCTCGAAAGCCTTGGGAAGTCCAAACCTCCTCCTCGCCACTGAGTTCGGCAAACTGTGTGTCTACCTCACGCCCCGCATGCCACAGCAACCACGCAATACTGTTCGGGTGCTGGCCAAGGTGCGTATTCAATTGCTGATGCGTCAGCGGTGGCAGCATACGCGCCGCCACCGCTGGGCGAAGAGCGAAGTCGCGGAAGAGATCTTGGACTTTCATACCTTCCGTTTTAGCCGAATGTTAACGAATACATGCGGATTCCGGGCTCCGCGTCGATGGTGAGCACGCCCTCCTGAGCCGTGGAAACCTTCACAATATCCACGGTACCAGGGGTTTTCGGGACTTCGAAAGTTTCTTTGGTTCCATCAGCGCGTGTCACGGAAATTTTGCCAGTGCCGGATGCGACCACCTGTACGAGCGACGCGTGATAGTTCAGCTTTAGTTTCGCGCTATTTTCTTTTGGTTCGATAGCATCTTCGGAAAGGTTCCAGGTACCACTAAGCCGATATGCAAACCGATCCAATTCACCACCGTTATCCGTAAACGTGTGCGTACCGTTCGTGTAGCCCTGGTTCTCATAGAACTGCGCGCGCTGCGTACCAAGGTACGTTTCCGGGTTGCGGTCACGCGTCACTGCATCCGCGGCACCATCCTCCACGGGCTCCGGCAGCTTCACGTTTGGGTTGGCCTGCTTCAACAGCTCCCGCACCAGCGTTTCCGTCTCCGCGTATGCCCCCTCACCTTCATGAATCTGCCGAACCTTACCCTCAGCGTCCACCAGGTAATGCGCGGGCCAATAGCGGTTGTTGTACTTCTTCCAAGTAATAAAATCATTATCCTGGGCCACCGGATAGTTGATGCCCTGCTCCTTCGCAGCGGCCTGCACATTTGCAAGCTCGCGTTCGAAGCCGTACTCGGGAGCGTGAACGCCAACCACTTGCAATCCGGCGTCCTTATACGCGTCATACAACTTGGTCACATGCTGATTCGCACGCTGGCAGTTAATGCAGGCGTAGGCCCAAAAGTCCACCAGCGTGACCTTGCCATCATTCACACCAATCGGTTCCGCGGTGTTTGTCCAGCCCGTCAGCCCCTCAAACTCCGGCGCTGGGCCGCAATCGCGCAACTGATCTGGTTCGCCGCGGCGGCAATGATCCAGCGTTCCCTCAGCAGCGCTACTCGCGCCGGTAAGCACGTCTTGAACAGCTTTGTTTTCCCCGAGCGAGCGTTGCACCCCGGCCGTCCAGTCCGGCAAGGCCCGCTGCACCGCAGCGGGAGCGTCAAACACAAGCGCCACAGCCAGCGCCAACACGACGATCCCCGCCACACGGTGCACGGAAGTGTTGTGCCCCGCACCTAGGCGATCGCCGATCTTTGCGAATATCAGCATGGGAGCCGACGCACCAATTGCAAACGCCACCGTAAGTACCACCGTGTTCCAGCCGATCTCCCCAGTCGCGCCCGCAACAGTGACCGCCGCCAACACTGGGCCAGCGCAAGGTACATACACCGCGCCGAGAGCGAGACCGACGAGGAATCCGCCTTTGCCACGGGTTTTGGTTTGCAACGCCGTCAACCGCGGCAATTTCTGGAACGGTGCTTCGATGAGCTTGCCTAGCTGCGGCACGATCATACCGAGCCCCACGAGCACCAGCATGGTGATGCCGACCCACCGGAGCGTGGAATCCGGCAAGCCCAGCGCCTGGAGCGCCACCGTACCCAACAATGTAATCAGGGCAAAGCTCACCGCAATGCCCGCAACTACCGGCAGGGGGCGCCGTCCTTGGCTTGTGGTGACAGCCAACACGACTGGTAACACGGGAAGAATACAGGGCGAAACGCCAGTGACTATGCCACCAATCAGCCCAATCACCGCGAGTTCAAACACAACAAGATCCTTACTACGTACAACGATTATCGACGACGCCCCGCACCAGCGCCCCAACAAAACACCAGCCACCTGCATAGATGTGGAAGCTTGAGGACCCTTACCACTGCGGAAGCACACAATATGGCGTCTGTTCGCGCGTTGCTGCGGAGCATCTGTGGGTATGTACGGACCACAAGCAGCCATCGGATTGCAATCCAAAATTTGGGTCGTCTCCGTAAGAAGAAACGACAGCATAAACACGCCGGTTTCCGGCGTAACCCATGTAACTAAGGAGCATTATGCGCACTCATCTTCGAACCAAGCTTGCGGTTGGCGTCATCGCTGTAGCTAGCCTCGGTCTCGCCGCCTGCGGAGAAACCACAGCCCCCACGATGTCCACCGTCCCCGAGACTTCCAGCACCATGGACTCGATGGAAAAGACCGACGGGATGGATTCCATGGAGAAGACCGACTCGATGGAAAAGACCGACGGGATGGATTCCATGGAGAAGTCCGACTCGATGGAGAAAACTGACTCCATGGAAAAGAAGTAGCGGGCGCTTCGCCTGCGCTGAATCCTCATTTTCTTCATGCATGCATTAGTCTCGGCCAGTATGGAATCCATGCAGCCCGTCGATTGCGAGCAGCTTTTGACCAGTGCAGCGGGCGGAGACACCGCATCGTTCGCGTCACTGTACGACGCGCTCGCGCCCCGCGTACTGGGTTTATGCACCCAGATTCTGCGGGAACGGGCGCAGGCCGAGGAAGTCATGCAGGAAGTATTCGTTGAGGTGTGGCGTCGTGCCGCCGAGTTCGACGCCTCGCGGGGCAGCGCCCAGTCCTGGGTGCTTCGCCTCGCGAGGCTGCGAGCCATCGACCGTCTTCGTTCATACAGAGCAGCCCAAGGCCGTGACCATGCGGACTACCAATTGCAAAACGCCACTTGGTCCGCGTCTGTAGAGGACGAAGCCGTCGCTTCGCTGGAAGCGGCGCAGCTTCGCGCGGCCGTCGATAGTATTGGCGAGCCCCACCGCACTGCTGTAATGCTGGCGTATTTCCACGGCTTCACGCACAAAGAACTTGCCGAAAACCTGGAAATCCCCCTCGGAACGGCAAAAACCCGAGTGCGAGACGGATTGCGGAAGTTACGTGCGATCATGAACACGAAAGGAGCGGCACGATGACCCGCGATGCATTCGACGATGCCCTAGCCAATGAACCCGCGTTATCCCAGGCAGAAGACGCGTTATTGTACGCTGCCGCCCCAATCACGCCTCCGCCCGCACTCCGCGACGAAATCATGAACCGGATTGCCGCCGAACCCCAGGTTGCGTCCATCACCTCGCGCCGACGGCCAACCACCACATTCTTCGCGGCTGCAGCAGCGGTAGTCATGCTCGCTGGCGCCGGAGTTTGGTGGGCCGGAAACGTCAACAACACCCCACAGAAGGAAACCACGCACGCCTCACCATCCGCACCGCCGGCCAGTTCCGCGACGCTGTCTCCGGGAAAGGCGCGCATGGATAAAATCATGACTGCCAGTGATGTTCGCCACGGTGAATCGAACATGATGGGCGCCGAGATCCACGTCGCCGTATCCGACACTATGGGCGAAGGCTGCCTCACCGTAGATGGTATGCCTTCCCTCGACGATGGCATGACGGCCCAAGTGTGGGCGGTTATGGAAAACGGAGACATGGAATCCGCGGGCATGCTGCACGAAACTCCAGCGGAGGATGCGTGGATGCTGATCCCGCCCGGCACGATGAAGGTGATGGTCACACAAGAACCCATGGCGGGCAGCCCGTCCCCAGGGGACGATGTGCTGGCAACGGTGACACTGGCATAAGCATTTCCAAGCCATTCAGTAAGGTTTATGGCGTGGACTACATTTCAACGCGTGATGCTTCCCGTACACCAGCTAGTTTTTCCGATATCCTGCTCGGCGGGCTCGCGCCTGACGGCGGATTGTACCTACCGGTGGAATACCCTCAGGTGGACACGGAAACGCTGAATCATTGGCGGGGCGTGCTCGCCGACCAGGGCTATGCAGCATTGGCTGCTGAGGTATTACAACTCTTCATCACCGATATTCCGGCGCCAGACCTGAAAGCGATCTGCGAGCGGGCCTACACGTACCCGAAGTTTTCGGACCCGCAGATCGTGCCGGTTACCGAATTGGAGCCGGGCATATACATTGGGCATTTGTCCATGGGGCCGACGGCGGCGTTTAAAGACATGGCGATGCAGCTACTCGGCGAATTGTTCGAATATGAGTTGCGGCGCCGCGGCGAAACACTCAACATTTTGGGCGCTACCTCCGGAGATACCGGTTCCGCCGCGGAGTACGCCATGCGCGGCCGCCCTGGAATTTCTGTGTTTATGCTCACGCCGGCCGGCCGGATGACCCCCTTCCAACAGGCCCAAATGTTCGGCCTGCAAGATGAAAACATCCACAACATTGCACTCGATGGCGTATTCGATGACTGCCAAGACGTAGTGAAAGCCGTATCCGCCGATCTCGTGTTCAAAGGTGAGCACAACATCGGCGCCGTCAACTCCATCAACTGGGCACGGCTTGTGGCGCAGGTGGTGTACTACATTTCGTGCTGGATCCGCACGACGGATTCACCCCAGCAACGCGTCAGTTTTGCGGTTCCTACCGGGAATTTTGGTGACATTTGCGCGGGACACATTGCCAGGTCCATGGGCGTACCCATTGACCGCCTCATCGTTGCCACCAATGAAAACGACGTCCTTGATGAGTTCTTCCGCACCGGCAACTACCGAGTGCGCAGTTCCGCCGAAACCTTGGAAACTTCCAGCCCTTCGATGGACATCTCTCGCGCTTCTAATTTCGAACGTTTTATCTTCGACCTTCTTGGCCGAGATGCCGACCGCACCGCCGAACTTTTCGGCGAACGCGTCAAGGCTGGCGGGTTCTCACTGAGCGACGACCCCGCGTTCCCTGCCGCCGCGTCCACCTACGGCTTCCTTTCGGGCCATTCTTCCCACGCGGACCGAGTGAACACGATCCGGGATTGCCACACCCGCTGCGGCGTGCTTGTGGACCCCCACACTGCCGACGGCATCCACGTAGCCCGCCAGCTGCGCGACCAGGTGGATACCCCAATTGTCTGCCTTGAGACCGCCCTGCCCGTGAAATTCACCGAAACCATTATCGAGGCTACCGGTGCCGAACCCGACCTCCCGGAGCGCTTCCGCGAGATTATGGCGGCCCCGCGTCGCGTAGTGGATCTCCCCAACGACGTTGCTACCGTGAAGGCGTTCATTCAGGCCAACACCTAGCGCCCATCGCACACCGAAGCCCCCTCGCTTTCCTTAGCTAAGCGAAGGGGCTTATCGACGCCGCGAAACCTGCGCTAGGCACCGACGCATTCGTCCCAGTGGTCTTCGTGCTTGTGGTGCAGGTGGCCATCGTGAACGTAGTCAACGTGGTCCCCGTGCGGGATGGCTACGTGGCCGCAACCTTCGCCGTGCTCGTGGTCATGATTTTCATGAATGTGATGCCCTTCGGAAACGCATTCGTCCCAGTGGTCTTCGTGCTTGTGGTGCAGGTGGCCATCGTGAACGTAGTCAACGTGGTCCCCGTGCGGGATGGCTACGTGGCCGCAACCTTCGCCGTGCTCGTGGTCATGATTCTCATGAATCTTGTGTGCCATGGTGATGGTATTCCTTTCGAGTACAACCTTAAAGCGGCTGCCATGAATAGGGCACTTCCCCATTCCAATAAGGAACTCTAGTTGAAAACGCTACTGAAAATCAACCAATCAACCAGCATTTTTATTTAACCTTATTGAAAACGAATGTGATTTCAATAGTGCACATCCGATCACCCGACCCCCGCAAGCAGATAAGCGACAATGCAAAAGCCGCAACCTAGTACTAGGTTGCGGCTCTTCAACATAGTGGGCGAAGGGGGACTTGAACCCCCACGTCCCGAAGGACACTGGCACCTGAAGCCAGCGCGTCTGCCATTCCGCCACTCGCCCGAGTGGTTTGATGTCGCTGTGGACTTCAATACGATAGCACGGTGCTGCTCCAAACCGTCAAATCCGCAGGCCACATAGCGTTTTCCTGAGGTCCCCCCAAAAACCCCTGCTCAGTCGCCTCTTCAATCCTCTTGCCTAAAACACATATACTGGTCGCATTGACCTTGTCATTCAACTACTGCTCGAATCTAAAGAAAGGTGGCCTGAACGTGTCCGTAATGGGCCGAATTGCCAAGCTGGACAGTGCCCTTCAGCGTGGCTTGGACAACGGTTTCGCTTTCGTATTTGGAGGCAAGGTTGTCCCTGCTGAGCTGGAAGAACTCCTCAAACAAGAAACAGAAGACAATCTTTCTCAAGCCAATGGTGGCGGAGTCCTCGCTCCAAACTTTTTCGAAGTTTCAGTAAGTACTAAGGACTTCCTCAACCTTTCCTCGCATAATGCATCATTGCCGGCCGATTTTGCGGACCGCATGGGACGTTTTGCCAGGAATAAAGGGTGGTCACTGGCGGGGCCTGTGGTTGTGTTTATCACGCTGGACGGCAGTTTGCGGACCGGACAACTCAAAGCACGTTCAACCTCAAATCCAAATCCTGGCGTTACAAGCGGATTTCTAGGAAAAGAATCGGACTCACAACAGCAGCCTCAGCAATCCTCCTATGGTCATCAGTATGGCCAACAGGGGTATTCTGACGCGGCCGGAGGCGCTGGTGTCCACGGAAGTGCGCAATCCCCCTCCTTAGGGAGTGCAAGCGGCGGCTATCAGGCGAATCCGGAAACTTTCCTGCAACCGGCGCAGCCACCAATGCATCAGCCTTCGGCGGATCCCTCCCCATTCCACCAGGAACCCCCCTCCTACCAAGAGCCTCCCTCCTACCAGCCGGAGCATTCGGCTCAACCTGAGATGCATCAGCCCATGCAGCCGATGCATCAGCCGCCGATGCCGCAAGCCCCACCTCCGGGGTTGCCCCCATTGCATCAGCCGCATGGACAGCAACACGTCCAAGAAGAGCCTGCTACGGAGATTGTCCCTGCGCCGCACCTGCAAAATTTCCCTACGGTGCTATTGGTGCTCCAAGATGGTTCTAATCGTTCCTACCAAGTTCAGGAAGGTTCGAATATCATCGGGCGCGGTGTAGACGCTGACTTACGTTTGCCGGACACTGGTGTTTCCCGCCAGCATGCGGAAGTGACGTGGGACGGCCGTGATGCGGTGCTGGTTGATTTGCAGTCAACCAACGGCACTACGGTAAATAGTATGCCGGTGGAAAACTGGCTGCTGGCTGATGGTGACGTCATTGCCGTCGGCCATTCCTACATTGAAGTTCGTATCAGCGGCTAATTCGACGTAAAGCTAGGAGACCCACATGGATACCTTCGTGTTGTTTGCCTTCCGCATTGGCCTGTTGGTCTTACTGTGGTTCTTCGTTTTCATGGCGTTGCGTGCGCTGCGCGCGGACGCGCATTTCGCGGCGTCGGCAGACGCTATTGGTGGGGCGAGTTCATCGCCTCCGCGTGCTGTTGGCAGGTCAAGCAAGTCGGGCCCAGCGCGCATTTTGATGGTCACGGAGGGTCCGCTGAAAGACACGTACGTCGAGGTTGACGGTGTTGATGAGCTGACGCTTGGCCGTAGCCCAGATTGTTCATTCCCTATTCAAGACGATTACGCGTCCGCGCGGCACGTGCGGTTGTTCCGTCGTGGCGCGGACTGGTTTGTTGAGGATCTGTCTTCCCGTAACGGCACGTTTGTCAACGGGTACCGCATTGATCAACCGGAACGCGTCGATGTGGGCGTTGATATCATCGTCGGTCGCACCACAGTAAGGCTCGAACCCTAAATGCTGAAACTCAATTACGCAGTTGCCTCAGATAGAGGTTTAGTTCGCGGGAACAACGAAGATTCAGCATATGCCGGCCCCCACCTCCTCGCGCTTGCGGATGGTATGGGTGGCCACGCCGCTGGTGAAATCGCCTCCCAGCTGATGATTCAGCACGTCAAGCAGTTGGATCGCCACCCCGGCGACAACGATATGTTGGCGCTGTTAGCGTCGGTTGCTGATGACGGCAACCATGCGATAGCGAAACGGGTGCGCGAGGCACCAGAGACCAATGGCATGGGGACTACGCTCACCGCGCTGATGTTTGATGGCCACAATTTCGGCTTGTGCCATGTGGGTGATTCTCGGGGTTATCGTTTGCGACACGGCGTCCTGCAGCAAATCACTACGGACGATACCTTTGTGCAGTCCTTGGTTGCGGAGGGCAAGCTCGACCCCGAAGACGTGTCTACGCACCCGCAGCGTTCGCTGATTTTGAAGGCGTATACCGGCCGACCTGTAGAACCTACGGTGTCTGTGCTTGATGCTGAGGTTGGGGACCGGTTGCTGCTGTGCTCGGATGGATTGTCGGACCCAGTGACGCACGCCACCATTGAGGAGACGATGCAGCAAGGCACGCCTGCCGACGCCGCGCAACGCCTCGTGGAGCTCGCCTTGCGCTCGGGTGGGCCGGACAATGTCACGGTCGTGGTCGCGGACATTGTGCCCGGTGATAATACTCACGGAACACATGTTCCCACGATTCCTGTAACCGCTGGTGCGCTCAACGCCAGTGAGCCGGAATCCCCCCGTCCTGACACCGCCGCTGGCAGGGCAGCAAATATGCATCCCTCTTCGGGTGTAGCGGTTGCGCTCGCTCCGGCGATAGAACAACCACAACCGTTTGAGGAACCCGCCCCAGAGAAACCGCGGAGAGGCCGCAGGCTCACCCTGTGGATCAGCCTCGGGTTGATCACCGGGTTGGCTGTCGGTGGTTGGTTTGGCTACAACCACATCCGAAACACCTATTATGTGGCGGAAAGCAACGGTTCGTTGGTGATTGAACGAGGCTTAAGCCGTGACGTGTTTGGATATTCATTGCATAGTAACTTTCAAACGGCTTGTATCAACGATAGTGGCGCCCTGACCACGCTTGACCCCGGCACCACTGCGAACACGAGCTGCCGCCCATTTAAACTGACCGATCTTCCGGAATCGCGCAGAGATATTGCTACTCTGCCAGCGGGATCTTATAATTCTGTTCTTAACCAGATGAACCGCTTGGCGGAAGATGCCCTACCGTTGTGCAAGCAAAAACCCAATGAACCTGCGGAGACAAACAAACCTGGAGTGAATTGTCGGGAGGCGTCATGATTGTGCTCGAGCGCCTACGAATGCGCCGCTTAGAACTTGGCCTTTTGATCCTCGCGTCACTGATCGTGGGGGTCGCTGTTATTAATCTTGAGATTTCGCTCAGCGGCAACCTCACCAGCGATATCCTCACGCTAATCGGTGGCTTTATCACCGTGTTCCTGATCGCCCATGGGGTGATGTGTTGGAAGGCACCGCACGCGGATCAGATCTTGTTGCCGGTGGCGGCGATCCTTAACGGTCTTGGCCTTGTCATGGTCTACCGCATTGACGCCACCCTGCCGAATGTTGACCTCGCGCCGCGGCAAGTGATGTGGACGTTTGTTGGCGTCACCCTCATGGTGCTTGTACTGGTCTTTTTGAACGATTACCGCTCGCTGAAAAAGTTCTCGTTCGTGCTCGGCCTGTTCGGCCTTATTTTCTTAGCGTTGCCTATGGTGTGGCCAACAAACATGGATGCTGACGCAGACATTTGGATTACCATCGGCCCGCTGTCCATCCAGCCCGGCGAGTTCTCCAAGATCATGCTGCTGCTGTTTTTCGCCCAGCTGCTCAACAGCAAGCGCACCCTCTTTGACTGCGCCGGCGTGACCATCCTGGGCATGGATTTTCCGCGCGTTCGTGACCTCGCACCGATCCTCGGTGTGTGGTTTGTGGCGCTGTTAATCATGGCCGGCGAGAACGACTTCGGACCTGCTTTGCTGCTGTTCGGCACGGTGTTGGGCATGTTTTACTTGGCGGCGAACCGTGCTTCCTGGCTCATCATTGGGCTTATTTTGGTGAGCATCGGCGGGTTCGCCGTCTACCAGATTTCCAGCAAGATTCAGGCGCGTGTGTCTAACTTTTGGGATCCGTTGGCGGATCCCAACGGGGCGGGCTACCAGCTTTCCCAGGCGCTGTTCGGCATGTCTTGGGGCGGGCTGGACGGCACCGGCCTAGGCCAGGGCTACCCGCATTTGATTCCCGTGGTGTTTTCCGACTTTATCCTCGCCGCCGTGGCCGAAGAATTGGGCCTGTTCGGCATCGCCGCAGTGTTGATCCTGTTCGCCGTGTTTATTTCTCGCGGCATGTATACAGCGCTGCGTACCAACGATTCTTACGGCAAGCTGGTTGCCTCTGGGTTGGCGCTTACGGTAGCCATCCAGATTTTCGTGGTCACCGCCGGGATTTCCGCGCTCATGCCCATGACTGGTTTAACCACGCCGTTTATGTCGCAGGGTGGCTCTTCGCTGATGGCAAACTACATTCTCATGGCAATTATCCTGCGGATTTCTGACACGACCCATCGGGAAGCGGAGGTATCTTCATGATCAACATGAACAAGTCCATCCGCAATGCAGCAGTGTTTTCCCTGCTGTTGATCGTGGTGCTGTTGGCGAATCTTTCGTGGATCCAGGTATTCCAAGAGGAAAAGTACGCCCACAATTCCTACAACCGGCGCCAGTTCTTTGAGCTGAAGTCCACACCCCGCGGGCAGATTTCCGCTGGCGGGTTGGTGTTGGCTCGGTCCAACAAGGACGAAGACGGTTACTACCACCGCGAATATGTGACCAACCCGATCGCATATGGCCCGATCGAAGGCTACATTTCGGACGTGTATGGCGCCTCCGGCATTGAGCAAAGCTACAACGATATTCTCAACGGCACGGACACATCGCTGATTTCCACCCAATGGTGGGACGCAATTACTGGCAAGGAAGCCAGCGGCGCGAGCATTGAGCTGACCATTGACCCCGCTATGCAGGACGTGGCATACAACGAGCTTGCCAGCCGGAATTATCTTGGCGCAGTAGTGGCGTTGCGCCCTAGCACGGGTGAGGTGTTGGCCATGGCGTCTACGCCTAGCTACGATCCGGCACCAATCGTGGACCCAGCGACTGCGGAGTCGACCTGGGCGCAGCTGACGCAGGATCCCGAATCGCCGCTGTTGAATCACGCCACCCAGGAGACGTTGCCGCCGGGTTCGACGTTCAAGGTGATTACTACGGCTGCGGCGTTGCAGGGTGATTACACGCCGAACAGTCAGGTCACCGCGGCGTCGGAAATTACGCTTCCGGGGACGAATACCACGCTGGAGAACTATGGTGGGCAGTCCTGCGGTTCTGGTGCTACCACGACGTTGATTGACGCGTTTGCCAAGTCTTGTAATACGGCGTTTGTGGAAATGGGCGTGGCGATCGGCGCGGACGCGTTGACATCAACGGCGCAGGCGTTCGGCCTGGAGGACTCCTACGACCTCGGGTTGCCGGTGGAAAAGGGACGCGTCGGCGATTTGAGTGACGACGCCGCGCGCGGACAGTCCTCGATCGGCCAGCGCGACGTGAGCATGTCGGTGCTGCACAACGCTGTGGTGGCCGCGACCGTCGCTAATGGTGGTATGCGGATGCAGCCGTTTGTGGTCAAGCGCATCCTGCGCTCGGACTTAAGCGAGCTGCGGGCGACAAAGACGAAGGAGTTGGGCCAAGCAATCCCTACTGAGGTGGCAGGGCAGCTGACAGAAATGATGCGTTCCTCGGAACGCGCTATGCCGGGCGGCACGAACCATTTGGCTTCGAAAACCGGTACTGCCGAACATGGTGAAGATTCCCGAAACTCTAATCCGCACGCGTGGTACATTGCGTTTAACCCCGATGCCGACGTTGCCGTCGCGGTCGTCGTAAAGAATGGTGGTGACCGTGGTCAGGCTGCCACCGGTGGCTCTGTTGCGGCACCGATCGGTCACGCCGTTCTCAATGCAGCGCAAAGGCAATAGGTGAAACATGAGTACTGATTCCCAAGTGCGTTTGCAAGAGCTCATTGGAGAAGACTATGCGCTTCAACATGTAATCGGTCACGGCGGCATGTCCACCGTGTGGCTGGCCACGGATACGCGCACCGATGAGGAAGTTGCGGTGAAAGTGCTCCGGCCGGAGTTTGCGGATAACGCTGAGTTCCTCAGCCGCTTCCGCAATGAAGCGCAAGCATCGGAGGGCATCGACTCACCCAACGTTGTACGTACATTCGACTACCGGGAGTTGCCTGACCCTTCCGGAAACACGTTCTGCTTTATCGCCATGGAGTACGTCCGCGGCGAAACACTCGCCGAACGCCTGTTGCACGACGTATCCATTAATGAATCCGAAACCCTAGACATTTTGGAGCAGGCCGCAAACGGGCTCGCTGTGATCCACAGTATGGGCATGGTCCACCGCGACATGAAGCCGGGCAACCTGCTGATCGCGGAAGACGGCACGGTGAAAATCGCTGACTTCGGCATCGCCAAAGCTGCCGAAGCTGTGCCGTTGACGCGCACCGGCATGGTGGTGGGTACCGCGCAATACGTCTCGCCAGAGCAGGCCCAAGGCAAGCAAGTTACCGCCGCCACGGACGTGTACTCGCTGGGCGTAGTGGGCTACGAAATGCTCGCTGGGCGGCGACCGTTTGCCGGCGACTCTTCAGTATCGGTGGCAATCGCGCACATCAACCAGCAGCCGCGCCCGCTTCCGGAGCAGATTTCGCAGCCCACGCGCGACCTCATTGGCGTTTCCTTGCGTAAAGACCCGGAACGCCGCTACCAGGATGGCAGCGCGTTAGCCCAGGCTATCGCTTCCGTACGCCAAGGCAACCGTCCGTTACCGCCCGAGCCACGCACCAACAACGCAAATAGCAAAACGCACATTCAACAACGGCAACCTGCAACTGGCGTTCGTCAAGGCACGAGTGTGATGCCGCAGCGCCCCATCCAAGGGCCGCCCGTGCCGCCGCATCCGACGGGTGGTTTGCAGCAGCACCAATTGCAGCAACGGCGCATGCAACAGCCGATGACTCACGGCGGGCAGAATGGCCCCAGCGGACCAACTGGGCCCGGCGGGCAGCGCGTGCCGTCGCAACAGCGCTCCACGCAGCGGCCAACATACGACCAGTCGAATAACAGCAATAACAGCATCTACGCCTTGCTTGCGGTTTTGGTGCTGGCTATCGGCGCGGTGGGCATATGGCTGCTGCTCAGTGTGATGAACTCTGGTTCGACACCGACCAGCACGCCGAAGTCGACGACGACACAATCCACGCCATCATCCGAAGATGTTTCCGAGGACGTGCCCAGCCAGCAGTATCCCAGCAATCAGCCGAACCAGTCGGTGCCCGTAGCGCCGCAACAACCGCAACAACCGATTCAAACCCAACCGGACGTTGTGCCGTCGAATTCGAACACGTTCCCATTCCCTACGGCGCTGCCGTTCCTTCCCTCGCAAACGCCAACAACGATGGAAGTTCCTACGCCAACCAGCGCGGCCCCTAACCCGCCGTCCACAGGACAGTCCGAGGAGAGCGAGCAGTGAGTGCGCAACTTCTTTCGAATCGTTACGAACTCGGTAGCATCATTGGTAGCGGCGGAATGTCTGACGTCTACGCCGCGACAGACACGCTGCTTGGCCGCCCAGTCGCCGTAAAAATGATGCGCCTCGAACTGGCGCGCGACACTACGTTTAAGGAACGCTTCCGGCGGGAAGCGCAAAATTCCGGTCGCCTCAACCACCCCGCGATCGTATCCATCTATGACACCGGGGAAACGGAAATCCAGGGTACGGCCGTTCCGTACATCGTGATGGAGCTGGTGCACGGACGCACCTTGCGCGACATCGTTATCGAAGACGGCCCGCTCGCGCCTGCCGACGCCGCGAAGGTACTCGTTCCGGTGTGCGAAGCGTTGGAGGTTTCCCACGAAGCGGGCATTGTGCACCGCGATATCAAGCCGGCGAATATCATGATTACCAACACCGGCGCCGTCAAAGTGATGGACTTCGGCATCGCACGCGCATTCACTGATGCGGGTTCGGCGATGACCCAAACTTCCACGGTCATTGGTACCGCCCAATACCTTTCCCCGGAGCAGGCACGCGGCAAGCATACCGATCCGCGATCTGACATCTACTCCCTTGGATGCGTGTTCTACGAAATTGTTGCGGGGCGGCCGCCGTTCGAAGGCGAAACCGCATTCGCCGTGGCCTATCAGCACGTGCAGGACACTGCGCCGCCACCCTCGGAGTTCATCCCTGGGCTCTCGCCGACCATGGCAACGAACGTCAACGCGGTGGCGCTCACGGCTATGGCCAAAAACCCTGCGGACCGGTATCAAACGGCGATGGAATTGGCGGAGGATTTCTCTCGGGTCAGCCGAAACGCGGTAGCCCGCGCGGCGCAGGCGCATCTCACCAGCGCCATAGCGATCAATCCCACGTTAGCGGCCACTGCAACCCAAATGGGTAGCGCACAAGACATCTCGGTGACGCCCACGCCAGGGTCAATTCCGCCGGTCATGCTGCCGGAAGAGCATGCGCTTGCGGCGAACGCCCCCACACAACATCTTGCGGTCGCGCCGCTCGAAGCCGAATCGAATACTAAAGGCAACCGGTGGGTGGTGTGGCTGGTGTCCGCACTCACAGTCGTAATCTTGGGCATCGCTGGGGTGTTCGCATATGACTACATCACCGGCACCGGGATCAGCGCCAATGATCAAGTGTCCGTTCCCCGAGTCACCGGCATCAGCGAGGCCGCTGCTGTGAAGCGCCTAGAGGAAGCCGGATTCAGCGTCACCGTAGAGACGAAAACAGATCCGGAAATCGCGCGCGGCAGTGTGATTAATACTGACCCAGATGCGGGCTCTTCCGTAGCTAAAGGTAGCGACATTACCCTGTTTGTTTCCTCCGGTAAGGAGGTCACTGAGGTTCCTAATGTCACCGGCAAGAAGGCCGACGAGGCGCGAAAGATCCTGGAAAAGGCCGACTTAAAGCTCGATGAGGTGATTAAGGAGGCGCCGTCGGATTCCGTGCCCGAGGGCGAGATTGTGGAAATGTCGCCGTCGGCTGGTTCCCAAGTGACCAAGGGCACCACGATCACGGTGACGGTTTCCACCGGCATTGCCAAAGTGCGCATTCCTGTTATTTCTGGGAGCCGTTGGGCGACTGCGGAAAGCAACCTCACCGCACTGGAGTTCGTTCCGCACGTTGAATATGTGGATTCCTCCGAGCCGGAAGGCACGGTAATTTCTGTCATCGGTCCCGCCGGCGAGCACGAGGGGACGCAAACCTCCAAAGGTGCCGAGCTGACCGTACAGGTGTCCAATGGTCGGGCGTTAACCACTCCGAACCTAGTGGGCATGAATGTTGGGCAGGCGATCGGCGCGTTGCGCGCCGCAGGTTGGGAAGGACCGGACGGCAACCTCACGCAAGAACGTGTGGACACCAATTCCCTCATCGACCAAGGCAAAATCGCGCACCAGTCCCCGGCGCCAGGAACCCCCCTGCAAAAGAACGGCAGGGTCTCGGTCGGCGTGTTCACGTTCAACCTCCTGGGAGCCAACTAATTTCCACTTCGGGTTGTCCCTGCTAAGTTGTTGGGAAGTACCCGTGGTGGTTCGCCTTGCCTCGTTGCCTTGCCTACTCGCCGCGCGACCGTCACTGTAGTTTTAGTTTTTGGAAGGTGCACTCAAGTTGCCTAAATCAAAGGTCTCCCCTAGTTCCACCCCGATTACCTCGGGTGCATCCGCCAACCGCACCCCGGTAAAAATCAACACCAGCAGCACACCGCTGTGGTACAAGATTCTGATGTTTACGCTCATCGTGGCCGGCTTGCTGTATATGGTTGTGTATTATCTGGCCAGCCCGCTGATTCCGTTCATGATGGATCTCGGCCCGTGGAATTACGCCATCGGCTTTGCCCTGATGATTGTTGGCCTCCTCATGACTATGGGCTGGCGCTAAACTCGAACAAAACACCGGTTAACCCCCAACACTGCGACCAGCAGCCGTTGGGGGTTTCACTTTGGCAATGCGCTTATCGACGCCGCACCCTTCCGCCCCGCAACAGCTGCGGGCCCACTACGAACCAGCTTCGGCCCGAAACGTGCCAGTGAATTTCGGCGGGAGCGGAGTTATCCACAGCGCGCGCATCCCCTAGAAGGGGTTGTTTCATCAGAGTTTGGTTTCACTTCAGCTGCGTTTCTGGGGGGATTGTGGGTTTTTATCCACAGGCCGGAGTGAACACCGAAGAAAACTGCGATTATCACGCGTTTGTTCGATTTTCTCGAACACTAGTGACCCCCGTTTACCGCTGTTTCAATGAGTTTTCCACAGGAATTCCACAAGTTTATCTAACCCCTGTTTATAACCCTGTGAATTTTGCGCCAATCCCCAGTTTCACAGGTTTGCGGAGGCGTTTCCTGTGGATAGTTTTTCTCACACCCTTGTGGGAAAAGTTATCCACAGGCTGTGTACAACACTGTGGATCGTGCACCACTTTTTCCGTGTTTTTCGGTTGTCCACAGTTTCCACAGCCTGTGGATAATTCTGTGCACTACTTATCCCCAACTGCCCATATCGTCGAATATTACGCAGGTTACCGCCGTATTACACCTCGATTTCGAACGGGCGTACGTGCGAAGATGAAAAATTACACCCATGTAACTATCCACAATGTGGATAACTTGTGTGGATTACTTGACCCCCTGTGCACAACCCCGAGTTATCCACCGGCCCCGGTGGATAACCAGCCTGACCATTTTTCACAGAATTTGGTTTGACAATACTGTGAAGTTCGGTGCGCCTGTGGATAACACCGCAATCCGCCAATACACCGCAGCGAGGCTGATTGCGCACATGACAAAATAGGTCACAAGACGCCCCCTATTTGGGCGCACCAGCAACGTAGCGATCGCCAGTGCGATTCCAACGCCCAGCCCTCCGAAGTGCCCCCACACTGACACCCAATCGGACCAGAGGATGGTAAATCCGACGTTGACAAGGATCAGCACCACCAGTCCCCGTAGGTCTCGTTGCTGCTGCCGCGCAACCGCCACATACAGCGCCATAAACGCAAACAGCGCACCAGATGCGCCGGCGGTAGGCGCCAGCGGCGTCACCCAAATAATCGTGGCCGAAGCCCCGATCGTCCCAGCCAAAAAGCACAGCACAAGCCCCGCTTGCCCCAAGGCTTGTTCCAGTTCGCGCCCAAACAGGAACAACACAATGAGGTTTAACGCGAGATGCACCGGACCGATATGGATGAACGCGCTGCCTACAGCCCGCAACGGCCCCCAAGGACTATTCGCCATATATGGCAGGTAAAGCACCCAATCATCGGCGAGCTGGCTGTGCTGGACGTTGTGGAAAAGCGATGCTGACTGCACCGCGGTAATGAGATATACAACGATCATTACCAGGCACAACAAGAGTGTGATTGGTGCTTGTCGCTGCGCTTTGCGCAACCATTGGGTCACTTGCGTTTACCTTTCCCCATGAAAAATGCCCCGCCCGGCATCTTGCGTGCCGGCGCGGGGCTGAGAGTTGTTTCAAACAAGCCTATTTGGTGATTTCGATGCTCTCGATCACCACTGGTTCCACCGGACGATCCATCCGGTCAGTGACCGTCGTAGCAATCGCATCTACAACTGCCTTGGAGTCATTGTCCACCACTTCACCGAAGATGGTGTGGCGCATGTTGAGGTGCGGCGTCGGCGCAACAGTGATGAAGAACTGCGAGCCGTTGGTGCCGGGGCCAGCATTGGCCATGGCGAGCAAGTATGGACGGTCAAATTGCAGTTCGGGGTGGAATTCATCACCAAACATGTATCCCGGGCCGCCGCGGCCAGTGCCAGTCGGATCCCCACCTTGGATCATGAATCCTTCAATGACGCGGTGGAAGATTGCACCGTTGTAGAATGGTCCTGTGGCTTCACCTGCGGCGTTAGCGGTGCGATATTCTTTGGTTCCCTCGGCCAGTCCAATGAAGTTTTCCACGGTTTCTGGGGCGTGATTTCCAAAGAGTTCGATGACAATATCGCCACGGTTCGTATGCAGAATCGCGGTAGCTGTCTTAAGAGTCATGTCGCCTATCGTAGTGAACTCCGCATTACATCGCTACGCTTGTGTGTGAACCAATTCATTTTTTCGCTTCAACTTAAAGGACCCTAGATGAACACGACAGTGCTTCGGACCGCTTTTAAGGTCTCCCGGGCCGGCGTCCGCGCGTTCAATGATTACCGCCAACGCAAGGCGGTTGAGGCGTATGACGCGCTTGCCGACGCCGCGGCCGCAACCAACCAGTTCCGCTCCACCGCCGCTGAACGCGCTGAAGAGTTCATGGATGATGCTGGTGCCGTGACCCGCGCTGCACGTACCCGTTTGGACAGCGCCCTGTCCGACGCATTTGAGGACGCTGGCGCCGCCGCCCAGAAGGTCATTTCCAAGGCGCAGACCTCGTTGCAACCCGTCGCCCCAGAATCCAAGAAAACAAAGTTCTGCAAGCGCCTCAAGGGTACTTGCACCAAGACCGCCAAGGCAGGCGTCGTGTTCGCCGTATTGGCGGCCATCGCAGCGTTGGCGTTCTGGTTCTTTGCCCCCATCGAGGAACCTGAGGTCACTCCGCCGCGCGTCGATGATTTCCCCGATGCTTCCGACGAAGATGACCGCATCGAAGAAGTCGAAGAATCCGTACTGGTGTATTCGACGGAAACCCCGGTAGATGACGCCGATGAGTCAGCATCCTCCGAGGACAGCAAGTAACGGTTCCCCGCAAGGATCAAGCCCGATGTTTCGGCGCGATCCGCGGGTGAAACAACAAAACCGCCAACAACATGGTTGGCGGTTTTTCTTGTGGAGCATAGGAGAATCGAACTCCTGACCTCCTGCTTGCAAAGCAGGTGCTCTACCAATTGAGCTAATGCCCCTTTTTGTTCCTAGTGGGCCTAGCAAGAATTGAACTTGCGACCTCATCATTATCAGTGATGCGCTCTAACCAACTGAGCTATAGGCCCTGGGAACGAGATAGAACTTTACCGAGCATCCAACACTTAGGCAAATCCGCTGGTGAAACTCCGTTTTCACACGGGATTCACCAGGGATTTTTGAGCGTTATTCAGCGTCCTCTTGCAGCGTGACCACGATGCCGCCAAAGAGATCGACAAATGCGTTGTACATCATTGCCGCCAGTGGGGAAAGCACCGAAGTGCACAATGTGGCCATCGCGCCGAACAGGCTGGCCGCCCCTAACACGATGGGGAATGTGATGAATTCGGAGCCGCCGGCGCCGCCGATCACCGCATTCATCTGCGCCCAAATCCCCATGATGCTCATGGCAAAGTACACAATGCACACGCAAAGGATCCACGCCACCAACCCGGCTAACGACAAAGCCAATGCCGTGCGAAACACCGAAATTGGCGACACCCTACGGACGGTGACATTGCGGCTAGACATTAGGAATCCTCACCCTCGTCAAGCGTTTGTTGAATTTCAGCTTCCTGAGCTTGTGGAGCGGGAGTTTCCGGAGCAGTTTCAATGCTGTCGCCTTCCTCTTCCCGCTCAACGTTCCGGTCAATGGCAAACAATTCTTCACCCTTGGGCAGATCAACAAGACGCACACCCATGGTCTGACGCGTCGAGGGGCGAATCTGGTTTACGGACGTCCGAATCACACCACCAGCGGTTGTAATGGCAAAAATTTGATCATTATCATCAACCGCCAACGCGCCGATAAGTTTGCCGCGCTTTGGAGTGTACTTGAATGTGACCACACCAAGGCCGGCGCGACCCTTAACGGGGTACTCCTTCATTGGGGTGCGCTTGCCGTAACCGCCGGTCGTGGCCACCATCAGATACGCCCCATCGCGCACAACACACATGGCGAGCAGTTGGTCTTCGCCGCGGAAGCGCATGCCCTTTACGCCTTGGGTGGCACGCCCCATCGGACGCAACGTCTCATCATTGGCTTTGAATCGCAGCGCCTGGCCCTCTTCAGAAACCAACAGCAAATCGTCGTCGCTATTGCACAACGCCGCCCCGATCAGACGATCCTCCTCGTTGAGGTTGATTGCCCGCAGGCCGCCTGAGCGCACGGAATCGTACTCATCCAAGCGAGTCTTCTTCACTCTGCCGTGTGCGGTGGACAGCACGAGGTAGGGAGCATCCTCATAGCTTTGGATCTGGATGACCTGCGCAATCTGTTCGCCCGGTTGGAATTCCAGCAGGTTCGCAACGTGCTGGCCTCGGGCAGTGCGGGCCGCCTCGGGCAGCTCGAAGGCCTTGAGGCGGTACACGCGGCCATAGTTGGTAAAGAACAGGATCCAGTCATGCGTGGAGCAGACGAAAAAGTGTCGGACCACGTCGTCCTGCTTGAGCTCGGCACCGATCACGCCCTTACCGCCGCGTTTTTGGTTGCGGTAAAGGTCCACCTTGGTGCGCTTGGCGTAGCCGGTAGAGGTGATGGTCACCACCACGTTTTCGCGGACGATAAGGTCTTCTTCCTTCACGTCCCCGCTGGCAGCGATGATTTGGGTGCGGCGCTCATCGCCGTACTTGTCCACGATTTCTTTGAGCTCGTCGCGGATGATCTGGCGCTGGCGCGATGGCGTAGCCAGAATGTCCTTCAAGTCGGCGATTTCCAGCTCGATCTCCGCCAACTCGTCGATGATCTTTTGGCGTTCCAGAGCGGCAAGGCGGCGCAATTGCATCGCCAAAATGGCGTCGGCTTGAACTTCATCGATATCCAGCAAGTCGATGAGCCCGTTGCGCGCGATTTCCACGGTGGCAGACGCGCGAATCAGGGCAATGACCTCATCGAGCATGTCGAGCGCTTTGACCAAACCGCGCAGGATGTGGGCGCGTTTCTCGGCCTCGTCTAGGCGGTATTGGGTGCGCCGAACGATCACGTCGATTTGGTGCTCAACGTAGTAGCGCACCATCTGGTCGATGCGGAGCGTACGCGGCACGCCGTCGACAATGGAGAGCATATTGGCGCCGAAGCTGGTCTGAAGTTGTGAGTGCTTGAACAGGTTGTTAAGCACCACGCGCGGCACAGCGTCCCGGCGCAGCGTTACCACGATACGCATGCCCACGCGGTCGGAGGACTCATCCTCGATCTTGGAAATGCCCACCAGCTTGCCCTGTTTCACCTGGTCAGCAATATTGGAAATCAGGTTGTCTGGGTTTACTTGGTACGGCAGCTCGGTAATCACGATGGTTTGCCGCTGGCCGTCTTCCTCGATGCTGGTGACGCCGCGCATGCGAATGGACCCGCGGCCGGTGGTGTAGGCATCACGGATGCCCTGTTCACCGACAATCAGCCCGGCCGTGGGGAAATCTGGGCCTTTGATGTAATCCATGCAGGCTTCCAGGGCGGTGGCATCGTCGGCCTCTGGGTTTTCCAGCATCCAGTAGATGGCGTCGGCAAGCTCCCGCAGGTTGTGCGGTGGAATGTTGGTGGCCATGCCCACCGCAATGCCGCCGGAGCCGTTCATGAGCAGGTTGGGCACGCGGGACGGCAGCACCGTCGGTTCGGTGGTTTTGCCGTCGTAGTTGGGCACGAAATCCACGGTGTTTTCGCGGATATCGCGCACCATTTCCATGGCCAGTGGCGTCAACCGGGATTCGGTGTAACGCATGGCGGCAGGGCCGTCGTTACCGCGGGAGCCGAAGTTACCTTGGCCATCCACGAGGGGGTAGCGCATGGACCAGGGTTGTGCCATGCGCACGAGGGTGTCGTAGATGGCGGAGTCGCCGTGCGGGTGGTAGTTACCCATGGTGTCCGCGACTGGCTTGGCGGACTTTACGTAGCTGCGTTCCGGCCGGTAGCCGTTGTCAAACATCGCGTACAGGATGCGGCGGTGCACCGGTTTCAAACCGTCGCGCACCTCTGGCAAGGCACGTCCAACGATGACGGACATTGCGTAATCAATGTAGGAGGATTGCATTTCCTCGCCGATGTCGATCGGCCGAATGCGGTCGAAGAGGTCCTCGCCCTCAAAATTATCGTCGCTCACTCTTCACCTTTTGTTGGATCTTTCACTGTAGAGACTTATCCAGTCTAGCCGCTTTTGCGGGCAGATAGAGGCCATTGGGGCCCGTTTTGCCGCCCTTTCCTCGCACTGTGCCACCATGGTGATACCATCGCGGCATGGCTATGACCCTACGGTTGACCCCCGCCCAGGATCGCGCATTGGCTTTGCTTGCCGCCACCCAAGGCACGAGTAAGCACGAGGCAGCTGTGCGTGCCATTGTTGCTGCGGCGACTCGCTCGCTTCTCGACGCCGAGGTGAGGGACCTTGCACGCACCTGCGTCGCCGAGCACGCGGCAATGGAGCGTCGGATTCGGCAGGCGGCACCGAGGAAACGCCCGTGAGACACTTGAGCCCTGAACAGTTACTGCTGATTGCTGACGAGTTTTGTGACCAATATCGCGTAAGTGTTATCGACTTTGCTGCATTTTGTGCAGCCTCCGCAGTAACAGGGGGGCAACTCGAGGGGGTAGCCGTACATCAAAACCTCACGTCGGCGCGCCACAGTTTGGAACACGCCGTAGCGGCATTGGCGCCGCTCAGCGCAAGAAACAGAGAATTCGCTACTGTGGTAGGAGAGGTTTTTGCCCGCCTGAACGCGTGACACGCCTTCGAAATGTTGATGACATTACGGTACAAGATGTAAACTCTGTTACTGTTGTGATTGCAGTTAACTCATGTGAAGAGTGATCTGTGGTGGAAGAATCACAACCCATGAACGGCCCCCATCACGCAAGGATGTTTCCCTTGACTGGTGGCGGCCGTTTTGCGCGCTGTGGGGTACCCAACAGGGTGTATTCTCACCCCATTGAACTGGGAAAATCACTATTGATATCCCAGTAGGCGGAAGTTACGCATAGTCTGGTCTGCGATCCACACATTCGTACATCAAAGGAAGAAATAGATGACCGATCTGAAAACCATGCTCACGGGCGCGGCCAAAGGCGCCGTGGTTGCGGACGTTTCCGACCTGATCACCAAGAGCGTCAGCGACATGTCCGGCGTCGGCGGCGTCGCCGTCAAGGGTGCCATGGCAGCCGCCACGAAGTACGATGCTGAAATCGTCTCCAAGGTTGTTAGCCGCCTGCTGCCCGATATTGCAGACGCGCTCGACCCCAAGTGGCAGGCCTTCCTCGCCGGTGGCGATCAGGACTTCGGCGCCTTCCTTGATGCCCGCAAAGGCGAAGTAGCCAGCGATATCCTGGAAATCACGGACCGCCGCGCCCAGGACGAGGGCAACGCCACCCTGAACAAGATCTACGGCAGCGTCCGCGGCAAGGGTGCCCAGGCACTTGAGGCTAACGCCGCCAACATCGGCAGCATCATTCAGCGCCACGCTGGCTAACCCAGCCGCACTGGCGCTCACAACAACGCCCGCCGTCCTGCGTGTTCCACCTTGCAGGACGGCGGGCGTTGCCGTTACACGTCCAGGAAGCGCACGTCCTTGGCGTTACGGGTAATAAACGAGCGGCGAGCAACCACGTCATCACCCATGAGGATGGAAAACAGCTCGTCGGCGCCTTGAGCGTCCTCCATGGTGACCTTCCGTAAGATACGCGTCGACGGATCCATCGTGGTTTCCCACAGCTCCTTGGCGTTCATTTCACCCAAACCCTTGTAGCGCTGAATGCCGTCGTCTTTGTTGATCTTGCGGCCAGCCTCGAGGCCTGTCTTGAGCTCCTCGTCGCGCTCTGCATCAGAGAATGCGAACCCGGGCTCCCCCTTCGCCCACTTCAGCTTGTACAGCGGTGGCTGTGCGAGGTACACGTAACCATCATCAATCAGCTGCGGCATAAACCGGAACAGCAGCGTAAGCAGCAAGGTGGCGATGTGTTGGCCATCCACGTCAGCGTCGGCCATCAAGATGATCTTGTGGTAACGCAATTTATCAATATCAAACTCGTCGTGGATACCGGTGCCCAGCGCAGTAATAATCGCCTGGACCTCATTATTTCGCAGCACCTTATCCAAACGGGCCTTTTCCACGTTCAGGATTTTGCCGCGCAACGGCAGAATTGCCTGGTACATGGAATCCCGGCCCGACTTAGCGGAGCCACCGGCGGAGTCACCCTCCACGATGTATAGTTCCGACTTCACTGGGTCCTTCGAGCGACAATCCGCCAGTTTGCCGGGCAACCCACCGAGATCCGTGGCGGACTTTCGGCGCACCAAATCACGGGCCTTGCGGGCCGCCTGGCGAGCATGAGCTGAGGCGATAGCTTTATTGATGATCGTCTTTGCTTCAGCCGGATTGGCCTCCAGCCAGTACTGGAAATGCTCAAACACGGCGCGCTGCACAAAGGTCCGCACCTCCGAATTACCCAGCTTGGTTTTCGTCTGCCCCTCAAACTGGGGATCCCCCACGCGCACCGACACCACCGCAGACAAACCTTCGCGGCAATCCTCGCCAGAAAGGTTCGGTTCTTTTTCCTTGAGCAGGCGATGTTCGCGAGCGTACCGATTCATCAGCAAGGTCAACGCCGTGCGGAACCCTTCCTCGTGGGCACCACCCTCAACGGTGTTAATGGTGTTGGCAAAGGTGTGCAGGCTCTGCGAATAGCTGGAATTCCACTGCATAGCCACCTCCACCTCTTGGTCCTCCCCCTTGACCTCAATGGAAATAATCGTGGGATGGATGATTGACTTCGACTTGTTCAAGCTCTTGACGTAATCCTTGAGCCCATCGGGATAGTAAAACGTCTTTTTGCGCTCTTTCGGCTTCGCCGACGCCGCAGCCTCGGCGGTGTCTGGGTCGGCGGCGGACGCGGCGTCGTCAAGATTGGGGGTAACGGCCTCAGCTTCCTCCCCTGCTTCCGCGATAGCGTCCAGCTCCAGCTGCTCTTCACTGACGCGCTGGTCAGTGAGCGTAATGGTGAGCCCCTTGTTCAGGAACGCCATCTCCTGCAAGCGGCGGGAAATCGTCCCAAACTTGAACTCGGTGGTCTCAAAAATCTCCGGGTCCGGCCAAAATCGCACCGTCGTCCCGGTCCCCCGCGCGGGCCCACCCTGCACCAGCTCCTCCGGCACGGCGTTTACAAAACTCTGATGCCAGTGATGCCCGTCGCGCTTAATGTCCGCTTCCACGCGGGTGGACAGCGCGTTCACCACGGAAATACCAACGCCGTGCAAACCGCCAGACACCGCATACGATTCCGAGTCGAACTTGCCGCCCGCATGCAGCTGCGTCATCACCACCTGCACAGTAGGAGCGCCAGAAGGATGCATTTCCACGGGAATGCCACGGCCATTGTCTTTGACTTCAACGCCGCCATCCTCCAGCAACGTCACATCGACGCGGTCGGCATACCCCGCCATCGCCTCATCGACGGAGTTATCCACAACCTCCCACACCAAGTGATGCAAGCCGCGTTCACTGGTGGAGCCAATGTACATACCCGGCCGTTTTCGAACAGCTTCCAGGCCCTCCAGGATGGTGATGGATGAGGCGTCATACTGATGTTCTGTGGCAGCCACGGTGGTGCAGCACTCCTCACTCAGAATTGATACAGACCTCACTCATCTTACACCCCTTATCCCCCTACCGGCGGTAGGGGTCGGGCGCGTCTACGGCCCTGCCACACGGCTGGGTGAGGTTTTTATCACTACCCATACGTATCGCGCGGACCTCGTCCCGGAATGTGCAGCGGCCCTTTTCGCCAACTCGGAACCTTCGGCCCATATATTTTCAACTGCGTCACAACGTCCGGCCCCACCCGCTCTGAGATAGTGTGCAAAATTTGCCGCTGCATCATTCTCAGATTCGTCGCCCACGCGGTGGAATCACAAGAAATATGCAGGATTTGATCCTTCAGCATCTCCACTTTCGTATGCTCGGCGATCTTTTCCCCCACCACCACGTGCCAATGCCCATGGACCCAACCGCCAGCGAGCTCCTTCCGCCAGCCACGTCGCTGCAACTCCGAGTACATAATGCTGCCCAACGGGGCGGCCTGAGGTTGCTGCCATAGGCCGCGCCCGTCTGGGCCAGTGGCACGACCACGTGGCGGCTGACGTTTCGGAGTTGTAGTGCGCCGAACCTGCCCCTGTTTGGACAGATCTGGGGCCTTTCCGGTGCGGCGTTGCGCCTCATTGCGAATCGCCTCGAATGCGCTCGAAATTGAGTCGCGAGGTTGTTGTTCCATCACCGTTCCACCTCCGAATCCAGCTCTGCATTGAGCACCGATATCCGGCCGTCCGCACCCTCCGTCACTGACACCGTATGAGTGCGGGACACTACCTGCTGAAGATTGCTCGGAATATCCTCTCCCACAGCCGCCGTAATAAGCACCTGTTCGGCGGTCTTTGCTATTTCTACCAACGCCGCGCGACGAGCGGTATCCAGCTCCGCAAACACATCATCGAGAATGAGCACAGGTTCCGTACCTTCCCTCTTAAGCAGGGAAAACACGGCCAAGCGCAAGGCTAGCGCGAACGACCAAGTTTCACCGTGGCTGGCAAACCCTTTCGCAGGCTGATCTCCAAGCACCAGTTCGAGATCGTCGCGGTGCGGGCCAACCAAACTCATTCCGCGTTCGATTTCGCGCTGACGCTGTAGCCCCAGTTCCGCCAGCATGGCGGCCTCGGTGATCGCGACGTCGTCACTCACTGCATTGGGGACCGTACAGCGGTAGCGTAGCGACGCCGCCCTCGAATCCGGCGCCAACCCGTAATATGCAGCCGCAACCTCCGGTCCGAGCACCTGTACGAGCTTCATGCGGGCGGTAAGCAAGTGAGCTCCCAACGCCGCAAGCTGACCGTCCCAAGTATCCAATGTTGCCAACGCAGACGCCCCATCCGCCGAATCGTAGCCCCGTCGCAAAGCCGCCTGGGCGGTTTTTAACAACGCGTTACGCTGGCGCAACACCTTGTCGTAGTCGGACTTCACCCCCGCGATGCGCGGCAACCGCATCGCCAGCACCTCGTCGAGGTAGCGGCGGCGTTCAGCAGGCTCGCCGCGCACCAACACAATGTCCTCCGGCGCAAACAACACGGTATGCACCACGCCTAACAACTGCCGCGGCGAGGGCACTTTTGTTCTATTCAACTGAGCCTGATTCGCGCGATGCGGGTGGATGAGCAAATGCGCAGTCAGCTCACGGCCCCGATTCACCGCCGTCGCGGAAATACGGGCATTTTCCTGCCCCGCGCGCACCAACGGCGCATCATGCGACACCCGGTGGGAGGATAAATGCGCCAAATAGCCCACCGCCTCCACCACATTGGTTTTTCCGTGCCCATTGCGGCCGACCAACACCGTCACTCCAGGTTCCAGCGTCACCGACAACTGCGGCCAAGACCGGAAATCCCTCAGTTCCAACGACCTGAGGTACATGGCAACCCTCTGCTAGCCTGGCAGGCGCACCGGCATAAGCAGGTACGTGAAATCCGTCTGCGGGGTGGGGAAATTACCGTCCTCGCCGGCTTCCGGAAGCTCAGCGGGCTCCGGGATCAGGATTGCTGGGCGCGAAGGCTGGGTAAAACCAAACACCACACGATCCGTGTGAATCACACTCAAACCGTCTTTCAAGTACCCCGGATTGAACGCAATGAGCAGGGGCTCACCGCTAAACGCACACGGCAACGTTTCCTCCGCATGGCCGGCATCTGCGCCACCAGCGGACAGAATCACCTGGCCATGGGAAAACTCCATGCGGATTTGCGCGTTACGGTCCGTCATCAGCGCTACGCGCCGGATTGCCGTCTGCAGCGAGCTGATCTCCACCGAGGCAAGCGAAGTGTGGGTCTTGGGCAACAACGGTTGGAAATTCGGGAAATCGGCGTCCAGCATTCGGGTGGTGGTTTGGCGAGCATCTGCATGAACGCCAAACAGCCCCTCACGGCCGATCTGATCGCCTGAACCTACCGCGATGTCTAAAACATCTAACCCGGCCGCATCAAGCGAGCGAGCGTTGTCCAGGAGCGTTTTTGCGGGGATCAGGAGCTCCGCAGAGACGTCGCTTGCCACGGGATCCCAACGCAGGTGTCGCACCGCCATCCGGAACCGGTCTGTGGCGGCTAGCAGCATCTGATCCCCGTTGACTTCCATGTGCACACCAGTGAGCATCGGCAACGTGTCATCGCGGCCTGCTGCGGTAGCCACCTGGGTGACAGCTTCCGCGAACAGGCGAGGATGAATCTCGCCGGTTTTTGCCGGCAATTGCGGGAGCTGGGGGTAGTCGTCCAACGGGATGCTGGGCAACTCAAAGCGTGCTGAACCACAAGTAAGCAACACTTTGGATCCGTCAACCACCACTTCCACCGGCTTATCCGGAAGCGTCGCCGTAATTTCAGCGATGAGTTTGCCTGCGACCGCTATGCGGCCGGGGTGCGTAACTTCCGCGGGAATTCGAGCTTTGGTGGACACCTCGTAATCGAAACCAGCGAGCTCTAAGCCTTCGTCGTCGGCGGTAATCAGCATGGCACGCAACACTGGCTGAGTGGGCTTAGATGGCAAACTGCGCGCGACCCATGCAACGGCATTCGCCAGATCGTCTTGTGTGACGCGGAACGACACCGCTTGTAACTCCATGCTCGCGGGCTCCTCAGGAAGTTGATCGTCGAAGGGTTCCTCGGTAGTTGGACCACCACCAAACTACCGCGAAGTTGGGTCCGAGTTTAAACCTAGCGCGTTCCGAGCCGAGGCGTATCCCAGCGATGTGCCGTGCCGCGCTCGCCGATTTTTCCCCAGCCCCTATTTCTTCTTTTCTTTACAAGGGTTAAAAGATAGTAAAAGCAGTAGGGCCTGTGAAACTGTGGAAAAGGTGCCTTCCGGGCAGCTCAAGGGCGAAATCGTACTGTGAGTATCGTTGTGGATAGACTGTGGATAACTCGGGCAGGTTGTGGATAAAAATTTTGTCCCCAGGTTTTATCCACAAGCTATCCACAACTTGATACCCAGTTGTACACAGGGGAAACGCCATTGTTCACAGCTGTGCAGCCCCCAAAAACGTGACCATCGTCACTGTTCGAATGGCCTGTGGATAGTTTTCGCGATTTGGCCGCTGCTAGGCCCTCCCCCGCCCCTTAATAATCTGCGTCAATTCTTGGATTTGCCCAAAAGTTTCGGGCTTTTCTTTCATCTCGTTGCGGATTTTGCGATCCGCGTACATCACCGTGGTGTGGTCTTTGCCGAAACTCTCCCCAATTTTTGGCAACGACAGCTCGGTGAGTTCGCGGCACAGATACATTGCCAACTGTCGGGCGTGCGCAACTGCACGCGTTTTCGACGTACCGCGCAGTGCCTCCAGCGAAATACTGAAGTACTCCGCTGTCGCGTCCATGATCGCCGCTGTGGTTATCGTCACATCGGACTGCTCCGGCATGATGTCCTGGAGCGCTTTCATGGTGGTGTCGGTGGTGATCGGCACGTGGTTGAGCGAGCAGTATGCGGTGACGCGAATCAGTGCGCCCTCAAGCTCACGGATGGAGTTTTTAAATCGGCTGGCAATGAGTTCCAACACGTCGCGGTGCAACTCCGTGCGTTCCATCTGCGCTTTTTTCATCAGGATGGCAATGCGGGTTTCCAAATCTGGTGGTTGGATATCCACAATGAGCCCCTGCTCGAAGCGCGTGCGCAGGCGGTCCTCCAGCGTGGTCAGCTCCTTCGGCGGACGGTCCGACGACAAAATGATTTGCTTGTTTGCCTGGTGGAGCGCATTAAAGGTGTGGAAGAACTCCTCTTGGGTGCTTTCCTTGCCTTGAATGAATTGGATGTCATCCACCATGAGCATGTCGAGGTTGCGATAGCTGCGTTTGAACGACTCCTGCCGGTCGTCGCGCATGGAGTTGATGAAGTCGTTGGTGAACTGTTCGCTGGAGACGTATTTCACGCGCAGCCCGGATTGCAGCTCGCAGGCGTAGTTGCCGGTGGCGTGCAGCAGGTGCGTTTTCCCGAGCCCGGAACCGCCCCAGATAAATAGCGGGTTGTACGCGTGCGCGGGGTTTTCTGCAACCGCGACCGCAGCCGCGTGCGGGAATTGATTCGAGGAACCAATAACGAACGAGTCGAACGTATACTTGCCGTTGAGTGAGCGCTCGTCGGTGCTGCCAGCGCCGCTTTTCGACGGCGTGGACAGCAGCGCATGCCTGCCCGTTGAGCGTACGCCGGCCCCCATCGACCAACGCGGCGGCCCGGACGGAGCATTGTGTTGGCTAATGTGTTCCCTGGTTTGCTGCGCACGCTGGACTGGTTGCTCAATGTTGAGATTGCGCCAGCTCGTTGCTTCCTGGGCGTGCAGAAACGTCACCGGCTTCGAATCTTTTTGCGGGTCCGCCTGGGGCTGTCGAGGCTGCGGCTCGGCGGTGGGATAGGTGGTGCCGAGGGGCGGCGGGGCGTCGTGAGGCGGGGCGGGTTCGGCGGCGGGAGTTTCAAACGAGCGTTCGGGTTGGGGGTCCTCGTAGCCGGACACGCTCACCGCGAGGTTGCAGGGGGTGCCCATGCGGGCGGAAAGCACCTGGATAATCGGTTCGCGCAGGTCGTGTTCTACCAACTTGCGGGCCTGTGAACTTCTCGCGTTGAGTACGGCATAACCGTTGACAATGGCTACCGGTTGGACATTGCGTAGCTGTGCGATTTGGGAATGCGTCAATGCCGGAATGCCGCTGTCGGGCAGCGCTGATCGTCGCTGGAGCTCCTGAATTACCTGGTTCCAGTTGTCCTGAAGTCCTTCATCTTGCACGCGCGAATACGTCCTTTTGTGAGTGGTTGTGTGCCGGCTCGCCACCGCGTTGGGTCGAACCCACGTTGCTAGCACACAAACGCAACGAGTAGGTCATCCTCGGTATGGGGTTATGGGATCTGCTTGGGGAAAACCGCGCAACTTTTTCACCGGCCTTGTGAAATACCGGAATCATGAGCAACCTGCGTGTTCACAGTGTTCCTCACAGCTGTGGACAACTTTACGCAAAAAACTTATCCACAGTGGAATCGGCAGGCTGTGGATAGATTCTTTGTTCCCCACATAAGTGCTTGACCTGCGTGAATGGCAGATCATTAAGTCAAATGGTAGAGGTTTCTTCAAAGTTATCCACAGGCTAGGTTGTCCACAGGCCCTGTGGGCTGTGCACAACTTTTCTCCGCAATGGGTAGAGGTTTTCGAAACTACAAGGCTGTAATTATTGCTGTGCTACGCGAGCGGCGGCGTGTCGATTTGTCTGATATAACGCGACCGCGTAGTCTGGCAGAGTCTCGCACATCAAAGGGGCCTTGCCTTGCAGGGTCGCCCAGATGTGCTGTTTCGCACTGGGCGTGATCCGCAAACTAGCTCGGGTCGCGCCTGTTGCGAGCCTAGGGAGTGCCTCATTTCAAGGCCGCCTGGGTATTCACATTCATCCAATCAGGGTGGCCGTAGCGGAGATGACACTGCCAGTACTCGGCGGCTTCGCAGGCGCGGCACACCCGCTCACAACTAGGAGTGTTCACCGTGGCTAAGGGCAAGCGGACGTTCCAGCCGAACAACCGTCGTCGTGCACGTGTTCACGGCTTCCGTACTCGTATGCGTACCCGAGCAGGTCGCGCAATCGTGTCGGCTCGTCGTCGTAAGGGCCGTGCTTCGCTGACCGTTTAATACCATGCGGTTGGTGCCCCACACATCGGCATCACCAAATAAGGAATCCTCTACGCGTGTTACCGCAACAATATTCGTTAGCCTTATCGAGCGAATTCGCTCGCACGGTTCGAACGGGGCGGCGCAAAGGATCTCGGACTGTGGTGGTGTACTTGTGGGAGCACAACGCCGAAGCTGGTATCGCCCGTTGGGGTGGTCCCCGCTTCGGCTTTATTGTTTCCAAAGCCGTCGGGAATGCGGTGGTGCGCCACCGCACATCTCGGCGGCTTCGGCATGTTTGTGCAGCGTTGACCGCGCAATTGCCAGATCGTTTCGATGTGGTCGTGCGGGCACTACCCGCCGCTGCGAAGGCAACCAGCGAGGAGTTGATGCGTGATGTGCAACGAGCACTCCAGCGGCTCGACGCGTTCGCCTAGTCCGCTTGCGCGCTTGCTCATTGGCGCCGTGCGCGGCTACCAAAAGTATTTGTCACCCCTTAAGATGGGGTCAACTTGTCGTTTTGAACCGACGTGTAGTGCATACGCCCTGCAAGCGGTTCAGCTTCACGGCGCGGTTCGTGGCGTAGTGCTGGCCGGAGTTCGGCTCAGCAAATGCGGACCGTGGCATCCGGGAGGTTACGACCCTGTGCCTCAGCGCGGCGTCAATACGCGCACTGCGGCGCAGGATGACCAAACTTAACCTTGATCAGGAGTTCTGACCGACCGTGCTCAACTTCGTATATTGGCCAATTTCGGCCATCTTGTGGTTTTGGCACAAACTATTTAGTTTTGTGCTGGACCCGGGATCCGGCATCACTTGGGTGCTGTCAATCGTGTTTCTCACGTTTACAATCCGCGTGTTGCTAGTTCGCCCGACCCTGAATCAAATGCGTTCGGCGCGCAAAATGCAAGAGATGCAGCCGCGCATGACGGAAATTCGGGAGAAGTATAAACATGACCAGATGAAAATGCTGGAGGAGACGAAAAAAGTACAAAAGGAAATGGGCGTCAACCCCATGGCGGGTTGCCTTCCTGTACTAGTGCAAATGCCGGTATTTATCGGCTTGTTCCACGTGCTACGCTCCTTCAACCGTACTGGTACCGGTGCTGGCCAGTTGGGCATGTCCATTGAAGAAAACCGCAACACCGCCAACTACATTTTCTCCCCTGCGGACGTGCAATCCTTCCTTGATGCGCGGTTGTTCGGCGTGCCGTTGTCTGCGTACATTACGATGCCGGAGGAAATGTACCAAGGCTTTGCGCCGGTAAACTTCACGCAATTTGACATCATTATGGTGGCCGCGCCGTTAATTGTGATTATTGCGCTAGCAACGCACTTCAACGCGAAAATGGCTATTACTCGCCAGAATAAGCGGGTGGCATCGGGCAAGGCGTCCGCCCCCAGCAACGATCAAATGGCAATGCAAATGCAGATGATGAACAAAATGATGGTGTGGTTCCTTCCCGCCACGATTTTGTTCACTGGCGTGCTGTGGCACATCGGTTTGCTTTGCTACATGGGCGCGAACAATATTTGGACCTACGCGCAGCAGCACTATGTGTTCGCGAAAATGGACCGTGAGGAAGAAGAAGAACTCGCCGCGAAACGCGAGGCAAAGCGTGCATCCGCTCCGAAGCCGGGCGTGAAGCCGCAGAATCCAAAAAAGCGGAAGCGCAAATAAGTTCCCAAAACCCCAACCGGAAAGGTTGGGGTTTTTCGTTGCCGCGTATAGTCAGCTAGCGTGAGAAACTAATGATCGGGGGCTTGTTCTGATGTCGTTCTGGGAAGGATGTTTCACGTGAAACCGCAGCAAGACGGAGTTTTTACAGATCCGCAGCCGGTCCCACCCGCCGTTTCGGCGGTGTTTGGGGAGCGCGCACCGCTTGCTGTCGCTTACCATTCGTGCCTCCTGGAAACTGCCATAACCAGGGGCTTTATTGGGCCGAAGGAGGCAGATCGGCTGTGGGATCGGCACATCCTGAATTGCGCAGTGATCGGCGAGGCTATTCCCGAGGGAGCTTCGGTCGTAGATATTGGTTCCGGTGCGGGGTTGCCTGGTATTCCATTGGCCATCGCACGACCTGATGTGCACGTCACACTCGTCGAGCCCATGCTCAAACGCGCGAACTTCCTTACGGAAACCGTGGCAGCTCTCGGATTAGCGAACGTGACCGTGTTGCGCGGACGTGCGGAGGACCCAGACGTTCGTTCCCGGGTAGGGCGTGTCGACGTCGTGACCTCCCGCGCGGTGGCACCCCTGGGTAAGCTCGCCACTTGGTCGCTTCCTTTCGCACGTAAAGGCGGAAAAATGCTCGCTATGAAGGGGGTATCAGTCGCCGATGAACTCACCCGCGATGCAAAAGAAATTCGAAAAGCTGGTGGCGGTGCGGCAACCATATTTACAGTAGGTGAACAACACCTAAAAGAACCTGCAACCTTGATGAGTATTCCGCGAGTGAAATAACTGCCGTAGGGTTGAAGCAGAGCAACACGAAGGAGAAGGACCTCCATGGACGAACGGTACTGGGAAGACACCCCCATCGGGGCAGCTGCCCAGCGTGCAACACAAGTGCAAACGCCGAACGCGTTGCATTTACCGCGCCCGGATCGGCCGCGCCTGATTACCGTGTCGAATCAAAAAGGCGGCGTTGGGAAGACCACTACATCCGTGAATTTGGCCGCTGGCCTGGCGTTTCACGGTCTCCGCGTCCTCGTGATTGATCTGGACCCGCAAGGCAACGCATCCACTGCGCTCGGCGTTGAACATCGCACCGGCACCCCGTCCAGCTATGAGGTGCTCCTTGGGGAACATACCCCGGATGAAGCTATGCAGCAGTCCACGTCGCACGAAAACTTGTACTGCATTCCGGCAACGATTGACCTTGCTGGGGCGGAAATTGAGTTAGTAAGCATGGTGCGCCGAGAATACCGCCTGCGGGACGCTCTCGACGAGGAGTTTTTAGCTCGGAACGCCTTCGATTACGTCATTATCGACTGTCCCCCCTCTTTGGGGCTATTAACCATCAATTCAATGACGGCAGTTCGAGAAGTGCTCATTCCGATTCAGTGTGAATATTACGCGCTGGAGGGGGTGGGGCAGCTCCTCAACAATATTTCGATGATTCGTCAACACCTGAATCATGAACTGCATATCTCAACGATTTTGCTCACCATGTATGACGGCCGAACAAAGCTGGCTGAACAGGTCGCCGAAGATGTGCGTCGGCATTTTAAGGACGTGGTGTTGCGTACCCTGATTCCCCGTTCTGTGAAGGTCTCCGAAGCGCCCGGTTTTGGCAAGACGGTGTTGGAGTATGACCCTGGTTCGCGCGGCGCGATGGCGTATTTGGACGCCGCGAAGGAAATCGCTCGCCGTGGCGATTACCTGCCCACCCCAGAATCTGGGACTATTGGTGTAGCACCACAATCGTAGGATTTCTATCCGCGAGCTTTCGTTCCACACACTGCGCTAGGAAAGGCTCAACGCTCTCATGGCACAAGAACCGCGCAAAAGCGGCCTCGGACGTGGGCTGGCTGCCCTGATCCCCAGCACTCCATCCGAAAGCCCCAAGTTGGGCGACGGTGCCGCTGACATCATCATTGGCGGCAGCAACCGCAGCCATCACGCAGCGAAAAAACCTAGAACTGCAGCGCGTGAAGCAACGAAGCCGCGTGACGACGCCGCGGCGTCGACAAGCGGTGCGGCCAGCGTTTCGGACGATAGCCAGGATTTCGGTGCGAGTTACCAAGAAATCCCCATTGCGCTCATCGCGCCAAACCCGCGGCAACCCCGCCAAGTGTTCGATGAGGATGCGCTTGCGGAATTGGTGCACTCCATCCGCGAATTCGGTCTTATGCAGCCGATCGTTGTGCGCCACTCCCCCGCCGACGATGGATTCGAAATCATTATGGGCGAGCGGCGATGGCGGGCCGCAGCTAAGGCTGGGCTGACGCACATCCCCGCGATCGTCCGCGAAACCGACGATAGTTCTCTGCTGCGCGATGCCCTGCTGGAAAACATTCACCGCGTGCAGCTCAACCCGCTTGAAGAAGCATCCGCTTACCAGCAACTTTTGGAAGAGTTCGGCGTGACTCAAGGTGAACTCGCCGACCGGATCGGACGCTCCCGGCCGGTGATTACCAACGCTATCCGGTTGCTAGCGCTACCAGTGAAAGTGCAATCCCGTGTCGCTGCGGGGGTGCTTAGCGCAGGGCACGCTCGCGCGCTCCTCGGTCTGAAGGCTGGCGCACCTGCTCAGGAGGCGCTGGCGGACCGGATTGTCGCCGAGGGGTTGTCAGTGCGCGCCACCGAGGAAGCCGTCATGTTGGCAAACCGCGGTGATGCGCAGGAGAAAAAGCCCGCCGTCAAGCGGGAAACCCCAGAGTTTTTTACGCGCGCGGCGGATCGCCTAGCGGACGGGCTGGACACGAAGGTCACTGTAACCATGGGCAAGCGGAAAGGCCGCATCGTGGTGGAATTCGGTGACCGCGACGATTTTGAGCGCATCCTAGGGCTCATCGACCGCGAGTGACGCCGCCAGCATCGCTTGAATTGCAAGCAATAGGTACTTGGCGTTTTCTGGCCCCCGTAACGGGCTTACGTACGTTTCCTCTCAGCGGCGCGTTTTAGTTCTTCTAGTGGCCGCTGAGGGATGTTTTAGAGCAATTCTGCCTTCAGCAGCTCGCTGAAATTATAGGTGCCGGTAGGCTGGTCATCTTGGTCCAACAAATACAAACGTTTCACCGCCACAACGACGGCCTCGGCGATATTGTCTCGCTGCTTCGGATCCGTCAGCACCGCAACGTCGTGTGGGTTGGACAAATACCCCACCGAAACATCCACTGAGGTCATCCGCGTCAAACGCAACACATCCCACTTTGCCGGAATCGTGCCACAGCTGGCCAGACTCGTCCGCGCGCAAATTTCGCGCTGAATAAACCCGCTCAGCAATTCACCCATGGGGGCGGAACGCTGATACGAGCCGAAATAGAACGAGGCACAACCCGCGGCGCGCTCATTGTGGTAGTAATCGCACTGCAGCGAAATCATCAAGTCGGCATTAAACGAATTTGCGAGGTCAATGCGTTCCTTGATCGTGGGATTAGTCATCCGCGGGCGCGACACAATCGTCTCCATGCCTGCGATGCTCATGCGCCCACGAATGCGGGACGCAAGATCCCACAAAATGTCCTCTTCGGTGATCGTGCCATACGGTCCGCGCACCAAATGGCCAGGCACATTGTTATGCGGACCTGGATCAATGACCACCCGCTTGCCCGCCAAAAACGGGCCGGCGGCACGCACAGCTTCACGCTCTCGCACGGCATGGGGGGCTCCGCCAGTAATGCGACGGCCCAAATAGCTCAACGAGCGCAGCGTTTCAGGGCCGCACACACCATCGGCTTTTAGCCCGTAGTTGAATTGGTAATCAACTACGGCCTGGTGGGTCAGCTCACCGTAGTGTCCGTCTAACCGTTCCAGATAGAAGCCCAGATCCTGCAGTTCTGTCTGCAGCTCCAGGACATCATTGCCGCTTAATAGTTCCGGCGGTTGGTAGGTGAGCACACGCGTGCCCAGCTTGTATGAAGCCTCCTGCAATGTGCGCAGCGTGGCGTCCCGAATTTGTCCATCAGCGATAAGCCCACGGCTTTGCTGGAAAGCTCGGAGCGCCTCAGACAGGTGAGCATCGAACACAGTGTATTCCCTGTCGCAGACACTAGACGCGTCAGCTTTGAATTCATCGATGAAGCCCAACCTCGCGAGGGCTGCACGAACTTCAGCGATGCGGGGGTTTTCATCACCAACCTTGAAAACCTCTGTCACGGTGCTCCTTTCTTCCTGCCATGCACACTGGGGGCTACGATACCAGCTACATAACGGACTCTAGCTTCGCCACAAGCGCAGATTTAGACTGTACGCCAACCATTTCCGCGACTTTTTCGCCGTTTTTGAACACGAGCAATGTGGGGATGGAAAGAATTTGGAACATAGCCGCAAGTGACCGCTCCGTTTGAATATCCACCTTGGTGACAAGTGCGCGATCATGCAGCTCGTCGGCTACTTCCTCCAGTACGGGAGCCAGCTTTTTGCACGGTCCGCACCACTCGGCCCAGAAGTCAACGAGCACGGGTTTTTCCGATTCGATAACGGTCGAACGGAACGAATTTGCAGTGACATTTATCACATTGGACATGGGGTTACTCCTCAGTGGCAAGAAAGTGTTCAGCATCAATCGCGGCCCGGCAACCGGAACCGGCCGCCGTAATGGCTTGTTTGTAGTGGTTATCCACAAGATCGCCAACCGCAAAAACGCCCGGAAGATTTGTTCGAGTGGACGGATGCGCCACCTCAACATACCCGGCGTCGTTTACCTTTACGGAGTCGCGTACTAGTTCGGATCGCGGGTCGGCGCCAATAGCGACGAACATCGCAGCAACCTCCAGCGTCTCCGGTTTTCCAGCCACGTCCAACTCCAAGCCGGTCACCTTCGAATCGCCGACCACGCGCGTCACCACAGCATTGGTGACAAAGCGAATCTTGTCGTTGGCGCGCGCCCTCTCCAACATGATGCGGCTCGCGCGGAACTCCTCACGACGGTGCACAACTGTCACGGACTTGGCAAAGCGCGTTAAAAACAGCGCCTCCTCCATCGCGGAATCCCCGCCGCCAATCACCGCGATATTCTCATCGCGGAAGAAGAACCCATCGCAGGTCGCGCAAGCCGAAACGCCACGGCCGAGCAGTTCTTGTTCACCAGGAACATGTAAGTAGCGGGGCGCAGAACCCATAGCCAAAATCACCGCACGGGCTTCGAACTTTTCTTCGCCAACCCAGATGGTCTTGATCTTGCCGTTCAGCTCAACGCGGTCTACAAGCTCCATGCGCAAATCCGCGCCAAAGCGCTCAGCTTGAGTGCGCATATGTTCCATCAATTCGGGCCCCATGATCCCCTCGGGGAAACCTGGGTAATTCTCCACTTCGGTGGTGGTCATCAACGAACCGCCGTACTCATAGCCTTCAAAGACGATCGGCTTGAGCTCGGCGCGTGCCGCGTAGATAGCCGCCGTGTAGCCAGCGGGGCCAGAACCAATGATTGCAACGTCATGAACAGTCAACGCATACTTCCTTGTCCATTGAGAAAAGTGTCTAAAAAATCTAACGTTGCACTGCGGGTTGGTATTCCCCTCTCAACCGCTCACGTAGGGTTTTTCGAGCTCTGGCTCGGCGCGATTTCACGGTCCCTGGACGCACCCCTTGGCGTTGAGCCACACGTTCGATCGTGGTGCCGGCGATATCCACCAAAAGCAACGCCTCACGCTGCTCTACTGGCAAACACGACAACGCCTGATTCAGCTCGATACCGAGCTCAATATCTTGCTCAACCGCTTGATCTTCAACATTGTCAAGGCATAAACATGTTGCCGGCGGCTGCCGCCGCGCGAAGTCATACGCAGTATTGACAACCAGCCGGTACAACCACGTACTTAGTGAACATTCCTGGCGGAAAGATCCCAACTTCCTCGAAGCCTTCCACAACGCTACTTGCACAATATCTTGTGGATCAACGTGCTGCGGGGCATGCTGGGAAGCCACGCAAAGCAACTTTTTGGTGTGTCCTTCCACCAGCGTGCGGAACGCTTGCTCATCCCCCGCCAAATAATCTCGAATTAACGTTGCTTCATTTGTTTTCAACGGTCCCCCAAAGAGTCCCCGATTGTTCCCGATAATGATGTGCCCGACCTTTTATCCCCTGCCGAACACCACCATTATTCGAGAAAAACAGCTCGAGTTCTAGGCTGGATGCCAAAAACTTCGAGCTGTTCCTTCTTTTGGGGGCGCTGTTGCGGCCCAGCTACGGGCCGAACAACACCATTGTTGCAACGGCGGTAATAGACACCACAAGCACGGTAGCTACTGCAATCACAATCGTCATGACACGCGAATATCCATCGCCGAATCCGGCCTGATCTTCCGGCATCGGCGTGCGCTCTGCAACCGTGTGAATTGTGCTGTGATCATTGGTCAGCTGCAAGAGCTCGTGGACAGACTTCTCGGTTTCCACGATGGAATGCAGCGCACTGTCTAGTTGGTCTGGGCCAGTAGAAACCACTGCAGGGAACGCCAGTATGGCCTTGCCTTCGCTGGTAATGCGCAGGCGTTTCGGGCTATCAATACCCAATGGACGTTGCGCAGTAGCCAAGCTCTTAAGCGCGTGCGCGGCGGCCCGTGGGCTGGCTTCCTGAATGCTGGTCCATCCCACACCGGGCACCCATTCGGCCACCACAACACAGGTGGATTGGTCCGTAAATACCTCCGTAATAGGCGCGACTCCGTCCAGCTTTTGGTTACCAAGTTCCACCGTGCGCCGTGCGATCTCGTGGTCTGGGTCCTCCACAAACACAAGCGCTACTTCACGGTCACCGTCTTGTTGTCGTGCGTGCCAGAAGCGCGCCCCGTTTGATTCCCCATGTGAGGCCAGCAAGCGGAATCGCCCACCCAGCACCAATGCGCCTGCCATGAGGCGCGGGCCGTGTACCAGACCGCCGGACATGGGGCCTGGGGTGGCGCTCAACGAATCCAGTGCCAGCAATTGCGTGGCCTCCACTGAGGTGGTGCGCAAACCCGGAATGCGGTTGATAATCGCACCTAGAGAACTCAGCTCATCCAATCCAGAACGCGATAGGACTACGCCGGTTACCGCCAAGAACACGACGCCGCTGACCGCAACACGCACAAAGAACCACAGGCTCGTCGGGGTGGTCACCAGGGAAATTCCGTAATCCACACACCAAGCGAACAATGCGCCAATGAGTGCGGATCCGATAGCCCACAGCGACGTCCGTAGCACTTCCCTCGTGCCGAGTGGTCCGAGCTTGCGACGCAGCAGGAAGCTACCGATTACAGCGCCCGAAATAAAACCGCACCCGTTGGCTGCGCCGAGCAGAATCACCACGTGGCTCGGCGTCGACGCCACATAGATCGAAAGATAACTCAGTACTACCTTCGTGCCGGTAATGCCCGCGATAATAAACGTCGGTGTCCATGCTTCCTCCCGGGCGTAGAAGACACGCAAATGCAGCAATACCAGCGCATACGGGATCAGGGTGAAGGCCGAATAGCTGAGCGTATCTCCCAAAAAGTCCGCCGAGGTGGAGTCGAACTGACCGTGCGCAAAGAGTGCGTGCGCGATCTGCCGTCCAAACGCGGTGAAGAACACGATGATCGGCAAGAGGGCCATCAACGTGAGCTTGGTGGCCACCTTGAGGTCGTACACCACGGCCTCGTTGTCGCCATCGGCGGCGTTGCGGCTCAACCGCGGCATGATTGCCGTCAGCAATGTCACGCCGATGACGCCATAGGGCACCTGCAAGAGCAGCCACGCCGCTTGGTAGATGGTGATCGCGGCTGCATCGCTAAAGGAAGCGATACGGGTGGCAATAATCCAGCCTGCCTGTGAAATTGCCACATACACCACGATGGCCAACGCCATGCCGCCAAATTGCTTCAGGCGCTCATCAATTCCCCACAACGGCTTCAGGCTGATGCCCACTCGGCGCATTGCAGGCAACATGATCAGTGCCTGTACCACCACGCCAAGCGTGGTACCCAACCCCAAGAGCAAAATATGCGGGTTGGTGATGCTTACTGGCTGGTCCGGGTCCAACTTGCCGGGCACAATCCAGTACGCCCCAAACACCGCCAAGCAGATGACGTTGTTGATCACCGGCGCCCATGCGCCCGGCCGGAATACCCCCTTGGTGTTGAGCACGGCCGTAAACAGGGAGAAAATGCCGTAAAACAGGATCTGAGGTAGCACCAGGTACGCGATCGACGTTGCCTGGCTCAAGTTGACTTGCCCTTTTGACCCCAGCTGCAGGGTGGTAATGAGCGGGGCCGTGAGCAGTGAAATTGCCGTGACTACGAGCAGCAGCGTGAAGGAGAGCGTGAACAGCCTCCGGATAAAGAAGGCGCCGCGATCCTCGTCTTCCTTTTCAGCTCGAACAAGCACCGGAACAACCAAGGAGGTGAGCACGGCGCCTAACACGATCTCCGTAATCAAGTTTGGAAGTGTGTTCGCTGCGTTAAATGCTGAGGCAACCGCCGCGCCCAGTGTAGAGCTAATGGCAACGGTGCGGAGGAAACCTGTGATACGGCTGCACAGGGTGGCAATAGCCATTGAGCCGGTCGACCGCACCACATCGCCGTCGGAATTTTCTTCCACCTCATCGATCGCTTCAATCACCTGCGGCTTTGGTTTCACGGCAGGTGCTGGTGGAGCCGGGGCAATAATGCGGCTACGTCGCCAGGATTCGTTCTGGTTCACCCCACCATTGTGAGTGATCGCGCGGCGACTTGCACATTATCCCGCACATTATGAGGTGCGTCGCCACTTTCGACGGTTGCGTAAAACGATGCGCGCCGCCAACGCGATTGCTAGCCCCGCCGCCGCAACCAAACCGCTCACGCTAGTGAACCCAGAGCGGGTTTGCACGCTGATTTCCACGGGGTTGCTAATTGCCGCGCTATCGGCACTGGCTAACCACACGGTGAGGTCCGCCCGTTCCCGCGGGGAACCAAGGTCCGCCGTCATTTGGGTAGTAATGGAACCTTTCGCCGGGATGCGGAGCGACTCCGGGACGAAAATGGTGCCGTCGCCGGTGTATTGAATCGTCGCAACCACTGGTAGTGGTAGCCCGTTGCGCGCCACAATCAGCAGCGGGGAGGATTCCGAGGTTCGGGTGTACACATTGCCTGGCGGCAGCAACGACACCGAGGCCCGCAGTTCTTGCAGCATGTCTCGGTTGCCGTTGAGCGTAAGGTCCGCTTGCGCCGCTGCCGCGAGGTAGTTCCTGGACTCGCGGCGCGTGGTGGCGGCCAGCGCGCGTAGGATGTCGCGCCGCAGCGGGGTTGTAAAGTCATAGCGGCTCATGGCGATCATCGGGTCGTTGACCATGAGGCCCGTTAAATCGTCGATGTAGTTCGCCTGTTGGGTACCCCGCAAAATTTCGGTGTCGGTCGGCGCGCCGGGATCCGAATACGGTACTCCCTCACCCGTATTCGCTTCCGTGTTCTCAATGTATTTGCGAAGGCTTTGGGGTTTCGCCGCGCCTTCCCGCAACGCTGAGGCGGCGGCGTCGAGAAGCGCCGCACCCGCTGTTGGGGAGGCGAGGGTGGACGGCGGCACCGCGAGTACCGCCTGCTGTTGCTCCAGCGCCAAGCGTATCGACGCCGCGGCTATCGCACTGCGCGCATGTTCCCCATCGGCCACGTGGTTGTAGCGGTAGGGTTCCTCACTAAACCCCAAGGTGAGCGGCCTATCGCCCACTTCGGAAAGGGTTGCGGCGAGGTCTGCCTGGTACGGTACCGCCGCCACCCCCGGCGCGTCCGGAGGTAAGGAATTGTCCGCCACCAGCACGTGCACCTGTTTTTCGGAGGGCGGCAAGCTCGGAATCGGGTGAGGTAGGTGCGGGTCGCTTAACGAGGTCTCTGGCACCGGCTGCGTAGGCTCCGTAGGTTGCTGTTGTTCCCACGCTTCCGAAGGGTCGGAAGTTGTCGCATACAGTAGCGAACTCGGGTGTGTTACGTAGCCAGATCCGGGGATGACAATGTTGCGCTCCACCTCCACGCCGAGGATGCTGTCTAACACCTCGGGGCCGCGGGCGATAGCCTCGCGCATGAGCCACTGGTTGCCGGTGCGCGCCACGGCGTCCAAATCTGTGTCCGACCACGGCAAGGCCACCGTGCAACCGCTCGACGCGAGGGTGCGTACTTTAGCAATCCACTCCCCCGCCACCAGCTGTGCGGTGCCTGGCGTGAGGTTGGTGTCTGAATCCGAGGTCCAACTATCCCGCAGCCGTTTCTTCTGCGCTACTGGGCTCGGACGCGAGGCCCCCACCGAATAGCCTTTACTCATTCGATCTACTACGGACACCAGTTCGGGGTCCAAGGCGAGGCACATTGATTCACGTAATCCGTTGTTGTTCGGATTCGTGGTGGCGCTCATTGCATCGTCGATCAATTGGTCTAACCGGCCGCCGTCGATGAGTTCGCCGGCGAGCCGCTCGTCGCTGAGAATCAACGGTGGCGCACCGGGGGCCTCTCCCGTTTCTCCGGCAACGAGACCAGTATCCGCGCTGATCGGCCATAGCAAGGTGAGCCCCGGCGCGGCGTCGATAGCCTCTTCTTCGGCAGGTACGGTCAACAACACGCGGCTGGAATGTAGGTACGAAACCTGGGTGTTGCCCACATGTCCGTTGAGATTCACCAGCAGTGGATAGGTGCCCGGTTCCGAAAGCTGCAAATCCGTCAGCGGGATCGTCCACGTTTCTTCCTTGCTCTCGCCAGGAGCAAGCGAAAATGACAGCTCGCGGAAATCGCCGGCGCGTACGTTGTAATTGGACTCCGGTTCGGACAGCAGTTTGCGGGCTTCCGTGACGCTGCGTACCGGGGCGGCGCGCTGGATACGAACAGACAAATCGTCGGCGCGCTCGGTAGCACTATTGGTCAGCGACGCATGGATTCGAACATCGCTGCCAATGACGGTCGCCTCGATAATGTCTACCTGCACGCTCGCTGCAGCGTCCGTGGACCGAAGTTTCGGTTGCGCCCACTGGCTGGCAACGGCGGGGTCCTCCGGGGCGGTCGGCACCGGCAGCGCGCCTGCGGTGAGTGGATACGCCAGCAACGGTGCCGCACAACACAGTGGAATCCAGCGTCTCACTGTGGGGTCATCCTTCCTTCTGCGTGTTCCTTGCGCGCCAAGTCCGGCAGCAGATTGTGTGCGCGACGCGCAAGTTTCCGTTCGTCCGCGTAGGCCAAGCGTTCGATGAGTTCGCTCACGGGGATCCAAGCAACCTCGGTAACTTCCGGGTCTTCGTCATTCAGGTCACCGTCTAAGTAGCGCAGCAAATGATGGTGCACAGTTTTATGGATGCGGACGCCGTCAGAGACAAACCAATAATCAATCACCCCGAGCTCGGCGAACACCTGCCCGTGAACCCCGGTTTCTTCCCATACTTCACGCTCGGCGGTGGAGTCGCGGCCTTCGCCCGGTTCCACATGCCCCTTCGGCATCGACCACAGAAGACGGCCGCGCCTATCTAGACGACCGATGAGGGCAACATAAATGCGGCTGAGATCAACCTCACCGTCTGGCTGTACGGCTTCGGCGAGCCCGGACACGACGAGCCCGCCAGCGGAGGTTTCGTCGGTGGTGCGCATGCGCGGCGCACGGCGCTGGGCTTTGCGTCCGCGCGACTGGGGAGAACGACGTCGTTGCTGTGTCGGACGCTTCCGACGGCGACGGCGCCTACCCTGAGCTCCGTCCTGCTGACGTTCCTTCTCGTTCATCTTCCTGATCGTATCAAACCACCGAGTAGACTCATGTCCGTGACAAAACTGGAACTCCAGCTCAACGAGCTTGAAGCTGTTAGCAATGTACTGAAGCCCCTCGCCAAACTGTTCGCCGAGCGAGGCTACCCTATATATCTGGTGGGGGGTTCAGTGCGCGACGCGTTCCTCGGTGAGCTCGGCCACGATCTTGATTTTACGACGCCCGCCCGCCCAGAGGTGATCCGCGAAATCCTCGACGCGTACGCCGATACTGTCTGGGATACCGGCATTGAATTTGGGACGGTGTCCGCAGAATATGCGGGGCATCAGGTGGAGATCACCACGTTTCGCTCCGATATATACGACGGCGAATCACGCAATCCTGTGGTCACGTTTGGAGATACCTTAGAAGGAGACCTTGTCCGGCGTGACTTCAAAGTGAACGCGATGGCGGTGGAAATTGCCCCCAATGGCGAGTTTGTGTTCCACGATCCCACCGGAGGTTTTTCGGACCTTCAAGCGAAACGCCTGGATACCCCGGACATCCCGCAGCGCTCGTTTCATGACGACCCGTTGCGCATGCTGCGTGCTGCCCGCTTTGTCTCCCAATTGGGATTCGGGGTGGTGGATCGCGTGCAGGAAGCCATGACGGAAATGGCCGACCAAATCTCTCGCATTACGGTGGAACGTGTACGCGCTGAGCTAGATAAACTCATGCTCGGTGCGGCGCCGTGGGCGGGGTTCAATCTTATGGTCAATACCGGGATCGCGGATCATATCTTCCCTGAAATTCCCGGCATGAAGCTCACGCAAGACGAGCACATGCAGCACAAAGATGTGTACGCCCATTCGATGCAAGTGTTGCGGCAGGCGATGGCCCAGGAAGAAGATGGGGCCGACCTTGTGTTGCGCTGGGCGGCCTTTTTGCACGATTGCGGCAAACCCGCGACGCGAGCGTTCAAGCCGCAGGGTGGGGTGACGTTTTACCACCATGAGGTCGTCGGAGCGAAACTTGTGCGCAAGCGTATGCGTACGTTGAAATACTCCAAACAAATGGTGCAAGACGTAAGTCAGCTGGTGTACCTGCATATGCGGTTCCATGGTTTCGGCGACGGCCAATGGACCGATTCCGCAGTGCGGCGCTATGTCACTGATGCTGGCCCGCTGTTACCGCGCCTGCTGAAACTTGTGCGTGCGGATTGCACCACACGAAACCAACGCAAGGCGCAACGGCTGCAGCGTACATGTGACCATCTTGAGGCTCGCATTGAGGATTTGGCGGCGCAGGAAGACCTCGCGAAGGTGCGCCCTGATCTTGATGGTAACGAAATTATGGAGTTGCTGGGTTTACAGCCAGGCCCTGAGGTAGGCCGTGCGTGGAAATTCCTCAAGGAGTTGCGTTTGGAATGCGGTCCGCTCCCCCGCGAGGAAGCGGTTTCAGCGCTGCGCCAGTGGTGGGCTGAGCAGCAATGATGTGGCAGTATGGGTGTCGTCTCAGAGATAGAGGATAAGGAATCGCCGTGGACAACTACTTTGCTGATCGGTTGTTTTTAGCGTTGGAGCGAAATGATCCGGCACCCGGTATGTTGCTCGTTGCCGCACCGGGAATGTACTCAGAGGACTTCGCGCGCAGCGTAGTGCTGATCTTGGAGCACAGCCAATACACCACTTTCGGCGTGAATCTGACTACTCGTTTGGATGTGCCCGTGGCGGTGGCGTTGCCGGATTGGCTTGGTTGCGTGGCTAAGCCCCAGGCGTTGTATAGCGGCGGCCCCTTGCATCCCGAGACGGCGGTCGGGGTGGGCGTGACGCGCCTGGGCGTGGATGAGACGCAACACGCGGTGTTTAAGCGACTTGCAAACCGGCTCGTGCATGTGGACTTGCGAGCCGACCCAAACGAGGTTGTGGAACATATCGAGGGGATGCGATTGTTCGCTGGTTTCGCGGAGTGGGCACCGGGTCAACTGGAGCAAGAAATCTCCCGCGGGGATTGGTTTGTGGCGCCCGCGTTGCCGTCCGACGTGATCGCCCCTGGCCCTGCTGATGTGTGGGGCGATGTGATGAAGCGACAGCACTTCCCGCTCCCCCTGTTTTCCACGTTCCCTGTTGACCTCATGGACAATTAACCATGATGTTTCACGTGAAACATGCTCTTCGAGATTCCTGGCCAGTAGCAATCGGCTATTTTCCACTCGGGGTAGCATTCGGTCTCGTCATCACGCAAGCCGGATTTTCGTGGTGGTGGGCCACGATTTTCTCCATCGCGATCTACGCGGGAAGCATGGAGTTCTTGGCGGTTAGCCTTATTACAAGTGGCGTGAGCGTGTTTTCCGCAGCCCTCACCGGGCTTCTCGTGAACTTTCGCCACATCTTTTATGGCTTGACGTTCCCGCGCGATGTGATCAAGTCGCGCCTGGGCCGTGTGTACTCCACATACGCTCTCACCGACGAGGTGTATGCGGTCACCGCTGGCAAGACCGATCCTTCTCCCCAATACCTGCTCAGCGTGCAAATCTTCTGTCAAGCAGCGTGGGTGCTTTCAGGGACCATTGGCGCGCTGTCTGGCGCGTTTGTGCCACCGCTGCCAGACGTGGAGTTTGCTCTCACGGCGTTGTTCGTGGTGCTTGCGTTGGACGCGTTCCGCGCGAGCCGAGATCTTTCGCTCATTGCCATTGCCCTTGGCGTCAGTTTTGTGGGCAACATGGCCGTCGCGCTATGCCTGTACTTCGCTGTCCTCGTCCTTCGGTTCCGTTTTCAGCGCCTTGACGAGCTGCTTACCTGGAGGCTCCCGTGATGGGCCTTCCTGTCGGCGTAGATTTGAACTACACAGCTGCTGTGCTTGCCGGTATTGGTGCCGTGACCTATGTGTTGCGTGCCCTCCCGTTTCGTCTTCTGCGCGTGCTTAGGAGCAGTGACTTTCTTGCCATGCTCAGCCGCGCGATGCCCGTGGGCGTCATGTGTATCCTCGTCGTGTTTACCGCGCCTGGTTTCACTTGGCAGGTTGCGGTGGGAATTGTGTTCACCGTAGCGTTGCACTTGTGGCGTCGCTCCGCCGCTCTTTCCATCCTGGCAGGCACTGCACTCTACTTGGTTTTGCTGCGATTTTAAAGCTGGTTGATACCCTGCAACCAAAGTCCCTCAAACTGCAGCGCGGTGAGCATCGACACCTCGATGTCTGGAAAATTGTGAAACGAATCGGGATGGGGAACGTGCTTGATTGGTTGATTCACCATCCCGGAATTTGTTCCATTGCTGCTCCACACGCCGCTAATATTGTGGCCGTCCATCATCTCGATGAGGCGGCTCATGGAGCACATATTAGTCCCCTCGATCGGCCGTAATTCCGCGATGTGCACCGCATTTCCCGCCCCTGGTACGGCGAAGGTCGTTTTCACATAGAGATGTTTCACGTGAAACAGTGTGCTTCTTTCTTAGCGGGAATGCAAGGCGTAGCGGGATGCCAAACTCGCGCACATCATGAGCTGAATCTGGTGGAAAATCATCAACGGTAGGATGAGCAAGCCCAAACTCGAGTTGCCGAAGATGATTGCGGCCATTGGCAAACCAGTAGCTAATGACTTTTTAGTCCCGCAGAATTCGATCGCGATCCTGTCCGCTCGTTCAAACCCAAGCTTGGTAGCTACAAACCGCGTGAGCCATAGCATGAAGGCAACGAGCACTACTGAGAACACTACTAACGCCGCGAGCTTCCCTACTCCCACTCGCGTCCAGATACCCTCAACCATGCCCGCGGAAAACGCGGCGTACACCACCATGGTGATGGAGCCTCGGTCCACGGATTTTGTCGCTTTACTTTTGGCAATTTCCTGTACCCATGGCCGACACAATTGGCCGATGATGAACGGAAATAGTAACTGTAGCGAGATGTCGAGGAACACGCCGCCGTCGATAGTTACGCCCCCTCGCCCCATAAGGATCATCACGAGTAGCGGCGTAAGCACAACCCCAAGCAGGTTGGAAGCTGAGGCGCTCACAATGGCGCCAGCCACATTACCGTTGGCGATGGAAGTAAACGCCACCGAAGATTGCACTGTCGACGGCACGAGCGTCAAATATAGGATGCCGAGATAAAGTTCTGGACCCAGCCAAGACGCGGTCGGTGCCAACGCCAACCCAATGAGCGGAAACGCGACGTAGGTAAACGCAAGGATCGTTGCGTGCAACCGCCAGTGTTTCAGCCCGGCGATCGCTTCGGATGTGGAAAGCCGCGCTCCGTACAAGAAAAACAGCAACACAATCGCCAGCTTTGTCGCCGTGTGAAACCATGCTGCGGCTTCCCCACTGATCGGGGCGACGATGGCCACGGCGACAGCACAGACAATAAGGACGATTAACGGATCGGGCTTCTTCAACTGCATAAACGCAACGTTACTAGCATTCCCGCGTATCGACGTCGCACACAGTAGCGTGAAGCCCGCGCCATGCCGTTTTCGCGGGCTTGGGGTTCTTTGTCAGAGTTCTGCGGTGAGTTCTTGGCCGTCCGCGGAGAGTTTCGCGGGCATTAATCCGGAGCGGGAGGGTCCGCTGAGCACGGCTCCGTCTTCAATGGAGAATTTGGAGTTGTGGTTCGAACACTCCACCGTGCCGTCGTCATGAATAATGTCGATTGCGGTCCCCTGGTGAGGGCAGCTTACCGAGTATGCCTTGTAGGTACCCTTCGTCGGTTGCGCGATGATGAATTTATCCACGATTATCGCTTTTCCGAGAGGCACATCCGATGCGGATACTTTGGCTCCGGCACTCCCGCATGCGGCGAGTACAGCGCCGGCAAATGTTGTGGCTGAAGCAACTAAAAAGAGGCGGCGTGAGCAAGTCATGCTTTCAGTATCCCACAGTTCCATTTTCGTCACAGTGACGTATCGCTCCCGGTGATAGGTGGCCGCTTTAAAAGGGTAAGATTTTTCATATAGACCGCTCTATTCGGGCATCGTGGTTTCACGTGAAACATTAAGTGTTGCTGTTTGTTGTAGTGTGGCGGCGTCAACTTGTGGATAAAAGATCACGCGATACGCTTTGCGATGCCAAGTCCCCCCTCTTCCTTGGCCAGTCGGCCGACACTGCTTCGACGAAAGGCGTGTATGTTTCACGTGAAACACTCAGGGGAATTACGTAAAAAAGATGGTGATGTTTCACGTGAAACATCACCATTTTTGAGCTTTCTAATTTATGGGCCTACACTTTCGTTGCCGCCTTCATCTCCGCAACAAAGGTTCGCACGGCATCGATGCGCTCGGTCCCGTCGTGGGTTTCAATGATCTTTGACAGGGCTGACCCGCAAATCGCGCCCGCAGCCCCGGACTTTACGGCGTTAGCGACGTGTTCTGGGGTGGAGATTCCGAAGCCGAGAAGTGCGGGCGGGCCACCGAAACTCTTCAAGTGTTTGACCAGATTCGCAAGCCCGTCCGTGGAGGATTCCCATTCCGAGCCAGTGACGCCCACGCGCGACACCGCATAGGTGTAGCCCCTGGAATTCTCTGCAACGCCCACAAGAGTATCCGGAGTTGCGTGCGGTGGTGCGATAAAGATGGGGTCGATGCCAGCGGCGATCGCCGCTTGAGCGAAGGGGCGCCCTTCCCGGACGGGAACGTCTGGGAGTAGTACGGAATCGGCGCCGGACGCGGCTACGTCGGCGTAGAACTGTTCCATTCCTCGAGCGAACGCGACGTTGCCGTAGATGAGCAAGCCGATTGGAAGCTCGGGCCAAGAATTACGAATCTTGCGCACGATATCAAGTGCTACATTCACGTCCACGCCGGCCCGCAATGCGCGAATGTGGGCGAGCTGAATGGTAGGGCCGTCAGCTACGGGATCCGAAAACGGAATGCCGAGCTCGAGGGCGTCCGCACCGCCCTCGATCGCAGCTTGAATGATTTCGAAACTGGTTTCCGGGTCGGGGTCGCCGAGCATGAAAAACGGGACGAACGCGCCCTCCTCCCCCAGGCGTTCAAACATCGCAGCGTAACGATTGGTCATGGCTGGTCCTCCAACAGATACTCGGGGTGTGCCTCCAAGGTGGCACGCACGTGATCAACGTCCTTATCTCCACGTCCCGAGAGGGAAACAATAATGACGAGTTCCTCGTCTGGCGCGGCCTCCGCGCGTTGCAGGGCGTAAGCCATCGCGTGGCTGGATTCCAATGCGGGGATAATTCCTTCGTACTTGCACAACAGTTGGAAGGCGCGCAACGCCTGTTCGTCAGTGATTCCAACGTACTGTGCCCGGCCAATGGAATGGAGGTGGGCGTGCTGCGGGCCAACACCCGGATAGTCAAGTCCGGCCGAAATGGAATAGGATTCCTCCACCTGACCGTCGCTGGTGCGCATAAGGTAGCTGCGCGCCCCGTGCAAGATCCCGATCTGTCCAGCGTAGATTGGTGCCCCGTGGCGCCCACACTCTAGGCCCTCGCCTGCGGGCTCCACGCCGACGAGTTCCACGTCATCATCGAGGAACTCCGCAAACATGCCGATCGCGTTCGAACCGCCGCCGACGCATGCGGTGACCACGTCCGGTAGCCTCCCAATACGCTCCACAATTTGCTGTTTGGCTTCCGCCGAAATCACGCGGTGGAATTCGCGGACGATGGTGGGGAACGGATGCGGGCCGGCAGCAGTGCCAAGTAGGTAATGGGACTCATGGAAGGTGGCGGCCCAATCGCGCAATGCCTCGTTCACGGCGTCTTTAAGCGTGCCCGCACCAGCGGTCACAGGAACGACGTTGGCGCCCATGAGCTTCATGCGGTAAACGTTGGGCTGCTGGCGGCGGACGTCTTCCTCCCCCATGTAGATCACGCACTCAAGGCCAAGTAGAGCGCAGGCCAGCGCGGTCGCGGTACCATGTTGCCCGGCGCCGGTTTCTGCGATAACCCGGGTCTTGCCCATACGCTTTGCAAGCAGCGCCTGGCCAATCACCTGATTGGTCTTGTGGGCTCCGCCGTGCACCAAGTCCTCGCGCTTGAGGAAGATGCGCGTGTTACCTTTCAACGGAAGGTTTGAGCATTCGGTGAGAGGCGTGGGGCGACCAAGATAGTCACGGAGATAGTTCGCAAGTTCAGCGTGGAACGACTCGTCGTTCATCGCGTCAACGAATGCGTGCTCTAGTTGATCGAGCGCTGGGATGAGAAGTTCGGGGACGTACTGACCTCCGAACTCTCCAAAATATGCGGGTAGAAGTGTCACGTCGGTTACCTACCTGTACGGATCGTTTGGAAAATTGCGGCCAGTTTCACAGCATCCTTATCCACTGAATTGGGGTATTCCACTCCAGAGTTCACATCGAGGCCGAGGCACCCGACCGACAGGGCATCCGCCGCGTTATCCGGATTGATGCCTCCGGCCAGCAAGCTTTTGCTTAGCACAGACTCCGGAATGGTCGACCAATCGAAGCTTGTTCCCGTGCCACCATCGCCGGCATCAAGCACCAAGCGTTCCACGTGATCCGCGAGCGCAATAGCGAACTCCGGTCCGCGGGGATCCGTCATGGAGATTGCGCGCCAGAGCGTGCGGCCAGGGAGTGCGGCAGTTGCGGCGTCGATAAGCTTCAGTTCGGCTTCGATGGATTCTTGGAGGGGTGCATGGATTTGCACGATGGCAATGCCGGGGATTGCGAGGTCCTCAAAGTTGTCCGTACGGCGAGTCACGGCGACATACGTGAGGTCCGGCTCGGCGTTCATGATGGACTCGGATGTTTCACGTGAAACATTGCGCGGTGAGGACGGCTCGAAGACCAAACCGCCAAACACCGCACCGTTGGCGCGGGCAAGCTGCGCGGCGCGCGGCGAGGTGAGCCCGCAAACCTTGTTCTCACCGAACACCAGTCTGCGGCAAGCGAGGTCAATGTCCGGCTGCCCGGTGAGCTGCGAACCAACCAGAAAGCCGTTGACGTGTGGCGAAATAGCGTTCACGGTCGCGTGATCGCGGATGCCGGACTCGGCGATAATCACGGCGTCGGAAGGTGCTAAGGGCGCCAACGACGCCGAGCGTGAAAGATCAATACTCAAGTCGTGCAAGTTGCGGTGATTGATACCAATGATCTTCGCCCCAAGTTGCTTGGCCCGCGCCATTTCCTCCTCGTCGAGCACTTCGGTGAGGATGTCCATGTGGTACTCCCCCGCTACTGCTGCGAGGTGTTGATACTCCTCATCGCTCAACAGTGACAGCATGAGCAGGATTGCGTCTGCCCCAAAGAGCCGTGCCGCCCGTACTTGCTCCGGCGCGATAATAAAGTCTTTGCACAGCACTGGAAGATGCGTGCTGGCCGCGACTGTAGCGAGATGATCGTAATCCCCGCCGAAGTAATCCGGCTCGCAGAGCACCGATATCGCGGATGCGTAACGCGAATATACCCGGGCGATTTCGCCGGGGTGATACTCAGCGCGGATCATGCCCAAAGAAGGTGAGGCGGACTTACACTCCATGATAAAGCGATTTCGGCCCTGTAAGGCCCTGTAAAGGCTTCTAGTGGACACAACCGGTTCAGGCATGCCTTGGATGCGTTCAGCGATCCCAGGGACGTGTGAGCGCCGATTTTCGGTGATCTTTTGCAACACGGTGGGAATATCAGCCATAATTCGCCTCCTCGTGCTTGCGCAACCAACGGTGCACGGTGCCATCCATGATGGTTGCTTTTGCTAACTCCGTGCCCTCTTTGAGCGTGTCTACCCGCCCGTGGAGGTACAACATGCCGCCAGCGTTTACAGCTACTGCGTCGATATGCGCCTTCGGGCCGGTACCATCAAACACCGCGCGCAAATGCTTAGCGTTTTCCGCGCCGTCCCCGCCGTGCAGATCCGCGAGCGTGTGCTCCTGTACGCCAAGTTCGGCTGGGGTGACCGTGTAGGTGATGATCTCGCCGTCGCGCAGTTCCCACACCTGCGTCGGGCCATGGACGGCGAGCTCATCGGTGCCCGAACCATGCACCACCAACGCGCGGTCACGGCCTAACTCCCGCATCACCTCAATGACAGGTTGCCCCAGTGACGGTCGATTCACACCCATAATCTGTAGCTTTGGCCGCGCAGGGCTGAGCAGTGGTCCAAGGATATTGAACAGGGTGGGCACGCGTAACGCCTTACGTACCGGCATCACCAGTGCCACCGCAGGGTGGTACGCCGGTGCGAAAAGGAAGGTGAAATTGGAGGCGCGCGCCTGCTTTTCGGCACGAGTCACGTCCAAATCCAGCGGAATATTCAAAGCCTCGAGCACGTCCGCGGACCCAGACTTGGAGCTTACGGAACGGTTGCCGTGCTTGATTACCATGCTGCCGCTCGCGGATGTCACCAGCGAAGCACCTGTGGAGATATTGATGGTGTTGGCGTTGTCGCCGCCCGTACCGGCGGTATCTAGTACCCCTTCCCCAGTGATGGGGAAGGGTCGCGCCGCCTTCAAGAATGCCTGTGCGGCACCAGCGATATCGGCTACGGTTTCCCCGCGGGTGCGGATCGTTGCCAGCAGGGCGGCGATATGGACGTCGTCGTAAGCCCCGATCGTCAGCGGCGTAAAGACTTCCCGCGCCTGTTCGATAGTCGGGGCGGGGTTATCCATGTAGGTGCGTAAGAGGTCTAACGGTTGATTCATGAGCATGCTCCTAGGCGCCGAAGCGCGTCTTCCAAAATGTGCGGCCCAGTCGGGCTGAGAATAGATTCTGGGTGGAATTGAAAACCCATCACCCGATCTTCAGGCGAATATGCGGCCATAATCACGTCTCCGATATCCGACGAACAAGTACCCAATAGCTGCAGTTTTTTTGTCACTGTGACGGAACCAAGTGAATGATAGCGCGCCACTTTCGTTTCCCCGCCGAAGAACTCATAGCCTTCCGGTGTCAATTTTAGGGAATCTGCTACACCATGCATTGGCCCGCACGGTACCACGTGCTCCCCCAGATGCTCGAGGATAGCCTGGAACCCCAAACAAATCCCCAATAACGGAATTCGGCCATACGCCGCCTCCACTATCGCCATCAGGTTTCCCGCCTCCCGTGGATGTCCCGGCCCAGGCGACAAACAAATCACGTCCGGTTCCATTGCCTCCACTTCCGCCACCGACACGGTGTTGCGCACTACGGTGCAATCGTGCCCGGCGAAGGCGTCCACGAGGTTGTATACGAAAGAATCCCGGTTATCAATGAGAACGATCTTCATCGCTTAACCTCCACGTCCGCTCCTGCGGCTGCGGCGATTGCATGGAGCACCGCGTACGCCTTGTGCAGACTTTCATCAGCTTCACCTTGTGGATCTGAATTCTGTACAACGCCTGCCCCAGCCTGCACTGCGGCAAAACCATTGGTAACGAATGCAGAGCGGATAATAATGCAGGTGTCCATGTCTCCCCCGCCCCGCAAGTACCCTACAGCCCCGCCGTAAGAACCCCGCCGGTGCTTCTCGATGCCGCGCAACAACTCTGTGGCACGCAGCTTCGGCGCCCCCGTCAGCGTGCCCATGTTCATGCACGCCCGGTACGCATCCAACGCATCCAATTCTGGATCCAACGTTGCGGTGACGCGACTCACGAGGTGCATGACCCGCGAATAACGATCCACCTGCATCAGCGCCGCCACCTCCCGCGTGCCGGGGACAGCGACGCGGGCGAGATCGTTACGCGCCAGATCCACCAGCATGGTGTGTTCCGAGATCTCCTTAGCATCGGTACGGAGTTCCAATTCGTTGCGGATATCAAGCTCGTGGGTTGCGCCGCGTGGCTGCGTACCGGCGATGGGATACACCTCTACCTGCCTGGAGCTTGCCGTGAATTTCAGCGATGATTCAGGTGAAGCGCCGAACAGTTCGTAGTTTCCGGTGCGCACGTAAAACATGTAGGGGCTGGGGTTGGTTTCACGTAGCACGCGGTATGCGGCGAAGGCATCCGGGCAGGCGATGGTAAAGGTTCGCGCCGGCACCACCTGGTACACGTCCCCTTGGTAGATGTGCTCCTGAAGCGTGCGCACGTGGTCGCGGAACTCTGCGTCCGGAACGTCCGCCGTTGCTACCAGTTTCCCCGTCCCGCGTTTACTTATCGACGTCGCGGCGGGCGCGGCGTCGATACGCGCGGCGAGGGTGTCCAGTAGCTCGGACAAATCCTCCTCTTCGTCGAGGGATAACGCCTGGAGTTGTGCTGTCTGCGCTTGATGATCAATCGAGAGCAGCACCTGAGCAACCAAAAACTCGTAGTCCGGGTAGGTGTTCACTGAATCCGCAACCGACGGCAGCTCCTCAAACGTGTCGAGGTAGTCAAACGCGAAACCCCCAGCCAGAAACGGCCACCCCTCCAGCTCATAGCCGGGGTCCATTTGAAGGCGTCGCAACACCTCAATGCTGCTCAAGGCGGTGAGGCGCTTACGTTCGTCAACTTCCTGCGACGGCGGAAAATTCAATTCGGCGCCAAGTTGCTCGTGAATGCGTTCCGCAATCCGCTCCCCGGATGGGGTCAGCGGCGCGATAGTTACCTGATGGCCGTTGCACGTGACACGCGCACTCGCTTGTAATACGGCGATGGACATCAACCCCTGTTTGGAGGCGATATCCGCACTTTCCAGAAGTACCGCGTCGCCACCTTCGTCCAGGTGCTGGAACAGCACCGATGCGTCCTCATGGTAGCGCACCGAACGGGAAAGAAGTGTAGGTATCATTCGCTCTCCACTTCCGCGGACAACGCCGCGATAACCTCGGCCGCGTGCAGCTCAACGACGGGCTTTTCCGTGGGGTCTTCGCCGGCGAGATCACCAAGCAACTCCCGGACATAGTTGACGTCCTTGTCGCCACGGCCAGAAAGGTTCACCAGGATGTTGATCTCTTCGCCGGTTTCCTCCGCGTGCTCCGCCAGTTTCAACGCGTACGCCAACGCGTGACTGGATTCCAAGGCGGGAATAATCCCCTCGTAGCGGGAGAGCATGCGGAACGCCTGGAGCGCCTCAGCATCGGTAATGCCCACGTATTCCGCGCGGCCAGACTCCAGCAAATGCGCATGCTCAGGACCCACGCCAGGGTAATCCAAGCCTGCTGAGACTGAATGCGAATGCAGTACGCTATCGTCCTCCCCCAGCATGACGTAGGAGCGGGAACCATGGAGCACGCCGACGCGGCCGCGGCACAGCGGGGCGCCATGCTTACCGGAATCCAAACCCTCCCCGGCGGGCTCCACACCAATCAATCGAACCTGCTCGTTACCCTCCTTATCTGTCAAGTAGTCGGCGAATGCGCCGATTGCGTTAGAGCCGCCGCCAACGGCCGCAACCACCACATCCGGTAGAGCGCCGGTGCGCTCGAGCATTTGCTCTCTGGATTCACGTGAAATGATCGCCTGGAATTCTTTAACCAGTGTGGGGAACGGGTGCGGGCCCGCGGCGGTACCTAACAGATAGTGCGTGTCTTTGTATGACTTCACCCAGTCCATGAGTGCGACGTCAATGGCGTTTTCGAGGCCGTTGCCAGCTCCCTCTTCCACTGAGACAACCTCCGCACCCATGAGCCGCATGCGGTACACGTTCGGTTGCTGGCGGGCAATGTCCCGAGCGCCCATATAGATGGTGCATCGCATGCCAAACAATGCCGCCACCATCGCTGTTGCTGTGCCGTGTTGGCCAGCGCCTGTCTCAGCGATAAGCCGGTTTTTGCCAAGCCGCTTTGCCAGCAGCGCTTGGGCGATTACTTGATTGCCCTTGTGTGCACCTCCGTGCACAAGGTCTTCCCGCTTTAAAAAGATCCTTGCTTTCCCTTTGCCGCGTCCGGCGAGCGGCAGGTTGCTGCACTCAGTGATCGGAGTGGGGCGGCCTAAGTAATTGACATACAGGGAGCGTAGTTCCTCAGCGAAGGTGGGGTCTTCGAGGGCGTCCACATATGCCCGCTCCAGTTCGTCGAGGACCGGATAGAGCATTTCGGGGACGTACTGGCCGCCGAACTCGCCAAAGTAGGCGTTGAGGAGGGTGTCTCGAAATTGGATTTCAGGAGTGTTCATTGCATGAATGCCTTTCACAGTGAATCTTCTTCACTTCTCGGCAGCAGCCCCTGAGCGTAAAACAAAAGGCCCGCGCTTCGAAGTGAAGCTTGCGAGCCTTACATGTGTCGATAAACCGGTGGCCCGCTAGTTAGCGCGCCACCACCACGATGCCTGGTGAAGGTTATATGAATTCGACATGCCGAATATCCTAGCCGCCTCCCTCGTGGTTAGCAACTTAACCGTTGCCCAGAACTTCGTGCACGCTCCCGCCAACAAAAACTCTATGTTTCACGTGAAACCATGCAGCGTTTCACAGCTCTTGCAGAGCGTGCCGTAGGCCAATGTTTCACGTGAAACATTGCCAGCAGCGTCTCTCCTCGGCGTTCAACTCACTTAGCGAAGAGCGAGCGCATATGCAAGACTTTAGCCCAACCGCGACGATGCACAATTCCGTCACTTCACCGAAAATCGAAGGTGGAAAATTGATTGGCGCCCAACACATTATTTCAATGAACTCATCGTCGGCGAAAAGCGATAGAGCAAAATTGCTTGCTTACTTGAAATTATGCGCATCGCGAACAAAATACAAACAGTTCCCCGGCGTCAATGAAATCCCCTACCCCACCGCTGCGCGGTCAATGGCCGTGTGATGAGCTGCACGTCAAGCCGGGTTCTTTCGCTGGCGGCAAACGGCCGTGTAGCGGGAACTTAAGGAACGGATTCGATATGTAGGGAAGCAAGTTGCGGGGCTGAACGTGTGAAGCCCGGCGATATAATAGGTAGTGAAACGGTCTCTGTATTTCAAATATTCAACAAATGCGAACGGTTCGATTAAGCAAGCTGCAAATGTAGTCAATCGCCAAGCGCGTACATTCTCCCAAACAATATTTCAACAAAACTGTTCGCATTGTGGTTAGGGTTTTGCGGGGGCAGTGAGTTAGCGAATGAGGGTGATTCTTACCCGTTGGCGCTCCTGCTCGATTGTCGGGGCCGGGATGCCCACGGTACGTAATTGATGGATGAGTTCGCCTAGGTTTCGTTTGTAGTTGGTGAGATCCATGGCAGCCATCAGGGCTTCAATGGTCGGGTTCGGCTTCTCGGCTTTGTAGCTAAATTTTCCGGGGTAATGCAACACCAAGCGATCGGGATACAGTTCCACTTGGAGCGAACCGCCAAGGGAATGAGGCGCGTAATCGCGTTCCGTGAGGGCGTTGAAGATGAGCGAGCGAGCGACGTCGAGAAGCATGGTGCGGCGTTTGCCCTCATAATTTTTGTGGTGCTCGGAGGCGGGTAAAAACTGGTCGAGTTCTCGGGGTGCCGCCTCGGTGATGTGCTGGATGGTGCCGTTGAGGCGGCGGCTGGCCAGAAAGCGCTTGCCGTCCGGGCCGCGATCCCCGAACTTTTTTGTGGGTAATACTACGATTGTCGCAGATAATTGGGGATAAAATCGTTGCGGATTCATGCCTAGTGTAAGTAATCCGGCCAGTGTAGGATGGAGTTCCTCACCTGCTTGTGCGAGCGCCCCAATATGCGTGAGGATTTCTACTTCATTTCCCGTGAGCGGTGAAGTACTTGATCGATTCTTTATCTTTTCGATGAGAAACTGAGTCGAATAATGGTCGAGGTCATCGAGTGCGGCACTGATTACTGGTTCGGAGTCGTATTGTGGTTGTGTCACCTGCACGACGCAACTCCCTTTGCTAAAAACTATGAGTGTTATAGGGACACCGTACACAGTTTATAGAGTTATTGTAAGGCGCTGGGGGCAAGGAGGGGTATGTAATTTGTGGAAACTTGTGTTGTAGTCTTTGATAATTTGGGCGCAAAATCGACAGTCATGAGGTATGGTGTATGTCTTCGGCAGAAATTCTGTCCAAACTAATGAAGTCAAACGCTGGAATAATCTGCACGCGAGACGCCCTGGCCACCGGAGTTTCCGCACCAACGTTCCTTAGTTTTGTTCGCAATCAAGGTTTGGAACGGGTGGCGCACGGTGTCTATGCCGAACCCGGAATTTGGATCGACGACCTATGGGTGTTGCATCGTCGGGTGGAACGCCTAGTATTCTCGCACCGCACTGCCCTCTATCTTCATGGGATTCGGGAACGCGAACCGGAACGCATCAATGTCACCGTACCCACCGGTTATAATGCCACGAATTTACGGGGCGACGGCATTGAGGTATTTTCCGTAAAGAAAACGGCGTTTGAACTAGGGCGCATCACTGTACGTACCCCCGAAGGCAATCTCGTTCCGGCATACGATGTGGAGCGTTCAATTTGCGACGTCGTGCGTAGCCGCGGGCATTTGGAGTATCACAGCCTCATCGAATCACTGGAAGTATACGTGCAGCGCCCCGATAAAGACCTCAATCAATTGGTGCGCTACGCGGAAGAATTACGCGTTTGGCGTGTGCTGAAACCCTATCTCGAGGCGTTGCTGTAGGGCGCTAGTTGTGGGTTGTGTGGACACCCCAGCCCGCCGGGGCGTCGATACGCGCGTGGTTTATCAGCTCGCGGAAGCGGTGCTGCATGGTGGGTAGGTCGTCGAGCGGAAACCAGCGGACGTCCGCGCTTTCATCGTCAGCGACGTGAGCTGTGCCACTTATGGGTTCGCATAGAAATGCGGTGTCCATGTAGGACGCACGGTCGCCATTCGCGTGCGTGATTGGGCCGACGGCGCGTACCCACAGCAGGCGAGTCACGCGCACCGTCACCCCGGTTTCCTCGCGACACTCGCGGCGGATGGCGGTATCCGGCTGTTCGCCGGGTTCGCAAATCCCCGTAATCGGGGTCCACTCGAGGTTATCGCGGCGCTGCACCAATAACACGTGCTCCCCGCGGATCACCACGCCGGACACACCTGGCAACCACAACTCCGCGTGGCCGATATGTTCGCGCAGCCGCACAATAAACTCTGGTGTAGGCATGTGCTACGAATCGGACGCCGCCGCTGCTCGGCGTGCCGCCTCCACATCTACTTTCGATAACGCCGCCGCGCCACCCTCGCACGCCCCGTTCAGCGAACACGCACCACACCCTCCGCTCACGCCACAATCCGCGGCGGGATCAGCAACTGTGTCCGTTTTCGGCGAGGATTGGGAAGAACAACACCCCTGCTCCGCCTGTTTGGAAGCCCGAGCATCTAACAGCGCCACCGTATGCGCCGCCATGCCCGCGCCGATACCCAAAAACGCCAACCAGCCCACAATGGCAAGTCCCACTACGAGCCACATCCAGCCGGCGGCTGTGAACGCTACTATGCCGCCCAGCGCTAAGCTGCCGCCAGCGAGGGTCCACAACGGGCCCGCAATGCGGTGCGCGGTATCCCACAATTCCTGCGATTTCCGCACCTCGGGCACGCGAATGCCAACAACACCGTTGCCCGGCAGCTTCATTCGCCACGCTAACACCCCAACCAAGGTAGTAAAAACGGCAAGCACCAGCAGCAATACAGCGAACACGATCATGTCAGTCAGTGTAGTTCGTTGCGTGGCGGAACCGGACATCCGCTGCGGCGGTGCTGCTGGCGTGAAATCCACCTCAATCAATTTGTGTCAAACACGGATGAAGTATCGTCATCCGGTAACAGAACCTTGTTCGCCGTAAGAAACAGTGAGGCTATGGAGAATTCATGGAAACCCTAAATACTATTGTGCGGTCTCTGCTATTCCGCATCGTCGTTGCCATCGTGCTCGGCATCGTGTGCAGTTGGTTCTTCCCCGAGCAGCTTGCGCGGGTGTTTGTTACCTTCAACGGGCTGTTTGGCAACTTCCTGAAGTTCTTTATCCCCGTGCTGATCTTCTCCCTGATCACGCCCGCGATCGCGGGTATCGGCAAGGGCGCAGGGAAATGGTTGGCCATCACTACGGCTATCGCCTACGCCTCCACAATTTTCGCCGGCCTGATCGCCTACGGCGCATCCGTTGCCTTCTACCCCAGCATGCTCGAGGGTGAACGGGTCATGGAAAAGGTGGACATCGATGAAGGCGCACTGTCCGCCTACTTCAGCATCGAAATGCCGCCGCCGATGGGCGTGCTCACCGCGCTGCTCTTAGCATTCTGCATCGGCGTGGGCATGACCGCAGTGAAAAGCGACACCCTGTACAGCGCGCTCCGTGACCTTGAGCGTGTGATCATGCGGGTGATCGCCAAGTTTGTTATCCCGCTGCTGCCCGTGTTTATCTTCGGTGTGTTCCTGTCCATGGGCATGAACGGCAACCTGATGATCGTCCTCGAGCAATTCCTCAAGGTGTTGTTGCTCGCCGTCGTGCTTACGGTGCTGTTGCTGCTCGTGCAGTTTCTCATCGCAGGGACTGTTGCTGGACGCAACCCTATTCTTTGTTTCCTGCGGATGTTGCCCGCCTACGCTACAGCCCTGGGCACCTCCTCCTCCGCGGCGACCATCCCCGTCACCTATGAATGTGTGAAAAAGAACGGCGTAGCACCCGGCGTCGCAGGTTTTGCGGTGCCGTTGTGCGCCACCATCCACCTTGCCGGTTCGATGCTGAAAATCGGTTTGTTTGCTTTCGCCGTGGTGTACATGGCGGGCATCGAAGTTACCGCGCCGCAGGCCATTGGATTCATCCTCATGTTGGGCGTCACAATGATCGCAGCACCCGGTGTGCCCGGCGGCGCAATCATGGCGGCAGTAGGCTTACTTACCTCCATGCTTGGCTTTGATGAAAATCAGGTGGCGTTGATGATCGCCGCCTACATTGCCATCGATTCCTTCGGCACCGCCTGCAACGTTACCGGCGACGGCGCCATCTCGTTGGTGATTAATAAGCTGGCAAAAGGCCACATTGATCGCGCCGCACTCGAAGACAACACCGACGGCCTGGAGATCATTGAGCAAGACGTTCGTGTGTCCGAAGGTGCCTAATCAAAAGGCGTGACGCTGACGGATTACACTGTTTTGCATGAACAAAGCGAGTGAGTCACCTGCGCATCGATATTCGCCTCAGCTTGCCGGCGCTCTGGAACAGCGCTGGCAGCAGTACTGGCGGGACAACGGCACCTTCAATGCCCCGAACCCCGTCGGTGCGCTGGCAACGGAGCAATCGCTCCCGCAGGACAAGCTTTTCGTTCAGGACATGTTTCCGTTTCCATCGGGGGCGGGGCTCCATGTGGGCCATCCGCTGGGGTACATAGCCACAGATACATTCGCCCGCTTTCACCGCATGCTGGGCAAAAACGTCCTGCACACTCTGGGCTACGATGCGTTTGGTTTGCCCGCCGAGCAGTATGCTATTCAGACTGGCACGCATCCGCGCATCAAAACGCAGGAATCCATTGACAATATGGAACGCCAGCTCAACCGTTTGGGGCTGGGGCACGACAAGCGCCGCGCCATCGCTACCACTGACACCGAATACTACCGGTGGACGCAGTGGATTTTCCTGCAGATTTTCAATTCCTGGTTTGATTCGGAGCTCGCCAAAGCCCGCCCGATTGCTGAGCTCATTCCATTGCTGGAGTCCGGCGAGCGCGCAGTGCCTGAGGACCTAGCGCAAGCATACGGAACGGCAAATTTCAACGCGCTTGACAAGGTGCAGCGCGCACACGTGATCGACGCGTACCGTTTGGTGTATCGCTCAAACTCAACTGTGAACTGGTGCCCTGGGTTGGGAACGGTGCTGGCCAACGAGGAAGTTACCGCCGACGGTAGGTCCGAGCGCGGCGATTACCCGGTGTTCCGCAAGAAGCTATCGCAGTGGATGATGCGCATCACCGCCTACGCCGACCGGTTAATTGATGACCTTGAGTTTCTGGATTGGCCCGACAAGGTTCGCTCCATGCAACGCAACTGGATTGGGCGTTCGCGCGGTGCCGAAGTGGAGTTCCGCTGCCAGGGCCATCCGATCACTGTTTTCACCACTCGACCCGACACCTTGTTCGGCGCTACCTACATGGTGCTCGCCCCCGAGCATGAGCTTGTCGACGTCCTCGTGGCTGGCGGTACCGGCGCATACGACGGTGTGGACAAACGATGGACCTTCGGAGCGCAAACCCCAGCGGAAGCGGTGGCGTTTTATCGCGCCAGCATCGCCGCAAAGTCGGATCTTGAGCGGCAGGAAAACAAGGACAAGACGGGTGTGTTCCTCGGCGCGTATGCCGTCAACCCCGTCAACGGCGCTCAAATTCCGGTGTTTATTGCGGACTATGTACTCACCGGTTACGGCACCGGTGCCATTATGGCTGTGCCCGGCCACGACGAACGCGACTACGAATTCGCAACCGTGTTCGGGCTCCCGATTGTGGAGGTCGTCGCTGGCGGCAACATCGAAGAAGCCCCGTATGTTGATCCCGGCGTCAGCGTGAATTCCGTAAACGATTTTGGCCTTGACATCAATGGCATGAACAAAGAAGACGCTATTGCCACCACCATCGCGTGGCTGGCGCAGCATGACGTTGGCCGCGAAAAAATCCAATACAAACTTCGTGACTGGCTCTTTGCCCGGCAGCGCTACTGGGGCGAACCTTTCCCCATCGTCTATGACAAAGACGGTATCGCGCACGCGCTACCTGCATCGATGCTTCCCATTGAGCTACCTGAGGTGGAGGACTACAAACCGGTCTCCTTCGACCCAGAAGACGCAGACTCTGAGCCGCAACCCCCGCTGGCCAAAGCCCAAGAATGGGTGGAGGTGGAACTTGATCTTGGTGACGGCGTGCGCAAGTATCGTCGCGACACCAACGTGATGCCGCAGTGGGCGGGCTCTTCTTGGTATCAGCTGCGGTACATCGATCCGACGAACCAGGACAAGTTCTGCGACATCGAAAACGAGCGTTATTGGACCGGCCCTCAATTCGACGGCGATTGTGGCGGCGTGGACCTGTATGTCGGCGGCGTCGAACACGCGGTCCTGCACCTGCTGTACTCCCGGTTCTGGCACAAAGTCCTTTACGACCTTGGGTACGTTAGCTCGTTCGAACCGTATCGTCGGCTGTTTAACCAGGGCTACATTCAGGCCTTCGCCTACCGCGATGCGCGCGGCGTTTATGTCCCCGCGGCCGAGGTTGAAGAGCGTGACGGAACATTTTTCTACAACGGCGAGGAAGTCACGCAAGAATATGGGAAGATGGGCAAGTCGCTGAAAAACTCCGTCTCCCCCGACGAGATTTGCGACAATTACGGCGCCGATACCCTGCGCGTGTACGAAATGTCCATGGGGCCGCTGGATACCTCGCGCCCCTGGGCAACCAAAGACGTGGTGGGTGCGCAGCGTTTCCTTCAGCGCCTGTGGCGCTTGGTTGTCGACGAAAACACCGGCGAACTCGCGGTTGTCGACGCCCAACTGTCCGACGCCGACAACAAAGCCCTGCACCGTACTATCGCTGGCGCTCGTGAAGACTACGAGCACCTGCGGATGAATACCGTCGTGGCGAAACTTATCGAATATGTGAACTATCTGACCAAAACGTATCCGAAGGGCGCGCCCCGCCAAGCCGTAACGCCGCTCGTACTTATGGTCGCACCCGTGGCCCCCCATATCGCCGAGGAACTCTGGTCTCGCCTCGGAGGCGTCACCTCCTTGGCGTACGAGCCGTTCCCAGAATACGAAGATCGTTGGCTGGTTGATGACACCATCGAGCTTCCCGTACAGGTCAACGGTAAAGTCCGTGGCCGCATCAATGTCGCGGTGGATGCCCCCAAGGAAGACATCGTTGCGGCTGCGCTCGCGGACGAAAATGTAGCAAGCTACGTTGCCGGGAATAATGTGGTGAAGCACATCGTAGTGCCTGGCCGGATGGTCAACCTCGTAGTGAAATAGTTCCAGAGACCTACCGTGCGCCCCGTGCGCAGGGGAAAGCCGCACGGTAGGCCCTAGGGGTAGGTGCCCGGTGCGAGCGCACCACGTATCGTATGCTGTCCGCGATTGGATTGACTGCAAGCTAACGTTGTGAAACCCCTCGAAGACGGCAAATTTTTAGCGTAATCGAACCGCCCCCATAAAACCGGGTTAGAAAATACAGCGAAAAGCAGTACGCTTTTAAGTATGACCGATCCGTATAACCCCTATGGGCAAAACCCACAGCAACCGTCATTTAACCAAGGCTATGGAGCAGGTATGCCGGGAGCGGGTGGAATGATGAAGCCCGATAACCAGTTGTTGTGGACCATTCTCTCGACCCTTCTTTGCTGCTTGCCATTGGGTGCAGTTGGTATTTATTACTCGCTCCAGGTGGATAAGCACTGGCAAATGGGTGCAGTGGCTGAAGCTCAGGATGCGGCCGGGAAGGCAAAGAAGTTTGCTATTGCCAGCGCAGTCGTCACGGTCGTCGGGATGATTTTGTACTTCGTCGTAATTTTCGCGATTGCTTTGTCTGAGCAGAGTTCCATGTCGAGCTACTAGTTTTCGCTTTCGAGCGACGTCAAGACGGGCCATGCGGGTGAAACTGTGTGGTCCGTTTACCGTTGTTCGCTATCGGTGGGTGGGGGCATGAATGTGCTTCGACACTTGCTAGCGGGGGTAAAAATACCCCCATTATGCAATGGGTCACATTTGACAAAACGTAGTGATTGCGCGTTTGTAACAATCAGATTAAATTCTTTAGAGCCCTTAAGGATTGTTTTCCGTTGCCTTGGATGCACGGTGTGCGCCCTCGCGTTGTTGACGGAGTTTCCGCACACACATCCGATTGTGTCCAATACTTGGAATCCGGGTCATCGCGCTGGCCTGCAGGTTTAGCTGTTAAAGTTCTGTCTAAAATTGCGGTGCAAGGTGCACGTTGCTGAACCGGTTTTCCCGCTGGGGTGACGCGGTCATGGCGGCGGAGCCGTCTGTGCGTCTCTGCGTAGCCCAGTGGGGTCAGGTGGCGGCGGCGCTTGCGCTTTCCTGGTTTGCCATGCGGAAACGGAATGCGTGGCGCGATATGGAGCGGTGGGTTTTTGGGGCTGGGCGTTCCGATGATTGAGTTTTGGTGGTCGTGGTTATCAGATTCGGCTTGTGGCTGGTTGAGGGATGTCGATGGTGAGACCCTTCCGACGGCTTAGCAATTTATAAGAATCACACTCTTGTTGCAGCATTGAAACTGAATTGCGAGCGTCAGGATTGCTACTTCTCCCCTAATGAGGGGGGATAAGATGACGGTTTGGGTGTCGCTTCACTTGAATAGTTTGAAGCAGGGTTGATATGGTCGAATCGTTTTTGTGTAAAACATTCGATACGATCAGGGAGTTCATATGACGAACCCGTTTGCTTCGGACGCTGGCCAAGGCGCCGGTCAAAAGCCGAACAATTATCTAATCCCGGCCATTCTCTCGACAGTACTGTGTTGTCTTCCGATCGGTGCTTACAGCATCTACTTGGCACTTCAGGTGGATAAGTTGTGGGAAGCTGGCCAGTATTCTGAGGCTGCTCAGTCCTCTGAGAATGCGAAGAAATTCGCCATCATTTCTGCTGTTGCCGGCATCGTATTTATGGTGCTGTACTGGATCCTGAGCATCTTCGTGTTTGCAGGTTCCGGCGCTGTTGACTCGATGGGCGCCGAGTAATTAAGGCAAGCGATAAGCTAAGCAATATGAGCACTCACACTTGTACCCATGCATCGCCGGCGGCTCCGCTAGCGGTTGCGGCGGGCGCGATGTGCGGGTGCTTTTTGCTTACCTTGGCGGATCCCACTACGCCTGGCGGCCCGACGCCCTTGTGCCCTACTAAGGCGCTGTTTGGGATCAATTGCCCTGGTTGCGGTGCGGCCCGCATGATCTATTCGCTGTGTCATCTCAACATTCCGGCGGCATTGCATTACAACGCCGTAGGCGTGGTGGCGGTCGTGCTTCTCGCATGGAGTTGGATTGCGTGGTTTGCAGCTTCCTTGGGAAAAAGAATTCCTAAATGGAACGATTGGCGTTATTCGTCGATCACGGTGGGGATAGTGATCGTCGTGTGGTTCGTGTTGCGACTGTTGCCGTGGGAGCCATTCGCCTCACTTCAAGTTTAGATTTTGGGCTTCCTTTCCTCGGCGGATTAGCATTGCCGATATGCCCCGAAGAAATTTAAGGTTATTGCGCACCGCGTTGACCTTGTATGTGATCGCCATTTTATTTCTCACTTTGGGGAAGACTTGGTTCACTATTGGCGGTTTGTGGCGCACGGGGGCTCACGAGAATCGTTCGCTTCATCTCATTCCGTTTGCGGATTTTGTCACCGCTACCACGTGGTTTGCCCCCACGGTAAACCTCGTTGGCAACTTAAGTTTATTTTTCCCGTTCGGATTACTTTTGGCGTTGATGTACTTCCGGCAGCATATCGTCAGGGACGTTGCGCTCATGGGCTTCGGGTTTAGCCTGTCGGTGGAGGCACTGCAATACCTGTTTCAGATCGGGTATTCGGATACCGGAGACCTCATCGCCAATACCGCTGGCGCCGCAATGGGCGCGCAACTCGCGGTGATTTTGGTGCGCCGGGCGTCCCGATACTTACAGCAAGTGGCAATCTATGGCTGCATGGCGCTGACCGCGTTGTTGTTCATCAAGCTTGATGTTGTCCCAATATTGCTTCAAGTGCTGCCTAATTCGGCCGATACCGGCCGAAAATCTATAGCTGCTACTTCGGGTACGTTCTGGCAATAGCAAGGGCGCAAAACGCCCTCAATTAGTTGCTCGTTATGTAAATGCGGGTGTCATGCTTCCATTTGGCACGTCGGGCACCAGAATAAATTCCGTCCCTCCAGTACTTTGTGCGCTATTTCGGTTCCGCACTGCCAACAGGGCTGGCCTTCCCTGCGGTACACATACACTTCTCCCCCGTGATCGTCTTTTCGCGGCGGACGTCCCATCCGTTCTGGCGTGTGCTCTGGTCGCACCGTATCGATGCGCCCCGTGCGCACCCCGTCTGCCATGAGCTCCACAAGGTCTTCCCACACGGCGTCAAACTCGGCGCGATCCAATGCTCGCCCTGGAACAAACGGGTTGATGCCTAATCGGAACAGTGTTTCGGCACGGTAGATATTGCCCACCCCGGCGAAGAGTTTTTGGTCCATCAGCAGTGATGCAATGGAACGCGTGGAACGTTGCACGGTGTGCCAGGTTGCGGAAGGATCGGCGTCGATACGCAGTGGATCAGCGCCAAGCTTGGCAATTGCGGCGTCTACCTCTGCTGGAGTGAGGAGCCTGCACCATTGGGGTCCGCGCAGGTCAGCTGCGACGGAATCGGTGCAGATGCGGAGTCGAACTTGGCCCGTAGGCGCGGCGGTCGGGGTGAAACGAAGGGTTCCAATTAACCCTAAATGGATGTGCACGATATGTTCGGTGTGCGGGGCGTCGAAATGTACAAACAGGTGTTTGCCCCAAGCCTCGGCGCTTGTCACTTGGGAACCGTTGAGTTTGGCGGCGGCGTGCGCAAACCGTCCCTGCGGGGAGCTTACCTGGACTTTCTTACCCGCGAAAGCGGATTCGATATCCGCGGCGAGTCGGTGTATGACGTGGCCTTCGGGCATAGTACTCACATACTAACGCTGCGGAAGAGGCTGGGAAAAATGAATTACATGTCGGCGTGACCAGCGCGTCCATTAAGTTGCGCACGACTAGGGCTAAGATATCCACGGTTAAGGAACCGCCATATATACGGAAGGCCACACACATGCCGCAAGCAATCGGGTTCGATCGCGAACGCTATATCGAGATGCAATCCCAACACATCAACGAGCGGCGCAGAGCCATCGGTGGGAAACTCTATTTGGAAATGGGCGGCAAGCTCTTCGACGACATGCACGCCTCGCGGGTGCTCCCCGGGTTCACGCCAGATAACAAGATCGCCATGCTGGAACGCATTAAGGACGATCTGGAAATCATTGTCTGCATGAACGCCAAAGACCTCCAGCGGAAAAAGGTCCGGGCGGATTTGGGGATTACGTACGAGGAAGACGTGCTGCGGTTGGTGGACGCGTTCCGTGAAGGCGGGTTTCTTGTGGAACACGTGGTAATCACCCAGCTGGAGAAAGACAACCAACCCGCCCACGAGTTTAAGGATCGCCTGCAGCGCCTCGGGTTGAAGGTTGCCTGCCACCGCGTGATCGCCGGGTACCCCACGGACATTCGGCGCATCGTGTCTGAGGAGGGGTTCGGCAAAAACGACTACGTGGAAACCACGCGTGATCTCGTGGTGGTGACGGCGCCCGGCCCAGGTTCCGGAAAGCTGGCCACCTGTTTGTCGCAGGTGTACCACGAGCATCAGCGGGGTGTAGCTGCTGGTTACGCGAAGTTTGAAACCTTCCCCATTTGGAATCTGCCCATCGAGCACCCAGTAAACCTGGCGTATGAGGCGGCGACGGTGGACTTGGATGATATCAATCTCATTGACCCGTTCCACCTGACTACCTACGGCAAGCAGGTCACCAGCTATAACCGCGACGTCGAGGTGTTTCCCCTGCTCAAGGCGCTGTTAATTGAGATTTCCGGGGAGTCGCCGTACGAGTCGCCCACGGATATGGGCGTGAATATGGCTGGTTATTGCATTTCTGATGACGCCGTCTGCCGCCAGGCTGCGCAGCAGGAGATTATTCGCCGCTACTACAAGGCGTTGGTGGACCAGCGCCGCTCCGATGCGGAAGACACTACGCAATCGGATCGTGTTGCCATGGTGATGAGTAAGGCGGGGATTGATACCCAGGATCGTAGCGTCGTAGCGCAAGCTTTGGCGTTGGCGGAGGAAACGAGCGCCCCTGCCGCCGCGATGCAGCTTGCCGACGGCGCGATTATCACCGGTAAAACGTCTCCCCTGCTGGGGTGCTCGGCTGCCGTGGTGCTCAACGCGTTGAAGCATCTTGCGGGTATCGACCGTTCCGTAGAGTTGCTTTCTCCGGAAGCGATCGAGCCGATTCAAACGCTGAAAACCCAACATTTGGGTTCTCGGAATCCCCGTTTGCACACCGACGAAGTGTTGATTGCGTTGTCGGTATCCGCCGCCACCGATACAAACGCGCGCAAGGCATTGGCGGAGTTGCAGAGCCTGCGGGGGTGCGATGCCCACACCACGACGATCCTGGGGCCTGTGGATGAGGGGATCTTCCGCAACCTTGGTGTGTTGGTCACCTCGGAGCCGGTGTACCAGCGGAAATCGTTGTACCGCAAGCGTTAATCCAGGCATTGTCAAAAGGGGCAGCTAAATTACTGAGATATTCTTAGGTTTCTTTGAAAAAGAAACAAAGAATTTTTTATAGTTTGGCTGCTCCTGAAGGGGATTCGGGGGTCTAGGAGCAGCAAAAATGCGCTGCACGAGGGCATTTGCTTCCCTCTGCTATTTTTCTTATCGAAGATACTTGCTATCGATTGTGCGGAATTAGTTTTGTAACTTCATTGACTATGGTTGTTTCCGCGCCATGTACAGGTCTGATACTTCATGGGTGGCCATTTGCCCCTGGGGGTACATCATATTTTGTGCCCTGGCCTGCCAAGTTTGAAACGCGCTACCCCCACTATTTGTGGTCGTTGTTACCTTGAAAGGGGTTCTTCTGTGTGAGCACTGAAAAAACTGTCAGAGTAGCGGGAGAAATGACGTCGAAAGGAGGGTGTCATGGTCGTGCGCGATCCGGTAGCTGAAGCGCTTGCATTGCAGGCTGCTGCCACGGAAAAAGCTTCGTGGTCATTCCTGCGTTCGCCCTTGGCGCCGGTTATTGCAGCTGTTCTCGGGGCGGTTTACGCTGGGGACCGCCGCAGCATTACTGGTATCGAACTGATAGATGAACTGGATCCACTTTTGGTGGAAATGCGGGAGGCGGGTTTTTCATTACCTCGAACCACCGCGGAATACGTCAATGAGTGGGTTCGCGCGGGATACCTGAATCGACACAGCCCCCGTGATTCTGTAGATGAGTTGTATCAACTCTCTTCGGATGCGCATCGGGCAATGAATTACCTTTCCCAAGTCAAAGAACCCTCGCGCTTTGCCACTCGTTCTCGGCTCAGTACAGTCATTGAGCAATTGGAAAGCCTCGCGTCCGACACCGACGCCGACGAGGCGCGCGTTTTGGCAGGTATAGACGACCAAATAGAAGCTTTGGAGCGCCGCAAAGAGATTATCCGTGAGCGTGGCGTGGACGTTATCTCGGAGGAGCAGGCCCGCGAGCGCGCAGAGAACATTTTGCAATTGGCGGCCGAGATCCCCGGAGACTTCGCTCGAGTACTAAGTGAAACCGAACAGTTAGATCAACAGTTGCGCGAGCAGATCTTGCTGAAAGAGATCTCTGCGGGTGCTGTACTGGAGAATATTTTCCGCGGTGTGGACCTCATTCAAAATTCGGAGGCGGGGCGCTCCTTCCGCGGGTTTTATGAGCTTTTGTTCGATAGGGAGACTGCCGCCCTGTTGGAAACGACTATGGACGTTATTTTGGAGCGCCCATTCGTCGCTGGCCTCTCCGCTGACCAGCGTTCCCAGCTGCGCTGGCTAATCCGCAATCTAGAAGACGAGTCCGGTGACGTGTATGTAGCCATCAACGGTTTGTCGCGTTCGCTGCGTCGTTTCGTCCAATCCCGTGACGCGGAGTCACAGCAGGCGTTGGCTACGGCGATTGCCAGCGCACAAGCCAAGGTGCGCAAGCTGAGTCGCGGCTTGGATTGGGAGCTGCCGGTGGATGTGGATATTGAGTTGACCACGCGCGAGTTTTCCTCCGTCGGCGTTTGGGTGCTTGATGATCCCACGGACTACCGCATTGAGGGTCGCATGGAGGTCGCCGAGCAGCGCGAAACGGATTTGTTGGAGCTGTTCCAACGCGTTCGTGAGTCGGAAATTGACTGGGGTGATCTGGAGGCTTCGTTGAAGCTGGTGTTGTTGGATTGCCCGCGCGCCAGTATCGCGGAGATTTTTGAGCTGCGCCCACCCACACAGGGGCTTGCCAGCGTAGTGGGAATGTTGAAGCTGGCGCTGCAATATGCTGAACGCGGAGAGGGTACAGAAGAGGTTGTGTGGACAACGTCGTTCGGGAACCGAAAGGTTGCCCGGTTGCCGCGCTACGAGTTCACCACGTCGCCTGATTTTGGTAACTCTAGTTTGAGTTTGGATCGATTGGTGCCATGGAACGGCCGCACCGTCACAAAGGAGCATCCATGACGGAACGTAAAGAACGAGCAACGACCCTGCGTGAAGGCGATACCGGCACGCTGAGTGCCATGCAGCGGCAAGCGTTTGCGGCGTTGCTGCAGGGCCCGTATGTGTCGGCGGAGCAAACACCGGAGCTGTTTCGGATTATTTCCGCAAACCGCGAGTTGCTCGCCCAACAATTAGATAACCTGTTCCTGTCCCTGCATGTGGATGATTCCGCAGGTGTGGCGTATGCGAAAACGTGGGATGTTGACGTCGCCGGCAAGACCACGTTGATGCGGCGCACCCCGTTGACCTTGTTGGAAAGTGCGATCCTGCTGCATTTGCGGTATGCGTTGGTGATGACGAGCCCCAGCGAGCGTGCCGTGGTCGGCGAGGAGGAAGTTTTTGAGGCAATGCTTCCGTACCAGGAGGTTTCTGGCACCGAGGAGAGCGCGCTGCGGGAGAAGTTCGATGCGGCGTGGACGAAGCTTGCGGAGAACGCAATTATTCGCCCGGCTTCGACTGCGGGGCGCTTTGAAATTTCGCCGGTGTTGCGGTTGATTTTCAAAGGCGAAGAAATTTCGGCACTTTCGGCTAGTTATGAGCGGTTAATCGGCGAACACCGCGCGACCCTGAAAGAAACCTCTGAGGACGACGATGAATAGTGATGTCAACGGACAATTCCGACTATCCCAAATCCAGCTCTATAACTGGGGGACCTTCCACGGCCTGCACACCGTTGACATTGCTCGTGCTGGGCACCTGATTACTGGTGCCTCGGGTTCCGGTAAGTCCACGCTTATCGACGCCGTGTCCGTTGTCCTTGTCCCGCCTGTCACCGTGCGCTTTAATGCGGCTGCCCAGGATTCCGGAACCCGCTCGGGCCGTAACCTGATTACGTATTGCCGTGGCGCGTGGCGTCGAGAGCATTCCAGCGAGTTTGACGAGCTTACCCAGTCGTATTTGCGTACCGGTCCGCAGTGGTCGGGTGTGGCGCTGACCTACGATGACGACAAGGGCAACGTGGTCACCGCGATGCGCTTGATGTTTTTGAGTGCGCAGTGCCATCACCCCAGCGACATTGTGAACCTGTTTTTGCTGTTCCCTCGCGCGGCCGACCTCGCGGAGTGCGAGGATCTTGCGCGCGATGAGCTGAACTTGCGCCAGGCGAAACACACGTGGCCCGAGCTGCTCGTGGTACAGCGCAACCACGCGCCGTTTATGAATGCTCTGCGCAAGGAGTTGGGCATCGCCGACCAGGGTGCGTTGACGCTGCTTCACCGCACGCAGTCCGCGAAATCGTTGGGCGACCTGAACGCGCTGATGCGGGATTTCATGCTGCCGGAACCTCCGACCCTGCAAACCGCTGCCGCCGCTGTTGATGGGTTTACGGAGCTTAACGCCGCCTACCAGGCGGTGCAGAACGCGAGGCTGCAAATCCAGGCGCTGACGCCTATCCGCAAGGCCAATGAGGGCATTACCAACACTCGTAAAGAACTAGAGCTGGCTACTGCGGACCGGGACCATCTGGAACGCTTTATTACGGGCCACCGGCTCACCGAGGCGGAAAAGAAGACCCTTGAGGTGCGCGCCTGCGTGACCAGTGTGGAAGAGGAGCTCACCGCGGCGAAGCAGCAGGTGGAGCACTACCAGCACGAGCGCGACCAGGTGCGAGACCTGATCCAGGGGCGCGAGGGTTTGGGCCTTGTCAATGCCCGCCACGACCATGAGCGCGCCCGAATTCGGCTGGTAGCCACCCAGAAGGAGCGCGACGAGTTTGAGGCTAACGCGGAGGTGCTGGACGCCACCGTCCCGGAAACCCGCGAAGGGTTTATCGATATGCGCCTGCAGGTGCAGGAGTTGTGCGAGGAGTTGGAGCAGGCGGCCCAGAAGTACAGCGCGCGGCGTCAAGAATTGTATGGCGCGCACCGCGTGATCCAGGACAGGTTGGAAATGCTCCGCGGGGAGCTGTCCGCGGTGCGCACGTACCACTCTGCCATGGACAGTTCCCTACTCACCGCCCGGGAAGAGCTGTGTACGGCGCTTGACTTGCAGCACAATGATCTGCCGTTTATTGGCGAATTGATCCAGGTGGACCCAGACGAGCACCGGTGGCAGGCGGTTGCGGAACGCGTCATGTACGACTTTGCCCGCACCATGCTTGTCCCGGAAGAACATTACGCGGACTTTACGGAGGCAGTGGAGAAGACGAACCTCGGCGCCAAGCTCAGCTACGTGCGGTCGACGGGTGCGGATGACCCCCGCAACCAAGCGGTCTTCCGCGCGGGCACGCTGGCTACGAAGATTCAGGTGGAGCCGGGGAGGTTCCACACCTGGATCCAACAACAGCTCGCACTGAAGTTTGATTACACCTGTGTGGATTCGCTGGAGGATTTCCGCCGCCAGCGCCGCGCCGTGACCCGCAGTGGACAGGTCAAGCACAGCGCCCGCCAGCACGAAAAAGACGACCGACAACTGCTTACGGATCGCACGCATTGGGTTCTTAGCAGCAGCAACGATGACAAGATTGACGCGCTGACCTCTGCGATTGCCGCTGCCCAGCAGCGCCTAGCCAAGGCGGATGAAGACGCCGCTGTGTTCGAGGAAAATACGAACCGGGATTACGAATCCTTGCGCGCCGGCCGAGAAATCATCGGCGTCACCGATTTCTCCGCCATCGATATTGAGGCCTGCAAGCGCGAAGTGAGCCGCTGCCAGGACCGCATTGATGAACTTGTCGACGCCGAGGTGGAACTTAAGGAGCTTAAGCAGCGCTTCACCGGGGTGGAGGACCAATTGCGGGAGGCCATGCGCTTGGCAGAGGAACTGACCAGCCAACGCGGCGGTTTCCTCCAAGAACTCAGGCAATCCGAAAACCTGTGCCGTGAGCTTAAAGACAAGGCTGATGATTTCGGCGAGCTTACCGACGAGGTAAAAGAGCGTCTTAACGGCCGCTTCCTCAATTACACGCGCTCTATCCGCTCGGACAATATCCTGCAGGTGAAGGACCGCGTGAGCAAGGAACTCAACCAGCAGATCACCAAATGCAACCGGGAAATTCAGCGGCAGGAACGCCTCGCCATGGAAGCCATGCTGGGGTTCCTTAGCCGCTGGCCCGAGCGCTCCGGGGACCTTGTGGCCGAACAGGCCTATCGCGGTGACTTCGCGGCACTACTTGCTCGCCTTGAGGAAGACGACCTGCCTAACTTTGAGGCTCGGTTCCGCGAAATGCTGCGTGAGCAGACGAAACAGAACCTCAACAAGTTGCTGTACCAAATCCAGAGCGCCCCGCGGGAAATTCGCGACGCTATGGAATTGATCAATGAGTCGCTTTCCACCACCGAGTTTGAACCCGGTGCGCACTTGCAGATTGAGGCGCGGGAGGCTTTGCCCGCCGAGGCTCGTGACTTCGTGGCCAAGCTGCGCGAAGTGGTTGATGGTGTGCTCAATGACGAAGACGCCCTTGACAGCGAGGAACGATTCCTCAAACTCAAGGAAGTCATCGAGCTGCTCAAGATTTCCGATGAATCTCCGGAACGCATCTACCGCCTGCGTCTAGATACCCGCAAGCACGTCACCTTCCTCGGGGTAGAGCTCAACCTGGATGGTTCCCGCGGCGCGGTATACGATTCTGCGGAGGGGCTTTCCGGTGGGCAGGCGCAGAAACTGGTGTTCTTCTGTCTCGCGGCGGCGTTGCGCTACCAGCTCACTGGTGCGGGATTGAGCGAAGCCCGGGCCCGCACATGCGTAGTTGGGGATTGCTCCCGCTATGGCACCGTGATCCTCGATGAGGCGTTTGACCGCGCCGACGCCCGCTTTACCCGCCGGGCGATGGACGTGTTCACCAAATTCGGCTTCCATATGGTGTTGGCCACCCCAGAGAAGATGCTGCAAACGGTGCAGGATTACATCGGCGGCGTCACTGTGGTGACTTGCGCGGACCGTAAAAAGTCGATGACCAGTCAATTCCTCATCCAAGATGCGCCAGCGAGCGTGCCCAAGGAAATCGACGAGAAGGCCGACAAGGTGGTTGACAAGGAAGCCGAGAACGTGACCGAGAAGGAAACGGCTTCAAATGCTGCTGAACCCGCCGCGGCTGAGGATGCGCCAGCAGATGAGGCAAGACATTCCAGCAATCACCGTGTAGACTCTGAACAAGATGTAGAGGACAACATAACTGCTACAGACTCGGAAGAGGAAACATAAGGTACTAGGACAAGGTTCTAGGTCGAGCTAGGTACGGGCTGCGCCGCGCTTCCAGTATCCAGAAAACAGGATCCGCTTTTTTGGAACCTGTTGGGATACTAGAGCGCGGCGCATGCTCGTTACTAGGGACGATTCCCCACACAGCCACGCATAGTTCAATTCGGAGGGATCGAATGGCAAATCTTGGACGAAGTCCGTGACGTCTCGATTCCGCGTTACGGAAGCTAGCCCGGCGGTTGGGAAATGCGGCTCCAATTCGTCCGCCGCGCCGTTGAGTAACACGTGGGTTCGGGCTTTTTCCTCCTCGGGCAGTGTTGCCACAATACTGCGCAAGGCAGGTGCTGCGGTCGGATCTGCCAGGTAGAACTGCTGGCCGGTGTGCTGGTAATGGCACGAGCTCATAAAGCGCACGCCCACCTCGTTGCCTTCCTGCGCAAGAATGGCCCACGTGGAGCCTGGCCCCGAGGTTCCGTGGGTGACAATGTCTAGGTCGATTTCCGCGGCGTCGTTACGCAATTCGCGGATGGTGTACCAGCGCAAGCTCACGGGTAGGTGTTTCACCGCGGCGCGAATGTTCAATATGCTCGGGTCAGGCATCGTTAACGCCTGCCCCGGCTTTGGCATAATCAACCCCACATATTCATCGGCGCCTGTTAGCTCAATATCGTGAAAAAGAGCGTCGCGTAAGGTAATCCGGCGCAGCTGAGGGGCGAGGTCAACTACGCGGACCACGCGCGCTCGGCACAGCTCCTTGCGGGGTTCGCGGTGAGGTAAATCCATGGTTCGTGATGCCGCGCGGGCCAATCCTTTGACACTGGCTTTATATAATGAGTTTCTCAACGCCATAAAGAAAGGGTACCCTAATTTATCCGACGGGTGTGTGCTGGGATTTACACTCAATGCATGGCCCAGAGCAAGATCCTCCTGTACTACAAGTTCCAGCCCATCGCGGACCCGAAGGCGGTGATGCTGTGGCAGCGGGACCTGTGTGAATCCCTCGGGCTGCGGGGCCGGATCCTCGTTTCCGAACACGGCATCAACGGCACCGTGGGCGGGGAAATCCGCGCGTGCAAACGCTACGTACGGAAAACCAAGGAATATTTCAAAGGCATTGAATTCAAATGGTCGGAAGGCGGCGCCGAGGACTTTCCGAAACTTTCGGTAAAGGTGCGTGATGAGGTCGTGTCCTTCGGCGCACCCGGCGAACTGAAAGTTGACGTGGACGGGGTGATTGGCGGTGGCACACACCTCTCCCCCGCTGAGGTCAACGAGCTCGTGGCGGAACGCGGTGATGAGGTGGTGTTTTTTGACGGCCGTAATGCCATGGAGGCGCAGATTGGCAAGTTCAAAGGCGCGATCGTGCCCGATGTGCGCACCACCCACGACTTCATCCCCGAGCTGGATTCCGGGAAATATGATCACCTGAAAGATAAACCGGTGGTCACCTATTGCACCGGAGGTATTCGCTGCGAGGTGCTATCCGCGCTTATGGTAAACCGCGGCTTCACCGAGGTGTACCAAATCGACGGTGGCATTGTGCGCTACGGTGAACAATTCGGCAACGACGGGCTGTGGGAGGGCTCCTTGTACGTGTTTGATCGCCGTATGCATGTGGAATTCGGTGACGACGCCGCGCAATTAGGACACTGCGTGCATTGCAACGCCCCCACCAACACGTTTGTCAACTGCGACAATGGAGCGTGCAGGGAGCAAGTGTTGTTGTGTGAGGCATGTGCGGCAAGCCCCGAGTATTCCCACTGCGGCGACAACGCCGACACACAGAAGGCTTAAGGGTAGGCTAAGTCGCATGAGTATTGTGAAAATCAACGCCCTGACCGTTCCCGAAGGCCACGGAGAGGAACTTGAACAACGATTCGCCGCCCGTAAACACGTGGTGGACGACGCTCCCGGTTTCGAAGGCTTCCAATTACTGCGCCCAATCGCTGGCGAGAGCCGCTACTTTGTGGTGACCCAATGGGCAGACGAAGCGTCCTATGTTGCGTGGCGCGATGGGGATGCACGCAAGGCTTCCAAGGAAAACTCCCCCGCACATGGGGGCGAAAAGAAGCCGGTGGCACAAAAGGCCGAATTGCTGGAGTTTGAGGTGGTCCTCGGATCCGCACCGCAGGATGCTGACGTTGCGCCTTGAGGCGGATCGCCTGTTGCTTGACCCCCGCGACGTCGATACGCTCGTGCCGGGCGTTGTGGAGGTGCGCGCCCCAGCGATTACGCAGGTGGGTGGGCGGATCCTCGTAGCGTGCGATGCGCGCACTACACCCGTACATACCGATTGGGAGCGCATCGGCGGCGCAATGGCCGCGGACCTGCCGAACCCGAATTCGCTGCTCCTGCTCCGCGACGGAGAACCGGAAGTGTTGCGGCGCGGGGTGCTCGAACCCCAAACCGGTTTCTCCGACCCCTCCTTCGTTTCCGACGGCGAGCGCGTGGTGCTGTTCCATGCTCGGAGTGCCGACGTTGGTTTCTTTGGGTCAGTGCCGTGGCGCGACGATGCTGCCCGTGACACCCTCCATGTTGAGCTTGGCGTTTCCGATGACTTCGGCGCAACCTGGGAGTTTTCCACCATTACCGGGGACGTGGCGGTTGAGTATGCGGGGGTGTTTGCCACCAGTGGCCATGGGATTGTCGTCGACGACGTGTGGTTGCAACCTGCGGTGGCGCGCTGTGCAGACGGTTCCACGCGGCACGTAACCTGGCGCAGCACCGACCGTGGGCGCAGCTGGTGTCCTGGCCAACCATGCGGAAGCGATTGCGACGAATCTGCGATCGAAACAGTTGGTGAATCATTGGTTATGTCGGCGCGTTCAACGACCGCGTACCGCAGTGGTCGCCTCGGGCGCTGGTGGAGTACCTCGCGTGACCTTGGGCGAAGCTGGGAGCCGGTGCGGTGGGCGTCGATACCCGCGGCGGCAGCTTGCAACGCCACGCTCGTGCACGCACCCTGCGGATTGCTGCTGGTTTATGCGGCGCAGGGGCGCATCGGCGGGCGCATAGCTGTCCACCGGCGAGGCGGCTGGCAGGAGTTTGCGGAACTCGGGCCGGATGAGCCATTCGGGTATGCGGACGCGTTGTGGCACGGCGAACACCTGCACATCGTGTACGAATCCGCAGGTAGCCTGCGCTATGCGCTGTTCAGCGTGCCCAGCTAACGCTGGCCAATGATCAACATGGTGCCAAAGCCAGTCATCCAACCCAGCGTGAACGGCATGAGGAACCAAATGATTGCTAGCCATGGCCGCCAACGCTGGTAGGAACGCCACTTTGCGTAGGTAATCCAGGCGGCAAGGATGGTTCCAAGCAGTGCGATAGCCCCTGGGACCAGCGGGAATAGGATTTCATATTGGCGGCTGCAGATCCAATCGGAAATGCCAGCGTCGCATAGCGGGCCGCCGGTGGTGCGGGAAATAATCGCAATGATAAACGCAGTGAGAAACGTCAACGCCGGCACAGCAACCGCGAAGCTGATTGCCTGGCGGGTGGAATCAACATTGCGTTCCAACCGCACCAACGGGTCGTCTGGGTCTGCTGAATTGGGCGGTGGCTCCTCCCCCGGCTCTCTCCCCGTGGGATCTTCGATGGCACGACGGAGTTCCTCCGAAATCTCGAAGGCACCCGGAAGATCGTTTTCTGGATGGTTGGGGAAATGCTCTTGGGGGTCGTGCATACTTTGACTTTAATGGGTTCGCGGGCGAAGAATCACCTCGGTAGGCTCACAGTCATCGGGGGTAGTCAGGGCGTGCACCACCGCCGCCGCAACTGTGCTCGGCCGCAAGTATGCAGACGCATCGTATTCGCCTTGTTCCTGCTCAACCACGCGATGTTGCATCGGGGTATCAATGCGGCCTGGGTGAATGCTGGTGACGCGGATTGACGGTTCTTCCGCACGCAACGCGTCACACCAAGCGCGTGCGGCGAATTTACTTGCGGCATAGGCCCCCCAATTGGGGTTGGCGCGGAGACCGGCGCCGGAATTCAAATACACCACATGCCCAGCCGCGGAGCGCAACGCCGGCAACAGTCGATTTGTGAGTGCAACTGGGGCATGCAGATTGACCGCCATCGCCGTCAACCAATCCTCCGGTGGGGCATCTGCGACTCGGCCAAGGGTAGCCACCCCTGCGCAGTGCACGAGGGCGTCGAGATGTGTGCACGCCGGAGTGGTGTAATCAGCGCACAAATCCGCCTGCCACCAGGTCACCCCATCAAGCTCGCCGGGCTGGGTGCGGTAATGGGCGGTCACCTGCCAACCGGCGTCACGCAACTGGCGGGCAACCTCTAGGCCGACGCCGCCGCTGGCCCCAGAAACAAACGCATATCTCATGCCTGCCGAGGTTACCGTGATGCCGCCGGTTTAATCAGCATGGGAACTGGTGTATGGTGCAAAATCTCCGTAGTGGTGGAGCCGATAAACACCCGCTCAAAATGCCCCAGCGGGGTCGAACCCACATACAATAAGTCGCCCTTTTTCCATTTCAGGGAGTTCATCGCCTCAGACCACCCCTTGCCAGAGCCAATCTCCGTGGTTACGGAAAGCTGCGGGTGGCGCTCCAAGACGGCGTCGTGCACACGGTCGAGAAACGCCAAGGAATGCTCCCGCCACTCATGAGTCAGCTCGCTTTCCAAATCAAAATTCGGGCCAAGGTCCTCGGTTAGTTCCTCAGGGGCGAACGTGATCACACGAAGCGGAATGTGCCACAGGTGCGCGAGGTCCGCGGCGCTATTGATCAAGTCCGAGGCGTCGTCAGTATCCACGAATGCGCAGGTAATACGCGTCACCCCGCGCTTGGAAAGCTTCACCGAACGCGGCATTAACCCCAACGGACGCGGTGAAGAATGCAACATAGCGTCCGCCGTAGAACCCGCGCGAAAACGACCCTTCGGCGCACCCCCCTGTGAACCAAGCACCACCAAATGCGCGTCAAATGCCGTGGCAGCCTGAGTGAGCAATGCGGTCTCCGAAGTACCATCCAAAAACACGGAAACCTCGTCGTCCCAAAACTCCTTGGGCAAACCCGCAGCCGCCAACTCCTTCTTAATCGCCGCAGCGTAGCGGGCGGACTCCTTTTTCAACCACTTGCGGTACTTTTTGCCAAGCTTATTCAGCGATGTGGTCGGCCACGGGCGCGTAAACACTGTGACCGCGCGAACCCGAATCGGCGTGGTGCGCGCCAACCAAGCAGCAAACGAAATGGCCTCGGTGCCGGAATCCCCGTCACGCCACGCAATGAGAACCTTTAATGGCTCAGGTGCGCCAGCATCGTCAGGGGTGGTCGTTGAGTCCTTCTTGGGCATCGATCAGCCAAACCTCCGAGCTGATGTTAGTCCTTGGGCTCGTCCTTAAACGTTGCAGAAGCGTAATTCACTGCCAGTTGCTGAATGAGCGGCGCCAAGGCGCTGATGGTTTCCAGTTGTTCCGGCTCCAGTGTACTGAGCATCTCGGCGAGATAGCGCGTACGTTCCGCACCAACACGTTCTAACTCGGTGCGGCCTAGGGCCGTGAGTCTCACTCTCACTCCGCGGCGATCTGCCGTATCGCGCAATCGTTCGATCATTCCGCGCTGTTCGAGTTGATGGAGGGCGTTGGAAGCCGTAGGCATCCGGATACCTTCGCGGCGCGCCACCTCATTAATGCGGGAAGGGCCGTTTTCGGCGAGGCGCGTCATGATTGTGAGCTGTGGGCCGGTGAGATCAGATTGATCGGCGCGGCGGAAGTATGTCACATATAACTGTGTCAGGGATGGGCGGATAAGAGCGGCAATTTCCTCAGGCGAAGCATTCGACATGGCTTATATAGTACTCCTTAGCGCGCAACAATTACGTTAAACTCAATGCTTTTCCGAACTTTGTGTTGAGAAAAAGTCGAGGTCATGGCTACAAGCTTGCAATTTTGCGAGACCAAAAAATTTTCCAGCTGCAGCCGATGTGCTTCAAATACAATAGCGAACGTGTCGCTGGTGCGGAGAAGTGTGTTCTGGGGTGTCGCCAACACAAAGGTGTCCGTTCCCGCACACAAGGGTGTGCAGACACCAAAAGAATCAGTAGAGATGCTTGCTTTGGGCGTTAGACTGGCGGGGTGGTCGTATATCGTAACGAAGTAAGTCATCAGTGGGCGCGGCGTCGCCTGCTGGAGCAATGGCGTTCGGGTGCGGTACCAAAGGACGCTGTATGTGATGCGAGTTTCCTATTGGTTACGGCAGCCCGCTTTCACGGTCGCCCAGCGGGCCACGCTTGTCCTGTCTGTGCTGCTGACGAACTGCGGGTGGTGCTGTGGGTATTTGCGGATACCCTTGGGAAAGCATCAGGTACTGCCCGGAGCGAAGAGGAGATTGCTGCATTTACAGAGGCTGGGCACGACATCACAGTGCATACCGTGGAAGTCTGTCCGGAATGTAGATGGAATCATCTCGTTCGAGCCACAATGGCCTCGGCAGCATGAAACCGTGAGTGTGTTCCACTGGAAGGGACATGCGGGCAAACAGAAGCAAACAATGGAGTGGAACCCTAGGTGAACGAACAAAAACAGCAAAAGAGAAGGACCAGGACGCAGGCGAAAAAGTCCCGCCTCGGCCGAAATATTGGTATTTCGTTCCTGGTAGTGACGTTGGTGGCCATCTTGGGCCCCGTCGTCGCGTTTATGGTCGCTTATGTGACGGCGAAAGTGCCCAAGCCCGATGAGCTGGTAAATAAGCAGATTTCGTATATTTACGCCTCGGACGGGAGCACCGAGTTAGCTCGTGTGGTACCCCCAGAGGGTAACCGCCAGCAGGTGGAGTTTAACGACATTCCGAAGCATCTTCGAGACGCGGTGCTCGCCGCTGAGGACCGTGAATTCTATAGCAATGCCGGCTTTTCTATCTCTGGTTTCGGCCGCGCCGTGGTCGGCCAGCTCACCGGTAATGACAGTGCTGGCGGCGGTTCAACCATTACGCAGCAGTATGTGAAAAACGCTGTTGTTGGTAATGACCGCACGATGATGCGCAAGTTTAAGGAGCTTGTCTATTCGTCCAAGATGGCCAATGAGTGGTCCAAAGACGAGGTCCTCGCGGCGTATCTAAACACCATTTACTTTGGGCGCAATTCATATGGTGTTTCTGCGGCGGCGCAAGCTTATTACGGAAAGCCGCTCGGCGAAATTACCGTCTCGGAAGCCGCTTTCTTGGCGGGCGCAATTCAGCGGCCAAGTCAATTGGATCCGTGGATGAACCGCGAGGACGCCGAGGAGCGCTGGAACTACGTTCTGGACGGCATGGTGCAAACCGGCGCCATCACGCAACAGGAACGTAATGAACAGGTGTTCCCCGAAGTTGTTGACCCTGCACAAAACAGCGCTTACACCGAAGCGGCCGGCCCGAACGGGTTGATCAAAAACCAGGTGATCTCGGAACTCGCATCTCTAGGAATCTCGGAGACGGACGTGCAAACCCGAGGCCTTCGGGTGATCACCACCATCGATGCGACCGCGCAGGAAGGCGCGGTAGATGCGGTGCACAGCATCTTGCAGGGCGAGCCGGATAAGCTGCGCTCTGCGGTCGTGGCCATCGAACCGAATAGTGGTGCGGTGCGCGCCTATTATGGCGGCGAGGACGCCAACGGTTGGGATTTCGCGAACGCGGCCTTGCAGACCGGCTCCACATTTAAGGTGTTCGGTTTGGCGGCGGCACTCCAGCAGGGCATTCCGCTGTCCAAGCTGTATAGTTCCGCACCTGTGCAAACCGGCAACATTACTGTGACCAATGTTGAGGGCGTGGGCTGTGGCACCTGTGCAATTCAGGAAGCGCTGAAGCGTAGCCACAACACCAGCTTTATCCGCCTGCAGCAGGATTTGGAAAACGGCCCGCAGGATGTGGCGGACATGGCGCACGCGCTGGGCGTGGCTAAGTCGCTGCCGGGCATTCCGGAAACATTGTCCGAGGGTGGGGACGCCCCGTATGAGGGCATCATTCTCGGCCAGTACCAATCGCGCCCCACAGACATGGCGGCTGGTTTGGCGACCCTGGCTAATGAAGGCGTGTGGCACAAGGAGCACTTTGTGCAGAAGGTTGAAACCGCCGGTGGCGAGGTGCTTTATGAGCACAGTGATTCTGACGGGGAGCGTCGCGTGTCTGCCAATGTTGCCAACAACGTGATGGCCGCCATGCTGCCGATCGCCGCGTACTCCAACGGTAACGTGCTTGCGGGCGGGCGTCAGTCTGCCGCGAAGACGGGTACCACGCAGCTGGGCGACACGGGCCAAAATAAGGACGCCTGGATGATTGGCGCCACCCCGCAATTGGCGACGGCCGTCTGGGTCGGCACCGAAGACAACTCACCGCTCACCAACGCCTGGGGAGCTTCCATTTATGGTTCCGGTTTGCCCGCCCAAATCTGGAAATCCACAATGGACACCGCGTTGTCCGGCAAGGACTATGAGAGCTTCAATGCGCCCTCCGGCGACCTCGGCTACAGTCCGAACCCGCAGGTCGTAGCCCCGACGCAAAGTCAAAACAGCAACAATGCGCCGGCGACCAGTGCCAATCAGGTTCCCGAAACCAGCGACCAACTCGTGCCCATGCCAGAGCTGCCGGAGCTTCCGCAAGCCCCAGACGCGCCGGAGCCGGTTGAAATCGCCCCGGGGATCCGCGTGCCGAACATCTTCGGGCCGCAGCAATAGCCCCCTCCCTTCCCGCACCCAACCACCCGGGGTTCTGCTTCGCCCCGGGTGTTCGCCGTTAACGGAGTTCCATGAAAACTTCCAAGAACACGCAGATCTCCATCTTGGAGCGTGATGACCACCGCGTGCAGCCCGGCCACACTGAACCAGCTGCGCAAAGTTTCGTGGAATTCCTCGGCGGGCCGATGGGGCGCTTTGCTGCCGTCGGCCGCGCCCGCGTGCTCACGCCGCAACGCTCGCTGATCATTACCGCGCTGCTTTTCCTAGGCACCGGGTTTTTCACTAAAGCCAATTGCATGGTGGGGCAGCGCGTGGAGTGGGGCGTGCAGCTGGACTGGTCAGGGCGCCGACAATACCTTTCCGCTTGTTATAACGACATTGTGCCGCTGTACGGGGCGGAAGGCCTCGACCAGGGCGCAATCCCCTATTTCTACTCCTGGGTGGAAGACGGCATCGTGCGCTTCATGGAATACCCCGTCTTGGCGGGCCTGTTCCAATGGGTCAACGCGACACTTACTCGCTATAGCTACCCGCTGCTGGACCGCATCGCCTCGGGGCATACTCTGCCCGAAGCCGGCCTGTACTTCATCATCACTGCGTTGGCGCTCACCACCTTTTGGATCGCCGCGGTAGTGATGGTGCGCGAACTTACCGGGAACCGCGTGTGGGACACCGTTCTCATGGCAGCGTCCCCACTGGTGTCCGTGCACGCTTTTACGAACTTTGACACCCCCTCCATTGCGCTCGCCGTGGCAGCGATGCTGGCGGTAAAACGAGGCAAACTGTGGCGCGCCGGCGTGTGGATCGGCCTCGGGTGTGCCTTTAAACTTTGGCCGGTGTTCCTGCTCGGCGCCTACCTTGCGCTAGCACTGCGCTACCGCAGGCTGGGGGCATGGCTGCGGATGCTCGCCGCGGCAACGCTTGCGTGGCTGGTGGTGAATGTGCCGCTCATAGTGCTGGCGCCGGCAGGCTGGGCGGAGTTTTTCCGCCTCAATCAACGCCGCAGCTGGGAAGGCACCACGGTGTACGCCGTGGTATCCCGCATCACCGGCTGGCAGGGTTTCGATGCCCCCGGCAGCTCTGCGATTCTCAACGCCGTGAGTCTCGCCTTGTTCGTGTTCTGCTGCGTGCTTGTGCTGTATGTGGGATTGAAAAGCCCGAAGCAGCCGCGCGTTGCGGAGCTGGCCATGCTGATCGTGGTGGCGTTCCTGATGACCAACAAGGTGTGGAGCCCCCAATACTCCCTGTGGTTGGTGCCGCTGGTGGTGTTGGCGATACCGCGGTGGCGTCTCGTGTGGTGCTGGATGTGCGCGGAGGCTGCTGTGTGGCCAATTCTGATGTGGCATATGCTGGGCCTTGAAGATAAAGGCATTAACCACGAGCTTCTCGACGCCGTGATTCTCATCCGCGGCGGTTTACTCCTGACGTTGACGGTACTGGTGCTGCGACAATTGTGGCACCGGAGCGCGGACCCAGTGCTGGAAGCCCATGGGGGCCAAGACCCGCTCGCGGGACCGTTTACACCTAGGAGCAGCAACTAATGTCCAACACGGCCATGATCATCACGATGGCGAGCGTTTTTCTAGGATTTTTGTGTTTCGGGGGATCCTTTGCCAGCTTCATGTACAAAAAGCGCCCGGCGCAGATTTGGGGGCTGTTCGTGGCGGCGATTGTGTTGATCACCGTGATCCCCGTGACCATCGCGGTGTTTTGGGCAACAATATTTTTGTCTTAAGCGGTTGTGGGGTACCTTTGAGGGGTTGCTGACGCAACGACCCTCCTGCCACGCCATCGGGGCGTGGCCGAACACAACATTTTGAGACCATAGGAGGTGATGAGGTCCGTGCGTCAATACGAAATTATGATCATCCTTGACCCCGCTCAGGATGAACGCACTGTAGCCCCGTCCCTAGACAAGTTCCTCGACGTTGTCCGCAAGGAGAACGGCACCGTGGAAAAAGTTGATATCTGGGGGAAGCGCACGCTGAGCTATCCCATTCAGAAGAAAGACGAAGGCATTTACGCCGTCGTCGATCTCAAGTGCGAGTCCGCCACCGTGCTCGAACTTGACCGTCTGCTCAACCTGAGCGACGACGTTCTTCGCACCAAGGTGCTGCGCAGCGACCGCTAATCAGCGACACAGCGGCAACAGTAGTACTAGTATCGCTTTTGCCTTGTGAAAACACTGCATCCACAAAGCTTGAGCTGAACAACGTCGCACAGAAAGGCAGCATCACATCATGGCACAGGGAGACACCCAAATCACGGTTGTTGGCAACCTCGTTGCTGACCCAGAACTTCGCTTCACCCCCAACGGGGCGGCTGTGGCGAACTTCCGAATCGCTTCTACCCCACGCCGTTTCAACCGGCAAACAAGTCAGTGGGAAGACGGCGAGGCCATGTACCTGACCTGCAATGTGTGGCGGCAAGCAGCCGAAAACGTCGCAGAAACCCTGACTAAGGGAACGCGCGTGATCGTTTACGGCAGGTTGCGGCAGCGCTCATTTGAAACCCGCGAGGGTGAGCGCCGCAGCGTCTTCGAGATCGAAGTTGATGAGGTTGGTCCCTCCTTGAGCTTTGCCACCGCCCAGGTTAACCGCGTGTCTCGCGGCAGCCAGGGTGGCTACGGCGGCAATCAAGGCGGCCAGCAAGGCGGTGCCCCGGCTGCCCAGCAGCAGCCTGCACCGCAGCAACACCAAGGCGGCTTCGGCGGTTTTGGTGGTGGCGGCAACGCTGCGCCTGCTGACAATGATCCGTGGAACTCTGCACCTGCAGCTGGTGGATACGGTCCTGCGAACGACGAACCCCCATTCTAATTCGGTGTGAGGCGCGTTCCTCACCCCAGATCAACTGTTAGTTTCCCCGCGCACTTGGATGCCAAGCAGCGCGGTATGTACAACGAAAGGCAGGGATCATGAAGCTGATCCTCACCGCCGCCGTTGACAATCTCGGTGTCCCCGGCGACATCGTCGAGGTCAAGGCCGGCTATGGACGTAACTATCTGCTTCCCCGCGGCCTCGCCATTGTGGCAACCCGCGGCGCGGAAAAGCAGATCGAGGCGATCACGCGCGCACAAAAAGCCCGCGAAATCCGCGACCTTGACCACGCTCGTGAAGTAAAGGCACAACTCGAGGCCCTGGAAGGCGTCACCATTGCGGTGCGCTCTGCCGATAGCGGCAAGCTGTTTGGCTCCGTCAAAGCTGACGACGTCGCAGCAGCCGTGAAGAAGGCCGGCGGTCCCGCCCTGGACAAGCGTTCCATTGAGTTGCCAAAAGCTCACGTGAAGAGCACCGGCAAGTACCAAGTCAACGTTCAACTGCATGACAATATCGCAGCCACGGTGAACTTTGAGGTCGTCGCCGCGTAACAACGCGTAACGACGGCGGCTAACAACGGTTAGCCCAACGACAACAGCACACGTGCGGCCCCAGTCCACACACCCCGAACAGCAATGGGGATTGTGGTTGGGGCCGCATGTGATTTCCGGGGTCCCGGGGGCACGAAAATCGCGTGAACTGGACGTTTTTCACACATGTTTCACATGTGACTGTGGATAACAGTGATAAAGGTGTGAAAACAGCAGGTCAGCGCGGGTTTTTGGGGGTCGGTTTCAGACTGTTTTTCACACCCTATCCACATAGTTATCCACAGGCTGGCCAGCGCATGTGAATGTTTGTGCAAAGCCTGTGGATAACTCTGAAACACTGTGGATAAAATGTTCGCAAAGTGTTATCCGACAGATGCGGATCTGATGTAATCTCGCGTCGTACGAGTGCTGTTTAATGGTTTCGTATGGACCGCATTTTGGTTGTTGATGATGAGCCAGGCATCCGCGACGTGCTCATCGCCTACCTACAGCAAGAAAACTTTCAAGTACAGCAAGCCGCCACCGGTGAACAAGCGCTCGAAAAAGTGACGGAATTCTCACCGGAGCTTGTGTTGCTTGACATCGGCCTGCCGGACGTCGATGGCTTGGAAGTGCTGCGGAGGATTCGCGCGGCGTCGTCAGCCTACGTAATTTTGGTCACAGCTCGCGCGGATGAGACAGACGTGCTTGTGGGGCTGGGGGTCGGCGCGGACGACTATATTACGAAGCCCTTCAGTCCTCGCGAGGTTATCGCCCGCGTGAAGGCGGTCCTGCGTCGCAATCGACCACCAGTTCCTCTGCGAGACGATGCGGAACTCGTCCGCGTGGACACGATCCGCCGCGAAGTATTCTGCGAAGGCAAACCGGTCAAACTCAGCGCCCTCGATTTCGACCTGCTGTCCGCCCTGGTTGGCTCCCCCGGTCGCGTGTTTTCCCGCGCACAATTGCTGGAATCTGTGTGGGGCTTCGACTTTTTCGGCGACGAACGCGTAGTCGATGTGCACATCCGCACGATCCGCCAAATGCTTGGCGACGACGCGGCCAACCCCCGCATCATCGCTACCGTACGTGGCGTTGGCTACAAATACATCGGCGGCGATTCCCGATGAAACTTTCAATGCGGCTCATTATCTCCCACCTTGTCGTCGTGGCATTTGGGGCGTTAGTCACTTTTAGCGTGGTTTTCTCCTTTGCCCCCGCCGACTTCGACCGGCGGATTCCGCCTGGACGCTCCGAACAACCCGAGGTGCACGCGGTCCGGGAACACTTCATTGGAGCTGTCACGGACACGCTGTTCATGGGCACCGCAATCGGTGTGGTCCTCGCGGCCTTCCTTGGCATTATCCTCGCCCGGCAACTCCTCCGGCCCCTCCAAACCGTCAGCGCGGCGGCCGGCGCCATGGCAGCCGGGGATTACGGTTACCGCGTCGATGTTCCGAACGAGCCCGAGCTGGCAATCCTAGCCCAAGACATCAATGCGCTTGGAGAGGCTCTCGCCGAAGTGGAAGCCACTCGCATGCGCCTGATCGGCGAAGTAGCCCACGAATTGCGCACCCCCCTCACTATTATCGACGGCAACGTCGAGGGAATGATCGACGGTGTGGTGGCCGCCGACCCAGAACACTTGAGCCTTATCAGCGCTGAAGTGCGCCGTCTTCGCAGACTGAGCGACGACCTCACCGCACTATCCCGCGCCCAAGAGGGGCGCATCAACATCAACCTCGAAACAGTACCCCTCGATCCCCTGACCACTACCCTGCTCGCTCGTTTCGCCGTGCAAGCCGAAGACGCCGGTATCACTCTGGAACGACGCGGAACATTCCCCACTGTCGTCGCCGACCCCGATCGCGTCACTCAAGTACTCACTAACGTCATTGGCAACGCGCTCCGCGCCACCCCGCCCGGTGGCACAATCACGGTTGCCGGCGAATTTGCGGGCAATGTAGCGCGCATCCACATCCACGACACTGGAATTGGCATCGCGTCCGAAGAACTTCCCCGTATCTTTGAACGCTTTTATCGCAGTAACGGAACAACCCACTCCGAAGGATCCGGAGTGGGACTCACCATCGCCCGTCAACTCATGCGCGGCATGAACGGCGAGCTCAGTGCAACATCGGAGGGCCCGGGCAACGGTGCGACCTTCACCCTGGAACTCCCCGTTCGGAATACCTAGCTGCTCTGTTGTTCAGTGGGGGCATCTTCACATTCTTTGGCACGCTCGCCGCGACCATTGCGGGGGCCTTCATTTGTAACGGCCTCACCGTTAGCGGCCCGGGTAAATCGGTCGAGGTGGCCTTCTGCGTGGTCACGAATATGCTGCAGCGCCTCCTTTGCCTCTGCAACACGCGTGGACGCCAAGGCCTGATCGATGGCCTTAATGTTGTATTCCTCAACCTCGATGGCAACCTTGTACGCCTCATCCAGGGAAGACTGCGCTCGTTTCAGCAGTTCATCGTAGCGATTTTGGACATCCTCGTTCGCGTAGATGCCCGGTGTCAAACGGCCTTCACGGTCGCCTTCACTACGTTCATCTTTGTTGGGGCCTTCCTCGCCCTTGTCAGGGCCGCCCTCACCCCTGTCAGGGTCGTCCTTACCTTTGTGTTCGAAACCCGGTGCATCCTCGTACTGATCCTCGATCGCATGATAGAGATCCCGGCTCATACGAATTTGTTCATCCAACGGGGCGAGGCTCTCATCGGAAAGCAAGTCGAGTTTCGGGTCGCGGCGCTTTTCGTGGCAATGGTCGACCGCGGCGTCGTTACTCGGAGAGGAAGTGGTCGTGGATGTTTCCGAGGTGTTCACAGCGGCCGCAAGCACGGGGAATGACAATGCGCCAACAGCAACAGCACCTGCAGCAATCAACGCTGCTCGAGTACGTAAATTCTTCAACTTGAAGCTCCCTTCTTGGTGTACTTACTACTCAACACCCCGAATGTGAAGCATCAACGATGGCTAATGTGAAGATTGTGTGAAGCTCTTGCTGCCTGAACCCGGGCCGAGCAGATCCTCTCGTTGATCACGCTTCGTAGAGAACGTATGGTTATCGGTGGTGTTTCACCACATGGAGTGAGCCGCAACGATCCTACGAAGGAGCTGGTCAATGAGCGATTCCCGGAACTCCAGCTTCGACGACGCTTACCTCGCTCCCCCGCCGGCGAGCTATCCGTACGAAGAGTCGGCGAGCTTGTCGTTGTCGGTGCCCACATTCGCACGTGACGTGAGTGGCTCCCGGGCGCAGGTTTATGAGGCGGGCGGCGTGGCGGATTCGCAGAGCCGGGATTTTGGTCGGCAGCCGCCGCACGATAATGAGGCGGAGCAGGGTGTGCTTGGGGCCATGCTGATGAGTTCCGCAGCGATTACGGACATCATCGAGGAGCTCAACCCGGAGGATTTTTATCGCCCGGCGCATCAGCTGATTTACAAGGCGATGCTGGATTTGTTTAGCGATAATAAGGAAGTTGACCCGGTGTTGGTGGCGGGGCGGCTGGATCGCTATAACGAGTTGGAGCGCGTAGGCGGGGCGCCGTATTTGCATACGTTGGTGCATATTGTGCCCACGGCAGCCAACGCACGCTATTACGCGGAAATCGTCGCGGAAAAGGCCGTGCTTCGGCGGCTTGTCGACGCCGGGACACGCATCGTTCAGCTCGGATATGAGGGCACCGAGGGGGCCGAGGTTGAGGTCGTGGTGGATCGGGCGCAGCAGGAAGTATTTGCGATTGCCCAGAAGAATGTTTCTGAAGATTATGCTGTGCTCGCCGACATTTTGCAGCCGACCATGGATGAGCTGGATCAAATCGCGGCGGACGGTGGCCTGGCTACGGGTATCCCCACAGGGTTTGCGGATCTTGATCATTTGACAAATGGTTTCCACGGTGGGCAGATGATTATCGTGGCTGCTCGCCCTGGCGTGGGTAAGTCCACCATTGCCTTGGATTTCATGCGCGCGTGCTCGATTAAGCAACGCAAGACCTCGGTGATTTTCTCGCTGGAAATGTCAAAGGTGGAGATTATGTTCCGCCTGCTCTCTGCCGAATCCTCGGTGAAACTCTCGGATATGCGCGGCGGGCGGATGACTGACGAGGATTGGGCGATCCTCGCGAACAAGGCCGGCGAGATCGAAGACGCTCCCTTGTACATTGACGATTCGCCTAATCTCACCATGATGGAGATCCGTTCGAAGGCTAGGCGGTTGAAGCAGCAGCACGATTTGTCCATGATCGTGGTGGACTACCTGCAACTGATGAGTTCCGGCAAGCGGGTGGAATCACGCCAACAGGAAGTCTCCGAGTTTTCGCGACAACTGAAGCTCCTAGCAAAAGAACTTGACGTTCCGCTGGTGGCGATCTCGCAGCTGAACCGCGGCCCGGAATCTAGGACTGATAAAAAACCCCAGGTTGCAGACCTACGCGAATCCGGCTCCCTCGAGCAGGACGCCGATATCGTGATGTTGCTTTATCGGCCCGACTCCCAAGACCAAGACAGCGAACGCCTCGGCGAAGCCGACATCATTGTGGCGAAGCACCGTGGCGGGCCAATTGGTACCATTCCGGTGGCCCACCAGTTGCACTATTCTCGCTTTGTCGACATCGCCCGCGGCTAACCGCTAGGGTGCGGTGCGGCGCAGCACCCGCGTGACGGGAACGATGGAAAGCGCTGTGATCGCTGCTCCAGCGATCAGGCAGGTGGCGTAGCCGAACGCCGGGCCGATGATTGACATCACCAATGGCGCGAAAAAACCGACGTAGGTCAGCGAATAGAAAATGGCGATTAGTGCACCCAGTTCTTCCGGCGGGGCGATCTGCTCAACTTCCCGCAGCCCCGACACCATCATGGTCCCGTAGCTCGCCCCGAGCAGCATTGCGGTGGGGAGCAGCAGCCAGGGACTGTGGGACGTCGATACGCCGGCCCCGAGGAGCAGCCCAGCGGTGGCGGCACTTAAGCCAGCGATGGCGGGCGGGACGTAGCCGTTGCCGAGCCGGACGGCAAATGGCTGCACCGCAACCCCGGTGAGCATTGTGAGCGCCCCAATGAAACCGGTGTATGCAATGGGGGCGGGTGTGTGTGAGGCGACGAGGGACGTTAACGTGGCAAACGATATTGTGGCGGTGCCAAACACCCACGGTGCCCAAGCCGCAACCGCCCAAATAAAACGTGCGGATAACGCCGTTCTGGGGAGCAGTTTTCGCTGTTGGGTGACCACTACCGACGGTGCCTCGGCGTTCCACGTTAACGGTGTGACCAGTGCTAACAGAATCAGGTGCACCAAGAACGGCCAAATATCCGGATGCGGAACCCATTCCGCAATTGCGCCCCCGACGAGTGGGCCACCGCCAAAACCAGCGGAAAGGGCGACGGTGGCGCGGCGGGCGCCGGCCTGTGGGGAATCTGTAGAAACTTGCTTTAACCACGCGGCGCCAGCAGCCATCACCAGCCCTACGGCGATGCCGGCGATACAGCGCCCTACGGTGAGCAACCACTGCGGGCCTACTCCCCCACCAATAAGCACAATCGAACCCAGCGCCGAGCACACCAACGCCGGGCGGATGAGTGCCCGCCGACCTAGACGATCGGAAAGCGGGCCACCGATGAGGAGCGCGGGCACGAGCCCGGCAGCATAGATGGAGAAAATTAAGGTGACCTGTGTGGCGTTGAAACCCTCCAAACGTTGGTACACAGGCAGCAGCGGAGCAAAAACATTGGCTCCGAATGCGATTGCGAATAAGCCGAGCGCGACGCGGAGCCAAGTTGCCACGAACATACACCTCCGTGGGATGAAAAGGATTGAAGTGAGGTAAGGATAACGGCTAGCGTAACGCGGTTGGGGCGCAGCCCCCTAGATAGGGGCTCGTTAGGAAAAGCGACGAAGGCGCAGCGAGTTTGTCACCACAAACACGGATGAGGCGGCCATCGCCGCGCCGGCAAGCATCGGGTTGAGCAGCCCGAGCGCCGCCACGGGGATGAGCACCACATTGTAGGCGAACGCCCAAAACAGGTTGCCTTGAATGGTGCGCAGTGTGGCGCGGGACAAACGGATTGCTTTGCTCGCGGCTTGCAGGTCCTCCCGCATGAGGGTGATGTCGCTGGCCTCGATTGCTACGTCTGCACCAGCGCCCATGGCGAGGCCAAGGTCAGCTTGGGCGAGAGCTGCGGCGTCATTGACTCCGTCGCCAACCATGGCTACGCGCTTGCCCTGCGCCTGCAAGCTACGGACTTCCTCGACCTTGCCTTCGGGCAGCACGCCGGCGACAACTCGTTCTATTCCCACCTCATCGCCGATGGCGCGCGCGACGTGCTCACTATCCCCGGTCAGCAGGACAGGCGTCAGGCCTAAGGATTTAAACTCCGCGATTGCTTCCGCAGAGGTGTCTTTCACGGTGTCGCGCACCGCGATAAGACCCGCGAGTTCGCCGTCGACGCTCACTGCGACGGTGGTGGCAGCGTCGATACGTTCGGGCGAACGCCCTACCGAAACATTGTGCGTATCGACGACCCCGTGTACGCCGATTCCGGGCTCATTACGGAACTCCGTCACTGGGCGCGGCGTACCCGCGGCAGCGATTGCCCGCGCAATGGGGTGCTCGCTGGCGGCCTCCACGCTCGCCGCAAGATCAAGCACCTCCTGGGCGCTGAATCCTGCGGTAGGGCGCACGTCAGTAACGGTCATGATGCCGGTGGTCACCGTACCGGTTTTATCAAGGACGATCGTGTCCACGCGGCGCGTGGATTCCAGGATTTCGGGGCCCTTGATGAGTAAGCCCAATTGGGCGCCACGGCCAGAACCAACCAACAACGCGGTTGGCGTGGCTAACCCCAAGGCGCACGGGCAGGCGATGATGAGCACCGCTACAGCGGCGGCGAAAGCGTCGCTGGTGGGGCTGCCAAGCAGCAGGTGTCCTGCCAGCGTGAGCAGCGCCGTGGCGATGACAACAGGAACGAATACTTGGGCGATACGGTCGACGAGTCGCTGCACAGGGGCCTTACTGGCCTGCGCGTTGGTAACCAATTTCGTGATCTGTGCGAGCTTGGTATCCGCGCCGACGCGATCCGCGCGCACCACGAGGCGACCTGAAGTATTGAGCGTGGCCCCGGTGACGTGGGACCCCACGCCCACCTCCACCGGGACAGACTCCCCGGTAAGCATTGATTCATCCACCGCGGACACCCCGGCAACCACTTCCCCATCTGTGGCGATCTTCTCGCCGGGCCGCACCACAAAGAGGTCACCGACAGCGAGGGCGGAAATCGGACGCCGGGTTTCGCGGTCGTCGATAAGTACGGACACGTCTTTCGCGCCGAGGTCGAGCAATGCGCGCAATGCTTCTGAAGACTGCCCCTTCGCGCGGGCCTCAAACCAGCGGCCAAGTAGCAGAAACACGATCACCATGGTCGCGGTATCCAAGTAAATCTCGTGCAAACCGCCACCTGCGTGGGCAGTCAAACTGAAGTGCATGACCATGCCCTTCTCCCCTGCCCCGCCCACAAACAGCGCCAACAACGACCACGCAAACGCCGCCGACGTTCCCAATGAAATCAACGTGTCCATGGTGAACGCGCCGTGCCGCAGGTTTGTCCACGCCGCGCGGTGAAACGGCCAACCTCCCCACACGTACACCGGCGCACTGAGGGTCAGGGCCGCCCACTGCCAAAAGTCGAATTGCAATGCCGGAACCATGGACAACACCATCACCGGAATACCCAACAAGGCGGAAACGATTACGCGATGCTTTAACTCCGCAAGTTCCGCATCCCGAGTGTTTTCCGACGCCGTGGGCTCCGGTGGCGCGTCCTCGCGTGCGGGTTCAGCGGCAATATACGCGCCGTAACCCGTTTTTTTAATCGTGGACATAAGGTCCGCCGTGGAGACCGCCGCAGGGTCAAACGTCACGGAAGCGGTCTCGGTGGCGAAATTGACCGTGGCGGATACTCCAGCGAGCTTATTGAGCTTTCGCTCCACCCGTGAGGAACAGGAAGTGCAGGTCATTCCCGTAACCCCAATATCTACATGCTGAACTTCGGGGGCGGAAATGTTCACGCCTGCCTCCTTCCATACGGGCCTAAAATGGCAGCTAAGGCTTAGTTTACAACTTGGTAGCCGGCTTCCTCGACGGCCTCGCGCACGGCACTTTCGCTCACGCCCTCACCTGTGATGGTTACCGTACCCGCCGCCACGTCGACTGTGACACTGCTCACGCCGGGAATTTCGCTGATCTCGTCGTTTACCGCCTTGGCGCAGTGTTCGCAGGTCATGCCGGAAACTTTGTAGTGCTGTTCAGCCATGGGAATCAATCCTTCAATAACAGTCAAGTGGGAGGAATATGGGAAAACAATGAGCCGCAAGAAATCTTGCGGGAACATCCGTATTCTTTATACGGCGAGATCACGCTGGTGGCGAACCATCGGCTCGCGTAACACGCAAAGGAGAACAGCCGTTATGGCCACTATTGACATTACCGAAGAGACTTTCGAAGAAGTTGTATCCCAGGAAGGCATTGTCTTGCTGGATTGCTGGGCGTCTTGGTGCGGCCCGTGCCGGCAGTTCGGCCCGATCTTTGAAAAGGTATCCGAGGCGCACCCCGATAAGGTGTTTGCCAAGCTGGATACGGAAGCAAACCAAGGCATCGCCGCTGCGCTGCAAATCCAGTCCATCCCCACGCTGATGATCTTCCGCGACGGGATCATGGTGTACCGCGAGGCTGGTGCCCTACCGGCGCCCGCGCTTGAAGACCTTGTGTCGCAGGTAGCGGCCTTGGACATGGTAGATGTGCGCCGTCAGCTTGCCGAACATCAGCAGCAGCAACAGAACCAACAGTAGTGTCGGCGGAATCGTTACCTGCAACACAAACCCCACGTATTGAGGTGGGGTTTGTTGCGTTTTGGCAACCTTCTATTCAAATGTGATCGCGAACCCGTTGCTGCGTGGCGGATCCTGCGTAGGATGGTGACGGATTCAACACCCTACGCATTCCCCCACGAAAGGTGGTTTAGGTCACATGCCAAATCCGTTGAGCAAGGGTTGGAAATATCTCACCGCGTCTTTAGATCGCGCTATCGATGAAAACGCCGACCCGAAAGTACAGCTACAACAAGCGGCGGACGAGGCGAAGCGGCAGCACAAGTCCATCATGGATCACGCTGCCGTCCTGCTTGGCGATCGTAGACAGTGGGAACTAAAACTTCACCGGCTGCAAGAACAGCAGCAGAAGCTGGAGGGCCAAGCACGGAGCGCCATTTCGGCGGGAGACAACCAGGTTGCGGAGGCCTACGCCGCGCAGCTGGTAACCGTTGAGCAGCAGCTTGAGGACGCAAAGGCCATGCACGGACAAGCCGTTGCGGCCGCCGAAAAAGCGCAGCAAATGGCGAAGGAATCCGAGCTGCGGCTGCGCGAACAAATGGCGCAGCTGGACCAGCTGCGTGCGCAGGCCGACCAAGCTGCGATGCAGCAGGCCAGTGTGCAGGCAATGGGTAGCATGGATGAAGTGTTGGGCCGCGATCCCGACGCTAACGTGCCGACGCTTGACGCCGTGCGCGAAAAAATCGAACGCAGGTACGCCACCGCGTTGGGTGCGCAGGAACTCGCGGAGTCTTCTTCGGCCGATCGTATGGAAGAAATCGAATCCGGATATTCTGACATGCGTGCGAGCGCTCGGTTGGAGGAAATTCGCGCCCAGCTCGCCAGCGACAACGCGGGCCAGTTGACCGCCGGCAAGGGCGAACGCCAGATCGACGAGGCAGAACTTGACGAAGGTGAGCCTGACGGTGCCGCGCCTGCGGATGGTGCCGCTCAGCCGAACCCGACGCCGGTGTACACCGAGGTGAAGCGCGATCTTGGGGTGGAGGGAACCAGCCAAGACGGTGACGCTGAGCCCCCGACGCGTTAGGGATTTTTCCGCGAAGTGAGGTTGATGAGCACTCCGCGGATGCCGGAATGGAACCCATCCCGGAGGCTGACCCGCTGACTCTCAGAAAGCGTGTATTCGTGCAGGGTTTCGCATGCGAATTGCAGCAGCGGACGGTCAATTTCTGGGGGTAGGCCGCCGCCCGAAAGCAGGTGTGCATTGTCGCGTTGTTCGTTGGACGCGGCGTTTTCGTACCACCAGGACGCGTACTGTTGGCCGACGTCGAACGGAGTTTGAACTCCAGCGGAGGCCCATACCTCGTTCGGCAGCGGAACGTATCGGGAGCGTAGCTTTCGCCGCGGCGCCATCATCGATGGATTCGGCCGCGACGTGGTCTTCGGGACGGACGCCGGCGAGGGCTTCGCGGCCTCCACGGGTGCCTCGTTAAACTCCCTTGACGTGGGCGTTTGCCCGCTCTCTTCATTACTTCTCGACGCCGCGTCCTCACCCTCCTCGGGCAGCGTGCGCTGTATCGCGTCGTGCAGACCCGCCTCGACTGCAGAAAGCTCGTCTTCCTCTTCCGTTTCCACCGATACTGCTTCATGCGGGATCGGTTGGTAGTCAGTACTGGTAGTCGTTGTGGAGCTGACCACGAATCGCTGCCGTTCCGCTACCACTACCTGTGGTACTTGCGTGAGACCGACGTCTTCGATCGGTTCCGCATCACCTACAGGTTTTGGCCGGATCGTCGGTGGGAGTGGGCCCTCCAGCACCTGCAATTGCATACAGTCTGCGAAATCCTCCCGCGGGTCTAGGATTGTGGTGGAATCACAGGCGTGGCGCAGCGCGGACGACATGGAATCCCAGCCGAATCCATACAAGTGCACGCGAATACCCGCCGCCGTAGCCTCTTGCACGCCGGGGATCATGTCCGCATCACCCGAGACGAGTACGATGTCCGAGCAGGTTGCGCGCACGCCCGTCAAAACCATGTCCGCAACGAGGCGGGTATCCACAGCCTTTTGAGTGCGGCGCTCACCCCATTCGATGAGTTGACCCGCGCGCAGCTGCACGCCGTCGCAGGTGCGTAGTGCCCGTTGGTAACGGTGTGGCCCAGATTCGGGGATGCCGTCGTACCAGAGTTGCCGGTGAATCGGCTGCCCTAATTGTTCCTGGATCATGGAGCCCAGAACGTTGACTACTTCCGGAAGATCGATTTCTAATTGGGCGCGAGCTCCCGTTTCCCACGAGTTATAAAAGCTGGCCAGTAAGTAAGAGGTATCGACAAAGACAGTTGTGCGCTCAAGCATGGCTCCTAATTTCCGTTCATTAGCGAATTTAAGTCAGTTTGGGTACCAGTCTGCCCTACCGTGGGGGGTCGCGTCGAAGTAAGGTCACTGATCGTGGGGCATTCTCGATTTTGGAAATGGGTTGTGTGCTGGGGTAAGGGGAATGTGTAGTGGGGTTGAGAAAATTTGCTTCGCAGCTGGTATTACCCTCCGAGCTCGTCGCCTAAAAGCTCGCACACCGCATAGTTGTGCACGATGTATTAGGTTGCGTGCGGCACGATGATCCGGTTAGCTACCTAAGTAATGAACCGACGAACCTAGCTGCGGAGGCGCGCAATGGGCACGATCGAAAACGCAACACCGGAGGTGGACCGTGAGTGAAGCGACTGCACCGCTGTTTCGGCAGATCGCCACCCTGATTGAGGATGCAATCGCCGAGGAATCTCTCCGAGAGGGGGAACGCGCGCCGTCAACAAACGAGTTAGCGAATTTTCATAACATCAACCCCGCCACCGCGCGCCGAGGGTTGGGGCTGCTCGTTGCATCCGCCGTGCTGGAAAAGCGGCGAGGGGTGGGCATGTTTGTGGCGCAGGGGGCGAAAGAACGCATTGTGGTTCGGCGACGCGAAGAGTTTGCCGCGCTCTACCTCGCCCCGCTTATCGACGAAGCCGTCAAGTTGGACATGAGTCGAGCTGAATTACATTCTCTTGTCGAACGGGTGGCGGAAAGCCGCGGAATGTACCACTAGAAATATGCACTCTGACCAGCTGGTTTGTTGGTTTGTGGTGGGGTGTGTAGATTTAGTCGGGTCGCTGTGGCAGGGGCTGGAGTTTGGTTCTGGTTGTTGTTGTGGTTTGGCTGTGTTGTTTGAGAACTCGATAGTGTGTCGTTTTTGTTTTGTTGTTG
>NZ_JAUNKO010000010.1 GCF_030532715.1 Corynebacterium sp. | reverse complement strand
AACTCGCGACCCTCACCTTGGCAAGGTGATGCGCTACCAACTGCGCTACATCCGCTTTCCACAACCCCACGGGCGTTAAACCCGCGGTGCTTGTGCCAGACAAACATTAGCCGCCGCAAGGGGAAATGCCAAATGCCCAGCTCAGTTACGGGTTACCAGTTTGACCGCTGCCGCGAGTGGTGGAGATGGTGGTGCGGACGCGGCGGGGCAGGGTGGGGCGTCGATATCCGGGGTGGGGGTGAGCGGCGTGACCTGCGGATTGGACCTTGCGGCGCTGAGTGTGTTAACTTCCTGTTCAGCACAAAATGGTCCCATAGCTCAGTGGGAGAGCGTTCCGTTCACACCGGAAAGGTCGCTGGTTCAATCCCAGCTGGGACCACAAGAATAAGCCCGCCGCAATGGTGGGCTTTTTGCGTTGCCACGGCAAGGTTGGGCTTGGCTGATTGGGGCGGCAGAGATGGGCCACGGCTCGGGCGCCGAATTGCCTCGTTGATGTGGTTTCTTTCACTTTTGCAGGAATGCTACCCGGGTTGGGTTCGGCGTTCGGCCAATCAGTATTTGCGGCGGGGTAGGCTTAGTTGCGCGCCGCGGTGTTGGACCCAGCCTGGGAACTTTCTCGCCGTTGTGTACGACTACTCAATGTTGCCAACGTTGTCCACGCATGTGCGTGGATTCCTGCATCGTGAATGCGGGTATGAGGGAGGATGTTTGTGAGGTACGGAAAACTCGTGGCGCTGTGGTCGAGTTGCCTGTGCGCTGCTGCGCTGGTGGTTGGCTCAACCCCGGTGGCTTTCGCTCACGATGTGGTGATTTCCTCGGACCCGATGGATGGCGCCACGGTGGCCGAGTTTCCGCGCAAGATTTCGCTGGAGTTTTCCGGTATTCCGCAAGATTCGTTCAATACGATCGCGGTGAGTGATGCCGCGACCTCCGAAATTTTGGTGCGCACCGAACCGGAACTTAATCAACAGGTTGTGACCCTAGAGATTCCGGACGACGTGCGCCCAGGACCGGGCGACTACATTGTGGGCTTTCAAATCACATCGTCGGACGGTCACGCCACACGTGGGAAAACTACGTTCAGCGTGGGTGATCCAGCGTCGAGTAACGAGGACGGGGCCACCATGACCCAAGACGCCACCCAAACTCCGTCAATGTCCGGTCAGGAATCCGAAGCCGCCGAAAATACGCCGGCCGTGAGCACGGTTGGTTGGGGTGTGGCGGGGGCAGCGTTGGTACTGATTGTCGCTGTAGCGGCTTACATGTTCAAGAAACGAAAGTGAGTGTATGTATGAATTCGCGTCATGTTTCCCGTGTGGGTGTCACTGTGATTGCAGCGGCGGCGTTGACGCTGGCGGGGTGCACAAACTCTGCCGATGACCAAGCCTCCAATGTGTCCTCCGCGATGAGTTCGGCCACGTCTGCGATGGAGTCCGCGTCGAACGCGGCTTCGGAAAGCATGGACGCCCCGCTGGAAATCCGTGACGGGTTCGTTAAGGCCAAGCCTGCGGAAAAGCCGATGACCGGAATTTTCGGGACGCTGGCGAACACTGGTGACACCGACATCACCGTGGAGAGCTTCTCGTCTTCGCTCGACGGGGTGGGTAAGTACGAAATCCACGAAACCGTCGACGGTTCCATGCGGATGAAGGAAGGCGGCATCGTCATTCCAGCCGGTGGAACCTATGAGCTGAAGCCAGGCGGCGACCACCTCATGCTCATGGATATCGCCGCGCCCATCGAGGCCGGCGACACCGTGGACTTGATGCTCAAGACTGCCGACGGCAAAGAAATCACCATCAAGGATCTGCCGGTGCGCACAATCGGCTCCGGCGAAGAGGACTATGGCAGCGACGGCGGCGTCCAAGGCGACAGCGGCATGGAGCACATGGATTCCTCCGAAGCGAACACGCATGAAGGCCACAACCATTAACCGCCGTTAGAACACGCAAAGGACCCCGTGTTTTCCATGGATCAGTCAGATCTGCCCAATGTTTCTGTTAGCCGCCGCGGTTTCTTAGCCGGCGTTTCCACTGCTGCGGTGGGCGGTGTGTTTGCCGCCCCACTTGCCGCAGGGGCCGCCGCCGAATCAGCACCAGAGCCGAGCGCCGCGTTACGGGAACAAAGACACGAATTCGCGGGAGTTCACCAAGCGGGAATTGCAACACCGGGACAAGCACACCTCAACCTGGTTGCGTTTACCCTCCGCAAGGGTGTCGACGCCGCGGGCGTGCGCCGCCTGCTGCGGCTATGGACCGAAGATGCCGAACGCCTCACCCAAGGGAAAACCCCAGTGGGTGACTTGGAGCCGGAAATGGTGATCACGCCCGCAAATCTCACGATTACGTGCGGGTTCGGTGCGCGACTGTTCGACATCATCGGTATGCCGGACAAGCGTCCGGATTGGTTGGGGCCGTTGCCGAAATTCTCGCGTGATGAGCTGAAGGACGAGTGGGGCGAGGCGGACATTGTGTTGCAATTGTGCTGCGACGATCCGCTGACGCTTTCGCACGCTATGCGGCACATGATTCGCGCAGGCATTGACTATGCCGCCACAAAGTGGGTGCAGCAGGGATTCCTGCATGCCAACGGCGGATTGGAAGAGGGGGAGACGCCGCGAAACCTTTTCGGCCTGAAAGACGGCACGATTAACCCGCATTCCGATACGGAGTACGACGACATCGTGTGGATCGACGAAGGGCCGAAATGGTCCCGCGGCGGCACCTGCATGGTGGTCCGGCGGATCACCATGAACATGGACACCTGGGAGATCTTGGATCGCGCGTCAAGGGAAATTGCTTTCGGGCGCAAACTCGACAACGGCGCGCCGCTATCCGGTGGAGACGAATTCACGGCGGCTGATTTTGACAAGTCGGACCATTTGGGCTTGCCCATGATTGACCCGCTCAGCCATATGGCGCGCTCCGCGCCGCCAGAAGATGAACCGAACCAAAAGCTCCGGAGGCGGGCGTACAACTACGATCTTCCACCAGCGCCGAATTCGGAAGTGAGTTCTAACTCTGGGTTGATTTTTATCTGCTTCCAGAAAAACCCGCTGAAACAGTTCGTGCCCATCCAACAGCGCTTAGACGAAGCGGACCGCCTCAACCAGTGGATCAGCCACATTGGGTCCGCCGTGTTCTACTGCCCGCCAGGCGTGGGCGAAGGACGCGACAAATATTGGGGAGCCGGGTTGTTCGAGGCTTAAACAGTGCGGGGATCGGGGGCGGGGCGGGGGCTTTGATTGGGCGTGAGCCTTGGCGGAATACATGCCGTGAGCCTTGGCGGAATAG
>NZ_JAUNKO010000005.1 GCF_030532715.1 Corynebacterium sp. | reverse complement strand
GGCGAAACTGGCTTGTTGACCGCCCCGAGCGCCACAGGCGTGTTCGTCCACCGACCCGAGGTGGCGCGCCGACTAGGTCACCAATTCCGCAACCAACCCACACAACCTCCGGGCATACCTGGCCCAGGACCGCGCCTGTTTTGCCGCGCTTGCCGCGCCGTATGCTGCCTTGTCGCGCCTGGTTGATTCGCCCCGCATCGCACCCCGTTTATTGCGGCTGGGCACCACCTGCCTGCCCCATAGAATCGGCTTGCCCCGTACAATCTGCCTGCCTGTAGAATCTGCCTGACCGCACCACCTACCCGGCTGCCGAATCGGATTCATCCTGGGCAAACACCGCTCGTGCTGAATCTGCCTCAGGCACATTCAACACGGCCACCAACCCAGGCAAATCACGCACGAGGCACATCACGCACAGGCAGATCACGCCTGAGCCGGCCACACAAGCAACACACGCATACACGCGATAGCTACCCGATCACCCACAACCGCCACCCAAAAAAGGCAGCCGCCAACAAAGGCCGCCACCACCAACGCTCATCAACCACCGCCAACCCACACCACACACCCCCACACAATCTGCCGGACCCGCACAATCTGCCTGACCACACACCATCAGCCTGACCCCAGAACCACACACATCCTGCGAAAACACACCCCACGCAACATCTGCCTCAGGCACATTCGACATAGCCGGCGTCCTAACGCAACCTAGGAACCCCCGTAACCAAACCCCCGGCACCTTATCAAGGAGTTTTCGCAGAAAAGTAACTCGATTCGGTCCTATTTTGCTTGCTCAGTAGTTCGATGTCTTGCGGCACGGCAGTTCGGCTTGCCGCGAGTAGTCCGGTTAGAATTTAGGCCGATGTAACCTGTGCCGCCCCAGCCCCGGCACTTGCCTTGTGCTCGCCTAATCGCTGCTGGGTGTGGTGAGTTTCCGGCGGGGCGTGTGTCACCTACAACGAACCTTGCTTTGAGGATGGAGCGATTGTATGAATTTGGAGGGCTTGCGGGTCATGGGTATTGATCCTGGCCTGACGCGTTGTGGTTTGTCGGTGGTGCAGGCGGGTCGGGGTCGCGCGGTGTTGCCGGTGGCTGTTGGTGTGGTGCGTACTCCTAGTGGTGCGGAGCTTGCTGAGCGATTGTTGCGGTTGAGCGAAGCGGTGAAGGACTGGATGGGTGATTATGACCCAGACGTCGTTGCTATTGAGCGTATTTTCGAACGCGGCAATGTGTCTACGGTGATGCATACTGCCCACGCGGTGGGGGTGCTTGCGTTGGCGGCGGCGGAGCGGGGTATTCCGGTGCATATGTATACCCCCAGTGAGGTGAAGAAGGCGATTTCGGGCAATGGTCGCGCTGATAAGAAGCAGATGACGGCAATGATTACTCGTATCCTTGGTCTTGGTGAGCCACCGAAGCCTGCGGATGCGGCGGATGCGTTGGCGTTGGCTGTGTGTCATTGTTGGCGTGCGCCGTTGCTTGAGCGCCAGGCGGCGGCGTTGCAGCAGGTGGAGGCGGCGCGGCGGCAGCAGGAGGGTAAGCTTGGCCAGGCGAAGGCGCAGCAGTTGCGGGCGCGGTCGCGGGCGGCGAGTCATCACCGTGGTAGGGGTGCGGTTGCACCTGATGTGTTCCCTGGTAGTAGGAGTAGTAGATGATTGCTTCGTTGCGCGGCATTGTGCTGAGCATCGGGTTAAACAGCGCTGTTATTGAGTGTGCTGGCGTTGGTTATGTGGTGACTGCGACGCCGCAAACGTTGGGTACGCTGCGCCGCGGTGAGGAGAGCCTTGTGCTTACCACTATGGTGGTGCGTGAGGACGCCATGAGTTTGTATGGTTTTACCGATGACACGAGCCGCGAGATGTTTGGTTTGTTGCAGACGGTGTCTGGATTGGGGCCGCGGTTGGCGTTGGCTGCGCAGTCTGTGATGAATCCCGCGGAGTTGAGCAATGCGATTGCCGGCGGGGATGCGAAGGCGTTGCAGCGAATCCCCGGCGTGGGCAAACGTATGGCCGAACGCATGATAGTGGATTTGAAGGATAAGGTGCTTGCGTTTACCACCGGCCCGCAATCGCTTGCCGACGCCCCAGCTGGCGTCGCCGTGCCGCCCGCCGGCGTGGCTGTGGATCAGGTGACTGAGGCGCTTGTTGGTTTAGGCTTCCCGGAGCGTACTGCTACGGCTGCGGTGACGGCGGTGCTGTCCGCCACGCCAGAGTTGGATACGTCCGCGACATTGCGTGCCGCCCTTGCATACTTGGGAAAGAAGTAGCTTGGAGGCGGTATGGGAGATATTGAGAAAACGGAGTTTCAACTTCCTGATGGCCTGCCGGATCGGCGCCGCGGGCCGGATTCTGCTGTGGAGCCCAACCGCCAGGAGACGGATCGTGACGCTGAGGCGGGGTTGCGGCCGAAAAGTTTGGATGAGTTCATTGGTCAGCCGAAGGTGCGTAACCAGCTGAGTTTGGTGCTCACGGGTGCGAAAAACCGCGGCGCCACCCCGGATCACGTGTTGTTGTCGGGCCCGCCGGGGTTGGGTAAGACGACGATGGCGATGATTATTGCCCAGGAGTTGGGTTCTAGCCTCCGCATGACTTCCGGCCCCGCGTTGGAACGCGCGGGCGATCTCGCGGCCATGCTTTCGAATCTGATGGAGGGGGATGTGTTGTTTATTGATGAGATTCACCGCATCGCCCGCCCCGCGGAGGAAATGTTGTACATGGCGATGGAGGATTTCCGCATTGACGTTATCGTGGGCAAGGGGCCTGGCGCGACGTCGATACCTTTGGAGCTTGCGCCGTTTACGCTGGTGGGGGCTACGACGCGCTCGGGTATGCTCACTGGCCCGTTGCGTGACCGCTTTGGGTTTACCGCGCAAATGGAGTTTTACGACGTCCCGGACTTGACGCGGGTGGTCACGCGCGCCGCCCGCATTCTGGGCGTTGGGGTCGATGAGGATGCGGCCACTGAAATCGCTTCGCGTTCGCGCGGGACGCCGCGTATTGCTAACCGGTTGCTCCGAAGGGTGCGCGATTTCGCGGAGGTGTATTCGGACGGCCACATTGATTTGGGTGCGGCGAAGGCAGCGCTGATTGTGTTCGATGTGGACGAGATGGGTCTGGATCGGCTGGATCGTGCGGTGCTGGGCGCGTTGGTGAAAAACCACGGCGGCGGCCCGGTTGGTGTGAGCACGCTGGCGGTGGCCGTGGGGGAGGAACCTTCCACGGTGGAGGAGGTGTGCGAGCCGTATTTGGTGCGTGCGGGAATGATGGCGCGCACGGGTCGCGGTCGGGTGGCAACGGCGGCGGCGTGGCGGCACTTGGGGTTCGAACCTCCGGTTGGTACCCCGGGGGATCACCAGCCAACCTTGTTGTAGGCCAAAAATCTGGCACACTAAGGCAATGCCGGAAATTCTCATTCTTGTTGTTGTCCTTATTGTTTTCCTGCTGCCGCCGGTGCTGCAACTGCGGCGGCAGCAGCGGTTGCTCGCCGAGCGGCGTGCCCTGCAGGCGGATCTCAAGCCGGGGGACATGGTGGTCACCACCGCTGGTGTTCACGGTGTTGTGGCGGCGCTGGGGGATTCGACCGTGGATTTGGAGATTGCTCCGTCTGTTGTCACGGTGTGGGATGTGGCGGCGGTGGTGCGTCGTGTGGAGCGCGCCCAGGATGCGCCCGAGGGCTAAAAGCGCATGCTGTTCATGGCGTACCATGTCGTTTGGACTAGATTTGAATAAGTCTTTTTAAAGATTAAGCACACCGTTGGCGGCTGTGCTTTATCGTCCTGTACATCAATCCTCGAGGAGATAAACCCAGTGGCATCGTCATCCGCGCGCTCACGCGTCGGACTCGCCAACTGGCCCAAACTTGCAATGTCTTCGTTTGTGGCCATCCTGGTGATCATCTACGCGCTGATCTTTTTTACTGGTGACCGCACCGCCAAACCCAATCTTGGCATTGATTTGCAAGGCGGTACCCGTGTCACCTTGGTGCCGCAGGGGGAGGAACCCACCCAGGAGCAATTGGCGCAGGCCCGCACGATTTTGGAAAACCGCGTCAATGGTATGGGTGTGACGGGGGCGAGCGTGATCACTGACGGCAATACCCTTGTGATTACGGTTCCTGGTGAGGACACTTCCCAGGCGCGTGCTCTCGGTCAGACCTCGCAATTGTTGTTCCGCCCCGTGGCCCAGCCTGGCATGCCTGACACGGCTGCCTTGTTGGATACTGCCGAAGGTATGGCGAACCGTTGGGTGGAGCTGGGCGTCGTCACGCCGGAGCAGGCGAATACGTCGCTGCAGGAATTGGCCACCACAATGAGTACCACGTTTGATGAGCAGGGCAAGCCTGTGCAGGACGAGGCGAACAAGGTGGAAGCCCCCAAAGTGTCGGCCAAAGCACCGGCCGAGCCGAAAAACTCTCTCGACGCCGCGGACCGCCGCCAGAAAATCACCGAAATGTTGCGCGCCGACCGGCAATCCGACGACCCCACCTTGCAAATCGCGGCGGCGAACCTGCTGCAATGCGGCCAAGAGCTCGACCCTATCGCAGGCAGCGACGAGCCGGGCAAACCACTGGTTGCGTGCGACGCCGCCAGCGACGAAAAGTACATTTTGGGCCCCGCGCCATTGTTGGTGGGCCAAACCGACGAAGCACACGGCAAACGGCTCACCGGTAACGAAATTGATACCAATCGCCCCATTACGGGCGGGTTGAACCCGGAGACGGGCCAGATGGAAATCAATTTTGCGTTCAAGTCGGAAGGTGAGGAGCAGGGCGGCGCTACCTGGTACGAGCTCACCCAGCAATATCTGCAACAGCAGGTGGCCATCACTCTTGATTCGCAGGTGCTGTCCGCCCCGCAGATTCAATCTCCGACCCCGCCCGGTTCTGGCACGTCCATTACCGGCCAGTTTTCCCAGCAGGAAGCGACTGAGCTCGCCAATAACTTGCGTTATGGTGCGTTGCCGTTGAGCTTCGCCGGGGAAAACGGTGAGCGCGGTGGTACTGCCACGACGGTGCCCGCATCGTTGGGTATCGCCTCGTTAAAGGCTGGCCTCATCGCCGGCATGGTGGGTTTGGCGCTGGTGGCATTGTTCGCCTTCGCTTACTACCGGATTTTCGGTTTCGCGGCGGTGTTTTCGCTGTTTGCTTCCGGCGCGCTGGTGTACGGTTCGCTGGTGCTGCTCGGCCGCTGGATCGGCTATTCGCTGGACTTGGCGGGCGTGGCCGGCTTGATCATTGGTATCGGTACGACCGCGGACTCCTTCGTGGTGTTTTACGAGCGTATTAAAGATGAGGTGCGGGAGGGCCGCACCTTCCGTTCCGCAGTGCCGCGGGCGTGGGAGCGCGCCAAGCAAACCATTATTTCCGGTAACTTTGTGTCCTTGATTGCCGCCGTGGTGCTGTACATCTTGGCGGTCGGCGACGTGAAGGGTTTCGCGTTTACCCTCGGCTTGACCACGGTGTTTGACCTGCTGGTGACCTTCCTTGTGACTGCGCCGCTGGTGGTGCTGGCGTCGCGCGTCCCGTGGTTCGCTCAGCCCGGCGTCAACGGATTGGGCAGCGTGATGAAGGTAGCGCGGCAACAGCGCGCGGAGTCCCACCACGGTGTGGTGGCCGCCGACGACACAGAACAGGAGAACTAGGATGAGCTCCACCGGAGTTTTGAAACGCCTCTACACAGGCGAAGGCGGCGTGGACTTCGTGGGTCGCCGCCGCATCTGGTACACCATCACCGGCGTGGTGCTTGCGGTGAGTATCCTCATGGTGCTTATCCGCGGATTCACGTTGGGGATTGATTTCCAGGGTGGGACGAAGATCAATATGCCCGCAGGCGACCTCGATCCGGTGCGTGTGGAGCAGGTGTTTACCCAAGCAACCGATGTGGAACCCGTGATGGTACAGGTCGTCGGCGCCGGGGACTCCCGCGTTCTAGAAATCAACTCGGAGCGGCTGAGCGACGAGCAGATTTCCAAGGCTCGCGAGGCGCTGTTTGACGAGTTCCAGCCGAAGGACGGCACTGGCGGCGTTTCGCCGGACGCTATCGGCGATTCGACGGTGTCGGAGTCGTGGGGTTCCACTATTACGAACCGGATGCTGATTTCGCTTGGCGTGTTCCTTGTGTTGATCTTCGGCTACATTGCCTTCCGCTTCGAGCGTGACATGGCGATCTCCGCCATCGCCGCCTTGGGTGTCGACGCCGTGGTAATCGCCGGCGTCTACGCGCTCATCGGTTTCGAGGTCACCCCAGCGACGATTATTGGTTTGCTGACCGTGTTGGCCTTCTCGTTGTATGACACGGTGGTGGTGTTTGACAAGGTCAAGGAGAATACCGCCGGGTTTACCGCCACGACGCGGCGGACCTATGCGGAGCTGTCTAACTTGGCGATCAACCAGACCGTGATGCGTTCCATCTCTACGACGGTGATTTCCGCACTGCCGATCGCGGCGCTGATGGTTATTGCGGTCTGGTTGATGGGCGTGGGCACCTTGAAGGATCTCGCATTGGTGCAGCTCATTGGCGTGATTGAGGGGACGTTCTCCTCGGTGTTCCTCGCCACGCCGGTGCTGGTCAGCTTGAAGAGCCGGCAGCGCAAGGTGCGGGAACACACCGCCCGCGTGGAGGCGTTGCGGGCCGGCGGCCACGATACTGAGGAGGGTGGCGAACATGCTGTCGGTGAGGGTGAATTCACCCGAAATGCTGATGGCAAGCGCATTATATCCGTGCCAACAGCACCTGCGCCGCAGCGTAGCGGACAAAATGCATCTGGAAAGAGCTGGCGCCCAGGCTCTGAATAGGAATTCAATTCGATAACTAAAACGTCGCATTTGTATTACGCAAAGGCGGCGTTTTGTTTATATTTAGGGCGATGGAGCGAATGTGAGGCACGCGTGCGGGAAAAAGCCCGTATACCTGCGTTTTCTGAAAAATCCTTCATAATTGCCCCCAATTTGGGTGGCGGCAAGTACCCCCAAATTTGGGGATGCATATTTCTATATCTGTCCAATCAGTCACAATTTTCGTAGAAATCCCTTGTGTGCGAATGAAGTTTAGTGAAGTATCGCAATTAGTGCGGCTCTGGCTATTGTCCTATTCCGGTTGCTATTGCTAGTGTCGTACCGCTCAGACTTATTCAGAGTTTTCACTATCATTTTTCAGTTTTGTCTCACCCAAGGAGTTCAGAAGTTATGAAACGTTCTCGCTTACTTGTTGGTGCTGTTGCTACCGGCCTCGCGGCCACCGTAATTCCGGCACCTGCGTACGCGTGTGACTACGCGTGTGAAGAACCCCAGCCGGAGACCCCCAACCTGGGTATCCAGCACACCGACGAGATCCTTGACGGTGTCATGGGTAGCGCGCAGCTGGCCACCAACGTCCTCAAGATCAACGAGACGGTCCCAGTACTTTCCTCCGGCGGTGACACCGCTGCATCCTCTTCCGTGGTGGCCCCGAGCTCCCCGGCATCCGGTTCCAGCGCAGCGCTCGGCTCTGCTGAGCTGGCAGCAACCTCTGGTGCTGGGTCCGCATTGGGCTCCGCCGAATTGGCTGCGGGCTCCGCAGCAGGGAGTGCTGTCGGCTCCGCCGAGTTGGCGGCCGGTGCTGCACTCAGCGGCCCCGCAGGCTCCGCAGCGCTGAGCGGCCCGGCTGCCGTCGGCTCCGCTGAAATCGCTGACGGTGCTGCCATCCTCGGCGCCACCGGAGAAATCGCCGATGGTGCGGTTGTTGCGGGTTCCTCCGAAATTCTCGATGGTGCCGTCGTTGGCGCCACCGGTGAGATCATCGACGGCGCCGTGGCAGGTTCCGGCAGCGGCTCCCTGATTCCCGACATGAGCCTGGCTGTGGGCGTGCCTTTCAGCTACCAGGTTCCGTTGTCGGCTGGTTCCTCGGCTCCGCTGCTCAGCGGTCTGCCCGCTGGCCTGTCCTACGATCCCTACACCGGGTTGATTTCGGGTGTTCCGCTGTCCGGCCCGGCCCGCATCTGTGATGTCGGAATCATCGGCAACGGCGGCTCGCACTTGGGCAGCTTCTCCATGAGCCTGGCTGATTCCTCTGCTGCTGGTTCCATCGGCTCCAGCGAGCTGGCCGCTGGTTCATTGGGCTCCGGTGGCATCGGCTCCACCGCGGGCTCCAGCTCCGCCGGCTCCGCAGCGTTCGGCGGCCTCCTGTCCAGCGTGGCTGCGTTGGCGATCGGCGCGGGCGTGCTCGGCGCACTGTCTGCGGGTTCGAGCGCATCCGGCGGCGGGGAAGACACCACCGCTCCCGACAAGCCCGCTGAGAACGCTCCTGGCGGCATGGGCGGCGGGGCACCGCAAGATCAGGCCCAGCCTGGCGGCAAGGGCATCCCGAAGAACGACGGCATGGGTGGCGGCGCACCGCAAGACCAGACCCAGCCTGGCGGCAAGGGCACCCCGAAGAACGACGGCATGGGTGGCGGCGCACCTGAGGGCAAGACTCAGGCAGCGGCAGCTCCGCAGCAGCTGGCTAACACCGGTGCTGACAGCATCAACGCCTTCCTGCTTTCCCTCGTTGCATTCGCGGCTGGCGGTTCGCTATTGCTGGTTCAGCGTAAGCGTCGTTAGGTTTTAGCAAACTGGTACCAACGAGCGCCATTGTTTGTGGGCAATATTCCCGCAGGCAGTGGCGCTTTTTGTGTGGTACACATATGGAGAGGTTCGCAAACAGTTGGCGTAGCTTTCGGTTTCGTGGTGCAAGATCGGTGCCTGAGTATCGGGCGGCGTGATACCCCCGTCAGGGGGTTCTTCGTGCGCTATCGTTCCTAGTGATATCAGATACCACTTTTATCACTTGCGTAACAGGTGTTTCTGCGGAAGTATCGAAGGTGGTGCAAGTTTCCATGTGTTCATTAAATCTTCATATTGATCTTGTATCCTTCTGGCAGCGAACGAATAATAATCTCCGTGTCCGTCAACTAAGAGAAGTCCACCTAGGAGGACCTCCGCCATGAGATCTTTCCGAGTGTTAGCGGTGCTCACCGCCGCTAGCCTGACGGTTGTGTTGGTGCCTCCTGCCGGTGCAGCCGAGGCGGTGGACACCCCAGTGTTTGAGATTCAAGAGCCCCCAAGCCCGACCGCGGAGGCGATTCAAGAGCCGCTGCCAGCGCCGGAGGTTGCCCCCGCGCCAGCTCCTGAAGCGACCCCTGGGCAGAGTTTTGAGGTTTCCCCGGCCCCGGCGCCTGTGGAGGAGCCGCAATCCCGCCAGCAGCAGGCTGCGGTGCCGGATGTTCCGGACATGCAGGTGCAGGTGGGTAGGGCATTTCGGTATCACATCGAGGCGCCACCGGATACGTATGTTGCGGTGGTCAGCGGGCTGCCGGCGGGGCTGGTGTTCCACCCCTTGACCAGTGAGATTATGGGCACACCCGCGGACAGCCCCGAGGGCGAGTACGTTGTCGGAGTGACTACGTACAATCGGCGCGGGGAAATTGGCAACGGTAGTTTTGTGATGACCCTCATGCGTGCCGACGCCTCGGCATCGCTGTTGCAGGAACTCTTAACCAGCCCTCAGCGCGGCGTTGAGAAGGTCAAGGAACTCGTGGATAAAGTTCTTGGGACGAAGCTGGCAAAACCTGCTGAGCCGGTCAAGGTTGCCGAATAGACTGCGCTGTTTGCGGATGTCGCTTAGGCGGTGGGGGCGCCGGATGCGGGGGAGGGCGAGGCGTCGAAAAGCACTGGGAGTGCACCAGATATACTTTGCAGATCACTTCAAATCTGTGGAGGTAGATGTTTCTGTGTCAGGTTGGCAAAGTGTACGGCGCCGGGTGGCTAGTGTCGCCGCAGTGGTCTCCGTAGCGGGCGTAGTGGCGGCGTGCTCGACTCAGGAGCAAGCGCCAGCCGTGGAATTCGGTTATGTAGCGGCAAGCCCGTTGGCCACAACCAATGCTGGGAGCCTGTTTGGAGTATCCACGCAAGCTGAAGCGTTGGCTGGTCGCCTATACCCCTCGTTGTTTGTGGTGGGGCAGCGGGGGCAACTCATACCCAATCGGGACTTCGCAGTGGCGCAATCGTTACCTGGCAAAAACCGCCAAGTTGCGTACACAATTTCGAAGACGGCGAAGTATTCGGATGGCACGGAAGTCACCTGCGCCGACTTCCTCCTCGCCTACAAAGCCGGCGCAATGCCGGATCTGTTCGATTCCTACATTCCGCTCATGGAGCAGGTGGAGGCGTTGGAATGCCGCCCCAACAACAAACAATTCACGGTGTTTTTTAAAGACCGCGTCGGGGCACGCTGGCGGCAACTCTTCGCCCCCGGCACCGTGCTGCCTGCGCACGCCATCGCCAAGAAAGCCGGGCTGAGCCTCGAGGAGTTGACCAAGCGGCTGATGGAAAATGACCGTGAGGGGCTCCAAGACGTGGCGCAAATCTGGCGCGATGGCTTTAAACTCGACTTGTTTGACCCTGAGCTGCAGGTTTCTTCGGGTCCGTTCCGCATCGATCGCGTCGACGAAGTTGGCGCCGTGCACCTGGTACGCAACCAGCACTTCGTGGGGGACAAAAGCAATATCGGCACCATTACGCTGTGGCCGGACACGGTGAACGTGAAGGAGCGCGCGGAGGCTGGGGAAGTGGAAATCGCCGACCTTGTGGGGGTGTCCCAGCCGGAGTGGGTGAATCGTGATGATCCAGCCAACCCGTACGACATCACGCCGGTGGCGGGGGACCTCAACGAGGTGCTCATGCTGGGCACCAGCGGCGTGTTGGAAACGAAGGAAGCGCGGCAGGCGTTCGCGGCGTGCGTGGACCAACACGCGGTGGCCACCGCCTCGGCGCACAAAGCGGGAGTGCCGGTGGCCCCGATGGGCACACGCCTTACCAGTGTGGACGACCCCGCAAACGCCCAAACCGCGCATATCGCGGAGGCGCACCTGGGGGTGGATATTGCGCGCGCCGAGGAATTGCGCGGGCAGACCATTCGAATTGGTTACCGGGGTCCGGACGCGCGGAAACAAGCCATGATTGATGCGATCAAGCGTTCGTGTGAACCTGCGGGGGTAACCATCGAGGATGCGTCAGCTGACGCCCAGTATTTGCAGGATGTTCGGCATGTTCACTTCGACGGCGAGGACCGCGAATCCGTGGGTAAAGTCGACGCTATTTTGCTTGCGATAGATCCAATGTTGAACTATGGAAATAGCGATGCAACCGGTTCGAATGCGGAGGCCCTTCGCGCGACCGAGGAGTTTCTGTGGGACCTGGTGCCCACGATCCCGCTCGCGCCGCAGCCGCGCACGTTCGTGGTGGATCGGACCGTGCGCAACGTGGTGTTGAATTCTTCCGGTTCCGGCATTGGCTGGAACATGGAACGCTGGCAGGAGAGTGAGAACTAATGAGCTACACCACCGCGCGGGAAGCGCTTGCGCACCGCATGAGGTACGTCGAAGGTTTCCCCGTGGAGGGCGTGCTGTTTGAAGACCTCACCCCCGTGCTGGCAGACGCCGAAGCATTCAAACTTGTTATCGACGAACTCGCTGCGGCGTGTGAAGCGTTCGGGGCGGACATGATCGCCGGCCTCGATGCGCGCGGTTTCTTGCTGGGTTCGGCTGTGGCCTACAAGATGGGCCTTGGCATCCTCGCCGTGCGCAAACAGGGAAAGCTGCCGCCACCTGTGCATACTCAGGAATATGCGCTGGAGTATGGGACGGCGGCGCTGCAGGTGCCCGCCTCCGGCATTCCGTTGGAGGGGCGTCGCATCGTGCTTGTCGACGACGTGCTGGCCACCGGCGGCACCCTCATTGCGGCCCGTAAGCTCCTCGAACGTTGTGGCGCATCGGTGGTTGGTCACGCGGTGGCGTTGGAGGTACAGGGGCTGGGGGGTAGGCAAGCGCTTGCTGGGTTACCGCTCACCGTGATTAACTCGCAGGAAGATTCTTCACCGAGGGGCTAGAGCGCACATGAGCTTTGACCGCAAACCACCAAAGCAGCAGGTAAACATGCGTAGCATGTCCGCGCGGCTAGCCCGCAGCCTCACCGGCTCGCGGGTGAAACTTGATCCTGTGTTGAGCCCGTTGGTGAGTATCCACCGGCAGATTCACCCCAAGGCTGATATTGCGGTTTTGCAAAAAGCGTACGATACCGCGGAACGCCTCCATGACGGCGTGTTCCGCAAATCGGGGGATCCGTACATTACCCACCCGTTGGCGGTGGCAACCATCGCTGCGGAAATCGGCATGGACACCACCACGCTGGTGGCGGCGCTGCTGCATGACACCGTCGAAGACACGAACTATTCGCTGGCGGATTTGGAGGCGGATTTCGGCGCCGAAGTCGCCCGGTTGGTCGACGGTGTGACCAAGTTGGATAAGGTGGCGCTCGGGGCGGCGGCCGAGGCGGAAACCATCCGCAAGATGATCGTAGCCATGAGCCAAGACCCCCGCGTGCTGGTGGTGAAGGTGGCGGACCGGCTGCACAACATGCGCACCATGCGATTCTTGCCGCCGGAAAAGCAGGCAAAGAAGGCCCGCCAAACCCTTGAGGTGATCGCCCCGCTCGCGCACCGCTTGGGCATGGCCTCAATCAAATGGGAGTTGGAAGACCTTTCCTTTGCCATCCTGTATCCGAAAAAGTACGAGGAGATTGTGCGGCTGGTGGCGGACCGGGCGCCCTCGCGGGACCGGTACCTCCAGGAGATTATTTCCAGTGTTACCGCCTCGATGAAGGAAAACCACATTCCGGCAGAGGTGATGGGGCGGCCGAAACACTATTGGTCCATCTACCAAAAGATGATCGTCCGCGGTCGCGACTTCGACGAGATTTTTGATCTCGTGGGGATCCGCATCCTCGTGGATAACGTCCCCAATTGTTACGCCGCAATCGGCACGGTGCACGCCCTGTATTCGGCTATGCCCGGCCGGTTTAAGGATTACATTTCCGCGCCTAGGTTTGGCGTGTATCAGTCGTTGCATACCACTGTGATGGGGCCCGGCGGGAAGCCGCTGGAAGTCCAGGTGCGTACCAATGAAATGCACTATAACGCGGAGTACGGTATTGCCGCGCACTGGCGTTATAAGGAGACCAAGGGCAGCCACAGCGGGGAGCAGTCTGAGGTGGATCAAATGGCGTGGATGCGCCAATTGCTCGACTGGCAAAAGGAAGCCGCCGATCCAAACGAATTTTTGGATAGCCTGCGGTACGACCTCACTTCCAAACAAATATTCGTGTTTACCCCGAAGGGTGATGTGATTAACCTGCCGGTGAACGCCACCCCGGTGGACTTCGCCTACGCCGTGCACACGGAGGTGGGGCATCGCTGTATCGGGGCGAAAGTCAACGGCAAACTCGTGGCGTTGGAATCGCCGCTGAAGTCTGGGGATAGGGTGGAGGTGTTCACCTCGAAGGACCCAGCCGCCGGCCCTAGCAAAGACTGGCAGAAGTTTGTGGTGTCCCCGCGTGCGAAGGCGAAGATTCGCCAGTGGTTTGCCAAAGAGCGCCGCGAGGAGTCCATTGAGGCCGGCCGGGATGCGTTGGCCGCCGAGGTGCAGCGCGGTGGGCTGCCCATGCACCGGCTGTTCACCTCGCACTCCATGAAGGCCGTGGCCGCGGAATTGCACTACGCGGATGTTGATGCCTTATACACCGCCATCGGGGCTGGCACAGTGTCCGCGCAACACGTGGCGAACCGGTTGGTTGCTATGTTCGGCGGCCAGGAGGATGCTACGGACGCGCTCGTAGCACGCACCCCGTTCAGCGAGCTCGTGGGTCAGCGCCGCAAGCCCGCCGCTACGCAAGACAGCGCTGGCGTGTTGGTGGAAGGCAGCCCGGACATCATGGCGAAACTCGCGCGCTGCTGCATGCCCGTGCCGGGTGATGCGATTTTCGGCTTTGTTACCCGCGGTGGCGGGGTGTCCGTGCACCGTACCGATTGCACCAACGCCGACAAGCTCCGCGAAGAACCCGAACGGCTTATCGACGTCCAGTGGGTTGCGCAAGGCCACAGCGCATTCGCCGCGACCCTACAGCTGGAAGCGTTGGACCGTCACGGATTGCTATTTGAGCTCACCCGCGTGATCAATGAGCAAAAGGTTGCCGTGGTGGCCATGAACTCCCATTCGGCGGAAGACCACGTTGCGGTGGCGCGGTTTACATTTGAGGTTTCCGATACGAAGCAGCTTGGCTCCCTGATGACACAACTACGCAATATTGAAGGCGTTTTTGACGTCTATCGGGTCACTTCGGGCGGCTAGCCTGCACGAATAGTCGTGCGGGGGTCGGTGTGCTCCCGCAGGGACCGCGGGGCGACACTGTTGGCGCGTCGATCACACGCACCGCAATATTATGACCCATTTAACATTTTGTGGTGGGATGGTGGTTTTCTCGCGGCCGATGATGAAGCTGGCGATCGTTAGCCGATTCGGTGATAACGAGCGTAAATGCCGCATGTGTCCGTGGCACTCAAACTAGTTTGCCAACGTGACAACAAGTGTGAAAATAGTTGCCAAAATATCGCTATTTGGCGGGTGTGGGGCGGAATGTTGAGGCGTTTTCGGTAGGCTCGGTTCTGCGGGGGCGCTAAGGAAAGAGTTCTTCGCATCGCGGAATAATCCTGAGGAATGATTTGTAATGTGGCACTTTATTTCCGATCGATGGCAACAAATAGCCGCAGCGGCCTGGCAACACATGAGCCTTGTCGTACAATGCCTCATTCTGGCAACCGCGCTCGCCATTATCGTGGCCGCAGTTTGTTATCGCAGTGATCGTCTTACAGCGGCCGCAAATGGTATTTCTGCGATCGGATTAACCATCCCATCGTTCGCGCTCATTGGGTTGTTGATTATTCCGCTGGGATTCGGCGTGGCGCCAGCGGTAGCCGTTGTGACATTTTTCGCGGTGCTGCCCATACTGCGGAATGCCGTGGTGGGTTTGTCAGAAGTGGACTCGGCCATTGTTGAATCCGCGCGGGGCATAGGTATGAGCCGTATTGCCACGTTTCTTACCGTCGAGTTGCCGCTCGCCTGGCCGGTCATTCTCGCTGGCATGCGAGTGTCAGCCCAAATGACCATGGGTATCGCGGCGGTTGCTGCCTACGCCTTGGGCCCCGGTTTGGGCAGCTACATCTTTTCCGGTTTGTCGCGGCTGGGCGGGGCCAATGCTTTCGAGTCAGTGGCAACGGGTGTCATTGCCGTTGTGATATTGGCTCTTATTCTTGATGCGGCTTTACTTGCCGTGGGCCGCTTCACTACCTCAAGGGGTATTCGTGTCTGAGCAGAATGTACACATTGAAGGAGAATTTACCACCCAAGGCGCTGGCCAAGGCGGTGCCGCCATTCTGATTGAAAATGTAACAAAGCGTTATGGGAATAAAAAGCCCGCAGTTGACAATTTAACCATGGAAATTCCCGCGGGAAATATTGTGGTGTTTGTTGGGCCATCTGGTTGCGGGAAAACCACAACGCTGAAAATGGTGAATCGCCTTATTGAGCCCACCGAAGGGCGGATTGTCATTCATGGCCAAGATGTGACCAAAATGAATGGCGATAAACTTCGCCGTGGGATTGGCTATGTGATTCAAGGGGGCGGATTGCTGCCGCATTTCACCGTGGGCGCGAATATCGCCATGGTTCCCAAGATGCTGAAATGGGACAAACAGCGCATAGCGGCTCGCGTGGACGAACTCCTCGAATTAGTGAACCTTGACCCGGAAGTGTATCGCGACCGCTACCCAAAGGAACTCTCCGGGGGTCAGCAACAACGAGTGGGCGTTGCTCGCGCCTTGGCAGCCGACCCGCCGATCATGCTCATGGATGAACCCTTCGGGGCGGTGGATCCCATCACGCGGCAGCATTTACAAGATGAGCTGATCAGCATCCAGTCGGAACTGCACAAAACGATCGTGTGCGTGACACACGATTTCGATGAGGCGCTGAAACTTGGGGACTGGATCGCCATTTTTAACGATGGCGCCCGCATCGTTCAGTACGACACACCCGAACGCATCCTCGCCGAACCAGCCGATGAGTTCGTGGAAGATTTTATTGGCTCCGGTGCTGGGTTGAAGCAACTCAACCTGAAACGAGTCAAGGATGTAGCGCTGCTGTCGGCTACTGTCGGCACACCGGGTGATGATCCCCGCCAACTTACGCGCTCAGCTGAAGCTGCGGGCCATGACCATGTGGTCATCGTGGATCACAAATACCGGCCGCTGGCGTGGCTGTCCTGCGAGCAACTTCGCACTATGCGTGCGATCGCGAACCGTCGCGTGAAAGAACTGCCGGTGGTATCCACACTGTCAACGCTAAACGATGCGCTCGATACCATGCTGGTGTCGAGTAGCGGATCAGCCCTTGTGGTTGGACCCCGTCACGTGCTCCGCGGCGTGATTGATGTGGAAACAGTGATGCATGCAATCGCGGAGTTGCGTCAAACTTCGAGCCAAGCTTCCGCCCCGGTAGGCACGAATGCGGATGTGGAATCATCATGACTCGCCCAGGGAACAGCGGATGGAAGCTGTTGATTCAGCCACTGGCCATAATCGTTGCGTTGGGGTGGATCGCGTGGTGGATTTCTCGGGCTCAACTCACCTCCACGGAACAGGTAACCCTGACGGTTCCGTACCTTTGGGAACTCACCATCCAGCACCTTTCACTTACGTTCGTTGCCGCCCTCGTGGTGTTGGTAACGGCTATCCCGTTGGGAGTGTTGCTCACAAGAAGGCCGTTTCGCTGGTTCATTACGCCGGTGATGATGCTGGCAAATGTGGGCCAAGCCGCGCCTGTGATTGGGTTGGTGGTGCTGTTTGCGTTTTGGCTGGGTTTTGGTTTCCGGGCGGCGGTGTCCGCGCTCATCCTGTACGCCTTTTTGCCGGTATTGAAAAACACCATGGTGGGTTTGGATACGGTTGATCAAGGCATCATTGAAGCCGGCAGGGGAATGGGCATGAGCGCGCTCGCTGTGCTGTTTCGGATTGAATTGCCGCTTGCAATCCCCATCATGCTGGCTGGTATTCGTACTGCGTTGGTCCTCTTGGTGGGGACTGCCACGCTTGCCACTTTTGTGGATGGCGGCGGATTGGGGCTGCTCATCACCACAGGCGTGAACCTTGCATTGGATCGGGTGCTGATTACTGGGTCACTGCTCGTTGCCCTGCTGGCGTTGTTCATCGATTGGATTGCCCGCGTTTTTGAACAGGTTCTGCGGCCGAAAGGACAGTGATTTCCATGCGGCGGACTTCTGCGATGCACACCGTAGCGTTACTCATGACACTGCTTGTCGCCTTGTGTGGTTGTGGGCTGCGCCCCTCGGCAACACCGGTCCCGCCAATCAGCGAGGGCAGCCTCAAACCCGTCCCCAACGCGGCGGGGCAAACGTTGGTGGTGACCTCGAAAAGCTTTACCGAGCAACTCATTTTAGGAAAGATTGCGGTGCTCATTGGGCAGGCCGCTGGCTTTGATGTGGTGGACATGACCAATGTTCCTGGCTCACAACCGGCGCGCAATCTCATGGTGTCTGGGCAGGCGGATGTGTTCTTCGAGTACACCGGTACCGCGTGGCTGACGTACCTCAACCACGAGAATGGCATTCCGGACCAGCGGCAACAGTGGGAAGCGGTGCGGGATGAGGATGCTGAAAATGGTTTGACCTGGGGTGAGCCGGCGCCCTTGAATAACACCTACGCGTTCGCCGTCCGAGCCGATTACGCGACCGAACACGGGATCGCTACGTTGTCGGATATGGCGAAGGTGCCGGTGGCGGACCGTACCTTGTGTGTGGAATCAGAATTCAATTCTCGAACTGATGGTCTGAACCCAATGCTGCAGGCGTATGATCTGCCGCGGGGGGATACCAACGGGGTGCCGGAGGCAAACATTTCGCTCATGGATACTGGCACCGTGTATCAAGCAACCGCGGACGGCACCTGCAATTTCGGCGAGGTGTTCACCACGGATGGGCGGATCCAATCACTGAACTTGGTGGTATTGCGGGATGATAAACAGTTCTTCCCTGCCTACAACGCCGCCCCCGTGTTTCGCACCGAGCTGGTGCATACGTACCCAGAGCTGCAGCAACGCTTTGCGGAAGTTGCGGCATTGCTTGACGACGACGCTATGCGCAACCTCAACTACAAAGTCGACGTTGAAGGCGCCGACCCAAGCCAAGTCGCTGTTGATTGGATGCGGGAGCAGGGATTTATTGGTGAACCTGATACGCGATAATTGGGGTGCGTAGCGGAGGCTGTGCCACTGATAGTGGGGGCGCAGGCATTCCGGGCTGGGGATGTGTCAACAATGAATTGTAAGCGTGTAATTCAGCCAATTAAAAGAATGCTTTCCCACTGTGAACTGCACCTCCAAACCGGGGTAGCGTAATCGCTATGCGGTTTGGTTCGGGGAACCGGAACGAGCGGGAGGGTGCCCGCGGGGAGCGGGCGGACGGGGCGTCGTAAAGAAAAAACCACCCCGCATTGGTGAGCGGGGTGGCGGAAAAGTCTAGTTGTGCTAGGCGGGCGGAAATCCTAGGAGGAGCCCATGTTCTTGAAGAACTTATCGAAGTTGCCCTGCAGTTTGGTAATTCCGCCGAAGAGTCGAGCAACGAGTTCGATGGCGTCAACGATGCTTTCAAGTGCGTTGGTGTCGCCCTTGTCGCCCTTGTCGTCGTTGGTGGTGGAGCTCTGAGCAAACGCCACCGGGGCCGCAGTAACGGAGGTCATGGAGATGGCGACGGCAGCCATCGCAGCGGTGAGACCTTTGCGGGTGAGAAGCTTCATGAACGCGCCTTTCGTCTGGAATGTTTAACGAGCTGACCTCAAGGTAGTCCCGTTTTCAAGAAAAAGCAAGAAAATTTTCTGAAAACCTTGAGGGATATGTCCGAAAATACATACGCAAGCACGGATAAATTGTGCGCTACTAGCACGAGCCGCCTGAGATAATTATGAGACAAATGTTCGTAGCGCGAGTGAAGCCTACTTCACAACGGCAGTTTTGATCTTCACTTCCTTAGCGGGCGGCCCGTCCGGAGCGCCATCTTTGACGCCAGCTTCGGCGATCGCGTCCAAGGTTTTCAGGCCCTCGTCGTTGATCTGCCCGAAGTAGGTGTAATCGGTGGGCAGCGGGGAATCCCCATAGTTGAGGAAGAATTGTGAACCGTTGGTGTCTTTACCAGCATTCGCCATGGCGATAGTGCCGCGCCCGTAGTTCACAGTGGCCGCTTGCGTAGCGCTATCGGTGGGGTGCTCATTGGGGAACTGGAAGCCAGGGCCGCCTCTGCCGGTGCCGCTCGGGTCGCCGCACTGCAACACGTGCAGGCCGGAATTGGTAATGCGGTGGCAAATCGTATCGTCAAAGTACTTTTCTTTAGCCATGTGTTCGATGGCGTTCACGGTACAAGGGGACACGGACCTATCGAGCGTCATGCCAATCTTGCCCGCGCTGGTGTCCAATTCCACGTCCACGGTGCCCTTGGTGGAAATGTTCTCCGTGGCGGGTTTGCTCACCTCGCGGGCGGGTGCCTCGGCGTCGTTGTAGGTACAGGTGACGGTTTCCGGCAGTGCGGTGGGGCGTTTCGTGCTCACCGGCTCAAAGTTCGTTTCGGGGGCGGTGCTCTCGGTGCTGGAGCTGGCGGTGGTTTCCTCGTCGCCGCTGCCGCTGGTGGTAGCCCACCAGATGCCGCCGACGATGCACAGGATGACGGCTACGGAGGCGGCCACCACGCCAAGCGGCTTGGTTATTTCGGCGCGGTCGCGGGATTTGAGTTCTCGTTCGAGTTCGCGCAGTGCTTCCTCGCGGCGTTGGTTTTTGCTCACCTTGTAACTAGTCCTTATTGTTCGGTGTTGAGCTCTTACTGGCAGTTCATTGTATTGCCGAGGCTATTGTAGCGGTGGCCGCGACTCAACCTTTAGTGTGGTCTTCATGGAGATTCAGGGCTTCGCCGCCGGGCCGTTCAAAACGAATTGTTATTTGATTGTCAACGAGGGGCACGTAGTTGTCATCGACCCCGGCATGTATGCCGAGCCGCGCATTTCGGCGCTGGTGGAAGAGCAGGGTTTAGTGGTGGACAAGGTGCTGCTCACCCACGGGCACATCGACCATACGCGCGACGCTTCGAAGGTGGGCCGGAAGTTCCAGGCACCCGTGTTCATTCACGAAGACGACGCGTTTATGATTACAGACCCGGATATTGGCGTCGCCCCGCACACCGCCATGCTTTTCGACGCCGCGAACATGGCCGCCGTCGCCGACCTGCGGTACTACGCCGATGGGGACGTCATTGACCTTGTGGGTGCCGAATACGTGGTACGCCACGCCCCCGGGCATTCTCCGGGCAGCGTGCTGCTCGTTGGTGATGAAGTGTGCTTTACCGGTGATGTGGTGTTTTTAGGTTCGGTGGGGCGCACCGATATTCTGCATTCCGATCCGGAGGCGATGCAGCAAAGCCTCGCAGGTCCGGTGTGGGAACTTGCCGATTCGCTGCACCTTTTGCCGGGTCACGGCCCTGTGACCACCATGCGCGCGGAGCGCTCGCGGAATCCGTTTCTGAAAGGTTTGGCCGTATAATCTCCATTCGTGACTCAAGCCAAAAAGATTCAGCCGTTTGCTGCCCCCAAGGGGGTGCCGGATTATGTGCCCCCGACTTCGCCCGAGTTCCTAGCGGTGCGTGATGGTTTCACCCATCAAGCTCACCTCGCGGGCTACGAGCACATTGAGCTGCCCATCTTTGAGGATACGGCGCTGTTTGCCCGCGGGGTTGGTGAATCCACCGATGTGGTGAGCAAAGAAATGTACAGCTTCGCCGACCGTGGGGATCGCTCCGTCACCCTGCGCCCCGAAGGCACCGCAGGGGTGATGCGCGCGGTGATCGAACACGGCTTGGATCGTGGCCAGCTGCCCGTGAAATTGGTGTACGCTGGCCCGTTTTTCCGCTATGAACGCCCCCAAGCTGGCCGCTACCGCCAACTACAGCAAGTCGGCGTGGAATCTATTGGCGTGGACGATCCGGCACTGGATGCGGAGGTTATCGCCCTCGCGGATCGTTGTTTCCGCTCCGTCGGCTTGACTGGCTACCGCCTCGAGCTCACGAGCCTCGGCGACGAAACCTGCCGCCCCGCATACCGCCAAAAACTCCAAGAATTCTTGTTCAAACTTCCGCTCGATGAGCAGACGCGGCACCGCGCGAACATAAATCCGCTGCGTGTCCTCGATGACAAGCGCTCCGAAGTGCGCGAAATGACCGCCGACGCGCCGCTGATGCTCGACTACTTATCGGCGGAAACCCGCGACCATTTCGAAACCGTCACCGGCCTACTCACCGATCTTGGGGTGCGCTTTGACATTAACCCCCGTATGGTCCGGGGCCTCGATTATTACACCAAAACCTGCTTCGAATTCGTCCATGACGGACTCGGCGCCCAGTCCGGCATCGGCGGTGGCGGCCGTTACGATGGGCTGATGTCACAGCTCGGCGGCCAGGAACTCTCCGGCATTGGGTTCGGCCTCGGTGTGGATCGCACCTTGCTGGCTATGCAGGCGGAGGGCGTCACCGCTGGCGCGAGCAATCGCGTAGACGTGTATGGGGTGCCGTTGGGGGCGGAGGCGAAACGCGCGATGGTTCGCATTATTGATCAGCTGCGCGCGGCCGGGGTGCGTGCTGACATGGCCTACGGGAATCGAGGCTTAAAAGGCGCGATGAAGGGCGCTGACCGCGCTGGCTCTCGATTCGCCCTCGTCCTCGGGGATCGCGAACTGGAAGCAGGCGAAATCGCCGTGAAAGACCTGCTCGCCCACGAACAATCCAACGTCCCCCTCGCCGAAGTGCACACCCACATCACCGCGCGGCTCTAGCCGTCTCCGCGTCACCTGCCAGCCCCGCGGTTCGCGGACTAAAAGTCGAGCGCTTGGACGAGTTTCGGCAGTTCGGAGCGGTCGATGACTCGCATCGGGTATTGCTTTGGGCTGCCTTTGGCCGTGATGATGATCGCGCGGGGTAGGAGGCCGGAGTGGCCGGGGTCGGTGAAGTGTTGGATGGCGGTGGCGGCGCTCAAGTCTGGACGCGAGAAGTAGGCCAAGTCTGCGGGGGAGACGTAGGGGGCGAGATCGCCGACGGTGTGGGCGTTGAGGCGGCCGTCGTCGTCGAGGTCTTCGGCGACCCAGCGCACAATCATGTCCGTGGTTAAGAGGAATACGAAGTGTTTCCGGTAGACGGGTAACACGGAGAGCTGGTCGCCGTGCAGGAGTTTCAGGGCGTCGTTAATTGTGGTCCCGGTGGTAACGATGTCGGGGGAGCGTTCGCCAAGTACGCCGAGTGCACTTGGGGGTTGGGTAATCAGGTCGCGCAGTGCTTCAATCTCCGTCACGGTGTTTTCGAAGGGTTCGGCGATGGGGCGGCCCGCGTTGTAGGTGCCGTGGCTAATGGCGTTGCGGAGGTCTGCGAATGCGAAGAGGGCGTCCGCCTGGGGCTGCGGCAGCGCTTGCTCCTTCATAGCGATGCGCACTAATGTTCGGAAGCCTTCGGAGTTGTGGGTTCCGTAGTTGCGGCGGAGATATTGCTCAATATCGTTAAAGGCTGCAATGAATTGGGTGGCGCGGTTCATGCTTTTCCAGCGTAGCGCCGCCCGCTTCCCGCGGCAGTTAATGAGTTGCCTGCGATGGGAGGTGACACGCGTGCCCAGGTGCGGTTGTGGGAAAATTGGTAACCATGATTCGTGAGCAGATTCCCGCATTGTTGCAACGCGCCGATGTTGTTCTCGCGCACGCTGCGGAAGCTAGCGTTCTTTGGGACACGCTCCACCAAACCCCGGTGACCGTCGCGGCGCACCCCTGTCTTGGGGCGGCGCACGTATTGCCGCCGGGGGTGGTGCAGTGGCATGACGTGTATCTGCATGCGGAAATGCAGCGGCACCCTGGGGTGGAGGATGTGCTGCAGTCTTTCGCCCGCTATTCCCAACGCGTGGCTCGGCTGCGCGGTGAAGCCGCACAAGCCACCGCCGGGTTCTTTAAACGTTTGTTCGGTGCGGTGAGCGTTGCGGACGGTTTGGAAGCTGGCATCAAACTCGAAAAGCTGCTCGATTCTCCGGAGGCGGATCATATCCGCCCGATCCTCCAGGCGGCCCGGCAACCGCTGGGCTATTCCACTGTGGATACCTTGGGGGTGGCCGGGCACCCTGAGGAATACACCACGTTTGCCGCCCGCAGTCTGACTCGCGCGTTAGGTTTGGAAGCCGCGGATCAAGAGTCGTTGGATACGAGCATCGTGGCGGGGTTGCGGGAGATTACCCACGTGGCGTTGCAGCACCCCGATGGGGAGCCGCGCCTGCGGGCAGCGGCGGAATTGGCGTTGCGGGAGCTCACGGAACAACGCGTTACCGAACTTATGGCGCAAATGCCGGTGGAGATGCTGAAGCAAGCCACCAGCGGGCAGCTGCGTTTCGCCGGGTTGGAAAGCATCCAGGTGGCTACCGTCGCGGACGTGCTTACCGTGCCGACGAGCACGCTCACCGCGGTGCGCGGCATCGGGGAGCAGACCGCGCGCCGGATGAAAGCCGCCGCGCAGACCCTGCTCAATGAGGCGAAGTCCGCCAATTCCACCCGCATCGGGGATGTGCCGACCGCCCCGGCGATGAGTTTGGTGCGGATTCTATACCGGTTTAGTCAACTGGTGGAGCTTGACCCTGCGGAGCGGGCCCGCAAGAAGCGCATTTTGGAGTATGCGCAGGCGTTGCCTGATGCGTTGCCGGGGCAGGAACCGTGGCCGGTGTTTGTGCCGCGCGGGGACACCAGCTTTCACACGTTTCTTGATGATGCGCAGTGGGCGCTTGCCACCCCAGGGCTGTTTCGCCCGCGCGACGTTACGGATCTTGGCGACGGCGCTTGGGAGGACTACATGCGCCGCCCCGCGCATTACCAAGGGTTGCTGTCCACCCTGCTGGATTTGGACGTGGAGGTGTCCGATGACCTCCTCGATACCAGCATCATCGAACGTATTCGCGCGCTGCGGCTCGACACCACGCTGCTGCGTGAACTGCATTTGCGTGGCTACCAATCCTTCGGCGCGCGTTTCGCGTTGGTGCAACGCAAAACCATCCTCGGTGACGAGATGGGCCTCGGTAAGACCATTCAGGCGATAGCCATGCTGGCGCATCTGCATGCGAAAAGCACCACCCATAGCCTGGTGATTTGCCCGGCCTCCCTGGTGGTGAACTGGGTGCGCGAATTGCGTGCGTTTTCCACGCTTCCGGTGTTTGTAGCTCACGGGGCGGCGAAGCAGGACGCCGTCAACGCGTGGCAATCCGAGGGCGGGGTGGTGGTGTGCACGTATGACGGTGCGCGGAGCCTCCACTTTGGCACCCAGCCCCAGGCGATCATCGCCGACGAGGCGCACTTTTTGAAAAACCCCCATACCAGGCGCAGTGTTGCTGTCTCCGCGCTCATTGAGGCAGCGGAGTATGCGTTGCTGCTCACCGGTACGCCACTGGAAAATAAAGTCTCCGAGTTTTTAACCCTTGTTGGCTATCTACAGCCCGCCCTCGTGCCCAAGAGCACCGGCAGCGCGGTGGCGGTGCGGCGCGCGATCGCCCCGGCATACTTGCGCCGAAATCAAGCCGAAGTGCTTGACGAACTCCCGGAGCGCCTCGAACATATCGACTGGGTGGAGTTGAGTGAACACGATGCCGATCATTACCGGGCCGCCGTGCGCAGCGGTAACTGGATGGAGATTCGCCGCGCGCCGATGCTCACCCCACATGCGTCGCCCGCGAAGCTGGAACGCATCCGCGGCATCGTAGAACACGCCGCCGAGAATGGGGATCGTGTTCTGATTTTTTCCTATTTCCTTCCCGTTCTGGAACGTATCGCACAGGAATTCGGCGACCAGGTTGTTGGCACTATTACGGGCCAGGTACCGCCAGCTGCGCGCCAAGAACTTGTGGATGCCCTTGGGCGCACCGAACCCGGCAGCTGCTTGCTCGCGCAAATCACCGCCGCCGGTGTGGGGTTGAACATTCAGGCCGCCACCGTTGTGATTTTGGTGGAGCCGCAAGTCAAGCCGACGATCGAGGATCAGGCGATAGCCCGCGCCCATCGCATGGGGCAAACTCGCGTGGTCCAAGTGCATCGGTTGATTGCGGATGACACCGCCGACGAACGCCTTATGGAAATCCTTGCGACGAAACGTTCCATTTTCGATGCCTACGCCCGGCCCAGTGAGTCCGCCAATGTGGACGACGCGGTGGACGTGACGGAAAGCGAGCTCGCCGCGCGAATTATTGCCGAGGAACGTGCCCGCTGGAACATGGATGCTTAACACCGACCTGTTTACAAACCTGGGTGGTTGTTCTTACGGTAGTGAAGTGTTGCGCTAAGGTTGCAGTTTCGCTCTTATTGTAGTGTTTGGTGCATATTCACTTATGACGAGGAAATATTATGAATGTAGCCCGTACGGTGGCGGCAGTGGCCTCGGCGATCGGCCTGGGGGCGTTGCTCGCCCCACCAACCGTAACGGCACAACCAAGCATGGATCCCACGGTGATTGTTCTCGACGCGTCCGTGGCGATGCTCGACGTTGACGATTCGGGCCGCACACGCATCGACACCGTGAAAACCGCCGTGCGAAACTTTCTCGACGCCGCGCCTGCCGCCAGCGAACTAGGACTCGTGGCGTACGGCACGGGGACCGGTGTCAGCGAGGAGGAACGCGCCGCCGGTTGCGGGGATGCGACCGTGCTTGGCCATCGTGGTGATGATGCCACCGCGGATTTGAAGCGCGCCGTCAACACGTTGGCGCCGCGCGGGTTCGCGCCGATCGGAAACGCTTTGCTGCGGGCCGCTGAGCTGCTGCCTGCCAGTGGCGCCCGCAGCATGGTGCTGGTGGCTGGTGGCGCGGACTCGTGTGCCCCGCCGCCGGCGTGCGAGGTGGCGGCGCAGCTTAAGCAGCAGCACCCCGAATTGGCGATCCACACGATAGGTTTCTTCGCTGATGACACCGCACGGGAAGAATTGAGCTGTATTGCACAAGCCACCCAAGGCAGCGCAGTAGAAGCTGATTCTGAGGAGGGGCTGGAGGCGGCGCTGCGGCGGATCACCACCCGCGAAGACCAGCCGCGCTACCAATTTCCCGATGAGGTGGTGGAGTTCGGTAAAAACCGCACAGACGCACCCCACGTGCGATTGGGCACGTGGGAGCACCCCACCCGGATTACTGCCCGCACGTTGAGCGAATCCGAAGAAGAAGACAACCAGAATATGCTGAAGCTTTCCATCCCGAAGGGGCATCGGGTGCAGGTGGGCTACACGGCGGTACCGAAGGCCTCCGCGGGGGCCGCGCCCAGCGGCTTCGTGTTCTCGCCGAAGTTGCAATACGAGCGCGATGGTTCAATGGTGGATTGCCCGGCGCACGGAGGTTCCGGGCGAGGTAATTTCCGCGATACCCAAGCACCCACCACCGGCTATTTGGTGGGGGACCATTACGACGGCGACTCCCCGTGTTATAGCGAGGACGTGTTTTTGGATATTGGGCTCATGCGGGCGAGCGATTTCCACGATGCGGTAGACATTGATATGTCGCTTGCGGCGGTGCCGGAGCCGGAGCAGCACGGGGACGATTTCAACACCCTGGCGGCGCAACCACGCCAGGACGCTGACCTGCCGCAACTGTCCCCGCAGGAAAACGTGGTGGCGGTAACGCCGGCCACGCAACCTGACGGCGCGGAGGAGCTCGTGGGTACCACGTATGGGGAACTCGCCGACGGGCAAACCCACTTCTATGCGGTGCCGGTCGGTTGGGGCCAGGCCCTCGACGGAACGTTTGAGGTGTTGGGCGCGCCGCCGCCGGAACCACCCGCCGAACCAACGGAAGCCACGGAAGAACAGCCGCAGGAGGCGGGCGAGGAAACGTCGGGTACGGAGGCGTCGAGAATCGTGGAAATTCAGGCGATGAACGCGCTGGGGCAGTCGCAGCAGCTCATCGGCGCGGAAGAAGTCGACGTTGCGCGCGCGGCGGAACCAGCCACGTTTGGCACCCTGTACCCAGTCTCGTACGCAAACGTGGACGCTCAGGAAAGCAACGCAACCTCGTTTTGGTTGGGCGGCACCCACTACATTGCGGTGAGCTTAAGCAGCGTTTCAACCGCCGACAATCACCCCGCCCCGTTGAAATACCGGCTCACGCTGAAACCCTACGGTAAGCCGGTGGCCGGGCCGAAGTTTCCAAGCAATGCCGATGCGGAACAATCCGGCGCGAAGGAAACCGCGAACACGAAATCATCCACCAAAGCCTCACCCGTGGCGCGCACCACCGGCGCCAGCCCGGCGCTGAAAATCGTCGGCGGTACGGTGGCGGCGTCCGCGGTGCTGATCACCGCGTTCATTGTGTTAGTGAAGACGCGGAAACACTAGCGTTCTACTTGTAGGCGCCGCGCTCCAGCGTGTCACACGAGGACATTCGCCCGGTATTGTAGCCAGCCAGGAACGATTCCGCGCGCTGTGCGGATGAACCGTGCGTCCAGGTGTCGGGTCGCACTTCGCCGCCGGAGCGTTGCTGAATATTGTCGTCGCCAACGGCTTGGGCTGCGGTAATCGCGCTGCGCACCTCCTCTTCGGTGAGTTGCTTCAGCCACGCGTCCTCGCCGTCGTCCGCGTGATGCGCCCATACGCCGGCGTAACAATCTGCCTGCAATTCAATTTTCACCGCATTGGAATCTTCGCCGGGGTCGTTGTAGTTGCTCAGCCCCAGGGTGCCCTCCACTTTCTGCAAATGATGCCCGAACTCGTGGGCCACAATGTACTGCTGGGCGAAGGGCGTATTCTTCGCGCCCAGCTGGCTGAGTTGGTCAAAAAACGAGGTATCAAAATACACGGTTTCATCCCGTGGGCAGTAAAACGGGCCAGTGGCGGAGGAAGCCCGGCCGCACCCGGAATTCGTGGTGCCGTTAAACATCACTACCTGTGGCAGCGTGTACTCCAGGTTCGCCTGTTGCGGCAGCTCCCGCTGCCACACCTGGTCGAGGGATTGCGCCGTGAAGTCGATACGGCAATCCACGTTTGCATTCGCGTCCGCGCCGGTTTTACAGTGCTCTAACCCAGAGGTGCCCTCCCCGCCAGGCAGGGCGGGTTGCTCCTGCTGGTTTTGCTGCCCGAGCATTTCGTTCAGCTGCTCCGGGTTGCCGCCCATGAGCATAAACAGGGCCACTAATACGAGTGTGCCAATGCCGCCGCCGATGGCCACGGGTCCGCCAGCGCCGCGTTTCTGGGCTCTGGGCCCGGAGCTGGTTACGTCATCGCGAAAGGTCATGGGCACATTATCGCACACGTCAAATGTGAAAATGCGGGGTCGCACACTAAGAATGTTGATAAATCCCGCATGAAGTCGATCAGCACATGCATACGTTTATTTGGTTGGGTAGGGGTGGGGCGGCGCGCTGGGCGTGGTGGCAACGCGGTAGGATCGTGCGGAGAGTTTTTCATATTCCCGTTCACGGAAGGATTCAAGGAACGTGCTGCGCACTCATTTAGCGGGCGATCTGCGAGCAGAAACCGCAGGCGAAACCGTCACGCTGACTGGCTGGGTTTCCCGCCGACGTGACCATGGTGGCGTGATCTTTATAGATTTACGCGACCGTTCCGGTATCGCCCAGGTTGTGTTCCGCAACAGTGAGGTCGCAGAGCGCGCGCACCACCTGCGCAGCGAGTTTTGCATCCGCGTCACCGGCGTGGTGGAAATCCGCCCCGAAGGCTCCGAAAACCCCAACCTCGCTTCGGGCGCGGTAGAGGTAAACGTCGCCGAGTTGGAAGTACTTAACGAATCCGCCCCGCTGCCGTTCCAGATTGATGACGCTGCTTCCGGTGGCGAAGTCGGCGAGGAAACCCGCCTGCGCTACCGCTACCTGGATTTGCGGCGTACCGCGCAGGGCAATGCGTTGCGGTTGCGTTCCGCCGCGAACCGGGCGGCGCGCACCGTGTTGGACGCGCATGATTTCACCGAAATTGAAACGCCGACGCTGACGCGTTCCACGCCGGAAGGTGCCCGCGATTTCTTGGTGCCGGCGCGGTTGAAGCCCGGCACGTTTTACGCGTTGCCGCAATCCCCGCAGCTGTTTAAGCAGCTGCTCATGGTGGGGGGCATGGAGCGCTACTATCAGATTGCGCGCTGCTACCGGGATGAGGATTTCCGGGCGGACCGGCAGCCGGAGTTCACCCAGCTTGATCTGGAGATGAGCTTTGTGGACCAGGATGACGTTATCGCGTTGGCTGAGGAGATCCTGGTGGCGCTGTGGGAGTTGATCGGCTACACCATCCCCACGCCGATCCCGCGGATGACCTATAACGAGGCGATGCGCCTGTACGGTTCCGACAAGCCGGACCTGCGTTTTGATATTCAGATCACCGAGTGCACCGAATTTTTCGCGAACACTTCGTTCCGGGTGTTCCAGAACGAGTATGTTGGCGCGGTGGTGATGGAAGGCGGGGCGTCGCAACCCCGGCGTCAGTTGGACGCGTGGCAGGAGTGGGCGAAGCAGCGCGGGGCGAAAGGTTTGGCGTATATCCTCGTCGGCGAGGACGGCGAACTGTCCGGCCCGGTGGCCAAGAATATTACCGAGCAGGAACGCGCAGGCATCGCCGCACACGTTGGCGCAAAGCCGGGGGACTGCATCTTTTTCGCGGCTGGCGAAACCAAGAGCGCGCGCGCATTGCTCGGCGCTGCTCGCAGCGAAATCGCCAACAAGCTCGGCCTCATCGAGGAAGGGCAGTGGGCATTCACCTGGATTGTCGACGCCCCGCTGTTCGAACCCGCAGCCGACGCCCAAGCGTCCGGGGATGTGGCGCTCGGGCACTCCGCATGGACTGCGGTGCACCACGCGTTTACCTCGCCGAAGCCCGAATGCCTGGATACTTTTGATGAGCAACCGGGGGACGCGCTGGCCTACGCTTACGACATTGTGTGCAACGGCAACGAAATCGGTGGCGGTTCGATCCGTATTCATCGCCGCGACGTGCAAGAGCGCGTGTTTAAGGTGATGGGCATTTCTGAGGAGGAGGCGCAGGAGAAATTCGGCTTCCTGCTGGACGCGTTCGCCTTCGGGGCACCCCCACATGGCGGTATTGCGTTTGGTTGGGATCGGATTGTTTCCCTGTTGGGCGGCTTCGAATCTATCCGCGATGTGATCGCGTTCCCGAAGTCCGGTGGCGGCGTGGACCCGCTGACGGATGCCCCAGCGGCGATTACGCCCGAGCAGCGTAAAGAGTCCGGCATCGATGCCAAACCCGTGAAAAAGAAGGCTGAATCCGCGTCCTAGGAGCCGCTGTTTAATGCGCACGCCTCAAGAAATCATTTCCGTCGCCGAAGAGCTGCTTTCCCAACGCTTCGGCGGCAATCAGGTGTTGCAAGAATACGAGCAGTTGGGCGGCTCCGGCACCGCAACTGTTTTGCGGGCGCGGGTGGCGCCGTCGCCGCTGTTGCAACAACGCTCGGTGGTGATCAAGTTTGTGCCCGCGACCGGCGACCGGATTGATGACGCCGCGCTGATTCGGGAAGTAGTGTCCTACCAGTTCACTACGTCACTGCCGGAGGACGTGCGGCCCGGCCCGATCTTGCTGGCGTACGACATTGACCGCCGAATGGTGGTGATTTCCGATTGCGGCGATGGGGAGACGTTTGCGGAACTGTTGGAAAACGACGACGCGCAGCACCGGCTGCATGTGTTGCGCACCCTTGGCCAAGCTATTGGGAAGATGCACGCCGGCACTGCGCACCGCGAGCCCCATTTTGATATTTTGCTTAACCGCATGTTGGGCCGGTATCCGACGTCCGCGGACGTCCACGAACTGCGCGATACCACGCTTACCAGTTCGATTGATCGAGGGGTGACCCTGCTGGAATCCGCCGGGCTGCGCATTCCGGACGTTGTGCACGCGTTTGCGCGCGACGCCCAGCGGCGCCTGGCTTCCGGGCAGCACCGCGCGTTCACGCCGTTTGATATCTCGCCGGACAATATTTTGTTGGCGGATGGCACGCAGTTTTTGGATTATGAATGGGCCGGGTTCCGCGATGCGACGTTCGACGTGGCGTGCGTGGTTGCCGGATTCCCGCAATACCTCTCCGCGCGGCCGATCACTGATGAGGAAGCCGATGTGTTTATCGACGCATGGGTGCAGGAAGTGCGTTCGATGTGGCCGAACGTGAACAACGCTGTGCGGCTGCAAGCGCGCATTGTTACCGCCCTGATCGGCTGGGCCATGGCCAGCGTCGCATACCTGTACTACGGCTCGATGAGTCAGGCGGTGGCGGGCGCGGTTGAAGGGCCGAGCGCCGAGGAAACCGCGCTGGTGACCGCGTCACTAGAAGAAGATTTCGACGTGTTGGGCGCGGTGCTGCGCCATGCGGACGAAGCGCGACGCGATTTGTTGGAAACCTTCGAGGCGCTCGCCCGGTTTGCGGCGCGGGGTGCGGACTCGCGGTTCCCGGCAGTCGAGGAGTTCGCCGGCGCGGTGGTGGCGAGGCTTTCGCAACAGTGACGCAGGATTCCCTGTTCGAACAGCAGAAGCCGCAGGCAGCCGACTACTTTCACCCAGGTGCCCACGCCCCACTCGCCGCGCGCATGCGGCCCCGCACCCTAGACGAGGTGGTGGGGCAGCAGCATCTCCTCGGCCCGGGCACGCCTCTGCGGCGCTTAATCGAAGGCCGTGGCGAAGCGTCCGTGATTTTGTACGGCCCGCCGGGGACCGGGAAGACAACCATCGCTTCGCTCATGAGTGCGGATACGGACGATAGGTTTGTGGCGTTATCCGCGCTTGACTCCGGGGTGAAACAAGTCCGCGAGGTGATTGATCGGGCGCGCCGAGACCTTGTGCACGGGCACCGCACCGTCCTGTTTATCGACGAAGTGCACAGATTTTCCAAAACGCAACAGGATGCGTTGCTTGCGGCGGTAGAAAACCGCACCGTATTGCTCGTAGCCGCCACCACCGAAAACCCCTCCTTTTCTGTGGTTTCCCCGTTGCTTTCGCGCTCTTTAATGTTGCAATTGCAGCCATTGGATGATGCGGCGATTAGGACACTGCTCGAACGTGCATTGGAGGATGAACGTGGACTTGGTGGGCGGATCAGCGCCACCGACGAAGCGATCGCGCAACTCGTCGCACTCGCTGGGGGAGACGCGCGGCGTGCGCTGACGTACATCGAAGCAACCGCCGAAGCGATCGAAGACGGAGGCGAACTTACCGTAGAGGCGGTGCGCGCAAATGTGCACCGTGCGGTCGTGCAATACGACCGCGACGGCGGCCAACACTACGACATCACCAGCGCGTACATAAAGTCGATTCGCGGTTCGGACGTGGACGCCGCCTTGCATTATCTGGCGCGCATGATCGAAGCGGGGGAGGACCCCCGGTTTATCGCCCGCAGATTGGTCATTCACGCTAGCGAAGACATCGGCATGGCCGACCCCACTGCGCTGCAAGTCGCCGTCGCCGCCGCCCAAGCGGTACAGCTCATTGGCATGCCGGAGGCGCGACTCAACCTCGCGCAGGCAACAATTCACCTGGCTACCGCGCCGAAGTCCAACGCGGTGTATGCCGCCATCGATGCCGCCCAAGCCGATGTTCGCGCCGGCCGGATCGGCCCCGTTCCCGCACACCTGCGCGACGGGCATTATGCGGGCGCACGGGAACTCGGGCATGCTGTGGGTTACCGTTACCCCCACGACGACCCGCGTGGAATCGTTCAGCAGCGCTACCTTCCCGAAGGTTTAGATGATGCGGTGTATTACCAACCGACCACCCACGGATCCGAGAAACGCCTCCACGAATTTCTGGGAAGGCTTCGTAGGATCGTGCGGGGGAGCTAACGAGTGAGTCGCGCCGTGAGGTGCGGCAACCTGTGGCGTGCCCACTGCCAGCTGAGAAACGTTTGTGCGAGTTCTTGGGGTGGCTTGCTGTGATTGTAAGCGGTGCCTGCGCCTAGGTATTTGTCCCGCACAAGGTAAAGTGATGCGCTGGAACTGTTGACTTTACCCAAAGCGAGGGATTACTGCCGTGCAGACTCATGAGATCAGGGAGCGCTTTATTCAGCACTTTGTTGCCGCTGGCCACCAGGAAGTGCCCAGCGCGTCACTGATCCTCGACGACCCTAACTTGTTGTTTGTGAACGCCGGCATGGTCCCGTTTAAACCGTATTTTTTGGGCCAGCAAACCCCGCCTTTTCCCAGCGGAACTGCAACTTCCATTCAGAAATGCGTGCGTACTCTGGATATTGAAGAGGTGGGCATTACCACCCGCCACAATACGTTTTTCCAAATGGCGGGTAATTTCTCCTTTGGCCAGTATTTCAAGCAGGGTGCGATCGAGCATGCGTGGGCGTTGCTGACCAACCCGGTGGAAGAGGGCGGTTACGGCCTTGACCGGGAGAAATTGTGGGTGACGGTGTACCTTGATGACGACGAAGCCGCGGAAATTTGGCAGCGCGTGGCGGGGTTGCCTGCGGAGCGTATTCAGCGGTTGGGCATGGCCGATAACTATTGGTCGATGGGGGTGCCGGGCCCGTGTGGTCCGTGTTCCGAGATTTACTACGACCGCGGCCCAGCGTACGGCAAGGAAGGCGGGCCGATTGTTGACGATTCGCGGTACTTAGAAATCTGGAACCTCGTGTTTATGGAAAAGGAACGCGGGGAAGGCATCGGTAAAGATAACTTCGAAATTCTTGGTGACTTGCCAAAGAAGAATATTGATACGGGCCTCGGCGTGGAGCGCGTCGCTTGCATCCTGCAGGGCGTCGATAATGTGTACGAAACGGATTTGCTGCGACCGGTGATCGACGAGGCCGAAAAACTCACCGGGGCGACCTATGGGCGCCGCGACTCAGACGACGTGCGCTTCCGGGTGATCGCTGACCACTCGCGCACCGGCATGATGCTCATCCTCGACGGCGTGACACCGGGCAACGAGGGGCGCGGCTATATCCTGCGCCGGTTGCTGCGCCGCATCATTCGCTCCGCACGCTTGCTGGGTGCGACGGGGGAAACCATGGGCCGTTTCATGACCACCATCATGGACACCATGACCCCGTCCTACCCGGAGATTGCGACGCACCGTGAGCGCATTTTGCAGGTGGCGATTGCAGAGGAGAAGTCCTTCCTGCACACCCTCGAGTCCGGCACACGCTTGTTCGAAGAGGCGGCGGAGTCGGTGAAGGCTTCCGGCGCATCGACGTTGGCGGGGGCGCAGGCGTTCGCCCTGCACGATACGTACGGGTTCCCCATCGACCTGACGTTGGAAATGGCCGCCGAAGCTGGGCTTGATGTGGACCAAGAGGGCTTCAACAAGCTCATGGCCGAGCAGCGCGCGCGGGCGAAGGCGGACAACCAGGCGAAGAAGCATGGGCACGCGGACCTGTCCGTCTACCGCGAGTTTGTGGACGAACACCCGACCGAATTCACCGGTTTTACTGAGCTTGCTTCGGGCGCCAGAGTCCTCGGCTTGCTTGCCGACGGCCAGCAGCTCACCGAAGTCAGCGAAGGACAAGAGGTGGAGGTCATCCTCGACGTCACCCCGTTGTATGCCGAGTCCGGCGGCCAGCTTGGTGACCGCGGCCTGATCAGCACCGAAGACACGGTGCTGCGCGTCAACGATGTGCAAAAGATCGGTAAGAAACTGTGGGTACACAAGGCGACCGTAGAATCCGGTGGCCTGGCCGTCGGAGCTGATGTGGTGGCCAGCGTGGACCCGAAATGGCGGCACGCCGCCCGCCAAGCGCACACCGCAACCCACCTCATCCACGCCGCGTTGCGCGAGGTATTGGGGCCAACAGCAGTACAGGCGGGTTCCATGAACAAACCCGGCTACCTGCGTTTTGACTTTCAGTGGACTCAAGCGCTCACCCCCGAACAATTGCAGCGCATCGAAACCGTGACCAACGAGGCCGTGGACCACGACTGGGCGGTCAATACGATCGAAACGTCCCTGGACGAGGCGAAAGCGATGGGCGCAATGGCCTTGTTCGGTGAAAACTACGGCGATCAGGTGCGCGTGGTGGAAATCGGCGGCCCGTTCTCTATGGAACTCTGCGGCGGTACCCACGTCAGCCACTCCTCCCAAATTGGCCCCGTGGCAGTGTTGGGTGAAGCATCCATTGGCTCCGGCGCCCGCCGCATCGAGGCGTACTCCGGCTTGGATTCCTTCAGCTACCTGTCCCGGGAACGCGCCTTAGCCGCCGGGTTGGCCACCGCCCTGAAAGCCCCTTCCGAGGAGCTGCCCGACCGGATCGCCGCGCTGACCGAGAAGCTGAAGGATGCGGAAAAGGAAATCGCGCAGCTGCGCCGCCAACAGCTCCTCGCCGGCAGCGCGGAGTACATGGCTTCGGCGCGCACCATAGGCGGCGTGGAAGTGATCGCCACAAAGCTCCCCGAGGGCACCCCCGCAGGCGACTTGCGGACACTGGCAATGGATCTGAAAAGTCGATTTGGCAACAAACCGGGTGTAGTGGTGTTGGCAGCGTCGGCGGCAGGCAACAAGGTCCCGTTTGTGGTCGCGGCAACGAAGGATGCCATCGCCAAAGGTGTGGCATCGGGCCACCTTGTGGGCGTTTTTGGTGCGCACGTGGGTGGTCGCGGTGGCGGGAAACCTGATATGGCACAAGGCTCCGGCAGTGACGCCTCGGGCCTAGATGCCGCGTTTGCCGCGGTGGTCAAGGAACTAGAGAACCTGTAGCCTGCGCCTTATGAAAGTTTTAGCTGATACCCCTGGTGAAGATGATCCCGGGCTGGGGCGTCGCCTTGGCCTCGATGTGGGTACCGTAAGGATCGGGGTGGCGGTGTCAGACCGCAGCGCCATGCTCGCCACCCCGGTTGAGACGGTTCGCCGTCTCAGCCGTTTTAAGGGTCGAGACCAAGGCGACATTGACCGCATCGTGGAGCTTGCGAACTCCTACGAAGTGGTTGAAATTGTGGTGGGGTTGCCGCGCGATCTTCAGGGCAACGGTTCCAAAAGCGTTCGGCACGCGGAGGAAATTGCATTTCGGGTTCGACGTCGCACTGGGCTCCCAGTTCGAATGTGTGATGAGCGACTCACCACCGCTGTGGCTACCCGGGCTTTGCAGGCTTCCGGCGTAAACTCTCGTAAAGGTCGTAGTGTGGTCGATCAGGCTGCGGCGGTGGAAATCCTACAATCTTGGCTGGATGGAAGGGCTGCAAACCTCCGACAGCAGGAAGGCGATCATGAGGCTACGTAAGGAACCAACGTACGCGAAACGCCGGCAGCGCGGCATCGCAATTCTCATTGCTACGTTGATTCTAATCATCAGTGCAGTGGTGTACATCGGGTACATGCGCACCAACCCACCAAGCACACGCGATTTCGTGGGTACCGGCAACGGCGAACAGGTGTCGGTGGAGATCCCAGAAGGGTCCAGCATTTCCGAACTTGGCCCCAAACTGGTGGAACTCGGCGTGGTGCAAACCAACGGCGCTTTCCAAATGGCGGCTAATAGCAACCCCGACGCAGGCAGTGTGAAACCTGGTGTGTACCGGGTGCAGAAAGAAATGAGCGCTGAGTCCGCGGTAGCGGCCCTCTTAGATCCCGCTAACCGGGTGCCTACGCTGCACGTACCTGGCGGCGCAACACTCATGGACGTCAAAGTTGTTGGTGGGCAAACCAGGCTGGGAATTTTGCGTCAAATTTCTGATGCAACCTGTACGGAAGGCAGCAAAAACTGCATTCAGGTTGCTGAGTTGCAACGAGTCGCTGCGCAAACCCCGCCTACTGAACTCGGCGTCCCGGATTGGGCGTTGCAGCAGGTGACCGCCCGCGGCGACGATCCGAAACGACTGGAGGGCATGATCTCCCCAGGCGAGTACGTGATCAACCCGGAAGACGACGCGCTCTCGTTGCTTACCCGCCTGATTTCTGATTCGGCGAAAGAGTACAACAAGACTGGCATCGTCGAGCGCGCACAGGCGGTCGGGTTGTCGCCGTACGAGCTGCTGACCGCGGCGTCGCTCATCGAGCGGGAAGCGCCGAAAAATGATTTTGCCAAGGTGGCGCGCGTCATTTTGAACCGCCTGCACAAGCCGATGCGCTTGGAGTTTGACTCCACGGTGAACTATGACGTCACCGAGCAGGAAATCGCCACCACGGACGAAGACCGACAGCGCGTCACGCCTTGGAATACCTATGCCAAGGATGGGCTGCCGGAAACTCCGATTGCCTCGCCCTCCATCGAAGCCATCGAAGCGATGGAGAATCCGGAACAGGGTGATTGGTTGTTCTTCGTCACCATCGACAAGGACGGCACCACGGTGTTTAACAACACCTTCGAGGAGCATATCGCCGACACCGATCAGGCAATCCACAACGGCGTGTTGGACAGTAATCGATGATCACCCACCGCGCCGCAGTGCTGGGCAAGCCGATCGAGCATTCCTTGTCGCCGGTGCTGCACAACGCCGGCTACGCCGCGTTGGGCCTGACGCACTGGGATTACGGCCGGATCGAATGCGACGCAGCCGCTCTGTCGCGGGTGGTGGCCGGAGCCGACGATGCCTACGTCGGGCTTTCCGTGACCATGCCCGGAAAGTTCGCGGCCCTGCAATTCGCTGACGCCGCTACGGAGCGGGCGCGCGCCATCGGCAGCGCAAACACCCTCGTGCGAACCGCGAGCGGGTGGCGGGCGGACAACACCGATTGTGAGGGTGTTGCCGGAGCGTTCGCGGAGCTTGGGGTGAGCGCACGGGAGCACGCGATCGTAGTCGGCGGCGGCGGTACCGCCCGCCCCGCGTTGTGGGCCCTCGCACAGCTTGGATTTCGCAACATCACGGTGTTGAACCGTTCCGATAAAACCGCCGAGCTACAGCCGTTGGTGCCGGGGGTGGGGTTTGCATTGCGCCCGCTGTCGGCTGCGGCTGCTGCGCAAGTGGCAGGTGCCGATGTGGTGATTTCTACCGTGCCCTCGGCGGCGATCCAAGGCATGGAAGACGAGCTGGCAGCCCAACCCGTGCTGGATGTGATTTATGATCCATGGCCCACACCACTGGTGCGTGCCGCCCAGCGACGTGGGGTGCCTGCGGTGGGTGGGCACGTGATGCTGGCACACCAGGCGTTCTGCCAGTTTGAGCAGTTCACCGGGCATGCCGCTCCGCGGGGAGCTATGCTGAAAGCGTTGGAAGAGGCGCGGTAGCTAGCAGCAAAACCAAGGGGATGCATCGGGGTGTGGGTGGCCATCATTGTGTGGGCCGTGATCCTGTCCGGGATTGACACTTGTTTTCGTAGATTGCCGGACGTGTTCACGGTGCCGGCCATCGTGGCCGTCACGGTGTGGGCGGTCTCCGAACAACCGTGGTGGCTGCTCGGTGGTGTGGCGTGGGCGGGCATCTATCTGGTCTTGCCGGGGTTCGGTGGCGGAGATATTAAGCTGGCCGCATCGCTCGGCGTTGTTGCCGCGGCGAACGGGGTGTTGGGGTGGTGTGTGGCGGTAGGTGGGGCGTCGCTAGTCACGGTGGTGGTCGGTGTGGCCACAGGCCAGCGGGTTGTCGCGCACGGGCCGGGCATGCTTGCCGCAACGTTTGGGGTTTGTTTGTGCGGCTTTTAATTGGGGGGTCGTGTTTTATTGGGCGGTGTGTTCGTGACACAATACACAACATGCTTCGATGGACAACAGCTGGTGAATCCCACGGTCAGGCGCTCGTCGCAATGGTTGAGCATATGCCCGCGGGGGTACCGCTCACTCGTGCGGACATTTCCGCCCAGCTTGCGCGGCGGCGCCTCGGCTACGGCCGTGGGGCGCGCATGAAGTTCGAGGCCGACGAGGTGACGGTGCTCGGGGGCGTGCGCCACGGGTTCACCATGGGCGGCCCGGTAGCAATCATGATCGGAAACACGGAGTGGCCGAAGTGGACCACCCTGATGAACTCCGATCCCGTGGACACCGATGATCCCGAGGTTGCCGCGGCGTTTAGCTCCGGCCGCGGTGCCCAGTTGACGCGTCCGCGCCCCGGCCACGCCGACTTTGCCGGCATGATCAAATACGGGTTTGCGGAGGCGCGTCCCGTGCTGGAGCGGGCTTCTGCCCGGGAAACCGCCGCCCGCACCGCCGCGGCGACGCTGGCCCGTAACTTCCTGCGGGAGGCGCTCGGCGTCGAGGTGGTTTCGCACGTAGTTTCCATCGGTGATTCGGATCCTTACACTGGCCCGTTGCCCGAGTTCGCCGACCTTGAGCGCATCGACGCCTCCCCAGTGCGCGCGTTCGGCGCCGACGCCGAGGCCAGCATGATTGCCGAGATTGAAGCCGCGAAAAAGGCCGGGGACACCCTCGGCGGTGTGGTTGAGGTAGTGGTGCATGGCCTGCCCATCGGATTGGGCTCCCACGTATCCGGGGAGGATCGCCTCGACGCGCAGCTCGCGGCCGCCGTCATGGGCATTCAGGCGATTAAGGGTGTGGAAATCGGCGAAGGGTTTGCCAACGCGCGCCGCCGCGGCTCCCAAGCGCATGACGAAATGGTCCGTGATGAAGCCGGTGAGATTGCGCGGCTGAGCAATCGTGCGGGTGGCCTGGAAGGTGGCATGACCAACGGCCAGGCGCTGGTGGTGCGGGCCGCTATGAAACCGATTTCCACGGTGCCGCGCGCGCTGAAAACGGTGGATTTGGCCACGGGGGCTGCGGCCAATGCAATCCACCAGCGTTCGGATGTGTGTGCGGTGCCTGCGGCGGGTGTGGTGGCGGAAGCTATGGTTGCGCTCGTCCTCGCCCGCGCCGTCTTGGCAAAGTTCGGCGGTGACAGCCTCGCCGAAACCAAATGCAATATTGATTGCTACCTTCAACAGGTGCACCACCGTTTGGAGTTTTAATGTCGCCACGCGTAGTTCTGGTAGGGCCCCCCGGGGCTGGAAAATCCACCATTGGGCGGCGACTGGCGCACGCCCTCAACACCACGCTGGTGGATTCCGATCATCTTATTGAGGAGGCAACCGGGCGCCCGTGCGGCGAAGTGTACGCCGACCTTGGGGAAGAAGGTTTCCGCGAGTTGGAGGCCGGCAAGGTTGCCGAAGCGCTGGGCACGAGTGGTGTGGTCAGTTTGGGGGGCGGGGCGGTGGTCACCGAAGCCAACCGCGACCTGCTCGCTGAGCATTGCGTAGTGTGGGTGGACGTGTCCGCGGAGGAAGGCGTGCGGCGCACCTCGGCGGATGATTCGCGGCCCGTGTTGGCCGCGGCCGACCCCGAACAACGGTACCGGCAGCTGCTGCAGGAGCGCACACCGCTGTACCGTGAAGTTGCGGGGTACCGTGCGCGCACCGACGGGCGCACCCCCCGACAGGTGGTTACGGACGTACTGAACTACCTGGAAACGCACATGGATACCCCCGGAAAGGACACTTAACCCATGACCGTGATCTCCGTGACCGGAGCCTCCCCTTACGACGTCACGATCGATCACGGGGTGACCCCGCAGATCGTGGCTGCGGTGCGCGCCGAATGCCGCAATGTGTTGATCATCCACCAAGAGCCCCTGGCTGCCGCGGCTGACCAGCTTGCAGACGCGCTGCGGGCTACGGGCCGCTCGGTGTATGCGGCGGAGGTGCCGGACGCGGAGGCTGGGAAAACCCTCACCGTCGCCGGCGAGCTGTGGGAACAATGTGGTGAACTCGGCATGGGGCGGCGCGATGTCATCATCGGGCTTGGCGGGGGAGCGGTAACGGATTTGGCGGGGTTCGTCGCTGCGTGTTGGATGCGCGGCATTGACGTGATTCAGGTGCCCACGACGCTGTTGGCGATGGTTGACGCGGCGGTCGGCGGGAAAACCGGCATCAATACCGATGCTGGGAAAAACCTGGTGGGGGCCTTCCACGAGCCCGCCGCAGTATGCATTGACCTGGACTTTTTGCGGACCTTGCCGGCGGAGGAATTGATTGCTGGTTCCGCGGAGATCATCAAAACTGGTTTCATCGCGGATCCCGTGATCCTCGAATTGTATGAGTCGGACCCCGCTGCCTGCCTGCGTGTGGACGGGTACCTGCCGGAGCTGATCGCTCGTTCCGTCGCCGTCAAGGCTCGCGTGGTGGCCGCCGATCTCCAGGAGTCCGGCCTCCGCGAAATCCTCAATTACGGACACACGTTCGGGCACGCGGTTGAGTTGCGGGAGGCGTTCCGCTGGCGTCACGGCAACGCGGTGGCGGTGGGGATGATGTTCATCGCCGAACTCGCCAACGTCCACGGGCTTATCGACGCCGCGTTCGTCGACCGCCACCGCAACATTCTGCGTTCCATTGGGTTACCGGTGAACTATGAGGCAGGTTGCTTCGACGAACTCTTGGTTGGCATGGGGCGCGATAAGAAAAACCGGGAGGGCAAGCTGCGCTTCGTGGCGCTTACTGGCCCCGGCGATACCACCCGCTTGGAGGATCCCAGCGTGGCCAGCCTCCAGGAAGCCTACGAACGGATTAGCAAACCATGCATGTTGTAGTGTTAAACGGCCCCAACCTGGATCGCCTGGGTAAGCGGCAACCCGAAATTTACGGCGCCGACACCCTCGCCGACGTGGAGGCGAGCGTGCGCGCCAAAGCGGCGGAGTTGGGCGTGGAGGTCAGCTTCCTGCAATCCAATTACGAGGGGCAGCTCATCGAGTGGGTGCACGACGCTGCGGACCACGGTCGGCCCGTGATTATCAACCCTGGCGGCTGGACACACACCTCAGTAGCGTTGCGTGACGCCCTCGTGGAATTAGACCTGGTGATTGAGGTCCACATTTCGAACGTGCATGCGCGGGAACCTTTCCGTCAACACAGCTACATTTCCCCCATCGCGCGGGGTGTTATCGCAGGCCTTGGCGTGCGCGGATACCTGCTGGCATTAGAGTACGTGTGCGGCGAGAAGCCGGTACAGTAAAAACATGACACTTCTTGCCGATACCCGTTTTGCCACCCGCCGCCGCACCCTTGCCGCGGCGTTGGCCGGTCAGCGCATCGATTCGATGTTGATTACCCACTTAACGCATGTCCGATACTTGTCCGGGTTTTCCGGCTCGAACGCAGCGCTGCTGGTGAACAAGGATTTGAGCGCGTCGATTGCCACCGACGGCCGCTACACCACGCAAATCGCGGAGGAAGTGCCGGACATTAAGGCCATCATCGAGCGGCCAAGCGCCGCGGCGTTGCTGCAAAAAATCACCGGCCCGCGGCGAGTCGGATACGAGGCGGCGTACGTGTCCGTGGCGGAGCTCGACGCCCTGCAACAAGCGTGTGGCGAGGACGTCACCCTAGTACCAGTGACGGACGTGGTGGAAAACATCCGCCTGATCAAAGACCCCGTGGAGCTTGATCGCTTGCGTGAAGTGGCGCAATTAGCCGTGACAGCGTTTGAAGATCTCCTGGCTGCGGGGGAAATCGCCGTGGGCCGTACGGAACTCGACGTGGCCGCCGACCTGGAGTATCGGATGCGCAAGCTCGGCGCTGAACGCCCCAGCTTTGACACGATTGTTGCCTCCGGGCCGAATTCTGCGAAGCCGCATCACGGGGCAAGCCGACGGGTACTCGAGCCGGGGGATCTGGTCACCATCGATTTTGGTGCGCACATGGCTGGGTTTAATTCCGACATGACCCGCACCGTGATCATGGATCACACCACGGACTTCACCGCCGAGATCTACAACATTGTGTTGGAGGCGCAGCTGGCAGGTGTCGCCGCGGCGACACCGGGTACGGCGTTGGTGGATGTGGATCGTGCCTGTCGGGACGTGATTACCGCCGCGGGCTACGGGGAGTATTTTGTGCATTCCACGGGCCATGGGATTGGTTTGGATGTGCACGAGCCCCCAACGGCGGCGGTGACCGGCACGGGAACGTTGGAACCCGGTATGACACTGACGATCGAACCGGGTATTTACGTACCTGGTAAAGGTGGGGTTCGAATCGAAGATACGTTGATCATTACAAACGGGGCGCCGGAGATTATCACCAAAATAAGTAAACAGCTGCTTGTGGTGTAGGATTGGGGGGGGCTCAATTGCACCATTGTTATGTAGGGAGAAAGACCCAGTGGCAACCACCGCTGATTTTAAAAACGGCCTTGTGCTCAAGCTTGAGGGCAAGCTCCAGCAAATCATAGAGTTCCAGCACGTGAAGCCGGGTAAAGGTCCCGCCTTTGTACGCACGAAGCTAAAGGACGTCGTCTCCGGCAAGGTTGTGGACAAGACTTTTAACGCTGGCGTCAAGGTTGAAACCGCGACGGTGGATCGCCGCGACATGACTTACCTGTATAACGACGGCACCAACTACGTGCTCATGGACGATAAAACCTATGACCAGATCGAGGTTGCCCCGCACCTCATGGGTGCCGGTGCGAAGTTCCTCCTGGAGAACACTGTGGTGCAGGTTTCGTTCCATGAGGGCGAACCGCTGTTCGCCGAACTGCCGGTGTCTGTGGAGTTGAAGGTGGAGCACACCGATCCTGGTTTGCAAGGCGACCGTTCTACCGGTGGCACCAAGCCCGCGACCTTGGAAACCGGTGCCGAGATTCAGGTGCCGCTGTTTATTGAGACCGGCAACGTGCTCAAGGTTGACACCCGCGACGGTTCTTATATCTCGCGCGTCAACAACTAGGCAGGGGTGGCGTGAGTACTTCCCGTCAAGATCCCGCGAAACGTCGCGGCAGCCGCTACCGCGCCCGCCGCAGGGCGGTAGACATCTTGTTCGAGGCGGAGTTTCGTGATGTTGACCCCGTGGCGATCGTCCAAGACCGCATCGAACTATCGCAGCAGCCCGATCCGCTTGTAGCGCCAGTGGCGGAATACACGCAACAGATCGTCGGCGGCGTCGCCGTCGAACTGGACAGCATCGACGACACCGTTGGCCGCTACTTGGCCGACAATTGGGTGCTCGAGCGCATTCCCGCCGTCGATCGGGCAATCCTGCGCATCGCGGTATGGGAAATGCTGTTCAATCCGGATGTTCCCGTGAAGACCGCCGTGGTTGAAGGCGTGGAACTCGGCAGCGAATACTCCACCGACTTCGCCGCACCATACATCAACGCCGTGCTCGACGCGGTGGCCAAAAACATTGAGGAACTCCGCGCCGAAGCACTCGCCGCGATCAACGCCCTCGAAGCAGACGAGGCGATCGTGGTGCTTGGCGAAGAGGCCGCCGAACCTGACGGAGACATCCACGCACCGTAATCGGGGAGCATGGGTGAGATGGGGCGGCGTCGTCAAACGCGGGGGCTAGACGCCGCCCCATTCACCCGTGGGAGCTGGGCTTACATCGGCGCCAGGAATCTGGGAGCTGAGCTCATATGCGGCGTGAATCAGCCCGCCCAGGCTTCGTTGCAGTGTCAATTCCAGGAGGGTATCGCTCAGGCCCGGGTGGCAGGACAGCACGTCGGTCAGCGCAAGCACAGCGTGCTCACGTTCTGGGTCCACCGCAATTTTGATGCGGGAGTATTTTCGATGAAAATCGTTGATGCGGAAAAACAGGTCCCGTTGCAGCTCCGGCGTGTTATCCAGCTCCAAATCCCAATCCGAGGCGAGCACCAGTAGTTGCCCGGACTCCACGGACACAGCGGTAGGCAAACGCAGCTGCAAAATATTGAGCTGGTCGGGTTCCGCCTCGGTTTCCACGCCAATATTTTGAAACGCGGCGGCTACCCGGTCCAAGGTGAGCGCCCTCATGAGGTGCGCCCCATTTTGCGCAGCGCCTCCGGCTGGATCAAAAAGGGATGCGTGTTGGCCAGACCAACCTTGCCGCCGGGGAGCGTGCGCTCCGCGGTGAACATCAATTGGCGGGACACCACCCACGCCACCGCGGCAAACGCCTCAATGTTCGGCGCGGGCAGTAGGGAAGCGTTCGGTAGGGAGGTCCGCCCCCGCAGCTCCATCGTGGTGGGTGTGGGGGTTTCCAGGATTGCTATCGGTTGGAGGAATTCGAAGTTCCACTCGGCGATAAAAGTGATGAATTCTTCCAAGTCTTGGTAGCTCGGTTTCCCCTCCCACGTGCACAACGCTTTCAGCTGATCGAAGGTCGCATCATAGGAATAATCCAGATGCCACCGTTGTGCGCGCACGCGAAGGGTTTCGCCGACCATTTCAAACGGCAAATTTGCGTGGTTTAGCCAGGCAACGACACGGGAGAGAGGATTTGGGCTAAGCATTAAGACATTGAATCCACGAGTTGGGTGATGGCTTCTTGGGCTTGGAGAACGTTATCCACCGCCTCTTTCAGCGCGGCGCGCAACTGATCGTCGGTCATGCCGGCGGCCACCATGAGCTCGCATTCGGTGCGCACAACCAGGTTTTCAAGGCGGTCCATCACCACCGCCTTGCATTGAAAGTTGAACGCGTTGAAGTGGTTGCAAGCCAAAAACGTCGCGGGGTTACCGTCCGCAACCGGTTCCTCCAAGCTATGATCCGCGCGCACAATCAACACCGCGGTGTTGAGCACGGCGAAGGTCACTGGGAAACCATTGAGGTTTGCCGTGGCCACCTCTTCATGCGGGGCGAGTTCAATATCGAACTCCTGCATGGTGCTGCGAACCCGGTCCAGGGTTACGGCGCTGATCATTGTGCTTCCTTCCACGTCACGTATTGCGGGAACTCGGTCTCCAGCCATTCAAAGCACGCCAGGGTGGTTTGAATCGCGGACATGATAAACGCGCCGATTTGATTATGGGTAGCGCCGTGGCCCACATACAGCGCGCGATGCGCCCGAATATTCAGGGTGCCTTCAGAGATTTCATTGAAACTCACGCTTGGCATCACACGCGTTAAGTTCCACTCGTTCATCGCGCCGAGCACCTTCGGCGCGTCCGCGCTGGGAGGGGCGCCGCGCCAGGCGGCGTCGAAAAGCAAATGGTCGCCTTCGATGACCACACCAATCGCAGCATTGGGAAACCCGGTGCGCAACAAATCATTGTCCTCGCGGACGTATTCAAGCTTCTCAGCTTCCAAGATTTCCACGACGCGATCAAGGGTCATGGGAGTAGGTTCGGAATCAGTCACAGGTTTAGCCTATCGTGTCCGACCCGTCGCGGAAGCCTTCGCCACCCAACTCATGGGCCAGCGCACAGTCGATTGTTGGGTGTCTGAATTCGCTCGTCAGTACGGATGAGCACACATTGTGATCAGCTAACACCAATTCTTGAGCGCCCTGAGAACCAAGCAAGAGACGCGGGCCAAAACTGGGAATTGGAATGATAGAAGGGCGTCCCATCTGGGATCCGAGTTCCCGGGAAAAGGCGCGGTGCGTGATGGGGCTGGGGGCTACCGCGTTGATCGGCCCAGCCAAGGATTCGTCCAAAATTGCGAGACGATAAATATCTGTTAAATCGTCCAAAGAAATCCATGACAATCGGTGTTCCCCCGACCCAACATGGCCGCCAAGGCCCGTTGAGAACAACGTCCGCACGATCGGCAGAATGCCGCCCCAACTACTCAACGTCACCCCAGTGCGCACGTTGACCACTCGCACACCGGCGTCACTCGCGGGGGCGCAGGCCGCCTCCCAATCCGCCGTCACGTCCGCCAAAAACCCGTCGCCCTTTGGCGCCGTCTCGTCGATGGGATCCTCGGAATGCTCGTGCCCGTAGAAGCCGATCGAGGAAGCACACACAAAGGTGGCGCATGTCGACGACGCGGCCGCGCGACGCGCCAGCGCAGCCGTCGGACCCACCCGGGAAGTACGAATAGCGCCCCGGTGTTCCTCATTGAACCGCCCAACCAGGGGCTCCCCGGCGAGGTGCACGACGCAATCCACGCCCTCCAACAGATCCAACGCCGGCGACACCGGATCCCACAGGCGCTGGTCCGCAGCCGTGCGATTCACCGCCCCCGGCGTGGTGGCCGGCTCCTCCAACTCCCGCACCAAGGAAATCACCCGGTGCCCCGAAGTGGTCAGCAGCGCCCGCAGCGAGCGCCCCACCAGCCCGTGCGTGCCCGTCATGGCAATCACCTTCGGTTGCGCATTGAGCTCGCCCAAGCCGGCGAGCGTATCCAAATCCGCAGCCAGTTGGTGCTGCCGGTACGCCAACAACGCCGCCACGGACGTTGCGGGCAAATTGGTGTGCACTTCTTCAGTGATGGTGGTGCCGCCCTCGTGTGCGGCAAGCTCGTGGGTGTGCCGCCAATGTGACAGGGCCTTTAGCGGGGCCTTAATGCACTGATTGGAGTAACTTTTTCCCGGCACATAATCCACTAGGTTGTGGCGCGTCACCCACCGCAACCCCGCCGGCAGTGAGAACACGGTCGTGCCATCGGAGAGGCGGGTCGGCTCCTCAATCGGGATCATGGGCACAAATTTCGGCGCAAGGCGGACAGGCGCCCCGGGCCGGGACAACCAATCCCAAACCAGTTCTGGCGCGTGTGGAACGAAGTGTTGCGCGGTGTGACTCACGGCAATGGTCCCCTTCGGGGTTGGCGCTTCGGTGCCATTTAAGCATAGACGGTACGCCGTTACGCCCGTGCGACAGCACTCCAACAGCCCCAATGAATCCGGGGAAAATGCCAGCTTACAAGCGCCTGTGTGCGCGGTGCCGTGACGGCGGGCGCGGCGTGGAAATGCGCGGCGAGCCGGGGGAGCAGCCGGGGTAATCGCGGCGGGTAAGGGGGTAATGCTAAGGTTGTTCCCAGTTCTCGCAATGGGAGACATCCTTTAACGAGCCGCACTGAGAGGCGGAGAAGGAGGTCACGATGGATCAAGACAATTTGGCCACAACCGAACTGCTGAGCGCAGACGATGTTGGTCGAACTGTTGCACGCATCGCGCACCAGATTATTGAAAAAACAGCGTTGGATTCCGCCGCAGCCGACACCGTAGTGTTGCTTGGTATTCCCTCCGGAGGGGTGCCACTCGCGCGCAGGCTCGCGGAGAAAATCCGGGAGTTTTCGGGGGTTGAGGTCGCAGTAGGGGAGCTGGACATCACACTGTACCGCGACGATTTACGCACGCACCCACGGCGCGCATTGCGCCCCACCAATATCCCTGATTCGGGGATTGATGGTGCCACTGTCATCTTGGTGGATGATGTGCTGTATTCGGGGCGAACCATTCGCGCCGCGCTGGACGCATTGCGCGATATTGGCCGGCCGGAGCAAATACAACTCGCGGTATTTGTAGACCGTGGCCACCGCCAATTGCCGATCCGCGCCGACTATGTAGGCAAGAATCTGCCGACGTCACGGGCGGAGGAAATTACGGTGCTGTTCGACGAAATCGACGGCCGCGACGCAGTGACGTTAACCCGAAGCGAATAGGAAACTGTTGTGAAACATTTGCTGTCAATCTCGGATTTAACCAAAGACGAGATTGTTCACATCATGGACGAGGCGGACCGGTTCCGTGAGGCGCTTCTGGGCCGGGAGGTGAAAAAACTCCCTACGCTGCGCGGGCGCACAGTGTTTACCATGTTCTACGAAAACTCCACCCGTACCCGCGCTTCGTTCGAAACCGCCGGCAAGTGGATGAGCGCCGACGTGATCAACATTTCGGCTTCTTCTTCGAGCGTGAAAAAGGGCGAATCTTTGCGCGATACGGCGGCGACCTTGCACGCCATTGGGGCTGACGCGATCGTGATGCGCCACCCCAGTTCGGGCGCCGCGCAGCAGGTCGCCGGGTGGTTGGACGGGCCCAGCGTGATCAACGCCGGCGACGGTTCGCACCAGCACCCCACCCAAGCGCTTCTCGACGCCGTGACGATGCGCCAGCGCCTTGGCAGCATTGCCGGCCGAAAAGTGGTGATCGTGGGTGACTGTCTGCACTCCCGCGTCGTTCGTTCGAACGTGGATTTGTTGTCGGCGTTGGGGGCAGAGGTGGTGCTGGTGGCGCCGCCGACTCTCCTGCCCATCGGCGTGGAGCACTGGCCCGTGCGGGCGGCGTATTCCATGGATGAAGAAATCCGTGACGCCGACGTGGTGATGATGCTACGCGTGCAACAAGAACGTATGTTGGGTGGGTTCTTCCCCTCGCACCGGGAATACGCCACCTTGTACGGCCTTTCGAAGCAGCGGTTGGCGAGCCTACCGGACCATGCAATCGTGATGCACCCCGGCCCGATGCTGCGCGGCATGGAAATTAACGACGCCGTGGCTGACGCCCCGCAAACCGCGATTTTGCAACAGGTGTCCAACGGAGTACACGTGCGAATGGCCGTTCTATTTAACTTGATTATCGGTGTCGGTTCCCCCGCACTGTAATGACCGCAAACTTCCAAGGGGAAAAGATGATTGAATATCCCGAAACCGGGACGCTTGCACCGGCGGCAACTGGCACCCTCGTGATCCGCAACGTTCGCCCGTACGGGGAGGGCGAGGCCACCAACGTGCTGATCACCGACGGCGTGATCACCTCACTCGACGCGGGCGACCACGACGCCGACCGCGTCATCGACGGCAACGGTGGGGTGCTGCTGCCCGGGTTGGTAGACATCCATGTGCACCTTCGGGAGCCTGGCCGCGAAGATACCGAAACCATCGCGTCCGGTTCCGCCGCCGCAGCGCAGGGCGGGTTTACCGCCGTGTTCACCATGGCGAATACACAGCCGGTGATGGACCAGCCGGTGATCGCGGAATCCGTGTGGTACAAGGGGCAGGCGATTGGCCTGTGCGACGTGCACCCCGTGGGGTCCATTACCAAAGGGCTGGACGGCAAGGAGCTCACCGAATTTGGCATGATGGCGAATTCGGCCGCGAAAGTGCGCATGTTTTCTGATGATGGAAAATGCGTGGCAAACCCACAGATTATGCGCCGTGCAATCGAATATTCGCGCGGCCAGGATGTATTGCTGGCGCAGCATTGCGAAGAACCCCGCCTCACCGAAGGCGCGGTAGCGCACGAAGGCGAACGCGCGGCACGGTTGGGGCTGCGCGGGTGGCCCCGGGCGGCGGAAGAATCCATCGTCGCGCGGGATGCGTTGCTTGCCCGCGACTACGGTGGCCGCGTACACATTTGCCACGCCTCGACGGTGGGGTCCGTGGAGTTGGTGACGTGGGCGAAGGAGCGGGGCATTCCCATGACCGCCGAAGTGACTCCCCACCATTTGATCCTTACCGACGAGCGCCTGGAAACCTACGATGGTGTCAACCGCGTGAACCCGCCGCTACGGGAGGCGCACGACACGGTGGCGCTGCGCCAAGCGTTGCTCGACGGCGTGATCGATTGCGTGGCTACCGATCACGCGCCGCATGGGTCTGAAGAAAAATGTTGCGAGTTCGAGCACGCGCGGCCCGGGATGTTGGGGTTGGAAACTTCCCTGGCGATCATCGCCGATACGTTCGTGCGTACGGGGCTTGCGGATTGGCGTTGGGTAGCCAAGGTAATGAGCGAACGCCCATGCGAAATCGTGCGTTTGCCGGGGCACGGTCGGCCGATCGCCGTTGGGGAGCCCGCAAACCTCACCGTGGTGGATCCGGACCATCCCTGGGTGGCTAGCGGTGACGCCATGGCCTCGAAATCCGAAAACACGCCGTACGAGGGTATGGAGTTTCACACTAAGGTCACGCACACGGTGCTGCGCGGGCATATCACCTGCGCCGACGGTGTGGCGGTGCCGCGGACCGAGGCAGGTAAGTAAATGAATATTCCTTTGAAAGGCGACATTGTGACACCTTCCAGCAGCAACCAGCCGGCCGTCCTCGTATTGGCGGACGGCCGTGTGTTCGAAGGGCAAGCGGTTGGAGCGGTGGGGACTCGCCTCGGCGAGGCAGTGTTCACCACCGCGATGACCGGCTACCAGGAAACCATGACCGATCCCTCGTTCCACCGCCAATTAGTCACGTTTACCGCGCCGCAAATTGGCAACACTGGGTGGAACGACGAGGATAACGAATCCCACGGGGATCGCATTTGGGCCGCTGGCATTATCATCCGTGACCTTGCACATAGGGTGTCCAATTGGCGTGCGGCCCGCACGCTGGAGGAGGAAATGATCGCCCAATCCGTGGTGGGGATCCGCGGCGTGGACACTCGGGCACTGGTCCGCCACCTGCGTGACCACGGCTCCGTGGCCGCCGGCATTTTCTCCGGCCCGGCGGCGCTCCGCCCGCGGGAGGAATTGCTCGCCGAAGTGCAGGCGCAACCGGCGATGGCAGGCGCAGATCTCGCCCGCGAGGTGACTACCAGCACCGTGTATGAAGTCGCCGCTGAAGGCGAGGAACGGTACACCGTCGTGGTGTATGACATGGGTGTGAAAACCAATTCGCTGCGCAATCTTCGGGCCCGGGGCGTGCGCTGTGTGGTGGTGCCGGCGAACACTCCGTTCGCGGATATCGCCCGCTACCAGCCCGATGGGGTGTTTGTATCTAATGGTCCCGGTGACCCTGCCACCGCAGACGAGATGGTTGCGGTCGTGCGCGACGTGATCGCCGCGGGTGTGCCGTTCTTTGGCATCTGCTTTGGCAATCAGATTCTCGGGCGTGCGCTCGGCCTCGAAACCTACAAAATGAAGTTCGGTCACCGGGGAATCAATGTGCCCGTGCTCGATCTGGAACGAGGCAAAGTAGAGATAACTTCACAAAACCACGGGTTTGCGCTGAAAGGGGAGCGCGGGCAGCGCTTCGCCACCGATTTCGGCCCAGCAAGGGTTACGCACGTTTGTTTGAACGATGAAGTGGTTGAAGGGGTCGCCCTCGACAGCGGCATGGCTTACTCGGTGCAATACCATCCGGAGGCCGCCGCCGGACCGCACGACGCGAACCCGCTGTTTGATCGTTTTATTGAAACCATGGCCGCCGCTCACGCCGCACGGGCCGCCAAGTAGGAAGACCAGGAAAGGTACATCACCATGCCGAAGCGCACAGATATTTCACATGTCCTGGTCATTGGTTCCGGCCCGATTGTCATCGGACAGGCGTGCGAATTTGACTATTCCGGGACGCAGGCGTGCCGGGTGCTCAAAGAGGAGGGCATGCGCGTCACGCTCATCAACTCCAATCCCGCGACGATCATGACCGACCCGGAGTTTGCGGACCACACCTATGTGGAACCCATCCAACCCGAATACATCGAAAAAATCTTCGAGGCTGAGATTGCGGCGGGACACCCGATCGACGCCGTGCTCGCGACACTTGGCGGCCAAACCGCCCTCAACACCGCGATCGCGCTTGATCGCCGCGGCTCGTTGGAAAAGTACAACGTTGAGCTCATCGGCGCAGACATCGAAGCCATCGAACGCGGCGAAGACCGCCAAAAATTCAAAGACATCGTGGCGAACGTGGGCGGCGAATCTGCCCGGTCGCGCGTGTGCCACAACATGGACGAAGTCCGCGAAACCGTCGCCGAACTCGGGTTGCCGGTGGTGGTTCGCCCGTCGTTCACCATGGGCGGCCTCGGGTCCGGGCTCGCGTATACCGACGAAGACCTCGAGCGCATCGCCGGCGGCGGTTTGGCCGCCTCCCCAGAGGCGAATGTCCTCATCGAGGAATCCATCCTTGGGTGGAAAGAATTCGAGCTCGAGCTGATGCGTGATGCGAAAGACAACGTCGTCGTTGTGTGTTCGATCGAAAACGTTGACGCTCTCGGCGTGCACACCGGCGACTCCGTGACCGTCGCGCCCGCCATGACCTTGACCGACCGTGAGTTCCAAAAACTACGCACCCAAGGCATCGCCATCCTGCGCGAGGTTGGCGTGGACACCGGCGGCTGTAACATCCAATTCGCTATTAACCCGCGTGACGGCCGAATCATCACCATCGAAATGAATCCTCGGGTATCTCGATCCTCCGCGTTGGCATCGAAAGCCACTGGTTTCCCCATTGCTAAGATCGCCGCGAAACTGGCTATTGGGTACACACTCGACGAGATCACCAATGACATCACCGGCGTCACCCCAGCCGCTTTCGAACCGACGCTCGATTACGTCGTGGTGAAGGCGCCGCGCTTCGCATTCGAAAAGTTCTCCGGTGCCGATGACACCCTGACCACCACGATGAAATCCGTTGGCGAAGCAATGTCGCTGGGCCGCAACTATATCGCCGCGCTCGGTAAAGTGCTGCGTTCGTTGGAGAATAAACAGGCGGGTTTTTGGACCGTCCCCGACGAGGCCTTTGCGGGGGAGCGCGCCACCGATGTTGCCGCGATCCTTGAAGACCTCCGCCGCCCGACTGAGGGGCGCCTCTACGACGCGGAACTCGCCCTCCGGCTCGGCGCTACCGTCGAAGAAGTGTGCGAAGCTTCGGGTATTGATCCCTGGTTCCTCGCCGAATTGCAGGCACTCGTTGACTTCCGCACTGAGCTTGTCGAAGCCCCCGTGCTCAGCGAACAATTGCTGCGCCGCGCTAAGTTCTTTGGCCTGTCGGACCGTCAAATCGCGGTGCTGCGCCCAGAGTTCGCCGGCGAGGACGGGGTGCGTCGACTGCGCTGGTCGCTCGGCATCCGACCCGTCTTTAAAACCGTGGACACATGCGCCGCTGAGTTCGAGGCTAAGACCCCGTACCACTATTCCGCGTACGAGCTCGACCCCGCCGCCGAATCCGAAGTGACCCCACAGACCGAAAAGGAAAAGGTCATCATTTTGGGTTCCGGGCCGAACCGCATCGGCCAGGGCATCGAGTTTGACTATTCGTGTGTGCACGCCGCCCTCGAATTGTCGCGCGTGGGTTATGAGACTGTCATGGTCAACTGCAACCCGGAGACGGTTTCCACCGACTACGACACCGCTGACCGCCTCTATTTCGAACCGTTGACGTTTGAAGATGTCATGGAGGTGTACCACGCGGAGTCGCAGTCCGGCACCGTCGCCGGCGTCATTGTTCAGCTTGGCGGCCAAACCCCTCTCGGCCTAGCCGAACGTTTACGCGATGCGGGTGTTCCGGTAGTAGGCACCACACCGGAGGCAATCAACCTCGCCGAAGATCGCGGCGAGTTCGGTGAAGTGTTGCGCCAGGCCCAGCTTCCCGCTCCCGCGTTTGGTACCGCGACCAGCTACGAGCAAGCCCGCGATGTCGCCGAGCGCATTGGGTACCCGGTGCTTGTGCGGCCGTCGTATGTGCTCGGTGGCCGCGGCATGGAAATCGTGTATGACCAAGCCTCGCTGCGCAACTACATCGAACGTGCAACGGAAATTACGAGTGATCATCCGGTGTTGGTGGATCGCTTCCTCGACAACGCCATCGAAATCGACGTCGACGCGTTGTGCGACGGCACCGAGGTGTACCTTGCCGGCGTGATGGAGCACATCGAGGAGGCGGGCATCCACTCCGGCGATTCCGCCTGCGCGCTGCCGCCGATGACCCTGGGTGCGGAAGACATTGAAAAGGTGCGCAAGTCCACCACCGCGCTCGCACATGGTATCGGCGTTAAAGGGCTGATGAACGTGCAATTCGCACTCAAGGACGACATCCTCTACGTGATCGAAGCGAACCCGCGCGCATCCCGCACCGTGCCGTTCGTGTCCAAGGCGACGGGGACACCGCTGGCCAAGGCCGCCGCCCGCATCATGCTGGGTGCCACCCTCGCCGAGTTGCGCGAGGAGGGGATGATCCCCGCCGGTTATGACGGCGGTTCGCTGCCTCTCGACGCCCCGATCGCCGTCAAGGAAGCCGTACTGCCGTTCCACCGGTTCCGTCGCCCGGATGGCAGCATGCTGGATTCCCTGCTCACCCCGGAGATGAAGTCAACGGGCGAGGTCATGGGGTTGGCCGATAATTTTGGCGCCGCATATGCGAAGGCGGAAGCCGGTGCGTTCGGGGCCTTGCCCACGGCCGGAACTGTGTTCGTTTCCGTGGCCAATCGTGATAAGCGTACGCTGATCTTCCCAATCCAGCGCCTCGCGTCGCTTGGGTTCACAATGTTGGCTACGGCGGGTACGGCGGGCATGCTGCGCCGCAATGGCGTGCCGTGCGAGACGGTGTTTAAGCACTCCGACGTGAAAAACGAAGGCGAGGGCGTATCGATCATCGATCGCATCCGCAACGGTGAGGTGGACCTTATTTTGAACACACCTGCGGGTTCTGCCGGGGCTCGGCACGATGGTTACGATATCCGCGCCGCCGCGGTCCATATGGGCATTCCGCTGGTGACCACGGTGCAGGGTGTGACCGCCGCTGTGCAGGGCATTGAGGCGTTGCGCGCCGGCGAACTCACCGTCTGTCCCCTCCAAGAACTGGATTACACATGACCTTCGGCGAACAGCTTCTCGACGTCGCGGCCGCCCGCAGCCGCCTGTGCGTCGGTATTGACCCGCACCCCGCGCTCCTCGAGCAGTGGTCGTTGCCAGTGAATGTGCATGGCCTGGCAGAGTTTTCGCGCGTGTGTGTGGAAGCGTTTGGGGATACCGTCGCCCTGGTCAAGCCGCAGGTAGCCTTCTATGAGGCCTTCGGTTCCGCCGGCTTCGAAATCCTCGAACAGACGATCGCGGCCCTGCGCGCGCAGGGGGCGTTGGTGGTCGCCGACGCCAAGCGGGGCGATATTGGGTCCACCATGGCCGCGTATGCCACCGCTTGGTTGGACGACGATTCCCCGTTGGTTTCCGATGCGGTCACAGTATCCCCTTACCTGGGTTATGGTGCGTTGGCGCCTGCGTTAACGCTGGCTGAACGTACGGGTAGAGGAGTGTTTGTGTTGGCTGCTACCTCGAACCCGGAGGGCCGTCAGGTGCAGGATTGCGTGGACGCTTCCGGGGTGTCGCTTAGCCAACAAATAGTGGATTGCGCAGCTGCCGATAATGCTCGCCACAGTGGCGTTGGCAATGTCGGCGTCGTGGTTGGCGCGACGCTGTCCGACACGCCCGAGCTGAAACATCTTTGTGGCCCAGTGCTCATGCCCGGTGTTGGGGCGCAGGGCGCGACCGCAGCGGATGTGAGCGAACTCGCTCAAGGCATCGAACATTTGGTCTTCCCGAACATGTCTCGAGGGATTTTGTTGGCAGGCCCACATGTGGCTGACCTGCGGAAATCTGTGGCGCGGGAAGCGTTGAGCTTTCCGGGTTTTCCCAGGTAACTGTCGGCATAAAAACGTGCTTTCTCAAGGCTCGCGACGTGGGATTTCGACGCGCCCACCTTTGACTTTTCCGAGATAGTGCTATGCTGATCCCGGCTCGGTTGTCTGCAGGTGTTCTGTAGGCCGCCGAAATCTGGTAGACATTACCGAAAGAACATTGACCGTTTATTTGAATCGGAGGAACCCCGTGGCCCTTCCCAAGTTGACCGACGAGCAGCGCAAGGAAGCCCTCGCGAAGGCCGCTGAGGCCCGCAAGGCACGTGCAGAGCTGAAGGAAAAGCTCAAGCGCGGTGGCACCAACCTCAAGGAGGTATTGGCCCAGGCTCAAACCGACGAAATCATCGGTAAGACTAAGGTTTCGGCGTTGCTTGAAGCAATGCCGAAGGTAGGCAAAGTGAAGGCTAAGGAGATTATGGACGAGTTGGAGATCGCCCAGACTCGTCGCCTTCGCGGCTTAGGTGACCGTCAGCGTCGCGCGTTGTTGGAGCGTTTCGGTTTCAGCGACGAAGACTAAGACAGGGACGTCGTAATTGTCTGCAGCTAGTTCGTTGGGTCGCCTCGTAGTGTTGGTCGGCCCTTCTGCCGTAGGAAAATCTACGGTTGTTGCGCGGTTGCGCGATGAGGTTCCGGACCTGTACTTCAGCGTCTCCATGACGACCCGCGACCCGCGTCCTGGTGAGGTGGATGGTCGGGACTACTTCTTTGTAACGTGGGAGCAGTTCCAAGACACCATTGACCGTGGTGAAATGCTCGAGTGGGCGGACATTCACGGTGGGTTGCAGCGTTCTGGAACTCCTGCCGGGCCTGTGCGCGAGGCCTTGTCTGAGGGTCGGCCTGTCCTTGTTGAGGTTGATCTGGTCGGCGCCCGTAATGTGGTCCGCGAAATGCCGGAAGCTCATTCGGTGTTTCTTGCGCCCCCGTCATGGGAGGTGCTGGTGCAGCGGTTGACTGGCCGTGGCACTGAATCCGAGGACGTCATTGCTCGTCGTTTGGAAACTGCCCGCGGTGAATTGGCCGCCCAAGACGAGTTCGACCATATTGTGGTCAACGACGACATCGAACAAACGGTTGCCGATATTCGTGCGATTTTGCTCGGTGCGTAACATTTTTATTATTGAAACACTGCTGAAAAGGTGTATGTGACTAACGTGACTGCCAATAACCAGGACGTTTTTGATCCTCCGATCGGGATTACTGACCCCCCGATCGACGATCTGCTTGACAAAGTGTCCTCCAAGTATGCTTTGGTGATTTTTGCCGCGAAGCGCGCCCGCCAGATTAATAGCTACTACCAGCAGGCAGATGAAGGTGTGTTCGAGTTTGTGGGCCCGCTGGTGACGCCCGTCGGGCAGCAGAAACCACTGACGATCGCGTTGAGCGAAATCAACGCGCGCATGTTGGACCACACTGAGGGATAAAGGAACCCACACACCGCCGTGAGTAAGAACATCGTCGTCGGCGTCTCCGGCGGTATCGCGGCCTACAAGGCCTGCCACCTGGTGCGTTTGTTTACGGAACAGGGGCACCGCGTGCACGTGGTTCCTACCCCAACCGCACTGAAGTTCGTTGGTGCGGCGACGTTTGAAGCGCTGTCTGGCAACCCTGTTTCCACATCCGTGTTCGACGCCGTGGATGAGGTTCGGCACGTGAATCTTGGGCAGCAGGCGGATTTGGTGGTGATCGCGCCCGCGACCGCCGATTTGCTCGCCCGTTTGGTCGCGGGCAGGGCTGATGATTTGCTGACGGCCACTTGTTTGGTAGCGACCTGTCCCATCGTGGTGGCGCCGGCGATGCACACCGAAATGTGGCATCATGCGGCGACTCGCGCGAACGTCGAAACGCTGCGGCACCGGGGGATCGTCGTGCTGGAGCCTGCGCACGGACGTCTGACCGGCAAGGATACCGGTCCGGGGCGCTTGCCGGAACCCGAACAAATCGCCGCAATGGCGCAATTGGCTATGTCGGGGCATGCGCTGCAACGTTCGCTGGCGGGCACGCGCGTAGTAATCAGCGCGGGGGGAACACAGGAAGACCTCGACCCAGTGCGTTACCTCGGTAATCGATCGTCTGGTCGGCAGGGTTTTGCGCTAGCCGAAGTTGCTGTGCAGCGCGGGGCGGACGTTACCGTCGTGGCCGGCGCTACGGATAGCTTGCCGACGCCGCCCGGGGCCAGGATCATCCGCGTCGGATCTGCCGTGCAGATGCAGGAAGCTATCGAAGAGTCCTCCGCGGACGCCGATATCATTGTGATGGCCGCGGCGGTGGCTGATGTTCGCCCGGCTCAGGCCGCGACTGTGAAGTTGAAAAAAGGCAAGGATTCGCACGCGCTTTCGCGCTTGGAGTTGGTGGAAAACCCCGATATTCTCGCCGGGCTGGTCGCTGACCGGCGGCCGGGGCAAACCATCGTCGGCTTCGCGGCCGAAACCGGAGATTCGAAACACAGCGCCCTCGAACATGGCAAAGATAAATTGCGACGCAAGGGCTGCGACGTTCTTATGTGTAATGAGGTCGGCAACGGAAAAGTGTTCGGCCAAGCCACGAACGCAGGTTGGGTGCTGACCGCCGACGGTGACGTCATTGAGGTAGCGCCCGGCACCAAGTTTGAGGTGGCGGCGCAAATTTGGGATGTGATTGAGGCAGTGGGGCGCTGACGCGGCGCGTGGTGGGGGTGTGGTGCGCAGTTGCTCATTTAGACCGCTTAGTCTAGATTGATGTTGTCTGGCGCATCTTCGCGCGCGTTTGAAGCATAAGGATTTGAAGTAATGGAGCTACCTGAGGCGCAGTACCGCCTATTCACCAGCGAATCTGTGACCGAAGGCCACCCGGACAAGATTTGCGACGCCATTTCGGACACCATTTTGGACGCCATGCTGAGCGTGGATCCGTGTTCCCGAGTTGCCGTGGAAACCGTGGTGACCACTGGTTTGGTGCACATCGTAGGTGAAGTTCGGTGCGGTGGTTACGTAGAAATCCCGCAGTTGGTTCGCAACAAGCTGCGGGATATTGGTTTTACTTCATCTGAAGTTGGTTTCGACGGCACTACGTGCGGCGTGACGGTGGCGATTGGTGAGCAAAGCCAGGAGATTGGCGCGGGTGTCGATAATTCACATGAGGTGCGCTCCGGCGGCGAGGTTGAAGAGGATGACCGCAGCGGCGCCGGCGACCAGGGACTCATGTTCGGGTATGCCACCAACGAAACCCCAGAGTACATGCCGCTGCCGATTTCTGTAGCCCATCAACTTGCGCGCCGGCTCACCCAGGTGCGCAAGGAGGGCATTGTCCCGCATTTGCGTCCTGACGGCAAAACCCAGGTGACGTTCGCTTACACTAGCGATAATCTTCCCAGCCATTTGAACACAGTGGTGATTTCTACCCAGCACGATCCGGACGTGACTCAAGCTTGGCTGGCGCAACAGCTGCGCGAGCATGTGGTCGATTGGGTGATTGCGGAGGCCGGGCTTGAACAGTATGTCGGGGATGATTTGCAGCTGCTGGTGAACCCGTCCGGTTCGTTCATCCTTGGTGGCCCGATGGGGGACGCGGGTTTGACCGGCCGCAAAATCATCGTGGACACCTATGGCGGGATGGCTCGTCACGGTGGTGGAGCATTCTCCGGCAAAGACCCCAGCAAGGTGGACCGGTCTGCGGCGTACGCCATGCGGTGGGTGGCCAAAAACGTGGTTGCCGCGGGCCTTGCCGACCGTGTGGAGGTGCAGGTCGCATACGCAATTGGGCGCGCGAAGCCAGTGGGGCTGTATGTGGAAACCTTCGGTACTGCGGCGGACGGCTTGGATGACCAAGCAATCCAAGCAGCCGTAGCCAAGGTGTTCGACTTGCGCCCGGCTGCGATCATTCGCGAGTTGGATCTGCGCCGCCCAATCTATGCGCAAACAGCCGCCTACGGTCATTTTGGACGCCCCGATTTGGACTTGCCGTGGGAGCGTGCCAACCGCGTGGCGGAGTTGCGGCAGGCCGCCGGCCTCGACACGTGAGGCCAGCGCACACAGCTCAACCCCGAGCGGCTGCCGCCTAGATCAAATATTGACAAGCGCCTCGATGGAGGTAGTTGCCGTGGCCTTTGGAGCCGACGTATTCGTTATCACGAATGAGCACGCGCCCGCGGGAAAGCACGGTATCCACATGGCCTTGGATTTCAAAGCCTTCCCAGGCGGAGTGATCCATGTTCATGTGGTGGGTGTCATTGATGCCGATTTTGGTGTGACCATTGGGGTTGTACAGCACAATATCGGCGTCCGCGCCCGGCGCGATCACGCCCTTCTTGCCGTATAAGCCGAACATTCGCGCAGGCGTGGTTGCCGTGATTTCCACCCAGCGCTCGAGGGAAATATTGCCATTGACCACGCCCTGGTACATCAAGTCCATCCGATGCTCCACCGAACCGATACCGTTTGGAATTTTAGAGAAGTCACCAAGGCCGAGTTCCTTTTGCTCTTTGAAGCAGAACGGGCAGTGATCCGTGGATACCATTTGGATGTCGTTGGTGCGTAGCGCCTGCCACATGTGATCTTGGTGGTGCTCATGCTTGGAGCGCAACGGCGTGGAGCATACCCATTTCGCCCCCTCGAAGCCGGGCGCGCCGAGTTGATCTTCGAGGGAAAGATATAGGTATTGGGGGCAGGTTTCACCAAACACGTTGTGCCCGCCGTCGCGCGCGGCTGCGAGTTGATGCACCGCTTGCTTGGCAGACACATGCACCACATACAGCGGCGCCCCCGTGAGATTCGCAAGCATGATCGCACGGTGCGTGGCTTCTTCCTCCATTTGCCAGGCGCGGGCGACGCCGTGATAGTACGGGTCCGTTTTTCCTTGGGCGAGCAGTTCGGCCACCATCGCATCGATGGCAGGTCCGTTTTCGGCGTGCATCATGGTGAGCAGCCCGGTGTCGGCGGCTTTTCGCATCGCTTGGTAAATCTGGGCGTCGTCACTGTAAAACACGCCGGGGTATGCCATGAACATTTTGTAGCTGGACACGCCTTCATCGGGCAGACGTTCCATGGCCTGAAGGGAGTCGACGTTCACTTCGCCGATGATCTGGTGGAAGCCGTAGTCGATCGCGCATTCGCCGCGGGCTTTGTTGTGCCACGCTTCCAAACCATCAAATACGCGTTCGCCATAGCGTTGGATGGCGAAGTCGATGATCGTGGTGGTGCCGCCCCACGCTGCCGCGCGGGTGCCCGTTTCAAACGTGTCCGCGGCGGTAGTCCCGCCGAACGGCATCTCCATGTGCGTGTGGGCGTCGATGCCGCCCGGTACTACATACATCCCTGTCGCGTCGATGGCCTGGTCGGCGGATTCTTTGAGATCGTGTCCCAGCAACACTGAGTTTGGGTCGAGGACTGCGGCGATGGTCTCACCGTCGATAAGCACATCTGCGCGATGCTTGCCGGTGGCCGAAACCACGGTCCCGCCGTGAATAAACGTGGTGGTCATGCGTGCAAACTCTCCTTCGAATGGTTGGCCGTGGTGGTGGTCGCTGTGGGGTGAGGCTGGGTTAGGATTCCGTGTGGGGTTCGCCGGGCGCAACATCGTCGAGCGCCCCAGTAACCATGCGTAGGGCGATGTCAGTGAGTACTTCAACACCGGTGACCATGTCCTCATCGGTAGTGAACTCGCGTTCGCAGTGGGAGATACCGCCAATGGAAGGGATAAACACCATCACTGCCGGTACGATCCGGTTCATCACCACGGAGTCGTGGCCCGCCATGGTGCGCATTCGGCGTACCGACGCCCGCGCATCCGCGCACGCCTTTTCCGTCAATTCCATGCCTTCGACGGGGTAATGCTGAATATCGCGAATATCAAAATCCTCGGCCGTGATGGTGAGCTCGCGCCGCTGCGCAACCTCTTGAATCTGCTCTTTGAGCAGGTCGCGAGCTTTCTCCACGTCCGCGCGCTCATTGGCACGGATATCAATGACAAGGTCCACCTGGCGCGGTACCACGATCGGGGAATTGGGCAGCACATCGAATTTGCCTACAGAAGTGACGATTTGCTCGGGTTCGAAGCCGGCAACAACCCGTTCTGCAAGCAGTACGATCTCGGAGGCTGCGACGAGTGCGTCATGCCGATCCGCCATGATGGTCGCCCCAGTGTGCGATTGTTCGCCAAGCACCTGCACCACTAGTTTTTGGGTGTACCAGGATTGATCCACCGCGCCGATGGTAATGCCCTCACGTTCCAGCACCCGCCCCTGCTCGATGTGCAGCTCCGCGTAGCTGCCGATCGGCGGGGGAGTGTCCGCGCCGAGGTAGCCGATTTGTTCGAGCGCTTCGCGGACGGTAACTCCCTTGGGGTCTTTGGTTTCCAGTGTCGCCTGCAAATCCCAAAACCCCGCGAACACGTTTGAACCCATCAGCGAGGGAACGAACCGAGCGCCTTCCTCGTTAAACCAATCCACAACCGTAATGTTGTGGGTGGGGGTGAGTTCCGCGGCGTCGGCAAGCGCTTTGATGCGGGCGGCCGCGTAGAGGGCGGCCATCACCCCGTACGTACCGTCGAACCTGCCGCCCAGTGGTTGGCTATCGAGGTGCGAGCCGAGGTATACGTGATCGGCGCCCGGCACAAACTCCAAAGATGCGAACACATTTCCTATTTCATCGACCTTGATGGTGAAACCTAAATCGCGCGCGCGGGCGGTAAACCAATCGCGGATTGCGCCATGCTCGGCGGTTCCGGCTTGGCGGTCCACCCCGTTCGCGGCAGTCGCGCCGAACCTGGTGGTGTAGTGAAAGTCCGCTAAAAACGTCGCCTCGTCGAACGCGTCGGCGGTTGCGTGATGGTCGGTCATGTCGAACTCCTTTGTGCCTGGTCGGTGGGGGTGTCGCTGGCTGTTGGTGTGCTGCGTTGACCCCGTTGACACCATTGAACCGCGCGTGAAAGAAGCCAGACAAGGTACAGAATGTCAACATTGTTGGGTTTTGTGCACAGAATGCAGCTATCGGAAGTGACACTCCAATGCTTGAGTGTGACCTAAGACATAAATTTCTTCGTGTTTGTGAGGGGATGATGCCATGTTCGGCTTACCCACGTTTACTGTTGTCGCCGTCGTCGGCGTGTCAGTGTTTTGGATTCTCTATACGGCGGCCTTTTGGGTGATCAGCAAAGACTGGCACCTCGCCGACGAGGTTGAAACAGGGGCGAACGCATGAGCCTGCCGCTGGTATTTTTGATTATCTACTTCGCCGCCATGGCCGGCATCGGGGTGTGGACGGCGAAGCGTTCCTCCAGTGACTCTGAAAGCTATTTGCTCGGGGATCGCTCGCTCGGGCCGGCGGTGACGGCGCTGCGCCTGCAATCTTCCTCAATGTCGGGGTATATGTTCCTCGGGGCCGGTTCGCTCGCGTATACGCAGGGCTATTTCAGCATGTGGTACGCCCTCGGCGACATCGGCGGCGGCATCATTAACCTCTCCGTGTTGGGGCGCCGGATGCGCAAACTTTCACAAAAGCTCGGCTCGTTAACATCCATCGAATACCTCGAACACCGATATGAAAGTAAGTGGGTTCGGATCGTTGCCGCGCCAGTGGCGCTCATCTGCCTGTTTTTGTACGTGCTTTCGCAATTCATAGCGGGCGGTTCTGGGCTTGCCTCCGTCACTGGGTTTAGCTTCGAAATATCGCTGCTAATCGCTGTGGGTGTCATTGTGTTGTACACCTTTCTCGGCGGGTACCTCGCCGTGGCATATACGGATTTTGTGCAAGCGATTGTGATGTTGATCGGCATGGTGTGGATTTTCATAGCCACATTGCAACACGTCGGTGGCTTTACTTCTGGCAATGAGCAGGTGGGCAATATGAACCCGAATTTGCTCACCATGTGGGGCGCGGAATTAAGCTATCAGGGGCAATGGGGCGTGATCCTCGGCGCATTGTTGCTGTTTTCCATTGGCTATATGGGGTGGCCGCACGTGGTGGTGTCACACATGGCCATGAAACAACCTTCCGTGGCCCGCAGCGCCGGCGTGTATTCCACGGTGTTTAACCTTCTGTTTATCCCCGCGCCCTACATTATCGGGGTGTTTGCGTTGCTGATTCTGCCGAATTTGGATGATCCCCAACAGGCCATTTTTGAAACTGCGAAGATCGTGCTGCCGAGCGCGGGGGTGGGGATAGTGATGGCCGCGGTGATGGCGGCGATCATGTCCACCGCAGACGCGTTGTTGCTCCAAGCCTCTACGATCGCCTCTCGCGATATTTTCGGCCGGTTTTTCATCACCGATATGAGCGAACGCCACGCGGTGTGGATTTCTCGAATTTCAGTGCTCGTACTCGCCTTCGGGGGCATTGTACTGGCGTTTTGGCAGCCTCCTGCGGTGTTTGAACTGGTAGTTTTCGCCACCTCCATTCTTGGCGGCGCCTTCGTGCCTGCCTATGTGTGTGCGGTGTGGTGGAGGAAAGCGAACGCGGTGGGCGCGGTGGCGTCCATGCTTGCGGGCACTGTCATGGTGGTGTTGTGGCAGCAAAGCGGGCTTACGGAAAGCACCGGTTTGGACCCACTGTTGGCTGGTTTAGCCTCCTCGACGTTGGCGATGATCATCGGCTCATTGGCCACTCAGCGTAGCCATCCCGTCTCGGAGCGGGTGCAGCTCGCTATCGCGGACACCGCGCGGCTCACACCCGCGAATTTTCGTTCAGATATTTCGACCGACCCGACGTTGCTCAACCAATTTCCGCCGGAACAAGGGGCTCGATGATCACACCCGAGGAACACTTTTCCGCGGCGTTGCCGGTGCGCATTCCTGCCGCGCAGGCGGCTCAACTTGCCGAAGATGCGTGGCGGCAGCCGCTGCCGGTGGCCGACCCAATGTTGACGTATTTTCCGTTGTTCGGCGTGGTGTTTGAGGTGCAGGCCGATGGGTTGTTCGCTGGCCCGGCAAAGTCGTTGCAGGGGCGTCAGTATCAGGTGGTGGTTGATCGTAGTTCATCAACACCCTTGATTACCGCTTGGGAGGCGGCTGAATTGCTCCCAGAGATTCCGCTACCGCAGGAATTGGACGGTGTTTGTGTGCAGCTCGTAGCGCCGGAAAATCCGGCATGGCGCGCAACCGAGCAGCAGGCAATCAATATTGCACACCGCGCGGTGGTTACCGTGTTGCTTCGAAGACTCAAGCTAGGCGCGCAATTTCAATTGCGGTGTGTGCAGTCCGTTTGGCCGCTGTGGAAACCGAACTGGCGTTTTACCACGTCATCGGTCCGTGCGCTGGTCGACGCTCGCAACGGCAATGTTGTGTTTCAACGTTGATGCGTCCGCGCTGCCACGCATGCTTTTCAATGCGAGCGACAGGCTGAATATGGTTTCTCCATCGCTCAAATCCATGTCCAATAAACGTTCGATTGTGGCGATGCGACCGTAGAGCGCGGTGCGGGACAGGTGCAATCGTTGCGCCGCGGCGGTCCGGGAAGTCGGGTGTGCCAGCACCGCCGTGAGCGTTTCCACTAGGTCCCCGTGGTGGTTTTTGTCGTACATGAGGAGCGGATCGAGCGTGGAGTTGACATAGTGCTGCACGCGCACGTCGTCGCGCAAGGTGAGCAGCAGGTTTTCCAACGGGGTGCGGCTTAATGGCACGATGGTCACCCGGGCGCGCGGCATGGGGGTAGGCGTGGCCAAGGAAAGCTGGCGGATGAGTGCAGAGAGTTGCAACGTTGTCTCGCTCGCGCTTGAACAAATGATTCGCAATTTCGCGTCGTGGCTGTCGCAGATGCGCTCGGCCATGGCGTGGAGCGGTTCCGTGATGTTGTGGTGCACCGGATCCGCGGGAATGGACAGTGCCGCGATGACCAAGCGTGGGTTTGATTCCAGCTCAGTAGCCAGAAAATCCGCATCTTGAAACGTTTTTCGGATTTCCTTGCGGTACACCGTGGGTTCGATGTAGCTACCGTGGTGTTCCATCAGCAGTGCGAAAAGGTGCCTGCCTTCCATGCGGAACCCGGATGCGGATAGCACCTCCTGCACGCCGTGGACGGTGGTGTACTTATTGTGTACCAGCCGCTCAATCGCGGTTTTTTCAATCAGGTCCACCCATGAATATGGGTTTGTGGATCCAAGTCGCTCCATGGCAAGCGTGATGGCCGCCTGGCTTAAAATATGGTCGCCGCCGGCGTCGCTGAGGCTGCGACCTCGGTAGAACAAACGACCCCACGCTACGCCGCGTGCTTGCACGTCGATCATGGTCCACAATTCGGCGTCGTGGTGCTGGTGTTTGTTGGGGGTACTGGTGAGGGCGCGGACCACAGCCCGCGCGCCGATGGCGTTGTCGGCGTCCACGGTGACGCATTGCGTGAGCGTGCCGTAGTTGCCGATCGCGGCGGACCACCGTCGGGATTTCTCGCTCCAATTATGCAGCAGGGTGCTGGGCGGCATGTGCCCCTCCGCGTACGCAACCACCTGGTGGGACAGGTCTTCCAGTACCACCGGGCATTGCAGCAGCCGGCTAGCGTGCGCCAAAATTTGGGTGGTTGGGGCGCCGTTGACCATGAGCGAGGTAAACGACTCTGTAACGTCGTGGATCGCGTTGACCTGCCGAACCTTGTGTTCCAGCAACAGCGTGTGAATGTACTCCGTCAATTCCACGTATTTCACTTCGTCGTGGATGGCCAGCAGCGGAATGTCGTAGTGCTGGCACGCGTTGACCACGTCGGCCGGCACTTGCCGCCAATGGGAGCCAAGCTCGAGCACGATTGCCGCCACGGATCTTTGTGCGAATGTTGCGATCATGCCAATTCGCTCGTCAGCTCGATCGCTCCACGCGATACCGGTGGTAAGGAGCAGCTCGCTACCCTGCAAGAGGGCGCCGGTGCGCACGGCGTCGGCAACGTGCACCCACCGCACTGGCCGGTCGAGCGCTTCCGGCGGGCAGAACGCCTCTACTCGCGCTTTCGCTAAGGTGGGCGAATCGAGGACATCCCGGATGGTGAGGTAGTGCCCGTATTGCCACTCGTCGATGCGTTCGTTCGAAGCCATTGGTGTGTCCTTGTCGCCGGGTGCAGGACTGCTGCTACGATCACCGTACCAAGTGCAAGGTTAACAGTGTGTCCACTTTCCGATTCTTCGGTGACATTACGAGCCTATTGCCGCCCGTTGTGCGCCTTTAGCATGGGCGGAGAAGCTCGTAATGCCGCAGTTCAACGCGGTATTCGTACAGTACGTCACAGGAGGTTGCGATATGCTCGTACAACACGTTATCGGGGGAGAACTCACGCACGATTCCGACCGCACCGGCGCGATTATGAATCCGTCGACCGGGGTCGAGATCGGCCGCGTCGCCTTCGCCAGCCCCACCACCCTCGAAAAGGCTATCGACGCCGCGGAAGAGGCGTTTCCCGCCTGGCGCGCCACCGGCATGGCCAAGCGTGCGAACATCATGTTCCGGCTGCGCGAGATTATTTCCGCACGCGCGGACGAACTGGCACGCATTATTTCCCAGGAACATGGCAAGGTGTTGTCGGATGCCGCCGGGGAAATCACCCGCGGCTTAGAAAACGTGGAGTTCTGCGCGGGCTTGGTGCACCACATGAAAGGCGAGCATTTGGAACAGGCGGCCGGAGGTATTGACGTGCACCAAACGCGTCAGCCCCTCGGCGTGGTCGCCTGCATCACCCCGTTCAATTTTCCGGCGATGGTGCCGCTGTGGATGATTACCACCGCGATCGCCGCTGGCAATACCGTGATCCTCAAACCCAGTGAACGGGACCCGTCGGCGGCGAATTGGATTGCGCAAGCGTTTGCAGATGCCGGGTTGCCGCCGGGCGTGCTGAACGTGGTGCACGGCGATAAGGCGGTGGTGGACCAACTGCTGGATTCCCCGCGTGTTCGAGCGGTAAGTTTTGTGGGTTCCACGCCAGTGGCGAAAGCGATCTATACCCGCGCGGCGGGCAATGGTAAGCGCGTGCAGGCGCTTGGCGGGGCGAAAAACCACATGGTGGTGATGCCCGACGCGGATCTCGACGCCGCAGCCGACGCCGCAGTTTCCGCAGGTTACGGCTCCGCGGGGGAGCGTTGCATGGCGATCTCGGTGGTGGTCGCCGTCGGTGATATCGCCGATGAGCTCGTGGCGAAAATCGTGGCGCGAACCAACGCCCTCAAGGTCGGTGCCTTCGACGATCCGGACGCCGAAATGGGCCCGGTGATCACCAAAGATTCGCTCGAACGAATCACCGGATTTGTGGCGGACGCGGAGCGGCACGGCGCGAAACTGCTTGTTGATGGCAGGAGTTGGGACTTCGGGGATTCGCAAGGATTTTTCATTGGGCCGTCCATTATTGACAATGTCCGCCCCGGCATGCCGTGCTACGACGAGGAAATCTTCGGCCCAGTGCTATGCATCGCGCGGGTGGGCACCTACGATGAAGCAGTGTCGCTGATCAACGCAAATCGCTACGCCAACGGCACGGCGCTGTTTACCCGCGACGGCCGAACTGCCCGCGAATTCGAGTTCGCCATCGAGGTCGGCATGGTGGGCATCAATGTGCCAATTCCGGTACCAATCGGCGCGTTTTCCTTCGGCGGCTGGAAGGAGTCCCTCTTTGGTGATACGCACATGTACGGTCCAGAATCGTTCAATTTCTACACCCGCCGCAAGGTGGTGACCAGCCGTTGGCCGCTGCCGAACGAGTCCCAAATCAACCTGGGTTTTCCCACCCACTAATCGCCCCATCATCTCATTGAAAGTTGGATCCGATGACAACAAACGCTGACGTTGTAGGCCTTGACCGGTCTTATGTGTTTCATTCTTGGTCGGCCCAAGACCTGATTTCGCCCGTGCCGGTGGCGTCCGGCAGCGGGAGCTATTTCTGGGATCACGATGGGAACAAGTACTTGGACTTCACCTCACAATTGGTGAACCTTAACCTCGGGCACCAGCATCCGCGGCTCGTGGCGGCTATCAAACGTCAAGCCGAACGCCTTGCTACGGTGGCGCCGAGCTTTGCGGAGGAAACTCGTTCGAAGTTGGCGCAAGGCATCGTCGAAGCCGCCGGCAGCGATCATTTTGCCAATGTGTTCTTTACCAACGGTGGCACGGATGCGGTGGAGCACGCGGTGCGGATGGCGCGCCTGCACACGGGGCGACGAAAAGTTATGTCGATGTACCGGTCGTACCACGGGGCCACCGCCACCGCCATCAGCCTCACCGGCGACCCACGGCGTTGGGCGAACGAACCCAGCGACACCTCCGTCGTACACTTCTTCGGCCCGTACCTGTATCGCAGCGTGTTTTACGCCACCACCCCGGAGGAGGAATCTGCCCGCGCGCTCGCGCACCTCGAGCAGCAAATCCTGTTGGAGGGGCCGGAGACGATTGCTGCGATCATCATCGAAAGCGTGGTTGGCACCAACGGTATCCTGGTGCCGCCGCCGGGCTACCTTCAAGGCGTTCGGGAATTGTGTGACAGGCACGGCATCGTGTACATCGCCGACGAGGTGATGGCGGGCTTCGGCCGCACGGGAGCGTTGTTCGCCTACCAACATTTCGATGTGCTTCCGGACCTCGTCACCTTTGCCAAGGGCGTGAATTCGGGCTATGTGCCGCTTGGCGGGGTGTTGATTTCACACGAGATTCGCGCGACGTTTGGCACTCGCGCATTCCCCGGCGGGTTGACCTATTCCGGGCACCCGCTTGCGTGCGCGCCCGGCGTGGAAACCTTGCAGATTTTCGAAGAGGAACAAACCTTCAAACACGTCAACGACCTCGCGGAGCGAATCATCCGTCCGCGCCTGGAAGCGATGCGCGACACCTATGATTGTGTCGGTGACGTCCGTGGCGTCGGCATGTTCTGGGCGATTGAGTTTGTCAAAGACAAGGACACGCGCGAGCCATTGGTGCCGTTCAACCCAACCGCGGAACAAAACGCCCCGATGGCTGCGTTGGCTACGGCATGTAAGCAACGCGGGTTGTGGCCGTTTACGCATTTCAACCGCATGCATGTGGTTCCGCCGTTGAACATCAGCGCCGCCGAGCTTGAGGAAGGCTTAAGCATTATCGACGCCGCGATCGCCGAAGCGCTGTAGCGTCGTCCCGGTTGGCGGTTGCCACCGGCTCCGTCAACCGGAAAATATTGCAGCCAAACCTATGGATGTGAAAACAATCATAGAAATATCTTTGAAACGTTGCTAGCGTGGTTGGGGTGGCGCTTGAAGTGGCGCCTCATCACCCAAAAGCCTTGCGTCACGCCCGGAGGAACCCTCGTGTTGCTTCCATTGATCATGCCAATGTTTTCCCTATCCGCCCTGCTGCCATTTTTGATGGCAAATATTCGGGACCCGCTGCAGCGGCGGCTGCTTGCCGCCATGCTGCTCACCACCGGTGTGATCGGGTTTTCAGTGCTCACGGTGCTGGTGGAGCACAAAGACCTCCTCGGGTTTATCGCATCAATGTGCGTGGCGGTTGTGGTGGTGTCGATGCAGATTGCGCAGCATTACAATCCGTTCCTCACGGACGACCGCCGCCAGCCTAAGCGAATAATTTTTCAACCATCGCTTCATAGATAAACACCGTTACCTCGGGTGCGAGGTTGAGTTCGGTGTCGATCTTGTTCGCGGCGTCGAGAAGCGCCTCGAGGAATTCCTGCGAGCAGTCGTGGGGGATGAGCCCCGCGTCCCGCCAGCGTTGTGATTGTTCGGTGAGGAACGCCTGGAATTCGGAGGTCTCGCACCGATCGGAGCCAGCGGCTTGCAGTGCAGGGCCGATCTGCGGGTCATTCCACGCGCCCAAAATCTTGTTGCGCGCTGTCGCCTGAGAAAGCTGGGACATGAATTCGAGCATCGCCGCCCGCGGAAACCCCCAATCGATCCGCTTGGCGATGTCGCGCTTCATGCGGGCGTTTTCGGCGAAGTAAACCTCGAAAAACAGTTCCTTTTTTGAAGGGTAGAACTTGTATACGCTGCCCACCGCCACGCCCGCCGTAGCCGCAATGTCTGCCACCGAGGTCTTCTTGTAACCGTTGCGTGCGAATTGGGTGTGGGCTGCGTCGAGCAGGCGTTGGTTGGCAGCGTCCATGGGTGTCCATCCTACTATGGATCCAACCCGCCCACGACGCGAAGCTTCTGTAGTATCTGCTTGTCGTGGACGGATTGCACGAAGGCTTCCGTGGCATCTGTGCCAGCGCTGACGCCGTGGTGCATGCCTTTCGCCCACGATGGAGCGCCCGAGAGATCGTAGACCACGTTGTCGATTGCAACGTACGCTTCCGTGCCGTCGGTGCCGTTGTGCTTGGCTAGGTCTTCGATGGTGAAGCGGTTGGTGCGGATGATTTGTTCCTCCTCCGTAGTGAACGTACGTTCGAGTTTTGTGTGATCGCCGACGTGGGGGTTGGGCGACACGATCGACTTCACTGTGTAGTACCCGACGACCGTGAGGATGATGGCTGCGACGATGACGAAGGCGGTGATCAACGCTACTTTCATGGCTTCTCCTTGTGAAATTGGCCGGTAAGACGGCAAAATCCCGGCGTGAATGAATGGTTTGAATATTCATTCACAGCCTAACTCGGTAGTTTCCCTGTGTCAATGGCCTGCGCCGCGGTTGGGTACGATGGCAGCATGTCCACAGCTCGAGTGCCTGCGCCCGCGGTTCCAGTGGCCCGAGTGCTCCCGCTACTTGGCCTTCCGCACCTTGATCGGCTGTTCGATTATCGGGTGGATTCTGAGCAGCACGAGCAAGCCCAACCCGGGGTGCGTGTGCGCGTGCGGTTCGCGGGCCGACTTGTCGACGCCGTGCTGATTTCCCGCTCTTCCCACACTGACCATCAAGGTGACCTCGCGTGGTTGGAACGAGTGATCTCCCCGGATGTGGTGTATCCGTTGCCCACACGCGAACTCGTTGAGGCGCTGGCGGACCGGTATGCCGGCGTTCGAAGCGACCTCATTCGGGCGGCAATCCCCGCGCGCCATGCAGGCGCCGAGCAGTCCGATTTCGCTACCCCATGGGAGGAACTCGGGGCAGCGGAGGAACCGGACCTTTCGCAATGGTCTTCGTATGCTTACGGGGAGTCGTTTGTGGACGCCGTGCTTTCCGGCGCCAAGGCACGCGCGGCGTGGCAGATTGCCCCGGGTGAGGATTGGGCGCGGGCGCTTGCCGCATTGGCGATCAAAACGGTGATGGATGGGGGCGGTGCGCTGATCGTGGTGCCGGATCAGCGGGATGTCGATACGCTGGAGTCGGCGTGCCGGCAGTGGGTTTCCGCCAAGCAGATTACGGTGTTGGGCGCGGCGCTTGGCCCGCAGGCGCGCTATCGACGCTTTCTATCTGTGTTGCACGGGCAGGGGCGATTGGTGATTGGCACCCGCAGCGCCGCATTCGCCCCGCTGCCGAACTTGCGTTTGGCGGTGATCGTGAACGATGGAGACGAAAACTTGTCCGACCCGCGCGCACCGTATGTGCATGCCCGCGAGGTATTGACGATGCGCAGCGCCAAGCAGCATTGCGCGCTGATTATCGCGGGACATTCGCGGACCGCGGAAACCCAATTGTTGGTGGCCCGCGGCTGGATGCACAACCTCGTCGCGCCGCGCGAGGTGATTCGAACTCGCATGCCTCATGTGTTCGCGGCTGCCGATTCCAGCTTCGCCTTGGAACGGGACCCGCGCGCGGGCGTGGCCAGACTGCCAAGTGCGGCGTTTGCAGCCGTGCGCAAAGCCTTCGGCCGTGGGCAGCCCGTGCTGGTGCAGGTTCCCCGCGTTGGCTACATACCAACCTTGGCGTGCGGTTCGTGCGGTGCGCCCGCGCGCTGCCGACACTGCAACGGGCCATTGGGTTTACCCACGGGTGGTGAGGCCGCGGTGCCCACCTGCCGGTGGTGCGGCCGCCCAGATTCGCGCTACCGCTGCGGGGCGTGCGGATCGGTGAAGCTCCGCGCCGTGGTGTTGGGCGCCGGGCGTACCGCGGAGGAACTTGGGCGGGCGTTCCCCGGCGTCAAGGTGGTCACCTCGGGTGGCGCACACATTGTCGATGCCATCGACGACGGCCCGCAATTGGTGGTGGCCACTCCGGGCGCGGAGCCGCAGGGGAGTTACGGTGCGCTCGTGCTGCTGGACACCTGGGCGTTGTTGGGGCGGCCCGACTTGCGGGCAGCGGAGGAAACCCTTGCCAAGTGGACAGCTGCGGCAACCTTGGTGCGCCGGGACGGGGAAGTGGTGGTGATGGCTGATCCGGGGCTGCCTGTGGTGCAGGCGCTGATCCGGTGGGACATGATCGGCGCGGCCGCCGCGGAACTCGCGCAACGCGCGGAAGTCGGCTTTCCTCCATCCGTTCGAATGGCAGCGGTGGATGCGCCCTCGGAAACGCTCGAAAACTTTATTGAACTTTTGGAGGTGCCTGAGGGTGGGGAAATCCTCGGCCCGGTGGATCTGCCGCCCGGGGTGACACTCCCCGGGGAATACGACGAACAGCGTTACGGCCCCCCGCAGCGAATCCTTGTTCGGGTGCCGGTGGCCCAGGGCTTGGCGTTGGGGCGTGCGTTGCGGGCCGCGCAGGTTGCCCGCGCCACGCGGAAAGAGTTGTTGCCGTTGCGTGTGCAGATCGACCCGCTGCACATCGGTTAACAAATCTCGGGTTTTGTGCCTGTTCCAGCTACTATGGGTGGGATGCGCAACGCCGCGTCGTGGTTGTCAGACGGTTGTCGCGGTGTCAAGTTGTCTAGGTGTTGTCTAGGTGTTGTTCAGGTAAGGAGTGCCCCGAGGTTATGGCTGTTCGCGATGTTCGTTTGTTTGGAGACCCAGTCTTGCTTATCAAGGCAGACGAGGTTACAGAGTTTGACGCCGCGTTAGCGACCCTTGTCAGCGACATGCTCGACACCATGGACGAATTCGAGGGCGTGGGGCTTGCGGCCAACCAAGTGGGTGTTACCCGCCGCGTGTTTGTGTTCGATTGCTCGGATGAGCATGAGGTGCGGCGCGGGCACGTGGTCAACCCGGTGTGGGAGCCGATATCCGAAGACACGGTGACAGCAATCGAAGGGTGTTTATCCATTCCTGGAGTGCGGAAGGATACTGAGCGTTTCGCCCGCGTGCGGGTGACCGGTCAGGATATCCACGGCGACGACGTCGAGTTTGAGGCCGAGGGGCTGCTGGCGCGGTGCGTGCAGCATGAGACAGATCATTTGGACGGCGTGTTGTTTGTCAAACGTCTTGCGCCCGCGCTGCGGAAAGAAGCAATGGCCGAGATTCGAACATCAGAGTGGTTCCAGCAATAGCAACCTAGAGCAACAACCTAGAGGAAGAGGTCGTACACACAATGCGGTTAGTTTTCGCGGGCACCCCAGAGCCCGCCGTGGTGGCACTGGAAAAACTCCTTGCTTCCGACCATGAAATCGTGGCGGTGCTCACCCGCCCAGACGCCAAGCAGGGCCGCGGCAGGTCGCTGAAAGCCTCGCCGGTGGCGCAGCTCGCGCGGCAGCACAACATTGAGGTGCTCACGCCCACCAGTTTGAAACCGGACACGGAGGACGGGCAACTGATACGCCAGCGATTGCGGGAGCTTGCCCCGGATTGCATCCCGGTTGTAGCGTACGGCAATTTGATCACCCCGGATTTATTGGATGTGGCCCCGCACGGTTGGGTGAACCTGCACTTTTCGTTGCTGCCGGCGTGGCGCGGTGCGGCACCTGTGCAGGCGGCGATTCGGGCGGGGGATCACCGCACAGGCGCCTCGGTGTTTCGCATTGCGGAAGGCCTGGATACCGGCGACGTGCTCGCCACGGTGACGGAGGATATCGCGCCTAGCGACACCGCGGACGACCTGCTGACCCGGCTAGCCTATGTTGGCGGCGACTTGCTCGTGCACACGATGGACGGATTGCAGGCCGGTACGGTGGTTGCGACACCGCAGGTAGGTGACGCGACCTATGCCCCGAAGATTCGCAAGGAGGACGCGCGGGTTGCTTGGGCGCAGCCGGCGGAGGCGATCGAACGTGCGATCAGGGCGCACACTCCAGGGCCTGGCGCATGGACGCAGGCGGGCGAACAGCGCTTCAAGTTGGGCCCCGTCGCGCTGACTGATGGTGAAGACCTCGCACCGGGCGCGTTGCGTGTAACAAGGGACGGTGTGTTGGTGGGCACCGGCACCCAAGCGGTGCGTCTCAGTTGGGTGCAACCTCCGGGCAAGACGAAAATGCAAGCCGATGCGTGGGCGCGCGGCGCGAAGGATATTGAAGGAATGGTGTGGCAATGAGCGGTTTCCGATCCCGGAGTCGAAGGTACGTTCAAAAAGAGGAAGAGCAAGCCCGTGAGCGATCAGCACGGCAGCAAAGCGCGCAGCGCGCCGCCGCGGAACGCCCGGATGTGGATGCCGCACGGCTGGCCGCCTTCGACGTGCTCACCCAGGTGCGTGTGGACGATGCGTACGCGAATCTAGTGTTGCCGAAGATGCTGCGCGACCGCGGTATTCGAGGCCGCGACGCCGCGTTTGCCACTGAGATTACGTACGGTACGTTGCGCAACCTGGGGGTGCTGGATGCGGTGATCGATGTGGCGTCGACACGCCCGCTGGATCGCATCGACCCGCAGCTGTTGGATGCGTTGCGCCTAGGTGCTTACCAGGTGTTGTATACCCGCGTGGAGCCGCACGCCGCCGTGGATACGACCGTACGTTTGACCACCGAAAAGCTGAAAGGTTTTGCGAATGCGGTCATGCGTACGCTGACACGTTCCTCGCGTGAATCGTGGTTTGAGCAGGCGACACCGCCCGGGGAGATTCCGGCGTTGGCGTTCCGGCACTCTCACCCGGAGTGGATCGCCGAAAGCTTCGCACGCACGATCGGCATTGAGGAGCTGGGGGAGGCGCTCGAAGCTGATTCTGAACGTCCGAAAGTGCATTTGGCTGCGCGCCCGGGTGAGATGAGCGCGGAGGAGCTCGCATTGATTACTGGTGGGCAGGAAGGAAAATATTCCCCGTACGCCGTGTATTTGGATGGCGGCGACCCCGGCGAGCTCGAACCCGTGCGCGAAGGCTTGGCCGCCGTGCAAGACGAGGGCAGCCAGCTCATCGCCCGCGCCGTCGCGGAAGCCCCGCTTAGCGGTGAGGACACCGGCCGCTGGCTGGATCTCTGCGCAGGTCCAGGCGGTAAAGCCGCGCTCCTTGCCGCGCTGGCGCGGATCGACGGCGCGCACGTCGACGCCGTGGAAATCGCCCCGCACCGGGCCCGCTTGGTGGAAAACTTGACGCGTGGTTTGCCGGTGACGGTGCACATTGCGGACGGCAAGCAGTCCGGCCTTGAGCCCGGATTCGATCGCGTGTTGGTGGATGCACCGTGCTCCGGTTTGGGCGCCTTGCGCCGCCGCCCAGAAGCCCGGTGGCGCAAGCAGGAGTCCGATATCGCCGAGCTCAGCGTTCTACAATTCGAACTGTTGAGTGCCGCGTATGAGCTTGTGCGACCGGGCGGCATTGTGGTCTATTCCACCTGTTCGCCGGACCTCCGGGAAACCCGCGAGGTGGTGGACCGCGCGGTCGCCGACCTTGGTGCCACAGAGCTCGATGCTCACCCGCTGGTGCTGGGCATGGAGCGCGTGGGTACTGAGAAGTCCGTCCAGATGTGGCCGCACCGACACGGCACCGATGCCATGTTCTTTGCGGTGCTGCAAAAACCGGTGACGTAAACTCACAAGTATGTTCATCGCACCTTCTATTTTGGCCGCTGATTTCGCTCGTTTAGGGGAGGAGATCGGCGCGGTGCCCAGCGCCGATTGGATCCACGTGGACATCATGGATGGACACTTTGTTCCAAACCTGTCCTTCGGCCCGAGCATTACCGCAGATGTGCACAAGGTCACGGACAAACCGCTCGATGTGCACCTCATGATTGAAAAGCCCCAGCTGTGGGTGGACGAATACATCAAGGCCGGCGCCACAGGGATTACCTTCCATGTGGAGGCCGTTGATGACCACGTGGCGTTGGCTAACTACCTGCGTGAGCAGGGGGTGCGCGCCGGGTTCTCGCTGCGGCCGGGCACCGCGATTGAGCCGTACCTGAAGGATCTGGAGCATTTCGACCTCGTTTTGGTCATGAGCGTGGAGCCCGGTTTCGGCGGGCAGTCCTTCATGCCGGATCAATTGGAAAAGGTGCGTCTGCTGCGCGCGGAAATCGATTCGCGTGGTTTAGACACTTTGATCGAAATCGATGGTGGAATTTCCGCCGCGACGATTGAGCAGGCGGCGGCCGCTGGCTGCGACGCGTTCGTCGCAGGCTCCGCGGTATTCGGTGCCGCCGATAAGGATGCGGCGGTGCGCGAGTTGGCGGAGCTCGCTGGTCGCGCCGGCCGCCGGTGTGCTTGACAATGAATGAAACGGCTAGACTTATGCCCGTGAACGCCTCGCAACCCGCATCGGATACTGATCACCTCGCTAAGGAACACGCCCAACAAGCCAAGGAAAAGGCGACGGAACGCCTCGTCGCCGCAGATGCTGCTACCACCACGGAGAAACCGTGGGATTTGGTAGTCACTTCTCGTCGCATGAGACTCATCGCCTGGGTTGCCGCGATCCTCGTGCTGGCATTGCATGTTTTCATGGCGCTGGTCGTCGCCGTTGGGGACACGGGCGCCGCCGTGACCACGGTGGATCAGTGGGCCTTCGTGGGCGTGGGTATCGTCTTCGCCGTGGTTGCCCTCGGGTTGCAGCGCCCCCGCGTGCGCGCCAACGCCGACGGGGTGGAGGTGCGGAATTTTATTGGCACGCGGTTCTACCCGTGGGAAGTGGTGTACGGGTTGTCGTTTCCGAAGTCGGACCGTTGGGCGCGCCTCGAGTTGCCTGATTTTGAGTTTGTTCCCATGTGGGCATTTCAATCCGCCGACGGGAGCGATGTTGTGACTGCGGTGGCGAAGTTCCGGGAGTTGGAAGACCGCTACATGCCGGAGGACTAGCCGCATGGCAGATCCCGCCACCTACCGCCCGAAAGCCGGCAGCATTCCGTCGGAGCCGGGCGTGTACACCTTTCGCGACTCCGACGGGCGCGTTATTTACGTGGGGAAGGCGAAAAACCTGCGTGCGCGACTGTCCAACTATTTTCAGGACGTTACCCAACTGCATCCCCGCACCCGCACCATGGTGACCACCGCCAACCGGGTGGATTGGACCGTGGTGTCCAGCGAGGTGGAGGCGTTGCAGCTGGAGTACACCTGGATCAAACGCTTCGATCCGCGTTTCAACGTCAAGTATCGGGACGACAAGTCCTATCCCATGCTTGCGGTTTCCACCGGCCAGGAGTTTCCCCGGGCCTTTGTGTACCGCGGTCCGCGGCGGCGCGGGGTGCGCTACTTCGGCCCATATTCGCACGCTTGGGCGATTCGCGAAACGCTGGATTTGATTACTCGCGTGTTTCCGGTCCGGACGTGTTCGCAAGGCGTGTTTCGGCGCCATGAGCAGCTGGGCCGCCCCTGCCTGCTCGGCTACATTGAAAAGTGCTGCGCACCGTGCGTGGGCAAGGTGAGTGCCGCTGAGCACCGCGAATTGGTGGACGGTTTTTGTAGCTTTATGGCGGGGCATACCGACGTCGTGGTCAAGCAACTCACAGCGGACATGCATGCGGCGGCCGAGGAGCTGGATTTCGAGCGGGCCGCCCGGCTGCGGGACGATCTTGCGGCGATCACGAAGGTGATGGAGCGCCAAGCCGTGGTGTTGGGTGATGGCACCGACGCCGACATCATTGCCGCCGCCGCCGATGACCTTGAGGCAGCGGTGCATATTTTCCATATTCGCGGTGGGCGGATTCGCGGCCAGCGTGGCTGGGTGGTGGAAAATACGGGGTCGTTGCCGCGCATGTTGCAGGACTTCCTGGTGCAATTCTACGGTGATGCCAGTGAGCACGCGGCTACCAATGAGGACGCCGGCGCCACCCCGATCCCGCGGGAAGTGCTGGTGCCTGAGTTGCCCGAGGATCGGGACCACCTTGAGGCGTGGTTGTCGCAATTGCGGGGGAGCAAGGTGCGGGTGCGGGTCCCGCAGCGCGGCGATAAACGTGACCTTGCGGCGACGGTGGAGCGCAATGCCCAGGAGGCGTTGAAACAGCACAAGTTGAAGCGCGTTGGGGATCTCACGGCGCGTTCCGCAGCGCTGAATGAGCTGCAGGAGGCGCTGATGCTGGACCAGCCGATCCTGCGCATCGAATGTACGGATGTGTCCCACATTCAGGGCACGGACGTGGTGGCGTCGCTGGTGGTATTCGAGGATGGGCTTGCCAAAAAGGCGGACTATCGGCGGTACAAGATTCAGCAGGCGGCGGGCGATGGGCATTCCAACGATGTGGCGTCGATCGCGGAGGTGGTGCGGCGGCGGTTCCAGCGCTACCACGAGGATCAGCGCGCCGTGCCGGACGCGGAAGCGTTCGAAGATGAGCCCACGAAGGCGCGCTTCGCTTACCCGCCGCAATTGTTTATCGTGGACGGCGGCTTGCCGCAGGTGAACGCCGCCCAAGAAGTGTTTGATTCGCTGGGCATTGTGGATGTCACGTTGATTGGATTGGCCAAGCGCTTGGAGGAAGTGTGGTTGCCGGGGGAGGAAGATCCGCTGATTTTGTCCCGCACCTCCCCGGCGTTGTTTTTGTTGCAACAGATCCGCGATGAGGCGCACCGCTTCGCTATCACATTCCACCGGCAGCAACGGTCGAAGCGGATGCGTACGTCTGTGCTGGACTCGGTGAAGGGGTTGGGGGAGGCGCGGCGTCGAGAATTGGTGAAGCATTTTGGTTCGGTGGCGAAGATGAAGGAGGCGAGTGTTGAGGAGCTTGCCGCGGTGAAGGGTTTCGGCCCGAAGCTCGCCCAATCAGTTTTCGCGGCGCTGCATCAAAATTCTTGAGGATAGTATGGGGCGTATGAGTGAGCGTTCCATTGAAACCGCACCGGTGTTGATCACCGGCATGTCGGGCGCAGGGTTAAGCACCGCGGCCCGCGTCCTTGAAGATTTAGGCTGGTATGTGGCCCATAATCTGCCCCCGGAGTTGATTATTAGCTTCGTGGAAATGTGCGACGCGAAGACCTCCCCGGTGGACAAGATTGCGGTGGTATCCGATGTGCGCTCCCGGGAGTTTTGCGGCAGCCTGCCGGAGGTTATTTCGGTGCTGCGCGACCACGACATCAACCCCACGGTGCTGTTTATGGAGGCGCGCGACGACGTCCTGATTAAGCGTTTCGACACCGTGCGCCGCACCCATCCGTTGCAGGGGAGCGCGACGCTGCAAGTGGGCATCGAGCGCGAACGAACGCTGCTGTCCGCGATGAAGGAAATGGCCGATATTGTCATCGATACTTCGGATTTGTCGATCCACGACCTGCGCCGCGCTATCGAAACCAGTTTCGCCACCATCGCGAAGAAGCGGCAGCACGTGACGGTGCAATCCTTCGGGTTTAAGCACGGCGCGCCACGGGACGCGGACATCGTGGTGGATGTGCGGTTTTTGCCGAACCCGTTCTGGGAGCCGGAGCTGCGCCCGTTCCGCGGCACGGATAAACCTGTGAGCGATTTCGTGTTGGCCCAGCCGGCAGCCGAGCCGTTTATTGCAAACTTTGTGGACATGCTCAGCACGATGACGGCGGGCTACCGCAGAGAAGGTAAGAACTTTATTACCGTGGGCGTGGGCTGTACCGGCGGGCACCACCGCTCCGTGGCGGTGTCGGAGGAGATTGCGCGCCGGCTGGCCGAGCAGGACGGGTTGGACGTATCCATCAACCATCGCGACATTAACCGCGGTTAGCGTGCAAGGGGATAGGACTCATGATGAAAATTCGTAAGATGACTTCGCTGGGGGGCGGCCATGGGCTCTTTCAAACTTTGCGCTCCGCTCGCGTACTCAACGTGGAAACCATCAACGCGGTGGTCACGGTGGCAGACGACGGGGGCTCCTCGGGTCGCATCCGCCGCGAACTGGGGCAATCCCCACCCGGCGATTTGCGCATGGCGCTGGCGGCGCTCACGCGCGACGAGCCGGAAGGCGCACTGTGGGAGGGGGTGCTTCAGCATCGCTTCGGTGGCACTGGGGCGCTGGCGGGGCATGCGCTTGGCAATCTCCTGCTGTCCGGCCTGACCGAATTTTTTGGCAACCAGGTTGCGGCGCTGGATTTTGTGGCGCGAACGGCGAACTGTCAGGGGCGGGTGCTGCCGGTGAGCGAGCAACCCCTCGACATTGAGGCGGACGTGTCTGGGTTGGACGATGATCCCCGCATCATGCTCCCCGTGCGCGGCCAGGTGTCCGTGGCCACCACGCCGGGCAGTGTGCGCCGGGTGCGGTTATTGCCGGATAACCCGGAGGCGTGCCGGGACGCCGTCGCGGCGATTTTGGATGCGGATGTGGTGACCTTGGGCCCGGGTTCGTGGTTTACCAGCGTGATTCCGAATTTGTTGGTGCCCGGCATCGTCGACGCGCTTGCGAATACTAGTGCGAAGAAGATTGTGGTGTTGAATTTGACGGCGGAGCCGGGGGAGACCGCCGGGTTTTCCGCCGAGCGGCACATTCATATGCTTTCCCAACACGCGCCGTTGCTTCAGGTGGATCGGATTATCGTGGATGCTGCTACTATTCCCACCCAGCGGGAACGCGCGCAATTGGCGCGTGCCGCTGCTTCGCTTGGGGCGGAGGTTGCGTTCCACGACGTGCAGGACGGCAACACCCACCGGCATGATCCGGCGAAGCTCGCAGCCGCGCTCGTATCTGAGTGCGAGAAAGGATAGGCTTCCCCGGTGGCATTAACGTCGAAGGTCAAGGATGAACTCGCCCGCGTGACCGTAACTAAACAAAGCGCGCGCATGGCTGAGGTGGCCGCGCTGCTGCGGTTCGGCGGCGGCTTCCACCTCGTGGCAGGCAACTTGGTAATTGAAGCGGAGCTTGATTCCGCAGTGGTGGCGCGCCGGCTGCGCCAAGAGCTGATCGACCTGTTTCATTGCGAGGTGGCCATCCACGCCATCAGCCCCGGCGGGATCCGGAAGTCCACGCGCTACGTGCTGCGGGTGACGGAAAACACGGAGGATATTGTGCGCCGCCTGGGATTGGTCACGCGTTCGGGGCACCCGGTGTGGGGGTTGCCGCCGCAGGTGGTGTCCGGCACGGTCGTGGACGCGGAGGCCGCGTGGCGTGGGGCGTTCCTCGTGCATGGTTCGCTGACGGAGCCGGGGCGTTCGTCCTCGCTGGAGGTGACCTGCCCGTGCCCTGAGGCTGCGTTGGCGTTGGTGGGGTGTGCGCGCCGTTTGGGTATTGCGGCAAAGACGAAGGAGACCCGCGGGCACGACCGGGTGGTGATCCGCGACGGGGAAGCTATCGGCGCGTTGTTGACTCGCATGGGTGCGCAGCAGGTGCGGTTGGAGTGGGAGGAGCAGCGCATGCGCCGGGAGGTGCGCGCGACCGCCAATCGGTTGGCAAATTTTGATGATGCCAACTTGCGGCGTTCCGCTCGGGCAGCCGTCGCCGCCGCCGCCCGTGTCGAACGGGCGTTGGAAATTTTGGGTGACGACGTCCCGGAGCACCTCGCCGAAGCCGGCAATTTGCGGGTGCAGCACCGGCAGGCTTCGCTGGAGGAATTGGGGCGCCTTGCGGATCCGCAAATTACCAAGGATGCGGTGGCTGGACGGATCCGTCGGCTGCTGTCTATGGCGGATAAACAGGCTGAAGAACTCGGTATTCCGGACACGCATTCCGCCGTCACGGATGAGCTGCTCGAAGAAGAACCCTAGATTGTGTCCAATGTCACTGTTTGGCCTGGTTGTTGTGGGTAAGTGCAGTACATGTCCCTCACGTGGGGGTGTTGGGTTTCATTCAGCCCGTTGAACGCACGGAAGTGCGAACGGCGCGGCGACCGTCAGCACCCCCGATCGGACAGGTCAGATGTCCGATCGGGCGGTGTGGTGGGTGTACTACACACTGCGCGGAGGGGCGTGTCTCGGTACACTCAACAGTACTGCGGGCGAAAGTTCTTGCCCGCCAATTTCACACAGTGCCAACAACACAAGGAGAACCTCGTGACTATTCGTGTAGGTATTAACGGCTTCGGTCGTATTGGTCGCAACTTCTTCCGTGCCATCGAAGAGCGTGGCGCGGACATTGAGGTCGTGGCAGTCAATGACCTCACCGACAACAAGACTCTGGCACACCTGCTGAAGTACGACTCCATCCTCGGCCGCCTGGGCAAGGATGTGGAATTCGACGATGAGTCCATCACCGTCGACGGCAAGAAGATCATCGTTACTGCCGAACGCGATCCCAAGAACCTCAACTGGGGTGACCTGGGCGTTGACATCGTTGTGGAATCCACCGGGTTCTTCACCGACGCTGAGGCTGCGAAGGCTCACCTCGATGCCGGTGCCAAGAAGGTGATTATTTCCGCTCCCGCCAAGAACGAAGACGCAACCTTCGTCGTGGGTGTGAACCACACCGACTACGACCCGGAGAAGCACAACATTATCTCCAACGCGTCCTGCACCACGAACTGCTTGGCTCCGATGGCCAAGGCCCTCAACGATGCGCTCGGCATTGAGCGCGGTTTGATGACCACCATCCACGCCTACACCGGTGACCAGCGTCTGCACGACGCCCCGCACCGTGACCTGCGCCGCGCCCGCGCCGCCGCCCAGAACATTGTGCCCACCTCCACCGGTGCCGCCAAGGCCGTGGCCCTCGTGCTGCCGGAACTCAAGGGCAAGCTTGACGGTTTTGCTATGCGCGTGCCGGTGATCACCGGTTCCGCAACCGACTTGACCTTCACCGCTTCCCGCGAAACCACCGTGGAAGAGGTCAATGAGATTGTGAAGAAGGCTGCCGAGGGCGCCCTGAAGGGCATCCTTGCGTACTCCGAGGATCCGCTGGTGTCCACCGACATTGTCACCGACCCGCACGCCTCCATTTTCGACGCCGGCCTGACCAAGGTCATGGGCGACCAGGTGAAGGTAGTGTCCTGGTACGACAACGAGTGGGGTTACTCCAACCAGCTTGTCTCCATCACCGAATACGTTGGCGAGCGCCTCTAAGCGAGCTCGGCTAGACTCAAATCCCTGACCAGCCCGGGGTGTGCCTCGTGGCACACCGGGCTGGTTTTTTGTTGCACTACTTTTAAAAACCGCTACGTTTCCATAAATCCAGGAGAATCAATGACTGTAAAGAACTTGACGGACTTGCTCGCCGAAGGCGTTGACGGCCGTTACGTCCTCGTCCGCTCTGACTTCAACGTCCCGCTCAACGACGCCCGCGAAATCACCGACGCGGGACGCATTAAGGCCTCCCTGCCCACGCTCAAGGCGCTCACCGAAGCCGGCGCCAAAGTTGTGGTGATGGCTCACCTCGGGCGCCCAAAGGGTGAAGTCAACGAAAAGTTCTCGCTAGCACCAGTCGCGGAAGCACTATCCGAGGAACTCGGCCAGTATGTTGCACTCGCCGCGGACGTTGTCGGTGAAGACGCACACGAGCGCGCCAACGGCCTCACCGAGGGGGACGTATTGCTGCTGGAAAACGTGCGCTTTGACCCGCGCGAAACCTCCAAGGATGAGGCGGAACGCGGCGAATTCGCCGACCAGCTCGTGGCACTGGTGCCCGGCGGCGCATTCGTCTCCGATGGTTTCGGCGTGGTCCACCGCGCGCAAACCTCCGTCTACGACGTGGCCAAGCGCCTGCCGCACTACGCTGGCGGGCTGGTTGAAAAAGAAATCGAGGTGCTGGAAAAGGTTGCCACCGCGCCCGCAAAGCCGTACGTGGTGGTGCTCGGCGGCTCCAAGGTTTCCGACAAGCTCGGCGTGATCGAAGCGCTCGCCCCGAAGACGGATGCGCTCATCATCGGCGGCGGCATGTGCTACACCTTCCTCGCCGCGCAGGGCTACGATGTGCAAAAGTCCCTGCTGCAGGAAGAAATGATCGATACCTGCAAGGACCTGCTCGCCCGCTACGGCGACAGCATCGTGCTCCCCGTGGACCTCGTGGCCGCTTCCGAGTTCGCCCCAGACGCGGAAAAGAAGATCGTGGGCCTGGACGGCATTCCGGAAGGTTGGATGAGCTTGGACATCGGGCCGGAATCCGTAGCCAAGTTCGCGGAAACCCTCGCCACCGCCAAGACCGTGTTCTGGAACGGCCCCATGGGCGTGTTCGAAATGCCGGCCTTCGCCGACGGCACCCGCGGGGTAGCGCAAGCCATCATTGACGCCACCGCGAACGGGTGCTTCTCCGTGGTCGGCGGCGGCGACTCCGCGGCGTCGGTACGCGTGCTCGGTTTGGACGAGGACGGGTTCTCCCACATCTCCACCGGCGGCGGCGCCTCCCTCGAATTCCTCGAGGGCAAGCAGCTGCCGGGCGTGGCGATCCTGCAAGACTAACCCCCTCATCCACTGCAAACTCCCTGACGAAAGGACGTGTCCCCATGGCACGTAAGCCACTGATCGCTGGCAACTGGAAGATGAACCTCAATCACCTTGAGGCAACCGCAACCGTGCAAAAACTGGCGTTCGCACTGCCGAAGGAATACTACGAAAAGGTCGACGTTGCGGTCACTGTGCCGTTCACCGACCTGCGCTCCGTGCAAACCCTCATCGAGGGCGACAAATTGCAGATCACGTACGGCGCCCAAGACGTTTCCCAGCATGAATCCGGCGCCTACACCGGCGAAATCTCCGCCGAAATGTTGGCCAAACTCGGCTGCACCTGGGTGGTTGTTGGCCACTCCGAACGCCGCGAATACCACGGCGAAACCGACGCTCTCGTCGCCGCAAAAGCAAAAGCGGCTCTCGGAAAAGGCATCAGCCCAATCGTCTGTGTTGGCGAAGCCCTCGAAGTGCGCGAGGCAGGCAACCACGTCGAATTCGTAGTCGATCAAACTCGCGCCTCTTTGGCTGGTCTCAGCGAGGAAGAACTTGCCCGCACCGTCATCGCCTATGAGCCGGTATGGGCCATTGGCACCGGCAAAGTCGCTTCCGCAGCCGACGCCCAAGAAGTATGTGCGGCCATCCGGAAAACCATCCGCGAACTCGCCACTGATGAGATCGCTGATAATATGCGCATCCTCTACGGCGGCTCCGTCAAGGAAGATTCCGTTGGGGAAATCGTAGGCCAGCCAGATGTAGACGGTGGTCTCGTGGGTGGTGCTTCGCTCAACGGTGAGGCATTCGCTAAACTTTGCGCGAACGCAGTAGCGTAAAACACCCCACTACTTAACGACGCACGGTGAACATAAACACCGTGCGTTTTGTGGTTTTACGAGTGGTAGATCGATATCCAACATTGAATTGATTCAATCATTCTATAAATTTCTGTGAAACGTTCCTGAATTTACGTATGCGAGGCACTTATCGGGGTATAGGTGAAAGTATGCGTATACTCTTACATTGTGCACGTCAGTTTTTAGGGGCTGTTGTTCTAGCGCTTTTGCTGATTGGGTTGGGGGTTTCCGTGAAGGCGCCTAAGGCATCCGCGCAGGAGCAGCCTGCAACCGCAGTGATTATCGACGCCTCAGGATCGATGTTGGCTGCTGATGCTGGCGGTCAAACGCGCATGGATGCAGCAAAACAAGCAACAGAGGGGCTGCTCAACGAACTTCCACAACAGCAGAAACTTACGCTGATGACATATGGTACCGAAACCGGCAGCAGTGAAGAGGAGAAAGAAGCAGGCTGTAGAGATGTTCGCACATTGGTGCCGCTTGGTGGGGAACGCCAAGCAATGGTGGATGAGGTGAAAGGATTACACCCACGTGGATATACGCCAATCGGCGCGTCGCTACTGCAGGCAGAACGGGAACTACCAAGACAAGGTGCTCGTCAGATAGTGCTGATTTCTGATGGGATTGATACCTGTGCGCCGCCGCCGGTGTGTGAAGTTGCTAAGGAAATCAAGCAGCGCGGCGTTGATGTGGTGATTAACGTCATTGGGCTCAATGTGGATGCGCAGGCCCGCGCCGAGTTGGAGTGCATTGCGAAAGAAGGTGGGGGCAGTTATGCCGATGCGGGGGATGCAGACTCCTTAAAGCTTCAACTCGTGCAGAAATCGACCCGCACTCTCAATGCGGGTGTGATCAGTGGAGAGAAAATCGAAGGCACCCCAACTGGCAACGATGCGCCGTTGATTCACGCGGGTGGCGTGGTTGATGGCAAACCTGTGCCAAAGCACTACCAGGATGTACTGCCGAAACAGGGGGAAGTTCATTGGAAAATCAACGTGAATGAGGGCGAACAGCTCATGTTGAGTGCACTGGTTCCACCGCCGCCCTCGTCTGGCGAGGACATCGGAGCCGTGATGGAAGCAAAGATACATGCTATTGATGCCAATGGAGATCGTTGTTTTCCCGACTTCACTATGGGCCACGATTATCAAGCGAACTCTTTTGAAACTCCGCTCGCTCTGTGGGGAGTCACTGATCCTGCTGCTCACGATGGCGAATCAGGGAAATGCGAGCCTGGCTCATATGACGTATTTATAGAACGCGAACCAGGAATGTTGAACGATCGTGAATTGCCGTTCGAGTTGATGGTTTGGAAGATCCCGGAAGTAGAAAATGCTGATACTTTAGCGCCGGCGTCGGATCAACCAACTGCCAATGGCGTTGAGATTAGCACTCCGCAGGGCGAGTTACTTTACGCTTTGGGATTAGAGGAGGCCCCAATAGTGCAGCCAGGAACCTACACAACATCAATTGTTCCTGGGGAGATGCAATGGTTGAAAGTTTTGGTGAAGGAAGGCCAACGCTTGCAGGTATCAGTAAAGAATTTGCCTTACCAAGTTGAGGATCCTGATTCTGTAACTTCTGGTATTGGACGCAAGGTGCGTATCGCCGCTTTTTCACCTACGTTACAGCCGCTTGGTATGGGGAAGGTGGGTGCTTCGAGTGAAGACGAGAGCGAACCAGTGTTGGAGATGGAGGAGGACGGCGGGGCAGAAGTTGCTACTGTGAGCAAGCCAGTCCGCTGGAAGAACATTCAACAGTTAGACTCTGGTGCATTAGTTTCTGGTGAGCAGTATGTAGGTATTCGTTATGATTCTTTCTTCCGCGAAGCTGACCAGAACACACAGTCCAATCCGGTTGACTTAGAAATTGCAATTGGCACTCAAGGTGATGAGGAAACCTCCCCGAAGTTTGTCGACGCCCCCGCCTCCACAGGTGGCACCGACACGTCCGCGAGTCCAGCCGCAACGGGCGATAATGCATCACGTTCGATGCTGCTGCCCATCGGTATCGCTGCTGGTATCATGGTACTACTTGCTCTGATACTTGCTGTGATCTTCCGATCATATAAACGGCGCTAAGCTGGTACGCTGCAACCTGCAACGAGCTCACGTAGACAACGAACGCACGGTGCGTGTTTCGAATCGCCGTGCGTTTTGCGCTGTATGAAAGGAATTCAACAGTGATAGATAACCTCCGGGATGACATCCGTTACCTGGGAAGGATCCTCGGCAATGTTATTCGCGAACAGGAGGGGATTGAAACATTTGATCGTGTTGAGACTGCCCGTCGCATGTCGATTGCCGGCGAGATTGATGCGCTTGTTGAGCTCTTCCGAAACGCCGAACCGGCGAAACTCACCCCCGTGGTGCGTGCGTTTAGCCATTTCGCACTCTTGGCGAATCTCGCGGAAGACCTCCACGATGAGGCGGCAATCGAGGCCCGCGATTACGCGATTGACTCCACATTAGAAGCAACCTGGGAAAAACTCTCGCAGGCCGACGTCCAGCTTCACGACGTCCAGCGCATGCTCCGCTTTGCAGAAGTTGCGCCCGTGCTTACCGCGCACCCCACAGAGACACGTCGCCGTACAGTCTTCGATGCGCAGAAGCACATTACGGAGTTGATGAAGGAACGCCGAAACCTGCTGGAAAACCGTCCGAATTCGAAACGTCTTGCGGGAATTGAGCGGGATATTACTCGGCGAATCACCATGCTTTGGCAGACCGCATTGATCCGTGCAGTGCGACCGCGGATCGAAGATGAAATCGAAGTAGGGTTGCGGTATTACTCGTTAAGCTTGCTGCAGGAAATCCCGGCGATAAACCACGACGTGATTACCGAACTGAAATCCCGATTCGGTGATGAAATCCCGCAGGTTGCCATGTTGAAACCAGGCTCGTGGATTGGTGGCGACCACGACGGCAACCCATACGTCACCGCAACTACCTTGAACTATGCCACAACCCGTGCGGCGGAAACCGTGCTGCGCTATTACATCAAACAATTACATTCGCTGGAACACGAACTTAGCCTTTCCGACCGGCTGAGCGAAGTAACCGTAGAGCTGGTGGCGCTGGCATCGAAGGGGCACAACGACGTCCCAAGTCGCGTGGATGAGCCGTATAGGCGTGCGGTACATGGGCTTCGTGGCCGCATGATGTCAACCATGGCAACACTGGTAAGTGAAGATGCGGTGGAAGGCACCTGGTTTAAAGTCCACGAGCCATACGCGACTCCAGAAGAATTCGCGGCGGACTTGGAAACTATTGATGCCTCGCTGCGGCACTCCCACGATGACATCATCGCCGATGATCGGCTCAGTATGCTCCGGTCGGCAGTGGAAAGCTTTGGGTTCCATTTGTACTCAATGGATATTCGGCAAAACTCCGAATCATACGAAGAAATCCTTACCGAGATATTCCGTGCCGCACGAATCCACCCGAACTACGCTTCGCTCAATGAGCAAGAAAAGCGTGAACTGCTTATTGCAGAACTTGCATCACCAAGGCCTATCATCCCTGCTCGAGCGGCGAAGTTTAGCGAAGCAACCCAACGGGAGCTCGAGTATTTCGCCCAAGCAGCACGCGCTGTTGAACAATTTGGTGCGCGCATGATTCCGCATTGCATAATCTCCATGGCAACATCCGTAAGCGATGTACTTGAACCGATGATTCTGCTGAAAGAATTCGGCCTGATCCATGCAAATGGGGATATGCCTACCGGAACTGTCGATGTGATTCCATTATTTGAAACCATCGAGGATCTACAGGCTGGCGCGCGTATTCTACGGGAACTTTGGCAAGTGCCGCTCTACCGCAACTACCTGAAACAACGAGACAATGTCCAAGAGGTGATGTTGGGGTATTCGGATTCAAATAAAGACGGCGGATACTTCGCGGCAAACTGGGCATTATATGATGCGGAACTCGACATTGTTCGAGCATGCCGAGACAATGGAATCACTTTGCGATTCTTCCACGGACGTGGCGGCACCGTAGGCCGCGGCGGCGGGCCATCCTACGATGCAATCCTGGCGCAACCCAATGGCGCAGTACAAGGGGCCGTACGCATTACGGAACAAGGAGAAATTATCTCCGCGAAGTACGGAAGCCCAGCATCAGCACGACGCAACCTGGAAGCGCTTGTGGCGGCGACGGTCGAGGCCTCGCTACTCAATGTTGAAGAGCTCGCACAGCCGGAACGCGCCTACGCAGTGATGCGCGAAATCGCCTCCTTGAGCCAAGAAAAATACTCGTCACTTGTGCATAAAGAACCAGGTTTCATTGAGTACTTCACAGCATCGACGCCGCTCCATGAAATCGGTGCATTGAATATCGGCTCCCGCCCCTCAAGCCGCAAACAAACCGAAACAATTAGCGATCTTCGGGCAATACCCTGGGTGCTGTCCTGGTCGCAATCACGAGTAATGCTCCCCGGCTGGTTCGGAGTAGGTTCCGCACTCGAACAATGGATCGGAGACGATGAGACGCGCCTCGCCGAACTCCAAGAACTCTATCGGACCTGGCCATTCTTTACGTCTGTGCTTTCGAATATGGCCCAAGTAATGAGCAAAGCCGACCTTGGACTTGCCAGGCTCTACGCCGAACTCGTGGACAATACAGAAGTTTCGCAACGAGTAGCCAACACGATCGCCGAAGAATACCGCCTCACCCAAGAAATGTATCTACAAATCACCAAAGCGGAAAGCTTGCTGGCAGACAACCCCAAATTGCAGCGAAGTGTAAAAAGCCGCTTCCCGTACCTTGTGCCGTTGAATATTATCCAACTCGAACTCCTCCGCCGCTACCGCGCCGGGGACAGCAGGGAAGTGGTATCCAGCGGCATCCAACTCACCATGAACGGACTTTCCACCGCATTACGCAACTCCGGCTAGTGTATACTGAGCCAAGTTATCCAACGTCACGTAGAAGAATCTTAGGAACACAATGGTAATTGCACTGCAAATCGTCCTCGTGCTGTCTTGCCTGCTGATGACGATGTTTGTCCTCCTACACAAGGGCAAAGGCGGAGGCCTCTCCAGCCTCTTCGGCGGCGGTGTGCAATCAAACCTCTCCGGCTCCACCGTGGTAGAAAAAAACCTCAACCGCATGACCATCCTCATGGCAATCATCTGGGTGGCATGCATCGTAGGCCTCAACCTCATTCAGGTCTACGCAAACTAGAATGAGCCCCCGAACGGCTGGTACATAGCGGATCCCGCTGGTGCCAGCCGTTTCTCGTATGCCCGTGCCAAAGCACTCAGCTAAGCTGGGCCCCATGAGTACCACAATCACACCTGGCATGATAACCACCGATTGTTCAGATGCCCGAGCCCTGGCAAAGTTCTGGTCCCAAGCAACCGGCGCACCGATTTCCACTGATTACGACGGGTTTTTCGTCATGGTGGACACCACCCCCACGCTCGGCTTTCAGCTAGTAGAAGACCCAACCCCGGGCAAAAACCGCATTCATATCGATTTCCACGCCGAAGACCGCGAAGCCGCCGTGAAACGCCTCGAAGAACTCGGCGCCACAGTGAAATCCGTGGAATCCCTACCGGACGGCAGCTTCACCTGGACCGTCATGGCCGACCCCGAAGGAAACCTCTTCTGCGTCGCCGAAGAATAACCACACTGGGCACACCCTGCCAGTGTTTAATCAGCAGACCGGTGGGTGGGGTGGCAACGAGTGTTCACTCACGGCGCCGAAATTGCTGCCGACGGAGTAAAAGAGCAATTGTGTCGAATGCTCCGGAAGCGGGGAAACCAATCTAGGCCGTACTTTCAGCGGTGTTGGAGAGGTCAACTGGATTCAGGCACGAAACACCGAATTTCGCAGCGGATTTAGGGTATATCCGCGGGGTTCGTTTGATTGAATTGGAATACTGCCGCGAGTTTTGGTGCGCCGTTATGTAGTGATGCATTTGGTTAGGGATTGCTTCGGTGCTGGGCTCGACAGGCGTTAGTCGGGCTATGAGAAAAGGGCGCGTCGGGTATTATCCCGCATGATTCATTCGCGTGACCAGGCTCCGCATGATTGTCCGCGTCTGACCTGCCAGGGTTTGTAGGCGTGTTAAATCTGCCTGAGGCAGATTCAGCACGAGAGGTGTTTGCTCAGGATGAATCAGGTTCGGCGGCCAGGCAGGTGGTGTGCGGTCAGGCAGATTCTACAGGCAGGCAGGTGGTGCGCAGCCGCAGCAAACACGGGGTGCGATGCGGGGTAAATTAACCAGGCATCGCAGTATGCGTCGCGGTTGGACAGGCACAGTCTGGGGCGGTCAAGCCCGGATCCTGTTGTGGGTTGTGTGCGGAATTGGTGGCCTGGTCGGGGCGCGCCACAGATGGCAAGGTTTACGGGCAGGGCAGTGTCTGATGGTTTGTGTGCGCGGAATCCATTAACTGCCGGCGAAACCCTTATTTAGCTTAGTTTGCGCCGAGACCCATACCCGCAAACACCTGTTGCTCGCGCAGAAATCGGCACATTCGTAAGCTCTCTGGTGCTGCCCAAATTGGGGCTAGACCAGCAGCTATTCCTGTTGCTGTATATACTGACCTTCGTTACCCGCCCCACAGCATAAAGGAACAGCGCCAATGATTACAGGTTCTTTAAAGAACCAAGTTGACCGAGTATGGGACACCTTCTGGTCAGGCGGAATCTCCAACCCAATGGATGTGATCGAGCAATTCACGTACCTGTTGTTCGTCCGCCAGTTGGACGAGCGGCAGAACGAAATTGACCAAAAGAAACTCATTGGCATCAAAGTCCACGATGAGGAAAACATCTTCTCCGACCAGCAAGATGACCTCCGCTGGAAGAACCTCATGCAGATCGGCGACCCAGAGCAGCTGCACATCACCATCGCCACCCAAGTTTTCCCATTCCTGAAGACCATCGGCACCGGCACGCTTTCCGCGCTTTTCCAGGACGCCACGTTTGGAATCAGTAGCCCTTCCACCTTGCGGAAAGCAATGGAGCTGATCAACGATCTCGACATTAAAAACCGCGACATCACCGGCGACCTGTACGAATACATGCTTTCCAAGCTGGCCACCTCAGGTACGAACGGTCAGTTCCGCACCCCACAGCACATTATTGACCTTCTGGTAGAACTCATGGCGCCACAACTCGGCGAGAAAATCGTTGACCCCGCCTGCGGAACCGCCGGTTTCCTCATCAATGCTTCCGAATGGATGAAGCGCACGCACAAAGAAGAACTGTACAAACCTGCCGCCCGCGAGCAGTTCTATCGCGACACCTTTACGGGCTACGATTTTGACCGCGCCATGATTCGCATCGCCGCCATGAATAGCTACATGCACGGCTTCGACGAGCCCAACATCACCTACCGCGACTCCCTCGGCGAACTACCCGCCCACGAGCAGGAGCTTTACGACGTCGTGCTTGCCAACCCGCCGTTCGCAGGCAGCCTCGACGCCGAGCGTGTAGATCCAGTCATCCGAAAAATTGCCAACACCAAAAAGACCGAGCTGCTGTTCCTCGCGCGCTTCCTCACTTTGCTGAAAGTTGGTGGCCGCGCGGCGGTCATTGTCCCCGAGGGTGTGCTTTTCGGCTCTACCAAAGCCCACAAAGCACTGCGCAAAGAGCTGGTAGAAAACCAAAAGCTCGACGCGGTAATCAAACTCCCCTCTGGCGTGTTCAAACCCTATTCAGGTGTTTCCACCGCCGTTCTGTGCTTCACCAAAACCAACTCCGGCGGCACCGACGAAGTCTGGTTCTACGACATGCTTGCCGACGGCCGCAGCCTCGACGACAAGCGCACCCCACTCCTTCCGGAAAACCTCCTTGGACCAGCACCGCACGAAGTGGTTACGGAAGAAAACCAGTTTGCTGATCCAGTCCCAGTTCAATTGACTGCAGAACAGCTTGAGAAAAACAACCTTCCCGACCTGCTCGCTAGATTCCGTGACCGCAACACAAGCGAACGCGAACGAGGGCGCACTGACCAAAGCTTCACCGTTACCATCGACGACATCCGCGCCACCGACTACGAACTGTCGATGAACCGCTACAAAGAAATAGTCTTTGAAGACGAAGAAACCCGTGACCCCCAAGAAATCCTCGACGAAATCGCCGCTCTTGATATCGAAATCGCCGAAGCCCTCGCCAAGGTACGTAGCCTGATTGGAGGTACCAAGTGAGCAGGTGGCCGATGGTGAAGCTGGGGGAGGTTTGTGAAATAAAGTATGGAAAAGCACTCAAAAAAGAGGCAAGAGTACCTGGTGATGTACAGGTTTTTGGCTCATCTGGTGTGATCGGTTCTCACGTCACGCCAAATTTTGACGGGCCGGTTTGTGTCATCGGTAGAAAGGGCAGCGCAGGGCAGGTTTCTTGGTCTGAAAAAAGCTGTTGGGTAATTGATACGGCATTTGCGGCAATGCCGTTGTCTGATGAAACAGATTCCCGATGGCTTTTTTACATGCTGCGAACATTAGATCTTGCGAAGCTGGAGAAGCATGCGGCTGTTCCAGGAATTTCAAAGTCTGACTTAGTTCAAGAGTCGATCCCCCTTCCGCCTCTCGACGAGCAAAAACGGATCGCGAAGGTCCTGGGTGAGATTGCTTTTGCAATCGAATTGGTTTCTAAGCAGATTGGTGCGGTTGATGAATCTTTGAGGGTTGGACTATGGAATGTAAGTGAAGAAGGCGAATCGGTCTCTTTGTCGCATTATGTTCAGAAAATTACTTCAGGAAAGAGCCTCAAAGAAGGCGATTCCGATGATTGTCGAAATGCTGTTTTGAAAATTAGCGCAGTCACTTCTGGATACTTCGACGAAGCGGAGACTAAGCCGTTGCCGAATTCATACATACCTTCAGTTTTGCATCGTGCAAATTGCGGAGACATATTACTCAGTCGCGCAAATACTACGGAGCTGGTTGGGGCCTGCGCGATTGTGGAGACTTCGAAAGCTAATTTATATTTACCTGATAAGCTGTGGAAACTTCATATAAATGAAGGCGTGAACGAGTATTTTTTCTGGCATTTGTTGCAAACTAGGGGTGTTCGATCAAGGATAAGCAAAGCGTCTTCGGGAAGTGGCGGTAGTATGAAGAATATTTCCCAGAAGGCATTCCTTGGGATTTCGGTACCTAATTTTTCTGATGAAACGCAGCTTCGAGTGGGAAATTTAGTAGTGGAAAAACGGAGACTTCGCCAACTCCTTCACCAAAAACTTGCTTTGCTTCAGGAGCTGCAACGTTCACTTTCCGCACGTGCGTTCGAAGGTTCGCTGTAGGTGTTTGGGTGGTCTGTTAGGGTAGCTCTTATCAAGATGTAAGGGAGGATCGTTGATGATTGCGCCACAGCCAACGAACTTTGCATTTGTGGGGCGGGTATGGCCGGAGTTGTTGATTCATTGCCGCAATGTGGAGCAATCGGCGGTCAGCAACCCTCGCGCGGCCGGCGTCGAGGCGCGTTTTACTCTGGAGCGGCTAGTAGATCACATTATCGAGGCGTATGGTTTGCGTTCTATTGGTGGCTGGTCGCTGAATGACAAGCTCAATCATCGTTCCTTTAAGGATCGGATTAATCCGATCATTCATAGCAAGATGAATGTGCTGCGTCGTTTTGGTAACGACGCGGCTCATGGCTCTGATCATATTGATCCTGAGCGCGCGGTCCGCGCCACCGGACAGCTTTTCGATATCCTCTGTTGGGCAGTGGTGAATGTGGCGAATAGGCCAATCAATCGAGCGCAGCTACCCGAGTTTAATCGTGGCATTGTTGTAAATGCGCCCAAGCAGCGAGCCCAAAGTCAGGCGGAGATTGTTAAGCTTAATCACCAGCTGCGCCGTGCGGTGGAATCGGCTGAATCCACAAAAATGCTGCTTAGTGAGCAGGAAGAAGCCTGGCGGAAGGAACGCGAACAGCATCTTGAGCAGATTGCGGCATTCCAAGGTGAGAAAGATGAGTTAGAAAAACGCCTGGAAGACGAGCGGGCCCGTTTCGAGGCTGAGCTTGCGAAGATGCGGGAGGAGATTGCTGCTAGGCAGCAGGTGGATACCAGCGCCAGCTTTGCCATCAGCGAGGCGGAAACTCGCCGCGATCTGATTGATCCCGCGCTCGCTGAGGCGGGTTTCAGTGTGGAACGTGGGAATTTACTGGTCGAATTTCCGGTCGAAGACGGTCGAGTGGACTATGTTTTGCTCGGCGATGGTGGGAAACCATATGCCATCGTGGAGGCGAAGAAGACCAGTAAATCTATTGATGCTGGGCGTCAGCAAGCTGAATATTATGCCAATGAATTGGAAAAGCAGTTCGGCATGCGTCCGATCATTTACTATACCAATGGGTACGAAATCCGGTTGTGGGACGACGCTGCCAATATTCCGGGTGTAGGAGGTTGTCCGCCGCGAGCCGTGGAGGGATATGCCACCAAGGATGAACTTTATGCGATGATTCGGCGGCGGAGTCAGCGGCAACGGTTGGATGAGGTGGGTGTCGATAAGCAAATTGCGGGGCGGCCGTATCAAACGATCATGCTGCAAGCTGTGGGGGAGCGGTTTGGCGCCGGGCATCGGCGAGCGTTGTTGGTCATGGCGACCGGTACGGGGAAGACTCGGACGGCGATCGCGCTGGCGAAAAAGCTGATGCAGGCCGGGTGGGTGAAAAACGTGTTGTTTTTGGCGGATCGGAAATCCTTAGTCAAACAAGCAGCCGATGCCTTTAAAGAACACTTGGAGAATATTCCCGTTGTCGATTTGTTGAATAACCCTCATGGTGAAGGGCAAGTATTCTGCTCCACGTACCAAACCATGATTAATATGCTCGGTGGGGAGGAAGGCAAAGCACGGAGTTTTAGCCCGTATCATTTCGACCTGATTATTGTTGATGAAGCGCACCGTACGATTTATCGACGGTACAGTCGGATCTTTGACTATTTTGATTCGCTCTTGCTGGGGCTAACGGCGACACCTCGGCAAGAGGTGGATCACAATACATACGCCATGTTCCATTTGGAGAACGGAAATCCCACCGCGGACTATACGCTGGAGGTAGCGGTGGAAGATGGGTATTTGGTGCCGTTTAAATCCTTCCAATGCTCCTCGGTAATTCTGCGGGAGGGGGTGGCATATCGGGACCTCAGCCCGGAAGAGCAGCTCGAGTGGGAAAATCAAAACTGGGGCGTGGACGAAAACGGTGAACCAGTCGAAATGCCTGCGGAAGCAAATTCCGCGGAAATCAACGCCAAGCTGTACAACAAAGACACCATTAGGCAGGTTGTGGGACAGGTGCTGCAATACGGCATTAAAGTTTCCGGGGCGGATCGCATTGGTAAAACCATCTTCTTCACCCGCAACAAGAAGCATGCGGAGCTGGTATTTGAAATCATTTGTGAGACGAATCCACAGATCCGGGCCGCTATTATCACGCACGATGCCTACAACAGTCTTGGATTGATCGATCGATTTAGGTCCACGGGGAAAGATGCCATCGATATTGCGGTGAGCGTGGACATGCTCGATACCGGGGTGGATGTGCCAGATGTGGTGAATTTGGTGTTTTTCCGGCCGGTGTATTCAAATGTGAAATTCTGGCAGATGATTGGTCGTGGCACTCGGCTCTGCGAAAACCTTTTCGGGGAAGGGCTGCATAAAACCGAGTTCTTTATCTTTGACTATTGCGACAATTTGTCGCGTTTTAATGGGACCGATGGAGTGCCGCCAACCGAGGGCAGCTCGCAGCGGTCCTTGTCCGAGCGCACATTCCTAAGACGGTTGGAACTGGTGGAATTGCTACCGGACGATGATGAGGTGCGTACCGGGGTGGTAGACAAACTACGCACCCAATTGGAATCCGTGCCAAAACGCAGCGTGCTGATCCGCCCCGAAAACCGAGAAGCACTAGAGCGGCATTGCGGGGCACAAGCGTGGGAGGCGATTGATGTCAATTCGCTGAAAGAACTGGCTTATTTGCCTTTTGCCGATGCGCCCGAAGACGAAGAACACGCGAAACGGTTTGACTATTTAGTACTGAGTTTGCAGCTTGACGTGGCGCGAGGAGACGCGCTCGCTGAACGCAACCGTGATCGGCTAACTGCAATATGTTCGCATTTGCTGGGTAAGACCAATGTTCCACGGGTTGCGGCAGCAGCCGAGTTGTTGGAGCGCTACAGCGCGGCCCTCTGGTGGGAGGGGATAACAGTAGTGGAACTGGAAAACGTGCGCCGTCAACTGCGCACCTTAGTTCAGTTCATGGACCGAGGTTCCCGAAACGCGGTTGTCATGGATCTGCAAGACGAACTCGTTGAGCCAGAGGAGCTGGCGCTACTGCCGGAATACGCTGGACGGTACCGCAGCAGCGTCGAAGACCGAATCAGGAGGGTACTGGAGGAACACATCGATGACCTTGCGGTGCAGCGAGTGCGAAAGTTAAAACCGCTCACGGCTATCGACCTGCAAGCATTGGAAGAAATCGTTGCCGAAGCAGGACAGGAATCAGTTCCGGAAATGCGTCAACGCATCCATGGACAATCAGTAGTGGGATACGTTCGCGGACTTGTTGGGCTGGACGAGTCCGCAGTGGAGTTAGCTTTCGCTGATTTGCTAAATGGTTCCCGGTTGAACTCCGTGCAGATGGAATTTATGCGTCGAATTACCCGAGTTTTGTGCAAAACTGGGTCGCTGACTATGGATCAGCTGTTTGAGGAACCGTTTAATGAGCTGGGAACCGTAATGGACGTGTTCGATGGTGACATGGCGGTGGTGCTAGATCTGAAGGCGCGGATTGAGCAGGTGAATCAGGTGGGGTGAGGAGGTGGTTGTTTTCTGCCAGAAGATTCTGATAATCGAGTTCGTGCGGGTTACTTAGGATCCGTTGGACGTGGACGGGTACGAATGCTCCTACTATTGCAAGGGCTGATGCGGTCGATTGTTTAGTGTTTCTTTCACGGTGCTAGTGCTATGAATATGATCAGCTAATTCCGGAAGCAGCATAGCAGCCAGATCAACGATGGCTTTGTTGGCCCTAATGAGTTCTTCGCACCTAGTGGGAGAAAATTGTGGTTCGTGATGAGAAGCACGATTACGTACAAGGTTGATCAAAGCCAGTCCACGTTCGACTTGTTTGCGGTTGGTGCCTTTAGGGAACGCGTGGTTGAGGTAGGGCACCCACAGCGTCTTCTCGTGGGCCGCATTGGTGAGGTGCCGCCAGAATCCAAAAGGTAGCTCGGCTATCACTTGTCCTGGTTCTGGAGACTTACTTCGGACGCGACGCCTTGCTTCGTCGATGCTCCTCCGGTTCCTCGTATTTAGATCAAGCTGTCGCCCATTCTTTGAACGAATAAGGGGGATAACAACTGGTGAGTGGGTATCAAATAGCCAGTGGTTTTCCCCTCCCCAATAGGTTGTAAGTGTTTGGTCGTAAATGTTACGAATGCCAACCTCAATGTGTGAAATATCATGCATGACGGCTTGGGCTAGACGCAGGTTCCATTCGTACAGTTCAAGCGCCAACTTCGTATCACTATCCGCTGCTACAAGGTATGAGTTCCACCGAGGCGTAGACAACCATGTCTGCACCCATGTGGAGCCAATTTGCACGCCAACCCCCTTCGTCTCTGGAGAGAAACATCAATGCCTCGGCGAGAATACCTGCCGGATTACTCCAACAGATAGCGCTCCACCGAGGCTTCGGGATTAATAGTACCAGAACGGGAGTGGTAGAGCACGTGTGATTTAGCGCTTCCGGGTTCATCAGCAGTGGGGTGGGCCCTTGAACTGAGTGCCCACCAGCACGATCGTTCGGGATGGGGCCTCGGAAAACAACCTCGCCTTGAAGCGTGTCAGGTTGTTTGTGTGTGGGAGTTGAAAATGGGGGTAGTTCGGGGTGCTCAATGTATGGTTCGAAGCGGTCGAGGTAGGCCACTGCCATGTGGTGTATAGCCTGTTTCCATTGAGGGACTTTTCGACCTTCAACGAGTCGGCCGACGGTAGCAGCAACGCGTTGTTGTGTTCTTGTTTGTGTGGTGTGGCGCGTCGATCTTCGATAGTGCAGATCATCAGCGAAAGTGTGTTGATTGCCGAATCGTGATTGGGGAATTGCACACGATAACTTTGCTTGCTTCCGGCGGGAATTTTCAACAACGGGATGAATCGGTCCTAGGTGTGGCGCTAGGCTTTGACGGATTGGGGATATTTTTTCCCAACGCCGCTGGATTCGAACCGCTGTCACGTGGTGTTGGCTTCATCGACACTTGGGGGCGTTGTAGATTTCCCGGAGTTGCTTGGTGGCCCCTCCTGCGGTCGGTGGAGGACACCTATCGGGTGGCCGCCCGGATGAGATGGACCACTGAATGTCTGCACCATCGACTTCGGCCAGGTCGCCTCACATGGCCTTTTGTAAAGCCGTTGAGCCCATCAAAGCCAAACGATGAAGACGTCCTTTGGCTGCCTCGGTTGACACGTTTAAGCGCACACCGATGCCCAAAACCAAGCGCCCTGTTTGGGGATCCATGGTCCTAAGGCATGTGCTTTTGATACCTCCCATATTCATGCCGATGGCAATATGGCAGCCGCCATATTCATGATGCGGGTTCATCATGCGTCCGCCGTCGCGGACTTGAATCCGTAGGGCGTCGAGGAAGCTCACCGGGTGAGAGGTCATCAAGCTCACGTTGCTGGCAGACCAAGGCTCCCTCAAGCACCGCATCGGTGATTGCGGAGATGGTATCCGGCGAGATATCCACCCGCAAGCTTGTAGTGAGGTGGTGTTGGATATCTCGGACGGTCATACCGCCGGCTGCCACAAACCGACAATCATATCGTCGAAGTCAGTCAGCCGGCGGCTGCCCTCCAAAAACCATCTGCGGCGAGCACAAACCATCACGATCCCGTGGAATGTGAATGTCCAACGTACCGTCAATCGATTCGACTTTTTTCTTGGAGGAACCATTTTCGGGAATGATCCGCGTCTACCGCCGCTGTGCCTTCGCAAATCGGTTTGCTCATAGCCGACATGGGGCATCCATTTCCGCCTGCAGCCCACGGTTCATTGATGCATGGCACACAAACCCCGGACTAAATCGCCTGTGTCGTGCGTGGAAATAGCAAGATCATCAATCAATGACGCAAGTTGAAGGATTCGCCAGCAGCCACACTTCGATAGATTTGATCCGTGCAAGGTCACCCGCGTCGTGCTTCGCCATGAAGTTCATTGAAGATTTATCCTTCGGTGCCAGTGGTGGATCCCTCGCACACAAACCATCAGACACAGCCGGATGGAAGTTTAGCTGCTAATCTTTTGTTTGATGCTTGGCAAATGACTAGCCGTTTACTCGGCGAGAACGACGAAGTAGTGTTTACCAGTGGTGGGACAGAATCTATTATTTAGGGATTCTTGGTTCGCTCGAAGAGTCGTGGACCCAATCGTTAGTGGTAGTAACCGGTATTGAACACTCAGCAGCGTTGCGTATGCTTCAAAGGATGGTGTAGGCCGGCGTTGCGGAAACGTTGGTTAACCTACAATCAAATGGGGTCAGTTCTCCTAATCATGTGGCAAACGCACTTCACTCGAACACACGATAGGTGTGTATGCGGCAACCCAACAATGAGACTGATGTGATTCAACCTCTGCACAAGGTTGCAGAACTCTTTTTGGGGCGCGACGTACCTAAGTTTGTTGATACAGTTCAAACTGCAGGCAAATTGCATTTACCAAATATAGATGCGGATTTGCCGGCCGTTTCCGCACGTAAATTTAGTAGACCAAGAGGTGTGGGTGCATTACGGATTTGACCTGGTCTAGCCTTGCGTGCTTTAATCACTGGGGAATCCCATGAAAATGGTTTTCGTGCAGGCACCCAAAACGTAGGAGGTGTTATTGCTGCTGTAGCACAGCAATGCATGAATAACGAATTAACTCCAGCCAGTCGTCATCACCTTCGAAGGCTTCGAGGACATTGGGATGATAGAACTTCTCGTCTATTATTTGAGGTGCGTCGCATCTCAAATGCACCAACACTGTTTGAGCCATTGCGCATTCTAATCCCGCGGCTGCGCGAAGCCACCGTGGCAGAAAATCTTGATTTATTGGGAATCAGTGTAAGTACTGGGTCAACTTGTCACTTTTCGGAAAAGGATCGTCTCATGTATTGTCGGCTATGGGATTAGATAAAGACATTTTGATGTCAGCGATACGTATCTCGTTCGGTTGGGAACGGTAGCGGGCTTTCACTGACAAGGAACACAATATTGAAGGAGTGGTGAGATGCTCATTGCAGTAAAAAATCTCATCAATGAGCGGTCAAGATTCTTGACTTCATTATTTGGTGTAACTTTCGCAGTCATACTTATTTTAGTGATGTCAGGAATTTATATAGGGACTCTGAAACAAGTAACAACATACATCGATCACCACGACGATAAAGTTTGGGTGGTGCAGCCCGGAGTTGATCAAATGTTTCGTTCTGTTTCTTGGCTCGACGCCACAGTTGAAGACAAAATTTCAGCGCTTCCTGAGGCCGGAAGTGTTTCAAGTATTTTGGGAGTACCGTCTTCGTTTGCCCACAATGGAACGCAAACTGCTTACTACCTGATTGGTTATGATCCAAATAATTCGGACGGTGGGCCTTGGGCTCTTGCGGATGGTCGAAATATTGAAAATTCTGATGAGACAGTTCTCGACAGTGTTTTAGCGAAGAAAAATAACATTCAACTCGGCGATCGTGTGACTCTAATAGATGAAGAATTCACCGTTGTGGGGCTATCTGAAGAGACGGCTGCAGTAGGAAATTTTTATGCGTTTATTTCAGCGGATGCGGCTGCAACGCAACTACGTGCTGGTAATCGTCTTTCTTTTGTACTTGCTGAACCTTCAAGCGGAGTCAACAAGGAGGAATTGCGAGACGCTATCAACCGCAATATCGACGGAGTAGATGCATTAACTGCACAGGAATTTTCTGAAAATAGTAGAGAAATAGTCCGCTCAATGGTCGGCAGGCCGCTCATTACAATGATCCTCATTGGTGTCATAGTTGGCCTCGCACTTATTGCGCTATCGGTGTTAAGCGTTGCCAGTGAGCAAATGCATGAGTTCGGTACCTTGCGTGCATTAGGAGTGCGTCCAAAGCAGCTGTATTTTATTGTTATTATCCAAGCGCTCATATTGGGAATTGGAGGATACGTACTTGGGGTTGGGGCTACTTACTTAGTGCAGCGGTTAATTCAGGGACGGGTGGGAGATGTTGTGGTGGCAATTCCAATTGACTTAGTAATCTCTATGGCAATTGGGTCAGTAGTTATGGCTATCCTTTCATGTTTAGTGCCCGCGCGTAGAGTTGCAAGTTTAGATCCAGCCGCGGCATTTCGTCAATAAAAGTATTTTCTAGAACAGGAACAATATGTTACCGATCAATACGTGTCCTGTATGTGGTTGTTCATTCGAGGGCATTAAATCGCGATTAACTTTAAGTAAATGTCCGCGTTGCGCTCGACCGATTACCGCGCGCTTTGAAGGTCCGGTCCTCGAAGTAGAAAACCTTAAACATCAATATGGAACAGGTTCAAATGTAGTTTATGCAGTTAGGGAACTCAATTTAAGGGTAGATGTTGGCGAAATAGTCCTGGTTGTAGGGCCTTCTGGTGGTGGAAAGACAACAGCGTTGCTTTCGATGGGGTTGTTACTCACGCCGACATCGGGAGTCGTCCGAATAAATGGGGAAGATACTGCATCGATGCGTGAAGTTGATCGTGCGAAGATGCGGTTGCTTAATCTAGGATTTGTATTTCAGCACTTCAATCTTATGAATTCGCTGACAGCGCAAGAAAACGTTGCGCTGCCGATGCGTTATGCGGGAGTGAAATCTACGTTTGCGAATGCGCGTGCAGCTGAATTGCTTGCATATTTTGGGCTTGAAGATCACCTTTCTAAACGACCGACAGACCTGTCAGGTGGAGAAAAGCAACGCGTGTCTATTGCTCGTGCCCTAGCGTTAGGTCCTCGGTTAATTTTGGCAGATGAGCCTACCGCAAATCTTGATTCTAAAGCTGGTAAAGCCGTCATTAAACAAATGGTGGTAGCATCACGGAATGAAGGTGCTGGAGTCGTAATTGTTACCCACGACGTACGGCTTTCCAAAATCGCAGATAGGCTAGTCGTGCTTGAAGACGGCGTATTAAGAGTCGGCGATCAATCTGATTTCAATTCGTAGCTTGGTTGTTGATCGAATGTGAAATTTATGTGGTTTTAGGCGCAATTCAACAAGAACCCAATGTTGAAGTTTAAATTGATGGCAGGTGTGTCATCTTACTAAGCTTGAGTTGCATCAACGTGCCGGAGTTGAGGTGGTACATTCAAGTGTAGTAGCTTCGCGAGGTGAGGATTCAGTTTTGATTCGTTACCTGTTATTCGTGCGAGCAATGTAGTATTTCATCAGCGATTGATCTAGGTGTTCCATCTGTTATTGTTGGTTTGCTGAATTCTTTACGCATTGCGGCTAGGTCAACTGAAGGTACTGGTGTTAAACTCTCGCTGGTCTTGTCAGAGGAGTTTCAATAATTCGAATGGTGAAGCATGTAACAGGAGAAGATGATGATAGGATCATTACACCGCTGGAGTTTTTACTGCCGTAAATTCAAAAGATTAAAATTGCCTAAAGGTTTGCAATTGAGCTTTCAGAATACCTCGCTTCAGGTGTGAATGCGGCTTGCGGTTGGTTTTCTGACATTCCTGTGGATCACTCGCACGTAAACCATCAGACACAGCGTATCCAGACTCATTTGTGCGTCTAATCCCAAAAATCCCTCAGTCTTGTCAATCAACGTATGCAAAATCAGATCATCATGCGCAGTACCCATATGGGACAACACAACGGTGCGGCCACGGACTTTGCGCACAACTTAAAAACTCACCCCCAAAATGCACCACCGTAACAACAAACCACCAGGTCGGAAATGCGACACCCAACAATCCACAAAACAGTTATGGAAGTCAGGATTACCGCGAACGCTTCTCCGCTTTTGGATAAGATTTCTGCTTGTTACTGCTTTCAATCAGGCCGTTGAGCTCGTCTGGGTGGCCGATGCACACCGATTCGGTAGTGCGGCTGAGCGTTGACATGGCTGTTGAAGTAGGGTGAACAGGTGGCCGATGAATCATTAAGACCTGTGTCTGAGTTGCCTCGTGGAGAGTTCGGTTTCCCGGGGCCGCTTCGGGATGCTTTGGTGTCGGCGATCCTTTCTGAGGTGAAAACTGCGACCTCATCCCTCTTGGTCGAGTATCCAAGTGGTTATGACCTGCAGGATGAGGTAGGAGCCCTCGAGGCTGTTGTCGACTCATACGACAACGTAGTGTGTGTTATCCGTACAACGGAGATTCGCGTGTGCCGACTGGCCGATGTCGATGATGCCCATGCCACCGCAGAGGGCGAGGGATACACCGACGCATCCGCCTGGCGCGTCGAGCATGAGCGGTTTTGGAACTCACCGCAGTATGTCGACAGCGTTGGGGCTCTGGATATCGGTGACGATACTCAGGTTGTGTGCCAGCGTTTTATTGTTGATTCGCGCTACCCAACCTTGACCTCTTAAGAGGTTGCTTGAGTAACTGCCCTATATATCTCACCACTAGGGTGGTGCCGGAATCGTTGGTTTGCGCGCGGGCCGTTAAGACCCGATGTGGATTGTTGCCTGCTGAGCTCTGCTAACTTCTTGCTGTTTCTGCTGTATTCCAAGCTGTGAGTTGGAGGTGTCGGCCGTGCCAGTGTTCGATGAGCCAGCGGTCGTGGCTGGCTACGATGAGTGTTCCTTGCCAGTTGCGTAGTGCTTCTTCTAGGGCTTGCATGGTGTCGAGGTCGAGGTAGTTCGTGGGTTCATCAAGAACGAGTAGGGCAGGGTGGCTTGAGAGTGCGATTGCGAGTTGGGCTCGGCGTTGATTTCCGGCAGACAGGTGTGCAATTGGGGTTGTCCACAATGAAGGATGCAGTATTCCTTTGCCTTGCACACCAATACCGCTGTTCCAGATGTTTGCATTAAACCCAGGATCCTGTTCGGTGGGAAGATGTTGCGGGACGTAGCCGATTGTTTCTATACGGGTGATAGTCCCGTCGCTGTTCGTGGAACTAGGTGGAGCGCCGGTGGCAATACATTTCAGCAGGGTTGATTTGCCTGCCCCATTGCTCCCTGTAAGTAGTAGGTGTTCGCCTCGATCCAGATCGAAACTCACCGGCTTCAACCGACCGTACACAGTTGCTTGACGCGCTGTTACTGCCAGTCCTGCCCCAAAGCTTGGATCTTGGGCGGGGAATTTCAGCTGGTAGTTACGGGGTTTTCGGACTTCGTGCGCTTCGAGGCGTTTAAGCCGGACATCGTCATTGCGGGTTCGTTTTACCGATGTTGCAGCTGCTCGGTCTGCGAAGAACTTTTTCTCAATGCCTGTCGCGGTTTCTACGCGAACCCCGCCCTGGGCAATTTTCATGCTGTCGTGCCGATGTTTGCGTATCCGGCGTTTTTGTTCCTGCTGCATGGCGTGTAGTTGCCGGTGTTGTTCTTGAGCGGCTGCCTTTGCGGCTAAGTAGTCAGTGTAGTTTCCGGTGTTTTTGTATATGCCGGTAATCTCTTGGCCGTCGGCCCTTGCCAATTCCGCCCAGACTGTGATGTCCATATCGTAGATTGTGGTTGCGGTGTCTTCGATAAAGGCCCGGTCGTGGCTCGTCGCTAGTATGGGGCCTTCCCAGTTCTTGATAGTTTGGGTCAGAAAGTTGATTGCCTGGGAATCTAGGTGGTTTGTTGGCTCATCAAGTATCAGTACGTGAGGGCGCACAACAAGCATTGCGGCTAATTTCAGTCTCGCCCGTTGCCCAGGCGATAGGCTACCAAGATCCCGCTCATCATTTGATGCAGCGAGCTCCGCTAGACCGAGCCCGTTGAGCGTTGTTTTTACACGGGCGTCCAATGACCATACGTCGAGCGCTCCCATTCGCGTAAGAACTTTGTCGTACTCAGATTCGATTCCTGTCTTGCCGGCCGCCAGGGCGGCCGTAAGCTGCTCGAACCGGGCAACTAGCTGCTTGAATGGCGCGAGCGTTGCATCAAGGAATTCGCCTATAGTCCCGTCAAACGATTCTGGATCCGGAATGTACGAATCAGCTGCGCTGGAAACGATCCTCCCAGAATCAGGCGGCAAGTCACCAGAAACGATTTTTAAGAGCGTGGATTTGCCAATTCCGTTCGGGCCAATGAGGAAGGCGCGTTCCCTGTTTCCAACGTGGATACTAACGTTGTCAAGGATTGTTTGGGAACCGTATGAAAATGACGCGTTTTCGAGCACAATTGCGGGCACGGTGATCTCCGGGGCGTAGAGCTAGCTGCGGTCGCGTCTCAGCGGTGCTGAGTGGAGATCACATGAACACCGGAACCACCTTGTCATTTATCCCAACCATCAGTCGATGGTGCCATTTTTACCACACAATGCGTTTTGGCGGCTCAGTGGCCGGGGCCACGCTTGGGCTGTCGAGCTCCCGCGTGCGTTGTTGTACGAGCAATGTTCCGTTTGTGCGATCGGCTTTGAAATCGACCCGTCCGCCCAGCTTTTCGTTGAACACGAATGGTAAGGCACCGTGACCATGGGTGTGTTTGCGGTGCTAAATCGGCGAATTGAACGGGCTATTGGGTCCCGTTGTCGCCAAAATTCCCGCCTTCAACAGGTATTCGATTGTGAGTTCGGTGGAGTTCCAATTCCAACCCGAGTGCTCTTTGCGTTTAGCGTCTCTAATGCTGAAAAACCGGTGTCGCTCTCGCGGGATGAGAGGGTTTCAGGCTGATCGTATTCAGCTCAGTTCGCGTCGATAATGCTGGGGTGCGGGCAGAACGTCAGGTGGTGGGCGCGCGGCAGCACGTTCACTGATTGCACCTGCATGCAGGTCGGTTCTTGCGTCCAGCGGTCGACCAGTTTGTATAGGTTTGGCTATTTCCTGCGGATGATGATGGTAATCCCGATTCCGATCAGGGCGAGAATGAATGCCCCGATGTCAATGGGCAGTAGCCAGTTGGTTTGGTTGTTGTCCGATGCTGGCTCGGTGCGTTCGGTTGGCTCGGTGGCGGTTGCGCTTGGCCCCATTTGATGGGAACGACGAGGCATTGGGTTTCACCTTCCACAATTTCGGCCTCAATGGTGTCATCGCCAGCTTCAGTTGGGGCTGGGACTGCGGCGATGGTGAGGTCGCTTGCGCTCACAATGTCACCAGTACAGTTTCCTGCGGAGAAACTGATACCGTAATGATCCTCTAAAAATGTTTTGGTGCCAAGGGGCGGTACGGTATTAAACCCAACGTGGAGCCAGTGGCCTTCCGGAACTGTAATTTTGGCGTAGGCGTTTTCGTTTTCGGGTGTTGTAATCTCCGCGTGATAGTGGGCGGAATTATCCAAGGTGCCAACGTCTAATGATGGCGCCTTCGTTGTATCGGCGGAAAACTCCACCCGTTGCGCAGGCAACTGGAAGCTGACCGCTGTGCGGGTGGTGGCTGTGGTTAAGGATGCCGTTAAACCTTCAGAACTAGCGGCGTCTGAATAGGTGCCACCGGTTGCTTGAGCGATGCCCTGCTGCGAGTGCGGTTTCATTGTTGTTCAAATAGTAAATGGGTTCTTTTCTGGGTGTTTCAGAAAAGAACCCTTGTGTGCCTTAGTTGCTGTTACACGGCAATCTTCGGGGCGATGATGTCAAGCAGACCTTCGACGTCCACGTCGTACCACCAGTGCCAGGCGTAGCTACCGAACGGGAAATCCAAGAACCAGGACATGAAATCCTCCAATGTCAATCGATGAACAATAGCGACGCCAATTCTAATCGAAATCTAACAGTTACACAAGATTCACAGATTCTACATGTAGTGCTTTTCTCGGGGCGCCTGTTGCTGCGGAGGCGGATGGCGCCCACGGGCCACCTGTGCGCATTCACTGTACAAGCGGTTTACATTCGGGGCGGCGTGACCCGCAGGTGCCAAGGTCGGCCAAACAGGCCCACCCCTTGATGTAGTGGGTCTGTCCCTGAGTGCGCCGCAGTATGCCGGCGCCGCGGTTGATGAAAGCTGAGTGTTTCTAGCGTTGCGCGTCGGCGGCGAGGAACAGGAGTGTTTCTTGTTTGCCGTGTGCCCCGGCGGCGGGCCAGTCTTCAGCAGGTGCGCCGGCGATCACTTGGGCGGCGGCTTCGGCTTTTTCGGCGCCGCTGACGAGGAGCCACACATGGTTGGCTTGGGCGACGGCGGGCAGGGTGAGGGTGCCGCGTTCGGCTGGAGGTTTCGGGGAATCAGTGACGGCGAGGGTGAGGGCTTGTTGTTCGCGGACGGCGGCGGTGTGGGGGAATAGGGAGTTAATGTGGCCTTCTCCCCCCATGCCGAGGAAGTGTAGGTCGAAGCCTTGTGGTGCGAATTCGGCGAGGGTTTCGGCGTAGGCTGTTACGGCGGCGTCGAGAGGCAGTTCGCCGAGCTGCCAGCTGTGGATGTGTTCCTCGGGGATGCCAACGTGGTCGAGCAATGCCTCGCGGGCCTGGCCTTCATTCGAATCTGAGTGCGATGCTGGGACGTTGCGTTCGTCTCCGAAAAAGACGTGGACGCGGGACCAATCGACGTTGTCTAGTTCGCGAAGTTTGCGTAAGGTGCCGATGCCGGCGCCGCCGCCGGTGAGGACGATGCGGGCGTAGCCGTCGCCGGCGGTTTGTGCGGCGCTGATGACGTCGCGGGTGTGTTCGGCCGCGCGGGTGGTAAGTTCTTCGAGATCGGGGACGGGGATGACGGTGACCATGGGGTTCCTCAGGCGGGTTAGTGTTCGAATGCGTCGACGTAGCGGACGCGGGAAAGTCCGCGGAGGGCGCGCGCATAGGCGCGGTCGGGGTCGAGATGGCGGAGTTCTTCGGCCAAGCAATCCGCGGTGCTGCGGGGGCCGAGCGCGACGAGGGCTTCTGTATGCCCTGGTACCTGCACCGCGAGGGTTTGGGAGTCCCGGACGGTGATGGTGATCGTGGAGTTGTCGTCGCGGATTAGGTCTACGCGGAGGACGGGGAGGCATTCGTTGCCGGATTCGTCACGGGGGATCATGTCCTGCGGGGTGGATTCGCGGACGATGTTCACGTCGAGCCGATCGGCTAGCCAACCCGCGGCGAGGTCGGCGCTGGGGCTGTCCGCGGGGCCGTGGACCACTGCGTCGATGATTTTTTTATAGGGGGGTTGGTTGAGGCTGGCGGCGACAATGCCGCGCCACGGCGTGATGCGGGCCCACGCCATGTCGGAGTCGCCGGGAGTGTATTGGGTGCGCCGCCGGTAGATCGAATCTTCCGGTGGGTCGAAGCGAGCATCGGTGATGCGGCGCTGCGCGATGTGGCCGATCGGATCCACCGCGGGGTTCATGGGCGCGATCGATGGCCACCACGCCACAATGGGGGTGTCGGGCAAAAGCAGGGGGGTAGCCACCGCGGCCATGTGGTCCGCGACTTCGCCCTGCAGGCGCAGCACAACGATTTCGGCGGCGCCGGCGTCGCCGCCCATGCGGATCTGGGCGTCAAGGCGGGACTCGGTGTCGCCGTTGGTGCCGTCGGCGATGAGCAGCAGGACGCGGGACGGGTGTTCCCGCGTCGCCACCGTGAGGCAGTCGACGAGTTGTTCAATATCGTCGTCGGCGTTGGCTACGACGATGAGGGTGAGCACGCGGCCGGTGGCCACCTGGGTGCCGGTTTCCCGAATGGCAACGAGCTGCCGGGCTATTTCCCGGGTGCCGGTATCGGGGAGATCAAAGATCATGGTTGCCTTTCAAACAAGTGTTACGGGCGGCGCCACGTGCGGTCGTTGCGGGCCAGCATACGCTCCGCGCTTTCGGGGCCCCAGGTGCCCGCGGCGTAGTCGTCGGGGCGGCCGTGGGCGGCCCAGTATTCCAGGATGGGGTCCAAGATTTTCCAGCTGAGTTCCACTTCCTCGTTGGTGGGGAACAGGCTGGATTCATCGAGGAGCGCGTCGAGGATGAGGCGTTCGTAGGCTTCGGGGGATTCCTCGGTGAAGGATTCGGAGTAGGAGAAGTCCATGTTTACGTCGCGGACTTCCATGGTGGATCCGGGCACTTTGGAGCCGAAGCGCATGAGTACGCCCTCGTCTGGCTGCACACGGATCACCACGGCGTTGGGGCCGAGTGCGGCGGTCATGCCGTCTTCGAATGGCAGGTGCGGGGCGGGTTTGAACACCAACGCGATTTCCGTGACGCGGCGGCCGAGGCGTTTGCCGGTGCGGAGGTAGAACGGCACACCCGCCCAGCGGCGCGAATTGATTTGGAGGGTGCAGGCGGCGAAGGTTTCCGTTTCGGAGTTTTCATCAAAGCCGTCTTCTTCCCGCAGGCCGCGAACCTTTTCGCTGCCTTGCCAGCCGGCGGTGTATTGGCCGCGGGCGGTGGTTTTCGCCAGCGGATACATTGGGGAGGTGGCGCGCAGTACCTTGACCTTCTCGGCCTGAAGCTCGTGGGGGGTAAAGGCGATGGGTTCTTCCATGGCCACCAGCGCCAGCAATTGCAGCAGGTGGTTTTGGATCACGTCGCGGGCGGCGCCGATGCCGTCGTAGTAGCCGGCGCGGCCGCCCAGGCCGATGTCTTCCGCCATGGTGATTTGCACGTGGTCGATGTAGTGCGCATTCCACAGCGGGTCGAACAATTGGTTGGCAAAGCGTAAGGCCATGATGTTTTGCACGGTTTCTTTGCCAAGGTAGTGGTCGATGCGGAACACCGAGGATTCCGGGAACACCGAATTCACAATGTGGTTGAGGTGCCGTGCAGACTCCAGGTCGTGCCCGAATGGTTTTTCAATGATCACGCGGCGCCACGTGCCGTCCGGGCCTTGAGCCAGCCCGGAGCGTTGCAATTGGTGGCACACGTCGGCGAAGAAGTCGGGGGGTACGGAAAGGTAGTAGGCCCAGTTTCCGGCCGCCGCTTGGATGCCGGCGAGAGTGTCCGCCAGGGCATCGAAGTCGGCGTCGCGGTCGAAGGTTCCGGTGACAAACTCCATGCCTTCGGCAAGCCGATCCCACACGTGCTCGCGGAATTCCGTGCGGGCGCCGGCGGTGACGGCGGCGCGCACATAGTCTTGGAATTCAGCTTTGGACCAGTCCCGCCGCCCGTAGCCAACCAGTGCGAATCCCGGCGGAAGCAGGCCGCGGTTTGCAAGGTCGTAGATGGCGGGCAGGAGTTTTTTGCGGGCCAGGTCGCCGGTGACGCCGAAGATGACCATCCCGGACGGCCCGGCGATGCGCGGGAGCCGCTTGTCGGTGCTATCGCGGAGCGGGTTATCCGGCATGCCGAAGTGTGCGTGTGTCACGTAACTCTCTCTTAGAACTGTTCGTTAGCGTGGTAGGTTGCGCTCGTCGGCGAGGCGGCTGGTCATGGAGTCCAGCAATTCGGTCCAGCTTGCCACAAACTTTTCCACGCCTTCACGCTCCAGGACCTCGAACACATCGGCGAGGTCTACGCCGACGGTGTCCAAGTCTTTGAGCACCTGCTGGGCGCGCTCGCCGGCGCCGGTCAGCGTGTCGCCGTGGAGGCCGCCCGCGGCGAGCACCGCGTCAATGGTGGCTTCCGGCATGGTGTTCACCGTGTTCGGGCCAGCCAGCTCCGTCACGTACAGGGTGGCGGGATAGTCCGGGTTCTTCACCCCGGTGGAGGCCCACAGGGGGCGCTGGACGTTGCCCGGCGCGTCGTCGAAAAGCTCGGTGAAGGCTTGGTACGCCAGCTGCGCGTTTGCCACACCGGCCTTGCCGCGCAACGCCAAGGCTTCCGGGGTGCCAATGTCCTCGAGGCGGCGATCCACTTCCGTATCCAGCCGCGACACAAAGAACGAGGCCACCGAATGAATCTTTGAAATATCGACGCCGTTTTCGGCGGCGCGGGTGAGCCCCTCAAGGTAGGCGGCAACCACCTCGCGGTAGCGGCTCACCGAGAAAATCAACGTCACATTCACGCTGATGCCTTCGGCGGTAACGTCGGTGACCGCCTGCAGCGATTCCGGCGTGGCCGGGATCTTAATCATCACGTTGGGGCGGTCCACGCGTTCCCACAGTTGCCGCGCCTGGGCTACCGTAGCGTCCCGGTCCGCGGCGATTCGCGGATCCACCTCGATGGATACTCGGCCATCGCTGCCGCCGGAGGCTTCGTAGATATCCATGAAGATGTCGCAGGCACGGCGGACGTCCTCGATCGCCATGGCGTACACGGCGCGTTCCGCTTTCGCGCCGTCGGCACGCAGGTGGGCGATTTGCTCGTCGTAGGCGGTGCCTTGCGTCATCGCCGCCGCGAAAATCGCCGGATTGGTGGTCACGCCGACAATCGCCTTGGTGCGAATCAGCTCCTCCAAATTCCCAGAGTCCAGCCGGTCGCGTGACAAATCGTCCAACCAGCACGAAGTGCCCAATTCGCGCAGCTTCTCGAGGTGGTTCATAGCGTTACTCTTCCTGGTAGGGGTTGCCTGGTGTGCGGTTACACTGCTGCGATCGAGTCGCGCGCAGCAGCGACAACAGCATCCACGGTAATACCGAATTCGTCATAAAGCTTCTGGTACGGTGCGGACGCGCCGAAATGCTCCAGCGACACCGGCCGGCCAGCAGTACCCAGCAGGCGGTACCACGGCATGGCAATGCCCGCCTCCACGGACACCCGCGCGGCAACCTGCGGCGGCAGCACGGAATCGATGTAGGCCTGGTCCTGCTCCAAGAACCAGTCCAGGCACGGCATGGACACCACACGCGCCGCCACCCCGTCGGCGGCGAGTTCGGCGGCCGCCGCCACCGCAAGCTGCACCTCGGAGCCGGTGGCCATGAGGATCACATCCGGGGTTTCGGCGCCCTCGACGAGCACGTACCCGCCGCGAGCTACCCCTGCTGCGGCACGTTCCTTCGTGCCCTCAAGCACGGGAACATTTTGTCGGGTAAGCGCAAGGCCTTTCGGCCCGGCAGGGTATTCCAAGGCGGCCTTCCACGCGGCGGCGGTTTCGTTGGCGTCCGCGGGGCGCAGCATGGACATTTCGGGGATGGCGCGCAGCGTGGCCAGCTGTTCCACCGGCTGGTGCGTCGGGCCGTCCTCGCCCAGGCCAATGGAGTCGTGTGTCCACACGTAGTACGCGTCCGTGCCCATAAGTGCGGCCAGCCGCACCGCGGGGCGCATGTAGTCGGAGAAAATGAGGAACGTGCCGCCGTAAACGCGGGTGCCGCCGTGCAGGGCGATGCCGTTCATGATCGCACCCATGGCGTGCTCCCGGATGCCAAAGTGCAGGTTGCGGCCGTATGGTTCCGCCGTCCACGTGGCTGTGGTGATGTCTTCGGGGCCAAACGAGGGGGAGCCTTTGATCACAGTGTTGTTCGAACCTGCAAGGTCCGCGGAACCGCCCCACAGTTCCGGCATGGTGGCCGCCAGCGCCTGCAGGGTGGCTTCGGAAGCCTTTCGGGTGGCCACGGATTCACCGGCGTCCCAGGTGGGAAGCTCGTCCGCGAATCCTGCGGGCAGTTCGCGCGCCGCAAGCCGCTCGAATAGTGCCTTGCGCTCGGGGTTGGCCTGCGCCCACGCGTCGAACTTTTGCTGCCACACGGCGTGCTTATCCGCGCCGCGTTCCGTTAGCTTGCGCGTGTGCGCAATGAGTTCGTCCGTCATGGGGAAGTCCACCTCGGGATCGAAGCCCAGTTCGCGTTTGGTGGCGGCGACTTCCGCAGCCCCGAGGGCGGCGCCGTGTACGCTGCCGGTGTTCATCATGCTCGGCGCCGGGAAGCCGATAATGGTGCGCAGTCGAATAAAGGTAGGCCGCGGGTCCGCCTTGGCCGCGGCCACCGCCTCCTCGATCGCGGTGACGTTTTCGCCGCCTTCGATTTCCAAGACCTGCCAGCCGTAGGCGCGGTAGCGTGCGCACACATCCTCGGTAAACGCGATGGCCGTGTCTTCCTCGATGGAGATGCGGTTGTCGTCCCAGAACACGATCAGGTTGCCCAGTTGCTGAGTACCGGCCAGGGAGCAGGCTTCCGCCGTGACGCCTTCCTGCAGGTCACCGTCCGAGGCGATCACATAAATGTAGTGGTCGAATGGGGATTCGCCGGCCGGGGCGGTGGGGTCGAACAGGCCACGCTCGCGGCGGGAGGCCATGGCCATGCCCACGGCGGAGGCGAGGCCCTGACCTAGGGGGCCGGTGGTGATTTCCACACCGTCGGTGTGCCCATACTCGGGGTGGCCGGGGGTTTTCGCACCCCACGTGCGGAGCGCCTTGAGGTCATCCATTTCCAACCCGAAGCCGCCGTAGTACAGCTGAATGTACTGCGTGAGCGAGGAGTGGCCGCAGGACAATACGAACCGGTCGCGCCCAGCCCACCTGGGGTCGGTGGGGTCTAGGTTCATGACGCGCTGGAACAGCGTGTAGGCCAGTGGGGCCAAGCTCATTGCGGTGCCGGGGTGGCCGGAACCGCACTTTTGCACGGCGTCGGCGGCGAGGATACGGGCGGTATCCACGGCGAGGGTATCAAGCTCATCCCAATCGCCTGGGTAGCTGCGAGTGGTCAGGGCCTTGAGTTCGGGCGACAGAGTCACGGTGGCCATCCTTGCTTCTGGTAATAGAAAATATGGTTGGTGCGCAGCCTGCCTGTGGCGTACGTCCGTCACAATTCTAGTGCGATTATTCGAATGGTGCCCGATTGGGTGAACCACCTTGTGAGGGATACCATGGCCTAGTTGCGTATTCTTGATACGAATTCCCTTACTTGAAAAACTGTGCTGGAGGAAAACCCTTGGAGACGATCAAGGCCTACATCGCGCTGACGAAACCAAGGGTTATTGAACTCCTGCTGGTGGCCACGATTCCAGCGATGCTGCAGGCAGATCGCGGCGAAAACCAGATTGGGTTAATCCTGTTAACGCTCATCGGCGGCTGGATGGGGGCTGCCGCCGCAAACACGTTCAACATGGTGGCCGATTCCGATATTGACAAGGTGATGAAGCGCACGGAGCGCCGCCCCTTGGCCAAGAAAACCGTTTCGGATCGGCAGGCCACCGTATTCGCTTGGACGCTTACTGTGGTGAGCTTTTTGTGGCTGTGGCTGCTCTGTAATTCGTTGCTGGCGGCGCTGTTTGTAATGGCAACCATCGCGTTTTACATTTTCATTTACACAAAGTGGTTGAAGCGGAGCACCCCGCAAAATGTGGTGTGGGGCGGCGCCGCCGGGTGTATGCCAGTCATGGTCGGCTGGGCGGTGATCACCGATAATGCGGATGTGCCAGGTCAATGGTGGCAGGCCATTGTGTTGTTTTTGGTGATCTTCTTCTGGACGCCCCCGCACACCTGGGCGTTGGCCATGCGCTACCGGGAGGATTATGAGGCCGCCGGCGTGCCCATGATGCCGGTGGTGCGGAAACCCGCGCAGGTGACGGCCCAGATTGTGTGGTACACGCTGGCCACTGTGGCGGCCACGTTTGCGCTGATCCCCGCCGCAGGTTGGGTGTACGCCGTGGCTGCGGTGGGGGCTGGATTGTGGTTTTTGATCGCCGCGATTCGCCTGCATTTGGCGGTGAAGGATGGTGCGGAAGTCAAGCCGATGCGGTTGTTCTTCCTGTCCAACAACTACCTTTCGCTGGTGTTTGTCGCCCTCTCTGTGGACGCCGTGCTGGGCCTAGACACCATGGCGCAGCTGCTCTAACTCGCGGCTTGGGTAGCCGGGTTAGATTTCGAGGACGATGGAGCCCATGGTGCGGCGGGCTTCTAGGTCGCGGTGGGCTTGGGCGGCGTCGGCAAGCGGGTAGGTGCCGCCGATGGTGATGGTGAGGGTGCCGTCCAGCACCGCCTGGGTGACGGCTTGGGCCCGCTTTGCAAATTCGCCTTCCTGTGCGGTCCACGCGCCGATGGAGGGGCGGGTGAGGAAGATGGAACCGTGGGTGTTCAAAAGTTGGGGGTCGAACGGCTCGACCGGCCCCGACGCTGCGCCGAACAAGCATACGATTCCGCGGGGGCGGACGGCCTCCAGTGATTCCATAAACGTGGCCTTGCCAACGCCGTCATACACAACGTCGACGCCTATGCCACCGTTGTGGCGGCGCACTTGTTCGGCCAGGTTATCGGAATAACGGAACACCTCGTAGGCGCCCGCAGCGCGCGCCGCGGCTTCCTTTTCGTCGGAGGACACCACGCTGTACACGCGCGCGCCCTGGGACGCCGCCATTTGGGTGGCCATGAGCCCCACTCCGCCCGCGCCGGCGGTAATCAGGCACGTGTCCCCGGCCTTGAGTTCGGCCACCCCGTTGGTGAGGTAGTGGGCGGTAATACCTTGCAGCAGCATGGAGGCCGCCTCCGCCGGGCTAATGCCTTGCGGGACCGCCACGATGCGATCTCGCGGAACGCAAACTTGTTCGGCGTAGGAGCCGAATCCGTCGCACCAAGCGACGAGCGTGCCGGGGGAAATCTCGCCGCGGGGGTCCGCGAGGACGCGGCCGGTTCCCTCCAACCCTGGGATAAAGGGGGTGGCGGCGTGGTAAATGCCTTCCCGATAATAGGTGTCAATGTAGTTGACACCCGCGACGTGAACTTCGACGAGGACTTCGTCGTCTTGCGGGGTGGGGGCGGGGACCTCCACAAGCTGCAAAACGTCCGGTCCGCCGGTTTGGGCTACATGTATGGCTCGCATACCTGCCCATGGTAGTTGGAGTTACACGGACGGCGCTTTGATTCGGGCGTCACCGGCGGGGGAACCTGTGAGCGTATCCATCGGGGTGCGGGTCTGATGGCGCGCGTACAGCATGCCGGTAAACGCGCACACCACCCCGGAGAGGCCTACGTGCACGGGCACCGTCCACCGTGGCACACCCCAGTTGTATTGGATAATGCCGATTGCAGCCTGCACCACGATAAAACCGATGAGCAACAACCCGATCCGCAACGCGCGTTTATCCGCGGCGACGGTGATCAGTGCCACCACCAAGCCAATGGTTAAACCCAAGTACAGGTACATCGAATGCGCGTGCAAATGTGCGATTTCCGCGATGTCTACCTGGAGGCGGCCGTCCATACCCACTCCCTCGTCGCCGGAGTGGGGGCCCGCGCCGGTAACCATCGTGCCGGTGGCCAGCACCACCGCGAGCGCGGCGCCGGAGCCGGCGGCCAGCCATCGCAGCGGTGCGGGGTAGAGCGGGATCACCGCACCCTCATCCGGTTCGGACACGCGTACTACCAGGATTGCGGCCAGCCACACCAACAACATCGACGGCAAAAAGTGCAGTGCAACCGCCCACCATTGCAGGTCAAGGAGCACGGACAGCCCGCCGATGACGGCTTGGACGATAATGCCCAAACCTTGGATGAACGCGTGGTTGACTACCTCTTTGCGCCGTTTGGCAAAAAACACCGACAGAAACAGGGCCAGCGCGAGCGCGACGAGGACGAAGGTGAGCAGCCGGTTGCCAAACTCGATGGCCTGGTGGATCGCTGGCGCGGCCCCCGCCACGGGGACGAGGGAGCCTTCGTGGCAGGTTGGCCACGTGGGGCAACCCAACCCGGAGCCGGTCACACGAACGATCGAACCGGTGACGGTGATACCGGCCTGTGCGATGAGCAGGAGAATGGCTAACAAGCGCTGCGTTTTCAGCAGCAGCAAGCGTGGGGGGTTCGGTGCAGTCACAGTGGTTATCTTAAGCCGTGAACCGGAAGAAACGCGACGCGCCGAGGCCACCGGCAACGAACCAGCACGCCAGCATCCCAATTTCGAGGGTGGGGATGTGTCCTTCCAGCGCGTGCGCAAGCCCCTGCGCAAGGGCGACCGAGGGCACCCATTCGAAGCCGCCACCGCCGCGGAGCATGACGTAACTGGCGGTGCCCAACAGGATAAACCACAGGAGGTTTGCCAGCGCCAGCACCAGTTCGGAGCCGAGGGTTCCCCCAACGAGCAGGCCGAGGGAAGCGAACGCCGCCACCCCGAACGCCAGTGTGATTACTACCGCGGGTATCGACGTCACTGGCGCCGACCACCCCAGCAGCAGCGCCGTGGTGGTGAGCAGCAGCGTTTGCAAAGTCACCACCGCCAACACCGCCACGATCTTGCCACTGATGATGGTCCAGGCGGGCACCCCGGAGGCGCCGACTCGTTTCAGGGCGCCGTAGCGGCGATCAAACGCTACCCCGATCGCCTGCCCGGTGAACCCCGAACTCATCGCCGAAATTGCAAGGGTGAGGGGGAAGACTTTTGGCAGCGGATCCGCAATGAGCGGCAGCAATGAAAGCGCCACCAGCATGGTCATGGGAATCACCAAGCTGAGTAGCTGCTGCTCGCCGTGCCGCAAAAACAGCATGGATTCGATGCGCGCCTGGGCTAACACCATGCTGACGGTGGGGGCGCGCCCGGTGTCCGGCCGGAACGTGCCAGCGGGGAATTCCATTTTTTAGTTCCTCATCTCTCGGCCGGTGATGTCCAAGAACACGTCCTCAAGGCTGAGCCGGTTCACCTCAAGCGAATGGATCAGCACCCGCTGCTCCGCCGCGGATTGCGCCAACGCGTGCACCACCGCCGGGGTGGCGGCGGCCTCAACGCGATAGCTCAACGGCCGGTTGGCGGTGATGGTGGCGCCGAAGGGGGCGAGCGCGGCGTCGATAAGCGCGGTGTCGAGTTCGGCATTGGTTTCGATGCTGATGGAGGTGCGTTCCGCGCGGGCCGTCAACTCCGCGGTGGTGCCTTGGGCGACGGTCACGCCGCGGTCGATGATCATGACGCGGTCCGCCAGCGCCTCCGCCTCGTCCATCAAATGCGTGGTGAGCACCACGGTGACGCCGTCGCGCCGCAGGCTGCGGATGAGATCCCACACCGTGAGGCGGGACTGGGCATCGAGGCCCGCGGTCGGCTCATCAAGGAACACCAGTTCGGGTCGGCCCACAAGCGCACACGCGAGCGACAACCGCTGCTGCTGGCCGCCGGAAAGCCGCCGGTAGGACGTCCTCTCGTGGCGTTGCAACCCCACCAAATCCAACAACCAATCCACATCCAACGGGTTGCGGCTAAAGGAAGCAACCAGCTGCAACATCTCCCGTACCCGGATACCCGGATACGCCCCGCCGCCCTGCAACATAATGCCCACGCGGCGTCGCAGCTCATCGGTCTGCGTCACCGGATCGAGGCCGAGCACGCGAATGCTGCCCGAAGTGGGCTTTTGAAAGCCCTCACACATCTCAATGGTGGTGGTTTTGCCGGCGCCGTTCGGCCCCAGCAGCGCAAACACCGACGCTTCCGGAACGGTCAACGAAAGCCCGTTCACCGCCGTTGTCGGCCCGAAGGTCTTGACCACGTCTTGCAGCTCGAGGGAGTGGTAAGTCACGGCTTACAAGTGTACGCGGCGCCGCAGGAACAACCACAACAGGCCCAACGCGGCGAGGAAGCACAGCAACGAGGTGAGATAAATCGACACCACCGTGCCCGGCTGCAAGGCCAACCCCCGCGGGAGTACAAAAAAACTCATGAGCGAGCAATACACCATCGCCGGGGCGCGAAACAGTTTGCGGTTCGCCCAGGCCGCGAGCGGCACAATCGCCCACAGCACATACCACGGGTGCACCACCGGAAACAGCACCACCAGCAGCAGGGTGGCCACACCGAGCCCACCCACCGGGTGAATCGCGCCGCGGTACGTGGCAAACAACATGCGCACGAGGAACCCCGAGGCGACCAACACCCCCACGCCGCGGGTGACTACGAGGATGGAGTCGGTGTGATCGCCAAGCCCGAGCTGCATCCCCAACGCGCCCGCGCCAATACCAATATCCGTGGTAATGGACATCCAACTGCGGATCTTCGCGGCCCCGCCCTGGCCCGTGATCCAGCCAAGCCCGATGCCGGTGACCACGGTGACCACCGCGACCGTCGTGATGAGGATGGCCGTTTGCGCCAGGGCGGCAGTAGCGATTGCCCGCAGGTGCCCCCACGTGCGGTACCGCAAACCCCGGGCGAGCGCCATACCAATAAATCCAAGCGCCAAAAAGCCCGTCACCTTCACCAATCCCGCGCAGGAAATACACACCCCGCTGCCAATGAGCAGGCCGGCCGCGCGGTGGGAATACCCCAGGATGGAAATCCAATCCACGGCGCGTAACCCCAGTTCAAGGCCCACCATGACAAAGCCCAACATGATCGCCTCGTTATGGATGCCGCCCACCAAATGTAGCAACGTGAGCGGGTTGAGCAACCCCAACCACAACGCCGCCTGCACGCTGACGTGGCAGCGGCGCGCAAGCTTGACCAACGCCCAGCCCACCGCAACAAGCCCCAGCACGGACAGTGCGCGGTGCGCCAACACCCCCCACACAATGGAATCCTGGGTGAGCCAACTCACCGCGGCGGCCAGCCCGAGGGCGACGGGGCCATATGGGGAAGGGGAATGGGACCAAATATAGGGCACCGAGCGGGCCAGCACGTTGTCGGAGGAGAGCAAATCCACCGGGCCCGCCGAGTAGGGGTCCAGGCCTTGGGCGACGATGGAACCTTGCGCGAGGTAGGAGTAAATATCCTGGGTAAACAGCGGCGCGGTAAACAGCAAGGGTGCGGTCCATGCCACGAAGGTGCGGCGCAGCATCGACACCGAGATTCGACGGTTTGTGCCAATGCCGACGAAGGGGGCCATGAGCACCCAGGCGGTGACGAACAGCCCGACGCCGACCAGCACCACCACGGAGGAGGTTTGGAGCATGCGGCCCATAATGGAGCCGCCGGGGAACTCGCCGTAGGGGTTGTCGATGACAGGTAGTGCGCCGGCGCCCAGCGCGCCCAACCCCAACATGAGGGTGCCGATGGTGCCTAACCAGCGCAGCGCCGCAAACCTGCTGATCTCAGAAAACGTGAGCTCGTCTTTGCGTCCGACGGGCAGCAAGTCCATGCCGCTGGCTACCGTGATCACCCGGGATCTGGTGAGCTCAACATCCTGCGGCGCTTGTCCCTCATGCAGGGCTGCGGATCGCGATCCAGGGGCGCCAAGCCGCGGAAGTTCGGCAATCAGCGACTGAAAGAATCGGAACACATAAGACATCCTACGCAAGCGAACTTGCACCAATGGAATGAATTAGGGAACATAAGTGTTGTCAAATACTGCATCGGCTATGTAGTCGTCGAGGTTTTCAAAGGAGGTGCCAACAGTGGAACCAGCTCGTTCCGCCGAGGGTGATACCCGCCGGCAAATCATGTTTTCCCTGCTTGAGCGCGGTCCGGAAAGCGCGTCCGACTTGGCTGAACAGCTCGGCCTGTCGGCCGCTGGTGTGAGACGGCACCTGGACATCCTGGTCGAAGAAGGCCTTGCGGAAGTCGCCCCGGCGCGCGGAAACCAACAGCGCGGCAGGGGCCGGCCCGCAAAAGCCTTTCGGCTCACTGATCAAGGCCGAGCACAATTCGGCCATGGTTATGACGCTCTGGCAACGCTCGCTTTGGAAGCTCTCAGGGAAACCGGAGGCGACGACGCGGTGCGAGAGTTCGCCCGCAAACGTATTTCGGCCATCGTGGAGGGCATCGCGCCCGCGGCGGTGACCGAGGCATCCATCGAGGACACAGCCCGCGCCTTGGTGGAGGCGTTCGCGGCGCATGGCTACGCGGCCACCGTGCACAGCGCGGCGGGCGGCGTGCAAATTTGCCAACACCATTGCCCGATTGCTCACGTGGCGTCCGAATTTCCGGAACTGTGTGAGGCGGAGCATCAGGTGATTGCAGAATTGCTTGGCCAGCACGTGCAACCTTTGGCTTCTATTCCCAGCGGCCACGGTATTTGTACCACCAATATTCCTTTGACTCCCATACAACACACTCCTGATGAAAGGAGCGGCACATGACTCAGGCAACTGACCGGGCTGTTGTCCGCACCGATGAAGAAATCATCGAATCCATCGGTGCGTATAGCTACGGCTGGCACGACTCCGACGCCGCCGGCGCAGCCGCAAAACGTGGCCTGAACGAAGCCGTGGTCGCAGATATTTCCGCCAAGAAAGACGAGCCGGAATGGATGCTGCAAACACGGCTGAAGGCGCTGGATATCTTTACCAAGAAACCGATGCCCACCTGGGGCGCGGACTTGAGCGGCATTGACTTCGACAATATTAAATACTTTGTGCGCTCCACCGAGCGCCAGGCCACCACGTGGGAAGAGTTGCCCGAGGACATTAAAAACACCTACGACAAGCTGGGCATCCCCGAGGCAGAAAAGCAGCGCCTAGTCGCGGGCGTGGCCGCCCAATACGAATCCGAGGTGGTCTACCACCAGATCCGCGAGGACTTGGAATCCAAGGGCGTGATCTTCCTCGATACCGATACCGCGCTGAAGGAACACCCCGAATTGTTCCGCGAGTACTTCGGCACGGTTATCCCCGCGGGCGACAATAAGTTTTCCGCGCTGAACACCGCGGTGTGGTCCGGTGGTTCCTTTATTTACGTGCCCAAGGGCGTGCACGTGGATATTCCGTTGCAGGCGTACTTCCGTATTAATACGGAAAACATGGGCCAGTTTGAGCGCACCCTGATTATCGTGGACGAGGACGCGTACGTGCACTACGTGGAGGGTTGCACCGCGCCGATCTACAAGTCGGATTCGCTGCACTCCGCGGTGGTGGAGATCATTGTGAAAAAGGGCGGCCGGTGCCGCTACACCACCATCCAAAACTGGTCGAACAACGTATACAACCTGGTGACCAAGCGCACGAAGTGTGAGGAAGGCGCCACCATGGAGTGGGTTGATGGCAACATCGGCTCCAAGGTGACCATGAAGTACCCGGCGGTGTGGCTGACCGGCCCGCACGCGAAGGGCGAGGTGCTCTCCGTGGCGTTTGCGGGGGAGGGGCAGTTCCAGGATACGGGCGCGAAGATGGTGCATCTCGCCCCCCACACATCCTCGAATATTGTGTCGAAGTCGGTGGCGCGTGGCGGTGGCCGTGCGGCCTACCGCGGGCTGGTGCAGATCAACGCCGCCGCGCACCATTCCACCTCGAACGTGGAGTGCGATGCGTTGCTGGTGGATAATATTTCCCGCTCGGATACCTACCCGTACAACGACATCCGCAACGACCACGTTTCGCTCGGCCACGAGGCGACCGTGTCGCAGGTTTCGGAAGACCAATTGTTCTACCTAATGAGTCGCGGCGTGGCGGAAGACGAGGCGATGGCCATGATTGTCCGCGGTTTCGTGGAACCCATTGCGAAAGAACTGCCCATGGAATACGCGCTGGAGCTCAACCGACTCATTGAGCTGCAGATGGAAGGATCGGTGGGCTAGCATGACCGCCCCTGTAAAAAACGCTACGTACCACAACAATAAGGGCGATCTGTTTACGTCCTTCGACGTCGCGGATTTCGAGGTGCCGAAGGGCCGCGACGAGGTGTGGCGTTTCGTACCGCTGCGCCGGTTGCGAGGATTGCACGACGGCAGCTTTGCGCCGGCGGTGACCCCGGATGTTCGCATCGACCTCCCAGACAACGCCGACGGTATTACCGTGGAACGCGTCGCGCGTGACGACGCCCGCCTCGGCCGCTCTGGAGCCCCCGTCGACCGTGTCGGCGCGCAAGCGTGGACCTCCATGGAGGGCGGTTGGGTCGTGAACTTCCGGCGCGGCTCCAGCAACCCCGAACCCGTCACCATTACTGTCACGGGCCGCGGCGCGGATGTGACTTCCTTCGGCGCCCTCGTCATTGACGTGGAGGAAGGCGCCGAAGCCATGGTGAACCTGCATTTCGTGGGTTCCGGCACGCACGCGGACAACCACGAATACCTCGTCGGCGACAATGCCCGCCTCACGGTGGTGGTGCACGAGGATTGGAACGATGACGCGGTGCATCTTGCCAACGAGCGCGCGCTGTTGGGCCGTGATGCGGTGTTCCGCCACAATGTCGCCTGCTTCGGCGGCGGCGTGGTGCGGCTCGTGCCGCAGGTGAAGTTCACCGCCCCCGGCGGTGACGCGGAGCTGCTGGGCGTGTACTTCGCCGACGACGGTCAGTTCTTTGAACAGCGCCTCCTCGTCGACCACGCCGTGCCGAATTGCCGTTCGAACGTCCTGTATAAGGGCGCGTTGCAGGGCGACCCGACGAGTGACCTGCCGGATGCCCGCACCGCGTGGATCGGCGATGTGCTGATCCGCTCCAATGCCCAAGGCACCGATACCTACGAGGCGAACCGTAACCTAGTGCTCACTGAAGGCGCCCGTGCTGACGCGGTGCCGAACTTGGAGATTGAAACCGGCGAGATCGCCGGGGCTGGGCACGCCGCCACCGTCGGCCGTTTCGACGATGAGCAAGTTTTCTATCTCCTTTCCCGCGGTATTACCAAAGACCAGGCCCGCCGCTTGATTGTGCGCGGTTTCTTCTCCGAGGTGATTAACCGCATCCCCGTCCCTGCCGTGCGCGAAGAGTTGGAACACCGCATCGCCACCGAGCTGGAAAACATCGAACTCTAAACCAAGGAAAACTTCATGAGCACTCTGGAAATCCGCAACCTTTCCGCCCAGGTCCGCCCCGCCGACGAATCCGCCGAGCCGAAGCAGATCCTCAAGGGCGTCAACCTGACCATCAAGTCCGGCGAAACCCACGCCATTATGGGCCCCAACGGCTCCGGCAAGTCCACCTTGTCCTACACCTTGGCCGGCCACCCGAAGTACGAGGTCACCGGGGGTGAAGTGCTGCTTGATGGCGAAAACCTGCTCGACATGGAAGTTGATGAGCGGGCCCGCGCCGGGCTGTTTTTGGCCATGCAGTACCCCGTTGAGGTGCCCGGCGTCTCCATGTCCAACTTCCTGCGCACCGCCGCTACCGCCGTGCGGGGGGAGGCCCCGAAGCTGCGCGAGTGGGTCAAGGAAGTCCGCGCCGCGCAGGAGGAACTTGCCATTGACAAGGCCTTCGCCGAGCGCAGCGTGAACGAGGGCTTCTCCGGCGGCGAGAAGAAGCGCCACGAGGTGCTGCAGCTTGGGCTGCTGCACCCGAAGTTCGCCGTGTTGGATGAGACCGACTCCGGCCTGGATGTGGACGCGCTCCGCGTGGTATCCAAAGGCATCAATAACTATAAGGAGCGCGACAACGGCGGCGTGCTGATGATCACGCACTACAAGCGCATCCTCGAATACGTCAAGCCGGACTTCGTCCACGTGTTCGCCGACGGTAAGATCGTCACCTCCGGCGGCCCCGAACTCGCCGACGAACTCGAAGAATACGGATACGATCGCTTCCTGTGATGACCACCTTCGTTCATGCTGACGGTTCGCTCAACACCGACGCCATCCGCGCGGAGTTTCCCATTCTTTCGCGCAGCGTGCGGGGCGGCGCCGAGCTGACCTACTTGGATTCGGGCGCGACGTCGCAACGCCCCGAGCGCGTGTGGCGTGCCGAAGAGGAGTTCGTTTTGCGGACGTTCGCTCCCGTGCACCGGGGCGCGTACTCCTTGGCGGAGGAAGCCACCGACGCGTACGAGTCCGCCCGCCGTCGCATCGCCGAATTTGTCGGCGCCGACACGGACGAACTAGCGTTCACTAAAAACGCTACGGAAGCCCTCAACCTTGTCGCCTACACGCTTGGCGACGCCCGCGCCAACGTCGTTTCCGCCGGCGACACCGTCGTAGTCACCGAGCTGGAACATCACGCGAATCTGGTGCCCTGGCAGGAGCTTTGCCGCCGCACGGGTGCCACCTTGCGGTGGTATTCCGCCACCTCCGACGGCCGTATCGATCTGGATTCGCTCGAACTCGACGACACCGTCAAGGTGGTTGCCTTCACACACCAGTCCAATGTTACCGGTGCTATCACGGACGTCCCTGAGCTGGTGCGCCGTGCCCGCAAGGTCGGTGCCTTGACGGTGCTGGACGCCTGCCAATCCGTGCCTCACATGCCCGTAAACTTCCACGAACTGGGTGTCGATTTCGCCGCCTTTTCCGGGCATAAAATGCTGGGTCCCACTGGTGTCGGCGTGCTGTACGGGCGCGCCGAAATCCTCCGCGAACTACCGCCGTTTCTTACCGGCGGTTCCATGATCGAGGTGGTCACCATGGATGGTTCTACGTACGCGCCCCCGCCGCAGCGTTTTGAGGCGGGCACCCAGATGACCAGTCAAGTGGTTGGCCTTGGCGCGGCTGTGGATTTTCTCCGCGAGGTTGGCATGGAGAACATCCGTAACCACGACCACCAACTCACCGAATATGCGATCGAGCGTTTGCAAGAGATTTCGGGGCTGCGTATTGTCGGGCCAACGGATCCCGCAGACCGCGGCAGCGTGGTGAGCTTTACCGTCGACGGCATTCACCCGCACGACCTTGGCCAAGTGCTTGACGAGCATGGCGTGGCCATCCGCGTCGGACACCACTGCGCGTGGCCTATCCACCGCAGCTTGGATGCGCGGGCGACGGCGCGGGCGTCGTTTTACTTGTACAACACGCGGTCCGAGGTGGATCGGTTGGTTGCCGGAATCCGTGCAGCGCAAGAATTTTTTGGAGTGTAAGTGAAACTCGAGCAGATGTACCAGGAAGTGATTCTTGATCACTACCGCCACCCGCAGCACAGCGGTTTGCGCGAGCCTTTCGACGCCGAAGTGCACCACGTGAATACGTCTTGCGGTGACGAGCTCACACTTCGAGTGCGGCTTTCCGCGGATGGCACCACCGTCGAAGACGTGTCCTACGAGGCGGAAGGGTGTTCGATTAGTCAGGCGTCGACGTCCGTGATGGCCGACGAAATCGTTGGCTGTTCGGTGGCGGAAGCGCTGGAAAAACTCGCCGCGTTTGAAACGATGATTACTAGCCGCGGCCAAGAAGAAGGGGATGAGGATTTGATCGGTGACGGTATCGCGTTTGCCGGCGTGTCCAAATACCCAGCCCGCGTGAAGTGCGCCCTCTTGGGGTGGAAAGCATTTCAGGCCGCGACTGCTGAAGCAATGGAGAATTCATGAGTGACCAGGCGGAAGATTTTGTGGAAAACGACGCGGAGGTTCGCGTCAAGCCGGAACAATCCGAGGCGGATATTGCGCTTGCCTCGGATGTTGAGGAGTACCTGCGCGACGTGATCGACCCTGAGCTTGGCATCAACGTGGTGGACCTAGGCTTGGTGTACGACGTTTGGATTGAAAACGGCACCGAGGCCGTGGTGGACATGACCTTGACCTCGCCGGCTTGCCCGCTTACGGATGTGCTGGAAGATCAAGCGCAATCCGCCGTCGTTGGCAACGGCATTGCCACAAAGTTGACGCTCAATTGGGTGTGGCTTCCACCGTGGGGCCCGCACATGATTACGGAAGACGGCCGCGACCAACTCCGCGCCCTAGGCTTTTCCGTGTAGCCCAATCCGCTGCTCACGCCCGCCTCGCTACCGCCTCTGCGTTGACGTTGAAAACATGGCGCGGATGCAGGCGCGGCGGAGCCAGGGGGCTTGGCGGAACAATGGCCACATGCCCCGCACAGTGCCGGTGAGGTTTCCGAGTTGGAGGAGTTGGCGGAGGGTGCCATCGTCCAATCGGAACACTTCTTCAAAGAAGCGTTCGTTATCAACATTGAGCAGTAATTGTTGGCCACGCCGCAGGAGTGCTTGTTCGATGCGCCAGCGCGGGCGTTGCCAAGGATAGTTGCCGTCGAGGACGTCGTCGACGGAGTTCCACGCAGTGGTGACAGAGTACCCGGAGATCGGATTGAGCATGCCGGCCCGCACCCCGAAGGGGATGGCAGGGCCGGTGTAGCGTGGGACACGCATGGGGAACAAGACGCGCTCCACCGCCGGATACTCGCATTCCAATTCGGGCCAGGGGAGGGGATTTTCGCTGATAAGGAGCGTTTTTTCAACAAGCCAGCGATCGCCCACGGGGATACTGTAGGTGAAAAAGTCACCCGTGACATCCATCCACCACGCCTCGCCGTCGTCCGCAAGGTACCCGGCAGCCTGCTGCACCGGCCCCGTGGGGTGCTGCCAGCCGCGGGCATCCACAACGCGTTGTGCTTGCAACAATTCTCTGGTGGGGCCGGTGTGTACAGAGTGTGCATCGACGATAGTTGCGCTGTGCCGGATCACCGGAAACGTGGTGTAACGCGCGCGGAAAGCCTTCGAATCTACGGTCACATAGTCCCGCGCCAGCTCCCGCGTCACACCGTTGGCGCGCACGCGTGGGCGGCAGCGGCCCCGTTCCGGCACATCCAGCCACTCCGGCACCTCATCCGCCCACACCCCGATGGTGTGATCCCACTCTGGGTTGGGGTCGACGCCCACGACCTGCAGCCCGCGCTGGTCGGCGCGGTGCGCTAGGGCCAGCCCCGCCGGCCCCAACCCCACCACAATGAGGTCTAGCACAATGCTTGCCGCACACCCTCGTGCACGATTTCGCCCCCTGCGATGTTCACGCCAGCCGCCAAATGCGGGTTGGCTGCCAGTGCTTGCTCAGTGCCCAAGTTAGCGAGCTGTTGCACAAACGGCAAAGTTTCCGCGGAGAGCGCTTTCGTGGCGGTGACCTGTGCGGATCCCGGCATGTTGGTCACACAATACATGGTGACGTTGCCGTGTTGGAACGTGGGATTGCTGTGGCTGGTCGGCCGCGAAACTTCCGTGCACCCGCCTTGGTCAATCGCAATATCCACAAACACGGAACCGGGCCGCATGGCTTCAAGGTGCTTGGCGGTGACCACTCGCGGCGCCCGCGCACCTGGTACTAGGACCGCGCCGATGACCATGTGGGAGCGTGAAAGCGCTTCCGCGATGGTGGTGGGCGAGGAGCTCACGCAGTGCACGCGCCCCTTGTAGCGTTCCATGAAGCGACGCAGCGTGGTGGTGTTGATGTCCAGCACGGTCACCTGTGCGCCGAGGCCGACGGCGACGTCGACAGCCTGTGCGCCGGAGATGCCGCCGCCGATCACGGTGACATTCACGGGTGCCACGCCGGAGATGCCGCCGAGCAGGACACCCGGCCCGCCCTCAGGGTTGGTGAGGAGCTGCGCGCCGATTTGTACGCTAAGGCGGCCGGCGATCTCACTCATCGGGGTAAGGAGCGGCAGCCCGCCCTGCGGCCCCGTCACGGTTTCGAACGCGATTGCGGTAGTCCCGGCGGTTTTCAGCGCTTCCGCAAGCTCCGGTTCCGCGGCGAGATGCAGGTAGCAGAACAACGTCAGGTTTTCGTGCAGGAACTTGTATTCGTCCGGAGTTGGTTCCTTCACTTTGACTACGAGTTCGCACGCCCAGGCGTCAGCGGCCGTGCCGAGCTGCGCGCCGGCTTCCTCGTAGAGTTCGTCGGGAAACCCTGCCCCCGCGCCTGCTCCGCGTTCGACGATGACGGTGTGCCCAGCTTCGTACAGCGTGTGCACCCCCTCCGGCGTCATACCGACCCGCTGTTCGTGGTCTTTCACTTCTGCTGGCACACCTACACGCATGAGCGCTCCTCACATTATTGCTTGTGATCACACAGCATAAACGCTGTTCGAAGGTGCTGTCAGGCGAATCAGCAATCTTATCAGGGATTCATTATAAAACCAGACCATTGGGAATTCATGCAGCACCGGTGCGACCATCGCGACGTTCGCCGATGGGCGTGTGCTTCTCCGGCCCGCGAACCACTAGGATATGTGTTCGTGATTGTCACAGAAGACTTTGAGGTTCGCGTCGGCGCTCGGACATTGCTAAACGCCCCTGGCCAGCAGCTGCGGGTGCAGCCCGGCGACCGGATTGGGCTGGTGGGCCGCAATGGCGCCGGAAAAACCACCACCATGCGGATTTTGGCAGGGGAAAGCGAACCTTACGGTGGGAAGATTGTGCGCTCTGGGACGGTGGGGTACCTGCCGCAGGATTCCCGCGAGGGCAACATCGAACAAACCGCGCGAGATAGGGTGCTGTCCGCGCGGGGTTTGGATCGCATTTTGGCCTCCATGGAGCGGCAGCAGGAGATCATGGAAACTGCCTCCGAGGAGGGCAAACGTAACGCCGCGATTGGGAAGTACTCGCGGTTGGAGGAGCAGTACCATCAGCTGGGCGGCTATGAAGCCGCCTCCGAGGCCGCACAGATTTGCGACGCCTTGGGTTTGCCCTCGCGCGTCCTCGATCAGCCGCTCCACACCTTGTCCGGCGGGCAACGTCGACGCGTCGAGCTCGCCCAAATCCTGTTCGTTGCGTCCAACGCGTCGGGTAAGTCTGATGTGACATTGCTGCTGGACGAGCCCACCAACCACCTCGACTCTGACTCCATTGCCTGGCTGCGTGGCTTTTTAGCCAAGCACGAGGGCGGGCTCGTGATGATTTCCCACGACGTGGAGCTTCTCGACGCCGTGTGCAACAAGGTTTGGTTCCTCGACGCTGTCCGCGGCGAAGCCGACGTATATAACATGGGTTGGAAAAAATACTTGCATGCCCGCGCCACGGACGAGGCGCGGCGGCGGCGAGAACGAGCCAACGCGGAAAAGAAGGCCGCTGCGCTGCAACAGCAAGCTACCCGTTTGGGCGCGAAAGCTACGAAGGCGGCGGCGGCGAAACAGATGGCGGCACGCGCGGAACGCCTGCTGAGCTCCCTGGATGACGTCCGCGTTGCAGACAAAGTGGCCCATATTTCCTTCCCAGAGCCCGCGCCCTGTGGCAAAACCCCGCTGCTGGCAACCGGGCTGACCAAAATGTACGGTTCGTTGGAGGTGTTTGCGGGCGTCGATCTCGCCATTGATAAAGGCTCCCGTGTGGTGATCCTCGGCTTCAACGGCGCCGGAAAAACCACGCTGTTGAAACTTCTTGCCGGTGTGGAACGCACCGATGGGGAAGGCGGTGTTGTCAGCGGACACGGCTTGAAAATCGGGTACTTTGCCCAAGAGCATGACACCATCTCCCCGGAGAAAACCGTGTGGCAAAACACCATTGAAGCTTGCCCGGATGCCGGGGACCAAGATCTTCGATCCCTGCTTGGTGCGTTCATGTTTTCGGGGGACCAATTGCAGCAGCCAGCGGGCACCTTGTCCGGTGGGGAGAAAACCCGCCTTGCGCTCGCCGCGCTGGTGTCTTCGCGGGCAAACGTGCTGTTGTTGGACGAGCCGACCAATAACCTCGACCCAGTGTCCCGCGAGCAAGTGCTCGACGCGTTGCGCACCTACACCGGTGCGGTGGTGCTGGTCACCCACGATCCGGGTGCGGTGACTGCTCTCAACCCGGAGCGCGTCATCGTGCTGCCCGACGGGGTGGAGGACCTATGGAGTGAGGACTATATGGAGCTGGTGGAGCTGGCCTAAGGCTCCAGCTCGTTACGCTTCTCAATTGCCTGAAGGAGGCGCTGGCGGCGTTGGTCAAGCTGTTGGTGTTCCAAAGATTCGAGCAATTCCGCCTCATCCTCTGAGAGCCCCACGGCTTTGTACAGGGCAGCGGATGCGACACCGGCGATGGGGAACACAACCCAAAACCAAGCTACATTGAATAAAAACAGCAACAGGAAAAAGGCAATCATTGTTGATGACCACAAGTAGGATTGCATGGACTTCAACCGTCGCCCACGGCGCATTAATTCCGCTAATTCATCTTGCTGGGCAGAAATCGTGGAAAGGGCGGAAGCCTGTGACGTAACCGCCGGCAAATCTTCAAAAATTGGTTCGAGATCACCCCGGGTGATTGCGTACGTAATCGCCTCACTACGTTCATCAAACTCCGCGATGGATAATCGTCCTTCTGCGAGATGCTGACTCAACGTCTCCAATGCTGTGGTACGTTCCTGATCGCTCAGCCTGATCTTCGCATCATCCATGGTGCCAATTTTAGCCCTTTGTTAGGTGCGACTGCTCGGTACATCGATCCAGCCACTAAAATTACGGGCCGTGGTGGCCAACGCCACGCGCGGACCCAGTTGCTATTTTCCGGCGCCGGGGACGGGCGAGCCAGGACGATTCTCGTTCCATTCCTGAAGCGCTTCAGCGTCCCACACGCGTAGGTTTTCAAATCGGGCCGCGGCGGCGGGGGCTTGCCCCCGCGAAACATACGATGTGAACGTGTCGCGGGCTATGCCAAGAAACTTTGCGCATTGGTGGGCCGTCCAATACTCGCGCCCCGTCGACTTATCAATAATGGCGAGTTTCATGAATCTGCTCATCTCCTCGATGATGGACGTGGGATCGTCTCGCGGTACGCGCCGCAGCTGACACCGAGGCGCACTATGAGGTAGGCGGAAAATTTTGAAGACGTAACCGTGCATGGTCCTTTCTGCACAATGTGGCGAGTCACTATCACGCACCGCAAAGATGTTGTGTTGTCAAAATGGTTGCAAGAATTCCTTCACCTGAGTCACCAGAATCACCGCACAGAGGCGGGCGGCAACAACCATCGCGGTGGCTCAAACCCCGACTTCGGTCACGCGGCACCGGGAAGGTGGCTACTGGTACGGGCGCATCCGGAGGATCAACAACCATTGGGTTACGTTGGTTCGTGGTGTTCGTATTCATGATGGTGAATACGTGACAATCAAACTCCGATAATGTCAGCCGCCCCTTCGCAACATGTACGCCCACACATTCCAAAGGCCTTTCTCGGTAGAGATCTTCGGCCTGGAAGTTAGAACCGTCCATCAAGTTGCTCACCTTATGAGCGTAATTGAAGTTACACATCGAAGGCAGGCCCCTAAATTCGGGGGTATGTAAAGCGAACATCCTCGGTGAAGGTAACACCGGTAACTCTATTCGGTTGTTCTGAATATGATTCTAAACTATCGGTTCTTCGTCACCTCCAAGTGGTTACTCAGGAATGTTGTGTATGGAACAAGCGGGCAGAATAGCGAAATGCCGTTTGGTGCGCTGATACTATTCCGAGTGGCTGTAGTAATTCGGTTTCCAATGCAAGGCTGTATAGGAATACCAATGTACTCAAAAATCGTCAGATCTGCAGTGTATTTTTTCGTTCGCATTCTTTGCAGCATCCCGTCCACGGGGACGTTCGCAGGGGTGGGGTGGGGGTGTAATCATGCCGCTCCCGACCGGTTTCGCACAAGGGCTATCGTGTAGAGGAACGTAGCGCGGGGCGCGGCGATCCGGTACACAGCATGTAAATTGGCATACAATTGCGACTAGCGATCGTGCTGTTTGTTGTGATGGCAAGAAAAACTCCCAGAATGATAATTCTGGGAGTCGAAAAAGCGATTACCAAATGGAGATTTTCTCGGCGGCAATGCTTACGCTTAGCGGTACGCGATGCCGGAATTGAGTCATTGGAACTCTGTTTTTGTTCATGTATCCGCGTTTGAAAACTCAATCGCGTTTGGGGCCACTCGGGCAATCAGCCGACAATACAATGTGAGTCGTGTACAGCGTATAGGGGCCGTGAATAGCTTTTAAGAATGTGGGTCCGTGGGTCCGGGCAACCAACCGTCTTCCAGCGCGCGTTGATACAGCTCTATCTTCGTGCTCGCCGCACGGTTCGCAAGGGCGTATTTCAAACGGATGCGCGTGAGGTAATCATTCACCGTTTCTTGCGATAAACCGGTGAGGCTGGCCACCCGTTTCGCTGGTTCACCTGAACCGTAGAGCTCGAGTACTTCACGCTGACGGTCTGAGAGCTGCACGGCGTCGAGAAGCGGATCGGAGTCGATTGCGGAGGCCCATTCCGCGGTGTGAACGTCGTGCCCGTCCGCGGCTAAGCGAATCGCCTCGACGATCTTTTCGGGGTCCGTAGTCTTCGGAATCATCCCCAGCACCTGCGCGTGGCTGGCGTCGCGAACCAAATATGGGCTTTCCAACGACGAAAAAACCAACACGTGGCGCGTGATAGACTTTAATGCCTCAACATTCGCGGCCGGTTTGGAACCGTCCGACAGGCGCAGGTCCAACAGCACGAGATCGAGCATTTCTCCGGCGGGTAATTTTTCCTTTAACTCGTCGACCGTAGCGGCGGTAGCCACAAGGTGGATATCGTCGACCCCGGAGGTAAGACTAGCTAAGCCGCGCAAAGATAACGCGTGGTCGTCGATGGCTGCTATTCGTCTGATCATTGAAAAGCTCATATACTTTACGCTACCCTGAGTCCGCCGCCGAGGTCGGTGTGCGCAGCTCATTACCGTAATGGTCAAAGCGATGAATTCCATCCTCGTCGCTGATGGTTGCAAACCACTTGCGGCCCGGCGGGCTAATTCGCACCGTGATCGTGCCATGCTTCGCGTTGGCGATGGCCTCCACCGCCGCCCGAATCACCCGCGCGATCGCAAGCTTGTGCGCCGATTCCATTACGGGGTTTTCGCGGGTGGAAAGATCATCCAATAATCGCACCTCAACACCGCGCTCGCGCGCATCCCACACGTTCGCGTGAAGCGTCGCGTCGTCGAGAAGCGGGGCGCGAAGCGTGTCGCGGATTCGGGCCTCCGTAAGCATCGCCCGCTGCTGCAACGCAGGGGTCACTTTTTGGAGTACCTGCACGGATTCGAAAATCGGGCGCACCTGATTCTCCACCCATTGGTAGCGGCCCTTCCGCAAGGATTCGGCGGCGAGCGCCTCAGCGGTGCGGGAGGCTGCGTGTCGGCGATGCTCGCGAGCTCGCGGCAGGCGCTGTACAAAGAAGTGAATGCAAAAACGAACAATGAGCGCGACAACCACCAAGAGCGACCGCCGCAAGAGCATGAACCCGGAAATTTGCTCGGCACCAGAAAGACCCAACAAGTGTTCTATTTGCAGGAGGCCGGCGCAGATTAGCAAGGTGGATAGGGCAATGGTGATGCGGCCGCGCAAAATGAGCAGGCTCACCATAAACGCCGTGAAATTCAGGATCCAATAGTCCTGCCACATGCCGGTGTACTGGATGCCTTGGTGCCGTTCAAACGCCACCAGCATCACGATGCCGGTGGACACCACCAGCGCGCGCGGGACGGTGATGGTGGGCTCGCCGGGGATAAACAAAATGGCTAAGGAAATGCACGCCACAATCGCCGCGCTGAACACCACCATGTGGTTTGCGGCGTTCACGGATAGCACAACGAATTCAATGACGATGACCAGCACCACGAAAATCGGCAGCGAAAACAGGATATTAATGCCCAAGATGTGCGCAATGGGGCTGTCATCTTCGTCGTTGTTCGGGGTGAAAATTGGTGGCGCTTCGTCCGTCCAACTCAGCACGTATTTCAAACCCTTATTCGGTGCTGTTTCAATGATCGCTTCGCCACCGTCCAAGTTGCGGATTCGCCCCAGCACGGAAACCTGGATTCCGGCGCGCCGCGGATCCAGCGTGCGGGGGTCCAGCCCGCGGCCGTCGTCACCATAGTTCACGATGAGCTGATGCCTTGTTACCACCACGCGGCACCATGAGTGGGCCTCTTCGCCGGCGTGCTGACGGGTGTTGAGCGCGGCCTCAGCCACGGCCATCGCCATTGCGGTGGCTACCTCGCCGGGGACTGTTGCGGTGCGTAAATCGATCTTGCTTTCTACGGAGAACTCGCAGTGCTGGTTGTGGGTGACCTGACGCTGCAACTCTTCAATGAGCGTTTGAATGCTGGTTTCATTCGCCGAATCGGTGAGCGTGAGCAGCGCTTCCGTAGAAAGCTTCTGCGGCACAATACCTTGCGCTATGCCGTTTAAGGTGGACAGCACGCGATCATGCACCAGCCCGGAAAATGCCAACAAGGTTTTCGAACGTGCGTTGATTTCGGCGGCGCGCGCCTCCTCGCGGGCGGCTTTCGCCTCGGTGGCGTCGATGATTTTCGACGCCGCTACGGAACCGCCCGCCAGCAGCACAAACGGAAACGAATTTGCCAGGGCGAACCCTACCTCGGCGATGACTTCGAAGCCGGCGTGCCGCCCACTGAGCACCGCGCTGGACAGGGCGGCACAACCCACGAGCGCGATAAACGCTTGGATGCTCACCCGCAGCGGCACAGTCAACGCGAGCGCGGTGGCGCCGATGCCGGAAAACGCCGTCACCGACATCACTGCCGCCGGATTACCCACGTGCTCGGATTGAAAAAGTACGCTCAACAGCACGCCGGCGGCGACGGTGATATAGACGCCGCGCAGGCATTTCACCACTTGGTTTCGCTTGCCCGTCACGGCGGCGAAAATGAGTGCCAATTCCGCCACACAGTACAAGCCGAACGCAACGAAGTGGGCTTTCGTGTTCACCAGGTTCGGGCGGTCGTCGATAAGTATTTGCCACAGCCAGTATGGCCACATGATGGCCGCAGCGGTCACACCCATGCGCTGCGCGAGCGCTTCCGTAGAACTGGAATCGCCCTGCATAAAGGCGGGAAGGCGCCAGTCTGGCTTGAAGTGCATGCTCCTCCTAGTTCCGGAATCCGTGAATCGGCGCCGGAATGCTGCCACCGCGGCCAATAAACGCGGCGTTATCGGCACGGTGCACGGGAATCACCGGTGCGTACCCGAGGAGCCCGCCGAAATCCACTTCGTCGCCAACGTTGGCGCCCGGTACTGGGATCACCCGCACCGCGGTGGTCTTGTGGTTCATCACACCGATCGCGGCTTCGTCGGCGATCATGCCAGCGATAAGGTTGGCGTCCGTATCCCCAGGAACCGCAATCATGTCCAACCCCACTGAGCAGATTGCCGTCATCGCCTCCAGCTTGTCAATGGTGATCGCCCCGGCGCGCACGGCATCGATCATCCGTTGATCTTCAGAGACCGGAATGAAGGATCCGGAAAGGCCGCCCACCCGCGAGCACGCCATCATGCCGCCCTTCTTTACGGCGTCGTTGAGCAACGCCAGCGCAGCAGTCGTACCGTGGGTGCCCACCTGGGCCAACCCCATGTGCTCTAGAATCGCCGCGACGGAATCACCGACCTCGGCCGTGGGCGCCAACGAAAGATCCACAATGCCAAACGGCACCCCCAGCCGTTCCGCCGCAAGCGCACCCACCAGCTGCCCGGTGCGCGTGATTTTAAACGCCGCTTTTTTAATTTCCTCCGCCACGTCCGTGAGACTCGCGCCCTCGAGGTCGCCGAGCGCGCGGTCCACCACCCCGGGGCCGGAAACGCCGACGCTGACCACGCAATCAGGTTCGGACACACCGTGGTAAGCACCCGCCATGAAGGGGTTATCGTCCACCGAATTGGCAAACACCACCAGCTTCGCGCACGCAATAGCGTTTCGATTAGCTGTTCGTTCGGCGCATTCGCGAATGGTGCGACCCATGAGCGCCACCGCATCCATATTGATTCCTGCGCGGGACGACGCAACATTGACCGAAGAGCACACAAGATCGGTCGTGGACAGCGCCTCCGGAATGGATTCAATGAGCCGCAAATCCGCCGCCGTCAACCCTTTCTCAACGAGTGCGGAAAACCCTCCGATGAAGTTCACGCCGACGTTTTTCGCCGCCCTGTCCAGCGACTTTGCCGCGCCCACCGGTTCCGGCATATCCAGCAGCGCGACGGGAGTAACCGCGAGGCGCTTATTCACAATCGGGATGCCCAGCTCCTGCTCAATACCCTCACACACCTCCACGAGGCGCGCTGCGCGAGAGACGCAGCGGGCGTAGATTTCCTCCGGGGTGCGGCAGCCCAGCAAATTCAAACCCATTGTCACGGTTCGAATATCCAGGCGGTATTTTTCCACCATGGCGATGGTGTCCAGGATGGAGCTTGGGCTCACATGATGCAAGGTCATGGCAGGGGACAGTCCTTAAACTCTGGTCTAAATATCGTTGACGGCGCGGAAAATAGCTTCCGATTGAATGCGGATCACCAGGCGTTGTTGCTCCTCCACGCGCTTCATGCGCTCCTGGATCATGGCGATGGTCACGTCGTCCCCGAACGACACATGCAAAATCATGGTAAAGAAATCATCCATAATCGTTTGGGAAACGTTGTGGATATTCACATTCATATCCGCCAATTCCGTGGCCACCGCGGCGATGATCCCCGTGTGATCAAGGCCTGTCACAGTCATAATCGCAAACATAACTTCGATGCTACCTGTGGGGCTACACTGGGTTTCATGAGGAACTCCTGCACCCACACGTGCTCCTGCGGCCCCACCCCGAAAGCCTTGCTAAAAGGGCTGGTCATTGCGTACGCCAGCGCCGATATCGTAGGCAAGCTGGCGGCGTGGCATGTGCTGTACCACCGGCCGTCCAGACAGTTTCGAGGGCCAAAATGGGCATGGTTTTTGGCAACGCTTGTCAATGGCATTGGCCCGTACGCGCTGTTTAAGTACGGGCGTGTAGCGCACCGCGGCGTCGAGAAGCGGCCTTAGGACGTCACCGGCGTTAACGCCCGTTCGAACCGCTTCCGGAAGTTCAACAGCAACTGGTTATCTACCGTAAGGTCGGCGGCGCGGGCTTCATCAACGATTCGCTGATACTCTTCCGGCGGGTAGTAGCCGTTGTCGCGGTAAATCCGCAAGCGCTGCGCAAACGTCTCCACCTCCAACTCGGGGTGAAACTGCGTGGCGTACACATTGCGCCCAACGCGGTACATCTGCACCGGGCAGGCGGCGCCTTGCAGCAACACCGTCGCGTTATCCGGCAGCTCCGTGCATGCTTCGGTGTGTCCGACAATCGAGGTAAAACTGTTCGGCATGCCTTCCAACAATGGGTCTTGCGCCCCAGCCTCCGTGGCTTCGATGGTGATGCAGCCGGGGGCTTCGCCGTACGTACGGTCGACTACGCCGCCGAGGGCGAGGCCGAACAACCCAATGCCGTAACACGCGGCGAACAACGGAAAATCCTGCTTTACGACGTCGCGAATCAGCTCAGCCAACTCACGTTCCACGCGCACCTGCAGGTTACTCTTTTCAGGAGACGTTGTATTAAACGGGCCGCCGCCAATAACAATGCCCGAATATTCTTCCAATCGGATCTGGGGCAGCGGGGCCTGATCGACCCGAATATGGTGCAGCTGATCCGCCTCCAGCTCCATCATGGACAAAAAGGAGTTGTACTCTGCTTGAGACGCTTCGAGTTCTGGGCGGGTGCTAAGAAGCAAAAACGGGGCAGACATGTAGTGGGCTCCTCAAATGATCCACGCTACGGGCGAGCGAGTGTGTTACGGGTTACGTCGCGTAATGCATGGTTACAAATTGTAAACTAGCCGCAATCCTAGCAAACGCAAGTTCATGCGAAATTGTTGCGGTAAGTCACACAACGAAACCGCACCGAGCTCATTGCTTCGGTGCGGTGTCATTTTCTGGGGCGTTCTGGGGCGGGGGAGGGAAACGTTACTTCGGGGCCCGGATGGAATCCTCCACAACGTCCAGCACTTCGCTCAGGCCACGGGTTGGTGCCCCGGTGGCCAGCCGGGAGATGAACCCGTCCATCATGGTCTCGAGGTATAAATGCAACACCTCAACAGGAACGTCTGTTCGCATTCGGCCAGCGTCGGAATTGGCTTGCAGGCGTTGCTGAACGGCTTCATCAAGAACCGCCTGGTGCTCCTGCCAGCGTGCTTTGAACGCGGCGTCGGTACGCAACAGCCGAGCAATTTCCAGCCGGGTGGAAAACCATTCATAGCGGTCCGGGTGGGCGAGCATGTCGCGCATCACCTCAACCAAGCCTTCCTGAGCAACCACATCGGCCATGCGCGCCGCATCTTCGCGGGCAAGCGCTAAAAACAGGCTTTCCTTATCGCCGAAGTGGTGGAAGATGGCTCCCCGCGACTTGCGGGTCGCCTCCTCCAAACGGCGAACCGTGGCCCCTTCGTAGCCATACTCCGCAAAGCACCTCCGTGCCCCTTCGAGGATGTCCCGTCTGCGCTGAGACAGGTCAGCGTGGCTGACTCTAGGCACAGTCTTGCTCCTTCGAGGCAAAATGAGGCGACAACCGCGAGCTAGCTCTTCGCCATGTTACGCAGAACGAATTGCAAAATGCCGCCGTTGCGGTAGTAATCCGCCTCACCGGGGGTGTCAATCCGCACCACGGCGTCGAACTCGACCTTGGAGCCGTCTTCCTTGGTAGCCATCACGTGGACGGTCTTCGGGGTGACGCCCTTGTTCAGCTCTTCGATACCAACGATGTCGAAGGTTTCGGTGCCGTCCAAGCCCAAGGATTCGTGGGACTCGCCCTCGGGGAACTGCAGCGGAATCACGCCCATGCCGATGAGGTTGGAGCGGTGAATACGCTCGAAGGACTCCGTGATCACGGCCTTGACGCCGAGCAGGTTGGTGCCCTTCGCAGCCCAGTCGCGGGACGAACCGGTGCCGTACTCCTTGCCACCAAGCACAACCAGCGGAATGCCGGCTGCCTTGTAGTTTTCGCATGCGTCGAAAATAAACGCTTGCGGTGCGCCTTCTTGGGTGAAGTCGCGGGTGTAGCCACCAGCAACATCCACCAGCTGGTTTTGCAGGCGAATGTTGGCGAACGTGCCGCGCATCATTACCTCGTGGTTACCACGGCGGGAACCCAAGGAGTTGTAGTCCTGGCGGGCAACACCGTTGGCGTCCAAGTATTGCGCGGCGGGGGTGCCGGGCTTAATGGACGAGGCAGGGGAGATGTGGTCGGTGGTCACCGAGTCGCCGAGCTTGGCCAGCACGCGGGCGCCCTTGATGTCCGATACCGGCTCCGGATCCATGGTCATGCCATCGAAATACGGCGCCTTGCGGATGTACGTGGACGCATCGTCCCAATCGAAAGTCTTGCCGGTTGGGATTTGCAGCGCTTGCCACTGCGCATCGCCCTTGAACACATCGGCGTAGTCCGCCTCGTAGAGTTCGCGCGAAATCGCGGAGTTGATGGTGTCCTCGATCTCCTTGGTGGAGGGCCAAATGTCCGTGAGGAACACATCGTTGCCGTCTTGATCCTTACCAAGCGGCTGGGTGGCAAAGTCGAAGTCCATGGTGCCGGCGATAGCGTACGCGATCACCATGATCGGCGACGCCAGGTAGTTCATCTTCACATCGGGGGAGATACGGCCCTCGAAGTTACGGTTACCCGACAATACGGCGGTGGCGGTCAAATCGTGCTCGTTGATTGCCGCGGAAACCTCGTCCGGCAGCGGGCCGGAGTTGCCGATGCAGGAGGTGCAGCCGAAGCCCGCGAGATAGAAGCCCAGCGCTTCCAGATCCTTCCACAGGTCGGCGCGCTTGTAGTAGCCGTCCACTACCTGCGAACCAGGGGCGCAAATGGTCTTCACCCAGGGCTTTGCCTTCAGGCCCTTTTCCGCAGCCTTGCGGGCAATCAAACCAGCACCGACCATGACGGACGGGTTCGAGGTGTTCGTGCAGGAGGTGATGGAGGCGATGGCGACCATGCCGTGGTCAAGGGTGTATTCGCCACCCTGTGGGGACTCCACGATCACGGGGCGGGACACGCGGCCTTCCGCACTTTCGGCCGCGGACTCGCCATTGCCGGGACGGGAAGAATTGAAGTTGTGTTCGAACTTGCCCGCGAGCTTGACGGGGGCCACAGATTCGGTGTCGTTGCAGTAGTTCGGCAGGTCCTTGCGGAACTGCTCCTTCGCCTCGGACTGCAGGATGCGGTCCTGCGGGCGCTTCGGGCCAGCCAGCGACGGGACCACGGTGGACAGGTCCAGCTCGAGGTACTCGGAGTACTCCGCCTCCGGAGCGTCCTGCTCCAGCCACATGCCCTGGGCCTTGGCGTACGCCTCCACGAGGGCGATCTGCTCCTCAGGGCGGCCGGTGAGGTGCATGTACTTGGTGGTTTCCTCGTCGATCGGGAAGATCGCACAGGTGGAACCGAACTCCGGCGACATGTTGCCGATGGTGGCGCGGTTGGCCAGCGGAATGGACTTCACGCCGTTACCGTAGAACTCCACGAACTTCTGTACCACGCCGTGCTCACGCAGCATTTCAGTAATGGTGAGCACCACGTCGGTGGCGGTCACGCCGGCGGGGATTTCGCCGGTGAGCTTAAAGCCCACCACCTTCGGGATGAGCATGGATACCGGCTGGCCGAGCATGGCAGCCTCGGCTTCGATGCCACCCACACCCCAGCCCAGGATGCCCAGGCCGTTTTCCATGGTGGTGTGGGAGTCGGTGCCGATACAGGTATCCGGGTAGGCTAGGCCCTCGTTGTCGAAGACGACGCGCGCCAAGTATTCGATGTTCACCTGGTGTACGATGCCGGTTCCGGGGGGCACGACGCGGAAGTTGGAGAAGTTTTCGGCACCCCAACGCAGGAATTGGTAGCGCTCCTCATTGCGCTCGTATTCGATGTCCACGTTTTGCTTGAGGGCATCGGAGGTGCCGAAGGCTTCGACGATCACGGAGTGGTCAATAACCATCTCGGCAGGGTTGAGGGGGTTCACCTTGTCCGGGTCGCCGCCCAGCGTTTTCACTGCCTCGCGCATGGTGGCCAAGTCCACCACGCAGGGCACGCCGGTGAAGTCCTGCATGAGCACACGGGCTGGGGTGAACTGGATTTCGATAGCGGGTTCAGCGCTGGGATCCCAGTTGGCAATAGCCTCGATATGTTCGGTGGTGATGTTGGCACCGTCTTCGGTGCGCAGGAGGTTCTCGCCGAGAACCTTCAGGGAGTATGGCAGCTTCTCCATGCCAGGCACGGCGCTGAGCGCGAAATAGTCGTAAGACTTTTCGCCAACCTTCAGGGTGCTCTTGGCGTTAAAGGAGTTCTTGCTTTCAGTCACAGTGAGCTCCACTTCCTAAATTTTCAAGGGTGATAGTCGTCGACACATAAAGCACGGGCTGGGGCCGACGCATCAGACAAACGCGTGGTACGCGGTCAGAACACAGCTTAACAGTACGGGCGTTCTGTTGCTGAATTTTCGCCAGCCCGGTGTGTTCAGCACCCCCGTGTAGGTACCATCTGCTAGAGATGAAGTGCAGCTATTCGCCGCAGCGCCCGCAGTGATTACCCCCGCGGTTGGGGCGCGGTGTGTGCGGCGAGTGACACGACACGAGACGATATTGTACCCCTGAGGACGGCCATGATTCCACCTGATGTTGACCTTGACGCGCTGGCAGCGGACCTAAAGGAGGATTCCGTGGCTGTTGGGGCGCTCGGGCAGGAGTACCCCGATTTGGAGGGGTACTTGCATGAGGTTGTCCAAGAGGCGGCTGAGAATGGCCGTGGGGATTACGCCTTTGTTGTGTTGGATAAGATGCCAGAAATGCCTGCCGATATGCGGGATATTGCCCAAGAACTATTGCATCGCACTGACGCGGATACCGTGGTATTGCGGACCCCGCAGTACGGGACGATCGTGAGCTCCGAGCATTCGCGCGCAGAGATTGAGGCCGCTGAGCTGGTAATTTTCCAGGATAATGATTATGTGGCCAGCTTCCGGTGGCTCACGGAGACGCTTGGGCAGCAGCCGGTTGCGTGGGGTTGGGTGCATGTGTTGCTGCTTGTTGTGGTGGTCGCGGCGGTGGTGTTCGCCGCGTTGTCATTCCGTTCAGTCAAGTCTCAGGAACTGACTCCCGCCCGCTAGTTCTGCCACATATTCATTCGCACGTAGGCGCGACTCGCCGCAAAACCCGCAGAGTGTGACAAACCTCACATAACAAATTCATATCGACGTCTCCGCAGGCCAGCCCCGCAGCAAAACTTGGGGCTGGCTTTTCCTTATGTCTACCTCTGCATCAAAAGTATCCTCAAGTGGCAATTGTGACTTATGGTTCAAATATTGGCTCACGAGTTAAGTTTCGCACTTCTGGTACCAACTGTAACAGTGGTAGCTCGTGAGCATGTTCGAGCCGCGTCGTGAAGGAGAGCCTGTGAACCGTCGCTTCCACAATGTTGCGACCAAGATCGTTGCCACCGCGATCTGCGCCTCAGGTTTGACACTGAGCGCCCCCGTAGCGGCCCAGCCCACGAACCCGGATGATGCGGCGATCGCCGAGGCGGACCGCGAGGTAAACGCAAACACTGGTGAAGTATCCAAGCTGGTTACCTCCATTTCGGAAACGGACGCCGAGGTAAACCGGCTGGAAAACGAAATGGGTGGCCTCCGCGAGGCCGTGAACAAGGCAGTGGTAGACCTGCACGATGCGCAAAACGCTGCGGAAACCGCACGGCAGGAATCGCGCCAGGCGCGCGATCGGTTGCAGGGTACTCAGGACGACATTACGGCTGCGCAAGCGGTGCTCGACGAGATTTCCCGCGCAGCATATCGCCGCGGCGCGTCCGCCCCTGGTGTTGCGGGCGCGGCGGGGAACACGACCACCGACGATGCACTCGACAGGCAAACCTACTTACGAACAAGTGCGGAGAAGCAGCGGAAGGCAATCGAGCGTCTCGAGCAATTGCGCACCCAAGCTGCCAACGAGGAATCGACGCTGCGGCGCGCCCGTCAAAACGCCGAGCAGCGGGAGGCGGAAGCGCAACAGGCCCGTGATCTAGCCGAACAAAATATCGCACGCAACACCAGCTTGTTGCAGGCGAAACATCAGGAGCGAGCCGGGCTGATTGCCGCACGTACGGACGCAGAACGCCGGCTTGCGATCGCCCGCGCAAACGTGGATGAATTGGGCCGCCAGCGCGCCGAGTATCAGGAGTTCCTCAAAGCGGAGGAAGAGCGTAAGGCCGCGGCGGAACGTGCGGAGGCTGCACGCCGGGAGGCGGAGGTCCAAGCGGAAGAACAGCGACGTCGAGAAGCTGAGGCGAAGCAAGCCCAAGAGCAGGCGGATGCGACGCAGGCGGCGGCCGACCGGGAAGCGGCCCAGCAGCGCGCGCAGGATGCCGCTGCGGCGGCCGCGGAAGCGAAACAACGTGCCGAGGAGGAAAACGCACAAGCTATCGACGCCGAGGCCCTCCAGCAAGCGGCCCTCGCAGCCGCAGCGCTGGCGGCGGAAGCGCTCATACAGGCGAACACCCCGCAGCACCAAACTTTAGACAATCCGTATCCGACGACCGAGGATGCAGACGACACGCTCACCTTCGCGTCTGAAACCGACGGCACCTATCAAACGCTGAGCCAGCAAGCGAGCGCCGGAATCTCCGGTTCCCGGGAAGAAAAAATCGAACTGGTGATCAGCCGCGGATTGGCGCAAGTGGGCACACCCTATGCGTGGGGCGGCGGCGACGCCAGTGGACCCACCCAAGGTATCCGCGACGGCGGCGTGGCGGATTCGCACGGGGATTTCAATAAAGTCGGTTTCGACTGCTCCGGGCTCGTGGTGTACGCCTTCGCCGGCGCCGGAATATCGTTGCCGCACTATACCGGCTACCAGTACTCCCACGGCACGAAGATCGACCCCAGTTCCATGCAGCGCGGTGATCTTATTTTCTACGGCCCGAATGCGGAGCACCACGTGGCCATCTATCTTGGCGACGGCACCATGCTCGAGGCGCCGCAATCCGGCTCCGCGGTGCAGGTTTCGCCCGTACGGTGGTCTGGGATGAGCCCGTATGCGGTTCGCCTGATCTAGTGCACTCAGGGTAATCTTTGCCGCATGAGTAGTGCTACGTACGATGCTCTGGTCCTCCTCTCATTCGGAGGGCCGGAAGGTCACGCGGACGTTCGACCGTTTTTGGAAAACGTCACTCGCGGTCGCGGCATCCCCCCGGAACGCCTCGACGAGGTGGAGGTTCATTACCACCATTTCGGTGGCGTGAGCCCGCTGAACGAGCTGAACCGTGAGATCATGAGCAACGTCGAGCAGGAACTGCGCGCTCACCAATTGCCGCTCAAGATGTATTTTGCCAACCGTAACTGGCATCCCATGGCGGAGGACACGGCGATACGAATGGCGGAAGACGGGGTGCGTAACGCACTTGTGTTCGCCACTTCCGCTTGGGCGGGGTACTCCGGCTGCCGCCAATACGATGAGGATATCGTGCGCATGCGGGAAGCCGTCGCAGCGGCCGGGCTGGCGGAAATTACGTTTACCAAACTGCGGCACTTTTACGATCATCCGCTGTATATCCAGGCAATGACTGAAGCCGTCCTGGAATCCCGCGCCAAGTTGCCCGCTTGGGCGCGCGGCGAGGCACGCTTAGTGTTTACGGCACACTCTATTCCAATGGTTGCGGACCTCGCCTCCGGCATCCAGGAGAACCTGTACTCCCGGCAGGTGCAGGAAGCCTCCAAACTGGTGGCCGAAGCGGCGGGATATCGCGAATGGGATGTGGTGTGGCAATCGCGCTCTGGGGACCCGCGCGTGCCGTGGCTGGAGCCGGACATCGTGGACCACATTACGCAGGTGCACAAGCAGGGGGTGCGCGCCGCCATTGTGTGCCCCATCGGTTTTGTTTCTGACCACATCGAGGTGGTGTGGGACCTAGACTCGGAGCTTGCCGATGAGGCGAAACTTCTCAGCATGCCAATCGAACGCACCCGGACCGCCGGCCCCACCCGTGAATTCGCCCGTATGGTCGTGGAACTCGTCCGCGAACACACGAACGGTGTGCCTGCCCGCAGGCTGGGGGAGGAACCGGCGCGCGGCTGCACCGTCAATGGCGCCCCCTGCGCCCCAGATTGTTGCGTGTCCGCCCGGCCCGGCGCGCTCCCTAGGCGCGCGAAAATTCACTAATCGCGTAGTCCACGCCGGCGATGCGGGCGTGCCGAATATGCCGCCACAACCCAATGAGCTGCGGATCAAAGCGGTGGTCGCGGTAGCGTTCGTGCACCGCTTCCACGATGGCGGCGACACTATCTGCCCGCGCAAACAGTTTCTCTGCGCGTTGCGGGGTGCAAGCCGGCAGGCCGGGCACGTCGTAGTGGTCCCCTAATGAACGCACCAGCTGTCGCGGGTTGCTGTTGCCCGCCGCGATCGGCGCGTCGGTGCGCGAAATGATCTCAGCGGCGGCGCGGGTGGCTTCCATAAGCGCTCGTTCCGCCTCGCCGGGGGAGCAATACGGTACCGAGACTGGTCCGCTGTGTTCCCGCCAATTCCATGCGCTAGCCACGCCGTTGGTGTCCGTGATGGGGGAAAGCACAACTCGCCCGACTAACAGAGCGGCGCCTTCGGCGAGGCCGGTAGGCTCGCCGGGGCCGGAAAGCGCGAGCCGCAGCGCAGGTTCCCCACGCGGCGCCACCGCGCGAATTTCGCGCAGTAATTCGATATCCATAGCGGCGCCGAACAGTTCGACAAAGGCGCCGGTAAGGTCGTCGAAAGCGACGCGACCATGAAGCCAACCGCCAAGCCAAACGGCGGCGTGTTGCAGCGGCGAGTATACGGGGGTCCGAAAATCCATAGCTGGTTCAGTATAGGCTGTGTGACCATGAGAGATCCCTACGCAGGCGATATTTTCGCCGGTCATTCCCGCAACGCCCGCCCAGAATACCCGCACGTTCCGGCGCAGCCCGGGCTGGTGGTGGAGGTGAAAGCCACCGGGTATGTGGGCGCCGTGACCGGTTTCGAACGTACCTATGACGGGGATTTCGTCCGCCTCGAGGATCGCCGCGGCAACGAACACTTGTTTAAATTGCGCCCTGGGGCGTTTCTTATCGACGGCCGCCCCGTCACCCTCACCAGATACGTCGCCCCCCAAGCGCCCCAGCGCTCTAACTCCGGTTCGAAACGAGTGGCCAATGTGCAGGCGAAGGTGGCGGCCCCATCGCGCATCTGGGTGGAGGGCGTCCACGACGCCGCCATCGTTGAGAAAGTCTGGGGCCATGACTTGCGCGTTGAGGGCGTGGTGGTGGAGTATTTGGAAGGTTTGGATAATCTGCCGGAGCGTCTCGCGGAGTTCCAGCCCGGGGTGGGGCGGCGAGTTGGTGTGCTCGCCGATCACCTGGTCACCGGCTCAAAGGAGACCCGCCTGACCGCCAGCGTGGGGCCGCACGTGCTGGTGACGGGCCACCCGTTTATTGATATTTGGGCTGCGGTGAAACCAGAGCGGTTGGGCATGCGCGCCTGGCCCGAAGTGCCTCGCGGGGAGGATTGGAAAACCGGGGTGTGCCAGCGGCTCGGCTGGTCGGATCCGAAGGAAGGTTGGAACCGTGTTTACAACGCGGTTGGTTCATTCCGTGACCTTGACGCCACACTCATTGGTGCGGTGGAACGCCTGGTCGATTTTGTGACCGTGCCGGAGCTCGATAAGTCCGACCTGATGTAACCGGACAGAACCGGATCAGATCAGGCTCGTTCCAGCATGTGTACTGCGAGCTCCCAGCCTGCGGTTTCGGCCTGCCACCCAGCCGCCTGCAAACGCTGCGACATGGCCTGTTTGGAAATGCCCAGCTCGCGGGCGGCCTCGTTTTGGTTCAACCCGGATCGCATAAGCGCGGTGGCCTCCCGCCCTTCGGGGGAGCGTTTGGCCAGCACATGGCCCAATAAGGTGAATACTGCGGCGACGTCGGTGGCGCGTGCCGCGGCTTCGCCGCCGCGGGCGTCGATACGCACTTTGACGGTGCCGGAGCGCGCGTGCTTACCTAGGGCGGCGCCGGCAATATCTTTGGCGCGTTCGGCGCGTGCGCTAATGCCGATGCCTACGGCCCAATCCCCAGCGGCCAACAATGCCATGGTGGTGTCGGTGGCGGCCTGCGCGGACGCAATCACCGCGCAAATGTCCTCCACGCCCAAAAGTTCGAACTCGCCGACGCCTTCGAGCGTGGACAAGGCTGCGGCGGAGCGGCGCACCAAGTCAGCGCGCCGGACTTCCCGGCCGCGGTACCGAGCATGAATAGCAAACACAACAATCCTTTATGAGTAGATGCTTAGAATCTACCTTGGGTGCTTGATGTTTTGCACAGGCAAGCGGGCATCGAGGGTTAACCCCGCCACGCCGAGAGCACACAACAACAGGGTAATTATCAGCACTTTCGGATCAGCGTCGCCTGTCAGCGCCGCGCCAAACACCACCGTGGCGATCGTGCCCGGCGCGGAACCAATCGCGGTGGCCGCGGAAAAGGGCAGGAGCTTGACGGAGGTCAAGGCTGCAACATAGTTCAGCACCGAAAACGGTACGGCGGCGATCATACGCAGCGACAACACGGCAAGCCAACCGCGTTCCCGCAGGCGGGCGTCGATACCCGCCACGGCGGGGTGGGTGAGCCGGGGCCGCATCCAATCGCCCAGCAGCCGGCGAACAATAGTTAAGGAAAGCGCCGCGGAAATCGTCGTGGCGGCTAGGGCAACCCCAATGCCCAACCCAGCGCCAAAGAACACGCCGGCGCTGAGCGTGAAAATGGTACGGGGGATAGGTAATTGCGTCACCCCCACATAGAGGCAGAAAAAGAGTACGGGAAACCACGGCCCCGCCTGTTCTGACCATGCGCGCAGGAGCGGCAAATCAATATCTGTCACGGTAACAATCACCAGCAACGCTACCGCTGCGCATCCAAAACCTATTTTCTTCCACGCAGGCCAGGCACTGATGGCAGTGTAGGCGTCCCGGGCCACGCCGCGGAGGAAATCCCAAAGCATATCGTCTAGCGTAGTCTGTCCCAACACCGCCAAAGAACACACAATCGGGCATTGTTTCTGTTGCTTCGCCCCGTTTTGGGCGTAACAGGCCCGCTCACAACGTATCCCGCGTTACACTGAGACACAGATTGTGAGCCCTTGTCGCACGGGGCGGGCAATTGACTGTTTATTTTCAGACACATAACCGAAGGGGAGCACTGTGACCAACACGCAGTCCAGCGCGCCGGTACCCTTGCCTGAGGATTTTGAGGCACGCCAACAAGCTTGGTACAAGTCCGTGGCAGGGGTATTTGCACGCACTCAGAAAAAGGATGTGGCTGACATCCCGTTGGACGTGTGGAAGAAGCTGATCCGCACGAACTATGACGGTATTGATGTCAATCCGCTGTACACACGCGCCGACGAGGCGGGGGAGAACGTCGTGCCGGGCGCTTTCCCGTTTGTGCGCGGTACAACTGCCGAGCGCTACGGCTGGGGCGTGACCGAAACTTTTGGCGGTTCTTCCGCGGAGCAGGCGAATAAGGACATTCTGCACGCACTGAACAACGGCACCACGGATTTGGTGCTGGACTTCACCGAAGGCTTGACCGCCGCCGACCTTCCCGCCGTGCTGCGCGACGTACTGCTTGACCTAGCGCCGGTGCACTTGCGGGCGGGCTCGAAGCTCCCCGAAGTTGCGGCTGCACTGTACCAGCGTATCGACGCCGCGGGTGTCACCCCGACCGTCACCCTCGGCGCCACCCCGCTGACCTCGAGCGTTGATGGCAGCGAGACGGTCTCGCTGGCGCAGGCCGTAGAACTTGCTGTCGCCGCGCCAGCTGGCGTCCGCGCCATCACGGTGGATGCGGTGTCGTTTTCCAACCAGGGTGCAACCGACGCCCAGGAAATCGGCTTCGCGCTGGCCGCAGGCGTGGAGTACCTGCGGGCACTCACCGACGCCGGGATGAGTGTTGCGGACGCGCTGGGCCAGGTGGCGTTCCGCTTTGCCACCAACGACGACCAGTTCTCCCAGATTGCTAAGTTCCGCGCCGCCCGCGAATTGTGGGCGCGCGTGGCAGAAGTATTGGGTGCACCGGATGCGGGTGCCGCCCCGCAATATGCGGTCACCGCGCCCGTGATGTTCAGCCAGCGCGACCCATGGGTCAACATGTTGCGCGTCACCGTCGCCGCGTTCGCCGCCGGCGTGGGTGGGGCCACCGCCGTGGAGGTACTCCCGTTCGATTACGCCGTGCCGGGCGGATTGCCGAACACTTCCCGCGCGTTCGCGCACCGTATCGCCCGCAACACTAACCTGTTGCTGTTGGAGGAATCGCACTTAGGTCATGTCATTGACCCGGCAGGCGGCTCCTACTTTGTGGAGGACTTCACCGACAAGCTCGCCGACAAGGCGTGGGCCGTATTCACCGAGGTGGAAGCCAAGGGCGGGTTGACCGCCGCAGCGGACTTTGTCCGGGAAACCTTGGATGCGGCGCACGAGGCCACGCGCGTGGATATCGCGCACCGCCGCAAGCAACTCACCGGTATTAACGAGTTCCCGAACCTGCTGGAGCGTCCGCTGTCGGCCGAATTGCGCGTGGAGCCCGCCGGGGTGCGCCGTTGGGCCGCTGAATTCGAGGCGCTGCGTGATCGTTCGGACGCCTTCCTTGAGGCTCAGGGCGCTCGCCCGCAGGCAGTGCTGATCCCGCTGGGGCCGCTGGCCAAGCACAACATCCGCACCGGTTTTGCCACCAACCTGTTGGCATCCGGCGGCATTGAGGCGCTCAACCCTGGCCAGGTGGTACCGGGCACGGAGGAGTTCACCGCCGCCGCGAAATCTGCCCCCATTGCGGTGATCTGCGGCACCGACCCCGAGTACGGGGAGTCCGGCGCGGACGCGTTGGCTGCCTTGCGGGACGCCGGGGTGGGTACCGTGCTGGTTGCTGGTGCTTCGAGCGCGCTCGAAGGCGCCGACGGTTATCTGAACATGAAGATCGACGCCGCAAAGACCCTGTCTGAGCTGCTGACCACGTTGGGAGCGTAGGAGCGATGACCACCATCCCGAATTTTGCAGACGTCGAGCGCACTGTTGCAACCGACGCACAGCCCGTGGCTGCCGAAGAGCAGATCTGGGCCACCCCCGAAGGCATCGACGTTAAACGCGTGTTTACGCGCGCGGATCGTGACGCCGCCGCGGAAGGCACCGATGAGCGTCCGCCGCACCCGCTGGATTCATTCCCGGGTATGCCGCCGTTTATGCGCGGGCCGTACCCCACGATGTACACCAACCAGCCGTGGACCATCCGCCAGTACGCTGGTTTCTCCACCGCCGCCGAGTCCAATGCTTTCTACCGCCGCAACCTTGCGGCCGGCCAGAAGGGCTTGTCGGTGGCGTTCGACTTGGCCACCCACCGCGGTTACGACTCCGACAACGAGCGCGTCGTCGGTGACGTCGGCATGGCAGGCGTGGCCATCGACTCCATCCTGGACATGCGCCAGCTTTTCGAGGGCATTGACTTGGGCAGTGTGTCCGTGTCCATGACCATGAACGGCGCGGTGCTGCCCGTGCTGGCGCTGTACATTGTTGCGGCTGAGGAACAAGGCGTGACGCCGGACCGGCTTGCGGGCACCATTCAGAATGACATTCTGAAGGAGTTCATGGTCCGCAACACCTATATCTATCCACCGAAGCCGTCCATGCGCATCATCTCGAATATCTTTGAGTACACCTCGTTGATGATGCCGCGCTTTAACTCCATTTCGATCTCCGGGTACCACATCCAGGAGGCCGGCGCGACCGCTGACCTGGAGTTGGCGTACACGCTTGCGGACGGCGTGGAGTACATCCGCGCGGGCATGGACGTGGGCTTGGACGTGGACAAGTTCGCCCCTCGCTTGTCGTTCTTCTGGGGTATTTCCATGTACACGTTTATGGAGATTGCCAAGATGCGCGCCGGCCGCCTCCTGTGGAGTGAGCTGGTGGCAAAGTTTGGCAATAAGAGCCCGAAGTCGCAGTCACTGCGCACGCACTCCCAGACCTCCGGTTGGTCCCTGACCGCCCAAGACGTGTTTAACAACGTGCCGCGTACCTGCATCGAGGCCATGGCCGCCACGCAGGGCCACACCCAGTCGCTGCACACGAACGCCCTCGACGAGGCGTTGGCACTACCCACCGACTTCTCCGCACGAATTGCGCGTAACACGCAGCTGTTGTTGCAGCAAGAATCCGGCACAGTGCGCCCGGTGGATCCGTGGGCGGGCTCGTACTATATCGAGTGGTTGACCAATGAGCTGGCTAACCGCGCTCGCGCCCACATCGAGGAAGTCGAGGCAGCTGGCGGCATGGCCCAGGCCACGGTGGAGGGTATTCCGAAGCTGCGCATTGAGGAATCCGCCGCCCGCACCCAGGCCCGTATTGATTCGGGCCGCCAGGCGCTCATTGGCGTGAACAAGTACATCGTCGCCGAAGACGAGCAGATCGAAGTGCTGAAGGTGGACAACACCAAGGTGCGCGCCGAGCAGTTGGAGAAGCTGGAACGCTTGCGCGCCGAACGCGACGAGGAAGCGTGCCAGGCCGCCCTCGACGCCCTGACTGAGGCAGCCCGCCGCGAAGACAAGGAGGCAGGGGACCTGTCCCAAAATCTGCTGAAGCTGTCCGTGGACGCGGCCCGTGCGAAGGCCACCGTCGGCGAAATCTCCTACGCGCTTGAAAAGGTGTTCGGCCGCCACGAGGCTGAGATCCGCACCCTGTCCGGCGTGTATAAGGACGAGGTTGGGAAGGAAGGCACCGTGTCCAACGTGCAGAAGGCGATCGCCATGGCGGATGCTTTCGAGGCTGAGGAAGGTCGCCGCCCCCGCATCTTCATTGCAAAGATGGGCCAGGACGGTCACGACCGCGGCCAGAAGGTCGTCGCCTCCGCCTACGCTGACTTGGGCATGGACGTCGACGTCGGACCGTTGTTCCAAACCCCCGCCGAGGCCGCGCGTTCCGCGGTGGATGCCGACGTCCACGTGGTCGGCGTTTCCTCCCTCGCTGCCGGTCACCTCACCTTGGTGCCCGCCCTGAAGGAGGAGCTGAAGAAGCTGGGGCGTGAGGATATTCTGATCGTGGTCGGTGGCGTGATCCCGCCCGGCGACTTCCAGGAACTCTACGATTTCGGCGCTGCGGCGATTTACCCGCCCGGCACGGTGATCGCGGATTCTGCGATTGATATGCTCACGAAGCTAGCCGCAAACCTGGGCTTTGACCTGCCCATTCCTGAGGATTAACCAGAAGTTGTGAGGGAAGCGAAATGACGGGTGATTCCGAATACCTCGAGCACCACTTGGGGTCACTGATGACCACATCCGGCACCGACCTCGGCGAATTGACTGCCGTGGCGCCGGAGATTGTCAAACGCGCGCGCCGCAGGATCGACGTCGATGAGCTTTTCGACGCCGTCCGCAACGGCGATCGCACCCGCATTTCGCGCGCCATCACCCTGCTGGAATCCACCGCCCCGGCACACCGCGTGCTGGCCCAAGAACTCCTCGTGAAATTGTTGCCGTTCTCCGGCAACGCACTCCGAGTGGGCATTACCGGTGTGCCGGGTGTGGGCAAGTCCACCTTTATTGAGGCACTGGGCATGAAGCTGATCGGGGAGGGCCATAAGGTGGCCGTGCTGGCGATCGACCCGTCCTCGACCAAAACCCGCGGATCCATCCTTGGCGATAAGACCCGCATGGCGAAATTGTCCGCCGAGGACAATGCGTTTATCCGCCCTTCGCCTTCGGCCGGCACCCTCGGCGGCGTGGCGAAAGCCACCCGCGAATCAATGGTGGTGTTCGAAGCCGCAGGGTACGACGTCATCCTCGTGGAAACCGTCGGCGTCGGCCAATCCGAGGTGGCGGTAGCCCAAATGGTGGACTGCTTCACATTCCTTGCGCTCGCCGGGGCCGGCGACCAGCTCCAAGGAATCAAAAAAGGCGTGTTGGAAATGGCCGACCTCGTCGCCATCAACAAAGCAGACGGCCCCAACCTTAAAAACGCCAAGCGTGCCGCCCGTGAACTCGCCGCCGCGATGCGCATGGTCCGCCCAGAGGATGCCATTTGGCATCCGCCTACAATGACCATGTCCGCCGTCGAGCACGAAGGTATCGACGAATTCTGGGAAACCGTCAACAACCATCACAAAGCGATGCTTGCCAGCGGCAGATTCGACCACAATCGCCGCGAACAACAGGTCGGTTGGATGTGGTCCATGGTCCACGAAACCATCCTGCAACGCCTCAACACCAAGCCTGAAGTGTTGGAAGTCAAGCAGCTGGTGGAAAGCCAATTGCGCGACGGGCAAATTACCCCGACGCTGGCCGCCGAGCGAATACTCACCGCTTTCGATACCGAATAACTCAATCCTTCCACCAAGGGGACCCGAGTGTGGGATTGAGGGTCCTTTTGAATGACATCAATGACAGGACCGCAACACACGTGAACGCTTTTGTACGTTTCAGCACGTTCGTAGTCTTCGGTGCCGTGGCATTAGGTGCGGTGGTGTGCGCCACCGACTCCTCCGCGGCGTGCCCCAACTGGCCAGGATGCTACGAAGGGCAAATCACCCCAGAAATCCAACTCAACCCCATTATCGAATTCGTCCACCGCGTGTTCTCAGTATCGTGCGCCCCGGTGATTATCATCAGCGCGATACTGCTCCGCAAACATCCGGACCCCCGAGTGCGGTGGCTTCCCTGGGTGGCGCTCCTAGGCGCCTTCGGCGCCGGCATCTTCGGCATGATGACCATCTGGTGGGGGCTCACCCCATTCCAAGGCATGCTCGACCTGTGGTGCGCATTCACCTCGTTAATCTGCATGACCATCGTGTGCGCGCAGCTCGGCCAGCCAAAGCCCAATGCCACCCGCGCCCGCGTCGCCGGCATCACCATCGGAGGACTCGCCCTCCTTCACGGGACCGGCATCCTCGTCGCGGGCGCCAGCTCCTTCACCCGTTGCATTGGTTGGCCACTCGGCATCACGCTTGAGGCGGACCATAACGCACCGCTGCAAATCGCGCGGGTCGTCCTTGCGGTTGCGCTCATCGGCTTGTTTATCTGGTTGCGTTCGATTCCGATCTTCGTCGCCGTCATCGTGGAACTCGTGATCGGTATCGTTATTCGCACAACCGCACTCAATGACTTCAATGGTTCACTCTATGGTGTCGTCGCCGTAGTCATTCTCACGGCCGTTGCCTGGGAATGGGGCAATGCGTGGCAGCCTCGGAAATCCAAAGTCCTACAGAAGGTGTAAACGTGGAATTCCTCGTGAAACCTACCACTGGCTCGGCTTGAAATCCTTGAGGAAGCAGCCGTAAAGGTCTACACCGTGTTCGCCTTGAACAATCGGATCGTAGACTCGAGCGGCTCCATCCACGAGGTCAAGCGGCGCGTGAAACCCCGCTTCCGCGAGGCGTTCCTTGGTGGTGTGGGGGCGCTCATCGGTGATCCACCCGGTATCCACGGCCGTCATCAAGATCCCATGCGAGAAGAGTTCACCGGCGGCGGTGCGGGTGAGCATATTCAGTGCGGCTTTCGCCATGTTGGTGTGGGGATGCCCCGGCCCTTTATAGCCGCGCCCAAACACACCTTCCATGGCGGAAACATTGACAATGTACTTGCGCCGCGCGGGGGAGGCCTCCATGGCGGGCCGCAGCCGGTTGATCAGGATGAACGGCGCCACCGAGTTGCATAGTTGCACCTCCAGTAGTTCCATTTCGTCTACTTCGCCGACTTTCGCCACCCACGAGTTGTGGCTGACTTGGTCTGGGATCAGCCCGCCGGCATCTACGGCGATGCCGTCTCGGACTTTGTCCAAGGACGCGGAGCCGCCGGTGAGTGCGAGTGCGGCGAGGCGCGCGGCGTGGACTTGGGCGAGTGCGCGGTCCGTGTCGCCGGTTTCCAACTCGGGGGTTTCAAATGCTTGCCCCAACGCGAGGTAATCAACTTTGCGTTCGATGCTGTCGAGGGGTGCGGACTCAGCTTCGATAAGACCGGAGTAGGCGGCGCGTGACCGGCGAACAGTTTGGGCGGCGTTGTTGATCAGGATGTCGAGCGGTTGTTCGGACATGCGATCGGCGAGGGCGACTACCTGGGCGGGGTCGCGCAGGTCGATTCCCACGATGTGGAGGCGATGGAGCCAGTCCGAGGAGTCCTCGATCGCGCTAAACCGGCGCACGGCGTCTTTGGGGAACCGCGTGGTGATGGTGAGGTCGGCGCCATCGCGCAGGAGTTTTAACGCGATATACATGCCGATTTTGGCGCGGCCCCCAGTGAGCAAAGCACGCTTGCCGGAAAGGTCGACGCGTGCTTCGCGGCGCCGCCGATTGTCTTGCGCGCACTCGGGGCATAGTTGGTGATGGAACGAATCCACTAGGGTGTAGGGGGCTTTGCAAATGTAGCAATTTTGGGCGCGTTGGAGTCGGCCCGCAAATCCATGCGAAGGCCGCGGCAGCGCGGGGGCGGGCAGCAGGCCGGCGGTTTCATCATCAATGCGTTGTGGGTTCGCCGTCGCGGTGGCCGCCAGCACCTCGGCGTCCCGCGCCTGGCGCTCGGCTTTAGCTTTCGCGCGCCGCGCCCGTTTGACCGCTTTAAACAGCCCGCTGATGGCGTGTTGAAGTTGGACGGATTGGGGGTCGTTGTCGGGTAGCGTTTCCGCCTGCTTGAGCACCTTCAAACAAACTTCCAATTCAGTGGCATCAATCGGCACGGCTTCCCACCTTGAAACTTCACAATCATTGCTGTTTATCGTTGCATACATTGCGATTGGCGCTGCATGCAACACAAAAACCCTGACGCTTGCAAAGAAGCAATCAGGGTTTTCTACTGTCTCAACACAGTGTGTCCGGAGGGGGACTTGAACCCCCACGTCCGTTAATAGGACACTAGCACCTCAAGCTAGCGCGTCTGCCATTCCGCCACCCGGACCGGGTTTGCGTACCAACCTTGCGGCTGGGCACTCACATACTGTAGACCGAAACGAGGTTGCGCCACAAATCTGCACGTCAGGAGTGGTTTTGCGGGGCCCTGTGTTAGAGTGTTTCGCGTGAAGTACAGACGTTTGCCCACCTGGTCGTGGACTGTTCCCGCGCGGCCACCAGCTGATGACGCCGTGCTTGGCGCATCGAGGGGAACGTTCCGGCTGACGTGGTCGATGCTGTGGGCGCACCGCCGCATCACCGTGTGCGGCGCGTTATTGGCGTTTTTGAACCCCATGCTTTCCGCGGCGTTTTCCAAAATTTTGGGCTCCACAACCGATGTTGTGTTCGGGGAGTTGCCGGTGTCTGCGATTGTGTGGCCGGCGGCGGTGTTGGCGGGGCTGTTGTTGTGCATGTGGCTGATTGAGGCCAGCGCGGACGCCCTGCTCACAATTGCGAATGTGCGCATGGTGCATTCCTTGCGCCTGGATCTTGCGAGCTTGCTGATGCGGGCTTCGCCACGGTCGTTGACGCCGGGGGAGTTGCTCAGCACGGTTGACGAGGATTCCAGCCAGTTGGGTGATTTGAAAGAGGTTTTGAATTTCCCCATGGCGATGCTGGGGTTTCTGATCGGCTCCGTCGCCGTACTCGCGCCTATTTCGATCACGCTTGCGGTGTTGTTGCCGGTGGGTGGGTTGGCTACGGCGTGGGTATCGTCGCTTACGGCGCGGCCGGTGACGCGGGTTGCCGCGAAGCGGCGCGCGGCGGAGTCCGCAGCAGTGTCCCTGGCCACCGATTTGGCGCAGGGTAATCGCGTGGTGAAGGGTTTGGGCGCGGTCGATGAAAGCGAAGCGCGTTTCGACGCCGCGACCTCCCGCACCCTCGACCTCATGCTCGCCGATGCGCGCGTGGTCGCCTACACGACCTTTATCCGCCAGATTGTTCCCGTGGTGTTCATTATTGGGATCTTGGGGTACGCGGCATCGTTGCTGCTCGCCGGGGAGATTACCCGCGGCGACTTGGTGAGCGTGACGTTGCTGGTGCCGCCGTCACTTCAGGTGCTTGGCTTCGCCCTCGGGTTCCTCACGGATTATTGGGCACGCGGCACCGCCGCATCCGAACGTGTGTTGCGCGTGATAGATGATTTGCACGCCGCCGAGACCACCTATGACACGCCGGTCTCCCCAGCCGCGGGCCTCGAGGTGTGGGCGCCGCGTACGACTGCGGGTCGGGCGGCCGCGCGGCAGCGGGCGGAGGCGCTCGTGGCGCATGAGGACGCGCTGTTCCCGCCGCACGCCGTATCCGTGTTCGAAGGCACCTTGGCCGATAATGTGGGCGAAGGCCTCGACGTCACCGGCGCGTTAGCGGCGGCGAATTGCGGGGATATTATCCGCCGCCTCGGCGGTTTCGGCCCCCACGGGGAGCTTCCCGACGCCCCAATCGGCGAGGCTGGGCTGAACCTGTCCGGCGGCCAGCGGCAACGTTTGGCGCTGGCCCGGGTGCTCGCCATGGACCCCGAATTGTTGATCTTGGACGAACCAACCACAGGCTTGGACGCTGTGACATTGCACAACGTGGCGAGCGATATCGCGCAGCTGCGCCAACATCGTCGCACCGTGGTGATCACGACTTCCCGCGCTTGGCGCGCGGTGGCGGATCGCGTGCTGGAAGATGAGGAGTTGCTCGATGCAAGCTGACATGCTCGCACCCGCATCAGTGAAGGAGTCGGTGCGCTATTTGGGGACGCTTCCGGCGCGCCCCCGGTTGCGCTGGTGGCTGCTCACATTCCTCGCCTTCGGCATTGTCATCGTCTCCATGGTGGGTTCGTCGACGTTGCTCGGCCGTAGCATCGACCAGGTGGGGCGGCCCGCCACGTTCGCCACCATGCTGATCGTGGTGGCGGCCGCCATGCTCATCGAAACCGCGTTCCGTTCGTATGCGGGGTATTTGCTGCAATCGCGGGCGCGCATGTTGAGCGTGAATTTGCGCCGAGCGTGTTTGTCGGCGGCGCTGCGGGCACCGATTCCGGAGATTGCCCAATTGGGCACCGGCAATGTGATCACCCGGCTCACCAAGGACATTGATACAACCATTCGAGTGTTTCAGGCGATTGGGGTGCGCCTTGTGCTCACGGTGCTGATGTTCCCGTTCACCATCGCGGCGCTAGTACTGATTCACTGGGCGTATGCGCTCGTGTTTTTCGGGGTGGCGGCGTTGATGTACCCGGCCGTTCAACAAGTGGTCCACACCATGCCCGAAGCTTCAAACATAGTGTCGTCTCAGGAGGCGCGGCGCAATAACCTGCTGTTAGATACCATCCGCGGTTTGCCCACGATTCGCGCACTTGGATGGCAGCAATGGGCCGTGCGACGCATCGAACAGGCGAGTTGGGACGCGGTAGCGGCGCACGCCAACCGGATACCGTTGATTACCCGATTGATGGGGCTTGGAAACCTATCGTTCGGTGCGCTCACCTTGGGGTGTTTGGTCGTATCCACCTGGATGTCGTACTACGGTTACATTTCGGTCGGCGAAGCCAGCGCGGCGGTGATCCTGGTGAATCGCATGGAGATTCACGTGTTTAACGTGTTGTTTTTCGCCGGAGAAATTCAGTACGCGGTGACCGCGTTGGGGCGCGCCGTGGCCTTGGCGCAATTAAACACCGCGCAATCGTCGCCGGAGCCTGCGGATTGCCTCGACGCGCCGGATGTTGAGGTGGACACGCTGTCTTACGCGTACCCGGGCGGTTCCCCAATCCTGAGCGGGTTAACATTGACGTTCGAGGCGGGGACGACGACAGCGCTCGTGGGCGCTTCGGGCGCCGGCAAGTCTACGTTGGCGGCCTTGATTGCCGGATTGCAGCGGCCGACTGCCGGGGCGGTGCGCATCGGGGGCGTCGATACGCGGGCGGTGCCAGACACGTGGACGGCGCGCCAAGTATCCCTAATTAGCCAACATGTTCACCTGTTTTCGGGGACGCTGCGGGAGGATTTGCGCATGGCCGCCCCCGTTGATGATGCCGCGCTTTACGACGCCCTCGCAGCCGTTGGGCTGCACGGGGCTGTCTTCGAACGTTGGTTGCCCCAAGGGTTGGATACGCGCATCGGTGCTGGTGCCGACGAACTCGCCCCCGAGGTCCAGCAGCAGATCGCGCTGGCGCGGGTCATTCTCAAGGACCCGCCGGTGTTAATCATGGATGAGGCGACGAGCGAAGCCGGCTCCGATAACGCCGTATTGCTCGAACAGGCGGCCACCCGGGTGGCGCGGGGGAGGACCTCGCTGGTGGTGGCGCACCGCCTTGACCAAGTGATGTTTGCGGACCGCATTATTTTGATGGACGATGGCCGCATCGTAGAGGATGGCACACATGAAGCGCTGCTCGCTGCTGGTGGAAAATACGCGAATCTCTTCGAGCGGTGGCAGAATCCGGTACAAAAGGAGGCATGAGTACCTACATTGATCCTCGTTTTCCCGGCCCCGATCCGTACGCGGCGATGCCGAAGCCTTCCTTCCCGCTGCACTCGGCGGATTTCAGCGACGGTGACGAACTGCCCAAAGGTGACGTATCCCCGCATTTGAGCTGGACGCCGCCGGAGGGCACCAAGTCGATCGCCATCACCTGCTTCGACCCAGACGCCCCAACCGCCAGCGGGTACTGGCACTGGGCCGTATTCAACATTCCCGCCACGATCACAGAGATTCCGCGCGGCGCCGGCAGCATCGAAGATTTGGGCATTTCCGGTGTGGTCACGTTGAAGGGCGATTCCGGTATCCGGGGCTTCTACGGCCCGAACCCGCCGGCGGGCCACGCCCCGCACCGCTACCTGTTTGCGGTGCACGCGGTGGATGTGGAAACGCTGGACATTGACCCCGACGCTACCCCCACTGTGCTGGGCTTCAACCTGTTTTTCCACTCGTTGGGACGTGCGATTCTTTGGGGCTGGCACGAGAATCAGTAGACTGCCACATTTATGAGCGAGAATCGTGTTCCGGCCGCCATTCGAATTGGTGGCGCCTTCGCCGCGTTGGGGATTGTGCTACTTATTTTCACCTTCGTGGAGGTCACCACAGTCGGCTGGCTGGTGCCCTTCGAAGTCACCCCGCGGTTCCTCATGATTCTTCTCGCGGCCGTCCTGCTTGGCGGTTTCGCCACCGCCGGAGTAGCCAACTCGCGCGGCATCGGACAAGTAGCCGCGCTCGTGTTGGCACTGCTGTTGGTGGTGTTGGGTCGGCTGGTACCCAACCCTGCGCTTATGGCCATGGACCAGTGGTGGCTACCCGCCTACGGGCTGCTCGCGCTGGCGTGTTCGCTGGTGTTGCGCCGCGTGGCCACCTAGTCTTTCCAGCCAAGCCCGCTGCCGATGGCTTCGCTGATATTGCTCAGACCGTGGGCGCGGATTTGATCGGCAATGCCGAGGTGGATGTCACGAATCCAATCCGGGCCGCCGTAAATCAGGGGAGTGTAACCCTGCAACAGGGTGGCGCCATGGGTGATGCGTTCCCACGCTTGCTGCGGAGTGACAATGCCACCGACGCTAATCAACACCAGCCGATCACCCACACGTTCGTATAGGCGGTTGAGTATTTCTAGGCTGCGGGCAGCCACTGGGGGTCCGGAGATTCCGCCGTCGCCCATGGCCGCCACCTCCGCGGCGGGGGTGGCAAGCCCCGCGCGTGAAATGGTGGTATTGGTGGCCACAATGCCCGCCAAGCCGAGCTCCACCGCAAGGTCCGCTACGGCGTCGACGTCCTCATCGGAAAGATCGGGGGCGATTTTCACCAGCACGGGCATGGTGGTGACCTCTTGCACCGCCACCAGGATCGGCCGCAGGGATTCCACCGCCTGCAGGTCCCGCAACCCAGGCGTGTTCGGGGAGGACACATTCACCACGAGGTAGTCGGCGAGGCTGCCCAAAAACCGCGCGGAACGCCGGTAGTCTTCCACCGCATCCGAGGCTGGAACTACCTTGGTTTTGCCGATGTTGATACCAATCACATCGCGGGTTTTGCGCCGCCGCAGGTTATCCGCCACGGCCGCCGCGCCGTCGTTGTTAAACCCCATGCGGTTCAAAATCGCCTTGTCCAGCGGCAGGCGGAACAACCGCGGGGTAGGGTTGCCGGATTGCGGGGAAGCGGTCACAGTGCCCAATTCCGCATACCCGAACCCGATGCTCGCCCACACGTCCGGGGCGACGGCGTTTTTATCAAACCCGGCCGCCAACCCCAGCGGCCGCGGCACCGTCACCCCGAACACTTCCTGCGACAGGATGGGGTCATTCACAGGCAAGATTTTGCGCAAGGCTAGGTTGACGGGGTGGGCGAATTGTAATGCCCCGAGACCATCGGTGAGCAGGTGGTGGATGCGTTCCGGCCGGAGCATAAACATGCCTTTGAGGGCCGTTTCGTAGGCTTTGATTCGAAGGGGATGTGCCATGTTAAGACGTCCTAGCGCAGTGCGTTGTGTACGGTGTCGGCATCCAAAACCTGCAATTCGGTGTCGCTGCCCACGAGAAGATTACCGTCGGCGTCGAACGCTACCGCGCGGACATCGGCGATAGTTGGCAACGTCCCCTTCGCTTCGGGAACACCCGTGCTGATGCTGTATGCGGTGATCGTGTTCGTACCGGTGGAGGCCACCCATACTACCTTGTGTTCTGCGTCCCACGTCACACCCCACGGGCTGTCCGCGACCGGCGCCGTCTGATGCAGGCGAATCACCGGATCCAGCGTGTATACGGCCAGTTGATCGCCGCTGGTGTCAGTAGCAAACACCACGTCATTATCGCCGGCGGCAGCGCGGCCCACCCCGATACCAATGCGCAACGCAGCGCCATGGGTGCGGTCTTTCCACAACACGCCCTGGATGGCGGTTTCCTCCCGATTAACCGTGGCCACCGAATCACTCGGGGTGACCACCAGTTGGTCGCTGTGATAACCAACCGCGATGGTGTGAGCCTGGCCATCCGAAAATAAGGTGAGGTCCCCGCGATCCGACCCACCCGCCAGCACCTCACCGGTGGAAGTTTCCACGGCACTGTCAAACGGTCGATCCCCGGTGAGCTTGGTGTCGAGGTTGGGGTCCGCGGCGTCGATACGAAACACGTCCAAACCGCACGGGAGTACGAACGATGAGGGGCCGGCGGAAGGTTCCCCGCACTCGCCGGGCAAGTCGAGCGACTTCGCATCCCCAGCGATGATGTCAGCGAGCGAACCCACCCGCAACGTAGTTCCCTGGCGAATGGCCACCCTGCCACCCGCCGTCGCGATATTGTTTGCGGCGATGTCGTGTACGTCCCCCGCTGGTTCCGCCTTTGGGGAGGCCACAGGCGTTGCGTTCCCCATCGCCGCCGCCTGCTCCTCGCTCGCTTTGAGGGTTTCCACGCTAGAGCATCCGGCGAGCATTGCTGCCAAGAGTGCCACTGTTACTCGCATCTTCACACTGCGTAATACTACAAGGAGATATCGTCTAAAGCCGCCCGGATTGCGCGCGGCACAGTTAAATCCTCACTGGTATAGATTTCGTCCCACTGTTCGGGGGTGCGGGCGCCCACAATCACCGCCGTCACCTTCTCGCGCGCCCACGCCACCGCCACCGCCGCCGGGGTAGCCTTCAAACCCGCAGCCGCCGTGACCAACGCCTCCACAATTATCGACGCCCTGGCATCCAGGTATCCCTGCACCTCCGCGTTGCGGTCCGGGGACGCCCCCCGTGAGTCCTTTGGAATATTTGTGCGGTACTTGCCGGTGAGCACACCCTGGGCGAGTGGGGCGCCCGCGAACACACCAACGCCTAAATGTTGGGCTGCTGGCAACAACTCCTCCTCCGGGCGCCGCATGAGCAAACTGTATTCCGTCTGTGCCGCCACCAGCGGAACCTCTGCTTCGGCAGCCGCCACAGCCAGCTGCCACGCCGTGTAGCTGCGCACCCCCGCATAGCGCACGCGTCCGGTGCGCACCGCCCAATCCAGCGTGTCCGCCACCTCTGCTGGCGGCGTGCGCGAATCCCAAAAGCCGACATTCCACAGGTCGATGTAATCGGTGCCCAGGTTTTTCAAGGTTTGGTCTAGGTGTGCCATGAGGCTGCGACGGGAGCAATCAACACGCCGCCCTAAGGGCAACGCTGGGTTCACCCCAGCGCCGGCGGAGATGACTAGCTGACTGCGGTCCGCGCCCGACAGCACAGCGCCTACAATCGCCTCATTATCTGGGTTGACGTCAACCAAAGTTCCCCCCGCATTGAGGAATCTTTGCAGCACAGGTTGTGCGCCATCAACCGTTGTCCACGTCGAAGTACCTAGTCCGAGGCGAGAGACTCGGAGACCACTTGCACCCACGGTTTGTTCTCTCATCCCTTACACAGTAGTACGGTATTCGGGGTGACTACCTCAGCAGCGGAATCCATGAGTTGGATTCAAATCATCGTCTTATCCATTGTTCAGGGGCTTACAGAGTTTCTCCCCATCAGCTCGTCCGGCCACCTTCGCATCATTTCCCAGCTGTTCTGGGGCCAAGACGCTGGCGCTTCGTTTACCGCCGTGATCCAATTGGGCACCGAACTCGCCGTGCTCGTGTTTTTTGCCAAAGACATTTTCTATATTGTCATGGGGTGGTTCAAGGGCCTCTTCAATAAAGAAGAACGCGGATTCGAATACCGAATGGGGTGGATGGTGATCGTTGGCACCCTGCCGGTAGTGATCCTCGGCGCGCTCGGGAAGGACCTTATCCGCGATGGGCTGCGCAACCTGTGGATCACCGCAACCGTCTTGGTGCTGTTTTCTTTCGTATTCCTGCTGGCGGAAAAGTACGGCTCCAAGGCGCGCAACTATGAGGATCTCACCATGCGTGACGCCATCGTGATGGGCTTTGCGCAATGCTTGGCGTTGATTCCCGGTGTGTCCCGCTCCGGCGGCACTATTTCCGCAGGTTTGTTCGTTGGCTTGAACCGCGAAGTGGCGGCGCGTTTCAGCTTCCTGCTGGCCATTCCGGCGGTATTTGGCGCCGGCATTTTCTCCCTGCGTGACGCGCTGGAACCGCAGGCTGGGCAGGCGGCCACGGGGCTGCAATTGCTGGTGGGCAGTGTGATCGCCTTCGTCGTCGGCTATGCCTCCATTGCGTGGCTGTTGAAGTTCGTGGCCAGCAATTCTTTCGCCTGGTTTGCGGCCTATCGTATCCCGGTTGGCTTGGCAGTGATGGGGCTGTTAGCGACTGGACTTATAAGCGCAAGCTAAAGTATGTGACATGTATTCGTGGCCTGAACCAGAAGTACCTACGCTTGCGGGGCCATCCGTGCCGTTGCAGTTGTTTGATACCGCTGATGGCGAAGTCCGTCCCGTGTTTGTTGACGGCACCGCCGGAATGTTTGTGTGTGGCATTACCCCCTACGACGCGACGCATCTTGGCCACGCGGCCACGTATGTTGCGTTTGACCTGATCTACCGTCAACTTTTGGATAACGGGCACGATGTGCATTACGTGCAAAACGTCACCGATGTTGATGAACCCTTGTTCGCCCGCGCCGAGCGCGACGGCGTGGATTGGCGTGCCCTTGGCACCGAGCAGATTGATTTGTTCCGCGCGGACATGGAGCAATTGCGGATTATCCCGCCGCGGGATTATGTCAGTGTGATGAACGCCGTGGACGAGGTGATTGAGTTAGTCAACCGGCTCATTGCCGCTGGCGCGGTCTACGAGCTGGAAGGCGACTTGTATGCCAGCATTGAAGCCACGGAAAACTTCGGCTACGAGTCCAACTATGACCAAGCCACCATGCGCGCATTCTTCGCAGAGCGGGGCGGGGACCCAGACCGGCCCGGTAAGCAGCACCCGTTGGACGCCCTGGTGTGGCGCAAATCCAAGGATGGGGAACCCGAGTGGGATGCGCCGTTTGGGCCGGGCAGGCCCGGTTGGCATATTGAATGCTCGGCGATTGCTACCAACCGGCTGGGGCCGAGTTTTAGCATCCAGGGCGGCGGCACGGACCTGATTTTCCCGCACCACGAATTCTCCGCAGCGCACGCGGAGGCGGCCCTTGGGTGCGACCGCATGGCTGGCCATTATGTGCACACCGCCATGCTCACCCTCGGCGGGGTGAAAATGAGCAAATCGCTAGGCAATCTGCTGTTCGTGTCCAAGCTGGTGGAGGCCGGACACGATCCGCAGGCCATCCGGCTTGGCATTATGGCCGGGCATTACCGGCAAACCCGGGAATGGACCGACGAATTGCTCGCCGAGGCGGAGGAGCGGCTGCGGCGGTGGAAGCGAGGCGTCGATACGCCGTCCGATGAGCAGGCCGCGCGGGACGTGATCCAGCAAGTGCGCGCCATGCTCGCCAATGACCTTGACACCCCGGGCGCACTCCGCGCCGTAGACGCGTGGGTGGAAAACCTCAGCGGCACCGGCGAAGGCGGCACGGTCATGGCCGCCGCACTCGACGCTTTATTCGGCCTTAATTTCGAGGACGAACCGTGACCCACCTGCAGTTCGTGGAGCAGTTTGTAGCGGATCTGCACACCTACGCCTCCGGAGCCTACCTGCGCGAGGAGGATAAGGAATTTTGGGATCCGCCGTACGATCCCGCGGCGCTGGTCACGTTGCGCGCCCTGCTGGAGGAATTTGTCCACGCCGAACCCAGCACGGTGGCGGACGGCGCGGCGCTGATCGAGCGGTTGTGCGAGTTCAACCGTGCGTATGGGTACGCGGTGATCGAGCTGGAAGAGGAAGCCGAACTCATGGGCTTTATCCACCGCGTGCTCACCCAAGCCGGGGTAAGCGAAGAAGAGCTGAAAGCGCTACCAGAGTTCGAATAGCGGCAGCGCATGGTACGAAATATGACTGGAACGCTAAACGTACTAAGCTGTCTGTTTTATGAACCTCCTTGAAGCTCTGAACCAGCGAGTGCTCATCGGCGATGGCGCCATGGGCACGCAACTCCAATCCTTCGACCTCGACCTGGAGAAGGATTTCCTGGGGCTTGAAGGATGCAATGAAATCCTCAACCACACCCGCCCCGACATTCTTAAAGCTATTCACCGCGCCTACTTTGAGGCCGGGGCGGACCTCGTAGAAACCAATACCTTCGGCTGTAACCTGCCAAACTTAGCTGACTACGATATCGCCGACCGCTGCCGCGAGCTGGCATACAAGGGTGTCAAACTCGCCCGAGAGGTAGCCGACGAAATGGGCCCCGGCGCGGATGGCATTCCGCGTTTTGTGGTGGCCTCAATGGGGCCGGGCACGAAACTGCCGTCGCTGGGGCACGCGCCGTATGAGGATTTAAAGGACTACTACCGGCAAGCGGCACTCGGCATGGTGGAGGGCGGCGCGGACGGCATCCTCGTAGAAACCGCGCAGGATTTGCTGCAAGTCAAAGCCGCGGTGCTTGGCTGCCGGGAAGCGTTCGATGAACTAGGGCTGAGCGTTCCCATCTTGTGTCACGTGACGGTGGAAACCACCGGCACCATGCTGCTCGGCTCGGAGATCGGGGCGGCACTGACCGCGTTGGAGCGCTTGGGCATCAGCATGATCGGGTTGAACTGCGCCACCGGCCCCGCCGAAATGAGCGAACACCTGCGCTATCTTTCGCAGCATTCCAGCATTCCGGTGTCGGTGATGCCAAACGCTGGGCTGCCCATCTTGGGCAAACACGGCGCCGAATACCCGTTGACGGCGCCGGAGCTCGCGCAAGCGCTGCGGGAGTTTGTGACCGACTACGGCTTGCGCATGGTCGGTGGTTGTTGCGGCACAACCCCGGAGCATATTCGCGCCGTCGCCGAAGCGCTGCGGGGGGTAGCTCCTCGCGCCCGGACGGTGACAGGCGACGATAACGTATCTTCGTTGTACACCACCATGCCGCTCACCCAAGATACGGGCATCACCATGATCGGCGAGCGCACGAACGCCAACGGCTCCAAGGCGTTCCGTGAGGCGATGCTCGCGGGGGATTGGGACACCTGCGTGGACATTGCGAAGCAACAAACTCGCGACGGCGCGCACATGCTCGACCTATGCGTCGACTACGTCGGCCGCGACGGTAGAAAAGACATGGCTACCTTGGCGGGGCTGCTAGCTACCAGCTCCACCTTGCCGATCATGATCGACTCCACCGAGCCCGCCGTCATTCAAACCGGGTTGGAACACCTTGGCGGGCGGTGCGCGGTGAACTCCGTGAACTTTGAGGACGGTGACGGGCCGGAATCCCGCTACCAGCGCATCATGCAATTGGTCAAGGACCACGGTGCTGCCGTCGTGGCGCTGACTATTGACGAGGAGGGCCAAGCGCGCACCTGCGAAAAGAAGGTAGCCATCGCCTCCCGACTCATCGACGACATCACCGGCACGTGGGGGCTTGCCCAGCACGACATTATTGTCGATTGCTTAACCTTCCCAATTTCCACCGGCCAGGAGGAAACCCGCCGAGATGGGATCGAAACGATCAACGCCATCCGGGAATTGAAGAAAAAGTACCCTGACGTGCATACAACGCTCGGGCTTTCGAACATTTCCTTCGGCTTAAACCCGGCCGCCCGCCAGGTGTTGAACTCCGTGTTTTTGCACGAGTGCATTGAGGCCGGCCTAGATACCGCCATCGCGCATTCCTCAAAGATTCTGCCAATGAACCGGATTGATGAGCAGCAGCGGGAAGTGGCGTTAGACATGGTCTACGATCGTCGCCGCGAGGACTACGATCCGCTACAAACGTTTATGGAACTCTTCGAAGGTGTTTCCGCCGCCGCGGCGAAGGACGCCCGCGCGGAAGCCCTCGCCGCCATGCCGTTGTTCGAACGTTTGTCACAGCGGATTATCGATGGCGAGAAAAACGGCATTGAAGCCGATCTCGATGCCGGCATGCAAGAGAAAACGCCCATCGAAATCATTAACCAGGATCTGCTCGGCGGCATGAAAACCGTTGGCGAATTGTTCGGTTCCGGGCAAATGCAACTGCCGTTCGTGCTGCAATCCGCCGAAACCATGAAAACCGCCGTGGCGTATCTCGAACGATTTATGGAGGCCACGGACGATTCCGGTGGCAAGGGCACCATCGTGCTCGCCACGGTCAAGGGCGATGTCCACGACATTGGCAAAAACTTGGTGGATATTATCCTGTCCAACAACGGCTACAACGTTGTCAACTTGGGCATTAAGCAGCCCGTGGCAACGATCATTTCCGCCGCGCGCGACCACGGCGCCGACGTGGTGGGCATGTCTGGTCTGCTGGTGAAGTCAACTGTGGTGATGAAGGAAAACCTAGAGGAAATGAACACCGCCGGCGCCGCCGACATTCCCGTGCTGCTGGGCGGCGCCGCGTTGACTCGAACGTATGTTGAGAATGATCTGACGGAGGTGTACCACGGCGACGTGCATTATGCGCGCGACGCGTTCGAGGGGTTACGCCTCATGGACGAAATTATGGCGGTCAAACGCGGGGATAAGTCCGCGGTGGACTCGGAGGCGCAGCAAAAGCGTCAAGCCCGCCGTGAAAGGCACGAACGTTCGAAGCGCATTGCGGAGGAGCGGAAGGCAGCGGCCGTGCCGGTGGTGGTGCCGGAGCGGAGCGACGTCGCGACTGACGTTCCCGTAGCCACCCCGCCGTTTTGGGGCACCCGCATTATCAAAGGCTTACCGCTTGCCGAATACCTACCCACGCTGGACGAACGCGCCTTGTTTATGGGGCAGTGGGGGCTGAAGGGTGCCCGCAGCGGCGACGGCCCAAGCTACGAAGAGCTGGTGGAATCTGAGGGCCGCCCGCGGCTGCGCGCGTGGATTGACCGCCTCAAATCCGAAGGCATTCTCGATCACGCCGCTGTGGTGTACGGTTACTTCCCGGCCGTTTCCGAGGGCGATGACGTGCTTATCCTCAACGAACCGCACCCTGATGCTGAGGTACGCGCGCGGTTTAGTTTTCCGCGCCAGCAGCGGGGTCGATTCCTGTGCATCGCCGATTTTGTTCGCCCGCGTGGCGACGCCGTGGACGTGTTACCGTTTCAGCTGGTCACCATGGGCCAGCCCATCGCCGACTTTGCCAATGAATTGTTTGCGGCGCACGAATACCGCGACTACCTCGAAGTTCACGGAATCGGTGTGCAGCTGACCGAAGCGTTGGCGGAATACTGGCACGCCCGCGTGCGTTCCGAGTTAGCGTTCCCTGACGGCGGCACCGCAGGCGACGAGGACGCGGCGGATAAGCGCGGCTTTTTCAACTTGGAGTACCGGGGCGCCCGCTATTCCTTCGGCTATGGTTCCTGCCCGGATTTGGATTCCCGCCGTACCATGATGGAACTCCTACGCCCGGAGCGTATTGGCGTGCAATTATCGGAGGAATTGCAATTGCATCCGGAGCAATCTACCGACGCGTTTGTGCTCTATCACCCTGAGGCGAAATATTTTAACGTGTGATGCGCTGCGCCGATCCCGTCGATTTATAGGAAAGACTATTGCAATAGTTTGGTGGCGGGTATATTGTCGGGCGAACCCTATTCGTTGCACAACGTGAGGAGAATGACCGATGGGTATTTTTGATTCCGCGAAGCAAAAGGCTCAGGACGCCCTGAAAAGTGAGAAAGCCACTGACGCTGCCTTAGATAAAGGCGAGGATTTAGCTAAAAACAAATTCGGCGCGGATAAGGCTGACCATGTGTCAAAGGCTCGCCAAGCTATCGACGATAGGGTAGGTGAATAACACCGATCCGATTAATCGGTTCATTGTGTTTTGAGGTGCCTTGTGCGGCATAATGTCCTGTATGACTCACCAGCACGGAATACATGCGTATGGCACCACAGATCACGTGTATATTGAGCTCGATCTGCTCCCAGGTGCGAACCCCACCGAGGCGATTGGGAAACTCGCCGCCGCCGTGAACTTGCCCACAACGGTGGGCGCGAACGCGGTGATTGGCGTGCGCCCAGAACTATGGGCAACTGTTTCCGATCCCGCGCACATTCCAGCCAACGTGCACGGGTTCAACGAACCGATCGTCGGCGCCGATGGCTATGAAATGCCCGCAACACAGCACGATGCGTGGCTGTGGGTGGCTTCGTCATCTCGCTCGGCGTCGTTTAACGTCGCCCGCCACATCGTCAGTCAAGTATCCGGCTTACTTACGGTGAACGAGGAAATCGTCGGCTGGGTGTATGAGAGCAACCGTGACCTCACCGGCTTCGAAGACGGAACCGAAAACCCAGGCGCATTGGAGGTGCCGGGCGTGATCGCCGTGCCCCCGCACCAGCCGGGATTCGGCTCTTCTGTCTTGCTGTTCCAAAAGTGGCCGCACCGCGTGGAACAGTGGGCGAAGCTGTCTCAGGATCAGCAACAACAGGTCATTGGCCGCACGCGCGCGGATAGTGTGGAATTGCCCGAAGATGAAATGCCGGAAACTTCGCACGTATCCCGCACCGTGGTCGAGCACGACGGCGAAGAGCTGGCGGTGCTGCGCCGCAACACGTCGTACGGTGAACTCGCCGACCACGGCACCATCTTCGTCGGATTCTCCTTTGACCAGTGGCGGCTAGAGGAAATGTTGCGCCGCATGGCCGGTGCCGTGGATGGCCCACGAGACGCGCTCACCTACTTTTCGGATGTGGTCAGCGGCTCCTGGTACGTGTGCCCGTCCGTCGAAGGGTTGCTAGCGATCGGCGCACCGTTCCTCGACGGTGACGAGGACTAACGATCGCTCGCGTATTACCCCGCCGGGGCGTCGAACGATTCCCACGTGAATCGTGGATCCTCGGTGGGGATTTTGTGTGCGTGAAAATAGGCAAGCGCGCATTTCGTCGCCTCGCTGCGTGACACCACATACTTCGGTTCGAACTGGCCTTCGTGCCCACCGGCGACCACGGAGATGCGCTCCGAATCCGTTGCCTCCGGGTTGGTGAGGTTATGGATCGTCGCTTCCTCAGTGCTAGTGATCACAAAGTGTTCCGGCCCGCCGGCAACCTGCAATAGGTTTCCTTCGGCCACCACAAGAGAGAGCAGCGTGTGCCGCGCACCATCTAATTGGTTGATCAGGGGTGGGATTTCGCTGTCGTCGCTGAGCGCAAGTTCGTCTTGCACGCAGGTATCGTCCTGCCAATCATCAAGAAAAGCCTGCATTGTTGTGTCTCCTTCAACCTTGCTCATTTGGGTAGCGCGGCGGTGCGATTTAATAAATCCGGAATACCCCACGGGCTGTGAATGTAATGCACGTTTGTGTGCGGACTGTGCTGCTGAATAAGGCGTTTGATGCGGGGGAGATGTTTCAACCGATACGAAAGTAGCCAACGCCAATAGTCACTATTTTCCGGCCCGCGGCGTAGCGTACGCCACGCGCACAAACCCAGTGGATAATCCAGCACCACGATCGTGTCGGACGCCGCAATTCGGGAGCCGATATCTTCGTCGTAGGGCCCTAAATCACCGTCCAAAATCCAGGTATTTTTTGCGATAAGTTCTTGCTGTTTTTCCCTCCACCTATCGGCAGGGGTGGGGGTGAGATCCGGCTGCCAAAACATCGAATCCAAATTGATGTGCTCAATTTGCAAACGCTCCGCCATGGCGTGCGCAAGCGTAGTTTTGCCGGCTCCGCCACGGCCCAAGATTAGTATTCGTTTCATACGGCCACTGTACCGGTAACTGAAGTTAAGTAGTGGTAAATACGAATAATTCAATTTGACACAAGCAAAATAAAGACTTGGGAATGGAACAAAAGCGCAGGGTACACTCAACATCATGCTGAAGGCGATTTTGTGGGATTTGGACGGCACGCTCATTCAATCTGAGCCTCTCTGGGCGCAAGCAACATACGAAATGAGCGAAATTATTGGCCGGCGCCTCACCCCGCAATTGCAACGCGACACTATCGGTGGCACATTCGAGCACACGCTGCGAATCTGCCTTACCCACGCGGGCGTCGAATGGAGCCCCGAACTTCAGGACCGCTATGCCGCCTGGATGCTGCACCGGATGGGGCAACTTATTGAACACGCCGAAATCACGCGCGGGGTTCCGGAGCTATTACATTCCCTGACCGAGGCGGGGATACCGTGCACCGTGGTTACCAACACCGTAGGTGCGCTCGCGCACAGCGCTATCGAGCGGGTCGGCGCTCACTTTTTCGCCGGTGCCATCACTGGGGATCAGGTACGCCGCGGCAAACCGGACCCAGAAGGCTACCTCACCGCCGCTATGCGCCTAGGTGTTCTACCGGACGAATGTTTGGTTTTCGAAGATTCCGCTGCCGGATTGGCGGCGGCGCGAGCCGCTGGCTGCCGCGCAATAGATGTCACAACGTTGCCCACGTTTGAGGGGGTGGGAGTCTCTGACTTGCACCAATGGTATGAAACAATGTGCACCGTGAAAAATTTTGACTCGCTGTATTCCGAATTGGCCGATCGAGCCGCCACGCGTCCCGCAGGTTCCGGGACCGTCGCGGCCCTTGATAAGGGTGTTCACACTCTCGGTAAAAAGGTCATCGAGGAGGCCGGCGAGGTATGGTTGGCCGCTGAATACCAATCCAATGAGGAGCTCGCGGAGGAAATCTCCCAGCTGCTGTATTGGACGCAAGTGATCATGGTGGCTCGTGGCGTCACGCCCGCCGACGTGTACAAATTCCTTTAAGGGGCCGATCATGCTGAAAGTCGCTGTACCGAATAAAGGTTCGCTATCCGAGGCGGCCGTTGAGATTTTGCGTGAGGCTGGTTATGCGGGGCGTCGAGACGCGAAAGCGCTGACGGTAGTAGACAAAGCCAACAACGTTGAGTTCTTCTTTTTGCGGCCGAAAGACATTGCCATTTACGTAGCAAACGGCCAGCTCGACCTTGGTATTACTGGGCGAGATTTGGCTGCAGATTCGATGGCGGATGTGGTGGAGGTGCTGAGCCTGAGCTTCGGCGCGTCCACGTTCCGATACGCGGCACCCCGCGACAAGGGATGGACCGTGGAGGCGCTGGAAGGCAAGCGCATCGCAACGTCGTATCCGAACGTGGTGCGCAAAGATCTTGCGAAGCGGGGGATTACGGCGGAAGTCATTCGCCTCGACGGCGCTGTGGAAATTTCCATCAAACTCGGCGTGGCCGACGCTATCGCCGACGTCGTATCCACGGGGCGCACCTTACGGCAACAAGGCCTCGAGCCGTTCGGGGAGCCGCTAGTGGATTCGGAGGCGGTTATCGTCGGCCGCAAAAATGCCCCCATTACCCCCGAACAGCGGGTATTGTTGCGACGGGTCGAGGGAATCCTCCACGCTCAGAATTTTCTTATGTTGGACTATAACGTGCAGCGGGATCTCCTTGCGCAGGCAACGAAAATTACGCCCGGGCTGTCTGGGCCAACCGTCTCGCCGCTGGCCCTTGACGACTGGGTAGCAGTGCGCGCCATGGTGCCGAAGTCAGCAGCGAACGCCATCATGGATCAGCTTGCAGAGCTGGGCGCACGCGCTATTTTGGCGTCGGAAATCCGCATCGCCCGCATCTAGGGTAGGTTCCGCGCCGAGTGGAACCTGAGGCAATGCTGAATGAAATCAACTTTTTGTTCATGCTTGGTGCGCGGATGATACCGAAAAAGGGGTGAAAACAGGCGACGTGTGGCGTTTTTGTGTGATTCTTTCCCGGATTTTCAAAATGGTATCAATAGTGGCGTTTATTGGTTATCACCATGCGTACAATCGGCACTATAAGCTCCTGTCCCGATTCGATGGAGGTACAACGTTCATGAGCAAGAAGAAGGCAGAGACGCCCGCCGAAAGCGCGAAAACTGATTCGGAAAAGGTGGACGTGAAGCCTCCGAAGGACGGCGGCACCAAATCTGCGACAGCCTCGAAGAAAGCGTCGAAAGCTCAGCCTGCAGCACCCGCAGGTTTCCGTATTGAAGAGGACCTGCTGGGCAAGATGGAAGTCCCAGACGACGCTTACTACGGTGTGCACACGCTGCGCGCGATGGAAAACTACCAAATTTCCCGCACGACCATTAACCAGGTGCCGGAGTTTATTCGCGGCATGGTGCAGGTGAAAAAGGCGTGCGCGTTGGCAAACCGCAGGCTGCACACGCTGCCCGCCCATAAGTGCGAAGCGATCGTGTGGGCGTGTGACCAGATTCTGGAGCATGGCCGGTGCATGGACCAGTTCCCGATCGACGTCTTCCAGGGCGGCGCGGGCACCAGTTTGAACATGAACACCAACGAGGTGGTTGCAAACCTGGCGCTCGAATACTTGGGTGAGCCAAAGGGCGCGTACCACGTGATTAACCCGAACGATGACGTAAACATGAGCCAGTCCACTAATGACGCGTATCCGACTGGCTTCCGCTTGGGTATTTACGCCGCGCTCCAAGAGCTCATTGTGCGTTTCGACGCCCTGCAATCCGCGTTTAACGCCAAGGGCAACGAGTTCATGGACATTTTGAAGATGGGCCGAACCCAACTTCAAGATGCTGTTCCGATGACCCTGGGGGAGGAGTTTCTAGCATTCGCGCACAACTTGGCGGAAGAACAGGCCATCTTGCGTATGTCTGCAAACCGCCTGTTGGAAATCAACCTGGGCGCGACAGCGATTGGTACCGGCGTCAACACCCCGGCGGGCTACCGCCACCAGGTCACCGCCACCTTGTCAGAGGTTACCGGTCTGGAAATGAAATCAGCGCGTGACCTCATCGAAGCCACCTCCGATACTGGGGCATATGTACTAGCGCACGGTGCGGTGAAACGTGCCGCAATGAAACTGTCCAAGATTTGTAACGACCTGCGCTTGCTGTCCTCCGGCCCGCGCGCCGGCCTCAACGAAATCAACTTGCCTCCGCGTGCCGCTGGTTCGTCAATCATGCCGGCCAAGGTGAATCCGGTAATTCCCGAAGTGGTCAACCAGGTGTGCTTCAAGGTGTTCGGCAACGATCTGACCGTCACCATGGCGGCCGAGGCTGGGCAGCTTCAGCTGAACGTGATGGAACCAGTGATCGGGGAGGCGTTGTTCCAATCCATTCGGTTCCTTGGCAACGCGGCGGAAACCCTCCGCACCAAGTGCGTCGAAGGCATCACGGCCAACCCAGAGGTGTGCCGCCAATACGTGGAAAACTCTATTGGCATCGTCACCTACCTCAATCCATTCATCGGCCACCACAACGGTGACCTGATTGGCAAGGAAGCTGCCGAAACCGGCAAGTCCGTGCGCGAATTGGTGTTGGAAAAGGGCTTGATGGACGCCAAAACACTAGACCAAGTGCTGTCAAAGGAAAACCTGATGCACCCAGTGTTCCGCGGAAAACTTTACTTAGAAGATTAACTCTTCAAAGGGGCTCCAACCGGAGCCCCTTTTTTCGTCCTACCTTTAATCGGAAGGAGGGCCATGGGGACAGTGCGTTGATGTTGCTTATTCAATCGATTCCGTTGTAGGAGTAACTGTGTTCCTCATTGTCTGTATCGCCATCGTCATTGGGGCGATCGTTTTGGGTGCGCAGCTCGGTTCCGTAGCCATCGGCTTCGCCGGCGGCTTGGGCGTGCTGTTGCTCGGCCTTATTGGAGTTCCCGTCACCCGAGAAGACATTCCCTTTGATGTTATTGGCATCATTATGACCGTCATCGCGGCGATTGCCGCGATGCAACGCGCCGGCGGTATGGACTATTTAGTCCACGTCGCAGAGCGTGTGCTGCGGAAAAATCCGCGGCAAGTGACCTACCTCGCCCCGTTGGTAACGTACCTGATGACACTGTTCGCAGGCACCGGCCACACCGCTTTTTCCACCTTGCCGGTGATTGCGGAGGTGGCGAAAGAAGGCCACGTTCGGCCGTCGCGGCCGTTGTCAATCGCGGTGGTGGCTTCGCAGCTCGCGATCACCGCGTCACCAATTTCCGCCGCCGTAGTGTTTATGGCATCCATTATGGAACCGCTGGGGGTGAGCTACCTGCAATTGCTGGCGGTAGTGATTCCCGCAACGTTTTTGGCTATTTTCCCGACGGCGTTGGTGACCAACCGGTTGGGCAAAGAACTCGACGATGATCCGATTTACCAAGATCGCCTCGCGCGGGGCTTGGTGCAGCCACCCAAAGGGTCCGACTACGTACCCACAAAGACCGCCCGTAACTCCGTGTGGATCTTCCTCATCGCCATTGTCGTGGTCATGTGCTACGCCACCGCAATCTCCGAACAGGTCGGTTTGATTGCGGAGCCAACGCTGCCCCGAAACGAAGCGATCATGTCCATCATGTTGGCCACGGCGACGATCATCACCATTATGTGCCGCATTCCAGCAGCCGAGATCGCCGGTACGCAAGTATTCAAATCCGGCATGTCGGCGTGCGTGTGTGTGATGGGTGTGGCTTGGCTGGGCACCACGATCATCAATGCCTACATCGAGGACATTAAAACCCTGTCCGGTAATGTCCTGCAAACCTATCCGTGGATGCTTGCCGTGGTGCTGTTCCTCGCGGCAGCGCTGCTGTACTCGCAGGCCGCCACGGCGAAGGCGCTGCTGCCAGCTGCCCTGGCAGTTGGGGTGTCTCCATTGACGGCGGTAGCGTCGTTCGCTGCGGTGTCGTCACTGTTCGTCCTGCCCACCTATCCCACACTGCTGGCGGCGGTGGAAATGGATGACACCGGTTCCACACGCATTGGCAAATTCGTGTTCAACCATTCGTTCATTATTCCCGGCACCCTGTGCATCGCGCTCGCCGTGGTGTTTGGGTTCCTGTTTGGCTCAGTCATGCTTTAGGCCAACCACGACTACGGGCCACGCGGTGCATACCGGGGTGGCCCGCAGCTTGAAAATCATTCCTCTCGTGCTTTCAGCCCAGCCACCAAGTCTTGCTTGTTCACCTGGCTTCGGGCATTGCCCCACACGATGGCAATCACAACCAAGGCGGCGACGATAGCAACCGCATAGCTTATCTCGGTAACTTGCGCCTGGAACAGCATCGAGTCATTTGAAAACAGTGACGTGAGGTAAATGGTGAGCACATAGCCACCGATCAGCCCGATAGGCAGCGCTAAGAAAAACTGCGACGCAAGTTCCTTGAGGTACGCCTTCAAAATGTCTCCGCGGGAATAGCCCATCACCTGCAGCACAATGAACTCATATTGCCTGGCCAGCAGCGTGATCGAAGAGATTGAATAGAGGGTGGCAATGCCCAACACGATGGAAAATACCACCAGCAGCGTGGTGTACACCCCGAAGGTGTCGGTGAGTTTTTGGTAGCTGGTTTTATCGTCGGTGATGGAACTGACGGAAAGGACGTCGTCCTCCTGCTCCAGCTTCTTTATTGTCGCATCCACATTCGTATCCGATTGCGCGTATACCGTGTTGTATACCGGTTCGTCTAAGTTCAGCGTGTTTCGCGCGGTGTCGAACGTCAGCGCCACGGTAAACCCGAGGTTTTGGTTGGATAAATCGGACACTGTTGCGGTCCCCGACACGAGCCGACTCGGCGTGGAAATCTCAATTTCGTCGCCAATATTCACGCCAAGTTTTTCGGCATAATACTTCGGAAGCACCACGCCGCTACCCAATTCCACTGGGTCGCCGGCTTCAGTGGTGAGGTTGTGCATGCGTATAGGATCATCGGCAATCAACAGTGGGAGATCTTCCACGCGATCGCCCGCCTCCAGTGTCGCGGAGGTGACGAGCGCGCGCTCATAGGCGTCGAGGGGGACGTTTTCCGTGAACTTCGGCTGCTGCTCATACGGCGTGGGCGGCATATTCACCGACAGGTCGTAGCGGGCCACGGTGTCGTAATAATTGGAGGTGACGTACCGGAACGAATCCCGAAAACCCAACGACATGACCGTGAGCATGAGCAGCGCAATCATGCCGCACACCATGGCCACAAACCGCCCTTTGTTGCGCAGCGTCGCCTTCGCCGCGTACCGAGAGTTAAAGGACATGCGTCGCCACAACCACAGCCGCTGCAGCAGAATATCCTTGCCTTGCTGCGGTGGTTCCGCGTGCATGGCTTCCGCCGGCCGGATCATGACGATGCGCCCCACCGCAAAAAGTGTGGATACGACACAAACGAAGACTGCGATTGCGGACGGCACCACCAAATTGTCAATGGAGCCGTCAAAATCCAAGAATGGCGCCGACAGCACCGAATCGAAGTTGCCGATCACCCACGGCCCCGCAACCTGTGCGAACAAAAACCCGAGCACCGAGCCGACGAGCGCAACGGCCACAGCCGAATACACGTACAGTCGCATCACTTCCCACGAGCCGCACCCCATGGCTTTCAGAATGCCAATCTGCCGCCTATCGCGCAGCACATTTCGCCGCTGCCCCACAAAAATAACAATCGCCGCAATAATCAAAAACACAAGCGGAAACACGTACGCCATCAGGCCGAAGTGCTCCACGTCCGACTTGAACGCGTTGTAGCTGTAAATGTCGGGCCGTTTGGTTACATCACGCACCTTCTCACCGAGGGTTTCCGCGATCTGATCGTCCAAATGGTGCGTATCGACGCCCTCGTGGTACCGCACCGCAACCTCGCTCAGCGGCAATTCGTGGCGGGTCATAAACTTCGTATCCACGTATAGCATCCCGAAGTCCTTCGGATCCGCAATCGGTTGGGTGGCGCTTTGCTTAAGGTACAAATCCTCCGGGGTGGTGGCGAAACCCGTGACCGTGCAGGAATCCTTGAAGCGCTTGTGGGAAAACTCGATACGGTCCCCAACGCGCAGCTGGTTGGCTTCCGCGTACTTTTCCGTGATCAGGCACTCATCAACACTGCGCGGGGCGTCCCCGTGGTAAATATACGGCTTGTTTGCCCGCGGGCTGCTCGTATCGTAGGACAATAACCGCAGGGTGTGATCACCGCGTTTCGTGTCGACGACGGCACGCCGCTGCACCGCCTGCACGCCTGGCAGTTCGGCGACCCGCCGCTCATCCTCGGCGTCGAAATCACCGCCGGATATCAGCAGATCGGGCAGTGCGTATTGATGAAAAAACTCATTCGAGCTATTTTCGTAATTCACCGAGGACGTCTTAATGGTGACGTAAAACCCGATGCCCACCGCAATAATGATGACCAGCCCCAGCAACGATCGCGCCTGCCGCACGGTCTGGCGCAGCATGTTCTTGGTGGGTGCTTTCACTACCAACTCACCTCATCCGGATCCAACGGGGCATTGTTTTCCGTAATGTCAATGATCTTGCCGCTACGCATCGTCAACACAAGGTCAGCGATCTTCGCAATATCCTGGTTGTGCGTGATCACAATGATGGAGGCGTCCTCCTGTTGGTGCACCTGGTGGAGGACCTTCAACACCATAATGCCCGTCTTAAAATCCAACGCCCCAGTCGGTTCGTCGCACAACAGCACCGCAGGCTTTTTCGCCAATCCGCGGGCAATGGACACGCGCTGTTGCTGTCCGCCCGACAATTGGGCAGGGTAGTGGTCCAACCGATCACCCAACCCCACCTTCTCTAAAGCCTCAACCGCATAGGCGCGCGGGATGCCCGCAATTTCGGTAGAAAACTCCACATTTTCCTTCGCGGTAAGATCCGACAAAAGATTATACGACTGAAAAACAAAACCCACTTCATTTTTCCGGAATTTAGTTAACTGTTTCGCAGAATAATGGGAAATATCCTTGCCGCGAAACAACAATTTACCCGACGTTGGGGTATCCATCCCTCCCAACATATTCAATAGCGTACTTTTCCCGGATCCGCTAGCTCCAAGCACAACAATAAATTTACCTGCAGGAATGTCCACAGTAACGTCGTCGAGTGCGTGCACCTCCGCAGGTGGCTCGCCATAGGTTTTCGTAACATTTTGCAACGAGTAAAGCACAGTATTTCCTTTTGCAATTCACTGAGAGATGGCGGGGGATATTTCTACGCTATTTCCTCTGCCATTGAAAAGCAATAGGCACATACGGTACCTAACACACAAACGAATTCAGCCCGCAAAATCACAATCGCCACCGCCATCACAAACGTGATCGAAGGGCACGCCGGGGGTGCAAACTGAGTGAACTAGCGCCGACATAGCAATCACAACACCGTTCGATCGAGATAAAGGAACTCAGTTTTCCGAACCTCATTCATGCAGGTAAAAGGCGCAATCCCATCACGTAGCAGGGAAACATCCCAACACTTGGACGAACCGATAAAGGTGAGTAAACTGAGTGATATTAGAAAACTGACACGGTGGGCGCTGATGCTTCGTAGAAGGGAAGATACGACGATGACTAATCCTTTTGATCCCCACATAGGTGCCATTCCGGCAGCCCGCGCCCTCGGCCCATGGGGTGGCGTGTTTGAATCCGCCGATGCGCGATTGTTGGTCGGTTTTGAAGGGAGCGGAAAAACTGTCGCCCTCGACACCATTGAGCAGCAGGCACGAGGCCGGAATTGGGCGGTGATCGCGGAAAACGCCACTGCAGGGCTCGTAACTAGGTTGCGCGATGAGCACCTTCCCGCGCTCATGAAGGCGCTGGGAGTTGGGTCCACCAATCGAAGGGTTGTTGGAGTTTCGGCGCCGCAGCTTTTAGGGCCGGGGCGGCAGGAAGCGGCGTCGCAAAGCGAACTGGTACGCAACCTCAAACTCGTTGCCGAATCTCTTGCGGCACATGACAGCGGACTATTGGTAACGGTTGATGACGTCACAGCGGCGGGGATGGCGGAAATACACGACCTAATTGCCGCGGTTTCCCCATTATTCACGGACAGGCACAAGGTGCGTGTCGTGGCCACAATGACGCCGGTGGAATACGGAAAAGCACTGGAACACGGCGAACAATTCACCGGTGTTACGGTCGAATGGTTTACCGCTTTAACCGATCAAGCGGTGCGCGAGTTGTTTGAATCAACTGAATTAGTATGGGAGGAACAAGCGCTCACCATGGCCGTCGCTGCCACGCGCGGATACCCGTTATTAGTGCAACTTATTGGGCACTATTGTTGGAACGCTGTCGAGGGTGCTGGCACTATACAATCCACACATGTAGAAGCTGCCAGTGTGGACGCACTACGGAAATTTAGCAGCACAATATTGCATCCGCTGTGCGCCGAATTATCCGGGCTAGATGTGGCGTTTTTATCGGCGGTTGCGGCAGGCGACGAGGCGGTAAAAATCGCGGACATTGCAGCGCGCATGCAACGGTCCGCTGACACCGTGGCGCAATACCGGCGCCGGCTGGCAAACCGCGGGTATATCACCATGGTGCGGCTAGGTTGGGTTGACCTCGCACTTCCCGGTCTGCGCGAATATTTTCGCTCGTGCAGTTAGTCAGCTGTGCTGCCAGGCCAGCCAGGGTAGGCAGGGGGAGTGCCACCGAACTCGGGGCAGAGTTGCTGGTGCGGGCACCACCCGCATAGCTTTGACGTTCGAGTGCGGAATACACCACTTTTGCCGTCGCCTTCAATTTTGGACCAGAGGTCGCCCAAGTCGCGCTCAAAAAACTCGAGTTCTTCACGGGACGGGGTGAGAAACATTGAATCGATAACCTTGAGGTACATGAGCCGCAATTGCGTAGGGATGACCTCAAACAGGCGCCAATACACCAGCGCGTAAAAGCGCATTTGAAAATGGGCTTGCTGGCTGTAACGGGGCAGTGGCTTTTTCCCCGTTTTATAGTCCACAACCCGTACTTCGCCGGTAGGGGCGATATCTACGCGGTCAATGAAGCCGCGCACCGGTACCCCGTTGGGGAGAACGGTATCTACGTACATTTCGCATTCGTGAGCGTCAAAACCCTGTGGATTTTCCATCTCGAAATAGCCGCGCAACAGGCTCCGGCACTCAACCAGGAAATCGTAGAGTTCGGCCGCCGGGACAAGCTCCTGTAACTCACCATCCTCTTCGCACATACGTGCCCATTGTGGTTTGAGGCGTTTTACGGCGGCAGGGTACAAGCGCTGCTCACGCGGCAGGCCATGCATCTCCTCCAACACTGCATGCACGAGCGTACCTTTGACTTGGGCTACGGTCTTTGGCTCCGGCAACCGATCAATAGCGCGAAACCGGTACAACAATGGGCATTGCTGGTAATCCCCGGCGCGCGACGGGGAGAGGGCGAGAGGTCGAGGCTGGTTCACGCTACTACACTGTACCGGCCCGACCTCACCGCGAGCCGCTACATCGCCCCGGCGCGGGCGGCGGCAATCAACCCAGCGACCGTCTCGCGCAAACTATCAGGCATGTCACGGTCCTCAACGTCAAGGAAACCACGGACAATGAGGTCACGCGCAGCGTCCTCATCGAGACCAGTGGACATCAAGTACTCCAAACGATCCGAATCCACCATCCCCACGCTCGCCTCGTGGGACAATTGGGCGGTGTCGGTCGCGGCTACCAGCGCGGGCACCGATGTAATCGTGCCGAGCGGAGAAATCATCAACCCGTCACACTGCAGGAAACCACTGGAGCCGGCGCCTCGGCCAACCAGCGTGGTTTCATTGTCGATGTCACCACCATCGGAGACCATCCGGGCGACCTGTTCGCAGCGCGCACCGTCACCTTGAAGCTCAACGGTGGAGCGCATAGTTCGGTGCGTGCCATGTGGGGCGAAAGCAATGGAATGGTTCGTATCCACCGCGTCATCGTCCAGCACGGTTGTAGAGATGTCCGTATGGCTCCTAATCGCGTTCACCGCCACGGAAATCGTACTGCACACGGCACCCGCGCCAACCTTGGTGCCGCTATAGGAGTGCACATCCATGTGCGCACCCCAGCGTTCCACATCCAGCGACCGCACCCGCGCATTCGGGTGGATGAACGTTTCTGAGACTGACACATGGGTGCCGTGCGTCATCTGCTCGGTTACCGCAGCACCAGAAATGGAATCCACGACAGCGCCTTCACCAATCACGGTGACATCGTGCATGAATTGGCGTTCCTGCGGGACCGTCATCAACGTGAAAGATTGCAGCGGCTTGTCCAACACAGCGTGATCGTGCACCCAGGTAAACGTGCCGAGCGGACGGCGCGTAGATTCGAAGGCGCGGCGCAGCACCTCATCGCTGGTGGGGTCCACGAGAGAGAACATCAGTTCTTGGAGCCACGGGTAGGTAACGAGGGCGTCGGCAAGCGGCATGACTTCAACTTGCCCGTCATGGGTGACCATGTGTTCTACGTGGTGGTCAACCAAGATGGATGTCGCGCTCGCGTTGGCCTCTTCCACATAGCCCACGGTTTTGAGCAAATCAGGGTTGACAGATGTATGGCCCAAACCAGTCACGGGCGTGACGGGGGCTGGTTTCGTGTTCATGATGAACTCGCTTTCACTAGGGGTGGTATCCGTGCGCGCGAATACGTTCGAACAACGTGTGGGGTTCACCTGATTCCACGATGCGGCCATCCACCATGAGGTGCGCTTTTGTAGCGTCAAGGTGATCAAGGATGAACCCGGTATGCGTCACAATCAAAGCGCCTCGCTGGCCGTGGCGACCCGGCTGGGCAAGCAATTGCCGCACCGCGCGCCCAACCACTGCAACATGCTCCAAATCCACCCCGGATTCCGGCTCATCAAACAAACACAGATCCGGTTGCTGCAACAGCAGTTTCATAATCTCCCAGCGCTTCGTTTCTCCACCGGAAAAACCGCAATTCACTTCACGGTCGCGCAAATGCTCAAGCTGCAGGGTTTTCGCGGCGGTGGCCACGGCGGATTGTGCATGCATGGCTTCGGCGAACTGAGCGACAGTAACCCCCGGCATACGCGGTGGCCGTTGAAACGCCATGCCAATGCCAATGTTTGCGCGACCAGTCACGTCGAGGCTAGTAATATCCTCGCCCCGGAGCAGCGCAGTCCCGGCGGTGATTGTAAAAGGGCCGACGCCCATGATTGCTTGCAATAGTGATGACTTTCCGGAGCCGTTCGGCCCGAAAAGGATATGTGTTTCACCTTCGTTGATAGTAAGTGAAACTTCGTGGCAGATTGGGGTTTCGTCGACGGCGACGGAAACCTGCTCCAGCTGCAATAGGGGTGCAACAGACACTGCCGGCCTCCCTTCCGTAGGGTTATCGTATGCCTAAATATTAACGCAATTAACGGTTAAAAAATAGGGCGCGTTGCTTGGCACCTACTGTCAAATTGATAACCATCAAAACGTTGCAGGCATGGCGATAGTATTGCAGTACAAAGTGTACTTTTGGTTGGCTTTTGCGGCTCACACCGTGGCCGGTGAGCACACGGAGCAGAGCACCACCCGAACGCATGCTTTAGTCTTGAAAGTTATGCGTGATTTTTTGGACTTCCTCGATGCTTCCCCGAGCAGTTTCCACGCGGCGCGTGAAGTGGCAAAACTCTTGCCGGGTTTTCGGCAGCACGATGAGACCGAAGAGCTCGAAGCAAACCCTGGCGGGCATTACATTATCCGCGGCGGTGCCATCGTGGCGTGGTGGGTGCCAACCGGAACACCGAACGCTTTTCGCATCGTGGGTTCGCACACCGATTCACCCGGCTTCATGCTCAAACCCGTTCCAGAAGTCCGCCTCGCCGGCTGGCAGCAGGCCCAAGTCGAGGTGTATGGCGGTCCGATACTCGCATCCTGGTTCGACCGAGAATTAGAGTTCGCTGGCCGCATTGTCACCTTCGACGGGGAAGAAAAACTCGTTCGCACGCCGCCGGCGTTCCGCATCCCACATTTGGCAATCCACCTGACGCGGGACAACAACCTCACCCTAGACAAACAGCAGCATATGCAACCGATCTTCGCCGCCTTCGAAGGCGCCGAGAGCATCGCAGACCTTATTGCGCAACATGCAGAGGTAGACCCAAATGAGATTGCCGCTTGGGATTTGATCACGCGCGACACGCAGCCCGCACGTACCTTCGGCGTTGAGGATGCTTGCATCGCGGCGGGCAGGCTGGACAATCTATCTTCCGTGTACGCAAGCGCGAAAGCGTTTGCGGAGGCTACACAACATGCCCACGACCACAACGAAATACTTGTCCTCGCGTGTTTCGATCATGAAGAGATTGGCAGCAACACTGCCAGCGGTGCAGCCGGCCCCTTGCTGCAAGATGTCCTCACCCGCATTGCACATGCGTGCGGTGCGGATACGGAAACACTGCTGCGCATGTACGCCCGTTCGACTTGCGTTTCCGCTGACGCCGCGCACGCCGTGCATCCCAACTACATGGCCAAATACGATCCCGCCTCGGTGGCGCACCTCAACGCTGGGCCGGTGCTGAAAATCAACGCGAACCAGCGCTACGCCACCAACGCCAGTACGAGCGCCATGTGGCTGCGGGCCTGCCGCGCCGCGGACGTGCCGTACCAGAAGTTCGTAAGCCGCAACGACGTCCCATGCGGCAGCACCATCGGCCCCATCACGGCCACCCGCTTGGGTATTTCCACAGTGGATGTGGGTATTCCGCTGCTCTCCATGCACTCCGCCCGCGAGCTCGCAGGGGTGCGCGATATGGAATGGTTTACCCGCGCACTGTACGAGTACTTTGTCGGTTAAACTCACCAACGATCCCTTCGAAGAAAGGTACCCATGGCGTACTCTGGCCCCTTCCAGCCGGGCGACCGCGTTCAACTCACGGACGCAAAGCGCAGGCACTTCACCATTGTCCTCACACCGGGCGAACACTTTTTCACACACAAGGGGGGTATCGCGCACGACGACATTATCGGCCAGCACGAAGGCACGGTGGTGGAGTCTGCGCACGGCGGGCAATACCTGTGTTTCCGCCACCTCCTCGTGGACCATGTACTGTCGATGCCCCGCGGCGCGGCCGTGATTTACCCTAAAGACGCAGCACAGATCCTTGTTGAGGGCGATATTTTCCCCGGCGCTCGAGTGTTGGAGGCGGGCGCCGGCTCCGGCGCGTTGTCCATGTCCCTGCTCCGCGCAATCGGGAAAGACGGCACACTGTTTTCGTACGAAATTCGCCCGGATCACCTCGAATATGCACGCAATAATGTTTGCGAATATTTCGGCGAAATGCCCCCGAATTGGGACCTTCGATTAGGGGATTTCAACGAGGCAACCGTCGCAGGGTTAGGCGGCCCGGTCGACCGCATTATCCTCGACATGCTAGAGCCTTGGGAATGCTTGAACACGGTTTCGAAACTGCTGCAACCGGGCGGGGTGTTTATGACGTACGTCGCCACCGTGCCACAACTGATGAAAGTTATGGAAGGCATTCGCGAACTTCGGTGCTTCACCGAACCGAAAGCGTGGGAATCACTCGTGCGCGAGTGGAAAGTTGATGGCCTAGCAACCCGTCCAGAGCACCGCATGAACGCCCACACCGCGTTTCTGGTGTGGGCACGCCGACTCGCGGATGGTACGGTCGCCCCGCGCCCGCAACGCCGCGCTCGAAAATAACGCTTGGTGTAGCGTAACGCCGACTAAAGGATGTGTATGGAAACCGCAGAACTGCAGCGCCGCATTGACCAATTAGGCGCCCGCAATGTGAAGCTCGCGGAATTGCTGAAAGCCTCTAGGGACAAACTTGCGATTTTGCAGGAGGAACTAGAACAACTAGCAGACCCGCCAAGCACGTATGGCACCTACCTCGAGCCCAGCCAGGGCGGCCGCACCGCGGAAGTATTCACTCTCAATCGACGCATGCGCCTCGTCGTTTCTCCGCTGGTCAACAAATCCCAATTGCAGCCCGGAGTACGCGTACGAATCGGGGAATCTTCCCAGGTAGTGGAGGTTTGCGGCAAGGAGGACGCCGGTGAGCTCGCCGTGATTACGGAATTGTTGGGCGGCCGCGTGCTCGTTGCGGATTCCACGGGGGAGGAGCGCCTCGTGCGGCTCGCTGCGGGCGTGGTTCCCAAGCGCGGCGACACCGTGCTTGTCGACGCCCGCGCCGGCTACGCGTTCGAAGTAATCCCCAAGGCCGAAGTGTCCAAACTATCGCTCGAGGAAGTGCCGAATGTCCGCTATTCCGACATCGGCGGTCTCGACGCGCAAATCGAAGCAATCCACGATGCAGTCGAACTGCCATTCGCACATCCTGAGTTGTATCAGGATTACCAACTGCGGCCGCCTAAAGGCGTGCTGTTGTACGGTCCACCAGGCTGCGGCAAAACGCTTATTGCGAAAGCCGTTGCCCGCTCGTTGGCGGAACGCTCTGGCGATAACGGCAAATCCTATTTCCTTAATGTCAAGGGCCCCGAACTGCTGAACAAATATGTGGGCGAGACGGAGCGGCAAATTCGCGTCATATTCGACCGTGCGCGCGAACTCGCTGAAGAAGGCCGCCCCGTGGTGATATTTTTCGACGAAATGGAGTCCATTTTCCGCACCCGTGGCAGCGGTGTGAGCTCCGATATGGAAACCACTGTCGTGCCGCAATTGCTCACTGAGCTCGACGGCGTGGAAGGGCTCACCAATGTAATTGTGATTGGTGCGACCAACCGGGAGGAACTTATTGATCCCGCGATTCTGCGCCCGGGCCGCTTAGATGTGAAAATCCGTGTGAATCGCCCTGATCGGGCTGGCTCTCGCGATATTTTCGCCCGCTATATTACTGATGCTTTGCCCTTGCATGAACCTGCCGCTGAACTTATCGAAGCTTCCGTGAATGAACTTTTTGCTCATAAGCCATTCGTGGAGCTCACGCTTGTGGACGGCTCGAAAGAGACGCTGCATTACCGCGATTTCGTTTCCGGCGCCATGATCGCCAACATTGTAGACCGCGCGAAAAAGAACGCGATTAAAGACCAAATCCACGGCATCGGCGTCGGCATTACACGCGCGCACCTCATTGCCGCGATTAATGCGGAAAACCGCGAAAACGAGGACCTACCAAACACTTCCTCCCCAGATGAGTGGTCTCGAATTGCTGGGCGCCACGGGCTCCGCGTTGTGGATGCGAAAGTGCTCACAGATCAGGAAGTAGCGTAACCATGGTTCGTTTTTTGGGAACGGAAACCGAATACGGGATTGCCACGCCCACCGACCCCACGGTCAGCCCGATTATCACCTCCACGCACCTTGTGGTGGCGTACGCGGGACACACACAACGAACCCGGTGGGACTTTGCCCCAGAGTCCCCACTCAAGGATTCTCGAGGCTTTGACCTGCGCCGTTACCACCATGTTCCGGTGGTGGACCCACGGGCCTTGGGCGTGGCCAACGTAGTCACTACCGCCGGCGCGCGCTTTTACGTGGACCACGCACACCCGGAATATTCCTCACCCGAAACTACCAATGCGTGGGACGCAATGATTTACGACGCCGCGGGTGACCTTGTCCTCAATGCGGCCGTCGCCGCGGTAGCCGAGTATTCCGCCGCCGGCGAATCCGTATTGGACAATCATCCACCCTGCCCACCGTTGAAGATTTACAAGAACAACGTTGATGGCAAAGGGGCATCCTACGGGGCTCACGAAAACTACTTGTATCACCGCACAACGGATTTTGATGTGCTCGCCCAGGCCCTCATTCCGTTTTTCATTGCCCGCCAAGTAATCACCGGCGCGGGGCGCGTGGGTTTGGGTCAACACGGGGAGGACGCGGGCTATCAAATCAGCCAACGCGCCGACTACATTGAGCAACAAATATCGCTTGAGACAACCCTGAATCGCGGCATTATTAACACTCGTGATGAGTCCCACGCGACGGACGACTTAGCGCGCCTCCACGTGATAATCGGCGACGCAAATATGTCTCAAACTGCAACGTTCCTCAAATTGGGCATGACAAAACTCGTCATTGACGCTGTGGAGCGGGGAGTGGATTTTTCTGACCTCACCGTCACCGCCCCCGTCGCTGAAGTTTCGCGCGTTTCCTGGGACCTGACCTGCACCCACCGCATCGCGCTTGTTGACGGCCGCGCCCTCACCGCAATCGAAATCCTGCGCGAATACCACTCCCGTGTTACCGCCACCGATCCGGTGGACGAACAGGTGCTCAAACTCTGGAGCCACGTCATGGAATTGTTGGCGGCTGATCCGCTGAGCACCGCCCACATGCTGGACTGGACGGCGAAACTGGCGCTGCTACGTGGCTACGAGCAGCGTGGCGTGGCTTGGTCGGACCCAAAGATGGCACTCATTGATCTGCAATATTCGGATATCGACCCTACGAAGAGCCTCTACCATGCACTGGTCCGCAAGGGGCGTATGGTTACACTTGCCGATGCGGAAACCATCGCCGCCGCCGCGCACACCCCGCCGACCGACTCGCGGGCGTTTCTGCGGGGTGGCATGATGGATCGCTTCGCAGCGGATATTGCGGCAGCGAACTGGGATTCACTCACACTTACGGATGGGACTGTGATCCCGATGTCGGCACCCGCCGACGCCACCTTCGACCATGTTGGCGAGCTGATCAAGCAGGCGGCCTCGGCGGCTGACGTCGCTGCGGCACTGGCGCGGCGTCGACAAGCGGGCGACGTTTAGGAGCTACCAGCAAACGGGGACACGAGCCACCGAAGCCGCTTACCCCAGCCCGTGTCATGGGGCGTGGCGTGCTCGGCGGCCTGATTCGCTTGGTCGGCAGATCGTTTCGCCTCGTCCGCGGCTTTCCGCGCCTGTTCGGCAATTCTTTCGGCCTCCGCGAGGGTTTCGCTTGCGCGTTGATTGTCACGCTCCGCCTGCTTAAGATGCTCTTCGGCCTGCGCAGCGGCCCGTTCCGCGCGTTGCGAAGCCTGTTCCGCCTTGGTGACCAACGCTTGAAGCTCGGCGAGTTTTTCGGCATGTTCACGCGCCGCTTCGGCCTGTTGTTGCGCTTGCTCCGCCGCAGCTTTTGCCTCTTCAGCAGCGTTTTTAGCTTGTTCGGCGAAGTCCTTCCCGGTGTCTGCGGGCGGCAACACTTGTTGCTCTTCGGTGGTGTCCTCGCTATTGCTATTCCCGGGCTCGGCCGCCTGGCCGGCCATGGTGTATCGCCCAAGTGTGGTGTCGAGCTGTTGCACTGCCCCTGGTGGGGTCAACCTTTGGAAGCCCACATATTCGTTCCATTCGTCGCTACCCTTCGTGGGTCGACGGTCGATCACATACAGTGAAGAATCCGCACCGAACACCGCGCCATCGTTCAGCAGCGAGGCGGTGTCTTTCATAAACTCACCGAGCGAGGCGCGGCCGGTTTCCCGCATGGTCGTGGGGTCGAGGAACACTGCAACGGAACGATCTTGGCTGACAAACACCGCGTTCCCGTCCGGTACGAAACTCAGTGCGGCAACGCCTTGGGCATCGGGGTGTGCTTGGGCTGGGTGCACGGTGAACTTTCCGTCGCTATACCGTGCAAACCCGATCGTTGACTTGGACGCGGTGTCCACCGACGCAAACGTCGCGTAGATGCCAATATTGCCCGCCGCATCAGTGGTAATGCCGCGGAACGCGCCGCGGCCGCCCCGCATGAACTCACGGAATTCTAGGATGCGGGAAACATTTTCCTCCGCCGCGGCGTCTGGTTTGATATGCAACGGTACGTTCGGTTCGGATTCGCCGTTCGTGTGCACGATGTTGACGTCGTAGAGCGAAATAAACGTACCGTCAGGCAGCGCGCGTAACCCAGCGCCATCGTTGCCGAACGTGGAACCGTAAATTTCACTGGTGTCCTGGGCGGTTGGCACCAATGATGCTGGCGATGGCAACGCAACCACTTGGGTGTTGCCAGCGGCATTGACAATGGTGAGGCGGTAGTTGGGATTGCGGTAGTCGCCCTCGTTGTGCAGGACTGCAACGGCATCTCGGCTGGGGGAGTAGGTGAACCCAGTGGCGCGGCCCATAAACGTGGCAAGATCCGTGGCGGCACCAACACCGGAGTCCGTCACGGTTGCCGTTTTGATGGTGCTTCCCTGCACCCAGTACAGCCGATTCGTGCGCGGGTCGAACGCCGCAGGGGAGTTCGAATTCATGGGTAGGTCTTGCACGAATTTCACCTGCCCGAGGTCACCGCTAATGAGTTGCGCTTTCCCGTCGCTGCCAGCCGTGACGTGCAAGATCGAACCATCGGTGCGGGCGAACACTCGGTTGGAGTTTTCAAATTCAACATCGGTGTGAATCTGGTTGCTGATGTTGTACCCAGTGCGCTCACCGACGTCGAACGTCTCATCAACGGTAAAGGAGAGGGAGTCGAGGAAACCGCCTTCCTCATAGAAATTGCTGAATGCGGCATTTCCGTCCGCCGTGAGTGTGGCCGATACACCGCTGAAGTGCATCGCGCCGCCGCTGGTATTGAAACGCGCTGCGTTCGCGTCCAGGTTACCTATCTGACGCTCCTCGGGACCCGACCATGCTTTCGTGGTGTAGTCCTTGGTGTGGATCGTGGCAAAGAGTTTGCCTTTGCCTGTTGCTGGGTTGAGCACGATCTTCGGGGCGCTGAAGGTGAAATCCAAATCGCAGTTCGGGCGGCGCGTTTCGCCACTGCAGTACTTCATAAAGTTCACTGTGCCGCCATACTGGATGGTCACTTCGCCAGTGTCGGGGTTTTTCTGGGTGGATTGATAGGGCCACAGGTAGGTGTTGTTCGGCCCTTGTTGCGCGCCGTCGAGAATGTGGGTCGCTCCGCTGACATATCGAACAAAGGAGCCGCGGATACCCCACTGCAACGCGGAGGTTTCGGCGGCGACTTTTTGTTCGACGCCCGGCTGGGCTGTGATGCCAAACGTGGAGTTGCCGTCGGCGAGTGCGACCGGCATGCCGGGGCTGAGCAAAGCTACCGAGGTGGTGAGCGCTGCGATGGCGAGGGTGCCGGGGCGAATGCTGCGTCGCAGCCCAGGGTGGTGTGTAGTCACGGGTTCTTCCTTAACGTGAGCAATCTGCCTAGGGAAACACTGGCCACCCAGCAGCGAATCTAAGCTATTCCTGAACCGCAACGCGCGAAAGTTAAAGATAGCCAAGCCTTACCGGGCGAGCCGTTAAGGAAATTATCAGAGGCTTGCCTAAGTTACGTGACGCTTCGATCAGTTTCGAACCCCCACGGGGGTGCGCAAGCACCCCCACATTCGACGAAAGGGAGACTAACCTAAAGGGCGACATTGTTAGGTTTCAAGAAAGGCAGTCCGTTATGTCGATGCCGCAGTCGCATATCCAGCGTCCTGGTGGTGACCACTCTGAAGAATCATTCGATGCTGCGTTCGGTCAGGCACAGATCCACACCCACGGAACTGACGAACTCCTCGATGAAATCGACGGCTTGCTGGAAAACAACGCGGAAGAGTTTGTTCGCTCCTACGTGCAAAAGGGTGGGCAGTGACGCTCCTGCGACGAGTCTTCGGCGTTGAAACCGAATACGGCATTACCTGCACCACCAACGGGCGCAAACGGCTAGGTCCAGACGAGCTCGCTCGATATATTTTTCGCCCCGTCGTGGAACAATACGGCAGTGCGAACGTGTTTATTGAAAACGCGGGACGGCTCTACCTGGATGTGGGTTCCCACCCGGAGTACGCCACCCCCGAATGCGATAGCCTCACCCAACTGGTGACCTACGACCGCGCTGGGGACCGCATCGTAGACGAGCTCGCCCGTCGAGCCGAGGTTTCGCTTGCCAATGAGGGCATTGCAGCGCAGGTGTTCCTTTTCAAAAACAACGTCGATTCCATCGGAAATTCGTACGGTTGCCACGAAAACTATCTCGTCAGCAGGTCGACGGTGTTGCGCACCCTCGGTGCGAAATTCCTGCCGTTTCTGGTTACGCGGCAACTCATTGTTGGCGCCGGTAAAATCCACCGCCCACTCCCAAACCTCAGCGACCAGGAGTTCGGTCTTGGATTCTGCTTGTCACAGCGGGCGGACCATGTCTGGGAGGGTGTCTCGTCGGCGACGACGCGCTCGCGGCCGATCATTAATACGCGGGATGAACCGCACGCGGATTCGCAGCACTATCGGCGCCTGCACATTATTGTCGGTGATTCAAACTTGTCGGAGCCGACGTTTGCGCTCAAAATCGGCGCCACACAATTAGTGCTCGAACTCATTGAGGCAGGCTGGCCACTCCCAGATTTCGCTTTAGAAAATGAAATCAGCGCTATCCGGGAAATTTCCCGCGATATTACCGGGAATACTCCGGTGCGGTTACGAAACGGTGCTACTGTCACCGCGTTGGAGATTCAGCGCGCCTACTGCCAGGCCGCCGCCGAATGGCTGGAGCAGCGTCCACCCTGCGAACAGGGGACCACGCCAGCTGAGTTCCGCCGTGTCCTTGACTTGTGGGAGCGTACCCTCACCGCGATTGAAACCCAGGATTTTTCCGCCGTGGACACAGAAATTGACTGGGTAATCAAGCGTAATCTGCTGCTGCGCTTCCAACAGCGTCACGGTTTTGAACTGGACCATCCGAAGCTGTTGCAGATTGACCTCGCATTTCACGACGTTCGGCCGGGCCGGGGTCTGCACTGGGCACTAGAATCGAAGGGGCTGGTACAACGTTGGGTCACTGACTCCGATGTTTCCGACGCTGTCGCTGGAACACCGCCGCAGACCACGCGGGCGCGGCTGCGCGGGGAGTTTTTGCGCCGCGCGTTTGCTACGGGCACGCCGGTGACGGTGGATTGGATGCGTCTCAAGGTGAACCAACTTGCCGCAAAAAGCGTTGAATTAGGCGATCCATTTGCCACAACCAACGCGGAAGTTGACGAATTATTGGCATATATGGATTCCCTTTAAGGTGGCGTGTATATGGTTGCTCGTGATCGCGTGATTGAACGCTTGACTAATTTAACGTTCGCGTTTCTCAATGCTGATCGTTTCGGCCGGAAGTTTCTCTCCCCGCAGTGGATTCACCAACACGTGGATGGTTATGCGGAATATTCCGCAGCATCCTTTCACACGGTGTTTACGCGGGACCGTGCGATTTTGGCCAAGGTTGGCGTGCCGATTGAGTCCGTGGCGCAGGCTGGCTACCGGTTGCAACGGGAGCGCTATATGCTGCCGCCGGTGAGTTTTACCCCTGCGGAAGCTACCGTGCTTGGCCTCGCCGGGGAACTAGGGTTCGACCCCGACTTGGGGGCGTTTGCGCGTTCTGGGTGGACTAAGCTCGCGGCGGGCGGCGCCGATCGAATGCTGCATTCCGCGCCGCGATTCACCGCCGTAAACGATATTTCGACCTTGTCTGCTCGGCACTTAGACTCGCTGCTGAACGCCACGCGCCGCGGGGATCGAATAGAGTTTCAGTACCGCTCGGGGCGGGCGGCGCAAACCACGACGCGCACCATGGACCCGTGGGGCATTGTCAACGTGCGCGACCGGCTCTACCTCGTCGGTTTCGACATCGACCGCGACGCACCACGGTCGTTCCGCATCACGCGCGTGGGCGACATCGCCGTCATTGGCGGCGGCGAGCACCCGCGCCCAGATGAGGATTTGCAACATGTGGTCGAAAAGTTGTTGCGCACTGGGCAGCAACTTATCGACGCCCACCTCTCCATCACCCCAGACCGCGCCTATGAGCTTTCCACTCGCGGTACCCAACGGGCGGACGGCACGTGGGATCTCATTGGTGTGGATCAAGATTGGCTGATTCGCACCGCAGCGGCGTACGCGCCGCATGCCGTCGTGTTGAGTCCGAGTGAGATCCGCGACGCTGTGGTTGCACATTTACACGAGGCAGAGGAGGAATACCGTGGCGCATAGTTCCGCACGCCTAGAAGATTTAGTTCGCATGTTAAACCTGCTGCCTTATTTCGAGGCACATCCGGACCGAACGTTGATGGAAGCCGCCGCCGACTTGGGCCGCACCCCAGCCGAAATCAAAACGGATTTGGACCGTTTGTGGTGCTGTGGGTTACCCGGGATGCTGCCCGATGACCTCGTGGATTTAGAGCACAGTTACCTCGGCGTGAATGTCACCAACAATCAGGGATTGGATCAGCCGCTGCGTCTCACGCAAACCGAGGCCGGTGCACTGCTGCTAGCATTAGACTCGTTGGAAAACGTGGCGGGGTTGACAGACCGTTCCGCCGTGCTGAGCGCCGCCGAAAAATTGCGGAGCATTATGCAAGATCAAACCGTGGCAGTAGTGGATTCCATCGCTGGTGAGATTCCCACGGAACCGGTACTGGAGGCAATCCGGCAGGCGATGGAGCAGCAACACCGGCTGAGCTTCCGCTATCACAGCGCTTCCACCGATAAGGTGACGGTACGTGAGGTGTCCCCGGCGCGCGTGTTTGCCCACGAGGGTGTGACCTACCTGACGGCTTGGGACGCTGAGGCAGGGGCACACCGCACGTTTCGGGCGGATCGTATGACCGAGGTTTCGGTGGTGAATCGGCCGGCTGAACCGCACACTGATTTGCTGCGTTTTGATGCCAAGAATCCGTTCGATTTCGGCGCGGACGAGGTACAGTTGCGCATCCGTGCGTCGGCCGTGTGGTTAGCCGATTATTTCCCCATGACCCTTGGCAAGCAGCTGGATGACGCCTGGTTTGCGGCGACGATGCCGCTGCTCAGCGAGGATTGGGTTGTTCGGTTCGCCCTGAGCAATGCTGATCGGGTTAGTATTGTTGCACCAATGTCCTTAGTTTCAGCCATTGCGACGCAATCTCGATCTGCACTGGCAGCGTATGATGAAACATCAGACAAATAACTTCCAGCTTGGAGGAAGATATCATGCCTAACTTGGGCCCCACCGAACTCATTATTATCGCTGTACTCGTGGTGCTGCTCTTCGGCGCAAAGAAGCTCCCCGACGCAGCACGTTCGCTTGGACGTTCTATGCGCATTTTCAAGTCGGAGGTGAAGGAAATGAGCCGCGACGACGAACTGCAAGAGCAGCGCGCCATCTCCCCGCAGCCCATCCAGCAACCCGTCCAGCCGGTGCAGCAACCACCGGTGCCACCACAGCAGCAAACAACCCCGCAACAGCAACAGTAGTGGGGTAGCAGCGTCGTCTCATGAGCACCGCTGAGCGTAAAACGTCCAAAAAGAAGAAGCGCCCGGCCGATGGTTCCATGTCATTGGTGGAACACATTCAAGAGCTGCGCCGCCGGATGATTATTTCCTTGATCGCGCTTGCCGTGGGCACGATCGTGGGTTTCTGGTGGTACCAGGCGAATCCGTTTGGGATCCCCTCCCTCGGAGAGATCTTGCGCGGCCCTTATTGCAGCCTGCCCCCGGAAGCACGCGCAAGCTTCACTGCCGACGGCGAATGCAAGCTGCTGGCCACGGGCCCGTTTGAGATGTTTATGCTGCGGTTAAAAGTCGGCTCGCTGGCAGGCGCGGTGTTCGCCTCCCCAGTGTGGCTTGCGCAATTATGGGGTTTCATTACCCCAGGGTTGATGAAGAACGAGCGCCGCTGGACGTTTTCCTTCGTCTCTATCGCGGTAGTGTTGTTCGTATGCGGCGCCGTGCTCGCATACTTTGTCATCGCGCTCGGCCTATCCTTTCTGCTCACCATCGGTGCGGATAGCCAAACAACAGCGCTAAACGGCGAGCAGTATTTTAACTTCCTGCTCGCATTTTTGGTCATTTTCGGTGTGAGCTTCGAAGTGCCGCTCATTCTCGCCATGCTGAACATCGCGGGCGTGATCAGCTACGAGCAATTGCGCACGAAGCGCCGGCTGATTGTGATGCTGCTGGCCGTGTTCGCAGCCTTCATCACACCCGGCCAGGACCCATACTCCATGGTGGTCTTGGGCTTTGTTCTGGTGATCTTGGTGGAGATTGCTATCCAGTTCGCCAGGTTGAACGATAAGCGCCGAAACCGCACCCGCCCAGACTGGCTGGATGTGGGGGATGATGAGTCTTCGCCGATTGTTGCGGCCGGTGGGGTCGGCGCTTCGGGCGGGATCGCGGCGTCGACAAGCATTGATGCGCCAACGCCGGCGTCGGAAATTTTGCCGAACATGCGGGGCGCGGAGCTACGCGGAAATCTTGCGGAACGTAGCGGTTCAGACTTCGACGACGTGCTGTAACCGGGTAAGTTGAAGGCATGAGCCACCTCGCCGAATTTACCGCTGCCTTGAAGTTTCCCCTGGATCCGTTTCAGATTCAGGGTTGCCGCGCTGTGGAGGAAGACCGCGGGGTGTTGGTGTGCGCGCCCACCGGTGCCGGCAAAACCATCGTCGGCGAATTCGCCGTTTCGCTCGCGCTTTCGCGCGGCACGAAGTGTTTTTACACCACGCCGATTAAGGCGCTGAGCAACCAGAAATACCATGATCTCGTCGCGGAACACGGCGAGGAAACGGTCGGATTGCTCACCGGCGACGTTTCCATCAACGGCAATGCCGAGGTGGTGGTTATGACCACCGAAGTGTTGCGCAATATGATTTACGCGGAATCCCCGACGTTAGAACGTTTAAGCCATGTGGTGATGGACGAAATCCACTTCCTGTCCGACGTATCCCGCGGGGCGGTGTGGGAAGAGGTCATCCTGAACCTTGACGAGCACATCCGCATTATTGGCCTTTCCGCAACCGTCAGTAACTCGGAAGAATTTGGCGCGTGGTTGTCCACGGTCAGGGGCGACACCGATGTTATTGTCTCCGAGGTGCGCCCCGTACCCCTCGAGCAATGGATGATGGTTGGCCGCAAGGTGTTTCCCATGTTCGAACCAGATACCGGCGGCCAAGTGAATCGCGCATTGCAGCAGTCCGTCACCCGCCTCGAGCATCGCGAACATGTGCGCGAGAAGTGGTCGGAAGATACGGGCGGGTTTCGCGCACGATCGTCCGGAAAACGCCCCGAACGCACCCCCACAGGGCCCCGCGCACAGGGGGAGTTCCGCCCCTTGGGACGCCCAGAAGTGTTGCGAATACTGCAGGGCAAAAACATGTTGCCGGCGATCACTTTCATTTTCTCTCGCGCTGGTTGCGACGGTGCGCTTATGCAATGTTTGCATTCGCAGCTTGACCTCACCACGGAGGAAGAAGCCGAACTTATCGGCGAAATTGTCGATCGCGGGGTGAGCGACATTCCTCCCGCCGACCTTGAGGTGCTGCGTTTCCGGCAATGGAAGCGCGCACTCCAGCGAGGATTCGCGGCACACCATGCGGGGATGCTGCCCGCATTTCGTCACATTGTGGAGGAGCTCTTCGTGCGGGGTTTGGTGCGCGCGGTGTTCGCCACCGAAACCCTAGCGTTGGGCATCAACATGCCGGCGCGCAGCGTGGTGTTGGAAAAGTTGGTGAAGTTCGACGGCGAGGCCCACGTGGACCTTACACCAGGGCAATACACCCAGCTCACGGGCCGTGCGGGTCGCCGCGGCATCGATATTAAAGGCAACGCCGTGGTGCAATGGTCACCCGCAATGGATCCAAAGGCCGTGGCCGGGTTGGCATCCACCCGCACCTACCCGCTCGTATCCACGTTCCAACCTGGGTACAACATGAGCGTCAACCTGCTCTCCACGGTAGGCTACGAACAAGCCCACCGGCTGTTGGAAAAATCATTCGCACAGTATCAAGCGGATGAGTCCGTGGTGGATGAGATTCGGGACGCCGAACGCGCCGAAAAAACTGTCGCGGAGCTGTCGCGCGAATTCGCCGCGGCGATCCAGCAATGCGCCCCCGACGATGTGGAAAACCCAGAGCAGGTGTTCCGCGAATACCTCTCGCTGCGCCACAAACTCACCCAGGAGGAGCGCAACGCGAAACGCCGCAACCTTGAAGAACGCCACCGGGAAGTCAAGGCGGTGCTGCGCAAAGCGCAACTCGGGGATGTGCTCGCCTTGCCGGGTAAAAAGAAGCCGCTGCTTGCGGTGGTGGTGCGGGTTGCGGAAAACCCCCGGGAGCCACGCCCGTGGGTGACCATGGAAACTGGGTGGTCGGGCCGCATTGACGCCGAATCGTTTGCCAATCCACCGATTGTGGTAGGGCACATGCGCTTGCCACGGGACGTGACCCACAAGCCACGGCGCACCACCAATACGATTGTGGAGTCGTTCCGCCGGGGTGATTATCCGCGCCCGAAGCGTCTGAAGCACCAGGCGCGGGTGCGTGGCGGGCAGGTCGTGGCCGGGTTGCGGGCGGAGATTCGCGCGCACGAGGCACACAAGTGGGAACAACGCGAGCACCTAGCCCGGTTGGGCGAGCGGTTGGTGCGGCGAGAGCGGGAGCTCGCCCAGCTGCGGGGGCAGGTTTCTGCCGCCGTGGACACCTTGGGCAAGCATTTCGACCGCATCCTCGATTTGCTGGAAGAGATGGACTATGTGGAGTTCGATTCGCAACGCGTGCCCACGATCACTGTCGAAGGTGAACGGTTAGCCAACATTCACAACGAGTCGGACCTGTTGGTAGCACAGTGTTTGCGGCGCGGCGTGTGGGACGGCCTTGACCCCGCCGAACTCGCTGGGGTGGTCAGCATGTGCACGTTTGAAAACCGCAAGGAGACCAAGCGCGTCCCGCAGGCGGCGACGGACGCAATGGCGAACGCGATGAACAACACCGAACGCATTTGGGAGGAACTGGTGGTTGATGAGCAGCGCCACAACCTGCCAGCTACCCGGGAGCCGGAGGCGGGGTTTTCGTTGGCGATTCACCAATGGACCGCGGGTGCGCCACTCGGGTACTGCATGGCGGCGGCCGCGCAGTGCGGCGCGGAGCTGACGCCCGGCGATTTTGTGCGCTGGTGCCGCCAGGTCGTCGACCTATTAGAACAAGTGCGCGCTACAGGATATTCGCGGGAGATCCGTCGCACCGCCCAGCAGGCCATTGAGGCGATTCGACGCGGGGTGGTGGCGATCGGTGCCTAGTTCGACGTTGGGCGCAGGGCGGTACGCGCCGTCGCCTTCCGGAGATTTGCATTTTGGGAATCTGCGCACCGCGATGCTGGCGTGGCTGTGTGCCCGCTCTACCGGACGCGCGTTCTACATGCGCGTGGAGGATATTGATTCCGGCAGGTCCTCGGCGCAGTCCGCGCAACGCCAATTGGCGGACCTCGCGGATATCGGGCTGGATTGGGATGGCGAGGTGCTGTATCAGCACACGCGGTTTCCCGCTTATGAGGACGCGTTGCGTCGGCTGCCCACCTACGAATGCTACTGCTCACGAAAAGATATTCGTACTGCGTCGGCGGCTCCGCATGCGGCGCCGGGGTCGTATCCGGGGACCTGCCGGGACTTGAGTGAGGCGGAGCGAGACCAACGCCGCGAAGTACTGCGTGCGCAGGGTCGGGTACCTGCGCTGCGCTTGCGGAGCACGGTGAATTCGTGGACCGTGACGGACGAATTCGCGGGGGAATATTGCGGGCTGGTGGATGACATGGTGCTCAAGCGCGCCGACTGGGCGTACAACCTCGCCGTGGTCGTTGACGATGCGCATCAAGGCGTCGACCAAGTTGTGCGTGGCGACGACCTGCTTTCCTCAGCGCCGCGCCAAGCGTACCTCGCCCACTTGTTGGGTTTGGAAACACCCCATTACATCCACGTGCCGCTGGTGCTCAACGCTGCGGGGCAGCGCCTTGCCAAGCGCGATGGTGCGGTAACCTACCGCGAACTCGGCGCCGACACGCTCAAACTTATCGGCGAATCCTTGGGTTTCCCCGGCGCCGCCACCGCCATGGAACTGTTGGAACGGTTCAGCATTGCGGGTATCCCGCGGCAGCCTGTCATTTGGAAATAGTCCGATGCACCTATGATGGGGCGCATGTCTACCTTATTTCCAACGCACGTCTACGCTGATCGCCTTACCCGTGCGGCCGCGGCGGCGCGAGACGCCGGCCTCGACGGCTTGATTTTTGGCACCGGTCCGGAACTGGCCTACCTCACTGGCTCGTGGATGCAAACTTACGAGCGGTTCACGGGTTTGGTCATTCCGGCAACCGGCACGCCGACCATGCTGCTGCCCGCAGTAGATCGGGGCGATCTTGCCCATTCCGCAATACCCGAACTTGATATCGAAGTCTGCGGCTGGGTGGACGGGGAAGCGCCCCACACGCTAGCGGTGGCCGCATTAGGTGACCTGCCCACGGCCCCGACCATCGGCCTGGGTTCCTCCCTCACCGCGGACCACGTGCTTCCGCTGCAGGGGTTGTTACAGGGCACTACGGTTCTCGCGAGCCATGTGCTCAAAGAGCTGTTCATGCGCAAGGACGCAGCGGAAATCAGCGCGCTGCGAGAGGCTGGCGCCGCCATCGACCGCGTGCACGCCATGGTGCCAGAGTTGTTGGTACCAGGCCGCACGGAAGCGCAAGTCGCCGCCGAGCTGGAACGTTTGATCCTGCAAGAGCATGCCAGCGTGGATTTCATCATCGTCGGCTCCGGGCCAAACGGCGCCAATCCGCACCATGCGTACTCGGATCGCGTGCTGGAGCTTGGCGACGTCGTCGTCGTGGATATCGGAGGCACGTTCGGCCCGCATTACCATTCGGATTGCACCCGCACCTACATCGTGGGCGGCCCTCAGCAACCGGTAGCGGACCCCGATTTCGCTCGCCTGTACGGTGTGCTCGAGCAGGCCCAAGCCGCCGCGGTGCGCGCGGTTCGCCCCGGCGTGACCGCCGCGAGTATCGACGCCGTGGCGCGCGACGTAATCACCGAAGCAGGTTTCGGTGAGGACTTTATCCACCGCACCGGCCACGGCATTGGCCTGTCGCTGCACGAAGAGCCGTTTATCATGGCCGGAAACGAACTGGTGTTGGAGCCCGGCATGGCGTTTTCGGTGGAGCCCGGCATTTACCTTGAAGGCCGCGTCGGGGCACGCATCGAGGACATCGTGATCGTCACTGAACACGGCTGCGAATCCGTAAATAATCAACCCCATGGGCTCCAATAATGGGTACCATTGTGCTCTTTGGCGGCACCAGCGACATCGGCGTCGAACTCGTCGAGCAATTGTACGAAGGCCAGAAGGTGGTCGTGGCGGCTCGTCGCCCAGAAGCGGTGCACCTCCCCAACGTCGCGGAAGTGGAAGTGGTGCCCTTTGAGGCGACGGATTACGCCTCGCACCGCGATGTCGTCAAGCAAATACTGAGTTTCGGCCCAGTGGAGACAGCGATTGTGGCGTTTGGGGTGCTTGGCGATCAGCGCCGCGCGGAACACGACGAGGCCCACGCCGTGGAAATCGCAAGTGTGGACTACACGGCTCAAATATCTGTGCTCACGGTATTGGCGGACGAATTGCGCTCTCAAACTGCGCCTGCAACACTCGTGGCGTTTTCGTCGATCGCGGGTTGGCGCGCCCGGCGACCAAACTTCGTGTACGGTTCCACCAAAGCTGGCCTCGATGCGTTTTGCCAAGGGCTTACCGACGCCCTGCACGGTACAAACAAACGTGTAATTACGGTGCGTCCTGGGTTTGTTATTGGATCCATGACCGCCGGCATGAAACCCGCGCCGCTGTCGGTGTATCCGGAAGATGTCGCCCGTGCCGTGGCGGAGCGAATGCGTCGCCCTGGGTCCGCAACGTTGTGGGTGCCGAGGAAGTTGCGCTTTGTTGCGGCGCTGATGCGCTTGGTGCCGCGCCCCGTGTGGCGCCGCATGCCGCGTTAAAAACCCAGTACGATTGTTGCCTATGACGCAATTGGCTGCGAAACGGCACCCCACCGATCCGAATACCCCCATTGAGGTGGTTGGCATCGGTGCGGATGGGTTCCCAAGCTTAACGGACGCGGCGCGTCAGGCGCTGATCAACGCCGACGTGATTGTCGGTTCGTGGCGGCAATTGAACCTTCTGCCGGAGCAGTGTCGCGCCGAACGCCGCCCCTGGCCGTCCCCGCTCGTACCTTCGATCGAGCCGCTATTTGAGGAGCTGGCTGGCCGCCGCGTGGCCGTCCTCGCCTCGGGGGACCCCATGTTCCACGGTATTGGCACCACCTTGGTGCGAATCCTTGGGGCGCAGCGTCTGCACATCCACTCGGCGCCGTCATCGGTTGCGCTCGCCTGCGCCCGCCTCGGATGGGCAGTAGATCGCACCCCCGTGGTGTCCTTGGTGACAAAACCCGTGGCTAGCGTCGTGCCGTTCGTCGACGGTGGGCAGCCTTTTATGGTGTTATGCCGCGATGAAACCAGCGTGGGTGAGGTGGCCGCACTGCTCCAAGCCGTGGGCCACGAGGCCGCGAAACTCACCGTGCTCAGCGACCTCGGCAGCCCTGACGAGCAGGAGCTCAATGGCACCGCCGCCTTGCCCCCATTACCCGTCAGCGAATTGAACGTGCTTGCGGTGGTGCCGCAGGGCCCTACGCACAGCTGCGTGCCGGGACTGCCGGATGCAGAATACGAAAACGATGGGCAGCTCACCAAGCGCGACATCCGCGCCTTGACTGTGTCCGCGCTCGCCCCGAGACCGGGGGAGACCTTGTGGGACATCGGGGGTGGTTCCGGCTCCATCGCCATCGAAGCGATGCGCGCCGAACCGCAACTGTCCGCATATTGTTTCGAGGTCAACCACGAGCGTAAAGCGCGGATAGCCCGCAACGCCATGGCCCTCGGTGTACCCACGCTGAAGGTTCTCGGTGCCGCGCCAAAGGCATGCGTTGACGCCCCAACCCCAGACGTAATTTTCATAGGCGGAGGGTTAACCTCCCCCGCGTTATTCGAAACGGTGTGGGCGGCGCTTCCAGTGGGGGGCCGGTTAGTGGCCAACGCCGTAACAGTAGAATCCGAACAAAAACTCTGGCGCCTACGCAAGCAATACGGCGGCGAAATGGTACGCATTGCTGTCGCTCACGAATACCACGTGGGCACGTTTACCACGATGAAGCCCGCCTTGCCGGTCGTTCAATGGCGCGTGACCAAGGAGAACAACTAACGTGACTGTGTATTTTATTGGCGCGGGGCCGGGCGCGGCGGACCTGCTGACGCTACGGGCAGACAAGCTGATCCGCAGCTGCCCGATCTGCATGTATGCGGGCAGCATTGTGCCGCCGGAGGTGCTTGCACATTGCCCACCGGATGCGGAGATCATCAACACGGCTCGCATGCCGCTTGTTGAAATCACCGCAATCTTCCAGCGCGCCCACTCCGAGGGGAAGGATATCGCCCGCTTGCAATCCGGCGATCCGTCCGTATATTCGGCGTTGGCAGAGCAGGCTCGCAAGCTGACGGAATTGGGTATTCCTTATGAAATTGTGCCCGGCGTGCCGTCCTTTGCCGCGGCCGCTGCGGTACTCGGTCACGAGTTGACGGTGCCGACGGTGGGACAAACCGTAATCCTCACCCGCGTCAACGGCCGCGCCTCCCAAATGCCCGCAGGCGAGGATTTAGCGACGCTCGGCGCCTCCCGTGCCACCTTATGCATCCACCTCGCCGCGCATGACATCGAACGTGTTGTCGCCGAACTTGAACCGAACTATGGTTCGGATTGCCCGGCTGCCGTCGTGGCGTTCGCGTCACGGCCCGAGGAGGTCATCCTGCGTGGCACGCTCGCCGATATCGCAGCGAAGGTCCGCGCCGCCGGTATCAGCCGCACCGCCATCATTATGGTGGGTCGCGTGCTCGGCGCCGAAGGTTTTCCGGATAGCTTTTTGTATTCCAATGATCGCCCCCGCGATGCGGAGGGCAGGACCATTCCATGCGCGCATTAATTCTCGGCGGCACGCGCGAAGCCAGGGACCTTGCCCAGTTGCTGCAAGCAGATAATTGGCATGTGACCAGCTCCCTTGCCGGCCGAGTCAAGCAACCCGCGCTGCCCGTAGGTGAGGTCCGCATCGGAGGCTTTGGCGGTCCGGCTGGATTGGCTGCCTGGCTGTTGGAGGAACGCGTCGAGGTAGTCATTGATGCTACTCATCCGTTTGCTGAACGCATCAGCGTTTCCGCCGCAGAGGCTACACGTGCGACGGGGATTCCGCTGATAGCTTTGCACCGTCCTGCGTGGGAACCCCAGCCGCGTGACCACTGGATTAACGTGGCGGATATGGCGGAGGCGGCGCGGGTAGTCGCTCGCGAATTCCACCACGTGTTCCTCACGGTGGGCCGCCAGCAATTGGCAGCGTTTGCCCGTGATCCGCACAATTTGTATGTGATTCGATGCGTAGATCCACCGGAGGTGGATTTACCGAAGCGTCATCGTATGATTTTCTCCCGCGGGCCGTTTACCGTGGAAGGGGAGAAGCAGCTGCTTCGCGACAATCAAATCGACTGCGTAGTCACTAAGAATTCCGGTGGGGACCTCACGCGCGCGAAACTCGATGCGGCGCGCGAGCTTGGCGTGGCGGTGGTGATGGTGCAGCGCCCACAATTGCCGGGCGGGCCGCAGGTGCGGGTGGTGCATACTGCCCAACAAGCACGCGACGAGGTCTACAACGTGTAAACCCGCTGCGATGCGTGGATGCCAACATATTATGGAGTGGACACGTTGCCCACTTGTACACCGAAAAGGATTCTCTCAGGTGCTGTCCACTCCTAACTTCTCAACTGAAGATTTCACGGTCATTATCAACAATCTCGATGACACCTTTACCCTCCGCGCCGACGGCCGTTCGTGGATCACGCAGATTGGCGATTGGGATTTGAGCGCGGCGGATATTGCCACCGTACTGGTTAACATTCCCTCACTCCCGGACACGACCGCACGGTGGTGGGTCCTGAACCCGGATCCCGCTGAGGGCAATGCGACGTTGCAACTGCTCAGCGCTTACCCCTTTACCGAAGCGCCTACGGTAGTGGAGCTTTTCATCGAGGCCGACCAAGGCTATTTCGAAGTCAACGTACAGGACAAGCCGAACCCCGTGCGCAAGGAAGAACTTTACAACGATTCCTGGCTGCCGAGCGAATACCTTTCCGACGTCGAGGACGCCGGCTACACCGTCACCTCACCGTGGATTGTGCAACCCGTCCTCGACCAAGATGGGCAGCATCGCGTCCTGCGGTGCGTGGCAATTGCCTCACCGATGAACGCGGAGGAATGGGTACCTATCTGGACGGAAGTCCAATAACCTAGCAGATAACCGACGATAGCGGGGGTGCAGCACTGCCCCCGCATTGTGTATTTTAAAACGTGTCTAAGGTCACGGGTATTTTATTTCTAGCTTTAAAACGCTCTGGCTAAACTTTTTATCAATTTCTCTCAGGAACTGCGCGAGACGGCTTCACAAGGGCTATCTCACCGCATTTCATGGGACTCAACCCGAGAAAAATAACTGTCAGGCACTTCAATTGCGCAAACTATTCTAGATGTTGTTTTCCCTTTTCAGCGCGTCGAGCGGGGGTAGCAAAATTGCTTGGGGGCGATGTTTTACGCGGCGTCGAGAAGCTTGTAGCAGCTTTGCGGAGTTGGTAAAATTACTGGCAGAACGCTTATTATGCGGGAGGGTCCCAATGGAAACCATCGCCACCGGCGTGCCAACAACACCAGAGTATTACACCATTCAATGCGTCACCAATGATTTAGGCCGCATCAGTATCGCCACGAACAAAATCCTCCTGCGCGCACTCATGCGCCGCGTTTCGGAAACTGACTTTCCCAACACCGAATTATCCAAATTCGCTGCCGAAGTCGCGGCCGAAAGTGGTTTCTATGGCGCGCGAAAAACTGAACTCCTTTTAGGGTTTGCGTATCGGTTAACCACACAACTTCCGATGCTGCGCAAGCACGCGCTGACATACGGCTGCATCGGCCCAGAATGGATGTGCGCCATCGAACGCGGATTGCAGGACATTCCCGAAAAGATTGAAAAACGGATCCTCGCCCGCCTAGACACCTACATTGTGGAGCTGTTTACGCCGCGGCGCGCAAACCAACAATTGCCCACGCCGCGTCGCGTGCAAAAGAACATCGAACTGTGGCTGCGGCGCGCCTTGGTAGTGATGGACATTGCGGCGTCTGAACCTCGGCAACCCAGCGTGGAAACCGTGCTCAGCCCGCATCCGGGAATGGCCTACGTCATCGCTGAAATGGACGAGCTGATTGCAGCTGAGTTCGATGAACACCTCACCGCGCACGCCAACGCGCGAAACATTGGCAAAGTGGACGCGCTTGTAGAACTCGTGTGCGGGAACGAGGAGGAGCGACGCAAAACTCGCAAAGTTGTACTGTTCGGTGTGGGATCATTCCAACCAAACGTTCCGCTCAAAGCCGACAGCCTGCACCGAATCGGGGCATTGACCGAACAGCAACGCGCCGAAATCGCCACCATGAACCCGGAGTATCGCAACGCGTTGGATGTTGCGCAAATTTGCCACGCGGACCACGATCCTACGTCCGAGCAGCGGCACCTGATAAAGCTTCGCGACGGGCACTGCATGTTCCCCGGCTGCGACGTCGACGCCAACGATTGCGATGCGGACCACGTCATTAACCATGAAGCTGGGGGCTGGACCACAATTTCAAACCTTCAGTCGCTGTGCCGGCATCACCACAACATGAAAACCGACCGAAGGGTACTGGCCGTCGCCGATCTCGATGGATCCATTACTTGGACCGACGCAGAAACCCAAGTGTGTTTAGGCACCACCGTGCCCGAAGGGCCACTCGCCGGAATCTACGGTATAGAAAAAGGAATTGTCACCAGACATTCCGGGAAAACACCCGCCGATGACAACACCGACCCGCCAGTACAAAACGGCCGAGGAAACTGGGGTTACAGTTGGGTGCAGAAAAATCGGCGAGTGCGGCGGCGTCGAGACGAACGCCGCACACCACCCCCACCTTCAAACGAACCCCCGTTCTAACCTTTGTAGGTTCGGGAAGTGAACACCCGCGTGCCGTACGCACGGGTAGTACTCGCGCCAACAATGAGCATGGTGCGCATATCCACCACGGTGGGATCAAACTCGGCCAACGTGGTAACAGTCACGCGTTCCTCAGCCGAACCCACCGCGCGCGCCACCACCACCGGCGTGTCCGGCGACTGGTACTCCAGTACGATTTCGCGCAACCGCACCACCTGCTCGCGGCGCTGCTTCGACGCCGGGTTATACACGGCAAACGCCATGTCCGCGCCGGCTAACGCACGAATACGTTTCTCCACCTGCGACCAAGGTTTCAACCGGTCAGACAATGAAATCATGCCGAAATCATGGCCCAGCGGCGCGCCCACCCGGCTTGCCACGGCCTGCGCCGCAGTCATCCCCGGAATCACGCGCACCGGCACATCACGCCACTGGTCATCGTCAGCAGTTTCGAGCACCGCGGCCGCCATCGCAAACACCCCAGGGTCGCCCGAAGAAACCACCGCTACTCGACGCCCGCGCTTCGCCAAGTCCAACGCCATCGCCGCGCGCTCAGCCTCCACCTTGTTATCCGACAAATGTCGGCGCTGGCCAGACCGCACAGGCACCCGATTCACATAGGTGGAATACCCCACAATATCCGTAGCTTGCCGCAGCTCAGCGGTGACTTCCGGAGTGGTCCAACGGGCGGCGCCGGGCCCCAGCCCAAGTACCACCACCTCACCAGACGGCGCGGGGCGATGATGCTTCGGGGAGGGAACCACCACCACAGAAAAATACGGAATACTCTCGGCATCGGCGGCGAGCACTGGGGTGGAATAGCTGCCCTCCATGCCGACACGCACCACCACGTACGCTTCCTCCGCTCGCCCTGCGGCCACCAACGCCCGCCGCACCTTTTCGAACGTGCGGCCGAGTTTCATGACCACGGCGGCATCGGTGTCAGCAAGGCGACGCACCAACTCAGCCTCGTCGAGGGTGCCCGCCAACACGGTCAACACTTCGTCCTCCTCGGACAAAGGTTTGCCAAGCTCCGACGCCGCGGCAGTCAACGAAGGTACACCGGGAATAACGCGAGTCGGGTAGTGGTCCGCGAGTTGGCGGTGCAAATGCTGGTAAGAGCTATACAGCATGGGGTCACCGAGGGCGAGCACGCACACGGAACGCCCGGCGTCCAGATGCGATTGGAGACGAGATACAGCCTCCACGTAGAAGTCAGCCATCGCACCCGCGTAACCGCCCGGGTGGTCCGTGACGCCAGTGGTGACAGGGTAGCGCAACAGCTCGTGGACCTGCCCCTCACGGAAATACGGTTGCGCAATCCGCGCCGCAGTGGAGGCCCCACCGGGGCGCGCATGATAAGCCACAACATCGGCTTCGGTAATCGCGCGGGCACCGGCCACCGTCACGAGTTCAGGATCGCCGGGCCCCACGCCCACGCCAATCAGGTGCCCGGTCATGCCAGGATTTCCTGCTGCGTAGCCAACGCATTCAGGGCGGCACAAGTAATGGCGGAACCCCCGCGGCGACCATGCACCGTGAGGAACTCCGTGCCCAAATGCACAGCCTCGTTCGCAAGCGCAACCTTCGATTCCGCGGCCCCCACAAAACCCACCGGGATGCCTACGATTGCGGCGGGGCGGGGGCGCGCCGGATCGGCGGCCAACCAGTTAAGCAAATGAAACAATGCGGTCGGGGCGTTTCCAATCGCCACCACGGAACCTTCCAAACGATCGGCCCAGAGTTCGACAGCTGCGGCGGTCCGTGTGGTGCCAAGCCGGGCCGCGAGGTCGGGAACGCGGGCGTCCTGAAGCAGGCACAGCACCTCGTTGTCGGCGGGCAAGCGTTTGCGCGTCACCCCAGAGGCAACCATGTTCACATCGGTAAAAATAGGCGCCCCGGCACGCAACGCGGTGCGCGCGGCGGGCACCAACCCCGCGGAAAACGCAATATCCGCAGCTAAATCGGTTTGCCCCGCCGCGTGGATCATCCGAACGGCAACTTGTGCCTGGTCTGAATCAAACGCGGAAAGGTCGGATTCCGCGCGAATCATGGCAAACGAACGACGGTAAATCTCATTGCCGTCTGTGATGTAGGTGTGCATTCTCAGTAGCCTACCTTCGGCCCACTTCGTACTCGTTGTTGCCTACAGCCAGGTAATCCGTATATTCACCAAGCGGGTGACCGCACCTACGTTCGCAACCAGAGAAGTGCACGAGCCCGTCTTCCACCTCGCCCAACGCAATGTAGTGGGCGGCGTCGTCACGGGTGTTAGCCGGGGACTTCGCGCAGCCCGGCAAACCCGTGCAAGCGGTCACGCGCAACCACGACGAGTTGATGTCAAAAATCAGGCCAAGGGGGGCAAGGACGCGAACCACCTGCTCCGCAATCGACTCCGACAAGGAATGAATCACCAGCGAATGCCATGGCGTCACCGTCACCGGCGCGCCCACCACGGCAATCATGCGGGCAAGCTGGCTGGACAGCACGCCGAACCGCAAGCCGGCGCCGAGGTGGACGCGGCCATCAATATCCAACCACCCAATCGGACGCCCCGGCGGATTCGAAAATTCTGGCGGGGTTTCAGGTGTGGTGCGTACCGTGGCAAGGAGTTCCCCGTGCAGCTCTGGGCGCTCGTTGACCCGCCACGCGCTGCCCCGCCGCTCAGCCCACGCCTGCGCCAGCCCCACCAGCGCGCCGACAGCCTCCTCCCGCGCACAGGATGCGCCGGTGAGTTGCCCACCAAGCACGATATGGAAGCGTTGCCCCGCCACCACGCCGAAATCCACATTGTGTGCAACGATATCGCCTTCACCAGCGTCGATGCCGAACAAGGTGCGACCCGACAGGGTAGCTACAGTGTCGGATGCCAACAGCGCCGCATCCAATTCGGCCACCAGCGGGTGCACGTCAAAACCTAACGGGGAAACGATGATATTGCGCATGCGGTCATGTGCCGGGCTGGGCAGCAGACCGTGTTCGCGCACCGCTTCGGAAAACCCCGCCGCGTCCGCGATGCCGCGAATCTGCAGGTTGCCGCGCGAGGTGACGTGAATATCCCCATCGCCGAACGTATCGGCGAGGTCGGCGAGAGTTTCCCAGATTGCTGGGGTGAGCTGCCCTCCGGGGATTCGAATGCGGCCGATCAAGCCATCTTCTGCGGCGTGCATGCGCAGCGCGCCGGGGCAACCGTCGCTGCGGTCGCGGTCACCGAGGTGGTAGGACTCGGAAAGCATTGAGGTGGTCATGGAGTTCAGCTTAGTCCGCTCCGGTAGGCTACCTATGACGCTTGCGGTGGAACTCGGTGGAATTCCGGGCGGTCGCGCCATTGTTACAGCCAGACCCACCGCGGGACGCAAACCCGTTGGTCAAGGGGCGCGAACCCCCCTGAAGAGAAAGACATCGCCGAAAACATGTTCCTACTGCTGTCCACTTCCGACACCGATTTGCTGTCTGCCAAAGCCGCCGCACATGCTTCGTATCGGTTTGCGAACCCAACGTTGCTCAGCGACGAACTTTTAGACAGCTACCTCGCCGAATGCGAACTTATTATCGTGCGTTTGCTGGGCGGTAAACGCGCCTGGGAGCAGGGCTTGGAGCGGGTGCTCGCTACCGGAAAACCCGTCGTTGTGGTGTCCGGGGAGTTGGCGGTGGACGCGGAGCTGACCGAGCTTTCCACCGTGCCCGCAGGCGTTGTCACCACCGCACACACGTACCTCGCGGAGGGTGGGGCGAAAAACTTGGAGCACTTGTATCGCTTCCTCTCCGATACAGTGCTGCTCACCGGCTTGGGTTTTGACGCCCCGGAGCACATGCCCATGTGGGGTTTCCTGGAGCGTGCTCACGCCCCGCTTGCCGACGCCACACCCCGCATCGCCGTCCTCTACTACCGTGCGCAACACCTCGCTGGAAACACCGCCTATATCCAGGCGTTGTGCGATGCGATTGAAGCCCGTGGGGCTCGCGCGGTGCCGATTTTCACGGCGTCGTTGCGGCAGGCACCCGCAGAGTTGTTGGCTGAATTAGCCACAGTGGATGTTGCTATTACTACCGTACTGGCGGCGGGCGGCACGAAACCCGCAACCGCGCAGGCTGGCGGTGACGATGAGGCATGGGACGTAGCCCAACTCGCCGCGCTGGACATTCCAATCATTCAGGGCTTGGCGTTAACGTCCCCGCGTCATGAGTGGGACGACAACGACGATGGGTTGACCCCACTAGATGTGGCGACCCAGGTGGCGGTGCCGGAGTTTGATGGCCGGCTGATTACCGTACCGTTTTCCTTCAAGGAGCATGACGAGGACGGCCTGATTTCCTACGTCCCAGACCCAGAACGGTGTGCGCGGCTGGCGGGCATTGCCTACCGGCACGCCCGGTTGCGGCACTTGGATAATTCCGAGAAGAAGATCGTGGTGATGTTGTCGGCGTATCCAACGAAGCACGCCCGCATCGGAAACGCCGTGGGCTTGGATACGCCCGCCTCCACGCTGCGGGTGCTGCGGGCGATGGAGGCAGCTGGCTACAACCTTGGGGACGCGCCGATCCCTGGCTATGCGGACATGGATGGCGACGCGTTCATGCACGCTGTCATCGACGCTGGCGGGCACGACCCCGAATGGCTCACCGATGAGGTACTGGCGACGAACCCGCTGAAACTGAGCAAGGACCAATACGCGGAGTTTTTCGCCACGCTGCCAAAGGATATGCAGGAGGAAATGCAGGAGCATTGGGGGGAGGCGCCCGGCACGCATTACGTGCACCCTGACACCGGCGAGCTGTATATCGCCGGGTTGATGTTCGGCAATGTGGTGGTGATGGTGCAGCCGCCGCGCGGGTTTGGAGAAAACCCGGTGGGGATTTACCACGACCCGGACCTCCCCGCGAACCACCACTACCTAGGCACCTACTACTGGCTGCGGGAAGTGTTCGGCGCGGACGCGATCGTGCACATGGGTAAGCACGGCAACATGGAGTGGTTACCGGGGAAGACGGTGGGCTTGTCCGCCGAATGCTATTCCGACGCGGCGATTGACGAACTGCCGCTGGTGTACCCGTTCTTGGTCAACGATCCGGGGGAGGGCACTCAGGCGAAGCGCCGCGCGCACGCAACCCTGGTGGATCATATGATCCCGCCGATGGCGCGGGCCGAAAGCTACGGCGATATCACCCGACTCGAACAATTGTTGGATGAACATGCGAACATTTCAGCGATGGACCCGGCGAAGCTGCCCGCAATCCGCCAGGAGATTTGGACATTGCTGACGGCGGCGAAGATGGACCGCGACCTTGGCTGGGACGAACGCCCCGCCGAAGACGTGTTCGATGACATGCTGATGCACATTGACGGTTGGCTATGCGAAATCAAGGACGTAGCCATCCGCGGCGGCCTACACATCCTCGGCGAGGAAATCTCCGGCGAGATGCGCGTCGATCTGGTGCTCGCCATGCTCCGCGCCCGCCAACTCTGGGGCGGGGAGCGCGCCGTAGCTGGCTTACGCGAAGCCCTCGGCCTTTCCGAACAAGGGAACGAGTCCAAGGCGCGTGTCGACGCCGCCGAACAACAAGCCCGCGAACTTCTCACCGCCCTCGACGCCGCGGGATGGGACACGTCGATCATCCCCGAGATCTCGCCCAACGACGAGGTCGCACGAATTTTGGAATTCGCGGCACTGGAAATCATCCCAAGGCTTGCGCAAACCCCCCGCGAAATCGACCAAGTATTGCACGCCCTAAACGGCGGCTTTATCGAGGCTGGCCCGTCTGGTTCTCCGATGCGCGGCCTCATCAACGTGCTGCCCACCGGCCGCAATTTCTATTCTGTCGACCCAAAGTCGCTGCCATCCCGGTTAGCGTGGGAAACTGGCCAACTGCTGGCGGATTCGCTGGTGGAGCGCTACCAAGCGGATCACGAAGGTGCGTACCCCAAATCCGTCGGCTTGTCCGTGTGGGGCACCTCCGCGATGCGCACCTCCGGAGACGACATTGCCGAGGTGTTCGCCTTGCTTGGTGTGCGCCCCGTCTGGGACGAAGCCTCCCGCCGCGTCACGGACCTCGAAGTAATACCGCTCGCCGAACTCGGCCGACCTCGCATCGATGTCACAGTCCGCATTTCCGGATTTTTCCGCGACGCGTTCCCGCACGTACTTGCCCTGCTTGACGACGCCGTGCAACTCGTCGCACGCCTAGACGAGCCCCTCGACCAAAACTACGTTCGCGCCCATGCGCACGATGATGGTGGGGAACATATCCGCCGCATCTTCGGCTCCAAACCAGGCACCTACGGGGCGGGCTTGTTGCAATTGATCGAATCCGGCAATTGGCGGGACGATCAAGACCTCGCCGCCGTCTACACCACGTGGGGCGGCTACGCCTACGGCCGCGGCATCGATGGGGTAGAAGCGGCCGACGATATGCGAGCCGCATACAAGCGCATCCAAGTCGCCGCCAAAAACGTGGATTCTCGGGAGCACGACATCGCCGACTCGGACGACTACTTTCAATTCCACGGCGGCATGGTCGCCACAGTGCGCGCCCTGACGGGTTCCGACCCCGACGCCTTTATCGGTGATTCCACCCGCCAGGAAACCGTACGCACCCGCACCCTCCACGAAGAATCCCGCCGCGTGTTCCGCGCCCGCGTGGTCAACCCGCGCTGGATTGCGGCGATGCGCAACCATGGTTACAAAGGCGCGTTTGAAATGAGCGCTACCGTCGACTATCTCTTCGGCTACGACGCCACCACCGGCCTCATGGACGATTGGATGTACGAAACCCTCACCGAAACCTACGTTGGGGATCCCACCAACAGGGAATTCTTCGAACAATCCAACCCCTGGGCACTCCGCGATATTTCTGAACGCCTAATCGAGGCGGCGGATCGCGGATTGTGGGAAAAGCCCTCACCGGAGGCTACGGAATTGCTACGCAACACTTTCCTAGACATGGAGGGCAAGCTCGAGGACCGCTAACCGTATACGTCAAGGTTCTGGCGTGCCAGCTCCGCGATCCGCGCGCGGAGCTCCGGCGGGTCTAGCACTTCGATTGCCTCGCCGAAACCAGACAACATCCCAGCTGCGGAAGCCAACGAGCGCACGGTTGCGGTGACCAAAAAGCCATCGTTTTCGGCGTCCGCAGTAATGCACGGCGTGTCACCAATAATGCGTAAGCAAAACTCAACCGTGTCCACCGCGGCGGGTTTCGTAAACACCTTGGCGGCTAGCGAACCAGTGGAATACCGGCGTTGCTGGGCCCGCCAAATATCCGCGATGTTCTCCGCCGGATTGCGTTCAAATCGCCGCCGTGTTCGGGTTACGGTAAGAATTCGGTCCGCGCGATATGTCCGAATGTCTCCCGAAGGAACTTTGCGGGCCAGCAAGTACCACGTGATATTGGCCAGCACCAGCCCCAGCGGTTCGCAAACTCGCACCGCCGGCGGCTGGCACAACGCCTGATAATTCACCTCAATCAAACAATCGGACGCCACCGCCAAAAATAAGTCACGCAAGACGGGTGGGGTCTCTTTAGGCTGCTTCCAACCGTTGGGCACCACCAGCAACCGATCTTGCAATAATCCCACCTTGCGGCTTTGCGCAGGGGAAAGACGCCCCTCCATCTTGCCGCGCGCGCTATGAAACTGTTTGCTAAGGCCGAGTTCCGCAGCCATGTGTGTACCCCCGGGAAGCATAAATGCCACCAGCTCACTATCCGTCAATTGTTCGATCGGCGGGGTCCAACCGGGAAGTATGGAGACCCCGCCATGGGGCCCCTGTTCCGTAATGATTGGCACGCCGCGCCGTTGTAGGCGTCGCAAATCCCGCAAGATTGTTCGCCTTGACACCTGGCAGCGTTCCGCGAGTATCGACACCGTGAGCTTGTCGTTTCCGCGCAGCATGCGGGTAATCTCTCCAAGGCGTTGCTCTTTCATGGGATTATTTCCTCACGCGACCGTGACAGGCTTTGTCACTATTCATCGATAGCTTTGGTAACCATGCAAGATTATCGAAATGAATTGTGGCAAGCCCAAGACTGGGTGGAGCAGCTGATTGGCAATACCACCACGGCGGATTTGGATGCGCAGACTCCCTGCGAGGAATTCACGGTGCGAGGCCTGTTAAGCCACCTCATGCAAGTGGGAAATGTGATCGCCCAATTGCCCGTGCTGGGCGAAAACCCGTACGGATCTGAGGTCTTGGATCCGAACGCAAAAGTCGCCGTACTCGAAGAGATTACTGCCGGCACCATCGATGGAAAAACACCCCAGCAATGGGCCGCAGCCTGGCGGGAACTCGCCAATGCGACGAGGAAGCATTGGACCGATGAAAAGCTGGATCGTGACTATCCAATGCCGTGGGGAGTCACGCTCAGCGGCGCCGAGACGGTAGTTTTGTACCTCAGCGAAGTGTTGTGCCACGGCTATGACTTGGCCAAGTCAACTGGGCAATCGGTGGAGGTGCCGGACCCAACCGTTGCGGAGCGTGCAATGACCGTCGTCCCGAAACTCATCAGCAATGATTACCGTGGCCACGAACACGGGGTGCCTTTCGAACCTGCGGTCACCCCGCCAGCGGATGCCGGTCCTACCGTGCGCCTCGCAGCATTTCTCGGCAGGGCAATGGACTAGTTGGCCCACCTCGCCGTCAGTGTTTCAAGAAGGTTAACCAACTGCCTAATTTGACTTTCGTTGTTTTCCCGCAGCTGGTCCAATGAATTCTCGGAATTGCCATGGCGGATTATCGCATTACCATTGCGGTCACGATACACAGTAATAGATTGCCCCTCAAAGCTCGGGAAGTTTTGAATTACTAGGTAATGATTACGCGCGGCAATTTCCGCAAATCCGGCGATATATGCATTATCGGACACCACCGCATCACCGAATACCTTTGCGCGTTCGGTGATGGTGGCGTGATCGCCGATACGGGCGCTGCCATGGATGTGGGCGCGGCCGTCGATAAGCGCGTGATCCGTGATCGTCGCCGTGCCTTGCACGCAAGCGCGGCCGGTGATTCGCGCGTTGTCTGCAACCGTGGCTTGCCCGCGCACAATGGCGCCTTCACAAACAAGTGCGTGGCCTTGAATCACTGCGCGTCCCTTGACTAACGCATGGTCAAGAAGCCGCGCTTCACCGCACAGCGTCGCGTCGCCGCCGAGCCATGCGGTCGGCGCAATGCGTGGTTGACCCGCCGAGGTATGGGTGGAGGAAACCCAACCTCCAAAGTCGCCAGCACGCACGCCGTGCATCGGAATATCCCTCAGTGCGCGAATGCGGGATAATCCCCCCGATTGGTAATCGGCAAGTTCGAAAGTTGGTTCCACTATTGCCTCGATCGTATGTCAGTGTTTTAATGAGACAATGTACCCCGATTTGCTTTTAAAAGTACCCGCAAACCACTTAACAAAGCCTGCATCTTTCATAGAGAAAGTGTTAGCCTTCAATCCGTTGCAAATACTCGTGGGAACCGGAGGCATGATTGCACGCGGCGGGCATCTCGGCGTCACGCCGGATCGTTTAGTGTTTGAACCGCACGCCTTGAATTTCAATACCCAAGAAAGTCAGCTAGCCATCCCGTTCACGGAAATCACCGGATTGCGCAAACATAAGCGCATGGCGGCGGTGTTGTTGACCGTAACAACAAGCGCGGGGATCGATTTCGAGTTCGTGTGCTGGAAGCGCGACGCGGTGATCGAAGCGGTGCAGCAGCAGTACCCGCAAATCGTCGTTTCTGAATAATACTTCTTGGTTTTCTTGAACTTAATTACTTGTATTGCGCTAAGTCTAGCCATAGAGCAAGGTATTCAGTGCGAGAAAACTGTGCTGAGCTGCGCGGTTGAGAATCGTTGCTGATTGATAAAAATCCACGCCGTTAGCTTCCGTTACGAAATCTACATGGCATCGTTGGGTTTTGATCCTGACGCTTTGTATTTTTCCCGCCTACACTGGGCAGTGTGAATATCAGGAAGGACGAACTGGTCGAACTGCCGGGCTTAGGCGGCTTTCGGCGCAGTGAGGTCTTCACGCCCGAAGGCGACCGGGTAACTTGGCCGGAATACACGGGGGAGGTCATCACTACACTCGGGAAATGCTACGTGGTATTCCGAGATTGGGATCGCTACCTCGACACGGAATCAGTCATTGGGCTTCTCCCACGCGTTGACCTAGTCTGCCAACAAATGGAGCCGCTGAAACTCCGTGCTGCGGAAGCGGTAGTGCAGGTGTTTGCAGACGAAGAAGACGCCGAAGTCGACCCAGACGAATTTGAAGCGTCGTTGGAGTTCAACCTAGAAACCACCATCGTGCACATGGTAGACCTCATGGGCAGATTCGAGGACGGCTATTGGCCCGCCGTACACTTCAACCCGCACTTTGAGGTTATTAACGTCACCCTGGAATGCTAAGTGCCATGAAACTCGAAGTGATGCGCGGTGATATCACGACGGTACGCGTCGACGCGATTGTCAACGCCGCGAACACCAGGCTCGTCGGCGGTGGTGGCGTTGATGGCGCGATCCACCGCAAAGCCGGTCCCAGCCTAGTGGAGGAATGTCGGGCGATCCGCAATCGGCAGGGCGGATGCCGGGTAGGTCAAGCGGTGGCCACCAGCGGTGGGTTATTGCCCGTGCAGCACATTATCCACACAGTGGGACCAACATGGATGGGCGGTAGCCACAACGAGGAGACGCTGCTTGCGCAGTGCTACGCCAATAGCCTGCTGGTAGCCGAAGACCTCGGCGTAACAAGCGTGGCGTTTCCCAATATCTCTACTGGGGTGTACGGCTTCCCCAAGGAACTCGCCGCGCCCATCGCGATAACGGCGGTGCGGGAGTTTTCCGCGCATTGCGTGCAGCGGGTGCTTTTCGTCTGCTTTGACCAGGAAAATCACCGGTTGTATCAGCAAGCGCTGGGCTAAGACTGGCCCCAAAATTCGGCGAGTTCGTCGGCGAGCGGGCTGGCCACTTCCATGGGCAGCGAGTGCGTAGTATCTGGCCACACCTTGACGTGCGCGTGGGGGATAAGCTCTTTTGCGATATCCGCACTACCAGCGAGCGAAAATTTGCCCGCAATGGCCACATAGACCGGCATGCGCAGCTCAGCGGCTTCCTGTTTGATAAGCGGATGCGGGGTGGGTAAGGCCGCCGAATACTCCTTCGATCCAACGTCGATCATGCGGGCCACCGGCGTTTCCGCGGAATACTCAGACCCCGAGATTTTGCTAAGCGCATATTCCCGCGCCGACTGCGGTAACCCAGGCAATTGCGTAATCGCAGACCACCCCAGCACGCTCGCCGGCGGATAGCTAAACACAAACGCCGGTTCGAGAAGAGTCAAGGTTTTCACATCGTCGGGATATTGGTGGGCATAGGTGGCAGCGGTCGCGCCGCCAAAGGAATGGCCGACAATGTGCGCGCCTTTGGGGGCGAGTTCCATGAGGGTTTGGTGTACCCATTGGGCCTGTTGCGTCGTGTCGGTGAGCGGGATGCGTTGTGTGGACAGGCCGGCGTCGCCAATGGCGTCGAAGGCGATGACTCGATGCTGGCGCGCAAATCCCGCCAGGTTTTCTGCCCACATGGGAGCCCCCGAAGCCCGCCCGGGAAGCAATACCACCGGTACGCTGTGTGCGGTTTCCGGGGTGCTCCATTCGTAGGCGTGCACGGTGCCGAAATCCGTAGGTACGTCCAACACACGTTTGGGTGTCGGCATATCCGCAAGCGCGGCATCGTACTCACGTTTGTATGCCGCATAGCCTTCAGCGGTGCGAAATTTCCCCACATCCGCCTCCCGTTGAAGCAAACCGCCCACCCCGAAAATCGCAGCGAGGATGCAGGCGACAATTACCACGCGCCGCAACCACCAACGCAATGGTTTTGCTTCAGTTTTTTACCCATAGTTTCACGCTACAGCCGCCGTTGCTAGCGCGCATCCCAAAATGGGTAATCTTGACGGTGTGCCATTGATTATTGCTATCCCGTATATCATTTTCGAAATGCTCGCGTTTTGGGGCATGGCCACCTGGCTGGGTGTCGGGTGGGCGCTCCTGCTGTTGGTCGCTTGTTTCTTCGGCGGCTTATTCCTTGCCGCCTTTGAGATGCGCCGCATCGCGCTGGTTGCTTCCCAAGGGCGGAGCACCCCCGGCCAGCTCGCTGGGGATTACGGTTTGCTGGCGGCCGGCTCGGTGTTGGTCGCCCTGCCGGGGTTTGTTTCCACCGTTATTGGGTTGCTGCTTATCCTGCCGCCCACCCGTGCGATTGCGCGGAAGATCTTGGCTAAGAAAGTGCGCGCCCGAATCGAAGAAATGGGCGTACGGAGTTTCGTGGCCACGAGCCGCTACGGCAACACCTACGGTTCCTTTATTGATTCCGCGCCAAGCCCGAAACCTGCGGAGCCCAATCCCACGGAGGAGGAAATCCAGTCTTGGGCGGACAAGGCCCGTCCGGAGGATTTTAAGTGATCCTGACGTTGCTGCTCGCCGCAGCATCCGGGGTGTTCATGTACGCCGCGACCCAACCGATCGGCTGGTGGCCAGCGGGTATCGCGGGCATGGGATTGTTGTATTTCGTGCTGCTCCGCGCCCGTTCGAAGCGCCAAGGTGCGTTGTTTGGGTGGGTCCACGGCGTGGTCACGTATTTATTGCTGCTGCCGTGGATTGGGGAATTTGTCGGCCCGCTACCGTATATCGCGCTGGCGCTTACGGAGTCACTGTATTCGATTCTCCTCGGCGCCTTTGGTGTGCTTTTGGTGCGTTGGCCGCGCTTCGGCCCGATTGCGTTTTCGCTTTGGGTGGTGGCGGTGGAGTGGCTGCGAAGCTCGTGGCCGTTTGGCGGTTTCCCGTGGACTCGTGCGGCGTGGGGGCAACTCGGTGGCGCCTTGCAATGGTTCGCCCCGATCGGCGGGCCGGCGCTCGTCACCGCGATGTTGGCGATTTCGGGCGCGGGCTTAGCGTTGTTGCTGCGTAAGCCGCGCGTGTGGGGCGCGGTGTACCTGATCGTTCCGCTTGCGCTGGGCACGGCGCTGAGTTTTATGCAGGTAGGGGAGCAGACTGGCACGGTGAAGGTAGCGGCGATTCAGGGCAATGTTCCCCGCTTGGGCTTGGATTTTAATGCTCAGCGGCGCGCGGTTTTGGCCAATCACGTGGCGGAGACGCAGCGCCTTGATGAGCCCGTTGACTTGGTAATATGGCCGGAAAATTCCTCCGACGTAAACCCTTTCGCGGACGCCGAAGCACGCGCGGGTATCGACGCCGCGGTGCGCCACGCACAGGCTCCGGTCTTGGTGGGCACGATTACGCGCGACGAGGTTGGGTTGCGCAACACCATGGTGGTGTTTGACCCGGAAGATGGGGTAGGGGATTGGCACCATAAGAAGTTCTTGCAGCCGTTTGGGGAAACTATGCCCATGCGGGAGTTCTTCCGCATGTTTTCCAAGTTTGTGGACTTGGCTGGGAATTTCCAGCCCGGCGACGGTAGCGGCGTTGTACATATGGACGATGTTGCCGTAGGCATTGCCACCTGCTACGAAATTGCATTCGACCCGGCGGGTAGGGAAGCGGTGCGCAATGGGGCGCAGATCCTGACCAGTCCCACAAATAACGCTACATTCGGGTTTACCGACATGACCTACCAGCAGCTCGCCATGAGTCGCATGCGGGCACTGGAGTTGGATCGGGCGGTGGTTGTTGCCGCCACGTCTGGGGTGTCCGCGATTGTGCAACCGGACGGCACCGTCACGCAACACACACAAATATTCGAGTCGGGCACATTGATTGCGGAGCTTCCGCTCAAGGACTCGAAGACTATTGCGGCCCGCTTCGGTTCATTCATTGAGTACACAATGGGTATCATGGGGGCATTGCTTGCGTCCGCAGCAGTGCTGTATGCCCGCAAATCAAAGGAGACGAACACCCATGAGCAATCCCAGCGACCGCACGTTGGTCATCATCCCGACCTACAACGAGCTGGATAACCTGCCACTCATCATCGGTCGCGTCCGTTCCGCCGCCCCCAACGTTGACGTTCTTATCGTCGACGACAACAGCCCCGACGGTACCGGAGCGTTGGCGGACAAGCTCGCAGCCGAGGACCAGCACCTTCACGTCCTGCACCGGGAAGGCAAGGGCGGCCTGTGCGGTGCGTATGTCGCGGGATTCCAGTGGGGGCTCGAGCGGGACTACCAAGTGCTGTGCGAGATGGATGCGGATGGTTCCCACGCGCCTGAACAACTTCACCTGCTGCTCACTGAGGTCGATCGAGGCGCGGACCTCGTGATCGGATCCCGCTATGTGCCAGGCGGCAAGGTAGTGAACTGGCCAAAGAAGCGGTGGATTTTGTCCAAAGGCGGCAATATCTACATTTCCCTCGCGCTGGGCGCTGGGCTGTCCGATATGACCGCCGGTTATCGCGCGTACCGGCGCCAATTGCTTGAGGCTTTAGATTTGGACGAATTGTCCAACGCTGGCTACATTTTTCAGGTGGATTTGGCGTGGCGCGCCGTGCGCGACGGGTTCGACGTCCGCGAAGTGCCCATCACATTTACCGAACGCGAAATCGGCGAATCGAAATTGGATGGCTCTTTTGTGAAGGACTCGTTGGTGGAGGTGACCCGCTGGGGTTTGGCGCACCGCGGCTCGCAATTGCGGGAGATTACGAAGGAAACTTCAAAGATTGCCCGCTACCAATGGGGCAAATTGCGTAAACGCAGCTAGGGGAAAGGGCACCTTTCGGTGCCCTGGTACTTAGCCGTTCTTTTCGGCTTCCTCCTGTTGCTGTTTAAGCAAGCGTGCGGCGTTGCGGCGCCGCTTGCGCAACAGCTCGATACGCTCTTCGAGGAGCACGTCGAGTTCTTCAATAGTGCGGCGTTCCCGCAGCATGTCCCAGTGGGTGCGCGGGGGTTTCACGGGCTTGGCTTCAATGCCTTCGCCTTCGACGAGTGTGCCCAACTGGCCGTTCTTGCACATCCAGGTGCCGGGAATTTCGGCATCGTCGGCAAAGGGGACTTCGAAGATTTCACCGGCTTCGGTACGGTACTTGACCATTTGGCGGGGTGCCAAGTCGTGGTCGCGGTCTGTCTCATAGCTCACGGCGCCCATGCGGCTGCCACGAAGTACGCGATCTGCCATAGAGGTTAATCCGTCCTTACCCTCAATAGTGGTTGGTGTATCCCTCCACTATAACCAACCGCGGCACGTGGGCTAGGGTTGGGCGTGTGGAGGCGATTGAAAAACGATGCGAATGGTGCGGAAAGCCCATTGACGTATCACGTGGCCGCGGGCGACCCAGGCGATATTGTAGTCGCTCGTGCCGCCAACGTGCCTACGAACAACGCAACCATCGAACGGGCAAAAACATTCCAGCCGAGGGGATTCATTTTACCCCTGAACAGTTGGAACAGTTTCATGATCGCCTATTTGCTCTACGTTGTTCCGCGGAAGATATTCATGTGGCGCTGCAGGATGAAGAACCTGACAATAAGGAGCTTCAACAGCTATGCAATGAATTAATTCAGCTAGCTAAGACTATTGAAAATTCGTACTAACCACGTCGGATAGGATGCTGGATATGAAGAAGCCGTTCCTTGTACTGACCGTTATTGCCATCATTGTGCTCGCGCTGGCAAGCGTCGGACCGGTAGCGTACAAGGCTTTGACTGATCCTGGCATTAAAACCGGCGGGCTGAACGCGTCCAATGCGGTTGGGGCGTCCACGGATCTGCAAGGCACATGGAATGTTGTTGATGGCAGCGGCGCGAACACGACGTCGGTGGGCTACACGTTTTTTGAAATTCTGCCCGGCGAGCCGAGGTCAACCTCTGGCAGCACACGCAACGTGGATGGACAGATTCAGATTGCGGGCACGCGGCTCACATCCGGCGAAATAGTAGTTGATATGACCACGTTGCATACGGACGTGGAGCAACGTGATATTAACGTGCGCCGCAGCTTGCTCCATACGGATGACTATCCGACGGCGACGTTTCAGCTGACTCAGGCTGCGGAGCTGAGCAACATTCCTGACGATGGCTCGACCGGCAAGGCTCGCGTCATTGGCAATCTGCAATTGCACGGCGCATCCCGCGAAGTCTCTGGAGAGTTTGAGGTGCTGCGCACGGCGCAGCGTCTTGTCATCGCCGGCACGGTGCCAATCAACCGGTTGGACTTCGGCGTGGAGACACCAGAGTTTGTTGCGGCGAAGATTGATGAAACCGGCGAGCTGAACATTCGGCTGACGTTTGAGAAGAAAGATGATGCGCAATGATTTCGAAGTTGATTCCGGCGCTGTGGTTGCGCATCGTCGTATTGCTCGTATTTACAGGCTACATGGTGTACAGCAATATGCCGTGGGTGGCGGCGATCGGCGCTGCATTGATGATACTAACCTCAGTGCAGCTTGTGCAGGCTTACCGGCAACGCTAATAAATTACGTCACTGTGACGTAAAAGTAGCGTGTGCATACCTTAAAATATAAGGCCGATAATGTACATTATGTCACTTTAGGTTTTCGGAGTGACACGCTATCATCTTTCTAGCTGACTATGTAACTGCGAGAGTCGAAGGATACGTACCCGCCTGTGTTCGATGTTGACATGCTGCTGACCACGTTTGGGTTGGCAGGAATTCTAGGCATTGTTTTTATGGAAACGGGCCTCCTTATCGGCTTTATTTTTCCTGGCGACACATTGCTTTTTACCGCGGGCATCATGGCCGCCGCGGACCCACCATTCACCCCACTCTGGACCCTCTTGATCGGCATTCCCACGGCCGCCGCGCTCGGCGACCAACTCGGGTTTTTCATTGGCCGCAAGGCTGGGCCGCGAATACTACGCAGCCGCGTCATGCGGTGGATCGGTCCAGAAGCGGTAGAGAAAACCAACCACTTTTTTGATAAATACGGCGTAGTCACCGTGCTGTTCGCTCGGTTCATTGGCGTTGTCCGCACTGTCACCCCCGTGTTTGCTGGCTTCTCGCATATGAATCATCGCGCATTCACGCTGTACTCCGTGCTTGGGAGTATTTTATGGGGCGCCGGCGTGACGTTTTTGGGCTATTCGCTCGGCGGCGTGCCGTTTGTGCAGGAATTTATGCACTGGTTTATCGTCGCCGGACTCGCCACCGTATTCATCCCTATGACGGTGAAAATTATCCGGTTGTGGTGGAAACATCGGCAGCCCGAGACGCAGGAGGTGCGGCCGGAGCCGGAAACTAGCGACGTCGTAAAGTAAGCTGCACACTGTCGAGCACGCCGAGGCGGAACAATGCCTCCAGCAGCGCCAAATGGTAGCGCCACAGCCGACGGTATACGGGGTCATAGCCCGCCGCTGCCGCCTCCCGCATCCGCCCCTCGAACAACGAACGCTGCAGGCCAAGCGCGATGCGGTTGTGCTTGCCCGTGTGCACCTCCGCGGTAATGCGCAGCGAAGTACCCCTATCGACCACGCGGTACACCTCCTCCAGCGTGGGAAAATCCAACGCTGGCCAAATGTACGCTCGAAGCATTTCTGTGGCTTCCCGCACCACCGGCGCCAGCTGCTCCGTAGCCACTGTCACGCCCAGCGCCGCCACCCCGCCCGGCAGCAAGAGTTGATCAATGCTGCGCAGGTAGGCGGGGCGAAGCGCACGGCCAATGGTCTCTACGCGGCCGATACCCACCACAGCCTCGTACACGCGGCGCGTCAACTCTGGGGGTAGTACGTGGTCGGGCATTTCCCGGATGTGCAGGGAATGCTCCACGTCATCGCCGCTGACCAGCTCGGTAAGGTCGTCGAGGGCGCCGGTATCCATCGCCCACGTATCGACGGTCGCGCCACGCTGCGCCGCACGAACCGACAATGCCCCACCCGAAGAGGGGTAATCCACGACATAAGTGCCTCGGGAAACACCAGCTGCATCCAACAGCATATCCACCATGCGAGTCTGCGCGTCGGCTAAATCGCAACGCTCCACATGCACAGGGTCTTCCAAGGTGGTGACGTCAATGTCACGCTCATTCCGCACCGTCGTAGCCACACCGGAGGCAAACACACCTCCGAACGGACTGTAGCCGTCGCCCGCGTACAACCCCACCAGCGACGCCGGCAACGAACCCCCCGGAACCTGCGCGGACCTCCCCGCGCGGTACGATCGCTTCGGGCGGTAACCACTCGCAAGAAGTGTGCTCAACGTGGCGACAAGATCTTCTGCATGCCACTCCCCTGCCATAAACCCCTCGGCAAGGCCAAGCCAGCCTGCTTCGGCGATGCGGGCGAACAACACATCATGCTCAACGGTAATGTCCACGTTGTTGCGCTCACACACTTGATAAAAACCGCGTTCCGCGCGGCGAAAACTCCCCGCCCGCACATTGGGCACAACGGCCACGCCGGGCCAATCCGATTCGTGGATATGTACCAAATGATCAAACGCCACAATTCTCCTCAAAAAACTAGCGTGAAGCCGGTTCACATCGTACCGTTTTCAAGGCCGCGAGCTGCGGAGGCAGCGCCGAAGGTGTGATCCTGGCGACAACACATTACGATAGTCAGACATACGAACAAATTGTTTACTAATAGTCGCAGTTCCAAGGAGCACTCAACACAATGTCTGAGAAGCCGTTTCGCCCCGAGGGCGGCCGCCAACACGTAGTGATCATCGGCTCTGGTTTCGGAGGCTTGTTCGCCGCGAAATCGCTGAAAAACGCCGACGTAGACATCACTATTATCGACCGCACCAACCACCACCTGTTCCAGCCGCTGCTCTACCAGGTGGCAACCGGGCTATTATCCTCCGGGGAGATCGCGCCCTCCACCCGGCAAATCCTGAAAAACCAAGACAACGCCCACGTGATCAAAGGCGAAGTCACGGGCATCGACTTGGCACATAAGCAGGTCACCGTGGAGCTTGGTCACTACCACCGGGTTTATGAGTATGACTACCTGATTGTGGCGGCCGGCGCCGGGCAATCCTACTTTGGCAACGATCATTTCGCCCAGTACGCACCCGGCATGAAAACCATCGACGACGCACACGAGATTCGCGCCCGCATCGTCGGCGCCTTTGAGCGCGCTGAACTGTGCAGCGACCCGGCCGAACGGGAACGGTTGCTCACCTTTGTGGTCGTCGGCGCGGGCCCCACCGGCGTGGAGCTCGCCGGGCAGCTCGCAGAAATGTCCCGCCGCACCCTGCGCGGCCACTACTCCAACATCAACCCCTCCGACGCGAAGATCGTCCTCCTGGACGGCGCCCCGCAGGTACTGCCTCCGTTCGGCAAGCGCTTGGGCCGCAACGCGCAGCGCCAGCTGGAAAAACTCGGCGTCACCGTCAAGCTCAACGCCATTGTGACGGACGTGACCGAGGACAATGTCACGTTCAAATCGACGCAAGACAATTCCGTGGAGATCATCCCCAGCTATTGCAAGATTTGGTCGGCGGGCGTGGCCGCATCTCCGCTAGGCAAGCTGATCGCCGAGCAAACCAATACCGAGGTGGATCGCGCTGGGCGGGTAAAGGTGAACGAAGATCTCACCGTCAACGACCACCGGAATGTGTTTGTCATCGGCGACATGATGAACTTTGACAACCTTCCGGGCGTGGCCCAGGTGGCCATCCAGGCCGGCGAGTACGTGGCGGACCTGATCGAACGGGAAACCGACCGCCCAGGCACCCTCGACCGGGAGCCTTTCGAATACTTTGACAAGGGCTCCATGGCCACCGTGTCTCGCTTCTCCGCGGTGGTGAAGCTTGGCAAGGTGGAGGTCACTGGGTTCATTGGCTGGGTGCTGTGGCTGGCCGTGCACTTGATGTTCCTCGTTGGTTTCCGCAACCGCATGGTTTCCGCCGTGTCGTGGGGGCTCAATGTGCTCAACCAGAACCGCTGGCAGTTGACCACCACGCGCCACCAATTGCATTCCCGTAATGCGCTGATCAAGCTTCGCGACTATGTGGATGATGCCGCCACCGTCGTCGAGGTCAACGAAACGGAGCAGTATCACGGCAACAGCTAGGGGTAGAGTGATCGTTATGTCTCTGCCTCCCCTGCCCTGCATCATTCGCTGGGACCCTGAAGTGTTTGCCCCCGACCAACGGTCGCTGCCTTCCGCGTTGACGTTGCACACGCAGCTTCACCAAGGCGATGCTGCGTGGAGCGTGGTGTTTTCCCTGAAGACGCCCGCCGTGGAGCAAGGGTTGGAAACGTTCGTTGACGAGGTACGCTTCCTCGTTGACGACGCCCCGCACCACCTGCTTTCGGAAGGCTCTAGGTTTCCGTTTATGGACGGCGGCAACGTCATCGGAGAGTGCGAGGTTGTCGGTTACACCCCCTAGGGAACCGCTCGTTGCGCTACGATAGCAAGTGCGCCCTTGTGGTTACTCTGTGAAAGGTAATACCCCGTTGGGGTCGTGCGGACTCTTTCCGCCAATTGGCCAAACGTCGGAAATAGCCGAGGGTCCGAGAGCCCAACACAGGACCTGGGATCGCGCCTTACTACGTCTGTGGTGAGGCGCTTTCTTTCGCGCCCAAAATGGCCACAAGAAACTCGGACTCCTCAGTGAAGGGGTGGAGTTCCCACGAGGACAGCAGCAGTGAAGGATAAAGGCCTACGGACGCGGCGTCGTCAAGGAATTGTTGGAAGCTCCAGCCCCGCCCTGCGCCGAAACCAATGACGGCGCGACCTGAGGGGGCCAGATGATCGGCGTGGGCTCGCAAGGCGGCTAACCTGCCTTCAGCCGGCAGGAAACCCATCACGTTGCCCGCGGAAACGATGACATCGTACTCACCGGCGGGGATTTCGCCTAAGCACAGATCGCCCACCTCCCAAGTGCAGTCCGGGTAATCCTGGCGGGCGTAGTTGATCAACACGGGGTCGAGATCCACACCCACCACGTGATGGCCGCGGGCGGCTAGGTAACCACCCACGCGACCGGTACCGCAGCCGGCGTCCAGGATGCGGGCGTGGCGGGGAGCCAGGGCGTCAATCAGCCGGGCTTCGCCGTCAATGTCGCGTCCCTCGGCAACAAACTTGCGCCACCGCTGCGCATAGTTTTCGGAATGCTGAGGGTTGCGGGCGAGAATCTCGTTCCAAGTTGGCATAAGTGTTACTGTACCCCCGCCATGACCATCGCCCGCAAGGACGTCACAGCCAGTAATTTCTCGCCGACCGAGCACTCAACCTCCCATAATTGCACCCGTTTTCCAAGGTGTACCGGATGCGCCTGAGCCTGAATAACGCCCGATGTACCGGGGCTTAAAAAGTGGGTAGTGTTGGTCAGCCCCACCACCGGGGCATTCGCGGCAAGGCACCCGGCGAACGAGCCGACGCACTCCGCAATGGTGCAGAACGTTCCGCCGTTGACCAGGCCAAATGATTGCAGAATGTGCGGGCCGATCTCCAGCTCCGCGCGCACTCCCGCCCGGCTCAGGTGGGTGTAGCGGATGCCGAGGGTTCGTTCCATGCCGCCCATTCGGGCATTGATGGCGTCGAGTTCGTGGTCATCGAGGGGGCCGGAGTCGAGTTGTTTCACCAACGCTTGCACATTCATGGGCAGAGTATAGCGGGGTGAACGGGTACGATAATGAACCATGACTAATCTCGCACAGATTGGCGTTGTTGGCCTCGCAGTCATGGGTTCGAATATTGCCCGGAATTTCGCGCGCCACGGCCACCGCGTCGCCGTATACAACCGCAGCGTCGCTAAGACGGAAGCGTTTATGGCAAACTACGGCACCGAGGGAACGTTTATCCCCGCCACCACGATCGAACAGTTTGTCGCTAGCTTGGAGCGTCCGCGGCGGGCATTGATCATGGTGCAAGCCGGCGCCGCAACCGACGCGGTCATCGCGCAATTGGCAGACGCCATGGAAGAAGGCGACATCATTATCGACGGCGGCAACGCCCTCTACGCCGACACGATTCGCCGCGAGGCGGAACTGCGCGACCGCGGCCTGCATTTTGTGGGGGCCGGCATTTCCGGCGGCGAGGAAGGCGCGCTCAACGGCCCATCCATTATGCCCGGCGGTCCTGCGGCTTCCTACGAGTCCCTAGGGCCGCTGCTCGAGTCAATCGCCGCACACGTTGATGGGGTGCCGTGCTGCACGCACATCGGCCCGGATGGCGCCGGCCACTTTGTCAAGATGGTGCACAACGGTATCGAGTACGCGGACATGCAGGTTATTGGCGAGGCGTACCACCTCCTACGCTACGCCGCGAACCTGTCCCCGCTGGAAATCGCCGAGATTTTCCGTGAGTGGAACACCGGGGATTTGGACTCCTACCTCGTGGAAATCACCGCCGAGGTGCTCTCCCAGGTGGATGCGGCAACAGGCAAGCCGCTGGTTGACGTGATTGTGGATTCCGCGGGCCAGAAAGGTACTGGCCGGTGGACGGTGAAGGCTGCCCTGGATTTGGGCATTGCCACCACTGGCATCGGGGAGGCGGTGTTTGCGCGTGCGTTGTCTGGGGCGCGGGCACAGCGAGCAGCCACCATAGGCACCCTCCCGTCTGGGCAGCTTCAACATTCGGTTCCGGCGGAGTTTGTGGAAGATGTTCGACGCGCACTCTACGCCTCCAAACTGGTCGCCTACGCACAAGGTTTCGACGAAATCCGCGCGGGTTCCGAGGAGCACGGTTGGGATATCGACCCCCGCGACCTCGCCACCATCTGGCGTGATGGGTGCATTATCCGCGCGAAGTTCTTAGACCGCATCGTGCAGGCCTACGACGCGAACCCGGCGCTGGAATCGCTGTTGCTCGACCCGTACTTCCTCGGCGAGCTGGAAGGCTTGATGGACTCGTGGCGCCGCGTGGTGGTCGTGGCAACCCAGGCGGGCTTGCCCATCCCGGTGTTCGCCTCGTCCCTGTCCTACTACGACGGGTTGCGCGCCGAGCGACTTCCGGCGGCATTGATCCAGGGCCAACGCGACTACTTCGGCGCACACACGTACGAGCGCACGGATAAGGCTGGGCATTTCCACACCTTGTGGAGCGGCGACCGCACCGAGGTGGAGGCCTAACTACAAGGCCAACGATGACTACGTTTGACCAACTGGGCTTGCCGCTGCAACTTGTCCACCAGCTGCGGCGCGAAGGCATTGAGCAACCGTTTCCGGTGCAGGCCGCGGCCATCCCCGACATTCTCGCGGGGCGCGACGTGTTGGGCCGCGGGCCGACCGGATCCGGCAAGACCTTCGCTTTTGGTTTGCCCATGCTCGCGCGGCTAACCGGTGCGCCGTCGCGCCCGAAATACCCGCGCGCGCTTGTGCTGGCACCCACGCGCGAACTGGCGTTGCAGATTCACTCGCGTCTCGACGCCCCGGCTGCCGCCCTCGGGCTGCGCATCCTCGCCGTCGTTGGCGGCGTGAACATCAAGCGTGACGCAAGGTTCCTCGCGGCGCCCGTGGACCTGCTGGTTGCCACACCGGGGCGGGCAATCGACTTGGTGCGGCAACGAATGCTCTTTCTGTCCGCGGTGGAAATCACCGCCATCGACGAGTGCGATCAAATGTCCGACATGGGATTCTTGCCGCAGGTGCATAAACTGCTGAAACTCACGCCCGCCGGGCAACGGTTACTGTTTTCCGCCACCTTGGACGGCGACGTGCAAGAACTGATCGATCGGTACACCAACAACCCCGTCCAGCACGCCACCGCGCAGGCGTCGGTGGATACCATGCGGCACTTCTTTAGCGTGGTGGAGGAAAACCGGGACGCGGTGGTGGCCAAGATCGCGGGCCGCAAGGGCAAGACCCTGTTGTTTCGCCGCACGCGTTTCGACGTTGACCGTCAGGTAGCCTCGTTACGTGCCGCAGGCATCAACGCACTCGGCATCCACGGCAACAAGGGGCAGGCCACCCGCACGGCTGCCATCGACGCATTCACCAGCGGGGATGTCCCCGTACTGGTTGCCACAGACGTGGCGGCCCGCGGCATCGACATCTCCGACGTGTCGCTGGTGGTGCACGTGGACCCGCCGGAGGATTACAAGGCCTATCTGCATCGCGCGGGGCGCACCGCCCGGGCGGGCAATGCGGGCACCGTGGTCACGCTGATCACGTCGACGAAACGTTCTCAACTTACCAACCTATTCGCACAAGCAGGTGTATCCGCTGTGGAAGTTGATGCGGCGCGCCTGGCGAAGATCACCGGCGCTCACACCCAGAAAGGAACTCGTGTGGACCAACGACGGCAACATCGAAAACGGAGGGCTGGCCGGTAGTCCATGGACATTGCGCTGAGTATTGCCTCCCTGCTGGGCTTCATTGCGCTGACGGCGGGGACTGGGTTTTTCGTGGCCATCGAATTCGCCCTCACCGGGATGGAACGCTCCGTGATTGACAACCACGTGGAAGCACACAACGATGCCAAAGCCCGCGCGGTGCGGGCCGCCCACAACAACCTTTCCTTCGAGTTGTCGGGGGCGCAATTGGGCATCACCATCACCACCCTGGCCACGGGGTTTTTGGCAGAACCAATCCTGGCAAAGTATTTCACGCCGTTATTGGAGCTACTCGGCCTCGGCGGCACTGCTCCGGCGGTAGCGCTGGTGTTGGCGTTGACGCTAGCCACGCTGCTGTCCATGGTGTACGGCGAACTCGTGCCTAAAAACATGGCGATCACGGATCCGCTGCGCACCGCACGGTTCACGGTCATCCCCGTGCGCATGTTCAACCGACTGTTCGGGTGGTTTATTCGCGCCCTCAACGCCACCGCCAACGCGCTGGTGCGCAAGCTTGGCCTCGAACCCGCCGACGAGCTTGCCTCCGCGCGTTCCGCCCAGGAGTTGGGCGCGCTGGTGCGCAATTCCGCGGAGCATGGGGCGCTTTCCCACGCGCAAGCGGCGTTGCTGGATCGTTCGTTGAAGTTTGGTGAATCCACGGCGGAGGACTTTATGACGCCGCGTTCCACCATCGAATACCTGTCCGTTGACGATACCGTGGCGGACCTCTTGAACCTGGCCCAGCAGACGGGCCGTTCGCGGTTCCCCATCGTCGATGGGGACCTCGACGACACCGTCGGCGTGGTACACGTCAAGGCCGCATTTAACATTCCGCGCGAGCAACGCTCCCACGTGCTGTTGCGCTCCCTGGCACGCCCTGTGCCGGTGGTTCCCTCAAGTTTGGATGGCGACGCCGTGCTCAACGCCGTGCGCTCCGCCGGCACCCAGATCGTGTTAGTGGCAGACGAGTATGGCGGCACCGCCGGGTTGGTGACCATCGAAGACGTGGTGGAAGAAATCTTGGGCGAAGTCTATGACGAATATGACGATGCGGAGGCGGAACGTGACTTCCTGCGCATCGGCGCAAGTTGGGAGGTGTCGGGGCTCGTCCGCGTTGACGAACTACCTGCCCGCATCGGCTACACCGCACCGGACGGACCGTACGAAACCGTCGGCGGGTTAGTCATGGCGACAATGGGCCACATCCCAGATGCCGGAGAGATTATCCTGCTTCCGGAGACTGAGCGCGACGCCTACGACGAGTTCGAATCCGGGATTTCGGGCCGCTGGGGCGCACGCGTGGCCATTATGGACGGCCGCCGCATCGACCGCGTGATCCTTACCCCGATGAGCGAGGAGGAGGCGAAACAATTCCAATGAGTGATTGGTATGCCGTGATCCTCACCGTGGTCCTATTGGCCGTGAACGCCTTCTTCGTCGGGGCGGAATTTTCGTTGATCTCCTCGCGGCGCGACCGGCTGGACGCGCTCATTGCGCAAGGCAAGCCGCGCGCCCGGAAAGTCCTCTACGCCTCCGAACACTTGTCCATGATGTTGGCGGGCGCCCAATTCGGCATTACGATCGCCTCGCTACTGCTGGGCAAAGTCGGCGAACCCGCCATCGCCCATTTGATCGAGGGTCCGTTTCACGCGTTAGGATTGCCGGACGCACTGCTGCACCCGATTTCCTTCGCCATCGCCCTTGGCATTGTCACGTTCCTGCACATCCTGCTCGGCGAGATGGTGCCAAAGAACATCGCCCTCGCCGGGCCGGAATCCGTGGCCATGCTGCTGGTACCCGCGCACATGGTGTTTGTAACACTCACCCGCCCGCTGATCGTGGCCATGAACTGGATGGCCCGCGTCACGCTACGCATGTTCGGCATCGAGCAAAAGGACGAACTTGACGCGGCCGTGAACCCGGAACAGCTCGCCACAATGATTACGGAATCCCGTTCGGAAGGGCTGCTCGACGCGGAGGAACACGCGCGCCTAAACAAGGCGCTGCGCTCCGACCACAGGTCTATTCGAGAAGTGCTGATTCCGAACGACGCCGTACGCATGCTCCGCTTTGACAACGGCGTGCCACTGTATTGCGTCGAGGAGGCCGTGCAAGAGACCGGATTCTCGCGCTTCCCCGTGACCGCGGGCGGCGACACCTACATTGGTTACATCCACGTCAAAGACATTCTCGAACGAATGGTTACCGAGGATCCGCACGTGAAACTTCCCCGTTCTGCGCTGCGACCCCTCACCACAGTTGACGGCAATTGCACCCTTGATGAGGCGCTGCGCCTCCTCCACCGGCGAAACGCGCACATGGCACAGGTGCGGCAACGCGGCGAAGTGATCGGCATCGTCACCCTCGAAGACCTTATCGAAGAATATGTTGGCACGGTGCGAGATTGGACCCACGAAGATGCTTAGCGTCGCCGAATGGCAGGCGCGTCTCGACGCCCACCGCTCCCGCGCGGAAGCGTTGACTGCGGCGCACCTGGCGCGGCGTCGACAAGCGCAACAGCACCCCATATTCGACTTTCTGTTTGAGTACTACCCTGTCTCCCCTGGCAAGTTGGCGCGGTGGCATCCGGGGCGCGGCGAAACGCTGGCCGGCGACCCTCCGCACGCTCACTGGCGAGACTACGCGCGTACCGCAGACGGCGTCGGTGTGGATCTTGCGGCAGTGTGGGCGCGCCGCGGCGAATCGATCAGCTACATCAAACACTTGTTAGAGCGCACGGCGACGAACCCCGCCCACTTCGATTGCTTCGGGCTGCACGAATGGGCGATGGTGTACCGCACAGAGAAGCCCCGGCACAACCTCCCGCTACGGCTCGGCCGGGACGGCACAAACGACGTGGTGGAAACACACCGCATCCGATGCACCCACTACGACGCCTTTCGATTTTTCACCCCTGCCGCACGCCCGTTGAACTTTCGAGTCTTGCAGCGTGAAGATCAACCCGCAGCCGATCAAAGTGGGTGCCTACATGCGACGATGGACTTATACAAATGGGCTGCAAAATTGGGACCACTCGTGCCGGGGGAATTGTGGCTCGACACTTTTGAGCTTGCAAGAGATGTTCGAATTCTGGATATGGAAGCGTCCCCATATGATTGCAGGGAATATGGGTTTCATATTGTGGCAATCGAGACACCGGAAGGCAAAGCCGAATATGTGGCGCGACAACGAGAACTCGCCGAGCGTGCAGCACCTTTGCGGCAATCGCTCATTGACTTGTGCACAAAGCCTACAATGTAAACCAATGCTTCATGTCAGTTAACGCTTAGGAAGAATACTCGTGGCTCGGCATTCAAACGGACTTAAAAACTACGCAATAGCCCCAAGCATTTTCGCCGCCGTTATCGTCCTTGCGCTAATACTCGTGGGGGGTGTGTGGTGGTGGATGAAGCGCGACCAAGCCAATCAACAACACAACGCCGGCGACGGCGTGTGCATTGAAGGTGACGTCAAACTCCCAATTTCCAGCGCCTCCACCGCAGCGCTCCAACAGCTCGTTACCGACTACGCCGCCAGCAAACCCGTAGTCAAAGACCACTGCGTGAAAATCGAACACGTTCAAGACATTAAAGACGCCGCACTGGTGTTCCTCTCAGGGGATGTGCAGGGCAGCCTCGAAGCAGCGAAACGATCCGCCGCGTCCGCCAACTGGCCAGTAGCCCAAGCCGATCCGCTCGGCATCGCCTACAAAGTGGGCTCCGCCAAACCCAGCGGCACCTGGGACACCCTCCGCGAGCAAGCCAGCATCGGCGCCCCCGCCAGCTTCGAAGGCAAACTCGCCGCCGCCTACCTTGGGAACCTCCACGGGCACCCCTACCAAGTAGTCACCTCCACCACCACACCGAAAGGCATGGAGTTCTACCAACCCGAAGACACCATCGCAGTACCCATTTACGCCGTGGCCCTCAACCCCGCGGGCGCGATCAGCGAGCAGCAAACCCGCGCCGCAGACGACTTTGCCAACTTTGTAAAATCTACTGACAAGACCACCACGAAACTCGCCAGCGAGGAGCTGCTCACCCAAGCGAAGCAAGCGAACGTGGAAGTGCAAGTCAACCTGCCCACGGGAACCGACACCCTCGTGCTGTTGGACACCTCCAGCACCATGCAAACCGCACTCGATGGCGGCACCTACTTTGAGGAAACCGTGCGGGTACTCGACCCCCTCCTGCACGCCGTGGGCCGCGACGGCGGCAACGTATCCCTGTGGAATTACTCCTCGCCGCTCACCCAGGGCATCAACCGAGCATGGCGCGCCAACGTGGAGTTCAGCAAAAACGACAACGGTAGCGCCAGCGTAGAAGCCATGCGGCGCTTTGGCACCGGTGGCACGCCCCGCACCCGGGAAGCCCTCGACGAAGCCATGAAAAAGGCGGGCGACCACGCCCGCGAAATCAACAACCCAGTACGGTTAGTGCTCGTGACCACCGGCACCCAAGACGCAGACCCCGCCACCCCGTACAGCGGCCTTGACAACGTGCTGCTGGAAATCGTGCACATTGGCAATCAGCCGGTAGACACCGGCATCAGCGAATGGGCCACCACCCACGGCGGCTCCGCCACCGTAGTAAACACCACCGCCGAACTGGAAGCCGCACTGGCAACCATCTTCGGCACAACAGCCTAAGAAATACGGCGATTCCGGCGCTCGGCGAGCTCATCCACGAGCTCGCTATCGGCGGTGATACGCTCCGACGGGAACGAAGAAATCGTCCCGCTGAGCTCCTTCATAATGCCGGGCACAGCGATACCGAATACGCCTTGACCGCCGGCGAGTAAATCAATCACTTCCTCATTGGAGCGGCATTGATACACCGTAGTCCCGTCGGAAACCAGTGTGATCTCCACTAAATCATCCACGCCAAGGTCGCGGAGTTTATCCACCGCGAGGCGAATATTCTGTAGGGAAATACCCGTATCCAACAAGCCTTTCACAATTTTCAGCACGAGAATATCGCGGAAGGAGTAGAGCCGCTGCGAACCCGAACCCTTAGCAGACCGGATGGAAGGCACCACCAATTTCGTGCGTGCCCAATAATCCAATTGGCGGTACGTAATTCCCGCCACTTGGCACGCCGTTGGGACGCGGTAACCCACCGCTTCGTCGGGCCCAAGGTCAAACAAAGACTCTTGAATGCCGCGGGGTTCGTCGCTCATATTTACTCCCTGTGACGTTGAATGATCCTGAAAGCAAGATTAAACGAACCGGAATAAATTGTCACTAGCGACACGCCAAAGGTTAAACCCGAACTTGAGAGTTAGTCCTTTTCAGAATCGTCGTCCTCAAAAAACAGGTCTTGTTCAAAAACCCCCATGCTTTCCATGAACTGCTCAAAATCCTCATCTTTCAACAATTCCGTATCATCAAAAGCAGTCGAAGGTTCAATATCCAGATAATCCTGAAGCTCGGAATCCGCTAAGAAAACCGCAGTTTGAGCAGCTACTTCCTCATCCACCAAGACGGGAAGATTCAACAACTTCGCCAAAATTAGCGCATCCGTCGGGCGCGCATCCAACTCCTGGCCATCATTGGTAACAATCGAGGCGATAAACACGCCTTCGAAATAACTCACAATGTTCACTTGAGCCGCACCGGGGGTAAGGCGGGTTAAACAATCCACCAGCACATCATGCGCACCGGGGCGTTTCGACTCATAGCCCGCGTCGCGGGCCTCCAAAAACTCAGCATCAATTGCGGAAATCCAAATCGGAATCACCCGATTCTTTTCCTTCCACAATAACAACGCACAATGAAAATTCTCGGGCCCAAGCGTGTGCACACCGTGATATTCAACTGGGATCAACGCCACGAGTCCTACCCCAACTCCTCGCGCAGCGCACTTTTCACCAACGAAGCATGCAACGACACCACCAGTGCGGTCATCTGCTGCGACAATTCCTCCGCCCGCTGCCGGGAATCCCGCCCCTGGGCGCGCGCAATCGGCGCGGCCACCTGCCCAATCAACCCGGCCTGCCGGCTCGCCGCCGCACGCAACGACTTCAAATGCCGCTCATCAAAACCGAATTCGGATAACGCCACCGCCGTCTGCACCACGCGAACATCATCCACAGTGAAATAGCCAGACACGTCCGGTTTGACCAACCCAACCTTCAGGAATTGCTGCACACGGTCAGTTTCCACGCCGGCCTGCGCCGCCACATCCTCGATGCTAAAGCGGCTTTCACTCGGCGCCCGGAAATTATCCGGGCTGATCATTGGCGTCGCCCGATTCGCGCGCATAATCGAGGTCACGGCGCCGGAATCCATGGCCTCCAACTGCTCCCGGATCACCTTCAACGGCAGATAATTGTCCCGCTGGGTGACCAAAATATACCGGAGGCGCTCGATGTCCTCCTCCGTAAACCGGCGATACCCTGACGAAGACCGCTGCGGAGCAATCAACCCCTCCGTCTCCAAAAAGCGAATCTTCGAATGGGTAACATCAGGGAACTCGGCACGCAACTGTTCCAACACCACGCCAATAGGCTTGGTTTTGACGGTTTTTACAGCCTGAACGGCCGCTGTCTTACGGAGCGCAGTCACGGTTCGAGTTACTCCTATCGTTGGGCGCGGGGTTATTGGGCTTTCGGCCCTGCAAGGAAGACCAGACGGAATTTACCAATCTGTACTTCGTCACCAGTGGAAAGGATTTCGGCATTCTTCGGCTCCCGGTTGACGTAGGTGCCGTTCAAGCTGCCCACATCCACCACCTCAAACTCGCCGTGGTTCATGCGAAACTCCGCATGGCGACGAGAGACGGTCACATCATCAAGAAAGATATCCGCCTCGGGGTGGCGTCCGGCCGTGGTCGTTGGCCGGTCCAACAGGAAACGAGAACCCGCGTTCGGACCGCGCTTGACCACCAAGAGTGCGGCACCAACCGGTAAATGATCGGCACCCACAGGAGCTGCCGGAGTTTGCCCAGTATTGGACTCCATCTCCTTCAGCAGGTCCGCACGAAAGACCGAAGTAGTCTCTACCTGCGGCTCAGGGATACCGTGATTCTCGCTCATTATTCAACCTCCGGGTCGACGTAGTCGCTGGATATAATTCCAATGCCTTTCATCATAGCGGTTGCATGGCCGCCACAATTGCCCAACGTTACCTGAACATCGCAGATAACGAACCAACCACCGATTTACCCCCACCCGCCAATGGGTTATCTCCCACCATATAGGTCCACGTGGCGGACGGCCGCACCAAACCCTCATCCGCCAGGTGGGCACCCGCGGCGTCGATACGCACAGTGTTGAACGTATCCACAGCTTCGTCAACGGCGCGCTGCGCAAGCTCCTTAAATTCCGCAACGGCGATCCTGTGGAACTCATCGATCGGGGTTTCCTTAGCAATCGCGCGCAAGTGGATCGACTCCCGCACGTCATCGAGCAGCGCCAAGTGATCGCTCCAGCCACGGTCAAGGTGATAGAGCATAATTTCGCGTGCTGCCTGCTCCAAAGCCGACTGCGGCACCCCCTTGAGCGACGCCGCCCGCTCCGGCGAACGCGCCGACAACTCCTCCCACGCACGGGGCGTGTCAAGCAGGTTTGCCCGCCGCTCGTCGATAATCACCCGCTGATCCGCCAACAATTTGTTGTACTTCCACGTTTGGGCGTGAATTTCCAATAGCTGCCCCTCGGTGACGCGCTGGCAGTGTTCCACAAAATCCTGCACCCGTTTCGCGTCGATGCGGCCGTCGCCCGCCGGGTGTGCAGTGACGGACTCCCCGGCGCCACCCACGGCAACCACATCATCCTCAAGTGAGACGAAAAACACGCTCGTTCCGGGGTCCCCCTGGCGGCCCGCACGACCCCGTAACTGGTTGTCCAAACGGGATGTTCGATGCCGCGCAGTGCCGATCACCGCCAAACCGCCAAGACTCACCACCGCATCACGATCCGCTTCATCCGCGCCACCCAATCGAATATCAGTACCACGGCCAGCCATTTGGGTGGACACCGTCACGCGGCCCAAATCCCCCGCCTCCGCAATGATCCGCGCCTCCTCCGCATCGTTTTTCGCATTCAGCACATTCACCTCAATGCCATGCTCCCGCAGGCGGCCCGCCAACGCCTCCGACTCCGCAACATCATGCGTGCCCACCAGCACTGGGCGCTGCACCGCATGCAACTGCCGAATCTCCGCCACAATCGCGGCATTCTTATCCTCCTGGGTGGCGTAGATGCGATCCGCCTCATCGAAACGCTGCAACGGCCGGTGGCGGTCAATTACCGACACCCGCAGATCATAAAACTGGCGCAACTGGTCCGTGGCCTCCACCGCGGTACCCGTCATGCCGCACACCATGGGGTATCGGCCCGCCAACGCCTGCAATGTCATCGTGTCCAGCACGCGGCCGCCCTCGGAAACAACGAGCCCTTCCTTCGCTTCCACGGCCGCCTGCAATCCGTCCGGCCAGCGTTGCAGATCGGCGACGCGACCCCGCGAGGCGTCGATAAGCGCCACCTTGCCGTCGCGGACAATGTAGTGCACGTCGCGCACCAAAAGCTCCTGGGCGTGCAACGCCAAGTTCACCTGCACCAGCGTCGAACCCACATGCTCATCGTTGTACAAGCTGGATATCCCCAGTGCGCGTTCCACCGCGGCGGCACCAGCATCCGTCAAAAACACGTTACGACGATCATCGTCCACCGTGTAGTGCAAACCCAACCGCAGCCGCTTCACCACGTTCACGATCTTGCCGGTCGGCGCGCGGCCCGGTTCATTGCCTGCCAGCACCAGCGGCACCAACGCCTCATCCACAAGCACGGAATCCGCCTCGTCCACCAGCGCCACATCGGCCCCATGCTGCACGGCCTGCGCCCGGGACGTAATCAACTGATCCCGCAGCACATCGAACCCAATTTCGCTCACCGGGGCGTACACCACGTCACAGCGATACGCCCGGCGGCGTTGCTCAGCGTCCAACTTTTCCGTCACGCTCCCCACCGACAACCCAAAAAACTCCACCAGCGGGCGCATCCACTCCGCGTCACGATCCGCCAAGTAATCATTCACGGTCATCACATGCACGCGCTTCCCGGTCAGCGCAAACCCCGTCGCCGCCATCGCGCCCACCAGCGTCTTACCCTCGCCGGTAGCCATATGCACCACGTCGCCTTCCAACAAGCGCAATACTGCCTGGTTCTGCACCTCGAAGGGCACCATGCCAATCGTGCGCTCCGCCGCCACGCTCAGGCACGCCAACAACACCGCCGGATCGCCGGCCGCCTGGCGAGCATGAGCCGCCAACGCCGCGTCATCCGCCCGGGAGAACTCGCCGCGCAACCCATCCGCGTGCTGCACTATCGCTTTGCTCCGCTTCTGGTTGCGGCCCTGCTGGCCGCCCATCGCCTTCCAGAACCAGTCAAATCCCGCCACGTGTGCGCCTTTCAAAAAAATGATGTTCAAGCCAACCCCAACCATAAACCAGGTCCGTGCCACCCGCGATAAGGTAAGCAGCGAACAAGAACACCCGCGGCGAAAGTGAGCAACAACAGTGCATTCCAAAACCGTCAAATTCCCCAGCAGCAACGGACTGATGCTGGCCGGAACCATTGATATGCCGGACACCCCACCACTCGCGTGGGCGTTGTTCTCCCACTGTTTTACCGGCAACCGGTTTACCCCCGCCGCTGCCCGCGTCTGCAAAGCCCTCGCCGCACACGGCATCGCCTGCCTGCGCTTTGACTTCCCCGGCCTCGGGCAATCCGAAGGCACCTTCCACGAAACCACCTTCAGCGAAAACGTCGCCGACCTCATCGCAGCCAGCCGCTGGCTCAGCGAGCATTACGACGCCCCGCAACTCCTCATCGGGCACTCCCTCGGCGGGGCCGCCGCACTGAAAGCAGCCCCCAGTATCCCCAGCCTCAAAGCGGTGGCAACCATCGGCGCCCCCTTCGACCCAGCGCACGCCGTCTTGCGCTTCGCAGAGCGCATCGGCGAAGTCGACGAAACTGGGGCGGTAGCCCTCACCCTCGCCGGGCGGGAAATCACCATTTCGCGCGAGTTTTTGGAAGACCTCGCCGACATGGATCCCGAAGCCTACATCGGTAAGCTACGGCGGCCGCTGCTGATCCTCCACTCCCCCATTGACCAAACCGTCGGCATCGACAACGCCCAAAAAATCTTCCTCGTGGCTCGATACCCCAAATCCCTCATCGCCCTCGACAAAGTGGACCACCTGTGCACCCGCGCCGGTTCCGCGCACTACGCCGCGCAACTCATCCGGGCCTGGGTGGAGCCCTTCCTCGAGCCACACGAAGACGCCATACCCGACATCCTGCCCGAAGGGGTGGCCGTGGCGCGCTCCATCCCCGCCGGCACCTACACCGACCGCGTCCACACCGGCGGCCACGCCTTCACCACCGACAGGGAAAAAGCCCTCGGCGGCAAAAACTTCGGCTATTCACCCACCTCCCTGATAGTTTCCGCACTTGCCGCAGCAACCTCGCAGGCCGTGCGGGAAGCCGCCCGAGAAGCTCAGATCCACGCCCTGGAAGATGTGGAAGTCAGTGTCTCCCAAGTTTTCACTACCCAAGACAAGCCGTTGCTGCGGCGCCGAATCAGCCTTTTGGGGGAACTCACCGAGGAACACCGCGCCGAGCTCCTCGCCGCTGGGCGCGGCACCGCAATCGAGCACATGCTAGCCGGAGTGGTCATCGAAGACACGGAATAGCGGAGGTCGAGCCTGAAACCGGAATTCTCCTACAGTGGTAGTAACCACGACAGCATTAGGGGAAGGACGACCTCCATGGCACTCACCCGCATCGGTATCGTGTTCAATCCGACCAAAACCACCCGCGGCGCGCTCGAAACGGCGCTGGCGCACGCCCAAGATATCGAAGTGTCTTGGTACGAAACCACCCCCGAGGACAACGGGCAACAAGCCACCTTACGAGCACTCGAGGATGGCGCCACCCTCATTTGCGCCGCAGGTGGCGATGGCACCATCCGCGCAGTCGTGGAATTCCTCGCCGACCACCAATCGTCCGCCGATCTAGGCATCATCCCATTCGGCACCGGCAATTTGCTGGCGCGCAACTTGGGCATACCGCTGAACAACCCCACGGCCGCCTTCCAACGCGCGCTCAGCGGCACCGCGCGACGCATCGATATCGGGTGGGCGGAGATCGAATCGACCAGCGGGTACCAGCGCCACGCCTTCGCAGTGATGGCAGGGTTCGGCATCGACGCGCACATGATCAACGAAACCAACGACGAGCTCAAGGAGACCGCCGGGTGGCTCGCCTACGTCGAATCCGTCGGGCGGGCCGTTTCCGCCAGCGAACTCGTCAACATCAAACTGCGGATGAGCCCAAGCAGCGGGCGGACCAAGAAACTGCGCGCCCACACCCTCATCATTGGTAACTGCGGCACCCTGCAAAGCGGCTTCCGATTGCTTCCCGACGCCGACCCAAGCGACGGTGAGCTCGACATCCTCGTGCTCCGCGCGCGCAATATTCGTGGGTGGTTGGACACGATCCGCAATGTCGTGTGGGATAACGGGATCAAACGCGTGTTTACCAGGCACGCGAGCGCGCACAGCAGCACCTCCATCACCCACCGCCGGGCCACCGGCTTCAGCATCCACCTTGACGAACCTCGTATTTTCGAAATCGACGGCGATGAGCTTGGCCAAACTACCCACATCAATGTCACCATTCAACCCGGCGCGATTAACGTCCGGTGACCTGCAGATTCGCCCAAGCGAACCACAATGTTGTAACCTATAGCAGTTGCCGCGGTGCACTACGCACCCAATGCAACAACGGACTGTGGCGCAGCTTGGTAGCGCACTTGACTGGGGGTCAAGGGGTCGCAGGTTCAAATCCTGTCAGTCCGACAAATGCCAGCCCCAGTACCGTCACGGTGCCGGGGCTGATGTAGTTTTAGCGCCGCTATTGCGCTTGGCTTGCGGCCAACGCCGCAAGTTTCGTTTCGTTCGGGTTCACCGCCAACAAGACGCCGATTGCGCGGGGCGGGTCGTGCACATCGGTGAGAGTTGATGGCAATGAGATTGGGGTACCGTAATCGAGCGATAAGGTCGCGGTGAGCCGCAACAACGTTTCGCTTTCCCCAATGTCTTCGCACTGGTTAAGGATGCGCTCCAGCGCCTCCAAAATTCGAAACCCACTCATGGCATTGAGTTGCGCGGCATCGGCCAGGGTCGCTGCGATACGCACGGGGTGAATCACACCAAGTGACCACAGCCGTGCGACTTGGTCCGCGAATTCGTGGCCATCGAACACGCCGGATTGTGCCAATGATGCGAGGGCACTGGCGGTGGCATCACGATATTGCTGATTCACTGCCCCACCGGTGAGCGCGAGCAGTGAATACTCCGGCGCCTCGAGCGGCCGATTCGCCGTGGCCACCGCGTGCAGGACGGGCGCCAAGCCGTACGCGTTGAAATGCTGACCGGCTATCAACGCCGCGGGGTGCCCAAGCGCAGCCAACGTGTCGAGGTTGTGTTGCAACAGCCACGCCGCCCATTGCATCACCAACTCATTGTCGTGGCTGGACAAGGCTTCCCTGCCACGATCCTGGTAGTCGTTGAACATACTGAGTGTGTCGAGGATGCGCTGATCCACGGACGCGGAAACCTTCACCGGCACGTCAAAGCGCCCGTGCCACACCAGGCCGGTGGAAATGCCGTCCAGCCGGTCGAAGTCGAATTTCTTTGGCCGGAATTCCATGAGCTCCCAATTTCGCCGCTGGTGTGAAAGCGATGACATTGGCCGATATTTGCGCCCCTCACTGCGCGCTTGCCACACTTGTTGAAAAAGCGCACCAAGGACGCCTACCGGCGCGTTTGTGTTGGTGTAGCTCCATTCGTAACTATCGTAATGAAAACGCCCGTAGGCTTGCTTCGCTTCGAATTCGTTGACCTCGGGGTCGTATGCGCTGAGCAGGCGCGCGAGTTGTATGCGCGGCGCGGTGAAGTTCTCAAAAAGCCGAAAGTTCTTGGACTTTGCCAACACATTGTCGGGGATTTCAAAATCAGGCTTTGTGCCCAAATAATCCAATACGCTTTGCAGCTCGGTACCAGTGGCAATTTGGCCGAAAATATGGGAGACGCATGTGGAAAATTGACGTTCCTCAATACTCGGCAATGGCGAAAGATGTTCGTACATTGTGGTGCCGAGGGTAACTTTAGGCTGCGGAATTTTCGGCGCCTGCCCGCCCGCATCATTCGTGCACGGGCCTTGCACGCGGTCTACATATTCCTGCACTTCCAGGCCGAAAAATTTTTCCGCCTTGTGTATAGCGGACCGAACCTTCTGCGTCCTCGTCGGCATCAATAGCGCCCATTCGCGCAATATGCCCACCTGCCGGCGGGAAGTCCATGCGTCGTTTCTCCCAAACACATCGTGCGAACCCGCCAATAATGCCTCGCTTGGGCAGGCGCTTAAATTCCGGCGCAGCATTGTTTGCGCCAATTGCACCACCCGCAAATTGGAATTGGACAAAAGTAAACAGTACTGTTTGACCCGCCCAGCCACCTCCTCAGCGTTTGGATCTAGCACCTCATGCAACGCGATATGCAGCAATGCTTCACTTGCCGAAACTTCCCGAAACAGTCCCCTTACCGTGGCGTCGAGAAGCTTTGTGCGCAAGCCGGAGTCCTTGGAGGCGAGCCGAGCCAACGACGTCACCCAAATATCCAACCTGTCGGGGATGCGGGTCACTTCATCCACAATGCCGGGGGTGCTCAGCGCCGCAATAAGCTCATGGTCAAGCAAACCGGGGTCCTCGCGCAGAAACTGCATCAGGCTCTCCACCGGTTGGTCAACGTAATATGTGCACCAATTTCCCCTGCTCACAAACGCGCGCAGATAGCTGCGGCTCGCGCATTGCACCTGGGTTTTCAACAGTGTCGCCCGCTGGAGGCGCCAACCGTCGAAATCACTGGGCAGCTTTTCGACGAACGCGCACACCCACGCCGGCGTGCGACCCACCGCACCCAACACAAGCCGTGAAACATCACCCTGGTGCGGGCCGTGCTGGACCAAACATTTTGCCGCCTGCTCCGGCGATGACGTTGCCAACAGCAAGTAACATGCGCGCGGAGTCGGCCCCTCATAGGCAAGGAGCGTCTCGGGGGACACCACGTCCGCCAACGCTTCCCGCTGCTCATCCGAGGCGCCGGCAAACGCCTGCCCAAGCTTTTCGAATACGCGGGGACCACCCATCATCAGCGCGTCGTCCAAAAGTGCGCGACGCCGATATAGTTCGTTACCCAACACATTCTCCTCTGGCAACTATCGTCACCATGACAAGTGCCATACCGGAATCAGGTTGCCAATGCATGGCACAACTCAACTGGCACCTAGTTTACGTAGCGGATTCGCCTTCGCCTGTTCTCACCGGACTATGTTTTACACAACAATGACAGCCACCCCCGCAAGCCGGGAATAACCACAAAACCAGTAACACTCTTAACCGAAGTGTAAAATACATAATCGCAGGTAAAAGCCTGTTTATTCAAATACAAGGCTTAATTTTACGGCTGCATACGTGATGATTCAACTTGCGGCAATTCATCGCAACACACAACAGGAAAGCCCTGGCGGCGCGGGCTATATTTAGGTTGTCGCACAAAAATACGATAATAAAGGTGTTTTCAAAACACCAAAAAAGGGCGCGGCTGGTTCGCCGCGCCCATGCTCACAATTAGCGACGTTTCCGATATCGCTGCGTGGTCAGCTCTTCGTAGCGAGGCACATCCCCCGACAAGTACCGCTCCCAGGCGGCGGCAAATAACTCATCAGTCGGCAATACTGGCGGGCACCACGGCACCACAGCAAACACCTTCGGGTTGTAACGCACCAGATAGTATGGGACCTTCCATTCCTCCATCGGAGTATTCGGATGCGATGCCTCCAACCAGACGCCAGGCAAAAACGCCGTGCGCCCCGCGCGGGAACGCTTCGCCTCCACGACGTGGCCCGCGGCGACAAGCTCCGCGCGAGCCTGATCAAGATCTTTCTTCTTCCAGCCGTTCCACGCCTTGACGTTGCGATCCGTACACTCCACCAAACACAACACCTGCAGGAAATACGTGGCTGCGGACTCGCTTATCCCAAGCGAATCCTGCACACTCGCCACGGTGCCTGGAGCGACAACGCGCGGATCCATGACGCAGCCACCCGCGCTGTCGGGGCGTCGTAAAGCAGCAATCAATGAGTCGAACAAACCTTCCTTCACTCCGCGAATGGCGTCCGCGTGGTAGACACTGTTTAGCCACACGTAGCCGTCCTGGTCTCCTTCGCCGATCTTGCCTTGCAACGGCAGCGTTGTTGGCCACTCATTCCTGAGCGCGTCATCTGGAATCGTTTTGAGCGCCTCGATCTGGTCTGCGAAAAAGCCGCGCAATGGGTCATTCGCCTCCGCGCGGGTCGCCCAATACAAAATGGCGCCGGCAAGCAAGCCATACCCATACCCGCCTTTCAAACGCGTTTTCGGGGGCAAGGGTGAGGCGGCGCGGCACAGCACTGCAAAAATCTCGTCGCTGTAATAGTCCGTCCAGCTGAAGAACACGTCGAGCTCCGCGTCGCTGAGCGGCACCTTCGTCTGCGGTAACTCAGCAGCAATAGCGGCGAGCGCCTCCAAATTGCGGTCGAATGCGGTCGCGAGCACCAATTCGAGGAGCTCGCCATCAACCACTTCTAATTGCTTAATCGCATTGTTGTACGCCTTTTTGGTGAGCTTGAGGGCCTTGAGTCGCTGCTGGAACACTGCGGCTTCCTCCTCAGACAGGGGCGACGGGGCCCAATGCTTGTCCGAACCGTCAGTAAACAGCCTCACGTGGTTCATGTTTGGCAGGAAACCTCCGGCCAGCAACACTGTCGCCGCCCGTGGCGTGAGCGCACAATGCTGGGAAATCGCGTCAATGAGCGGTTGGTGTTCCGCCAACCACGCCACAGCGTCGAACTCGCGGACTGTCTCGTGGTGGGTGAGCCACTCGGTCACCCCTTCCGGCGACATAGCGAGGGTCACCCCGTAGGCGGCGGCTTGGTGCGTTGGGCATTCCACCTCAACATCCGGGAAGCTTTGTGGCGGCCTGCCGCGCACCAGAGCGCGCATGGTTTTCTGGCCGCGCTGCACCAGTATCGCCTCCAACTCGGGCGCTAAGGGGAACGTCAAACCCATATACGATTTCCCGTATTTCCCGGAAAACTGCTGCCAATTTACAAACACTTGGCACCAATGCTCGTCGATGAGCTCGTGATGGAGAGCCACACGCATGCATTCCACCATCGACGCCCGCTGCGCAGCAGACGCCAGTGGACCGCTGGCCCACAACAAAAACGGTTTTTCGTTCCCGATGACATGCATCCACAACCACCGTTTCGCGCGTGTGCCAGCGCGTTTATGCACCACACCAGCAAGCTGCTCACACTCGCGCGCGGCCAAAAACTTACTGCGGCTAGCAGCCGATTGGGCAGCTTGCGGCGTCTGCGTGTCCTGCTGCTGTTTCGCGCGCTGGTGCTTACCCACAAAAAACTTGTGGTTGCGGAGATAGCGTTTCGCCACCGAACGAGTTTCCATAGCGAGTTGCACAACACTGGCGCACAGATCATGGTCGGCGCTACCAAGTACCTCCGCAACGGTGGTCATCGCTTGCGAATCCGGTGTGCAATTCGGATGAATCGGACCATAGTTCTCCGTTTTCACGTTGCGAGACGTCCGATATTTCGGGCGCTTCAACGGGCTATTATCCAGAGAATCTAGGATGAGCCGTGCTTGGGTTGGAGTGATATTGCGCAGCCGTCGGCTCGCCTCAGCGCTGCGCACCTGGAGGTTTGCCCATGCGGTCCACGGCAGGTGATGCAACCAATGCTCATGCCCACGGTCTGTGCGGGTGCACGCTAACTGACCAATGCTACTTAGTGTGTTTGGTACGTAAAGTTGGCCGTCGGAACCCACCAAACGGGTCATTCCAGCTGCTTGAATTACCCCAACTAAGCAAGTATCTGCGGCGTACTCGGTGCCATCGCCGAGCCGAACAAACGTATGCAAACGCTCGTCGGGGCGATTCCCCACTAGGCACACAATATTGCCCTCATGCGTCGGAACAATCGACACTTCCGAACGATGCGGTGCCGCCAAAACCGTAGACAACGACGGGACGATGGGCACCCCATCAGCAACGGCATCCGCAACGTACGGTGGCAATTCCGCCCCCATGGTGCGGCCATCGACTGGGTCAACGAGATAGCAATGAGCTGGTGCAAACGTCTCTGCCACAGACTCCCAGCGCCAAGCTCGACCATCACTCGTGGAAAATACTTGCCCACTAGGGATGCGGTCTGCATACGCAGCACTAAATATGTGCGCATCAACGAGAGTCAGGGCGGATTGCTCGTGTTGGATCATGCCACTAGGCAGCAAGCGACCGCCCGCCCAGGGCACAGAATCAACCCACCGGTGCTCGGCGGACCAATAATAGGACTCATTGGTTACCTTCATGGTCGCTCCGCTCGACCATTCGCCAAGCGTACCGCTGGAGAACCTTTTTTCGCTGATGTGCAGAATGTCGTGGTCGTCGCCAAAATACTGGCCGAGCAGCAACGAGTTCCCTACGTTAAACGTATGCTCGCGCAAGACCTGGTCGCCCGCGACGGCAGCGCACTGATTGTTCCAAAAGGCGACCACACCCGGATATGACGGGTAGAAACGAATGTTCCCACGAGCCCCGCCATTGGGGCTAGCGGCGGAAAGGCGTTCATGCACCCAGGCCTCCAACGCTGGCCACGTAAACTCGGTGACCAGCCCAGCCTTTAAGTTTTCGGCAAGGAGTTCCGCCTCATCAACGTCCGTAATGCACTCCATATACTCCCGCAAATCCGCCGGCAAATCCATGGAACGCACATTTCCGAGCCATTGCCCCACCCGCTGGAGCCCAGGCAGCAGCGCACCGGTTTCCAATGCCGTCAGCTCACGGCGCATAAAGAAGAACACCAATTCCGAGAGGCCGTGCTTGTGCAATCCATGGGCGTAATTGCACAGCACGTCCTCTAACGCATGGCCAAAGATAACGCGCTCGCAAACCTCCGGAGAGTTGAGGATCGCCGGAAGATCCCACGACAAATCATCATCTCGAATACGTGCTCGAATTAGATCTAGGTGGCGGGTTCGTTCCTGGATCGAATCAACCCACTGCCAACGAACACCACACCGCGCCAGGGCCGCCAAGAGCGCAATGTGCGTACTCCGAAATTCCACGCGCACCGGCTGATCCTTCAGCAACTCCGCATGGTCGGCGATAATGCGGACAAGGTGGGCGCTGTGGTCGTCGATGTACTCTAACGCTTCCAGCGAATACTCCACCCACTGGCGGAATTGTTCGGGGCGTTGCGCGAGCGCATCCAGTGCGCCAACCTTACGCACCAATTCGCACCACTGATCCACGTCCCCGCCCTGCGGGATGCGCGTAAATAACCCCAGTAATTCCTCATTGGTGGTAATCGTGGTCGCTCCCACCGCACCGGCCAGCGCGGCCAAGAATTTCACCGGCGCTTTCCGCATGCCCGGTGTGTCCACCGTAGCTGAAATAAACTGCAGCGCCACGTCGCGCGACTGAGTCCCCGCCGCGCGGCCGAGCTTGAACAAGTCTCGGGCGAGGAGCACATACGGCGCAGTGCCAGCCTTAACGCGATCCACATTGAGCGCGAGGAAATACCGGTACGCATCCTCAGGATTATCGAACCGCCGTGCACATTGCGCAGCTTCCAACGAAAGTTCTTTCGCACTGACAAGACCGCGGCGGCCGAACTCCAAGAACACTTCGCGATGGCGTTGGGCGTCAATATCGAGACCGTAGTTACGCTCAGCTTCGCGGGCTTTCCCGAAATAGCGAATGGCGTACTTCTGACTCCCCACACTATCGAAAATGCGGGCGAGTTCTTCAAAAAGTGTAGGGATGAAATGCGGCGTGGACTGTGACAATGTTTGCGCAAGCTCATCGAACCGGCGCGCCACTTTTCCAGTCCCACCACGGGCCTGTTTTCGCGCCCACTCCAAATCCGAGACGAGGTTTAGCGCGTGGTGTGCGTTCTCCGGATCCTGCAGGAGTGGCCATTCCGGGAACCCGACCGCGCGTACCATCGCCGCACCAACGGTATGGGCATCACCGCTGGTTAACCCTAACCAATCGTGGGTTCGCCGTTCAGCAAGCTCCAGTTTTTCGGAAATGACGCGGACGACGACCCGCTCACCTAGCAGGGATTCAGAGCTCGCCGTCAACGCCACCACGGGCGAATCATTTGGCCCTTGCGCAGCGGCTGGAATCACGCCACCGTACCGCGAAACAACACTCGATTCCATGATGCAACTCCTAGCTGTTTGTCGGGTTTGGTTCGTGGGTAACGCGACCCGCATACACAAATTCACACATACGTACACCTTCGGACCAGGCGATTGGACCGACATCTTCGGCGGAAATCACGCGCCCCGAGCGCGTGAAACTCAACGAATGGAGCGTCGCTTCATCGTCGTAGTACCAACTATCGGTTTCCAACATGGCCGTGGTTTCCACACCGTCTTCGAGTACCGTGAGCGAAATCGAATTCATGTCCGCATCAAATCCGCCGCCGCGGCTGCGCCCGATCAACGTTTGCGCGTTCTTATATTTAGCGCCTTGATATTTACCCAAGGCGGCACGAATACCATCGGCGTCGGAGGGCTTGACGTGCACCTCTCGGAACAGCTGGTCGAGCCCTTGGGTGACGCCTAATTCCACGGCGAATTCGCGCCAATCATCAATCTCATCCATGGTGGCTGGGTGTGGAATGTGCACGACGAGGTCGGTGTCGAATGGGACGCTGACAGTCTCGCCATCAAGATCCACAAGCTGCAGGCCGTTTGCGTCCGCCCCACGCAGCAAGCCGGTGGCACCTGCGGCAACCACTACAAGGTCCCGAAAATACTTTTGCCAAGCGGGATCTGGCCACACGGCGGTGATGAGTGGCAAGGGCACTGGCAGGCCCTTCAAAAACCAATCGCGGACGGTGTCGCCGCACAACACCTCGTGCTGGTGCAGGTAGGCGCGCAGCATGTCAACCTTTTGAAACGCTGCTGTGGCACGCGCTTTCGGAGGAATTGTTTTGAGTACTCTACCTTTGGCGTTTTTAGCAATGATGGTGTCGCCGTCGAGCCGAAAACTATAGGCACCGCCGTCGATCCAATGTTCAATTGTTTGGGCATTCATACACTATCCCCTGGTGTTCGTGTGATAGAAACGTTAAGTAATATCGTGGGCGTACAACGCCAGCGCCAGCGCCGCGTGCGTGCCGTGGGGCAGCCGGCGCAACAACGTCGCCGCAAACGGTGCGGCCACGCGCTCCAAGTGCGCCGCATCACGTGCAAGTTCCTCGCCGCGCCGGACAATCATCTGCTCCCCGCCAAACACCGATCTGGCCAACCACGAGGTAATGAGCTCGACGACGCTACGCTGCGCCGTGCCCACCTCGGCCTGTCCATTACTTTGTTCGGCGTACTTATTGAGCAACGCGGGCGCGGGCACCCGATCCAGGCCGGGAAATACTCGGCCGCAGAATTCTGGGGGCAACGCAAACGATTCATCCAACGGCCATAGGCACAATAACTGGGCGTCCCGCACAAGGCAGGCACAAGGAATTGCCACGTCGTTGCTCAGCAAGCGTTGGCAAGCCTCTACCAGCGACTTCACCTCAGTTTTTCGAGCCGCAACACTGAACTCGAACTTTGTTTCGGCACCATCAGCCAGTTGCAGCGTCAGGTGTTTCATGCCGATCGCCGTCATCTCGCCGTCAACCACAGCCAGTCCGTCGCCGAGCGGCAGCTGCTGAACCATGTCCAACGTCACCGGTTTGCCCAGCGCGGCCCGCACGCCTTTGCCGGAACCGATGCGACCGTCGGACGAAGCCTTCCCACCGGTAATCATGAGCACGTGCCCGGCAAGTTGAGCGTGGCTGGAATGCAGGTCACCAAGCCGAACAGGACCGTGCCACACGCCTAACACATCCGCCGCCGTCCCTGGGGGCGTTTTCGTCACCGAATACAAATTTCCATTGGCCGTAGCAAGCACGACGGTGACACCAGCAAACCCGGAAGCGGTAACAATCGGCTCGGCGTACAACGGGATGAACTTCCCGGCGCCGACGCCAGACTGGGCGTCGAGAGTATCGTACGAGCGTCGCGCTTGCCCGATTGCCTGCCTATCCCCGGGATCACGCTGCAAGCGGTAGCACAAATAGGCGAGCCGAAACGTAGCGAGCGTGGCTTCGGCACGGCCAATTGGGCGTCCCATACGCATCGTTTGGGAACACGTCGCGAGTGCAGTCAAAGCCCGCTCTAAGCGGGGCAATCCGCAAACCCGGGCACGTTGCACACAGGCCAAAAGTTGCGCGTGCTGTTGGATGCTGAGCTGCCCAATGCCGTGTTGTAGCACGGCGGCCACAACACTGTCGGCGCTCTCGGCGACCTCAATTACCAACGCTGGAGCCGGCAGCGTTTTCGCCCACGCGGCCCCCTCGGCGGGATCCGAAGCTGGTTCCGGCTCCGCCACCTCCGGCGCAGCTGTCGCCTCCCCTACGGGCGAAGCAACACACACCGCACCAATGTGGGCGCAACGCGGCGCAAGCAAACAATCACAGTGCAAGGAATCAGTCAACGTCACCGTGGCTTGGCCGATGGTGACACGCAACCCATTTTCTGTGCTGACAGTCCAGGTCTCGGACTCAGCGGCGAGCTTTTCAGCACGCTTGAGCAAACGCGGCGCGAGTTGCTCCAATGCGGCGGCTGCAAGCGCCGGATCCAGTGGGGGCAATGCTGCACTCATTTCAGCACCTCCCCCACCCAGCGGGCCAGTTGCATCGGCGTCACGCTGGCCACTCGCATCCCGGCGGCAGCTACTTGTTCTGCCACGCCCACGTTGTAAACCGCCTGTCCGGCATCGTCAAGCGCGGCGCAACCAATGAGTTTTACCCCGGATGCCGCTAGGTGACGAATTGCGCCCGTAAGCCTGCCCAAGGAGCCAAACTCCTCAAAGTCACTCACCAGAATCAACGCAGTCTTGTTTGGGTTCTCTACTTTCGTCGCGGCATACCGCACCGCCTGCGCAATGTTCGTACCGCCACCCACGCGAATCTCCAAGAGGAGCTCCAAGGGGTCGCTCGCGTGATCAGAAAGATCGATCACACCAGTATCAAAAGTAATAAAGCTCACCTTCATAGTGCGCACCCCCGCGAGGATCGCCGCGGTCATCGCCGCGTACACCGTGGACGCTTCCATTGAGCCAGACACATCCACCAACACAATGATGTGCCACGGCGAAACGCGCTGCTCCGGCGCCCGAAACATGGGAGTAACAGGAACGATTTGCGGCCGCCCATTGAGCTCGACCACGTGTTTGAGGTTGCGGCGAATCGTCAGTGGCATATCAAACCTGGAACTACGCCGCCGCGTTGGACGGGCCTGCGCGTACCCGGCCATCACCGGGGTGAGCTGTTGCGCCAACTCGCGGGACAGTTCCTCAACGATCTTGGCCACCAATGGCCGCAGTCGCCGCAGCCGGGATTCCGGCAAGGCACCCTGCAGATTGAGAACCGTGGTCAACAATTCCACAGACGGGCGTACTTCCTCCACGTCAAGGGTAGTCACCACTTCCCCACGACCTTGTTCAGCCGCGGCGCCGAAAATCTCCTGAATGTGGTCTTCACCGAACAATACTTCGATTTCCTGGGCCCATTTTCGAACGCTAAGTTGGCTTGGCCCCCGACCCGCCCCGCGCACTCGGCCGTCGGCCTCGCCGGTGGGATCGTCGCCTGGGCCGCCATAGAGTTCGTCAAGCGCGGAAGCCATACGGCAAGCACGCTCATCCAAGGCTTCGGGTTCCGCACCCAAAATCAGCCGCCAACGCATCGCCGGAGTGAAGGACACATCCGCGAGCCCGAGTGCGGTAAGCCGCTCACGCGCCGCAACATCCATACGTGCATTCGCCTCAAGGAGGCGCGGGTCAAGGGAAAACTCGGTAGCGACATAACCAACACGATCGCGCAAGAAATCCAGGAAACGCTCCCGCTCGGCAGCAGCAACGGTATCGAATGCGCCGCGGAGCGCGGGCAGCGCCTGGACAAACAGCTCATCTTCAACTGCATTAACTCGATCGATAATGGTGTTCATGCTGGGGCTGTCACACCACACGCCGCGGGAGGCGCACAAATATCCGGTCAACCGAAGTTGCAGTTTCCGCCGCGTCGCAGCAGCCACCCCCTGGTCAATCCAACTGCCGATGAACGCGGCTGTTTGTTCGTAATCCGCGTCGGAGCCGTCGAGGGCATCGAGTACCGCGTACGCCGCTCCCTGCATCAATGGCGAGCCGTGGCGTTTCACGTTGCGCAGTGCTGCAACGACGCTGACTTGATGCGTTTCAATGAGCCCTGCGACTTGGCCGAGGAGACGAGCATGTTCGGTGTCCTCGGAGCCGGAAATTCCGTGAATTTCGCGCACCACCACAGCGCCAAGCTGAGTGGCAAGCTCCCCGCACTTCTCCAACACATGTTCGTTAAATAGGCGGGCCGCGGGTTCGCGATTACCCACCACGCCCATCAACACCTCAATAGCCTGGACCGCGTCCGCGAAACCTAAGCGATGCAACACCTGCGACTCCATGACTGCGACAGCCGCGAGCAAAACTTCGCCCGCCCCGGCACGGGTGGCGTGCTGAATCACCTCAAGCACCGCGCTCGGTTCCACCTCGTCAGCGGCAAGCCGCGCACCCAACACCGTGTGTACCGCTTGTTCCAACGTGACACCGGTGTGCGAAACGGCCACCAACCCTGCCGCGGTAGTAGACGAAAACACACATGTTGCGGTGTAGCTCCGCGCCTCCAACCCACGGTTCGAACTGTTGGTCTTTTCGCGGACGTAGTTGATGCCCAGCACGTCCATTCGGGTCAACAGCAAGTGTCGAGCAAAATCCTTACCGCCCTGGAATGGGTCCACCCGCTTACTCACGCTCGGCTTTCGCTCCTGTGAGGGCAACCCCAACTTCGCCAATTCCGCACGTGTGTGTGCTTCGAGTGCGGGCACGGGGGCGCCTTCAGGCAATTCACCGTACCGGTCCCCCACTAATACCGCGCGCATGGCTTCAGCGATTCCGCGACCCCGTCCGAGCACATCACCGTGCGAAAAGACACTGGTCAACGCCTCAACCACTTCTCGACGCCCCGGCCCGCCAAGCCCGCGGATACGCGCAAGGTCGCCGGCAAAGCGGCACGCCTCGGCAACTTCCCCCGTGCCGGCAGGTTCCCCGCCCGCGCGACACTCGCGTGCGATGTCCGTAATCATCTCGCGGGCAACTTCCGTGACCTGCTGCGGGGATGCGCACCCCCAAATACCTTGTTGCCATTGCGGGTCCCGGATGCCGGAAGCGTAGCCCGATCGGGAATCCAACTGTTGGAAGCTGTACCTCACAATTGAGGACACAATTGGACGTGTGGTCGCGGGCTCGACGGCGTCGCCATCGAGCAGGCCAAGGCAATGGTACGACCCCACCACCACCAGCGTGGATTCTTCGAGTTTGCTCAAGCGCGCACGCATATACGCTTCGCGGGCAGCGGTGTACGAATCCAACGCACCGTCCGACAAGCGAGCGCCAACGCCAACAGCCAATGCCGCGCGGCGCACGTTGCGCCACGGCTCGCCAACGGCGCGGGACTCCACCTTCGTGTCCCACGCTTCCTGGCCAACAAGATCGCTCACGTCCACCAGGTCACGGGAACGTGCATGTTGTTCGGTGAACTCGTGGCGAGCACCGACAGGCAGGTCGATGCAATGCACCGGAACGCTACGCTGCCGAGCCCACCGGATTATCGCTAATTCTGGCGAGAAATCCGCGAATGGATAAAGTGACAGCCCCACTGGCCCCAATTCGCTATCAGATACCGCCACCGCGATCGGCGCGACGGTTTCCGGGTGCCCCAACCACTCCAAAGAATCCGCCAGATCGGCTGGAAATTCGACCGCGATGGCGGTGGGCTGAAGCTCCTCGGCGGCTGCAATGACCGCGCGAGCACACGCCGGTGAGTGGTGACGCACGCCGAAGAGAGTTTGCGGAGCGGCAGTCAGGGCGTCGAGAAGCGTATTCGGGTCAGTGCACATCCTCGCGCGCCTCCCACAAGGTACGCCACGTTCCAGACTCATCAGTGTGGGTGCGGCGCCGAATCACGGCGTCCCAATAGGCTTGCAGGCGGCCAGCATCCTGGTCGTCGTCTTTCCGCACCGCGCCCAGCAAATGCCCCGGCACCAGCTGCAACGCGCTCGGCCCCTGCGGAAAATACGAGGTGGAAAGCGCAATAGACGATGAGATTGCTACGGCCTCGGCGGTAGACATAATCGTGCCTGGTTTTTCTACCGCCCAGCCCTCTGCGGTAATCCCCTGGCGCAAATCGCGGAAAATAGTGACGAGGGTATCCACCACCATCTCATCCACACTGCCGGGGGCCGCGGCCTGCTCCAACGCCTGGCGAGTTTTGGTGGCCACCAGGGCGACTTCCGCATCACGATCGGCGATTGGGTCAATATGCTCGAAGTTGAAACGGCGCTTGAGCGCGGCGCTCATTTCGCTGACGCCCTTATCGCGGAGGTTGGCAGTGGCGATCACACAAAAACCTTCGATCGCGGGAACGCTGTGCTCGCCGAGCTCAGGAATGGCCATGCGGCGCTCCGACAAAATCGGCACGATCGCATCCTGCACTTCCGGCTGGCAGCGCGTAATTTCCTCAATGCGTGCCACCTTGCCCGTCGTCATCGCCTGCAACACTGGCGACGGCACCAACGCCGCATCGCTCGGGCCGTGCGCAAGCAGCATGGCATAGTTCCAGCCATAGCGCAGCTGGTCTTCCGTCGTGCCCGCACTGCCCTGCACAGTCAACTCCGAGGTGCCGCAAATTGCCGCGGCCAACAGTTCGGAAAGCATGGACTTTGCCGTGCCCGGTTCGCCCACCAGCATCAATGCACGGGACCCCGCAAGCGTGACCACGCACCGCTCAATCAGCGCTTGATTACCAATAAACTTTGCGCTGATATCCATGCGCTGCGGCAGCTCTGGGTACTCCTTCTGCTTCGCGCTCGACAAGCGCAGACCCGGGGCACCGCAGATAAAGCGAACCACAGATTGCGGGGTGAGCAGCCAGCCAGGCGGTTTCGGACCCTGATCAAATACGGCGAGAAACGCCAGCTCATCGGCGTAGCGGACTTCGGGCAATGCAACTTGTTGGTTATTATTCACAGTTACAAAAGCTACCGGAGCGCCCCAACACTCGACCTTGAAATCTCAGCCACACATTCGAATGGCAGAAAACCTGCAGCCCAGACACCCTTTTTACGCGCACGGTATGGGGTGTTTTTCACCCCCAGGGCGGTCGCGCCGCTACCCTGCGGCAGGTTTGCTAGCGGTAACGATGAACATGCTATACGGATGTTCGGTACCGTCCTTCAGCGCCTTCACTGCTTCGACCATCGTTTCCATACGCTGCACCACCAGCCCCGCCGCGCGCAAAGAGCCACTGAACTCTTCACGGTCGAAGCCATGGTGAAAAACCTCCACATCCATATCCTGATGGAAAAACTCGCACCTGGCATCAAGGTCGATCACCGTGAGCAAGCCGCCTGGCCGCAACTTTTCCGCCAGTGTGGCCAGCGTGTCCGGCACATCCGGAACGTGGTGCAGCACCATGGAGGTCACCACGGCATCAACTGTCCCTGCGCCGACGTCGGCCAGGTTTTCCACGGCGCGGTGCCGCGATGAGTCGGCCTTCTGGCGGTAGATCGACAGCATCTTTTCCGCGGTGTCAAAGCCTAGAAAGTTTTCTGCGCGGTCCCCAAGCGCATAGCTGATCGCGCCCGTGCCACAACCAAACTCCAGAACGGTAGTTAGCTCATTTGTTCCCCAGTGTTCGCGGATCCTCTCGGCGAGGATATTGGCGCGCCGCAAGCGCTCCGGAGTATCCCATTGGAAAGCATTTTCATTAAAGTACATGGCTTCAGTATAAGTGCGATCCACCCCGAAGATCGAGAAAAAGAACAACGGGCCTCAGAAAAATATTGCGTTTACTCGACGAAACCCCTTACGTACCTCTATAGTAATAACGTTGGTATCCACTCTACGAAAGGCACGAACTTATGGATCTTGCAGGTGCTGTTGAATTCCTCAAAGTAATTGGCTCCGTCTTCTCCCTGATCAACCTTATCAACAAGGGCGACTTGACCGGCAGCTTGGACGGCGCTCAGCTGAGCATGTAAAACACTTTGCCTTTCACAGAGGCTTGAGCTCCCTGGATTTTTCCAGGGAGCTCTTTTCATTGTGCCCCTATAAAATGGGGCTTTCTATTTGCGGTTTCGACGCTTTTCCCGCACTCGAACAGCTATTCGCACTGGCGAACCTTCAAAACCAAAGCTCTCCCGGAACTTCCGCTCCAAATATCGGCGGTAGCCCGCGTCAAGGAAACCGGTGGTAAACAGCACCACCACCGGCGGCTGCGTCGAAGCCTGGGTGGCAAACAGCACGCGCGGCACCCGACCCCCCTTCATCGGCGGCGGATTCTGCGCGATAACACCACGAAGCCAATTGTTGAGCTGGCCGGTGGATACGCGCGTATCCCACGACTCCAACGCTTCCACCATCGCCGGCTCCAGCTTCTGCAGCGCACGCCCAGTCTTGGCCGAGATATTCACCCGCCGAGCCCACGGAATATGAGCCAACTGTTGGTCGATCTCGCGTTCCAAGAGCATACGACGGTCTTCGTCGACAAGATCCCACTTATTGTAGGCAATAACGAGGGCCTTGCCGGAGTCAATGATCATGCCCAAGATCTTCTGATCCTGCTCGCTAATATTCTCGGACGCATCGATAAGGAAGATGCACACCTCCGCCGCGTCGATGGCACCGCGCGTGCGCAACGAAGCGTAATACTCGTGCCCGACGGCATTCTTCACCTTTTTCCGCAAACCGGCGGTATCAATAAACTTCCACAATTGCCCGTCAAGCTGCACTAACGAGTCCACTGGGTCCACCGTTGTGCCAGCAACGTTGTCCACCACCGAACGCTCCTCACCGGAGATTTTGTTCAGCAACGAGGACTTACCAACGTTGGGTTTGCCAACGAGCGCAACGCGCCGCGGGCCCGCAGTTATCGACGTCGCGCGCGGCACCGCGGGGAACGATTCGACAATGGCATCGAGCACGTCAGCGCCGCCACGACCGTGCAATGCGGACACTGGGTAGGGATCGCCAAGGCCCAGTGCCCAGAACTCAGCCATGTCCCCATACTGCGCGTCTGAGTCGAACTTATTGGCCACCAAAATGACGGGCACATCGGCGCGTTGCAGGCGGCGAGCCATCACCTCATCGGTTTCCGTGATGCCCACCTTCGTGTCCACCACAAACACAATGACATCGGCAGTGGCCATGGCTACTTCAGCTTGGCGGGCAATGGCGCCGTGAATGCCCTTAGCGTCTGGATCCCAACCGCCAGTATCCTGCACCCAGAAGCGACGGCCATTCCAGTCCGTAATATAAGAAACCCGATCTCGCGTTACCCCTGGGACGTCTTCAACAACCGCTTCGCGACGCTGCAAAAACCGGTTCACCAATGAGGATTTGCCCACATTCGGCCGCCCCACGATGGCGACCGTGCACAGCGCTTCCTCAACATGCGGGGCGACGCCAAACTCTTCTTCCAGCTGTTCCCAATCGCTGTCACCGAAATCCGGCTCCCCGAACTCCGACTCGTCAAAATCAGCAGACCCAATAGCCAGGTCGACTAACTCGTCGATCACTTCCTGGAGGCAAAGCTCGGAGGTATCCACCACGATCGCATCTTCTGCGGGGCGCAGCGGGGAAGACGAGCGAGACGAATCGGCGGCGTCGCGGCGTTCAATATCGGCGAGGATGACATCAATATCGGCATCCCGTCCGGCAGCAACATCCTGATCGAATCGACGCTTAGCACGCACATCCGCCGAGGCGGTCAGATACACCTTGAGCGGGGCGTCGACAAGCACCACAGTGCCGATGTCGCGGCCCTCAACAATGCAACGCCCCGCGCGCGCCACCAACTCGCGCTGCAGCGCAACCAAGTTTTCGCGAACCTCAGGGATTGCCGCAACCGCAGACACCGCACGTGTGACCTCCGCGCCACGGATCTCGTCGGAAACATCGACACCATCGAGCAGCACGGTGGTCGCCGCGGGGTCGTCGTTCACCTCCAGCGGCAGGGACGCGGTAGCTGCAATCACAGCCTCAACGTCGGTGGGGTCCACCCCCTGACGCAATGCGTGCAGCGTAGCCACTCGGTACATCGCGCCCGTGTCAAGGTATTTTGCGCCCAGATGCTGGGCCAACGCGCGGCACACCGTGGATTTACCGGTGCCGGAAGGTCCGTCGACGGCAACAATGAGGCCGCCCTCAGGCATGTTCGAAATCACATTCCCACCGCCTTATAGAGGCTTGTTAGTTCTGAATTATTGAGCGCACGCAGGGTGCCAGGCTTCTGTTCCCCCAATTGCACCGTGTGAATTTTCGTGCGCACGAGACGCTCGACAGGGAAACCTGCTTCCTTGAGCATGCGGCGAACAATATGCTTGCGACCCTCGTGCAACTCAACGCGGATCAGAGATTTACCCTGCCACGTGTCCACGATCTGCACGTAATCCGCCTTGGCCAAACCGTCTTCCAGTTCGATGCCTTCGCGGAGCGCGCGGATCAGTTTGCGGTCCGCCTCACCCAATACCGTAGCCAAATAGGTTTTCGATACCTCGTATTTCGGGTGCATGAGGCGGTTTGCCAATTCCCCATCGTTGGTCAGCAGCAACAACCCCTCGGTCGCGGCATCCAACCGCCCCACATGGAACAACCGCTGGCCAGAGCTCAGCCGCTCCCCCACAATGTCCCCAACGCAAGGCCGCCCCATGTCGTCCTGCATCGTGGATTGCAAACCCCGCGGCTTATTCAGCACAAAGTAGACCATGTCTTCGTTGATGCGCACGCGCACCCCATCCACACGCACCACCGCGGTATCTGGGTCCACGCGCATCCCCTGCGCCGTGACCACTTTGCCATTGACCTCGACCCTGCCTGCGCTAATAAGCTTTTCCGCCATGCGGCGGGAAGCAACCCCGGCCTGGGCGAGCACCTTTTGCAAGCGAACGCCTTCGCCTTGGGGCTGTTTGCTGAACCGGTCGCGGCTGACGTGTTGATGCCGCGCGGGTTTTGCCTTGGACACATAAATGTCGGCAGCGTACTCCTCATCAACTTGGGAGCGTTTGTTTTTCTTATCCGGTATGCCGTCTCGGCGAGCGGGTGGAGTCACAATTGTGTCCAATCTGTATACGGTTGTGAAAATCGAACTCCACCCTAGCGGATTGCCGCCACATTATTCAACGTGGTGGCACCTGAATTCCGGCGGCTACATGTGCGAACGACGCGACACTAAGGCTGCCGGCCCCCTCCGGCAACCAACCCAAGAACGGCACACCCGTCACCTGCGGTAACTGCTCCACATTGAGCCGCGTAGCCAAATCCGGAGCCTTCGGCATCGCCCCGCCAATGAGTCCGATTACACGCAGGCCGCGCGCCCGCGCAGCCTCCACAGTGAGCTCTGCCAAATTTAACGAACCCAAACCGAGCGACGTAACCACCAAGACGTCCGCATTGAGTTCAGCAGCGAGATCCGCCAAATTCCAATCGTCACCCATGCGGACAAGGAGTCCGCCCGCCCCCTCAATAAGAAGGGTGCGATCCGGCGCCTCGAGTGCTCGGATCTTGGCCACCGCCTCCGCCAAACTCAACTGCACCATGCCCGCCCTGCGCGCGGAAAGATTCGGCGCCAGCGGTTCTGGATAGCGGGTGAACTCCACACCGCGGACCCCGGTCAGCCGCTCAATGGTGACGATATCGCCGCTGCCGTCCGGCTCCCCCGTTTGCACCGGTTTCACCGGCAACGCGCCCGGGATCCGCGCGGCCAGTGCCGCGGTGGCAATGGTTTTGCCAACATCCGTGTTGGTACCAGTAATAACGATCATTGTGATGCCCTTTCTTGAGTTGTTGCGCGCACCGCGGCGGCCACCGCAGTGCAGATGATTTCAATGTCTTCGCTCGTGCAGATAAACGGCGGCATGCAGTAAATCAAGCGGCCAAATGGCCGCAGCCACACGCCTGCAGCAATCGCGGCGTCCGTCGCGGCAGGCATGTCTACGGGTTCGGTCATTTCCACCACACCGATCGCGCCGAGCACGCGGACATCGGCCACCCCTGGAAGCTGGGCGAGTTCCGCCAGCCCCCTGTGCAACTCGCGTTCGATTCGGGGCACTTGTGTCCGCCAATCGCCGCCGGCAATGAGTTCCATTGCAGCGCTGGCCACGGCGCACGCGAGCGGATTCGCCATAAACGTTGGCCCGTGCATCAGCGCCCCACCCCCGGCAGGGGTTTGAATTGCTTCGGCGACAGCGGTGGTTGTCAGCGTGGCCGCCAGCGAAAGGAATCCACCGGTGAGAGCTTTGCCCACGCACATAATGTCCGCTGCGATATGCTCAGATGCAAACAGGCGTCCGGTGCGGCCGAAGCCAGTTGCGATTTCGTCGACGATAAGCAGCAACCCATACGCGTCGCAGATACGACGCAACCCGACCAGCAACTCGGTATCGTGGAAGCGCATCCCGCCGGCGCCTTGTACCACCGGTTCGACGATCACGGCGGCGTGAGACGAATCAATCAGTGATTCGAACCGCTCGAGGTAGACCGCCTGTTCTTGGGGGGTGGCCCCGCGGTCCGGCGGGCGCGGCGCGAAGGTGTGCTGTGGCAGGATGCCCGTCCACAGCGAATGCATGCCGCCATCTGGGTCGCATACGCTCATCGGGGCGAGTGTGTCGCCGTGGTATCCGCCGCGCCAGGTGACAAACTTTGTGCGCTCTGGATGCCCCACACCTCGCTGATATTGAATCGCCATTTTCATGGCCACTTCGACTGACACTGACCCGGAATCAGCAAAAAACACCTTACTGAAATGGCTTGGGGCGAGCGTGAGTAACGCATCTGCCAGCCGCACGGCGGGTTCATGCGTGAGCCCGCCGAACATGACGTGGCTCATCCGGTCGATTTGCTGTTTAGCTGCGGAAACGAGCTTGGGGTGGCTATGCCCGTGGGCGGCGGCCCACCAGCTACTCATACCGTCTATCAGACGCGTTCCGTCTTCCAAAAACAGATACACTCCGTCAGTGTGGGAGACTGGACGCGGGTTCATTGTCGCTGGAGACGGGCTGTATGGATGCCAGATGTGGGACTGGTCAAACGCAACGATATCGGAATGTTTCATAGACACCGTTCAACTATATATCCGATCCGTTCAAGCACACAGCAAAACGCCACACACGCCGCCTTTGAAGAGTTTATTTATACGATGTTTAACCAAAATGAACGGTGATCATGTACAAATTAATGCATGACCCTGACTCATCATGACTCCGAAATCGAAGCTGGACAGTCGTCACAGCGAGCAGTCACCCCCGGAATAGTGCCCGGCATCGTCGGCGTGGAAATGTGGGAACGATTTAGCTTCTATGGCATGCAGGCGATCATGGTGTACTACCTGTACGCCACCACCACCGGCATCGGCCTCGACAAAGCTACCGCCACCGCCCTCATGGGCGCCTACGGCGCGTCCGTATATTTGTGCACGATCGCCGGCGGCTGGGTCGCGGACCGTCTCTTCGGCGCGGAACGCACCCTGCTCGGCGGCGCCGTCACGCTCGTCATCGGCCACTTAGCGTTATCGCTCATCCCGGGCGGCTGGGGCGTTGCCATCGGCCTGATCTTGGTGGCCATTGGTTCTGGCGTACTGAAAACTTCTGCGATCACCCTGCTGGGCCAAGCCTTCCCCGTTGAAGATGACGCTCGCCGTGACTCTGCGTTCCAACTGTTCTATCTGGGCATTAACGTCGGCGCGTTGCTTGGCCCACTGCTGACCGGCTGGCTGGCCACCACCCGCGGTTACCACGTCGGCTTTGCCGCCGCGGCGGTACTCATGGTCATCGGGCTGGTCTACTACCTCGCGTTTCGCCGAAAGTTCATTCACCCCGAGCTACTGCGCCCCCAAAACCCCATTTCGAACTCCTCTCCGCTTATTCTCGCGAGTGTCGCCCTGTTAGCGGTCATCGGTGTAGCAACACTTGTCACCACGGGCACCATCGGGCTTGATTCCCTCGCCACCATCCTGCTCGTAGCCACCCTCGCGGTCACCGCGGCGCTCTTCGCGCAAATGCTCGCTTCCAAAGATGTCACCGGCGCGGAGAAGCGACGGGTGGTCGCCTACCTGCCGCTATTTTTCGCCTCCTGCGCATTTTGGTCGGTGTTAAACCAAACCTACGGCGTACTCGCCGTGTACTCGGACGTGCGTCTCGACCGAACGATCGGTTCCTTCACCATCCCCGCCAGCTGGACGCAATCACTCAACCCGTTCTATATTCTCGTGCTTTCATTGCCGCTCGCTTGGCTGTGGCGCCGGATTCCAAACTTGAATTCGCCCACGAAGATGGGACTCGGCGTGATTATTTCCGGCTCCGGGTTGCTCGTGTTGTTGCCGTTCACCGGCAGCGGGGCAAACTCCACGCCGTTTTTAGCGTTGGCCGGCGCGACCTTAATTATTACCCTCGGCGAGTTGCTCGTCGGTCCTGTAGGCATGTCCGCAACCACCGCCTACGCGCCGCAAGCGTTTGCTACTCGGTTCTCGGCGTTGTACTTCCTCACCATGGCCATTGGAACCGCCACGGCTGGGGTGCTTTCCAAATACTACAATTCGGAAAGCGCCTCGGCGGAAACCACATATTTCCTCAGCTGCAGCCTTGTGGTGATGACCATCGGCGCGATCGTCTTCTTCATCAGCCGCAAAGCGCACCACTAACGCGGGTTCGCTAAAACTCTTCTTCGATAGAATCCACGTCGGGCAGCAGGGGTGCCAAGTTTGGCAGCTCATCTAAGGCGGCAATCCCCAATTGCTCAAGCAGCAATTGGGTGGTCACATAATGGTGCGCTGCCCCGACCGCCCCCTCGACCTCTACCTCTTCAATAAGGCCGCGAAGTTGCAGGGTGCGCATCACGCCATCGACGTTAACGCCACGCACCGCGGACACCTGGGCGCGGGTGACCGGCTGGCGGTACGCCACCACCGCCAGCGTCTCCAATGCCGCTCGAGTCAACCGGGTTTGCGTGCCATCGAGGAGGAATTGCTCTACCGCGTCGGCGTTTTCCTGCCGGGTATACAACCGCCAGCCTTCCTCGGTTTCCCGCAGGTCAATCCCACTGCCGCGGGCGTCCAATTCCGCCGCAAAGCCCCGCAGCTCGCGTTCCACCTCTGCTGGTGGCGCAGCAACCGCACGCGCCAATGCACTCGACTGTACTGGCGAGTCCACCACCAGCAGGATTGATTCGAGCTGGGATCGCAACGGGGAGATCGGGGACGTCACGCTCGCTGATCCTTCACGCACTGCCTACCGGACCGATGCAACTGGCAGGTCCATGTCGGGCCGCCCCCACTCGGACCACGAACCATCGTAGACGACCACGTCCTCATACCCTGCCTCATATGCGGCTAAGGCCAGCACGCACGCTGAAACGCCGGAGCCACAGGTCATGGTGAGCCGCTGGGCGTCGCCAACCTGTTCGCTAAAAATTCGCTGCACTTCCGCGCGCGGCAGCATCTTGCCATCCGAATCAAAAAGACTGGTGTAGGGAACATTCACACTGCCCGGAATGTGACCACCGTGTAAACCATCCCGCGGCTCCGGCTCGATGCCTGCGAACCGCCCGGCGGAACGAGCGTCCACCACCGCGTGCCCGCTGCGGGCAAGGGCGCTCTGCACGCCCCCAACATCTGTCAGCAGTTCTGGGCGCTCCGGCGCGCTCAGCACGCCCGGCACAGCAGCCACCGCCTCCTCGAAGGTGCGAATTGGGGCGGTTTCTTCACCCGCCGCCACCCACGCCGGAAGCCCACCGTCGAGCACGAACACATTGTCGATCCCCGCCATGCGGGCCAGCCACCACACCCGCGGCGCGCACATCACGCCGAAGCGGTCGTAGACCACCACGGTGGTGGTTTGGCCAATGCCCAACGCAGTGAACGGCGCACTGACCTGTTCGGGCACGGTGTGCGGCAGGGGAGCTCCCGGCGCGGAAAACGCCCCCTCAAGGTCCGCCAGGATCGCGCCGGGGATCCCGCTGGCTAGGGATTTATTCGGGTTGCCGAGCGAGGCGCACAATACAACAACGTCGTCGTGGCGGTAGCGTTCCGCCAACCAGGAAGAATCAACAAGATTGGTCATATTTCCCCACCTTATCTATTCCCAGTCACTTGCAGCTACTACCGTGGGGTCCACGTCCACGCCAGTCCATGCGATCCTGAGTTCACCGAGCGATTCTCGCTGGTCTACCGCCACCGCGTGCGCTTTGTACAATTCCAGCAGCGCTAGGAACCGGCCGATGATTTCCATAGAAAGCTGGCAATCTTCGGTCAAGGTTTGAAAGCTCACCCACTCACCTTCCCCGGCGAGTTTCAGCGCGTCGAGCAATTTGCCCGCTTGTTCGGGCACAGACACCACCGCCTGGTGCAGGTGCGTGGTGCCTACCTCCGGCGCCCGTTTGGGACGAAATACCGTTGCCGCCAGTTCTGCGAAACTTGTCACCGTGTGGTGTATCCGCACGGGAGGCAACAATTGGGCGAACTGGGGTTCCAGCGATACAGCGCGCGGGTATCGACGCCGCGCCGCTAACTGCCACTGCGCAAACAATTCCGCCACCTGCTTATACGCCTTGTATTGCAGCAGCCGGGCGAACAGCAAGTCGCGGGTTTCCAACAATTCCAAATCTTCAATTTCGTCCGCTTCCCCCCGCGGCAACAGGCGGGCGGTTTTCAAATCCAACAGCGTGGCGGCGATGAGAACAAATTCGGTAATCTCATCCAGTTTGGCCGTCTCCCCCAGCGCTCGAGTGTAGGCAATGAACTCGTCGGTGACTTCAGCTAACGCCACTTCCGTGACATCCATTTTCTTTACGGAAATCAGCTGGAGCAACAGGTCCAGCGGCCCCTCGAAATTCGCCAACGCCAAGGTGAAACCGGTGATTTCCGGCTGGTTCGGATCGCTTTGTGTCACACCCACACGTTAACTTGTCCGCTCGATCACTTCGCGAGCGAGGTCGCGGTATTGTGCCGCGCCTGGCGAGTTCGGCGCCCAAGTGATAATCGGCTCGCCCGCCACAGAGGTTTCTGGGAAGCGCACCGTACGAGTAATCACCGTGTCGAACACTTGCTCACCAAATACCTCTACCACGCGTGACATCACTTCGCGCGCATGGCTCGTCCGGCGGTCGAACATGGTAACGAGGATGCCCACGATCTCGAGGTTGAAATTCAGACGGTCCTGCACTTTGCTTACCGTATCCGTGAGCAACGCGAGGCCACGGAGGGAAAAGTATTCGCATTCCATCGGGATAATTACACCGTGCGAACACGTGAGCGCGTTCACGGTGAGCAAACCCAACGACGGCTGGCAATCCAGAATAATGTAGTCGTAGTCCCGCATCACGGGCCGCAATGCGCGCGCCAAGGTCTGCTCACGGCCCACCTCATTGACTAGCTGAATTTCAGCGGCGGACAGGTCGATGTTTGCCGGCACCAAATCCAACCCGGGTACGTTTGTTCGGTGAATCGCGTTCAGGATCGACGTTTGATTGTCTACTAAAAGGTTGTACACCGTTAGGTCGAGTTCTTCATGTGGGACTCCCAAACCCGCGGACAGGGCACCCTGTGGGTCAAGGTCCACAAGGAGTACGCGCCGCCCTAAATCCGCAAGACACGCCCCGAGATTAATGGTGGAGGTGGTCTTTCCCACTCCGCCTTTTTGGTTACACATTGAAATAATCTTGGCTGGCCCATGGCGATCCAATGGCTTTGGTTCAGGGAGCTTTCGTACCGGTCGGCCGGTCAGGCCGAGTTCGGGCCCCTCCTGTTTTTTCGAGCCGTTAGCGCCGTTAGCAGACAAGATCAATCCCTCTTCCTTGACAGAATTGGCTAGTGCACGATGTTCATGCTCCCAGATCACAGGATACATTGCATACCAACGTGCAGCGTGCACATTTATTACAAGCGAGGCGACAACCTTGTAGCCTTGACTTGTTTCAAGTTTTAGGCGCGAGGATGCGCCGACCGCCACACTTGACGAAGATTTTCCACGGACACATGGGTGTATATCTGCGTGGTAGTTACTGAGGAATGCCCGAGTAATTCTTGGACTACGCGCACATCCGCTCCCCCCTCCAACAAATGGGTGGCAAAACTATGGCGCAACGTATGCGGAGAAATATCGTGCACAATTCCCGCCCGGTCGGCGGCGCGTTTTACCACCGCCCACGCACTCTGGCGCGATAGGCTGCCGCCACGCAGGTTGAGCAGCAGCGCGTGGCTGGTGCCATTGGCCAAGCTGGGCCGCCCGCGCACGAGATAATCGCTGACCGCCTGTTGTGCATGGGTACCCACCGGCACCAGCCGTTCCTTATTGCCCTTGCCGCGCACCAATACAAACCCACGCTCGGAAAGCTCAGCGACGTCGTCCACGCTCAATGCGGTGAGCTCGCTAATGCGCGCGCCCGTACCGTATAGCAGTTCCAGCAGTGCGCGGTCGCGGAGCTCCACCGGGGTTTCCACACCCATCGCGTTGAGCAGCTGGCTGACCTCGGCGATAGTGAGCGTATCCGGCAAGTGCCGCCCCTGCGCCGGCGGGGAAACCTCGTGTGCAACATCCACATCGAGGAGGCCTTCGGACACCGCAAATTTGTGCAGACCGCGGGCCACCACCAATGCCCGCGCACTCGACGCTGCAGCCAATCCCCCGCGGCGCAGATCCGCGACATACAGTTCGATATCGGTGGTGCGTACCTCGGCAAGGTCCGAAATGCCGGCGCCGCCCAACCAGTCGAGGTAGCGTTGCACATCGCGGCGGTAATTGCTCAGCGTGTTTGCGGATAATCCGCGCTCCACTGCAAGATGGTTCAGCCAGGTTTCCGCTATGGTGTTTGGATCCGTCACAGCCGCTTCATATCCGCACCCAAGCCCATCGCTTTGCGACGCCGCGCCAAACTCTGCGGCCGCAAGTCGAACGGCTCATCGACGCTTCGCGCGGGGCTGCGACCGGCCAAAACCTCGGCGGCGGTCATGATGCCGGCGATCGCGATGGAGTTGACAACCTCGCCACGCATGACCATCTCACGGGCTTGCGCTATCGGAACCCAGCGCAGGGTCATGTCGGCCTCTTCGTCGTGGGCGACGGGTCGCGGCACCGGGGTAAGCGTCTGGGCGAGGTACACGCGGACGGCCTCCTCGCAAAACCCGGGCGAGCACACCAGATCAGTCAGCAGGTGCCACGTCTTAGCAGCGTGTCCCGCTTCCTCCACCAACTCGCGGCGGGCACATTCGAGGGGGTCCTCGTCAGCGACGTCCAAAATACCTGCGGGCAATTCCCAAAGTCGATCTTGCACGCAATGCCGGTATTGGCGCACCAGTGCGATGTTTTCGCCGTCGAACGCGACCACGGCGACGGCGCCGAAATGCTCCACGATTTCGCGGTTGGATTCGCCGCCACCGGGCATGACGATGCGGTCGCGGCGAACGGCGATAATCGGGGCGTCGAGAAGCACCTCGGACGCCACAACTGTAAAGGAATGCTCTTTGGAAACGGTCATGTCATCCCACGATAGTGGCCCGCCGGCTAGCGCGGCACCACCGGCGGCGCGGCGGCGTCCGTATCCGTTGCCGCACCGTACGCGCCGGAACCACCCTCAAGCTGTTCCGCCATCGCCAGCACGGCACCCATGCGTCCGAAACTCTGATCAACGGAATCCACGGTGGACACGTTGTCGCGGCCCTCGGGGCGCTGGCGAATCCGGCCGATGACACCGCCCTCCTCTGCGGATTGCAAGCGGCCGGCCACTACCACGCCCACCCCCTGGGAATCCATCCCCTGCGCCAACGCCGCCACGGTCGCGGCGGCGAAAGAGTTTTCGGAGCCGTCATCGTTCCCCGTAACCAACAGCACGCCCCGAGTGGGGGTAATCGCCGAGTCCTTGTAGGAAATAAACCCGCCTTGTTTCAGCGCCTCCAACAGCGCGGTTCGATCCTCGTCACTTGCGGAAGGTTGGCCATCCACCGATGCCAACGCGTAGCCAAGCGCCTCGCCTGCATGCATGCCGGGATCGAGGGTATCCGTGGAAAGCTGCGCGCCCGCCGGCAGCGTATCCGTAACGATGCGCTTCAAACTATCTGCGGACTCCTGATCCAAAAACTTCTTTTCAAGCTTCAGCACGCCCGCGTCGATGGCGCCCGCGCGGCGCAACAACCAATCCACATGCTCCACATCCTCGTCTGAGGCATCCGGAGTGGTCACCACCAGCACAGAACGATCGATCAGGGACGCATCCACGGTACCCTCAGCAATGCTGGCAATATAGCGGTCAACCGTTTTCGCCTGCGCTTTCGCCGCTTCCGCCTCGTCACGAGCCTCGTCCAACATCGCGATCGCGGAGGTGTTTTCCTGGTTACTTCCGCCCGGCAGATTCGGGCCCAGCACATAGGTCCCCACAACTACGCCGAGGGCGATCCCCAGCATCAGGCCAGTGACGGTGGAACTTTTTAGCGACATCACATGCTCCTACTTAAACCAGCCCTGAACCGTCAGAGCAATGTTGTTCCAAGTACTTACCAGGTTCTCAGTGAAGCTTCCATCGCCCGAGGTGCCCGCGATGACCAAAATCACCGCGATCATCACCAGCGCAGCCAACGCCGTCCACACCCACGCCAAGCCGGCAGTACCCCGCACCACGTACAATTCGGTGATCGCCGAAGCGTCGACAAGTTTTCCGCCCAGCTTGCTGCGAGTTAACAACGCCGACGGTGTCGCGTGCGGGTCAGCGGCGAAAATGCGCATCAAATCCAGCGGCGCACCCACATTCACCACCATCACCGCGCCATGGTAATCCGCCAACAATAACGCCAAATCCGTGGCGGAATCACTGGCGGCGGGAAACGTCATCGCCCCCACACCCAGATCCTGAATACGCTCCAAGCCAGCCGCATGGCCGTCAGGGTCGGCGGGCAACACCACGCGCGCGCCGCTCCGCAACGCGTCCGCCCCAATGCCCGCCGGGTTTCCCACAATCAAATCGGGCTTATAGCCCAGCTCCACGATCGTGTCCGCCGCCTCGTCACAGCCAATCAACACCGGGGAGTACTCCCGAATGTAGTTTCGTAGATCCTTGAGCTGTGTTCGATGCCCTTGGCCAGGGCTCACCACGACCACGGGGCGCCCCTCAATCTCCAAACCAACATCGGGCACACCCAACCCGTCGATCAACAGCGGCGCCTCAGAGTGGATAAATTGGATATTGTTCCCGAAAAACGCCTCCATGTGGTCCAGCAATTCCCGCTGTGCTTCCACGAAGCTTTCTTCAGCATCGCCGGCTGTGATCACCACCCCCGAAGCGATGAGCTTATCACCGTGAAACAGCTGGCCATCGTCGGTGATTCTCGCCTTTTTACCGTCCCGCAACTGGTCCCAAATTTGCGAGCCCACGCCCTCCACCAACAAAATGTCCACATCGGTTAACATTTGCGGACCAAAATTCGGGTAAGCGCCGGTGGTAAAGCGGGAAACATTCACCACGGCCGCCGGGGAAGCATCAATAAGCCGCTGCGCTAACGAACGCGACATATCTGGGGCGTCGATCACAGCAATATCACCACTGGAAAGGCGTTTAAAACCTTTCCCATTCGTGGTGCAATCGCGGATTACCCCGTGCAGTCCAGGCAAATCTGAGTTGCGGGAAAAAAGACTCATGGAGCATATTGTGCAGGGCAACCCTCAAGTACGGGTGGAGGCGCGCCCTAGACTGAGAAACGCTTACGCTCCGATTCAGCCATTTCCAATAACTCCGCAGCGTGCGCCCGACCGGTATCCGTATCCTCCAAACCTGCCAGCATGCGCGCCAACTCCGCCACCCGTCGCTCGCCGTGCAATTGCTCCAAGCCAGCGGTGGCGTTGGCTTCGCCGACGTCTTTGGATACGTGGAGGTGTGCGTCCGCAAACGCCGCTACCTGCGGTAAGTGCGTCACCACCAGCACTTGATTGCGCACCGCCAAGCGCGCCAATCGACGCCCAATCTCCACCGCAGCACGGCCGCCCACGCCGGCATCAACCTCGTCAAACACGAGTGTCGTCCCAGTGTTTCCCGCGGCGAGAATCACCTCCAGCGCAAGCATCACCCGGGACAATTCGCCACCGGACGCCGAGCTTGCCAGCGGTCGAGGCGTAGCATCGAGCGTGGGGGCGAGCAAAAACTCAACTTCGTCCACACCAAACTTCCCCGGTTGAACGGTGCGCAATTCAACGACGAAACTTGTTTTTGGCATGGCAAGACCATGAAGTTCTTCTGTGACCTGCTTGCCTAATTCTTTGGCTGCGTCTGTTCTCGCCTTGGTGAGCTTTGTAGCGCAGGCAAGCATTTTCTTTTCTGCCGCCGAAACTCGCTGCTGTAATTGCGCCACCGCATCACTCGAAATATCTATCGATTTTAGCTTGCGTTCCGCTTTTTCCCGCCAGGCAAGTACCCCGTCAATATCGGGCGCGTATTTTCGCGTTAATTGTTTCAATTGCTGCTGGCGTTGCAACAGTTGTTCCAGCGACTGCACGTCCTCCGGCAGGTCGGATAAAAACTGCCCCAACTCGGCGGAAATATCACCCAACGCCGAAGTAAGCTCCGCCAGCCGATCTGCCAATTCCCGCAGCGCAGGATCGTCACTGCCCGTCAGGGACGCACATGCCCGCCCCAATAAATCCGAAGCTACCAATTCCTCGCTGGCGGCTTCCACATCCCCATCAATGGCGGCAAGTGCGGTGGCCGCCTCCTCGCGAAGCGTATCGACGTCCTGCAGCCTACGGATGGTTGCCTGTAACTCGGCGTCCTCATTCGGTTGCGGTTTCACCTGTTCGATCTCATTGATTGCAAATTGCAGCCGATCGACTTCTTGTGCTAATTCCCGTCGGTTGCTCGTGCGTTCTTGCAGGTCCTTGGCCAACGCCCGCCACACGCGATAGTGCTCACGATACTCCACCAACAACTCGGAAATTTGCGGGTCCAACCGATCCAGAGCCTCGAGTTGCCGCTCCGGAGACAACAGCCGCAATTGATCGTTCTGCCCGTGAATAGCCAACAATTCCACGCTGAATTCGTGCAACGTCGCGGCGGGAACGGCGCGCCCGCCAAGGTGCGCACGCGAACGGCCGGAAGCATTCACCACTCGGGAGGCGATAAACTCCCCGTTTTCGTCGGCGGATCCCCCTGCCGCCGCCACCACCTGACGAACAATTGTTTGGGATTCCGTGGGCGCCTCATCCACCACGAACCGGCCCTCCACCACCGCTTGAGATGCGCCGGCGCGCACCCGGGAGGCGTCAGCCCTTCCACCGCACAACAACCGGAGCCCAGAAACCACCATGGTTTTGCCGGCACCTGTCTCGCCGGTGAGCACCGTCAACCCGGGATGGAGTTCCGCACTCACAGCCGGAATGACGCCAAGATTTTCGATGGTGATTTCCGCGAGCATAGCAACACTGTACCCCTCTACTAGCTGGACACATACAGACACGACGAAGCGTGATGATCCGCCCTAATCTGGGCCGCGCCAACCCTCGACCGGAAGGCGAAACTTTGTGACCAAACGATCCGTGAACGTCACATCATCCAGCCGCACCCAACGCACCGGGCGGGAGCCGCGCACCACCTCCACGCGAGAACCGGGCGGCATGGGCAGTTTACGGAACCCGTCCATCACCACCTCCGCGGAATTCGAACGCATAGTGGATTCCACGGCCACTGTGGAGTGCGGGCTCACCACCAGCGGACGAGCAAACAACGCGTGCGCATTATTCGGCACCACCAAAATAGCGTCCAGCTCGGGCCACAGCACCGGCCCACCCGCCGAAAACGCGTATGCGGTAGAACCCGTCGGGGTGGACACCAACACCCCATCGCAACCGAACGTACTCACCGGGCGCGCATCCACCTCAAGCAGCACATCTAACACCCCGGAGCGATCCTGATTTTCAATGCTCACCTCGTTGAGCGCCCAACCGGCACCAAGCTGCTGATGCGCGTGGTCGATCACCCGTACATCCACGGTCATGCGATCCTCCACACGATAGTCGCAGTCGATGACACGGCGGATCGCCTCATCCAGCGAATCGCTCTCCCACTCCGCGAGGAAACCGATGTGGCCGAGGTTGATTCCCAACACCGGAACGTCCACATTGTGCGCAATATCCGCCGCGCGCAAAAACGTCCCATCGCCGCCTAACACCAGCACCAGCTCCACCCCAAGCGCGGCCTCGTGGGAATGACGGTACAAATCGAACCTACCCAACACTGGGTGTTCGGCCACGGAACTCGCATCGCGGTAGACAAGGACTCGGACAACGATCCCCGCGGCGTCGAGAAGCTCCGCAGCCCGAGCCGCCGACTCGACATTGGTGCGACGGCCAGTGTGCGGAACAAGCAGCACCTCGCGTGGGCTCATTGCGGACCTTCCTTTACAGCGCGTTCGATCATATTCTCAAGCTGATCGGCAGCCGGCGCCGATGCCCCATGATCGTGTTTCAACCACAAAAAATACTCCACGTTGCCGCTAGGTCCAGGCAGCGGAGACGCCACCACCGCCTGACAACTCAACCCCAACGTAGCCGCGAACTCCGCAACCTCGCGCGTCGCCTGCGCCCGCAGCTGCGCGCTGCGCACCACACCCCCAGACCCCAGGCGGTCTTTGCCAACCTCGAACTGTGGCTTCACCATGGGCAACAAATCCGCACCCTCGGCCATGCACGAAACAATCGCAGGCAGTACGAGGCGCAACGAGATAAACGATAAGTCGCCTACCATCATGTCGCACGGACCCCCAGTGTCCACCTGTGTCAATGTTCGAACGTTCGTACGGTCTACGACGCGAACGCGATCATCGTTTTGCAGCCGCCAAATCAACTGCCCGTAGCCAACGTCCACCGCGACAACCTCGCGAGCGTGACGCCGCAACAGCACGTCTGTAAAGCCGCCAGTAGACGCCCCCGCGTCAAGCACCCTTTTCCCTTCGATTCGCAGGCCAGCGGGCTCGAAGGCCGCAAGTGCCCCCAACAACTTATGCGCGCCGCGGGAGGCGTAATCAGCATCGTCGCCAGCGGCCACGCGAATGGACACCTCCGGGTCCACCACCGTCGCCGGTTTGGTCGCACGCATGCCCGCAACCTCCACACGGCCAGCCCGAATCAATTCCACCGCATGTTCCCTAGACCGAGCGATTTTTCGACGCACAAGTTCGGCGTCAAGGCGCCTTCGCGCAACCATGCAAACACTCCTTATTTCAGCGCGTCCTGCGCAATATCGTGCGCCTCAGCCAACAACGCAGCCTCCTGCTCCAGCGTCTCCGAAGGCCGCCCAAGTACCTCTGACACCCGCTGCCGCACCGATTCCGGCGACACCCGCGGATCCTGCGGCTTCGGCGCTACCACCACGCCTCCAATACCCGCTGGGCGTGCGATCCGACACCGCGCACCGACGTCACAAGACCAGCTGCGGCGCTCACCGCCCACACCGCGGCGGCCGCAGTACGCAACGCTTGGATCGGCGTTGCCGTAGCCGACCCCCCATGCAACTCCAACACGCCATCCGAATACACAGCCGAAAAACCACCCTGAGGGCGCGGCTCCAACAACTCCGCCGGCTGCCCCAAATCGAGCATCGACTCCCCAAGAAACTTCGCACGCTGGGAAACCGGAGCATTCAACACATCAAAATACCCACTCACACCCGTGAGCACCTGGAACGCATCCATGCCTGCCGCAATGCCACCAGCAATATCCGTATCCAGCCGATCCCCAACCGCCAAGGGGCGTTCCGCCCCCAGCTTCGCCGCCGCAGAGTGAAACATCACGGGTTTCGGCTTCCCCGCCGACTCCGGCGACACCCCCGTGGCGCTCACCACAGCCGCCACCATCGACCCATTGCCCACAGCCAGCCCACGCTCTTGGGGCAACGTGGTGTCAAGGTTACTCGCTATATATTGCGCACCAGCGTGAATCGACATCGCCGCCTCCGACAACTCCGCCCACCCGGTTTCCGGATTATGGCCCTGCAATACCGCCGCCGGTTGATCATCGGCAGAATGCACCACCTCGAAGCCCGCATCCGCCGCCAATTGCTGAAACGACGGCGTGCCCAACACCAGTACCTTAGACCCCGGCGCTATCCGCTCCGCCGCCAACTCAACGGCCGCCTGGGCGGACGTCATCACGTGTGCCGCGTCCGTGGACAACCCAATGCCCGAAAGCTGATCGGCGACCACCGCCGGGGCCTTCGACGCGTTATTCGTAATGTAAAACAGCGGCAACTTTGTTGCTAGCACGCCCTCAACCGCGCCGGGAATGGGGCGACCGCCCTCCCACATGGTTCCATCAAGGTCCAACAGGAGGCAGTCATAGTCACTCGCAACACTCATAACACCACAGTCTAGTGGAGCGTTAGAAACACACAGCGTTAGCCCGATTTTTCAAGCTCAGCAATGCGTTCCGCGGCATCCAAAAAGCCGCCCTCATCGGCCTGCTGGGCATGCCCGAACCACACCTTGGCCTCGGCCCTACGGCCAGCCATCGCCAGCGCATCCGCATACGCATAGAACAACCTCGACGCCGTCATCCCCTTCCGCGACGGCTCGAACACAACGCGCTGCAGCTCAGCCACCGCGGCGTCGACATGGCCCAAATCTTGACGCGCGCCAGCCGCAACAATCGCCAATTCCACACGGCCCGCCTCATCCAAACTGGATGTATCCTCCGTGCGTACCATCTCCAGTGCCTTCTCCGGGCGCCCAAGACCCCGCTCACAATCAGCCATCACCGCGAGCAAGCCGGGACCGCCACTCATGCGGCGTGCCGCACGCAACTCCGCCAGCGCTTCCTTCCACTCGCCCGCATGATACGCAGCAATACCGCACGTCTCACGCACCACCGCAACGCGGCCCGCGCGGTCCTTCGCGGCACGCGCATGCGCCAACGCCAATTGCGGATCCTCTTCCATAAGTACCGCCGCCATCACCATATGGCGCCCCACCGTATCCGCGTTGTCGCGCGACAAACTCTTCAAATCCTGCAATATGCTCGGATCCAAATCCCGCGGCGAAACATCATCCGGCAACGCCGGCTCCTGCTGCCGCTTCGCAATACGTTCCTCCCGGAAACCCGGCCGGTGCGGGCCCCGCGACGACGACTCTTCTCGACGCCCCGCCCCCGCACGCTGCGCATGACGGCGATCACCCCGACGGTCTCCCTCGCTACGGTAGCTCCCGCCGCGCCGATCGTCTCGACGGCGATAACCATCACGCTCATTCCGGGAACGATCACCCCGATAGCCGCCCGAGCCTCGATAGTTCCGAGAACCACCAGAATAATCCGACCGGTCCGAGCGATCCGAGCGGGAAAAATTATCAGACATTCGTGCTAGGGAGCCTTTCATACCGAAAATAAACAACACCCACAGCAACAAACACCGAGGGAGCGCAACCTTTAAAGTCACCCAATACTACCCCGTATTGAGCACAATGTGTGACTCGAGGTATTTGGTTGTAGTTGGTGGAAACGAAAAAGGGGGAGGAGGGGCCGTGGTGGCTCCTCCTCCCCTTTTTTTTGTTTTTGGTTTTGGTGTCGGCGGTGTCCTACTCTCCCACGCACTTCC
>NZ_JAUNKO010000007.1 GCF_030532715.1 Corynebacterium sp. | reverse complement strand
CGCGGGCCTTCTCGCCGAAGATGGCACGCAGCAGGCGCTCCTCCGGGGTCAGCTCCGTCTCACCCTTCGGGGTGACCTTACCAACGAGGATGTCGCCGTCGCGAACGTCGGCGCCAATCCGGACGATACCGCGATCGTCGAGGTCCTTGAGCACCTCTTCCGACACGTTTGGAATCTCGCGGGTAATTTCCTCGGCGCCCAGCTTGGTGTCGCGAGCGTCAATCTCGTGCTCCTCGATGTGAATCGAGGTGAGGATGTCCTCTTCCACGAGGCGCTGGTTCAGGATGATCGCGTCCTCATAGTTGTGGCCCTCCCACGGCATAAACGCCACCAGGAGGTTGCGGCCCAGCGCCATTTCGCCGTTGGCGGTGCCGGGACCATCCGCAATAACCTGGCCGACTTCGACGCGGTCGCCCACGTTGACCAGCGGCTTCTGGTTGTAGCAAGTACCCTGGTTCGTGCGCTGGAACTTGCGCAGCATATAGGTGTCGCGGATGCCATCATCACCCATAACGGTGATGAAATCGGCGCACACGTTCTCCACAGCGCCGGTCTTCTTGGAAATCACCAAGTCACCAGCGTCGTAGGCGGCGCGCAACTCCATGCCGGTGCCCACAAACGGCGCCTCGGAACGCACCAGCGGCACGGCCTGACGCTGCATGTTCGCGCCCATCAGGGCGCGGTTCGCGTCATCGTGCTCAAGGAACGGAATCATGGCGGTAGCCACCGACACCATCTGGCGCGGGGAAATATCCATGTACTCGATACGGGAAGAATCGACGACCTCGATGTCGCCGCCCTTCATGCGCACCACCACGCGTTCCTCGGTGATGTTGCCGTCCTTGTCGTACGGCGTGTTCGCCTGAGCCACCACGTAACGGTCTTCCTCATCGGCAGTGAGGTAATCAATCTGCTCGGTGAGCTTGCCGTTTTCCACCTTGCGGTAGGGGGTCTCAATGAAACCGAAGGGGTTCACCCGCGCGTAGGAAGACAACGACCCGATCAGGCCGATGTTCGGGCCTTCCGGGGTTTCGATCGGGCACATACGGCCATAGTGCGAGGGGTGCACGTCGCGCACCTCGATGCCGGCGCGCTCACGGGACAGGCCGCCAGGACCCAGCGCCGACAAGCGGCGCTTGTGCGTCAAACCGGACAGCGAGTTGTTCTGGTCCATGAACTGGGACAGCTGGGAGGTGCCGAAGAACTCGCGGATAGCGGCAGACACTGGGCGCACGTTAATCAGGGACGTCGGAGTAATGGACTCCGCGTCCTGGGTGGTCATGCGCTCGCGCACCACGCGTTCCATGCGGGACAAGCCCACACGCACCTGGTTTTGAATCAGCTCACCCACGGTACGCAGGCGACGGTTGCCAAAGTGGTCAATGTCGTCGACCTCCACCGGGATGGTTTCCCCAGTGGGCGAAGACATGGTGGTTTCACCCGCATGCAGGCGCACCAAGTACTCGATGGAAGTAGCGATATCTTCCTCGGTGAGCACCATCAAACCCTCGCGGTCCCCGCCCAATCCCAACTTGCGGTTGATCTTGTAGCGACCGACCTTTGCCAGGTCGTAGCGCTTGGCGCGGAAGAAGCTGTTATCCAGCAAGGATTGCGCAAGGTCGCGGGTAGGCTGCTCGCCGGGACGCTGCTTGCGGTAAATCTCCAGCAGGGCCTCGTCCGTGTTGGACACACCGTCAGCTTCGAGGGTGGACATCATGATTTCGGAGAAGCCGAAGCGCTTCACAATATCTTCAGTTGTCCAGCCCAGTGCCTTCAACAGCACGGTGACAGGCTGGCGGCGTTTCCGGTCGATGCGGACACCGACGGTGTCCCGCTTGTCCACATCGAACTCCAGCCAGGCACCACGGGAAGGGATGACCTTGACGGAATGCAGCGGGCGCTCCGTGGACTTATCAATCGACTGATCAAAGTACACACCCGGGGAGCGAACCAGCTGGGAAACCACGACACGCTCAGTGCCGTTGACAATAAAGGTGCCCTTGTCCGTCATCATCGGGAAATCGCCGATGAACACGGTCTGGGACTTAATTTCACCCGTTTCGTTGTTCACGAACTCCGCAGTCACATACAGCGGAGCTGAATAGTTGATGTCTTTTTCTTTACACTCATCGATAGTATTCTTCACATCCTCGAAGCGGGGCTCCGAGAGTGACAAAGACATGTTTCCGGAATAATCCTGAATTGGGGACAGTTCCTCGAGGATATCCTCGAGGCCACTGGTCACCCGCGTACCCTCGGCCGCTTCGGCCTTCATACGCTCACGCCACTCGGGCGTGCCAATGAGCCATGCAAAAGACTCCAGTTGTAGGTCGAGTAAACCCGGAACCTCGATTGGCTCCGTGATTTTAGCGAACGAGTATCGCTGCGGAGCTCCGGGGATTTCGGCCACTGACTTGGTCTGGCGGGAGACTGCCAAGATGCGTCCTTCCAGCACCTCACGCGGACAAACGACGACCCTTCAAGTGGGTTAGGCCGCCGCCGACCGCTGATTTATTGAGCATTCGGTCTGCTTTAGGAACCAACGTGCCGCGGATAGCGCTAAAGGACCTTGTCAAGTCGGGTTTTTCGCCCATCTGATCAAGGTCTGAACACAATACGTGGACACGGATTCCAGCGCAACGAAATAGCCTATACCAAACCACAGTGGATGTAAAGGTAATGGGGTGGGGTGAACTTAGCCCCTCGTCAGGTTAGGACCGTAACCGGCGCCGCATCTTCCGATGCTTCAACTCGCGGCGATCCCACAAACCGAACACTCCGACGATTCCAACCAGTACCAATATCCCGCCAAGTACAGTAGCTCCATACAGCGCCATGCGTGTCCACGAACCGTCTGAAACCCCACTGACCGACTCGGCAAGCGCGCGGACCGAGTCCTCGGTACCGCTGCCCTCAAACTCCATCACCGTCTGGCGTTGCTCACCATCTTCCGTGCCATAGAAATCAAGAATGCTTTCGTGCACATCCAACACGACTCCGGTGGCTTGGTCAACCATATATTTCCGTTCGGCCTTATGGTAGAAGAACAGCGGCGTGACTGAACCATCCTCCTCGGGGAACTCTAGTGCGGGATCGTCTCCGACCTTAGTAGCCGGCACACGCTGCACAAATACCCGCGCCTGCCTACCAAACACCTCCGTGGTTTCAGCCTCCGTAGCCGGGAATCCCTTCCGCAAGGTGGGATCGAACACTTTTACCTCCGTGGAGGTAGGAAACTTTACCCACACCCCCTCCAACGGCACCTGCGCGACCGGGTCTGCGGGCGAGAACGCGACCGTGCCGTCCCCGACCGCCTCGCCAGTATCACGATCCATGCGGTAGCTCCACACCTCCGCGCCAATCAAACGCTCATTATCCGCAGACTTGCTATCGCGCAGCAGTGTGGTTCCCACTCGAACAGTGACGGAGGTAGCGTCTGAAGGCTCCATAAGCTCCACGTGAATTTGTTTCACCACTGGGGTTTCCACGGCGCGCTCCTCCTTCGGATCCGGCACGGTAGCCGAGGCGTCGCGAAGCGTCAGCGTCGTCGCCGGAAAATCCAGAGGCAACCGCCCCGCAGGCGCTAACCACCCCGGAGCACCTAAGCCCGCAATCAGTAGGGCGACGCCGAGCCCAACAAGCAGCGCTGAAACAATTCTGGATTTTGGCAGCATGAGGCACATTTTAGCCGTTTGGCAGCACATTGTTCATACCGGCCCGCAAGCAACACACAGGCCACATCCAGCCGCAGGCCATGCGCAGCACAACCCCCACTGATAAGCTTCACCTATGAAAAACGCTCGTTCGCAAACCACGTTCAGCATCGCCCTGCTTCTCACAGCACCCCTGGCACTCTCCGCATGCGGCCTGCCTCCCACATCCTCGGACGAAACCACCGCCGCCAGCAGCACATCGGCCACCACCGAATCAACCAGCAGCACCGAAACGACAATAAGCTCCCCAAGCTTGGCGAATAAAGCATTCCTGGAGCTGCCTGAATCGATCGCGGGTGTGCCTCGGCAATCGCAAGAAGTGGATAATCCCAATAACACTGCGATTATTTTCTACGCCGATGAAACCCAGGAATTCCGCGTCCGCGCCATCCTTGGAGACCCTCCGATCGTCGGCGAGGACCAAGCCGAAGTCCGCGAAGGGTTTATCGATAATTACCTCACGGAAATGAATCTCAGCTTCCCCACCCGCTCCATCAGCGCCCACAATTTCACATTCCAATGCAGCGAAGGCACGGACCCCACCCAGTCCGACACGCACAAAGGCATCTGCGCCACCACATTCGGCGACCGCATAGTCGAGTTCCAATTCTTCTCCAGCGCGCACGACGGCGACCCCGAGCAACGCACCGAAGAGATAGCAAAGGGTCTCGCGGAAGCGCTCAACTCTCTGCAGGCCTAAAACCCGCGGGCGCAGGCCAATACGCGAAAACCCCGCCTACCTCGGGTAAGCGGGGAACACGTATACAAACGTGGAATTACTTCAGGGAAACCTTAGCGCCAGCTTCTTCGAGCTTGGTCTTGGCGGCCTCAGCGTCGTCCTTGGAAGCGCCTTCGATGATGGCCTTCGGTGCGGACTCAACGAGTTCCTTGGCTTCCTTCAGGCCCAGGCCGGAAACGAGCTCACGGACAGCCTTGATCACGCCGATCTTCTTGGCGCCAGCGTCTTCGAGCACGACGTCGAACTCATCCTTCTCTTCCGCAGCAGGAGCGTCGCCGCCGGCAGCGCCAGGAGCAGCAACTGCAACCGGAGCAGCAGCGGTAACGTCGAAGGTCTCTTCGAACAGCTTGCGGAACTCAGAAGCCTCGATGAGGGTCATTTCCTTGAAAGCTTCGATGAGCTCTTCGGGGGTAAGCTTAGCCATGGTGGCAATCCTTTCAATTTTGTGGGCACCGCCCACTGCCTGTGATTTTGTTGTCACACCCGGCAATGGAGCGCCCAAAAGTTTGGGGTAATAGCAAGCGGGGCTGAATTATTCGCCCTGCAGTTTTTCTTCGTACGCAGCGAACAGACGTGCCAGCTGAGAAGCGTGCGCGTCGAACAGACCTGCGGTGTTTGCCAAGCTGCCATTGATGGCACCGGCGATCTTCGCGTAGGTGGTTTCCAGGTTGTCCATCTCAGCGATGGCGTCGACCTGTTCCGCACTCAGGAAGTTGCCGTCCATGTAGCCACCCTTGACCACGAACGCCTTGTTATCCTTGCCGAACTTCTTCAGCGCCTTCGCGGCGTCCACAGCTTCGCCGGAGATAAAGGCGACAGCGGTGGGGCCGGTGAGTACAGGATCCAGACCTTCGATGCCGGCCTGCTCAGCGGCCAGCTTGATCATGGTGTTCTTGGCGACGGAGTAGGTGACATCCGGGCCCAGCGCGCGACGCAGCTCAGTGGTCTGAGCCACGGTCAACCCGCGGTATTCGGTCAACACAACAGCGTCGGTAGCTTCGAAGCGGGCTTTGAGCTCTGCTACGGCAGCAATGTTCTTTGCGTTTGCCATTACTTCGCCTCCTTCCTCATAAACGTATGTATTTGATCCGCCAAGAGTACAGGGCGCATCACATACAAATATGGGAATGCTCCAAGTCCTCCTGCGTGGGCTGTATCCGTCTTTGCGCGGATCCCTTCGGCCCTGCACATCTGCGGGGCAACCAACGGTCTTCGGTGAAACTTGAACTCGGCATCGCGCCGATCAAACTTCGATGAGTGAACCTACCCCATGGCTTGCCCGAAATACAAATTCCGCATCCTCACCGCACAGACTTGCAGTAACCTAGATCACTAATGTAGCCGTGTTGAAACTTGCGTCACCTTACTACCGGGAGGTTTAGCGCCACATGCCCCACCCCACCGAACGCCAGCCCACCGCTTCGAACGCATCGACCTCTTCCTGGGAGGCGGACGTTGTCATGGCCGATGGCAGCATTGCGGTGCTTCGCCCTGCGCACCCCGCGGACCGCCAAGGACTCGTCGAGTTTTACGCACGGGTGTCCGATAAGTCGAAGTATTTGCGGTTTTTCTCCGCGCATCCCACGCTCAGCGATCAAGACTTGGATTCCTGGCTAGACATTGACCACTACAACCAGGTCACCCTGCTCATTTGTTCGCATGACCAGATTGTGGCCACGGCCCACTACCGCGTCCTAGACGCGTTTCTGCCGTCCCGCGTGGCTGATGTTTCGTTTTTGGTGCAGGACAGCTACCAAGGCAAGGGCGCTGCGAATATTCTTTTGGAGCACCTCGCTGAGGTCGGCCGAGAAAATAACGTAGAGCGGTTTTTTGCGGAAATGCTGACGCAAAACCGTGCGATGGTGCAGGTGTTTGTTCGCGCCGGTTACGAGGTAAAGCCCCAGCTTGAAGACGGCTTTATCAGCGTCGATTTCCCCATCGACCCAACCGAACGTTCCTTCGACGTTATGCAGCAGCGTGAGCGGAAGTCGGAGGCCGCCTCCATTCGCCGGCTGCTGCGCCCAGAGTCCATCGCCGTGGTGGGCGACCTCTCCCGCATGCGCACCATCATCGCACAGCTTGTCGACGCCCCGTTCAACGAGAAATTGCACATCCTCGCCGCCTCGACTCCCGAATCCGGCGGGGCCGCTGCGGATTTGGAAGCCATCTCTGGGGAAATTGACTTGGTCATCGCCCAATACGATGCGGCGGAGCTCGAGCCATTGTTAGCTGCTGCCGCAGCGAAGAATGCCCGCGGGATGTTGGTGTTGGCGCGCGGGCACAACCCAGCCCTGACCCCAGATGAGCAGGTGCATTTCGTCTCCCTAGCCCGCGCCCACGGGTTACGCGCATTGGGCCCAGCGGCCTTGGGGTTGATTAATTCGGATCCGAAGATCCGCCTCAATGCCTCCCCGGCCCCGGCTCCCGCGCACGGTAGTACCGGCATTTTTACCCAGTCGGCGGGCGTGGCCACGTTGGTGCTTTCCCACGCGGTGGAGCGCGGCTGCGGGATCAGCTCCTTCGTTGCCACGGGTGCGTTTGCGGACGTCACCGCCAACGATGTGATCCAGTATTGGATCGATGACGACGCTACCGAGGTATGCCTTATCTCCCTGGATGCCATCGGAAACCCGCGGAAATTCTTCCGGGTGCTGCGCCGCCTCGCCCTGGAAAAACACATCGTCATCTTCACCCCGTCGCGGGCATTGCATTCGGCCCGCCACGCCCCCAGCACGCACCACGCCACCGCGCAGGCGGATCCGCGCCCGGTAGCCCCACCGGCGGCGCTTGATGAGGTGATTAGCCGCACTGGGGCAATTGTGGTCACCAGGCGGGATGGCATGTTCGATATTGCGCAGATTTTGGCGCGCCAACCACTGCCGCGCGGCGGTAACGTGACGGTGATTTCCAATTCAGCGGGCTTGAGTGACCAAATGGCGCAAGCGGCGCTGCGGTTCGGGCTGCAGCCCCATGCCGTGACCGTGACGGATAATCCGGTGCCGGGTCTGCTGGAGGCCGCGCAAGATGCGCTGCGGGATCCTGATGCGCACGCCGTCGTGGTAGCCGCCGTGGAGATCGGGGACCCGATTCTCGATGAGGTTCATGGCGGGTTGTCCCGCTTGGCGGCCGCGGGAGAAAACACGCCGATCGTTGGTGTGTTCGTTGGGTTCCGCGATGTCGCAACGCAACAGGAGTCCGAACACGAGGGCCAATTACCTACGTTCGGCGCGTACGCGGACGCGCTGGAGGCCCTTGCGGCGATTGTGCGAAATCAACGGTTGCGGGCTGAGGTACAGGCCGCCGACATTGTGGAAGAACAGCCCGTCGCCGGGGAGAAGCACACGGTACAGCGGGCGGTGGACGAGATCCTTCGCGAAACCCCCGAAGGAAGGTGGGCAACGGACGAGGAAACGCAGGCGATTCTCGCGGCGTACGGTGTTGAGCTGGTCCCGTGGCGGGAGGTAACCACCCTCGAGGAAGCTGAACAAGCTGCCGAACTCTTCGGTTGGAACGTGGTGCTCAAGGCCACCGCGGACCCGGTGCGGGGGCGGCCCGAGCTCTCCACCATCCACCGAAATATCGCCAGTACAACAGAGCTCGCCACGGCTTGGCGCCTGCTCGGGGAAACCGCCGTGGAGTTGGGGCTGGCGGAACGCGCAGACGCCGCGGGGCTACGCCCGGTAGTGCAACCGACGGTGGCGGCTGGGGTGTCGCTCAGCGTAAAAGCGCTGGAAGATGCGGTCTTGGGCCCAATGGTATCGGTCGGAGTTTCGGGCGTGAGCTCGGACTTGCTGGCGGATCGGGCGTGGCGGACGGCACCGCTGCGCCTGGCGGATGCCGCGGGAATGTTGGAGCAATTACACGCTGCTCCCCTGTTGCATGGATACCGCGGCACCCGACCTGCCCGGTTGGATTCTGTGCAGCAGCTGTTGGTACGGCTGGCGCAACTCAAGGAGGAGTTCGCGCAGGTGGTTGAAGTAGAACTGACCCCGGTGATTGCCGCAGCCGAAGATACGCACGTGGTGGGCGCGCGGCTGCGGGTGGCGGCGTTGCCGCGGCATCGGGACCCGCTTGCGAGGTCGGTGTGATGCGCCCGCTGCTGATTCACAATGAGGAGCTAGAGCGCTATAGCTTTGGCAAGCGCCATCCGATGGGCCCGGACCGGGTGCGGTTGACCATGCAGCTCGCGGACCATTTGGGCCTGCTGGATTTGTTCGAAATTGTGGAACCACCGCCGGCGAACGAGGCCTTGCTAAAGCTCGTGCATACGCCCGAATACTTGGCGGCGTTGCGGCGGGGTGAGCCGGCGCCGGAGTTTGGGATTGGTACTTCGGATAATCCGCTGGTGCCGCACTTGCCGGCGGTGGCTTCCCGCGTGGTGGCCGGCACGGTTGCGGCCGCCCACGCGGTGTGGTCGGGCCGGACACGTCGCGCGGTGAATATTTCGGGCGGCTTGCACCACGCCCAAGCTGCTGAGTTGTCGGGGTTTTGCATGCTAAACGACGCCGCGGTGGCAATCCAATGGTTGCTGAACCACGGGGCGCGCCGGGTGGCGTACATCGATTTAGACGCCCACCACGGTGACGGCGTGGAGCGAGTGTTTTGGGACGATCCACGGGTGGTCACCATTTCCGTCCACGAGTCTGGGCTCTACCTGTTTCCTGGTACTGGCCACGCGGGGGATATCGGCGGGCCGAGTGCGTATGGCACCGCCGTGAATGTGGCGTTGGAAACCAATGTGAGCGACGTAGACTGGTTGCGCAATGTGCACAGTATTGTTCCGGCGGTATTGCAGCGATTCCGCCCAGAGATCATTATCAGCCAGCATGGTGCGGATCCGCACCGCGAGGATCCACTTACCCACCTGCGGATTTCCGCGGACGCATTGGCGGTGGCGTACCGTTCGCTGGCCAATTGGGCGGATCGATTCGCCTTTGGCAGGTGGGTGGCGTTGGGCGGCGGCGGCTACCAACGGGATTCGGTCGCCCGGGTATGGAATCAGGTGTTGGCGGCCGTGGCGGGCGTGGAGCTTAACCCCGCCACCCGAATGCCGGATGGGTGGGAGTCTGCGGTGGCGTGCCGCGCCTCCCGCACCTTAGGTGACCTGGATGCGTTGCCGGATTTGGCGGCGTTTGACCCCGGCCACGTGATGACGCACTCCCCCGACCCCTCCATGATCGCCACCTCGCGGGCGGTGTTCCCCTACTGGGGGTTGGTGCCATTCCAGTAGGGGCCGGGGGGCTATTTGGGTTGCATGCGGAGCGCGCCGTCGAGACGCACTGTTTCGCCGTTGAGGTAATTGTTATCCACGATGGCGCGGGCCAACTTACCGTACTCGGAAGGGTGCGCCATGCGCTGCGGGAACGGCACGCGCTGCTCGAGCTCATTGCGCACATTGTCGGGCATGGCGGCCATCATCGGGGTGTTCACCACGCCGGGGGCGATTGCGCATACGCGGATACCTTGGGAGGCGAGGTCGCGGGCGGCGGTAATCGTGAGCGCATGCACCCCTCCCTTGGAGGCGGCGTAGGCTGCCTGCCCGATCTGCCCTTCGAACGCTGCGACGGAGGCTGTGAGGATGACTACGCCGCGTTGTCCCTCGGCGTCGATAGGTTCCAGCTGGGACATTGCCTCCGCGGCGGCGGCCAACACGTGAAAACTGCCGCACAGATTAATGCTGATCACCTTGGCAAACAAGTCCGGATCGTGGGTTCCCCTGCGGCCCACGATGCGCATGCTGGGGGCGATGCCAGCGCAGGCAATGGCGCAGCGCAATTCGCCGAGGGTGCTGGCTTCCGCAACGGCAGCGGCGACCTGGGCGGCGTCCGTAACGTCCGTTTGAATATAGTGCACGCCGGGGGTCTGTTCCTCCGGGATGTGCAGGTCCGCCGCCACGACCTTGACCCCCGCGGCAGCGAACTGGCGTGCCGATTCCGCCCCGAGGCCGGACGCGCCGCCGCTGATAAAGACCACGTGCTCGTTGGTGAGTTGCATTGTGTCGTTCCTTTACTTCCTTGTGGTGCCGGGTGTGGTGTCGGCTGGTTAGACGAATGCGGAAACCCCGGTGACGGCGCGGCCGACGATCAGGGAGTTGATTTCGTAGGTGCCTTCATAGGTGTAGAGGATCTCGGCGTCCGCAAGCAGTTTGGACAGCTCGTGCTCGGTGAGGATCCCGTTGCCGCCGCCCATGGCGCGACCTAGTTGCGCCGACTCCCGGGCGAGGCGCGTGCCCGTTGCCTTCACCAACGCGGCGTGCGGCATATCGAACTTGCCGTCTTCCTGCAGGCGGGCGATATGCGCCATCATGCCGAGCGTGGCGGTGGTGTTGCCCAAGATGCGAGCCAGTTGCTCCTGCACCAGCTGGAACTTCGCCAGCGGCCGGCCGAATTGCTCCCGGGTGAGTGCGTAGGCGCGAGCGCGGTCGAAGATGGCCAGCTGGATGCCGGCGGCCTGCCAGCCCACCCACGCCCGGGAGTTGCACAGCGCAACGTTGGTGGCGGCGAAGGATTCCGAACCCGGCATGAGGTTTTCGTGCGGGATGAGCACGGAATCGAACTTCAGGTCCGCGTTTTGCATAATGCGCAGGCCCATCTTGCGCGCGATCTTGGTTTTGGTCACTCCTTCCCGGTCGAGCTCCACAATGAAACCCTTGATCTGCTTGTCCGCCACGTCTCGGGCAAACACGATGGCAAAGTCCGCGAAGGTGCCGCCACCGATCCAGCGTTTCGCGCCGTTGATCACCCAACCGTCGGCGGTGCGCTCCGCAGTGGTGGCGAGCCCGCCCGCAATGTCCGAACCGTGATCGGGTTCCGTCAGCCCAAAACAACCGAGCTTTTCAAAGGTGCGCAGTCCGGGCAGCCAGGTTTGCTTCTGCTCCTCGGACGCCAGCTGATCCATGAAATCCACCACAAGTTCGTTGTGGATGCCCACGAGCGCGGAAAGTGACACATCCGCCCGCGTTACCTCCGCATAGGCCAGCCCCTTGAAGAGCCGCGACGCCCCCGAAAACTCCAGTTCGCCGAGGCCGTGTTCGGCGAGTTTCGGGACGAGATCGAAAGGGAATTCCTCGCGGTCCCAGTATTCGCCGACGGCCGGGCGAATCTCCGTTTGCAGGAATTCGTGCAGTTCCGCCAAGCGTTGCTGCTCGTCCGCGGGCAGCATGTGTGCCACGTGCAAGATGTCAGCGTCGGGGAATTTCACGCCGGCCAGCAACTGGGGGTCGGTGGGGCTGATCATCGGATTCTCTTCCTCTCTCTGGGGCGGCGTTCATGCCACCCCGATGGAGTGACCTGCGCCACACAGTACGATCTTGGCTCACATAGTACAGTTCCGCGGGTGGCTGTGGAAGACTTAGGTGGAATCAGGCACACTTTCCACCCTGAACGCCACCCCCAACACCCCCGAAACGGCGTTAATTCACCCCCGAAGGAGCACTGTGAGCACAACGATGACTGGACGCCAGCAAGAGTTATTCCACGCCCTGCGGGCCCAGTTCTTAGACATCGGTTTCGCGGACTTCACCATCGACTCCGCCTGCAAAGAGCTCCACTGCTCCAAGTCCACCATGTACGCACTCGGCCGCTCCCGCGACGAAATTATCCAAAAAGTGGTGCGCGACTTCTTCCGAGAGATCACCCAACACACCGAAGCCTCACTCGCCGAACACAGCAACGCTCGTGATGCCCTCGAGGCGTACTTCGCTGCCATTTTTGACGCCCTGCAACCAGCATCGTCGCACTTCATGCGGGATTTGGCGCAGGAATCGGTGGCGCGGGAAATTTACGCCACGAATACCCAGGCGGCAACCCAACGCATCCTTGAATTGCTCCGGCGCGGGGTGGCGGACGGGCAATTCCGGCCGCTGCCCGCGGAGTTTGTGGCTCGGCTCATCGAAACCACCATGCAGCAGATTCAGCAGGGCGTATACGCAGATACCCTGCCGGTTGCGCAGACCTATAAGGAGCTTGGGCAGCTTGTGATGCATGGAATCCACCAGCAACCCTAGCTCACCCGTTTAGGGGTGCCCAATGTCCGATGTGTACGTTTGCGTATACGTTCGTACTCGCGAGCGTCTAGACTGCGACATACATCACACTGCACCTGGGGTATGGCGCAGCGCATACCTCAAGCGCTTCGGACTGTTGGATTAGCGCCGACCGGCGCGAAGAAGGAGCACCATGAGCAACCTCAGCCCCACGACCGCCAAATTCCTCGCCGCCCGCGACCAATTGCTCGACCTCCGCGAAGACTATGCGGCCGCGCGCGAACAATTCACCTGGCCGCGCTTCGAGCATTTCAACTTCGCCCTGGATTGGTTCGACTACCTGGGAAATCACCCAGATTCGCGGGACCGAGAAGCCTTGGTCATCTCCGAAATGGACGGCACGGACACGCGGCGCACCTACCACCAACTCTCCCGGCGTTCGAATCAACTGGCCAATTGGTTGCTGGATCAAGGCGTGCAGCGGGGCGACCGCGTCATGCTCATGCTCAACAACCAGGTGGAACTGTGGGAAACCATGCTCGCCTGCATCAAAGCCGGGTTCGTGATCAACCCCGCCACCGCCATGCTGGGCTCCGCCGACCTAGCGGACCGCACCGCCCGCGCCCAGATTTCCTGGGTTGTGTCCGGCACTGAAGACGCCGCGAAATTCCAAGACGTCCCCGGCGACTTCACCGTCATCCAGGTTGGCCAGGAGCCCGCCGCGCAATCCGCGCACCCCACGTTGCGCTATTCCGATTCCTTCGAGGCGCCGGAAGAGTTCGTGCCCACGGAGCCGACGCCCGCTGATGAGACGTTGCTGCTGTATTTCACCTCCGGCACCACCTCCAAGGCAAAGCTTGTGGAACACACGCACACCTCCTACCCGGTGGGGCACCTGTCCACCATGTATTGGATCGGGCTCACCCCTTCCGACGTGCACCTCAACGTCGCCGCCCCCGGCTGGGCCAAGCACGCCTGGTCGAACTTTTTCGCGCCGTGGATCGCGGGTGCCACCGTATTCCTCTACAACTACGCCCGCTTTGATGCCGCGGCGCTCATGGAAAAGATGGCCATCGAGGGGGTGACCAGTTTCTGTGCCCCGCCGACGGTGTGGCGCATGCTCGCCCAGGCCGACTTGACCCGCCTCAAGACACCCCCGACGAAAGTGGTTGCCGCCGGTGAACCGCTCAACCCCGAACTGATTTCCACGGTGGAGCGCGCCTGGAACACCACCATCCGCGACGGGTTTGGCCAAACGGAGTCCACGGTGCAAACAGCCAACACCCCGGGCCAACCTGTGAAGCCCGGCTCCATGGGCCGCCCGCTCCCGGGTTTCGACGTCGTGCTGATCGACCCCGCCACGGATGAAATCGGCGACACCGGCGAAATCTGCCTCCGCCTCGATCCCCGACCCGTCGGCCTCACCCCCGGGTACTACGGCGACCCCGATAAGAACGAGGAGATTTTCCGCGACGGCTTCTACCACACCGGCGACATTGCCGAGCGCGACGAAGACGGCTACCTCACCTACGTGGGCCGCTCCGATGACGTGTTTAAAGCTTCTGACTACCGGCTCTCCCCCTTCGAACTCGAGTCCGCGGTCATCGAGCACGCTGCCGTCGCTGAGGTTGCTGTGGTCCCCTCCCCGGACCCGATCCGCCTCGCCGTGCCAAAAGCCTACGTGGCGCTCGCCCCAGGTTGGGAGCCAACCGCTGATACCGTCGAAGCGATTCTCAAGCATTGCCGCGACGCACTGGCCCCCTATAAGCGCATCCGCCGGTTAGAGTTTTTCGAACTCCCGAAAACGGTCTCCGGCAAGATTCGCCGCGTTGATTTACGACGCCGCGAAAACGAGATCCATAAAACCGACCAGGGTGCCAGCACCGTGGGCACCGAATACGCAGACTCGGATTTCCCTTCGCTAAAAGGTTAACCCCCGCCGGGGGTTAACCCCGCCGCAGCGTGCGTCGTGTCACGCTGCGGCGCACGCGCCAGCCCACGGCGCATGAGCGCCGGGCGGCTAGCGGTGTTTGAAGTTAGGTTCGCGCTTTTCCACGAAGGCGGCCATGCCTTCCTTTTGGTCTTCAGAGGAAAACACGGAGTGGAATACACGGCGCTCGAACATGATGCCCTGCTGAAGTGTGGTTTCAAACGCGGCGTTGACGGTTTCCTTCACCATTTGCGCGGCCACGAGTGACTTCGAGGCAATCAGCTCGGCAACCTTCGCCACTTCGTCGAGGAATCCTTCCGCCGGCAGCACGCGGGCAACCAACCCCGCCTGGTGAGCCTCCTGGGCATCCATCATGCGCCCAGTAAGACACATGTCCATGGCCTTCGACTTGCCGATCGCGCGAGTCAAGCGTTGCGAACCACCCATGCCAGGCAAAACCCCCAGGTTAATTTCCGGCTGCCCAAACTTCGCGGTCTCGGACGCCAGGATAAAGTCGCACATCATGGCGAGTTCGCAGCCGCCGCCGAGTGCATAGCCGGATACCGCCGCGATTACCGGGGTGCGCACGGCGCTGAGTCCGTCCCACCCGGCGAACCAATCGGAGCTGAACATCCCGGTCGCGGATTGTTCGGACATCTCTTTAATGTCGGCGCCCGCAGCGAATGCCCGTTCGGAACCGGTAATGATAATGCATCCGATTCCGGGGTCGGCGTCCAAGGTTTGTGCCGCTGCGACGACCTCGCGCATCGTGGCGTCGTTAAGCGCGTTCAGCGCCTTGGGCCGGTTCAGGGTGATGGTGGCTACGCGCCCGGTGGTTGCTACCAGAATGTTGTCGTATGTCATGGGGTGTCCTGTTCACTAAGGTTGAGTTCCGCCACCCGTGGGTCGTCCACGGGGGCAAACATTGCTTCGACCATGTCGGGGGTGACGTCTTCCAGGGTGGCGTGCGCCCAACGTGGGGTGCGGTCCTTGTCCACGAGTTGCGCCCGCACTCCCTCCACGAATTCGGTGCCTCGTTGCATGTTCATGGATACTCGGAATTCGGTGTCCAACGCTTCCGCGAGCGTTTGGGTGGCTGCTCGCCGGAGGGATTCGAGGGTTACTTTGAGCGCGAGGGGGCTGTTGCGTCGGATTCGGCGGGCGGCGTCCGCGGCCCAGGGGGACGGCGTGGCGTCGAGAAGCGCGAGGATGGATTCTACGGTGTCTGCGTCGTATACGCGCGCCATGGCTTCCCGATCCGCGCCGAAAGCGGGCGGCAACTCCTCCGTAAACTCCCCCAGCTTATCGACGCCGTGTTCGCACAACGCCGCGACCAGTTCCTCAATGCGGCCCGCGGGCACGTACCAATCCGCAAGGGCACACGCAATCGCTTCAGCGGGGCCCACATGCACCCCGGTGAGGGCGAGGTGGGTGCCCAGATGATCCGCAGCCTGGTTGAGCAGGTAGGTGCCGCCCACGTCCGGGACGAATCCGATACCGGTTTCGGGCATTCCCACGCGGGTATCGTCAGTGACAATCCGGTGCGAACCGTGCCCGGAAATGCCGATGCCGCCGCCCAACACGATCCCGGTTTGCAAGGCCACATACGGCTTGGGGTACTGGGCGATATCCAGGTTAAGGCGATACTCCTCCGCCCAAAAGGTTGCCCCCTGAGTGCCATGGGCACGCGCGTCGTGGTAGAGGCTGATCACGTCGCCGCCCGCGCACAACCCGCGCTCGCCCGCGCCGCGAACGATCACCAATTCCACGCTCGGGTCGTCCCGCCAGGCATCAAGCGCGGCCTGCATTTCGCGCACCATCTCGAGGGTCAGGGCGTTCATCGCCTGCGGGCGATTCAATGTGATAATGCCCGCTTTGCCTCGAACTTCAGTCAAAATAGCCATGCTAACCTCGCTCCAATAACAATGCTTCGCCTTGGCCGCCGCCGCCGCACAATCCCACCCCGGCGCGCGTACCCGCCCCAGCCGCCAGCGCGTGCGCCGCATGGACCACAAGACGGGCGCCGGATGCACCAATCGGGTGGCCAAGGGCGATGGCGCCGCCGTTGACGTTTACCTTCGCGGGGTCAATCCCAAGCGCGCGAGCGGAATGCACCACCACGGCGGCGAACGCCTCGTTAATTTCCACAATGTCCAGCTCGGACGCCTCCCAGCCCTGGCGCTGCAGAGCCGCCCGAAGCGCATCCGCGGGCTGCTGCTGCAACGAAGAGTCCGGGCCGGCGGTTTGCCCCACTGCGCGCAACGTGGCCAGGATCTCCCAGCCCTGCTGGTGCGCATACCCCCGAGTGCACAACACCACGGCGGCGGCACCATCAGTGATTGGGGACGAATTGCCGGCCGTGATGGACCCGTCCGGAACGAACGCCGGACGCAACTTTGCCAAGGTCTCCCGCGTGGAATCTGGGCGGATGCCCTCATCCTGGGACACCCCCGCAATCTCAACAACCTCACGGGCCATGGACCCATCAGCCCACGCCGCCGCGGCGCGCTGGTGCGATGCCGCCGCGCACTCGTCCTGCTCCTCCCGGGTGACTGGGTAGCGGTCCGCAAACCGCTCCGTCAATTCACCCATGGAAATGCCGAGGTCAGCTGCGGTGAGGCCGTCGTGGGCCATGTGATCGAGTGCGGTGATCTGGCCGTACTTCTGGCCAGTGCGAACCTTTGATAGCAAGTGCGGGGCTTGGGACATAGACTCCATCCCCCCAGCAACCACGACGGTAGCCTCGCCGGAACGGATGAGACGCGCGGCGTCGATAATCGCGGTGAGGCCGGAAAGGCACACCTTGTTCACGGTGCACGTATGCGCAGCGGGCGAGACCCCAGCAGCAAGAGCGGCCTGCTTCGCAGGATTCTGCCCGGCGCCCGCCTGCAACACCTGACCCAAAATCACGGCCTCCACCTCGGATGCCGGTATCTCACCGAGCGCTCCCGCAATAGCCACTGCGCCCAACGCGGGGGCAGAATACGAGCCTAGCTGGCCAAGCAACCGGCCATGCGGCGTGCGAGCGGCGCCAACAATGACAACGTCTGTTGCGTCCGCGTCTGACGGGGATTTGGAAACCACGGAACCTCCTAAATGTACGATTTGTAAGCACATCGTACTGTATGGAGTGAGACTTGCGCCACATATTGCCGGATTTTTCGGGCGGCGGGGCTAGGCGAAAACTCCGTAGCCTGCATAGCTCGACGTACTGCAAAAATGCGAAAAGCGCCGACGCGAATGGCCGACGCTTCTCACCAACGAATCCTGCTAGCCACCAACAAGGTCGCTAGCGTATGCGCTAGCCCTTTTTACGACGTATCAGCAGTGCACCTCCTGCGATAAGGACCAATGCGAATCCGGCGAGTGGCAAAACCATCCCGCTCACGCCGGTCTTGGCCAGCTGGCTGCCCTTTTCCACAATCTGCGTAAGAACGTTTCCGTTCGCGGGCGGGGTTGGTTGACCGGGCACCACGGGGTTGAGCGGTGGCACGATCGGAATCAATGGGATCAGCGGGATCACCGGCGGGGTGTAGGTGTTTACCGCCGTGAGCGCTACGTGCTGCCCCTTCGTTTCAATGGTGAAGGTCATTTCACCGGCGGGCCGCAGCAACAACCCTGGGCGTTGCGCCTTGTCAACGTCTTCCCACACCCGGCAGCTAGCCCCTACTTGGATGTTGGCGTTGGATTCCACAGCCGTTCCGTCACCGGGGATCACCAACTCGCCCTTGGTACCATCGGTGCATTCGTAACCGAAGGTGTAGGACATGTCCCCGATATCTACCGGGGTGTTAACCACCTTGGCTAGGGAGAACGTGCCGCGATGCTTGGTGTATTTGTTCACCGCATCGATCTTGTGCACGGTGTCTTTCTCACCGAGTGTGAATTCGAAAGGCTTGGGGGTTTCCACGTCGAATCCGGCCTCGGCTGCGGAACCGGCCACCTCGGCGACGGTGCATTTGCTTCCCACCGGAAGCGCCGGCGAGGCGACAGGTTTGCCGTCGGCACGGACGTAGAGGTTGCCTTCGTGCTGACCGTTGCCTTCACACCGGTAGGTGAATTCGTAGACGTTGTTGGCGATGATGTCCGCCGGGTCTACGTCGGCTTCGACAACCTTGGTGATTTCGAACGATGCGCGGTGTGCAGTGTAATCATTCACCGCGTGCACACTCACCGTTTGTTGCTTTTCGACGTTCACCTCAACACTGTTTCCGGCAACCGCATCGCCACCATTGACACTGAGCTGGGTAACGAGGTCAGTGCCAGCGACGTTGGCGGCTGATTCCGTTACGGTGCAGGTACCGGTGGGCAGATCGGTGATTTGGGTGACCTTGCCCGGAGTTACCTTGGCCTTGCGTGTTTCGCCGGCGGGGAATCCGGTGCAGGTGTATTCGAAGGTGAACTCCTTCGGCGCTTGGGTCGCGGCGTCGCCGGTGACTTGCTTAGTCAGCGCCAATCCGCCTTTGTCGCGCTTATATTCGTTGGTCACCTCTACCGCGGTCACTGCGTCCTTCTCTGCGATCACGAACGCGGCGGGGGTTACCATCGGGGCGACAGCGTAATTGTCCACTGCTGCCGAGCCGAGATCTTCAGCCAGGGTACAAGTCGTACCCGTGGGTACCCGCGGGCCGGGGACTGCGACGCCGTCGCCCTTAACGTCGATGACGCCAGTCTGGTCGCCGCAGGTGTAGTTCACCTTAAACACCTTGTCGCGGAAGGTTGCAGCGTCGTCGCCAGTGACCTTCTTGGTCACTTTGAAGCTGCCGTGGTCGCGGGAGTACTCGTTGGTCACCGTCACCGCTACCGCATTGTGCGCATCGGCAACGGTAAACGTTGCGGGGGTCACGTCACGCTTGGTGTGCGTGTAGTGGGGGCGCTCCGCGGACGCCTCGTCCTCGCTCACGGTGCATTCCCAACCGGTGGGTATACCCGCGACGCGTGCCGGGCCACCCGCTTGGGAAACAGGCACGGTTCCAGACATCTCATCGCCACCATTGGGGTCAACGCACTTGTAGTTGACAAGGAACTTCTTGTCCTTCACCGCGTCGGCATCGTCGCCGCCGATAACCTTGGCTACCTCGAAAGCGCCGAGGTCGCGCGTATAGGTATTGGTGGCCACGAGGGTTACGCCGGGCGCCGCCACTTGGACGCGATCGCCGAGGTCGACGTGCAGCGTATAGCCTTTGCGATCCTGAGGCGTTTCGGCGGTGAGTTCGCAATCTGTGCCCACCGGGAAATTACCGACGGTGACGTCGTTGCCCGCCATGACCTTGACGGAGCCCTCAGCGGGGACTTCCGCACCGGCATCGTCGCGCCCTGGCGCGGAACAGAGGTAGTTGATCCCGAACTCGTCGCTCCCAGTCGAACCGTTCGCCACAAGCACCTTGGCAACCTTCAACGGCACGCGCGGTTTTTCCACGGTGTTCGTCGCGGTGATGGTAATTTCGGCGAGTTCGTCCGGATTGGCCGGGTCGACAAGGGCGCCGGAATCGAAATCGTGATGATCGATAGCCGTTGCGATTGCGCCCGCAGCGTCAGTTTCGGTCGCCCAACACTTCGCGCCCTTGGGCAGCTTCGCCGGGCTGCCGTTCTCAGCCTTCACTTCCACGGTGTTTTCACCAGTAATGGTCACGCCTTGCACGTGCAGCACCGGCGGTTGGTCCGCGGCGAGTTTGCAGGTGACGTCGAAAACAAAATTGCGGGTCTTCGCGTCTTCGATGGCTGCGGGCTCGCCGGCCAGCTTCTTCGCCAACCGAATCACACCTGCCGAATAATTGTTCGTCAGTGCGATGTGTTCCTCGTTGCCGGTACCCGTCTTGGCATCGAACCCAATTTCCACGCTGGTGCTGGGCAGGTTTCCGGGGTCGGAGTTGCCGCCCTTGATTTCCGAGACGGTACAGATCGCACCTACTGGGATATCCACGATCGGATCGGCCGTGATCTCGGTTTTATCCTTCGGCGCGGTCAGCGTAACAATCTTTTGCAACACTTCCTTGCCATCCAAGGTGCAGCGCACATCGAACTCAAATTCGTCGCCCGGAGCGTACGTATCGACGCCCTGCCCGCGCAACAGCTTCGTCAGCACGAGGCTGCCGGTGGCGGTAAATCCGGCATCGACGGAAAGGTTTTCTGTGTTGGCGGGCAAGACCACCGGATCAGCTACTCCCGTATCCGGATCCGCATTCGAATCGTTGTCCGGGGTTGCGCCGGGGGCTTGCTTCCTGGTCAGCTTGCCCTTGCCCGCGAAGGTAATGGTGTAGCCGTTCGCGTCGGAGGCGCGCAGCTGCGGGAACAGGTAGCGGCCAGCGGCGTTGGTGACCGTCTCCAGCACGACCTTGTTACCAAGATCGTCGGTGCCTTCCAGCTTGACCTTGACGTCAGCGGCCGGTGGCTCCGGGGCGCCACCGATCTCGTCTTGGATGCCGTTCCGGTTGGTGTCCCACCAGGCGTAATCGCCGATCGAGGATTCGATGACTCGTTCGGGGCGCGCAATGGGGCCGACCGGGAATTGCAGCCCCTTGGCCACCGCAAACGCGCGGTTCACATACACGTCGCCCTTGGCGTTCCCCTCGCCCTTCATGGCGATTTCCACGGAGATCTTATCCGAGCTGTCGAACTTTCCGGGGCGTTGGATACGCAGAGCCGTGACCTCGCCCAATTCCTTGGGGCAACCGGCGCCGTCGCTCGTTGGCGCGTCGCACCACACGGTGTCACCCTGGTCGCGCGGGTCGAGCTTCACGTTGGGGTCCTTGGTGTACAGGATCCGCACGTTGCCCCCACCATTGACAACCTTGGCGGAGACGAAAGTAAACGAGCCGCTGAAATTGGAGTCGGCCACGCCATGCTTAGGCAACACGTCGATGATGTCGGGGTCTTCCACCGGGGCATCGTCGCCCTTGGGCACCGTGTTCACCAGAGAAACTTGCCACTTGTTGAGCTCGTGATGCTGCTGGCCTGGGCGGTTCAGCTGCACTTCGGGGGTGAGGGCGATCTTGTCCAGCTTGATTCCGGCAAGGTTGTTGATCTGCACCTCGGCAGAATCGAGCCGTTGTTTGACGTCGCTCTGGTCACCGTCCGCCCACACCAACACCGTGTTCTTGTACACACCGGCCTGGGCGAGCGGCGAGACCTTAGTGGTCACGATGATCGGCTCAATAGGCCGGTTGACCTCTTGCTGCGGATACACCCAGCGAACATAGGTTTCATCGGCCTTGCAGCCGGTGATTTTCGCACCGTCCGGCATGACCACTTCGGTATCGGAGCCGTCCTTCCTGGTGATCTTTTGCACAAGGGCCGGCCGGGGCTCAGCGCTTTCGAAATCAAGCGAGGTAGGTAAGCAATCCTCCACCCAATATTCCTTGCGAATACCAGTGGTAAGCGCACCCGAGGTGAGGGACGGGGTGAGTCGGAATTGCACGGTGTCGGGAGGCAGGATATTGCCGGTAGCACTGTCAACATTACCGCCGCCATTGACCTGAGGCGGAGTGTCAGTAAACTCGCCTTCGGTGCCGCGGCGAACCTTCTTATCCACGCGGGCCTGCGCCAGCGCGATGATCAGGCGGTCGCCGGGGGAACCTTCATGGCCCTCCGGTCTGTACCCGGAATTTGACCAAGCGGAAGCGTTTTGAATCGCGGCATGAAGCTCCGGTACCTCGCCCTCGATCAGCTTGATAGCAGCCCAGTTCGGAACGATATCGCCAACATTGTTGTTGGTTTCCGCAACTCGATGGTTCAAGCTCACTACCAGCACAACGCCGTTGCCAACAGCAGCCGAATTGGCCACCGGCGCCGGCACGACGGCATGCACGCGCACACGGGCCACGCCGGTGTAAATGCCGTTGGCGAGTTGCGCGGCGTCGTTACCCGGGACAGCAGCGGGGTCATCGTACCAGGGGCCGGAATCGTCGCCACACTGGGAAGTCTTCCCCCCACCGCCGGGAGTAGCCGAGTACTGCACGGTAAGCTTCGGCGTCTCAGCTGCCGACGTCGCCCACCGCGTACCGTCGCCTTGCTTAACGTTGTTGTAGCCGGAAACCCACACCGGAGCACCCTGGGAAGGTAGCGATTGGAAATGCGCACCCGCGTGCGCGCTCGCCGGAACGTCTTTCGAATGCAGGTGCAAACGGCTGTTGTCCCAGGAGTCACACAACACGACGGTTTGATCTACCGGATAATCCGGGCGGGAACCCGTCACCAACAGCTGGGAGAGCACCTCTTGGCTCGGCGCCACGGTAATACCACCACTGCGGATTGTCGCACCACCGGGTGGGCCTTCGCCGCGCGCCACGTACCCCGGAGCAAACTCGGTCGGCGTCATGTTGCGCTCCGCCCCCGGCACACCCGTAAACGCCTTGTTCAAGGAGCCGCTGCGGCCAATGTTTGGGGTGGCGGTGCGGTAATCATTAAACGAGTCTTGCCCGGCAAGGTTGAGCTGATCGTTGCCGGTAAAACCCTGCATGTCCAGGGTGGTATACCGATACGTCGTAGGCAGGGTTCGCACACCGCCCGCTTCCGTGCCGAAATCCCGGATCGTATCCACTGGCGTATACACGCTGAAATAGTGCGACACGGCGTAGGCCCTATTGCCGGGTATCGGCGTGTTATCCGGGCGAAGCGCGTGGGATGGATAACTGCGCAACGACATGTCCGCGCCGCTGATACGGAATTCCACGGGTTCCGCAAGGTTGTTTTTATCAAAACTTATCTCGCCAGAATCCCGTACGGAATTCGCCGGCGTGGTCGTAGCTCCAACGCCTGTTGCGCCAACTTTTGGGCCGGGGGCACTATAAAACCCGCCCGTGTACACGATCCGCGAACCGTACTTATCCTTGTCGGCGTTCAATTGTTGCAGCTGCTCGGGCGTTAGGTGCGGGTACATCGTGGCGAACGAAAGATCCGCCGTAGCGGTGAAGTCGCCGATCGCAGGCATCGCACCTTTACCGTTCGTCGGCGCGCTGACCAGCAAATTAAGCCCCGAACGCTTGCACACGCGCGCGTTGTCCCAGGGGCAAGGTTCCGTGGCCGGGCCATAGAAGTAGCCTGTGTTCTCCTCCAACGCGATGGAGTTCATGGAGATGTCCCACTTCAGGCTTGCCGACGCCGTGACTTCCGGAAGTTCATCCGCGGGGACAACGTATTCGGGGGCACCGTCCACTTTGAACGTGGCGCTGGTTGGTGTTAATTCGGCACCATTGTGCACATAACCAAGCACCTTGGCCGTGATGTCAAGGACCTTGGAATCACTTTCAAGGGTGCCAACATTACAAGTCAGCGTTTGCTCGCTGAGCTCATTGACGCTCCCAGCGCTCAGTGGCAAGCTCGGCTCGCCCGCACTCGATGGTGTGATCCCGCTGCCGGCGAGACACACACTCGGCAGCGAATCGAATTCCATCCCCTTGGGAAGCGACAACGTGAACGTGGAGTTCATCCCCACGCCCTCGTTGACCGAGAAGTTCAACCGATACGTCACCGTATCGTTGACTCGCACGATTCCGTTGTTGGGGCCGGAGTCATTACCTGCGGAATCGTCGCCATCGAAATTGGGGGTGCCGTCAGATAACACCTTCACCGAATAATCCAAGTGCAGCCCGCCCGCGCCCGGTTGCGGCGCGGCGTTTTGGCGCAACTCAGCTGGCTCCTCGACCGGTTCCGACTCCGCCTTCGTGCTCGTGGTGGCGGTTGTAGACGTCGCAGCCTCAGATGTGGCTGTGGTTGACGTGACCTCTTGGGCCGTGGCAGGTTGCCCGTTTGGCGCCGCGGCTATTGGAGGCGCCCCGCCGATTGCTAGTCCTAAGGCAGCCACCACCGTAGCTGGTAGCTGCCACAAACTTCGAAAACGTTTCACTGTGCAGTCCTCTTGCGCTCAATTTGTTATCTTTCTATTTGGCCACATTAAGAGGACGCTTAGCAAGACGCTTATTTGATACTTATCTTGTGCGCTGGTTAAGTGGTGGGACATCGACAAAACGCCTGGGTATTAATGATATATTCCGAACTAAAACACCCCCGTGCGCCAACCCCTCACATAATCATCCATCCTAAGAGCAGGATTTTTATTCACTGAGCAGTGGAAACGGTTGCCGATACTGGCTCAGCAATACTTTTGCGTGCGCGCCGCATCCCGAACGTCCCGCGTACAGTTTAAAGTTTTCAAACCATGGGCCTGGGCGGATCTGCCTCAGGCAGATCTAACACGGCCATTTCACGCTCCTGCGGAAACACCGAGTCCAGCACCCCCACGTGTTGAATCTGCCTGACTAGGGTTTCGTGGACCGACGATCGCGCACAAGAAACCCCAGATGGTTGCTACCATCTGGGGCTCTCTTGGTTGAACGTGGCTTAGGCGCCGCGTTTAACCGTTATTCTTCCGACTACGCACCGCGAGGAAAATACCTGCGGAAGTAATCACGAGGGCCAACAGGCCGATACCGAGCACCGAAGCACCAGTATTGGCGAGCACACCCTTCGGTGCGGCAACGTTTTTCTGCTCTGCAGAGTTGCCACCATTGCTCGGCGTTGCCGGGGCAGTTGGGTGCGTGCTGGAGCCAGAGCTGCCGCCGTTCGAGCTACCCGCGCTACCGAAAAGCAACGGCAGGAACGGAATGAAGGACAGGAAGCCAGGACGATCAGGTTCCTCGACCGGTGGGTTCGGCTTACCCGGGATCGGGGTGTACTCGTTGGTAAATTCGACGGCGATATTCTCATCCTTCTTGTCGAACTTCACAACCTGCGCTTCCGGCTGCTTCAATGTGAAGCCTTCAACAGCAGCAGAGCCAGCATCCTCAGAAATCGTGCACTGGCTGCCAGTACGAACCTTCACCCCAGCGTCAACCGCGACACCATCGCCCTTGACCTTCACCTTCCCATTTTGGTTATCGGTACAGGTGAAGTTGAACACGTATTCACGGTTCTTGGCCGTCTCGGAGGGCAAACCAACGACCTTCTTGGCAATGGAGAACGGCGCCGTGTGCGCGCGATACTCGTTCGTGAACTTCACCGGGACCGTAACATCGCGCTTGTCAATCACCACGGTTTGCTTCTCCGACGCCTTCAAGTCGAAGCCAGCGACCTGTGCCTGAGCAACGTTTTCTGATACTTCGCACTTCGTACCAACCCGCACCTGACGCTTGAAGTTCACCGGAACACCGTCGCCGCGAACCTCAAGCATATCGACGGTACCGTCCTCGCACTTCATGTCAAAGGTGAATACCTTCTGCTTAAACAGGGCAGCAACCTTGTCGCCTTCCACGTTCTTGACAACACTCACGGAACCCATGTGGGGTTCGTACTTGTTGGTGTACACCACCTGTACGGTCTTATTTTCACGAATGGTAAAGGTTGCTTTGTTGCCGTCAATCTGCGGAGGAGCAACAGCAACCGGCGCCTTTGCGGGCTCGCCTGCCGCTGGCGCGGGCGCAGCTGGCTTTTCTTCATCCTTTGGCGCTGCGGGAGCTTCCGCCTTGTCGGCGGCGCCCTCAGCTGGCTTCTCGGCTGGCTTCTCGGCTTCCGAATTTTCTGCGGCAGGCTTGTCAGCTTCCGGATCCTGAGAATCCTCCTCGGTGTTCCCAATGACCTCCGCTACCGGTGCGGCAACAACGGGTTGAGCAGCACCAGCGGCATTTGCGTCCTGAGCTGCCTCACCTTCACCAGCGGGTTGATTCGCCGGAGCAGCCGGAGCTGCATCGTCGGCCGGGGCAGCATCGTCCGCCGGAGCGACCGGGGCGAGACCTTCGTTTTCACCAAACTTAGGGGTGGTAGTGAGATCGGCGTTGGGAATATTACCGTCAAGCTCTTCAACTACGCAGGTAGCGAACTCTGGAACGTCAGCAATTTGCTTCACTTCGCCGGCCTTGACCTTCAGCTGGGATTCCTGCTTCACGACGTTGCCCTTGGCATCCGTGCACTTGTAGCTGAAGCTGAATTCCTTATCCTTCGCTAAATCTGCGCCTTCGCCTTCAAGGATCTTGGAAATGCTGAACCCACCCTTGTTCTGTGAGTAGGTGTTCGTCACGGTGACTACCGCAGGCTCACCCTTCTTAATCTTGACGTTGGACTCGCTAATCGAAACTCCTGGGGTGTAGCCAGCACGCTTTGCGGATTCGAAGTTCTCAGAGACAACACACGTGGTATTGGTCGGAATGTTTTCCACGACGTGCTCCGCGCCGCCAGCGATTCGTACGCTCACTGGGGCTTCGTCGCCACACTTGTACTCAATGTCAAAGGAATCGCTACCGAAGTCACCGTCACCGGAAACAACCTTACGGATCTTGAAGGAACCCACGTCACGGGAGTACTTGTTCAGGAACTCGGCGGTTGCCACCGGCTCCCCTGGCTTGCCAATAGTAATCTCCACGGGCTTGGGCTGCTCAACGAGGGTGTATCCTGAGAGATTTTCCGCGCCGGCGATTTGTTCGGTAATCGTGCACTTGGTGCCCGCAGGGAACGACTTCGTTGCAGGTACCGCGACGCCGTCGCCAGCTGCCTGGATCTCACCGGTCTCAGTGCCACACAGGTAATCGAACTTGAAGGAGTGCGCCGCCACGTCAGCAGCTTCAGCGCCTTCGACGCGCTTCACAACTTGGAAGGTACCCACAGGAGCGTAGGTGTTGGTGAACGGAATCTCCTGAGCCGCACCCGTAATCGTCACCGTTTGAGCTGGCGGCTTGCCAGTGAATGCGTGACCATCGATATCGATTTCCGCGGTCTGCTCTTCTACCTTACAAACAGTGCCGATCGGGAAGTCCTTGCCAACTGCTACAGCTGCACCATTGCCCGGTACTTCGATGGTGCCAGCGTCAGCGCCACACTCGTAGGTGAACTTAAAGGTCTTTCCGTTTGCGGCATCACCCTGCACGCCCGACACAATCTTCTTTACTGAGAAGGTGCCGCTTCGATTCTGAATGAAGTTATAGAGGTGAACCTTGGTTTCTACCTTCTCCTTCGTGGCCTTTTGGATAGTAAATTCAACCGGTCCAGGCGTGCTGTCTTGCTTCGAGTCCCGGTCGACGGTGTACTGAGGCTCACCCCAATAGAGCGGGCCTTTTTGCGTCTTCGCATGGTTGAAAGGCGCGTCCGTATCAATAATCTCTTCGACCGCGATCTTAGTGCCCACCGGAAATGGGATAGCTACCTGAGTGCCTTTGCCGTTATCCATCGTCGGGGAACCTTCGGTAAACGGCTTCACCTTAAAGGTTGCAGTACCACCATGTTCAGTAACATCCGTGGACGCATTCTTTAACGGTGCCAGGTCTTTCCAGTCATTGAAAGTGAAACTGTCCGGGAATTCGTACTTGAATTTGACTTCAAATTCGGCCGTTGCCGGGTCGACTGCGAGAATGTCACCATCGATATGCTTCTGAACCTTGAAGAACCCACGGTTTTGTTCATATTCGACGGAAGCTTTGTTCTTTTGTATGTAATTAGCCTTACGTACATACGCGTCGTTAATGTCCGTTGTTTTACCATCCGGGGTCTGGTAGACAAGCTTAGCGGTGTTGACATAGGTGCTATCCGGCTGGACGTTGCCATGCACGGTGGTCACCACGTTCGTCAGACTATAAACTCCATCCTTGGAGAACGGCGCCGTGATTTTAATACCAAGCTTATGGATATTATTCTCATCGTGAATGAGCTCTACTGTCGCCTCTCTGAATGGCTCACTCACATTACCGCACTCCCTACCGCGAGCACCGTACGTAATTGCTTGCTCAATAGTACAAGTGCCTCGGCTCGAGAGGGTGAAAATTTTGACGCTTTTCAGTCGCTCGATATCAAAATACAGCGGAGCTTCAGCGACGTCCTCTACGACAATGGTGAACGGAGTTTTTCCGTCCATTTCCTGGGTAATACGGTTCGCCTTCAGCTGCTGCTCCAGGTACTCCCCGGTGAATCTAAAGAACCAACCTATATAGTCCGAGCCAGGGTTAACATCTCCAACGGATTTAAACCATTGAGTACCCTCCCCAGGGTGCGCCTGGTCCTTAATTGGACCACCAGGCAGGGTGATGTCAACTTTCTTCCCGTTAATGGTAATTGGTTGAGTAGTCACACCCGCATCGGTCGGTGCAGCATTATTCACCCAAACGGAGAATTTGCCCTTAAACTCCCGGTTGCCGTCAGTCCAAAGGTCTACAGCGGCTTGGTTAAATGCACATTCAACCTTGCGCTCATGGATGTACTTACATTCGCCAACAACATTCCCGCTGTCGTGCTGCATCGGGAAAGGTGGTTTCTCGACACCCTTGTGGTAGAAGAAGAATACTTCTGGAAGCTCCACGGTAAATTTCTTTCCCACTACTGGGGCCTTTTCAACCTCACCGGGAAAGGTGTTCGACCACTTCAACGCTATTACCCCGGCAGTGTCATTTACCACCAAGGGCAGGTCACCCTTCGCGTCACCGTTACGGCGGAGCGTGACGTCAGTGATGTACAGGTCGTTGGCATCTTGATTCTGCGGAGTCACAGGATTGTTCACCTGCGCCTGCGCATTCGCTGGATGACCTACGACGATCTGAGTGCCGAACACAATCAAGGCACTCACCACGAAGAAGGTCATCACTGTACGCACAACGCGCCAGCCGCGGGTAGCGGCGGCTGCGTGCAGCGATTGTATTAGCATTACTTTCTCAATTCATGTGTTTAACAGTGAAATGAGGATCTAGTGCACGGTTACGGATTGGTACGTACGCGTTAGCGTGATCCGCTGGTAGCGCGCCTCAGCCGAAATGCGATGTTGACAACTCATCCGACCTTTTCGAGATCCTTAAACTGCGACACTACTGAGAGATAACATTTTAAGCAAGCTCTTAAGTATTACTAATTGTGCCGAATCAAACTAATTGGCGGCAGCTATAATGTATCCGCTCTGACCTGCGGAAATAAAAAATCGAAGGTGCAGCCCATCGACGATGGGTTACACCTTCGGGAAAAGTGTAACTGGCTTGGCCAGTTGTTATTTCTTACTCAGCGAAGTTTTTGACCACGGTGGGATCCACGGGAATTCCGGGGCCATTGGTGGAAGCAAAGGTGGCCTTCTTCAGGTAGGTACCCTTCGAAGAAGTCGGCTTGAGGCGCAGCAGCTCCTCAACGAGCGCACCGTAGTTTTCGGCCAGCTTCTTCGGCTCAAAGGAAGCCTTACCCAACACTGCGTGCAGGTTGGACGCCTTGTCCACGCGGAAAGAAATCTTGCCGCCCTTGATGTCAGCAACAGCCTTCGCCACATCGGTGGTCACGGTGCCGGTCTTCGGGTTCGGCATCAAACCACGGGGCCCCAATACGCGGGCCACACGGCCAACCTTGGCCATCTGGTCGGGGGTGGCGATCGCGGCGTCGAAATCCGTCCAACCGCCCTGGATCTTCTCGATCAACTCTTCGGAACCAACGAAGTCAGCGCCAGCGGCTTCAGCCTCGGTCGCCTTCTCGCCTGCGGCGAACACGATGACGCGAGCGGTCTTACCCGTGCCGTGTGGCAGGGAAACCGTGCCGCGCACCAACTGGTCCGCCTTACGGGGATCAACGCCCAAGCGGATGGCAACATCCACGGTGGCGTCGAAGTTCTTGGAGGAGGTTTCCTTCACCAGCGTCGCAGCTTCCAGCGGCGAGTAGATACGGCCGGCGTCGATAAGCTCGGCTGCGGCGCGGTACGCCTTCGACTTTTTGCTCATAGTAAAAATCCTTTTCAAAGATTGTGTGGTGTGCGGGCCGGAGCTGGCCCTGCCACGTGAATCGAATTAACCTTCGACCTCAATGCCCATCGAGCGGGCGGTGCCAGCGATGATCTTCGCCGCGGCGTCGATATCGTTAGCGTTCAAATCTTCCTTCTTGGTTTCCGCAATCTCGCGCACCTGGGCCATGGTCACCTTGCCCACTTTCTGGGTGTGCGGAACGCCAGAACCCTTTTGCAGGCCAGCAGCCTTGAGCAGCAGCTTTGCGGCAGGCGGGGTCTTCAGCTTGAAGGTGAAGGAACGGTCCTCATACACGGTGATCTCAACAGGGACCACGTTGCCGCGCTGGGATTCCGTAGCAGCGTTGTACGCCTTACAGAACTCCATGATGTTCACACCATGGGCACCCAGAGCCGGGCCAACCGGAGGAGCCGGGTTCGCGGCGCCAGCCTGGATCTGCAGCTTGATAAGGCCAGTGACCTTCTTCTTCTTTGGGGGCATCGGTAAAACCTGCTTCCTTGGTATCGGCACCACCGCAACACCGATAGAGCTGCAGTGACACCTACCGGATGCCGGGCCCCACCAACCAAGCCAAACGCTTGCAGGTGTATCCCGGCCACCGGGGGACGAAAAAAGAATATTGCGCACAAAGGCACGCGAGCAGGAATTCTACCGCACTGTGTACATCTTTGCTAATTGCCGGCGCAGCGCCACAGCCTCCGTGCGCAAGCAACGCAAACGCCCGCGCGAAGGTGGGGCGCGGGCGGGAAGGGCGTCGAGAGGCGGCGGCTAGGTAACCTTCTCCACTTGGTCAAACGTAAGTTCCACAGGAGTTTCGCGGCCAAAAATGGATACCAGCGCCTGCAACTTACCGTTTTCCGCATCAATCGAGGAAATAGTCGCAGACACGGAGGCGAGCGCACCCGTCAGGATTGTCACGGCCTCGCCCACCTGATAATCCACCTCGATAGGCTTCGAACTCGCCTTCGGTTGCGCGACGACGGTTTCGCCCTCAGCGTTGGTGGCGGCCTCCTCCGTCTCGCCCGACGCGGTCGCCGGCGGCATCAAGAACTTAGCGACGTCGCGGATCTTCACCGCCGTAGCATTGCCCTCGTTTCCAACAAACGAGGTCACCCCGGGGGTATCGCGGACAACAGACCAGGAGCGATCATTAATCTCCATGCGGACAAGAACATACCCCGGAAGCAGCTTCCGCTTCACCAGCTTGCGCTTGCCGTCGCGGATTTCCACCACCTCTTCGATGGGGACCACGGTGTCATAAATGTAATCCTCAACCTCAAGCGTCTGGGCGCGCATGTCCAGGTTGGTCTTCACCTTATTCTCGTAGCCGGAATAGCACTGGATGATGTACCACGAACCCGGCAGCTTCTTCAGCTCTCGAATATACGCACGCAAACGGGCCTTGTAGTCCGCCATAGCGGCGTCCTCGGCAGTATCCCCCAAAGCGGCAGCAGCGCTCGCGGCGTCAGTCGGTGCGGCGGCGTCAGTTGGTGCGGCAGCGTCGGAGCCCTCGTCAACGACCCGTGCCTGCGCTTCCGCATCATCCACGGGCGAACCGGTATCAAAAATGTTCGTATGTTGATCGCTCATAAGGTGTACTCCAATGTTTCAATCTGGCCATATTGCTAGCCGGGGTAAGGCCATCTGCTGGCCGCGCCAAAATAACTCTGTGCCCGCTTGCCATGGTACCCGCAATGGGGACAAAATTTTATCCCGCCGGAACATGTTTCCGACGGGATAATCAAGCGTGTTTTGTATCTTACCTAGGGGGTGAGGATCTTCTCAACTCCAAGTCCGGCGAGGAAATCCACACCAGACACCAGAGCCGTCAACACGATCAGGAATGCGAACACAATGACGGTGTAGACCACCATCTGGCGCGCGGTAGGCCAAATGACCTTCTTCATCTCCTGAACAACCTCAGGCAAGAACGTGGTCACGCCACCGCCAGGGCCGGAATCTCCCCCAGATTTTTCCTTAGCCACGCGGCGAGCCGCATACTCCGCGGTAGAAGTAGCAGCCTTAGAGACCTGCCGCTTGCCCGCCGGGCGGGAGACCCCGACCAGATTCTCTGGGTGCTTATCGTCGGCCACGGTACTCCTCGAAATAGAAATAACTTTGCAGGGGCGACAGGACTTGAACCTGCAACCTGCGGTTTTGGAGACCGCTGCTCTGCCAATTGAGCTACACCCCTATGGCACCACGCATCGATGCGCAGTACGCGACAACCCTAGCAGAACTCTGGCACGAAGCCAAAACCCCACGATGGGTCGTGGACGAGGGAAAAATCCCAGTAGCGATGGCGAGAATTGAACTCGCGACACAACGATTATGAGTCGTTTGCTCTACCACTGAGCTACACCGCCACGCCCGAATACAAGATGTTTCTAACAAAACATCCCAGATAAGGGACAGAGCCCCCTGACAGAATCGAACTGTCGACCTTTTCCTTACCATGGAAACGCTCTGCCGACTGAGCTAAGGGGGCTAAAACTCCGCTCGGAACTCGGAACCACTCCAGTATATACCTAGATATTGGCGCCGCTTCCCGTTGAAGCCTCACAAAGATTAACCCGACACCAAGCATCAACACAAATCCGCAGTTCAAACCTAGAAACCCCACAGCTTTACGCAAGGGTGTGAACCGCTGCGTGGCATGCCTTTGCCCTTGTTGCGATTGCCCACCATCTTTTGTTCTACAGTGAAGCCATGATGTGGCTCTTTGATGTGGCGTTCGGCAAAGACCTCTGCCTAGACCCGGAAGCAATCCGCGGCGCCGCCGGCATTGGCCGACTCAGCGACCTACGCGACAAAGACGTCCGCGCCCTGCCGCCCATGCCGGGGATGGACCATGACCAGTTTCGGGACATTTTCATCGCGATGTTGCGCGACAGTATCTCCCGGCGCGAAAAACTCTGGCTGATTCCCATGACCGAGGAGACGCGAGCCACCTGGGAAGATTGGCTTCCGGAAGGCTTGGTGTTACCGATGGGTGCGCGCCAAGACTATTTTGGCACCACCGTCACCCCGGTTGGGATCTCCCCGATGCAGCTCGTGGGCGCGCTTCTGGATCGGTTTACGGAGGAAGACCGCATTATTTTGTGGAGCGCACTCACGCACCTTGACGGGCTCGATCTAAGTTCCGAGGTGTATGAAAAAGCCCTGGATCGCGGGATCCCAATCATCCCCCGCACCCGCGTATCGCGGCTGGTGAACTCCCCCAAATTCCTCGCCTACGTGGTGGTACTCACCTATTCCGCACTGCGCGCCTTGCCGGTGACGTTTGTGAAACAATTCCACGGATCGTTGTTCCTACTGTGGACCATCGACCTAGTCACCGCGCTGCCGTACACATGGGGCATCCTCACGATGGTCACCGCACGGCAATTCTGGAAACGCCTCGTCGGACTCGTGGTAACCATCGTGTCCTTTATGGCCCCCTACATATACTTCGGCTTCCACGGAAAACACTATCCCCCCGAGGTAGTGGCCATTATATTTGCCCTCATTTTTGGCACATTCGCGCTCGAAGGATACAAAATGTGGGGCGACCGCCACGTGGCCAAACAATTGCTTGGCAGGTGGCGGGTCTAGGTCACGCCATGTCGGGCTTATCCCGCCACGTGCGAATGCCCGACACCACAATCAGCCAAGCGCCGCTGATCGCCCAGGGAATGAGCAACCAGATGGGCATGACGGGGTGCTGCCACACCATCAAGCTGGTGGAGAGCACCCACACGGCGGCGGCGGTGCCGTTGTACACGCGATACTGGCGAACCCTAAATGGGTGGACCCACTTCCACGGCACCAACGCCAACACGGCGAACACGATGATGACTATCCAGTTGATAACCGCGCCGAACGCAAACATCCACAGGCATACGATCACAATGTTCCAGGCGGCCGGGAACCCAACAAAGTACCAGTCGGAAGATTTCATCAAGGTGTTGGCATAGCAGAACATCGAGGAGACTAACACCAAGGTCGCGGCCACAACCGGCAATGGTCCGGGGCCCAACGGCAAGGTGATGGCCAAAAACACCGCTGGCAGAAACGTCCAGGTGAGATAATCCACAACATTGTCCAGCATGACGCCTGAGAACCAAGGCACCACTTCGGTGACCTTAGCGGCTCGGGCTAAGGGGCCGTCGGCGGCGTCAACAATAAGCGCGACCCCTAGCCACATCCACATCCGCTTGTGGTCGCCGTCAATAAGGGCTTGAGCAGCCAAAAGCACCCAAAGCAACCCGGTCATGGTGAACGCATGGACGGCCCAGGCTGCGATGTGGTTTCGCAGCGGCCAAGTAGCTTCAGTGGTCACAAGATCTCCGATTCCATGATTGGGGTTAGACCTAATTCAGCATACGAGGGTCAAGATTTGTCTCAACGTCTAGGTGCGGCCTGAGTACACCCCAAGTAGATAGGTTGCTAGCAATTTAAGCTCGGAAAAGGTGGACCTAGGAGCACAAAGGGCCCAGCGGTGCGATGGAATAGTCCCCTCCTGCACCAAGGGAATCAAAAAACCCGCCGCTATGATCTAGCGACGGGCTTTGAAATCTTGTGCCAGGTGAAGGATTCGAACCTACGTAGGTAAAAACCGGCGGATTTACAGTCCGCTCCCTTTGGCCGCTCGGGCAACCTGGCGCGCATTCCCCGCAAGTGCGTGGTGCGGGATTGACTTTACTATACCCCCGACCCAATTATACAAATCCGCATTTCACAGGTGTTTTCGCGGCACTGCTAGCCAACACGGGCGGCGGTGATTTTTGCCAGGGCGCGCAACGCGATCGTGACTTCATTGTCCGGAAGGCGGGTCAGCTCGGCTTCGGCTTCGGCGAGGTAGCGGTGGACGTCGTCAAGCGCGCGGGCACGGCCGGTGGAGCGCTCCAACAGGTTGAGGGCGCGGGACACCTCCTCGTCGGTGCCCAAGGGACCGGTGAGCAGTGCGCGGAGCTGATCCCCCACCTCGGTATCTTCCGAAAGTGCGTACAGTACCGGGAGGGTGAACACGCCTTCGCGCAGATCAGTTCCGGGAGTCTTCCCAGACTGAGTGCTATCGGAAAAGATATCGATGATGTCATCGACAATCTGAAACACCATGCCGATGGCGTAGCCGAATTTGCGCAAAGCATCGATATGCTCGGGAGATGCGCCAGAATGCAGCGCTCCCAAGTAACCGGCGGAAGCGATCAGCACGCCGGTTTTTTCGCGAATCACCGCGCGGTAGTGCTCCACCGGGTCCCCGTCGCCGACACCGATGGTTTCGCGCATTTGCCCGGTTACCAGCTCCCCGAACGTTTCTGCGAAGTGGGCGACGGTTTCCACGCCGAGTTCCGCCATCACACGCGAGGCGTGCGCCAGCAAATAATCCCCCGCCAGGATTGCTACCGAGTTGTTCCAACGGAAATTCGCGCTGGGCACACCACGGCGTCGATCGGCTTCATCCATGACGTCATCATGGTAAAGGGTGGCCAAGTGCGTCATCTCCACGATCGCGGCGGCGCGCACCACGTCCAAGCATCCGGGGCGCGGGCCGTACTGCGACGCCAACAGCGCGAACATCGGCCGAAAACGCTTTCCACCTGCGGAAACCAGATGAAGCACCTTGTCGGAAACGAAGTCTTCGCCCTTGGAAAGCTCCTCCCGCAGCACCTGCTCCACGGCCACCATCCCATCCGCAATGTGTTGGTTTAGTGCGGGGTTGCCCAAATCTACGGCGTTCCCTGTGCCGCTGTGTGCCTGCGCCCCCAAATGGTTGGGGCGAGTGCCGTTACTCATCCGTCGAAGCCCTCGTGTTTCTTGAAAAAGGTGGCCCGGTACGGGCGGATTGTACATAGCTAACCACTAACCGTAGTCGAATAGGTACCCTTCCCACATCCCGGGATAGCCGCGTGGGACAATGAGCCCTGTGACTAGTGTTGACGTCCTCGTCGTTGGGGCCGGGCCCGCCGGCGCCGCCGCCGCCTTGTTCGCAGCCAACCGCGGATTCGAAACTTTGCTCGTAGATTCCGCGGGCTTTCCGCGGGATAAGACGTGCGGCGATGGGCTGACCCCGCGCGCCATCCACCAATTGCGCGCCATGGGTGTGGACGTAACGTCCCGCTACACGTCCCACGGCTTGAAGTTGCACGGCTTCGGCGGCTCCGTCACCGCTCCGTGGCCCGACACGAAATTCGGCACGGTGGGTTCTGCCATGCCGCGCGCGGAACTCGACGCCCTGCTTGTCAAACACGCATGCGAAGCTGGCGTGACGTTGCGAGACGGCTCCCCGGCGTCCGATCCGCAGGTGCAAGCTGGGCGCGTCACATCCTTACAGGTCGGCGACGAGCGCGTACGTTTCAAACATTTAATCGTTGCTGACGGCGTCCGCTCTCCGGTGGGCAAGGCGCTCGGCCGCACCTGGCACAAGAACGAGGTGTACGGCATTGCGGCCCGCGCGTATTGCAGTACTCCCCGCGGCGCCGAACCGTGGATTCATTCTCACCTGGAGCTTCGCGACTCCAACAACGTGGTCCAGCCCGGCTACGGTTGGATTTTCCCACTTGGCCGCACTCATGCCAACGTCGGTTGCGGCGCCTTGTCCACCGCCGCGCGGCCCGCGAAAATCAATACGAAAAAACTGCTAGCTATTTACGCCGCCCAACAATCCGAATGGTCGTTCGGCGAGCCGGAGCGGGTGGCGAGCGCCCTGCTCCCCATGGGTGGGGCGGTCTCTGGCGTGGCAGGCCCGAACTGGATGCTCATCGGCGACGCTGCCGCCTGCGTCAACCCACTCAACGGCGAAGGCATCGACTACGGCCTAGAAACCGCCGAGTTGGCCGTCAATCTGCTCGGCGCCGCCGATTACTCTAACCTCTGGCCCGACCAATTGCGCTCCCACTATGGGGAGGCATTCCTGCTGGCCAGAACACTGGCACGCGCGCTGACCTACCCCCAATTCTTGCCGCTAGCGGGCCCATTGACGTTCCGGGGCCCCCTAGCCAACACCGTGATGCAACACGCGGCGCGACTAATGGGCAACCTTGTCACCGACGAGGATCGAGACCTCGTGTCCCGCCTGTGGCGTCGCGCCGGAAGCCTGACCCGCGGATCTATTTGGGGTCAGCCACGCTAGGCTCGGCGGGCTTGACCGCCGAGTGCAGGGCGGTAACACCCAGGGTGAGGTTTTGCCAGCCGCAGTCGCTCCAACCAGACTGCTGAATCAGCTTGGCTAGCCCTTCTTGGTCCGGCCAGGCCCGGATCGAATCGGCCAAGTATTCGTAGGCTTCGGGGTTAGAGGACACCACCCGAGCCACGGCCGGCAACCAGCGCATGAGATATTCCTTATACACCGTGCCAAAAAGCGGCACCACAGGCGTGGAGAACTCCGCTACCGTGAGCCGCCCGCCGGGCTTGGTCACGCGTGCAAGCTCTTGCAGCCCGCGTTGTGGATCGTGGATGTTTCGCAGGCCGAAGCTGATGGTCACGGCGTCGAAAAACCCGTCCCGGAAGGGCAGGTGCATACCGTCCCCAACCACCTTTGGCACGTCGCGGTCGCGTCCGGCGGCGAGCATGCCTTGGGAAAAATCGCAGGCCACAACCCAAGCACCGGATTTGCTGAGCTCCACGGTGGACACGGCGGTACCCGCAGCCAAATCGAGCACGCGTTCGCCGGGGCGCAGGGCGAGACGTTCGCGGGTGCGGCGGCGCCACATGCGGTCCTGCCCGAGGGAAAGGATTGCGTTGGTGATGTCGTATTTCTCCCCCACGCCGTCAAACATTCGGGCGACGTCTGCGGGGAGTTTCTCCAGGTTTGCCTTAGCCACGTCAATGAGGGTACCTGGCTTTCTCCGCCACCTCCGAAATCACCGCCTCATAGTGGCGGATCAGCTGCGCACAAATGCTCGACCAGGTTTTATCGCACACACCCTCCCGCGCCGCTGTCCGCATCGTCGGCGTTACTTGAGCCACCTTGGCTGGTAAGTCTTGCTCGAAGCGCTCCGGGGGGAGCAAAAAGCCGTTCACACCGTTATGGATGAGGTCGATGGGCCCGCCCACCCGCGGCGCGATTGCCGGAACACCGGAAGCCAACGCCTCCTGCACCGCCTGGCAAAAGGTCTCGTGTTCGCCGGGGTGTACGAACACATCGAGGCTGGCGTAGGCCGCCGCAAGTTCCTCACCAGCGAGGGCGCCCATAAAAATCGCCCCGGGGAGCTGTTCCTCAAGGGCGGGGCGTTCGGGGCCGTCGCCAATAATCACCAATTGCACATCAGAATTCGCTAGCGCACCCAACCTGTGCGCGCCCTTTTCAGCTGCAAGTCGGCCGACGAAACCCACGATTGGAACCTGCCGCGGCGACCATTCTCGCCGCAAGCGTTCGCTGCGCTTGTCGGGGTGGAAAAGCGCGGCGTCGACACCCCTCCCCCAGTGATACACGCGTTCGATGCCGTGTTCGTGGAGGTCCGCAATCGCCGCGGAGGAAGGCGCCAATGTCCGAGTGCACATATTGTGCAAAGTCTTCGTCCATTCCCAGCTGGCCGCAGCAAGCGGCGAAAGATGATAGCGGCTCGCAAACCCCGCAACGTCGGTTTGGTACACGGCCACCGTGGGAATCTGCAGCATACGCGCCGCAAACGCACCCGCACCGCCCAATACAAACGGCGACGCGAGGTGCACCACATCCGGGGCGAATTCCCGAATCGCCTGCGTCACCACCGGCCGCGGCACCCCAATCGGCAGCGAATCAATCAACGGCACCATGATCGTGGGCACGCGCGTGATAGGAAACCCCAGGTAATCCCCTATTTCCTCTTCAAAATCTCGCGCCCCCGGGGCGATCACGATGGCCTCGTGCCCCTGCTCCCGCAAGTATTCCAAAACGCGCAACACGGAGTTGGTCACGCCGTTGATATTGGGCAGAAAGGATTCCGCGACGATGGCTACTTTCACCGCGACCTCCGCAACGTGCCAAGCCCTGACACCAGCGCCCACAACACGATGGCAATAAAACTGCCCACCGCCGCGATACTCAGCGCGGGCACCACCGCGAGGTGCCACGTTCGGTGTTCCACCTTCACAAGGTCCGGATTGCTCTTAGCGTAGGTCACCCACACGCGTTGCCCCACGCCTAAACCTGTGGGGTACAGTAACCCGGCCTGTGGCGAGTGGAAGATGCCTTCTTCGTCTTGGTAATCCACGGTGGTGGGGGTGCCCACGGCGGTGACGCGGGCGAGCGCTCGCCCAGGATCGGCGGATATGGTGCGGTCATTCAGCCAGGCCCCGGCAACCATGCTTACCGACCCCAGCAGACACGCAATCCACAGCAGCAGCACCAGTTGGTGCAGACGTCGAATCATAGTTTCAATTCCAGGTGCATATCGCGGCGGTTGTCTCGCCCGGTGCTCGCCTCAATGACGCGAACGCCGGGGGTTACCTCTACGGTATCGAAGAGCGCCGTGAGCAACTCCGCTACCGAAGATACCTTCACATACGGCACGCCATAACCGGCACAAAGCTTCTCGACGTCCGCGTCATGCGGCGTTCCGAACAAACGCTCAAAGTCTTCACGAAATTCAGGCGCACCGATTTCCAAAAGTTCGAAAATGCCGCCACCGTTATCATTGGCCACCACAATGGTGAGGTTTTCGGGTCGCGCCTCCAGCGGGCCGATCAGCAGCGAGCCCGCATCGTGCAGGAACGTCAAGTCCCCCATGAGCGAAACCACCCGCGGCGGCCGCAACTCGTCGGGGTGCTGTTGCTGCTTGGCCAGCGCGATCCCCACAGATTGCGCGATCATGCCATCGATCCCGGCCACGCCGCGCTGGGCATAGCACTCCACGCCGTCGAAGGGCAGCCCAACGAGGCTCAAATCCCGCACGGGGTTAGATGCGCCCACCACCAGCACGTCCCCGACGGCCAGGGTGTCCGCCACCGCCGCCGCAACGTGCAGCCCGGTCATCGAATACCTTTCCAATACTTCACGGACCTGTTCGATTGCTACCTCAGAGGCGGCCGAACATACCTTCAGCCACGCCGGGGGTTGTTTGCCGGTCACGCGGACCCGCGACCCCACCTGCACCGCTTTCCTCGCCGGATCGGTTGGCGTAGTGCGCGTCACCACCATCAGATCCACCTCGGGATCGGACATCAGTTTCAATACCCCTCGGTGCAGGGTGGGATGCCCCACCACCACAACTTGCTCCGGCTTCGTCTCCACCACGTAGCCCTCCGCACTCACCTGGGTGCGCGCGAGAATCCCGGCTGCAAGGGGGTGGACGGGCACAAACGGCGCGGGCGCACTGGGCTCGGCGATGGTGGGCACATCGGCAAGCTCCTCAATCGGCCACGCGCCATCACCTGCAATAACAAGGGTTCGCCGGGTGAGGTCGAGCTGCACCTCGCCGTAGTCGCTTTCCGACGCCCGCACCTCCCGACGCCGCGTTTCCAGCGGCTCCGCTACCACGGCGAGCGGGGTATCCAACGCCACATTGAGGTGAGCCGGCGCCGCATCGATCGCTTGCCTGGTTTCCCCCTTTTCCTCGCCTTCAATATTGAATGTGCGAGCGAACTTTCCAAAAATATCAAGCTGGTCGATGGTTTGACTGGCGCCTGTGCCCACGAGCCGCGACGGACGGTCCGCGCTCACCACCAACAAAGGAATATTCGAATGGTGCGCCTCGATCATGGCGGGCAAGCAATGCGCCACGGCCGTCCCAGAGGTCATCACGACGGCCACGGGTCGCCCCTGAGCGCGCGCGAAACCCAAGGCAAGGAACGCTGCGGATCGCTCATCTATACGAACGTGAATGCGGAGGTCTCTTCGTCTACGCAAAGCCAAAAGCAGTGGCGCATTCCGGGAGCCCGGGCACACAACAACATCCGTACACACGGCGGCGAGCTCTGCAGCTACCGCTGCGGCGATCGTGGCAGTCATGCCAAATATGATAAGCCGCGGCGCTTCCCTAAGGCGAAGCAAGCAATTCATAAACTCACCATCGCCGCCAAGCTATTACACGAGAATTGTGTACACCCCATCCTTGCTTTGAAACTCCTGCGCACGGAATCACAAGCATATAATTTTACCCCCTCGGATAGATTTGCAAAACATAAGGGTTGACAGGTTCCAAACCGCAAAATTAGCGTTAGTTAGGTAAGCAATTCAAGCAGAAAGGTAGAAACGAAAAAACGACTACCCAAACGCGCATTGACAACACTTCTCACCTTTTCCACTCTATTTCTCAAAGCTGGACTGACTCATACCGACGTTGCGGAAGCCGCGACCAAAACTGCCCCTGCTGCGGGCACGGAAACACTCAGCGTCGCGGGCGCATCCGCTGCTACTAAACGGTATTTGGATTTGAAAACAACGATCCGAGAACAACAGCCGAGCATCAAAGTGCGCACAATCCCATAGCTTCGGCCAGCCATCTAAATTGTGCGCGACAGATAGTTCGTAACCATATTTGTTCGCTCCATACCAAAAATTCTGAACGCTGATTTCACTCCCGTGAAAAACGCTGAATTTTCCTACGTGCCGGAATATTGAGCGACAGCTAAGACCCGTTTTTGAAATCCGTATCCCAAACCCCCACGCATCAATCGGGAGCTTCTCCCGCCTTGACGATGGGGCTCATTTCATCCCATAAGTACGCCAAGAGATCTAAGGAGATCATCATGCGGTTGCAGAAACTACTCACAGCGGCAGTAATTGGGCTCAGCGTGACTATCTATTCCCCGGCAGCAATAGCGGCCGATCAAGCGCCCGCGGCCACCACGACCCACGGCGCCGAATCCTCGAACAGTGATGCTTGGTACTACCGAGCCACGGATGACCAACGAAATCTTGAAATCAAGGTCTCCGACGAGTACCGCTTCAAGGCGCACGATGACGGCGGTGTATCCGTGGTCGATGACGGCGATGTGTTGGAAGAGCTCCCCACCGAGGGCGTGAATAAGCAAGGGCAGAAGATCACATTCCATTACGAGCTTCAGCCGGACAATATTCTCCTCGTTTCCATCGCCGACGAGCACGGCAATGTGAACGAGGGCTGGTGGGATGATTGGGGCCGTTGCGCAGCAGGCACCGTCGGCGGAACCGGCACAGGCGCAATTGCGGGGGCTGGCACAGCCGCAGGCATTGGCGCCGTTGGCGGGCCGTGGGGTGTAGGTGCCGGCGCTATCGGCGGCGGTATTGCTGGCGGCATTAGCGGCGGCCTTACCGGCGCAGCCGCATCCTGTTAAAGCGAGGACGCATCATGTCTGCTGAAACTCTACGTAGGGCTGCACGTATTTCCGGTCCGCCGATTTTCATCGCTTGGGTGTTGGGGGTAATCACCGGTTTGTTTGTTTACGACGGCGCGTTCCTCAAGGGACTACTGTTCCCCCCGGCGTTGTTTGCCCTTGCCGCGTTCCTTTTTCCCATCATTTGTTATCTCGCCGCACGAGGTAAAGACGCAAAGGGTAACGAACAGAAACCCGATTCGGAATGATCGACTTCAAGCAATCGATGAAACTTACTGCGCGCCGCATCCTCGGCTGTGTGTGTTTGTTTCCGCTGCTGATCTCGAATCAACCTGCCGCTGCTAATCCGGGCCTGACCTATGGGAAAAACACGGTCATGTTCCCGGAGGCAACGAGCACCGTACCCGTTGCTGATGACCGCGTGGCCGCATTGTGGAGTGTAGCCAACGAGGATGAGCGCCCACGCCGCGATTGCACCGCGACGCATTTGCACGACCAATGGTGGATGACAGCTCGCCATTGCATTCCGGACCAAGATTCGCGCATGCGAGTGCTCCAAAACCGCACGCACGATGTCGCCGGAGTAGAGGCCGTGTACACAAAATCCAGCGAGTATGATTTCGTCCTGCTCAAAGTCTCCGATGGCATTATTGCCGAGGATTTCACGCTCGCTGACGAGCCGCCCGCTCAAGGGGACTACCTGAATGTAGTTGGCTATGGCGGGGAGCATGACTATCCTTCGCTGGCCGAAGTGCGGATCGAGCAGCTCCTGGACCAGACGAAGGTTCATGGCGGGATCGCCCGCGATGTGCTGGAAAGCCGTTCAGCCGGGGCTTCTCGTACCTGCGGCGGGGATTCTGGCGCAGCGGTGTTCCGCGGCGACAAACTGTTTGCCATACACACCGCTGGCACCGTGAACCCCTCCTGCCGCGACGGCGAGGATAGTCGCCTAATTCACACGTCCCTGCATCCGCACGTGGATTGGATCACCCAAACCACCGAGGCGCATGCCGAATCCACGGAAACGGAGCGGAGTTTAGGCCAGGATTCCATCGCGGCTTTTATTGAGCAGCAGCAATAACGTCACGGAATTCCATGCGTACCGTTCAAAACCAGCTCATGAAAAACACGTGTAACCACCACGTATCATGAGCATGCAATTGGGATTCCCTGATCCCCCAACAACAAAATGTTCGGCAAGGCGTCAGGGTTTTCGTGGCGTTGCCCCGTCGGCGGCCCGCTGGGAGGTGCGGAAGGTGGGGCGTCGTAAAGCGAAAACCTACCCACGCGCAGCTCGCGGCATAATACCCTTTCAACCTCCGGTGCGCCACCTTATTTTCGCTGATGCTTGATGAACCTGTGGATTGTTTCTAATTATCCACAGGTTCGCGGGGATGCCCGGAACGAGCCTTGCTACTGCGGTTCATTCGGCCTACCACTGGTGCCATGGGTATGTTCACACGCCGTACCAAGCTTCTTGATACCAAGTTCTTCAACATCACCCGCAGACTGGTTGCTCCACAGGCGCTGTCCCGCCAGCCCGACCAAATACGGTGGGGTGCCCGCCACCACCCGCAGCACCATAGCTTCGTCGCCCCAATCAAGGTGCGTGCCCGCGCCCATTACACCCAAACCCCCAATGCCATTATCGGCGGTTGGGCTGCCGCAGCCTACGCCGGCCTCGATTGCTGGGTTGACGACGCCCACATCACCCTCCACGTTCAAAGCAATTTTCGCCTGAGCCACAACCCTCTCGACGCCACCCGCCGCAGGTTGCGCACTAAAACCAAAGTGTGGACGCCCGACTCGGAAATGCCAAGCATGCAAGTGGTTACCCCCGAGTTCGCGCTGGTAGATTGCCTCATTGACCTGCAGCGCGGCCACCACTCCTGGTGGGTCTATGAAGTGCCCAACTTCGAGCTGTGGGAAGTCCGCGCCATCCAACTCATCGACGCTCTCCGCCAGTGCTGCAAACACATATTAAATTTTGGCCTTGTATGCGAAGCAGCCCGCAATATTTTTAGCAACCGGCAGTTGAAAAAACTCTGGAGACAGTCCAGCACCGGTGCGGAATCTCCCCCGGAAACCGCGCTGCGGCTGATCGCCAAGCAGGTTCGCGACTGCCTTGACGTCCAAATACCCATCTACGACTCCGGAGCGCTTTCCAACGACGGCTCCAAACGATTAACCACCCTCGACTCCGGTTGGAAAGATATTCAAGTGGCGCTGCTCTATGACGGCGAACACCATCTCCGACGCGACCAACGTGACTACGACGCCACAGTTTTCATCCGACTTCGCGAGCTCGGTTGGGAACCACTGCGCATCACCCACGGCCTACTGAGAAACCCCCGCAGGCTCATAGCTACCCTCCGCCACGCCATCAAACGCGCCGAAGATAACGCCACATCCTAGCGCCGACACTTAGCGGCCAAGCTTCACGCCGAAGACTGTCTTCCCCACCCCAGTGGCTCAGCATTCCCCAAACCTGACCATGTTGGTATGCCCACCTGGCCCTAACACGCGTAAGTGAAGCCAGAAACTCTTGGGTTCCGCCCTCGACGCGGACCTTTCCCGGCCCTTTTGCGCCGCGCATTGCCTTGCTGCCTTCCCGTTAGCTGCATCTCGTCGCCGCTTTCAACGGCCATGTACGATCTGCCTGGCTTCGTAGGATCTGCCTTGTTTTCAAACCGGATTATCCTGGGAAAACACAGCGGCTGCTGCATCTGCCTCAGGCACATCCAACACGGCAGATAGCACATCCAACACGGCCAGTGGCACATCCGCCAAGCGGCTAGTGGCAGACCTACGGCAAACCAGCCAAAAGCGCGATTCCCCGCAACAAGCACCCGAAACCCCACCGTGCCAAACTCATTCCTGCCCGCGATCCCTTACGCCCACCCCCAGGCAAACCAGCAGCCGATGAACGACCGCCGGACCTCACACCCCTAGGAGCAGGCTGATCACCAACATCGCGGGCAACGCCGCGAACGTAGTTACCAATACGGAATCGCGTGCGATCTCCTCGCCGACGCGGTATGTAGCGGCATAGTTATACACGTTCTGCGCGGTAGGCAACGCCGCCAAAATCACGGCAGCGTACGTATGTTCGGCATCGAGCCCAAATAGGTGCGCAACCAACCATGCGACCACCGGCATGCCCGCCACCTTTAACGCAGACGCCACCAACGCCTGCCCACGAACATGCACCCCGGAACTCGTATGCAGCGAAGCGCCGAAACTCATCAAAATCATGGGGATCGACGCGCCGCCCAGAATGGTCAATGGTTCCATGACCACCTCCGGCACGTGCAAGCCGAACACACTGACGCATAGCCCACTCATGGAGGCTAGAACAATCGGGCTAAACAGGGCCTTTGCCGTGGACTTCAGCACACTCCCGGAACTCAGCGCGGCCAGGATAATCGGCGTAAACACCACCATCTGCAACACCAAAATTGGCGGCACATACGCCCCCGTACCGAGCACATAAATGCCGACGGGCAGCCCGATATTATTCGAATTTACATAGCTTGCCGACGCCGCGCCCACCGCCGTATCCGCCACCGGCCGCCGAAACAGCAACACGCTGATCGCAATATAGACGCTGGCGGTAATGATCGCCGCGCACGCGGCGACGGCCAAAACTGGGGTGAAGATCTCAGCAGGAGGCGCCTGCGCCAGCACCGTAAATAGCAAGGCTGGGGTCGCTGCGTAAAAGGACACACGGTTCAGCACCAAGCGCTCATTACCTGGGCCGATGATGGAGGTCCTGGCGAGAATATAGCCGACTCCGATCACTGAAAGGATGATCGTATAGCCGAGGAGAACGCCAAACATGTCAGAGATACTTCCACGCCTGCCGGAGGCGCTCAAACCAAAGATCCTTATGTGGGGAGGCTAATTCGGCCAGCCTTGCAGGGTCCGGCACCTGCGGCGCCACGGAAAGCATGCCGTCCTCTACGCGGCGGGGTTCGCATACATCTTCAATAAAGAGTTGTTGCGTGGCCAGGCCGGCGGGGTTGACATGCTCCAGCGCGGCCACCGCGGCAAGCCCGGCATTCATGCCCACCGCAGTATCCAGCGCTGATGCGACGGTGATAGATAATCCATGCGAGTCCATAAACGATGCGATTTCTAACACGTGTTTCACTCCACCAAGCGGCGCCACCTTGACCACTGCGACATCGGCGGCACCCGCGCGCGCGACGGCATACGGATCCGAAGCGCGGCGAATGGACTCATCTGCGGCCACGCGAATGCTATGTTTACGCACCTCCGCCAACTCTTCAACGGTTTGGCACGGTTGTTCCATATAGTCCAGTTCACCGAAGCGCCGCGCGGCCGCCACTGCCTGCTCCACGGTCCATCCTTGGTTCGCATCCACGCGGATGCGCGCCTCGGGCAAACATTGGCGCACGGCGTCGACTCGCGCGGCGTCGTCACCCTCGGCGACCTTGATTTTTACGGTGGTGCAGCCGGGGAAACGGGCAAGCACTTCGGGCACTTGTTCGGGCGTAACGGCAGGGACGGTGGCATTGACTGGGACGTGGGTTCGACGCGGCGTCGGAAAGCCGACGTAGGCCGCCTCGAGGGCGCCGCGCAACCAGTTCGCACACTCTTGCGGGCCGTATTCGGGGAATGGTGCGAACTCGCCCCAGCCCGCGGGGCCATCGATCAGCAGCGCCTCCCGGGTGTCGATGCCGCGGAAACGCACCCGCATGGGCAAGGCTACAACGTGGGCGCGAGCGAGGACATCTTCAAGCATGCCCCTATCCTAGGAACATGAATTCTTTTCGGCCTGAACTCTGGAAGCCCGTCTTCGACGACCTCACGGACATCACCTACCACCGTCACATTGAGGAAGGCATTGTGCGCATCGCCTTCAACCGCCCTGAAGTGCGCAACGCGTTCCGCCCGCACACCGTCGACGAGCTGTACCGCGCCCTGGATCACGCGCGCTGCACCCCCGATGTGGGGACAGTGCTGATTACCGGCAACGGCCCGAGCGAGAAGGACGGCGGTTGGGCGTTTTGTTCGGGCGGCGACCAGCGCATCCGCGGGCGCGACGGGTACCAATACGCTTCCGGGGAGACTGCCGAAACCGTGGACAAAGCGCGGGCCGGGCGGCTGCACATCCTAGAGGTGCAGCGGCTCATCCGCACCATGCCGAAGGTTGTCATCGCGGTGGTCAACGGTTGGGCGGCCGGCGGCGGGCACTCCCTGCACGTTGTGTGCGACTTGACCATCGCTTCCGCCGAGCATGCACGCTTCAAACAAACCGACGCCGATGTGGGATCCTTCGACGCTGGCTACGGCTCCGCTTATTTAGCAAAAATGGTCGGACAGAAGTTCGCGCGGGAAATTTTCTTCCTGGGCCGCACCTACACCGCCGAGGAAATGCACCGCATGGGCGCGGTAAACGTGGTGGCACCGCACGCGACGCTGGAAGACGAAGCGATCCAAATGGGCCGCGAGATCAATGCCAAGTCCCCCACCGCACAACGCATGCTGAAATTTGCCTTTAACCTCACCGATGATGGCCTGATGGGACAGCAAGTTTTTGCTGGTGAAGCAACTCGATTAGCATATATGACCGATGAAGCTGTGGAAGGCCGCAACGCTTTCCTGGAAAAGCGCGACCCGAATTGGGACGCATTCCCCTACTACTACTGACCTGTGAAAAACCATCTCCTTCGCCCCGTCACGGTACCCGCCGCCGATCCCGCGCGCATCATGCCGCGCCTCGTTGCGGCGATCTCCGGCAAGGAAACATTGTTGCCCTTGCCGGAGGATGCTGGGCTGGCGGGAGCACTCACGAGATCATTGCGCGTCGGGCAACCTATCGCCTCGGAGATCGCGCTGGTGGTAGCCACCTCTGGGTCCACGGGAACGCCGAAGGGCGCGTTGCTCACCCCCGCGAACCTGGTGTCCTCGGCAGATGCGACGCACCAGGTGCTTGGGGGCGAGGGCCAGTGGCTCTTGGCGCTGCCCGGCCACCATATCGCCGGCGTTCAAGTGCTAGTGCGAGCGTTGGTAGCGGGCGTTGAACCGCTCGCCCTGGACGTATCCAAGGGGTTTGACGTACATAGGTTCGCATCCCTCGCGCATCGGCTGGCGGACCTCGGGGATCGTACCTACACCTCGCTCGTGCCCATGCAGCTCCTCAAAGCCATGGAAACGTTGGCTGGCATCGAGGCGCTGCGTCGCTTTGACGCGATCCTGATCGGCGGCGCGCCCACCACGGAGAAGACGCGGAGGCAATGCCGGGAGCTGGGCATTCGGATCGTCACCACCTACGGGTCATCCGAAACTTCTGGCGGTTGTGTGTATGACGGGCGCCCGATCCCCGGGGCCAAGGTGCGCGTGGCCGGTGGGCGCGTGTTCTTGTCCGGGCCGATGGTCGCCGCTGGCTACCGAAACCACATTCCGAACGTATTTGTAGACGGCTGGTACGCGACCCAAGATTCCGGCGTGATCGCCGACGGGAAGCTGCACATTACGGGGCGTATCGACGCCGTGATCGACTCCGGCGGCCTCAAACTTCACCCCGAAGTGCTCGAGCAGGCGATCTTGTCGCTCGATGGTGTGGAAACCGCCTGCGTGGTGGGTATCCCGCACCCACGCCTCGGCCAGGCCATCGCCGTGGCTTACACCGGCCGCCGCAGCCCGAACGAGGTGATCGCGGGGCTGGAAGACCTACCGCGCTGGCAGCTTCCCAAACACATTCGGCGGGTGCGCGAACTGCCGCTGGCTGGGCCCGGCAAGGTGGACCGGCGCGGCGTCGAGAAGTTGTTCTAATCTTCGAGTTCGCTGGCGCGCTGCAATTGAGCGATGTCCGCGGGCGTGTACACCTTGGCGATTTGTTCGTCATTGCCGCCGAGGAAGGCGTTCTGCATCACGAGCGCGCCGCCGAAGGTAAACGGCACGATGGCGAAATGCCGCGGCTGCGCAAACACCTGCCGCACTGGAAAACCTGAGCGAAGGGCGCAGGCGTGGAGCCAAACGTCGTCGGCGCGGGGGCAGGTCTCCATAAACGCGGTGCCTTGTTCGACAACGTAGTCGATAAACGCTTTGGGGTAGAGCACGCCGGACACCCCGGTGGCGAAGTGCAGCACTGACGCCTCGCAAGTGTCCACGGGCGTCCATTTCGCGTAGGGCAGCAGCTTGCCGTCCCGCAATTCAATGCGGTGCGCGCGGTACGCCACCACCGCATCCCCACGCACGTCCGAAATTGCGAGCAGGCGTTCGAGAAAGCGTTTGGGGTAGATGATGTCATCGTCGATGGTCACCACCCTCCCCTGCGCCCGCTGAAACTGCCCCCAATATTTGGTGTGCGGCCCAAAATTCCCCGTTGAGCAGCGCACTTGCAGGCCACGGCGCACGAGCCTTACCAGCGGTTCCGGCCACGGCGATTCGTACTCCGCGCGGTCGAGCCAGAGCACAATCGGCACCCCGGAATGCGCTACCGATTCGATGCTATAGTGCACGCTTGCTAATCGACGCCCGTGCGTGGTCAGCGAAATAGTCACCTCACCGTCCCGCGGTATGCGGGCCGTGCGGAAGCGGTTTTTCAGCGCGAGTGGCACCATGCGGGCGAGGGTGAACACCGCGTTGAGGGTTTGCGCTATCGCAGTGCGGATTAACATTCCTCCCACTGTAGCGGCACCTCGTGCATTCGGACATTGGTGTGATGGTGGACAATAGTGCCTATGTCTGCTTCCCTAGGTCAGTGGTTTCAAGGTGCACGCCCGCACACATGGGCCAATGCATTTGCCCCCGTCATAGTGGGCACCGGCGCCGCAGCCCACTCCGGCAACGAGAATCTGTGGCGCGCCACCCTCGCCGCCGTGGTTGCGTGGGCCCTCATTGTGGGCGTAAATTACGCCAACGATTACTCGGACGGTATCCGCGGAACTGACGACGCCCGCTCCGGCCCCGCCCGACTCACCGGGTCCGGCATTGCACGCCCCTACCAAGTGCGTATGGCGGCTTGGAGCGCCTTCGCCGTGGCCTGTGTGGCGGGCACGGTGCTGTCCCTCCTGACCTCCTGGTGGCTGATCTTGGTCGGCGCGCTGTGCGTGGTGTCCGCGTGGTTTTACACCGGCGGCAGCAACCCGTACGGATATCGGGGTTTGGGGGAAGTTTCGGTGTTTATCTTCTTCGGTTTCGTCGCCGTGTGCGGCACCGAGTTCACACAATCGGGGCAGGTAACGCTGGTGGGGTTGGCGTGTGCGCTGAGCGTCGGATCGTTCTCCGCGGCGGTGAACCTTGCCAACAATCTGCGGGATATCCCAACTGATGCGGCCACCGGGAAAATTACGCTCGCTGTGCGGCTTGGGGATCGCGGCACCCGGTTGTTGTGGGTGGCGCTGGTGTGCGTACCGTTTGTCGTGTCGCTCGCGCTGGGCGGGCGGGCGTTGTTCGCCTTGGCGGCGGTGCCGTTTGCGGCCTTTGCAGCACGACCAATCGTGCGCGGCGCGCTGGGCTCTGAATTGATTCCGGTACTGGGGCTGACTGGACGGGCGATGCTCCTCTGGGCGGTGCTGACGGCCCTAGCGATCAGCTAGTTCCCGCTTCACCCATTCCTTATGGGCTTTGCGCTGCCCGTCCCACACTGCGAGGCCTTCGGTGACGCGGCGTCGCAAACCTTGGAAAACAAACATGGACAGCGGCAGGGCCACGATCAGCGCCAGCAGTGCGGACATCAATAGCGGCACGGGCACGCTCAACAGCATTGCGGCGCTTTGAATCACCGCGGTAAGGACGAAAAACAACGCAATCCGCGCCGCACCGTACAGCACGATGTCGCGGCGAAGTTTCGTATCTATTTTAGGTGCTTGTTCGTTCACAATATTCGAGAGTACTCGGCAGCACGTAGAGTCAAAGAAAAGACATGAAAAGGAGGATTCCAGTGGGTCGGCTACTTCTGCTGCTTCTCATCGTCGTTGCGGTGGTTTTAGTGTGGAAGGCGTTCGGGCCGGGAACGTGGCGCACGCCGGAGGAACCCGCTATTAAAGGCCCCGACGATGACGAGGAGTTCTTGTGGACCCTCGAAAAAAACCGCTTTAAACAGCGCAGGGCGCAGGAGCTCGCCCGCGAAGAAGAGGAGCGGATTAGGAAGGCAAAAGAGAAGTATCATGAGGAAGACGAAGAATAGTTAGACTAGGCTATGTTAGGTGACCCATAGTCGGCTATATTGATAGCCATGACACTCAACGCCTCGATCAGTAATGATCTGAATAATCGGGCTAGCCTGCTATTCAAGGCGCTGAGCGACCCCACGCGCCTCCGGCTGCTGTACCTCGTTGCGGGAAGTGGGGATATCTGCTCGTGCGACCTCTCCGAAGCGCTGCAAGTTTCCGCACCGACAGTCACGCACCACATGAAAAAGCTCTCCGCCGCCGGGCTGGTGCAGCGCCAACAACGCGGCAAGTGGGCGCACTACAAAATCAACCCGGATACCTTCCACCAAGTCGATTCGCTTATTCGTGCGATGTAATGGCGAGGAGGTAATCCCCGTAGCCGGAGGCCCGAAGTTCGTGGGCGCGGCGAATCAACGCGGCCCGGTCGAGGTATCCCATGCGCCACGCCACCTCTTCCGGGCAGCCAATCTTTAACCCTTGGCGCTGCTCAATGGCGCGCACGAAATCACCGGCGGCGAGCAACAAATCCACGGTGCCGGTATCCAACCACGCCGTGCCACGCGGCAACACCTCCACGTGCAAGTTGCCTTGCCGCAGGTACATATTATTAATGTCCGTGATCTCCAACTCGCCGCGAGGGGACGGCTGCAAGTTGCGGGCGATATCTACCACGGAATTATCGTAAAAATACAGCCCGGGCACCGCGTATTGCGATTTCGGATGCGCTGGCTTTTCCGCAAGCGACAACGCGCGCCCATCGGCGGAAAACTCCACCACCCCATAGGCGCTAGGGTCGGCGACGCGATAAGCGAAAATCACACCGCCGTCGGGGTTGCTAAACCGCCGCAGCTGCGTACCCAAACCTGCACCATAGAACACGTTATCCCCAAGGATCAGGGCCACGGAATCATCGCCGATGTGGTCCGCGCCCACGATGAACGCGTCCGCCAAACCCCGTGGCTGCTGCTGCGTGGCAAAGTCCAAGGTGATGCCGAATTGCGAGCCGTCCCCCAGCAACCGCTTAAATTGCGGCAAATCCTGCGGCGTGGTGATCACCAAAATCTCCCGCACCCCGGCCAGCATGAGCGTGGACAACGGGTAGTAGATCATCGGCTTGTCGTACACCGGTACGAGCTGCTTGCTTACCCCCAACGTGATCGGGAATAACCGAGAGCCGGTGCCGCCGGCCAGAATAATGCCTTTCATGCGTCCTCCCATCGGGGCAGCGGTGCGTGCCCAAGCGGCGGGGCGGCTGCGTCGCGGGCGGATAACACATGATTGCTGCCCGGCCACGCGATACCAAGCTCCTCATCGAACGGGTTGATGGTGTGCTCGATGCCGGGAGCGTACTCGGAGGTGGTGAGGTACACCACCGTCGAATCCTCCAGCGCCACGAAACCGTGTGCGAACCCCGCGGGGATGTACAAGCCGCAACGATTGGTTGCTGATAACTCGGCGCTGACATGCTGGCCAAAGGTTGGCGAACCCACCCGGACGTCTACTGCGACGTCGAAAATTCGTCCCACTGGGCAGATGACGTACTTAGCTTGACCGGGCGGGTTTTCCGCAAAGTGCAAGCCGCGTAGCACCCCCGCTTGCGAGGTGCTCAGATTAGCCTGCCGCAACGGAAACGGGTGCCCCACGTGTTGTTCGAAATCGCTGACTTTGAACCATTCGTGGAAGTCGCCGCGATCGTCGCTATGGATCGTTGGTTCGTTGAGGAGCACTCCGGGCAGGTCGAGTTCACGCAGCATAGTCCACAGTTTAGTGCAGGATGCGCTCGTGCTCGGCGTAGGTTTGTTCGGCGGCCGCGTGGCTCGCGCCCCACCACTGCGGATTGTTACGGTACCAATCCACCGTTTCCGCCAACCCTTCCTCGAACGTGCGTTGGGGTTTCCAGCCGAGCGCAAGGGTGCTCGCCGGGTCGATAGCGTATCGACGATCGTGCCCCGGACGGTCCGTCACATGCACCACGTCCCCGCCAATCAGCGCGCACAATTGCTCAACTACCTGCTTGTTGGTGCGTTCCCCGTCGGCGCCGATGAGGTAGGTGCGCCCGATCTCCCCGCGCTCGATGATGGCCCACACGGCGTCGTTATGGTCGTCCACGTGGATCCAATCACGGACGTTCGCGCCGTCGCCATACAGCCGCGCGGGTTTCCCGTGCAACAGGTTGATGATCTGCCGCGGGATGAACTTCTCGGGGTGTTGGCGCGGGCCATAGTTATTGGAGCAATTGCTGATGGTGGCTTGCAGGCCGTAGGAACGCACCCAGGCGTTCACCATGTGGTCGCTCGCGGCCTTCGATGCGGAATAGGGGCTCGACGGCCGATAGGGGGTAGCGGGGGTAAACCTTGCGGGGTCATCGAAAGCTAAATCACCATATACCTCATCTGTGGAAATATGATGAAAGCGCACGCCGTGTCGCGCACAAGATTTTATCAATTTTACAGTGCCTTCTACGTTTGTTCTTACAAACCTGAGTGGGTCCCTGAGCGAGTTATCATTGTGGCTCTCTGCCGCAAAATGGACCACAAGATCATTTTGCGCAACCAATGTATCAACGAGCCCTGAGCTGCATATATCACCTTCAACAAGCTTCACACCAGTTCCCTTAAGGTTTTCTGGGTTTGCTGCATAGGTCATCTTGTCAAGGACCGTGATTTCTAAATCGCGCCCCAGTGATCGGTGAACAAAATTGGAACCTATGAATCCGGCACCTCCGGTAACGAGCACTCGCATAGCGTCCATCGTACCGAGCTTTATTTCGCTGTTTCGAAATAGATCAGTTATGTACAAATAAAATTGGGACTGTTGATACGCGCAGTGGATAAGTAGACTTACTGCCACCGACAGAGAGAGGATCAGCACATGTCCAACACTGCACAAACACGCGTCACCGTGAACATGCCCGTTGAGTTAGTAGACATGATTGGTACCATCGCAAAGCGTGATGGTACGCACCGTACTGGTGCTTTGCTGCGGCTGCTGCGGATCGCTTCGTACGTGGATAATGCAGTTGCGGCAGGCTCAAATGTCATCATTAAAGATCAAGATGGTAAAGCCCGCATTGTCGATTTCGTTTAATCGCTGCGCTGTCTCAGCTGGGCTACCTCTTCACGTAAAGCTGCGGTTTCTCGCCGCAGTTTTTGCAATTCGTCAACGATAGCCACATCCATCGTATTTTCTTGTTCTTCAAACTCTTGTATTTGTCGCGCCAGCCAAGAAACAGCTGAAGCCGTCACAACACCAACTAAGGCAATCCCGCCAATCATGAGCAACCCGGCCGCGACGCGACCCTCCATGGTCACCGGCGCGATATCCCCATAACCCACAGTGGTGACGGTGACCACCGACCACCACAACGCATCCCAATAGGTATGCACCGCCGAGCCGGGCACGTTGCGCTCCGCCCCGTATAACGTGACCGATCCGATGAGCAGGATCAAACTGGTGGTCACCACGGTATACACCGCCACAGTCACATGGATGTTTGCGGCGGCAAAACGCTGGAACACCAGCAGGATACTCACCAATCGCAGGATGCGCAGCGGCCGGAACATCGGCAACGCCACGAGAAGTAGCTCGTGCGGGTGCCGGAAAAACCAACGCAACTTGCGTTCTGCGAGGAGCAGCCGCACTAAATAATCCGCCACAAACATGCCCCAAATGATCCATAGGCCGATTTCGGCAATGTGTGCGCTCCCCATGGCGAGCGAAGACCACACATAAAAGCCCAAAAATACTATGGAAAGCAGCAGCATTGGGCCTTCGGCGCGGCGTTCCCACCGTTCCTGCGCCGAAGCCTCCGCTGGGATATCCGGTAGGAATATCTCGCGGCACACCCGATGAAACTGAGACATGCGTCCTAGTTTAGTCCGGCATAGGAATGCAGACCCGATACCACCTGATTGATAAAGAAAAGGTTAAACACCATCGTCACAAACGCCGCCACATTAATCCACGCGGATTTTTCAGCCCGCCACCCCGTGGTGGAACGCGCGTGCAAATAGCCGGCGTACATAATCCACGTGACAAAAGAGACAGTTTCCTTAGGATCCCAACCCCAGAACCGACCCCACGCGGCTTCGGCCCACAGCGCGCCCAGCACAATGCCCAAGCCGAACACGGGCAGCGCCCAGATAGCGGCGCGGTAGGCGATCTTGTCCAACATGTCCGCGCTGGGCAGCGGTTTGGCAACCTTGCCAAAGAACCCGCGTTCCTCACCTTTCGGCTGGTGGACACGCAGAATATACGTCACCGACGCCATGCCGGACAGCAGCCCCACGCCGGCGCCGATGGATACCACGCTCACGTGGAACGGCAACCAGAAGGAACGCAGCGCCGGCACCACCGGTGCAGATTCGGAATACAGTGCGGTGCCGTTATAGAAGAGCAACGCCAGCACAGGGGTGAGAATCCACGGCCACAAGGTGCGCAGGTCTTTGCGCTGCACCACCGCTGCGGCGATCGCCATGGCGATCAACGTGGTTGCGGAAACATATTCGTAAAGGTTGCCCCAGGGGAATCGCCCGGCGGACATGCCACGCAGGACCACGGATACCGCATGGAAGGCCAAACCTAACCACACAAGTGTTTGCGCCATACCCGCGAATTTCTCGGATTCGCGGATGTAAAACACCAGGGACATCACCAAGGCGAAGGTGTACACCAGTACCGCCGTTTGATACGACAGGTCGGAGAAATTGGCGTACGTCTGGTTGATCAGCATATGGGAAAACCTACTCTTGTTCTTCCGGAAGTCCTAGCAGGGTGCGGTGGAATTTGTGGTACTCGTCTCCCCACCCCGCCCGATCGGTGCGTGCCAACCCTGCGGTAACCACGCGGGTACCCCCATCGACGGGGTACATGCGCACCCAGATGCGGCGGCGTTTCACGCTGAGCGAACCGATCACACCAACGAGCGTGACCAGCGCGGTGACCAGCACCCACCCCTGCGTAGGATCGTGACTCACCTGCAGGTTGGCAAACTCGTTCGCACCATCGAAACGAATTTCGGTGCCATCATCCAAGGTGATGGACTCCCCCACCGCCAAATTCACGCGCTCAAGTTTTTGCAATTGCCCGGAGTGCACCAATGCGGGATCCAAACTGAACAGCGACTGGCCACGCCCGGTGTCCAAGCCGGCGTCGCCCCGATAAACGTCGATAGCCACGGCGGGGTCGCGCATGGCGGGAAACGCGGACGCCAAAAGTTCACCGTTTTCGCCGGACCAGGAGGCAGTGGGGGCGAACAACCCCTGAATAGCCAATTGTTGCTCGCGGCGCTCCACCAGGTCTGGGTACATGCCAGCGGGCGGGTCGAAACGCATCACGCCGGAGGAAAGGAAAAAGGTGGGGTCATCGGGGCGGAATTGCACCATATGCGTGCGCTTTTCCCCGTTCGGCCAGGTGACAGTGAAACGAGGGGCGAAACCGTGCCCTTGCAGGTATACACGATCACCAGCGATGCGCAACGGGTGGTTGACCTGCAGCTGGTACGGCTTCCACGTGCTCGGGTCCGAAAACACGTCCTGGGTCCACGTGACGTTGGAGGTAAATTGCGCGGCCTGCCCCTGCGGCAAGTATTCGGCCGAGAAATCCTTCACGTCCACGCAAAACGGGTGCAATTGGGTACCGTCCACGAGGGCGCCGGCACGGAAGGAGTCAAAGTTCGCCACCGCAGTGTTGCAGAACTGCGAGTTTTCCGCACCCGCCACCACGATGACTTGACCTTCGTAGTACACGAGGCGGCCCCAGCCCACGGTGATGAGGATTCCCACCAACCCCAGGTGGAACACCAAATTAAACAGCTCCCGGGCGTAGCCCTTTTCCGCGCTTATCGACGCCGCGCCATCCCTGTCTTCCGCCGCGCTATAGGTGGCCACTTTCCACCCCTTCAGCAGGGCGGTCGCGCGTTCGGTAAGTTCCGGGATCGGGGTGTCGATCGTACCTTCGGCGTGCAATGGCAGCCTGTCCAGGCGGCGGGGGGCGCGCACCGGTGGGGTGTTCATGGCGCGATAGTGCTCCCAGGTACGGGGCAGAATGCAACCGATCAGGGACACGAACAGAAGAACATAGATGGCGGTAAACCAGGAGGAACTGAAGACATCGAACAATTGCAGCTGGTCGTAAATCTCGGCGGTTTTGCCGTTATTGGCTATGTATTCCGCCACCTTGGATTCATTGAGGGATCGCTGCGGAAGCAATGCGCCTGGGATTGCCCCCAGGGCCAGCAGGAACAGCAACACCAGCGCGGTGCGCATGCTGGTGAGCCAGCGCCATGCTTGCAGAATGTATCGCACACTTTCCTCCTAAATTGGTGTGGCGCCGTATTCGAGGGTCCATTGGCGTACCCACGAAATAAATACGGCCCACTGCCCCGTGGTCAACGCGATGCCGACGCAAATGAGTGCGACCCCGCCGATGCGTTGCAGCGTGCGGGAATGACGCGCCAGCCACCCCACCGTACCCATCGCCCCCGCGGAACCCACAGCCGCCAACACGAACGGAATGCCCAACCCCAAGCAATACGCCACGATCAGCGCCACCCCACGGGCCGCGGTCACCCCCTGTGTACCTGCGGAAATGGAGATAATCGCGGCGAGTGTTGGGCCGAGGCACGGCGTCCAACCGAGGGCAAACACCCCGCCGAGCAGCGGGGCGCCCAGCCAGGTAGTGACCAAGCGGGGGCGGAACCTACGTTCGGTTTGCAGCAGGGGGATGGCGCCGAGGAATACGAGGCCCATAAGGATCGTAATGACCCCACCCACGCGTTGCAGGATGTCCGCGTTCATGGTCAACGCGCGAATCGCCCCGAATACCGTTGCGGTGGCGAGCACGAACACCACGGTAAACCCAGTGACGAATAGCAGCGCGGCGCCGACGACGCGGCGCTTCCTGGTAACCCGCATGCGCGCGCCGTCGAAATCCACGGAGGCGCCGACAACGCTCGCCAAGTAAGACATGTAGCCCGGCACCAGCGGAATCACGCAGGGACTAGCAAAGGACACCACGCCGGCGAGCATGGCGGCACCCAGCCCGAACAATAACGGGCCGCTGCTTGCGAGTTGGGCGAAGTACTCCGCCACTATTGCTCCTCCACCAACGGTTTGGTCACTTCCAGCAGGTCCTTGGCGGTAACCTCCCGCAGGAACACCGCGGCCGGACGGTGCTGTTTGTCCAACACAATGGTGGTGGGGATCACCGAGGCGGGCACGCCACCCATCGCCGCCGCGGTCTTAAACGGCGGGTCGTACAAACTGGGGTACGTAATGCCATTGTCGTTGACAAAATCGCGGGCGGCATCCGCGTTGAAGTCGCGGACATTAATGCCCAGTACAGTGCCGTCGTCGCCGAGGGCTTCATGGACTTCCTGCAGATCGTCGGATTCGCTGCGGCACGGCGCGCACCACTGGCCCCAAGCGTTGATTACCACGACCTTGCCTGAGAAATCTTCCAGCTTGATAGTGTTGCCTGGGTCCGCAAGGCTTTCCCCGGAGAATTGCGCGATGGGTTTGCGCTCCTCAGGTGGGTAGGTGATTTCCGTTTTCCCACCGGGGGACACAAAGGTCCACGTGCCCCCGATGGCCACCGCGTCCTGGCCTGCGGTTTGGTCGGCGCTGCAACCGGCGAGGGAAAGCGCGGCGGCGGCAATAGCTGCTGCGATTCTCATTCGACCCTCCGTGCGGGTTCCGAATAGATCAACCGCTCGATATTCGTGCCGTTGAACACCACGGAGCTCACGCTAGCCAGTTCGCACTGCCGCGCGCCCGGATTGTGCGCTAAAGATTGCCCGCGCACGTGGCGTTGCACACACACGATGGGCAGCTGGTGGGTAATCAGAATCGCCTCACGGCCTTCCGCTTGCAAGCGGGCGCGCTTGACGGCCACCATGACGCGGCGGCGGATTTCCTCATAGGATTCACCCCAACTCGGTTTCGTGGGGTCCAGCATCAGCGGCCAGTATTTGGGGTTCCACAATTGGGAGCGCACTCCCCGCACGCGCAGGCCCTCGAATTGGTTTCCGGCTTCGAGGAGATCCGGGTCAAGCTGTACCTCTAAACCGGTGATTTCGCTGAAAGGTTCGGCGGTTTCCTGGGTCCGCTGTAGCGGGGAAGACGCGAGGTAGGCGACATCGTGACCATCGAACGAGCGGGCGGTAGCGGCGGCCTGGGAGCGCCCGCGCGCGGAAAGGTGGTAACCGGGGATTCGTCCGTAGAGAATCTTCTCCGGGTTATACACCTCGCCGTGGCGCACCAAATGAACGATTGTACGGACCATTTATTGCTCCTTTGCGGCGGCTTTGGCGGCGGGAACGAGAGCGGCTTCGATGCGTTCAAAGTCACTATCCGTGAGCGCGCTCGAAACGAACCAGGTTTCGAATACCGAGGGGGATACGAACACACCGTTATCCAACAGGCTATGGAAGAACGGGGCGAAACGGAAGGTTTCCGCCGCCTGCATGTCCGCAAAGTTGCGCCCCTCGCCCTCCGCGAAACGCACCGAAAGCATATTCGCCGCGCGCTGAATGTGGTGCGCCACCCCAACCTTTGTCAACGCCGCGCTCACCAAATCCGAAAGCGTATCCGCATGCCGGTCCACGGCGGCGTACACCTCGGGAGTTGCCAACCGCAACGAGGCCAGCCCTGCCGCCACCGCCACCGGGTTACCGGACAGCGTGCCCGCCTGGTACACCGGTCCCTGCGGGGCAAGATGCTCCATGATGTCGCGCCGCCCGCCAAACGCCGCCGCCGGCAGCCCACCGGAAATCACTTTGCCAAAGGTGGTGAGGTCCCCGGCAACACCGTCAATACCGAACCACCCGTTAATGGAGGTACGGAAACCCGTCATCACCTCATCGAGGATCAACAGCGCGCCGTGCGCGTGTGCGATTTCCTTGAGCGCGGCATTAAAACCGGGCACCGGGGCCACCGTGCCCATGTTGCCGGCGGCCGCCTCGGTAATAATCGCGGCAATGGAATCCGGGTGTTCGGCGAACACGGCACGCACCGCATCCAAATCGTTGTAGGGCACCACGATGGTGTCCTGCGCTGTGGCACCAGTGATCCCCGGAGAATCCGGCAGCGCATAGGTAGCCACCCCGGAACCCGCACTGACCAGCAACGAATCCACATGCCCGTGGTAGCAGCCGGCAAACTTCACGATCTTTGGTCGTCCCGTGAACCCGCGGGCGAGGCGCACGGCGGACATGGTCGCCTCCGTTCCGGAGTTCACTAGGCGAACCTCTTCCACACTGGTGCGCTGCACCACCAGCTCCGCCAATTCCACCTCGGCTTCGGTGGGGGCACCGTAGGACAGGCCGCGCGACGCGGCGTCGCGAACCGCCGCCACGATTTCGGGGTGCGCGTTGCCCATGAGCATCGGCCCCCACGAGCAAAATAGGTCTACGTACTCGTTGCCGTCAACGTCGAACAATCGGCTGCCTTCAGCGCGGGCGATAACCCGGGCTTGGCCGCCCACGGAGCCGAAAGCACGAACCGGCGAATTTACGCCGCCCGGGGTGACGGCCCGCGCCCGATTGAACACTTCGGCGGATTGGTGGGTATGTGCGGAGGTGGGGAAAGCAATCATGGGTCTCATTCTAGGTAGCGGATTCTGCGAGGCGGCGAGCGGCGGCTCGGGCGCCGGCGATGACGTTGGGTACCCCAACACCATCCACCCAGGCGCCCGCCACCTCCACGTTCGGCACCGTTGCAATCGCGGCACGCACCTCGGCCACGATGTCACCATGGCGCTCGTCATAGCGCGGCAGGCCACCGTACCAGGGTTGCACGTATATTTCGGAAAGGCCGGCGGCGCGACCGTCGAAACCCGTAACGGTGTACAGGTCGTCCAAGGCGGTATCCACGAGTTCGTCCTCTGCAACCTGCAGCATGGAGGTGTCCCCGAACCTACCGAAGGATACTCGCACCAACGCCCCGCCGCGCGCGCCGAGGTGGGGCCACTTGCGGGAGGAAAACGTAAACGCCTTCGCCCGCACGTCGGTGGCGTCCGCCGCCACCAGCACCCCGGAGTTTTCCGGCAAGCCGGCGTCGGAATCGAACTTCAGGCCCACCACCACCGAGCTGGCCAGCTCCACCTGCTTCGCGGCTGTCGCCGCCGCCGGCGCGACCTCCTGCAACAGCACCGCAGCCGTGGGGGCGGGGGTGGCTACCAAGATGCGGTCATAGTCCTGCAAGTAGGTCTTGAGCGATGATACGAACGCGTCAATATGGATCGCGGCACCGGATTGCTCCGCGAGCGCTTCGTACAATTGCGCGTACCCACCGTCGAACGCGCCGAACACTGCCTTGCCACTAGGCTTCGGGCGGGCCGCCAACAGCTTGCCCACCGCCGCCGACAGCGTCACCGGCTCCCCGGCGGTAGCCAACGCATCCAAGGCTTGCGCCAAGTGGGGCACCGTGGCCCGCACACCCAAATCGTCGGCGAGGCAGGAATACACGCCACCCAGGAGGGCGGACACAAGGCGATCGGTGACTTCCTGGCCGTAACGGCTGGTCACCAACTCCCCAAGGCTGGTATCCCCGCCGACCTGCCAGTCGATGGGGTCGGTGGTGGGCTCGGCGTCGATACGCGCCTTCGTGTCTGCGCTCACGAGGTCGCCCACGGCGGCTGCGGAGGCCGGCACGCCCATCACCGTGGCGTGCGGCATGGGGTGCAGCTGCCCGCCCGCGTAAATCAGCGACGTCAACCCCGAAGGCTGCCGAATGTGCTCCGCCAAGCCCAACCCGGCGAAAAAGTCCACGGCATCTTTGCGCACCGCCAGAAACGCCTCGGCGCCCATGTCGGTGGGGCCATCCTCAAACGCCACGGTGCGCAACTTTCCGCCAATGCGGTCCGTAGCCTCAAACACATCGATGACGGCCTCGGGGTCTTGGGCACGAATCTCGTAGGCGGCGACCAGCCCGGCCAAACCTGCGCCGATGATGGCATATCGCATGGGTAGCTCCTCGCATTAAGAAGAATGAATGACGGACACGGCGTCCGTAATGGCCTGCGGATCTGTGTGCGGAAGAACCCCGTGGCCCAGGTTAAAGATATGCCCTCGCGCATCGCCCGCCGCAATCGCGTCCTCCGCCTCGCGCCGAATGCGACTCACTTCTCGGGCGATCACAGCGCTTCCCGCAAACAACACCGCTGGGTCAAGGTTGCCCTGCAGCACCTTCGGCCCCGAATACTCCGCAATTCTCGACGCCGCGCTATCCAACGGCACGCGCCAATCCACGCCCATTACCTCCGACCCGGCCTGGCTCATCGCACCCAATAGCTCCCCGGTGCCCACGCCGAAGTGAATACGCGGCACGTCGCTCACCGCCGCAAAGATTTCGGTGGAGTACGGCAACACGAGCTCCCGGTAATCCCGCTCGCTGAGGAAGCCCGCCCAGGAATCGAACAATTGCAGCGCGTCGATGCCCGCGTCGATCTGCACGCGCAGGAAGCGCACAATGGTGGGCACAAGGCGCTCCATGAGTCGGTGCCAAGCCTGCGGCTCCGCATGCATCATCGCCTTGGTCACTTCGTGGTTTTTGCTGGGGCCGCCCTCAATGAGGTAGCTCGCTAGCGTAAACGGGGCGCCGGCGAAACCGATGAGTGCCTGCTGGGAGGTGAGCTCGCCAAGGATGAGCCCGATGGCTTCCGCTACTTGCGTCACCTCCGATTCCAGGATCGGCAGGTTTTCCACGTCTGCGAGGGAGCGAATAGGGTTGGCCACCACGGGGCCGCGGCCCGGCACAATATCAAGGTCCACGCCAGCGACTTTTAAGGGGACCACAATATCCGAAAACAGGATGGCGGCATCCACGTCGTGCCGGCGGACCGGTTGCATGGTGATCTCCGCGACCAGCTCCGGCATCAAGCAAGAATCCAGCATGGGGATGCCTTCGCGCACCCGCCGGTATTCCGGCAGCGATCTCCCAGCTTGCCGCATAAACCACACAGGTGTGCGGGATGGGGTACGCCCAGCGGCGGCGTCCAATAGCGGGGCGTCGGTCAAGCTACGGCGAGAACTTTGAGATGCGCTGGTCATGCGGTAAATCATGCCGCATTTTCTAAGGCACGGCAAAGCAAGTCCACCCTATCTTCCAACCATTAGGAGGGTGACCAGCTCAAACTAAAGTTGGATGCCTAGGCGTGGCGTGCGCGGTTGGAACGGTATTCGATTAACAACGACGATCCAATCATCATCATGGTCGCCGCCATCGGGTGCACCAAGCCCGCCGCAGACAACACCATGGCAACCCCGTTGTACGCCCACGACAGCACAATATTCTGATCCGCCAACGCCGAAACCTTACGGGCGATCTTGAGCATGTCCACCACGCCGGACACGTCCTCCCGCAGTAACACCACGTCCGCCTCCGGGAAGTCCAACGTGTCCGCACCCACCAGCACGCCCACATCCGCAACCCGCAAACTGGAGAGCACCGTGGAATCCCCAATCAAGGCCACCGTGGCACCGCGGGCGTGCACGCTGCGCACGGTCGCCTCCTTGCGGGCTGGACCAATACCCGCCAACACGCGCGAAATACCCAGATTGTCTGCGAACCTGCGCGCCACCGGGTACGTATCGCGGGTGAGCATCACCGTTTCCACGCCCATGCCCTCCAGCTCGGCGATGGCGTTGACGGCGTCGTCTTTCACCTTGTCCAGCAGCGTGATGACGCCGCGAGGCCGGCCGCGCCAACTCACCACCAGCGGAGTGCCGCCCGTCACTGCGGCATTCGCCAGACGACCATTCAAATCCGACAACTCCCGCGGCCGCCACAGCGTAGCGGTGCAGGTGCGCAACTCATTGCCCGCAGGAATTTCCACCATACCGCTGAAACTGCCATCCTCCGACATGGTCAGGTGGGTTACCTCAATCCAATGGGGAATGTCGCCGCCGGTGCCGGCGTCGCGAGCCTCGCGGGCCGCACGCACCAATGCCCGCGACGACGGGTGGTCACTCTCGATCGCCAACGCGCCCGCCACGCGCAACACCAACTCTGGGTTCTCCCCCATGGCGGCGGTGACGGTCTCCACTTTCATCTCACCCTGGGATAACGTGCCCAGCCGGTTAAAAATAATAGTGGTGATGCCGTCAATATCGCGGAGTTTTTCCATGCTGCGAATCAAAATTCCCTGCCGCGCGGCGGACTCCAATCCGTGGCGCATTGCCAACGGCGTGGACAGCGCCAATGCCACGGGCGCCACGCACGCCAAAATAGCCAACGACGTAGCAAAAGCGGCGCTGAGGTTACCACCGATCAGCCACCACAAGCCGAAGTTCGCGCACGCCGCCGTCAACGCCCACGGCACCAGCAGCGACGCGCTGCGCGTAGCCAATTGGGCCGAACGATTCTGATAGCGCGACGATTCCAACACCCACCGCCGCACCGCAGCATGCCGCGTGCGGGAACCCGTCCGCTGCACTCGGATTTTCAACGGGCCACCCCGGTTCACGCTGCCCGCGTACACCTGGGAATGCACCTTCACCTTGGTAATGCCGCTGCCAATAATGCCGCTTTGCACCTCGGCGGCGCCACCCACCACCTGACCATCCGAAGGGATCACACCGTTGGTGGGCACGATGATGTCATCGCCGACGCGGATCTCATGCACCGGAATAATCTTCTTCATCGGCTTGCCCGTGCGCGGGTCCTTGCGCACCACCGTAACGTCCGCGAGGTGGCCTAGCTTCGTGACGTCGAGAAGGCTGGCCTGCGTACGCCTGCCCAGCACCCGGCCAAGCAACAGCAACACGGTAATACCGCAGGCCACGTCGAAGAAAATCTCCCCGTTACCAATCACATCGCGCTTAGACACGAACCACTGGCTGGTGGCGTGGTAGCCAATATTGCCCGCCGGCGTCCACACCAACATAATCGCCGACCAAATATACGCCGCCGAAATGGCCACCGAGCTCGCCGAATCAAGCGCCGACAACCCACGGCGCAAACCCGCTGCCATGGCACGGTGAAACGGCCACGCGCCCCACGTCACCACCGGCGTGGACAAAAACAAACACAGCCACTGCCAATAATCGAATTGCAAGCTGGCGAAAAAGCTCAGCAGCAGCACCGGCAGCGCCAACACCAAACTTACAATCAACCGCGTGCGGGTAATCAGGCTGCGGGCCGTGAACAACACATCCGTGTCATCCTCACGGGTCCGCGTCCGGGTCTCCTCCCGCTCCGGTTCGCTGTGGCGATACTTCTGGGTGCGGCGCACCTCCAGCCGCTGGGCACGGCGATGCAGAGAAGACTGCGTCAACTCCGCGCGCACCCCATGCTCCGCGAACACCGCGATGATTTCGCTTGGCTGCAACGAATCCGGGGCGGAAACCCACGCGGTTTTCGAAGGGTAAATGATCGTGACCTGGATACCCTCGATGTCGCGCAAGGATTGCTCAATTTCCCGCACGTGCAGCACGGACTCCAAGCCCTCCAGCTCAAACGCAAACGCCGTGAGCGGCCCCTTTGGGCTCACATAGTTGCCGCTCAACCCGGCGCGAACCGCGGCAGCCTTCGCCTCCTGGATGGCTAACTCGGCGCGGCGTGCGGACTCATGAAGCTCTTGGGTATCAACCATGGCTTTCCCCAGTCCAGTGAAGGGATTCCTTTCGTGTAATCAGATATACCGCAAGAATCGCCAACACGCTCACCCCGATTTGCACGCAGCCATCCACAATCACCCACGCCACATGCGCCGTGGTTTCCGGCGGCACAAACACCGTGATCAGCCGCACACCCAAATACACCCCGAAGAACAACAACGCACGGCGAGCAAACGCCGCAAACGAACCACCGCGACTCAACACAAGCGCCATCCACAACACCACCCCCATGATCGCAATGGCGAACACTGCCACCGAAGCAACCGAGGCGTACACCAGCACGGATATCGTGTCCTGGGTCAGCGGCATCTGTGAATCTGCGGCGTATTCCCGCATCTGCCGCACCAAAAGCTCCGGCGCCAACGCCACCTGCACCGCCGACAACACCTGATGGACAATCTCCAACCCAACTACCCACAGCCACAAATGTGACGCCAAAAGAATAGATTCGGGCTTTTCGGCAGCCATAGTTCCCCTAAAGTTTGCGGGCGATATCAGTGGCGAAATACGTGAGAATCTGGTCCGCGCCAGCACGTTTAATACTCAGCACAGATTCCATCATCGCCGCGTCGCGGTCGATCCAGCCCTGTTGGCCGGCGGCCACAATCATGGCGTACTCACCGGAGACCTGGTACGCAGCTACCGGAACAGTGACCCGATCAGCCACCGCGGACAGCACATCCAAGTACGGCAACGCCGGCTTGACCATGACGAAATCAGCGCCCTGTTCAATATCCAGTTCCACCTCCAGCAGGGACTCCTTGAAATTCGCGGGATCCTGCTGGTACGTGCGGCGATCCCCGGTGAGGGAGGACCCCACCGCGTCCCGGAACGGACCGAAAAAGGCAGACGCATATTTCGCTGAATACGCCGTAATAGCCACTTCTGTAAACCCTGCGGTATCCAACGCGTTGCGGATGGCCAGCACCTGGCCATCCATCATGCCCGACGGGCTCACAATGTGCGCACCCGCCGTAGCCTGTGCCACCGCCATTTGTTGGTAGTAGCTCAAGGTGGCATCGTTATCCACCACCTGGGTGCCAAAATTATCGGTATCCACCACGCCACAATGGCCGTGATCGGTGAACTCGTCCAAGCACGTGTCCGCCATGATCATCAGGTCGTTGCCGAACTCCTCGCGCAACGCCGCGATACCCCGGTTCAAAATTCCTTTTTCGTCCCAGGCGCCGGAGCCGACCGCGTCCTTCACCCGCGGCACACCAAACAAGTCAACACAGCGAACACCCGCGTCCAACGCTTCATAGGCGACCTGCTTCAACGAATCAAAGTTGTGCTGATACACCCCCGGCATGGACGGGATTTCCCGCGGCCGGGTAATACCCTCCGCAACAAACATCGGCAAAATCAAATCCGTGGGAGACAGATTCGTTTCTGCCACAAGTTCACGCATCGCCTGGTAGTTACGCAAGCGACGAGGACGGCGGATCATCTACATACTCCTTTTCCGACGCTTCTTCCGTGGCGGCGGGAGCTGACCCGCCGCGCGGAGACCCGCCACGTGGGCGGCGAGGGCGTCGACAAGCGCTGGGACACTGGCCACCTCGGGTTGCACATCCACGCGCAACCCAGCCTCACGCGCAGCGGCGGCGGCCATCGGGCCAATGCACGCGATTATCGTACGTTGGTGCGGTTTGCCCGCAATACCAACCAAGTTTTTTACCGTGGAAGCCGAGGTGAAACACACCGCGTCAAAACCGCCGGACTTAATCATGTCGCGCACATCGGCGCTCGGCGGGGCGGCGCGCACCGTGCGGTACGCGGTGACATCATCAACCTCCCAGCCCAAGTGCGTCAACCCCTCCACGAGCACATCCGTGGCAATATCCGCGCGCGGCAACAGCACCCGGCTCACCGGATCCAATTCCGGGTCAAACTCTGGGAACACCGCCACCAAGCCCCGCGCATTTTGCTGCGTCCGCTCCGGCAACAATTCCGGAGTAATACCCAACTCGCGGATGGCGGCGGCGGTCTTCTCCCCCACCGCGGCGATACGCACCCCGGCGAACGCACGGGCGTCCAGGCCGAACTCCGTAATTTTCTCCCACAACGCATTCACCGCATTCGCACTGGTGAGCGCCACCCATTGGTAGCGTCCCTCCACGATGCCCTTGACCGCGCGCTCCATCTGTGTGGGGTTGCGCGGCGGCTCCACCGAAATGGTGGGCACTTCCTGGGGAATCGCTCCGTGGGCGGCCAAGCGGGTACTCATCGGGCCCGCCTGCTCCTTCGCGCGTGGCACCAAAACACGCCAGCCATACAGAGCACGGTTTTCCCACCACGAATACTTCGTGCGCTCATCCACCCCCTTGCCCAAGGTAACCACCAGCGTGCCGGGCATATCACCATGCAATTTCCCCAGGGTGCCCAACGTGGTGTCATAGGTGCGTTGCAGGCGAGTCGTACCGTTGACCGTCACCGACACCGGCAGGCTGGTGGACAAGCCACGGGCTTTAAGCTCAGTGGAAATCGTGGGTAAATCTTCCGCCACGGCCTGCAACACGATCGGCTGGGGAGCCGTAGCAAGTTGGGCCCAATCCAAGTCTTCGGTGACGCGGGTTTCCGTGTACGTGGACCCGAGCGCAATGCCGGCGAAAACCGGCACGGTGGCGGGCACGGACATGCCAGGAACCACCTGAAACTCCAGACCTGCCTCGCCCACGGCGTTGATTTCCCGCAGGATACGCTCGTTGTTCAGCGGATTGCCCGCGACCAGGCGGATCACATCATGCCCTTGGGCCACCTCCTGCGCCAGCGCGGCGGCGACGGTATCGGGGGCGGTGTCGGGGGCGACGTCGTGAATCTCTGCGGCAGTCGGCCCCTCTGGGCGCGGCGGTTTACGGCGAGCGCCAGCCTCCCGCGCCTGCTCGCACAAAGCTTCATACTCCGCTTCGGCGGCTTTAATACGCTCGGCCGGTACTTCGAGCTCACTTGCGATGATCCTGCGAATGCCGGGGAGTACCTGTGGGTCCGCATAAGCAACCGCAGTAGTACCCAGCACGTCGCGGGCTCGGACCGTCAACAAATCCGGGTTGCCCGGTCCGGCACCCACGAAAATGACAGTGCCTGACGACGAGGGGACGTAACTCATACAGTTCTTTTCTATACGTGGACCAACACCTGCATAAACGCACACGCGCGCCCAGTTGCGGAAACTTTAAGTGGACCTCTTCGCAAGGTGGGCGCATGCCATGTGGTACGTCAACGATAAAACATCAGCGCGGCGTTAGCGAATACACATCTAACGCAACAGCTCAGCAGCACCGCGGGCCAACAACATCGCTGCCGCTTGTTCACCCAATGCAACGGGATCTTCACCAGTGAATGAATCTATTATGTGCCGAGAACCGTCCATGGCAAACACCCCGGCCGTCACCGTGGTACCGCTCGCGTGCGCGGCCACCGGCGCGGTGCAACCAGCTTCCAAACTCCGCAGCACCCGGCGCTCCACCGTTGCCTCCCAAGTCGCCTGCGGGCACGCCAATGGCGCAATCACATCAGCAAACTCAAGGCGGGCTTCCACCGCCAGCGCACCCTGCGCCGGGGCGGGCAGAAAACGCTGCGGATCAAACAATTCGGTGGCGCGATCGAGCACCCCGATCCGTTGCAAGCCAGCAGCGGCGAGCACCACCGCATCGAGGTCCGCGCCAACCCGCGCCATACGCGAATCAATGTTCCCACGCAGGGGGCGGATATCCAGGTCGGGGCGCATCGCTCGCAATTGCGAAATTCGGCGGGGCGCGGAGGTGCCTACCGCGGCGCCTTCCGGCAGGTCCGCCAAGCGCATACCGTCCCGCGCGATGAGCGCCTCACGGAAATCGGCGCGCTTAGGTACCACCAATGAAAAGCGCGTATCCGGCGCGGTGGGCAGGTCCTTCAGCGAGTGCACCGCGATGTCACAATCACCGCGCGCCATCGCCTCCCGTAGTTCCTGGGTAAACACGCCGACGCCGATGCGTTCGACGGGAGCTTGAGACCGATCGCCCGGCGTAGACACGATCGTAAGTTCGCATTCCACGCCGCGCGCCCGCAACGCATCCCGAACGTGCCCCGCCTGTGTGGTGGCCAGCTGACTTCCGCGAGTACCGATCCTAAGCATGCGTTTTCCTCACCGCGGGTTCCGTGTCCAGGCCGAACAATTCCTGCAACGCAGACTCGTAGGACACAGTTCCGGATCGCGCCGCCAGCTCCTTCACCTTCACCGTTGGCATATGCAACAGCTTATCGACGACGCGGCGCACCGTCCGCGTCACCTCCGCCCGCTCCTCTTCCCCCATCATGGGGGTGCGCTGGTTCAGGCGTTCCAGCTCCAAATCCACCAGTTCGGAAGCCTGCCTACGCAGCGCCGCCACCGCTGGAACCACATCGCGGACCCGCTGCGCCGACGTGTAGGCATTCAACTCCTCGGCCACGATATCAAGGGCATCCACATGCATAGTCGCTTCCTTCCGAGCGCGGTGCAATCGTTCAATGTTTACCAGGTTCACACCCGGCAGCTCGCCGACCTGATCCTCAATATCACGGGGCATTGACAGGTCAATCAGCGTCAGCGGCCGACCGGCGGGAATGTCAGCGCTGGTCACCGTAAAAATATCCGACCCGGTAGCGGAAACCACAATATCCACGTCCCGGAGGGCTTCAGCGCGCCGCGCAAAATCCACAACTTCCGCAGGTACATTCGCCTCGCGGGAATGCTCAGCGAGGATTTCTGCCCGGCTACGCGTTCGATTGGACAGGACTAGCTTTGCCACGCCCAGCCGACCCAAATGGGTAGCCGCCAACGACGCCATCACGCCCGCGCCAATCACCATCGCGGTCTTACCGTGCAATTCTTGCTGGCCGACCGCTTCCTCAAAGGCGAAGGACACCATGGAGGCACCTGCGTCGTCGATATCCGTTTCGGTGTGCACACGCTTGCCGGTGTGCAGGGCACATTGCGCAAGCGAATGCAAAAACGGGCCAGCCGTGCCGTGCTCGCGCGCCTGCTGATACGCCAACCGAACTTGGCCAATAATCTGCTGTTCCCCAACCACCATGGAATCGAGTCCGGCGGCCACCACCAGCATGTGCTCGGCGGCGGCATCCGCGTACCGCACGTAAAGGTGGCTGCGCAGCACATCAATATCCACGTTGCTGGCGTTGTGCAGGACCTCAACCACCTCATTCACACCGGTGTTAAAGCTGGTGGTCACCGCGTATATTTCCATCCGGTTGCAGGTAGAAACTATCATTGCCTCAGACAACGAAGGGCAAGCAACAAGGCCGGTGGCCACGCGAGCCCGCGCGGCATCGTCCATGCTGACCTGTTCAAGAACAGCCACAGGCGCTGATCGGTATGACATCCCGACCACAAGCACGCTCATAGCCCACCTTTCGTAACAAGAAAATCATCCAAAAGGATGATTTACAACCGTATCCTGCCGTAAGTCTAGCTACAACAAAGCCTGCACTAACTCAGATAAATCTACTTCCCAACAAGCAAACTCTTCATCATCGACGAGGACAACGGGCACCCTATCCCCAAACTCCAGCGCCAGCGCGGGGTGATCATCAACATCCGCGACCGAGAAAAGCGCGCCCGTGGCGACCACGGGGGCTTCAATTTCGGCGCGCACCCGCGCACACGAACCACACGATTTTCGCACCAAGAGCTGCACCGAATGGGGTTGAGACATCCTAGTTTTTCCTTACGCTCACGCCACTTGCCTACGATTGGAGACGATACCCACTCCCGCCACATGAGGAACAGCCACGTGACAACCCCCGGTTTCGAGCCTGCGCCTGAGGATTACCTAGCAAGCCTAGCCGCCTCCCGCGGCAATCTCCGGCGTTTTCTTGAGGAACACGCCCTGCCCCCTGTGGGCGAGGCAGAACAACGCACAGCTGGCCTCGCGGCCGTCGCCGAAGCGTTCGATCTCGACGTGGCTGAGTTCGCCTCCGGCATCGAAACAGTCTCTGGGTCAGAAGAAGCCGCCGGCGGCCCACCCGAACGCAACGGCGAAAGCGTCACCGCCGCCGCCTTTTTTGACGTAGACAACACCCTCATCCAAGGCGCCTCCATCATCGTGTTCATGATGGGCCTAGCCCGGCGCGGCTACTTCAAACCCAGCGAAGTCATCCCCATCGCCTGGCAGCAAGTAAAGTTCCGAATTACCGGATCCGAAAACGCCACCGATGTGGCGCAGGGGCGTCAACAAGCCCTGGAATTTATCCAAGGACGTTCGGTGGACGAGCTTGTGGCGCTGTGCGAGGAAATCGTCGACGACCGCATGGTGGAAAAAATCTGGCCAGGCACCCGAAAGCTCGCCGAAATGCACCTCGCTGAGGGCGAACAAGTCTGGCTGGTCACCGCCACCCCAGTGCAACTCGCGCAAATCTTGGCCCGCAAGCTGGGTTTTACCGGTGCGCTCGGTACGGTGGCCGAATCCGAAGACGGGGTATTCACCGGCCGCCTCGTGGGCGACATCCTGCACGGTCCCGGCAAGCGGCACGCAGTCGCCGCCCTTGCCGCGGTAGAAGGACTAGACCTCGGGCGCTGCACCGCATATTCGGACTCCATCAACGATATCCCCATGCTGTCCATGGTTGGCACAGCCGTAGCGATCAATCCGGATTCAAAACTCCGGCGAGAAGCCACCCGGCGGGGGTGGCGCATCCAGGACTACCGCAATATCCGCAAAGCAGTTCGTACCTACGGTTTACCGACCCTTCTCGCCGCATCCCTGAGCTATCGAAGGTGGCGCGGTCGCGGGCGCCGCAAATAGCAACCCGAAAATAGCAACGGAGGTTGTCCGCCCGATTTCGGCTTCACTCACCCCACCCCGGCCAGCCCCAACATGCGCATAAAAAACTCGCCCTGGGAGGTTCCTAGGGCGATGTTTTTACTTACCGAGTTTCCGGCGTTGAACGCGGGTGCGGCGAAGCAATTTGCGGTGCTTTTTCTTAGACATGCGCTTGCGGCGCTTTTTGATGACAGAACCCATGGGGTGTCCCTCACTTCACAATCGGTGATGTACGTACTGACCTGCCAGCGGACGCCATAGTGCACACGCGGCTCGGCACGAGGTGGTTTTCACGCCGCCTCGGCGCTGACACGAATGTCCACAATCTTACAGTTGGCCCCACTGTGGAACAAAAGAGGATCAGCCCTACGTCAGCCCACGTTGTAGTAAGAGGAGTCTAGGTACTCGTTGACCGCGTTCTCATGTACCCGGAACGAACGACCTACCCGCACGGCGGGGAGTTCACCGGAGTGAACCAGACGGTACACCGTCATCTTTGAGACGCGCATAATCTCCGCGACCTCAGCGACAGTCAAAAACGTTCCGTTATCTTCATGTGCCATATTCATTCAACCCTTCAGCTTGCGCGTGCTGCAGGCTTCCCCTCCTGCAGAACAACTGGTCACGCGCGTGCTGAAATCAGCCTACCGTGAAACTTGTGACTATTGCGACTAGCGTCGTCACAAAAGTTATCAAGCGCACCATGCTTCACAGCAAACCCGCTGGTTACACGAATTCTGCACAAAAGTCTCAACCATCACTTGATTCCCCCGTATTTCAGCCCCTTTCGGGGCGGATTGATCGTGTTTACCCACTAAGTATAAGTGGGTAAACCAATTAATTACCCTCGGTGCCGTCCTCCGCGCCAAGCTCCTTCGAACGGCGAGCGCAGGCCTCCGCGGCGTCGTAAAACGCAGTCCGCAGCCCCGCTTCCTCCAACTTCCGAATCGCCGCAATGGTCGTCCCGCCGGGCGAACACACGTCCGCACGTAGGCCGGAAGGATCACGGTCCGTCTCCTTGAGCATGGCGGCGGCACCATGCAACGAACCCACCGTCAGCTCTCGCGCCAAGGTTCGATTCAGGCCGAGCGCTACGCCAGCATCAATGAGGGCTTCGGCAATCAAAAACGCATATGCAGGCGACGAACCGGACAGCGCAGTCACGGCGTCCATTTCGGACTCTGAAACGTCCACAACCGAGCCAACGGTACGCAATAGTTCGCGCACCTGTTCAAGCTTCTCTTCGGTGGCAAAACGGCCCGCAACGAGCGCACTCACACCATGCCCCACCAACATCGGAGTATTCGGCATCACTCGCACCACCGACGTGCCCACCGGTACCGCGTCCTCCAACGCGCGCAACGTAATCCCCCCCGCCATGGAGACGATGGTGGTGTCCATCTCGTTGCCGTCCACGACGTCGGCAAGCTCCGCAAGCACCGGTAGCACCACCTTGGGCTTGACGCACAAAAATACGAACTCCGCGCCATCCGCCGCTTGGGCGTTATTGGTAAAGTCCAACACGCCGTAGGTTTCCGCCAGCTCGTGGCCCCGGTCTGGGTCCGGGTTCGTTACCGCAATAGTCTTCGGCGGCTCACCGCCCGCAATCAGGCCCGCTATCAAGGCCTCACCGATTTTACCGCCGCCTATCACTGCAATTCTGGTCATGATGTCTACCATGCCACGTTGCGCCCGGCGGCGCACAAGCTTTTCCCAACCCGGCGCCCATCCAGCGCCCCGGCGCCTCCTACAACCCGGCCACCGCCATCGGGCCGAATGTCATTGCTAACCCAGCCAAACCGGCGAGACCCATGGAAAGGAAATCACGCTCGGTACGCAACGCGTGCACGACACCTACGATGCCGCCGGTGACGGCGAGGGCGAGCAATGCGACAATCCACTTAGCCAGGCTGCGCCACAGCATTTCAAAGCCAAGGAACAACGCCACGCCAATAATCACCGCCAGCAGCGTCATGCCGATGATCGCAAGCAGCGAGACCTTGCCCTCCTTCTGAGCGGGTTTCCGCCCAGGCTCGCGCTTCACCGGCAGCGGGCGCGGCGCGGCGGGTGCCTCCGGGTCGGGGATTGGCGTGTCCACCACCGGCTGTACCTGAGTTTCGGCGGTGGTCGGCGCGGGCCCTGGAATGGGACCTGTCGGCGCAGCGGTTGCCGCGCGACCGTTCCGCCGCTCACGGCTTTTCGACGCCGCCGCTGCCCCCTGTCCCGCGGACAGCTGACCACCCATCGGGATGACTGCGGCCAAGTCGGGACGGTGGATCTCGCCAGCATCCTCGGCGGCTGGCGGCTCGGCATCCGGCACCACCGGCATTTGCGTGGTTTCCTGCGCCTGCGGACCAGGTTGACGCGCCGCGGCTTGCGCTTGCGCCTGCTCTGGGGTGATCGCTTCGAATGCACCGGTGGTCAAGCGCACGGGGTCGTTTTCATTGACCACGCTGATCACCATGGTCTCATCCGTGCTCGGCGTAGACGAGGCCGCCGCCTCTGCGGGGTGGGTTTCCTGGCCTTGCGGCTCCGCCTCCGGCTGCAACCACGGCGGGGTGTCCTCGTACTCAGATTCGACCGGTTGCTGCTCTTGATATTGGTATTGCGGCTGCGCGTCGGATTCTTCCTCGGCTGGCATCAGCCACGGCGGGGTGTCATCCGAAGCGGCTTCTTCTTCCTCGGTGATAATCCACGGCGGCACCTCATCGGCCTGAGCGGATTCCTCTTCCTCCGTTTCGGAAATAATCCACGGCGGCACTTCTTCCGGCTCTGGCTTCGCTGCCGGAGTGGTGGCCTCCACCAGCCACGGCGGCACGTCTTCTTCCTCGGAACGCGCAGCAACATCGTTCGCTGTGGCCAACCACGGTGGTACTTCGTCGTCGTCTTCCGTAACGCTCCCGCCAGCGGCAGCGCCGGTTTCGGACGTGAGCCAAGGCGGGACGTCGTCATCTTCGCGCGCGAAGGAAGACTCAGAGGAAGGCTCGGGCTCCTGAGTTGCGCTTTCCACTAACCACGGCGGGGTATCGTCCAGCTCCGAAGAAGCGGGTTCCGACGGCGCGGGCGGATCGACCACCGCAGCGAACGAACCGCTCGGAGCGTCCCCAGCGGATGCTGCCTCGGAGAGCCATGGCGGCGTGTCATCCACCGCACTCGAAGGCTCCGGTTCAGTTGGCGGAGCGGCCTTCTTCGGCGTTGCGTCCTCGTCCTTCGGCGGGGATGAGGGCCTGCGTGGTTGGAACGGGGCGTCGATAGGCTCGGCGCTATGGCGAGAATCAGACGGCACCGCCTTAACGACAGGGATCGAGCCAGTCAACTCCGCAACGGAGACGCCACCCTCCTCCAAGCTGCGGCGACGGCGGCGTGGAGCCTCAACGCGCCCTTCCTTAGCGGCGCGCTCCATCAATTCAGCGACGGTGAGTTGCTTTTCACTCATGATTCCTAGTCCAATCCCTTGTCGATACGGCGCAGGATAACGCCTTCACGCAATGCCCAAGGACAAATTTGTAGTTGTTCCAAACCTAATGCCCGCATAGCTGCTTCCGCTACCAGCGCGCCTGCGACAATCTGATGTGAACGATCAGTGCTCACACCCTCAAGTTCAGCGCGATCAGCGGCAGTCATACGGGAAATAAAAGCAATGAGCTGGCGTAACCCCGGCGCCGTCAGCGTACGGGTTACGCGCGGGCCCGCGGATGAAGGCGCGGCACCCGTGAGCCTGGCAAGCGTACGGAAAGTTTTCGAAGTACCCACGGCGAGATCGCTCACACCGCAGGCGCGGATCACCCGCGCCGGTTCAACTAGCTCGGCGTCGATGTAATCACGAAGAATATTAACCTTTTTGCGTTCCGGCGGATCAGTGTCAAACCACTGGTGTGTCAACCGCCCCGCTCCAAGGTCAAGTGAGAAAGCGGCGTCAGGTTCCTCATCGGTACCTGTGGAAAGCTCAAGTGATCCACCACCAATATCGAGGTTGGTGATGCGGCCTGCGGACCAGCCGTACCACCGACGGACCGCAAGGAATGTAAGCCGGGCTTCGTCTTTGCCTGAGAGCACCTCCAGGCGAACCCCGGTGTCCGACGCAACCGAGTCTAGGATCGCTTCACTATTGACAGCAGACCGGATCGCAGACGTGGCAAAGGGCATGAGGTCCCCACAACCGAGCGTCTCGGCAAGATCCTTCGCTTCCGCTACGGCCTTGATCAGCTTCTTCCTTCCTTTCTCATCAATGGCTCCGTCCCCGTCGAGGTGTTCAACCAGCCGCAGGCTCGTCTTCCAATCACTCATAGGAGTCGGGTGTCCGCCTTGGCGGGCATCCACAGCCACCAGGTGAACCGTGTTACTGCCCACATCCAATACACCTAATCTCACACGACTAAGGGTAGACGGTCTACCGTTACCAAGTGTGAATCAACGCTCAATTAATCTTGGTTTTCCTTCAACCTCTCCTGCTGCTGCCTCAATTCGTTCAGGCGCGGAATTAGCGCCGGACTTTCCACGCGACTGGTTTGAATTTACCAATCCCGAGGACCCATTGCATATTTTCATGTGCGATTTGACATGGCTAGAATCCCATTGGAGTTGTGGATTTGGCACAACTTGCCAAGGCATCGATGCTTCTAATCATACTGTGGGGTGCTGCATCCACGGTGCATTCATTTGCGACGAGGAAGACCGCGAACAGCTTGCCGACGCCGTGGCGCGAATGCCGGCACACTTCTGGCAACACCGTCCAGCCGACGCCGAAGATTGGGACATCCTCGAGCCGTGGTTAGAGTGGGACGAATTAGACGACGATGACGGTAATCCGCAACCAGCCCTCAAGACCACGCTCGTCGACGGCGCATGCATCTTTGCCAACCGTCCCGGCTGGACTACCGGCCCCGGATGCGCACTCCATCAATGGGCCGTTTCCGCAGGTGAAGACCTTACTGTGGTGAAGCCGGAGGTGTGCTGGCAGCTCCCGCTTCGGCGCCTAGAAGCCTATGAGGACCGCCCTGACGGGGTGGAAATTTTACGCACCACGATCACCGAATACGACCGCCGCGGCTGGGGCAACGGCGGCGAAGATTTTGATTGGTACTGCACGACCGCACCGGCTTGCCACACCGCCGCACAACCTGTTTGGATGTCCCACGAGCAAGAGCTTCGGGCACTCATGGGGGACGCTCCGTACGAGACGTTAGCGGCACATTGCAAGACTCGTTCCGAGGTGAAACAAGCGGGAATTTTATCCATCCACCCCGCCACTCAGGCAAATCTCAAGCACCCATAAGGTTCACTCCATTTGCCCTCTAGGCATTTTTGAAATGCGCAAAATGTTGAGGGCTGGATTTTGATCTAGTGAAAAATAGATCAAGCGTTTCAAACGTTTGTAATTACACGGTTGTCACCCAACAATACGGCGTTCACATTTGGCGCTACCTAATGAGGATTAAGAATAAATACCGGGACTATTAATAGGCTGACCAAAACATTACCTAGCAAAACTCTTGCCCGCGCCTAAACAGAAGTAGCAGCGATGCAGCAAAACTGCCCTGAGCTGTGGACATGACAAGCCCAAGCTTCCAATGAGAGCCAGGCCCAAGCACGGCACCCCGCTCGCAGCAACGTAAAACTCCCCACAGAAACCCGTCTGAAGATATAGCAATCACTACCCGGTTATCACTTCCGTTGCCCCCACAAACAACCCGTACCCTGCAAGTTTTCAACTGCATTCAGTATTGAATGCATCACTTGCACACAACCAGCATCGTGGGCTTTTCCCGACCGCAGACCCCCTCCCAGAACCACTCACGAGGCCCTTAAGCACACCTTAAAAGCGCCGGGCTTGCTAGGCTTCAAATTTGTAACCTAAGCCCCGCACAGTAATTAAATGTTGCGGATTTGAGGGCTGCTGCTCGATCTTGGAACGCAACCGCTTCACATGCACATCGAGCGTCTTGGTATCCCCGACGTAGTCCGCGCCCCACACCCGATCAATAAGTTGCCCACGAGTGAGTACTCGACCCGCGTTTCGCAATAAGTACTCCAAGAGATCAAACTCTTTCAGGGGGAGGTTAACGGGGGTACCCGCAACGGTGACGGTGTGTCGCTCAACGTCCATGCACACCCGCCCAGCCCGCAACACGCCCTGCGTAGGCAGCTCCTCCGAATCCCCGCCGCGGCGCAGCACCGCGCGAATGCGGGCAATCAACTCTCGCGAGGAGTACGGCTTAGTCACGTAATCATCCGCGCCCAACTCCAAGCCCACAACCTTATCGATCTCAGAATCGCGGGCGGTCACCATGATCACGGGGACGCTGGACGTAGCGCGGAGCTGCTTGCACACCTCGGTACCGGACATACCTGGCAGCATCAAATCCAGCAACACGATGTCAATGTCATGGGCTTCAAACTCAACCAATGCTTGTGCGCCGTCGGCGGCAACCACCACGTCGAAACCTTCCTTACCAAGAAGGAACGCCAGCGGCTCCGCCAGAGATTCTTCATCTTCCACAAGCAAAATTCGAGTCATAATTATCCTGGTTCCGGAAGGGTCAAATCGTCCGAAAGGTCATCGGTAAGTATAGTCCGCTTCTCCGGCTTGTAGAGCGGAAGTTCGAGCGTAAACGTGGAGCCCTTGCCGGGGCGCGACCACAACGAAATTTCCCCACCGTGGTTCGCTGCCACATGCTTCACAATCGCCAACCCCAACCCCGTACCCCCGGTCGACCGAGAACGCGCCTTATCTACCCTAAAGAAACGTTCGAATACGCGGTGCTGGTGCCCCGGCGAAATACCAATACCGCGGTCGGCAACGCGGATCCACACAGTGTCCTCGTCGACAAGTTCCTGGCTCACCGTCACCGGCGTAGAGCGCGGGGAATAATTAATCGCGTTGCTCAACAGATTCGCCACAGCTGTGACAAGGAGGTTCTTGTCCCCAAGCACGAGCAACCCACCGGGGGCATCACGGCTCACCGTAATTTCGGCGTTTTCGGCCGCGAGTTGATTGCGGGCAATGGCTTCGTCGATGACCTCATCCACCAACACCTGCTGCATATTAGGCAGCGCTTCGGCGCCCTGGAGCTTCGAAAGCGAGATCAGTTCGGTGATCATATCGGCCAACCGGTGCGCCTCCCGCACAAGCCGCTGGCTGAAGTGCTCCACGGTATCTGGGTCGTCTTTGGATTCGATGAGTGCTTCCGCAAGCAACGCCATGCCCCCAACCGGGGTTTTTAATTCATGGGAGACATTCGCCACAAAGTCGCGGCGAGCGGATTCCATGCGCACATTTTCGGATTCATCAGTGGCGTACACCACAACAAAGCGGGAGTCCACGCGCGTGAGCGGCTGAATCACCGCCTGCACCGCCGTGACTTGCGAGGCACCTTTGCGGCGCGGGATTTCCATCGGCAAGGTGCGTGATTCGTGGTCCTCGTACACTTTCAACGCTTCCGCCCAAACGTCCGGGTTGAGTGTACGTTCGCGCACGATCCCCATGTCGTGAGCACGGGCGTTGGAAAGAACGACGTCACCATTGCGGTCCACGACGGTGACCCCGGTCGGGGAACCTTGGACCGCTAGGTGAAGAACCTGGCTGATGGTGTTGATGTCACGGGCAGCCAGGGTTGCCGCTTTGCGGCGGCGAAGGATGCGCCGCCGGATCCCGCGGAGGAACCAGCGGTACACCGCCCAGGCGATCACCGTGCAGGCGACGCCGAGGAAAAAATACAGCACTGCGGGTTTACTTGTTGCCTTGTGCTGCTACGGCTGCGGCACCTGCGGCTGCGGCCTCAGGGTCCAGGTAGGTGCCACCCGGGTTGAGCACCTTGCCGTCGGCGTCCAGCTCATACACCAGCGGGATACCGGTAGGGATGTTGAGGTTGGCGATGTCCTCGTCCGAAATGTTGTCAAGGTACTTCACCAGCGCGCGCAGGGAGTTGCCGTGAGCTGCGATGAGCACGGTTTCGCCGCGGAGGACGCGGGGGCGGATTTCTTCCTCGTAGTACGGGATGAAGCGATTCACCACGTCCAGCAAGCACTCGGTGTTGGGCACCTTCTCAAGGTCCGCATAGCGACGGTCGTGCGCCTGGCTGTACTCGCTATCCTCATCGAGCGGCGGTGGCGGGGTGTCGTAGGAACGACGCCAAGCTTTGAACTGGTCATCGCCGTACTTGGCTTTGGTCTCCGCCTTATCCAGGCCCTGCAGGGCGCCGTAGTGGCGCTCGTTGAGCCGCCAGTCACGGACCACAGGGATCCACAGCAGGTCGGCGGTTTCCAAGGCGATGTGCGCAGTGCTGATCGCGCGGCGCAGCAGGGAGGTATACAACACGTCGGGCAGAAGGTTGGCTTCGCGCAGCAGCTCGCCGCCGCGTTTCGCCTCTTCCTTCCCCTTTTCAGTCAGGGCGACATCCACCCAACCAGTGAACTGGTTGGAGGCGTTCCATTCGCTCTGACCATGGCGCAGAAGAATGAGCTTTCCAGTAGTCATAAGTCCGATTGTGCCACTTCCTCGCCGCACACGTCGCCGAACGGTGGGGGCAGCGGCGTCGCAAAGCGAACTAGCCGCGAGCCCGCCGGTCGTAGCAACTATTCGGCGCCTCACTCACCGCCTGCGTGTAACACGAAAGCAGATTCGACGCGGTGAGTGACCAAGAAAACTGGCGGGCGTGCTCGACAGCGTCGCGCCCCATTCGAATGCGGGTGTCGTTGTCATCGAGGAGTTGGGCAAGGGCGTCGGCCCAATCCAACGGATCGTGCGATTCCACCAGCAAGCCCGTCTCCCCCTCCGCAACGGCGATCGGCAAACCGCCCACGCGGGCGGCAACCACCGGCGTACCCGAAGCTTGCGCCTCCACCGCAACCAACCCGAACGTCTCATTGTAGCTGGGTACGGCCACAATATCCGCGGCCCGATACAGCGTTACCAATTCCTCCGGCGGACGGGGGTTCATAAACCGCACGCGGCGCGCAACCCCCAACTCCCGCGCCAACTCCTGGTAGGTTTCCGGGGTCGCGTGCGGGCCGGACGGGCCACCGCACACAATCACCGTCAAATTCCGGTCCGAGTCGCGGCGGAACAACTCGGCAGTGGCTTTGATTAGCACCTGTGGCCCCTTAAAGGTTTGCAAACGCCCCACAAACACCACGACCTTCGAATCCAAGGGAATACCCAGCTCACGGCGAGCGCACTCAGTGGCACGATCGTTACCCGGGTGGAACAGCTCCACGTTCGCGCCGGGCTGCACCACCACAAGTTTGTCCGCCGGGGCGTCGTAATGCCGCTGTGTATCCAGCGACTCCTCGTGGGTGTTCACCACCAGCGCATCGGCGTTATCCACCAATTGCTGCTCGCAAATTCGCCGCGCCTCCGACTCCGCCGAATCCCCCTCCGCACGATAGGCGTTTTTCACCGCCGCCAACGTGTGCGCCGTATGTACCAGTGGAATCTGCCACAAATCCCGCAGCAACCAGCCCACCTGGCCGGACAACCAATAGTGCGAATGCAACACGTCGTAGGTCAGCTGGTGGCAACGCGCATACACCAACACTCCGCCCGCAAACGCAGCCAGTTGCGTGGGCAGCGCCTCTTTGTCCAACCCCTCGAACGGGCCGGAAATGATATTGATCACTCTGAAGTTCGGTGCCACGTGCACCACTTCCCCCTGACTGGGGCGTGTCGCACGGGTGTACACGTCCACCTGCACCCCCTGCCGCGCCAACTCACGTGCAGTGGAATAGATATATACATTCATTCCGCCTGCATCACCTGAACCGGGCTGTTGTAATGGAGAGGTATGCATTGAGATCATCGCGATGCGCATGGATACGAGTCTAGTTGTGCCACGCCGTCCGACCCTGCCGCGACGTGCGCAATAAGCTCATGGTAAGACTGAATTAATCTGAATGAAGTTACGCCTGGGTAACTTAATGGCCTGGGCTCAACGAAGGGACACAGTAGATGTCGGCATCCGAAACCAAGGCATGGCTTGAACACTACGCGGAGTGGACACCACACACCCTGGACTACGGCGAAACCACGCTGTTAGATATCTACGACAACAACCTCGCCGTCAACGCCGACAAGACCGCCACCTATTTTTTCGGGCGGACGCAAACCTATGCGGAGATGGACCGGCAGGTGCGGAGCGCCGCCGCCGGATTAAAAGCGTTCGGCGTGCGCCCTGGCGACCGCGTGGCAATCATGCTCCCCAACTGCCCCCAGCACCTCATCGCCTTCTACGCGGTGCTCAAACTCGGCGCCACGGTGGTCGAGCACAACCCGCTGTATACCGCGCACGAGTTGGAGCACCCGTTCGCGGACCATCAAGCGAGGGTGGCTATCTGCTGGGACAAGGCCGCCGCCACCCTGGAACGCCTGCGCGATACCACCCACCTGGAGACGATCGTCTCCGTCAATATGATCACCGCCATGCCGCGCGCCAAGCAGCTCGCCCTCAAGCTGCCGCTCCCCGCACTCATGAAAGCACGTGCGAAACTGAGCGCGCCGGCACCGAACTCCGTACCGTGGGAAACCCTGATCAGTTCGGCGATCGGCGGAGACGGGCACGACATCATGTCCAACGCGGATGTCACCCGCGACAGCATCGCGCTCATCCTGTACACCTCCGGCACCACCGGCACGCCGAAGGGCGCGCAGCTCAGCCACGGCAACCTGTTTGCCAACCTGTTGCAGGGCAAAGCGTGGGTGCCCGGACTCGGCGACCAAAACGAACGCATGCTCGGAGCGCTGCCAATGTTCCACGCGTACGGCCTGACGATGGTGGCCACGCTCGGCGTGTACGTTGGCGCGGAAATTATGCTGCTGCCTGCGCCGGATTTAAAGCTCATCATGGACATCATGAAAAAGCGCACCCCTACCTGGGTGCCCGGCGTGCCCACACTGTACGAAAAGATTGTCGACGCCGCGACGGCGCAACGCATCGATGTCTCCGGCGTCCGCAACGCGTTTTCCGGCGCCTCCACCCTGCCGGTGCGTACCGTTGAGCGCTGGGAGAACATCACCGGCGGCCTCCTCGTGGAAGGTTACGGCCTGACGGAAACCTCGCCGATTATTGTGGGGAATCCAATGACCCCAGACCGCCGTCCAGGCTATGTGGGTATCCCGTTCCCAGACACCCGCATCCGCATCGCCAACCCCGAAAATCTCAGTGAAACCCAGCCGGACGGCGTGGAAGGCGAGGTGCTGGTGCGCGGCCCGCAAGTGTTTAAGGGCTACCTCAACCAGCCGGAAGCAACCGAAAACTCCTTCCATGATGGTTGGTACCGCACCGGGGACGTGGGCGTGATGGAGCCGGACGGTTTTATCCGCCTCGTCGCCCGCATCAAGGAAGTGATTATTACCGGCGGCTTTAACGTCTACCCCGCCGAGGTGGAGGAAGTGCTGATCGGCCACCCGGATATTGAGGACGCCGCCGTCGTGGGCATGCCACGCGAGGATGGATCCGAAAACGTAGTTGCGGCCATTACCCTCGTGGAGGGCGGCGCCATGGACCCTGAAGGGCTGAAACAGTACTGCCGTGGCCTGCTCACCCGCTATAAGGTTCCGCGCACCTTCTACCATTTCGACGAAATGCCGCGCGACCAGCTTGGCAAGATCCGCCGCCGCGAGGTCCAGGCGCAGCTCATCGAACGCTACGGCGACAAGTAGGGAGCTGGTTCCGGCGCCGTGCTGACACCTTCGGAGGTACCCATGACCACCGCACATTACGAAACGATTGCCACCCCGGATGGTCCGTTTACGGTGATCAGCACGACGCGCGGGGTGATCGCCGCGGGCTGGACCACAGACATCGATGACTTGCTGTCCCGCGTCCACGCCGACCTCCAACCCAGCGAACTCGTCAGCGATGGCGACGCCACTCGCCCCTTCGTCGAGGCAGTCCACAGCTATTACGCGGGCGCGCACGACGCCCCGACGCCAACACCAGTACAGCAGCACGGCGGGGAATTTATCCAACGCTGTTGGGCGGAGCTGCGTGCCGTGCCACCCGGAGCCACCATTTCGTACACCGATTTAGCCACGCGTGCGGGCAATCCCCGGGCGGCCCGAGCCGCGGCGAGCGCGTGCGCGAATAACGCGGTGGCGTTGTTTATCCCTTGCCACCGCGTGCTCCCAAAAAATGGTTCAGTCGGCGGGTTCCGCTACGGTCCGGAGCTTAAGGATAGTTTGCTGCACCGCGAAGCGGAGCACACCCCCGAAGACTAGGCCCACATAAATCTTCGCTGACCTGTGCGATATGCCCCTGGTTGCTGGGCATGGTGCCACCACCCGGCAAATAACTCAGCGGCGAGCTAGCCTCGGCTCGCCGAACGAAGTTCGACGTTCTTTTAAAAATGTGACCAACACTACCTATTTCTGCTATACGATATTGCCATGTCCCGCCCCATTCGCAATTATCGCCGCAGCTCACAGCTTTCTGAAACGTTACACCATCTGGATGGCAAGAACTACGGCGTATACAAAAACCTGCGGGGCAAGTATCCGTTAGACAATCACACCACGCTGGTAATCGACCGAGTACAAGCGGACCCCTACGCGCCGCCGTCACTTATGCGCGTAATTATCGACCGCCAAGCCGCAAACTTTCCAGACGAATTACTGTGCGATCGCGAGGGCCGCCTCGCCACCGCGGATTACCTCACCAGATTGTTTGCGCACCACACGCGGGACATACAAGCGATCAGCATTGGCCACCCGGGGCAAGCCATCCTCGAGCGCACCACCATCGCCTTTTCCGAAACTACGATCGAAGCACGCATTACCGTCGCGCTGCCCGCAAGCGGCCGCAGAATCCGCGGGCGCGAAGCCGCGTATCTGCTCACCACCGCACTGCCTAGAATCGTCCGCAAAAGCCTCGTTTTCGCGGAGCTTGACCAGCAGGAACTCGCCGATCACGTGGCATTGTTGCGGGACCAACAGGCCCTCCGGCGGCAACTGGCCAAGCGCAACCTCATCGCTTTTATAGGCAATGGCTCCATATTGCCGCGGCGCGCGGGCGACTCCGACCTCCCCCTAGAAGAAGGCGCCACCGCATTCGAAAGCCCGGCTTCCCTTGAACAAAGCTTCGAGCTTCCGAGTGGCCGCACGGCCACAGGCATGGCCATTCCAGAGGGAATCACCGTCATTATCGGTGGCGGCTTCCACGGCAAATCAACCCTCCTGCGCGCCATCGAACGAGGTGTCTATCCACACATTGCCGGCGACGGCCGCGAATGGGTGATCACCCGCCCGAGCGCCACCGCAATCCGCGCGGAAGACGGTCGGGCGGTCACCGGCGTTGACATCTCCGCGTTCATCAGCAATTTGCCGTCCGGCACAAACACACGCCAGTTCCACACCACAAACGCCTCCGGCTCAACCTCGCAGGCCACCAACCTCATGGAGGCTGTCGAGGCCGGCGCGTGCGCACTACTGATCGATGAAGATACCTCCGCAACCAACTTCATGATCCGCGACGAGCTCATGCAGCGCCTTATCCCCGACAATGAGGAGCCAATTACCCCGTTTGTACAGCGCATCCGCCCGCTGCGGGACTCATTGGGCGTGTCCACCATCCTCGTCGCCGGCGGGTCTGGCGCCTTCTTCGGTGTTGCCGATCACGTCATCGCACTCACTGACTATCGCCCCAGCGACGTGACCGGACGCGCCCACGAGATCGCCGGCAAACCCCCTACAACCAGCGATACTTCCATCAACATTTTCGAACGTGTTCCAAAAGCGTTGCACGCGCCCGGCAAAACGAAACCAGCGAAAGCCCTCGGCCGTACGGAAGTCCGCTATGGCAAAGAAATAATCCAGCTCAGTGCCCTTACCCAGCTTATCGACGCCGCCCAAACCACCGGCATCGCCCACGCCCTCGACCGTATCGCAGAAATGTGCGGCGGCCAGACCCTTGAAGAACTAGTGAGCGAGCTCTGCGCAGAGATCGACGATCTTGGGCTGGACGCCATTTCACCTCATCGTGGCCACCCGGGCCTTTACGCGCGGCCCCGCCGCCAAGAAATTATGGCGGCCGTCAACCGTTGTCGCCGACTCATACTTGAACAACCCTTGCCGCACAACTAACCGTGAGCCTCATCGGAAAGCTCAACATGGCGCGGCATCAGCGCAAATGCCAGTGCGGCGACAACCATGAGGCCGATCCCTCCGGCGAGCGCAGCCTGCGTCAAGCCGCTGTTAAACGCAGCCGTCGCCCGTTCCGCAAACTCCGGTAGCCCATACTTCTGCGCAACCGCCAGCGCGCCAACCAACGACTCTTCGGCGAATTCCACCGCGCCGCGATCCGAACCAAGCGCAAGTTCCTCAACGCCCAGCCGGCTGCGGTACACCGACGCCGCCACGCTGCCCAGGATGGCCACACCAAACACTTCGCCGAGATCGTACATAGACTCCTCGATGGCTGCGGCGTTGCCCGCCTTCGCCTTCGGGCTGCTTCCCATCACGATCCCCGAAGCGATGGCCAGCGATCCCATTCCGCCGCCGACCAGCACCATTGGCGCCACCAACTGCCAATAGCCGGTCACCTGACCCAGCGCCAGCAGCAGCAACCCCACCGCGGATACCACCAACCCGCCGACCAACGTGCTTCGCGCACCTATTCGCTTTGCGACGTCCGGCGCAAGCGGCGTTGTGATCAATGACCCCAGCGCCAGCGGCAACAGCGCCATACCCGCCTGGAGTGGTGAATAACCACCCACGATTTGCAGCCATTGCGCCACCAACAACAAGATTCCGCCAAGGGCGAAGCTAGTGGCAAACGCCGTCAATGTGCCCGCAGTGAACGGCTTACTGGAAAACAAGCGCACATCCAGCAGCGGCTCCTTTTGCGCTAAGCACCGCCAGACGAACAAGCCCATCAATGCCGCACCAACCAACAGCTTTGCCCAATCCACCGGCTCCACCCAACCGTGTTTACCAAGTTCTTTAACTCCCCAAACGAGGGCAACCATCCCGGCAATCGACAACGCAATCGCCAGGAAGTCCCAGCGTGGAGGATTCGGCTCCCGCACTTCCGGCAACAGCCAGACGCCAGCTGCGATGACCACAATGCACACAGGAACGTTGATCAAAAACGCGGCTTGCCAGTCAAAAACCTCCAATAGTCCGCCGCCTACGATGGGGCCGACAATCGCCCCGATTCCGGCGGTCAGCGACCAAATCGCCAACGCACGCATGCGCTCCTCGGGATCCTGAAACACACTCCGAACCATCGAAAGGGTTGTCGGCATGATCATCGCCCCCGCAACTCCGAGCAATGCACGCAACACGATCACCGCCAGCGACGCCTCCGCAACCAGCACGAGTGCCGATATCGCGCCGAACAGGAAGAACCCAAGCAACAGAATTCGTCTCCTGCCGTAGCGATCCGCCAATGCGCTCATCGGGATCAACAAGCCCGCAAGGGTCAGCCCATAAATATCCACGATCCAAAGCTGCTCGGTCGCGGTAGATTGCAAATCCTCGACCAGCCTGGGCAGCGCCATAATCAGAATGGTCATGTCCATGACCACCAATAGCAAACCCCCAGAAAGCAACGCCAACGCACCCCAACGGCCCCGGCGCGTCATCGTATCCGGTGTGCGTGTCACGCTGTAGTCTCCCCGGCTTCAGTCTCCCCGGCTTCCAGCTCAAGTAACTTGGCAATCGCTTCCGCAATTTCCTGTTGCGTAGCGGATACATCCTGGTAAATCGCCTCTAACGTCAACCCGTTGACGTAGGTAGCCACCGCTCGCGCGGCCCGCGGAGAGGTATATGCCGCAAGCTCGGCAACCATGCGCTCCTGCCACGTATTCGCCAGGTGTTGTAAATGCGGGTGCTGCGTGTGTGCCGCGAAAAACACCGTTTCCCTCCGCACCTGCGCAGGATCCGAAAGATATTTTGAAATCATCTTCGCCAGCGAATTTGGTAAATCCGTGGAGGTCCTCAATACCACGCGCAGCGCTTCCACGTCCGCGTCGAACTTTTGCGCAAGCTCGGACATCGCCGCAGCTAAGAGTTCGTCCAGCGTGCTGAAATACTGCGTCGTCGAGCCCAATGGAACGCCCGCGCGTTCAGCAACCTTTCGGTGCGTGACACCGCGCGGCCCGTGCTCCATGATGAGTTCGGACGCTGCCTGAATAATTGTTCGTTTGCGCCCCACTGGATCGCGCCTAGTATTCGCCATATCCCGGAGTGTACACATGTACATGTACACTTGTACATTTTTACATTTGTTAGACTTTTTACATGCGTCAATCTCTACCGCGAGTAAATCCCATGGCCGCTCGCTACCGAAAAGCGCTCATTGAGGCCGCCGATCACCTCCTCGGGCAACGTGCCGCCAGCAGCATCACCGTCACCGACGTCGTGACTACTGCCGCCATGAGCCGCCCCACCTTTTACCAGCATTTTGACGGCTTAGGGCCGCTATTTGCCGCTGCCGGCTTAGCGCGACTTGAACGGATTTTTACCGCGGAAGCGACCGCACCATCTTCCCGCACCCTCGCGGATCATTTCGCTTCATTGATTGCGCACATGGAGGCGAACCACCAATTCCTCTACCACGTACATACCAGCCCGGGCAGCGCGGATTTCCATAACGGCTCGATCGACCTGATCGTTCGCTGGCTGCAGGAGCTTCCGGAATTACATGCAATTCCCCGCTCGGACACAGCAACCTGGGAGTTCCTCGCCGCTGGCGTGCTCTGGAGCGTGACCAAACATTTGGCCGATCGCTGTCAGCACCCAGATACGCCTGCCAATCCACTTGCTCAAGACCTCAGCGACATCATTCAAGGATTTTTTTCATGACTTCTGTTCTCTTTGTTGTTTCCGCCGCAGATTCCTGGACGCTCTCGGACGGCTCCAAGCACCCCACTGGGTTTTGGGCCGAGGAGCTCGCCGAGCCGCACCGACTGTTTACCGACGCCGGGTGGGACGTCGTCATCGCCACCCCCGGCGCCCAAACGCCCACCCTTGACCAGTTGAGCCTGGGTTTTGCCGCAGGCTCCAAACAAAAACGGGAAAGCATCAAAGCGTATCTGGATTCCATCCAAGATCAACTCAACCACCCCGTCGCACTCGAAGACGTTGACGAAGACGAATTCGATTTGGTGTTTTATCCCGGCGGCCACGGCCCGATGGAAGACCTCGCGGTAGACGAAACCTCCGGCGCCTTGCTCACGCGCCGCATTGCATCCGGCAAGCCGCTGGCATTGGTGTGCCACGCGCCCGCGGCGTTGTTAGCAGCGCGGCGGGCGGATGGTTCGTCCCCGTTCGCGGGCTTCCGCCTCACCGCTCTTTCAAACACGGAGGAGCGTCTCAATAAGTTCGCATGGAAAGCGCCGTGGCTACTGGAAGACCGGCTCCGCAAGATTGGCGCAGTGTACGAAAAGACGGCGGTTCCGTTGCGCCCGTTTGTGGTCGTTGATCGCAATTTGTATACCGGCCAGAATCCTGCCTCCTCGGCCCCGTTGGCGCGGCGGCTCATCACAGACCTTTCGTCCGGCACCCCACCCGCCAAGATTTTCGAGCCGCTAGAACTTGCTCATGGCGCACCGTTGCGCAACCGCCTAGCCAAGGCCGCAATAGAAGAGGATCTTGGTGGCCGCGAGCACCTTCCAAACCGCCGCGTATGCCGCCTGTATGAAACCTGGTCGCGCGGCGGCGTGGGGTTGATTATTACTGGCAATGTGATGGTGGATGCGCGCGCGTGCACCACGCCAAATGCCATTGTTTTGGATAAGTTTGCCCCGCTTGAGCCGTTCCGTGAGTGGGCGCGCGCGGCGAAAAGTGGCGGCGCGCAAGTGTGGATGCAGCTAAGTCATCCCGGGAGGCAGATCGGGAGGGGCATGCCAGGTGTGAAGCTCGCGCCTTCTGCCGTACCGCTGAACTTGGGCGCAAATTCGAAACGTTTTGCCATTCCGAAGGAGATGACCCACGCGGAGATTGAAGACGTCATCGAACGTTTCGTTGTGACGGCTTCGCGCGCGGCGGATGCTGGTTTTGATGGCGTCGAGTTGCACGCCGCCCACGGCTATTTGTTATCTCAGTTTTTATCTCCCCTGACAAACTTGCGTACGGATGAGTGGGGCGGCGACCTGCTGGGCCGCAGCAAGGTGTTGCGCGAAATTGTCACTCGTGTGCGCGCCACCGTGCCGGAAGATTTCGCGCTCGGCGTGAAGTTAAACTCTGCTGATTTCCAACGCGGGGGTTTCGACGTCGCGGATGCATCGCAGGTAGTGCACATGCTCGGCGAATTGGGGGTGGACTTGGTAGAAGTGTCTGGCGGTTCGTATGAGAGCCCTGCGATGCAGGGGGAAACGCGAGACCAACACACCTTGGACCGTGAAGCGTATTTTCTGAAGTTTGCGGAAGAGATCAACCAGGTTGCGTCAATGCCGCTGATGGTCACGGGTGGCGTGACTCGCCGCTTTACTGCCGAGCGGGTGCTTGCAGCTGGCGTTGCGATGGTGGGTCTTGGAACTGCGCTTTCGTTGGTGCCAGATTTGCCAAATCGTTGGCGCAATGCCGAACTGATGGCGCCAACGATGCCGGAACCGCGGCTGAAAGATAAAGGGTTAAATTCGCTGGCAAAGTTGGTGCAGGTGAAGCATAATTTGCAACGGATTGCGGATGGCAAACTTCCCGATCCGAATGCGCACCCCTTGCGGGTACTGGTCGCTGATCAGATTCGCTCGCGGAAGAGCTTGGCGGAGTATAAGGAGTGGTTGGCACAGCGGGAAACCGCCACCAATGACACCAGCGACCGTGATACCAACGGATAACGCTTTCGACGCCCACACGCGCGCCGACGTCGAGCTGCCGCCGCGCCGCTAGTGCCCAGCGGTCACATCAAAACCCTTAGGCACCAGTGCAAATACCAGCCCGGCGGCGGCGAGCATGACTAACCCGCCGACCAGCGCCGCCTGCGCGATACCTAGATCAAAAGCGTTGGTGGCTTGCTCGGCCAACTCTGGCAGGCCCATCTGTTCCGCCAGATAGAGCGCGCCCACCAGCGACTCTTGGGCAAAGTCAGCTGCCTCAGTACCGCTGGGCAAAGGCCCCACGATGGCCGCAATATCCAATTCGTTTCGGTACTTTGCGGCCGCTACGCTACCCAGGATTGCCACGCCCAGCACATTGCCCAGATCGTACATAGATTCTTCAATGGCTGCGGCGTTGCCAGCCTTTTCCATGGGAGTACTGCCCATAATGATCGCCGAAGCGATGGCCAACGAACCCATCCCAGCCCCCACGCACGCCATCGGAGCGACAAATTGCCAGTATTCGCTCAGCTCAGACGGATAAACCAATAGGAACATACCCACGGCACCGATCACTAAGCCCGTAGCCACCACCAGTCGCGCACTGCATCGTTTTGCCAGGTCAGGGGCGAATGGAGCGGTAATCATTGCCCCCGCGGCCATCGGTAAAATGGCCACCCCTGCATGTATTGGCGAATACCCTGCGACGATTTGCAGCCACTGCACGATCAGCAGCATGATGCCGCCGAGGCCGAAGCTAGTAGTTAACGCGGCGATCGTGCCTGCGGTAAAGGATCGAGAGGTAAACAGCCGGACGTCCAGCAACGGCTCGTCGCGGCGTAGACAACGTAAGGTGAACAGGCCCATAAGCACCGCGCCCGCGATAAGTTTCGCCCAGTCCACAGGTTCGACCCAGTCGTGTTTGGCCAATTCTTTGATGCTCCACACCAATGTCACCATGCCGGAGACGGAAAGAATGATCGCCAGCATGTCCCACCGAGGTGGATGAGGATCTTTCACTTCCGGCAACAGCACCGCGCCAGCAACAATCACAACGAGCACCACCGGAATGTTCACAAGGAACGCGGAGTGCCAGCTGTAAAATTCGAGAAGTCCACCGCCGACCAACGGGCCGACCACCGCACCGACGCCCGCAACCACAGACCATATCGCTAAGGCTCGCGTTCGTTCGGCTGGGTCTTCGAAAATACTGCGCACCATGGACAACGTGGTCGGCATAATCATTGCCCCCGCCGCGCCGAGCACCGCCCGCAGCGCAATCACACCTATCGACGTCTCCGCCACCAGCACCAGCGCGGACACCAGGCCGAAGAGTGCAAAGCCAATCAGGAGCACTTTCTTGCGGCCATATCTATCTGCCAATGCGCTCATCGGAATCAAAAGACCCGCAAGAATGAGCGAATACACGTCCACGATCCACAGCTGTTCAGTGGCCGTCGATTGGAGATCTTCAATGAGGTTCGGCAAGGCCATAATGAGGATTGTCATGTCCATGACCACCATCAATAACCCCAGTGATAGCAGCCCTAATGCCAGCCAACGTCGCCGCTTTGTCATTACAGCAACAATACTCTCGTTGCGTAATTATTACCCACGCAGCCAGCTAAGACACGGATGAACCCACAGGTAGATGCAACCGTACACCGTCTCGAATATCTTCCACGCGTGTCCCGCGCGGCGCAATGAGCACACGAGTAGCTAGAAAAATATCCCCCACCGCGCCGCCCAAGAGCAAGCCGGCCGGAATGACCAGCCAACCGCTGCCCGGCCATTGAGCAAGGATCCATACTATGGGGACCACCCCAAGCACGATCCCTGGCAAGAGGGCAACGTACACGAATGCGCCTTTCGACATCACTGCACCCGGGGACGTGCAATAAAACGCGGGTGCAACGCCACCGATCATGAGAGCACCGTACTTAGGCTTGAACCCCAAAGTGCGCAAAGCGAAGCCATGTATCAATTCGTGGATCCAAGCTAAGGCGACTATTCCAACTGTCATGGCCAGCACCCCAAACAGTTCCGCAACCCCGAGCTTCACTGAGAGGAATCCGGATTGCGTCCAAAGGAAAAGCGCCGCATATCCCACGATGGCACCAATGGTCAGGATCAGCCCAACAATATTCATCCACCATGCTCTACGCCGATCGGGCACCCAATCGATAACCTCGCGGTTTTCCATGTTGGCGACGACTCCTCACAAATATCAAGGCCCTTAAGCCCCAGATGCTGCCCTAACCTTTGATATCTAGCCTAACCTTTTGCGTCGCGCACCCACTGGGCAACCATGTCCGCCGCCGCCTCATCGTGAGCATCGAACGGGGATTCTGGATCGAAGTAAGACAAGTGCATGTCAATGCCAGCCGAGACGTCCGCAGAGGTGTCGCACACGAAATCGTTCCGCTTGCAATATTCGTAGCGCGGCGCCATCTGCTGCGGCGGTGCGGTAGACAACGCGAACAAGCCACCGGAATGCTGAGGTTGTCCGGCGTCAGCATCCCCCATCTTCAACTCTGGGTTGCCAAGCATCAGCGAACCTACCAAGGTCCCTTGTCGGGCCAGCTGCTCCTCATAGGAACGCAACACCATGACTCCTTGCGAATAACCAACTAAGACTGTCTTCGGGGAGCAGCCCTGCTGGTGATGCTCTTCATTCATCGCAGCAGGGATCGTGTTCGTGCCGTCAAACACGGAGCGAAGGAAACTCACAAACGGTTCGAAAATAGTGGTTACAGACCCCTGTTCGGCGATCAGCCGGGTGGCGGCAGCGACACGATCCTCATTGTTTGGCGGGTCAATCACCTCCTGCGGCAATTCTGGGTCGGCGCGGTAGGCGGCCTCATCCACGCCGGTCACCGCAACGCCGTTGAAGATCTCCGACCCATGGCGCTGCTCGAGGTAAGTGAAAAACCTTTTGATAATCTCCCCCTCAAACCCGTTGCTTTGCGCGTTGCCATAATACTGTGGGCCGATGCTGTCCTCCGTGGTGCCGCGGGCGGCAATAATTTCCACTGCGGGACATTCGGGAGCATCGTCTGCCTGGGCAAACGGTGTGCAGAGGCCCAGACAGAGCACTGTTGCCGCGATGACAATGATGGCATTCATAGACTTTTGCATGATCCTCGCACTCCTTGAAGGATAGCCCGCAAAGTAAAACGCGGATTATTGCACATATTAGTACCGTATGAGGATATCAATAGTGTGCAATATTTTATAGCGAGTTTGGCAAAATAACCATGCGTTCACATCGCAAGCGAAAGCTTATTCGAGGGCTGCTATACCAGCCTCCAATTACTTGTTTGTTGTTCTTTTTCAACGCCGCGGCGGTAGCTCTGGCACCGCGCCATCAGCTCATCGTGCCTACCGCAGTCCGCGATTCGCCCCTGCCCATCAAACACCACGATCTGATCGGCCTGCTCCACGGTAGATAGCTTGTTCGCCACCATGATGATGGTCTTTCCGGCAGCTCGCAGGTCTCCGATGAGGTCCATCACCCCACGTTCCGCGTATGAGTCCAACGACGCCGTCGGCTCATCAAACAACATCACTGGCCGATCGGCCAACAGGGCGCGTGCTATGCACACGCGTTGCCTTTCACCACCGGATAGCGCCGACCCTCCCTCGCCGATGGTTTGCTCCAACCTCAACTCGTCGCCAAGCATTGCTTGGTGCAGTGCGGTTTGGCATTCGGCTTCGCTAGCGTGTGGGTGGGCAATTCGTAACGCATCGCTAAGCTTCGCCCCCGGCAGATAGGTGTCTTGGAATACCGCACCAATGTGTTTACGCACTTCACCGCTTCCACACTGCGAGAATGGCAGCCCATTGAAGGTGACCTCGCCACCCCAGGGATCAACGAAACGCGCCAGAAGTTTCAGCACGGTAGTTTTCCCACACCCGGAGGGGCCGACAATAGCCGTCACCGTACCCGGCTCTGCGGTAAACGAAATATCGTGGAGGACCTGCTGTTCCCCGTATCCAAAATCCACGTGCTGTAACGCAATAGTGCTACCCCCTGCGCGGCGCTCAACATCTACCGTCGAACCATTGTTGGGCTCGTCAAGCGCTGGTACGGCCGCTAGTTCCTCGAGCTGTTCCAGCGTGGAAGCAGCCTGACCAAATCCGCCTTGAAGCGTTCCCGCGCCAATGATTGGATCGATCATACGAGTCAGAACCACCGCTAGTGCCAAAAATTGCGCCGATTGCACATCAGTAACCGCCGCGGCGATCACACCGGCGACCATCACAGCCTGTGCAAGGGTGGTCATCCTGCCAATCGCAGCACCTTGGATCACCGTTGCGTTGTCAAACGCCTGGTGCTGGGCGCGCAGTGCGTTATCCATTACTTCATCGGCGATTGATCCGTCTCCGGATTGGCGCACCTCAGCGGCTCGGATTGCGGCTTGCGCCCGAACGAACTCTGTCAATCGGCTGGAGGTTGCGGCGCTGGCCGCCTCAAACTCCTTCGATGACACATTCCCCGCTCGGGCAACCGCTCGATATGCCAAGTACAGGAGCGGTAGACCGCAGATACACACCACGGCAACCAATGGCATAAAGTACAGCAACCCGCACACCAGCACCACGGGCGTCACGATCGCTCCAACCACCGGACGAATCACAGTCGAAACTACCGCACCAGAAAAACTGATTCCGGACCCGGAGAGTTCAATAAACCGACCGGTTGTGGTGGGTCCAAAGTACCCCACCGGTAAGGTACGCAACCTATCTTCGAATACACGTATCAATGCGGCGAGAATCCCGGTACTAGCTCGGCGTCCGATTTGCCCAGAGACGGTGTGAAACACAATAAACCCGCCAAGTAAACACACCAGGAGAGTCATAATCTGGCCGATGTCTTCCCCGGCACGCACCCGCGTGAACAGCGGAATCAGCGCAATAAACGCGATTCCTTCGCACACCGCTCCGAGCGCTGCGGTGATAAACAATGCAACCACGTTGCCTCGTGCGGTTTTGCCCGCATTACCAAGGCTTTCCAGCAATCGAAATAGTGCCCGTATCATGCTAGTTTCTCCCACAGGTCCGTGTAGATTCCGCCTGCGTGCAGCAGGTCATCGTGTGCGCCAATCTCGGCGAGCCTACCGGCTTCCAGAACAGCTATTTGATCTGCCCCGGCGATCGTGCGGAGCCGGTGCGCGATCACGATGCAGGTCCGCCCTTTGGCGAAATTACTCAACGCCTGCTGCAATTCGGCTTGCGATTCTGGGTCGGTGAATGCCGTAGCTTCATCAAGGATGATTACCCGAGGCTGCTGCAGGAATGCCCGCGCAATACTGAGGCGTTGCGCTTGTCCACCGCTAGGGTTGGCATCGACACCGATCACGCTATCGAGCCCATTTTTGAGTCCACGAATGTAATCGGCAATGCAAGCCTTTTCGGCAGCTTCAAATAGTTGTTCGTCGCTGGGTTCGCCGCGCGCACCGAGGCGCAAATTGTCCCTAATGGAAACGGAAAGTAATTGCGGCTCCTGAAAGACGATTGCCAAGTTCTGATACACGTCGCGCATACCCAGCTCGCGCACGTCCACGCCGTCGATAAAAACGCCGCCCTTATCGACGTCGTGAAACCGCGCAAGCAGGCGGACCAACGTCGTTTTTCCACTTCCGGACGCCCCCACCAAGGCGGTTGTGGTGCCAGGTTCCACCACCAGCGAAAAATCAGCTATCGCCTTCTCGCCATCGGCTGCCGTCGGGTAAGAAAAGGTCACCTGTTTGAATTCCACCCTGCCCGATGCGCCGTGCGGTAATACGGCAGGTGTTTCTGGCACGGGCAAAGGTTCGACAGCTAAGACTTCCTCGATCTCTTTCGCCGCCGCAATGCCACTCGATAATGCTTGTGAACTCGCCGCGAAATTCAACAGCGGAGCCGCAATGCCCAAACCAAGCACGAGGCCGGCTGTGAGTTGCACCAGCCCCGATTCAAGATCTGCCGCCGAAACCATCAGCAGCATAATCGCAATTGGGGCCACGCATAGATCGATAAGGCTCAGATACCAGGAAGATTGCTTGGACCAGGCATTCCAGGCGTCAATATACTCGTCGCCAGCACGTTGAAGCCTGCCTGCGGCGGCATCGTCTTCATCGTAGAGTGCAAACGATGCCGCACCGTGAGCGCGTTCCACCACCGCACCGGTGAATTCGGTCAACGTGTCATCATGACGCTGCTGCCGTTGCTTTCCCACCGCAAGCATGATCGACATGGTGATTCCTACACCCAGGATCGGCAGCAACGCTATCCCGGCCATGCGCGGACTCAAGGCGAATAGAAAGCCTAAAGAAAGCAGCGGAACCACCAGGGCTTGCACCGTATCGTGCAAAGCATGCCCGATCAGGTGATGCACACTGGAGACGCTCCGCTGCACCAGCGCAACGATGCCTTGGCTTTGTCGATGCTCGATCCAACCTAACGGCACGTTCCGCAGGTGATGCACAAGCTTCCGTCGAAGACTCAACTGGACATCATTATCCACGCGATGCGAATACAATCCGGTCGCACCGTGCAAGAAATAACGGATAATTACCGCCGCCAATAACATCGTCACCGCAGTGTTGCGCCGACTGGGATCCCCCGCCAGCCAGAGCATGGCCACCAGCGGAATCACGGTGAGCACGGCCACGAGCACCGATAACCCGGTGATCACCGCCAGTTTGCCGCGGAACTCCTGAAAAATTGTCACGCTCCCGCACCTCGCTCCAACACGGTAAGTTGCACAAGCCCGAACTGCTGCTCGGCGAGCGGCACCAGGCCAGCAGCCGCGAGCAGATCTGCCCATTCGGCTGATCCAAAAATCCGGTGCCCCACGTTTTCAAGGGCCAGGCGATCAATCGCCTCGCCAAAATTGGGGTAGTCAAGGAAGGTTTGCACCATAACAATCCCGTCTGGTGCTAGAACCGCAGCGACGTTGCGCAACGCAGCCGCTGCGTCTGGGATTTGATGAATCGCGCCACAAAGCCAAATCTCCTCGAACTTGCCATATCGCGCTAAGTCGTCTCTTGCAATATCGGCTGTGTAGTACTGCACACGGGAAGCTTGCGCTGCCGATAGGGTTTCCGCGGCCTTTCGTTGCGCAAAAGACACCGCTTTAGGCGAACAATCCAACCCGACGATCCGCCATTGTTGGCGCAGTGGATCTTGCGCCACTGCGCGTGAATACCAACCAGTGCCGCAGGCTAAGTCCGCTATGGTGCCTCGTTCATTAGCGCATCGTCGGCTCCCAGCTAAGTGAATCAGCCGCTCGTATATGCGTTCGTGGCCAAGCTCTTGCCGGGCAAACTTTCGGATAAACCGCGGGTGGATGCGCTGCTCATAGTATTTGAGGTACAGGCTCGAGTTCGACACCCAATTTACTAGTGTTCCCATCGCTGCCCCCTACCCCTTTTAGCTATCAGCACTAGGGCGAGGAAAGTAAAACCACCAATCCAAGCCGCAAATAACACCCAGTCGCGCAGCGAGTTTGAATCCAACAGGACATGAACAACTGCGGAAATTGGAGTGTATTCAACAATGTGCCGCAACACCGAACCAAACGAATCGGCGGGCATCATCGCAGTATTAAGGAACATTGCGGCCACAACCAACGGAACAAACGTTACCGCACCTTGCGCATCTTGAATGCTAAATCCAATGACCGTGGCGATGCCTGAGGATGCGAAGCATACCAACAACAGCACCGGAGCAAACACCCAGCCAAACGCGTGCACAAGATCAGCGTGCAAAAACACGGATGCAGCGACACAAACGATGGTTACGGAAAGCGTGGCGCGTACGAATTCGGCTAACCAGCGACCGAGCAGTGCCGGATAGAATCCTTGCGGTTGCACCCAAAACCTGTCATGCAATCCACTACGCCGTTCTGCTACGATCGCACCTCCAGACGTGGTAGCGAGCATGAATGCCCATGAAACTGCGGTGAGTACCGTGGCTTTTTCTATGCTAAATGCGGAGGTGAAAAGGTCAACGAGGTTGCCAAAAATTGTGTCGACGATGTACAACTGCGCCACCGGCACGACCGATAAGAAGATGATGTCACCTACATTTCGGAACCAGGTACGCAGGATCCGCAATGCGTGAACCCATGTAACGGTTAGCATTGTGCTACCACTCCTTATTCTTCGTGCTGTACGCCATCACGGTAATACCCACGAGCAACGCAATACCTGCATAGGCACATGCCGTCCACACCCGGGAGGCCGCCATGTCCTCATATCGAATGAGCTCCACAAGTGGACTGACTGGGGAATACATGACCAGTGTTTTTGTGGTCCCCGTGAGGGCATCCGCTGGCACAAACGCAGTGGAGAACAGCAGCGCCAGCATTTCGAATGATTGAATTCCACTTGCCACGGCGACCGGCCGTTTACTGATAAAAATTACGGAGTCCGCAAGGAGCGCAAGGATCAGCGAAACAGCAACGGTGACGCCAATCGCCGCCACAAGCTCAGCCGTGGTGGGGCGGTATTCCAACATCATTGCAATCACCACGAGGACGACACTCGAGGCGAAGGCTCGAGTGCAATCCACCAAAAGGCGCCCCATGGCATACGGCAAAAGTGAGCGGGACGTTGCCGCCACACGCATCACAAATCCGTCGTCAATGTCGCGGGCAACCACCATTGCGGAGGCCGCAGCGGAAAACATTGCCCCTTGGAATAAACACCCACCAAGCACAATGGTGGTGTAGTCCATTCCCGCCTGCTCAGCCGCGTGATGGAATACCCCGTAAAGGCAAAGGAAGAAGAAGGACGGCACCACAAAGGCAGAAACGAGTGACGCTTTGTTGCGGCTCAACAGCGTCAATCCGCGACGGTAGTGGACCAACGTCTCCCCTACGATTGAAGGTGATCGCGTCATTGGCCTGCCTCCGCACGATTCAGCTGAATGAACACCTCATCAAGTGTCGGCGCCGCCAGCGAAAACTCCGTTGGCCTGCGGCCCGCTTCCGCAAGTTGAGAGAGAATCACTTCCGGAGCCATAGACTCGCGCGCATACACCACCACAATGCTCGGATTTTCCGGCGAGACCCTCGCATCCACATTCAGCTCGCGCAAACGTTCGTGCGCGGCGGATGCCGCTTGCGCGCCGTCGAAACGCAGCCGTAGCACGGAATCTCCCAATTGGTGGCGCAATTCGCTAGGAGTCCCCTCGAGTGCGACAACCCCATCTTTGAGCACAAAAATACGATCTGAAAGCGCGTCGGCTTCCTCGAGATACTGCGTAGTCAAAATTATCGTCATCCCCGTGTCCGTCAATCGCCGGATCAGTGCCCACAATTCGTTGCGGCTTACAGGATCAAGCCCCGTACTCGGCTCATCCAAAAACAAAACCTTTGGTGGTGTAACCAACGAAACGGAAATATCTAATCGGCGTCTCATCCCACCCGAATAGGAATTCACAGGCTGATCCCCCGCGTGCGCCAATTCGAATTTTTCGAGCAGCTCGGTCGCGCGGGCCGCGGCATCCGCTTTCCGCAAACCACGCAACCGACCGAAAAACTCGATGTTTTCCCTACCGGTCAGTTGTTCGTCTACTGCGGCGTACTGCCCCGTCATTGCGATGATTTCGCGGACGTGCCCAGGTTGTTTCGCCACATCGAATCCGCAAATGTTTGCGTCCCCGCTGTCGCCCGAAAGCAGCGTGGAGAGGATCTTTATGAGCGTGGTTTTCCCGGCTCCGTTATGTCCTAGGAATGTAAACACCCCGGGCCGGTCAATCGTAAACGACAGCCCACGAAGCACGTGTTTGGCTGCAACGCTTTTCGACGCCGCCTTATAGGTTTTATGCAAGTCTGTCACCGTAATCGGATTTGCCATCACATGTCCTCTTGTTCGTATTGGTCAATGGTTGCCATGGCGCACTGTTGTAATTGAAAAAGGAGAAAATCTCCCAGGCCATTCACGCAGTCGATGGTGTGTACCCCGCCTTGGAGCGTTGCTCGATGCCGCAGCATCCACAAGGCGCATTGCGCGGCCGCGAACGCAGTCAAATCGTACGAACCTGCGCCTTGAAGCCGCTGGATATATGTGTTCCCGGCTTGATCGCGAGCTACGACTTCAAGGGTCGAAGCTGGGGGTTCCGCGACGTTCGCCGCTCGCCTTCGCGCCACCGCGGCCAGCAGCTTCGCAAGCCCTCGTTGCACCACGGGTTGTTTATAGATTTTTCGGGAGCTCAAGGTGCGCATGCTACGTTCGGGCAAGCCGGAAAATTGCACTTGGTATCGGAATTCCTGCACGGCTGGCCAGATGCGCCGTACGCCATCAATGTCGGGGCTTTCATAGCTCACGGCACCGGCTTCAATCACTGGCTGCCGTTGAAGCGATTCCGCACCGTTGGTTAGGCAGCGGCGCTCGGTTGCCAGCGTCATCAGCAGGGAGTGTAGCGCGGTGGCTCCGGCTTCCCCAGACTCACTACGCAAGCATTCTCGCACTTCTACCACGTCGTGCCCGCGCCACCGGCAGAGCATTGCCGTGGAAATTCCCGGATTGAAACCGCACCCTGTAATAACGCGTACGCTTCTCGACGCCGCGGACTCGTCAAGCCGCGCAATATCCCGCGCCGCATCGATTGCATCATTCACATCAACGCAACTTGTTCCAGCTTCGATACATAGTTCGTGGATGGCGGCACCAAGTTGTTCAAAGGGACCTGCGCAAATGATTGCCACATCATATTCGGCAAGGGTTGCGATACTTGCCGCGCGATTTGCTGGGTTGAATACCCGATGATTGGCTAGTTTCTTCGGTCGCCTCGATGTCACATCAACGCGCCCCGGTTGCTGGAGGTACTGGACAAGGTATTGCGCCACTTTCCTGCCTGTGACTCCAGTTCCACCGACTACTAAGATGCGGGGGCCTTGTACTGCGCTCACTGCACACTCCCCTCCCCTAATCCCCAAATGATGTTCGCAGTTGCCTTCGCACCGTCGCCCAACAACATGGAATAGTGGTTGCCTTCACACTCAACGGTCTGCACCGTCCTGATATATTGCGTCCAGCCTTCGTCTTCGCGAGCTTCACCGTCTTGGGGGATAACAAGGATTGCGCTATCAACGTGTGCTGCTGGTACAAACCGATTTCGAGCAGCCAAAAGGCTCCGCAGCGCATTGAATTCACGGACAGTTACGGCTTGCCCCGCGAGCCCCAGATCAGCAACCAACGAGGGAGAAATCTCCCTGGCTATCTCGTACACCAGCTCTGCTTCTTTCCCCACGGCCTGACAATTTTCTACAAGCTCATCCCACCAATCAGCTGATGGAGAGTCGGTGTGTGGCGAGGCAATGCCTAATCGTGAGGCAACACGTGCAACGAGAGTCCTCCCGTCCTCCGCAGAATCCAACGCAGTTTCCACTTGGATGCCTGGGGCAAGGGAATCAAGCAACGCTACAACAAGGTCGAACTCGTCACGCAAAAGTCCGGCCAGCTCATGAGCTATCGAGCCCCCCAGGCTCCAGCCAATGAGCGTTACATTGGCGCTGGTCGGGAGCTCTTGGCGAATCAACTCGGCATATTCGGCGGCCAAGTGCCGCAATTCCACCTCTTGCGGAAAATTGTGGCTCAGCCCGGGATACGGCAAACCCCACACCTCAGCATCTTCCGGTGCGTGCAGCGCAAGCTCACTATAAACGTCAATAGACCCGAAACCACCATGAATACAGACCACATAATGGTCTGTTTTGCCGCTGTCAACGTACCGTCGCCGCAACAATTGCATGCCGTAATGGTGCCGCGCACCACCGTTTTCACGGCGCGCCGAACCCACCAATTCGGCGATATGCGCAGCTGTTGGCCGCGCCAACGCGGCCGCCAGTGGCAATTGCACGCAGTATCGCTGCTCTACGTCCCGAATCAATTGCACAAATCCCAAGGAATCCAGCCCCTGCTCCAGCAGATTCGAATCCGACGGCACACGCTTCCCCGGACCACAACGCGACGACGAAAGTTCCACAATCTCCCGCAACATTGTGCCGTCCGCGGCAGCAAGGGTGGGTGGTGTAGTTGAGCGGGGCGAGGCGGGGCGTCGATACGCAGACGAAGCGCCCCCATACTTGCCCAATTGCACCGCGAGCGTCGGCTCGATTGGCGGGTACTGCCCGGGTACGGTCGACGCCAATGCCCGCACGCACACGATGTAGCGTGCGAACATCGCCTCAACCATGCCAGGAGGAAACACATCAGCCACGTAATCCCAAGCGACACTGATGTCATCGCCCCGCTGTAACAGTTGATTATCAATGAGCACTTGGGGCGTCTGAGAAATCGCAAACACCACCTCGCCAAGCGCGTTCTCCGCTGTAGTTTCTGCGGCACCACCCCCGTCACGCCCAGCATCAAACAACAGCGAAGTAAACACAAAAGGCGCCACCGCATCCCCTACCAACCCGGCGGAAGCAGCCAACGACGTCACTGCCTTAACGCCGGCGTAATCAGCCGCAAGATGCTTCAGCATCAGATTATGTAAATGCGGCAGGAACTCGTCCGGCCGCTGCGCCGCGCGCGCATCCGCGGAAAGCAACACCAAACCCGTGAAATCCCCAAACACACCGCGATGTTCCCCAACCTCGACACGCCGATTAAAGGTAGTCACGTTCACACCAACGCGTTCGGTAGTAGCCCACAAACCCAGCACCGCCATGTAGGCCCCCAAAAATAGCGTGTTCACCGAAACGCCAAGCTTCGCGGCACCCCTCCGCAAGCCAGCCACCGTCGCAGCATCCAGCGAATCCGAAACCCGCTGCATACGTACGCGCTGCACCTCAGCCGCTGCTTGCAAGTGCGGCAAATAGTTTCCAGCCGGGTACAGCTCAAGCTCTTGCGCAATATCCAGGATTTCGATATCGCCAATCCACCCGTGCGCTCGACGGCGTGTATCAGCAAGAACATAATCCCGAAACGATGCCTGCAATTCACCGAGTTCAGCGCCCTCATACAACGCATTGAGTTCCTGAATAAACAATCGTTGGCTCATGCCATCGCCGATAATCATATCTACGCTGAAAAACAGCCGATACGTGTTCTCCGCAAGCCGCGCGGCCACCAACGTAAACAGGGGCCACGTGTGCACATCAAAAAGTTGGTGGCTCAGCTTGTCGCGGAGTTCGTGCAGCTCAGCCTCCTGTGATTCGTTATCCACCGCCCGCAAATCAGTGACATTGATGCGGTAATACGGCACCGTAGGCAATACCCGTTGCGTTGCATCTGCAAGCACCACCGCACGAAGCATGCCGTGCCGAGCAATCAGCTTGTTTAACGCACCCTCAAGGCGCCGGAGATCCACATGCGCGAGGGTTTCCACATAGTAGTGCTCGCTGACACCACCAAGTGCAAAGCCCTCACCACGACCAATAAAGTAGGCCATTTGCATATCAGTCAACGGGAACGGGGCATGCGGATCCTCCCCGTAGTCCTGCACTTCTAGCGGCGAGACCACTTGGGAAGTATCGGTCAACTCGTGCTCCCGCGGTCCTCCCAACAACTGGGTGATGTGCGCAATCGTGGGATGAAGAATCAAATCACGAAACGAAGCGCCAAAACCCAACTCCTGACGAAGTCGCACGAGCATCTCTTGAAACTTCAGCGAATCCCCACCTGCTTCAAAAAACGTGCTATCCGGATCGAGCGCACCTATCGGCACTCCCAACACTGTTGCCCAGATGCGTGCAACCGCTAGCTCTTGAGCGTCAAAACTTGGCGCCGCTTCTCCTTGTGAGGGCGCTTGCAACGATGCTTCACATTGGCGACGTATCTCCGGATAATCGAGTTTGCCATTCGCCGTGGTTGGCAACTCATCAAAGCGCACAAGCAACGATGGAACCATGTACCGCGGCAGCTGCCGTGACAACGCCCGTTGGAATTCCACATCACCGATTTCGTCTGTACGCGGCACATATGCAGCAGCAAGCATAGTTTGGCCACTGCGCCGAGTTATCGCCATGGCAATGCAATCCCGCGCCACGAGGGCAGCCTTGGCAGCTTGTGGAATCTCATCGAGTTCAACCCGAAAACCCTGGATTTTCACTTGATTGTCCTCACGCCCAGCGAAGCAAATGTAACCAAACTCCGACACGTAGCCACGATCCCCCGTGCGATATCGCCGCTGACCATCGATGGTGGGAAAGGCAGCGTGCGTGAGATCCGGTGCTGCGCAATAACGGTCCGCTAAACCTACACCGCCGATATATATGTCGCCGACAACGCCGATCGGGGCAGGTTGGCGATCGTAGCCAAGTACATGCATGCTTTGGTTAGGCATTGCGAAACCATAGGGTGTTTCATCGTCCAAAGAATCATCGCCGATATCCATGGATATTGACCAGATGGCAGCCTCCGTCGCGCCCCCGAGGCTCAAAAAGCGTGCCTCGGGGAAGTGTTTTCGCGCATTACGCACAGCGTTTGTTCCGATTCGATCCCCGCTAAGCATCACTACGCGCACACCGTGAATCACCGTTGTTGGCCGGAGACGCAGCAAGAGCAACTCCAACAACGCTGGTGCTGAATTCCAAACGATCTTTTTGCCTGGAGCATCAACGTGCTTGAGGCACGCGATGATCTCGTCAACATCACGGTTATCGTGAATGATGGCCAATTGACCGCCCACCGCGAATGCAGCAAACACGTCGAATACTGACAAGTCAAAGCTCAACGCCGAAAGCCCAAGGAACACATGCCTAGAGGTGAGCTGCAAATCTTGTATCAAACTTTGGATAGTGTTCACCACCGCTCGGTGGCTGGTTTCCACGCCTTTCGGCCGACCCGTTGTCCCGGAGGTGAAAATGATATAGGCGAGGTCTCGCGACTGGACATCACGCTGATACAGATCATCGTTGCCACGTTCCTGCGCGCCGGTATACATGACACTTGTACCGAAAAGCTCAGCAAACGCCGCGGCCTGCGCCATTATTTGTTGCCGCCGCGCCTCCGGCCATTGACTGTCAACTGGAATGTATGTGCCACCAGCACGAACGACGCCAAGTACGTTGAGTATGTCTTGGATGGTCCGGGTATAGCGCACCACAACACGGTCACCAACACGCATACCGTGTTGCTCGAGTTCCCGCGCAATACAGCCAGCAGCTTGCCATAACTGGCCATACGTTACTGTTTCTCCAGCGGCAGACACATCAATCAGCGCTATCGCATCGGGGGTTCGTTCCACGGTGCTGCGCACCAAATCCACCAGGGTTACATCAGGGTAATCCCGCGTCGTTGCGTTGTACTCACGATCATGTTGACAAGCATGGGGGTCCACCGCTGGCACCGATATGGCATCAATAGGACAGTTACCCAGCGCTTCCAATTGCTGTAAGACCAGCGCAAACATTCTTTGGTAGGCCGGGAAATACTCTTCTGCCACGTCCCAAGACAACACCATACCGTCGCCATTCGGCATGACTTGGACGTCGAGAGCTACTTGCGCAGTCCGCGACGCAACGTACGTTACTTGAGGGGAACTATGTTGGGTTCCCCCGAGATAGCTGGTGAACACAAGAGGGCAACGCGCAAGGCGTCGTTCAGCGGGGTCCTGCAACCACTGCAATGCTTCCACCCCGCTTACCCCTCGGTGCTGTAAACCTTCACGAAGATCATCGCTGATCGCCAACACCGTCTGGGCGAGACTAGCGCCCGCTGCACTACGCCCGGCAATCAGCAAGGAAGTCGTGAAATCACCTAAGCACGGTTGATTTGGCAAGAACACGCGATCAGTTACCGTGACGTTCCAAGGAAATTCGGGCTGATTCAACCATCGGCTCACCACACTGGTGTGCACACCGAGAAGTAACGCAGAAACACTGCATTCTAATGCGCTCGCTACTTGGTGAAGCGTATTCACCAGTTCCACAGAACACTGGTGGCTAACTCTCCGCATTGACGGTGCCTGATCGCCAAACAGGGGAACGAGCGAGGATGGCCGCAGGGGGAAGTTGTCTAACTTGTGCTTCCAGTACTGCCAATCCTCATCAGCATCAAATCGTTGCTTTTTAGCAGTTACTACCGCAGCCGCCTCAGCGCACTGTAACGCGGGAGGCAGCGTCTCCCCAGCAATCAACCGATCCAGCTCGTGTGAAAATACGTAAATTGATCCGGCATCAAAACCGACCATATTGAAGTACGCAAACAGTTTAGTGCCCGTTTCGCCAGCGACTACGAGCATTGTCCCAGGCTCTTCAACAAACGAACGGGATGCTTTACCCTTGAGTTCCTCCCGCAAATCAGCATCAGAAATTGCGTCACGAATCTCAACGTTTACTTGTGGCAAATCTGCGCGCACGAGCATTCCGGACTCTAGATCCGGCACGTAATGAAACGCCGAGTGCCGGGCTACCAAGGAGTTCAGGCAGTCCGCAAGCCGCTCTTTCGACACGGCGTACTCCGCCTCAACATACATGTATGTGGCCGTACCGCCGAGCTCAAAGTCTGTACTTGCCCCAAACAGATACGCCAATTGAATCTGATTCAAAGGAATCTGGTCGGCCCAAGTATGGAGCGACTGGACATCGTGCCCCCTAGAGTGATCTTTAGCAAAGTTGATATTTGCTCCGACAGCGGCACGAACTAACTCAACGAGCTCGGAAAACCGATAGTCATACCGAATATCTTCAACAGGCAACTGAATATTGAACTCATCTTCTATCCCGAGGAAACAATGCAACAAAGTCACCGAATGCGGAATCGAGTTTTTAAGCACAAAGTCTTGTTCATTCAACTCCACCCCGGAAACCCCCGAGAGTATCTCTCGAACCCGCTCGGCGATCGCCTGAACCGCAATACCCGCTACCATCAGTTATTCACCTCAACCAAGTTTGACATCAGCACTCCACGGAGCTTCTTACCGGTGGCTGATCGAGGTATTCTGTCTACCCAAATGATTCGGTCAACTGGGATGCCAAGGTCCTTCATAAGCGTGGAGCGAACCTGCTGAGATATCTCATTCTGACTGGCCTCTGATTGCACACCGTTTGTAGCCTCGTCCACCCCTTGGTTTCTGGAGAGAAATATCACTACCGCTTCCGTACCGGTTGTTTTATCGGTGTACCCTCCGGCAACGCATTGCACTGGGAACTTCTGCTCAATGCTTTGCTCTAAATCATTTCCGTAGTAATTTTTCCCGCCAATAAAGATAATGTCTTTAATGCGGCCAATAATATAAAGTTCCCCGTCGATGATTGTACCAATATCCCCGGTTTTCAACGCCCCGTAGCTTGTGGTTGGGTGTTGTTGCCTCCCCGTTGCAGTGTACGAATCCTCGGTAATTGCGGCGCCCGCGAGGCAAACTTCACCAACAGTGCCCTCGGTGAGGATATTGTCCGTATCATCACAAATGGTGACTTCAAGATGCGGTACGGGCTGACCCACGCTGACGAATGTGCTTCCGCCCTGGGATTCCTCAAGCGCAATATCGTCCACATTTGCCCCAGGCGTAATTCTTGACCTGTCAAGTGAGATTGCCTTCAATGGTTCGTATATTTCACTCATTGCCACCGTGAGACATGCTTCGGAAAGGCCGTACCCCGATACAAAAATGCTCTTGCGCAGCCCATAGCCAGCCATCATGGCTTCAAATTGGCTTACCAATTCCAAGCTAATAGGCTCAGAACCACACACGAGCTTATGCAGAGAAGACAAGTCTGGTGCCTTATTTTCCGGAATTGGCCGTGCCTGAAGCATGGTGAGCAGATGCTTCAACGCAAAATTTGGCGCAGCGGTAATAGTCGGGCGGAACCGATCAATCGCATATAACCAACTCGCCGGATTCATCACAAACAGTTTGGTGGGCATCAACGCGAGTGGATAGCTAGAAAACACAGCGTAGACGAGAAAACCGATCATTGACATGTTGTGGGTAAGCGGCATCCAGCTGAGCATCCTGTTTTGCAGCTTCGCTGGCCTTCTTGGAACTGTCGATTGCAGCCCCACCAGGAGATTAGTTTCGGTGACGATCACCCCTTTAGGCATGCCCGTGGAACCAGAAGAAAATTGGATGACTCGGGTCTCTTCACCACGAAGTTGCACGGGAGGAAAAGCGGCGATTGAAAGGTCACCGATTCGTTCACGCAAGGCATCAATGCCCTTCAATTGGACGAGCCGATCACCGATTTTTTCATGCCCAAGCGGTAGCTCCGCCGCGTGAAGCACCCACGGCGCATCAAGGAGATCAAACACGGAATGCAGTAACCGTTCACTTCGTGCATCGCGCGCCACGCCAAGGGGCACAGGTACCGCGCCGAGCCACGCAATCCCCCAGAAGGCTTGGGCTAAGGTTTTGTTGTCTTCGATTTGAATGATGACATTGTCGCCACGCCGAACACCCAATTCAGCGAGATAACACGCGAGTATCGCAACATCTTTCACTAACTGCCCGTATGGATAAAATTCCTCACCTTGTGAATCTATAAAGGTTATGCCTAGAACCTCTTCGCCTTCGTGGGCGAGTAGCACATCAAGAAAGTGTGTATAACGCAGTGGCTCCATAACGATCCTCCTGTAGAACTATTGTTTTCATGGGCGCTGGTTTATAGGTGTTTATGGGAGCCGACGTAATTTTCCTCAGGTTTTATGCCAACACGCTGACCGATATCACCCCCAAGATGACGCACAATACGCTGGCGCTGTCACGCCATCGCCAGTGATACCGCTGGTTGCTGGTGCGTGGATTTGGTGCCGGGTAGCCGCGGGATAGCAGCGCTACGGACGTGCGTTCGGCAAAGCGAATGGTGGCCACTAGCAGTGGTAATACGGCACGGACGGCCACCTTCGCACGGTGTGTCGTCCGCGGCCATAATCCGGTTCCGCGCGCTTCATTAACCAGCAGGGTGTTTAGTATTTCCTGCCACTGATGCCGCACGTAGTGCAAGATTGACAAGCCCGTCATGGGCACCACCACGAAGGTATCGCTCAGGCGGAAGCTCTGCTGCGCCGATTCCAGCACGCGCCGCGCATTTGTTACCGTGCCGCCGATAATCGCCCACGCGACGCAATGAGCCAACGCCAAGCCATGGCTCGCACCAGCGACGATGATTGAGTACGAGCCCGACATCTCGCCGGTAAGGCTGCTGCGTGCCCCCACAAGCGCAAACACAACGCCGACAGCAAGGATTACTTGCAGTTTTGTTGCCAACGCGCGGGGCGATTTCCACGTCAGCGCCACCAAGATGGCCACGGCCACCGCCAGCAATCCGAACAGCAAGCCCACCGACTCAATGCCGAACGATGCAACGATGATTGCAAAAATGCAGAACTGGATAGCCACCGGATGCAATGTTTGCTGGCTGCGGTCGTCAGCGCGTTCAATTCGCTCAGCGATGGGCGTAGGTTTCTCCGCGGGTGCACGCCCCAAATCGATTGTTGCGTCGGCATATTCGGCAGCAAGTTGTTCGTCGTGGCATACCCATACGACGGTCGCCCCAGCATCTGCGAGCGCACGTAAACACCTAGCTACCAGTATTTTTGTCACTGGATCTTGGTTCGCGGTGGGTTCGTCGAACAGCATGATTGGGGCGGCGCGAAGCGTGGCCGCGAGCACGGCAAGGCGCTGCTGTTCGCCACCGGAGAGCATAAACACTGAGGCGCCATCTTCAATGTGTTCTAGCTTGAGCGCTGCCCGCAGGTGCTGTATTTCCGCTGGACTCCATGCCGCGTGTCGGAGTGTTGCCGAGCTGGCCCGCTGGATCGTCTCAGCGACGGTAACATCACCAAACTGAAGTTCAGGGTTTTGCCGGCACCATGCGGTCCGTCCCAGCAATTCTCCGGGACCTCTGACCGCACCACTGTGCGGTCGCGCAGCTCCCGCAAGCACCCGCAATAAGCTGGACTTCCCGCTACCGTTTTCGCCGCGGATCACGGTGATTTTCCCCGCTTTAATCGACGCGCTCACCGCCGGCAAACTAGCCAAATTCTTCCGGCTGACCAGCTGATCAAGCTCAATATCGTAGCTCGTCTGAATGGAAAATCCCAGTGCGAACGGCGCCGCGGCGATCGTCGAAGGGGATTGGGAGGAAAGACGGAACACACTGGCGGTTTCGAGGCTTTCGGTGTGGTTCCGATGTGAGACCATGAGCATGGAAGCCTCGCCACTTTCGACGCGTTCGTTGAGTGCGGCAAGGAGGCGGTGCCCCCACGCGGCGTCGAGATGCGCGGTTGGCTCATCAAGCAAATATAGTTTCGGTTCGGCCACGCAAATGCAGGCTATGGCGAGCCGCTGGCGTTGCCCTCCCGAAAGTTGCCAGGGACTAACCCAAGCTAGGTGATCCAGCGCGAAGTCGACGAGGCAACGCTCGGTCCGCCGCACTATTTCCTCGTACGGCAAACCCAGGTTCTCTAGCGGAAACGCAACCTCCTCCCAAACGGTTGGCATAAGCACATAGGCATCGGGATCTTGGGCTACGTAACCGATCCCCTCGTGCAACGGGTATTCGATCTCCTCGCGATCAAGCACGCGCAGCTCGCCAGAGATACGCAGGTCCGGATGAGTTTCGGTGATTACCCCGGCACAGGCCGCCAGGAAGGTAGTTTTCCCGCACCCGGAATCGCCGACGAGCAAACAGCCTTCACCCATACCGAGGCGTAAGGAAACATTTGAAACTATTTGCGCACCGGCAGCGGCCTCAATGCTGACCGCTTGCGCCGCGATTGTTTCGGTTTCTTTTTCTACCTGCATGTGCACCGCCCCTTAACGCTTACGCAGCACTCCTGCGGCCAGCACTTTTGCATGTAACCGATAGGTGACCAGCAGCAACACCAACCCCGTGGCGGTAGCAATGAGCGCGCAGATCAAACTGGCTGTCGTTGATTGTTGGCTGCTACCCACCGCTTGGGGCACGAACCACCCGAGGAAACTGCAGAGCAGGATCACACTTATCACGTATTGCCACGCACTCCACCGCCGATACAACAACACCACAAACGGAAGTTCGAACAGTATGCCCTCTAAGGCGAGCGCCCCCAATGCGCTAGCTCCAAATGGTGAGGTCAGTGCGGAGATAAAACCAATAGTCAACGCCGCGATCAACGTCGCCCCAGGACGTCGCACCAGCAGCGAGGCGAGGGCGAAGGGCAGCACCCAAAAACCAAGCACCGCCGCCACTAGGTAAAAGTGTAGGAAGCTCAGACCAACTTGCAGGTAGATCAAGGGAACGATAATCACGGATCCCGCAACACCGATGGCTGCGGCCACCAAATATTCGCGTGTTGCATTTCTGGCTTCGGTATTCCGTTGACTTCCCACAAGGATCTCTTTCCCTTGACGCGGTAACCTCCGCTGGCGCGCCTCAACGTTGTTAGTACGGGCCGGAGGTATTGAAAACACACAACACGTTAGTTAGGTAAAGCTCCCCTTTGAACCCCAAGCCGGCAAAAACCCCATTTAAGGGGTGCCATGCGAAGCTTTTCCACACGTTGACACGCTAAAACTCGGCATCTCATCCAGAAAGATGCCGAGTTTTCTACCCCCAAAGCCCGTGTTTTTGTTACCTTGCGGTGAGCCTAGACGTTAGATTTGCACCCCCACCCACACTGGCTCGGGCTCCAAACTCACCCCAAATACTTCCTCCACACCGGCACGGATATCACGCGCCAGCGCCACCAGATCGGACGTCGTAGCCGTACCCCGATTTGTCAGCGCCAACGTGTGTTTTGTGGATAGTCGAGCGGGCTGGCCTTCCCCCGGATATCCTTTGCCAAATCCCGCATTGTCAATCAACCAGGCAGCGGAGAGCTTCCACCCGCCGGTGACAGCGAAACACGGCATTTGCTTGGCCACTCCACGTTCCTCAGCGATAGCTCGCACACGCTCAGCCGCCTCGGTAGAAACAATCGGATTAGTAAAGAACGAACCCGCGGACCAGGTGTCATGGTCAGCTGGGTCGTACACCATGCCTTTGCCCCGCCGCAACGCCAGCACTGCTTCACGTACCTGCGCAATTGGCGCGCGGCTTTCAGCTTCGACACCAAGCACACGAACGAGCTCCCCGAAACGCAGCGGCGCACTCAACCCGTCGGGAGTCAACGCAAACTCCACCTCGAGGACCACTGCGCGGCCAGTGAATTTGAGGTTGGAATATCGATAAGCCAAGTCGAGGTCTCGGGCGGCCACCCATTCATCGACGCCGCGAACACGATCCCACAGGCGCACCCGCGTAAGTACATCGGCTATTTCCACCCCGTACGCACCAACATTTTGCACGGGGGTCGCACCCGCGGAACCGGGTATTCCGGAAAGGCATTCGACACCACCAACGCCCGCTACTACACACTCAGCCACCACGTCGTCCCACACCGCGCCAGCCTCGGCGACAACCACCCCGGTATCCGGCTCGATGCGTACGGCATCACATTCTAAAATTACGGCTGCCACATCGACGTCGCCGTCAGCTACAACAAGGTTGGAGCCGCCGCCGACGATGAGGACGGGGACGGACGCGGCGTCGAGAAGCGAAACTACGTTTGCTACGGCGTCAGCGGAGGAACAGCGTACGGCGAGGGCAGGTTTGCCACCAAGATGCAGGGTTGTGAGCTGGGCAAACGTAACATCCGGGTCGATGGTCACATCCGGGAGCGCGGCAAGGCGAGCAGCAAGCGATGAATCATTCACGGTACTAACGGTAGTCTGTTGGGTATGGCTACGCGTATTGAAAATACTGTCACGATCAACCACGCCCCCGAAAAAGTCTTCGCAGCGCTCACCAACGCCGATTACTGGGCGTACAACGTTGCGAACCTGTCCACCGAGCCGGGCGAGGTTCACTCCTTCACCGCAACCGACACCGGCGCTGAGGCCGTCCTCTACGAAATCATGCCTATGGAACTCCTCCCGGAGGCCGTACGCGCAATGATCAGCCAGTCCCTGAAAATCAAGCGTGTGTTCACCGTAACCTCCGCCACTGCGGCAAACTACACCGCTGACGTGAAAGGCGCACCGGTGGACTTCAAGGGCGACGTCACCATCGGCGGCGAAGGCGACACCACCACGCTTAACTATTCGAACGAAGTCAGCGTGACCATCCCGTTTATGGGACCCGCCATCGAACCAAAGGTCGCGGAAGCCATCACCGAGCTGCTGGCAAACGAGGGCGCGCTGACTGAAAAGTGGATAACCGAAAACCTGTAAATGGCTGATCACGCCCACAATCTGCGGGCGAGTTTTCGCACACAGGGGCCAATCGGGGTGATTACCCGCGGCACGACCCACACCAACCGCCTGCGACGTTACGACCGTTGGATGCGCCACCACCCGGCGATCCAGCGGTCGCTGCTACATGCGGAACGCCCGTTGGTGATCGACCTTGGCTACGGCGCCTCCCACACCACCACCTGCGAATGGGCGCGGTGGCTACGGCAAGTACGTTCGGATATCGACGTACTGGGCTTGGAAATCGACCCCGCGCGAGTCTTGCCACCGCGCGACGGTGTCCGCTTCGCGCACGGGGGTTTCGAGCTCGCCGGTCACACTCCAGTGCTGGTGCGTGCACTCAACGTGCTGCGCCAATACGACGCCTCCCAAGTCTCCACCGTTTGGGAACAAGTTTGCGGCAATCTCGCTCGCGGGGGCTACTTCATCGAAGGCACATGCGATGAGCTAGGGCGCCGCTGCTCCTGGGTACTTCTCGACGCCCGCGGCCCCCAATCCCTCACACTTGCCTGGGACCCACACCATTCCACGCGCCCCTCGGACCTTGCCGAGCGCTTACCCAAAGCCCTCATCCACCGCAACATTGTGGGCGAAAACATTTACGCCTTACTGCGGGACGCGGACGACGCCTGGGATCGCACCGCGGGGTGGGCACCCTATGGCCCGCGGGTCCGCTGGCGCGAGGCAAGGGAACTGCTTATCAGCGCTGGCATACCCCTTGATCCGGTGCGCCGCCGTATCCGCGACAATATTCTTACGGTGCCGTGGGCGTATGTCGCCTAGCATTCAGCAGTAGCTTGCGGGATACTCGTGGAATGAAGAAAGTTCTGGTTGGTCTACTTGTAGTAATCCTTGTTGTTGGTGTCACTGCGGAAATAGGGTTCCGTACCCTCATTGGCAAAGAACTCCGCCAAAGCATCGCCACCTCCGCAGGAATTTCCGAACAAGACGAACAACCGACCGTCTCCTTCGGAGCAACCCCACTCCTCTTCGCTGCCGCCACCCGCAACGTGCCGGAGGTACAAATCCACGTGCCATCAACCCTTGACTTGGCCGCGCAGACGGGTGCACCGCCAACGGATATCAACGTTCGATCCCTGGACATCACAAACTCACAAGTGCCGATTGCTGGCACCCTGACGTTGAATACGGAAATGCCCACCGATTTCATCTTCGCCATGGCCGAGCAAGCTAGTAGCCAAAGCATCCTCGGCGACTTAACCAAGGTCAGTGCGATTCGTATGGACGCCGCGCGAAATGTGATCATCGCCGAACTCGCCCAAGGCAGCGCCACCGTTGAAATCACGCCTAAGGCGGAAAACGGTGAACTCGTGCTCGAGGCCTCGAACGCCAGCGTGCTGGGCCTGGCTCTCCCACCTGAAGTTTCAGACGGCATCACCCATTCATTGCGCCAAGGGGCTTCTAAATTTGCCGGAAACCTTCAGGTACAACACGTCCAAGTCACCGAAACCGGCGTGAAACTCGAGCTCGGCGGCAACAACGTCAATCTAGCCGACCTGCAACAGCAAAACGCCACCGTCCAATAACAACACACGCCGAGCACTAGGCGACAACTTCGAGCCGCGAGCAATCCCAGCTCGCGGTTTTTTATACCCCCCATTCACCGTGCGCTGGTGCCAGGTAGCAATTCATAGGCAGCCATTTAACACTATTTCAGCGAATGTAACTAACCACTGGCCAGGAAAGGCAAAACCTCCTCTACTTTTAACTCGGTTAGATAGCGTTCAAATTGAAAACTAAACATTGGGGGTAAAGCACGATAAACTTGATCGCGCGACACTCATTTTTGTGCGACGATCTATCAAACATCCAACAGCATCGCAATGAAGCACCCCGATACGAAAGGCTCACTAATGCGCACAAAAGTCAAATATGCTGTGCTCGCAACACTTACTTCATCGCTACTCGGAACCGGTATTGCCACAGCGGAAATTGTCCACCTCGGACAGCGGGTGTGTAAATAAAAATGTCTGGTCACACGCATCGACACCGAAAGCTGCTTGGGGCAACAAAACTTACTACAGGTTCTGCTAACCAGCTGGCTTAACCAATAGTGTCCAAAAGGAGTGTCCGTGAAGTTACTTCTGCGCCCCCTGTCTACTGCTTATGCATTTCTGGCGATCATCGCCGCAATAAGCGCATTCTCTGTAACTAAAACGTTAGAAGAATATCAATACACTGCGGGGGATCGCGCCGTTCTAATTACGGACACTTCTCCAAAAATCTCCGGTGAACAATACTGGGAAGCACTACAGGAATTCTCTGACGTCGAGAATATCCCAATTGCACTCTCCAAACCTGACCTAACCACAGCGTTCACTAAAAATATATTCTACGCCACAAACGTAGACATGCACACACAAGGCTTCAATAGAGAAATAGTTACAGAGTTTCGACCCCTTAATGAGATCACCACAAATGACCCACGCGGCCAGTACACTGTTATTGGCGGAGTCGAAGCGCAAGATAAATTCTTATCGTTCGTACGAAGCCTCGGATTTCAGGCAGTAGAGCGACAGAGCCTACTACTCGACCTATTGCGCATGGATCAGACAGTTCATACCGTGCTTATATCACTCGTGTTCCTTGGGCTCCTTAGCCTCGCAGGCGTGGTTTTCGCCGCACGTGAGCAAGCAATCATGAGGTTACACGGATTGAACGCGTTCTGGTCCTTCGTTTCGATCAATCGGCAGTCTGCACGTTTTACGCTTATCGTCTTTACATTCGTCAACGTTTTCGGTTTAATTTTCCTGGGTTTCTATAATCAGTTTTCAGGATTCAGCCTTTTCACGGCCGTTTATTTAACGATCCTAGGGTTAGGCCTCGCAGCTATCTGTACAGGACTCATGGCAGGTATCACATCTCTGCGCTTATTGTCCTTACTTTCTGCTCTTAAGGGTCAATTACCTGGCAAGGTCTTAATCACGATCACCTCAGGGGTAAAAATCTTTACACTCTACATGTTTACGTTTACCCTAATCTTTACAGTCTCACTTTTTAACGAACGATCGTTGCAAAAGAGCGATGCGACTCTCTGGCAAGATCACCACAACCTTACACGCATCCTCATTAACGCCGGAGTCGAAGATTACGCAGAACGCTTGGCTCCCAGCCTACGCAATTCGGACCTGCGCAAAGAAATAGTCTTGGCAGATATGCTGAATATCGGTGACCACTCGAGTTTTTCACGTGCAATATTGGCTAATCGTAAATTTGCGGAGCTCAATGGAATACAGGTAGATCAACAAGACGATTCTATTGTCATAGCATCACCCTCTGGCACTTCAGATTCCCAGCTTCGCAATGCTTTAGAGCTCGTTGATTTCGAACGAGAACTCGCTGGCGAAGCGGCTGAAAGTACACGCATCACATTCCAAGAGCTCCCGCTAGGCAAGGAGTTTTTTACATTCGCCACCGCTTCTACCCTTTTTCAACCGCGCGCCACAACCAGCGATTCGATTATCATCATCTTTCCGCCGGGTTTAGCTACACTCTCAGACGGTAATTTGGCTGCAAAGGCCACCCAAGGAAACGTCGTATATGTCTCGCCAGACAAAGTACCAAAAATCAATACAATAGGCGGCTATAGCACCGCCGCCGAGCAATTGGCGTTAGCCCAAAGTAATCTCAATCACGAACTCCGACAGAGTCTTTCCAACCTGTCATTATTATGCGTCTTGCTTGGGGTGATCATTGTCGCCGAGGTATTGGTGTACCGCACTCACCACGCGCGGCGCCTGCAAGTGCACCAACTTCTGGGTGTGACTTGGTTGCGCACTCACGGTCTATCGTTCGTGGCTGATTGTGTGTTCGCATTTTTGCCCCTGTTTTTCCTGTTCCGCGTGCATTTGGAGCTGCAAAGAGATTTACAATCTGGTAGCCCGGCCGCTATTGAGCTTGCCCGCACGCAACCCGTCACCGCCACCATTGTCGCTTTGGCTGTCCTTGCGTCCGTTGCGGGGCTTGCCATCTCTACCTTTGGAAAGAAGTTTCAGCGTGCTTATCGTGAATGATTTGTCTAAGAACTTTGGTAATTTCACCGTGTTTTCTGGCCTAGATTTCCAATGCAAACCTGGTACGGTCACTACGCTTACCGGTTCTTCGGGTTCTGGCAAGTCCACGTTACTGAATTGCCTGGGCGGCTTGATTCGACCGTCCACCGGCTCAATTACGGTCGAGGGAAAGGACATCACCAAGCTTGGGTCGCGTGGTTTATTGATGTTCCGCCGCACTACGGTGGGCTATCTGTTTCAGGATTACGCCCTCGTCCCAGATAAAACCGTATATAACAACGTCGCGCTCGCTATGGGTTGGTTCCGCCCCCGCAAAAACCTTATCGATGAAGCCTTAACTACAGTCGGGCTTACCCGCTACGGCAATCGCCCCGTATTCGAACTCTCCGGCGGCGAGCAACAACGCGTAGCCCTCACCCGACTTTTGCTGAAGCGCCCGCCTCTCATCCTCGCCGACGAACCTACGGGTGCCCTCGATAAGGCAAACTCCATCGTTGTGCTCAATCACCTCAAGCAAATGACTGTCGACGGCGCGACGATAATCGTAGCTACCCATGATCCGCTCGTCATGTCCTACGCCGACCAACACATAGCGCTAACCCACAGCTAAACCCCTCGTTCCAGCAGCACTTTGCTTGCACCCGCGTCCAACAGCGCAGCCTCGTCTTCCCCAATGGCCCAAACCTCACCTACCTCGCCATTGGCAGCGGCGAGATCTGCAATCGCCGCATCCAAAATCAGCAGCCTATCGGCCCCCGCCATGCGAGCCGTTTGTATCATCGCCGGGTCTGGGGCTCGCAACGCAACGATGAGTATTGCCGGATGGGGCACTGCCTCCCGCACGGCAACCACTTCGGCGATCAGCGCGTTTTGGTCTTGGAGGTTGGCCAAATCCGGCACCAGAATTATCTCACTCGCCCCGTATTGCACGGCGAGCCGCGCTTCGGCGCATTTCACCAGAACGTGATGGTTGCCAGTAGGCCAACCCGCCGTAGAAACAATTCGAACACTAGGACGTTCCCCGGCCGCGTGCAGAAGGTGCGGCGCGATGACCACAGTATCGACGTCGTGCGCGCGGGCGTCGGCAAGCAAGTTTCGCACATCGGCGGCTGTGGTGGCTGGGGCGAGGGCGGTGAGTACTATTTCGTTCATACAAGTATCCCACCACAGTCTCGCCGTTTCTCCTTGTAAGCAACCTTGCGACACGCTAACGTTTGGAAGCGTTGGATACCACTTTTGAGGAGTCGTTATGGCCCGCGGCAAAACCAAGCCCACAGAGCCCGATTTGTCACTTCGAACGAAAGCACTACCCATTATTTTCGGGGTGGAGGATCTGGCTTTCGAACCTGATGCCTCCGGCACGGCGTTTCACGTCCACCAAGAGGGGTACCAGGTAACGTTTGCCTACGATCCTGGCTTCAATATTTATAACGCAATGGTGCATTTCACGGATGGCTTCACGGCGGACCCGCAGGCCTGCGAGCGGTGGAACATGGCGAATCCGGGCATGAAGGCACTGCCAATCGAAGTTGCTGGCGAGGCGATTCTGGACGGTTCCACGCCGTACACCTTGGCCCAGCTTCATAATTTTGTGTGCACTTCCCTACGCCAGGCCGCCGAACTGACCCGCGCGCTCAAGGAGAATAACTGATGCAGGACTGCCCCGAACTTCACCCCGAAATCGCACGCTTGAACGGTTTACTCCCGGACGCGGACGCTCCAGCGATGTTTCTGACCAAGGAGCCCACCCCGTACGTAACCGCCGAGCGTGTCGCCGATGTGTTCGGCCGCATTGGGCTTTTCGACGTCCCAGTCCGCGGGCACCGCGTGTACGTTTCGGACCACGGCGTACCGGCGGACTTGACTGTAACGGACGAGTATTTGATTTACGAGCTGGTAGCAGACGCCCCCAACGCCGATGTCGAACTCGCCAGCGATAATCCATATGTGACGGCGCTGCTGAGCAATGGGCAATTGGTGGTGCGGTCTGCGGCGTTGATTGGCGCTGGCATGACGGACGAACAGCTGGAGCAGTTTCTGAACCTGAGCATCACGCAGACTCGCGAGGCTATGAAGACTATCCTGGGGTAAACTCCCAGCAATGAGCAGCAATTCGCTAACCGAACATCAGTACGTTCTCACCCTTGGGTGCCCGGATTCTACGGGCATTGTGGCCAGGCTCTCCACCTTTATCTCGGAGCTTGGCGGGTGGATCACGGAGGCCGGGTATTTCACGGATCCGGAAAGCGGTTGGTTTTTTACCCGGCAGGCGGTGCGCGCCGATTCTATCAACATCTCCTTCGCGGAATTATCCCAGCAATTCGGCGCGGTTGCCCGCGAACTGGGTGAGGAATCCCGATGGCGCATCTGGGACACCGCTCACCATAAGAAGGCAGTCATTTTGGTCACCCGGGAGGGGCACTGCCTGCATGACTTACTAGGCCGCGTTGCCCAAAACGATTACCCCATGGATGTCGCGGCGGTCATTGGCAACCACGACGACTTGCGCCCGATCGCCGAGCATCACGGCATCCCTTTCCACCACGTGCCGTTTCCCAAGGATGCGGTGGGCAAGCGCAAAGCGTTCGACGAGGTGGCGGCGATCGTGGAATCCCACAACCCAGAGGCGATCGTGCTGGCGCGATTCATGCAGATCTTGCCGCCAGATTTGTGCGAAATGTGGGAGGGTCGCGCCATCAACATCCACCACAGTTTCCTGCCATCCTTTATGGGTGCCCGCCCGTACCACCAGGCCTATACACGGGGTGTGAAACTCATTGGTGCGACCTGCCATTACGCCACCACCGATTTGGATGACGGCCCGATCATCGAACAGGACGTAATCCGTGTCAGCCACAAAGACACTCCCACCGACATGCAGCGCTTGGGCCGCGACGCGGAAAAGGTGGTGTTGGCACGGGGGCTGCGGTTCCATTTGGAGGACCGCGTTCAGGTGCATGGGAACCGCACCGTGATCTTTGACTAGCCGCCCCTGTTGCTAAAAATCCGCACATAGTTTCGCCATATCCTCAACTGTTTGCGGTGGCACAATAAACTAGGTACGTGAGTCACGTTGGCATGCAGCCATAAACTTGGGAAGTGACGGTGTAATGAGCAGCCGATTGCAAACACAACAGCGGTTAGTTGAGGCAGCTCGCAGCGTCATTGTGGAATACGGTATTGAAGGATGCACCCAGCAACGTATCTGCAAGCAGGCTGGCCTTACTCGTGGGGCGTTCTATTCTAATTACGCCGCAAAAGAGGATTTGTTTACTCACGTGGCGCAGGACGCCTACCAACGAATTATTTCCCGCCTTGACCAAGTGGTTGCGAGCTGGTCCGGGGAAGATTCCGTAGCGGTCGGCGAGGCCGACGCGGGGGCCCGGATCTGCATGTTTCTGTCCCGCGCGCAGGTTGAACTTGGCCTGACGCGCGAATTGTTCATTCTGCACAATGAACTCTTGTCGCGCGCCGCGCGCGTACCGGAATGGGCGCTGCAATTCCGAGAAATCAACCGGAAGTTTGTGCTCCGAGTTTCACAAGTGCTTGAGCTTATTGTGAATCAGGTGGGACGCACCCTGAATCGTAGCCCGGAGGCGATCACACACGCGGTACTTGGAATTGCCTTACGTTCCGCTGGTATTTCTGCATGGAAAATTGAAGTATACCCGCATAACCATGCCATAAAACATACAAACGGAATATTAGACGATGAGGATGCGGTGGATATGATTCTCACCCTCCTGATCGCCTGCTCGGAACCCCTACCGAAATAGCATTCGAGCGGGCCACAGTGGGTAAACGCACAGCTTGGCGACACCTTCACATGCGCTAGGCCACGTTTGCGGGGATGGATTTTTACCCACCTTGCAGGCACGATACATTAATGTATTCGACGGTGAAAGTATCCCTTGTTAGCATTCGAGCGACGCAATCTATGCGCCAGAGAAAGCTTGTTATAACAAGAGGAGTTTTGCATGATTCTGTCGTCCCTGTTGCCGTTGCATTCGTTTGAATACCCGGCACTGCTCTTCTCGGGCCAGGCCTCCCCATGGGCCAAGGCTCTGGAAGAATCGGAAGACCCCCGGCTTGTTCCGCTGCTGGAAAAAGCCGAACACAGGATCGCACCTTTCGCTCGGCAGCGGGCCACCGCAGCCCCCGGCGCAGATGCCCGCCTGAAAGATCTGATCACCAACCCTGAAGCACCCAGCGTCATAGAATTGGACGCCACCCCAGCGGTGAGCGTGCCCGGTATCGTGCTGAAGCAGATCGCCGTGATGTGGCACCTGCAAAACGCAGGCCTTGACCTGAGCAAAGCTTCCTTTGTGGGCCACTCTCAGGGCAGCCTCGGCGTCGCCGCGGCTGAAGCCCTCGACGATGAAGAAACACTGGTGGATGTCCTCGCATTCGCCTTATTGCTCGGCACCGCCGGCACCCTGGGCGCGCAGCAGCTCGGGGGTCAGGTTGGGGAATCTTGGATGCTCAGCGTGGGCAATGTCCCCCGCGAGGTCATCGAAAAGGCGGTGGGCCAGGTTGCTGGCGCGGAGCTAGCGCTGCGCAATGGGCACACCAAGTTCGTCATTTCCGGCGCCCCGGCAAAACTCAGCCAGGTAGAACGCTTAGTCGAGCAGGCCGCGGAACTTCACAATAAAGAACTTGATGAAAAACGCACGGGCGGCACCCGGGTGGAGCCGAAGTTCCATTACCTTGAGGTTTCCGCACCGTTCCATCACAGCGAGATGCAGGACGCCGCGAACCAGGCGGCACAGTGGGCGGCCCAACTGGGGTTGCGTGTTGACGCCCAGGGCCTCGCCGATGATATTTTGGTCAACCACCACGATTGGCCCGCGGAGCTGGAAAAACTGCTGAAGTCTTCGAAGGTGTCTCACCTCCTGGTCACCGAGGCCGGCCACGGCTTGCAGCGCATTACCACCCCGTTGCTGGAGGGAACCGGCGTCACCATGGTGCCGGCGGGCACTGCGGATGATCGCGATAAGCTCGCCACTCCCGGCACCGAAATCCCCCAGGAGGAGACCTGGGATCGCTTCGCGCCGAAGCTGGTGGAGTTGCCGGATGGCAGCATCAAGGTGGTCACCGCGTTTAGCCGCTTGACAGGCTACTCCCCGATCTTGTTGGCCGGCATGACCCCCACCACGGTGGACCCGGATATTGTGGCCGCCGCGGCCAACGCCGGGTTCTGGGCAGAGTTGGCCGGCGGCGGCCAGTATTCGGAGGAAGTGTTCACCAAAAACCGTGACGGTTTGGTGGCTCAGCTCAAGCCGGGGCGCGCAGCGCAGTTTAACTCCATGTTCTTCGACCGCTACATGTGGAACTTGCAGTTCGGTGTGCAGCGCATCGTGTCCCGTTCCCGCGCTGCCGGCACCGCGATCAACGGTGTGACTATTTCCGCCGGTATTCCGGAGCTCGAGGAAGCCAACGAGCTGATCGCGCAACTGCACGAGGACGGCTTCCCCTACATCAGCTTTAAACCGGGCACCGTTGAGCAGATTCGCGCCGTGCTGAACATCGCGCGTAATAACCCGGGCACGACCGTGATTATGCAGGTGGAAGACGGCCATGCCGGTGGCCACCACTCCTGGGTGAATCTGGATGATTTGCTGCTCGCCACCTACGCGGAGATTCGCCGCGAACCAAACGTGGTGGTGTGCGTCGGCGGCGGCATCGGTACCCCAGAGCGCTCGGCGGAATACCTGACGGGTTCGTGGTCCACCAAGTACCATGTGCCCGCCATGCCGGTGGACGGCATTCTCGTGGGTACGGCCGCCATGACCACCAAGGAGGCGAAGACTTCGCCGCAGGTCAAGCAGTTGCTCAAGGACACCCCCGGCATCTCCGCCGGCTGGGTGGGGCGCGGCGAGTCAAAGGGCGGGGTGACCTCTGGGCTGTCGCACCTGCACGCGGACATGTATGAGGTAGATAATGCGTCCGCCGCCTGCTCCCGCCTCATTTCCTCCATCGAACCCAGCGGCGAAGCCATGGAGGCCCGCCGCGAGGAAATCATCGAGGCGCTGAACAAAACCGCCAAGCCGTACTTTGGCGACGTCAATACGATGACGTACGCGCAGTGGGTGGAACGGTTCGTGGAACTGGCGTTCCCGTGGACCGACCCCACGTGGCCGGACCGGCTCTTGGATCTGCTGCACCGCATCGAAGCGCGCCTGTCTGCCAAGGACCATGGTCCAATGCCCACGCTCTTCCCCGATATCGACAGCGTAGCGGATGGCCCCGCGGCCGTCGAGAAGCTGTTGGAAGCGTACCCGCAGGCCCGCACCACCACCGTTGGTGCGCGCGACGCCGCGTGGTTTATCGGGCTCAACCGCAAGCACCACAAGCCCATGCCGTGGGTGCCGGCCATCGATGCGGACCTCGCGCGCTGGTGGGGGCTGGATACCCTGTGGCAATCCCAGGACGAGCGGTACCCCGCGGATGCTGTGCGCGTCATTCCCGGCCCAGTTTCCGTCGCCGGCATTGACCGCATCGACGAACCCATCGCCGAACTCCTCACGCGGTTCGAACAAGCTTGCGCGGATGCCCTCGAAGGCACCCCCGCGAAGGTCTTCGCGCGCCTTGGCGAGGTGAAAAACGGGGAGGCTCTGCTGCGCCAGGCACCGCACATCGTGTGGCACGGGCACTTGATTGACAACCCCGCGCACACGCTCAGCCCCGAGGCGGTGGAGCTGATCAAGCCCGCCGAAGGCAGCAACATCTGGACCATCCGCGTACACGCCGACTCCGTATGGGACGGCCTCGAGGGGGTAGACACCCCGTACGTGGTCACCCAGGTGGACATCCCCGTCGCGCTCACCCCGGAAACCGCCACCGGCGCGTCCCCGGTCGTTGATCATGATGCCCTCCCCGACGCCGTGTACGCGCTGCTCGCCGCCGTCGCGGGCGTGGGATCCACCTCCGCCGCTGGCGACGAAATCACCGCGCTGCCCGAGGTGGAGCCGAAGGAAGGCACCGCATTCGGTGTGGAGCGGGATTCCTTTACCCTGCCGGCGTCGCTGCTCACCCAGCACACGGCGGTCACCGGCGCGGGCATTCCCACTTCCGTGGCGCGCATTAACCGGGGCACCGCGGACTGCCTGGTGGGCCCGTGCTGGCCGGCGATCTACGCAGCGCTTGGTTCGGCCTACCTGCCGGACGGCTACCCCGTCATTGAGGGGCTTCTCAACGCCGTGCACCTCGACCACTGCGTAGAGCTGCTGGTGCCACTGGAGGAACTTGCCGACGGCCGCACCATTGAGGTCGAGGCAGAGGCGGCGCCGCTGGAGGAATCCGCATCCGGCCGCATTGTCACCGTGAACTTGACGCTCACTTCGGAAAGCGAGGTTGTAGCCCGCCTAGTGGAGCGCTTTGCCGTGCGCGGGCGCGTCACCAGCGCCCAGCCGCCGTCCGTGGCCCCGGTCTGGGGCGGCGTCGAGGTGGACATTGTGGATACCCCACGCCACTTCCTGCGCCAGACGGTGGTAACCGCCCCGGAGGATATGACGCCGTTTGCCATGGTTTCGGGCGACTACAACCCGATCCACACCTCCACGAACGCCGCCCAGCTGGTGGGCTTGCAGGCCCCGCTCGTGCACGGCATGTGGTTGTCCGCCACCGCGCAGCACCTGGCCACCGCCGGCGCGCGCCTGGTGGGTTGGACGTACTCCATGTTCGGCATGGTCCAGCTTCTCGACGCCGTGGAAATCACCGTCGAACGCATCGGACGCTCCGCACGCGGCGCACTGTCCGCCGTGGAGGTCACCTGCCGGGTGGACGGCAATGTGGTGTCCCGTGGCCAGGCATTGTTGGCCCCGCCCGCCACCGCCTACGTCTACCCTGGCCAGGGCATCCAGACCCCAGGCATGGCCACCGGCGATCGGGCCGCTTCGGCCGCTGCCCGCAAGGTGTGGGAGCGCGCGGACGCACACACCAAAGCCAACCTCGGGTTCTCCATTGTGCAGGTGGTGGATGATAATCCCACCGAGCTGCGCGTCAGCGAAACCGTGTTCCGCCACCCGAAGGGCGTGCTCTATTTGACGCAGTTCACGCAGGTGGCGCTGGCAGTGGTGGCCTACGGCCAGACGGAACGCTTGCGGGAAGCCGGCACCATCGTGCCCGGCTCCATGTACGCGGGCCACTCGCTCGGCGAATACACCGCCCTGGCTTCACTTGCAAACATTTTCGATCTCGAGGCCGTGATCGACATCGTGTTCTCCCGTGGCTCCGCCATGCACACCCTGGTGGAACGCGACGCCGCTGGCCGCTCCAACTACCGCCTGGGCGCCCTGCGTCCCAACATGTTCGGCCTCGACGACGACCAAGTGGTGGACTACGTGGCCGGCATTGCGGAAGCTTCCGGCGAGTTCCTCGAAATTGTGAACTACAACGTTGCAGGCCAGCAGTACGCGGTGGCGGGCACTGTCGCCGGCTTGAAGGCCTTGGCCGCTGACGCGCACGCCCGCGGCGGCGACCGCGCTTACGTGCAAATCCCGGGCATTGACGTGCCGTTCCACTCCCGCGTGTTGCGCCCCGGCGTACCCGCGTTCGCGGCGAAGCTGGACGAACTACTGCCGGAAGAGTTGGACGTGGCAGCCTTGGTTGGCAGGTACATCCCGAACCTGGTGGCCCGCCCGTTTGCCCTCACCCGCGAGTTCGCGGAGGCCATTTGCCAGGTAGTGCCTTCCGAACCGTTGCAGGAACTCCTCGCTGGTGATGGCTTCGAGCAGCAGTCCCCGGCGAAGCTCGCCCGCCTGCTCATGATCGAGCTGTTGAGCTGGCAGTTTGCGTCCCCGGTACGGTGGATTGAAACTCAGGACCTGCTCATCAACGAGGCCATGGTGGAGCACATCGTGGAGGTCGGTTTGGCTTCCGCGCCTACGCTCGCGAACCTGGCGGCCCGCACCTTAGAGCTGCCAAAGAACGCAGGCGCCAGCGTGCGCGTACTGAACGTGGAACGCGATGCGGATGCCGTGAACCTGGCGGATCCGAAGTCGGCACCCGCGCCGGTAGTTGAGGACGAGCCGGAGCAACCGGCCGAGGCACCAGCTCCGGCAGCGGAGGCTCCAGCGGCGCCCGAAGCTCCAGCAGCACCGGCGCCTGCCGCGGCTCCGCAACCGAGCGGCGGCGGCCAGCCCGCGGGCGAACTGCCGATGACTGCGGCGGATGCCATCATGTTCCTGTTCGCCATCCAGAACAAGGTACGCATTGACCAAATCGCGGGCAGCGACACCACCGAGACGCTCACCAACGGGGTGTCCTCGCGCCGCAACCAGCTACTCATGGACATGTCGGCGGAGCTCGGCGTACCGACCATTGATGGTGCGGCAGAGGCGGACGTCGATACGCTGAAGGCTCGTGTGGCAACCGCCGCGCCGGGCTACAAGGCGTTCGGCCCGGTGCTCAGCGAAGTCGTGCGCGGACGACTGCGCACGCTCACGGGCGCGGCGTCGCAAAAACCCGCCTATATTGGCGATCGCGTGACCGGCCCCTGGGGGCTCCCCGCCTCGTGGACGCCGCATGTGGAGGCGGAACTGGTGTTGGGCACGCGCGAAGGGGAGTCCGTGCGCGGCGGTAATGCCGGCACCCTATCCTCCGACAACCCCAGCTCCAAGGGCGCCCTCGACTCGCTCATCGACGCCGCGATCAACAACGTGGCCGCGGCCCACGGCGTATCCGTCTCCCTCGGCGGCGGTGACTCCGCAAGCGGCGGCGGGGTGGTCGACTCCGCAGCCCTCGACGCATACGCAGACACCGTCACCGGCCCCGACGGCGTACTCGCCAGCGTCGCCCGCACCATCCTCGGCCAACTCGGCCTGGAAACCCCCGCGCCGGAAGCCGCCGCGGAATCCGATGCCGCCCTCGTTGCCGCCGTGGAAGCCGAACTCGGCCCACAATGGTTGAAACTGGTCACCCCCAGCTTCGACGAACAACGCGCCGTCCTCTTCGACGACCGTTGGGCCAGCGCCCGCGAAGACCTCGCCCGCCTCGCGCTGGGCGCCGACATCCCAGTCGAACGCTTCGCCGGCACCGGTGACATCGTGGCAGGCCAAGCCACCTGGTGGGCCGACAACGGCGGCGACCCGGCCGTAATGAAGCAAGTAGCGGCAGTGGCCTCCGAGCCCGCCGACGAGCCATGGGCCGCCGACGTCGCCCTGGTCACCGGCGCCGCGCCCGGCTCCATCGCCGGCGCGCTCGTGGAGAAACTCCTCGCTGGCGGCGCCACCGTGGTAATGACGGCCTCCCGCGTAGACGACAACCGCAAGGAATACGCCCGGAAACTGTACGCGGACCACGCCTCCCCCAGCGCACAACTGTGGGTGGTGCCCGCCAATATGTCCTCCTACCGGGACGTTGACGCGGTGATCTCCTGGATTGGCACCGAACAGAAAGTCACCGTTGGCAAAGACGTCAAGGTAACCAAGCCGGCACTGGTACCCACCCTGGTGTTCCCATTCGCCGCACCCCGCGTCTCCGGCAGCCTCGCCGACGCTGGCCCGGCCGCCGAAAACCAAACCCGCCTGCTGCTGTGGAGCGTGGAACGCACCATCGCCGGGGTGGCCGGATTGGCAGCCCAAGGCGCCGGTTCCCGCGCCCACGTGGTACTGCCCGGCTCCCCCAACCGCGGCACCTTCGGTGGCGACGGCGCCTACGGTGAGGTCAAAGCCGCCTTCGATGCCATCCTGGCGAAATGGTCCGCCGAAAGCGTGTGGCCGGACTCCATCAGCCTGGCGCAAGCCCGCATCGGCTGGGTGGCTGGCACCAACCTCATGGGCGGCAACGACCCGCTCGTGCCGCTCGTGCGCAAACACGGCATCCACGTGTACAGCCCCGACGAAATCTCCGACGAACTCTTGGGCCTGTGCACCCCTGAGGCCCGCGCCGAGGCCGCGGAGCGCCCCTTGGACGCCGACTTCACCGGTGGGCTCTCGGAAGCGAAGGTCTCGCTGCCCGAACTGGCGGCCTCCCTGGACCGCAGCGTGCCGCCGGTGGAAGAAGCCGACGAGCCTGCCACCATCAACGCCCTGCCTTCCCTGGTGGTGCCGCAGCAGGCACGCCGCGTGGACCTGGGTGATGTAACCACCCCGCTGGAAGACATGGTTGTCGTTGTTGGCCTCGGCGAAGTTTCGTCGTGGGGTTCGGGCCGTACCCGCACCCTGGCCGAATACGGCATCCAGCGGGACGGCGACGTGGACTTGACCGCCGCCGGCGTGCTCGAGCTCGCGTGGATGACTGGCCTGGTGCATTGGAACGACGATCCCACCCCCGGCTGGTACGACGCGGATGGCACCGCAGTTGCCGAGGAGGACATCTACGATCGCTTCCGCGACGAGGTGGTAGCCCGCGCCGGCATCCGCCGCTTTGTGGACGACTACACCCTGGTGAACGAAGGCTCCATCGACGTTGCCACGGTCTACCTAGACCGCGACATCACCTTCGTGGTGGCTACCGCTGAAGAAGCGCAAGCCTACGTGGATGCCGACCCCGCCACCACCAGCATCAACCCCACCGAAGACGGCGAATGGGAGGTGCACAAGAAGCGTGGTGCAACTGCCCGCGTGCCGCGCCGCGCCGCGTTGAGCCGCGTGGTGGGCGGCCAGATGCCGACCGATTTCGACCCCGCCAAGTGGGGCATCCCCGGCACCATGATCGAAGGCTTGGACCGCATCGCCGTGTGGAACCTCGTCACCGCGGTGGACGCGTTCCTCAGCGCCGGCTTCTCCCCGGCCGAGCTGCTGCAGGCCGTGCACCCGGCGGACGTGTCCTCCACCCAGGGCACCGGTATCGGCGGCATGGAATCCCTGCACAAGGTGTTCGTCACCCGCTTCCTCGGGGAAGAACGCCCCAGCGACATCCTGCAGGAGGCCCTGCCCAACGTGGTGGCCGCACACGTCATGCAATCCCTGGTTGGTGGCTACGGACAGATGATTCACCCGGTTGCCGCCTGCGCCACCGCCGCCGTGTCCCTAGAGGAAGGCGTGGACAAGATTCGCCTGGGGAAGGCAGATTTCGTGGTCACCGGTGGTATCGACGACATTTCCGTGGAATCCTTGACCGGCTTCGGCGACATGAACGCCACCGCCGAGTCCGCCGCGCTCGCCGCAAAGGGCATCAATGAGCGCTTCTACTCCCGCGCAAATGACCGCCGCCGCGGCGGATTCGTAGAAGCCGAGGGTGGCGGCACCGTCCTACTCGCGCGTGCCGACGTCGCGGCCCGCATGGGGCTGCCCGTCTACGCTGTCGTCGCCCACGCGCAATCCTATGCAGATGGCATGCACACCTCCATCCCGGCGCCCGGACTTGGCGCCTTGGCAGCGGCCCGCGGGGGCAAGAACTCGGTGCTGGCGCGTTCGCTCGCCGGTCTGGGGTTGACCCCCGACGATGTGCGCGTGCTGAGCAAGCATGACACCTCCACCAACGCCAATGACCCCAACGAGTCGGAACTGCACACCCGCCTGTGGAACGCCATTGGTCGCGACACCTCGAACCCGCTGTTCGTGGTATCCCAAAAGTCCTTGACCGGCCACGCTAAAGGTGGCGCCGCGCTCTTCCAGATCGCCGGCCTGTGCCACATCCTGGCTACCGGCGACCTGCCGCAAAACGCGGCACTGGACTGCGTGGATCCGGACATCGCGCCGAAGGCAAAGCCGCTGGTGTGGCTGCGTGCCCCCCTCGCTCTTGGTGAAGGCGCCGTCAAAGCCGGTGTGCTCACTTCACTTGGGTTCGGCCACGTCTCCGCCGTGGTTGTGCTGGCCCACCCGGCCGTCTTCGAAGCCGCCCTCGCCGCCGCAGGCTATGACGTTGACGCTTGGCGCGACCAAGCCAACAGCCGCCTCGCCGCCGGCGCCCGCCGCTTGGAGGAAGGCATGGTTGGCCAAGTAGAGCTGTTCACCGTCATCGACGGCCGTCGGTTCCCCGCTGTGGGCGCCCACGAAGCAGAAATCGCCCTGCTCCTCGACCCTGACGCCCGGCTCGGTGCGGACGGGACCTACCCCTCAGCCTAAAGTTAGGTGAGCCGGTAGGCGCTGGTGCGCTAGGTTTTCGGACCTAGCGCACCTTTTGCGTTGTATGAAAGCCGCTCGCTCAACCCCCGAACTCCAGCGGGCTAGTTCCAGTAGTTCCCGCTAAGCATGTCTTTAATCTGCGGCCGCACGTCGAACCAATATACGCCGACGAGCACGATGCCCACCCAACTGAGAAATGGCACGCCAATGGCCACGCAGGCGGAAGCCGCAAGCAACATGCCTACCCAGCCGAACTTGGGATAACGGTCGCCTGCGGTGAAGGCGTCATCACGCGTGGTCAGGGCGGTAATCGCCCCGATGAGGCCGGCGAGCGCAATGGCGAAGTATAAGCCTTCCAACGCCCCGCTGAGGACTAGTTGTATGTACGTGATTACCACCGCGCAACCTTTCTACATTCCGAATAACGCGTGACTAATAGCGTAGATCACGAGGCCAGCGAGCGCACCGACCACCGTCCCATTCAAACGGATGTACTGCAAGTCCTTGCCAACCATCAGTTCTATCTTCTCGCCGGCTTCGTTGGCGTCCCAGCGTTGTACCGTCTCCGAAATTATGGACGTGATTTCATCCGCATAATTGTCCGCCAGGAACGCGGCAGCACCAGTGACGCGACGATCGAGGGATTCGCGCAACGCGGCGTCGTCAGTAAGATTAGCGCCCCAGGTTTGCGCGAGCTGCACTATCTTCACGCGCAGTATCGACTCCGGGTTTTCCGCCGCCTCCACCAAGGACTCACTTGCCGACGCCCAGATTACCGACGCCGCGTTTTGCACAGGCGTCGAGCCCATCACCTCAGCCTTCCAACCTTCCACCCGCCGCTGCATCGTAGGATCAAACTGGAGGTCGTGAGCCAACTGCGAAATAAACCTGCGAATAGCGTTCCGGGCTTCGTGGTTTTTGTTTTGCGAAACCGCAGCGGTCCACTGGGTGAGCTCGCGGTACACCTTGTCGCCAACAACTTCTTGCAGAATCTTCGGCGCCCACGCCGGGCGGCGCTCATCGAGCACGCGGATAATGAAATCCTCCGAATCCACCGCCTTCTTATGCATCCAGCGAACCACCTCATCAACCATGGGTTCCGTCTTGCCTTCCGCAATCAGCTGGTCAAGGAGACGCCCCGCAGGCGGTGCCCAATCCGGCTCCGCAAGCTTATCAATCAACGCGCTGTTGATTACCGCCTCAGCATCTTTCGGATCCAAGGCGCGCACAATATTCGCCGTAAGCCGCCCCGCCTCAGCAGACAACTTCTCCGCATGTTCCGGCACCACAAGCCATTCACCAAGGCGTTGCGGTATTCCCGCCGCACGCACCTTCTGCGTGATCAGCTCGGCGTTGAGGAAATTCTCACCAACAAAACCGCCCAGCGAACTACCAATCTGATCCTTCTTGTTTTTCACAATCGCGGTGTGCGGAATCGGGATGCCTAACGGGTGACGGAACAACGCTGTCACCGCAAACCAGTCCGCCAATCCGCCAATCATGCCCGCTTCAGCAGCAGCACGCACATACGCCACCCAAGCATCCGCGCCACCCGGCTGAGTTTCCGCCCAACGGCACGCAAAATAAATAGCAGTGGCAAACAGCAACAACCCGGTAGCTAACGCCTTATAACGTTTAAGGGAACGACGCCGCTCCGCCTCCACCTCCGGAGACGGACCTGGCACAGCGAGAGGCTCTTGGTCGGCGGCATGCAAAGCAAGGACACTGTCAGACATAGCCCCATTATCCAAAGTTTCCCGCTCGGCACGAGAACGGGTCCGCTCTCCACTATTCAGCACCGCAGCACATAGCGCAGCCTTTTCCCAAGGCAGACGTACTATCACCTCAGGCGGAACCGGGTGAGACCAAACGTACCCCACTCAACGCTGCAAGCTGCACGAAATGCGCCAAGGTCGGGGTACTGCGGAGCAACAATCCTCACCTTGGCTAGTTTGAACTCCGGCACAAAACACAGAGCGCGGGCGGCCAGCGGCCATGTCGAATGTGCCTGAGGCAGATATTGCGTGGGGTGTGTTTTCCCAGGATGAGTCGGGTTCTGGGGTCAGGCTGATGGTGTGTGGTCAGGCAGATTCTACGGGTCCGGCAGATTGTGTGGGGGTGTGTGGTGTGGGTTGGCGGTGGTTGATGAGCGGTGGTGGCCTTTGTTGGTGGCGGCCGTGGGTGATCGGGTAGCTATCGCGTGTATGCATGTGTTGCTTGTGTGGCCGGCCCATGCGTGATCTGCCTGTGCGTGATTTGCCTGGGTTGATGGCCGTGTCGAATGTGCCTGAGGCAGATTCAACACGAGCGGTGTTTGCCCAGGATGAATCTGATTCGGCGGCCAAGCAGGTGGCCTCTGGTCAGGCAGATCCTACAGGCAGGCAGATTGTACGGGGCAAGCCGATTCTATGGGGCAGGCAGGTGGTGCGCCGCCGCAGCAAACGGGGTGCCACGTCGGGTCGGTGGACGAACACGCCTGTGGCGCTCGGGGCGGTCAACAAGCCAGTTT
>NZ_JAUNKO010000004.1:259765-341716 GCF_030532715.1 Corynebacterium sp. | reverse complement strand
AGCCAACAACAACAAAACAAAAAACGACACACTATCGAGTTCTCAAACAACACAGCTTCACCACCAACATGTTGGAAGAAACCCCAATGCCAGTGACAAGAAGACCGGACCCGTAACTTTACCTAACACCAAATACGATGTCAACTAAGAAGTTACTAGGTATTGTCAGCGCCCTACAGCCTCACTCATCAGTGGGCGTTCCGCGTTGACTCATCAAAGATTACACAGTGCCCTGGGTTGTTACAAATCGGCAGTTCAGCGTGCACATAGGTTGAGTGCTACCCAAGGCTGCGTCCTGCAAATACCAATCCGGCGGCCTCATCTGCCAGACGTGCAGGCACAAATGTCACGCTGACCATAGAATTTTGTTCGCCGGTCTCGTAGCATGGGACTTATGACAGGCGCATTGCTTGCGCCTTGCCCCAACGCTCCGACCGCCCTAGGAGGCACCATGTCCCAGAAGAGCACCCCCCACATCAACCCGCGCGGCGTCGATATTGCGGAAACCGTCCTCATGCCGGGCGACCCGCTGCGCGCAAAGTTCATCGCCGAGAACTACATCGACAACGCCGTGCAATTCAACGAAGTGCGCAACATTCTCGGCTACACCGGCACGTTCAACGGCATGCCAATTTCCGTCATGGGCAGCGGCATGGGCATGCCTTCCATCGGTATCTACTCGTGGGAATTGATCCACGAGTACGGCGTACAAAAGATTATTCGAATCGGCTCTTGCGGTTCGCTGCAAGAAGATTTGGACCTTTACGACATCGTCGTTGCCCAATCCGCCTCCACGGATTCAAACTTCCTTTCGCAATACAACCTGCCTGGCACCTATGCGCCAACCGGCTCTTGGCGGCTGATTTCCGCGTTACTGGAGCAAGCAAAACTGCAAGGCGTGACACCCCACGTGGGGAACGTGCTTTCCAGTGACATCTTCTATAACGCCGACGAAACGGCCAATGCCCGCTGGGCACGCATGGGCGTGCTGGGCGTGGAGATGGAAACCGCTGCGCTTTACGCCATTGCGGCGCACGCGGGCGTGGATGCACTTGGGTTGTTTACGGTGTCCGACAACATCATTACTGGTGAAAAGACTACGGCGGAGGAGCGGCAGACCGCTTTCACCACAATGATGGAGCTCGCGCTCCCGCTCGCAGGCGCATAACCATGGCTGGCACAGCAACAACGAAGGCGTCGTCAAGCAATCCGAAAGCCGCAGTGCCGATCCTGCTATTCAGCTTCGTATTTTGCCTGGTCATCGACAACGGCTTTAAGTTTATGTCGCAGCCAATTGCCGATGACCTGGGGCTTTCCATTACCACCGTGAGCCTGCAGGCAACGCTCGCCGGGATTGTCATCGGCATCGGCGCCGTCGTGTACGCCGCCATGGCCGACGCAATCAATATTCGTACGCTTATGCTGATCGGCGTTGCGTTTATTGCGGTGGGCTCCCTGCTTGGCTTCGTGTTTAGCGGGTCGTGGCCCATGGTGCTTACTGGTCGCCTGATCCAAACGAGCGGGCTCGCGGCGGCCGAAACTTTGTACGTTATTTACGTCACCAAGTATCTCTCGCGGGACGACCAAAAGACGTACCTTGGCTTCTCGACGAGCGCGTTCCAACTCGCACTGCTGATCGGTACGCTCACCAGTGGCTACGTGGCAACGTACATTTCGTGGACCGCAATGTTCCTTATCCCACTGCTGATGCTGTTTACGGTGCCGTTCATCCTCAAACAGATTCCCGAACAGCAGGCAACACAATCGAACCTGGATGTACTCGGGCTGCTGCTCATCACGGTGATCGCCACATCAGTAATGCTTTACATGCAGGAATTTCAGTGGCTCTACCTGATCCCAATCGTGTTGGGAATCGCGTTTTTCATCTGGCACATCAACATCAACCCCAAGGCGCTGGTCAAACCTGCGTTCTTTAAGAACGGCCGGTACGTATGGGCGATTACACTCGTGTTGATCATCTACTCGGTGCAGCTTGGATACATCCTTTTCCTCTTCCCCTACGCCATGCGGGATCTACAGGGGTTGACGCTGGATCAAGCCTCGTTAATGATCGCGCCAGGCTATGCGTGTGCGGTGATCGTCGGCGCCCTCTCTGGGAAAATCGGGCAATATCTGTCCTCTCGCGCGACGATTTTCACCGCCCTAATCGGCATTACCGGTTCACTGGCGGTTTCCGCGGTGACGCTGGAGTCCGGCCGCGTTCCGCTGATCATCGCAGCCGTCGTTTTCGCCTCAGCATTCGCACTGATGTACGCGCCGCTGGTTTCGACAGCAATTCAGAACATTCCGGCCGAGCAATCCGGTGTGGCCATCGGTTTCTACAACCTCACCATTAATATCGCCATCCCGGTGGGCATCGCCTACACCGCGAAACTCATTGATATGAAGCTCAACCTGTTTGGCGCGCTCACTTCCGCCTCCACCGAAACCGGCGTCAACTACGCCTCCGTGCTGTGGATTATCACACTGATTGCACTGTCTGGCACGGTCATCTACTTCCTTGCCGACCGCGCAATGCTGGCATCCGAACGGCGAGCAAAAGCCCACGCATAGGCGGCCACCGACCCCCGTTCGGAACACCAAAACCCCCGCGTAACCTGGCTTCACCCAGGCGGCGGGGGTTCAATCACACCGAGCAGAAATCTGCGTGTTTTACTCGGGCATCACAGATGCATGCTGGGAGGTAATCTCCCACTCCGCACCGTTCCAGCGATACGTTGAGGTAAACCGCCCCTTCGTGGTCGTGCCATCCGCAAAGGTCATCGTGTACAACCCAGAATCAGTGGCCGCATTGCATTCGAAGCTGGTCCAATGATCGTCCATTGTCAACGTTGGCTGCTTTTCCATCAGTTGCTTAAAGTACTGTTCCTTTTCTGCCGCCGTCATCAACATCTCGTTACTATCTGGTGCGATAAGTACGGAGTCTTGCGCGTAATGCTTGACCACTGCCGCGGCGTCGCCAGACGAAAGCGCGTCACTCCACGCCCCGATCTTCTTGTCCATGTCGCCAGCGTGCACGGTGGCGCATCCATCCACGTCTGTCGCGGGAGGGGGCGAACCAGTCGACATATCTGCGGGTGGCATGTCCGTATCGGCCCCCGCCACCGGCATCGCGGAGGAATGGTGCGTGAGAATCTTCCACTCCCCGCCCTCAACCCCGTACACAAAAGTGTAACGCGCCGGCACTTTCGAACCGTCCCCATAAGTGAAGGTATACACGCCGGTATCCACCGCGTGATTGCAATCCAGCTCAATCCACCGCTTATTCACCACGCCTGAAGGCTTCTTTTCCAACCAGTGCGCGAAATAATCTTTCTTTTCATCGGCACTAAAGCGCACCTTGTTCGAAACTGTGGGAAGCAGCACCGAATCAGTCGCATAGTTTTCCGCAACGTTTGCAGGATCCCCCGATTTCAGATCATCATTCCAACGATCAAATAGGGCCGCGATATCTTCTTCCGAAGTTTTCTCGCAAGACACCCCCGAACTCTCCGTTGTTGCATTCGTGGCGCCGGATTCCATCACCGACGTTGCGCTGGAATTTGTTGTGGAATTCGAATTTGCATTGTTTCCGCAAGCCGCCATCACCAGCGATAAGGCGGCGACGCTACCGAGTTTCACTGTGCGTTTCATGTATTATCCTCCCTCAAAACGCAAACGGTTTTCAAATCTCGGCCAACACGTTGGCTTGCGCACCATCCTACCGAAAATACTCACACTATTTTCGTAGTGAAATTAAATTCACGCCTCGCCGCAGCAACACAAAAAGCCCCTGAATTCTGATAGCGAGATTTCACGCTTTAGCTACCCCTCGTCTAGCTGCGCCTTGCACGCCGCAACGAAATCCTGTGGTTTATCCACGGCACAATACACTCGTGACACCGGGTCCGATTTACCAGGAACCAGCTCAGCGATTGCTTCCCGCAACACAATTTCAATGTTCGTGTCGGTGCCAAACAAGATCACTGCGGCACCGGATGTTACCGACAGAAACCCCGTATCCCACGTTTTCCGCACAGAACGAATTGACTCAATGCTCCCCAACGGGATCGTAACCGCACCAATCACACCAACCCGAAGCACCAGATCGCGGCCGTAAAGGTAATGCGGATTGATCGCATATGACTTATAGAACATCAGCAGCCAAATCACCGCATACACTGATAACACCAAAATAATGATCCGCACATTTTTCCAAGGAACAAGCAGCTCAACAACCACTATTTCCACCAGCGATGCCGCAATCAACGCGAAAAATATCGACCGCTGCTCACCACCGTATCTAAACGACACAGCCCCCTCGGGAACATTCGTTTGACGCCGAACCATCATCCCAACCAGCTTCAGCAGAGCCACCTCATGCCGCGCCAACTTCAACACTGGGCCAGGTAAAACCTCAGCAAAGAAACTTGAAAAAGCCGCAGCATAACCCAACCCCTGCCCACGCGCCTGGCGGAAGCTGCGCACCCCTTCCTTCAGAAAAAACGCGACAATCAACGCGATACAGGCTTCACAGGCAAGAGTGATGTACACAGCCTGCGCCACCCCCAGAACACCGGTGTAGGCGAGCGCCGAATTTACCACCACCACGGCGAGCGTGACCCACCGAAGCGCGCTGCGAAACCTTGCCGATTGCATAACCACCATGGTAGTTGTCAGCCCGGTAGTTCTCAGCCCGAACCGAACCGCCCACAACAAAACACCCAGCGAGAAACTTGATTCCCCACTGGGTGTTCTTCGTGGAGCCCAGGGTGCACATGACGGACTTCGGGCATGACGATACCCTCTGACATTGGTGATGCGAAGGGTGGTTTTAAGAACTTTTGTAACGATCCCATTCGTGAGCGTCTGTTCCTGCGGAACATGACATGAGCGGTCGTGCTTCGGCGGTCACTCAGCTACGCCATCCTCCCAGATTTATGGGATGGGCAAATGTCAGCGGCATCGTTCCCGAAGGCATCAAGGAAGCGCTGCCAAGCCTTCAAGAGTGCTTCATGGAATCTGGAGATGCTCAGCCGCCGACCCAGCGCACCCGCGCAGCCGGAACAAACTAAACTAGAAACTACACGATTTCCACAGTAATACCCGGCGACCTAGATATTAGTGCCGGTCGTGTCAGGTACGGCGACCTAGTTGCCTAGTGATCGACTACGGAGGACGATAATGGCAAACTACCGGACGCAAACCACGCTGATCTTTTACGCCGGTGCGTGCGCGCTCGCTTGGCTGGTCGCTCTGCCGCTGTGGCTCATGGATTCCGGTCTTACCAGCCCGCTCGCTACCCCGCTGCTGGTGCTCATGATGTTCACACCCGTGACCTCGGCCGTTTTGGTGTCACGCTTTGCACATGGCATCCCGTGGAAGCAACTCCCGCAGTGGCTCGGTTGCACCCAAATCAAACCGTACGGCCGCACCCTATTGTGGCTAGGGGTCGCACTGGTCATGGGCTTAAGCATAGCCATTATTAATACATTTCTCGCTTCGGCGCTGGGTTGGTTCAAACTCGATTTGGCGGAATTCTCCGCACTAAGGGAACAACTGACCGCCGCGACTGGGCAAAATGCCAGCGAGGACATTCCGGTCAAAATCATTGTAATCGTGCAAATATGCACCTTGCCCCTAGCGGCGATCACCAATTCCGTCATCGCCGCTGGGGAGGAAATCGGGTGGCGCGGCTACCTCCTCCCCGCCCTGCAACACCTGGGGACTTGGCCCGCGCTTGCGCTCTCGGGTTTGTTATGGGGCTTGTGGCACAGCCCCATTATCCTGCTCGGATATAACTTCAATCGCACCGATTGGACTGGTGTCGCCTACATGACAATCGGATGTATGCTCCTAGGCATTCTCATCGGTTGGGTTCGCCTGTTTAGCGAAAATATTTGGCCTGCCGCACTATTCCATGGGGCATTTAACTCCTCCGCCGGATTCCCCCTACTAATCGGAGCGCTCGATCAAGACCCAGATCCCGCACTCTTTATCGCGCTCGGCGTTTCAGGTTGGATCACAATTTCCCTCATGCTGATCCCACTAATCCCGGCGATCCTTAAATATCACCGCGCCAGCCCCCAACAGCGGCAAATGGACGTGGCTGCGGGCTAAAAAGGAGTAATGACCCAGCACCTGCCGCCCACCAATCTTCCCAAGGATAGGTAAAGGTAACGCCCATATCTTCAGTATGCCCATCCGCAACGGTCACGATGTACAGCCCAGAATACGTAGCCGTATTACAATCGGGGCGAGTCCACCGCTTATCTACCTTGAACTGCGGTTTCTTTTCCACAAACATTATGAAATAGCTCGTACGTTCGTAACTGGGAAGGAGCAATTCATTGGCATCAAATAGCAGCATGATCGCATTCTCGGCGTAATTCTCCGCCACCTTCGCCGCATCAGCCTCCTCACATGCTCAGCCCGTGGCAATTCCGTCTCCGAGCCGCACACAACAAAACACCCAGCGAGTAACTTGGTTACCCACTGGGTGTTCTTGGTGGAGCTGCCGGGAATTGAACCCGGGTCCTTCGCCATTTTGCCAGGGCTTCTCCGTGCGCAGTTCGCACGTGATCTCTGCTCGGCCCTCCGGATCAGACGAACATGTCCGGATGATGGGCCCAGTTGTCGGTAAATGTCCCGCTGCACCCCGTCAACACGATGCGGCGGCAAGTCCTTTCAACGATGCCAGATTCTAGGCCAAGGACGGAACCTAGGCTGACAGACACGCGGTCGCTGTATTAGGCAGCGAGGGCGTAGTCGCGCTGAGTATTCTCTGCGCTTATTTGTTGCTGCGACGCTTAACGGTGGTCTCTAGCCTGCACCGGCACGCTTCCCCTGGCTTAATGTACGGAGTCGAAACCATAATCAGCCCCATAGCTTTCCGGCGGGTTTTGTGCCTTTCCGTGAAAGCTTCACAAGTGTATGTCACGTTCATGCCCGCGCGCAACCCCCTTCTTTGCTGAGCTTCCGGAGCGTTTCGACGACCGCGATCAGCGCCACGAAGCTGGGGCGCATTGCTTTGGTAGATCCATAGTTGATGGCAATATCGGCGCGATGCACTGGGTCGTACCAGAGGTGGGCGGAGGTGACACCCAGGTGCCCGTGCAGGCGTGGCCGCCCGCGCAGCCAGGGCATGAGGCCTTCAAATTTGACGGTCATATTGCCGGCACCGTAGTGCAGGCCCCAGCGGTAGCGGTGGCGAGGTTTAACCATCCAATCCCAACGCTCCTTATCGAATAGCACACCAGTTCGCAAGGCTTTCAGCATGGTGAGGTAATCAGCGGGGGTTGCCGCCAGGCCGCCGCCCGCCCAATCAATGGTGAGGGCATTGGCGGTATCTACGCGCGTTGCGCCAAGGTACAACGGCGCAAGCTTGTCGACGCCGCGTCGAGACCCACTCAGTCCGGGCATAAAGGCGCTCGCCATCCCGAGCGGATCGAAGATTCGTTCGTGGACGAGGTTGTGGAACTCCAGCCCGGTCTTTTCTTCGAGAATACGACCTAGGACGATAAAGCCGGTATCGCTATAGAAGAATCGTTTACCGGGATCAGCCACAGGTTTTTGCCGCTCACGGGCGTGGGCCAGTAAGTCGGCCGGTGTCCAACGTTTGCCCAAATCCTGCACAGCTTGTTCGTAGATGGTTGGCCCGTTCGCACGGCCAAGAAAGTAGTCATTGGCGCCGGAGGTATGCTCGAGAAGCTGTTCGATAGTAACCTTGCCTAGCTGGCCGTCCGCGAAAATGCCGCGCACTTCAGCCGGATCCAGCACGCTGACCACGGGAGTATCGAGGGCAAGTTCTCGCCGCTGAACAAGCTGCATAATCAGCGCCGCGGTGACTAGTTTGCCGGTACTGGCGGAATGATAAGGCCGATCGGCGTCGCCATACTGGTATTCGATCCCAAGGTCGGGCGCATGAACCGCGACCTGGGGCTGCCACTTGGACGCGTGGTTATCGAGCTGCCTTGTAAGCGTCGATCGGAAAAGCTCTGGGTCCATCAAGCATCCTTCGGCCTAGGCGTGTCAAAGTTTCACTGAGGACCCAGTGTACCTATGAGAGAGGTTGGCGCGGCAGGCGCGGCGTCGACAAGCGAATCAGCCGCGCATACCTTTCACCCGCCGCCCTAATTCGCGGGTAACGTCCCGCTCTGCGGCGCGACGCTTGAGATCTTGGCGCTTATCGTAATTCTGCTTACCCTGGCCCAAGCCAAGCTCGACCTTCAGGCGGCCATTCTTAAAGTACAGCTTCAGCGGGATGAGCGTTCGATTGCCGTCGCGCACCTTGCCCATGATCGCATCAATTTCGCGCCGGTGCAGCAACAACTTACGGCTACGCCGCGGGGAATGGTTCATCCAGGAACCGTGCGAATACTCGGGAATATGCAGGTGACGGAGCCAAATTTCACCGTCGTCAATGGTTGCGAAAGCGTCGTTAAGGGTAACTTTCCCCTCGCGGAGCGCCTTAATTTCCGTTCCTACGAGCGCCACACCGCACTCGTAGGTCTCTAGGATGTGATAATCGTGTCGTGCTCTGCGGTTGGTAGCGATAACCGGGTTATCCACCGCCTTCTTCTTTTTCTTAGCCATAGCGCATCCAAGCTTACAGCTATTTGCGCACGTACATCCGCAACGTCACCTGCGCGGTCACCGCGGCAAACAGGATTCCCACAAGCGCCACAATCGGGGACACTACCCAAATGTCTGCGGCGGTGATTGGGGCGATGAGCTTCGACTCGTACAGGCCGGTCAGCGCGCGGTCAAGCACGAACTTCTTGCCGCCAACAAGGCCAATCATGGCGAGCAACGAACCGAACACGACGGCAATCACTGCCTCCATAACGAACGGCGCTTGGGTGTACCAGCGGGAGGCGCCGACCATGCGCATAATGGAAATTTCCTCGCGGCGGGCGTAGGCGGCGATTTGCACCATGTTTGCAATGAGGAAAATCGCGGCGATCGCCTGAATAGCGGCGATGAGGAAGGTAGCGTTGCGCACCGCGTCAAGGTTGCCGGTGGCGGAGCGGAGATCATCTACCTGGTCGATCACGTCCGACACTTGCGCCATATCGCGAACTGGGTCCAGCGGTTTCGGGTCGAGCGGATCCACAAGGCGCACGTGCAGCGCGGCAGGCAGGGCGTCTTTACTCGTGGACGCCACCAACAGCGGATCCGAATCCTGGAAGACCTCCACAAAGCGCTGGTAGGACTGCTCGCGCGAGCGGAATGTCACACTTTCCACCCCCTCTGCCCCATCCAACTTGTCTCGAACATCTTTACAAGCCTGGGAGGAGCAATCGTGATCTTGCGCGGAAACCTCGTCGGTGAATTGCACCATCACTTCGACACGGTCAAGGTAAATTTCCTTGGTTCGTTCCGTCATACCGGTGACCAAAAACCCGGTGGCCAGCAACGCCAGCGAAATCGCCGTGGTGATAATCAGCGCCACGGTCATGGTGAGGTTTCGCCCCAACCCTTGGAGTGCTTCTCGGAGCACAAAACCCAATTTCATCAGTGCAATCCTCTCCCGTTAGCGGCCTACGCCGTAGACGCCGTGGGCATCGTCGCGGACCAATTTACCTAGGTTCAATTCGATAACGCGGCGGCGCATCGCATCCACCGCCGATGCATTGTGGGTGGACATCACCACGGTCGTGCCCGTGCGGTTGATGCGATTGAGCAGCACCATAATGTCATTGGCCGTTTCCGGGTCAAGGTTGCCCGTGGGCTCGTCCGCGAGCAACACCAACGGCCGGTTGACAAACGCACGAGCAACGGCCACGCGTTGCTGCTCACCGCCCGACAATTCGCTGGGCATGCGATTCGCCTTACCTTCGAGCCCGACCAATTCCAAGGTTTCCGGCACGAGTTTGTCAATCACGCTGCGCTTTTTGCCAATCACCTCTAAGGCAAACGCGACGTTATCGTAGACACTCTTTTTCGGAAGCAGCCGAAAATCCTGAAACACGTAGCCAATGCGCTGGCGTAGCTTATTGATCTGGGCCCCGCGCAACGTATTAACGTGAAATTCCGCAACGTGAATGTCACCGCTAGTCACGTTTTGCTCGCGCAGCATGAGTTCCAAAAACGTGGATTTGCCCGAGCCGGAGGGCCCGATAAGGAAGACAAACTCGCCACGGTCAATGGTCAAGGTAATGTTATCCAGCGCGGGCCGGGTGGAAGTTTTATATATTTTACTTACACTTTCGAAGGTGATCACTCACCCCACACTAGTTCACTCCAGTCACATGATCTAGTAACGGCGAGAACTTCCCTGAGATGTGCCCTGACTTTTTGCCCAGGATCGCTGGCGGGGCACAACGCAAACCAAGCAGAACCGACACCCGGCTAGGGCCTGCTACACCTCCACAGGTTCCGGAACGGTCTTCGCCGCTGCCTTCTTGCGCGGCGCCATGAGCAAAAGGTGCACGGTCACGGCGAGGCCGATCACCCCCAACACCCCATACACCACGGGCTTGCCCACGAATATTGCGGAGCACACAAGGCCGACCCACAAAACCGCGAGAGTGCGGAGCTTATCACTCAGGGTGAGCGCGCCGGTTTCGTAGCGCGTCAGGTAACCACCGAACACTGGGTGGCCGTAGAGATAAGCGTGGAGGCGTTGCGAACTGCGCGTAAAGCAAAAGCCAGCGAGGAGCAAAAACGGCGTGGTGGGCAGCAGCGGCAGCACAACACCAACCGCCCCACAGGCGAGCGATACGATGCCGATGACCTTGTACGCGGTTTTCATAGCACCCACTGTAATAGGCAAGCCTAAGCCAACACCAATGTGGTGGTTATTCCGTCGTCTGCGCCATGCGCCACCGAATGCCGGCCTCCAGGAAACCATCGATGTCTCCGTCCAGCACTTTCGCCGGGTCGCCGACCTCAAAGTTTGTACGCAGATCCTTCACCATTTGGTAGGGGTGCAGCACATAAGAACGCATTTGGTTACCCCAGGATGCGTTACCCCCGGCACCGAGCGCGTCCAGCTCCGCCCGCTCCTCTTGGCGTTTGCGCTCCAGCAATTTCGCCTGCAACACCCTCATTGCCGACGCCCTGTTCTGAATCTGCGATTTTTCATTCTGGCACGTCACCACAATGCCGGTGGGCAAGTGCGTGATACGCACCGCGGAGTCAGTGGTGTTCACTGATTGCCCGCCTGGCCCGGAGGAACGATACACGTCCACCCGGATTTCACTGTCCGGCACGTCAATATGGTCGGTAGACTCCACCACCGGCAACACCTCCACCTCAGCAAAGGAGGTTTGGCGGCGGCTCTGATTGTCAAAGGGGCTGATACGCACGAGGCGGTGCGCGCCCTGCTCCACGGACAGCGTGCCGTACATGTATTCGCCGTGCACCACCAGCGTGGCAGATTTAATACCTGCTTCCTCCGCGTACGAGATATCGTAAATATCCACCTTGTGGCCCGCTTTTTCCGCCCACCGGACGTACATGCGCATGAGCATTTCCGCCCAATCCGCGGCATCCACCCCGCCCGCGCCAGACCGAATATTCAGCACGGCCTCGCGGGCGTCGTACTCCCCGGACAGCATGGTCTTGACTTCCAGCGATTCAATATCCGCGCGCAGCGAAGCCAACTCGTCGTCGGCAGTTTCCGTACCTTCACCTTCCTCTTCAGCAAGCTCATACAGGATCGGCAGGTCTTCCAATCGTTGGCGCAATTCCCGCAACTTGCGCAGACTTGCCTGCACGGCGGATAGCTCGCTAGTCACGCGTTGCGCGTGGTCTGGATCGTCCCACAACGACGGGTCCGAGGCTTGCGCTTCCAGCTCCCGCACCCGCACAGACATTTCCTCCGGGTCCATCACTTTTTCGATGGTGGTGAGGGTAGCTTCCAACGCGGCACATTCAGCAGCAAGGTCCTGTCGCATAGCGAACAAGTGTAGCGGACTGCCCGCCGTCCGAGCATCTCCACCGCAGTGGCCCTAGCGGCCGAGCCCACCTCGGAAACGCACCGTGGCCACCGCAATGGCCGTCAACCCCGACAGCGTTAACACCACGATCGCATAAAGGTGTTTGAACAGCATGTCATCGTGCAGGTTCGGCACCGCCCAAATTGCCCACGGCATCACCACGCCCAGCACGGTACCGTACGTGACGCAAGCGGCACTCCCCCACCTGCGCCGCCCATTCCATGTGCCCACGCACACCAGCGCGATACACGCCAACGCCAGCAAGGTAAACAACACGAGCATGAGCGGCTGGCCCACGTCGAACAAAATGCCCCAAAACGGAAACGCCACCCAGAACAGTGACGGCAGCAGCAAGCCAGCCACGAACAGTGACGAACTGTGCATCCCGTTATCCCAACACACGCCGTTGCGGGAGTCGAAGCACTCCTTCGTTGCGGGCACTCCGAGCAGCGCGGCCACGAGGAGTAGTACACCAACAGCAAGCAACATAACTAAAGCGTATAAGCTTCTATAACATCTATTATTATTCACCCCCGATGTTTGCCACCGCGGCCCCGTAACAACGTGCAGAATAGAACCCATGAGCACCCCCCAAAACCTCGAAGACATGATCGGTGCGATCACGAAAACCTTCGTCATCGCGCACGAAACAGATAGCGACGAACGCCTCGCCCAAGCGCTGGTATACAACGCCGGTAGGCTCGCCTGGCGGATGCGCGAGGCCGGGGTGAGCACACAACAGAAGACAAACATCACCGATGTGGTCACCGAGGCGGATCGCGCAGCCGAGCATTTTATTTCCGGCGCCCTCGCGGCGCTCCGGCCCGCGGATGGGGTGTTGGGCGAAGAGGGCGCGCAACGGGAATCCACCAGCGGGCGGGTCTGGGTTATTGACCCCATCGACGGCACCTACAACTACGCCTCAGGCAGCGACTACTTTTGCGCGGCGCTCGCCTTGGCCGAAGGCGACGAGCCGCTGCTTGGTGCGGTGCATCGACCGGCGATGGGCTATACGTGGTTTGGGGGTCGTACGATCCCCACCACCCGCGACGGCCAGCCGTTGCCGCAGCTTACGGACGCGCCCTTGAACACACTGTCGCTGGGCACATACTTACACCCTTCGCACACGGATGCGGTGCAACGCGCGTGGCTCAAGGTGGCTACGGGCGCGGGCACTATCCGCATGTTGGGCGCGGGCAGCATTGATTTGGCTAGCGTTGCAGATGGCACGCTCGGGGCGTGGCTGCAGCATTCGGTGCCGGCGTGGGATTGGCTCCCCGGTCGGGCATTAATCGAAGGTGTTGGCGGCAGTGTTGCGGTGGTGGAAAGCGGTGGTGTCACCTGGAATATTGCGGGGAATGCAACAGCGGTTCAGGATATTGTTGCTGCGTTAGACTGACCACATGACATCAGATCTTGATATTGCGCTGCAGCTCGCGGACCGCGCCGACGCCATCACCATGCCCCGCTTCGAAGCAACGGATTTGAAAGTTGATTCGAAACCAGACATGACGCCGGTGTCGGAGGCCGACCTTGCCTGCGAACGAGAGCTGCGGGAGTTACTTGCGCAGCTCGCACCGAATGACGCAATACTTGGCGAAGAATTTGGCGGCACCCCTACCACCGGCCGCCAGTGGGTGATCGACCCCATCGACGGCACGAAAAACTACGTTCGCGGCGTGCCCGTGTGGGCCACACTCATCGCACTTCTTATCGACGGCCGCCCAGTCGTCGGCGTAGTCTCCGCCCCCGCCCTATGCCGCCGTTGGTTCGCATCCGCTGGCGAAGGGGCGTGGCGTACGTTTCAAAATGGTCAGCCGAAACGGCTCGAAGTATCCAAGGTTGCGAAACTTTCCGACGCTTCCCTCTCCTTCTCCTCTTTCGAAGGCTGGACAGCGCTCGGCTTGCGCGAAAACTTTAGCGAACTCGTGGATACGATTTGGCGGCCGCGCGCCTTCGGGGATTTCCTGTCCTATTGCCTCGTCGCGGAAGGCGCGGTGGATATCGCCACCGAGCCGGAGGTATCGCTGTGGGATTTGGCGCCGCTATCCATCCTGGTGAGCGAAGCCGGCGGCCGCTTCACCTCCCTTGCGGGTATCGACGGCCCGGCGGGCGGCGACGCGCTGGCAACGAACGGACTGCTGCACGACGAGGTGCTAGCCGCATTGACCAGCACCGCCACGTAGGTGGTACCGGTGCTGGTCGCGGCGTCGAGAAGCGGCTAGTTGATTTCCACCAGCGCTTGGCCGCCTTGCACAGCGTCGCCGACGTCGACGTGGATGACGGCCACGGTGCCCGAGGTGGGTGCAGTAATTTCGGTTTCCATCTTCATGGCCTCGAGAATGAGCAGCACCTGGCCGGCCTCGATTTCCTGGCCTTCTTCGACGAGGACTTTGAATACCGAACCTGCGAGCGGTGCGACGACCGCGTTTGCGGACACGCCTTGGACGCTGGCGGTTGCTGGCTCAGACACGTTGGAATTGCCGCCGAAAATGATGGAGCCGAGCTGGCGGTGCTCTTCTTGGACCTCTACGTCAACGCTGTAAGCGATGCCGTTCACGGTCACTTTAAGTTTCATGACTTTTCCTTACAGGTGACGGGAGCGGGACTGGACTGCTTGGCGGCCTTGGGCGGCCCACGTGCGGTGGCGGCTAAACCGGACAGCGCGCACGCGACCCCTATTACCCATGTAGGCGGACACGGCCGCCGAGATGGCCATCAGCACATCTTCGGGAATCTCCTGGTCCGAACGTCGTTTCAATTCTTCGAGTTCGTTTTCGACCGATTCAAGGCGGGTTTGCAGCTGCTGAACCAGCCGCAGCAATTCGGTGTTTTCCATTGCTTACACCGGACCTAGGCCGTGCTTCTTAGCGGGACGAGTCACACGCTTGTTGGTGAGCACCTCGAGCGCCATCGCGACTTCCCGGCGGGTTTCGGAGGGGTCGATAATGTCATCGACGAGGCCGCGCGACGCCGCCATAAACGGCGTGGAGAACGTATCCTTGTACAGCTGGATGAGCTCCTCACGCTTGGCTTCCTTGTCTTCCGCGGCGGCAATTTCCCGGCGGAATACCACGTTCACCGCGCCATCCGCGCCCATCACCGCGATCTCCGCGGTCGGCCACGCGAACACGCGGTCGGCGCCCAAGTCCTTCGAGCACATCGCCAGGTATGCGCCGCCGTAGGACTTCCGCAGCACCACCGTGATCTTTGGCACGGACGCCGAAGAATACGCATACAGCATCTTCGCGCCGTGGCGGATGATACCGCCGTGCTCTTGGGCGACACCCGGCATGAAGCCTGGGACGTCAACCAGCGTGATCAGCGGGATGTTGAACGCGTTGCAGAAGCGAATAAACTGGCTACCTTTGTCAGAGGAATTGATGTCCAGCACGCCGGACATCACACTCGGCTGGTTCGCAATCACGCCCACGGTTCGACCGACCATGCGACCGAAACCCACGACGAGGTTCTGGGCATAACCTGCCTGAACTTCAAGGAAATCACCACGGTCCACGAGACGGGTGATCACGTCGCGGACGTCGTAGCCCTTTTTGCCTTCCACGGGAACGATATCGCGCAGGGACTCGTCGGGTTCGACAATGTAGTCGGGATCCACCACCGGCGGTTCCTCGGTGTTGTTCTGCGGCAGGAAGCTGAGCAACTTCTGCGCAATAAGCACGGCCTGTTCATCATCTTCGGCGACAAAGTGAATGTTGCCGGCCTTGGCCATGTGGGCATCCGCGCCGCCGAGAGCCTCCGAGGTGACGTCTTCGCCAGTGACGGACTTGATCACGCCCGGGCCGGTGATAAACATCTGTGCGTTTCGGGTTTGAATAATGAAGTCCGTAAGCGCGGGCGAGTACGCCGCACCGCCGGCGCACGGTCCGGCGATAATGGAAATCTGCGGCACCAAACCGGACAGCAGCACGTTCTGGTAGAACACCTTGCCGTAGCCGGACAGGGAATCAATGCCTTCTTGGACGCGGGCGCCACCCGAATCATTGATAAACACGAAAGGCGTCCCGGTGGTGGCGGATGCCTCCATCATGGCGGCCACCTTATTGGATTGAGTTTCGCCGGCGGAACCGCCCATCACAGTGAAGTCCTGGGAGGCGATATGCACGGGGCGGCCAAATACCGCGCCGGAGCCGGTGACCACACCATCTGCGGGGGCTTCGGCGGTGTCCATGCCGAAGTGGGTGGTGCGGTGCGTAGCGAACATGCCCGTTTCCTGGAACGTGTCCTCATCAACGAGGGCGGCAATGCGTTCGCGGGCGGTCAGCTTGCCGCGCTCGTGCTGCTTTTCGATCTTGTCTTCGCCACCGCCAAGCGCGACCTTGTTGCGGGCTTCTTCGAGGGCTGCAAGCCGCTCTTGCATGCTGGCTTCATGTGCCATGGTGTCTAGTCTCCTTAGGCCGGTTCGACCTTGACGGTCTGGGAACGGCCACCCACAGTGACCTTGTAGCTAATCGGTTCACGCACAGCGTTGGCGGCGCCGGAAGCAGCAGCCTTTTCTTTTTCCAGCTGGGCGGCAGTCTTGCCCACGTTCTTCGGCCCCTCAGGGCGGCTCTTCAAGAACCCTGGGGCGACACCTGGGAACAACGCCACGGTGAGCACGTCCTCGTCGGTGCCGTCGAAACCTTCCAGCCCGGCAGCTTCTTCACGCAGCTTGTCCCACTCGGGTTCCAGCAGGTCCGCGGGGCGGCAAGTGATGGAATTCTTCTTAGTTTGCGCCTCGGCTTGTTTGATCAACTCAGGGTTACGTTCGCCGATACATTCGCCGTAGTAGCCGAGCATCAGGTCGGCGAATTCGGCGGTCATGACCTTGTAACGGCCCATGAGCACGTTAAACACCGCCTGGGTGCCCACGATCTGTGACGACGGCGTCACCAACGGCGGGTAGCCGGCATCCTTGCGCACCACCGGAACTTCGCGCATCACTTCATCGATGCGGTCGCCGGCGCCCTGGGCACGCAACTGGGATTCCATATTGGACAGCATGCCGCCGGGGATTTGGGAAAGGAAGATATCCGTATCCACGAGCGTCTTGGATTCAAATTCGGCATACTTGGGGCGCACGGCCTTGAAGTGATCGCGAATGGCAATCAGCAAATCCATGTTCAGGCCGGTCTCATAGCCCGTGCCTTCCAGCATTTCCACAAGCGATTCGGTGGGGTTGTGGCCAGGCCCAAGGGACATCGAAGAAATGGCCGAATCGACGACGTCCGCGCCGGCCTCGATAGCCTTCATCAACGTCACCAATGTGACACCCGTGGTGGAGTGGCAGTGGACGTTGATCTGGGTGTCCTCCCCGTAGGTATCTTTAATGCCGCGGACGATATCGTACGCTGGCTGGGGTTTCAGCAGCGCGGCCATGTCCTTCAAGGCGATGGAATCGGCGCCCATATCCAGCAGCCGGCCGGCTTGCTCAATGTAGCCCTCCACGGTGTGCAGTGGGGAAACCGTGTAGCAAATCGTACCCTGGGCGTGCTTGCCCACCTTCTTCACAGCCTGCATGGCGTGCTCAAGGTTGCGGGGATCATTCAGGGCGTCGAAAACGCGGAATACGTCCATGCCGTTTTCTGCGGATTTCTCCACAAACTTATCCACCACCATGTCTTCGTAGTGGCGGTAACCCAACAGGTTCTGACCACGCAGCAACATTTGCAAACGGCTGTTCGGCATGAGCTTGCGGAAGGTGCGCAAGCGCTCCCACGGATCTTCGTTCAGGAAGCGAATGCAGGAATCGAAGGTTGCGCCGCCCCAGCATTCAACGCTCCAAAACCCAGCTTGGTCAATTTCCTCGCAAACCCCGACCATGTCTTCCAGGGCCATGCGGGTAGCCATGAGGCTCTGGTGCGCATCGCGTAAGGCGACTTCTGTTACGCCAATCTTTCGTGGACTCATACATCCAAATTTAGGTGAAAAAATCGACATATGCAGGCAGAAAACCAGTATAGATGTCCGGTTATTTTTGAATTTCGTGGGCTTAGACCCATGAAATTTATGCCCGATCGGACATTTACCCACCATAACCAAGCATTCCCCCGTGGCGACGAGTGATATTGAGCCCACACGCCCCCGTGCCAATTAGTGAACAATATCGCACCCAAAGGTTCAGCTTGAACATTGTTCTTTTGCGGATTTTCGTGTACGGGCGTCGCCCACCACCCAACCGGCCGTTGCGTACCTGCTGGATTATTTCCGCCGCAACGTGCGTTACAGCATACGGACCCTGATACCGCGCGGAAGCGCCCAGCTTGAACCACCGCAACCTGAAAGGATTACGATGACCTCGAAACGGCGCCTGCTCGTAGGAGCCTTTCTCGCCGCCATCATTGTTGCTGTTGGCATCGCTTTGGCCGTGTTCAAACCGTGGCTGCTTTTGGTAAATACCGAAATCAACGAAGAGATTCCCCAAGCCGCAACCAGCGCATCCGCAACCGCCAACACCGACTCCAACGCCACCCACTCCCCAGCTTCGGAAACGCCTTCCGGGCCGGTTGTAGTGTCGCAGGGCGAGTTCGTTTCACATGAGCACACCACCACCGGCAATGCTCGAATTTACCGGCTTCCGGACGGATCCCACCAACTCACCCTGGAAAACTTAAACACTTCGAATGGGCCGGATGTACGCGTGTGGCTTTCAAAAGGTCCAGTGTTTGAAGGCTTTGACGGTTTCTTCACTGCGGGCGAACACCCGCATCTTGACATCGCGCCACTCAAGGGCAACCAAGGCAACCAAGTGTACGATCTGCCGGCCGATTTCAACCCCAACGATTGGACTGCCGTCGACCTGTGGTGCGAAGACTTCTCCGTGTCCTTTGGCGCAGCCGCACTGACCGCAACGTAGCGTTCTGGGCGCTCTGGGCGTTCTGGGCGCACCGTTGTTACAGGTGAAACACGCCTACAACGATCAAGATGAAGGCGACGAAGAAGCCGGCGAACTTATTGACGGCTTCTTTGTTATCCCGCGCCCACACAAAGCTGCGCCCCAACCAACTTTCCGGCCGACTACGAATGTACCCCACGCAAATCGCACATAGTGTTGGCAAACTCAGGGCGAGTGTGGCGTACAGGAACAGCGTGAGGTACCGAACGAGTACGTTCAACCCGCTGGCGGAAAGCACCAACAGCCCGCCATAAAACGGGGCGGAAGTCAGCGATTGCACCGCCCCCAACATAAACCCCATGCCCACCGTGCCTATCGACGGCGCGCGAAGTGGCGCCATAATCCGCTCCACCATCGCGCTCGAATCGCCGCCCCGAATCGACATGACCAAAGCGATCAAGCCGGTGATGATGAGAATCCACCCGAAGACTGGGGAATGCACCAGTGAGGTAACGGCGCTGCCGATGGAATCGAAAAACACGAGGCACAGTACCGAAGCGACGAACACGCCCAACCAGTCCCCGCCGACGAGAAGTGCTGCTACTCGGCCGTACTTGCTGGGCAGCGCCACCCCGATGCCGACCACGACGGCGATGAGCAGCAGGTTGACGGAGTCCAACAGCGCAAACGTGAGCACTTGAAGCATAAATGAGGCCTTCCTGCAGATTCGCGTGATACGCCAAACGCCTTGGATCCGGAACCAAATGGAAAACCGTGCGTTCGTTGAATTCCGTTACAGCTGACGCTACGGAGCACCTTAGCAAGGCGAGTGCCTGCTACCTCGCACGAGCCACCGATTTGCAGCTTATGAAGCCAACCACAGGTACGGCATCAATACACAGACATCACCCGCACATGAACTTTCGGATTTTGTCCGGCGGAGGCGAATGCTTCACCCACGGTACGTTGGATTGATTCCACAATGCCTTTGATCGGCGGCCCCGATTCAAGAGCGAGTTCTAAGGTTACCAAGTCTGTAGCGCCATCGATAATGATGCCGAAGCGCGCTGAGCGTTCGTCGCGTTTACGCAACTTCGCATCCAACGCGCGCAACGCGGTCCCCACACCGGCCTGGATGCCCCGCACGCCGTCGACGGCCTCCACAATAGGGATAAGGTCAGCGGCGCGCACAGTTGACGGTTTCGGTGTGTGGCACTCGGGGGTGTTCAACTCAGCATTCATGAAGATCCTCAATGTGAACGTCGATAGCCACGTCGCGTAAACCGAAATGTTCGGCACACGCCGCAGCAATGGCGCTTCGCACTTGCTCCGCAACGTTGATGAAATCCACGCGATCATATTGCACAGAAATCCGACAAGCGAGGCGTTGGGGTGTCTCACGTTCACGCAGCACGCCTTCTTTATCGTCGGCGACTATTTCGCTGTTCAGTGCGCACACGCCCGGAACGGTATCCGCCGCATTGCGCAGCAGGTTCCGCAACGCAAGCTCGGACACGGAGTACGTGCCTAGTGCGGTGTCCGGCATGTGCACCTGGCAACCGTGTCGGGCTTCCACACGCACGGCTTCCTTAATCGCGGCAAGCGCCGTGGCCGAAACCTGCACTGATTCATCCCCAGCACGTTCCAGTTCGTTCCATTCATCGTGCACGGCCCGGATTAACTCCAGGTAGGCATTCGAAGTTTGGTCACCCATCCCCAGTCACCTCCAATCCTTCATCCGGTCGATGATGGCCTGGCGAGCTCGCGCGATACGGCCACGCACCGCAGTTTCGGAGACGCCTACGGTAGCCGCGATCTCCCGATAACTTTGCCCGTCGATCTCATAGAGTACCCAGCAGGCACGATTGTTCGGCTCGATTGTTTGCAGCATCTTTGCCAACGCTTCCATCTGTGCGTTCGCCACCGCCTGGTGGGCTGGATCCTTCGCGTGGACAGCACCCGCAACCCCAGCCTGATCGGGTTGTGCCCCGTCCTCTAGGTTGCGGGTATCGGCACTGTCCGTGGCCCGGCGCGCGTGCTTGCGCACAAGGTCCATGGCAGCCCGCGACGCGATTTGCGAAACCCACGCGGAAAAAGTTCCAGGATCTTGCAGCAAATGCAAGCGCCGCCACGCAGTAATCAATGCTTCCTGCACCACGTCTTCCGCATCCATTCGGTCGTGCAGAATCATGTATGCAATCCGATACAGTCGAGCCTGATGATGGTTGACGATCTCACAAAACGCATCATCGTCCCCGTCCTGTGACCTTACGACGAGTTGTCGTTGTCGTTCCGATCCAAGCGCCATTAGGTTCCCAATTTCACCTGAAGATCCAGCCGTGCGGGTGGGGTTCCAAGCGCCGTAGTCACAGCTTCGGCGAGTCCGGCCCGCACAGCATTGACGGCCCATGCAAGGTGCGCCCCTTCCGCGACAGTTACTTCCGCCTGCAGCCACGGCGCACGAGTGCTACCACCAAAATACACGTTCGACGATTCAATGCCGGGGAAACTCTCCGCAGTTTCCTGCAATGCACGCTCGAAAACTTTGGGCTCAATGGAACCCAGCAGGCTGTCCTGACCATCGGTGATCCGCACCGGCGAGCTTGGTGGCGCGGTGGGCACCTGACCAATGAGCAGCAATACTCCGCACCCCAAGAGCAGCACCGAAATGATCAGTGCTACGGGCAATAACCACGGGTTCACGGCTGCAATATCCACCAGGGTGTGCTGCGGGGCCGGCAGGAAACGCTCGGCGCCTTGCCAATGTTGGCGCAGCGAAGTCGATGCAGACATCACCCACGCACCCGCAATGAGCAATAACGCACCGCAAACAATGAGCACGAGGCGATTACGCCCTCGAGAAACTGTACGCACTTTCGATTCCTCTCTGTGTCCACCGACGTGTCAGCGCACGTGCCTCACACGGATCCGCGGACGAATAGTGGTTGTCGGGTGGAGTTGCTCAAGTTGCTGATCCACCACCACTTTGGTCCGCTGTTTGATCGCATCTACAGCGTCGATCGGAGTGCCCACCGAAACGTCTAACGCGCGGCGCTGTAACGAAACCTGGGCACTCCCCACCCCATCAATGAGTTCGACCTCACGCTTGATCTGGCGGGCAATGTCGCGGCGGGCCATCACTGTTTGCCCCGGCGCTTCCAACGGCAGCACTTCGCGGTTGCTGGGATCGCCTGGGATGAGTCCACAGCACATGAACACCACCCCCACAACGAAAACCGCAATGGATGCAGCAAACACCGCGGTGCTCCCGAACGGTACCGTGGCCAACGTTTGCAGCGTCGCGCTTGCCTGCGGCGGCCAGTTACCGTCGAACTGTCGAACACCGAAAAGCCAAATGCCAACGCCTCCAAACGCCACGGCAAGCACTGCTAACAACACCGCCGGAATGACTCGCGGAGGGCGGGTAGTGAGTTTGTCTGGGATAGTCACAACAGCTCCCTTTGTTTCGACGCCGCAGCCTGCAGCCATGAAACGGTGATGTCCATGTGTCCAACCTCGTGGCCCGCGAGTTCGTGCACGCGACGTGTTACGTGCGTGCGAACCCGCTGCAACGCATCCGCTAGGTTGACCGGAAAACCCAAGCCGATATCCAAGCGGACTACGGCGATGTTGCCGTACGTTTCCACCTGCGCTGTAGGCCGAGAATCAAACTCACGGTGCGCACCAATCCCGAGGAATCCACCAGCGGCAGCGCCCACCCCTGGCACTTCGAAGGCGGCCTGTTGGGCAATCTTGGCAATCACGCTCGACGGAACATTCGTCCGCCCGCGCGTGGTTGGTTCCTGGGGCGTCGGTTCTCGCGTGGTTGGCATACTCACGCTAGGTCACCTCTTCCAAAGCGTGTTAGCGCCACGGACCTCAATACGGCCTTCTAGCATCAGCCCAACGGCGAGACCGATCACACCGAATAGAGTGACCAGTAGGAATTGTCCGAAGGAACCGAACGCAAACGCTGCCCCTAAAAATAGGCCGATCAAAAGTGCAAGATGAGATGTTTTCATCAGAACTAAAACTCCTGGTTGAAAAATGCTTGTAGGGCGCACAATGTTGGCGCCCACCGCCAGCCCCCGAGGCGGACTATTGCAGCTCAGTGTCCCTCTTGCTCGGCAGGGAATCTTCATCGTCTTGCGGCACATGAACGTCCACTACATCGATGTTTACCTCGATCACCTCAAGGCCAGTCGCCGATTCCACCTGCTCAATAACATTGCGGCGAATCGCATTACCCACCTCAACAATGGAGTAGCCGTATTCAATGACGATGGTGCAATCAATCGCAGTTTGCACCTCGCCCTTTTCCACGCTGATACCACCCGCAACATTGGTCTGGGCGTTCGGAATGCGCTCACTCACCGCCGAAAAAGCGCGACGCGCTGCATTGCCCATGTCATAAACACCGGGCACTTCGCGGGCTGCGATGCCCGCCACTTTGGCCACGACAGCGTCCGAAAGCGTGGTCACACCACGATCGGTTTGCAACGGACCATGGAGCTTCTTTTCCGCCGCATGCTCCAATTGCCGTTCCGCTGCACGAGCCTGCTGAGCGCCCGTCTGCGGAATGACGCTATCGTGGTTCGTCTTTTCTGGAATGCTTCTTTCAGACATGGTGCCAAAAACTTTCATCTGTAGCGCCAACATGTGCTGGCACTGTGAACAAGGGACACCTATAAGACGTGACGAATCAGCGAATCCTCACGAAGAGATAATGTGATCCCCGCCATACCGCGGGGGGCCTGCAGGCGCTGTGTAGGATCATCAGCGTGATACCGCTTCCAAAGAAATAGCGGCCAGATTGGAGCGCCCCGATGATTTCCCATCCCAACGTAGCCAACCCCTAAAAGCCCATGTGTGCAACATACGGCCTCGACCCGAACTTGGTGTACGACCTCCCACCACTCAACGAACGGGAACACCACAATGTATTAGAACAGTGGATCGCCCACCATAACGGCACCGCAAAAATTACCGGAAACAAAGCTCGCAACCTCAACCCCTTGATCACCACTGACCAAGACGGCAACCGAACGCTCCAGCTCGCCTGGTGGTGGCTCCACATACGTAACGAACCCGCAAAATTCAGCGCATTTAACGCCCGCGATGACAAACTCTTACGCTCACCAGCGTGGAAAACCCCATTCCGCAATCACCGTGCACTTGCGCCCGCTACCTGGTACGTCGAAAAAGGCACCGTCTTCGCCCTGCCGGACCGCAGTACGTTCGGAATCGCCGCAATTACCACAAACAGCTACCACGGAGACGTCGATACGCTCACGTATGCACTGGTCACGCGCAACGCCGTGGCGCAAGCCGCAACCGTACACCCCCGGATGCCACTAATTTTGCCAGCCGAAATGCACGACGACTGGCTCAACCCACGCATCACCGGCGACGCCGCACTCCTCGCATTTGCAACGATTTCTTCAAGCCGAAGACGATCAATTCTGCGTTTACCGATCATGCTCACATCATTCAATTCCTCTTTGCCAATCACCGGCACCGTTCCTAGACCTCGAGCAAAAAGCTTTTCATCTTGGATTTTCGTACCATAAAGCACTTCAATAACGCGCGGTTTTCCAGTTGATGCACTCCGCCAAGTAATTTGCTAACACCTCGGTGAGTCGACATTGCTATCTTCAAACAGAAGCCCTTCCGGAACCATCAAACCTGCGTGAACTGCCAATACAAGAAGATCCCCAGAAACATTCTTTTGTGCCCGATTACCTAACATCAAACAGTGAGGAGTGGAACGGGGCATCCCCAACAACGTCCCTGCCCTTACTACGATTCGTAGCAACAAGCCATTAAGCGACCGCAGCTGCGTCAAAAATCAAAGAGGCATCAAAATCAGCGCGACTCAACGGTGTCGGAAAAGGTGAATCCGAATCAACGCCAAAACGTTTCCGCCACATACTCACCGTCGTTCTCGCAACGCCAGCCAAGCGAGCAATACCTGACATCGAGATATGGTTCGTCATCTGACCTCCTGCCTACATCCAAACTGTATCCACTAAGTGGTTGTGCGCTGATAATTCAACGTTAGATGCACCAAATACTGGGACACAAGTAAGCAAAACGTTAATGGGTGTGATTACCAATTTCTAGATTTTGCTCGCCCTAAAGTGTCGCGGAGACCAATACTTAAGCCTTCGTGCGAACACTGTTTCTACTCAGTGACGAAATAACTCCAAACCACACAACCAAATAGCTCAGCCCCTATGGTTGAGCGCACAAAACGAATAGCAATTTTACAACTACCCCCATTACAAAGTTAGACAAGGAAAAACGTTAGGAGTGTGCAGAAACTCAAATCGGAAACAAGATACTTGAACCGCTCAGCGATCCCCGACAATTCACTAAAACCCAATCAACCTTAATGAAACATTTTACTGAAAACATCCTTCGAACATAGTGATTAGTTCGAATATTGTTTCGATACTTCCATGCACATGTTATCGTTCCACCCTAACGATCTACCAGTATTTGCAGCACACAATAATAATGAAGAGATAAAGCACCCCCGCAAACTTGGGTTTTGCATAAGAAAATTAGACCTCTAGGAAAGTTTCTGCTTAGTTAGATAACTAAGCTCCATGTCTCACAAACTATGGAGTCCACAAGCTCTCAAACAACATCACCACTAGGAATGGAATTCATGAAAATCAAAAAGCTGCTTACTGCGAGCATGGTGGGAATATCATTAACCGCTTTCCCAGCAATCACCGCAATGCCCGCGGAAAGCTTGCCATCGGCATCAACAACGAGCACAACCCCTAGCCTCCATTCCGATAATGGCCCGACGGAGGAAGAAATCAAAGAAGTCATCTTCTCTCACCAAATCAAACGAGATGGCGGGATCGAGTTATTTGATGCCGAATCTGCAGAGCGAGACAATGTTGACCCACGAATTGTTGAGGTGGGGAAGATCTACAACAACATAATCCTCGAGGAGAAAGCCCTCACAGATCCAGGCCTGGTGGAAGAAGTTGTTCCCTTTGAAAACTACGGGAATTGGTGCGGCCCAACTAATTCCGGTCCGGGAGATCCTATTAATTCACTCGATCGAGCCTGCATGGGGCATGATCATTGCTTAAATGTCAATCGTGATACATGCACTTGTGATCAAGAATTTGTGAATAATTTACGTTACCTTCGCGGGGAGTACCCTTGGGGAGTCAGCTTCGAAGGAGATCATGCGCGGGGATACCTTGAGGCCGCAATAATCGGAGTTCCTCTCTATCACGGATGTGGTAACCTATAATATATATTTCAATACTATCTGTTTAAAATTGATGAATGGGATTTGTTCGCATGTTGTTGACAGCACGTAAAGTCGGATGGTCAATGACCTTTCTAAGCTACTTCGCCGCAGGCACGATTATGAGTATCGCTGATAGCAATGTTTCATGGTTGGGATATATTTGCTTACTCATTATTTTTGCCAGTGTGGTGGTTAACGTTTTCTTTGCGATCAAGTTGAAAAACTATGATTTGTGGTCGGCTGCTTTCTTCTCATTGATTTCATTACCAACACTTTTCATTTGGACCCTCCCATTTTTCTCAGAACACAACCGGCAGTGGTGAACTATTCAATGAATTCAGCACATCTAAAAGTCATCATTCAATACGCTAGGCCGATCGGGTGGGGACTCACTGCAATCGCTTTTCTCCCAGCTGCAATTTGGCGGTTTGAACTCTTGGGGCCAGCGCGCTCGGTTCATTTGTTCATGTGGCTGCTTATTCTGAGCATCGTAATACTTACAATCTGTATCATCACATTAAGCAATAAAAGTAAATGCCACGACTTAATTCTGGCAGGTGCCATAGCGTTTAACGCGCCCACAATTCTCCTATTTTTACCCGCCTTTATTCTTGGCGATTAACGGAAAACGACATCAAGTTTGTCTGCTGACATCATCTCGCTCACGTTTAGGGCGTAGAGACCGCTACACCATGGATGGTGTAGTTAGGGACGTCGAGAACTAATAGTGGTCACATGAGTACTTTTGACACAGCCAATATGGGAGGTGCCGAAGCACATGCTTTACGATTCTGGCTCGCCAAGCAGGCACGGTGCTTCATTTTGGGCATCGATATGCGCTTAAACGTGCCAACCGAGGCAGCCAAAGGTCGTCTTCATCGTTTGGCTGCGATGGGCTCAACAGCTTTACAAAACGCCATGTGAGACGACCTAGCCGAAGTCGATGGGGCAGACTTTTAGTGGTCCATCTCATCCGATCGGCCACCCGATACGTGTCCTCCACCGACCGCAGAAGGGGCCACCAAGCAACGCCGGGAAATCTACAACGCCTCCAAGTGCCGATGAAGCCAACACCACATGACAGCGGTTCGAATCCAGCGGCGTTGGGACAAACATATCCCCAACCCGTCAACCTCCGGCGCCACACCTGGGACCGGTTCAACCCGTTCCCACAATTCCGCCATGACGATTCGGCAATCAAAACACTTTCGCTGATGATCTGCACTATCGAAGATCGACGCGCCCCACAACACAAACAAGAACGCAACAACGCGTTGCCGCTACCGCCGGCCGGCTCGTTGAAGCTCGAAAAGTTCCTCAATGAAAACGGGCTATACACCACATGGCAGTGGCCTACCCCGACCGCTACGAACCATACATTGAGCACCCCGAACAACCCCCATTTTCAACTCCCACACACAAACAACTTGACAGACTCCTGTAGCGCCAACATGTGCTGGCACTGTGAACAAGGGACACCTATAAGACGTGACGAATCAGCGAATCCTCACGAAGAGATAATGTGATCCCCGCCATACCGCGGGGGGCCTGCAGGCGCTGTGTAGGATCATCAGCGTGATACCGCTTCCAAAGAAATAGCGGCCAGATTGGAGCGCCCCGATGATTTCCCATCCCAACGTAGCCAACCCCTAAAAGCCCATGTGTGCAACATACGGCCTCGACCCGAACTTGGTGTACGACCTCCCACCACTCAACGAACGGGAACACCACAATGTATTAGAACAGTGGATCGCCCACCATAACGGCACCGCAAAAATTACCGGAAACAAAGCTCGCAACCTCAACCCCTTGATCACCACTGACCAAGACGGCAACCGAACGCTCCAGCTCGCCTGGTGGTGGCTCCACATACGTAACGAACCCGCAAAATTCAGCGCATTTAACGCCCGCGATGACAAACTCTTACGCTCACCAGCGTGGAAAACCCCATTCCGCAATCACCGTGCACTTGCGCCCGCTACCTGGTACGTCGAAAAAGGCACCGTCTTCGCCCTGCCGGACCGCAGTACGTTCGGAATCGCCGCAATTACCACAAACAGCTACCACGGAGACGTCGATACGCTCACGTATGCACTGGTCACGCGCAACGCCGTGGCGCAAGCCGCAACCGTACACCCCCGGATGCCACTAATTTTGCCAGCCGAAATGCACGACGACTGGCTCAACCCACGCATCACCGGCGACGCCGCACTCCTCGCCGAAGCCCTCGCAGCATCCGACGAAATCAGCGAATCAATGGAGATCATTCACGGCTAAGCCACAGGCAAAACCCTCAAAGATCCTCGCGATTACGACGGTTTTTGCAAGGTGCATTCCGTCATGGCGCTATGCCAAATCAGCATGACGAAACTCGGCACCACTAGGCCAACGCTCTCGAATCCTTTACGCTACCTGCCAATCACCACCAACAACCTCACAGCGCACAACACGAAACCTCACCGAACCATTTTTCAGCAGAAGTCCTTATATAACCTTTCTATTCGCAAGACAATTATTCGCTGTATACGCATCCTTATCTGCTTCACTAAGGAAGATCTCCTGTTTTGCCCAAACTGAAGTAACGCTGTCGACGAAAACGCATCCGCCATCTAATTGCTTAAGTTAATTTTTGAAGCAGAAAAGCATGCACCACCAAAACCCTTCGGATTGGTTACTGCGCTAATAGGTTCGAGTTGCTAGCAATCCCAGATCAGCTTTCATCTTTTTTGTCCATTTTTAACACGCGGATCTGACTCCAAGAGGTCAATACATGATCTGCAATACCATAATCAACGGCATCGTGAGCTGAAAACCATCGATCGCGTTCACTATCATTGTGAATTGTCTCAATTGGTTGTCCAATATTAGCTGACTGCTCTTGCTCGAATATCTTACGAGTCAGACGATGCTGCTCAACCTGGATTCGAATGTCTTCCGCTGAGCCTCCAATGCCGGAGGAAGGTTGGTGCATCATAATTCGCGCGGAAGGAAACACCCAACGGCGCCCCTTAGTTCCTGCGCTCAAGAGGAACTGCCCCATTGACGCTGCCAAGCCCATCGCAACAGTATTCACAGGCGCGTCAATAGTCTTGATTAAATCATAAACCATCATGCCCGCCATTAGATTTCCACCCGGGCTATCAATCAGAAGCGTAATAGGCTCATGCGGGTCATCTTCAACCATTGCTAAAATTTGCCCGCAAATCGATTGGCATTGCTCGCTCGTTACTTCACCGAACAGCGTGACAGTGCGACCTTGAAATAGTCCTTGCTGAATTAGCGCTTCAACCGGGGGGGGGATAACGGTGGCACCTTTTTGGTGTCTTCTTCACTAGAAGACCGTACATTCATAGCCATGGTCACAGCCTACCAGGCTACGCAAACCTTGAGGGATGTTCCGATTTTGGTGATCTACCTCATGGTGCGCCACGATAGCAGTGCCAACCCTTCTCCCTTTCCCCTTGTTTCCCTTCGACCAGAAAGAACTTTTATTTGGGCAGCCAGATTGCTTGCTGGCCATTGTTACGGTCGATCGGTTTCCTCTGCTTCGGCAGAGGACTTTCATATGCGTGTCAAGTGCTTGTGCGCGCCCAGGGTGAAGGTGAGTGGGATCTTGTGTGAGCCGTTAGGCGGGGCATATTGTGCGTCGCTGATTTTTACGCTGGCCTCACCAAAGCGTGGCCACATCGCGTATTCGTGTTCCTCAAATGAGTCGATGATCAGACCAGCATTGATAAGGGCCATCATGATGTCCTGCAACGGATGATTCCACCAATGGCTACGTTGATTGACAATGCCCGGTGCCGCATCGGGCATATCCGTATACGTGGCCGCCTCGTCCTCGGAAAACACGCCTGTGTTGAAGTAGTCGTATCCGACGCGTAAGCCGTCCGAGGGGTCATCAGCCAGCATGAGCGAGGCGGGATGATCCTCGCGGATAAAGAAACGCGCCCCAGGGCGCATGAGGCCAGCGACGACCTTGCCCCATTGCGCAAGGTCTGGGAGCCAACCGAGTGCGCCAATGCCGGTGTACACCAGGTCAAAACGCGCCTCGTCGCTATGGGCCCCGAGAACGTCGACAGCGTCGTAGACGTTTGCCTTCACGAACTCCACCTGTGCCTCGGCGCGGCGCGCTATGTCTGCTCCTAGACGCAACGATTCGCCTGAGAGGTCAAGGCCGACCACGCGCCGAGCGCCTAAGCGATCGAAACAGAGAGTATCCGTCCCGAGGTGGCACTGTAGGTGAACGATATCTTTCCCTGCCAAATCGCCTAAACGTTCCCGATCAATCGCAACGCAGGCCTCTATGTGTGTGCGATCTGAAATTAGGGTTTCAACGTCGTACAACTCTGAGAGAACATGCACCTTCGCACGATCATCCCAATTCGCCTCGTTATCGACGAAAAACTGCTCGTAATTTGTCATCAAGGCAAAGACTGTAACACAGGAACACGATTCGCTTCGCCAGCGCTCACTTGGGACGTTTCGGAACGTTCGTTGCACGTGCGACATGACAGTTACGCAATCCCCGATGACGGCGAATGGGGCCTTGAGAGCTAAGTAAAGCAACGTATGGTTCGAGAAAAGCAACTCGAAAACAGCTCGCAGAAATTTTCGGAATCACCGGAGCAACTGCTAGCCGGAAAATCTATGGCCAAAACAGTTGGACGCTTGAAGAACTTTGATTTGTCGCCGACTTCTTCGGTGTCGACATCACCGAACTGCTCCCCCGCCACGCTTCCTCCCTTAGACGCGACGAAACCCCCCGAACCGAAGTTCAGGGGGGCTACGTCAAACGTGGTAGCGGGGGCAGGATTCGAACCTACGACCTCTGGGTTATGAGCCCAGCGAGCTACCGAGCTGCTCCACCCCGCGTTGGGTGATATTCACCGTTGCCGTGTTTCTTGGCAACGATGAGTTACTTTACACACCCGCATGAATTGACGCAAATATGGGGCTTAAGCAGTGGTTTTACTGGTTGTCTTGATAGTCTTTGACGGCTTTATCAAGTTCGTCCAGTGCTTTGCCGAATTCTTCGAAGCTGCCGTTGCGGGCTTGTTCAACCTTTTGCAGGGCTTTGTTGATTGCTTCCACGCGGGCCGCTTGGTCCTTGGTGGTGTCTTTCTTGGCGTCTTTTTGGTCCTTGCTGGTGTTTTCGCCGCTTTCGGGGTCTTTGGTTTCCCCGGCTTCGACTTCGGATTCGGCGAGGTCGGAGGCTTCCTTGGGGTCAATGCCTACTTGGCTTAAGGCTTCGGCGATGGTGGGTGCGTAGCCGACTTTGCCGTCGTAGGAGACGAGGACGCGCAGCAGCTTGGGGAACGCGGAGGTTTGGCCTTTTCGCTGTGAGTAGATGGGTTCTACGTAGAGGATTTGACCGTCGCCAACGGGCAGGGTGAGTAGGTTGCCGTTTTTGATGTCGTTGGTGTCCTGCCAGAGGCTGCGGTCGCGGGCGATTTGGTCGGAGGACATCATGGTGTCCTGCGCCTGCTTGGGGCCTTGGGTTTGGGTTTCGGTGGGCAGTACCCGGACGGTTAACCGGCCGTAGGTTTCTGGGTCGGAGCTTGCGGACATGTGGGCGGCAAGGAATTCGCGTTTCAGCCCGCGGAACGGGGTGATCAGCTGGAAGCTGGGCTTGCCGGTTTCGGGGTCTGCTGCGACCACGTAGTAGGGCGGCTGGTTCGGTGTCCGTTCGTCGTCGGTTTTTTCCTTGGAGTTAGGGTCGCCGGGGACGGACCAGAAAGCGTCGTTGGTGAAGAACACGCCGGCGTCGTCGACGTGGTAGCGGGAGATCATTTCGCGCTGCACTTTGAACATGTCCTCGGGGTACCGCAGGTGTTCCATGAGGTCACTGGAGATGTCGCTCTTGGGTTTCACGGTATCGGGGAATACACCGCGCCAGGCTTTGAGTACGGGGTCTTCGGTGTCGAATTCGTAGAGTTCCACGGTGCCGTCGTAGGCATCTACCACGGCTTTGACGGAGTTGCGGATATAGCCCACTTCTTCGTTGACCACGGGGGTTTGCAATTGCCCGTTGACTGTCTGGGCGTCGGTAATCGCCTGGTTGAGGTTGGTGCGGGAAGCGTACGGCAGGCTGTCGAGCGTGGTGTAGCCGTCGACGATCCACTTAATGCGGCCGTCAATGACGGCGGGGTAGGTGGTGTTGTCGGTCTCTAGCCATGGCGCGACTTTTTCCACGCGAGCACGCGGGTCCCGCTGGTAGAGGATTTTGGAGTCGGCGCCGATACGGTCGGACAGCACCATGTTGATTTCTTGGTAGCGCAGGGCGAAGGCCGCGCGGTTAAACATGTTGGAAATGTCCACGCCGCCGCTGCCGTCATAGGTGAAGTTCGAGCCGTCCGTGTCGTACTCCACGGGCGAACCGCCGGCGGCGCCCACAATGGCGTAGTCCTCCAGCGGGCCAACATTGGAGATCACTGGGCCGTAGTACACGCGCGGCTGGTCCACCTTAATGCCGAGTTTCTCGGCGCGCTCCTTATCGTTTTGCGCCTGCAGGTCAGACACGGTGTACACGGGGTAGCCACCGCGGGTGGAGCCGACGTCGCGCGCAACCTCGTCCACTTTGTTGGCGGGCGCCGCGACGATGCCATTGCCGTGCGTGTACACGGTGTGGCGGTTAATCCAGTTTTTCTGGTTTTCGCTCAGAGACTGCGGGTCGAGTTCGCGGGCGGCAACGACGTAGTCGCGCAATTCACCGTCCACGGTGTATCGGTCCACGTTGAGGGTTTTGGGGAAGCCGTAGAAGTTTTTCAGCTGTTGTTGCTGCGTGAACGTGGCGGACAGGATTTCTGGATCAAGCAGGCGAATGTTTGACAGCGTTGCGGCGTCGTTTGCTACTTGGTCGCGGGCCTCCGTCGCGTCTTTATTCGCACCCCAGTTCTTCACGTAGTTCACTTTGTCGTTGGTAATGCCGTACGCGAACCGGGTCGCCTGAATATTGCGGGAAATATATTCCGCTTCTTTGGAGGCGCGGTTCGGCTTTACCGAAAACTCCTCCACCATGAGCGGCCATCCGTTACCCAGCACCAGCGCACTCAGCAGCATCAGCCCGGTGGCCAGCGCGGGGATGCGCAAATCCTTGAGCACCACGGCGGAGAAAAACGCCACGGCGACCACCAGCGCGATCACCATGAGGATGATTTTGGCTGGCAGGATCGCGTGAATGGCGGTAAACCCGGCGCCGGTGAAAATGTCGTTTCGCACGTTGAGCAGGTCAAAGCGGTCCAACCAATAGGACGCGACCTTTACCAACATCCACAACCCGGCGGTCACGGTCAGCTGGATGCGCGCGGCGTTGGCCACGTGTCCGCGCTGCCCGAGCGCTTGGTTGCCTACCCTGATGCTGCCGAACGCGTAGTGCCCAATCAGCGCGATAAAGAACGCCACCACGAGCAGCGCGGACAGGGAACTGGTGATCAACCGCAGGAAGGGCAGGGTGAAGGCGTAGAACCCGTAGTCCATGTTGAATTGGGGGTCGTGCTGCCCGAAATCACCGCCGTGGAGGAACATTTGCACGGTGCGCCAATTGCTTTGGCCAACCAACCCGGCGAGCACGCCCATCGTCAGCGGCAGGATCAGCAGCGCCCTGCGCAGGCTGGCTTCGGCGCCGGCGCGGAATACTGCGATGGGGTTTTCCGGGTCGATACCGAACACGTGCTCGGGCCGGTTGCGGATGACTAGGTAGCCGGCGAGCCAGGAAATTGCCGCCGCCACCGCGCCGAAGACGACGAAGAGCGCAATGCGGGTGAACAGGACTGTTGTAAACACCCCACGGAATTGCACCTCGCCGAACCACAACCAGTCGGTGTAGTAGCCCACGAGCCATGGGACGATAAAGACCAACAGGAACACTGTTGCGATGAGAATGCTGATCACGCGCGGTGGTCGTTTTACGGGTGGTGTAAGGCCGGTAGCCAACTCCAACTCCTTATTGGGTGATGGTGGCAGGTATCCTCACTACTTTACGCATCAACTGTGAGGCAAGGAATTTGATGAATCCTTCAGACATGACTATTCAAGCACTCAATAAAGCAATGCTGGAAGCTGTGGAGTTTATTCACGCGGAAGGTTGGGATGCCGCACCTACCTTGTTCGCACTCGTCAACACCGAATTACTTGTCGACGCACTACCCACCGACGACGACGCCCCGCTCACCCTGGTTGTGCAGGAGGGGTTGCCGGAGCATATTTCGGGCGGTAGCGATGAGCTGGGCGAATTTGTTTCCCAATTGGCGTGGCCGCCGGAGGTTGCGGGCGTGATTTTGGCGCAGGAGATTATGTTTGCGGCCCCAGACTCCCCGGACGATCCCCGACCCGCACGTTTGTTCTCCGGGGTGTTACGTGGCGGCCCGGATCAAACACTGTTGCAAATCCGGCCCTCGGAGGCGGAATTAGCTGAACCATTCGCCGCGGACCGCGTCGAGTTACGCGGTGGCACAGGTGTGGCCCCTGGGGTAATTGCTGCCCTACGGTACACACTTGAAGAGGGCGAACTGTAGATTTAAGGTACAAGAGTTTGGCTAGCCAGGAGTGAACAACGTGTTGCAGAATCGCTTATGGGTTTCCGCAGTTGCTGCGGGCGCTGTGGTGTGCGCGCTTGCGGGTTGCACGCCCAGCGGAGAACCTGAGCCAACAAGCTCCACCACGTCCGCGGCCACCAGCACCACGGAGGAATCAGCCCCTACCACCGAATCCACCGCTGCGTCTGCGACTTCCACGGGCAAGGTAACCAGCGACGACACCGTGAAAGATGCGTACGAACGTTTCGGTTCGCTCGCGCCGAAGTCGCTGTTCGATCAGCTGGCCACGTGCATGCCCGGCGGCGTGGATAAGTCGCTGCAATGCTCCGGCCCGGAGGTTGGACAGTTCCAGTTTTTCGAATCTGAAAACAAGGCCCTGACTACCACGCAGCTACTCACCGGGTTGGATAGCTCCCGCATCGTCGAACGCGACGGCGACAAGCTTGTCGGCTGGTCCTCGCTCGGTTCCACCGCAGTGATTACCGTCGTGGATTCGAAGAAGGGCCTGGTCATGCAGCAAATGATGAGCGCGGACAAGGAAGAACCGAAGGACCGCATCATCAAGCTCGGCCTAGTCAAAGAAGAGCCGACGGAGACGACATCGACCACGGATCAGGAGCAGGTTTCCACCTCGGAGCCGTCCGAATAGTTTTTCAATTGCTGGATCGCCTGATCCAGGTCTGTGATTTTCAGCACAACCATGTCGCCGGTGCCGCGCCGCACTGCCTCCGCACAATTCGCCTCCGGCGCGAGGAACACTTCCGCGCCGAGGTCGCGCGCGGACCGCACCTTGTGTTCGATACCTCCAATGGGTCCGACTTTGCCGTCTTCGGAAATGGTTCCGGTCCCCGCAACGAACTTGCCGCCGCCCAAATCGCCGGGGCTGAGCTTATCGATCACCGCCAGAGTAAACATCAACCCCGCGCTCGGACCGCCAACCTCCTCCAGGTTGTAGTGCACGCGCACACCGCCCGCCGGCTGCGTCATCATGGTCACGCCAAGCAGCGGCACAGATTCATCGTCCGGGTGTTTGCCAAGCTTGACCTCCACGGTGGTTTCCTCGCCCTGCTCCCCCTCTTGAGCTGCGGAGTCTTTACGCAAGCCCACCTGAACCGTGTCGCCCGGTTTGTGGTTTTGCACGAATGCTCGAACGAGCGCGGGTTTGTCGGCGGGAATACCGTCGATGCTCGTAATAACATCCCCGCTCGATATGCTTTTCGACGCCGCGGAATCCTCCTGCACCTCCGCAACCGTCACTTCCACCGGCCGCTGTAGGTATTGCATTGCGGCGAGTGTGGCAGTGGAACCCGAGGCGGAAAACGCCTGCGAGTTCTGGTCGCGCACCTGCTCTTCCGACAAGTCCGGCGGGAAAATCTGCTCGATCGGAATCAGCGTATCGTCAGTGGTCAACCAACGCACGAGGGCCTGCGACAAGGACATCCCGTGGCGCACCGATACGGTGGTCATGTTCAGATTGCCGTGCACGTCGTCGACGTCGGCGCCTTCGATATCGACGACCTCAACCCCGTCGACGTCGCCAAGCGTATTAAAGCTGGGGCCGGGGCCCTCGGCGGCGTACGGCACCGTCAACGGAATGTCCGTTCCGGGTACGTGGTCCGCCACTACAAGCGTGGCGAACGCGGCGATCGGCAACGCGCCCCACAGGAAAGTACGAAGGAGTTTCACAGGGCACTACCCTACCGTGTTCGCTCACAGCGTCCCGCAGATGCATAGTTTCTGTAGCTCAACCACGGTACGTTGGAAACCATGAATAGCAACGGCTTCGGTTTTAACCCCAACAACGATGACGACGATGAGGAGCGCCGCAAGAACCAGAATCCGTTTAGCATCTTCGGGTTCGGCAGCAACGGTTTCTCCACCGCTGGTTCTGGGCCCGGCGACGGCGGATTTGGCGATATTTTAAACCAGGTGGGCCAGATGCTTTCCGGCTTCGGTTCCAGCTTTGCCAACCAGGAGCCCGGCAGCCCCGTCAACTACAGCATTGCCGAACGCACGGCCGAACGAAGTATTGGTAGTGTTCCGGACATTAAAGAGTCCGACCGCGCCGCCATGGAGGAAGCTGTCCAATTAGTGGAACTGTGGCTCGACGACGCCACCATTTTGCCCACCTCCGGCAGCCGCGTAGAAGCCTGGAACGCGCTGGATTGGCTCCACAAAACCCTCCCCACGTGGAAACGCATGGTCACCCCGGTAGCGGAGCGGATGAACGAATCCCAATTAGACAACGTTCCCGAAGAGGCCCGCGACATGCTGAACGCGGCGGCCAGCATGATGCAACAAATGTCCAGCATGCAGGTCGGCGTGGAGCTCGGCCGCGACTTGGGCGAACTTGCAACGCAGGCGCTGTCCGGTTCGGACTTCGGCGTACCGGTGGCGCCCCCTGGGACGATCGCCATCCTGCCCGCGCACATGGCAAAGATGACCAAAAACCTGCCGGTGCCGCCGCAGGATGCGATGGTGTACTTGTGCGCCCTCGAGGCGGCACGCCAACGACTATTCAAACACGTCCCCTGGCTAGTCGAACGTTTAATCGCTTCCGTGGAGGAGTACGCCGCAGGGCTGGAGATGGATTCCTCCCACGTGGAGGAAACGCTGCGCGACATTAACCTTGATGGTGATTTAAACCAGATCCAAGAGATGATGGCGCAGCTGCAAAACGTGGACTTCTCGCCCCGGATTTCCTCCCGCAATGTGGGCGCAACGTCTCGTTTGGAGACGCTTCTCGCCCTGATCGAAGGCTGGGTCGAATATGTGGTCACCGAGGCGCTGAGCAAGCGCATCCCGTCCACGGTGGCGATGAACCAAGCTTGGCGACACCGCCGCGCCACCGGCGGTTCCGCCGAACACGCGTTTGCAAAGGTGGTTGGCATCCAGTTCGCCACTCCGAAGGTGAGCGAAGCGCTCGAGTTGTGGCGCCGCGTCACGGTGGCTGTCGGTGCGGAACGCCGCGACAAAATCTGGGATCACCCCGACTTCCTGCCCGTGGCAACAGACCTGGATAACTCCGCCGAGTTCATTGATAGCCTGCTTGCCGAGGCCGACAATTTCGACCCCATCGCCGAGATCGACGCCTTGGAAAAGATGCTCGCGGAGGAAGCTACCAAGAAGTCCGACAGCGCCGACACCACGGACGACGCCAGCGCCACCGACACCACCGAGGGTTCCGACAATTCCGAGGACTCCAACGGCACTGACGACGATTCCGGCTCCGACGACACCCCTGACGGCGACACCCCGAAAACCTAACCCGTCTAAGCGACGGTTTGCGCGGCCCGCACCCTTCACTGGGGCGCGGGCCGTTGCGCTTGATGGGGTTAGGCGAGTTGCCGGTTGCGACGACGCGCGGCAGGCAATTTCCCCAAGACTGAAGACAGCAAAATGGCCAGTGCGTTAATAAAGCCAAAGAGGTGAATACACAGCCCAATCAAGCCGAGCCCAATGTTCGCTCCGCCAGTGCCGGAAGAGACGAAATGCACCACCAACATCACAACAAACGCCAGAGCAAACAGCAGCACAATAACGGACATGCTTCGCATGAGTTTGAGTAGGGGTTTCGGGTGCCGCCACTGGATACACACGATGATGGCGCACAAGGCGGCGCAGTTGACCGCCACCATGGAAAGCGTGGCGAGGTCGATCGGCCCCTGAAATTCCCCTTCGGGGATTGCTAGGACCCAGGTGAGTGCCACTAGGACGAGCACGCATGCAGCGGAAATGTAATTGACTATTCCGAGAACTTTCACGGTAGGGGACCTTTCTTCCGGCGAGGTGGTGCGCGTGGTGGAGTACCGCTTGTGCTGCGGCCGTTTTAGCTGCGACTATAGTGCAATTTGCCTCGTGGAGACGGCCCCACCGCCAGCCCCGTCGTGCGGCCCTCCCGCCCGGATCTCCCGCGTGATAGTTATCCGCGATGAGTATATTCTTTTTATTTTCTTATTCCCATGAACGCTTTCGGCAAAGGCGCAGCTCACCTTAACATTTTGCGGAATTCCACCCCGGCGCGGACCCCATCGCCCCACATTCACCGCACGCTACGCTCACCGGCGCTACCCCCTATCGAACCAAGCCGAAGGCTCCCGCAAAAAGGGGGCCATGCGGACGCGATGTTGAACCCCTAGGTAGGTTCCCGCCAACATGGCCCCAGCGCGAGCATCAGTAGAACCTGTGCATGAGGCACTAGCATCCGGGGTAGATCGTAAACACAGGTTTCGTCGGTTGGTGCATGCTTGGTGCGCAGAACGGCGAAATGGTGGTCCAATAATCACCTGGACAAGCGGGTTTGGTGCCCTCAGCGAAGTCGAAGTCGTAGTCAGCCATGGTGTCCTCCTGTCAGAGCGGTTGAGCACGTTTCCGGAATGTAACGCTATCGGATGTGCTGCCAACTGAGGAGCCCAAACCGGCTCAAATGCGCCCAAATTGTTGCTGCCTGTCGCCGCACAAACCCAACCGGCACCCCGAGTGAATGTGGGTTCATGGCAATCTAGCGCACTCCTTAAGTCTCGCCGGATCTGCCATACCGCTGGTAGGCCTCCAAGTATCCTTTGGCGCGTTCGGCGTGCGGCACCCGATCCGCCCAGGACCAAAATTCCGCAGTGTGGCCGCTAATAAAGGTGTGCACGAGTTCGTGGACAACCACCGCCGCGAGTACGTACTCTGGTACCTCCTGCAGGCGATGTGAAATGCGAATATCGCCGGTGGCGGGGCTGCAGGATCCCCAACGCTTGTGTTGGTTACGCACCCACCGGATGCTGCGGAATTGAGCTTGGCCTTGGAGGTGTGCGGCGTTGAGGTTGTGCGCGAGGGCGATCAGATCGGCGTCGCTACGCGGGGTGTTGCGTTGCAGTTTCGCTACCACTCGGGCGACTACAGCTTCCTCCTCGGCGGCGCTCATGGCGGCGGGTACGCGGACTTGGATGCGGCCATCCACAAACTGTGCTTGTACGCTGCGTCGACGCCGCGCGGAGCGGATGATTTCAACCTCGGGGGTAGCCATGGTCACCGATCCTATACACTCGTGGCATGCACGGGGAGGGCGGAGGCAACGTTCAATTATCCGCGGCGGTTCAGGTATGCATCCGCCCCGGCCCCACCATACAATTTGGTGTGGATTCGGCGCGGGCGGGGGTGTTTGACGCAGTCGCCGCAACCGCTGTGCAACCGGTGGCGTTGGCGTTGTTAACTGCCCGGCATGCAGTGCCGGTGCGCACGGTGTCCGCGGGCCTCGTGGCGGCGGGTTTAAGTGACGCCGCCGCCCGCAGCTTGATTGAAGACCTTCTAAATTACCGCGTCCTGCACCCCGTACCGGCGGAGCCGATGGCGGCGGTGTGCGGTACCGGCGTGCTTGCGGAACGCATTGCTGGCATGCTGCGCCAATGCGGGGTGACGGTACGGTTGCCGGTGCCGGGCGAGTCCGACGCCGCGTTTGTGGCACGCGCCACCGCCGATCACGCTCTGCCTGTGGTGGCGGTGCACCCGTCCGCTGCCGCTGCACACGCCTTAGCTGGCCACGCTTCCACCTGGTTTCCGGTGCAGCTTATCGACGGCCGCGGCCACCTCGGCCCCCTCCACATCGACGGTGTCGGCGCGTGCCCAATGTGCCTCGAGTTGTGGCGGGCAGCACTTGACCCCACGTGGGGTGCACTAGATCCATGGGAGCCTGCCCCTGCCCCGGACCCGCCGGTGGTGGCGGCCACGGTGGCGCGGGTGGTTGCCTGCGTCGTGGCCTATTTAAGGTACGGCCCAGAACCACCGGGAACCCAGGCGGTGGCGCTGGCACCTGGAGATGTGCAAGAGATCGACGTGTATGCGGAAGGCATCCGCCATTGGCATGTGGCGGCACACCCGGGGTGCCCGGCGTGTTGGTCGGCCACAGGCTAGCGAGACAGCCCGGCGATCACGGCAAGCAACCCAGCACCGTAGCGCTCAACCTTCACGGGCCCGATGCCCGCAATATCCAAAAGTTCCGCCTCGGTGGTGGGCATTCGCTCCGCAACTGAGGTCAAGGTGGCATCTGAAAACACAATGTAGGCGGGCACCTGCAGCTCGCGGGCGACTTCGCTGCGCCAGGCGCGCAGGGCGTCAAACGTGGCGGCGTCGGCCTCCGAGGGGCAATCCTCACAACGGCCAAGAACTTTCGCGGTGGTGGATTCCAAGGGCATGCCGCACACCCGGCATTTTTTTACCCGCGTCTTTGTTGCCGCTGCGATGGGCTCCGGCTCCGGCGCGATGCCGTCGAGGAAGCGGGACCTCGTGCGGGATTTGCGGCCTCCTTCTTGTCGGGCCAACGCCCAGGAACAGTGCAGGTATTCCCGCGCGCGGGTCACGCCAACATAGAACAGGCGTCGTTCCTCCTCAATGTTTTCATCCCCCGCTTTGATGGCGTGCGTGATTGGTAGCGTGCCGTCCACCAACCCCACGAGGAAAACCGCGTCCCATTCCAGGCCCTTGGCGGCGTGTAAGGACGCGAGCGTCACGCCCTCCATGGTGGGCGGGTGTTTCGCCTCGGCGCGTTCCTTGAGTTGCTGCAACACGCCATGAATATCCAGATCCGGGGTGGCTTGGCCGAGCTCGTCGATGAGCTCCACCAAGGCGGTTAACGATTGCCATCGTTCCCTGGCTTGCGCACCGGAAGGTTCGGTGGGGGTGAGCCCCATGGGCGCGAGCACCGCCCGCGCCACGCGGTGCAATTCTTTGCCCACTGCCTCCGGCGGGAAGGTGGTGGTGTTGGCGGCGCGGACCAATTGGGTGATCGCTTGCCGCACCTCGGGCCGTTGGAAAAACCCCTCGCCACCGCGCACCTGGTAGACAATGCCGGCATCCGCGAGCGCTTGTTCAAATACCGCGGATTGAGCATTGATGCGGTAGAGCACGGCGATCTCGGAGGCGGGCACCCCGCGCTGCAGCAGCGTCAGGATCTTGCCCGCCACTTCGCGGGCCTCACTCGGCTCATCGTCGTAGGCGCGGAACTCGGGGTCCGGTCCGGCGGGACGCATGCCCACTAATTCGAGGCGGGTGCCAGCCACGCGGCCACTCGCCTGGCCGATGATGGTGTTGGCTAGGCGGGTGACCTGCGGGGTGGAACGGTAGTCCCGCTGCAGTCTTGTCACCACCGCGTCCGGGTAGGTGCGGGAAAAATCCAGCAGGTAGTGCGGGGTGGCGCCGGTAAACGAATAGATTGTTTGGTTGGCGTCTCCCACCACAGTGAGGTCGTCTCGCTCCCCCAGCCACGCCTCTAACACGCGCTGCTGCAACGGGGTGACATCTTGGTACTCGTCGACCACGAAGCTGCGGTATTGGGCGCGGAATTCCTCGGCAACGGCTGGCGAATTCTCCAACGCCCCGGCGGTGTGAATCAGCAAGTCATCAAAATCCAACAGCACGCCCTCTGGGGCGATCTTGGATTGCTCGTAGCGCTGGTAAATCCGCGCCACGGTTTCGGCGGGCAACGGCGGCGTGCGATGGGTGCCGTTGATGCGCTCCGCGTAGGCTTCGGGGGCAATCAAAGAGGATTTCGCCCATTCGATTTCGCTCAGCACGTCGCGCACAGTTTCCGTGGTGGATTCAACTCCGGCGCTGCGCACGGCACGGCCCACGAGGGGGAATTTATTGTCCACAAGTTGCCACGGCAAATCGCCCGCCACCTGCGGCCAAAAGTAGCGCAATTGGCGGCGGGCCGCCGCGTGAAATGTGCGGGCGTGCACCCCGCCGATGCCCATGAGGCCCAGCCGGTGGCGCATTTCTCCGGCGGCGCGGGCGGTAAACGTCACGGCGAGGACGCGGTTGGGGCTCACAAACCCCGAACCAATCAAATGGGCGATCCGGTAGGTAATGGTGCGGGTTTTTCCAGTCCCAGCGCCCGCCAAAATGCACACGGGGCCGCGAGGCGCGGTGGCGGCGATGCGTTGGTCGTCGTCGAGCTCATTAAGGTTGATCATGCGTGCTTGCCCACTTGGAAATCATGCGGTGCGCCAGGGAACCCAGCGGCGCTAATGGCAGGGTGTTGCCCGAAATGTCGGCGGCGGTGATCCACCGTATCTCGGCGAGTTCACCGTCGCACTCCCCAACCGGGGTGTCATCGGTGGTGGTGGCCCGCACCCCGAACATCAACGAACTTGAGGTTGGCCACGGTTGACTGGCCACATAGGAAATGTTGCTCACCCTACGCCCTGTTTCCTCCCACGCCTCCCTCGCGAAGGCTTGCTCCATGGTTTCACCGGGTGCGATATAGCCGGCGATTAAGGAGAAGTAGTCGCGCCGGATGTTGCGGCCCACGAGGAGGCGCGGCCGCTCCGCGTGCTCAATCAGCCCGATGACGGCGGGATCGATGCGGGGAAACAATTCGCGGCCCCCTGAACCAAACACCCTGGTGTTGTCCTCGGACCACACCAGCTCCTCGCCGGTGCATGGATCAAAGGCGAAGGCTTCTCGGTGGCGTACCAGCGCCACGGCCTGGCTGATCGTAAACGCGTGCGGGGTGTCGAAGAAGGCGCGCGGCTCCACGCTCTCGGGGTGCACGGTAGGCAGGCGCGCTGCCCAGTGCGCGGCGTCGATACGCACTTCGAACAGGCAGCCGGGGGCGGTGGGCCACAAGGGGCTGCCTTCGGGGGTTGGGAGGATGCGATCGGCGGCGTCGACGAGGATGTAGGAGGTCACAATTCGCGCACTTCTTCGTTGAACACGCGGCGCACATACAGCAGGCGGTCACCCGGCTCAACAATTTCCGCCTCCGCCGAATCAATGCGGTACAGCTCACCGGAACGCACCACGCCCAACACAATATCGGCTAGGTGGCGGGGGTTGGCCCCCACCTCGTCCTCCCGCACCACCCGCTCGGCAATGGAGAACCCCTCATCGGGCGACAGCAAATCCTCCATCATTTCCACCACCGACGGGGTGACGGTGGCAAGCCCAAGCATACGGCCGGCGGTTTCGGAGGAAATCACCACCGAGTCCGCACCGGATTGCTTCAGCAGGTGCAGGTTTTCCGACTCGCGCACGCTCGCCACAATCGTCGCACTGGGGGCGATTTCGCGCACGGACAAGGTGACCAGCACGGCGGTATCGTCCTTGTTTGGCGCCACCACCACGGCGCGCGCCCGCGTCACGCCGGCCAGTTTCAACACGTCCGCTTTCGTCGCGGACCCCTGCACCGTGACCAGTCCCTGGCTGGAGGCCATATCGAGGGCAAGTTGGTTGGTGTCCACCACCACGATCTGGTTGGGTGGGGTGCCGTCGGCAAGCAGCGCCGCCACGGCCGACCGACCCTTGGTGCCATACCCGACAACAACAGTGTGATTGCGCATCTTCTTTCTCCAACGCTGGATTTGCAGCGCCCGCCGAGTTTCCTCAGTGAGCACGGACAAGGTGGTGCCGACCAACAGGATCAGGAACGCGATACGAACCGGAGTGATAATCGTAATGTTGATCAGCCGGGCATGCTGCGTCACCGGAGTGATATCGCCGTATCCGGTGGTAGACAAGGACACTGCCGCGTAATACACGGCGTCAATAAACGTTAAGTCTTCGCTGTAGCCGTCCTTATCCACATACACCAAGGCGGACACGGCGGCCATAATGAGCAGCGCGTACGCCACCCGCCGCGTAATCAACGCCCACGGGCTGTAGGTGCCCTGCTCGGGGATCCGAATGATATTGAGCAGCGCGTGATCAGGCAGATCATCCAGCTCGGGTTCGACCCGGAACCGTTGACGGAACGACTTGCGCATGCCGCCTACTCCTTCGTGCACTCATGGGAAACGAACTCAACCATAACGGCTACCTCAGCATTGCTTCCAGTTCCTCTAATTGTGGCAGGTGATCCGGCTCAAAGGTGTGATTCCAACCAACATAGTGGAATGCGGCGCGCACCGTCGCCGGATCCACGCCCCGCAATTTCGCCCACGCGTGCCGATACACCGACAGTTGCACCATCGCCGCGCGCATCGCCGCCCCCTTCGGCGGGGCACCGGTTTTCCAGTCCACCACCAGCCAGCCGTCACCGTCACGGAACACCGCGTCCATGCGGCCCCGAACCACGTGCGCACCAACGGACACCTCGAACGGGTGCTCCACAAACTCTGGGCGTTTCGACGCCCACCCACTGGCCAAAAACTGTTCCTTCAGCCGTTCCAACTCCGCGCCCCCCACGTCACACTGATCATCCTGGTCAAGCTGGTCGGCATCGCTGCAACTACGCATCCCGTAGCGGTCTTCGATCCACTGGTGCAACGCCGTCCCCCGCTTGGCAAACGTGTTTGGTTTCAGCGGCACGGGCCGGCGCTGCCGGCGGGCGAACTGCTCCGGGCTATTGCGCAACGCCACCATGTCGCTGGCGGTGAGCTCAACATCGATGGGCACCGACACCACAGGGTTATTCGCACGCTCGTGCTCTGCAATGAGCGCGTCAACTTCGCGGCCCCACTGGGCCGCCGCCTCGTCCGAGTCGAGCGGCGGCTGCTCGGCGCGGAACGCTTGGCGCACCAACTCCGCCCCTTCCGCGATGCCTTCTCCGTTGGCGGTAAACGCCGGCGCGGGGAACGAGCCGCTGGGCGGGGCGGGGGGTTCAATATCCGACACGCCTGCGCCTTCGAACCACTGGTCCACGCATGTCGGGGCGAGGTCTTTCAGCAAGCTGAGGCCGTGATAGGGCGCGCCTTCGGTGCCGGTGTCCGTGAGCATCGAACCTGTCACGTACAGCACCCGTTCCGAACGCGTCAGCGCCACGTAAAACAACCTGGTGGTTTCCTCAAACACCCCAAGTTTGAAGTCAGTGCGGTGGGCTTGGATCGCCTCCTCCAACTCCTTGCGGTTTTCCGCGTGCGTGACGTCCAACACCGGTGCGCCGCCGGCCCCCTCAAAGTCCGCGTCCCCGCGGAGGGAAGATGGGATTTCCGCCACCTTGGTCACCCACGTGTCCACCTTCACCCGGCTGGTGCTGGCGTCCTCATAGGTGGTGTTCGCGGCGTGGAGCACACACACCACATCCCACTCCAACCCTTTGGCGGCGTGGGCGGTGAGGATCTGCACCCGGTCCGCCGTGACCTGCACCTCGCCGCGCGCGAAGCCCTTGTCCTTCTCCTTGGCCAAGTGAAAGTACGCCAACAAGCCTTTCAGGGAGGCGCCCGGCACACTGGCATACGCGGTGACTTCCTCGGCGAGGCGGTCGAGGTGGACGGTGCCGGACGCGCCGTCGGCACGCGGATCCTGGCGGGCTAGCACCTCCGTGCGCACGCCCATCACCCGCTCAATTTCCGCAAACAAATCCGGCAGCGGCTGCCCCAAGCTGCGGGCGCGCACGTGGCGCAGTTCGTCGGCAAGCACGCTGAGGCGCTCATAGCCGTCCGGGGTGTAGGCCTGGGGGTCGCCCAAATCCGCCACCGCGTCCGCAAGCCCAACCTGTGCCTCCGGCTCAGCCCGCATCGTCTCCGCCACAATCTGGTGCAACCGCTCAAGCGGGTCCGCGGCCACCGGCGGCAAGTCCTCCGTCGCACGCCCCGCCAAGCTCCGCACCCGGCGCCCCAGCTCCAGCAAATCCTTCGCGCCAACCCCCACGTGCGGGCCGGCGAGAATACGCAACGCCGACGCCGTATCCATCGGGTTGACCAGCATCGCGGCGAACGCCACCACGTCCGCCACCTCCGGCACCTCCAGCAATCCCGAAAGGCTCACCACCTCCACCGGGATGCCGCGCTGCTGCAATTGCGCCGCCATGGACGCACTGTGGCGGTTCTTGCGCACCAGCACCGCGCCGGTAAATTCCTTGCCCTGCTCTTTGCGGGCGTGGTACTCGGCGGCCAGCCGGTCCGCCACCCACGCTTGTTCATTGGCTGCCGTGTCAAACCAACCAAGATGCACCTCGCCGGGGGTCGCGCCTGGGCGTGCATCGAGTGGCTCCACCGTGCGACTCGGCGCGCCGGCGGGACCCAACACTTCGCGTGAAACCCCGTTGGCCAAATCCAGCACCTCCGCCGGGTTGCGCCAACTCACGGTGAGTTGCTTCTTGGGGGCGGGGCTGGCGTTACCGTCGGGGGCCGTGCGCGGAAAATCCGTCATAAAGTGTTGGAGGTTGGCGGCCGTGGCGCCGCGCCACCCGTAAATGGATTGCATGGGGTCCCCCACCGCGGTGACCGTCAGCTCGGGGTCCGTGCCATTGCCAAACAGGTTGCGTAATAGCACCCGTTGGGCGTGGCTGGTGTCTTGGTATTCGTCCAGCATGACCACCCGGAAGCGTCGACGCAGCGTCTCCCCCACGCTCGGGCAGCTTTGCGCGAGCCGGGCTGCCAGCGACATTTGTTCCCCGAAGGTCACCACGTTTCGCTCCGCCAGGGTGGTTTTCAGGGCCCGCACCAGCGGTAGGTATTCCAACCGCAGTCGTTGGCGATCGCAAATGTTCTGGCTTTCTTTGCTGAGGTTATCCCGCTGGCGCGGCGCTTTCGGCAACTCTTGAAACAGGCGGAGTAGCGGCTCGGTTTCCTCCACAATGTCGTTCAAACTCACCATGTGGTTATCAATGCTGCCGGTGAGATTCAGCAGCGTATCCGTTACTGACGCCGGACTGGCGGTGGTGGTCAACTGCCCGCCGTAATCGCGCACCAAATCCCACGCAATTTGAAATAGCTCCGTCTGGCTAATCACCCGGGCGGACGGCTCCACCGGCAACAATAAGCCGAACTCCCCCACCACGCGGCCAGCGAAGGAATCGTAGGTGGACACGGTCGGGGTGATGGCCTGCAACGCTTCCTCAACCTTCCCGTCGGGGTCAAGGTCACGCAGGCCGTCGATGGCAGCGAGGGTCCCCAGCCTGTTTCGGATGCGTTGCGAAAGTTGTTGCGCAGCCTTGCGGGTGAACGTTAACCCCAGCACCTGCTCCGGAGTGGCCAGGCCATTGGCCACCAGCCACACGACGCGCGCCGCCATGGTTTCGGTTTTGCCGGCGCCGGCGCCGGCCACCACCAGCATCGGACCGGTATCCGCGCCAATCACGGCGGCCTGCTGCTCGGTCGGCGGGAATTTCTGGTTAAGTGCTTGAGACAGTGCAACGGGTGAGATGCGGCTACACATGGGTGGTCATTCGTCCTTCGGGTTGCAGGGGGCACACGGGGCGCAGGCTACAGTGCGTGCAGGTTTCGTTGACGCGCACGGGCAGCTGCGGGCCGCGGATCTCCAGCGCGAGGTGCGGCAGTGTTGCCGCTAGTTCGTCAAGGTTTTCGTCCGACAGCGGGGCTTGCATCCGCACCGGCACTTTTGCCTGCACTGGTGCGGGGAACACGAGCAGCCCACCGCCAACCGGCGCGGGTTTCTCCTCGGTGCGGGCCGTGCGGACGCGAGCGCCGTCCACCACCCCGCGTGACAACGCCAGCTGATAGGCCGCCAGCTGGGCGTGTTCGCTCATTGTTTTGTTCGACGGCATAGTGGTGCCAGTTTTCAAATCCACCACGACGAGAGCTCCGGAAGCTTCACGCTCCAACCGGTCCATGCGGCCACGAATGATCACCGGTTGCCCGTCCGCAGTGGCGCCCACTTCCACCTGTAACGGAATCTCCACCCCGACCTGCGTGTACACGCTGCGGCTCGTAGCAAGCCAGAGGTTGGTGCGCGAAAGCAGATGATCCCACTCCTCCAGCGTGGACGGCAGCTTCCAGGCGGGTTCGTTGAGCAGTTGGCTGTACGCCTGCGTGACAATGTGTTGGGCTTGCTGCGCATCCACCCCCCGCGCCACCGCCTCCGCGAACGCATGTACGAGGGTGCCGCGGAGCAGGTGAATGGGCGTATCTTCCTCCGTTTCCAAGTTTCCGAGCGTAGCTTTCAGCGGGCATTGCGCGATGGCCTCAATGCGCGACGGGGAGAGTACCGCCGGTTCGCTTGGGTCGACGAGGGCGGCGTCGATAGGCGGGCATTGGCCCCACCACTGCTCGGGATGAGCGCCGAACACACCGGCGTGAGCTAAGCGCGCCAACTGCCACGCCGCTTGCCGACGCCTCCCCTCCCGCAGCCCGCCGTCCGACACCGCGCGCCGCAACTCCGCAATCACCGACGGCACCGACAGCACCCGCACTTGGTCCCCCGGCTTGGCCACCGGCACCCCCAGTTCTTCCAGGAATCGGGAGGGCTCCATCACATCATGCGAATCCGGGCTTTCCACTGCGGTGACCAGCAACTTCTTCTCAGCCCGCGTGCACGCCATGGCGAACAAGCAACGCTCCTCGTTCAAATGCTCGACGGCGCGGCTCCGCGGGTGATTCGGATCAATGTCATCGTCGACGAGGGCCACAAGTTCCTCTTGCCCGAACAATCCACCCATCGTGCCGAGCTGGGGCCACACCCCCTCCTGCACGCCCATCACGCACACCGTGTGCCAATGCCTGCCACCAGCGGCGTGCACCGTAAGCAACGGCACCGCCTCCGGCTGCCCACCGCGGCGCTGACGCACCCCGATCGCAGACTCCTGCTCCTGCACCTGCTGCACAAATTCCGCGATCTCCGCCCCCGGATCGTCAGTATCGGATTCGGCGCGATCGTGCACGCGGCCGGAAAATTCACTGGCGGCATCGAACAATGCCATCACCACGTCAAGGTCACGATCCGCCCGCGCACCACGCGCACCGCCGTGGAGCGCCTCCCTCGACAGCCGATGCTCTAGGCCGGTCGCGTCCCACAGCGCCCACAACGCCTCCTCCACCGGCTGGTTACGCGCGGAAAAACCGGCTCGCAGCACCGTGCGAATCCGATCCAATACCGCCAACTCCCCCTCCGACAACCGTTCAATCACGGGGTCAGCGGGCGGATCTTGAGTATCCGCCTGGGTCGAGTCCTCCCAAGACGACGCGCGGGACGGCAGCACAAGATCAGCAAACACCTCCAACGCGCGACGTTGGCCGCCACTGGCCAATTCACCCTGCCGCAAGCCGCGGAGCAAGCGGCGCAACGTCACCGGATCCGCGCCCCCGACTGGGCCGAGCGCCAGCTCCTCCAACTCCTCCCCCGTCAGCTCACGGTGCAGAGCGCACAACCCCAACATGAGGGAGGTGACCACGCGTTGTTCCGCGAGCACCACATCCCCAGGGTCAAGATGCACCGGCACCCCGGCGGCGAGCAAGCCGCGGCGCGCCCCACCCAATTGGCCGGGCGTCCGCACAATCACCGCCATGTCCTGCCACGGGACTCCCTCCAAGAGATGAGCGCGCCGCAGGGCATCCGCCACCACGGAGATCTGCGTACCGGGCGTATCCGCCACCACCGCAAACTTCTCTGGAGCCAACAGCGGTTCCGTCACGGTAATTTCATGGTCCACCTCAATCGTGTCCAACAGATCGGGGCGGGCCCCGCGGGACCGAAACACGGACTGCGCCGGATGGCCAGCAAGCACCGACAACCCATCCGCGGGCATGAGCAACCGCACAAGCTTGGCTGTATAGGGGTCGAGGTGCTGCGCGTCGTCGATAAGCAAGGCGCGAAGCGGCGCACGCACGGCGGCCAACAACTCGGAGTCGGCCTCAAGGGCGCGCACCGCGGCGGGCACCACCTCAGCCGCGCTATAACCTCGAAAACCCGCCTCCCGCATGGTCTGGTCGTATTCGCGCAAAAACTCACCCGCGGCGCACCACAACGGGCGCTCATGGGTAACCCCCAACTGATCAAGCCGCTCGGGCGTTAACCCGCGCTCGTGGGCACACCGCACAAAATCCCGCAACGCCCGCGCAAACCCCACGAAACCAAGCGCCTCCCGCTGCGCCGCCGGCCAGGACCCACCATCACGCGCCGCGTGATCCTGCAACAACGAACGAATCAGCTGGTCCTGCTCCGCGCCGCTCAACATGCGGGCTTGGGCGTCCGCCTGCCGAACAATCGCAAGCGCAAATGCCTGCACAGAACGCACCAGCGACCCCTGAGAAACAAAACCCACGTGCGGCAATTGGTGTGCAATTTCCCGCCGCAGTCGAGTCGCCGACTCGTTCGAATGGGTGAGTACGGTGATGCCGCGCGGGTCGGCGCCCCGACGCAAGGACTCCAGCACCACATCCACAACGATGCGCGTCACGCCTGTCGCCTCTTGGCCAGTCACGCGCCACCTACTGGCCGCCGCACCAGCCGCATCCACAATTCGCACCGCATGCGGGCTTGGGGCGCGCGGCGGCGAAAACTGCTGCGTTACCAGCGAAACCTCAGGCTCAGCGGCCTGTTGAAACCTCCGAGCAGGCTCGAAATCAGTCATGAATACTAGTGTGGCAGACGGGCCTAACACACAGCGGCGGGGGTTCTCCGCTGGGTTCGTTGCGGCGCAGGTTGGTTACAAGCCTCGGACGAGGTAGCTCACGAGCGCTTCCATGTGAGTGCGTACGGCCGGTTGCGCGCTGGGGTGCAGCGTGTGCACGAACAAGCGGTAAAGCGTGGCCCGCAACACCAACTGACCGATGTCAGGGATGTGCGCGAAACGGCGAATAATCTTAAAATCCACCGCGTCGGCGATCATGCCATCAACCATGACCTGAACGGCAGTGTAGCCGTGTGGGCGCGACACTGGGACGATATCCGTCACCACCGGCATGGCAGTGCCCTGATACAGGGTGGTTGCCAACATGTCCGCATGGCCGACCTGACGGCGGGAGGAAAGCTCTTGAAGGTGCGGGGTGATTTTCGCCGCGAGGTGCAACGCCGCAAGCTGTTCCTCCTTGGGCGTAGCGGTGATGTCCAGGCCAGACTCAAGCACACCGGCGGGGTTGCCGGACCATGCGGCACGGTCCGCCACCGCGAACAAGTCGTGGGGAGACCACGGGGGCCGAATATTCGCCGTGGCGCAATCCGGCACGGGCAAGTCCGCAAGGGCGTCGGCGAGGCGCAAGGCGGCGCACACCGTTTCGTCCACACGTTTGGCTACCTCACCCTCGGCATAGGCGGAGGCGCGCCAACCCGACACCACGAGGCGACCGTCCGTGGCGCGCACCGGCCGCACCATGCGCACCCCCAGCGGTTGCAAAGTTTCCCGAACTTTCGCAGACCAAGATGCTTGCACGGGGTCAACAACCTGCGAGAGCACCGTGTGGTTGATGCGCACTCCGTGGTCCCAAGCTTGGCCCAGCACTTCGGCTGGGCCGGGGCCCACGTGGAACGCGCTTCGAACACGTTCGGGAATTAGATCCATGGCGGACATTTTAATCACGCATCCACCAAGCTGTAATCCCTCCATCGAGGGAAGTAACGTCTGAAAAACCCGCCTCTTCCAGCAGAAGAGCCGCTACCCTCGAGCGGGCGCCGGCCGCGCAATACACCGCGATCGGATGCTTACGATCCAGTTGCGCAACACTTGAAAAGTCATCGTTACGCAGGGCAGACAGGGGGGCGAACACCGGCTGCCCGAGCGCACCGCCGCGCCATTCGTGGGGTTCGCGAACGTCAATCAGGGTGACCCCGGATGCCACCAACTCCTGCCACTGCTCCACGCTGACCGCCCGCACCGATGTGGGGGATTCCACCCCACAGGACAACTCCGGCGGCTGCGTGTGGCGCAGCGATTCGCTTGCCTCCGAACGTTCAAACCGTACCGTGCGAAACGTCGCCCGAGCGCCGTCCCAAATGCCGATGCGACCAACCAGCGGCTCCCCAACCACGGTGATTAGTTTGATCACCTCGCCGGCCATCATCGTGCCGATCACGCCGGGCAACACCCCCAACACTCCGGCGTCCGCGCAACTTTGCGCCTCGGTGGGCGGTTCCGCATACACATCACGCAGGGTGTACCCCTCAGCGAAGACCGATACTTGGCCCTCGAACCGGTACACCGCGCCCCAAACCACCGGAATGCCCAAGTCAGCGCAATGATCGGAAATCAAGTATCGGGTGGCAAAATTATCGGTGGCGTCGACGACGATGTCGTAGCGGGAGACGATCTCCACAATGTTGCCGTCCGTTAAGCGCAGGTTGTAATGATCCACGGTCACATCTGGGTTCATGCCAGCCACCCATTGCGCCGCGGACGCGACCTTGGCTTTGCCCACGGCCTGCATCGAGTGCACAACCTGGCGTTGCAGGTTGGATTCCTCCACGGTATCGCCATCAATAATGCCGAGTGTGCCCACCCCCGCAGCGGCGAGGTATTGGATCACCGGCGAACCAAGGCCACCTGCGCCAACGCAGAGTACCCGCGCCCCGAGAAGTGCGCGTTGCCCCGCTACACCGATGCCGGGAAGCGTGACGTGCCGCGCGTACCGATGACTATTAACCGGCGTGGGGGAATGGCCACGGGTTTCGCGCGCAGGTCGCGTTGTCATCGGGGTAAACCTCCTCGGGGTTAATCCCATACAACTCGGAATTATTCACACTCAACGTCTGCTGCATCATAATGGGCGCCAATTCGCCTTCCTTGGCGCACGGCTCGTGGCTGGAAAACCCAATGCCATGGCCAACCTCATGGTTGACCATATATTGCCGGTACGAGCCCAAATCGCCTTCGAACGGAATTGCACCTCGCACCCAGCGGGATTCATTGAGGATCACACGATTGCCAGCCGGGGTAAAACAGCTTGTTTCCATCTTAATATCAAAGCCGCAGTTCGTGTGGGTGGTTTCAGCGGAGGCGAGTTGGATCCGCAGATCCGGCTCCTCGTCGGGCCCCGCGTGCCGGAACCCAAACTTCGGATCAGCGATCCATCCTTTCGGATTAGCCAAAGTCGCATCAATCATGGCAGCGAAGCTGTCGTCGCCCCCGTAGGAGGACGTGTCGATGCCGTCTTCAATCTCAACCACATAGGTGAATGTGCGTTCTTGGCCCTGGCCGATCTGCTCGCCTGGGTTGCCCACCATACGAAACGTGCCGAGGCCCGCTTGCGCGTACGGTGCCCCCGGCGGCAGATCACCGGTAGCCAATTCTGGTTTCTTCGAATCTGCAGGGTTCGGTCCGCCACCCCGGCTCGTCACCGCCGAAGTCACCACGGACGTCGCTGCCGTCTTGTCGGCTGTAGTGCTGGTCGTGCCGTCCGTGGCGTTGCCTAAAAGGACATCCACAAACACCCAAATAGTAATCACAAACAGCACCGGAATCGCATACGCACGCCACCCAAATTCGCGGGCGAATCGTACGAGGATCGGTTCTGCCTCGGTTCGGCGTTGCCTAGAAATGGCTTACTCCCTTGAACGAGCCTGCATGATGAACGAAAGACTTACATTCACCCCTGGGGAAGGGTTTTAACCAGCGAAACCAACCTGCCTTGCTTTATTGGTTCCGACCTCTACATAGGCAATACGGCTGTTGCGCACCACGTACTGGCGGCCTTTATCGTCGGATAGCTGCAGGACGCCGGATTCGTCCGCCAACGCCGCTTTGACCAGCGCCAGAACCTCGTCCTGCGTCTGGTTGGACACCACCAAAATCTCCCTGGCGGAATCACTAAAACCAATCTTAACGTCCATTTACTCCACTCTTTCTGGTAAACAATGCACGAAAACTTCGCACCCAATATTTGCTTGCGCACCGCATTGCGCTGTGGCTTCAAATACTGGACTACTGCATGCTTTCATACTTTGCCTATGCAGTACTCATGCTATGTGCTTCTGGCTGGAAAGCCGTGCACTGACGCGCCCTGAATCGAGGGCCCTGCCCCATCATAGACACCAGACAACTAGTATCAATGGCGTGTCTGCTCAAGTTCACGGTACCTCAGGTTCAGTCGGCCCGACCTTTGCGGAACTCGGCGTGGCAGTCGAAATTACGGACGCTCTTGCTGCCGCCGGGATCACGCACACATTTGCAATTCAGGAGCTCACGCTTCCGGTTGCGCTGGATGGCACGGATATTATCGGCCAGGCGCGCACCGGGATGGGCAAGACATTAGGGTTCGGCGTCCCCTTGCTCGACCGCGTTTTCGACTCCGCAGATGTGGAAGAAATCGACGGTACGCCCCGCGCGCTCGTGGTGGTTCCCACGCGCGAATTAGCCATCCAAGTGGGCGAGGATCTAGAGGTCGCGGCTAAAAACTTGCCCCTAAGAATCCTTACCATTTATGGGGGCAAGCCCTATGAGGAGCAGATTAGTGCGCTGCGCAAGGGCGTAGACATCGTTGTGGGCACGCCGGGCCGGCTCATCGATTTATATCAGCGCAATAATCTTGCCCTCGACCGAGTGGCCATCCTCGTGCTGGATGAAGCTGATGAAATGCTGGACCTAGGCTTCCTGCCGGACATTGAAAAACTGTTAAAGGCGTTGACGCACAAGCATCAAACCATGCTCTTTTCCGCCACGATGCCAGGCCCAATTATTACGTTGGCGCGGAGTTTTATGGACAAGCCAATGCATATTCGCGCAGAGGCTCCGAATGCCGGGCAGACGCATTCGACAACTCGCCAGGTAGTGTTCCAGGCACACCGCATGGATAAGACGGCGATCACGGCGCGCGTGTTGCAAGCCCAGGGGCGGGGCCGGACGATTATTTTTACCCGCACAAAACGCACTGCAGCGCAGGTGGCCGAGGAGCTTGCCGCGTGCGGGTTCACCGTGGGCGCGGTCCATGGGGATATGGGCCAGGTGGCGCGGGAAAAGTCGTTGGCGGCGTTCCGCGACGGCACGATCGACATTTTGGTGGCTACGGATGTTGCGGCCCGCGGCATTGACGTCACCGACGTCACCCATGTGATCAATTACCAAACTCCGGACGACGAGATGACGTACGTGCACCGGATTGGGCGCACGGGGCGGGCGGGGCAGTCCGGCACTGCTGTTACGTTGGTGGGCTATGACGAGCTTCCGAAGTGGCAGGCGATTAACGCTGAGTTGGGGTTGGAGCAGCCGAACCCTCCGCAGTGGTTTTCCACCTCCCCCGAGCTTTTCGACGCCCTGGCCATCCCCGCCTCAGCCACCGGCAAGGTTGCTCCCCCACGGAAGGTATTCGGCGGCGTGGGTGCAATCCGTAATCAGCATCCGGCGCGGGGGTCTCGCCGCCCGAGTTCTCGGCGGCGCCGATGAAGCGTAACCTGCTGATCTCCGCGGCGATTGTGACCTGCACGCTGCTCGGTATTGGGGTGGTGTGGTGGAATGCCCCGGCCCGCCAGGTGTCCTTAGGGCCTGCCACCGGGGAATTCAAGGCTGCCTCCGCTCCGCTCGCCCCGCCGCGTGCGTTGCACCAGGCGTGGGAGCATTCGGACACGTCCGGGGTAGTGCGCCCCGTGACAATTGACGGCATCGTCGTCGGCGTCGACGGTGGCGCCGTGACCGCACTGGACCCAGCCACTGGCGAAAAGGTGTGGTCATATACCCGCGACCTTGAGGTATGTTCCCTCGCGGCCTCGTTTCACGCGGTGGTAATCACCTACCGAAACTCCGCTGGCTGTGGCGACGTCACCGCCATTCACGCCACCTCCGGCACCTACAGCGCCACTCGGAGCGCCGAGGCTCCGAACAATGTCTGGGCCATCAGCTCCAACGATGCGGTGGGTACCTACAACGAGGAGCGGTTGGAGCTGTGGCGCAGCGACATGGTGCGCACGGTCGAGTACGGTGACAAGCCAATTAAGGCGGAGCCGAACTTGCAACCCCACGAGGATTGCACCATTCAAAGCGCCGGCACCCGCAAGGAGCTGGTGGCCGTGGTGGAAACCTGCCCCGAGACTATGCTGCGCTACCAGAAGCGTGTGCCGGAGGATTCCCGCGAACCAAAAATCACCCGCGACATCAATATCCCAGGTACCGACGCCCAACTGGTTGCCGTCGGCCAAACCGGCGCGGCGGTGTACGTGGCACAACCAACGCCGCGAATCTTGTCGTATGTAACTGAGCACCCCGTGGTCAAAGAGGTTGATCGGGCGCCGTTACCTGATTCCCGGGAAATGGCAGACTTACCGCATCATATGACTTGGTTCGACGGCGCACGGCTTTACTTGCTAAAACCTGAGGATTTAAGCGTCACCCACGTGCTGCCGGACGCGTTGGGAACCGGTACGGCTGTTGGTGACCGTCTTCTCTACCCCACCGCCCAAGGCATCGCGGTGGCCAATTGGGGCACCGGGGAAATCGAATATACGATCCCAGTTGATCGCGGCGGCTACACGGGCCGAGTTTCCGTGGCGCTGGCTGGCGACACGATCGTCGAAAAGCGGGGCGAACAACTGGTCGGTCTTCGTTAATCTTGGTAGCGTTCGGTGGCCCACTGCACGGCCGTCTTGCTGAACAGTTGGCTTAGACCAGCCACGCCGAGCGCCGCCACCCCAATCGCCCAAACCCACTGGCCAGCACTGAACACGTAGTACGCCAGCGGCAACAAGAAAATGTTCCACATCACCACCGGGCCCCGACCCCACCGGTAACCGCGCGACATCATCCACGCCCCACCGCCGACAACACCGAACACAATAATCAAAAACAATGGGGTGCCGAGGATCAGGTAGGCGCCACGGGAATCCTCCGCCCACACCTTGCCAATGTCCTGGTGAAACAGCAGAAATACCGCGAACACAATACCGATCACAGATTCCCCTAGCGTCAACCATCCGGCGCGACGCACAGTCATCGGCGGCAAATATTTCGAATCAGTCACGCCAATCAACTTTACCGTTCCGCCCCTGTGACGCCGATGCTCAGGAAACACACCCACCCGTTACCCCTCCAGCGAAACTCGCGAATTGACGGAGGGAGACACAATATACTCACCGTCACACAACTTATATTTCAGCAGGTCAGAAGCCTTGAATTGCGCACTTCAAAGCCCATAATTTTAACGTGCACCACCTATATTGCGCGTACGGCCCGCCACCCTCCAGTGTGATTTCCGGCACATTTTGAACCTAAACTCTAGCCAAGAAACTCGTAGCGTGCCATTATTTTGCAGTAGCCGGAGACGTCATACGATTCCAAATACGGAACCTGAAAACGTCCTCCTCCCCCAGATTCACCCAAACTCGTGAGTATGCTCACGCACCCTTGCGAGTATCAATCATGCAGCGTAATTTTAAGCTGAGAACAACCTGACACGAGAAGGAGAACAAACATGGATTGGCGCCACAAGGCAGTGTGCCGCGATGAAGACCCCGAGCTCTTCTTCCCGGTCGGCAACTCGGGACCCGCACTCGCACAAATTGCAACCGCTAAGGTTGTGTGCAACCGTTGCCCCGTAACTTCCCAATGCCTCGCATGGGCTTTGGAATCCGGCCAGGATGCTGGCGTTTGGGGCGGCATGAGCGAAGACGAACGCCGTGCACTCAAGCGCCGTAAGAACCGTGGACGTACCCGCACCCGCGCAGCAGTCTAAAATTTCATCCCACGCTCAGAAGCGACTACAGTGGTGAGCAGTTTTCACCCCGATTTCCAAGGAGAATCGTATGAGCAAGCGTGGACGTAAGCGCAAGGACCGCCGCAAGGGCAAGGCCAATCACGGCAAACGCCCCAACTCCTAACATTTCAACTGGAGTTCAAAAAGCCGCTGCTCCCCCACCAAAATAATCGGGGGACCAGCGGCTTTTGCGTGGTTGGCGGCCGCGAACGGCGCCACCCCACCAGCCCCGCTTAGCCGCGGCGCTGCTCAATTCGAATCGCTACGGTAATGCGCTCGCGGAGGGTGACGGGCGCGTGCACACCACAGCAACGACGAACTAGCGCGCGAACTTCCTGTTCGATTCCGAGTTTTTCAAAGCAGGCGGGGCAGGCAAGTACTTGCTCCTTTAACCTGCGAGCTTCCGCCGGATCCATGTGGCCGTCAAGCAACAGGAACAGCGCCTCATAGACGTCCTCGCAATCGCAAAAGCATTCGTGTGCGTCTGTCATTTTGCCGGTGCCTTCCGCTTGGTCGGTTTCGCCTGAGTATCAGTGAGTCCAATGCCGTGTTCGTGGGCCACATCCTTCAACACACTTCGGAGTTGTTTTCTTCCCCGATGCAATCTGCTCATCACTGTGCCCAGCGGCGTGCCCATAATTTCGGCGATCTCTTTGTAGGCGAGCCCCTCAACGTCGGCGTAGTACACGACCATTCGGTAGTCCTCTGGAAGATCGTTGAGCGCTTGGGCGATTTCCGAGTTTGGCAAAAGTTTCAGCGCTTCAACTTCTGCGGATTCCAACCCAGTAGAGAGGTGTTGCGAGGATTGCAGCAGCTGATGATCGGTGATTTCATCGGTGGGCAGCTGGGAGGGTTGCCGTTGTGCTTTGCGGTAAGAGTTGATGTACAGGTTGGTCATAATGCGGTACAACCAGGCTTTCAGGTTGGTGCCTGGTTTGAAACTGTCGAACGCTTGGTATGCGCGCATATATGTTTCCTGCACGAGGTCTTCGGCGTCTGCGGGGTTGCGGGTCATGCGTAGCGCACCGCCGTAGAGTTGGTCGAGAAGCGGGAGGGCTTCTGCTTCGAACCGGGCGGAGGAATTTTCCGTCATGAGCCATTATTTTAGGGCTTGTATCGTGTTTTTATGGCAAAGAAGAAATCGCATGCCGCCGCTACTGCCGCATTGCAAGCGCTTGTCGACGCCGCGGTCCCCCACCGCAGCCACACCTTCGACGCTGGCGACGGGGACTATGGGGCCCACGCCGCCGAACAGCTCTACCAGTTATTGAACATCAATTCCAATCAAATCTTCAAGACCCTAGTGATCGATCTCACAGCCGGCAAGGGTTCGCGGCGTCGCCTCGCGGTCGCAGTCATCCCAGTCACGCACTCGCTGAGCCTCAAAAAAGCGGCCGCCGCGTTTGGCGTCTCCAAAGCCACCATGGCCGACCCCGCCGATGCGCAACGATCCTCCGGATATATCCCGGGCGGTATTTCCCCCATCGGGCAAAAACGCGCGCTGCCCACCATGATTGATAGCAGCGCGCAAAATTTCGCCACGATCTTCGTTTCCGGCGGCCGACGCGGTTTGGATATTGAACTTGCCCCGAGTGACCTCGCCAGCGTCACCGGCGCGGGATTCGCCGACTTACTGGCGGCAGGCGGGGCGTCGAAAAGCAACGGGAAGCCTTTATCATAGGGGCGTGAGTGAATTAATATCGTCGGCAACACCGTTATGGAACGCCCCCACGGCGCGCGGCCCCATCGCATGGGAACAACGCGTGCCCGGTTCGAAATCAATGACGAATCGCGCGCTAGTACTCGCAGCATTAGCGCACGGGCGTTCCACACTGGTGGGGGCGTTACGCAGCCGCGATACCGACCTAATGATGGACGCGCTACGAACCTTAGGCGCAGAAATGAACGTGGCGGGCACCACGGTGGAGGTTCAACCTCAGCGGCTCCACGGCGGCGACATTGAGTGCGGCTTGGCAGGCACCGTCATGCGTTTCGTGCCCCCCGTGGCGGCACTCGCGGAAGGCAACACCCACTTCGACGGCGACGAACAAGCGCGCGTGCGCCCCATGGACACAATGTTGGATGCGCTGCGCGATCTCGGGGTAACCGTCCTTGGCAATGCGCTGCCGTTTAGCATCAGCGGCGGCGCACCCACCGGCGGCGAGGTGACAATCGACGCCAGCGCTTCTTCGCAATTCGTTTCGGGCTTGTTATTGGCCGGCGCCAGCTACACCGACGGCTTGTGTGTTCGACATGAAGGCAAGCGGATTCCCAGCACCCCGCACATCGACATGACGGTGGAGATGCTGCGCGAGGCGGGCGTGGAAGTCACCACTGGCGACGCTTGGTGGCGCGTGGAACCGGGGCCCATCGCGGGACGCACGTGGCATATCGAGCCGGACCTTTCCAACGCGACGCCATTCCTCGCGGCGGCGGCAGTCACCGGTGGAACCGTGCACATCCCGCAGTGGCCGAGCCGCACCACCCAGCCCGGAGATAGCTTCCGCGACATCCTCACCACCATGGGTTGTTCGGTCACGCTTTCGGATGACACATTGACCGTCACCGGCCCACCGCACCCACTGCGGGGCATCAGCATCGACCTCGGCGATATCGGCGAACTCACTCCAACCATCGCGGCGCTGGCTACGCTTGCGGCTGGCGAGTCTCGCCTCACCGGCATCGCGCACCTGCGCGGGCACGAAACGAATCGCCTCGCGGCCCTCACGCGGGAAATCAACAATCTTGGGGGCCGCTGCACCGAACTTTCCGACGGTTTGCTCATCGAACCGCAACCACTCCACGGCGGCATTTGGTGTAGTTACGCCGATCACCGAATCGCCACCGCCGGCGCAATCATCGGCCTGTGCGTACCCGATGTCCAGGTGGAAAACATCGCCACCACGGACAAAACACTGCCGGGGTTCGCTCACATGTGGGAGGACATGGTGCGTGGCGAGGCCGGACAGCAACGGGGAGACGCCGCCGATGGCTAGGCGTTCGTGGGACGAATCAGACGTTCGAATCCGCCCGGGGAAAGGCTCGCGCCCGCGAACGAAGGACCGTCCCGCGCATCACGAAGCCGAGGTGGGCATGGTGGTCACCAAAGACCGCGGGCGGTGGGGGGTGATTCTCGACGGCGCGACCGAACCGATTGTGTGCATGCGCGCCCGCGAACTGGGGCGCACGGCGATTGTGGTGGGTGACCGTGTCGCCGTGGTGGGCGACACATCGGGCCGACCAGGCAGCTTGGCCAGAATCGTCCGGCTGGAGGAACGCACGAGCGTGTTGCGCCGCACAGCGGACGATATCGACCCCTACGAACGCATCATCGTTGGCAACGCCCAGCAATTGTTGATCGTGTCCGCCATCGCCGATCCCGAGCCACGCTCCGGCTTTGTCGAGCGCGCCTTAATCGCCGCGTTCACCGGTGGCGTGCGCCCGATCATCTGCTTAACCAAATCCGATTTGGGGGATCCGGCGGAGTTCGCCGCAGAGTTTCGGGAACTCGATGTTCCCGTGGTGGTGTGCGGCATTACTGACCCCATCTCGCGGGTAGAAGAATTCGTCGATGGCCACATCACCGCCCTCATCGGACATTCCGGGGTGGGGAAATCCACGTTGGTGAATCGCCTCGTGCCGGATGCGGACCGCGCCACCGGGGAGGTATCCGGCGTGGGCAAAGGCCGACACACCTCCAGCCAGTCGGTGGCGCTGCGGCTGCCGCATGGCGGCTGGATTATTGATACCCCTGGTATTCGTTCGTTCGGACTCGCCCACGTCGAGCCGGATACAATCATTAACATGTTCGACGATCTTGCGGTGGCGGTTCAGGAGTGCGCGCGCGGCTGCGATCACCTCACCGACCCGGATTGCGGCCTCAACGCGCTCACAGACACGAGCGCGCGGCGGGCCACGGCGGTGCGGGGCCTGTTGCAAGCGCTGCGCAGCAACGAGGATTGGTCCTAGCATGGGCTGGTGGGTTGGTAGTGGTCATTCCCGCAGCCATGACAGCTCCGGCCAAGGGCTCACCGAACGCAAGCTCATTGACGCACACCACGACCGGATAGCCACTGAGCCACCCATGCTGCCCGCCGTGGACCGGGGCACAATGACAGAAACCCCGCTGAATCGGTTGGCGGTAATTGCAGTGCTGGCGGGGGCGGTCACCGGCTTGTTGGTGGCAGGATTGAACTACGCCATCGTGGTGACGGAGGAGTTGGTGTATGGCACCAACCACCTCGTCACCTTGGATCCGGGTTCGGCGGTGTCCCCCGCACGGCTGGCAATCAGCTTGATTTTCGTCGGCTTTACCACTTCGTGGGCGTGGTACCTGCTGGGCAAACTCGGCCGCCCAATGGTGTCGGTGCCCGGCGCGATGCAGGGCCGACTCATGCCCACGGTTGAAACCTTATGCAGCGTGTTTATCCAAGTGATTTCCGTGGCTGCTGGCGCCCCCGTCGGCCGGGAAAACGCGCCCAGGTTGGCGGGCGGCTTGTCCGCCGCGAGCATCGCCACCTGGTTCCACCTCGACTTGCATTCTCGGCGCATTGTCATCGCCTCTGCCGCCGGCGCAGGCTTGGCATCATCGTTCCACCTGCCGCTGGCGGGCGCGTTGTTTACGCTCGAGTTGTTACTCGTGGAAATGTCTACCCGCACCGTAGTGTCTGCCATGCTCACCTCCGCCACCGCCGTAGCGACCACAGGGCTCTTTATCACCCCGCACCCTATCTATCACACCGTGCCGCTCACGGAAGATTTCCACAATGTGGTGGCCGCGATCATCGTGGGGTTCGTAGCTGGTATGGCGGGCCATTGGTTTGGCATCGCAGCTCGAGCAGCAGCCGCCTCGCGGCCGCTGGATTGGCAGATCCTGTGGCAAATGCCCCTCGCGTTTTGCGGGGTCGCAGCCGCCGCATACTTCATCCCCGGGGTGAGCGCCAACGGCCGCTGGGCGGCGGACACCATTTTCACGTTAGGCTTGCCGCTTGGCACCCTGGTGGTCCTCGGGGTGGCCCGGGCATGCATGGTGCTGGTGTGTTTCCGAGTGGGCACCGTGGGTGGCACGCTCACGCCGGCGTTCTCGCTCGGTGCGATCATTGGGGCCATCATCGGCCTCGCAATCGATCCCCTGTTTCCGCAAGTGCCGCTTGGTGCATGCGCACTCATGGGCGCTGCGGCATTTTTGTCCACCACGATGGCGGCCCCCATGTTCGGCATGATCGCCGCCATCGAGTTCACGGACATGCAAGCGCAGGGCTATCTGCCCATGTTTGTAGCGGTGGTTGTCGCCGCCCTCGCGGTGCGACTGTGGGGTCTACTTACCGATAAGGAGCAGCGCATCCAGCCGTTCACCTCGGCGACGTGGACGAAAGACACCACCCCCGCCGCCTAGGCGACTACTTCTTGTTACGGCGGATCAGGAACACACCCACGGCCACGGCGATCGCGGCGAGCACCACCACGCCGAGCACGGAGGCGCCGGTGCTAGCCAGCACACTGGGGCGCGCCGACTCCCCCACCGTCTTCGCGTTCACAGCTGAGGCAGGTTGCACATCGTTGTGGGTGGCAGCCGCCTGCGGTGCCGCACCAGCTGGGGTATCACCACCACCCGCAGAACCGCCGCCGCTTTCCGTAGCACCGCGCGCGAGACCGCCGAGCAGCGGGATCCCCAGAATCCACCACGGCAGGCTGGAGTGCTGGCGCAGTACGGAACCATCGGGGCGGGTGTACGTGTTCGTCACCGTAGCGACGTCGCCCGCGGCGACCTCGCCGGAAACCTTCAACGTCCAGTCCGCGCCGTCGATACTCGCGTCGCGTTCAGTGACGGTGCACTGATAGCCCTCCGGAATTCGCGCGGAAGAGCCGGTGGCGCCCGCCTTCACGCCGGTGACTTTGCCCAAGATGTCCTGCTCGCCGGGCTTAGTACACCGGTAGTCGAAGTGGAAGGTGTCCGGCACGTTCATGCCGGGCTCCGCCTTCACAATCTTCTTTACGGTAAACGTACCGTCCAGAGGCACAATGCGCTTGTACACGTTGGTGATAGTGATGTTCTCACCAACCTTGACGGTGCCGGGGTTGATGAGCTGCAGGTCCGCCCCCTCGACGTCGGCGTTCATCTCCGTGACGGCGCAGGTAAAGCCTTCCGGCACACCGGGTGACTGCGCAGGCGTATTCGGGGCAACCTTTTCCAGCTTGCCGGTAAACACATCGTCGGTGTCGTCCCGCTCGCAGCGGTAGGCGAAATCAAAGGTGGATGGGACGGCTACGCCGGGCTCGGCCTCCACAATCTTGGTGAGGGTAAAGTGCCCAAGGTTGCCGTGATCGCGCACATAGGTGTTCACAAATTGAAAGGTGTAGCCCTCCCGCGGGATCTCCACGGTTTGCGTTACCGGCTTGTCCCAACGGTAGCCCTCTGGGACCGTGCTGTCCTTCTCCGTGACGGTGCACTTTTTCCCCACCTCGAAGGTCCCCACTCCGGTTTCCTTGTTCACCTGCACGCGCACATCGCGGTCGGGTGAACCTTCGCATTGGACTAGGAAATCGAAAAACTGCGGCGGGTTGGGCAGGTCACCCTCCACCTTCTTAAAGATCTTCACCGGTGCGGTATCACCGGTAACCTTTTGGATGCCGTTGACCAGCCGCGCCTCGGTGGTTTCCATGCTGACAATATCGAAGCGCTGCGGCTCGATGATCGGCGCTTTCCACACAATGCCCGCGACGCGGGGCAACACTTCCACCAGCTCCACGGCCGTCCCAGCCGGCAGCATGCCCGCCAGTTCGCCCGCCAGTGTCCCATCCTTGCCCACCAGAGTGATCAGCGCCTCCCCACCGGTCCCGTCAGCGTTGAGCGTGCCCGGTGCAGCGTACGGCCGACCTTCCACCTGGTAGTCCGCTGCATGGCCACCAGCCGGAAACGCGTACTTCACTTTCACCTGGTATTCCGCGTCGAGGTATTGCTCGGCGGGCACATTATCGGGATTGTCAAACGTTTTGGTCACCTTCACGGAACCAAACCCGGGTGCCAGGGTGATACGGCCACCCCCAGCATCCCCGCAGCGCACCGCTGCGGAAGTAGCCGCCAAATTTGGCCCGAGCAACGTGACATCGTTGCGGTAATCAAACCCGCAGACCTGATCGTGAAATTCCTCCCGGATGGGCATGTGCGCGCTCATCGTGTAGTTCGCGTCCGCACGAAAAGGTCCGGTGAGGGTGATGATCGCAGCCTCGTCACCCGCGAATTTCACATCCATGGTGAAGCCATCCGCAAGGGAAGCCCCCACCTTGGCAAGGGCGCGTTGCTGCTGCGTCGGCTGCTCTTCGGTGTTGGCTTCCGCCAGCGCCCAAGAACCCAGCACGTTGCGGTAATTCTCGGCTGCGGGTAGCACTTGCCGCGCAGGGTCCGGCCGATCCTCAAATTCAATGGTATGCACGGTGCGCCCGTCAAACGCCACGCCGTGCTCTTCGGCGATGGTGCCGCCGTTGAAGCGCACGGACCACGGGATAGACCGATGCTGTGGGGTAATTGGGGTGGACACCTTGTCAAAGCGTTGCGGCTGATAGCCCCGCACACGCTCCTTCACACCCAACGGCACAGCAGCGGCGGCGGCCGCGTCATTGACCTGGAAAACAAACTCGGTGGGCTCCGCAAGCTGCGCGACACTCACCACGAACCAAATTTCACCGTTTGCCTGGTCCCCGGCGCGTTGAGCGAATTCTTCGTTTGCGGTGCACACGATGGCGCGCTCCTCAGGCTGGCAGATAGCAACCTGGGTGGCCGCATCCCGGTCCAAGTACATTGCAAACGGAGCACTCCGATACTGGTTGACCTCGTCCGGCAAGGTAACCGTCAGCGTGTCCCCGGCCTGCACCTGCATAGGTTCAAGGACACGGAAGCTGATGGTTGCACGGGCGAGGTCGCCGACGTATAGCTGCGCTTGTTCGCCTTCCCGGGCAACAACGCCGTTGGCGTTTGACTTCACGAGACTAGCCGAGGTGACCTCCACGCCCATAGGGGTTTGCGCGTGGGCGGGTGGAACCGTAAGCGCGAACAGTACCGCAACGATCGCAAGAAGCGTCGCCGCCGCTCGTGCGCGCAGTCTCAGCTGCAACATAAAGCTTTGCCTTCCGTATTTCATGGCCACCGCGATGGCTCTCGAAGCTCCCAATATGCCATTTTGTCACTTTTCCTACAAACAACTCAGGTTCACTACCCCCAAATGGTAAAAGGTATTGAAAGTGAGCGAACCTGCAGGTGAACGCATACAGGAGAATTACGGAAAGCTCAGCTTTTTCTCAGCTAATTAAGTTTTGCTCAATTTTTCGGGTTGCGACGCCGCGACCGACTCCGTTCCACGAACACCCCGGCCAAGGTAGCAATTCACTACTTCGCGCGCGCCCGGACGAATCGCCTTCAACAATTTCAGGCCCTTCTTCAACCCGCGGCGCACACCATGCTCATCAGCCCCAACATGCAACTGCTGCTCAATCTGAGGATTTTCTGTAAACGCCTTATTGGAGCGCACCTCCGGCGCATTATGCGGGGAGGCGACCAAGAAGCGGTTCGGCAACGTGAGCTTGAGCAGCGTGCGCTGCACCTTCAAAAACTGCATGGGGAAGGAATCCACGTTGTACGGCAAATCAAACTCCTCCGCCAACTGCTGCACCTGTTTGCCTACCTCGGCCAACCGGTTCGACGGCATGTCGGGGAACAAATGATGCTCAATCTGGTAGTTGAGGTTGCCAGACAAGATGGTTAAGAGCTTGCCGCCATGGAAATTCGCCGAGCCGAGCATTTGCCGCAGATACCATTCCGCGTGTGATTCGGTGCGTAGTTGCTCCTTGGTAAAGGTTTCCGCCTCATCAGGGAAATGCCCGCAGAAGATCACCGCATACGCCCACACGCTGCGCAGCCAGTTGGCGGTAGCGTTCGCGGCCACGGTATTGAAGTAATTCGGCCCGGACAACGCGGGGTACAGCGCGTAATCCTTGAGCACCTGATTGCGGGATTTCCGCACCGCCTCCCAGAACCGCGGCGCCGTCTCCTCCCAGGTTTGCTTGCCGGCGAAATAGCGGCCCAGCTCCACGTCGTAGAAGGCGATCGCCCATTGGAACAGCGAGGCCAGCACCACGTTAGTCACCGGCTGGAAGGCGTGGGCCGGCGTCCAGGCACGGTCACGGGTCACGCGCAAAATGCCGTATCCCACGTCATTGTCCATGCCAATGATGTTGGTGTACTTGTGGTGCACGAAGTTGTGCGAGTGCATCCACTGGGAACTCGGGCACGTCATGTCCCACTCCCACGTCGTGGAGTGGATTTCGGGATCGTTCATCCAGTCCCACTGGCCGTGGATCACATTGTGGCCGATCTCCATGTTTTCCAGAATCTTAGACAGCGCGAGCATTCCGCTGCCCGCCCAGAAACAGGCCCGCTTGTGGCTAAACAACAGCGTGGCCCGTGCCGCGACCTCCAAGCCGCGCTGGAAACGAATGAGGCCTTTAATATAGGCGACGTCGCGCTCCCCGAGGGAGGCTTCTACTTCCTGCTTGATGGCGTCAAGCCGGCGCCCGATTTCTTCAATGTCTTCGTCGCTCAGGTGCGAATACGCACGGATATTGTCAATTGCCATGATTCTCCTAAAGGCCGATTCGTACGTTCCCCGCCGCAACACATACACATGTGCGAATACGCTCCCCCGGGTTATGGGTTTCCCCGGTGCGTAGATCGTGCGCGTGCCCATCCTCCAACGGGCGGACACACGTTTGACAGATTCCCATGCGGCAGCCGAACGGCAACTGCACCCCGGCGCCTTCACCCGCTTCCAAAATTGTGGTGGCGCCGTCGGCCGTCACCGTGGCACGATCCCCGAACGTAATCTCCCCTCCGGTGGCGTCCGATGCCCGATCTAAAGTGAAACGTTCGGTGCGCACATCCGGCCAGCGGGCTTCGAAATCGTCAAGCATTTCGGCCGGGCCACAGGCGTAGATCACACGCTCGGAAACATCCGGAACTAGTGCTTCAATATCGTCCACGCTGAGGCGGCCGTCTTCGCTGGTCACCTGCACATGCACCGGCACCGGTAGCGCGTCCAGCACGTCCCCGAACAGCAGGTCGCCGCGGTGCCGCACCGAATGCACCACCACCACGTCGCCCAGCTGATCGCGGTCGACCAGGGTCCGCAGCATGCCAATGATCGGGGTAATCCCGGTACCCGCCGAGACAAACAAAAGTTTGTCCGGTACCGGGTCGGTGAGGTGGAAATCCCCGGCGGGGGCCGCCAGGCGCACCACCATGCCGGGCACCGCGGTGCCCACCAGATGGTTGGATAATTTGCCGCGCTCCACCGCGCGCACCGTCACGGTCAATACGTCGCCATCAGGATGGGGAGCGCAGGTTAATGAATAGCTACGCCAGGTGTAGCGGCCGTCGATAGGCACGCCGATGCCAATGTATTGGCCGGCGTGAAAGTCCACGGGCACGCCCCACCCCGGGCGGATGCTCAAGCTCACGGTATCGGGGGTAGGCCTGTCCACACGTTCGATTCGGCCGCGTAGCTCGCGTTGCGACCACAGCGGGTTCACAAGCTGCGTGTAATCGTCGGGCAGCAAAGGCGAAGTAAAGCGCCGCAGCGCACTCCGCAAAGCGCGCAAACCATCGTGGGGGAGGGCTGGTGCCATGTGAGGCTCCTATCGTGTACTGACGTAACGATACCGTAGCTTACGCACACGTAGGTTCATTTGGAAATCCGCCGCCCCGCAAAAATTAGAATAAAGCTACCAATAGCGGAAGCTCTACTGGGTCGTACCAAGCCATCAGGTTATCCAACGCGTCACCGACCGCCAGTTCGGCATCCTCGTCGCCCAAATCCGCCGCGTCCACCGCCGCAATCCCCGCCGCGGTGGCCGATTCGCTTTCCGCAACATCCACGTGAATCGCCGCCACCTGCGCCAACTCCACCTGCGCCGGGGACAACTTCACCACCGACTCCCCCTGCTCCGGCAGCAACGTCACCTGTGAATCCGGCAGCTCGGCAGTCACCACCACGCGCCGATGCGGAAACGGAGACTCCCCGCCCGCCAACAAGCGTAACGACGCCCGCGCCGCCTCATCGAATGCGATATGGGCAATCTCGTCCTCATCCCCGGACGTATAAAAATCCAACAATGCGGGGGTGACGGCGAACCCCCATCCAGAGGTCGCCGCAAACACGCCGGAATCGTGCAGCTGATCAAGAATGCCGAACGTGGCTGGGATATATACGCGCACTAGAACTCGCCCTCAATGCCGAACAAACCCGTGATCTCCACGACCGCACGATCGAACTGCTGGTAATACACCCCCACCAAGCCCGCGTCCACCGCAGCCCGCACGTTCAGAATCTCGCTATCCACCAGCACACAATCGCGCCGATCCAATTCCACCACGTCCGCCGCGATCTGGAACGCTTCCGGCTCCGGCTTCTCAATCCCCGTGTCCTTGGACAACACCACGGCGTCCACCACGCCGTCGGCACGCAGCGCCTGCATCGCCGCAATCTTCGCTGGGTCTTCCTCATTCGAAAGGATAACCGTACCCACGCCCTGGGCGCGGGCGGTGGCTAACAGGTTGCGCCACCTGCGCTGATCTTCGTCCGAACCGTCTAACACGCCGCCATACTCAACGACTAAGCCTCGCACCTTGCATTCTCCTTCGCTCTGAATTCAGCGCGCATCCGCCCGCAATTCGTGTCATAGTAAAACTAGCCCGAATACACACAATTGTCACCGTGCACAATATAAATTCTTGTGGCTTCTTGGGGGAAACACACAGATGCTCACCGCAATACCTGGACTTAACCACCTGAAAATCTGGCAACCCGGCGCGCCGGATCCAGCTTCGCAACCAACCCAAGCAACGCAGCAATCGCCTTCCTCGCACCCGCCCCGCCCACCGCACCCATCGCCGCCGCGCAATGAACAAGTAGTCCACCGGCTCATCATGGGCGCCCTCGACGTAGCAGCCGGACGCAAACCACTATCGTCCTTATCGACGCAGCGCTACTCCCCCGCCGTACTCCGCCACCTCGCCGCCCGCCGCAAGGTTTGGACAAAGCGCGGCAACGCCAGCATCCGGTCGATCCACGCGCACCGCACCGGCGCCAACACGGTGAGCATCTGCGGGGCGTGCAACCTCGCCGGGGAAACCTTCGCCTACGCAGCGAAATTACGGTTCGGTGAAGCCGGCAACATCACGTTGGAGGCGCTCCGCGTCCTGTGACAAGGTGCGCGAAACGCCTCCAAGGCGTGTTGTCCTATTCCTAGACTTCGGCAGGGCCGCTCATGCGCAGGTTCCGGGGGTCTTGGCGGCGAATACCAAGGTCGCTCGCGTCAACCTTGCCGTCGTTATTCACGTCGGCACTACCCGCCGCCTCCATGTCGGGCACGAATTGCTTGCGCAACAAGAACAGCTCACGGACGGTGTCTTCCTTGATGCCGTCTTTCATCGCGTTGAACATATCGCCACCCTCTTTTTGGTATTCCACCAACGGGTCACGCTGCGCCATCGCGCGCAGGCCAATGCCCTCCTTCAGGTAGTCCATTTCGTAGAGGTGTTCGCGCCACTTTTTATCCACCACGTTGAGGATTACCATGCGCTCAATCGCACGCATGTGTCCCTCACCGGCGATCATTGCCACCTGGGATTCCAAGGCCTGGTACTGCTTGTGCGCGTCATCGATAAGCGCGTCGCGCAAATCCGCCGCAGACAATTCGCCCGGGCCGCCGTACTCGGCGCCCTGGAGCATGCTTTCCCAACTCATGGACGGCCCATACAAGCTCTCCAACGCATTCCACAGCGCATCCAGATCCCAGTCCTCCACGTAGCCAGCGGCGGTAGCGCCGTCCACATAGGCCTCGATCGTTTCTTCAATCATGCTTTGGACTTGGTCGCGGACATCGCGGCCATCGAGGATTTCGCGGCGCTCGCGGTAAATTACCTTGCGCTGCTCGTTCATCACCTCGTCATACTTGAGCACGTTTTTACGCATCTCAAAGTTCTGGTTCTCCACCTGGGTCTGCGCGCCCTTGATCGCGCTGGAGACCATCTTCGCCTCAATCGGCACATCATCCGGCACATTGAGGCGGTTCATCATCGCCTCCATGGACTGACCGGAGAACCGCACCATGAGCTCATCACGCATGGAAAGGTAGAAGCGAGTGGTGCCCGGGTCGCCTTGGCGGCCGGAACGACCGCGCAGCTGGTTGTCAATACGGCGGGACTCGTGGCGTTCCGTACCCAACACGTAGAGGCCGCCAGCGGCGCGCACCCGTTCCGCCAACTCGGCGGAACGCTTCTTCATGCGGGTGATTTCCTCATCCCACGCCGCCTCATATTCCTCCGGGCTTTCCACCGGGTCCAAGCCGCGCGCACGCAAGTTCAAGTCGGCCAGGATATCCGGGTTGCCGCCCAACACGATGTCAGTACCGCGGCCGGCCATGTTGGTGGCCACGGTTACCGCGCCTGGCAAACCAGCCTGGGCCACAATTTCGGCTTCCTTGTCGTGGTACTTCGCGTTCAGCACGTGGTGCTTAATGCCCCGACGCTGCAACAAGTGCGACAAGTACTCGGAACGCTCCACCGACGTCGTACCCACCAAGATCGGCTGACCCGCGGCAGAACGCTCGGCGATATCGTCGGCCACGGCCGCGAACTTCGCTTCTTGGGTTTTGTACACCAGGTCGGTGAGGTCTTCCCGCTGATTGGGGCGGTTCGTGGGAATCGGCACCACATCCAACTTATAAATCTGGTGCAGCTCGGAAGCTTCCGTCTCCGCGGTACCCGTCATCCCGGCCAGCTTTTTATACAGGCGGAAATAGTTCTGCAGGGTAATAGTGGCCAAGGTTTGGTTCTCGTTTTTGATCTCCACGCCCTCTTTGGCCTCGATGGCCTGATGCATACCATCGTTGTAGCGGCGCCCGGCCAGCACGCGGCCCGTGAATTCGTCAACAATCATGACCTCACCGTTGCGCACGATGTAGTCCTTGTCGCGGGCGAACAGCTCCTTCGCCTTAATCGCGTTATTCAGGTAACTCACCAGCTGGGAGTGCTCTGGGGCATACAGGTTGTCAATGCCAAGCTGATCTTCGACATACTCCACGCCCTTTTCCTTCACACCGATGGTGCGCTTCCGCTCATCGATCTCATAGTGCAGGTCTCGGGTCATGCGAGGCACGATCATCGCAAACGCGGAATACCATTCGGAAGAGCCGTCCGCCGCGCCGGAAATGATCAGCGGTGTACGCGCTTCGTCGATAAGAATCGAGTCCACCTCGTCGACGATGGCGTAGTTGTGCTCGCGCTGCACCAACTCATCAATAGAACGCGCCATATTATCGCGCAAATAATCGAACCCGAACTCATTGTTCGTGCCGTAGGTAATGTCCGCGTTATAGGCAACCCGGCGCTGATCCGGGGTCATCTCGGACAAAATCACGTCCGTGGTCAACCCGAGGAAGCGGTGCACGCGCCCCATCCACTCGGCGTCGCGCTTAGCCAGGTAATCGTTCACGGTGACCACGTGCACGCCGTTGCCCTCCAACGCGTTAAGGTATGCGGGAAGCACGCAGGTCAAGGTTTTACCTTCACCGGTGCGCATCTCGGCCACGTTGCCAAAATGCAGCGCCGCCCCACCCATAATCTGCACGGGGTAATGCTTCTGCCCCAGCACACGCCACGAGGCTTCGCGGGCAACGGCAAAGGCCTCCAGCAGCATGTCATCAAGGTCTTGGCCGGCGGCCAGACGATCCTTGAATTCTGCGGTCTGACGCTTGAGCTGCGCATCGCTCATCCCAGAGTATTCCGCTTCCAAATCGATCACAGCGTCGGCAATCCTCTGGAGGCGTTTCACGGCGCGGCCTTCACCAATTCGCAGGATTTTGGACAGTCCAAACACGGGCTTTAAGTCCTTACAAAAATTGAGGGTTTTTATCAACAGTCCCGGCCATTCTACTCCCTGGCCCACTCAGCAGCGAACCCGCCTCCACACGGAGGCGGGCCCAATAGAAAGTTCAGTAAAACTTGAAAAATCTTACTCCTCAGCTGCCAGGCTAATCAAGCCGTAATCAAACGCGTGGCGGCGGTACACCACCGACGGGCGGCCCGTTTCCTCATTCACAAACAGGTAGAAATCGTGCCCCACCAGCTCCATCTCGCTGAGCGCATCATCCACGCTCATCGGCGTCGCGGGGTGTTCCTTGGTGCGGACAATTTGGCCAGGCATGACATCAGTGACGGCATCTGCGTAGGGGTCCTCATCGAACTCCCCCTTCGCCTCAACCTTCGGCGCTACCTCGTTGACAAGCTCCGCCGCCAACGCACCCGCACCCAGGGGCGCGCGGTGCCCAGAACGGCTAATCTTTCGGCGAGCCTTCACTTTCCGCAGCGAACGCTCCATGCGGGCAAGGGCGGTTTCCAACGCCGCATAAAAGCTGTCTTCCTTCGCCTCGGCACGGGCGATATGCCCCTTGCCGGTCGCCGTGATTTGAATCTTGTCGCTTTCATCAGCGCGGCGCGGATTTGGCTCGTGCTGAAGCTCCACATGGAAGAAGGTGAGGGTCGGATCGAGGTGCTCGATCTTGGCAAGTTTCTTCTGGACTCGCTCAGCGAAATGCTCCGGCACTTCCACATTCCGTCCAGTGATACTCACCTGAGTTTCGGGGCGCAGAACGTTGCTATCAGCAGGTCTGGTCACGTGCTCTTACCTCCCGGTATCGGGCCACCGCACACTGTGAGCGGATTTACTCACAGCGTCCAACGGTGAACTGCACTTTCAGAATACCTCTGGTCATAACCATCGCGCCACGAGTTATGCCGAACATACAACCAATACACCCGTGACCTGCACACCCGCGCTACGCAGCACGTTTACGGCCGCTTCCCCCGTTGCCCCCGTAGTAACAACGTCGTCCACGAGCAACGCCACACGCGGCAACGTTACGGCCGATTTGAGCCGCACCCCGCCCGCCAGATTCGCCCGCCGCTGCACCGGCGACAACCCCACGGAATCCCGCACCCCAGCACTGTGTTCGAGGCAACAGCAGGTGGCAAAACCGCTCGTTTGGCAGATCGCCGTCACCGGATCCCCGCCCCGAAGCCGCGCGTTTCGACGCCGCGTCGGCGCCGGCACCAACACTGCCCCACCGTCCGCCTCGCCGCGGGCCACGAGAAACCGAACGGCAGCCCCGAGCACCGCCCCAATGTCTGGCCGAATATCCATCCGCCCACGTTCCTTCATCGCCAGGATCACCTGCCGGTGCACCCCGGCGTAGGGTGCCAGCGCCCACACCGGCACCAGTGGGTCCACCTGCGTGGCCACCCGATACGGAGGCTGACGCAACCGCGTTCTACATGCAGCACAGAGACGCGACCCCGCAACCCCGCACCCCGCGCAGCTTTGCGGCAGCAACAGCTCCATTAATTCGCTACCACCGGCGCCGCCCGCGTGCCCTGCAGCGCGGGCACCTCCCGCCAAAAGGCAGTGCCCTCGGCGGAGGTGGGAAGCCGCAGCACAGCGCGGGAATCCGTGATGTACACCGTGTTTGCGGACGCCGCGATCGCCACCACTGGGGCGGTCACATTTCCGGTGGGAAGTGAGGACAACGCGGAGCCATCCACCTCCACGCGCCACACCGGCGCTTCCGAGCTCGCGGTACCGATGAGTAACGAATCGTCGTGCTGCCAATCCAACGTGAGTGCGGTATCGCCAATGGTGGGCGCCACCTCGATCACATCCACAATCTTGCGCTCACCAGCGGTAGGGCGCGCCACGGTGCCCACGTACACCCGGCCACCCATAATCATCGCGACGCGCACGCCGGTTCGAGACAGGCGAAGCACGCTAATCGGTTCCTCCGAATTGTCCAGCTCGGAGGCGTCCACCTCAATCTGAGCCAACTCCCCGGTAGTTGTGGAACGCGCCACCCGGATAATCTGCTTGCCGTCAGACACCGTCCACAACGCCGTCCCATCATGCTCGAAGGTGGGCCGAGACAACGATCGCGCCTGCAACGCCTCGGTCACCTGGCCATCTTGCCGAGCCAACTCCAGCGTGGATTTACGGTCCTCCCCTTCGCCGCGTTTCAGCACGGCTGCGGTCACGCCCGCCGAGGAGGACACATCCGCGGACTCAATCGCACCGGAGGTCCCGAACTTGCCGCTCACCGGTGCCGCCCGCGAGGAATCCACCGTGTAGAGGGAACCGCTGCTCAGCGCATACAGGGGAACAATCGCACCGTCGTCGGCATTAGGGTTAAACTCAGCCACATCTTCGACTGTGATGTCGGTTTCCTGCGAGCCGTCGAAATCCACGCTATACGGCGCGTTGACGCCCGCGGAAGCCAGCGTCCAAGTCAGCTGTGCGGTAAATCGATGGCGCGCTTCCTCGTCGAGCTCACCCAAGCCGGTAAACGTGTATTTGCCTTCATGTTTGCCGGTAAACGCGGCGTTTTTCGGCACCTTCGTCATCACACCCTGAGCGAGCGGGCCCTGCGGGCCTTCCATCAGCAGTGAAATCAGCGCGGTGTCCAGGCTCGCCTGCCCGTTGTACACCCAACGCCGGTCGCGCACCAGAAACTTCTCGGTGGGATCGAAGAAAAACAGGTGGTAGGGCTGGTAATTGTTGCGCATCTCGGAGCGCTCCATAATGACCCCGGCGGGCAGGCCGGAAATACGCCATTCCCCTTCCTCGCGCTGCAGTTCGATCACCGTTTCATAATCGCCGTGGTCGGGACGGTACACCCCACCCGTGCCCAGCGATCCGACCACCGTGCCGCGCACCACGTAGGAAATGGCGTCGTTTGAGGCGCCCGGTTTGGCATTCAGGTCAATGCGATCCAGGATCATCGTCGTGGACTGATCATCCCACTCCTCACCCATACGTTTGGTTAAGAAGGCGCGTGCCGATTGGTGCCGCTGCGTAGGCACCGCCGAAGCCGCGAAAAAGTCGCGCAACAGCAAATCCGGCTCTCTGCCCACCGCCGGACCCGAGGCCGCCGTACTCGTCTGCGCCGGCGTGAAAGAACGCAACGCTTGCGGCGCGGAGTCCCCCGGCACTGTCGTGCACCCCACGAGTATCGACGCCGCGAACACCACTACGCCGATCCTCTTCATACGCTCACTTCCTTCGTCGACGACGGGGCCGCGTGCTTCGGCCCCGGCGGGGGCGGCAACTCCAACGGGATGGGGCTTTCCTTGTAGGGGGCCTGCGGCTGACGCGGCAACGTCAACCGGAACCGCGAGCCTCTGCCCGGCTCACCGACCGCGTCCAACGTACCGCCATGCAGCAGGGCGTCCTCATGCGCAATGGCAAGGCCGAGCCCAGTGCCACCAGAGTGACGCACGCGCGCCGGGTCGGCCCGCCAGAAGCGGTTGAACACTAGCTCTTCCTGGCCGGGTTTGAGGCCCACGCCATGGTCAGTCACGGCGATACCCACGGCGTCGTCAGTGGCCACCACGTCAACCTCCACTGGCTTGCCTTCACTGTGGTCAATTGCGTTCGCAAGCAGATTTCGCAAGATGCGCTCGATGCGACGGGAATCCACCGTCACCGGCACCGGCCCCTCCGGCTGGCGGAACGTCACCGTCACGCCCAGTTTCTCCGCAAGGTGATGCACCTGCTTCCAGGCGGCGGCAACGCACGTTTTAATGTCCGTCTGGCTTTCGGAAAGATCAGCCACGCCAGCGTCATGCCGAGAAATCTCCAACAAGTCATTGAGCAACGATTCAAAACGGTCCAGCTCGCGGACCATAAGCTGGCTAGCGCGCTGCGTGTACGGGTCCAACGAATCCGAATTGTCCGCGATCATGTCCGCCGCCATGCGCACCGTAGTCAGCGGAGTGCGCAATTCGTGCGACACGTCCGAGGTGAACTGGCGCTGCAGATTGCCGTACTCCTCCAGCTGGTGAATCTGCTTGGACAAGTTCTCGGCCATAGTGTTAAAACTCAACGCCAGGCGAGCCATCTCATCTTCGCCTTCCACCACCATGCGTTCCCGCAAATGACCAGCAGAGAAACGCTGGGCAATGCGGCTCGCGGAACGCACCGGGGCGGTGACCTGCTGTGTGAGCAACCAAGCGATGCCCACGATGAGCACCACAAGGACCACACCACCTGCCGAAAGCAAGCCCCGCATCAGCGCGAGCGTCGATTCCTCCGCCTCCAGCGGCATCACTAGATACACCTGCAGGCCGGGGATATCTGAATCTGTCGGGGACCCAATAATCAGCGCCTTATACGGGTTGCCGTCCACCCGGTTAATGGTGGCAAATTGGGAAGACACTTGGCCCTCGCTAACAAAATGACGCAACCGTTCTGGGATTTGGTAACCCTCCGGTGAGGTGATGTCAGAGCCATCGTCAACGATGAGCACTGGCTCGAACACCGTGGACGGGTCCGCAGCGGAACCGTTGCGGTTGGCCAGCGCGGCACGGGCGGAATTCACGCGAGTTTGCAACGAGTTGGAAGAGTCCGTAGCGGCGATTTGCTGCTCCACGGCAATGCGCGCGCGGTCAATCTCCGAGTTCGCGATCTCCAGCTTGGCGTCCACCAACCGCTGGGCAACCACGTTCACCATGAACAAACCAAGCACGGCCACCACCAGCACGGTGGCAGCCAAAATCGAACCGATGACGCGAACCTGCAGAGACGTGCGCCAGAGTTCCACTACTTGGTGGCGGAGAAGGAAAAACTTCCGCCGGACGTCCGCAACCACGATGGACTACTCGCCAAATCCTGTCTTATAGCCCACGCCCCTTACCGTGAGAATAATCTGAGGATTCTCCGGATCCTTCTCGATCTTTGCGCGCAGTCTCTGCACATGCACGTTGACCAAGCGAGTATCAGAAGCGTGGCGGTAACCCCACACCTTTTCCAATAATTCCTCACGGGTAAACACCTGGCGCGGTTTACTCGCAAGTTCTAGCAACAAATCAAACTCCAACGGGGTGAGCTGAATCTCCTCGCCGCCTCGAGTCACCACATGGCCGGGCACATCGACAGTGAGATCACCAATTTCGATCACCTCAGCGGGATTATCCTCGGTCCGGCGCAGACGCGCACGAATGCGGGCGACCAATTCCTTCGGCTTAAAAGGCTTATTCACATAATCATCGGCGCCGGATTCCAGCCCGAGCACCACATCCACGGTGTCGGTCTTCGCCGTCAACATCACAATCGGCACACTTGAGGTCTGCCGAATAGTACGACAAATGTCAATGCCATTCATCCCCGGCAGCATCAAGTCCAACAAGATAAGGTCCGGCTGAACCCGTTCGGCCGTAGACACAGCTTCCGCTCCGTCCATCACCGCGACAATATTAAAGCCCTCAGACTCCAAGATGATGGACAACATCTCCGAGATTGCGGGGTCATCATCGACGACAAGAATAGTTGCGTTCATGGCTCCTATAGTTGCACACTACATTCCAAAACGGTGGAGGATCACCTCTGCTACAGCCCCCGCGTCGGCGTCGTGCGGGGCGATCAACCACTCGGAAACCCAATTCCGCGACGCCAGCCGACGATATGCATCAGCTGTTCGAGACTGCAAGCCGCCATCGACTTCATATGCGTCCTTCGCCCGCGTACTATCCTGCTGCGCACGCGATTCCGCCCGCTCAGCAGCGAGCACGACTGGCGTGTCCAGCAGCACCTGCAAGTCCGGCACGGGTAGCCCCAACGTGCCAAACTCAAGCTCGGACACCCATTCGACTACCGCGTCATCATTCAAACGTGCGGCCGAATACGCAGCGTTGGATGCAACATAACGATCCAACAACAACAGTCCGGCGTCGGCAACTAATTCGCTCTTAGCGCCGAACCGATCGAGTGCGAACAAAGTTGCCATTCCATGGACGCTGTCCAGCAGGTCACCCATCTGGCCGTGCAATGCCTTCGCGGCCAGCTGCGCGTGGATCGAGCAATCGTAGCGCGGAAAGGCGAGCACCCGGGCGTCGATACGCTCAGTTAAGGCGCGGACCAGCGTATTCTTACCTGCGCCGTCAATGCCTTCAATTGCAACAATCATTAGTAGCGGTAGTGCTCCGGCTTATAGGGGCCCGCGACATCGACGCCGATATACTCAGCTTGCTCTTTCGTCAGTTCAGTCAGCGTCCCGCCCAAAGCTTCGACGTGGATGCGGGCAACCTTTTCATCGAGAATCTTCGGCAGGCGATACACCTCGTTGCGGTACTTCTCCCCATTGCAAAACAGTTCAATCTGCGCGATGGTCTGATCCGCAAAAGAGGTAGACATCACAAAACTCGGGTGCCCCGTAGCGTTACCCAGGTTCAGCAACCGCCCCTCGGACAGCACGATAATGGACCTACCGTTCGGCAACGTAAACTCGTCCACCTGCGGTTTAATGGTCAACCGGCTGACATCATCGCGGTGCAACAACGAATGCATATCAATCTCATTGTCAAAGTGCCCGATGTTGCCCAGCACGGCGTGATCCTTCATCTTCAGCATCTGCTCAAAGGAAACGATGCCCAAGTTTCCGGTCGCGGTGATCACGATATCGGCGTCGGCGATCGCCTCATCCACGGTGACCACTGGGAAGCCATCCATAAGCGCCTGCAGCGCGTTGATCGGATCCGCCTCCGTTACCTTCACTCGCGCACCCTGACCAGCCATCGCCTCCGCACAGCCCTTGCCGACGTCGCCGTAACCGCAGATCAGCACGTTCTTGCCGCCCATGAGCATGTCGGTGGCGCGGTTAATCCCGTCGATCAAGGAATGCCGAGTACCGTACTTATTGTCGAACTTCGACTTCGTCACGGCGTCGTTAACATTCATCGCAGGGAACGGAAGCACACCCTCCTCCGCGAAATGGTACAACCTGTGCACACCCGTAGTCGTTTCCTCCGTCACGCCCTTGACGGCCTTACCAATACGCGTCCAGCGGGTCGCGTCTCGCTCTAAGGAAGCGCGCAGCATGCCCAAAAAGGCAATGTACTCATCGGAGTCGCCGTCTTGGACGGGCGGGACTAGTCCGGCCTCCTCGAATTGCGTGCCGCGGATGACCGCCATGGTGGCGTCCCCACCGTCATCCAAAATCATGTTCGGCAGTATTTCCGCGCCATCTTTGTCCACACCCCAGTCAAAAATTTGGTCGAGGCACCACCAGTATTCATCGAGGGTTTCCCCCTTCCACGCAAACACCGGAACACCCTGCGGATCCGCTGGCGTGCCCTTACCGACGACCACCGCAGCCGCAGCCTCGTCCTGGGTGGAGAAAATATTGCAGGAAGCCCAGCGAACCTCGGCCCCCAACGCCGTCAGAGTTTCAATGAGCACCGCGGTTTGCACCGTCATATGAATGGAGCCTGCGATGCGGGCACCACGCAGCGGCTGCTCGTCCGCGTACTCCCGGCGAAGCTCCATCAGCCCGGGCATTTCATATTCGGCGAGGCGGATTTGGTGGCGTCCCGCCTCCGCCAGCGAGAGATCAGCGACCTTATACATTCGTGAGTGTGCTCCTGAAGCGTTGAGAAAACGTACCCTCCCTACTGTAGCCACTGCGGGCACATTCTCAGGAACGAGCACTAGAGTGAATGATGTGACAACAGTGTGCCTAATGTCACAAAGTGACGTGGCTCACTATGGCCGTTTTTGCTGCAATGCGGACTAATTGAGGGCTTCCAAATAGACATCGAGGTCTTCGTCCGCCTCCACGCGCTCCAACACTTCCGCCGCGGAAACGTTCAACTCTTCGCTGCCAGAACCAGCAAGTTCTCGAATAAATGGGTACTCATCCACGACGTCACCAGCGGAATACGGAGCACCCGCCCAAATCGCGGCGATTGTTGCTGCGCAGAAACCATTTTGCATCTCATCCTCGGAGACCTGAGAACTGCCAACCACAAGCTTGCATGCGTCTTCGATTGCCTCGACGATGTCTTCGTTATCCAGACCTGAAAGTTCGTCTAGAAATTCCACATTGATATCTTCGGCGAAGATTTTCATGTCCCAAGTTCCCATGGTATTTCCCCTACTTTGACGGAAGGTATTGAGGTGGATTCGCTGGCCGTGCTAGTGTCAGCGCTGTTACCAGCTTGTTACCTGTCAATGTAGTTGAGGAGCGTCGCCGTTGAAAGCGGAGACCCAAAGCTTTCTCGCCTTTGTCGCTGCGGGATGTTTCGCCGCAGCGGTCATTGGCATTCTTGTGTGGAAGTTTTCTGAGGCCACACCGGGAGAAACTGTGGCGGGCATGCAACACACCACATCCTCTTCTCAATCTCAACTCTCCTATTTTTCAGCACCCGCTCCGGCATCCACGATGCCGACTGCACCAGGTACCACTGACCTTCCACCCATCATTGCCGCCTTGCGTGGAGACCCGTTCCTCGCACCCAACGCCCACATTTCCACCGGCTCCGCGAATACGCCGACGCGTTTGTACCGCCCGCAGCCGGACAACGTGAGCACCACAACGGCAATGACGGTGGTTTCCACGACGACACGGGCGGCCGCTCCTGGGCAACCCGAACCCACCGGCACGGGCACCGGCACCGACCAAAACACGCGCGATCCGCAAGGCGCGGTACCGCAACCGGGCCCCACCAGCACCATTGTTGCCCCGCGTGACGACGTCCCAGGCCAACCCAACGAGCAAAACCCCGGCGCCGAGGCGCAACCACAGCCCCCAGCCCCGAATCCGCCTTTGGGTAACAACACAGACGAACAGCACGTTGAACCGTCCGAATCCAGCACGCCGAGCCCTGAGGCTCCGCGTCCGGAGCCGCCACGGCCGGAACCGCCACGCCCACAGCAGCCCAACGATCCGGATCCCACGACCCCCGCACCAGCTCCTGATCCAGAGCCGGACACTGATCCGCAGCCGCGGCCAAACCAGCCGCTCCCGCCTGCACCCAACCCGCAGCCCGAGCAGCCCGCGCCGAATCCGCAACCCGAGCAACCTGCGCCCGCGCCGGATCCCGAGGCAGACACCGATCCACAGCCGCGGCCGAACCGGCCGGTTCCACCTGCGCCAAACCCGCAGCCTGAGCAACCTGCACCCAATCCGCAACCCGAGCAGCCAGCGCCGAACC
>NZ_JAUNKO010000004.1:0-259755 GCF_030532715.1 Corynebacterium sp. | reverse complement strand
GCTACCCCGACCAGCGAGCTCTACACGCTCACAGCCACAATGCCGCTCCTCTACCCAAGCCCGATCTTCCAGATCCACATCCGGACACAGATCAGCCGCCGCCGAACCCACAACCTGAGCCGCCGGCGCCAAACCCGCAGCCCGAGCAACCTGAGCCCCCGGTGAATCCGGCACCGCCGCAGGACCCACCGGCTCCGCCGCAACTTCCGGAGCGGCCAGACCCGAACCATCAGGTTGACATTGATACCGGCCAGGACGACGCCCCAGGCGATAACGGTGCGGTTGCGGTTGCTGCCGAGGCAAAACCGCCGTCAGCTCTCGAACAATTCCTCACCAAGATTGGTTTGGCAAAGGGGCCCGCAACCGACACGGACAAAGATTCGAAGGATTCTGAGGACGTGACCACTCGCGATAGGGAACCGAGGAACGAAACCGAAGAGGAAAAGAAAGAGCGCGAGGAGCGCGAGGAAAAAGAAAAGGAAGCCAAAGAGAAGACCGGTAAGCACCGCGCTGACGATAAGGCTCGCGCCGATGAACCTCGAGAGCCCTTCACACCGGAAAGTAAAACCGAAGTAGCACAGGAACGCTAACTGCTTCGCTCGTTTTTGACCGGCGCATTCCGCTGTCGATACAGTATTGCTCGTTGATGCGACAGGGTGTCACGTCGACGTGAAGGCGGAAAAATGGATAATGGAAAAACTCGGAAACGGCCGAGTTTTTTGGCGCACAATTCGTGGCGCGAAAAGCCCCAATGGTCTGTACTGCAACTGGTTGTTTTGATTATTGGAGCAGTGGTACTCAACTTGGCGCCCAGTGGGTTGTCGAACATATTGCCACCAGCGGACGAAGAGACCACGAATGAGCAAGTGCTCCTTGGGTCCCCAGAAGCAAGCGAAGAACAGCAGATTCAATTGCGAAATGCTAATGGCGAAGCCATGCTGTGCCCCCGCGAACCTCTGGAACTATTCACAAGTTTTAGCTGCGGTGATGCGATAGTGTCCACCATTAAACTGGAAACGACGGATCCGAATCTCAGTATGCAGCGCATGATCCGAGCAGCTACTCGCACTGGTTTCCCCGAGGCGGACGCAGTGCAAGAAGGCAAACTTTGGGCCTTAAAAGTACCGGACGATCAAGCCGAAAAGCTGGCACAAATTGATACAGGCGATACGCTGACCGCGTTTGCAGTCCCAACTCCACATTCGGAACCTTCGGAAAACTCCATGATCATAACCGTTGTCAGGGGCGCACCGGATGTCGCGGAAGCTGTGAAGGAATCCATGGAAAAGGCGGCGTCGTAAATGAACAAAGCGTATTTCTACACTGCTTGGGCTTCGGCAGTGCTTTCAATCCCAATCGCGGGGCTCATGGCCTTTGGTAACGCTGGTTTGAACCCCGCGAGCCTATATGTTGGTCTGCCACTCTCCGCAATGTACCTCGCAGTGTTTTTGCTGGCGTTCCGCTGGGCAAAGCTCGACTGGAAGCCGATAACCGTCGCGTTTTTGTGGGGTGCGGGCATCACGTTTGCGTTTGTCTTGAGCAGCGGCGAGGGCCCAACGAATTTGCCGCTGCAACTAGGAGTCAAGCAATTCACCGCATCATTCGCGGGTGGTTTCCCCGAAGAACTCGGCAAAAGCCTGGGCATCCTGATAATACTGTTGGGTTTTCAGCAACTTTCCCGCCCGTGGCACGGCTTTATCGTCGGCACCTTCGTAGGTTTAGGCTTCACTATTGCGGAAAACATCGGCTACGGCGCCATGGGCGGGATGCTCCACGCCACCAGTGATGTGTTTGGCGTAGCTCACATCTGGGGGTTGCGCACCGCGCTCGGCCCCGCCCAGCACGCCGTCTACTCGGGCATCATTGGGTTTGGCATCGCATACGCCCTGTTCAAACCTACGGGCAGCAAGTGGAACCGTATTGGGGTCGCCGCAGCCTGGTGGTTCCTCGGATTTATGCTGCACTTCATATGGAACACCTCCTGGGAGACGTACTGGTACCACGCCGTGAGCCTTACCCTCGCAGCGGGCGTGGCCTACCCTCTCTACATTTGGCTGTATGTGAAGCTGCGGGAGGCAGCATTGGAGGAACAAACCGACTCCCCTACCCCGCCGATCCCCACGGCCGACACCGCGGCTTAAGGAATCAACCCGTCCTTTTGCAGCCGCCACACACGCTCGGTAGGCGCCACCTCCGTGGCCGTCCACCGAGCGATGTGGGACAGCCAACTTTTTTGGGAACTCGCCGCGCGGATTTGAATATCTCGATCAACGTAGGCGAAATTGTCTTTACCAATCGCAAGCAACGCCAAGCCCTGGTGCGCGCCGTCACAGCACAATTGTGTGGCGTACGCATCTGCGGTGAATTCCAGATGGCGGGTCACCAACGTGCGCAAACCCAAAGTACCCATACATGGGGCGGACAAAATGTTCCAGCGTTTCGTGTGATGGCCAGCCACGAAGTGCCCAATCTGATGGGCGATCAAGAAGCGCAGCGCCTCTGGGGTGTTTTGCTCACGGCAACCAGCCACAGCCTCCACGCCGATAATGATGCCGCGGCGAATACCCGGATTTGTTGAGCATGGGTTAAGGGCTGGATCTTTAGTCAGACTTGCCGGAGGCACTTGTTCCAACCCGGCCTGCTGGCTCAACTCAACAATAGTGCTGTGGATTTCTGGGAACTGCTCCGCAGTGATCGGAGTGTTTTGGTATACCGATTTTGCGGCATGATAGCGCTGCCAAAACACCGCGACGAACGGGAAGCTAATCAGCGAAATAAACACGACGAGCGCGTTATCATCCAGCGGGTTAATAATAAAGAAATACACCGAAATGCACGTGAGAATTACCAGCATTACCGCGGATACGATGAGGAACACAATGCCGGTATTGTGGTGCTGGCGCAACACCCGCTGAACATTTGGTGCCTGGTCCACGGCTAACCTCCGAATACTTCGTCAAAGATCCGCTCGAAGTCAGATCTCTTGGCATAATCTTGCTGCCCCTGTTGGACTTGCTGCGGATAATCGGTGATGATGCCATCCACGTTGGAACCCACAAAGCGGGAGATTGATTCCGGGGTGTTTACCGTCCACACCACAGCCTTCTTGCCAGCCTTGTGGAGGGATTCCACGGTGGCTTTACTGGCTACGCCTTCCTCCATAATCAAATAATCCGCCTTCAGCGTGGTGGAATCCCCAACCACGAAATAGTAGAGGTATCCCGTCAGCAATTCCGGGTACTTCTCCTCCGCGTAGCTAATCAGCTCGTAATCGAGGCTGAGCAGAACGACGGAATCCTCCATACCGCGCTGCTTGATCATACGCGCCATATCATCGACCATTGCACGGTCTGCGGTCTTGCCTTTGAGCTCAAGGAAAATGCCAATATTGCCGTCGGCCACATCCATCACTTGGTCAATCGTGGCCACGGGCCGTGCCGGCGCACCTTCAGTAAACAAGTTTTGCAGGCTGATTTCCTGAATCTCCGCGAGGGTTACATCGGGCGCCGCGGCGTTCACCCCACCAACACGTTGGAACGTTTCATCGTGGTTGAGCACATAGTGGCCGTCTTTGGTGCGTTGGATATCAATCTCTGTCCAGTCGATTCCCTTATCGATCGCGGCTTGGATACCCTCGAGGGAATTTTCCGCATCAAGGTCCCCACCGCCTCGGTGAGCGACCACTTCAATGTTGCGATCGTTACGGAACACGGCGTCGAAATCGCTTGCCAAATAGCCTGCCAACGCCACGACACCCAGCACGGATACGACAGCCGCGAGTGCGAGCGGCTTGCGAGCACGGCGATCCTGGGCGATGACGTCTTCACCGAGCGTGCCGGGCGCATTCGACCACGCATATAAGCGTGTGAAATTGCGTAATTGTAGCGGCGCCGCGAGGAATAATAGCAACGCCACGACGCCGCCGATATTGAGCATGGCGAGCAGTAATGCAAATCGGGTAGCAAATTGCCCCTGCGGGAACAATGCGGCACCCGCCAATGGGATGAGGGAAAACACGAGTACCACGGCAAGCACCACCGCGGCGAGCACTAAGCTCACCACCAGCACCATCGTCAATACGGAGCGCCAATTCGCACGTACGAATGCGGCGGATTTCCGCAGTCCCTGCCAGGGAGTGACGCGGTCGACGAACATGATTTGGATGGTGTGCGAAAACAGCACCGCAACCACAGCAAGGATTACTAGCGCCACCGCGTACAGCGTGTAGTACAGCGTATTGTTTTTGATCACATCCAGCACAAAGTTTGGTATTTGCAGCCAGCTGAGTTGACTGAGCGCTGGCCCCACCCCTGCAAGCGGCACCACAATACCGAGGTACAGGATGAGCAGTAACGTTGCGGGGTGCCAAAAGCGCGGAATCGCGCGCAGGGTGATGAGCAATAATTGGCGCGCATTGGGTCGCGGCTCACCGCGTAGGCGCATGTCCTCGGCAAGGATAAACGCCGCAATGTCCACAACGATAAACACACCCAAGAACACCAAGGTAACAAGGAGCATGCCAGCGCCAATAGGGCTGAACAGCACCGATTTGAAGTCCCCCGAGCTAATGGTTTCCCGCCCCGTGATACGGATCAATGCCACGGAAAGAAACTGGAAAAGTGGAAACACAATGAGCGATAACAGCGTTTTGGTGAGCAACTGGTACCGCAGGTACAGCCAAATGTCGCTCGCGAGCCCAACGGGCAATTTCAGCTGTGAAATCCGTGGCGAATTCAGTTTTTGCATGTGGGGTATTGCTTTCTAGTCTCTGCGCGAGGTATGTTTTTACGCTGGATCCGTGCGCCGCATCCGGGAAAATTTTGGCCACCATATAGTCAATGCTGCGATAATCACAACGCCAAAAATACTCGTGATAATGCTACCTTCAAAACCAAATTCAGCACCGGAAATGAGTTCCCTGCCGGCAATGGGCGTCGCGTCAAATACTGAGGCTACGATAGCGTTGCCGGAAACCTCGGAGCCAAACAGGTAGCCTTGGCTGAAATTCCACGCGGAGTGCGCCAGCCCAGTAATCCACATATTGCCCGTGCGGTAATACAGCAGCGCAAACACGAAACCAAACAGCACAAGGTTGATGATCGGCATGACGGTCAACCCAGGGTTGAGCGCGTGGAATGCGGCAAAGGCAATAGACGTGACCACGATGCTGGTACGATCGCCCCAATACTTGGAAAAGTGCGGCATGAGGTAGCCGCGGTAGACAAGTTCCTCCCAGGTGCCTTGGAACGCAAAGAACACGATTGCTAGGCAGATAGCACCAAGGCCGTTCAATGTGAACGCGTAGCTGTAGTCCACCCCGCCAAACAGCCAAGTCAACAGTGCCACGAGTGCCAAAAGCCCGGCCCCCAGACCAACGCCAAGCAGCATGGAACGGCCTCGTTGTTCACGCACAAAACCGAGGCTTTCCCAGGAGATTTTGGAAGCATAGATCATCAGCAACCCGCCCAACACCACGGCGCTGATCATGCCCAACGTGCTGGCAATTGTGATGGGGTTGGCCTCCCATGCCTCGCCGGTAATCACGGCAGCTAATGGCGTTACTACACTGGGGATAAGGGCGAGCACCACGAGGGAAACAATGATGGGAAGGCCTGCAAGCCGCCATCCGCCTTGCTTTGAAATAGCGTCAACCCGCCGCTGATACATATTGCCTACAATTCTTTTTGGGTGTGGGGGTGCCGCAAGCACCTCGACAAAGACCAACCAATCAAAACACCCAGCGCACGGAAACACAAATACCCCCGCACGCACATCCACACATGCGGGCACAACCCCGCAAGAATAAAACCTTCCCCAGTGTGCTACACGTGCGCCCGGAACACGTGAGCCCCCACCTCGCCAGCGTGCAACGTTACCGCACCAGAAGACTCCGGTAGCCACAACGCTTCAGCGGAGCCCACGCACACATCGTCTTCGCCGTACTGGCTGGCCCGAAAAGAACCTCGCGCGCACAACACGATGGTGGGACCGTCTGGCTGAATGTCCAGTTCTTGGCCGGGTTCCATTACAGCGCTAGCCAACGCAAAATCCGCGGCCGGCACCGGGTAATGCCACCAGCCTTCGCGCATCTCTGGCACACGCACTGGGTTGCGCAAACTGCGAAAGTCCAGCACTTTTACAAGTTCCGGCACATCAACATACTTCGACGTCAATCCGCCGCGCAGCACATTGTCACTGTTGGCCATGACCTCCACCCCGAGGCCCCGCACATATGCGTGGAGCTGCCCAGCATCCAAGTAAATAGCCTCGCCGGGTTGCAGGGTGAGTTTGTTCAGCAGCAGTGCCCCCAGCACACCGGCATCGCCGGGGTAAAGCTCGGCGAGCTCAATAAAGTTCTTCAGCGCCTGCTCGATCCAGCCGTGTTCGGACGTACCGGCGATGTGTTCGCGCGCCCGCGCCACCAACGCTTCAATGAGTTGTTTACGCGCTGCAATCGGGATGGTAATCCACGTGGTAAACAACGCCCGAATGTTGGATTCCTCTTCGGCGGGGTCACCTACCAGCATGGTGCGGTAGCGCTCCAGCTCAGGGCAGGCCAGCACGTCAAACAACACCGAGGTTTCCACCAAGGGGCGGAACCCAGCCATGGCTTCGAACTCGGTCAGCGCAACAATGAGTTCGGGCTTATGGTTGTCATCTTTGTAGTTTCGCGTGGGGTCATTGGCCGCCAACCCAGCGTTGTTTTCCCGCGCAAACCCTTCCATGGCTTGCGCTTTCGAAGGATGGGCCTGCAGGCTGAGCGGCTCATTAGCCGCGAGGATTTTCAGCAGGAAGGGCAGGTTACTGCCGTATTGCTCAACCACTCGTTGCCCAAGCGCCGCAGTTGGATCTTCGGCAATACGATCAATCAGGAGCGTCGAACCTAGCCGTGAAGAACCCGCGGGGTGCGCACCAAACCAGAGTTCCGCTTCTGGTGACGCGCTCGGCGAATCCCCCCGAAGTTCGGCAATCGCGGTGCGTGATCCCCAAGGATACGCGCGAATTACACCAGAAAGCAGTTCCACGAAGTTCCCGTCCTATTCATTGCACTCAAACACGGCCGCGGCGAGCGCGCGGACCACGAACCGAGCGGACACGGCTAACGTACCGAGGCTCGTCGCCTCACAATTTTGTGCGTACGTTGCTACCGCGAATCCGGCTTCTGGGGCGTGGTCCACGCCCCAGACAACAACCTTCAACCCTAGCACCGGCTCCGTCGTATCCACGTACGGATCGTAAAAGATATCCTTTTTCGTGCGAATCCGCGTGTGGAGGGATTCCATCACTTTCGCGTCCGCCGCAAAACAGACCAGCCCGCTGCGCTGCCATACGCGCGCAATGACCTGCGCTGCTGGCATGTATTCGGGGCTGGCGGTGTGCACGACTTGGCTGCCGTCGATCGCACAGCGCAGCTGCCGCGCGGGGTTAATGTCCACGTCGCGTTCCGGGCTGAGCGCCAACATGTCCTCATCGAGCAGGTCTGCCACCCGTTCGAGCTCTTCGACGACCACGCGTTTGTCAAACACCAGCGATTGCAGCACGGCAGAAATGGCGTACGCCAACCGCACCGGGTTGGCGTCTGGCCCGGCGGTGGGCGGCACGGGAATCACCGGCGCTGGAGACTCATCCATGAGCGCGGCGGAACCTTGGACCAAGAGGGTACGCACGCCGCGGCGTACCGCTTCGCTCATAGCGGCGGTGGCGGCCTCCTCCACCCGGAGGGACCCATCGGTGGCAATAAGCACGATGTCCAGCGGCCCTACAAACAGCGGCAGCGTTGCACTCACCATCACTGGGCACTCAGCCCGCACGGCTTGGGTCACCATCTGCACCACGGCCGCATCCTCGGCTGATTCAGACACCACGATCACGCTGCGCGCGGACATCCCCAACAGGTCGTCAAAAGCACCGGAGGCCACGTATTGGGCGAGTGCGCGGACATGCGCGCCGGTATGCGCGACGTCGAAAAACCGCACAATTTCGGGGTCGTATCGTGAGCCATCCGTGTAGGAGAGGTCCATACCGCACCAGCGTAGTGGAAAACTACGCGCGGATAATGCCCAAAATTTCCGCCACCAGCGAATCCACCTCGTCTTGGGTTTCCGCCTCCACGTTGAGGCGCAACAGCGGCTCCGTATTCGAGGCGCGCACATTGAACCACGCCTTCGAATCGGCAAGCTGTACGGTCACCCCGTCAAGCTCGTCCACAGATTCGGTGCGATGCGCAAACGCCTCCAACACCGCCTGCGTACGCTCCGCCTGCTGTTGCTTGTTCGCCAGCTTGGAGTTAATTTCCCCGGAGGCAAAGTACGGGTCGTAGCGCTCCATAAGCACGGAAAGCGGTTGATCCTGGGACCCTAGAGCGGCGAGTACGTGCATCGCGGCGAGCATGCCGGAGTCCGCGTTGAAAAATTCGGTGAAATAGTAATGCGCGGAATGCTCTCCGCCGAATACAGCTCCCGACTCCGCCATCGTCGCCTTAATAAAGGAATGGCCCACGCGCGTGCGTACCGCCACCCCACCGTTGGCGGCGATTGTCTCCGGCACAAACTTCGAGGTAATCAGGTTATGGATGATCGTCGCTCCCGGATGCTGCGCCAAGTACCGCTCCGCCACAATCGCACAAATCGCCGAAGGAGTGACGGGCGCACCGGTTTCGTCCACCACGAAGCACCGGTCTGCATCCCCATCGAACGCGAGGCCGATATCCGCGCCGGTTTCCACAACAAATTTCTGCAAATCCACCAGGTTTTTCGGCTCCAGCGGGTTCGCCTCGTGGTTGGGGAAATTGCCGTCCAGCTCAAAGTACAACGGTTTGATTGTCAGGGGCAGGTCTTTGAGCACTTCCGGAACGGTGAGCCCACCCATACCGTTACCCGCGTCGACGGCCACCACGAGCGGGCGAATATCACGCAAATCCACCAGGCCACGCAAAAATTCGCCGTAGCCGGCCAGCACGTTACGGTCCTCAATGGTGCCAACAGCACCGTCGTATGCGGGGACGCCGTTGACAAGGTCGTCGATAATCGTGCGCAAGCCGGATTCCTGCCCCACTGGGCGCGCGCCTGAGCGGCACATTTTAATACCGTTATATTCGGCCGGGTTGTGGCTGGCGGTAAACATTGCGCCGGGGCATTCCAACACCCCGCTCGCGTAGTACAACTCATCCGTGGAGGTGAGCCCCAGCGCGATCACGTCCACGCCTTGCGACGCCGCGCCCGAGGCAAACGCCGCAGACAACGCCGGGGAGGAATCCCGCATGTCATGCCCAACCACGATCACGCCGGCACCTTCCTCCCGCATCAAACGTCCGAATGAAGCGCCTGTGTCGCGCATGAAATCGGCGTCAAAACCGTCGCCTACTACTCCGCGGACGTCATAAGCCTTAATGACAGCTTCAACCGATTCCCGGGTACGCATAGAACACTCCTTGGGTGAGCGAAAACCAATACTCGAGCATTCTACTGTGTCTGGTGCACAAACCTTTGAATCGTTCGAGAACCTACGAAAAAATTACGGCGACGCCTCCGTGTCCGGCACAACAAACAGGTGTCCCTTCCGGTGAATCGGCGGGGTTTTGGGGCGATGCACTGGGTGGTTCGTGCCCGTGCTGTTCCGCGCAGCCCGCGGCTGGCGGCGAGCCTGCTGCGGTGGGTGCTCGTCGAATTCTTGTAGCACTAATCCGCTGGCGTTTCTGCCTGCCTCCCGCACAGCTTTTGCCAGCGCGGTGAGGTCGTCATCGGCGTCATCGTGTTCAATGTCGTCGACGCGAAGCATTTCCCATCCGAGCGGCGCGGTAATCTTCGCCGCGTGCGCCTCGCAAAGGTCCCAGCTGTGAGGTTCGCTGTTTGGCGCAAGTGGCCCGACCACAGCTGTGGATTCCGAGTAGGCATACGTGAGTGTCGCTACGGCGGGCTTGCCGCAGCCTGGGCGGGAACAGCGTCGAAAATTGCTCACAATTGCAAAGTCTAGACCTAAACTTCACTGTTAGGTAGCCCGCCACTCCCAAGCGCAGCTAAGAGGGCGCAAACGCGCGCATAGAATCTCCGCGCAATCCCCGCACGCTTCCCGCGCGAGCGCTGCGGCGCGCCCACGGGGGTTTCCGCATTGCGGTGAATAGAGTGTGGGGTATGCGGATGAGGAATTTTCGGGATCGCCATGGGCGCGGGGTGCGCGGCCCGCTGTTTCCGCAATCGGTACCGCGATACCAAACCCGCTCCCAACGTTTCGACGCCCTCGTGCTCGACGCCTACGCACCACTCCACCAGCGATACGCCGCGCAACTGCGCAATTTGGATATTGCAATTGATTTGGTACCGCGAATGCGCCACCACGCCCCCGGGTTTTTTACTGATGAGGTGTTTGCGGACGGCTCAGTGCCGCTGGGCAGGGTAATTCCCGCTGGCATTGACGCCGCCGGCGCCCCGACCCGGCCGCGGCTGGTGTTGTTCCGAACACCAATTGAGCAGCGCAGCCGCACGCTTGAGGACCGCCGCTCGTTGATCCACACGGCGCTGGTTGCCCTGCTGGCGAACCACCTCAACATGTCCCCGACAGATATTGACCCCGGCTACCGGTGGTGACTGGTAGATCCGGGGTCATTCCTGGGTGCGTCGCAACACTGCCTGCGAGTGCGGCGGCGCTTACACGTTCAACATCAACCTATCTGACGCTTCAGGCGGCGACGTTCACGCTCGGATAGACCGCCCCATATGCCGAAGCGTTCGTCATGCTCCAGCGCGTACTCTAGACATTCGTCCCGCACGGCGCACGCTTGACAGATGCGTTTAGCTTCGCGAGTGGAGCCACCCTTTTCTGGGAAGAATGCCTCCGGGTCAGTTTGAGCACAAAGGGCTTGTTCCTGCCACTCCTGCTCCACAAAGCCAAACAGCTCGTCCAGCGTTAGGGCTGAGCTATCCACACTGCCCGTGGCGTCGCGGAGAGTTGCGTCGCTAGCGAAATCTTCCACGCTATGCTCCTCAGTTTCTCCGTTACTGTAATTCCATGCCGCACTACATAAGCGGCGTGGAGATGAACATTTGTGATTACACATTGCTTCCGCTGGGATCGTCAACCCACTTCGAAAGATGTGTGATTTTCAAGCTAAATCTGTTTCACTTCTTCACCAACAGTCACATGAGCCACATATTGACAATGGCAGGGGTAAACGCCAGGGGTACTACATGTAGTGGCAATACGGCTTAATTAACTCTATGTACCACCAGTACTACGCACAGGCACCTCTAAGCATCCGATGAAAAACGAATCCCATTATCCGGGATAACTACCCCCGGCCACACCCGCATTCCTTTGCGTAATTCGCACCGCGCGCCGATCTGCGCACCGTCACCAATCACACAATCGGCAATACGTGCATTGGCCCCAATATGAACCCCAGAAGCAATGATCGAATTCTCTATCACCGCGCCCGGTTCAATGGTCACGCCATCGAACACCACGGTGGCATCGAGGCGACACCCGGCACCAATTTCCGTGCCCCGGCCCACCACGGTACCGCCCAGCAGCAGCACGCCATCTTTCACGCCAGCCGTATCATCAACGAAGCTTTCCCCGGTGCGACCCGTCAGCACGGGCGAGTACGCAATCCCACGCACCAAGTCCGAGGAACCCCGCACGAAATCGTCCGGGGTGCCCATGTCCCGCCAATAGGCGTGGTCCACATGCCCGAACACGCGGCGCCCCTCCTCCAATAAGCGCGGGAAGGTGTCGCGCTCCACGCTCACGTTTCTACCTGCGGGAATGCTTTCGATCAGCTCGCGGCGGAATACATAACAACCGGCGTTAATCTGATCGGTCGGTGGATCCTCTGTTTTCTCCAAAAAGGCTTGCACGCGCCCATCGCGGTCGGTGGGCACGCACCCGAATGCGCGCGGATCGGCCACCCGCACAAGATGCATGGTCACATCCGCATCCTTAGCCACGTGCGTGTCCAGCACGGCGGTCAAGTCCGTGCCGCCAAGCACGTCGCCGTTAAACACCATGACCGTGTCGTGCCGGAGCTTGTCGTACACATTTCTGATGCCGCCGCCGGTGCCGAGGGCTTCCTCTTCCACCACGTATTCGATTTCCAGACCTAGCTCAGATCCATCACCGAAATATTCCTCAAAAACCTCAGCTTTAAAGGACGTCCCCAACACAACGTGGGTGATTCCGGCCGCCTTAATGCGAGCCAAGAGATGGGTCAGAAACGGCACACCCGCCGTCGGCAACATCGGCTTCGGCGTAGAGATCGTGAGCGGCCGCAGCCGGGTACCTTTCCCACCGACCAAAATAACGGCGTCTGTCTTGCTCGCGACCGAACCAGCAGCCGAACCTACATCGCCGCTGATATTGCTGCGCATTTCGCTCATCGTCCCAACAAGCCTTTCTGTATTTACGATTTGTTTCGAATCTTCGCGGCGCCAACCGCAATCACCGTACGCAGCTTCAGCCCCAACCACAGGGCCGCCCGCAACGGCGCCTGCCACCACGCCGCATGTCGGTCCGCCTGGAAGCGATAGGCGCTATCGTGATGCGCGGGCAGCATAAGCTCTGGGTGCTCACCCGCCGCATGGCCCTTCGCGTGCGTGATCTGCGCACTGGGGCAGAAAATATTAAGCCAGCCTGCACGCCCGAAGCGATCGCCTAAGTCAACGTCTTCCATATACATGAAGTAGCGTTCGTCGAATCCGCCCACGGCATCGAAGGCTTCCCACCGCAGGAGCACACACGAGCCCGATAGCCAGCCTGCGGGACGCTCCCGCTGCATGTCCGCATCGTCGCGGTACGCCTGCGTCCAAGGGTTTGCTGGCCACACGGCGCCAAATAGGGCGTGCCCAATCCCATTTCGCAGGGTAGGCACCGCCCGCGCCGAGGGGTACGGGGAACCGTCGGCTTCCCGGATGTACGGCCCAATCGCCGCCGCCGTTTCATACCGACGCGCGCATTCAATCATGCGATCGATAGCGCCGGGGTCGAACACCACATCAGGGTTGCTCACTACGAAAAACTCCCCGTCAAGCTCGCCCGCTGCTCGACGCCCCGCCAACGCCCGCGCCGCCGCGTTCACCGCACTGCCATACCCAATGTTGCCGCCGGTACGTAACAGTTCCACCCCGGCACACACGGCAGCCTCCGGGGCACCGTCCGTGGAGCCATTATCGGCCATGATGACGTGTGTCGGCTTCTCAGTCGCCTCCGGCACCGATTGCAGGAAGTCTTTCAGGTACTTGCCAGGTGAATACGTGACAGTGATTACGGCTATGGGAGTCTTCACAGCCACTAGATTCTAGCCGTAGTCGCTCGTGCTACACCCGTTTGCCACGCAGGTAGCGGGCGCAAACCCGCAGCTTCCCACGAGCTAGAATCCAACACCGACCACGTCGGGCGGGCCGCTGGCCTGGGAAAATCTTGAGAAGAACATGCGATAACGCGCTCAGGGTCCGCACCCGCGGCGCGGAAGGTCTCGCGGGCGAGATCCCACCACGAAGCCTGCCCCGCCCCCACCGCATGCAGCACCCCCCGCGGCCGAAACTGTGCAACCTCCCACAACCCACGCGCCAAATCCAGCGCATAGGTGGGGCTACCCACCTGATCGTCTACGACGCGCACCTCGCCATCCCCCGCCGCCAGGCGGAGCATGGTGGATACAAAACACCCATGGTTGGGCAACGTATTTCCGCTATACACCCACGCCGTTCGCACTACCGATAGATTGTTTGAAACTTCCATGGCTGCGCGCTCGCCCGCAAGCTTCGTTGCACCATAAACGGTGCTGGGGGCAGTCGCGTCGTCGATACGCAATGGGCGGCGCCGATTGCCACCGAACACGTAATCTGTGCTCAGTTGCACAAGGTATGGCCCGCGTTGAGCTAAGTAACTCGGCGCGTGACCGTTGATCGCCATCGCCGTCGCCGCATCCGACTCCGCCGCATCGACGGCCGTGTACGCCGCGGCGTTGATAATCACATCCACCTCGAGCGCCGGATGCTCGGCCACCGCACGGCGATCAGTAATATCAAGTTGACCGCGCGTAAGGTAATGTGCCTGTGCGTGAGGTGGTTGTGTCAGACGCAACGCGGCGGCAACTTGCCCGTCTCCACCTGTCACTGCGACACGCATGCCTTAGACTCCTTGAACTAGAAATACAAACAAGGACCATCGTAACTTTGGGAGATTCTCAGTGACCGACCGGTACCGGACCGTCCGCAACATCAACGCCGCACCCCCGCGAGCCACGGTGCTGCGGCAAGCTGGCCCCCGCGCCGTACGGGTCTTCCTGGCAATCATGTCCACCTTGGTCCTCGCGTTCTCCGGCCTGGGATACTCCTTCGTTGGTGTACTCAGCCAAACCGTAACCGGCACCGGCGATCTCGGCTTGGGCGACGGCGACACCCGCCCCGGCCAAGCCAAAGACGGCGCAACGGACATCCTGTTGGTTGGGTCCGACTCACGCTCCGATGCCCAAGGCAACGCGCTGACAAGCGAGGAAATCGCCATGCTGCGCGCCGGCGACGAACCAAACGACAATACCGACACCATCATGTTGATCCGCGTGCCCAACGATGGCACCTCGGCCACCGCCATTTCCATCCCGCGCGATACCTATATCCATGACGATGAATTCGGCAACATGAAAATCAACGGTGTGTACGGCAACCACAAAGCCAAACGTATTGGCGAATTACTGGAGTCGGGGGAAGCCGACGAAGCGAACCGTGAAAAACAAGCCAAGGATTCCGGCCGCCGCGCACTCAGCGAAACCGTGTCTGACCTCACCGGCGTGACCGTGGATCACTACGCGGAAGTGGGGCTGCTGGGCTTCGTGCTGCTGACTGACGCCGTGGGCGGCGTGGACGTATGCCTTAAAGAAGCCACCTCGGATGAATTCTCCGGCGCGGACTTCCCCGCCGGCAGGCAAACCCTCAACGGCCCGGACGCATTGTCCTTTGTGCGCCAGCGTCATGGCCTGCCGCGCGGCGACCTTGACCGCATCGTGCGCCAGCAGGTGTTTATGGCTTCGTTGGTCAATAAGGTGCTCTCCTCTGGCACGCTTTCCTCACCGAGCAAACTCAACGAGCTGTCCAACGCGGTCAGCCGAAGCGTCACCATCGACGAAAACTGGGACATCACCCAATTTGGCCTGCAATTGCAAAACCTGGCGGGCGGCAACGTGCACTTTGAAACCATCCCGGTGACCAGCATCGACGGCGTCGGCGATTACGGCGAATCCGTGGTCACGGTGGACACGAAACAAGTGCACAAGTTCTTCGAGCAATTGCTCAAGCCGGTGGATCAGCGCACGGACCCCAGCAATCCGCAACCAGCAGAAGATACCTCCACTGCCGCGCCGTCGGAAAGCGCGGAGGAGCCTAAAGCACAGCACACCGCCGACGTGTACGTACTCAACGCGGGTGGAGTATCCGGCGAAGGTGCGCGCGTGGGCGGCCACCTGACCGGTCTCGGCTACAACGTCGTGGAAATCACCAACGCCCAACCCGGGCTGTACAACGATTCCCGCGTGCTGGCCGCCAACGCCAACGACCCCGCAGCCAAGGAACTAGCAAAGCTACTCGGCGACATCCCGGTCGGCGTCTCCCCCTCGCTCGCTCCTGGTGAACTCGCCATCGTCGTCCACACGGACTACAAAGGCCCGGTGTCCAACACCCCGGATAGTTCCACCACGAACACCGCGCCGAGCTCCGTCGGGCAGCCCGGCGAGCCTGTCGATGAGCAAAGCGAATCCCCCAGCTTCGACGCCGGCGGCGATGGCCCGCGCTGCGTGAACTAAGCGCCACAGTCGCGCCTAGGTGCGACTGCCTGGCGGGATGCGGCGGCACCCATCGTGTGAACTCGTCACCTACTTCGCATACGCTGGGCCGCATGGAATTGCTACGTCACCTACTTGAATCTGATGCCAGCGCTCCCCGCCTGACCGTGTATAACGAGTCGACGGGGGCGCGCCTCGATTTTTCCGCCACCACGTTGGATAACTGGGCGGCGAAGGTGGCCAACATGTTGCTCGACGAATTCGACCTCACCCCCGGCGAAACCATCGGCATTGATCTGCCCGCGAGCTGGCAGGCGGCCGTGATTGCGCTGGGCGCCTACGCGGCGGGCATTACCCCCGACTTCGGTACGGACGGGGAAGTACTATTTTCCTCCCCGGACCGTGGGGCGGATTTGCAGCGCTATGTGTGCTTAGTCACGGATGACGCGTTTGGGCGTGGCGTTGCCGAGACCGGCGGCGTGGTTCCCCCCGGGGTAGTGGACTTCGGCCCGACCGTGCGCCTGTATGGGGATACCTTTGACGCGCCCACGCCAGCCCTCCACGAACTGGTGTCCTCGTCGCTGCCGCCACGGGCACGCACCTTATCCACAGGTTGGACGGATGGCGCGGGGTTTACCGCCCAAGTGTTGGAGCCGCTCGTGGTGGGCGGTTCCGCGGTGATTGTGACCGGGCTTGCCGACGCCGCTCGCCTGGCGGATATTGCCCGCGCGGAGCGTGTGACCCTGCCGCTGCACCCCACCCCCGAGTTGGGTTAAATAGCCCACATCCTAACCACGGGGGTGACTCGGGTTACTACATTAGGGGGGACGTGAATTTCTTCTGTCGATTGCGTCAGAAAAACCAAACGAGAAGGAAGTATTCCCATGAAGCGTATTGCAGCGGCAACGATTTCCCTGCTTGCCTCCGCAGCGATCCTCGTCGGATGCGCATCCGACGGCGGCACTGACGGCACCAGCAGCAACGCCTCGTCCGCCGGCGGGGCTTCCGGTGAGCGTGGCCCGATCACGTTCGCGATGGGCAAGAACGACACGGACAAGCTCAAGCCGATCATTGAAAAGTGGAATGCTGATCACCCGGATGAGCAGGTCACCCTGAAAGAACTCGCTGGCGAAGCTGATGATCAACGCGAAACGCTCGTGCAGTCCCTGCAAGCGAAGAGCAGCGACTACGACGTCATGGCTTTGGACGTGATCTGGACGGCGGACTTCGCGGCAAACCAGTGGCTCGCCCCGCTCACGGGCGACCTGGAGGTGGATACCTCGAAGCTGCTGCAGCCCACCGTGGAATCCGCTACCTATAACGGCACGCTGTATGCGGTGCCGCAGAACACCAATGGCCAATTGCTGTACCGCAACACGGAACTCGCGGCCGCCGCCCCCAACACCTTCAACGATTTGAAGGAATCCTGTAAAGAACTTCCGGAAAACAAGGATTGCTTGACGCTGCAGCTCAAGCAGTATGAGGGCCTGACCGTCAACACCGCCGGCTTCATTGAGGGCTGGGGCGGCCATGTGGTGCAGGAGGACGGCAAGACCCCGGCCGTGGATTCGCCGGAGGCAAAGGAAGGCATGCAGGCAATGGTTGACGCCTATAAGGACGGCACCATTTCCAAGTCCTCCACGGGCGCCACGGAGGAAGAAACCAACCTTGCCTTCGTCGGCGGGGAGACCGCATACGCCATCAACTGGCCGTACATGTTCGACAACGCTTCCGAGGCGAACTCCGCTGTTGCGGGCAAGTTCGAAGTCCAGCCGCTGGTTGGTAAGGACGGTGTAGGCGTGTCTACCCTCGGTGGCTACAACAACGGCATCAACGTCAACTCGAAGGCGAAGGCAACGGCCCGTGACTTCATCGAGTTCGTGATCAGCGAGGAAAACCAAATGTCCTTCGCCGAGTCCGCGTTCCCACCGGTGCTGGCTTCCGTGTATGACGACGCCGCACTTGCCGAAAAGTACCCCTACCTGCCGGCGCTGAAGCAATCCCTGGAAAACGCCGCGCCGCGCCCGGTGAGCCCGTTCTACCCGGCGATTTCCAAGGCCATCCAGGACAATGCGTACGCTGCACTCACCGCCGACAAGAGCGTTGACGATGCGGCTGCGGACATGACTGCGGCCATCACCAACGCCGCGAAGTAATCCGCTTCCAAGCACGATGAGGAAAGGGGAGAGCGTTTACACTCTCCCCTTTTCTTTTGTGTTGTTTCTGTTCTCCTCACTCCCCCAAGGAGCGCTGTGTCTCACAAGTCCAATCGCGCAGTCGTGTTCTTAATCGCACCGACACTCACGGTGCTGGCAATCGTCATCGGGTACCCCATCCTGCGGGCGATCTGGTTGTCCTTCCAATCTGATAAACACCTCGACCCAGTCACCGGCGTATTCGTCGAGGGTGGTTTCGCCGGATTAGACCACTACTTCTACTGGTTGACGCAGCGCTGCATGGGGGCTGATGGGCTCGTCGGAACCTGCCCACCCGGCGTGCTGGCCACCGACTTTTGGCCCGCGGTGCGCATCACCCTCATGTTCGCGGTGGTCACCGTCGCCCTGGAAACCATCCTTGGCATGTGGATGGCCACAGTCATGAACAAAGAGTTTAAGGGCCGGGCGTTCCTCCGCGCGGCGGTACTGATCCCGTGGGCGATTCCCACGGCCGTGACCGCCAAGTTGTGGCAGTTTATTTTCGCCGACAGGGGCATTGTGAATTCCCTGCTGGGCACGAGTATCCATTGGACCACAGACCCATGGGCGGCCCGCGTCGCCGTGATCATCGCCGACGTGTGGAAAACCACCCCGTTTATGGCGCTGCTGATCCTAGCGGGCCTGCAAATGATCCCCACGGAACTCTACGAAGCCGCCCGCGTCGACGGCGCCAACCGCTGGCAGATTTTCACTCGCATCACCATGCCGCTGGTAAAACCCGCACTCATGGTGGCGGTATTGTTCCGGACCTTGGATGCCCTGCGCATGTACGACCTGCCGGTGATTATGATCTCCAGCTCGTCGAACTCGCCCACGGCGACCATCTCCCAATTGGTGGTTGACGATATGCGGCAAAACAACTTCAATTCCGCCTCCGCATTGTCCACCCTCGTGTTTTTGCTGATTTTCACGGTGGCGTTTGTGATGATCCGATTCTTCGGTGCTGATGTTTCCGGCAACCAAGCCCGCAAACAACAAGAAGGGGCAAAACGATGAAAACTGTGCGCACCTACTTCGGCGTGGTTCTGATCCTGGTGTGGGGCCTCGCACCGTTTTACTGGATGCTCATTACCGCGCTGCGCAACAAACAATTCACCTTTGACACCACCCCGTGGCCCACTCACGTGACGCTGGAAAACTTCCAGGACGCGCTCGCCACGGACGAAGGCAATAACTTCTTGCGCGCGATTGGTAATTCACTGTTGGTGGGCGCGGTGACCACATTCCTAGCTGTCATGGTGGGCGTGTTTACGGCGTACGCGTTGGCGCGCCTGGATTTCCGGGGCAAGGGTTTTGTTACGGGCATTGTGTTGGGCGCTTCAATGTTCCCCGGCATTGCGCTGGTCACGCCGCTGTTTCAGCTGTTCGGTGATCTCGGCTGGATTGGCACCTACCGCGCGTTGATCATTCCGAATATTTCCTTTGCGTTGCCGTTGACGATTTACACCCTGGTGTCCTTTTTCCGCCAGCTCCCCTGGGAGTTAGAGGAGGCAGCGCGTGTCGACGGCGCGACGCGCGGCCAAGCATTCCGGCTCGTCTTGCTGCCCCTCGCCGCACCTGCCCTGTTTACCACCGCAATCTTGGCGTTTATCGCAACGTGGAACGAATTCATGTTGGCCAAACAATTGTCATCGACGGCAACAGAACCAGTGACGGTGGCTATCGCCCGCTTCTCCGGTCCCAGCTCCTTCGAGTTCCCGTACGCCTCCATCATGGCGGCCGGGTCTTTGGTGACCATCCCACTGGTCATCATGGTGCTCGTGTTCCAGCGGCGCATCGTAGCAGGCCTCACCGCCGGTGGCGTGAAAGCGTGATTGGGCGGATTGGCCTGATTGTTAAGATTGGCGCATGCACGACAAGGACAATGATCCCACCCGCGAAACGAGAAGGCGACTCCAACGTGACACCATCACCGGTTTCCTCTCATTCTTCGCGGTGGTCTCCGTTGTCCAAGCCACTTTGAACCTGTTTGCGCCCGAACCCGCAATATGGCCCGCCGCGCTCGCGCTTGTCCTTGTGGTGCTCACCGTAGCGAGTTGGCGTAGCGGCAGGAAGTAACCGCATCACTTGACGTACACAATTCGCCTTAGTCGCTCGGCGCCATATTGTTCAGGCTCTATTCCGCCAGACCCGGCCAGTGAGCACCAGCTCATCAACACGCACCGCTGCCCCTCGGTGCGTTAGCTTTTTACGGAAGGAATTTTTCTCACGTCAAGCAGATCCATGCCGAGTTCAATCACCTTCGATGGTTTCAGAGACAGGATCACTCTCCCAGCAAATACTCGCGCATATAGGGCAGCGTAAAGCTCAGGTGCCCGTACCTGGGTGAAATGATAAGTTCACGGGCGAGCAGGTTAGCACGCCGCACCGACAGCGCATTCGGTTTCACGCCGAGCGCCTTGGCGAGCGCGCCGGTGGATACTGCTTGATCGTTGCCCATCAAGGTGGCCATGGCTTTCAGCATGTTCATCTCACTATCGGGCACGCTAGCAACAGCTGGCCTGTGCACTTGGGTACCCATTCGTTTCACAATCTGCGGCCGAGCTTCACGCACGTCTGCGAGCGTGATTTCGTCTCGGTGTTCGAGGGTGGCGTAGGTCCAGATAACGGAACCTACGAGCTGGATCAGGTACGGATACCCTTGGGAAAGCTCGGCGGCGGCGGATGCGGCGTCGTCAGTAAGGGTTTTGCCGCCCTCGCGCACGGTGTGGATGATGGCATGGCGCGCCTCCTCGAGAGTTACGGGCACCAATTCGATTCGCTCGGCGCGGCGCAGAAAGGTAGTGCCGTCGTGTTGCAAGAGTTGGTGGATGCCAAGCGGCAAGCCCGCAGCCACGAACGCAATGTCGAATTCATCGCGGATGAGATCCTGTACGGCAGTGGCCAACTGGTGCATAAGCTCCGGGTCGGCGCTTTGCACCTCATCAACGGTCACCAACACCCCAGCCTCGTACCTGCGCACGAATGTAGCAAGCTCGCGAAGCCGGGAAATCAAGGTGGGCGCCGGCCGCTCCGCCGCTTGAACAGAGGTAGAGATGGAACCGATGCCCGCAATCGAGGCGCCGGTGAGGCTGTGCTTGCTGCCGGTTTCCCCCAGGTTTTTCATGATTTCGGGAATAGTGGAGTTAACCAGAGTATCCACAAGGTGCGCATCGGGGTAGGCGCGGGCGACCACCCATCCAGCCTGAGTGGCTACGTCTTCAACCTCGTTTAAGAACACAGTTTTGCCAATGCCGCGCGCACCGGAAACAAGCATGGCGCGGTAGGGGCTGCCAATTCCCTCCGCCAAACCGATCCGGAAATCCTGCAGCGAATCCTCCCTACCAGCCAAATACAGTGGCGAAACCCCAAAGCTTGGTCGGAAGGGATTGCGTTGGGACATGCCAGCTCCTCTCGGTGGAGTAGATCATATAGAACTCCACCCGGAGCTTAGAACTTATAGATCTCTCTGAATTAGGTTGAACTCTTCAATTGTGGCCAACGATTCAAGCGCGGACGCTTCATCCATAATAGACATCGCAAACCCGTTCTGAATGAGGACATAGTCCCCCACCGACGCTTCCGGCACATAAGCCAAGCAACATGTGCGTTCCTGCCCGGCAAAATCGAGCACCGCGGTGGGCAGCGGTCCGGACATAATTTCGGTAATTTTGGCGGGAATCCCTAGGCACATGGCACGGTCCTCACATTCATGTGGCCCTCCGGGGCCGAGGTACAAGGCAAGCATGGGTCAGCGGCTCGGATCGCCGACTCCGCATCCAGCCGAACAAGCATTTGCGCCAACCATGGCTCGTTTTGGGCGGTGGGCGTGAGAATCTGGCATCCGGTAAGCACCCCGTCCACCGCAACGTACACGTGTGCGAGGATACCGCGTGGGCCATCAACTAGCCCCACGCCGGTGCCATCGCGCAACTTCCCCGGCGTAACCCACGGGCCGCTATAGTCAGCGCGCAGCAACCGACGGATTTCCGCCAGCGCATGATTGACCTGCGTGACCTGTGCGGATAGTGGATGCATGGAGCCGAATTGCGCCAGCGGACCAACGCGATACAGCCCACCTTGATACAGCGGGCGCGGCGCGGGTTCACCAGGAAACGTTTCCGTCACCAGCCGCGACCACTGCGTGATTGGCGCGCCGGTGGACAACTCCGCACCCAACGGATCGAACTGCCCTTCGCGCTCGAGGCGTATCGACTCCCCGGCGAACTCATCAACCCACTCCAATTCCGGTACCGGAACATCCGAGGGAACCTCCAGTTCGAAAATCTCCTGCGGGCGGGCGCCACCGGGGACCGCAACATCCGGAAAATGGCCCGGGCAGCCAGCCATGGCCAGCACCTGCTTGCCAAACTTCTTCAACTCGACCGCCCGCTCAGGCTCAAGGCCGAACAACTTCGGGGCGACGGCGTCCAACACGGAACCATAGTGCAGCAAGCTGCGCAGATGTTCCGCGGCGGGCGGGGGCGCGGCGTCGAAAAGCTGATCGAGTGCGCGCATGCCCGCGAGATGGTGCGTGACCGGACAAATGCCGCACAAGCGTTTGACAATATCGGGGACCTCGACAACGTTTCGCCCGAGCAGCATGCCATCAAGGCGCGGCAAAGCGGACAGGTCGAACCTCGGGCCACTTTCAGTAACCACAACGCGAGCCTCAAACGGATCGAGGAAGTGGTCGAGCCGCAAGGTTGTACTCATGGCCAAAGCCTTTCCATAATGAAGAGGTGCATGAACTTGGTCTGCTCACGGGCGTTGCCACCGCTGCGAAACAAGCCGCCGGTGACCGCCCTATTCTACGCGTCGCGCTGCGCGTGGGCACCCGCGCCGGCGTGGTCGAAGAAGCGTTATACGCTGCCTGGGACATCGTCGGGGAAGGCGAACTGAATGTGGAAATGGTGCCCGCGTCGGTGTACTGCCCCAGCTGCGCATGCGAGCAAGAAATCGACGAATTTTTCGCCTTAACTTGCCCCGTATGCGGCACCCCAACCGCGGACCTGCGCCACGGCCGAGAATTTGAAATCAGCTTTGTGGACCTCGCCAACGATCCATAAGCTCACGGACCGCAGCCACCGCCTCCGGCAACGCAGCGTGCGCCACAGGGCTCAACCCCACATGCAGCTCGGCGGACTCCGGCACAATACCAACCACCGCGATTCGCCGCGGCTCGTGGCCCAGCAACTTCGCTGTGGCCAGCAAGTCCAACAACCCCACCTGGTGCGGTGACAGTTTTGAATTGAGCAGGCGCGGCACCTGGTCACCCTCCAACACCACCACCGTCCCGGGCGCGGCACCCGCAGCGGCCACCGCATCCAGCACGATCAAATCTTCGGCCTGTTGAATCACCGACAGCAACTCAATGCCGCTCGTCCCGCCGTCGACGTATTCGACCGTATCTTCGGCGGCGACGCCGTGCCTGCTGGGAACCCAATCAAGGTCATCCACCGTCGCGCAATCAGGGGCGCGAAGCCGGCGCATGATGGCAAGACCAATGCCATCATCACCCATGATCGGGTTACCAATGCCCAGGACAATCATCCGATCTCCGGAGCATCCACGGGGCGGGCGCCACGGCGCAACCACACACCGCCGTTAAACATCGAAGACACACCACCATGGCGCTCCAACGCATCCGCACGGATGGCTAGATACACATGCACCCACACAAACGCCCACAAAATAAACATGATCAACGCGTGGATCAAGCGCACAATCGGAATGCCCAACCAATGCACCGGATACGCCATAATCATCCAGAACAGATTGTCTTGGTGGTACAAACCGTACAGGGACAAACCAGTAAGCATCTGCAAAAAGCACATCGCGTAAATGCCGGTGTACGCCAATTGCTGCAACGGATTATGCGCCAAATACAAGGGGCCGTGCTTGCGCAGGAACATGTAGTACTGCATGGTTCCCCAGAGGTTCTTTACGTCCTCCTTGGAGTTCAACGGCCACAGGGAACGCCACCGCAGCTGCCGGTCCTTTGCCGTAAAGCTCAACACCAACCGGGAGAACCCGAGCCCCAGCCACAAAAACGCGGACACGTAATGGATCATTCGGATCCATCCCATAAGGTAGCCAACATCCGGTCCGGTTTCCGCCGCGGGGCCAAAAAACGGACGCATGATGTAGTAGCCGGACGTGCTCATCAGCACGATCAACACCATGTTTGCCCAGTGTTGGAACCGCAGCGTGGCCGACCAAATGTTCACGCGCACCCATTCGTTGGGGTTCGCGGCAACATTGGACGCCAGCTCTTGGGGGTTTTCCAACGATAGCGCTACGAACCCCTCCATGCGGTACTCCCCGACCGTGCCGTCCGGCGCCACGTTCGCGCTGGCCACGGCGAGGCAGCGGCGCCCAGCCTTATCTTGAATCTCGGAGTTACGCACCAGCAAGGCGCGTTCCTCGCGGGTCATGGTGGCCTGCTCCATCACGGCCTGCAGGTCGCCGCGCATCACCATCACGTGGCCAACCTGCGGCAGATCCACCTGCGCCAGCGAATACTTTCGCTTCGGGCTCGCGGGGCTAAAGTCGCTGGTAAATGTGGGCGTAATATCGGGCCTGTTCACCTTGAGGGAGGCGTCCAACGCCATGTCCACGGGGTCTTGGGAACCTTCCGGAGACACCGCCGCCATGGCCAACAGCCGCCCGGGGCTTAGCCGGCGCACCGGATAACTCGTGGCTACGCGGATGACTTTGGTACTCATGGCGTAATCACCTGCACTTGCATATCGCCGTTTTCATCCATGATGTGCACGGCGCAGGACATGCACGGGTCAAAGGAATGGATGGTGCGCAGCGCCTCCAGCGGCTGCTTGGGGTCCACCAACGGATGCTTACCGTTACCGGCGAGGGCTTCCTCATAGGGGCCCATGTTGCCTTCCGGATCGCGGCCGCCTGCCAGCCAGGTGGTGGGCACCACGGCCTGGTAGTTCTTCACCTTGCCGTGCTCAATGCTCACCCAGTGGCCAAGGCAGCCACGCGCCACTTCTTGGAGTGCGAACCCATCGGCTTTCTTCGGCCACGACGAGGGTTCCCACTTCGTGGGGTCGAACACGTTGTAGTCGCCGCGACGCAACCCATCGATAAATTTGGGCAGCAGCTCTTCCGAAAGATGATGCGCGTTCGTCCTCGCCTCGACGGCGCGCGCGAAGGTCCGGCCGCCGGTGGAGTTCAGCTGCTCCACGGTAATGCCGAGCTTTTCCGCCGCGTCATCGACCAGTTTCTTGGTCATTTCCTCGCCTTGAATGTAGGCGGAGAGCACGCGCGCGAGCGGGCCAACTTGGGTTGGGCGGCCGTCATACCGCGGGGCTTTCGACCACGTGTACTTTTCATCATCGGCGAGCCAGGTGTACGGCGGCTTTGGGCCCGTGTACTTCACCTTGGTTTCCCCGACCGCGGGTTGCACGCCGGCATCGTCGCCGTCCTTGTAGACGTACCACGCCGAGGAAATGTACTCCCGGATTTTAGACACCTCCAGCGGGTGCACCTTGGTGTAGTCGCCGTCCAAGATAACGCCCGGCTTCACATTCGGGTTCGTGTTCGACACCGCCTGCTTATCGACGTCCCCGGCAAACCGCGTCCCAGACATGCCCACCGCCAAAAAGTTCGGTGAGGACGCGCCAATGTCAAAGTAGTCCTTGTACACGGACATGATTGCCACCGCGTCCGGGTAGTAGCAGTTTTCCACAAAATCAACGATCTCTTTGACCCACGAGCCGATCTGATCCAGCTGCACCTGATTCACCGTCTCGGACTTGTTCGGGTCGATGGAGCACGCCATGCCGCCGACCAAGAAGTTGGGGTGCGGATTCTTCCCACCGAACACGGTATTCACGCGGATGATCGAGCGTTGAAACTCCAGCGCATCCAAGTAATGCGACACCGCCATCAGGTTCGCCTCCGCCGGCAAGCGATAGTCTGGGTGATCCCAATACCCGCCGGTAAAGATGGACAACTGCCCGGACTTTAACACCCCCTGCAGCGTTTCCTTCACCTTGGCGAACTTCTCCTCGGAATTACCCACCCACTTGGAGCCAATCGACTTTGCAAACTCCACGGCTTTCGCCGGGTCCCCCTCCGCCGCAGACACCACGTTCACCCAGTCCAGGGCATGCAAGTGGTAGAAGTGCACCACGTGGTCATGCACCTCTTGGCTCGCCATAACAAGGTCGCGGATCAGTTGCGCCTGCACCGGCGGCTTCGAGCCAATAGCATCCTCAACTGCGGTAATAGACGCCACGGAGTGAGTGCCTGTGCACACACCGCAAATGCGGCCCACAAAGGCCCACACGTCGCGGGGGTCTCGCCCCTGCACAATGGTTTCAATGCCGCGGAATTGTGTGGTTTCACTCCACGCCTTCGCGATGGCATTGCCTTCGCGCTCCAATTCGATGCGCAAGTGCCCCTCGATACGGGTCAAGGGGTCGATGACAACGCGTTCGGCCATTATTGCTCAGTTTCCTTTCCAGGCACGGTGGGCATTGGCAACGGCACAGGCTCACCAAACGCCGCCAACAATTCTTCGTCTTCACGGTGGCGCGACTTCCGCACCGCAGTAATGCCAGCGTGCACGGCAGCGCCCGCTGCGGCGGCACCAACAAGGCCCCAACCAAGCTTCTCGACGTTCGCCTCTACCCCAACGCCAACGACATGCGGCAACGTGGCATAAAACGGCGTGAACTTATCAAAAAAGTCTTTCTCGGTGCACCCGATGCACGGGTGCCCCGCCCCGATCGGCCAACCGGATTTCAAATTCCACTGCACAATTGGGCAAGGGCTAAACGTGGACGGTCCTTTACAACCCACCTCGTACAGGCACCACCCGTTGCGGGCGCCCGCATCGTCGAATGAGCGGACGAATTGCCCGGCGTCGAAATGCGCACGCCGCGGGCAGGAATCGTGGATGCGCTGATCGTAGGCGAACAGTGGGCGGCCCTCCGCATCCACCTTCGGCGCCGTCCCGTGGGTGAGCACATAGGTAATGGTTGCGGTAATGACCTCACCGATCGGCGGGCAGCCCGAAACGTTAATCACCGGCTTGTCCCGAATAATCTCATCCACACCCACCGCGCCCGTTGGGTTCGGGCGCGCCGCTTGCACCGAGCCGTACACCGCGCACGCCCCCACCGCCAAAATCACCGTGGCGTTCTCAGCAGCTTCCCGCAGCACCTGCTCAGCGGTCTTCCCCCCGATCATGCAATACACGCCGTTTTCCTCAACAGGCACCGAACCATTCACCACGAGAATGTGCGGTTGCTCATTGAGATCATGCAACGCTTGTTCCGCCGCCTCGCCGGAAGCGGCCATAACCAACTCGTTGTAGTTCATGCTCAGCATGCCCAACACCAAGTCCTCCACCGTGGTGCCGCCGGAACGCAACACCGACTCCATACACCCAGTGCATTCCTGGAGCTGAAGCCACGCCACATTTGGCTTTTCCACAGCGCCAAGCTTGTCCGCAATCTCCTGAGCTTTCGTGGTCAATTCCTCTGCATGCGCCGCTGGAACCTCCGGCACACCATACGCAAACAATGCGGCGAGCCCACCGCACAGCTTCATAAAGTCACGGCGCGAAACCCCCCGCCGTTCAAGGTTTTCGCGCAAGGACGAACCCTGCCAACTTGTGCCGAAATCCATTGAGATCCATCCTTTGCATGCAAATGTGACGTCTCATTGAAGCGTATCGCCCCTAGAACAGATCAGCCACCCACGAATGTCAGGTAGTGCTCTACCGAGTTCCTGCGGTTCCCGTGGCACGAACAGCGCGAACATTCACAACATCAACGCAGGTCAGGACGCCCTCACTTCATACAATGCAAGAAATCTCACAGGCCAGACTTACCCCCGAAGCACCCCTTTCCTCAGGATGGGGGTGCCCGAAAGTGTGAAGCGTTGGTTACAACAACACCTGTGCCAGCATGCTGCCCACCACGCAGGAAGTCACCACCCCTATGATGCCCGGGATGATAAAGGAATGGTTGATAATAAACCGCCCGATGCGGGTGGTGCCCGTCCGGTCAAACCCAATACACGCCAAGTCCGACGGGTAAGTGGGCAAAATGAAGTAGCCGTATGCCGCACCATAAAACCCAACCAACACTTCCGGAGCTACGCCCAGTTGCAGGCCGATGGGGGCAATGGCCACGAGGGCAGCCGCCTGTGAGTTCACCAACTTTGAAACCACGAACAACACAAGGGCGTACGCCCACGGCGCTTGCGCCACCACGCTGCCAAGACTGCTTTCTAATGCATCGACGTGGGTTTGGAAAAATGTATCCGCCATCCAGGCCACACCGAACACGGAAAACACCGCCGTCATACCGGCTTTAAACACCGCGGTAGAGGCGATTTTGCTGTTATCGATCTTGCAGAAGATCAACATGGCGGCGCCGGCGACCAGCATAATCATCTGAATCACCAGGTTCATCGACAACGGTTCCAACTGCCCATCCTTGCCGGGGAATTCAGGCCGCAGCATTTCAAACGCGCCCAACACCACCACCACGCCGATGGCAGTAAAGAAGATCGTCACCGCGAGATACGCAGACCGAGGAAACACCTTGCCAAGCAGGGTCTCGCTGGAACCATAGATGGATTCCCGGAACACTGGGTCTTTCAGCTTTGCCTGGAATTCCGGATCAACATCCAAATCCTTACCGCGCCGCATGGACCACAATGCGGCGAGCAACACGCCGCACAACGACGCCGGAATTGCCACGCTCAAAATCTGCGGGATGGAATACGCCTTGCCGGTAATGCCCGCGTCTTGTGCCAAGATTGTTGCCAGCGAGACCGTGGCCACCGACACCGGTGACGCCGTAATGCCCATCTGCGACGCGGTAGACGCCACCGCCATGGGCCGCTCTGGGCGAATGTTCTTTTTGATTGCAATGTCTTCAATGATCGGAAACATGGTGTACACCACGTGTCCGGTACCGCACAGCACCGTCAACGTCCACGTGGTCAACGGCGCCATGATGGTGATCATTTCGGGCCTTTTGCGCAGCAACTTCTCCGCGAATTGCATCATTACGTCCAGCCCCTGGGATTGTTGCAACGCGGAGGCGCAACCAATCACCGCCACGATGGTCAACATAACTGCCACGGGTGGTTCGCCCGGCTGCAGGCCGAAGACGAACACCATAATGAGCAGACCAATGCCCGAAATTAAGCCGAGCCCAATCCCACCGTAGTGCGTTCCCCGAAGCAGGCAGAATAAAATGACTACCACTTGGAGAATGATCGCTACCGTGGAAGTAGGTTCCAAAACCGAAGCCAGCATTTCGCTTGCCTTCCACTAGAAAATAAATAAGCAATATTTTGCGCACTATTTATTTTTAGGTTAGCAGTTAGCGAGGTCGCCGGTCTACGAATACGCCAGAAAACTAAAGGTCAGACGACAGCCATTGCAGCCAATCACCCATGCCTTCCGAAGTTTTTGCGGAAACTTCAAACACAGGAACGCCCGGGTTCACTTTCTCCAAATTCGCGCGGAACAATTCCATATCGAAATCAAGGTGCGGCAGCAGATCGATCTTATTGACCACTACGGCATCCACGGAGCGGAACATCACCGGATACTTCAACGGCTTATCCTCCCCTTCGGTCACAGAAAACACCATGGCCTTGCGGTGCTCCCCCACCTCAAACTCGGCGGGGCACACCAAATTACCTACGTTTTCAATGAGCACCAGGTCCAAGGAATCCAACTCCAACCCCTGCAGCGCCCGCGACACCATCGGGGCATCCAAGTGGCATTCCCCGCCGAAACCTTGGCCAGTATTGAGCAACGAAATCTGTGCCCCGAAACCCTGCAAGCGATCCGCATCCAACGAGGTTTCAATATCCCCCTCAATGACCCCAATGCGCACCTTGCCCTGCGCCGCGCGCAACACGTGCTGCAACACAGCCGTTTTTCCCGCCCCCGGCGAACTCATCACGTTCACCGCCTGAACATTATGCTGGTCAAACGCCTGGCGGTTATGCGCCGCGCAATGATCATTTTCCGTAAAAATATCCTCCAACACTGCGATCCGCTCGCGGCCGGTCGCGTACCCGGAGTGATCCCCGTGATCATGTTCATGGTGGTGATCATGGTGGTGATCATGATCATGATGATGGTGATGGTGGTGCTCAGTGCCATCGTCGTGGCGGTGGAAACGACCCATTATTCGTACCTTTCAGTCAACGTCGATGTCTACGACGCGGAATTCTTCACCCGAAACAATGTGCGTGCGTGCGTCGCAATGCGGGCAAGATAAATCCAGTTGGCCGACAACCTCCGTAGTATGCCCAGCCTCGCACTTCACCCGTAGCGGCACCGGCAGAATCACCAGCCGCGCGGACTGCAACGGGGTGTCTTGGATAACAAAACGCCAGGCATACGCCAAGGTTTCGGGCACAACTTGCCGCAACGCCCCCACTTCAACTCGCACCTGACGCACCGTGCGCCCAGCTGCGGCGCGCGACACCACCCGCGCCAGTTGAGTACTCAACGCCACTTCATGCACCATTCGAACGTAACAAGCGGGTGCGACAAAACGGGGAAAGGGGTGCGCGCGGGGGTATGCCACGTGCGTTCGGCGCTAACGCTTCCGGCGCACCAGCACAAACACGCCCAAACCAAGGAACACCAGCAAGCCTAGGGCCATGACGCCCAGCAGCACTTTTACCACCACGCTCACAATGCCGCCGTTCGGCCCGAGCCCCTGCGCGCGCGGCGTGTCTTCCGTGACGCTATCGTACGTAAATTCGGGGGCTTGTTGAGCCTCATCAAGGGTTTCCACGGCGAGTTTGAACTGTACCGGGGCGGGCTGGTAACCCTCGTCCAAGTCCACTGGGAATGTGTTAAAACGAATCGCCACGTATTGTTCCCCGGACAAAAACCCCTTGCCGTAATTTCCGTTGTCAGCGTTCGCCCAGGTCAAAGGCTGCGTCACTGAAAGCGCCTGTTTGGGTTGCTCAGTATTAGTGAAGAGCGCGTAGGTTGGTTGCCATTTGTTGTCACTGAACGTTTCGGCCTCCACCGGCGCATACACGGGGTTGAGGAATACCCATTCGAGGAAGCCGTCGATCGGCACGGTGTCCTCCGCCACGGGCTCGGCAACCACCGGGGCAACGGGCGCCGCAGGCTCAGCCGGCTCAGCTGGCGCCGCAGGTTCAGCGGGTTCGGCGGGAACTTCAGCCGGAGCTTCGGCGGTGCCGGGCGCAATAGGCGGGGTTTCCAATTTGATTTGCAGCCGTTGGCCTTCCTGTACTGGCACTTTAAACCAGAGCATGTCGCCGGAACCGAGGATCGCATCGTACACTCCGGGTTGCACGACCGGCGCGTCGCTTAGGCCTAGCGCGCTCGGCAACGGGCCCGCAGGGTTGCCGATTTCCAGGTTCGGCGGCGGCTGCGGCGCGGACGTACTTGTCGACGCCGCGTTCGGCGAAGCTTCGCTCGTTAGCGTCGCGCCCGGCGACAACTCCAGCTTCTGCCGGTGCTTCACATTGGGCAGCCGCCACAATTTAAACTCCACCGGTAGATCCGATTCGGCGCCGAGCGCACCGTCACGGGAAATCACCACATCGAGCTCGCCGGGTTTGCAGGCAAAGAGGTCTTTATCGTCAACGTCTTTGGATACCGCGTACCCCGCGGAGGGTTTACTAAAGCCGTCCGCGATTGAGGATATGCCTTGATCTTCAGAACACGTCCTGCCGGTGGAATCAAAAATGTCCACCTTCTGGTTCATGTAAATGCCTACATCGTTGCCGGCCACGGCGGGCGGCGGGGTGACAAAACCAATGGCGAATCGTTGCCCGGGTTCCACCTTCACCTTGTAGTGCAGGGCCTCGTTGCGGGGCATGACGTCTTGGTAATGCGTGGGTTGCGGCACGCCATCCTTAAGCCCACCGAGTTCCAGCACGGGCGCATCTTTTGCTTCCTTGGTGCCCTTCACCTGTACACCGCCGGTGAGATACTTCTGTTCCACGCGCGTCGACTTCAGCACCAACTGTTTTTTCAACGAATCCGCATCACTCGCATCCGCATAGGATCCGCCGCCCGCGCCCGCAATGCATTGCAGCTCGCCACGGGCCTGTTCGTCCACATTAAACCCGACGACGTTGATCACCACGTCGCCGGACCGCTCGCGGATCTCCTTGGCAATGTCGCACGCTGGCGGTGGGGCACACCCGTCCGCGCCGGAGGACACAAGAACAATCTGCCGCTGCCCCTCGGCTGGGAGTTCGCGTTCCGCCTGGAGTAAACCTGCGCCAAGCGGCCGATAGCCGCGCGGCTGCACACCACGTAACCCGTCGATAGCGGGGCCCCGATCCTGGCTCAGCGGCGCAATGGTGCGCGCATCCTTACAGCCGGCCTCCCGCTCCTCAGGTGCCGTGCCAGTACCATCACCAATCGCCACCAAAGCGAACAATTGTTCGCTGGGGAGTTGGTTGAGCAATCCCTCCACCCCTTGCTTTTCGGCGTCCATGGGGTTTGGTCCCCCAAGGTTATTCACCAACATCGCTGCGGAGGCGTCGATAACCAACGCCGTGGCAGGCTGAGCCTCCTGAGCAGACGCAGGGGGTGACACGCTCACGCCAACCACCAAACCAACAGCAACCGACAACGCCAACAATGAGCGCAACCGTAACACGCCACTCGGACTCAGCATGCGTACAGCGTAACAAAGCGGAAGTCCTACACCACGCAACATGCACGGCTAGGAAAACTCGCACAATTGATTAATGTGAGTGAACATGGGTGTGATCCGAACGCGGTATATTGTGCGCGGCGTAGTGCAGGGGGTGGGATTCCGGCCGCACGTTGCCAACGTCGCCGCCGCCTTCGCAATCACCGGGTTCTGCGGCAACGACGATTCGAGCGTGTTTTTGGAAGCCCAAGGGGAAGCTAGCACCGTCGCCGAGTTCTTTTCACAAGTAATTTCAACGCTCCCGCCGTTAGCCCACGTGGTATCCGTGGCCGAATCCAGCATGCCTGTTATCGCGGAAACCGGATTCCGCATCGTCGAGTCCAAGCACTCGGCTGGGGCGCGCACGCTGCTACCACCGGACGTGGCAATGTGCGCCGACTGCCGCGCGGAAATGCGGGACCCGACGAATCGCCGCTACCGTTACCCTTTTATCACCTGCACCAACTGTGGTCCGCGGCTCAGCATCATCACCGACCTTCCCTACGACCGCCCCAACACCACCATGCGGAAATTCCCCATGTGTGCCGCGTGCGAAGCGGAATACACCGACCCTACCGATCGCCGCTTCCACGCCCAACCGATCAGTTGTTGGGATTGCGGGCCCACCTTATGGCTAGAACAAGATGGCGAACTCGTGCGGGATGAACCGATCGCCGCAGCGCAAGCCCTCCTCGCCCAAGGAAAGATTCTCGCGGTCAAAGGGCTCGGCGGATTCCACTTGATGTGCGACGCCGCGAATGCCAACGCCGTTGCTACCCTACGGGCGCGCAAACAACGCCCCGCGAAACCATTCGCACTAATGATCCCATACAGTGAAACCAGCACGGAAATGGCCGCCGATCTCGTGCGCCCCATCCGCATTACCCCTGGTGAACCCGGAGAAGGCATCGCACCGGGGCTACGAGAGTTGGGGATAATGGCGCCATACACACCCCTGCATGAGCTGCTGGTTACCACCACCCTAGTGGCCACCTCGGGCAACGCAAGCGGCGAACCGTTGTGCTACACCAACGAGGATGCGCGGGCGAAGCTTGGACATATGGCGGACGCGTTCCTCATGCACGACCGTGATATTTACGTTCCCGTGGAGGACTCGGTGGTGCGCGATAACACCCCGGTGCGTCGGAGCCGTGGGCTAGCGCCGCTTCCAGTACCGATTCCGGAAGGTCCAAATGTATTGGCAGTTGGCGGGGAACTCAAAAACACGTTCGCATTTGCGGTAGATGGGTTCGCCCATATTTCCGCCCATATCGGCGACATGCACAGCCTGGCGACCCAGGAAGCGTTCGATCGCGCCGTCGCACAAATGTTAGGCACCCACCGCAACGCCCCAGAGTTAGTGGTGTGCGACCTGCACCCGAACTACGCCACCACCGCATGGGCCGAACGCTATTGCGATAAGCACGATATTCCACTGTTGCAGGTGCAGCACCACGCGGCCCACGCTTACGCCCTGCTCGCGGAACACGATCGGCACACGGGAGTGGTGGCCACACTGGATGGCACGGGCTACGGCACGGATCGCACCATTTGGGGCGGCGAGATTTTGCGCATCACCGGAGCGACGTGGGAACGGCTCTGGCACATCCCGTCGTTCCCGCTGGTAGGCGGCGACCTTGCGGTCAAGCAACCATGGCGGATTCTGCAAGGCATCGCCCACGCGTGGCAGCTGGACCTGCCCAGCCCCAACCCACTCGTAGCCTCGCAATTACGTTCGGGGGTCGGCGTAGTGCAGACAACCTCGCTCGGTCGGATTTTCGACGCCGCGGCCGCGTTACTCGATCCCGAACTTGAGGTGACCTACGAGGCGCAGGCGGCCATGTGGTTCGAACAGCTTGCAACCTCCGGCCATCCCAGCAACGCCACCACGATTGCGGACGCATTGCTGGAGCTACAGCAAACGCGGGACGCGTTTCGCTTTCACCATGCCATCGCCCGCATTGTCGCCTCCGCGCTGCGAAGTACTGGCGAAGATATCGTTGGCATCAGTGGCGGCTGCGCGCTCAACCGTGTGCTTGTTGAGCTGCTACGCGAAGAACTCGGCGGCGTGGAATTGCTGACCCATCGCGTGGTGCCTCCCAATGATGGCGGGTTGTGTCTCGGGCAGGCCGTCGCTGGGCGGCTCGCATTGGCCTCAACCACCCCCGCTGGCGTAGTCCCCTGACAAACCCGTTTTCGTTTCGCTCCCCCGCGACGCGGCGTTTTCGCTAGATTCGAAAGAATTTTACAGGCGGGTAAGTGTTTGACGGACGAACCCGCCGAACGGTGTATGTTGTACGCAGTACAAATAGGCATCACACAAGGTATCGTGTCCGCTATGGCGCTAGCACATGTGTAAACCTTCGCGCGTAGCGCGAAATACATCCCATGCCTCGGCGCATCGAATAAAACGTGTTCAATCGTGCGCACCCCCGCTCAAATGCCGCTATGTAACATTGCTTCGCAAATGCTCCGATCGAGCGCGGAAACCCGGCGGAATACAGTGACGGACCGCGCAACGAAAGGCACCGTGACTATGAGACCGAGTTTTTATCGCGCTGGCTTCGGCCGCTGATTTTCCCACAAACAAACACATGATTACCCCACACCAAAGCCGGGGGTCTTTGGGCAACAACCCGATTGGAATTCTGTGAATGTGTAGCGAGACAGCAACCGCGATCCGAGTGTTGGTGGTGGATAATGATCCCCTTGCGATCTCCACAATCAAACGCTATTTGTCCTGCGAAAATGACATTAACATCATCGATGAAGCCGAGAACGGTTTCGATGCATTAGACAAACTTAAACACCACACGGTAGATATCGTGCTTGCGGCGATCCGCATGCCCTCAATGAGCGGCATTTCTCTTTTACAAGAAATGCAGATGCGACACATCTCCGCCAATTTTATTGCGATGACAGCGCTAGACAGCGACACCAACATGATCGAAGTGCTGAAAGGCGGCGGATCTGGATACATTGTGAAAAGCTCCACCCCGCGAGAATTATGCACCGCTATCAGAAACGTTGCCGACGGCGGCGTCGCCGTGTCCCCCAAACCGTTGAGTAGGCTCGTTTCCTATATTTCGGAAGCCCACCCGAACCCGCCGCAGCAGTCTCCGGTAGCGCGCACCTATGAAACGCTCAACCCGATGGAGAAAAAGGTGCTGGAGAACTTATGCTGTGGCAAATCCAACGCCGAAATAGCTCGCACGTTGCAATACTCCCAGGCGACGGTAAAGAAATACATTTCTTCGCTGATTGCACAATTTCACGCAAGTTCCCGACTCGACCTCGCCATCCTAGTGATTGAATCGGGGGTGATTGCCAAATGAACCGCTGCCTGCCTTGCGTTCTTGCGGCGCTACTGTGCACCCTCGCGGCGGGGTGCTCGGCGCAGCAACCGGAGCTGCCGTCGAAGGAGGATTTACTGTTTGGCCGCAACCCTGACGAACCCGTGATCAAAGATGTGGATGATACGGGGCACTGCTCACCCGCCGTGGTGAGCTTTGAACATGGGAGCGATTCCTCCACGTTGACGTACCGCGGCCAGCCCGGCGACCACGTCACCTACACCCTGCACTACGAGGACGGAATGCAGCACGAACGCGAGGCCGAACACGACGACGAAATGGTGAAAGTACTGCACCTTTCTCCCACCGACACCGCCGGGCTGGCGCGCGTAGATGCCGCAGCCACCGGAGCAGTGGGTGCGGCAAACTCGTGTGTGATTGAAGTGTCTACGGCAAACTAACCAATCGGCAGTTTATGCGTACCGGCGCTGCACCCGCAGCGCCCCACGCAACGCCACCGCCGCCAGCACGCAGCCAACCGTAGCGAGCACCACGGCAATGCCGTACCGTGCCGGCGTGGTGGCCAACTGCGGCCACACGGGGAACGCCACGATCCACAGGAAGGTATCGGCGAGCACGTCGCCTCCCAAGGTGATGGCTATCAGCGTCCAGATGATCATGGCGGAAATTGCCGCGCCGGTACCGAAGCGCACCATCAGCGCCAGCCCAAACCACAACAACGTCGTGCCAACCAACAGCCACAGCAGAAACTTGCCAAGCGCAGGCACCACGGCAACGCCACCGCTGATCAATAACACAGTGACCAATGCCGATAACGCCACCAGTACCAGCACATGGACCACAGCGAAGGCCAGCGAAGTACGGGGGTTTTCCGTCACCACTTGCGTGTATGTGCTTTCCTGCGCGCGCCACGCCAACACCGGCAGGATGCCGGTGCCGATGGGAAACACGGCGAAAGCGAACAAACTGGACACAATGCCGGGTGAGTACGCCAATGCGCTCACGATCATCACTAGGGCGGCCAGCACCGTTACGGTAAGGACGCCGCTGCCTTTCAAACCGCCGAGCATCGCACCCACAGGCAATGCTCGGGGATTCCGCCGGGCAGTAGCCACAGCGGAAGCCAGCTCGAACGGGGTGGTGGTTTCCGCCACCACCGATGCAGCCGGCGTACGCGGCACCGCGGGTTGACGCTCGCCCACCTGGATGGACACCGCCCAGACCACCAGTGCGAAGCACACACAGAGGATAACGCTGACGGCATGGGGCTCGTTGAGTGCCGGATGGGTCGGGGGCATGGGTTCACCATTGGCCTGAACCCCGATCGGCACCAACATGATTCGCACCGGCCAAGCTGGCGGGATGAGCCACCACGCAGCAAGTTCCGCGGTGAGCGTGCCCAACACCTGCCACACAATGCCGAATACAAGTGCGAGGATGACGCCGAAACGGCGCGCAATCATCGCCCCCAACCCGAGCAACGCCAGCGCACCCAGCCAGGCGCAGGCACCGCCGACGGCCGCGGCGTCGAGAGGCGCGCCAAAGAGGATCGCACCGCCGAACGAGAAGCACTGAAACAGGGCTGCCACAAACGCCACGCCACACAAGCGCGCCAAGCGATCGCGCCTCACGGAGGCGCCGCGCCACGCAATACCACCATTGCGCGCCACACGTTCGCGTTGTTCGGAAAGCCCCGCGAGCAGCATCATGAGCGGCGCGGCCATCCCCGTAACATACATTGCCTGCCACGCTAACGGGTTGGATTGGAAGCCCGCGCTCTGCGCACCCGCGGACAACATCACCCCGCTGATGCAGATCAGCACACCGATGCCCGCAAAGTACAGCACAGACGACCCCTTCAGCCGCAGCGCCTCCGCGCGGAGATACCTAGGCATGGTTACCAGTGCGGTGGTCATCGCAAACCCTCCTCTACGTATCGACGCCCCGCGTGACCAAACCCGGGCGCATCCACAAACGGATTCGGCTCCGGCGCGGCGGTCGCGTCGAGGAAACGCGCCTCCAAGTCACCGCCTTGCAGGAACTCGTCCGCGGTGCCGGAGAACACCGTGCTGCCGTTGTTAATAACGGTGATATCGTCTGCCAGCCGCTCAACTTCACCCAATTGGTGGGAGCTCACAAGCACCGTGCCACCCGCCCGCGCCCACTGCCGCAAGAATTCCCGAAGGTCCGAAATCCCTTGCGGATCGAGGCCGTTCTGCGGCTCATCAAGGATCAAAATCGGGGGCGAACCAAGCATCGCAATCGCCAACGCCAATCGCGCGCGCATCCCAGTAGAAAACGAACGCGCCTTCTTCTTGCCGGTCTGCGCTAACCCCACGAGCGTGAGCACACGCTGCACCTCCGACTTCGGGAGCCCCAACAACGACGCGTGAATCTTCACATTGTCCCGCGCGGAAAGATGCTCATACAACGCCGGGCCGTTAATCGAAGAGCCAATCTGCTGCAAACTCGCCGGGGTGATCGGGCCGCCGAACACCGTAATGGTGCCCGCCTGCACCGGGACGAGGCCAAGCAACGCCTTGAAGGTGGTGGATTTGCCGGCGCCGTTGCGGCCAAGGAGGGCGTGCACCCGCCCCGGAAAAACGCGCAACGACAAATTGTTTAGGATCTTATTTCCGCCAAGGGCGACGGAAATTTGCTGGATTTCAATTGCTGTTTGCATACTTTTATCATTTCGTACGCAACAACTCATGTAATCCGACTGCGGTGCTAACTTCCTTCTCCTACCACGGTATGAGCATGTACACCGGCCTCTCGGGCTAAAATTACCAACGCCACCCGATCGCGGCAATGCAATTTAGCCAACAGGTGCGAAACATGAGTTTTTACCGTGGTTTCCGAGATAACAAATTGCGCGGCAATTTCCGGGTTAGTTTTCCCTTGCGCAATGCTGGTGAGTATCTCCGCCTCGCGCGGGGTAAGCAAACTTAAGCCCTGCTGCACCTCGGCGGCAAGCGGCTGCGCCGGATTGCACAATTGCTGCCGCCACGCCTCGATCACATGTCCGGTCACCCCAGAACTCAGCACGGATTCGCCCCGGTGTATCGAGCGCACAGCTTGTAGCAGCACCTCCGGCTCGGCATCTTTCAACAAGAAACCCTGGGCACCCGCCGCAAGAGCACGCTCGATAAGGTCAGGGACGTTAAACGTGGTCAGCATGAGCACCCGAACGTGCGGGTCAATGCGGCTGATTTCCTGCAACGCGGCGATACCATCCTTCACCGGCATGCGAATATCCAAAATCGCGATATCAATACCGCCCTGCCGCACCGCCGCCACCGCTTGTTCGCCGTCGGCGCAGGTGGCCACGACGTCGATATCCGGTTGGCTGGACAGGATCGTAGCGAGGGCGGACACGAGCATCGGTTGATCATCGGCGAGCAAAACGCGAATTGTCATTGTGGGTCCTTCGGCAGCCAAGCGTATGTCGTTGCAACATTATGTTTAAGGTCAAATTCAAAGCCACCGCCGAGCGCAACGCAACGCTCCTTAATTCCCTCGAGGCCGAAACCACCAGAGGTAGGATACCGCTGCGAAGTGGTGGAAATCACTCGACTAGAGGCACGCAATTCAATGCGTTGTTCCCGCTCCTCAACGCTTAATCGAACTCGTGTACCCACACCCTGGTGTTTGAGCGCATTGGTTAACGTTTCCGTCAGAATTCGATGCAGCGCCAATTGCACGATCGGCGAATATGTGCGCAAATCCACCCGCACATCCTCCGCAATATACAAGCCCGCAGCGCGGAAGCGTTCCACCACATCATGCAGATGCAGCGTGTGCGGCACATCCACATTGCCCGAGCGCAACGCATTCACAATCATGCGTACCTCGGCGATTCCCTCCCCCGCCACCTTATGGATGGTTTCCAAACTAGTTTTCGCAGCTTTTTCGTCGTACATTCCCGCTGCCGCCTGCATGCGAATCAAGGTGAGGGAATGCGCCAGCACGTCGTGAATCTCGGAGGCAATTCGCAAATGCTCTCGTTCGCGGCTGCGCACAATGGCGTCCTGCCGCGCCACTTCCAACGCCTTCCGGCGCAACCCCAGCAGCACCAGCGCCAACACCGTCACCCAATGCAACGCCAACCACGTGTACCGATCGTCTCCGCCACGGTAGGCAATCCCGCCGTTATCCGCCAGCTGCCACATCAACGGCGAAATCAAACTGCCAATCGAAGCCACCACGCCCACGATCACCGCCGCCCGCTGCGACACGCTCGGTGCCCGCGCCACCCAATACAGTGCCCACGGAGCCAACAACAGCACCAGCGGATACCCCATATTCACCGGAAGCACACTGATCGACGCGGCGGACCACACCCCCAACAACACCAAGATGGCGACCGAACAAACTATCGGGTAGGCGCGGAGGTAACACGCGGCGCCCACCAACGCTACGGCCACCGCCGCATGCACCCAGACCACGACGATCACGCCCTGTTCCGCCACCCACGTGGGCGGCGGAACGGGCGCCTGCGCCGCCACCGTAGCGTCGTAGGCGATCCAGATGTAAAACGCCGCCATGACCGCGGTCAACGCAGCAATCGCCACGTCGCCGCGGGCAGGACGTTTCATAACCACAGGCTCCAGTCTAGCTACCTGGGTGAAGTCGTGGGTGAGGTCGTGGGCCGCTCACACTGCCCGCCAGCGTGGGGGTCCGCGGGCGTGCAACACGCGCATTCATCGAGAATGTTCCCGGCGATATGGGCGATCGGCTGCACAATCACATCACCCAGCGACTTGGAAACACCCACTACAATCCCCGCGAGGACGTATTCGCCGCGAGAATCCTTGCGAAACACCGGCGAGCCAGAATCACCTGGCCGCGTGGGGGATCCATCCATCGCCGAAGCCCGAATCAAATCATGCGACACCACCCCCAAATCCGCATTCTTGCCAACGTAGTCGGTTTGTTCGACACGGAGCTGTTCCTCGTGCACGCCCCCAGAGCTCACATCCACGGTATACAAATCCAGTGTTTCTGCCGGCTCCACCGGTTCCTCCGAAACCTGCACGCAATCCGCCGCAAACACGTCCGTATCCAGCGTCACCACCGCCGCATCGACATCCGGAACGTCCGCAACATGTTCGACGTTGGCTTCCGGATCAGCGAACAACGTGATGTCATCGAACGATTCCACAGCGTCAGTGCAATGCTGCGAGGTTAAAAACTGATTCGCACCCAATGACACTCCGCTGCAATGCACCTCGCCCGCGTCCGTTTTCAACCCATACAACACAAATTGCGCACCGTTTTCCGTGGTGTGCGTATTGTTCTCCGGGACAAGTTCGGATTGCGGCGTGTGCGCAAACGGCAATGCCTCCAGGCCACCGACAATGGCATCCGGCGCGTGCTGTGCCCCGGCAATACCCGGCGTTTGCCCAGTAATTAGCGCCGCAAATGCCAGCGCGCCAACCGTGGTACGCGAAACAACATTCCTAAAATTCATCACTGCCCTCCCCCATTTCCAAACAACAAATCCTGCAACCCAGTCGAAGAAGAATACTGCTGCTGGAAGCACGCCACGCCTTCCGGAGATTCCGGGTCGAATTCACCACACGTGCTATTCACATTGCTCATCATCAACAGCGTCGCCGCAGCAGCAAAGGCAATGCCCACCACATTCAACAACAACGCACCCAACGCCGCTTTTCGACGCCCCGTCCCCGCCGTTTTCCACACAGCTACAACGCTCGCAATACACAACACCACGGCAATCACGCCGGCGATAATTGCAAACCAGCAAGCAATAGCAACAATCAACGAAACGCCAAACAACAACAGAGTCATCGCAGATACAACACGACTCAACGTACAACACTCCTTCACATAGCAAATAGATGGTTTAATACCCGCCGATGGTTCCGTTGATGCGGCACTTCCGCATCCCCCAACAGAACACGTAAATACCCAACGGCGCGAGGAAACAAATCCACATCAAGGCCGGGACCAGCACGCCGAACGTCTGCGAAAACTCGGAACCGGTCAGGGTAGACAACCGCAGCGCCGACATCACAGACGTGGTGGGAACATAAAAGGCCAGGTTTTGCAGCCACTGGGGATAAAACTCCACCGGAAACATCACCCCAGAGAACAAACCGACTACCACGGTCACAGCCCAAGTAAACGGCTCACCGGACTTGGAATTCAGGATGTAACCCGCGGCGCACAGCCCGATGGAAGACATCAGTACAAAACCAATGACGATGGTGAGCAGCAGATTCAACCAGTTCACGCTGGCCGAAACATGAAACACGTAAAAGAAGCAAGTCATCACCAAGGTGGTGCTGATCAGCGTGGACAGCAGATTCACCAACAAGCGCGTCACAATAATCGTGGGCAGGCCGAACTTCGACATGATGATGAGCTCCAACGTTCCGGTCCGCTGCTCCTCCCGAATCGTGTCCTTGGGAACATTCATCAGCATGAACAAAATCGACGAGCCCATCGCACCCGTGACCATAAAACCAATGACATTGCCGCCATACGCTTCCAAACCCGGCAACGAGCCGCCCTGGGAAAGGAAAAGCCCCAACAGGCCGAATTGAATCAAGCCCACAATGGAAGACAACAACGTGAGCACCATTTGCGTCTTATAGGTCCGCTTTTCCCGCCAAAACCGCAGGATTTGCGGAATGATCAAAGACACGGCGTCGGTAATCATCGCAAAAACTCCTCCGACGTAATGACATAGTCGCTCACCTCAGCGAGCTCCATGTCATGCGTGGACACGATCACGATATGCCCACCGGCGGTCAACGCGCTGATCATGGCGTACACCACCCGCCGATTGCGGGCGTCAAGGGTGCTCGTCGGTTCGTCCAAAATCACAATCCCATGCGATGTGAGCGCCGCCACGAGCAGGCCGTAAATGCTGCGCTGCCCCAACGACAAATCGCTAAACCGACATTCAAAAAACCGCGCAGCGTCGAACCGACTAAACAACTCGTCAATCCGTTGACGCACCTCATGCTTATGCAGACCATTCAGCGCGCCAATAAACTCAGCGTTTTGGTAGCCATTCAAACGAAAGTTGAAACTTCGCTCGGAGTACAAACTCAGCCCAATCTTGGAACGAAACTGCTTCCAATTATCGGCGGTGTTCCAATGGCCAAAATACACCCGGCCGCTGCTGGGAATAACAAGCCCCGTGAGCAGCTTTAACAGGGTTGTTTTACCGGACCCATTGGGGCCAATGATCGCCGTCGATGTCCCCGGCGGAAAATCCTGCGTCCAGTGGTACAGCACCGGACGATCCGGGTAAGAAAAGCTCACATCGTCACAACGCAATGTTTCCACAAGGCACCCCCAAAATCTGCAATTGTTTCGGCAATGGTTGCCCGCTCGCAATCGCATGCATCACAACATGTAACCCGGAAACACCGTCCCAAAAACCCCACTTATGATCCGAATCTGCAGCATAAGCGCCCTCCTTTTCAGCGAGTTCCGCCATGAACTGCTCAGCGCGCTCCCACCAAGCGCCGGGGATCGGCTTGCCAACCAGATAATTCAAGGACATGCGTCCCGCTAACCCGTGGCACAGGCCGGGCTCATCAAACCCGCCGGAGGCAGGATCGAGGTAGGTCGGGGCGTCGAAACTCATTTTGATTCGATCAGGAATGTCCAAACCGTAAGCCCACCAAAACGCCTCCACCATGGGCAAGCCGTAACACCACCCGTTGCGCGCCGCGGGACCTGGATGAGGAGTTTCGGCACCGGGACCCCACCACGCCGCACTCGACGGATGGCCGCACAGATAATACGGCAAACACGGCACGATCGAGGCGTCATAGCCGCGGACAAGCGCCGCCAACAAAGGCGCAATCGCAGGCTCCACAATCTCCCGATCGTCGGTTTGAAGCTTCAGTAGCATCAGCCCAAGCACGCCCGCGATGCCATGCGCCTGGCCAAAATCCAGAATGCCGAACGCCGCCTTCGGCTCCTGCTGAATTACTTCCGGCGGTACGGAAATCGACGGGCTCCAGAAGAAGTCTTCGAAATCGGATGTGGCAACTTGCGCAAGGAATTCCGTAGCCTCCCGAACAAGGTTTTGATTGTTGGGTTCGGCTGGGGGAAACAGGGTGAAATAGTACAGCTGCCCAGTCAGCCCAATGGCGAAATCGTAATCGAAGCGCGGCATGCCCACGTCGCGGCGCAATCGCTCCAAGCCTTCCTGAACATGCCGCAACATGCGGCTCTCCAGCTTGTGCAACGCACCCGCAAACTCCTCGGGGGAAGACTTCGCCGACTGGAGCAACAACGCCAGTCCGGTCAAGCCGCCGAGCACCCCAGCGTGATGGTAACTATTCCCCCCTAAGCTGGCAAAAATGCCATTGAGGTGGGTAAGTACAACGTGGTCCCAATCGTAGGAATCATCCAGTGCTGCCATCGCGGCCGCCGCATACGCCTTCCCGAGGCTTCCCTGGTTGATATGCAGCGAATCCTGTGCCCGGCATTCCCGCGCCAGTTCGCGAAACAACACCGCGTTGCACTGCTCCCACGTGCGATAGGTGTGGACCTTGAGAGTTTGCATCGTACTTCACGCCCTTTCCAACGCCGGCATTGTTTTCGCCAGCGCTTTCCAAACCTGTTGTTCCTCTTCAGTGGAAATTCCCAGCCGGTTGCAGAACAGGTGTGCCGCAACACCCCAGGGTTCACGCAACTCCGGAATTGCCGCCACGACGTTGTCCATCGCACGAGCGATCGCCTCGAAGAATGCGTCGATCTGCTCCCGATGCGGCTGCAATGAGTCCGCCAACGCATCCGGAATAACCACGCGCGTTTTCCCACCGCGTGTGCTTCGTTGCTGGCGCGCCACCTCGCGGTGCACTCCATATGGGAGCGGACTGGTATGCAACCACCGGCGCAACAAAAACGCCCGCTCGGAGACCGACAACGGCTCCAAAAGCTTTTTCGAAGCAAGCCAGCTGAGCAACGCCGATTCTGCAATAAACAATTCGGAAAAGGCGGCGAATCCCGCCTGGCCGCCGTAGCGCTCCACCTCAAGGCGGTGCTGCTGTTCTGTCACCTCACTGACCCAGCCGTCCCACACCAACGCGGCGAAAAACTGTCGAACATCCGCTTGCATCATGTGTTCGCGAAGCAGGCGCAACCGGACACACGCTTTCCCGGACTTGGTGGAATAGCGCACAAAGTAGAACGGCACATTCAAACCGGAAAACAGCGAGATTAATGGATGAACCTCTCCGCCCCGAGGCACAATCTCTAAATTGCACCAATCGCTCGTCGCCGGAATTAATTGTTCGTAGCCGTAGGAATCGACATCTTCAAACTCAAGCAATGCCTGGTGGTTTAACGCAGCGACGCCCTCACCCGCGGCGGGCGTGTGTTCGCGCGTAGGATCGGCGAATTTCCGCACACATTGAAACGAAACCACCAATTCGCTGTGAAACGCATGCCCCGCGGAATCCGTGCACAATGGAACGCCGTGTTCAATGCCAGCATCGTCCACCCATTTGTCCCCGGAACGGAGTAGATGCGCCAGCGTCGAAGAATCTGCAAGTGTCGTACGGTTCACCAACACTTTCCGGTCGCTCATCCCCAGGCGAACCAACGGCCCAATCCCCAACTCGTCGCACCACGCGTTGAACGCCTCCAAGGTTTCCTCGCCCCGATACCGAAACTTCGGCCGCTGCAAAATCACGTTGTCAAAACGCACACCAGGCAAGAAGTCGTGGAATCGTTCTAACGAACCCCAATCCCACTGAAGCGCAGGCCAATCCGCGGTCGCCACCACAAACAACAACCGCACCCACTCCGGATACAAGTGCAGCGACACCATGGAAGTCGGTTCAAAATGCAACCTCGTTCCATCTTCCTTTTCGATGAACACGCGCTTGCCGTCGGACCATACATACAGGTCACTGCACACAAGCTCATTCTTGGACGTAGCAAACGCATTCACGTTGAGCGTGTAATCAACATCCTGGCGTGATTCCCGAATCGCATTGACTTTCCTGTCGTTGCTCATCCAATCAATAGCGGCCGTTGCCACCCCCTTGCGCGCCGCACCCGAGTTCGCCACAGGTTGCGAATCATCGCCGCGGAGCAACCGATACCGCGCAGTGAGCACGGCGCTCGGTACCGCGACCACCCCATCGCAAGCCAAAAACTGCACACCCCGCTGGGAGTCTTGGCCGTCGGGCACACGATGCGGAACCACCGGCACCGCAAACGACTCGAAATTGGCAGCGTATTCCGGGTCGCTCGCACCCTGATCGCGCGCAATTAACCGGCGAATCTCCGGCGCATTGAGGTCCACCCAACGGTCGTTATGAATCGCAGCTCGCGCGCAACACTCCGCAAGGCGAGACGTAGCGCCCTCCGCCGACGAAGCACCTTGAGCTGCGCTAAATTCATCCACGACGTCCTGGTAGGAAATACCAAACGCAGGGTGAATAAGATCAACCAACGAAACCCTGCTAAACCCATAACGTTCGTGCAGAATTTCCGCAAACTTTGCCGCTAGCCCCTTATCCACAGTGCCCAACAGCCCATTGCGCAATAAGAAGCCGTAACACTTTTCCAAACTCTCCAACGCTTGCGCCCCAATGCTGACGTCGGCGTCGCGCCTCGCCTCAAACTCAGCCTCGTTATGCTCAATGACCCAATCCCGAAGAGCGCCACCGAATCGCTCACACTGACTCACCCGCGTATCGACGCCCTGCTCCCCACAGCTCTCCGCATACCCCACGCTCCTAGACGAAAGCAGAAATTCCCGCTTGACCAGGGATAACACCGCCTTTTCCACAACGCTGGCATCGGCGATATTAAATTCCTCCAACAATTGCTGCACAAGCTGATCCCACGAAATCGGATTCCGCGCCAGCTCCACAATCCGGGCGATCACATCGTTGCCACCAACGGAACCGAACACCTCCTTGCGGCAGCGAGGCGCGGTGACAAAGTAGCGGGAACCAATCTCAATCGCACTAGGATTCCAGCGCACCGCTGGCGGCGCGGCCGCATCCGGCTCCCCCGCAGTAATCGGTGCCGCGCACCCAATTTCCAGCTCATCCCGCAACACAACACGCAGCTCGCGTGAACCCAAGCGACGGTGCGCAGACTGTGAGGCTGCGGCGGGCGCGGCGTCGATAATTGGTTCGTGGGTGTGGCCAACGCGACCGACGAGCCGTGATGGTGTTGCCCGCGTGGCTGCACGAGCCATCAGAATGGAAATGTGCCGCAGCGTTTTCCGGCCCTTTTTCGAATCCAAACGCAGGTCACCAGCCAGGATGGCGCGCGCGTTGGCGTCTACGATCGGATTGAACGCCCGCAACGTCGTGCTGATGATCGAGCTCTCATATGCGAGGCGAATTTTGGCCAACCCGTCGGTGGTATCGAGGAAACGTTGGTACTCCTCCCACCGCACAGCAGCCGAACGAATCCCTTGCACAGAGGCGCGTAGTTTGTACGTCATAGTTCCACACCCCGATCCTCAAGGTTTGCTTCAACGTGTTGGCGTTCCTCCGGATCCAACGAATCCACAACTTGCGTCAAACATTCCTTGAGTGCGGTGCGCGTATTGTCGGCAAACCAATCCTGGCAACCCGGCAACACCGGCCCCCGCAGGAAAAACAGCGCCCGCCAAATATCCCCCTGCTCTAGGCTCGTGAATACTTTCCCCAGGTCACTACTGATTTGAGCGTTGGTGAGATACACGCGGCTTTCCGCATTGTATTCGATATCCACGCCGAGCGTAGAACACCCCTTTACCGGGTACCACAACGCATTCTTCGAACAGAAATTGTTGTAGAGCTCGCAGAGGATCGTCTTCTTCGAAATTTTGCCATCGTTTTCAGAAAGCAGGTAGGCGAGCTCCAGCGCCTTAATATTGCTTACTGGATTTCCGTTGGCACTCGGTTTACCAGTCAAAGTGATGGTCAGCAACATTTTCTCCCATCTTGAAAAGACAAACACGAAAGGTTTTGTTATCCCAAGCCTGAGGCCCCAAACATCTTGGGATAAGAAGTTGATCAATCGATCGAAATTGACTGTATAAATCCCGTTACAACCGGGCAAGGAGTTTGCACAGGTATATCCATAAGTGGATCCCTCATTGCGTTCACGTATCCGCTTGTCTACCTTCTGGTATTCCCCCAATACATTTTCGAATACTTTGAAAAACTATTACGTCAATTCCAGCGGCTCGCTCAATTGTTTGAGCACCATGGCGCGTGCACCCGACGCCGGGCATATCCAAATGTCGCCCACTACCCACATGTCCCCGACCTCACTGCCTTCCCCCGATCTTCGGGTAGCCGGGCTTACCATCCCCGACCACCACCACAATCACACAAAAAATGCGCGGACCAGGGAGAATAATCCCACGGTCCGCGCTTGTGAGCGCTACGCCCTACTTGGAGATGTGCACGTGACAGGTAATGGACTTGAACGCGCACGTCTGCAGCGCGCCGGTGATGCAACCAGGCGTGCACAGCGACTTGGAGGTGATTTGGGTCTCCACGTCGTCCTGGGTGTCGCCTTCTGCGAAATCAAATTCATAGTCAGCCATGATACTCTCCCTTTCAAAACAAGAATGGTGTTTACATTTCGCCGCATTTCCGTTGTTCTCGGTGCGACAATTTCAAATATAGGCCGCTTTTTTGACTTGAAAAGAGCAAACGAAATCAACTAATTCAAAGACATTCCAACGTGACTCAACCCGAAACAGAGCAAACCAATTTGCATCAATGCAATTGAAATTCGCGCGGCAATGTGGCATAAATATCACGCGCGGGGCGTCGATAGGCGGGCGCGGGATGCGGGCCCCTGTTTGGGGGTGGCGGGAGGAAAATTTTCCATCTTTAATCTCAGCGTTTCTGCCGTTCAGGCCACCTTTTAGCCTGCCATGCCGCAGGTTCGTGCGTCACACAGGGCAATGCGGCGGCCTCAGGTACGCCACAACTCAGCGAGAGTGCTACCCATTCAAACATAGCCTAAGGGGCACACTACTCAACACTGTTTGATTCCGCTGGTCGCGCCACGCACCGAGGCCCGTGCTCAGGAAGCAAACATGGCCGTGAGCTGTGCAAACACTGGCTTCAAAGGTGCGGATTCGGTAAAATAAGAGGTATCTGAAACGGCGCACTAAATGTACAAGCCGCACTGGGGAGGTGAACATCATGGGGAAACAGCAAGCTTGGTTCAATGTAGAACGCAGCAAACACCCCGCGGCGCAACACAGCGTTGCGGAAAACAAGCGCGCGTTGGGCATGCTGCTGGGCTGCACCATCGACCATGATCTCACCGTGGTGGATTTACACACCCTCGCGGAACGCACCGCCGCATACACAGTGGGCCTGTACACGCCGTACCAATTGGAAGACGCACTCGGCTTTTGCGCGCGGCTCCACCGCGAACTCGGTGGATTCAAACAGCACGCCCGCGCAGCTGGGGTGGTGAGCGTGCGGCACATGATTGTGATTGAGCAAGTGTTGCGCCGTATGGACAGCCCACTGCCGCCTCATCGCATCCCCCAGCTCGACGCGGCACTGGTGGACAGGTTCACCGCGCACGTACCCAACCAGATCGTGCCCACCCCCGGCCATGTGCGGCGCTGGCTGGAAGACCTACTGCGCGGTTGGGGCATTGAAGACGAAACAACCCCGGAGCCGACGCCGTGCGAGACAGTGCTCACGGTCCCGTCTCTGTCACCGGGGATGACCATGCTCAGCGCGGAACTTCCCGACCTTGACGCCAACGCCATCATGGACCGGGTGACAGCCCACGCGAACGCCCACGATCTCTCCAAGGCGAAAGCCCTGCTGGATTTGGTATGCCACACCACCGAGGTGGAGCGCACCATTGACCGGCGCATCCTGTTCGGCACCGGCACCATCCGCCCTGGCGACCAAGTAAACACCACCTGGTTGTACGGCACGGGCCCAGTAACCAAGCAGCAACGCTGCCTGCTGGACGGCGTCGACGTCGACTTTGTAAATATCCACGAGATCGCCAAACAATGCCGCGCCACGCACGATCCCACCCTGCACTTGCGGCTCGCCGTGCAACTGCGCGACCTTACCTGCCGCTTCCCGGGCTGCACGAAACCCGCCCATCAGTGCGACATCGACCACGTGATCAACCACGAAGCTGGCGGCTGGACCACACTGTCCAACCTGCAATGCCTGTGCCGCAAACACCACAACGCGAAAACGGACCGTCGGGTGCGCGCCGTGATGGACGCCCTCGGGTCAGTAACCTGGTTTCACGCCGACGGCACACTCATCGGCACCACTACCCCCAACGGGCCGCTCGCCGGGATCGAAGGGCTCACCGGTGGAATCACCACCCGCCACTCTGGTCACACCCCTCACGATGGCAACACGAACCCACCCGGCAACAACGGCATCGGCCGCTGGGGTTACACCCTCGCGCAGAAAAACCGTCGCATCCAACGCTGGCGCCAGCAGCAACACACCGCCGCGATCAACTCCGACCCTCCGTCGGCGCTGCCACCCCCGCCTGCGCTCACAACCTAGCCAGCCCCAACGGGAAACCACCCCCGCGGGGCCCCTACCCATGCCCGCAACACGCGAGTTGGCTGGCCAGGCAGGAAATATGCTACCACCTGCGGCAATAATCGGAATCGGCAAATGCGCGTTCACCGATTACGCTGTCACCATGACGATGGTAATAAACAAAATTATTGCCGCCGCGGTGCTAGTTGCGGTGATTGCCTCCTACGTCGTGGTGTTTTCCGGCACCGCAGTACGAGAACTTATCGACTTCTTCATCCTGTCCCTCATCACCGTCGTGCTCGCCGCACTCAACGCCCTCGTCGCCCTCGCGCAACGCAACCAAAAATCAGCGCCCCGCCACCCGTTTACGCTGATCACCAACGTCACCTCCATCGGCGTACTCCTCCTCATCGGCGCCCTGTTTTTCATGCTGTCCGGCGGCTCACCCACCGCCGAAGACGGCAGCAACATCGGCGCAGGCCTCGTCATGCTCGGCGTACACCTATTCGCATTCTTCAATGCGGTACTTGTCCTCGTGACACGCCGGCCCCGCCCAACGCAGCCGGAACCCGCGCCTTAACAAATCCGCGGCAACGGGTCGCCCACCAGCATGTCCACCATGCGCGTCCCACCGAACCCAGTTTTGAGAACTACCGACGCCGCGGGCCGCTCCACCACCTGCCCAACCGCACGCCCTTCGGGCAGGCAAGCAAGCGCGGCGTCAACATCCGCGGGCGGCACAACCACCACAAACGTCCCCTCATTTGCCACGTACAAAGGGTCGATTCCCAACATGTCGCAGGCGGCACGCGTCATATCCCGCACGGGGATCGCAGAATCCTCCAACGCCACCCCCCACCCCGTAGCGCTCGCAAGTTCATTCACGACGGTCGCGAGCCCACCGCGCGTAGCGTCCCGCACCCACCGCGGCTCACAAACTTCGAATAGAGATTCCACCATGTGATGGATAGGGCGGGTATCAGACTCAATCGGCGCCGAAATCGCAAGATCGCCCCGCGCCAACATCACCGCCATGCCGTGATCCGCAATCGGGCCGGAAACGATCACCACATCGCCGGGCTGCGGGGGTGTGGACAAGCGGCCGGGGGGCACCACGCCGACGCCCGCCGTCGTAATATACAGGTTGTCACCTGCGCCTTTCGGCACAACCTTCGTGTCCCCGGCGACAATCTGCACCCCCGCCGCAGCGGCAGCATCCCGCATCGCAGCCACAATCTCGCGCAGCACCGCAATTTCCAGCCCCTCCTCCAGAATAAACGCGGCGGACAAAAACTTCGGCTGCGCGCCGCCCGCGGCGAGGTCGTTCACCGTGCCATTCACTGCGAGTTCGCCAATATTTCCGCCCGGAAAGACGATCGGGTTCACCACATACGAGTCAGTGGAAAATGCGAGCGATCCCTCCGTAGTTGCGGCAATCTCCGCAAGCGGAATCACCGCGGAATCCCCACGCTGCTCCAACACCGAATTCCCGTAAGCGTCGTAAAACACCACCTCCACCAGCGCCGCCGACGCCTTGCCACCAGCACCATGGGCGAGCGTCACATGACTATCAGCAAGCCTGTGCCCCCTCGAACGCACCCGCGAAATATTGAGGTTCACCCGGCGTTCATCCTGGTTCAGACGGTTTTTCGGTTCCATGATTCTCCTTGCCTAGCAACGTTCAAACTCATGGTATCCCCGCTGGTAGTGTGAGACGTGGTGAAAGGAGCAGCAATATGTGCCTCGGGGTGCCCGCGCAAATCGTGGAAATCCAAGACGACGCCCGCGCGACAGTAAGTATCAGCGGCGTATCCAGGGTCATTTCAACCGAACTGTTAATCGGGGAAGAACTTCACCTTGGCGATTGGGTGCTGGTGCACGTCGGCTTCGCACTCAGCACCATCGACGAAGAAGAAGCCCAGATTACGTTGCAACAAATCAAACAACTCGGCGGCGATACGTTCGAAGACGAACTCGAATCGTTTACCACCTCGGATATCACCTAGTAGGCACCCCGCATGAAATACGTTGATGAATTCCGCGACCCCGCCGCCGCGAAAGCCCTGCTGCACCGCATCGAGCGGGACGCCGACAAGGTGGGCACACAGCTCCACCTCATGGAAATCTGCGGTGGTCACACCCACACGATTTACCGCTACGGGCTGGAAAACCTCCTGCCAGAATCAATCAACCTAGTGCACGGCCCCGGCTGCCCAGTGTGCGTCATCCCTATGGGCCGCGTCGACGACGCCCTGTGGCTCGCCGAACAACCAGACGTCATCCTCACCACCTTCGGGGACATGATGCGAGTGCCCGGCAGCTCCGACTCGCTCCTCGGCGCCCGCGCTCGCGGGGCAGACGTCCGGTTCGTCTACTCCCCACTTGATGCGCTCAAACTTGCAAAAGAAAACCCGGCGAAACAGGTGGTGTTTTTCGCCGTCGGTTTCGAAACCACCGCACCGTCGACCGCAGTCACCCTGGAAACCGCGCGCCGCGAACAACTACCCAACTTCTCCGTATTCTCCAACCACGTCACCATCGAGCCCCCGCTCCGCGCACTCGTCAACGACGGCAACACTCAAGTGGGCGGCTTCATCGGGCCCGGCCACGTAGCCACCATTATCGGCACTCAAGCATTCGAATTCTTGCCGCGCGAATTTAATCGCCCCGTCGTGGTCGCCGGGTTCGAACCACTGGACATTTTGCAGGCGGTTGACATGCTGCTGCAACAATTCATCGAAGGTCGCGCCGAGGTAGGGAACCAATACGCCCGGGTAGTCCGCCCAACTGGCAACCCCGGCGCCCTCCAACTCATGAAACGCGTGTTCGAGACTCGAGATAGCTTTGAATGGCGGGGGTTGGGCTGGCTGGAACACTCCGGCCTCGGCATCGCCAGCGAATACGCCACCTGGGACGCCGAACAACGCTTCGACATCCCCGGAAAGCGTGTGCCTGATCCCGCAGCCTGCGAATGCGGGGCAGTACTCACCGGCCACATTAAGCCTTGGCAATGCCGAGTCTTCGGCACCGCATGCACCCCAGCAACGCCGATCGGCACCTGCATGGTCTCCCCCGAAGGCGCTTGCGCCGCCTATTACAATTTCGGACGAATCGACCGCGAAGCCAACGCCGAACTCTCGCTCACCTAAGAGACCGCACGCAACCTACCCGCCACGCTGGTAGGTTTTCCACCTGCGCCACACCACGCGCGCGCCGGAATGCAAAAAGGCGAAAGCTTCGCGTAGAAGATGCTTGAGCAGCACTTCTCGTGGGGTGCGGGCGCCCACGACTTGGACGGGGATGTTGTGGTGCCACGCCCACATGCGTACCCGCGGGAGGTGGTAGGTGTTGGTCACCACCAACCAGCCGCTGCCCCCAAGTAATGCGTGGACGCGTTCGAGGTTTTCGTTCGTGGAGGTGGCGTGTTCCTCCGTAATAATGACTTCCGCGGGTACGCCACGGGCGATGAGCCAGTCCCGCATATACGGCGCTTCCCCATATCCAGTGACCACAACACAATGCCCAATATGCGGCAATGCCGCCTCCAACCTGCGATCAAGGGCAGGTCCGGGGCGGCAGCCGAGGATCACTACAGGTGTGTTCATGCGCCGCGCAGCCGCTCGCGAAGCGCTTGATCTTTCTTCAGTACCTCCACCCGCATGGCCTCCTGATAGTTCACCATGCGTTCGAGCAGCTCCGGCGCGCCAGCACTCAAGATTCGCACCGCCAAAAGTCCGGCATTCTTGGCCCCGCCAATGGAGACGGTAGCCACGGGCACCCCACCGGGCATTTGCACAATGGAGAGCAGCGAGTCCATGCCGTCGAGTTCACTGAGGGCGCGGGGCACACCGATCACTGGCAGCGGAGTAGCCGCCGCGACCATTCCTGGTAAGTGGGCGGCGCCGCCGGCGCAAGCGATGATGCATTTCAATCCGCGGGTGTGGGCCTGCTTCGCGTAGTCCAGCATGCGGTCGGGGGTGCGGTGCGCGGACACCACCCCAACCTCGAAGGGAATGCCGAATTCGGCGAGGATTTCTGCGGCTGGTTCCACGGTGGGCCAGTCCGAATCGGAGCCCATGATCAGGCCAACCAACGGCGACATGCTAGTCCTTTCGAGCGGGATACCCGTCAGCCCACACGGCGTGCACGAGGAAGTGGGCGGCGAGTTCGGCGCGGCGTCGTAACTCGGTGACGGGTTCGTCGGAGCAAATGTTTACGTGGCCGATTTTACGGCCCGGGCGCCACCCCTTGCCGTACAGGTGCACCTTCGCATCGGGGAACCGCTGCCACACCTCACGGACCCGCTCCGGCATCGGCAGCTCAGGGTCTTCCTCGCCGCCCAACACGTTCGCCATCACGGTATGCGCGCCGAGGCAGCGAGTGGCGCCCAACGGACGGTCCATAACGGCCCGCAAGTGCTGCTCAAATTGGCTGGTCACGCACCCGTCTTGAGTCCAGTGCCCAGTGTTGTGGGGGCGCATGGCCAACTCGTTTACCCAAATGCCGTCTGCGGTTTCGAAGAGCTCCACGGCCATCACCCCGGTCACGCCAAGAGCGTCGGCAATATGGCATGCGAGGTCGGTGGCGGCGTCGGCGAACTGGCAGTCCTCGGCCGGGGCGATGGCTTCCACGCAAACGCCGTCGCGCTGAATGGAATGCACCACCGGCCACGGCTCGACGGTTCCACTAGGGGTGCGGGCAACCATGGCGGAAAGTTCCCGCACGAGGGGCATTTTACGTTCGGCCAGGAGCGGCACGCGCTGGGTAAGCAGGGTGTCAACAAGCTCGGTGAATTCGGCACGTGTTGCGGGGAACCACACGCCCTTGCCGTCGTATCCGCCGCGGCGGGCTTTCAGGCAAACTTCGCCAGCGACGGTATCCCAAAAAGCGAGCGCATCCTCGCGGGTAGAAACCTCCGCGAACGGGGGCACCGGCGCGCCGATTGCCGCCAACCGTTGGCGCATCACCAGCTTATCTTGGGCGTTGACGAGCGCTTCCGGCCCGGGCTGCACGTTCACCCCCTCCGCAACCAATTGGTGCAGGTGTTCGGTTGGCACGTGTTCGTGGTCGAAGGTGACCACGCACGACCCAGCCGCGACTCTGCGCAGCGCATCCAACTCAAGGTAGTCCCCGAGGACAACGTCGGCGGCAACTTGCGCAGCGGAGGCGTTCCGCGCGCCGGCCAGGAGGCGAACGGATTGGCCGAGTTCGATGGCGGCAGTGTGCATCATGCGGGCGAGCTGGCCGTCGCCGATTACTGCAACGACGGGCATTCCCGGCGCGTGGGCGTCAGTGGGGTGGTTATTCACCCGATTAACTATAGGACAGCTGGTTGATTGTATCCGCAATTCTTTTCGCTTTTGGCACGCCCGTGACGTACACGGGGCCAGCCTGCGTGTGTAGCGTGAGCATGTCCCGATGACGCCCAGCACCCCGCACCACCCGCATCGGAATCGTCATGGTGCGCGAAAACAACCCAGGGTTGCGCACCCGAATTTCAGTGTCAGTGACGGTGAGGCGTCGGCGGCGTTGCTTGAGCAGCGGCAGCACGAAGCGCCACAACACGCACAGCGCCCACACCAGCACCACGAGATTGCGCCACGGGTAGAAGTCACGGTCGAGGAAACCCACCAGCATCCAAAACGCCGCGGTGAACGCCAACATCTCCACCACCGGCATCGCCATTGCGCGCAGCGGGGACGTCACATCAACGTAGGTCATTGCAACCTCAGGTGGGTTACATCACCTGCGGCCAACTCGTGCAGAGTTCCCTGCTTATCGACGACCCGCAACTTACCGTCTTCAGCCACATCTACCGCCTCACCAAGAAGGATTGCATCACCAGGCAACACTACCTTGACTTGCTGCCCAATGGAGGAGCACACCTGGCGGTAGTCGCGGATCAGGGTGGGGTCGTTGTGAATCCACTGGCTCAGGCGATTGTGCAACGCCAACAGGATCTGCGCCGCCAATTCCGTGCGATCGAACTGCTGATCAGGGAAGGCAAGGTCGAGGGAAATGGCATGCGGCACCGGAAGTTCCGCCTCCGTGAGCGAAACGTTGAGCCCCAACCCCATGACGAGTGCGGGGTGCTCGTCAAGAGCCACGGCCTCGCCTAAGATCCCGCACAGTTTGCGCCCCTGCACGAGCACGTCGTTGGGCCATTTCAGGCGGGCTTCGATGGGCAGGGCATCAAGGATCGCCAGCCCGGTGATCAGTGGCATGGTGCCTAAGCGTTGCAGCGTCTCCGCGGGCGGGCGCATCAGGATAGACAAAATCACCTGGCTACCCGACGGTGCCGTCCAGACGCGGCCGTGCCTGCCCCGCCCCGCATGCTGGTACTCGGTCACGTGCGCCGTCCACGCTGGGGCGCCGCGCTGCGCCGCGAGCGCCAAGTCCGCGTTGGTGGAGCCGGTGGATTCCGTGTACACCACATCCGCGTAGACGCCTGCGACGGCGGCACGCAAACGCGGCACATCGAGCGGTGTTCGGTCAGTCATGGGTGCCACTCTAGCTGAGACGTGACTGGGGCAACACAATTTCTTGAGGTCGATGTTCGCCCCCACAACCTTTGCAACACTCAGCATTCCCGCTGCTCACACACAGTTCATTTTGGGGAGAAACACATCCAACTCTGCAACGTGGCACAAATCACTCGCGTTTTGTAGTGGAAACAAACGCAGCCATGGTCTAGTATCCAAAAACATGACTATTTCCTCACGTTTGATCGAGATCGCGCCCATGACCACTGCCGACAAGATCGCTGATCTGAAGGCACGCCGTGCAGAAGCGCAATACCCGGTCGGCCACCGCCCGGTGGCAAAGGTGCACGACGCCGGTCGCCTCACCGCACGGGAACGTCTAGATTACCTGCTCGATGAAGGCTCCTTTATGGAGACCGACCAGCTGACCCGCCACCGCACCCATGCGTTCGGTATGCAGAAGCGCCGCCCCACCACCGACGGCATCATCACCGGCTGGGGCACCATCGACGGCCGTGAGGTTTGCATCTTCTCCCAAGACGGCACCGTCTTCGGCGGCGCGCTCGGCGAAGTCTACGGTGAGAAAATGATCAAGATCATGGAGCTGGCCGTGGCTACCGGCCGCCCGCTGATCGGCCTGTACGAAGGCGCCGGTGCCCGCATCCAGGACGGTGCGGTGTCGCTGGACCTCATCGCGCAGACCTTCTACCACAACATCAACGCCTCCGGCGTGGTGCCGCAAATCTCCGTGATCATGGGTTCCTGCGCTGGCGGCAATGCCTACTCCCCCGCGCTCACGGACTTTGTGGTGATGGTGGACCAGACCTCCAAGATGTTCGTCACCGGGCCCGACGTGATCAAGACCGTCACCAGTGAAGACATCTCCCAGGAAGAACTGGGCGGCGCAAACGTCCACATGGAAAAGGCCGGCAACTCGCACTTCACCGCAACCAGCGACGAAGAAGCCCTCGACTGGGTGCAGGACCTGGTGTCCTTCCTCCCCTCCAACAACCGCCAGCAGGCGCCGCTGGAGGACTTTGACCGCGAGGAAGGCACCATCGAGGAAAACATGACTCCGGATGACCTCAAGCTGGACCACATCATCCCGGATTCCCCGACTATTCCTTATGATATTCGCGACGTCATCGAAAGCATCACCGACGACGGCACCTACCTGGAGATCCAGGAAGACCGCGCCCCCAACGTCGTCATCGCGTTCGGCCGCGTGGAAGGCCAGTCCGTGGGCTTCGTGGCAAACCAGCCGATGCACTTCGCCGGCTGCCTGGACATCGACGCTTCCGAAAAAGCCGCCCGCTTCGTGCGCACCTGCGATGCCTTTAATATTCCGATCGTGATGCTGGTGGACGTCCCCGGCTTCCTGCCCGGCTCCGGCCAGGAGTACGACGGCATTCTGCGCCGCGGCGCCAAGCTGCTCTACGCCTACGGTGAGGCGACCGTGCCGAAGATTACCGTGACCCTGCGCAAGGCCTACGGTGGCGCGTACTGCGTCATGGGTTCCAAGGGCTTGGGCGCCGACGTGAACTTGGCGTGGCCGACCGCGCAGATCGCCGTGATGGGAGCCGCGGGCGCCGTGGGCTTCCTCTACCGCCGCGAAATTGCCGACGCCGCGGAGCGCGGCCTGGACGTCGCCGAACTCACCAAGTCCTTCGAACGCGAATACGAGGACTACATGCTCACCCCGTACCTCGCCGCGGAGCGCGGGCTTATCGACGCCGTGATCGTACCGTCCGAAACCCGCGGACAGATCGCCCGCAACCTCCGCCTGCTGCGCGATAAGAACGTGGCACGGCCGGCCCGCAAGCACGGAAATATCCCGCTGTAAGGCACCCCCAGCCGTACCCCCTGTTCTCTCATGTGATCTTGAGCGGTTACCCCCATTGATGTGGGAAAAACCACTCAAGATCACAGTTGTTTGCCCACACTGGCAAAAAACTGCGAACAAAGATTTACACTGATTGCCATGACTGCTGCCAACACCGGCGCCGAAGCGCCTGATCTCACCACTACCGCCGGCAAGCTGGCTGACCTACGCGCCCGCATTGCCGAGACCCAAGCGCCCATGGGGCAAGCCGCCGTGGAGAAGTCCCACACGGCTGGTAAGAAGACCGCGCGCGAGCGCATCGAATACCTCCTTGACGAAGGTTCGTTCGTAGAGATCGACGCCCTCGCACGTCACCGCTCCAAGAACTTCGGGCTCGACGCGAAGCGCCCGGTTACGGACGGTGTTGTGACCGGTTATGGCACCATTGACGGCCGCAAAGTCTGCGTCTTTTCCCAAGACGGCGCCATCTTCGGCGGCGCACTGGGCGAAGTTTACGGCGAAAAAATCGTCAAAGTTATGGACATGGCCATCAAGACGGGTGTACCGCTGATCGGCATCAACGAGGGTGCGGGCGCCCGCATCCAAGAGGGCGTTGTCTCCCTCGGCCTTTACTCCCAAATCTTCTTCCGCAACACGCAAGCTTCCGGCGTGATCCCGCAGATCTCCCTCATTATGGGTGCCTGCGCCGGTGGCCACGTGTACTCCCCCGCCTTGACCGACTTCATCATCATGGTGGATAAGACCTCCAAGATGTTCATCACCGGCCCCGACGTGATCAAGACCGTCACCGGCGAGGAAGTCACCCAAGAAGAGCTGGGTGGTGCGCACACCCACATGGCCACCTCCGGCACCTCCCACTACACCGCCTCCGACGACGCCGACGCCCTCGACTGGGCACGCGAACTCGTGTCCTACCTGCCGCAGAACAACCGTGCGGAAGCCCCGCGGGCGGAAGCTGACCTCATGGTGGGCTCCATCCAAGAAAACATCAACGAATCCGACCTCGAGCTGGACACCCTCATCCCGGATTCCCCGAACCAGCCGTACGACATGAAAGACGTGATCACCCGCGTCGTCGACGACGGCGAATTCTTCGAAATCCAGGAAGGCTACGCCGAAAACATCATCATCGGCTTCGGCCGCGTCGAAGGCCGCTCCGTAGGCATCGTAGCCAACCAGCCCATGCAATTCGCCGGCTGCTTGGACATCAAGGCCTCCGAAAAAGCCGCCCGCTTCGTACGCACCTGCGACGCCTTCAATATCCCAATCATCGAATTCGTTGACGTCCCCGGCTTCCTGCCCGGCACCAACGAAGAATACAACGGCATCATTCGCCGCGGCGCCAAGCTCCTCTACGCCTACTGCGAAGCCACCGTTGGCAAGATCACCGTGATCACCCGCAAGTCCTACGGCGGCGCATACTGCGTCATGGGCGGCAAGGAAATGGGCGCAGACCTCGTCCTCGCATGGCCCACCGCACAAATCGCCGTCATGGGTGCCGCAGGCGCAGTTGGCTTCATCTACCGCAAGGAGATCAAGGCCGCCGCCGCCGAAGGCAAAGACGTCATGAAGGTGATGAAGGAATACGAGCGCGAGTACGAAGACACCCTGGTCAACCCGTACATGGCCGCCGAACGCGGCTATGTCGACGCCGTCATTCCGCCTTCCGAGACCCGCGGCCAAATCATCGAAGGCCTCCGCCTGCTGGACCGCAAGGTTGTTCAGGTTCCGGCCAAGAAGCACGGCAACATTCCGCTGTAAACCGAAAGGCCCTCTATGTCTCAAGACACCACCACGAGCGAGGCAACCAAGCCCTTCCTCACCATCGTCAACGGCAACCCCGACGATACCCAGGTTGCGGCACTCACCGTCTTGTTCGCCACCATGGCATCCAACGCCGTGGCCCAAGAAGCAGAACGCGAGCGCAACATGTGGGGCAGTTACGACGACCGCCTGCGCATGCACGCCTCCTACAACCCTGCATCATTCCGCAACGTGAGCTTCTACTAGTCGCAGCTCACCCGCCGAACTCCCCCGCTTGTTGGCCGGGGGAGTTTTCGTATCGGCATGACAAACGATAACAACAAGGTTTCAGCACATGAGCTGTGTAATATCCACAGCACACCCTTCGATACATTGAATGAATAGCTCAAGAAGCACTGCCTTATCCTGAATCTTCCACCCATAAAGATTCCGGGCTATTTCATTGTTTTGTAACTCGAACCGAAGGACACCATGACCAACAAATTCACTCGCCGCATCACGACCGCAGGCGCCACCGCCCTCGTCGCAGGCACCGCGCTCATCCCCCAAGCAGCCGCCGCTGACCTCAGCCAAAGCGTGAAAGAGTCAGTTCAAGAATTCCTCTGGAACGCCCTGAACACCATCTTCTGGATCCCCGCGGGCATTTCCATGGAACTCGGCATCTTCGACCTGCTCGGCAAACTATCCGGCAACTAGAACCGTAGGCTGCGAAACAAAAGCAACCGCAAATCAACCACCAACAGGGCACCTACTTGAAAAAGTGGTGTCCTGTTGTCGTGTGCAACTGCCACCTACCTGTTAGCTGGACGGGAAAATACGATCACTGCGATACCCACGGTGTCAAAAATTCAGAAATGTCATCTCTCGCCATGCACGCTTTTCACTCGCATCAGGATTGCGCAAAGACGATAGCCCTGCCCGTGACAGCACCAACTCTTGCCAGCGTTCACTTGCACGCGGAAGCAACGTGTGAAAGCTACATCGTTGCAGTTCACGTAGATACCTGGATCAACACCTTGCAACTAACCTAACTATCACAACATATATCCTTGTCGAATAGGCACAACAACGCGAGGAAAGATTGAGGTTACCCGTGGCATTCCCTAGGACTGTCCAGCTTTTCTTGATGGACGGCTCACCCAATGGGCGGATCAAGTGTTCCCTCGACAACTGGGTAGGCAAGGTTTATTCCATCCCTCGAACGGAGATCACCCGTTCGAAGGATCGCTCCGAGCTCAGCCAGACTGGTATCTATCTACTGTTCGGCACTGACATAGAGTCCGGCGACGAACTGCTTTACGTTGGTCAAGCACGCGAACGCAAAAATGGAAACGGTGTGCTAAGCAGAGTCGCTGAACATCTAGGGGATGAAAAGCTGGATTACTTCACGCACGCGATTCTGATCATTGACTCTGATAATTCACTCGGACCGACCGAAATTTCATATCTAGAAAACGCTTTTTACCAGCAGGCGATTGCCGCGGATCGGGTGCGGGCGGTCAATAGCAATGACCCCTCACCAGGCAACGTCACCGAAGAGAAACAGGCTGCGTTGGATGAATTCATTGCCAACGCGAAGATCCTTATCGGCTCACTTGGTTACCGAGTTTTCGACGCAGTAGATGACGCAAAGGCAGCCATCAAATCCCCGACTGAAGCAGCATCTCTGAGTGTAGAGCCGATGCTGTACCTCAACTGTGCTGGCGCATCTGGTTATGGTCGGCAGACCACTGATGGTTTCGTGGTCTTAGCTGGAGCAAAGCTGCGACCTAATCTGACTCATTCGGCACCCGAAGCAACAAAGAAGAACCGCGAACGTTTCGCCGATCGAATTAGCCCAGACTTTGAACTGCTACGCGACACCTTATTCACTTCGCCGTCCGCGGCCTCCAACTTCCTCACAGGTTCCTCCACCTCCGGTAAGGCGACTTGGAAAAATGGTGACGGCACTACACTTCGCGAACTGGAACAAGCTGAACTCAAGGCTGCGTCAAACAAGGGGCTGTACTTCTAAATTGTCCTCACATCCAGTGCCGCCCCTTCATTGGCCGAGATACCTTGAACTCAAAACCGACACCCCTCCCTTTTAGACTATCTTCTTGGCAACTTGAGAACACGCATACATGACTGCCCAGGATGCAGGAATCGCACTGGACATCGAGGACCCTACAGCAGTACATAATTAGCACAGTGTTACGTCTCGGCCCTTTACCCCGATAGCGTTAGTAGCAGCCCAAATGCATTTGTTTTTCCGAGATTGCCACCCCTCAGCTTTTGGGCTGCACCCCATATACTGGCCAGCTTCTGGGCACAGACGTTGAAGCGCGACCGCCGGAGAATCGTCGGACCTCGTTGCTGGCCACGAAGGGACGTGAGGGATATGGCCGCCCCGTATGAAATCTCTAGCATGAGCGGCACCGAACGTTACCACTGGTGAGCAACACGGGGCCGTTCACCCCGGCGCGCAGCTCGAACAAGCCCTCGAAAACACCCTTTGACCTGCCCATCAACCTCCTACCCCCAACCAAAAGATCATTCCCAATTGGGTAGCGCGCTTGCTATTCTAGTTGCAGCATTTCTACTGCTTTGAAACCTTCCTTGGGGGTTTGCCATGCACACTCGCACAGTTGTGATCCTGTGCTCCACTTTGATGTTCTTGTCCGGATGTTCGCTGTTTAGGTCGGATCCTCCCACCATGCTGGTGTTCGACGCTTCTTCCAGCATGCTCATCAACGATGCTGACGGTTTGCGCATCAACGCCGCGAAGGCTGCCGCCCGCAACTTGATTGAGACAATGCCGCAGAAAACCCAGTTGGGTATTGTGGCTTACGGGCATAGCGTGGGCGATAGCCCTGCCGAAAAGGGGTTGAGCTGCCAGGATGTGGCGCTGGTGCGTAAATTGGAGCCGATTGATAATTCCTCGGTGACTTACAACAGCATTGGCGGTATCACTCCCCGCGGGTGGACTCCCCTGGCGAAGGCGATTGAGGAAGCCGCCAACCAGCTGCCTTCCGACCAGGCTTCCAGCATTATCGTACTTTCCGACGGCGTGGATACCTGCGACGGGGATTTTGAGGCGCTCACCAACACCATTACTCACACGCACCCAAACCTGCGTATCGACGCCGTGACGTTCAAGGAAGACGCCCAGCATTTGGAGGCAATCACCGCCGCTACCGGTGGAATTTCCGTGACGGCCGATAATCAGCAGCAGCTCACGCAGCGCATCAATGCGTTCCGGGATGAAGACCTGCACAAATCCCTCAACGGCAACGGCATAGACGGGATCAACCTAGGCGATTCGGTGGAGGAGATTCAGCAACACAAACCGGGCTTCCCCAACGTGGAATGCAACGAGTCCACCTGCACGGTGACGTTTAAGAAGAGCGATTTCGTGTTCCAGGATGGCAAGCTGCATTCCATTGAGCCGAGCAATCCCACCACCATTGACGGCGTGGTCATCGGCGACTCCATAGAGAAGGCCATCGAGTTGTGGGGCGAACCCGCGGAACAAAAGCAACTCCCCGACGGCACCACCGAATATCTTTTCCCGGTTGGGGACGAGAACTCTTGGAAGGTGACCACCCAAGACAAGGAAATCATTAGCATTACCCTGTGCCGCTGCAAACCCAGCCAGCAGGCCTCCGAGCGGAAAAGCACTGGTGACATCGCTGCGGGTACCGCGCTCAAGGACCTGCCCGCGGGCTTGGATATCGGCAGCGCCACCACCATGGGCGACTTTTACGCGGTGAAGCACTCCAACGGGGTGCTCATTTTCGCCGAAAACACCGACAGTGATCCCCTAAACACGAAGGTGGCCTACACGCTCCCTTTTAATCACGACGGCGAGCTCCGGTTGAATACCCGCCAAGAAGCTGACGAATATTTCGGCCAGCCCGAGAAATATGGCGTGAAAAACGACAAAGAGTTCGCCGTCTACCCCACCGATGATCCGGATTTGTTTTACGCCGTGCAGTGGAACCCCGGCAAGGAGGGCTATACGGAAATCTTGCCGTTGAAGTCCGCTGGGGATTACTAGTTGGGGTGAGGTCCGCGGCGTCGATAAGCTACGTGCATGCGTATTGTGCTTGCTTCCGCGTCCCCTTCCCGGCTTGCTATCCTGCGCGGGGCCGGAGTCGAACCTGTGGTCCACCCCGCCGACGTCGACGAAGCACGCTTGCTCGAAAGCATGGGCGACGCGGGGGCGGCGGAGAAAATCCTCGCGCTCAGCCAAGCGAAGGCCGAAACCGTAGCCGCCAGCTACCCCAATGATGTGGTGATAGGCTGCGACTCCATGCTGCTCCTTCCTGGGGAATTGCAGGGCAAGCCCCTCACCGTGGAAGCCACCATCGAGCGCTGGAAGCAGCAATCCGGGTCCCGCGCTGAGCTCGTCACTGGGCACTGCATCATCGCCCCCGGAGGAAACGAACGCGTACTCGAAGCGGCAACCACAGGCGTTGTGTTCGCCGAGGTCAGCGACGCCGACATCGAAGCGTACGCAAACAGCGGCGAACCGCTCCACTGTGCGGGAGCGTTCACCCTCGAGGCGCTCGGCGGCTGGTTTATCGACCGCATCGAAGGCGACCCCTCCAACGTCATTGGCCTCAGTCTCCCGCTGGTTCGCCGGGCACTTTATCAATTTGGGCACAACGTTTCAGATTGTTGGATCCGTTAACATATGACATATGAAATACGTGCCCTACCTTGCCGTCGTTGCACTTGTGCTGAGCGCTTGCTCAACGAATGAACCTGGGGACACAACACCCAAAGACAACACGTGCAACTTCACCGAACACGGCAACGCCGCGCGGGAAGTTTCCATGCCCAGTGGACCGAACACCGGCAACGTCACCGTCAAACTCGCCACCAACCAAGGCGAGCTAGCCCTGAATCTCGACGGCTCGAAAGCCCCGTGCGCAGCTGGAACAATTGAGCACCTCGCCAAGCAAGGGTTCTATGACAACACCCTGTGCCACCGGATTACCACGGAAAACATTTTCATCCTCCAATGCGGGGATCCCACGGCGACGGGGTCCGGCGGACCAGGGTTTACATTCCAAGACGAATACCCCGTAGGCACGGACGAGCAAGGGTTGTACACCGCCGGCGTCGTCGCAATGGCGAACTCAGGGCCGAACACGAACGGATCCCAGTTCTTCCTTACGTACAAGGATTCGCCACTGCCGCCGAACTACACCATCGTCGGGCGCCTCACCGAAGAAAGCATGCCGGTACTCCAAAGCATCGCTGACAAAGGTGCCGCCGAAGGTGCCCGCGATGCCGCCCCCGCACAAGCCGTCCACATCGAAAAGGCCACCTCATGATCAATAAAGACTTGCTAGCCCCGCCGCCCGTGACCCTGCCAGACACCCTTGCGCATATCGACGCCCGCGAGCACCCCGAAAGCCCACTCGCTTGGGCGTTACTCGCCGAAAGTGCCGACAATGATTTGGTGCGCTACGCCTATGCCCGCCCCGGATACCATCGAGGACTCGACGCATTACGCGCAAACGGATGGAAAGGATTCGGGCCCGTGCCCTGGTCGCACGAACCCAACCGTGGGGTCCTGCGCTCCATCGCGCAACTCGCCCTCGCCGCGAAAGCCATCGGCGAGGACTCCGAATATGATCGCTGCCGCGCACTGTTGTCCGATTGCGATCCAGCCTGCGTCTCGCACCTGCTGGATGGGCAGCAATGAACTATAACGCCCAGCCAGAAGGCTTACACGTCCTCCCGGAATGTCTGCCGCACGGCGTTGACGACGACCAAGCACAAGAATTCCTCGACCTGTTATGGGCCATGCTGCTCCAAGGCGGCGATCCTGAATTCGACGAAATGGTCGATTACATTTGTGAGTACCCCTTCTTTAGCGAGAGCGATCCTTCCCAGGAATTAGAGCCGCTGGGTGTCGAGGAAGCCGAGCGCTTGGCGGAATACCTTATCGAACAACGAATCGCACAGCAGCGCACCTTCGGTGAGGTCCCGCCCATGCCAATCACGCAGGCTTTCGCAGAATTGGAGGAACTTGGGGTCATAGCCAAGGAAAATTTCGCCTGCTGCCAAACGTGCGGGCACGACGAAATCCTGTTGCAAGTCCGCGATCCCCAGCAGTGGAAAGGCTACGTGTTTTTCCACCAACAAGACGCCGAAGACATATTCGAGACTGGGGAAGGTGCATTAGCGTTTGGCCACGCCCCCGGCGGCACCGACCTCGATATTGCCGAGCTCATCAACGGCACCATCCTGCCGGTGCTGCACAAACACCACATCACCGCCACCTGGAATGGATCCCCACGCACCCGCATTCTCCTTTCCGGCGTACAGCTCTACTACCCGCTCGAACCCCTCACCCCGCAAGAAGCCCAAAGTCCCCACAGCTGAGCACCAACGCAAAGCAAAGCCTGGACAATGAATTGCTCCCCGCCACACTCGGTGCAGCGGGGAGCAATTCAATCTTGCAGGATTAGGCGTGCTTGTTCTCCACACGGGAGATAGCTTCATCAGCAACCATTTCCTGAATACCCATGTCCAATTCAGATGTGAAACCGACACAGGAACAGTTGATTTCGCCGAGGACGTAGGTGTCGCCGCCGTCCGGGGCGTCGTCAAGCATGAAGTCGGCGGTCCAGATCAACGGAATGTTGTCGCCGCCCAACTTCTCAGCAATCACTGGGCGAACCTCAGCGAACATGTCCACCAAGTCCTGCCACTTCTCCGGGGAGTCGTAGGTGTACTTCGCGCCAGAGAACAAGGTAGCGGAGAAGTTATCGCCACCCGCGGCCGGCTTCTTGTGCACCACGAACACCGGGTGCGGGCCAACCAGCAGAATGCGGATCTCACCCTCGACGATGCGCGGCATGAAACGCATATCCACGAGCATGCCGTTATCGCCAATGATGTACTGGTCGCAGAAATCCATAAACTCGCCGAGTTCACGAATCTCAGTGTGGTTATCCACAGCCTCGGTGCAGCGCAGCTTCGTGTCGAGCGGCAATTCGGTGCCTGGTTCGACAGATGCTGCGAGTTCCTTATCTTCCAGCTGGACGCGCCAAATGCCCTCGCCGGTGGAGCCGCGGTTCTGCTTGAGCACGCGCTCACCGTAGGAAAGCGAAGACGGGAACGTCTTGTGGAAGGTTTCCACATCGTAGTAGGCGTAGGTATCAGATGGGACAAGATCGGTATCGGCGAGCTTGACCAACGCGTCCTTGGCGCCGTAGGACATCATCTCGTCGGGGCGAGACATACCCACGAGGCCCGCTTCGTCGGACAGCTTCGTAAGAAGGTCGAAGTAGCCCTTCTCACCGCCAGGAATGTTGCCTGGATTCACACGGGAGATGTAGGCATCAAAATTCTTGGAGATGTACTCGAACAAAGCTTCAGACCACTCGGGGCGGTAGTACACAACTTCCGCGTGCCAACCCTTCGCTTTGATGGCTTCCACGATTGGCATCGTGTCCTTGCGGTGGCCATTGAACTGCTTGTCGCTGCCGCCTTCTACCTCGAACACGACAATAGCCTTATGCATAAACTCTCCTCTTGTGTGGGGGATCAGACAACCACCGTAAGAATAAGACATAAGACCACACTGGCGCTGGCGACGTAACCGACGCCACACCCACAACCGTGCCTGTGGGTTACCGTAGGAATAAGCTGGATTAGGCATCATCGTAGAGAGGACATTCAATGACCGCCCCGTTCGACCCGAATCCCCAGTTTGCCGAATACGCCCACCCAGAACGCCTCGTCTCCGCATCATGGTTGAGCGCACGCTTAGGCACACCCGGGCTGCGCGTGGTGGAATCCGACGAAGACAGGCTTCTGTATGACATCGGCCATATCCCTGGGGCGGTCCGAATCGACTGGCGCAAAGACCTCAACGATGCCGTTGTGCGCGACTATATTTCCGGCGAGGCGTTCGCGGAGCTGATGAGATCAAAGGGGATATCGCGAGACGACACGGTAGTTATATACGGCGACAAGTCCAACTGGTGGGCCTCCTTCACCCTGTGGGTATTCGAACTCTTTGGCCATAAGGACGTTCGCCTGCTCAACGGCGGCCGCGACGCGTGGATGGCGGAAGAGCGCGACACCTCCTTCGTGGTGCCCGAATACCCCCGTTCGGATTACCCTGTGGTCGAACGTGTCGACGCCCCGCTGCGCGCCTTCGCCCCTGAAGTACACGCGAACATTGGTACTACTCCCCTGTTGGACGTTCGGACATTGGAGGAATATACGGGTGAGCGATCCAACATGGAAGGCTACCCCGAAGAGGGGGTAATGCGAGGTGGCCATATCCCGACCGCGATGCACATCCCGTGGAACTTGGCGGTACACCCTAATTCCCGGTTCCGCTCGCGCGCGGAGTTGGAGGATATCTACGCGGAGGTTGCGGACGGCTCCATTGTGTATTGCCGGGTTGGGGACCGCAGCGCCCACACGTGGTTTGTGCTCAAGTACTTGTTGGGCCGGGACAATATCCGCAACTATGACGGCTCCTGGGTGGAGTGGGGCAACATGGTCCGGATGCCCATTGCGGTCGGCCCCACCCCCGGTGAGCTAACATCAAATTAAACGTCATTCAGGCACGCAGGTCGGAGCCATAGTCACCCCTGTACAGGGGACTAGCGCTACCCCCTAGCGTGCATTTTCGCTGCAATCCCGCCTTGGTTTCACAAGTTTGTGTGTAAGAATGAGTGGTGTTCTACTGCTCCTCATACCCCAAGTGAGAAGCGGCACATTTGGTAACAGAGGCGGCGCTCGTCGCGTCGCGGTGCACAAACTTCAGGAGGGCTCTCGTGACAGTCGAGACCAAGAAAATCACTAAGGTACTGGTCGCCAATCGCGGCGAAATCGCTATTCGCGTTATCCGCGCCGCTCGTGACGCGGGCATTGCAAGTGTTGCTGTCTACGCAGAACCGGATGCAGATGCACCATTCGTCACCATGGCAGACGAGGCGTTCGCGCTGGGGGGCCAAAACTCCGCAGAGTCGTACCTAGTGTTTGACAAGATTCTCGATGCTGCTAAGAAATCCGGGGCTGACGCAATTCACCCCGGCTACGGCTTCCTTTCCGAAAACGGCGATTTCGCCGAGGCCGTAATTAATGCCGGCCTGATCTGGATTGGCCCTTCCCCGCAGTCCATCCGTGACTTGGGTGACAAGGTTACCGCACGTCACATCGCGTTGAAGGCGAACGCCCCGATGGCTCCCGGCACCAAGGAACCGGTGAAGGATGCGGACGAGGTCGTTGCTTTCGCAGAAGAGCACGGCTTGCCTATTGCTATTAAAGCCGCATTCGGTGGTGGCGGCCGCGGCATGAAGGTCGCTTACACCATGGACGAGGTGAAGGACCTCTACGAGTCCGCTACCCGTGAAGCGTTGGCCGCGTTCGGTCGTGGCGAGTGCTTCGTGGAGCGCTACCTGGATAAGGCCCGTCACGTGGAGTGCCAGGTCTTGGCCGACCAGCACGGCAACGTGGTGGTGGCTGGTACCCGTGACTGCTCCCTGCAGCGTCGTTTCCAGAAGCTGGTGGAGGAAGCTCCCGCACCGTTCCTCACCGATGATCAGCGCAAGCGCCTGCACGAGTCCGCCAAGGCTATCTGTAAGGAAGCCCACTACTACGGCGCCGGTACCGTCGAATACTTGGTCGGTTCCGACGGTCTGATCTCCTTCCTCGAGGTGAACACCCGCCTCCAGGTGGAGCACCCTGTCACCGAAGTCACCACCGGCCTCGACCTCGTTCGTGAGCAGTTCCGCATCGCCGAGGGCCGCGAGCTGCACATCAAGGAAGATCCGACGCCGCGCGGCCACGCTTTCGAATTCCGCATCAACGGCGAGGATGCTGGCACCAACTTCATGCCGGCTCCGGGCAAGATCACTAAGTACGTGGAGCCCGCCGGCCCGGGTATCCGCATGGACTCCGGCATTGTGGAAGGTTCCGTCATCGGCGGCCAGTTCGACTCCATGCTGGCCAAGTTGATCGTGTACGGCGAGAACCGTGACGAGGCTTTGCAGCGCGCACGCCGCGCCTTGGACGAATACGTTGTCGAAGGCATGCCCACCGTTATCCCGTTCCACCGCCACATTGTTGACAACCCGGCATTCGTCGGCGACGGCACCAAGTTTGACGTCTACACGAAGTGGATCGAAGAGGCGTGGGACAACCCGATTCCGGCCTACGTCGACCCCGCCGACAGCGAGGAAGAGGAAGAAGCAACGCCGGCGCAAAAGGTTGTCGTGGAGATCGACGGCCGTCGTGTCGAGGTGGCACTCCCCGGCGACCTCGCCTTGGGTGGCGGCAATGGCGGCGCCAAGAAGAAGGCCAAGAAGCGTCGTGGTGGCGCTGGCAAGAAGGCCGTCTCCGGTGACGCCGTGGCAGCCCCAATGCAGGGCACCGTGATCAAGGTGAACGTCGAGGAAGGCCAAGAGGTTGCCGAAGGCGACACCGTGGTGGTTCTCGAGGCCATGAAGATGGAAAACCCGGTCAAGGCTCACAAGGACGGCGTAGTCACCGGCCTGGCGTGCGCCGCTGGTGAGGGCGTTTCCAAGGGCGCCGTGCTCATGGAACTGAAGTAACCTTCACCGCCCCAAACCTTTGGGTCCGCTTCGGCGGGCCCATTTTTATATCCCCCATTGAACGCGCGTCAACTGCGTTACACTTGCCTCCATGGAAGCAATGGAACTCAATGGGGGCCGCTTCTACCTGCGCCCCCTCCACGACGACGACCGTATCGACGATCGCCCTGCCCTCAGCGCCATTTCCGACGACCCCGCCGCGCTCATCGCGGAGGCACGAGCAGGCTGGGCGTCAGAACGCGTGTTCACTTGGGCGGTTTGCGAACAAACAAACGTTGAAATGCTGGCGCTGGCACGCTACGACGGTACGGTGAAGGTAACCCCGATTGGGGACCCACAACGAATCCTCCCCAACGACCCGGTACTGCCACAGAAGACTGTGGCCGATGCTGTGGTAGCTGGAGAGGAGACGGTTACCCGCTGGGCAGAAAGTTTCTTTTAGTCGATCGTAGCGGGAACCTTGCGTTGCTCAACACCGTTGTAAGCGGACAGCGGGCGGATCAGCGAATTGCTCTCATTCTGCTCGATAATGTGCGCGGTCCAGCCTGTGATGCGGGACATCACGAACAGTGGGGTGAAGAACTCAACCTCAAACCCGAGCAGGTGATAAGCCGGACCTGACGGGAAGTCAAGGTTCGGCTTAATGCCCGTACGCTCATCCATAGCCGCAGCCATTTCCTCGTACATCTTGACCCACTTGGCACCATCGTGCTTCTCGGCGAGCTCGCGGAAGGCCGCCTCCATGGTGGGAACGCGGGAATCACCGCGCTTGTACACACGGTGGCCGAAGCCCATAATGAGTCGCTTGTTATCCAACGCATTATTGACCCATTCGCGCGCCTTTTCCGGATCTCCGATCTCCAGCATCGTATGCATTACGGCCTCATTTGCGCCGCCATGCAGTGGGCCCTTCAAGGCGCCGATCGCGGCGGTCACGGCCGAGTAGGTGTCCGACATCGTGGAGCTGACCACCCGAGCAGTAAAGGTGGACGCGTTGAAGGAATGCTCAGCGTAGAGGATCATCGACTTATCAAACGCCTCAACATCCGCACGATCACACACACCTTCGCCAAACACCATGTCGAGGAAGTTTTCGGAAAAGCCTTTCTTAGTGGATGGCTCCACAAAGTCTTGTCCGCGGCGACGCCGGATGTCCAACGCGACGATCGTGGGCAACTTTGCCATCAATTCCAACGAGGAACGGCGAATGTGATCTGAATCCTTGGTGTATGCCTCCGGATCCTGGGCACCGATGTAGGAAATGGCGGAACGCAGCACGTCCATGGGGTGGCAGGACAGCGGCATTGAGCGCACCATATCAATCAAACCGCGATCGATTCGGCGCAATGCCTTCTCACGAATGGAAAACCGGCGCAATTCGTCCGGGCTGGGGAGCTCCCCATTCCACATCAGATAGGCCACTTCTTCGAACGAGCAATAGCGGGCGAGCTCCTGAACCGGGTATCCGCGGTAGGTCAGGGAGTTCGTTTCGGGGACCACTTTGGACACAGCGGTGTAATCAACTACAACGCCATTGAGGCCCTTATGAATTTCGGTCATTTAATTTTCCTTCCTATACGTGAAGATCTCTTGGTCGAACACATTGAATTCGGAATAGCGGAGCAATTCATAGAGCCGGGAACGGTGCTGCATGCGGTCGATCCACCCGGTCTGCGTGCCGGTTTCGGCAATTTCTTCGAGCGCCGCTTCGACCTGGCCCATGGCGATGCGCAGCGTGGTTACGGGATAGATCACCGCGTTATAGCCGATGGCTTCCAGGGTTTGCGCGGAAATCAGTTCGGATTTGCCAAACTCGGTCATATTGGCAAGTAGTGGGGTATCGACCGCCGCGCGGAACTTCTCGAAGTCAGCTTCGGTCTGCAGCGCTTCGGTAAAGATCAGGTCCGCCCCGGCATCCGCATACGCCTTGGCACGGTCGATGGCGGCGTCTATGCCCTCGATGCCGGCGGCATCCGTTCTCGCACAAATGATGAAATTCTCATCACGCCGTGCACTCACTGCAGCACCTAGGCGACGCACCATTTCATCGATGGGCACCACCGCCTTGCCATCAAGGTGGCCACACCGTTTGGGGTTAACTTGATCCTCGAGATGGCATCCAGCCACGCCCGCATCTTCCAGCTCAGACACTGTGCGCGCTGCGCTCATGGGCTCGCCGAATCCGGTGTCCGCATCCACAAGGACAGGTAGTTCTGTGACCCGTGCGATCTGCCGGGAACGGCCCGCGACCTCTGTCAGGGTGGTCAAACCAATATCCGGCAGCGCCAAATCCGCGGCAACGACCGCGCCGGAAACATACACGCCTTCGAAACCTGCTTCGGCGATGGCACGGGCAACCAGCGGGGAAAACGCTCCGGGGAGCCGCTGAATCTTGCCCGAATTAAGGCCCGCGCGAAATACTTTTCGACGCTCGCGCGCATCACCCGATGAGAACATGTTTGTCATAGCAGCCCCTGCGGCGTGGCCGGAGCTTGGTTGAGTACCTCTGCGGAGAGTTCGATATTAAGCTCGCCGAGGTCATCAAGGGTTTCAATATTGGTTACTGCGGCAAGGAAGCGATCTTGTTCCGCCGGTGCAACGATGCCGTCAGCCAACGTGCGGAACTTTTCTTCGTACTGCTGACGAGCGAACGGACGTGCGCCGAGCGGGTGGGCGTCGGCAATCGCGAGTTCGTCTGAGATCACGGTACCGTCCTTGAGACGCACCTCAGCGCGGCAACCGAAAGCCTTTTCGTTGGGATTTTCGGCATGGTAGCGGCGGGTCCACTCCGGATCCTCGACGGTACGAATCTTGTGCCACAATTCAATGGTTTCGGGGCGGTGCGCACGCTCGGAAGCATAAGAGCGCTCGTGATGCCACGAACCGTCTTCAAGTGCGACGGCGAAAATGTACATAATCGAATGATCAAGCGTTTCGCGAGTCGCATCTGGATCAAATTTCTGGGGATCATTCGAACCGGTGCCGATGACGTAATGCGTGTGATGGCTGGTATGCAAAATGATCTCTTCGATTTGGGTGAGATCACCGATCTTGTCGCGCATTCGTCGCGCCAAATCAATCGGGGCTTGTGATTGGTATTCGGCGGAATGTTCCTTGGTAAAGGTGTCAAGGATCGCCCGCTTTTCCTCGCCCGCCGCGGGCAATGGAATCGTGTACGCATGATCGGGTCCAGATAGCAGCCAGGCAATCACGCCGTCTTCACCCTCCCAGATCGGGGACGGCGCGCCTTCGCCACGCATAGCACGGTCTACCGCCTCAATACCCATCTTTCCGGCGAACGCCGGTGCGAATGCCTTCCAAGAGGAGATCGCACCCTTGCGTGATTGACGGGTGGCAGTCGTGGTATGCAACGCTTGTCCAACCGCCTGATAGATCACCTCCACCGGCAGTTTCAACATGGTCCCAAGCCCTGCTGCGACCGACGGGCCAAGGTGCGCGACATGGTCGATCTTGTGTTCGTGCAGGCACATGCCGCGGACCAGGTCGACCTGAATCTCGTAGGCAGTAGCAAGGCCACGAATCAAATCGGTTCCGGAAGCCTTCACGTGCTGCGCCACGGCCACCAGCGCCGGGATATTATCGCCCGGGTGCGAGTATTCCGCAGCCAAAAACGTATCGTGGAAATCCAGCTCACGGACCGCCACGCCATTTGCAAATGCTGCCCATTCGGCCGAGTAGTTTCCGCTAATACCGAAAACTTTTGCGCCATTGGCTGATACTGGATGGGCCTCAGCCTGGCGGCGCGCAACGGTGACGGGGCGTCGCAACACAGACGCCGCAGACACCGCGGCATTATCGATGATGCGATTGCAAATCATCTCCTTTGTATCCGCGGGTACCGCTACTGGGTCCGCGGCTACTTTCGCAATTTTGTACGCCAGGTGCTCGGCGATGGGAAAATCCTCCGCCGAGCGGTGCGTACGAACAATGTGTTGCTCCATTCAGTCTGCTCCTCACAAAGCTGCTTAACCCCCCAATTTGGAGGGTGATATCGGACGAACAAAACTGACCGTATAAGCTTTTTGAAGTGCATAAAGGCTTGTGTGAGACGCAAAAATATGCGTCCATATTCGGCGATTTTGCGAAATTTGTGTAACTCGCTGGTCGTCGTAGAAACGGAAAGGAAAGCGGCCATGGAAAAGCTGTATGCGGGGGCAAGAATTCGGACGCTGCGGCGCACGCTTGGCTTGACCCAGACGGCAATGGCAAAGCAAGCGAATCTCTCAACCAGCTACCTCAATCAACTTGAAAATGATCAGCGCCCTCTTACAGCCACGGTGTTAATGTCATTTACCAAGGCTTTTTCCCTTGATTCGACATACTTCTCCCCAGATGCCAACGCCCGTTTTGTAGCCGATCTACAAGAAGCATTTACTTCTGCCGGCCTCCCCAATGTTCGCGCCGATGAATTGCATGACCTAGTGAATCGCTACCCCGAGCTAGCGCGGGGCGTCATTCACCTTGCGCATTCCCTCGCCGATGTGACAGCAGCAAGTCAAATTTCCACAGACTTCGCAGGAATCTCCTCAGCACCCCTTCACACTACCCCCGAGTATGTTCCTACAACTTGGAATACGAATGCTTTTGAAAACGTCCGCGACTTTTTCTACGAACGCCGGAATCACATTCCCGAGCTGGATGAAATCGCCGAAGAGTTCGCTGGCACGCTCGGCGGGCCTGGACTGCGGGTAACAAGACTTACGGCGGCATTGGACGCACACCACCAAGTATCCGTTCGCTACAAAGCGCACCAAGATGGTCCGCGGCGTATCTACATAGATCGGCAAGTTCGGCTACGTTACGATCTCACAGAAGCCCAGCAGTGCTTCGAACTTGCTCTTCAATGGTGCTTTTTAGAGCACAGCAAACTTTTGCAAAACCTTGCGTCCGACCCAAAACTCTCTTCGGAAGCGCAAGCACTAGCCAGGGTCGGGCTGGCCCAGTATTTCGCCGCTGCCGTAGTCATGCCATACACCGAATTTTTAAATATGGCGCACCAAACTGCGTACGATATCGATCGTATCCGGGCGCACTTCGGCACAGGATTCGAAACTACTTGCCATCGCCTATCAACACTCCAGCGCCCGAAACAACAAGGCGTTCCCTTCTTTTTTATCCGCACCGACCGAGCGGGGAATATCTCTAAGCGTCAATCCGCCACATCGTTCCACTTCTCTCGCTCCGGCGGCGCGTGCCCAAAGTGGATTGTGCACCGCGCATTTGAAACACCCGGCCAAATCGTTCGCCAACTTGCCCAAATGCCTGACGGCAGAACATATCTTTGGATTGCCCGAACCGTTACGGGCCCGTCCCGCGGCTTCGGCACCAGCCCCACGCGATTCGCTATCGGCCTAGGCTGTGACCTCGAACAGGCCCGCAACCTTATCTATTCCCAGGGGCTCACCATATCCCCTGACGCCGCAACCCCGATCGGCGCCGGCTGTCGGATTTGTCCCCGCGACACCTGCCACCAGCGCGCCTTCCCAGCTACTGGATATGCACTGGAAATTGATGAAAACATCTCCCCCGATATTCCCTACCGTCCGCACCTAGATTCGGGGCTGGCACAAGAATGCCAACCCCGCTAGGCCGAGAAGACCTGCAACCTACGTGATCACCAGCAACAGGTCGCCGCCTTCAACCTTGGTAGCCTGGCTGAGCACCACCCGCTCAACGGTGCCGGCAACGGGTGAGGTAATGGTGGCTTCCATCTTCATCGCCTCAATGATGGCTACCGGTTGTCCCGCTTCGATGGTGGCGCCAACCTCGGCGGTGACGGTCACCACGCCGGCGAACGGCGCGGCAACATGGCCCGGGACGCTGCTGTCGGCCTTCTCTGCGGACGCAGTTACGGATTCGACGGAGTTGTCGCGCACCCGCATGGGGCGAATCTGGCCGTTGACGTTGCACACAATGGTGCGCATGCCTTTTTCGTCAGGTTCGGAGATGGCGTCGAGCCGCACAAGCATATGGGTGGAATCGCCCAAGTCAATCATCGTTTCCTTGCCTTCGACCAACCCGTAGAAGAATTCCCGATCGGTCAGCACGGAGGTGTCGCCAAAACGGCGGCGATGCTCGGCAAACTCAGCGGCCGGCTTGGGGAACATCAGCCGGTTGAGCGCCCCGCGGCGAGCGCTGGCGGCACCGGAGGTCAGTGCCTCCGCTTCCTCGGCGGGCACGGTGACTTCGCTGTTTGTGGGCGCGCGGCCCTCCAACGCCCGCGAACGCAGCGGCTCCGGCCAACCGCCGGGCGGGGTGCCAAGCTCCCCGTTGAGGAAGGCGATGACGGAATCGGGAATGTCGTACTTCTGGGGATCAGCGGCGAAGTCCGCGGGGTCGACGCCTGCGCCAACCAAGTGCAAGGCAAGGTCGCCGACCACCTTGGACGACGGGGTGACCTTTGTGGGTCGACCAAGCATGTCGTTGACGGCAGCGTAGTAGTCTTCGATGAGCTCGAAGCGGTCCGCCAACCCGAGCGCCACGGCTTGCGCACGCAAGTTCGAGAGTTGGCCACCCGGGATTTCGTGGTGATACACGCGGCCGGTGGGTCCGGGGGTTCCAGATTCGAAGGGCGCGTACATCTGGCGGACGGCTTCCCAATAGGGCTCCATGTCGCTCACGGCGTCGAGGGAAATGCCGGTATCGCGCGGCGTGTTCGCGAACGCTGCAACGATGGCGGACAGGGAAGGTTGGGAGGTAGTGCCGGACAGTGGTGCGGAGGCACCGTCGACGGCGTCGGCACCCGCGTTGGCCGCTGCGAGGTACGTGGCCAATTGGCCGCCAGCGGTATCGTGGGTGTGCACGTGCACAGGCAGGTCGAACTCGCGGCGCAAGGCTGAAACGAGTTTGGCGGCCGCCGCGGGTCGGAGCAGCCCGGCCATATCTTTAACGGCCAGAATGTGCGCGCCGGATTCCACAATTTGTTCGGCAAGCTTGAGGTAGTAATCCAACGTGTACAGCTGTTCGGCAGGGTCGGCGAGGTTGCCGGAGTAAGCCATGGCCACCTCTGCGACGCTGGTGCCGGTTTCGAGCACGGCGTCGATAGCCGGGCGCATTTGGCTGACGTCGTTCAGAGCATCAAACACGCGGAAAATATCTACGCCGCTGCGGGCCGCCTCGTGCACGAACGCGCGACACACGGAATCCGGGTACGGGGTATAGCCCACCGCGTTGCGGCCCCGCAACAGCATCTGAATATTGATGTTCGGCATCGCGCGCCGCAGCTCGTCCAAACGTTCCCACGGATCCTCGTGCAGGAAGCGCAAGGCCACATCGTAGGTGGCGCCGCCCCAAGCCTCTACCGATAGCAACTCGGGCGTGAGGTGGGCGACGTGGCGGGCGGCGTCGACAAGCGCGGAGGAGCGTACGCGAGTGGCCAACAGCGACTGATGCGCATCGCGGAACGTCGTATCCGTCACGGCCAACGCGCTTTGACGCCGCAGCGCTTCCGCAAATTTTTTCGGACCAAGGTCGCGCAAGGTATCGCGGGAGCCCCGGCGCAACGCCCCCAACTGCGGCAGCTTCTCGACGGCCGCCCCTACCGCCGGCGGTGCCCCATGCGGGCGGTTCACCGTCACGTCAGCAAGGTAGTCCAGGATCCGTCCCGCCTCGTCGTCTGCGGGCGGGGCGGACAGCAACCACGGGTGATCTTCAATAAACGAAGTGGAAACGCGCTGGCCAGTAAAGTCCGGCTCGCGCAACAGGGCCCGCAAAAACCCAATATTGGTAGCCACGCCGGACACGTGAAACTCCGCCAGCGCGCGCTGGGCGCGAATCACGGCGCCATCAAAATCCGCGCCGCGGCACGTCATTTTCACCAACATGGAATCAAAATGGGCGGTAATCTCGCCGCCGAGCTGCGCCGCACCATCCAATCGAACACCCGCACCACCGGGGCTACGGTAGGCGGTAACCACGCCAGTGTCCGGACGGAACCCATTGCCCGGGTCCTCCGTGGTAATCCGGCATTGCAACGCCGCACCCTCGGTGTGAATCTGCTCTTGGGTGAGCCCCAATTCCCGCAACGTCGCGCCAGCGGCAAGGCGCATCTGCGCCTTCACCAGATCGACGCCGGTCACCTCCTCAGTGACCGTGTGTTCGACCTGAATGCGGGGGTTCATCTCGATGAATACATGGTTTCCGTTTTCATCGACCAAAAACTCCACGGTGCCAGCGCCGGTGTAGCCGATCTCCTTACAGAACTTCACGGCATCATTACAGATCCGCTCCCGCAGCGCCGGATCAAGGTGCTGCGCCGGGGCAATCTCCACCACCTTTTGGTGCCTGCGCTGCACCGAACAATCCCGCTCGAACAGGTGAATAACCTCGCCGGAGACGTCACCCAAAATCTGCACCTCGATGTGCTGGGGGTTCATCACGGCGCGTTCGATGTAGACGCGGGCGTCGCCAAATGCGCTCAACGCCTCCCGGGAGGCCTCCGCCGCAAGATGCGGCAGCTCCTCCGGCGTGCCAATAAAGCGCATGCCACGACCACCGCCGCCCGCCACAGCCTTCACAAACAGAGGGTAGGTTTGCCCCTCGGCGCGCTTGACCAACACGTCAATATCGTCGCTGGGTTCCGTATCCTCCAGCGTGGGCAAGCCCGCCCGGCGGGCGGCGGCCACGGCCGCAGACTTATCACCCGTAAGCTCGAGCACTTCGGGCGATGGACCAATGAACGTGATGCCATGCTCCGCGCATTCGCGGGCGAAATGAGCATTCTCCGAAAGGAAGCCGTAACCAGGGTAAATCGCGTCCGCGCCGGCCTGTCGGGCCGCCCGCAGAATTTCATCAATATCCAGGTAGGCCTTGACCGGCGAACCTTCAGCACCGATACGATACGCCTCGGAGGCCATAGCGCGGTGGAACGAATTGCGGTCTTCCTGTGGGAACACGGCAACAGTTTTCGCGCCAATCTCGTAGGCGGCGCGAAATGCGCGAACTGCGATCTCGCCGCGGTTAGCGACGAGAATCTTCGCAAAAGTGGCAAGCTTGGGTGTTTTAGTCACGTCTCTGCCTTTACAGTGGGGTGAATGCGTGAATTCGGTCACTAGAATACCAATTCTATGCCACGAATCTCGCAAACTCGGGCAAAGTGATCCACTGCGTGAATTTTTCACTCCCCCACGGGGCATATTCGCAATTTTTGCCCGGTGTTATCCCGGGCGGGACTACCCCAGATCGTCGTGCTGCACGAGTTGGCGTGCGGCTTCCGTAATGGATCCGGAAAGCGTGGGGTACACGGCGAAGGTGTTGGCCAAATCGCGAACGGTGAGGTTGTTGCTGATGGCAACGGCAATCGGGAGGATAAGCTCGGAGGCCGTTGGAGCGACCACGACGCCGCCGATAACGAGGCCGGAGTTTTTGCGGCAAAAGAGCTTGACAAAGCCGTGGCGCAGGGAACGCATTTTGGCGCGCGCGTTGGTGGCCAGGGGCAGCACTGCCACGCGGGCGGACACCTCGCCGGATTCCACTTGGGCGTGGGTAACACCAACTGCAGCGATTTCGGGGCGGGTGAACACTGCGGTGGCCACCGTCTTCAGGCGAATCGGGCTCACGCCTTCACCGAGGGCGTGGTACATGGCGATGCGGCCTTGCATAGCGGCCACCGACGCCAACGGGAACAGGTCCGTGCAATCGCCCGCCGCATACACGCCAGCCACAGAAGTGCGAGACACGCGGTCGACCTTAATGTGGCCGGATGGGGTGAGCTCCACCCCGATCTTTTCGAGGCCAAGCCCGTCCGTATTGGGGACGGAACCCACCGTCATCAACGCGTGGGAACCGTGGATCTCACGGCCGTCGGTAGTGCGCACGGTGACTCCGCTGTCGGTGCGGGTCACGGCGTCGACACGCGCGTGCTTTTCCAGGGCGACGCCGCGTTCCGCAAGCACGGTTTCCAGCACGTCGGCGGCGTCAGCGTCGTCATGTGGGAGGATGCGGTCGCGGGACGCAACCATGGTCACTTTCACCCCGAGCTCAGCGAACGCAGAAACGAACTCGGCGCCGGTCACGCCGGAACCCACCACGATGAGGTGCTCGGGAAGTTCCGTAATGTCGTACACCTGGCGCCAGTTCAAGATGCGCTCCCCATCGGGCTCGCAATTCGGCAGCACGCGCGGGGACGCGCCGGTAGCCAACAACACCAGGTCGCATTCGATGGTTTCTTCGGTGCCGTCGGCGTGGGTGACGCGGACGTAGTGGGTGGTTTGCTTGGGCTGATAATCGTCGAACACGGCTCGGCCCTCAACCACCGTGATGCCGGCGCGTTCCATCTGGCGGCGCACATCGGCAGACTGGGCGTGCGCGAGCTCCTTGACGCGGGCGTTCACGGCGTCGAGATGCAGGTGTGCCTCCCCCAAGGACGCGTCCAAACCCATATCGTCCGCGCGGCGCAGGTCCGTTTTAATGGCGGTTGCGGAAATGAATGATTTCGACGGCACGCAGTCATACACCACCGCCGAACCACCCAAGCCTTGATCCTCAACCAAAGTAATTGTGGCGCCGTACTTCGCGCCTGCGAGTGCCGCCTCGTAGCCAGCCGGACCGCCGCCGATAATGACGATTCGTTGAGTCAAAGTAAGTCCTTACGTTTCAGGGGATGCCAGGTGAAGCCAAAGATGGCTCACAGTCTATCTGCATGCAGGACCGAAGCAAACAGCTTCACCCCGACGTCAATGCAGTTTTCATCAACGATGAGATCCGACTGGTGCAAGTCATACTCTGCGGTGGTTTTACACCCAAGCCGCACCATACAGCCGGGGATCTGCTGGAGATACCACGAGAAGTCCTCGCCACCCGAGGATTGCAGGGCTTCCACCACCCGAAATGGGGAATGATCGATGAGCAAATGCGTTGCTATCGGGTCGTTGACCACCGGCGGGATCCCACGCGTGTAGTCGATATCGTAGCTACACCCGGTGGGGGCAAGGATATGCCCGATGAGTTCCTCGAGCAGGGGCTGGATTGACAGCCACACATCCACCGAGGCGGTTCGCAACGTGCCGGAAACCGAACCCATTTGCGGGATGGCATTTGCGGCGTTCCCGGCATGGATGCTGCCGAACACCAATACGGTACCGGTGCGCGGGTCTACCCGGCGCGACAGTAGCGCCGGCAATTGGGTGACCAACGAGGACAGCGCGAATACCACATCGTTGGTGAGCTGCGGGCGCGAGGTGTGGCCGCCGGGACCGTACACATTGACGGAAAGGATGTCGGCGGCGGAGGTGATGGCCCCGGCGCGCACCCCGATCGTGCCCGTCTCCAGCGCGGGTTCACAGTGCACGGCGTAGATTTTCTCAATCCCCTGGATGCCGCCCCACGAGATCACGTCCGGCGCCCCGCCGTACATGACTTCCTCGGCGGGCTGGAAAATCACCCGGCAATCCACCGGCTCCGGGTACTCGGCGAGGGCGCAGGCAATTGCAAGCGCGATGGTGGTATGCACGTCGTGCCCGCAGGCGTGCATCACACCGGGGTTTTGAGAGCTGAACGGCAGCCCCGTTTCCTCTTCAATTGGCAGGGCGTCAATGTCCCCGCGAAAAGCGATGCGTGGCGTACCGATATCCACCATCAACCCCGTTGTGGGGAACAGGTGCGGTTCCAGCCCGTAGCCACGCAAAATCCCCGCAATATAGGCGGTGGTACCGTGCTCTTGATGCGATAATTCGGGGTAGGCATGCAGGTAACGACGCCACGTGAGCACTTCGTCCCGATTCTTCTCCAGCCACCGGTCGATGTGCGAGCGGATGTTCACATTATTCCTTTCCCTGGCGATCCTGCTTGCACCCATCCTATTATCAGGCTATGACCCCGTTAACCTTCGGCACCGCTGGGTTACGCGCGCCGGTCGGCCCCGGACCCGAACAAATGAACGTTTCGCAGGTAACTCGCACAACCGCGGGTGTGGCTACGTGGCTGGCGCAACGCTCCGCTCGACTGCATTTGCAGCACGCGCCGTTAGAATCCGTTGCACTGCACACTGACGACGGCCCCCTACAAGTCGTCGTGGGTTTCGACGCCCGCTACGGATCGCACACCTTTGCCACCACCGCCGCGGAGGTGCTAGCTGGCGCGGGCGTGGAAGTACTGTTACTGCCAACCCCGACGCCAACGCCGGTGATCTCGTGGCTCATCCGCGACCGGAAGTGCGACGCGGGCATTCAGATCACGGCGTCGCAAAACCCGGCGACAGATAACGGCTATAAGGTGTTCGATTCGGACGGTCGACAAATTACCAGCGAAGACGCACACGCTATCGAAGCGGCGATCACCGATTGCGGGCCGGTGCCGCGGGTTACGGTGCGCCCCGGCGCGGACCAATTACGGCGCTACCTCGATGAGGTGGTCGAGCTGGTCAACCCAGGCACGGACCTACTGCGGATCAACAACGAACGCGCCGCCTGCCGGGTGGTGTACACCGCCATGCATGGGGTGGGCGGCCGCGCGCTACACCACGCACTGCAAGCCAGTGGATTCGCATTAAGTTTCCCCGTGGAAGAACAACAGCACCCCGACCCTACGTTCCCTACTTTGCGTTTCCCCAACCCGGAGGAACCGGAGGCGGTGGAGCTGCTGCTGCGCACCGCGCGGGAAGTCGAAGCCGACGTCCTCGTCGCACTCGACCCCGATGCGGACAGATGTGCGATCGGTTACCGGCGCGGCGCGGAGTATGTGATGTTGCGCGGCGATGAACTCGGCCCCCTCCTCGCCCACCGCCTCGTGCCCGCCGGCGGCGTGGTGGCCACCACCGTGGTGTCCTCCCAACTGCTGCAAAAGATGGCGCAGCGCCGCGGCTGGGGCTACTGCGAAACTTTAACCGGTTTCAAGAACCTCTCCCGGGCACACCCCGAACTGGTATTTGCCTACGAGGAGGCGGTGGGAACGTCACCTGCGCCGCACATGGTTCCAGACAAAGACGGGATCGCCACGGCGCTGATCGCATGCGCCTGGGCCGCCGAGCTCAAGGCTCTCGGCCGCACCCTGGGCGACGAACTCGACCTGTTACACCGCGAATTTGGCGTCCACCTGGGTACACAGGTCCCCGTCCGCACGACCGCCCCACAAGCGTTTGTCGACGCCCTGCGCGGCTCTCCGCCCACGCAACTCGCCGGGATGCCCGCCACAATGACCATGCTCCCCGCCGATCAAGGGCTCGTATTCACATGCGAATGGGAAGAAGGTACGCTGCGGCTCATTGCACGTGCATCCGGCACGGAACGGAAGGCGAAACTTTACCTTGAGGTAGTGAGCCCGTCGCGCCAAGCCGCACAACGCGTCCTCGCCGAACTGCGCAAGGACGCGGAAGAGCTCGCGGCAAGCCACTAGGGGCTGAGCCCTAGAGATCGATGTTGCGGGGGCCGTACAGTCGGTCGCCCGCATCCCCCAAACCGGGCACGATATAGGCATCCTCATTGAGTTCGGGATCGATGGTGGCGGTCACGAGGCGCACCGGCAGCCCGGAGTCGGCGAGGGCATCCACGCCGGGCTGGGCGGACACCATACACACGGCGGTGATGTCAGTGGCGCCCCGATCATGCAGCAGGCGAATCGCATGCAGCAGCGAACCACCAGTGGCGAGCATGGGATCCACTACGAACACGGGTTGCCCGGTGAGATCGTGCGGTAAGGCCTCCAAATAAGGCACGGGCTGGTGGGTTTCCTCGTCTCGGGCAATGCCGATAAAACCAACTTGAGCGTCGGGGATCATCTTCAGCGCGGGGTCGATCATGCCGAGCCCTGCGCGGATCACCGGCACGATGATCGGCGGGTTTTTCAGCCGGGTTCCCTGCGCCACCCCCACCGGCGTGTGCACGTCAAAGTGTTCGACGGGAAGGTCGCGGGATGCCTCGTAAATCAGCATGGTGCCCAAGTCAGCCAATGCCGCCCGGAACACCGTATTATCGCTGCGCGCATCCCGCATCATGGTCAAGCGGGACGCGGCCAGCGGGTGATTAACAACGGTGATCTGCATACCCCCAATCGTAGCCCTCATGGAACCTTAAGCCCTACCCAAGCGTCCAAGGTGTATGGAACTGCAGCCAGATGAAGTGCGTACCCTTCTCACCGAGCTGTTGCGAGGCGCTGGCACCGCCGCCGCTGGGTATCACACCCCCGACCCCGCGCTGGGCGCATTTTCCACCGCCCTAGCGGCCGCGATTGAATCCTGCTCGCGGCGCAGCTTGCACCTCGGGCAGCACGCTGAAAGCATCGCCCAACGCGCGGCGAACTACGTACTGCAGGTGGAAGATGCGGATAATCAACTCGCCTACCAGCTGGGGCAACTCGCATGATCGACACCATCCTCGCGGAGATTGATCGGCGCATCCCACACCTCGAGGTGCAGCCGGTGCAACTTCCGGATATCAGTGCCGCCATCCCCCTGGCGGAAGCCTTGGGCGTGGAATTGCCGCTGATCGGCGCGCACCAACAATTGGCTGCTGATGTCGCCACCATTGATCGGCTATTGCAAACCTTGCCGGATATTGAGGCGAAACTCACGGACCTCGCCGGGCAAGTGCTGCACCATGTGGGCGGGCTGCTGCCCCGGCTGGCGGCGTTTGAACCTGCGGCGTTTGCGGAGCTCGCGCAATTGCCGCAATTGGTGGCGGGGATGGCGGAGACCCTGCTGCCGGACCTTGGGCCCGCCACCACCGAATTGGAAACCATCGCAGCCTCCACCGCCGGACTCGAACTCACCGTCGATCATGGGGATGCGGGTTCGGAAGGCGGGGCGTCGGCAAGCGGGGAGCAAGCGGTCGCGGCAGCGCGGAGCGCACTGGGCACCCCCTACGTCTGGGGCGGCACGACTCCCGGCGTAGGGCTGGACTGTTCGGGGCTCACGCAATGGGCCTGGCGGCAGGCTGGCGTGGAACTACCCCGGCTTGCCGAACAGCAGTGTGTAGGCAGAGAAGTGAGCGAGGCTGAGCTGCAACCCGGGGACCTCGTGGTGTGGGACGGGCACGTAGCAATGTACTCCGGAAACGGAAATATGATCGAAGCCGGTGACCCCGTGCAGGAAAGCCCGCTGCGAACCACCAATATGGGGATGGCCTTTCAAGGCTTCTTTCGGCCGACCGGGTAGAATCACGCCTCATGGCACAACAAGGAATCGTACCTGTATCCATCGAGTTCAGCGACGGCAAGTTTTATACGCTGTGGGCGCCCCGCTGGAAGGAGCACGGGCAGGAGTGGCAAGCGTTCCTCGGCTATGGAGACAACGTATATATGTTCAAATCTCCCGCCGAGGTGCTGGCGTTTATTGAATCCGGCGACAAGCACGACCTTGTGACGCACCCCAAGTGGGGTCATTTCAACGCGGGCGACGCAGCGCGCGTGGTGCCCGCCGAACGCGATGAGGTTTCCTTTGTGGAGCTGCCCCGCCACCTTGCGGGCCGGCCGTCCTACCAAAACGTCAGCGCCGTAGCGCGCGGGTTCGCATTGGCAAAGAGCTTAGGATCGGTGTGTTCGCTGAGCGCGGTGGAGTCCTTCTTCGCCGGGCACTCCATCTTGGCGAATGTGGAGCGCGGGCACGATCATTTCGGCGGTGACCATGGCATGTCCGAGTGGTCCGCAATCGGCCGCGTGGTGCTGGTGAACTGGGACAAGGTTGCGGATTCACTCGACACTGTGGTGCACACCCCCGAGGTGGAAGTCGGGGACGCTGCGGAACGCATCGCCGCGGCGCAGCAAGCTGCCGAGGAGGCGGCAAAAGCGCGAGCCGAGGCCGCCGAGGAAGCCGCGGACCCCTACGACACTTCCGTGTGGGCCGCCGCCGGCATTGACCCCATCAAAATTGTTATCGACGGCCGCACCCTGTACACGCTGCGCACATACCTCGGCGAGCAACCCATCTTCTTGGGTAAGTTCGGCCAAATTGTCACGTTTAACAACCGGAAGGCCATGGCGCGGTGGCTGGCGGAACACTCCGACCATGACCTAGCTGCCGTGTCCACCTGGCCCACCATCATGGACGAAGTCAACGGCGGCGAATTGGATATCACCGTCCACCCCGACAACACCTATGTGTTTACCGGCCTGCGCCAAGACATCGGCGAAGGTACCGACGCCGTGGACGCCGAACAACTACGCCAAGCCTACGAACTGCTTGCGGACTCGGCGGACTGGGCAGACGATGACTCCGTCAACTCGGTGCTGGTAGCAAACCCGGCCTTGCAGGAATACATCTCCTACATGCTGGGATCCGCCACCGGGTACGTGCCTTCGGCTCCCTTCACCGCCGAAGTTGACGGCTGGAAGCAGCTCGAAGATACCCTCATCGCCCGCTTCAGCAAGTTCTAGGGCGCGCGCGGCTCGCGCGCGCCTGCCGCAGGTTATTTTTTGTTGTCGCCGTCTTCTTGATCCTCGCTTGGCGGCAACTCCACTGGGCCGTCGTCCGCGCCGATGCCGAGGTCGGACAGGTTGATCCCAAGATCTTCGAGCATGCTCAAGTCAAAGTTCAGATCGTCCACGTTGTAGTCTTCATCGTCGCCGACCATGCCCAGTGCGTCACGGCTGAACTCCTCCATCTGCGCAAATTGGCGCGCCTGGTAGGCGGGAAGAATAATCTTTTCAAGGATGATCCGCCGCAGGAACCACGGCGCAAACGCGTTTTCGATTGCATTTTTGGTGAGGTCGAACAGCTCGGCTTCTTCGAAACCAAAGTAGTCCACCAAGATCATCATTTCGCGGGTCAGGGTGGTGCCGGAAACCAACCGATTGTCGGTGTTGACGGTGCAGCAGAACCCCATCTCCCGCAGCATCGGCAGCGGATAGTCGGCGTAGTCGTCCACAATGCCGGTTTGCAGGTTTGACGTTGGGCACATTTCCAACGCGATTCGCCGGTCCCGCACGTAGCTCGACATTGGCCCCGTAGCCAAGCCGTTAATCACGGCGTGGAAGTCCTCGAACATGCGCACACCGTGCCCGATTCGCAGCGTCCCTTGGCGCACCGCGGATTCCAATGATTCCACCCCGGCCGCTTCTCCCGCGTGAATGGTAAACGGCACGAAGTTTTCGCGGAGCAGCTGGAACGCTTCCGCATGTTGGGAGGGCGGGAAACCGTCCTCGGCGCCCGCGATATCAAACCCCACCACGAGGCTGTCCTGGTGATAGTTATCCACCGTAAGCTGCGCGATTTCTGCGGTGCGGTTCGAGTGCCGCATGCCGCACAGGATAAGGCGCGCCTCAATACCCCATTCGTTGTCCACGAGTTCCATGCCTTCACGCAGGCCGTCGGTAACGGCGTCCACCACGTCCTGCAGGCTCAGCCCATCTTCGAGATGCTGTTCGGGTGCGAAGCGCAGCTCGGCGTAGACGATGTTGTCGCGGCTGAGGTCGATGACGGCTTCCCGCGCCACGCGCCGAAGCGCCAAGGCCGTTTGCATCACCGCACAGGTGTGCTTGAAAGTTTCCAAGTATTTCGGCAGGGACCCTGACGACGCCGCGGTGTAAAACCACGACTCCAGTTCCTCAGGGTCGGTGGTTGGCAGCTCCGTGTATCCGCACTCCTGAGCTAGCTCGATAATCGTTGCTGGGCGCAGGCCACCGTCGAGGTGGTCGTGCAACAGCACTTTTGGCAGGCTGTGGATTTCCGATTCGGAAAGGACTGGCGAAGCATGATCAGGTTGCATGCCGCCAGTCTATCGACGGAACAGGCGACCGGCTACCGCCGCACCAACGGCACCAGCTGCGGCGACAGCCGCAATCGTGCGCGAAGACGGCGCCACGCGCACCTCTTGGCGCACCCGAATCACCGCCGGATTCGGCACCGCAGGCTTAATCAACGCCAAGGATTCCTTCGTGGTGGCCGCCCACGCCGAGCAATACAGCAGGATGCGCCACACGAAATACAGCAGCACCATCACGCCGATAACGGGCCCGAACGTCGCCCCCGCCGGGTTCGTGAGTGCGTTCGAGAAGAATATGGAGGCAACCTGTTTGAATACCTCAAAGGCCACCGCACCAATCATCGCGGCGCGCACCGCGGACCGCCGAGGCACCTTCACTCGCGGCATGAACTTAATCAGCCAATAGAACACGATAAAGTTCGCCACCAAGCCCAACAGCACGGCAATGGAACGCAACACAATAAACATCCCCGGCACATTCGCCAACGCAAACGCGTCCAAGATGCGATACGCCAAGCTAGAAGAACCGGCCACGGTCACACCGAACGCGATCACTAGGGAGACAAACAAACCGAACAGACCGAGCAGATCCTTAAGTTTGTTGTTCAGCATGGTGCCGTCGTTTGGATTGATGCGCCACATTTTGGAAACGCCGTACCGCAAGTTGTGCATCCACCCCATGCCGGACCACAGTGCGGTCACCGCACCAATGCCGGCCACGGTGCCGCGCTGACTAATCGCCGTTTCCAAAATGGTATTGATGGGTTCCGCCAGCTGGCCGGACACCTGCCCAGCAATCTGCTCTTGGATTTCCACCACCATCTCTGGGCGGCTGGCCAGCACGAACGCCACCCCAGCAAACACCAGCATCAAAATCGGCAGCATGGAAAGCACCGAAAAGTAGGTGATACCTGCGGCGTATTGATTGCCACCCATGTCGGTGTAGCGTTCGTTCATCCGCATCAGGTGATCGAACCATGGCCAGCGCTGGCGGTAGCGATCCACAACACCAGGTTGATCCTGGCTCACGCGCTCAATGCCGTGCACATCAACTCGGGTTTGCGGGGTAGCTGTCAACTTCTGCTGCCTTCCTACTTGGAGATGCGCTAGGTTTTCGGAAGAAAACCAACGCGGTCGTACACATCTGCAAGGGTGCGCGACGCAACTTCACGGGCACGGTCCGCACCTTGGGCGAGGATTCGCTCCAATTCACCACGGTCCGACATGAGTTCATCGAACCGGGCACGCAACGGGGTGGTGAAAGCTTCCAGCGCTTCCGCCGTGTCCTTCTTTAAGGCACCATACCCGCTACCTTCGTAGCCGCGCTCAAGATCCTCAATCGGCGTGCCGGTCAGCGCGGATTGAATTACCAACAGGTTTGACACCCCCGGTTTGTTCTCAACGTCGTAGCGGATCACCGCCTCGTTGTCCGTCACCGCGCTCTTAATTCGCTTAGACGAAACTTTCGGATCATCCAAAAGGTTAATCAGGCCCTTCGGATTATCACCGGATTTGCTCATCTTCACCGTAGGATCCTGCAAGTCAAAAATCTTCGCCGCCCCCTTTGGAATAAACGGCTCCGGCACCGGGAACGTTTCCTTATACCGCGTATTAAAACGCTCCGCGAGATTCCGAGTCAGTTCCAAATGCTGACGCTGGTCCTCTCCGACGGGCACCAAATGCGGGCGATAGAGCAAAATATCAGCCGCCATCAGCATGGGATACACAAACAAACCGGCGGAGGTCCGATCCGCCCCGCGCTTGGCGGATTTGTCTTTGAACTGGGTCATTCGGGAGGCTTCCCCGAAGCCAGTCAGGCACGTAAGCACCCACGAAAGCTCCACATGCTCCGGCACATGAGACTGCACGAACAACGCGGACTTTTCCGGGTCAATCCCCGCCGCGATCAACTGGGCGGCACCCGCCACGGTGCGATGACGCAATTCCTGCGGATCCTGATCCACGGTAATCGCATGCAAATCAGGAATGAAATAATAAGCATCGAACTCGTTTTGCAGATTGATCCACTGCTTCAGCGCACCTAAGTAATTTCCTAGGTGGTATGAGTCTGCGGTCGGCTGAATACCTGACAGAACGCGCTGCTTTTTTTCGGGAATTGTCATGGTCTCATAGCTTACCCCGCACCACCGAAGGAGGCTTCACCGACCTCACCTGTCCGCGAGTTAGACAAAATGGCCAAACTGTCGCCGAACAACACCGCTCGATCATATTTTCCGGAAGTTTCCGCGGATACATTCATGATGTCCGAGCCGGGGAATCCGAATTCGCTATCCACCCCGCCGAGGCGCTGCCAGCGTTCGTGGATACGGCCACCGATGTAATGGATGCCGCTGTCCTGCGCGGAATACAGCCAGGTTGCTTGTTCGAATCCCTGGCGGGCGCCGGAGCCGACCTTTTCCACGTCGGTCGTGGGCATGCCGAGCAGCCCGCTTTCCCCGCCCAACAAGATGAATTTGATCAAAAATTCGTTGTACATTGCGTGCGCCCCCGTGCGTGGCGACCAATACAACATGCCGTGCTCATACACGGCTTTCGCGCCCCCATCACCGGCTTCCACGATGCGGGTGAGCGGCTTGCCTAACTTGCCGCGTTCCCCGCCAAGGCGCTCGTACTTCTTCTCGATTGCCTCGGGGTGCTCAGCAAGCGGCAGATGCTGCGCGATCGTGGCCTGTTGTCGAGTCATCCCGGCAACCACCTCGGCCAATTCCTCTTCGCTCGGCAGCGAATTGTCCAACGGGGTTGGCTGGCTAGCCACTGCAGCTTGCACTTCTTTGTAGCTGTAGTTGGGCCCTTTGTCGGCGCTGGGGGCCGCCAGCAACCCATTGGCCGCGACGATCGAACCCACGCCGAGGACAGCGACGATCAGGGATAGGGGTAATGCTTTTGAATGATTCACCCAGATCAGTGTACTAGCGGTATTCCACAATGACAGGAGCGTGATCCGACCAGCGCAGGTCGTAGCGGTCGGCTTTTTCCACCCAGCTGCGGTGCGCGCGTTCCAACATTGCGCGGGTCACGGCCTGATAGTCGATGCGCCACCCCGCGTCGGTGTCGAACGCTTTTCCGCGGTAGGACCACCAGCTGTACGGCGCGTCGTCGGGCTGTAAGCGGCGCGCCGCATCGAACCACACCGGCTGCGTGTTCGCTTCTCGACGCCGCGCCCCCACATAATCGACCGCCCCGAAGTAATCGCCGAATTCCGGGATCTGGCTGGATTCGTCGGGGAAGGTGCCAAACACGGCGTCCATAAACGCCCGCTCGTCGGGCAAAAACCCGGCGCGTTTTTGGTTGTTCTTCCAATTTTTCAGGTCCTGCTGCCGGTGGCAGATGTTCCAGTCCCCGCCGATCACCATGTGCTCGTACTCTGCGGCTTTGCTGCCCAGCACCTGCTCAAACACATCAAGGAAGCGGAACTTCTCGTCCTGCTTGTCAGTCCCCGCTTCGCCGCTGGGCAAGTACAGCGAAGCCACCCGCACATCCTGCGTGGTGGCTTCGAGGTAGCGGCCCGCATCTTCGAAGCCGGCGATGCCCACCGAGACGTCGAGAAGCGGGGTGCGGGAGAGGATGCCCACCCCGGCGCGCCCCTTCGCCGCAGCCTCGGCGCCGGCGTAGTGCCAGCCTTGGTCCAGCGCCGGCGCCAACGCCTTCAGCGTATCCTTTTCGGTCGCACGTACTTCCTGAAGCAGCACAACATCCGAACTGGTGTTGGACAACCAATGCAGGAAGCCGAGGTTCTCCTCGCTGCGCTGCTTCACAGCCGCGCGAATGCCGTTGACGTTGACGGTAGTGATGGTAAGCATACGGCTCAGCGTACTTTATACCGCCGACACAGTCTGCGGCGCGGCGGCCGCGGTCCGGCTGCGCACGGTGACCCGCTTAGTACCGAAACCGCGGCGCAATACAAACGCCGGCGCCCACAGCGCCAAGCCGAGCACCGCCAGTACGGCACCGCCTAAGGCGGGCGCGCTGTAGCTGTACCCACCAGCGATCATCGCACCGCCGAGTGCCGCACCGAGCGCGTTTGCGGTGTTCAACGCGGAATGGTTGAGGGAGGACGCCAAGGTTTGGGCGCGCCCCGCAACGTCCATGAGCCGGACCTGGAGCGACAGTGCCAGCGTGGAGCCGAAGAATCCAATGGCGCCGAAGTTGACCACGGCCAACCAGGGAGAAACGTTGGTGGCAAAGTAGAATCCCACGAGCAGGGACAGCAGCGCCAGCAGGGACACCACGATGCCCACCTCGACGTTGCGGTCGGCCAACCGGCCGCCAGCGAGGTTGCCCACGACCATGCCCACGCCGTACACCATGAGCACCAGCCACATCCACGACTGGTCCAGGCCGGCATCGCGCATCGTCCACGTAATATATGTGTACACGGCGAACATGCCGCCGAACCCCACGGTGCCAATCGCAAGCGTGAACCAAACCTGGGAGTTCGCCAAAGCGCCGAGCTCCACAATGGGGCGGGTTGGCTGCATCAGCGTCATGTGCGGCATCAAGTACCACAGGCTGATCAGGCACACTAGGCCGATGAGCGCCACCAATGCGTAGGCCGCGGCCCACCCGAACGCCATGCCCAACCATTGCGCTGCGGGAACCCCCGCGACGGTGGCCACAGACAACCCGAGGCCCACGGTCGCCACCGCACGCCCGCGCTGTCCGGCTGGCGCCATGGAAGCCGCCGCAAGGCTCGCCACGGAGAAATAGGCGCCGTGCGGCAGGCCCGCGATAAACCGTGCCACTAACAAGCTGTCGTACGACATTGCCGCCGCACTTGCCGCGTTGCCCACCACGAACGCGGCAGTCAACAGCAGCAGCAAGCGGCGACGGGGCAGCATGCCGGTGCATACCGTGATCACCGGCGCACCAACCACCACGCCGAGGGCGTATGCGGCGATGACGTGCCCGGCTACATCTTCGGTGATTCCGAAGTCCGCGGCCACAAGGTCCAGCAACCCCATGGAAACGAATTCGGTCGTGCCAATTCCGAAACCGCCGAGGGCGAGTGCAACCATCACCACGAAGCGACGGGTGGCGCTCACCTCGGTCTGGCGCAAAACAGTACGTCGTTGATAATTCACGGATCGGAACGCTACACCGCGAACCGCGCCATTGCGTATCGACGCCGCGGCCTCCGCCCCGCCCGCCGCACCGAGCGTCGCTTGACCAAGCGTCAAATTGACAACGATTCCTTTTTCCCAGGTCACATGCCCTAGCCCGCAGCCGCAAGTGACGGCCGCCACGTGTACGGCTCCTGGCTGGTAGGTGCCGGTTCCATCGCCGTGTAGAGCCTCGATGCGAACCACCAATCACAGCTTCCTGTACCCACAATGCGCTTGCGCACCATGCGAGGCACGTGGCCCCTCATCTCACACAAGCGGAAGGCAAAGTGAAAATCGCCACACTATTGCAGGCGCTGGCCTATGATCCGCTCGCGCGCTCCGGTGAATTTTGGTGCTCTTGAAGCTGGATCACCATCTTTCCCTCCTGAATCATTGACGGCGCAAAGCGCACGATGATGCGCTCCCCTTCCTCCTGCCCGACGGTGTCGCCGTCCTTGATCACCAACCCATTTCGAATCAAATAGTCCGCAACGCCAGCTAGGAAATCCAGCGTTTCACCGGGAGTTTTGGTACTTTCCGGCATTTCCAAGTCCATCAAATCCATACGATCAAGACCGACCGTGGCCGCCGCGAAATTCCCGGAAGACTGGGTGCCAAAACTAAAGTTCAGCCAAATCGGCAGCAGCGGGTCCGGCAACATCGAACACGCAACGTTGCGGAACACCTCCGGCATAATCAACTGATCCGAGGCTGGCCACACCACAGCGAAGGTCTCCCGCGAAATCGCCACCAGCGAAGCCACCACCTTGGACAGCAACTCCGCCTTTTGCACCCCACTCAACGATTCCGAATTCGCCACCATCACCAGCGAATGCGCCTGATATTGCTCATTGAAGTCCGCGCCGTTTGGCCACAGGCTGCTGGCGGCCCGCTTCTCAATCGGTTCTTGACCAAACGGCACCGGAATCGGCTTGACTAAAAACCCACTATCCCGGTACGTGAACGCGGCCATGCCAGGCTGCTGGTCGCCGGTGAATTCGGGGTCGTCGGCAAGCTGATGTTGCTGGGCTAACTCCGGCCAGTCCTTGTGCAGCTGCTCGCGCAGCGCATCCTGGGTAACTTCCTCATCAATAGTGTTCTGCAAGAGGATCGCGATTGCCATAACGCAGGGCTCCTTGTGGCTTCTGATTAGTCAATTGAATAACGGTTTTTTCGGGATCCGTGGAGGCCTTCGCATACACCGCCCGGATACGTTCTTGTTCGGATTCGCCCACGGTGTGGCCGTCTTCAATCACCAACCCGCGGCGAACTAAGTAATCAGCCACGTTGACCAAAAACTCATGGGTCTCCCGCGGAGTTTTTTCACTATCCAGGATTTCTAAATCCATCAAGCCTAGGCGATCCAGGCCCTGCGTCGACGCGTGCAACCGGCCATCCGAGCGCTGCCACATCGGAAACGCAACCCACAAATACAACGGCGCCTCTGGCAGCCGTTGCATGGCCATCTCGCGGAACATCGGCGGATAAATCAAATGATTCGCGCCCGCCCAATACACCGCGATCGTCTCCGAAGAAATACGAATCAGTGAAGCAACCACCCGCGTCAACATCGCGGCCGCGTGCCGTTCATCACGGGTTTGATCAGCCACCGCGACGATGCAATGCGCCTGGTAGGCCTCATTAAACGGCTTCCCGTCCGGCCACAACAAGCTAGGACCACAAAGTTCCGAAACATCATCGGTAAACGGCGAGTCCACCGGCCGGATATAGATGCCCGATGAATCACTGGCCAAACTCGCCTGGCCATCGGCATGTTCCCCACGCTCCTGCACAATGCTGACATCACACCCCGGCCAATCCTTCAACATTTGCGCCCGCACACCAGCCGCCGTCACGGCGGGATCAAACCGGTGCTGGAACACTACCGCGAATGCCGTAGACACTTGTGTTGTCCTTTCACTGGGTGAAACATGCTGCGGTGACCCGACCTTAGCAGAAACGCAACAAGCGAAACCGCAGGTAAACAAACACAAATCCGATTGTGTGCATGTTTTCTCGGCGCTTCCCAGCAGGGCTCACCAACGCCAACGCAACGATTGACACAAATGGGCGAAACCCCAGGGTGGCACCCCCGACGCAAAGTGATGTCCTCAAAACTACGCCAGCACGGACGAGGACATCACAACGAACGCCACCACCGCCACTGCAAAGAAATCCGGAGCGAAACGCAAAATCCACAACGTTGGCGTACCACTGACAATCCGCAACGCCGCCCCACAGACGAATGCAAGTGCCGGGCCCAACCACAACACACGCAACCACGAGCTCAGCGCAGCCACCCCAACAGCCCCGCCTAGAACTAGCGCGTACGTTCCAAAAAGGGCGAGTCGTTTCGCGCGACGCTCGCGCACCGTGGGCAACGTAGGTTCCTCCCCCAACGCTAACCGAATCAACGCCTCAGACAGTTGCTCCAATAGCGGCGTAGTGACGAGGAAATCGGCGTACGGCACCAACAGCACGACGCCGAGATCACGCTCCGGGATCAATGCAAACATCGTGGTAGTGCCCGGCGTTTTACCCGTATGCACCATCAAGCGCACACCCGCATGTTCCTTGAGAATCCAGCCGAAACTATAACTACCCTCCTCCCCGAACACGCCAGCGACCGCTGGAGAAGGCCCGGTAGGAACGGCGTCGAGAACCGGAACCGGTTGGGTAAGGAGCGCTTGAAGGTACGCGCAGGCGCCGCGCAAACTCATCGCGAGCGCCCCGGACGCGGGCTGAATCCAAGACGAATGTTCGGTAGGAAACGGGCGTGTGCGCACCCACCGTCCGAACACCGCGGTGTGGCCAAAATGAGAGGAACCTTGCGCGCTGGGCGCGATTCGACGGCGCACATACTGCACGAACGAAGTTTCTGAAAGCTGTTCAACGAGCTGCCCCAGATAGTTGTAGTTCTGGTTCGCATAACGGAACGATTTGTCCCGCGCAAGTGTGGAATCCGAGCGCACACCACTGCAATGCTGCGCCACCTCTCGAACAGTTGCATTAGGCAACACGCGAGCCTTTGGAAGGTAAGCGCGCAGCGGCACATCCAGTTCAAGCAAACCCTGTTCCGCAAGCTGCCGCACCGCCAAACCCGTAACGGACTTGCTGGTAGAACCCAACAAAACCGGCGTTTCGAAAGTTATATCCCCAACCACCGCCGCAGCAATCACCCGCGACGATGACACCATCGCAGCGGCACCCGCAGGACACCCCGCGGCCTCGAGCCCACGTGCTAACCAATCGTGCAGGGTGCGCATGGCACTGATGCTACCGCGAACCACGGCTTTCCATGCGCGTTGAGAGCACCCGATCGGGGTTACAGTCGGGTACCCCTACGCCCAGCACCGTGCGAAAAGGTGGTGGTGGTCACGCAAAAAGGGGTACTCTGGTTAGCCGAATCGCAATCTTGTATCAAGGGAGCTCCATTGGCAAAGATCATCTACACCCGCACCGACGAAGCGCCATTGCTGGCCACCTACTCGTTGAAGCCCGTCGTTGAGGCGTTTGCGGGAACCGCAGGCATCGATGTGGAAACCCGGGACATCTCCCTCGCCGGCCGTATCCTGGCCCAATTCCCCGATTTCCTGACCGAAGAACAACGCGTCGAGGATGCACTCGCCGAACTGGGTGAGCTGGCAAAAACCCCGGAAGCCAACATCATTAAGCTCCCGAACATTTCTGCGTCCGTGCCGCAGCTGAAGGCCGCAATCAAGGAGCTGCAGGAACAGGGTTACGCGCTGCCCGAGTACCCGGACAACCCGGACACCGAAGAACAAAAGGACGTTCGTGCTCGTTACGACGCCGTGAAGGGTTCCGCCGTAAACCCGGTGCTGCGCGAGGGCAATTCGGACCGCCGCGCCCCGATCGCCGTGAAGAACTTCGCCAAGGCCCACCCCCATCGCATGGGTGTTTGGTCCCCGGATTCGAAGACCAACGTTGCCACCATGGATGCCGATGACTTCCGCCATAACGAGCAGTCCGTGATCATGCCTGCCGCTGATGAGCTGACCATCAAGCACATCGCCGCCGACGGCACCGAAACGGTGCTCAAGGACGGCCTGAAAGTGCAGGAAGGCGAGGTTATTGACGGCACCGTCATGCGCGCCGCGGCCCTGCAAGACTTCCTTGCCGAGCAGGTCAAGCGCGCCAAAGAGGAGGGCGTGCTGTTCTCCACGCACCTCAAGGCCACCATGATGAAGGTGTCCGACCCGATCATCTTCGGCTACGTGGTGCGCGCGTATTTCGCTGATGTTTTTGACAAGTACGGCGCCGAATTGGATGCCGCTGGCCTGAACGGCGAAAACGGCTTGGCCGCGATTTACGCCGGTTTGGAAAGCTTGGACAACGGCGCCGAAATCAAGGCCGCGTTCGATAAAGCACTCGAAGAGGGCCCGGCGTTGGCGATGGTGAACTCCCACAAGGGCATCACCAACCTGCACGTTCCTTCCGACGTCATCGTGGACGCCTCCATGCCGGCCATGATTCGCACGTCTGGGCACATGTGGAATGCCCAGGATGAGGAGCAGGACACCCTCGCCGTGCTGCCGGATTCCTCGTACGCCGGCGTGTACCAGGTGGTCATCGAGGATTGCAAGGCCAACGGCGCGTTCGATCCCACCACGATGGGCACCGTGCCCAACGTTGGGCTGATGGCGCAGAAGGCCGAGGAGTACGGCTCCCACGATAAGACCTTTAAGATCGCCGCCGACGGTACGGTCGCCGTGGTCAATTCCGCGGGCGAAACTCTGATCGAGCACAAGGTTGCCGCGGGCGACATTTGGCGCGCCTGCCAGGCCAAGGATGCCCCGATCCGCGACTGGGTCAAGCTGGCTGTGACTCGTTCCCGCCTGTCCGGCATGCCCGCCGTCTTCTGGCTCGACCCGGAGCGCGCGCACGACCGCAACCTGATCACGCTTGTGAACAAGTATTTGGCCGACCATGACACCGAGGGCCTGGACATCCGCATCCTTTCCCCCGTGGAGGCGACCAAGTTCTCCATCGAGCGCATTCGCCGTGGCGAGGACACCATTTCCGTGACCGGCAACGTGCTGCGTGACTACCTCACCGACCTGTTCCCGATCCTCGAGCTCGGCACCTCCGCAAAGATGCTGTCTGTGGTGCCACTCATGGCTGGCGGCGGTTTGTTCGAAACTGGCGCAGGCGGCTCGGCGCCGAAGCACGTGCAACAATTGGTGGAAGAAAACCACCTGCGTTGGGATTCCCTCGGCGAGTTCCTCGCGTTGGCTGAGTCGTTCCGCCACTTCGCCAACACAGACGGCAACGCCAAGGCTGCCGTGCTTGCCGACGCCCTGGACCGCGCCACCGAAACCCTGCTCAACGATGGCAAGTCCCCCTCGCGCAAGGCCGGTGAGATCGACAACCGTGGATCCCACTTCTACCTGACCAAGTTCTGGGCCGATGAGCTGGCCAACCAGACCGAAGATACGGAACTCGCAAAGATCTTCGCACCTGTCGCGGCTGCCTTGAACGAGCACGAGGAAGAAATCGCCGCGAAGCTTATCGAGGTACAAGGCAACCCCGTTGACCTGGGCGGATACTACAGCCCTTGCGACGAGAAGACCTCCGCAGTGATGCGCCCCTCCGAAACCTTCAACGCTATTATCGACGGCCTGAAGTAGCTCGAACATCTTTACCGCTCCCCGCTGGGCTTGGCTTGGCGGGGAGCTTTGCTGTGCCGACGCTGCACTATCAGCAATGTGGCGCAACATGTACATCACTGATATGTGAAAATGGCTGCCTCACGGAATGTCGCGCTTGCTATGGGGCGGATGGTTCAGCGAACATTGAACTCCGAAAGGAAGTTTTCAATGAACCACAATCTCGAACAAATCAAACAGTTACGCGAACGCCTTGACGTCTTCTTGAGCAAACTCTGGGAGCAGGCGGAGGAGATTATTTCCCAGGCGAAGACTGTTGCGCCAGAGCCGACGGACACCGATCCTGCGGAGTTCCACCGCTCTTGCCTCGCGTTCGAGGCCGCGTTACGCAAGCAAATGCGAGAGATTGTGCAACGCGGCCAGAAAATTTTCCAAGAGCGATTCGAGGTCTACGTTGATTCAACGGACCCCACAATCCGCGCCGCCTATGCGGATGCGGAAGCCGCCGTCCAACAACTCGAAAAAGATATCGAACTCGCGACGGATGAAGTGTTCGCCCCGTTCACCGACTACGAGGCGGAACGGCAATTCCGCCGCGCCGTCGCCGATTGGGAAAAGGCTGCGGAGAACTTTCACTGCAAACATTGCAGCAACCCCCTCCCCGTAGAACATCTTTACTACCAGGCGCAATATGTTCCGTGTCCGAAGTGCGGGAAGCAGACTACCTTCACGCCGACGCCAGCGATGCAACAGGCTCCCCAGTGGGCGGAGGCGATTGCGGACTACCGCACAGCCAGGTTCAAAGAAAAGGTAGACCTCGTGGCGGCGACCCCGGGCGGCTGGGCTGGCCAAGTCATGACCACATTTATTGACTACGCGTTGAAGCGCCACCGGCACTTAATTGAAATCTTGCCAAATTACGCCCCCACCCAGGTTGATTCCCTGCGCCGGGCGGTGTTTGTGGAAGCGCACCGCAAGGAACACACGCGCATCGAACCCGCTGGCACCCGCGAAGCCGACATCACCTACTACAACCTGATCGGAAGTTTAGGCGATACGCTCAAGACGTACCGAGCGCACAACGACCCCGTGTTCGCCGAGATCATCGAGGGTATTGTGCGCGACTTGGCCCGCCCGGATTGCGAGGTCGCCACCGCCGTCCTCAACAACACGTTCACCCACCAGCTGTGGGCGAAGTACTCTCGCATCGCGCACCAGCAACCCGAGGCCTCACAGCCTCTCGACGCCGCGCCAAACATCCGGCATTCAAATCAGCAATAAGACCCCAGGTCAATGGGCGGCGAACGCTAGCAGCAGCGGCCCTGCGGGTTGAGCTCTTGATCAGCCCAGCGCATTCGCCAATATTCGCGCTCGGTGGGCACGGGCCGGCACGGATGGTGCCGCTGAAGGTACTGAACGTACTTTTGGTAGTCACGTTCGCCCATAATTTCGCCGAGGTAGCGCCAGCAGGCGCGGAGCGCACGCCAGCTGACGTTAATGATGCACATGCGCACGCTCCTGTGGTGGCACCACTTCGTCCCAAACTTTCTGCAGCTTTTTCTCCACGTCACTGGCGAACAAGCCCCGCGGCGCAAAGTATCCGGAAAAATGGAACGTTTCTTCGGTCGTGTGTGCAGCGTCGGCACGTTCATGATCGGTTCCGGCCCCGGTGCGCACAGCCTTGACACAGGCGGCAACTGCGGCGCACAGCACGATCAACACGAGGACCGCGAAAAGTACAGAGAGTACGCCCTGGATAGCGGTGTTTCTGATCACGGCGTCGATAGCCTCGGGTGATTTAGCGCTGCCGAACTCGGTGAGGCCTTGGGCTTTGGCGTCCTTAAAGCGATTATGCTGCGCCCAATAGCCGATACTCGGATTATTCGAGAATATTTTCTGCCAGGATGCGGTCATGGTGACGATCACGTCCCACACGAGCGGCACGGCGGGTATCCACGCCCAACGGTACAGCCCGCGCTTCACCACAACCACCAGTACCAGCGACAACGCAATCGCGGCGAGCAATTGGTTCGCTATGCCGAACAGCGGGAACAGCACGTTGATGCCGCCCAACGGGTCGGTCACCCCCATGAGCAGAATGGCGCCCCACAGTGCGCACACGGCGAAGGTGGATACCCAGTTGCCGAGGGTCCAGCTGGGGTCTTTGAAACGGCTCAGGCCGGGGACGTTGGCGAGGGTGTCGGTCATCATGAAGCGAGCCACGCGGGTGCCCGCGTCGACGGTCGTAAGAATAAACAACGCTTCAAACATGATGGCGAAGTGATACCAGAATGCCTGCATTTCCGGGTGCCCGAAAATATCCGTCAATATTTGCGACATTCCGAATGCCAAGGTCGGCGCGCCACCGGTGCGGGACACTACGGTGTGTTCCCCCACCATGCGGGCGGCGTCCGCAAGCTGCATTGCGGTAATGTCCGCGCCAGGCAACCCCAGGGAGTTTACAAACTCCGCGGCTTGTTCCTCATTCCCGCCAGTGACGGCGGTTGGCGAGTTCATGGCAAAATACACGTGCCGATCCAGGATCACTGCGGTAATCAACGCCATGATTGCCACGAAGGATTCCAGCAGCATTCCGCCGTATCCAATGGTGCGCATCTGGCTTTCCTTCTCCACCAGCTTCGGTGTGGTACCGGAGGAAATGAGCGCGTGAAACCCGGAAAGCGCGCCGCAGGCGATAGTAATAAACAGGAAGGGGAACAGGTTCCCCGCGAACACCGGGCCGTTGCCTTCCAGGGCGAAGCTGGTTACGGCGGGCATGTGCACCTCGGGGCGGTCGATAAGAATACCCACCGCGAGCAGCGCAATCACCCCGACCTTCATAAAGGTAGACAGGTAGTCGCGCGGGGCGAGCAGCAGCCACACCGGAAGGATGGCGGCGACCACGCCGTAGCCGATCAGCACCCACGCGAGCGTGACCTTCGACCACGTGAACATTTCGACGCCCCATGCGGTATCTGCGACCCAGCCGCCCGCGACGATGGATAGCACCAACAACGCCACCCCGATGGCGGATACTTCACTGACGCGCCCGGGGCGCAAGTAGCGCAAATACACGCCCATAAACAGCGCAATCGGCACGGTCATAGAGATGGAGAACACACCCCACGGGCTCTCAGCCAGGGCGTTGACCACCACGAGCGCGAGCACGGCAATAATGATCAACATAATGGTGATCACGGCAATAATGCCGGCGGCGCCACCCACGGGCCCCATTTCGTCGCGGATCATTTGCCCGAGCGACCGCCCCTTGCGGCGCGTAGATACCCAGAGCACTAAGTAATCCTGCACGGCTCCTGCGAAAATGACGCCGATAACAATCCACAATGTGCTCGGCAAATAACCCATTTGCGCGGCCATCACGGGGCCAACCAGCGGACCTGCGCCGGCAATTGCGGCGAAGTGATGGCCGAACAATACGCGCCGATCCGTCGGCATAAAGTCTTTACCATCGTTGGCGTATTCGGCGGGAGTGGCGCGGTCATCACGAGGTTTGACCACCTTGTATTCAATCAACCGCGCATAGAACGTAAAACCGATGATATAGGAGCCTACCGCGGCTAACACTAACCAAACAGCGTTCACTGTTTCCCCGCGGGCGAGGGCAATTGTGCCCCACCCCGCCGCGGCGGCAATAGCCACTGCGGCGAGCGCAAGTTTTTTCCAGAGGGGGAATCCGCGGCGGTCTTTCACGCCCACTGGCAATTCGGATGATTCGGAGTATACGTATTCCACTCCCTCCGGCGGGGGCGGCACGGGTGTTGCTGCATTTATCAGCATGTCTGCCTACATCCTTCCTTACATTGCGAGCAATTAATGTGACACTTCACATCAATTGTTTTAGGTGTATACCGCAATAACATTACGGACAATTTAAGCGCGTGCCTAGCTTTTCGGCCCCCAATCGGATATTTCTAACCATATGAATCGTGTTCTTGCCACCACCTGCGCCGCGCTCATTGCCCTGCCCATGCCCACCGACCTTGCCCAAGACAAGGTGACGGCCAGCAACCAGCAATGCGTGGTCAGCTCCGCAGAACAGCAGGCCATCCAGGATTTTTGGGATGATATTGAGCAGCAGGCCCGCGCCAAACGGATCCAGGAGCTCGACACGACGATCCCTCACTTTGCGGCGGACCTCGCCCGCTACGACACTGAAGGCGCCCCCATCGCCGGCGAGTTACAACAAAAGTTGACGGACGCGAAGGTCCCAGAGTCGCTTGCGGAACTGTCCAACAAAACATCTGAGTTCATGCAAGACCCCGAGTTTCAGACCACCTACACGTATGAGCAAACGGTGAACGCGGCGGCGTCGATTAGCGAAGACCCAGCAACCGCAGTCGCGCAACAGCTGCGGGAGAAGCAGCGCACCCGCCTCGACGAAATCCGCATCACCGTGTTCGATCAGCAGGATGTGCGGGAACGGTATAACGCCCGCCAGCTGGAATTCAAGCAGGCGCTGGAGCAGTGCGCAGACGAAATAGCGCCACCCGCAACGTGGCCATGGTACGTCGCGGGTGGCGCTCTCGTGGCAGCGCTTATTGCTGCTCGGGCGTGGTGGAATTCTCGGAAGCCGAACCGTCATTCGAAGGCTGTGTAGCCTCGCCGGCAGCGCGCTCCACCATCATTGGCGCGAACGGTACTGCCAGCCACCATGCCGGCGGGTTAGCGGTGTTTGCCACCGTCAATTTCACACGTTGACGGGGTTGCACGGTCACGGTCACGTTGCCGTCACCGTGGTTCTGCAAAGCCGCCGGAGGGTCGCTGATATAGCCGGGCAACCCCCAGTGCACCACGGCGCTGTTTTCTGGCAACACTTCGCGGATGGTTACCGGCGTGCCCACGGGCAGCGGCGGCAGATCCTTGTACGTTTCGCCAGCCTGGACGGAGAATTCTTCGGCGAATTCTTGCCCATTTTCGCGCCATGTCGCTTCGAACGTGTAGGTATTTTGGTTGGAAATAATCCGCGCGGCAGGACCGTCAAGCTTGGTATCCACCTCAACCGTGCCCAGTTCCGTGTACACGTTGCGGAGCACTGCTTCGGAAGTCCCATCCTTGGCGGTGATCTTCGGCGCGACGATTTCCGTCACGGACTGCTCGCTTTCGTAGCGCACGTCGTCCGCGGTGAGCTCATCGACGCTTTGCGTCACAGTGCATTCCGCACCGACATAGACATCGCGAACATCAGCGTGTTCCCCGGGTTTCAGGGTCACGCTGCCGTCCGCAACCACCACGCCATTGGAGGCACACACGTAATCCATGCGCGCCTTATGTTCCTTGGCCTGCGGCATGTCCACGCCGGAACCCGCACCTGCGTTAGTGATGCGCAGGGTGCCACGCCGATCCTCATACTTACGCGCCGCTTGCAGTTGCGTCTGCTTGTTGCGCTCCAGCACGAGCACACTGTTGTACCCGGAGTTTGCCAGATCCCCGCTCCCCACGCCGGCGTCCTGCTGTGACACCGTGCAGGAAGAACCCTCGGGAATGCTTTCCGACGTCGCGGACTCGCCCGCCCCAATCGCGCCCAAGGTTCCTACCACCTCGGGCCCGTCAGCCGGCGGCTTGCACGCGTATTGGAACGCATACGCACCGCCCACAGTGGAAGCCTTCGGATCATCCAGTTTCATGGTGATGGTCATGTCGCCCTTCCCACGGGCGTACGCGTGCGTCACCTCCACCTCTGGAGTGTTACCCTTGGCAATTTCCACCGGGGACCCAATATCCGTCACGAGGGTGGCGCCTGCGGTATGCGGGTCGTCGCTACGAACCACGCAGCGATACCCGGCCGGAATGGGATCGGACTCTTTCTCGTGCCCGTCCGCCACGCCGGCGATTTCTCCCTGAATCTCGGGAGCGCCGTCCCGGTTACAGGTGTAGCCGAAATCAAATACCTCAGGCACTCGCCCCTTGCCGCCAACCGTAACCACCTTGTTCTTCACCTTGAACGTGCCCATTTGCGGGCCGTACGCGAGATGAAACTCCGCCGGCACGAACGGGGCATCGGCAAGGCCCAAGGTGATCTTCTGGCGCAATTGCTCCTTAGGGTTGGTCAGGTCAAAACCAGGCACCCGAGCGGAGGTGGTATCCAGCTCCACCTCACACTCCGCGCCGGCCGGCAATTGCGGCGACTCCACCGTCTCACCGGGGCGCGCCTGCAATTCGCCGCGAGCGGCCCCGCAGGTATAGCGGTAGGTCACCGGCTCTACGAGCGCATCGGTGCCTTCCACCAAGTTCGTCACCACAAACTTAGTCAGCTGTGGCGCGTACGTGTTGGTGACTTGCACCGTGGCCACTGGGGTGGCCGCGCCCGACCCGACCGGCACCACAATCTCTTTGCGGTCGAAGTGCGGCACCAATTGTTGGCCTTCAACGGCCGCAGCTTCCTCATCCTCGCCGTGGACCGTGCACTTGGTGCCGGCCAAGAACTCGGGCGATTCCACTACGGTGCCGTCGCCGCGGACCTTCAGCTCCGCCGGCCCTTGGACGGTGCCGTCATTACTGGGCTTATCACATTCGTAGCGGATGACATACTCGCGGTTCGGATCCGCCCCTGCGGGTTTCGGATCCGCGATCACGCTGCGCACGGCAAACGTTCCGGATTTCGGTGGCGCCTCGTAGACGGTGCCGAAGCGCAACGCCTTGACCTCGCCCGCCTCCACGACAATGGTGCGCGGGTTTTCACCGATATCAACCTTATAGCCGTCTAATTCACTGCTTCCCTCATCCTGAGTCACAGTACAGGTGGTACCGTGCTTGAACTTTGGTGATTCTTTGGAAGTCTCGCGGGCTTTCGCCGTGAGTGTCCCCGTCACACCATCGCAATCAAAACTGAATTGAAACTCCTTACCCTCCGCCTTTCCGGTATCGCCTACAACTGCATTATCAACGCGGAACATGCCCATCGTGGCCGTAGCCCCAGAACCGTCGATCGGTTGGGTAAAAATTTCCGCGTGCTCGTCAGACTTAATGGTCAACCCATTAATATCCACCGTATTTTGCGCGATGGCGCGCTCCTCGGCGCCGTGTTCCGGAAGGTTTTCCGACGGCACAAAGGTGTAAAACACAATGCGGTATGCGGCGCCCTTAACCAGCGGCGTCATTTTCAACTTGAAATCCTTAGGCAGCTTTTCGTGCCACTCCAGTTCAGGAATGCCGCCTTCCGCGGAAACTGCCTCCACAATGCGCCCGGGGCGCTCCATTACTTCATTGCCGCGAATCGTGGCAACCAAGTCCGCGCAATCAATCCCCTGCTCACGGGCGGCGGCGCAACCCGGCTCACTCGCGTCCCAGACGCCGTGTTCCGTGGCGCCGCCGTCACGGCGCAAGATCTCAATTTCCATATCGGGCGCCAAATACTGCGGCACCGTCCAACCACCCCACGCGTCCGACTTCACCTCTTGGAGCATGTCTTTCAGCGTGAGGGACTGCGCCAAATCAAAATTCTCCGCCGGCACATCCACAACCCACTGCAAACGCACATAAGACTCGCCGTCATACTCCACCTCTCGAAAGCTGTGCAGTGACGTCGTGATGGGACCAGTGCGCGCGTTTGCACTCGGCGCGACCGGAAGATGCGTCTCCTCGCTTGGAGGCTCAACCTTGTCGCTGGTGTCGCCGACCACCAATTGAAAAACATTGGTGTCTTCTTTACCCCAACGTATCGAGTCGGTGCCTTGATTTTCAAAGGCATTCATACCCAAGACGAAGTGGCCACTGAGCTCTTTATCTTTCTCGTCCTTCACCTTGTCAGTGAAGGTACATTTCACATCCGCTGCCGCCTTTGACCACGAACATGTTGTGTAGTCGCCTGCTTTCAAATCGGTGTGATCCTCGGTTGGCCGAAGCCAATCGGGCAGGTGAACTGTCATCGTATCGCCCGGTTTCGGGCGCTGCTCACCTTTAGGAATCACCCACGTGAACGTGGATTGCAATTCTTCGCCATGTCGCAATGGAGACTGCACATAGCTTTCGCTTTCTACGTCCACTTTGTTGCGTTTGATATTAAGGTCTTGACCATAGCTTTCGGCATGATCTGTCGCGGCGTTTGCTACCACGACCGAACTGCTCCCAAATATCAAAACGAGTATCGCAATAAGGACCCAAATTATCCGCATGCTAGTTATGCGGTGGGCGAGATGCATCCTTGACATCTGGACTACTTTCTCCGGCGTTGGGGATGAACCGTGAAAAATACAACCTAGTTATTGCACTTAGATTCTTCTTATCGAACTTATAGGCCAAATTGGTCCCAACAGACTAGGATAGCGAACGGGAAAATACCTGAGTACCTGCGAAAATAGGTCGTACGCTACGAACTTTCATGTTGGCTTCATCTGGTGAGGTCATGGGCTATTCTTGCGATACTTCACCAGTAACCAACCTCCCCCAAGGGGGTAGCGAGAATCAATCTGTACCTCCGACGTGGGGCCTTTCAATATCAAAGACCAAGCGGTCTACCCCACAAACATTTTTCACCAGTTGCACTAGACCAAGCTGTCCATTATGTTGGTTGAAAACTACCGAAGGGACACACCGTGACCAAGTACAACAATGCTGACACAACAGGTTGGGGCTTTGAAACCCGCGCCATCCACTCCGGGCAACCGGTGGACAGCGAAACAGGTGCACGCAACCTGCCGATTTACCTTACTTCATCGTATGTATTTAACTCGGCAGAACACGCGAAGCAGCGTTTCGCACTTGAAGATGCCGGCCCCGTCTATAGTCGGCTGACCAACCCTACGGTCGCGGCCGTCGAAAACCGCCTTGCGGACCTTGAGGGTGGCGTCCACGCCGTGCTCTTTGGCTCCGGCCAAGCCGCCGAAACCGCCGCCATACTCAATATCGCGCGCGCAGGCTCCCACATCGTCGCATCAGCGCGCCTCTACGGCGGCACCACCACCCTGTTCGAAGTAACACTCGCCCGCCTCGGAATCGAAACTACGTTCGTCACGAACCCCGACGACCCAGCCGCATGGCAAGCCGCTGTGCAGGACAACACCGTGGCGTTCTACGGCGAAACCTTCGCAAACCCGCAGGCAGATATCCTCGACATCCCCGCAATCGCCGACGTGGCACACGCCAACAATGTGCCGCTTATAATCGACAATACTGTGGCCACTGCAGCCCTCGTGCGCCCTCTCGAACTCGGCGCAGACATTGTCGTTGCATCCCTCACCAAGTTCTACACCGGCAACGGCTCCGCACTCGGCGGTGTACTCATCGACGGCGGCAAATTTGACTGGACCGCGGAACGCGAGGGCAAGCCAATCTTCCCGGACTTTGTCACCCCAGATCCCGCCTACCACGGGCTAAAATACGTAGACCTCGGCGCCGCAGCATACGGACTCAAAGCACGCGTTGGACTCTTGCGCGACACCGGGGCCGCCGCCTCCCCCTTCAACGCTTGGGTCACTGCGCAAGGACTGGACACCCTCGCGCTACGCATCGAGCGCCACAACACCAACGCTCTGGCGGTGGCAACATTCCTGAACAACCACCCGAAAGTTGCAAAAGTGCATTACGCCGGACTGGAATCCTCCCCTTGGTACCCCGTCAAAGAAAAGCTCGGGCTCAAACACACCGGCTCTGTACTATCCTTCGACGTTGCTGGCGGCCAAGAAGAGGCATGGAAATTTATCGACGCCCTCACGCTGCACTCCAACGTCGCCAATGTTGGTGACGTCAGGTCGCTCGTGGTCCATCCCGCAACCACCACCCACTCCCAATCATCCCCAGAGTCCCTGGCCAACGCCGGCGTAAGCCAGGCGACTGTCCGACTTTCCGTAGGCATCGAAAACATCGATGACATTATCGCGGACCTTGAACGCGGATTCGCCGCAATCTAACGTTTCGCGGCCCCTCACGGTAAGCACGCGGAGGCCACAAGCTGCATCACGCAACAAAACATCCCCTCGCCGTAACGAGGGGATGTTTTGTTCACCTGTACCTTAGCGGCCTGAATGGCCTGAGTTCACCTAACGCTTGAACATGTTGAGCAAGCTACCACCGATGCCAGTCAGGATGGCTATCAAACCACCGATGGACAGCAAGCTCAGAATCGCGCCAATCGGATTGCCTTGGAAGTCCCGCAGGAAGTCACGGAAGGTCCGGAATTCCGGCTTTGGCTCCGCATTCGGGGCGGTAGTGGGAACACTAGTTTGCGGCTTGCTTGACGTCGTGGGAGCACTTGTCGCTGCGGTGCTTGGCGTAGTCGGCTTCGGTTCCGGATTCGACGTAGTTGTCGTTGCCGGTGAGCTCGGTTCGGCGGGCTGGGTCGGCTGCACTTCGCCTGGCTCTTCCTTTGGTTCCTTGAACTTCGCGCAGGTCAGCGACCCGCCAATTGGATCCAACGGATCACCAAGATTATAAACACCGTTAAACAACTGGTTATTGGTGTCATTGACCACTGGAGTACCGGTAAGTACGTTGGCTTCCTTGGCGGTAAAGCTAAAGGGCTTTGCCAAAGTGACTTGCCCAATCACTCCGTCTACGACATTGTGCTGGATGGTTTCCGCGCCGGCGTGAAATTCTTTCGCTTCGGCAGCTTCGAAGTCGGCGACGATGTCCACCTTGGTGCCGTCGATCACCAGTCGAACATTGTGGATGTGGGAATTCAACAAGCCTTCGTGGCCGGTGAACGTAACGTCACCTTGAAATGCGATCGTTCCCGTGTCATCGTCTTGGGCGGTGACAGCACCGGGGGCGAATTGGAACGCAAAGCCGTTGTCTGAGGGATTAGTTCCGGTGGCACTCGTGGTGAACTCCACCTTGCCGCGCGCGATCTTGCCGGTGATGTACTTGCGGAAAGACTCGCGGATTCCCCAGTCGAAGGAGCCGGTGAAGCTCTCGCAATATTGCGCGGAGGCAGCATTTCCTGGCGAGGCCGGCTCTGCGGGGGCTGCAATGGCGTTGGGAACCACCGTGGCTGCCATTGTGGCGGCGAGTGCTGCGCTCGTGAGGCGCACACGGTTCGACAAAATGTTCACATGAACTCCTGGGTGTTAGGCATTCTCGGGGCGCCTCACCGACACATCGGATGAAAGGCAACCCTTACCTTAGGGAAGCGTTAAGGCTAGGTCAATTATTAACTAAGGCTACGCTTAGATGACTGTTGGTTTGAGTAATTCCAACGCGTCTACGTCGAGGTTTTCCACCCCGCTCGATTCCGGCACTATCCGTAACCCACCCCCATCTGGGGAGTCGGCGATCCGAATCGGCCACCCGTAAGCCGATGAGAGCACATGATCGACAAACACTTGTTGAGTGCTTCCATACGCTGCTACTTTTCCGCCCGCAAGGCACAAAATTCGATCACAATAGGCAGCGGCGGCCTGCAGATCATGAAGGACAATCACCACGGCGGCTCCCCCACGTGCCATCCCCCGAATAAGACCCAAAGCCTGTTCTTGATGTCCAATGTCAAGGGCCGCCGTTGGCTCATCCAAGAGCACCACCGGAGTTTGCTGCGCGAGTACGCGCGACAGCGCAACACGTGAGCGCTCCCCTCCAGACAGCGTCATAATGTCGCGTTCGGCAAGGTGCGCCACCCCAGTGGCAGCGAGAGCAGCATCGATCAAAGATTCGTCACACTGGTCATACGACGTACGGGACCACGGGCGGCGCCCCATCGCCACGACGTCGCGCACAAGAAACGCAAACGAGACAGACACATCTTGCAGCATGACGGAACGGCGCCTGGCTAGATCGAGATGCGAGGCGGTGTGCGCGTTCAACCCGCACACCGATACCTCACCGGCGTCGAGGCGTAAATCTCCACTCATCGCGGCGAGTAGCGTCGATTTTCCCGCACCATTGGGGCCAATGAGACCGAGGACTTCGCCGGGATATGCGTCAAGGGAAACGTCGTCAAGCAGGGTGCGTCCCCCGACGGTCACGCGGACGTGACGCGCCTGGAGTAATGGCGTCAAACCAACAGCAGACCCATGGCAGGCAGCGGTGGACATGTCAGCGGCGTCCTTTCATCAACATGCGGCGCAGCAGAATGAAAAACGTCGGCCCACCCACCAACGCAGTGAAAATGCCGATCGGCAAATCTGCGAACGAAATGACGGTCCGAGCTGCGATATCCGCAAGCCCAATCAACATCGCCCCGGCCAGCGCAGAAGCAGGCAATAACACTCGGTTGGCGGGACCGGTAAGGGTGCGCAGGAGATGCGGGACAATCAAGCCGACGAAACCGATCAACCCCGCGTATGCAACGGCACCCGCAGTAAGCAGGGTCGATGCACCGATCGCAAGGATGCGCAAACGCGTAACGTTGAGGCCGAGGTGTCCCGCCGCGGCGTCGCCAAGCGCGAGCATGTCAAGCTGCCCACCCAAGCGCAGGGACACGAGGAGCCCCAAGCACACCACAACGAGCACCACGGACACATGTTTCCACTGCGTACCGTTCAACGAACCCATTTGCCAAAAGATGATCTGCTCGCGGTTAGCCGTTGGAGCTAGGTACACCATGATGGAAATGATCGCGCCGGCCACGGCATTGATAGCAATACCCGTGAGGATGAGGTTGATTACGTGAACTTTTCCCTCGTGGCGCGCAAGCTGATACACCACGGCCGTGGTCAGCACAGCCGTCACAAACGCGGCGACGGGGACGGTCGACGCACCAAACACCGTAAAATTGAACACAATGGCGATTGCGGCCCCAACCCCAGCGCCGGCTGTGACGCCAATGACGCTCGGCTCCGCAAGCGGGTTCGCAAACACCGCCTGCATGAGCGCGCCGCTCACGCCGAGCGCGGCCCCGACAAGCAACCCCAGCACAAGGCGCGGGAGGCGAATGCGCCACACTACCGATTCCATAATGTCCGTGCCGGCGGGCCCCTTGGCGAGGATGCCGGGAATTTCGCGCAGCGGAACTGTAAATTGCCCCACCGCAATGCTAACCACGACGGTGCCCGCGAGCAGCAGCACCAACACGATAAACAGCGCCACACGCCGACGCGAACGCGCCGCAATCACCGCGCCTGTCGACGCCGCGTGCCGCTGATAGCCGCTCGTTTCAGCCACGACAGTTGCGCTCACTGTTGTTGCTCCGGGCTGTACAACGCCTGCGCGATCCGCAACAACACTTCGCCGGTTTGCGGGCCGAAGGCTAACGACGCCCCGTCAGGCACCGTTACCACGCGTTTTTGCTGCCCGGCTTTCGTTTGCGCCACCCCTGGACGCGCGAGCAAACCCTCAATTCCGCCGGTGGATTCTAGGCCGTCTTCCATCATAATGAATACATCAGGATCCACCTTTGCCAAGGCCTCCGCGTTCGCTGGCGTAGTTTCCCCAAGACCGTGCTCGACCGCGACGTCGACACCGCCAACACCTTCGATAAGATCCTTGGCGCCGCTGCCTTCACCGAGGATAAAGAACACCCCGCCGTTGCCGCGGGCGTACAGGAACGCCATGCGGAGAGGCTCTTGTGGCACCAGCTTTTGGATAGCCTCACGGTCTTGCTGAGCATCCTCGACGCTGCGATCCGCCAGCTTCTGGGCCTCCTCCGGCAGGCCGACCACACCGCCGAGATCAAGGATATCCTGGCCAATGGATTCGATGGTTCGGGTTGGATCCATCACCACGATATCCACGCCCGCATCGCGAATTTGATCGATGGCTTCGCGGGGCCCAATGGAGTGGTCCACAATCACCAAGGTGGGGTGAAGCTCCAGCACCGCCTCCACATTGATATTGTGGCCGCCTTGCGTGACCACAGGCAGGTGTTTCAGGCGCTCCTCCGTGGAGGAAACGGTGCGGCCAACGATATTATCCGCCAAGCCAAGGCCGGTCAGAGTCTTGGTGGAGGTTCCATACAGGTCTAGGGCGAGGATGCGAGAAACATCGTCGACCTGGACGTCGTAACCGTCGGCGTCGGTGAGTTCCACCGGCAACTGCGGAGATGGGTTTTCCGTCACGGGAACGACATCACCGATGCCGGTGACTGCGCTCACGCCGGTAAAGCTGCGGGGGTCTTTGAGCGAACCAGCATCGGGCAGCGATTCACGCAGCTGGCCAGATGAACTTTGCGGCGTTTCGTCCCAGGATGCGCAGCCGGTCAATGCGACCGCCACAACCGCCGACACAGCAACAAACGCTCGTGCGAAACTTCGATTGGGTTTCAGGGATTGAATTGTTTGGAGGAAAGTCACAGCACACCTTTCAAAAAATCGGGTTGAGTCAGAAACGATCACTACCGGGAAGCCGGGTGGCGCATCACCAACTGGGAGAGGCTGCCGCCCGCCACCACGAACGCCGCAATAATCAGCAGCACAGACGTGGTAAACGAGGGTTTTTCAAAACCAGAAGCGTTAGCGTTTTTAATCTTGAAATTGCCGTTGCTGGCGTGGCCTTCGCTATCCCCATCAGTGGTCGCGCCATTGACACGAGCCGCAACGCCAGGCCCAGAAGTCTTCTTTTCCGCCGTGGTTTTCGAACCAGTCTTCGCATTAGCGGCGGCCTTTGCACCCGCGCCACCGGTACCGGCGGCACCACCCGATGCGCTTGCACCCTGACCTGCGGCACAGCTGGCCGCGCCGCCAAGCGAGGCGGTAAAGTTCACCGGATCGAGTTCCGTACCCACTGCATAGAACTCCGCAAAGGCCGCAGAACCTGCCTGGGTGAGCGAGGCACTGGCCGTGCCACTCGCGGAGGATTCATTCACATTCAGGGAACCAAAGCTAAGATCCGCCAATGCGACGCGGCCGTAATCCTTGTGATTTCCTTCCATATCGCTGGAGCTCACCTGGGCGATCAACGACCCACTATTGCCGTTCCACTGGATTTCAAGATCGGAAATCTTCAGGTTAAGCACGCCGTCGTGGCCAGTGAAATGCACGGATCCAGGCATCAGAATAGTGCCAGTACCCTTCCCGGGATCCACGGCACCGGAGCTACCGTGGAAATGGAACTGACCGTTGCTGTGTTCCACACCGCTCAGCGCCCAGGAACCCTTGGCGATGGACCCGGTGATATATGACTGGAAGGATTGCTTCACACCCCAACTACCAGTGGTCTCAACTACGCCAACAGAACCATCAGCGGTACATACGTCGGAGCCTCCACCGCCGCCCCCGTCACCGACTGCCGCGCCCCCACCACCGCCGCCACCGGTAGTGCCGCCAGCTGCGGTGCCGCCAGCACCACCAGAGGGCTTAGCACCCCCAGTGCCACCCGTGCCACCCGTCCCGCCAGTCGCAGTACCGCCACCAGCTACGGCGCCCCCGCCACCGCCGACCTTGCCGCCGGTGATGTTATTGGCAAGCTTTTCGGTATTGCCGATCAACTTGTCGGTATTCGTGACCAGATCGTTCATCAATTTAATGAAGTCATTAGTTTCCTTCAGCACGGAGTTAACGCTGCGATCTTTGGAGTCTTTGCTGGAGTTCGAATTACCGCCGCTGGTACCACGAGAACCCAAGGAGCCACAGCCCAGTTCGCCGCCGATCGGATCCATCGCTTGGCCCGCCTCGTAGGCGATAAAAAGCTCGGCCCCATCGGGGGTCAGCACGGGGGTGCCGCTAAGTGCCGCCTTACCGGCGGTAAAATTCACGGCGCTATCCAGATTTACCGTGGCAATGGCGATATCATTGCCACGAATTTCTTCCGGCGTCGCACCGTGCGTGAAACTATCCACCTTATTGGCCACATAGTCCACAGTGATTTCGGCGCTAGCACCATCGACCTTTAGCCGAAAATCGGACATTTCCATGTGCAATACGCCGTGATGCCCGTCGAACACAATCTCACCTGCCAGCGGGATTTCGCCAGTGTCTTCATCTTCGGCGGTAATGGCATCGGCGCGCACACCGAACGAGAAATAGAAATTAGCGTCGGTAAAATCGTCACTAGTTTCCACATCTGCAGAAGTTGACCAGGTACCTTGAGCGACCTTTCCGACAAGGTAGTCACGGAAGCTTTCCCGGAGCCCCCAGTTAAATGTCCCGCCGAAGTTTTCGCATACCGCGATGTCTGCCTGCGCGGTTGGCACGTCGAACACCGGCGGCGCGATCGCAAGGCACGCGGCTAATGTTGCTGCGGCGGCAAAGGGTGTGCGCCGCGGCTTCGGGTGGTGGCGATAAGTCATTGCAGCCAAAACTCCTGAAACTTAACTGAGACTGACAGCAATCCCCCATCATTTAGAAGATTGCCTTAGCCTAGCCTTACTATTAATCTCGACCTAGACTAACCTAACCTAAGAAAGTTTCTTCGAAAACCCCCAAGGTCAGCCGCACCTCCGTTCGAGGTATGACCTTTTGGATACCCCCACACGACCATGGACACACCACCCTTTTCCCTCATTTATCCCGATGTAGACCCCGCCCGCCCAGTACCCCCAACATACGGGGAGCGGATTTCGCTGGTCACGGCGTCGATAGTCCTTGCGTTCGGTGCCGCCGCCGGAGATTTGCTGGTGATGGCAGCCGGGTTACTCCTGACGCTTATCGCCGCAATCGCACCGATGCTGAAAACCCCTCGCAGGATCCGTAACGAGGCCCGCTCCCGTTTCCCCCACGAACAGTGGGCAGAAGATGCCCCGCAGGTAATCCCACTGGCGATTTCCTACCCGTTGACCTGGCTGTTTATCATCGCCATCGTGGGTAGCGCACTTTGGTTCGTGCCGGAAAAATACACCCTGTGGGGCGCGGGCGGCGCAGCGTTCCTCACCGCGCTGCTGGTGTGGTTTATGCCGGGCCTGTCGCCGATCTGGACCGAGCGCCAGAAACCAGAGCTAGAGCCCTTCGAGTTTTCCGACCTACCGCCGGCGCAACCGTTTCCCGACCGATTTGCGCCGGTGCAATCGCATACTTCCAAAGCAATGGACTAGACAGAGCTGTATGTCTAGAATTGGGGAAATCATCGCTCCCCTGCAGAAAGTACAGCTTTATGACGCACAACGATTCCTCTGGTGAGGTGCAGTTTCAGCCCATCGGCGACTACACCACCGAAGCCGGCGCCGTGATCCGTGATGTGACCGTCGCGTACCAGCAATGGGGCACTCCGCGACCGGACGGCAGCAATATCATCCTTGTCGAACACGCACTGACCGGGGATTCCAACGCCGCCGACTGGTGGTCCGGCGTCATCGGCCCCGGTAAAGCGCTGGATACAGACCGTTTCGCCGTGCTGTGTACCAACGTAATCGGCGGATGCCGCGGCACTACGGGGCCGTCCTCCCCGCACCCGGATGGCGGGTTTTGGGGCTCGCGTTTCCCCGCCGTTTCGATCCGCGACCAGGTTGCCGTGGAAAAATTGCTTTTCGACGCCCTGGGCATCCCCCGCATATTCGCCGTGATCGGCGGTTCCATGGGTGGCGCCCGCAGCTTGGAGTGGACCCTCATGTACCCGGAGATGGTGCATTCGGCGCTCGTCATCGCCGTTTCCGCGCGGGCAAGCGCCTGGCAGATTGGCATTCAAGCCGCACAGATCGCCAGCATTGAAAACGACCCCGCGTGGCAGGGCGGAGATTTCCACGGCACAGACCAAGCGCCGTTTGAGGGCATGGCTACGGCGCGGCGCATCGCCCACTTGACCTATCGCGGCGAGTTGGAGATTGATGAGCGTTTCGCCGCCGATGCGCAACCGGGTGAAAATCCGCGCGGCCAGTTTCGGGACCCTTCGCAGCGCTTCGCGGTGGTGAGCTACCTCGACCATCAGGCAAAACGCTTGGAACAGCGGTTTTGCCCTGGTTCGTATGTCACGCTCACTGAATCGCTCAACCGGCATGACATTGGGTTGGGCCGCGGCGGGCTCAACAAGGCACTTGCATCATCCACGGTGCCCACCATGGTGGCGGGCGTGGATACGGACATTTTGTATCCCTACCACCAGCAGGAACACCTTTCCCGAAACCTGGGCAATTTATTGGGCATGGCACGCATCGCCTCGCCGGTAGGCCACGACGCGTTCCTCACGGAAACGCGGCAGATGGACCACATTATGCGGCGGTTTATTTCCCTAGCTTCCTAGGGAATCAACCGTTCCGGCGAGGAACATCATACTGCCGCCGATGGCGACGCAAAACGCGGCGTCGAAACGCTGGGATCGCACGGACAACACCCGCAGCACATCGCTATCGCAGGACATCCGCAACCCGGCGAGCCACAACATACAACAGCCCAGCGTAAAGGTGGCGCGGCGCCAATGCTCGGTAGCCAAAAAACCGCACGCTACAACCAAACCCAGCACAAATATCGCCACCCCGAGCCGTTGAAACCGGGGTGACAGCGAGGCGGGCTTCGCGTTCACATCATGCGGGTTCAGCGTCACAGCGATGCCAACTTCTCCGCGCGCTCCACCACGTTGCGTACCAAAAACGCGCGGGTCAATGGGCCAACGCCGCCCGGGTTCGGGGACACAAACCCGGCCACGTCCCACACCTTTGGATGCACGTCGCCGGCGAGCTTGCCGTCCTTACGGGACACACCGACATCGAGCACCGCCGCCCCCGGCTTCACCATGTCCGGCGTGAGTATGTGCGCCTGCCCCGCGGCGGCAACAATAATGTCTGCCTGGCGGGTTTCCGCCGCCAGATCCCGGGTGCCGGTGTGGCATAAGGTGACGGTCGCGTTTTCGCTGCGACGAGTAAGCATCAACCCAATGGGCCGACCGACGGTCACGCCGCGGCCGATCACTACCACCTTCGCGCCATCGAGGGGGACGTCGAATCGCCGCAGCAAGTGGATCGCACCGTTCGGGGTGCAGGGAAGCGGCGCGGGCTCGTTGAGCACGAGCTTGCCAAGGTTGACGGGGTGCAGGCCGTCAGCGTCCTTGGCGGGGTCGATGCGCTCAAGCACCTGATTTTCGTCTAGATGCTTCGGCAGCGGCAATTGCACAATGTAGCCCGTGCACTCGGGGTCTGCGTTCAGCTCGTCGATCACTTGGTGGAGCTGCTGCTGCGTCGTATTCGCAGGCAGGTCGCGGCGGATGGAACGCACCCCAATCTGCTCGCAATCCCGATGCTTCATTCGAACATACGAATGGCTGCCGGGATCGTCTCCCACCAGCACCGTAGCCAACCCTGGGACGATGCCGCGTTCCCGCAGCGCCGCCACCCGCGCAGACAAATCAACGAATAATTCGTCGCGGTAGAGATTTCCGTCCAGTTTCTTCGCAGTCACACCCGCCATTATTCCATTGGGGAGGACTGAGATTCCAACGTGGTTGCGTGCGAACATTCGGCGTACGCTTTGAACGCGACGTCAGCAAGCTCGGTGCCGGCGCCGTCGTAGAGGTTCAACGTCGCATCTACCCCAAGGGAAACAAGCTCGGCGGTAGTGTTGCTGTACTTTGCCAGCGCCGCGGTCACGAAATGTTCGTCCACGGTCTCCAACACCCGCAACGCATCCACGTTCGCACTGTGCTCGGGCATAGCCAACACGATCAACCCGGGGTGCCGCTCACGCGCCTGCACCCGCATCCACAACTCCGGGTCGGTGGCGTCGCCCTGGAATACGGTAAAACCTCGATCCCGAAGGGTTTCCACGCGGTCGGCGTCGAACTCAACACCCGCGACGTTCATGCTGTATTTTTCCTGCAGTCGACGGTAAGCGCCGACACCCACGCGCCCCATGCCCAGCACCAAGGCATCGACACCCTCCACATCAAGTGGGCGCTCGCCGCGAGCCAACCGCTCCACCGGAAGCTCCGGAACCCACGGGACTACCGTCTGCATAATACGACCGACCTGGAGTTTCGCCAGCGAACACAACACAAAACTGCCGGCCACCGCCACCGCCATAATCTGCAACCAGGCGGCCGGTAGCAGCATGCCCTGCACCGCAATCGCCACCACAATCAGGCCAAACTCCGAATAGTTACTCAACACACCTGCCGCCAGCGTGGACGTGCGATGCGACATCCCCGAGAAATACAGCATGCCCACAAAGAACAGGGTTTTGATCGGCAACAGCACCAGCAGCACGCCGGCGGCGAAAAATCCCGCCAAGTCTGGAACGCCACCAAGTCCAATATTGATAAAGAACCCCACGAGGAGCAGCTCGCGCACACTTGTCAGCGCATTAAACATGCGGCCGGCGATCGGGTGCGCGGAAATAATCAACCCGGCCAGCAACGACCCCAACGAACCGCTCAACCCCGCCAGTTCGAACAAAGCATAGGAAGCCACCGCCAGCGTCACCCCGGCAAGGACCAGCAAATCCGTGCGGTAAATCTGGTCCGGCAGACGGCGCAACAGCGGCCGCAGCAGCGGCAAGAAAAGGAACGCGGCCGCCCAAGTCTCCGGCATCCGACCCGACGCGCCGACCAGGAATGCCACCGCAATCACGTCTTGCAGCACGAGCACGCCGATGGCAATGGTGCCCACCATGGAGCGCGTGCGGCCCGTCTCATCCAGCACCGCCATGACAAAGACTGTGGAGGAAAACGACGCGGCCAGGCCGAGGAGCAAATACGAACCCCAGCTCAGCTCCCCCATGAGCGAAAGGCTGCCAAAGAACGCAAACGCCACGGCAAACGCCGCAGTGGTCAGCAGCGCGTGCCCCACGGTGGTACCCACGATCCTCACTTGCGCAATCGCTTTCGGATCTAGGTGCAGCCCAATGGTAAATAGCAGCACCGTCACCCCGAGGTCGGAGACGGCGTCAATGCCGGGCAAGCTGGTCACTCCCGTGGTGCTCAGCGCGAACCCCGCGGCTAGGAACCCCACCAGCGGCGGAAGCCGTAACGCGGATGCCCCGAGGCCACCAACAATGGCGAAAATTGAAGCAATAAGTAGTTCTGGCGGCATACTGTACGAGTTTACGTGCACGGGTTGGCAAACTTAACCGCACGCCTGCAAAGATAGTAGCCATGAGTGACACGCAGCCCGGCTGCCCGATCCACATTGTTTTCGATCAGCCCTGCATTCCGCCGAATACTGGCAACGCTATCCGCATGTGCGCGGGCACCGGCGCGCATCTTCACCTCACCGGACCACTCGGCTTCGACCTTGCAGAACGTAACCTTCGCCGCGCGGGTTTGGATTACCACGACCTTGCCACCGTGACCGTCCACGACAATCTTGCCGCCTGCCTCGACTCGCTGCCACACAACCGCGTGTTCGCATTCACTTCAGGCGCGACTACCTTTCACACCGATATCCGCTGGCAACCAGGCGACGTGCTGCTCTTCGGCACCGAGCCCACCGGGCTTGACGACGCCGCGCTCACCCACCCCCGCATCACCGCGCAGGTTCGGCTGCCCATGCTGCCGTCGCGTCGGTCCATGAACCTCTCAAACGCGGCAGCGGTCGCCTGCTACGAAGCTTGGCGCCAACTGGGCTTTCCCGGCGGCGTCTAGCACCCGAGGCATTCCGGTGCCTGAACCAGGCTACGACGAAGCTTTCTCGTCGAGGACATTGATTGCCCACAGGCTCGTTTCTGCAAGCGGCACATCCACATCGTTGACGCGGATGGTGCGCATGCCGGGGTACGGGGCCGCCGCCATCGTGATGGTCACGCCGGGCCGAATGCCGTATTCCGCGAGATAGCGCAACAACTCTGGGTCCCGATCATGAATGCGATCAACCACCGCGGACTCTCCCGGCGCCACATGCCCGAGATCCCGCAGGGCGAGCGTTTCCACCACACCTTCTGCGTCTGGGATGGGGTCGCCGTGCGGGTCGCGGGAGGGGTGACCAAGGAGGGCGTCGATACGCGCGATAAACATGTCCGACACGGCGTGCTCTAACCGATCGGCCTCGTCGTGCACCTCGTCCCAGCTGTAACCCAGCGTGGAATGCAAAAACGTTTCAATCAGACGGTGGCGGCGCACCATCACCATAGCCAACGCGCGACCCTGGCGGGTCAGCTGAATTCCCCCGTACTTCGGGTGATCCAGCAAACCGCGCTCCGTAAGCCGCTTAATGCCCTCGGACGTGGTGGAGGTCTTCTGCCCCATGTGCTCCGCAATATCCCCCAAGCTCGCTGCCTGGCCCGTCCGCTCACACAGGTCCCAAACAATTTTGAGATAATCCTGTGTCTTCTCCGGCAACTCGCTGACATTCATGGACTAACAGTGTAGTTGAAACGGCGAGCCAACGATTGGACACCAATACAAACTCCATACCACACCCCCGCCACCACAGCAATCATACCGCCAGCGGAAAGATGCAGGTAAACACCCACAACAAGACCAATCACACTGATGAACACACCTGCGGCAGGTGACAGCACAAGAAACGTCCGCACATTCGAAACAAGCCCTTTCAAACCCGCGGCTGGGGCCGCTACAAGAGCAATGGAAACGATTGTGCCGACCGCCGGAATCACCACCACAACGGTGGCCACGATCATGCCAAGGATCAAGGATTCCGCAAGCAAGAAAGAATGCCCGGCGGCGCGGAAGCCAAGGGAATCAAAACACAAAAACGCAAGGCGATCGCCGTACCACCACACAATGAACACAGTAACGGCAAGCACCACGGCGGCCGCCCACACGTCCGGCGCGCGGACGGTAAGGATAGAACCGGTCAGGAACCCCTCAATCTTTAGAGGCAATGGGGCGAACCACTTGGCAAGGAAATAGCCCAAGGAAAACCCCACCGTAATCACGATGCCGGCCGCGGCCTGCGAGGATTGTTCAGGAACACGCGCCAAACCGTACATCAGTGCGGCAAGCGGAAGGCACATCAAGGCCGCGCCAGCAAACAGCGAAAAGGATAGATCCCAGCCGATCGCCTGCGCAATAACCACCCCAAGCACGGCACCGGGAAACGCCCCGTGGGTCACCGACTCCGCGAAAAACACGCGTTGTCGGAGCACCGCAAAAGCGCCGACAAGCCCGCACAGGGCGCCGATCACCACGGCTTCCATCAGGGGTAATCGGATAATCTCCCACATCGAAGTCAGCTGCGGGGTCATCGGGGCACCACCTTAAGTTCTCTGATGACCAAGGCCACGGCGTACAGGGCACACAACGAAAGCGCCACCGTGGCCTGCGGGGATATCGGGCCGGGCAGCGTCAGCGCCACCAACCCGAGGTAGCCACCGCACACGCCGACCCCCATAGCTACGGGAACCATTGTGCGAACGTTCGTAGCGAGGAGGCGGGCCGCGGCGCCTGGGACAACAAGGTAGCCGATCACAAGTAGCACACCAATGGCCGAAGACGCCGCAATAACGACGGCCGCGATGGCGACGTTGATGCAAATGTCCATCGCCAGCACATTAATGCCCGCGGCGCGGGCACCATGGGGATCGAACGCGACAAACACTTGACGCTGCCAAGTGAGCACCATCAGGATCAAAGCGAGGGCGCACACAATCAGGGCGTCGCGCAAGCGCACCTCCGTAACCTCCAGCAGCCGACCGAACATAAGCGCTTCCAATTGGCCGGATCTATCCCCAAACTTTAAGGACAACACGACGCCGGCCGCGAAAAACGAGGTGAGTACCACGGCGGTGCCCGCCTCCGAAGCGTGGCGAACCCAGACCAGCGCTAGGGTGACAAACACCGCCGCCACGGCGGCACCGGGGATAATCCAGTCGATGCCGCCGAAGACCGCCCCAGCGACGACGCCGGGGAACACCGAGTGGACCATGGCCTCCGCGTTGAATTCCAGGCACCGAAGGTTCACCATGACGCCGACGATGCCGGCGGTGCAGCCCAGAACGACGAGGAGGATAAACGGCCGAAATACGAACGGCGTATCGGACACCGGAGTAAGAAAGGGCACCTGTTCGACAACCAGCCGGAACGACTCAAACACGCCAACCTCCGCCATACGCGAGTTGCATATTACTTTCGTCCAGAGCCTCGTCAAGCCGGTCGAACGCGATTTGCTTACCGGCGAGCAGCGCGGCCTTTTCGCATGTTTCTTTGGCAAGGCGAAGGTCATGCGTGGAGGCGACCACCGCGACGCCATCGTCCTTTGCCTCCTGAATGGTTTGCAGAAGGGCGACACGATTTGGCTCGTCCAAGCCATTGAAAGGTTCATCCAACAGGATCAACTTCGGTTGACACACCAGTGCGCGAGCCAAGAGGACCCGCTGGCGTTGGCCACCAGACAAACTGCCGAAGCGCAACGGTGCTTTATCGAGCAGGTCAACGCGGGCGAGCGCGGCGTCGATACGCGCACGCTGTTGGTTGATGCGCACACCGATCAAACCCATGCCCACAACTTGACGCACAGTAACCGGAAACGTGAGATCGAGATCTGCGGATTGCGGCACGTATCCCATGCGGCCGGGGGCGCGGCGCATCACCCCGCTGGCGAGCCGAACCTCACCAAGAATGCCGCGCAATAATGTGGTCTTACCAGCACCATTAGGGCCGATCAAAGCGAGCGCCTCGCCGGGGAAGACGGTACCGGTAATACCCGTGAGTACGGGCGTGCCGTTATAGGCGAAACTCGCTTGATCGAACTCTAGTGTGGGATTGGTCATCGCAGGCCCGCTGGAATATCTGCCGGCTTCCCGCCCCACGCATTTACCAGGGTGGACACATTGTGAATGATGGAATCAATATAGGTGCCGCCCGCGGAATCGGCCGGGCCGAGAGAATCGCCGTACAGCGCCTCATCGTTGATAATCGCCTTGACGCCGGCGGCTTCGGCGATAGCTTCGATGGACTTGGAGTTATTGGAGTTCTCCGCAAACAGGGCGACGGCACCCGACTTCTTTACCTCATCGGCGGCGTGGCGAATATGCTCCGCGGTGGCGTCCTGCTGTTCATTAAAGTCCGAGAGAGCTGCGCCGATAAACTCAATTTCGTATTCCTTGGACAGGTAACCGAAAGCGTCATGGGAAGTGAACAAGACGCGGTGATCCTGCGGCACGGTTTTCAACGAGTCCGCGGCCCACATATCGAGGGCGTCCAGCTTCTCCTCGTACGCCTTAACGGCCTTGTCGATCGTGTCCTTGAAATCGGGAGCTGCGTTCGAAAGCGCGGCGCCGATATTGGACACCTGGATCTTGGCGTTCTTCGGGCTGGTCCACACGTGCGGGTCGAAGCGGAATTCCGCTTCCTCACCGGGTTCCGGTGCGAACGGCCATTCCGCAACCTTTACCTTTTCTTCCCCGCGATACACCTTATACGGCAGAGACTCCTCTGCCTTTTCCTGCTTGGCTAGGTCATCAACGTCTGCGGCGGACAGCACACCGGTGGTGGCAACGAGGGTGCCATGAAAACCGGAGGAGCTAATCGCATCATCGAGGAAGTGTTCAAGATCGACGCCGTTGACCAAAAGCAGGTCCGCCTCGGAAAGGGCGCTCATCTGCTCGCGGGTCATCTCATGGTCATGGGCCGAAGCATTCGGGGCGAGCAGGCACGTGAGTTCGATTTGCTGGTCCTTGCCCTCGTTAGATTTGGATACCTTGCCCGTCGCATCGTGGACGATGGTGCCAAAGTCTCCGCTGGACATGATCTGGTTGGTGTAATCGCAAATCTGCGTGGTGGATGCGACGACCTTTAAGTGGTTGGCATCGCCAACGGGGGCCACCTCCTCCTGGGTGCCGCCGGAGCATGATGCCAGCAACAGGGCCGCCATTGGAGCCACAATCAACAGGGCTTTCCGCTTTAACACGTGGAACCTCACAATCGATCTGGGATTGGAACAAACTAATGAGTTCACCATTACCATAATCGGTTTGCCGCAACGTGAAAAGTTTAAAGTTCAGGCCTTTGAACTTCTGGGGGTGCGTCGAACCCTCGTCCCCCGCAGGCGGCCGGTGACCACGACCAACAACGCGAAAACCAGCAACCCCAACGCCGCAGGCCACGAATTGTCCGCAGCCTCCCCCATAACCGCCACCAAGGCCCAGTTCACAGCATTGTGCGCGAGGATGATGGGGAGCAGGCTGCCGGTCGCGGCGTCGAAAAGCCATGCGAGAATAACGGAAAGGCTGAGCACCACCACAAGGTACGCTACGAGTTGGCTGGGGTTACCGCCGGCGGTATCCCATTCGCGCACGGTAAACATAGGCAGGTGCCAGAACGTATGCACGAACCCAAGGATTAACGCGGCGCTCAGCGCAGAGAATCGCTCCTGCAGCAACGGCAACGCAACGCCCCGCCAGCCGGGCTCCTCCTGCACCGGACCGCCGAGCAAAAATACGATGAAGGACACGGCAAGTGTGCCGATGGAGGTGGCGCCGGCGAGATGGCTGCCGCTCAAGAGGTAGGAGACGACGATGCTGACCGGAATTGCCACCATCGCAATGAAGTACCAGTAGGGGTGCACCCGCCACTGGAACATTTTTCGCCACAGTTGGCGAACACCCTCGCGGCCGTGGAGAAGGCGGGTGACCAGAAACGCCGCGGCGAAGGGGCCAAGGAAAAGCCCCAGCTGGTTAAAGCCCGCGATCGCCGCGAAAGGGAGTTCTATTGGAAGAATCCCTAGGCCGTTGCGGGAAGCCCACATCGGGGCCCAACCAAGCCAGGAGCCGGCGTATGCCAGTGCCACAAAGGCTACGAAGGGATGCCTGCGACCTGTTTCTATGAGCTTTTCCATAGGCACTAATCTAGTGCTGGATGGCGCTCGGAAGCTCCCGTCCGCGCAATGTGGCAAGCAACCGTTGAGCGTCGTCTGGGGCAAGGTCGCGTGCGGACATACGTGCGGGGCCATCGACAAGGTCGAGGCGGATGGTATCTACGTGGGCGAGCCGCTGAATCGGACCGCGGCGCCACGTTAATTCTTGGATATGGCTGGGATGGATGATGGTCACCCTGCGCTGCCAACGTCCCTCGTGAATAATCACCGCGTGATCGAACAAAGTTGTGGCTTGTTGGGAAAAGTCTATGGGGGAAACCCAACGCGCGCGCAGCGGGCTCCGGAAATCCGGGGCAACGAAACCTTCCGGCGGCGCATACGCCTCCAGTTCGGCAGCGCTAAGCGGCGTGATCACGGAGGCAAGATGCATCGCCTGATCGCGAGTGCCCACCGGCAGCAGCCGCGTAGTACCCGCCTTCTTATCCCCTAACGCATAGCCCGCAATGGAGACTTCCACGATCCACCAATCACACAGGCGCCATAGCACGGGTTGGCGAATACGAACAGCATGGATGCGCTGCAGCGGGATGGATTGCTTACGCTTATCAGCCAATCCGTAGCTGACGTGAAACACGTCCCGATCCAGCGTGGCGGTAAAATTCCAACTGCGGTCGGTCACGGACCACACCGCTGGTAGCGCGGCCAAAAGCATCGGCAATAGGATCCCCGGCCCGCCGAACACAGCGCCAATCGGGGCCGTACCACCGAACCACAGCGAGGCCAGCGCCGCGGCGATAAGGCTGCGGGAAACGGGAATCGGCGGGATCACCACCTCCCCGGCCGGTTCGCGTGGAGGCTCGTCTCCTAACTCGGCCCCTACCTCGGTCGGTGTGCCACTACGGAGATCAAGGATTTCCTCCCGTAATTCCTCCGCCATGGCGCGACGCAGGAAAGCGATATTCAGTACGGAATGCTTGCCACCTGCAGTTTCCACCCGGACGGCCGCGACGCCGAAGATGCGGGAGATGACGTTTTCCACGACGTCGACAGCCTGGATACGGTCGTAGCGGGCGGTGCGCAACTTTGTGTTCAATACGCCGCTCTTTACGGAAATTTCCTCGCCGTCAAGGCGATACCCGTACGCGCGCCACCACACCCCAGAAATCGCCCAGACGAGCCCGCAGGCAATTGCGAAGCCAGCGAAAATGACAAGCGCACCGAGCCAGGACGGAATGGTGGTGACTTCATTCAAAAGGTCCCGAATATCGCGCAGCAGTTCCTGATTGAGATTCACTACCGCCACCGCGATCGCGGCAAGGATAAACTGCCAAAACTTCAATAACGGGGTGAGGCGATGGACGCGTTGGTACTGTTTCATAGCCCACTCATCCGCTCACGAGCTTGGGCGGCGAGCCGGTCACGCAACTCGTCCGCGATGTCTCTGGGGAGGCCGGAGATCCGGGAATCGGAGGTGGAGGAGGCGGTATGCAACTCCACGGACTTCAGCCCGAACATTCTGTCTATTGGCCCGGCGACGACATCCACAAATTGGATCCGTCCGTAAGGCACAACCGTAATTGTGTGCCACAATTTGCCTTTCGCAAGCACGAGCTCGTCCGGCGTCTCCAACCATCCCATGTTGCGCACTTGCATCGGAATAAGCCACAACGCCCACACCAACGTCGCGAACACGACCGCGCTCACCGCCCACAGCCAGGTGTAGAACCATGTCGCCGCTACTACCGCGGCAATCAGTGCGATAAGAAGCCAGGGGACAAACGCCACGTAGCGGGCCTTCACCAGGTTCGGCGAGACGGGATTGAAGTTCATAACTTAACGGTAAACGAAGAGCTCACCTCGGCGCTTCCCCCCACGGTTTCGCACAAAAACCCCTGCACATAGCGAGATTTCGCCCCCGTTGTTCACCGTTTGACAAGCGCACACCCCATAATTGCTGTGGAAAGGAAACGTCATGGATGTCGTACGTTGTGACCACGTCACGCGGCGGTTCGGTGCTGCCCGCGCCCTCAACGACGTCTCCTTCACCGTCGCCAAAGGCGAAATCTTCTGCATGGTGGGGCCGCGCGGCGCCGGCAAAACCACGCTCATTGAATGCCTCACCGGCACGGATCGCCCTACCGAAGGCACCATCGAGGTGTTCGACACTGACCCCGCCACACGACACCGCGATATTGCCGGCCGGCTTGGCGTGCAACCGCAGCATCCTTCCCTCATGCCTCACCTTTCCGTCGCTGAAACCTTGCGTTTCTTCTCCGCAATGCATAACGACGCCCTGCCGTGGCAAGATTTGCTCGAATCTCTCGGCTTGTCCGACGAAAAACGCACCAAGGTGCGTCGGCTGACGGTAGAGCAACAGCAAAAAATCTCCCTCGCGCTATCGTTTCTGCATCAGCCGGAACTATTGATCCTCGACGAGCCAACAGCGGGGCTGCAGCCGCAGGACCAGCAGGACATGTGGGAGGCGCTCAACACCATGTGCGACTACGGCACCACGATTTTTCTGGTCACCCAAGACCTCAACGAGGTAGAGCAATTGTGCGACCGCGTGGGGGTAATGGATCGCGGGGAATTGTTAACTACCGGCACAGTGCCCGGGCTGATCCGCGGCTGTGTCGGCGAATCCGCCGCCTTTTTGTCCCTCGATCAACCCGCGGGCACGGTGCCCAACCTCACCGAACTAGCGGGCGTGACGCGCATTGTGCCGGAGGGCCTTTCGCTCACCGTGTATGGGCAAGGCGGGTTCGTGCACCGCATTTTGGCGCATCTTGCGGCCCACGGCATCCAAGTAACCACGATGAACGTCACCGAACCTAAGTTTGCGGACGTGTTTTTTAATCTCACGGGGCGCAGCTTCGACGAGGCTGCCGCATGAAAACGCTGCGGCTCATGAACGTGTTTTGGCGGTCTCGCCTGCGCCACCCCATCGGCTGGTTCACAGTACTGTTTGCCCCCGCCCTCCTCCTCACCATGGCGCTGGTGTTTGACCGTTCCGTGTCAGTAGCTTCCTATGCGGTGCTTCCACCAATGCTTGTTGGCGCCGTGTTGGTGCCCTACCACTTGTTAACGTTGCGTGAGACTGGGGTGCTACAGCGCCTGCGCTTAATCCCGCTTCGCCCGGCGCGTATTCTTGGCGCCAAATTGATGGTTGATTTTCTCCTATGTTGCCTGGGCAGTGCGGCCACTTTAGGCTGCGGCTGGATGGCACTCCACAGCACCCCGAATGGAAACTGGTTTGCTATCGCTGGTGGGGTGGCGGGAACGGCTGCGGCATACGCCGCCGCAGGACTATTGCTGGCCAGCGTGTATCGCTCGCGCCGAGCGGCAAACATACTGAGCAGCATCGTGCTGGTCATGCTGGTTGCCACCTCTGGCGTATTCGAAATTCCAAACGTTGCGTACTTGAACTACTCGCCAAGCTGGCAAGCGGCGGCGTTGCACCGCGGCCTATGGGACGGCCGCCCCATTACCGACCTGCTCGTTCCCGTGTACGTACTTTCCGGAATGTTTGCCGCCGGCGGGTTGCTGGGCGCGAAGATGTTCCGCTGGCGCCGCTAACGGAAGTCCCTGGAGCTACGGTTGAAAACTTCCGCCAGTTCGAAGCGCTCCAAATGGTCAGCCACCACCATGACCGCACCGGAGGCGTTTTGCACAATCCCCCGCACCACGAGCGCTTTGGCCGTAGCCGCCAACTTGTGATGACGTTTCCACAACCCAGGGCTCACCATCACGTTGATCAGCCCCGTTTCGTCCTCCATGCCGAAAAACGTAATGTTACCTGCAGTTTGGGGGCGTTGCCTGTGCGTTACCACCCCGGCGATGTGGATGCGTCGACCGTCCTCAACGTGCCGCAAATCAACGGCCGAGATAATGCCGCGGGCAGCCAACTGCTGACGCAACAATGCAATCGGCTGATCTTGATGCGTGACACCCGTACTCGCAATATCCGCGGCCATGAGTTCGAATTCGCTCATGCCAGGCAAGGTTGGCGCAGTCACTTGCGATAGCCCGGGCAGCATACCCACATGCTCCGTGGCGGCAATCCCGGCGGCCCACTGGGCCTGCCTGCGCGACAAACCAAAACACTCGAGGGCGCCCGCACGGGCAAGCGCCTCCACCTGGGCGACGCTCAAGTGTGCGCGGCGGGCGAGGTCCGCGATGTCGGCAAACGGAGCAGCGCTGACGATCGCCTCGGCAGCGGCACCGAGGCCGCGAACAAGGTTTAACCCGAGCCGAATTCGACCCCGCGCACAAGTCGCCTCTACTTTCGATTTCTGCACGCAGATAGGATCGATAACAACGCCGTGGCGGCGGGCGTCCGCAAGCAACGACTGAGGCGAGTAAAAGCCCATGGGTTGAGCGCGCAACAATCCCACGCAAAACTCCGCCGGGTAGTAGTACTTGAGCCAGGCGGAAAAATACGCCAATGCCGCAAACGATTGCGAATGCGATTCCGGGAATCCATATGCGGCGAAGGCAACCATCTTATTCCAGAGCCTCTCGGCGATCTCCCCGGCGATTCCCTGCGTATCGCGCAAGCCTTCAAAAAACCTGGTCTTTAGCGCGGCCATTTTCGCCGGTGAACGCTTCGCACCCATGGCTCGGCGCAGGCTATCCGCCTCAGCTCCGGAAAACCCGGCAGCATCACGCGCAATCTGCATAAGCTGCTCCTGAAACAGCGGAATCCCCAGGGTTTTCTCCAGCGCTGGGCGAAGGCAAGGGTGATCGTAAACCACCGGCTCCAACCCCTGACGGCGTCGAATGTACGGGTGCACGGAGCCGCCTTGGATCGGGCCGGGCCGAATAAGCGCGATCTCCACCACCAAATCAAAAAACTTTTCGGGCTTGATGCGGGGCAGGGTTGCCAGCTGGGCACGGGACTCCACCTGGAACACCCCCACCGCGTCACCCCGCGCCAACATCGCATATACGTCCGAATCTGCGAGATCGAGCTCCCAGAGATTAATCCGCCTACCGTAGTTTTCCGCGATCAGATCTACCATGGAATGCAAGGCCTCTAGCATGCCCAACCCGAGCAGATCGAACTTAACTAACCCGGCGGCGGCGCAATCATCCTTATCCCACTGCACCACTGATCGATCTTGCATGCGAGCCCATTCCGTAGGCACCACATCCGCGATGGGACGATCACAAATGACCATGCCGCCGGAGTGGACACCCAAATGCCGCGGCTGGCCCATAAGTTGTTCCGCCAGTTTGATCACACGTTCGGGCGGCTCTTCAACGCGCCGCGACCAGCCGTCGATGGTGCCTTGCGGGTAGCCGTAAGCACGTGCGGCGTCCCGAAGCGCACCTTTCCAGCGGTAGCTGATCACGTTTGCCACCTGCGCCGCACACTCCCTGCCGTAGGTTGCGTACACATATTGGATAACCTCTTCGCGGCGGCCGGATTCGATATCAATATCAATGTCGGGCGGGCCATCACGGTCAGGAGCAAGAAAACGTTCGAATAGAAGTTCCGCCTGGACGGGTTCAACGTTGGTAATCCCCAGCGCAAAGCACACCGCCGAGTTCGCGGCCGAGCCTCGGCCTTGAGCGAAAATATTGCTACGGCGGCAAAAATCCATAATGTCGCACACAATAAGGAAGTATCCGGCAAACCCAAGGTCCGCAATCACCTGCAACTCATGTTCGATTTGACGCTCGGCACGCTGGCGAATGTCAGCGGGGCGAGAAGCGTACCGGCTCACCCCGCGCGTACGCACCAATTCCGCAAGCCACGAATCCTCCGTGTGCGACACCGGGATATCACACTGCGGCAACTCCGGTGCCACCAGCGCAAAAGAAAACGCACATTCGGCGGCAATTTCAACGCTGGTTTGCAGATAGGGTCCCGCAGCTGGGCACGCGCGTAGCAACGTCGCCCCATCGCGCAACCACATCCCGCCCACCGGGTGCAATTCATGGCGCTCACCACCACGCAACACGTGCTTCGCCGCAGCGAGTGCCGCCTCGTTACGCGTAGCCGCCACGGGATTACCTGTGATTACGCGCCGCAACTTCGGCGCGGCGTCTAGGGCTGCATGCGCATCTGCATCTGCGGGCGTGCCGGTGACCCGATACTCCAACGCCACGTTCGAATCACCGAAATATTCACGCAGTTGATCGAGGTGAGGCAACCAAGTTTCGTCCGCAAGCAGCTGCCACGATTCGCACGCTTGTTCTGCAAGAACTTTGAGCGGAGGATAGCAAACTTTCCCTTTCTCCCCGCCTTTCATCTGTGCGGCGGCGATCACTCGAGATAGTCTTTGATAGCCCTCTAGACCCCGCGCCAACACCGTAAGCACACCCTGCGGAAGCGACAATTCCGCACCGAACACGGTGCACAATCCGCACTTTGCGGCGGCTTCCGCAAACTGAACAGCGCCATAAAACCCATCCCTATCCACAATGGCGAGGGCGGAAATTCCCAGTTCAATGGCCCTTGTTACAAGCGCCTCTGGGTCGCTGGCGCCGCGCAAGAAACTATAAGAGCTCACCGCATGCAATTCCGCGAATGGCATCGCATCACCGGCAGGCTGTGGCGACATTGCAGCGTCCGCAGGATCGTGGACCACGGTGAGTGAACCCACGGTTTTTCCCGAAAGGATCCCCTCCAGCTGGGGCCAGCTTAGTATCCGACCACCGTTCCACCGCATACGAACAAATGTACGCTTTTACACGGGGATGACAAAGTGCCCCCCGGCTTCGAGCGTGTACTGATCGTTTTCGATCGCGGCGAACACTTCCTCTGCGGCTTTCTTGCTGATTCGATCCGCCTCATTCACGGAATCCAACTCAAGTTCAAAGATGATGTAGAGCCTGCCCGCACGGCGAGCTTCCGCCACCTCGGCTTTTAAAAATTGACGGTCCCCCTCATCGGATTGAAGTTTATCTATTGCGCTTTGCAATTCTTTCGCTGCCGTCTCTGAAGATTCAGCCGGAGTTACCGTCACCATCATCCGAGAGCGGACTAGCATCTGGCGCCTCATCAACAAGACCCCTTCCCATGAAAAGCCTTAAAATCAACTAAGTGTTAGCATCTATGTGAACGCGCAAACCTGCTATAACGCTACTAAACTAGCGACTTTAGTGATATGACAACACCCCCGCTCAACCCCGTAATATACGTTCGAAAAGTAGCCGTTGTGCAGCGCGAATGCGCATTTAAGAATATGTTGTGGGCAATGAAATATCAGGTTGTCTACCATGCGAATCGGGGCAAAAACATGAGAACGCGCCGCAAGTCACAGTGATATACTCACGTCACACCCGTTTGTGGCGCAGCTCACTTTACTTCCTGAGTGTGATCACCTTGGATGGAAGGTAAGGGTACTGTGTCTTGACCCTCTAGGCCAACCCTTGTGATCGCATCAAACCCTTGTGGTCACGCCAAAAGAACGAAAGGACCCCACAATGTTGAAGAAATTAACCACCCTGGAAGCACCCGAACTGGACGCGTACTTGGGCATTGTCATCCTTGCCGCAACTCTCACCGTGATCCCCCTGATCGACGGCGACCCATTCGCCACTTGGATGCTCCTGCCGCTTGCCGTGTGTGCCTTCGCTGCCGCATTCATTATGAATGCCCGCCGAGGTAAAGAAAGTCCACCAGTGGACTGGGGCTAACCACCGCCCGTTTCGTACCGCCACCTAGTCCACGGCGCTGATGATCGGCGTGCCTAAGGACATTCGCACGTCCGGGCTGCCTTTGGCTCGGCCGTGGACGGTTTGGCGGACACCCCAAATGATCAGCCCGCCTTCCTTGGCAAAGGTTTGACCAAGTGTGTCCAAGTCCGCAGCGCGGGCTTTCCTGCCAGTAAGTTTGGCCAGCTCATCGGACCATTCTTCATCTTCTCCCCAACCCGAAAGGTTGTATACACCGCCGGCCGCGCCGTAGAGCGGCAACGCGTACTTCACCGGCAGGTTTGGCAAGCAGGCGGCGAAGAGCGCCTCCTGCTTGATGGTTGCCATCTCGGCAGGATAGTGGGCGGGGTCGTGTTCCTTAACGGTAAGTTTCACCCCGGCGTCGTTGAGCTGGTCCACAAGAAGGAACGCGGCATCATTCATACCAGGGGAAAGCTCGGCGGTGTGGATGGTTAGGGTTTTTACCCCAGCGGCGTCGAAAAGCTTTTTGGCGGTATCCACGTCGCGTTTTATGCGCAGGCCACGGGGAAAGTTTTCCAAACTTTGCCCAGGAAGATCGTTGCCGGGTTTGCCGTGCCCGTCAAAGATAACCCCGGCGAGCTTTTCGCGATCGACCGCCAGTTTCATTGCACGGCGGACGTCTTTGTTGTCGAACGGCTCGGCGTGAACGTTCAGCACGAAGCACAGATTTTTGGTGTCGCTGGGCCCGTATTCCCAGGCTTCCGCGTCGTTGGAGAACCCGGGTGCGGGGCCAGCTGGCAGGTCCAACGCAAGGTCCACGTCACCCTCATTGAGTGCCCGTTGCCGCTCAGCGGCATCGGCAATCGTGCGCACCTCCAGCCCGCTGGACAGCCGCCACGCCGGCGGATAGTGCTGGTTTGCTTTAAACTCCCAGCCGTCGGCACCGCCGCCCGAGTGATACACGTAAGGCCCGGACCCAATATTGCCGCTCGGGTCACCACCGCGAAACACGGGGCTGGCCAGGGCCAATACGCTTTCCACAAAGTCGAAGCGGGATTCGGTAAGCCGCAACACGGCAGTGGTTTCGTCGAACGCTTTGCTTTTTTCCAGATCAAGTGGCGCGAGGATGTCCTTGGTCAGCTCGCCGTCCGCGAGGTATTCCAAAGAGTCCACCACGTCCTGGGCGACGACGGGGCTGCCGTCAGAATAGGTGGCATCGTCGCGCAGCACGACAGTCCAGATCGTCGCCTCCTCATTGTGTTCGATTCGCTTGGCCAGCTGATACACCGCGCCCTGCGGCCCCATGATCACGAGCGATTCGAACATTGCGTAGATCGCGGTCCACGCCGCGAGCCCGGTTGCGGTTTTGGGGTCGAGTTCGTCATCAGCATTGCCGGGGGCGGCAATGCGCAAGAGTCCGGCTTTGGACGGGGAAGGTTGCGTGGCGATCCCGGTGGTCGAGGCGTCCATTCCGCATCCGGCGAGCGTACTCGCCGCGCCCACAGTACTGACGGCGCCGAGAGCACCCATTGCGGCCGCTGCGAGAAACTGCCGACGATCCATAGTCCAAGCCTCCATTAACAATAGGTCAACACGAGGCTAGTCCAATCCGGCAGGGAAAACCGGGCAACACCCCCAGAAAACCCTCCCCAACCACCAAAAATAGACCGAGCTGTACAGATTCGATTATAGATGTTAGAGTAACCAACCGACTAGAAAGCTCTGTCTAGTTCCGCTTCAATACTCCTAAGGATTTCAAACAAATGTTTCTCCGTCGTTTCGCGGCCGCCGCTGTTGCCAGCGTGATCGCCGCTACCAGTTTAGTCGCCTGCAGTTCCGGCTCCGGCGAAGTGATTCGCATTGGCACCACCGATAGCAGCAAGAAGGCGTGGCAGGTCTTCGAGCAAAAGGCGAAGGATAACGATATCCAGCTAGAGATCATCAACTACGGCGACTACAACACGCCCAACCGCGCACTCAGCGAAGGGCAGCTTGACGTAAACCTGTTCCAACACTTGTTGTTCCTCGCGGAGCATAACAACGGCTCTGGCGATGACCTCACCCCGGTTGGCGCTACGGAGGTTGTGCCGCTCGCGTTGTTCTGGAAGGACCACGAGAACTTGGACGGTATTGAGGGTAAGTCCGTGACCATTCCGAAGGACTCCTCCAACCAAGGCCGCGCAATTAACGTGCTTGCGGACGCTGGCCTGCTCACCCTCAAAGAAAAAGATTTGATTACCCCGACGCCTGCCGACATTGACGAGGCAAAGTCCAAGGTTAAGGTCACGCCTGTCGACGCCGCGCAAACCACCACCGCCTACGGCGAAGGCACGCCCGCAATCATTAACAACTCCTTCTTGGACCGAGCCGGCATTGACCCGAAATCCTCAATTTTCCAGGATGATCCGTCGTCGCCTTCCGCGGAGCCGTTCATCAACGTGTTCGTGACCAAGCCAGAGAAGAAGGACGATCCGAAGATTAAGCGGCTCGTCGAGTTGTGGCACGACCAAGAGGTGCTCGACGCCGTGGCGGAAGATTCCGCCGGTACCTCTGTACCGGTAGAACGCACCCCGGAAGAGCTGGAGAATATCCTCGAGCGCATTGAAAAGTCCCTGAAATAACTTTGTACGCATCGGACGCCCCGCGCCAGCCAACAGCCGGGGCGTCCGGCGCGTTCACACCTACTAGGAAAAGAGACACTGTGTCCGATCCTCGCGGCACCCGCATTGAATTCCGCAATGTCAGCAAGGTGTTCAACAACGGCAAAACATCCACCAACGCACTTTCCAACGTCTCGCTTGTCGTGGAACCCGGCGAAATCCTCGGCGTGATCGGTTATTCGGGGGCCGGAAAATCCACGCTCGTGCGGATGATCAACGGCCTCGACACCCCCACCTCGGGCAAACTGCTTATTGATGGCACCGACATCGTCGGCATGCGTGAAAATAAGCTTCGGGTACTGCGCCGCAAGATCGGCATGATTTTCCAGCAATTCAACCTCTTCTCTTCGCGCACTGCGGCGGGCAATATCGAGTACCCGCTGAAGTTAGCGGGCGTCGATAAACAACAGCGCCAGAAGCGCGTGCGGGAGTTGCTGGACTTCGTTGGCCTCGGCGACAAAGGCACCAGCTACCCCGAACAATTGTCCGGCGGGCAGAAACAGCGCGTGGGTATCGCCCGGGCATTGGCAACTTCGCCGTCACTGCTGCTGGCGGACGAGGCGACTTCCGCACTCGACCCGGAAACCACCCATGAAGTGCTGAAACTCCTGCGGAAGGTGAACAAGGAACTGGGCATCACCATTGTGGTCATCACGCACGAAATGGATGTTGTGCGGTCCATCGCGGATCGCGTGGCGGTGATGGAAGACGGACGTGTGGTCGAGCACGGCAGTGTCTACGAAGTCTTCTCCAACCCGCAAACCGCTGTCGCGCAACGATTCGTATCCACCTCGCTGCGCAACACGCCCGACCAGGTGGAATCCGACGACCTCCTCGCCCACGAGGGCCGCCTGTTCACCATCACGCTGACTGAGGAATCGGGCTTCTTTTCCGCCAGTGCGAAAGCCACAAACGACGGGGTGAGCGTGAGCATCGTCCACGGTGGGATGACCACGCTACAAAAACACTCGTTCGGAAAAGTGACGGTGCGGCTGACTGGCCCCGCCGACGCCATTGAAACCTTCTACCAAACCGTGTCCGCAACCACCGACGTCCAGGAGATCCTGCGATGAACACCATGACTCTGGCAACTGACTGGTCGCGCTTGAGCGACCGTTTCCAAGACGCGATCCTCACCACCTTATATATGGTGAGCATCACCATCGTCGTGGGTGGGCTCATCGGCTTGGTGTTGGGCGTGCTGCTCTACACCACTCGTCCGAACGGCGTGCTGAGCAACAAACCCGTATTCACCATCCTGAATATTTTGGTCAATGTTGTCCGGCCAATTCCGTTTATCATCCTGGTGACCGCAATCGGTCCGATCACTCGTTCAGTCGTGGGCACGACCATCGGCACGGACGCCGCGGTGTTTGTGATGTCCGTTGCCGCCTCCTTCGGCGTAGCACGCATCGTCGAACAAAACCTGGTGGCTATTGATCCCGGCGTGATCGAAGCGGCCCGCGCAATGGGCGCCTCACCGTGGACGATTATCACCACAGTGATTGTGCCGGAAGCACTTGGCCCGCTGATCTTGGGCTACACGTTTATCTTTATCGCCGTCGTGGATATGTCTGCAATGGCTGGCTACATCGGCGGCGGCGGCTTGGGCGACTTCGCCATCACCTACGGCTACCAAGCATTCGACTGGCAGGTGACGTTGGTGGCCACCATCGTGATCATTGTTATCGTGCAGATCGCCCAATTCCTTGGCAACTGGATCAGCGCCCTCGTCATGCGGCGCTAACCACTACCGTCGCCTCCCTCCATCATCCACGCCGTGGGCTAAGCTAGCGGCGTGGATTATCGTTTTAAACCCAGTGCGCGCGGCGGCCAAGTCGCCGTCGTTTCACTTTTGTTTATTGTGCTCACGCTGCTACCGCTCGTGCTTTTCGTGGCGCTCCCAGATAATCCGAGCGTAAAGAAGTACTCCGCGATTGAGCTTTCCTCACCCCGTTCAGATTGGAAAATTCCTATCCAAAACGGCGACGACAGTGACATCGTGTGCGAGAACCTACTGCAGGATCCGTCCGTGTTGCAGTGGGATTGCGAAGGAACGATCGTAACCTCCAAAATCGTTGAATCCACCGCCGCTATGGAAACTATTACGCGCCGCATGTTACGGTCGGCGACGTTTAGCAACGCCGCGCTCGACAGCGAAGTCATTGAGAAAAACAACGTGTTTTACAGCGGCATCAGCAATGCCCTGCTGGATGCTTCGGTGATTACCATGCAGGGTAGCGGCGACCACGACCGAGAGGTCATCGTTGCGCTGGTCCAGGGTGACAATTACGAGGTCATGGCCGACCTGATTTGGAAGCGCCTATCCAAGTCAGGTGAACTTCCGCTGTTTGTTCCCAACCCTTCGGAAGATCTGGAAACTCCACTTCCACCGCATTTGCCAACGATGCCGGAAGGGTTTGGTGATGCGGCATGAGCACCCTGATTAAATCATTCTTGGGCGGGCTCATCGTCCTATCGTTCCCGATGGCGCTACTCGTTGTCGTCGATTCGCTCATCGTCGATTTTGTGGCAACCGGGGCGAATGCGCTGTTCACGCTGGTACAGGCTGCACTGGTGCTCCTGCTGCTGCGGTTGAGCCCCATGTGGCCGACAAAGGCGCACCCCATGTGGGTGGTTTCCTGCCTAGCGTGGGGCGCGATTGGTTCCATTGGTTTGACGTTGCTTATCGCCATGCCTACCGCCGAGGTTGCCATCAAGCTTGGGGTGCCGTCGTTGCAATACCCCTTGTCCGGCGGCTACCCCGAGGAAATCACCAAAGGCATTGGCGTTTTAATGATCGTCTGCGCCTTCCGCTGTATCAATCGACCCTGGCATGGACTGGTCACGGGCATGCTCGTGGGCATGGCGTTTGATGTGTGCGAAAACTTCACCTACGCCGCACAGGGCGCGCTCATGAATCCCGAGTCCGATCTGTTCGGTGTGCTGGAAACGTGGGGTACTCGCACGTTGTTTGGCCCCGGCCTGCACATGATGTTTGCGGGTTTCACCGGCTACGGCATCGGCCTAGCATTGTTCGCCATCGGGCGCTCCAAATGGTGGCGGGTGCGCGTTGGCGTCTTTTGGTTGTTGTTCGCGTTTGTCACGCACTTTTCCTGGAACCTTATCGCCGCCGAAATTTTCTACGGTGTTATTTTTGCCACGTTGGTTGCCTACCCGACGTTTATTTCGCTGATCGTGGTGAGTTGGCGGCAAGCCCGCCGCGATTCCGGCTACCTTTCGGTTCAGCTGCAATCGGGTTACTCCACGCCGATTGGCCCGGAGAAGCCAGCGCTGACGGCACCCGCAACCAACGCTTCGGCGCTTGAGCTGGTTCCGGTGAGCGTGCCCCTGCCGGTGCTCACCGACCCAGACCCACACCCTCAATAAAAGAAGTATTTCCCGTGCATGTTTTCCAGATATAATGGAAGCCTCACCTACCAAAGGAGTGATCATGACGGGATCAAAGCACCTCCAAGGACACTGGCTACTGGCCAAACTTGGCAAACGAGTCCTGCGCCCCGGCGGCCGCAAACTCACCACATGGATGGTGGAGGCGGCGAACCCTACCGGCAAACGGGTTGTAGAACTCGCCCCCGGGCTAGGCCTCACCGCGGCTGAAGTGCTGGAGCGTCACCCGCAATCCTATGTCGGCGTCGATGAGGACGCTCACGCGGTGGAGTCGACACAACGCGCCGTGGGCAGCCGCGGCACGGTGGTCACGGCGAAGGCACACGAGACTGGGCTGGATACCGGCAGCGCGGACCTCATTATTGGCGAGGCGATGCTCACCATGCAGGGCAACCGCGGCAAAGAAGCCATCATTGCTGAGGCGTGGCGCGTGCTTTCGCCCGGCGGAACCTACGCAATCCACGAGCTCGCGCTCACTCCAGATGACGTTGATGAATCCACCGCCGACGAATTGCGCAAGGCGCTCGCCCGCAGTATCCGCGTCAACGCCCGCCCGCTCACCGTCGCCGAATGGACAGCGCTATTCGAATCCCAGGGTTTTGAGGTGGTTGCTGCGCGCACGGCACCTATGGGGCTGTTGGACCCAAAGCAACTGCTCGCCGACGAGGGCCCACGCGTAGCACGTATCATGGTGAACCTGCTGCGCAACCCAGACGCACGCGCCCGTGTACTGGATATGCGGCGGACGTTTACCAAATATCGCGATCATCTCGCCGCGGTGTCGCTGATTTGCAAGAAAAAGGAACTCACGTTCCATCCGCCTGCCGATAGCCGCGGCGAAGAGCTCCGCGCATTCGACGTGATTAACGACGCCCCCGCCCCCACCGCCGGCGACAGCCCCGCCGTCAAACGGCTGGTCACCGCAGATGGGGTGAACTTGATCGCCATGACGTTCCAAGCCGGACAGGTGTTGCAGGATCATCGCTGCGCGCATCCCATCACGGTGCAGTGCGTCAGTGGGCACATCGTGTTCCACGCCGGCGAGCACAGCGAAGTGCTTACCCCGGGCCGGATTGCCCACTTGCCAGCGCAGATCACACACCGAGTTGAAGCCACCGAGGACAGCGTGTTTTTGTTGTCCATGCTCACGGCGCAGGGCTGAAACTAACCCACGTGTTCCACCGAAGTGACTACCCACGAGTGGCCGACCGTGGGTACTCCCCCACAGGAGGCGATCACCCCATCGACCTCCTGTTGTTCCAGCTGCACCCGCCAGCGCCTGCCATCAGGGTGCCCCACCACGCGAGTGGTCTCACCGTCGGATGCGACCATAAGCGTACCGGGGGCGAGGGGTTCGCGGGCGTCGAGAAGCACTTCCGCCACAGCAAGTTCGGCAACTTGTCCGATTGAGTCGAAGGTGCCCCGCCCGCGATTGCCCTTCAGGTACATTTCGCCAAGGCTGGCGCGCTTCAGCATTTCAATCGCCGCGGGTGCTTTCAAACGTCCATACGAGTAGCCCCAAGGGAAGAGCAGCATCGAGGGCGCAAACCGGTGCCCTTTGGTGTGCGAGGACTCCCAGATTTCGTCGCCGAAAAAGCAGGTTTGCATGGCTGCTGCCACGGGGCGCCCTTTAAGCGCGCAGCACATGTCCCGCTTGCCGTGAGTGCACACCAGTGCCAATGGGTGATCGACCGGTTCCGCGCCATTGCGCCCAGGGCCGGTAAGGTCGAGCCGCAAAATGGCGGCGGGGCCAGTGACGGCTAAGGTTTCGATCACGCCGAGCTCACAAAACACAAGGTACATTCGCCGATGCGTACGATGCCTTGCCGCGCGGCCAGGTTTGCGAATCAACTGGAGTTGGGCACCAGTTTTTTTCAGGTGCGCCTTAATATCGGCGGTGAGGTCCGCCCCGAAGGCGACCCCGTCGAGCACATCACGACCCCACCCTTGTAGGTGTTCCAGCAGCACATAGACGCTCCCCTCCTTTGCCGTACCGGGCAGTGGCTCATGAAGCGCTGCTGAACAACGCGTTGTGGTGCTCATAAGTCTCCAGAATAGCGATCTTTTACAACGATTCGTTTACAATCGGCCGCGTCAGACTATCTTGCCCACAATTTGTAGATACGCTAACAACATGTCCGTGCAGTCACCTCTTGGTCTTCCCCGTGGGTTCCTTGCCTGTACTTTCAGCGCTTGCATCCTCGCAGGCATGCTTGGCGCGTGCGCACCAAATGGAGCAACCCAACATTCTTCCGCCTCCATGAATTCCGAAAATTCGTCCGGTTCCAGCACCGCTTCACCGCGGGCATCCAGCGCTGAGGCGACGTCCACAGGCGGCACCAGCACGGAGGCCCCCAGCCATGCCGGACTAGCCCCGCTTGGCGAGGCTTCCCTAGAGCCGCATACACACAACCCCGCAGACATGGGCATGCTGGTAGTCACCTCGGTACGCGCCGCCAGCCACGACGGTTTCGACCGCATCGTATTTGAAACCACCGGCTCCGGCGCACCGGGCTGGATTGCGGACTACACGGACTCCCCTCGGCAACAGGCCAGCGGAGACCCCATCGAAGTGCCGGGCGACACCGCTTTGGAAATCATGATCACGGGCACCGCGTACCCTTTCGAACTCGGGGTAGATAACCCGAATATCGGGCGGGTGGAAATGAATACCGAGTTGGTTTCGGACATCGTGGACGGCGGCACCTTCGAGGCGCAATCCCAGTTCATCATCGGCATCAAGGGCGAGCGGCGCCCGTATTCGGTGCAAGTGCTGGAAAACCCCACCCGCGTGGTCATCGACATTCTGCATAAGTAGCGCCCGGGCGCAGGCACTACTACGCGTAGCTAGCCTCCGCCCGCCACGCTTGAGCTGCCCAACACAACAGGTAGGCGTTATCGCTGGTCAGTACCTGTATTCTAGCTCGGCTGCCGTCAAGCCACGGACCCGCCCATCCGGTGATTTCGTGGCTTGCTCCACCTAGGCGCAACCGCGTCGGCGGCGAGGTTAGTAGCGCTTCGTCGTCGAGGGTGACGTGCGCATCCGCGGCGTCGAAAAGCGTTGCTTCGGTGTTGAGCATACGGGTCGGATGCGGGCTGAGCAGGGCGCCATTCCAGCGGGGCGCGCAGGTGGTGGGTTCCCCGTAGGGGGCGAACGCCACACGCGACACCGCGCCTCGACCACCAGTGCGAAAAGGTTGGAGCACACGGTCCGGCCCCAGCGTAGATTGCACCCGCTCAATGACGCGCCGCGCCTGTTCCTGCGGCCGCGCATCGCCCCACAATCCGGCGGTATCCGGCACACCCACCTCGAGCGGATCCAAGGTGAGCGCGACAATCCCGCCGTCCTCGCCTATCGACGCCCCACCGCGCAACCAGCCGTCCAATTGCCACCGCACGCGGTCGGCCATGCCCTCCTCTGACAAGGTGTCCCAGGTGCGCCACACGCGTTCTACGGTGTCCCCATTGGAAAGCTCCGCCCGAACACACAATCGTTGGCAAGCGAGCCCATAGTGTTGCAGCGTTTCGTGCAGCTCGTGGGCGAGCTGGCGGCCGAGGAACGCTGCGGCATCGACCCGCTCGATGGGCTCCTCGGGGCGGTACCGCACCGCAAACTCCGCACTCGGCGCTGGCGGCGCTACCCTGCGCTGCGTATCCGCAACGGCAATCCGATACACGCGTTCGCCCGCCGCGCCGAACCGAGACACCATGCTGTGCGCGCCTACATCCGCAACCTGCCCGAGGGTGCGTAACCCAAGTTCAATCAGCGTTTGCACCGTGTGCGGGTCTACGTCCAGCGCGTCCTCCGCACTTAGGATACGCACCGGCTGACTAGCCAAAAACGTCTTTGAATCTTTCGGCGAGACCAGCGCCGGCACTCGGGCGGCAATCATGGCGGTAGTGATCTCATCTGCCACCCCCGCAAAAGAGTCCACACCACACATCGCCGCCGCATCCACCAAAAGCTCGATCGCGCGGGCCTCGCCGCCGTGGTACGTCGCCGCCGCACACGCATCCACCGCCACGAGGCCTGGGCGCAACACTTCCACACCCGCTGCAAGCCCATCCAACGCCACGACTATTTGTTCGAATTCCTCGGAGTCGCGGCGCTGATCTTCAGCCGCCACCTGCAGGCGCGGGCACAACGCTTGGGCGTGCCGCACCCGCATGCCGCGCCGCACCCCGACATTGCGGGCCGCCTGGTTACACACCCACACTTCGCCCGCGCGTGCGATGGCGATGGGGTCGTGGGGTTGCGCCCCCAGCGCCCGCCGCAACACCTGCACCGGCCAATCCGGAAACCACAGCACCAAACACCGCATGGCTCACACCGCCCGCAGCAGCTGCCTGTCGGACGCTAGCGGCGCACCAAGCTGCAGGGTGGTGCTTGCCTGCTGGCCGCGCGCCGCCACCTCGACTTTCAGCTCTATCGTTCGAATGCGCCCGACACCTTGGCCGACACCGTGGAATCCCAGCACCGTGCCTCGGACGCGGGCCGCCGCGCCAGCGATATGCGCGCCCACCAAAATGACCGACGCCGTACCCCGCCGCAGCTTTGCCAGCAGCGGGCGCGCGCGGGAAACAGTCACCTCCGTTTGGGGCAGATAGCAACACACAAGATCGAGCCCCTCCCCGAGCGTCGCAGCCACCGACAGCGGCTCTATCCCAGGGTCGGGGACACACACCACATGCCGAAACGCCTCACTATATTCGCTCATTTCTGCGAAACAGAGATCGGGCCAGCCGACCACGCCAATGCTGCCGCCCTGACGAGCCGCATGTACCAACACATGCATCACCAGCGGCGAGCATTCATTAAACACAGACACCGCGCGACGCGCGAGCCCGCCGCCGGGAAGCACTTCCGCCAACGCCCCTGGAACTGGGACAACATCTTCCGTATCGAAATGCTTCGAAGCGCTCCTAGGGGTTGACGCACTCGCGGGCGCGGGGGTGCCGTGCCCGCCCAAGGCGCCCAACGCGGCCATGCGTCCGCGTAGGATATGGATGCGTTCGTCGCGGCTCATTCCGCGAAGATCAGCACCATCAACCTTTCGAACGCTAGTTCCCATCATGGGTTCCAGTATCCGTTTTCGAACGCATGTGCGCAAGCTTCGGGGGTGCGGTGAATTTGGCAACAAAACCATAACCTTGGCGTGACACTTGCTCCACGCTCCATAACGCTTCAGGTACGTTTCCCCCAAGCCATAGCATGTGCGCTCACAGGCGTTATAGCATCGCCTCTAAGCTTTTTAATAGATACACATATGGAGCGCAGGACATGTCGTTTGCCAAACGATCGATCAAAGTTTTTATCGGCGCCAGCTTAATTTCCGTGGGGCTCTTGTGGTTCCTCCAAGGCACCCATCTCATGGAAATGGCCCCACTCATGTGCGCCGGAACATGCACCCCAGTGACGGAAAAATCCCTTACCTGGACGATCATCGGTTCCTGCATCATCGCCCTCGGCTGCGGCTTCCTCTCCTACGCGGTAGCCCAACCACCAAAAGAACACTAAGCTACCGGCGGTTAATCAAGGTCGTGGGATTGCGCCCACCGAGTCAGGGCGTGACGGTTAGACTGCTGGGTTTTCCTTAAGATATTCGAGGCGTGCGTCTCCACCGTTTTCACGGAAATAAACAATTCCTTACCGATTTCCTTGTAGGTATATCCGCGGGCTAACAACCGCAGCACTTCAAGCTCCCGCCGGGTTAAGGCGTCAATCACCGGGTCAGACACAGGGGCATGCCGCCCGGATTCCGTGGCACTGTCTGCATCAGGGGCGTCAACAACGCCGGCGCCGGCAACACGATCAGGGGCGCAAAACGCATCAAGCACAAAACCCGCGAGCCGTGGTGAAAACACGGCGTCCCCGGAGTGCACGCGTTGCACGGCGTCGATAAGCTCCGGTCCGGAAATGGTTTTGGTAACGTACCCACGGGCGCCAGCGCGGATCACAGAAATAACATCTTCCGCAGCGTCCGAAACACTCAGCGCAAGAAACGTAGTACTAGCGTCTACCCCACGAATCACGGCCTGGCCGCCACCTTCCGGCATGTGCACGTCCAAAAGCACCACATCAGGACGGGTATTCTGAATACCTTCGATAGCGCCCGCAACGGTGCCCGCCTCCCCGACGACCTCCAATGCTTGGGAGATTTCTGCCTTCACGCCAGAACGAAACACCGAATGATCATCAACCAAAAACACCGTGCACATACTGCCATGCTACGGCACCTGTGTTCCCTCCGATTGGCTCTCCGAGACCGGCGGGGGGAAATGTAGCAAGTCTTCGCCCACAGCCGTTTCCCCCACGGAAACCCGGATTTTCACCTCCGTGCCGTCATCCCCGGAACGAATCTCCGCCTCCCCACCCACTCGTTTCATGCGCCCAAGGATGGAATCACGTACGCCATGCCGGTCGGCGGGGATGCAATCGACGTCGAAACCCACGCCGCGATCGCGCACGAAAATTTCCAAACCGTCAAAGTTTTCGGCATACACATCGAGCTGCGCAACCTGCGCGTACTTCGCGGCATTCACCATCGCCTCCCGCGCGGCCAGCACCGCAGCCTGGGTTTCCACCGTCAGCGGCGAATCCGCGCCCACCGTTACCGGCGCAATGTGCAACCCGAACATATCTTCAACCTCGGCGCAGGCCCGTCCGAGCGCCGCAAATGTCGTTGTGGGTTGCGTTTTCTCAGACTCAAACAGCCACTGGCGCAACTGTCGTTCTTGGGAACGCGCCAGCCGGGCAACCGCCTGCGGATCATCAACCTGCTTCTGAATCAACGCCAGCGTCTGCAACACCGAATCGTGCAACCGAGAAGCAATTTCGGCACGCTCCGCCGCAGCCCGCGTTTCCGCCCGCGCCTCCGTGAGCGCATCCCACAGCCGCAACCACAGCGGCAATCCCAACACCAGCACACCCGCCAACGTCAACAGCACCGCCACTATCGACGCCATGAACACCGCCGGCGTCTCCCAATTCAACAGCGCCAGCACCACTCCCGAACCCAACAACAACGCCCCAGCGAGAATGCTGAGAATGCCGCGGGAAGAAGTGAACGCATCCTCCCCGCTGTCCATGGCGCGCCAAGCCAACATCGCACCCATTCCGAGCGACCCCAACGCGAGCAGCGTACTGCCCTGAAAACCAGTGGCGAAGGAAAACGAAGCCACCGCCCCGAGCAACCCCACCGGCACCAGCATGAAAGACCCGACCTGCCGCTGCTGCTGCTCCAGCACCTCCGGTGGGGCGTCTTGCAATTTTGTGGAAATCCACAACAGCGAATAAAACAACAGCCCGATGCCCCCGAACAGCATGGTGAAAATCATAGCCAGGCGCACCATAAAAACGTTCACACCGAGGTGGCCGGACAAACCAGCCGCAACACCTGCCACGACGCGCCCTTGGCGGTAGCGCACATATGTGGGGTACGGGGAATCCATAGCATGTATCGTCCCACGCCACATAAACCCCCAACAACCCCAACAGCGCAAGTCCAGGGTTTTCTCAGGGCAAACCCTGAAATTAGCCGCACATATCCCCCGCACAACACCCACAGAAACCCTTAGCACCCAAAGTAAAATTCACACTTGGGCGAATAATATACCCCCACTGGGCCGTAAAATTATGAGGTGAGGGCCTTTCAACCTAAGTTGGTATGCATGAATGCTGTATTGCTTGCGGTCATCGTCATGCTTGCGCTCGCGCTGGCGCGCGTGCACGTCGTGCTCGCCCTGTTTATCGGCGCGGTCGTCGGCGGCCTCGTCGGCGGCCTCGGCCTGGATGGCACCATGGTGGCCTTCCAAGACGGCCTGTCCGGCGGCGCGAAAATCGCCTTAAGCTACGCGTTGCTCGGCGCCTTCGCTATGGCAGTGGCGGCCTCGGGTTTACCCCGCCTACTTGCGGATTGGCTCATCGAAAAGATGGGCTCCACCAACGAAGGCGTCAACGCCACCGCACATGCGGTGACCAAATGGGGGTTGCTGCTGGGCATTATGTCCATGGCAATAATGAGCCAGAATTTGATCCCCGTGCACATCGCGTTCATTCCATTGCTGATTCCGCCACTGCTCACTGTGCTCAACCGGCTGAAGTTGGATCGCCGGGCGGTCGCCTGCGTCATTACGTTTGGCCTGGTCACCACCTACATGTTTATTCCGCTGGGCTTCGGTAGCATCTTCCTCAACGATATTTTGCTGGGCAACATCAACGACGCGGGCATGGATACCGCGGGGATCAACGTCATGAAAGCGATGGGCATTCCGGCGCTCGGGATGTTCGGAGGCATGCTCGTGGCGGTGTTTGTTACCTACCGGCGCCCCCGCACCTACGAAGATATCCCCATCACCGCCACCAGCAAGCTGGAATCCCAGCCGCTGTCACCCTATAAGGTCACTGTCGCGCTCATTGCCATCGTAGCGACGTTTGCCATCCAGGTAATCATGCAATTCATGGAACTGGAGGCGGATTCCCTGTTGATCGGCGCGCTCGTGGGCTTGAGCATCTTCCTTGTCACCGGCGCCGTGAACTGGCGGGAGGCTGACGACGTATTCACCTCCGGCATGAAAATGATGGCCCTGATTGGCTTCATCATGATTGCCGCCCAGGGTTTCGCTTCCGTGATGAACGCCACCGGCGATATCGAATCGCTTGTCGACGCCTCCGCCGCCCTCTTCGCAGGCTCAAAAGCGGCCGCAGCGATGGCCATGCTGATAGTCGGGTTGATTGTCACCATGGGCATCGGTTCCTCATTCTCCACCCTGCCTATCATCGCCGCGATCTACGTCCCACTGTGTGCATCGTTGGGGTTCTCCCCGCTAGCCACCGTAGCGATCATCGGTACCGCAGGCGCACTCGGCGACGCCGGCTCCCCCGCCTCCGATTCCACCCTCGGCCCCACCGCCGGCCTAAACGCCGACGGCCAACACGACCACATCACCGGCTCCGTCATCCCGACCTTCCTGCACTTCAATATCCCCCTCCTTGTAGCTGGCTGGGCCGCCGCCATGGTGCTATAACAACACCCGCACAGTTATAGTGGTCCCACATGCGCCGTTTCTTGCTTCCCACCCTCGCAAGCACTCTTCTGTGCACTTCCTGCGCCTTGCTGCCTATTGGCCGGCCCACTACCGAACACCCCGATCCGGAAGTTGTTACCGTAACGACGGCCGAGCCTGCCAAGGGTGATGCACAGCATAACGCCGCCACGCCGGACGTCGATACGGAAACGGAGCCCGGAGCTACCCTCACCCCAAACGCGCACCCCAACCCCGGCTGCCCCGGCGAACCCAACTCCCCCGAAATCACACGTAACATCCCGAACGTGCCCAAGCCGCACGACGCGCAACACAGCGGTTGGACCTACCACGGCGACAGCAACTACGACACCTGCTCCGACCTCTCCTACGCCACGCTCATGCCGCTCGAATACCCATCCGCGGAATTCGAAATGCAACTCATGCTGTTCCACAAAGGCGAATACCTCGGCGTAGGTGCATTAGTGCCAGCACAACACGTAGTGATCGCTACCGACAACCGCTCCGTCACCGTCCGCTACAAAGACTGGGAAGCCTTCTACGCCAGCGACGACCCCAACGCGAAATCAGAAAACTTCTTCGTGGACGTCACCTACGTGTGGGCGGGCGACCACGTGCAAGCGGTGGGGCGGATTCCCAACCAGGGCCTCTAGCCGCACCACCAGCGCCGCAATCACCATCCGGAAATCAAACGATTATTCCCACTCGATGGTGCCCGGTGGCTTGGAGGTGCAATCCAGTACCACGCGGTTAACGTCCGGCACCTCGTTGGTAATCCGCGTAGAAATTTTCTCCAACACGTCGTACGGCAGGCGGGTCCAGTCGGCGGTCATCGCGTCTTCGGAGGAAACCGGGCGCAACACAATTGGGTGACCGTAGGTGCGGCCGTCACCTTGAACGCCGACGGAGCGAATGTCCGCCAAGAGCACCACGGGGCATTGCCAAATTTCGGCATCCAATCCGGCGGCGGTAAGCTCCGTGCGGGCGATCAAATCGGCAGCTCGGAGGGTTTCCAGCCGCCCCTCCGTCACTTCACCGATAATGCGAATGCCCAAGCCCGGACCGGGGAATGGCTGACGGTTCACAATTTCCTCCGGCAAGCCAAGCTCCCGGCCCACGGCGCGCACTTCATCTTTAAACAACGTGCGCAGCGGCTCTACCAACACAAATTCCACATCGTCCGGCAGGCCACCCACATTGTGATGACTCTTGATATTGGCGGTGCCGCTGCCACCGCCGGACTCCACCACATCCGGGTACAAGGTGCCTTGGACGAGGAAGTCAACGCTCGCGCCAGCCGGGGCGTCGGCAAGCACTTGGGCGACGGCGCGCTCGAACGAACGAATAAATTCGGCGCCGATGGCTTTGCGCTTCGCCTCTGGATCAGTCACCCCCGCAAGCTTGGCCAAAAACGCCTCACGCTCATCCACGGTAACCAGGTTCGCGCCGGTAGCGGCCACGAAATCCTGCTGCACCTGCTCGCGCTCCCCGGCGCGCAACAAGCCATGGTCCACAAACACGCAGGTGAGGCGGTCGCCGATGGCGCGCTGTACCAGCGCTGCGGCCACCGCGGAATCCACGCCGCCGGAAAGCCCGCAAATTGCGCGACCATGTTCGCCGACTTGTTCGCGAACCGCTTCGATGAGTTCCTCGGCAATATTCGCCGGCGTCCAATCCTGCGGCAGACCCGCCACCTCGGTGAGGAAGCGTACTAGTACCTCTTGGCCGTGCGGGGAATGCAGCACCTCTGGGTGATATTGCACGCCAGCCATCCGCCGATCTTGGCATTCGAACGCGGCTACGGGCGCGCCCTCGGAGTGGGCGGTAACCACAAAACCTGCGGGGGCTTCGGTGACCGCGTCGCCGTGGCTCATCCACACTTTGTGGGTATTTTCGAAACCGGCATGTAACGCGCCCCCATCGACGTACAAGTCCGTTCGACCATATTCACGATTTCCGGTGTGGGCGACGGTGCCGCCCAACGCGTGCGTCATCGCCTGAAAGCCGTAACAAATGCCAAACACCGGCAGTCCGAGGGCGAGAATTTCAGGATCCAACGCGGGAGCACCAGGGGCATACACGGAGGAAGGTCCCCCCGAAAGTACCAGCGCAGCCGGGTTTTTAGCCTTGATTTCCGCCACGGTTGCGGTGTGCGGAATCACCTCGGAGTAGATGCGCGCTTCCCGCACGCGGCGGGCAATAAGCTGGGCGTATTGCGCCCCGAAATCAACGACAAGGACGGGGCGATGGGTCTGCTGAGTCACGCTACAGCATTCTACTGCATTGCCTACGATTGAATTGCAGCAATATCCCCGCCCCGAGTTTCGATATTCAGTGTCAGAACCCCACCCGGCGCCTGCGAGTTGAACGACCCCGTGCCGCAATCAGCAAATGCGTTGACGGCATTGCAATGGAGACGCACCGGCACGTTCGAAGGTAGGTACACGCTGACGGCGGCGGCATCCGTATACACATTCACCGTGCGGTCCGCGGGCAGCGGCTCCAACGCACCGAGCTGAAATTGTGCGGTGTCCCCCACCGAGGCATAAGCATCGCGCAGCTGATCGACAGTATGTGCGGTAACCACGTAGTCTCCCGCAAACACATGCCCAGTGCCCAGCGGGTCAAAGTCTGCCGGTGCAGGAATGGGAGCGCCAGTGCCCACGAACGCGTCATTGCGGGATTGCTCCAGCGCAGCGTGGGCTTCGGCGACAGCGGAACTCGCCTCCGATTCGACGCTCGCCATCACGCTCGATTGCACGCTAGAGGCTGACGAAACCGCGGCTTCCACATCGTCGGGTTTATTGTTGCACCCGGCGAGCAATACCCCGACCGCCAATCCAGCGCCCACCAGCGCAATGTTCCTACGCATCGAATTTCCTTTCGTCTTCCCGCAGCCACCTTTCGACGCCGCGCCTTAGGGCGCCGCTTCCAACTCAGCGACATCCACCTTCCCACCGGTAACGTCCAGTTTCATCCGCAGCACTTCCCCAGATGCGTCTGGGTTGTAGCGGTCTGCGGAACAGTCTCCCTCACCATCTTTGATATCGCACTGTAATTCTACGGGGACATCTTTGGGCAGGATCACACTGACGCCGCCATTGCGCACATGCACGGTAACAGTAGTTTCGTTATCGAGAGGTTCAAGGTCGCCGAGGTCGAAGTATGCGGTGCCGTCAATGAGCGCGTAATCGGTTTTTAAATCACTGCCTGCGGTAGCGGTGACCGAAAACGCGCCGCTATAAACCTTACCGGTACCCAAGGGGTCAAATCCTTCAGGGGCTGGGACTTCCTGCCCACCATCCAGGAAGCTATTGTCCAGCTGTGAAGTCTCCGGTTGCGTCTCCTGCTGAGTAGCGCCATTGTCAGCGGCGCCATCGCTGCATGCGCCCAGCAGAAGTGTGGCTACCGTAGCACACCCAATGACCGATAATTTCTTCAGCATTTCTCTCCAATTACCCAAAACCGATGTGAGGACCAACCTCAAACTACCGAAGTTGCTACAAGCTAGTCGCCCTTGCCCTCTGATGAGGGCGCCCCCCTTCACGCGGTGTGGGCGATGGTACCGGCACATTCTAGGCCAACGATACCGGCCTCAGATACTCGCAGCTGAGCGTCGATGCGAAACACCCGCCGCAGGTTTTCGGCATTCAGCACTTCTCTCGGTGGGCCCTGATCGAGCACCCCTCCTTGGTGCAGCACCACGATATGATCGCAAAATCGGGCGGCAAGGCCAAGGTCGTGAATCGCAGCCAAGACGCACACGTCCCGCTCGTGTGCCAGATTGGCGCATAAATCCATCAGCTCATATTGGTGGTGGATATCCAGGTGGTTGGTGGGTTCATCCAGCACGAGGGTCTGGGCGTCCTGGGCGAGCGCACGGGCCACGTGGCTGCGTTGTTTTTCGCCACCGGACAGCCGGCTCCACGGCCGATCGGCCAGATGCTCGATATCCACGTCGGCTAATGACCGCGCCACCACATCACGGTCATGTTGCGTCATACTTGCCCACGGTCCTTTGCCTGCCACGCGCCCTAGGGACACGATGTGCCGCACCGTCAAGTCCGTTTCGGATTCGGTGTATTGCGCCACAAAGGCGAGTTGGTGCACCCGTTCGCGCCGCGGGTAGGACGCAAGTGACGCCCCGTTGATGGTGATGTCACCGCCGTACTGGTGGACTCCGGCGATAGCGCGCAACAGCGTCGACTTGCCGCAACCATTTGGCCCTACCAGCGCGGTTACGGTGCCCGGCGCACAGGTGAAGCTGACATTGCTGACCACCGTTTTGGGCCCGTAAGCCACAGACGCATCGCGTAATTCAATGCTCACAACCGTTGACCTCGCTTGAGGATTAGAAAGAACATGGGTACGCCAATAATGGCGGTAAATACCCCGACGGGTACTTCCTGCGGGTTAAACGCGGTGCGCGCCAACGCGTCTGTGATGACGAGGAACGCGGATCCTAGCAGCGCACTTACCGGGATGAGTTGGGCGTGCGCAGGACCGATCACCATGCGCACGGCGTGCGGCACGATGAGCCCGATAAACCCGATGGCACCCACGGAGGATACGGTGGCACCGGTGAGCAATGCCACCGTGATCAGCGTGATGGACCGGACGCGCGCCACGGGAACCCCCATGGATTCCGCGGTGTCGTCGCCGAAGCTTAGGCAATCGAGATAGCGGGACATCGCCCACAGCACAATGCTGCACAGAGTGCATACCAGCGCCACCACCGTAAGCGTGTCCCAACGGGAGGCGCCGAGCGCGCCAAGCAGCCAGAACATCACGCCGCGTACGGAGTCTGCGGCGCCTCGCGCCATCAGAATCAGCGAGGTAAGTGCGGAGAAAAGTTGTCCTACCAGCACGCCCGTCAGTACTACCCGGGTGGAGGAAAAACCAGAGCCTTTGAGTAGCGCCATGAGCAACCCGAAGGAAGCCAGCGCGCCGAGTGCTGCCCCGCCGGTGAGCCCGAACGCCGCACTTCCTCCGAACGACGCTGCGGAGACGAGCACAATCACCACGACCGCGCCTGTTGATGCGCCGGAGGATACGCCCAACAGGTAGGGTTCCGCCAGGTCATTGCGGGTGATGGCTTGCAGCGCAGCACCGGCAACCGCGAGTGCGCCGCCCACGATAACCCCCATGAGGATACGCGGAATACGCAGCTCAAACAGGATTGATTGGCGCAGCAAAGATGGCTCTGGGTACGCAGCGCTAATAAACAACCCCGTTTTGTGCGTGACGGCGCCCCACACTTCCACCCAGCTTAACGACGCCGCGCCCAGAAACAGGCTCCCGGACGTCGCCGCAACAATCGCCAAGATCCCGAAGATCCAGAGGATTGCGGGGTGTCGTTGCTTCCTCATCCCTGTTGAGCCAAGCCGTCAGCGATGACCTGCAGGGCGTGAGCGGAACGCACGTTTGCGTCAAGTTCCACGCCGGGAACAATAATAAAACGCTCGTTTTTCACCGCATCCAATTGGCTCATCGCAGGATCTTTTTTCATGGCTTCGATCTTGTCTTCATAGCTATCACCTGGTGCGCCGCGTTCTTTCAGGTCCGCCAGCACGATTACCTCGGGGTTGCGCTCCGCGATTGCTTCCCAGGCAACTTCGGGCCACAACTCATTGGTGTCCTCGAATACGTTTTTTACGCCCACAATGTCGCTGATGCTTTGGCCAACCCCCGTGTTACCCGCCACATAGGGTGCGCCCTGGTACACGGAGTAGAGATACAGGATGGATAGTTTGTCCGCGTTTTTAATGTCCTTGCTTTTGGCCTCTGCGATGATCTTGTGTTGATCTTCAACGAGTTCCTTTGCGCGAGTTTCTGCGCCGAAAATAGTTCCCAGCTCGGTCACGTCCTTTTCAATCAAATCGAACGCATTTTTACCTTTATTGGGGGCGTAATCTCGGCATTCCACATTGCTATAGTATGCGTTTACCCCAAGCTCTTTAAGTTCTTCGCGGGTCCCCGAACCATCCGCGGTATACACTGATTCGAATGGTGAATAAACGAAATCAGGATCCACCGAACGCAATTGCTCACCAGTGGGCACGCGTTCGGCAATCTTTTCAATCGCTTCGTATTTTTCCTGATACTCAGGAAGGACTGCGGTCTTAAGGTTCGCGGTACCCACCATTTGTTTGTCCACGTGCAGCGCTAAGAGCGTATCAGTTGCCGCTTGCTCGGTGGAGACAGCGCGTTTGGCGGTTGATTTAAATTCCAATTCAAATCCACAGTTATCAATCGTGAAAACGGAACCGGAATCCGCCGCATCCTTGCCCGATTCCACATTTCCACTACACGAAACCAACAACCCAGAGATCGCCGCCATCGCTACGACGGAATAAATATGACGCTTCAACATAGTGACCCTTCTGCACATGTGCACGCTTTTCGAAAAAGTTTTTCAATAAATTAAACTACTATCACATGCAGAAGAAGGAAGCATAATGCACCAACTGTTACGCAACTATACATTCGTCAAACTATGGTCGGGCTCAACCGCCAGTGGGCTGGCCACATGGGCATTGCCGTTCATCCTAGGATTGCAATTAATTACCGATGAACTTGACGCAACGCAGCTGGGCATCATTCTGGCGGCACGGACCATCGGTCTCGTAGCCATCATGCCCCTAGCTGGCGCACTGGCAGACATGGCATCCGCAGTGCGCACAGTCCGAATCGCTGGTCTGCTCGCCGCTATCAGCAGTGTTGGCTTCGCAATGTCCGGATCTTCGCTGGTGTTAATGTCACTCAGCGCAGCAGCAATCGGCGCCGGCCAAGGGGCCTGCCGCCCAGCGTTTCAATCGCTGATCGCCGCAAACATAGTGGGGCCCCAACGACAAGCAGCGAATGCGGCGAACACGCTATCAGTACGGTTGGTCGTGGTTGTGGCACCAACGTTAGCGGCGATCGGCAGCCGAACCCTTGGCACCAATGTCCTGTTGCTCATCACTGCGGCACTATGGGTACTCGTGGTCACAAGCACCGTGGGCATTGCCGAAGCCCCAAGGGTCCCACATCAATCCTTGGCGAAGGGTTTTCAGGAAGGTTTCCAAGAAGCCCGCAAGCATCGCTGGTTTATGGCCGGCTTAGGGCTACTCGCCGCAGTCATCATGTTCGGCTATTCCGCCACCGGCGTGCTGCTGCCGCTAGTAAGCGAGCAGATCACTGGCACGGATACGCTGCTAGCTATGGCCACCACCGGGTACGGCTTCGGCGCCATTATCGGCGCTGTGCTCATGATCCGCTGGGTCCCAAAATCCCAAGGTTGGTGGGCCTTCGCAGGCCTTGCTGCTTATGGCCTAGTGGCGGCCGCGATGGCTGTGGCGCTCAACGGGTGGCATTGGTGGATTGTAGTCACCGCCTATGTGCTCGCCGGCGTTGGCATCGAGGTGTTTAATGTCCCATGGTTTACCTGCGTCCAGCGGGAAATGAAACCCGAGCTTATCGCCCGGGTATCCTCCCTAGACTTCCTCGTCTCCTACGGGTTGGCCCCCGCCGGGCTCGCACTCATGGCCCCGGCAGTGAAATATTTTGGGCTGGAACCCGTATTGTGGGCTGCCAGTGTCGCATGCCTCGGGGCGGGGGTGTTGGCCACCACCGTGACTGGGGCTCGCACCTTCCACGAGCCTCACCGCAAGCACAGCTAGCAGTAAAACACCGTCAAATCGACCTTTTGGAAACTCTTCAAATCCGTGTAGCCAGCCTTCGCCATGGCGCGGCGCAACCCGCCAACAAAATTGTGGTCACCATAGGCATGAGAAGACGGCCCGAGCAGAATCGTCTCCAACGGAGCCTGCTGGGAAAGATCGCCCAACAAGTCACTGCTGCCGGGTACCACCGCGCCCCTAGGGAAACGCGGGTGACCAGCGGTGGATGGCCAGTATAAGCCTTGACCGGCGGCTTCCGCGGCGTCGGCAAGCGGCATGCCCAGCATCACAGCATCGGCGCCGCACGCGATCGCCTTCGCCATATCCCCGGAGGCATAAATCTCGCCGTCGGCGATAATGTGCACGTAGCGCCCCTCCGTTTCGTCGAGGTAGTCCCGTCGGGCGGCGGCAGCATCAGCAATCGCCGTAGCCATGGGCACTTCCATACCCAACGTACGTTCGTTCGTATTCGTACCGCCGCCCACAATCACACCAACGGCGCCCGTACGCATCAAATGCAACGCCGTGAAATAATCAACCACGCCGCCGACAATCACGGGCACCTCAAGCGCCCCAATAAACTCCTTCAAATTCAGCGGCTCCCCGCCCTGCGCCACATGCTCCGCAGAAATCAACGTGCCCTGAATCACCAACAGCTCCGCACCGGCCGCAATCACCACCGGCGCCAACTCCCGCGCCCGCTGTGGCGACACGCGCACCGCCACAGTCACCCCGGATTCGCGCACCTGAGTGATGCGCTCCGTGAGCAACGTCTCGTCGATGGGCGCGGCATGCAACTCCTGCAAGACGGCAATTGGATTGGCAGTCTCATAATCGAACGTGCCGTCCTCCGTCACCGCAGCCTCGCGCACGCGCGCAATCGCCGCTTCAAGATCCGCATGGCGGCCCCACAGCCCCTCCGCGTTGATCACGCCGAGGCCACCCAGCCTGCCCATCTCAATCACGAACTCAGGGGACGCGAGCGCGTCCGTCGGGTGCGACATCACGGGGATGGAAAACGCGTAAGCATCAATACTCCAAGACGTGTTCACATCCTTCGACGAACGAGTGCGGCGGTTCGGCACAATTGAGATATCGGACAAACGGTAGCCCACGCGGGCTTCCCTCCCCTTGCCGATCTCCACATAATTACGCATCGATGAGTCCTTAAGGTCCGTAACCTGGGCGGGGTGAGCGCTGGTTATTGGTGGGGTTAACGCTGATAATAGTTCGGTGCTTCGACCGTCATTTGAATGTCATGGGGGTGAGATTCGCGCAAGCCTGCCGCTGTGATCTGCACAAACTGCGCGCGGTGCAGCTCCTCCACGGTAGCAGAACCCGTGTAGCCCATCGCCGCGCGCAAACCGCCGACCAATTGGTGCGTGATCGCGTCAATGGAGCCCCGGAATGGCACGCGGCCCTCAATGCCCTCCGGCACCAGTTTTTCTTCGCTTTTCACGTCGGCTTGGAAGTAGCGATCCTTGGAGAACGAACGCTTCTCCCCTGACAAACCACGGCCCTGCATCGCGCCGAGCGACCCCATGCCGCGATACATCTTGTACTGCTTGCCGTTGACCACCACTGTTTCGCCGGGAGCTTCCGCGGTGCCAGCGAGCAGCGAACCCAACATCACGGTAGAAGCTCCAGCCGCGAGAGCCTTGGCGATATCACCGGAAAACTGCATGCCGCCGTCGGCGATAATCGGCACGCCCGCCTGCTTGGCGGGGACTGCGGCCTCCATGATCGCCGTAATCTGCGGGGCGCCGACGCCCGCGACTACTCGCGTCGTGCAAATCGAGCCCGGGCCGATACCCACCTTGATGGCATCCGCGCCCGCTTCGATCATCGCCTTGGCCGCGGAACGCGTGGCAAGGTTACCGCCAATCACGTCGACGCGATCACCAAACTCTTGTTTGACGCGCGACACCATGTTCAAAACACCTTGCGAATGCGCGTGAGCCGAATCGACCACGAGGACATCGACGCCCGCGTCAACGAGCGCCGCCGCACGATTCCAAGACTCATCACCGGTGCCGATCCCAGCACCTACCAGCAAGCGACCGGACGCGTCCTTGGAAGCATGTGGGTACTGCTCGGTTTTCACGAAATCCTTCACGGTGATAAGGCCAACCAGCACACCAGCTTCATCTACGATGGGCAGCTTCTCCACCTTGTTGGCGCTGAGCAGACTCAACGCATCCTTCTTTGACACGCCCTGCTTCGCCACCACGAGCGGCATCGGGGTCATTACCTCGGCGACTTTACGTCCGAAATCCGCCTCGAAGCGCATGTCCCGGTTCGTGCAAATTCCCACAAGTTTGCCCTGATCATCAACGACAGGCAGGCCGGAAATGCGGTACCGGGCGCACAGAGCATCAACCTCACCGATAGTCATGTCCGGGCTACACGTCACCGGGTCGGAGACCATGCCGGACTCCGAACGCTTGACCAATTCCACCTGCTCCGCTTGTTCCTCGATGGACAGGTTGCGGTGCAAGATGCCCATGCCGCCCTGCCGGGACATTGCGATAGCCATTCGCGCTTCGGTCACAGTGTCCATAGCGGCCGAAATAAGCGGAATGTTTAACCGAATATTCCGGGTGAGCTGGCTGGACGTATCTACTTCGCTGGGGATTACATCGGACGCGTCTGGCAGCAACAACACATCATCAAACGTCAGGCCCACGAGGGCAACTTTGTTCGGATCGTCGCCGCCGGTACGTACGCGCGTATCAGTCATATGAACCGTCCTTTACGAATGTAGTTTTGTGCTATAGCTGCTGGGTCTAGGTTGCATCAAGCCTAGTCCTTTTCACCGGCTAAAAGGTAACCGCTCAGATGCTTGCCTCTATCGGTGAGCAAGCAATACTGTGGCACTGTGTACTACAACGACCGCATGCCACCTGATCCGTTCGCCGACGACCCCAACGATCCGGCATTGTTCCTTGAAAGTGACGATCCCGATCCCCCGCTCACGCCCGCTGAGCGCATCGCAATGACGCATGACCTCGAACTTATTCACGAATTCCGTCGGGTGCTAGAACCCAACGGCATCAAAGGTATCTGCTTCTTCTGCGACGACTGTGAAGATAACCACTACTACGATTGGGACATCATGACCGCCGAACTCCAGGCCACCCTCAACGGCCAAGTCTCCGCGGTGCACGAACCCAGTGCCCACCCCATGGTGACCGCATACGTGCCTTGGGCGTATTGCGCGGGCTACCTTGATGGGATGGACTCCGCCCAGCACTAACTCAGTGTTCTTCGACCAACTTCTCGGGGGGATTAGCGGGGGTTCGCAGAAGGCTTGCGGTTGCCTTAACGAACCAGCCCCTCCCCACAGCTAACCCCTCTGTTGCGGGGTTACCCGCCGGGGGTTTCACCGGGCGGGCCGGGCTCCACCGGGGGTTGCGCTGGGTCTGGCGGACTCGGGTTGGGGTTCTCCGGACCACTCGGCGCTGGCGCTTGGCTGGTGGGCTGCTGAATGGGCGCCGGCTGCTGGACCACAGTCACAGTCGCGGTAACGGTAACCGGCGGCGGTGGCTCCATCGTGGTGGTTGGCTCCTCCGGCTCTTCACTCTTTGGAGTGGTGGAAGTGGCCACGGGCCCTTGGGTGACGGTCACGGTGGTGACTGGTCCGGTGTCGCTGCCGCGCTTGGCTTGGATATCCGCTGCCATGGTGCGGGCCTGGTCTAAGAGCTCCAAGGCGCGTTCCACGTCACCGCGGCTACGGGAATCATCAGCTTGTTCAAGCGTGGAGGCTAGCTCCACCACAGCTGCGTGATCGCTAAACAATGCAACATGTGCACCCCATAAGGGGGAACCCGGCCCTGCGTTATAGATTGCTATGCCGGATCCTGCGATCGCTAAGGTTGCGGCCGCTGCGCCGAGGACACCATGCAGGAATGCCTGCCGGAAGGAGCGTTTCGGACGGCGGGTGGACAGGTCGACCACTTCCGCATCCTCGTACTCTTCGTACTCGTTGTAATCGTCGTACTGTTCTTGTTCGTACTCGAGCTGAGAGGTGGGGGCTGCAGGCACGTCGCGTATCGGCCGCATGGCGGTTGTTGGCGCGTCGTTGACCAACGGGGCCGGCGGCATTGGCGCATCGACCTCGGCTTTGAGGTCCAGCAGCAGCCCTGCCAGTTCGTCCGTCCCGTCCGACGGATCCACACCACGAGCCAGCTCGGTCAAGAACGCGTCATCGGCAAGTACGAGTTCATTCTCGTGCCCGCCAGCGCCTGAGCCTTCGGCTCCGCGAAGATGGTTCATCTACGCTCTCCCACGTTTTCCAATTGCTTCCGCAGCGCTCCGAGGGCACGGTGTTGCGCCACCCGAACTGCGCCAGGGGTACTTCCAACAATATCCGCAGTTTCTTCTGCAGATAGTCCGACAAATACTCGCAAAATAATAATGTCACGAGCCTTATCACTTAAACCATCGAGAAGATGGCGTACTCTGTTACTCCCATCGCTGACCAGCGCATATTCCTCAGGTGTGTCGTGCTCAACCGATTGCTCAGGGAGCTCTTCAGTTGGGTTAGACAAATCTCTATGGAAACTTCGGTGCGCGTCAGCAACCTTGTTGGATGCGATCCCGTATACAAACGCCATAAATGGCCGTCCACGGTCCACATAGGAAGCAACGGATGTGGACACTGCCAAGCAGATCTCCTGGGCGACGTCGTCGGCGGTGGGATGACGCCCACCCCCGAGCCGCGCGCGACAATATCGCAGCACTTGAGGGTGGATGATCTGCATGATTCTTTGCAGGGCCCTCCGGTCACCATCAGCAGCAAGTGGCACAAGCTCAGCAAGCTCAGCCTCAAACTCACTCACCGGCGAACCCCTTCCTTCGTTCATGCGATGCCAACTGGCATATAACAACGTCCAATCGTACCGCGAAAAGTTAACGAACGCGTCTCAGGTTCCCGCAAGGTGTAAAGCCCCAGCGCGCGCTGTATAAGTAGCACACAACACACATAGTATCCCGGCGCGAACGACTCCAAAAACACGAAAACCCACCGACCTTTGATCAACCTAACTGTAGTGAGGTTTACAAAAGTAGTGGGTTTCGTGTGGGAAATATCAACTAGTGGTGGTGCCCATGACCCCCACTTGCGGGTGCCGGCTCCTCCGGCTTATCCACCACGGACGCCTCGGTAGTGAGCACCATCCGCGCCACCGACGTGGCGTTCACCACAGCGGAGTGGGTGACCTTCACCGGATCAACGATGCCCTGATCCATCAGGTTGCCGTACTCCAGCGTGGCCGCGTTAAAGCCTTCACCATTGGGCAGCTCACCAGTCTTGGACACCACAACGGCGCCATCCAAGCCAGCGTTTTCGGCAATCCAATAGCATGGCTTTGCCAAGGCACGCGCCAACGCCAGCACACCAACGCGGGCATCGCCGTCGAATTCCTCAGCGTACTTGCCGATCTCCCGTGCGATCTGCACGAGCGCGGAACCGCCGCCAGCGATGACGCCTTCCTGCGCCGCGGCCTTCGCGGCATTAATGGCGTCCTCGACGCGCAGCTTCCGTTCGCCAACCTCAGTTTCGGTGGCCGCGCCGACCTTGATCACCGCGATGCCACCTGAGAGTTTCGCCAAACGCTCTTCAGCTTTTTCCTTGTCCCAGCTGGAATCCGTGCCATCGATTTCCCGGCGGATCTGCCCACGGCGGGCTTCCAGGTCTGCCGCGGTGCCCGCGCCGTCGACAATGACGGTACGGTCCTTGGTCACGGTGATGCGACGTGCGGCACCGAACGCGTCCAAGCCGATCTCGTGCAGATTCACCCCCACCTCAGGGTCAACCACGGTAGCCGCGGTGACCACAGCGAGATCGTCCATAAATGCTTTCCGACGGTCGCCGAAATACGGTGACTTCACAGCCACCACCTTCAGCGTCTTCCGAATGGAGTTCACCACCAGCATCTGCAGCGGCTCACCCTCAATATCTTCAGCGACGATCAGCACCTGCTTGCCGGACTCCACAATCTTCTCCAGCACCGGCAAAAAGTCCGGCAGCGAGGAAATCTTATTGCGGACGAGCAGCACGAGGGCGTCGTCAAGCACCGCTTTTTGGGCGTCTACATCGGTGATGAAGTACGGAGACAGGAAACCCTTATCAAAGGAAACGCCTTCGGTCACGTCCAAGGTCGTCTCAATGGACTGAGACTCCTCAACCGTGACCACGCCGTCCTTGCCCACCTTCTCCATGGCAGCGGCAACCATATCGCCGATTTCTTCATCGCGCGAAGACACCGTAGCAACATTGGCAATATCACGCGTGCTGGATACCTCGGTGGCGCGCTCCAGCAGCAACTCCACGGTACGGTCCGCACCGGCAGCAATACCCCGGTTCAACTCCACCGGGTTCGCCCCCGCCGCAACATTGCGCAACCCCTCATGGATCAGCGCCTGCGCCAGCAGTGTCGCCGTAGTGGTCCCGTCGCCTGCAATATCGTTGGTCTTTACCGCAACGGACTTCACCAGCTGCGCGCCGAGATTTTCAAACGGATCCTCGACGTCGATGTCGCGTGCGATGGTGACGCCATCGTTGGTGACCGTCGGGCCGCCGAACGGCTTGTCCAACACCACGTAACGCCCACGCGGGCCCAGCGTTACCTTCACCGCATCAGCGAGCGTATCGACGCCCGCCTGAATGCCCTTGCGGGCCTCCTCATTGAATGCAATAAGTTTTGCCATGTTTTTTACTTCTCAATGACGGCGAGAATGTCCCGCTGAGACAGAATCAGGTATTCCTCACCCTGGTACTTGATCTCAGTGCCGCCATACTTGGAGAAGATCACAACATCCCCCTCCTTGACGTCCATGGGGATGCGGTCGCCCGACTCATCAAACCGGCCGGCGCCCACGGCGATAACAGTAGCCTCCTGCGGCTTCTCCTTCGCAGAATCCGGGATGACCAGGCCAGACGCGGTGGTGGTCTCAGCCTCGTTGATCTGAACCAGGATCTTATCCTCAAGGGGCTTAATGTTGACTTTCGCCACGATGAATTCCTCCATTGTGAAAGCAGTTGAATATGTGCCGGTTGCAACTCCCAGCACAGCCGTCGTCGCGGGTGAACAACTGTGTGTGTCAGACAACCTCATTAGCACTCTACCCGCGCGAGTGCCAGCCTTCAAGGCGGCGCAGTTGTCAACTCCAGCGGGGGTGTTTGCCCCAATCTCACACCAATAATCCCAGTACCGTGGGCATCATGAGCACAGATGAAGCATTAAAACTCCAACTCCCCGACGTACTCGCCCCCTACCAAGACTTTCTCGACGCCCGCGCACGGCGAGTCGCAGGCCTGTTCCTCCACGGCATGACCGTGCGAAATCCCAACCACATTCCCAAACGCATCGTAGACAACCCCACCGGGTCGCGGATCGGTGGCGCGGCCTTTATCACCCAACAAAACCCCTGGCCACGTGATCGCCACGGGCGGCGCATGCTCTTCGTCGCCCAAATCAACCTCTCCGAAATGCCCGTATTGGAGGGCTTCCGCAACGAAGGACTCCTCCAGTTTTTTATCGGCGACCACGGGTACTTCGGCATCGACGATGAAGACTTCACGCGCGGCACCTACACCAACCCGCACAACCAATGTGTGCGCTACATTCCCGTGCAGGAATACATCAACGGGCAACTCCTTGGCGGACTGAAAACCCAATGCAAGGCGATCGAAAACGGATTCTTTGACCTCCGGGCCGTGCCATTCGACCAATACCCCACCAGCAAAGACGAGTCCTTCATGAGCAGCCTGGACTATTTCACGCCTGACGGCGAGACCCTCATCAATGAGACCCCCGCGCTGGCCCACATGGGCCCGCCCGCCATCTTCGGCGGCGGATGGGCCGCATTCGCGCAACAAGACCGCGCCGGATTCAGCTTCCACTCCAAAGTGTTACTGCAAATCCGGTCGAGCCGAGGGCCCAAAAACAAACCCCGCATCCAGTGGGGCGACAGTGGATTCGCCAACTTCTTTATCCGGCCCGAAGACCTCGAACGATGGGACTTCAGCAACGTCGCCTACTACTGGGACTGTTATTGATGCGCTCGTACTGAACAGTAGTTCGCTCATGGCAAGGAGCCGATTCGGTGGTGCAGGCAGGCACGTAAAGTACTCGATATGACCAGTATGAACATCCTTCGCCCGGAAATCCCAGAAAAATTCGCACGATACCGCAAGTTCCTCGAGGAAAACACGCGGCGCACCACCATCCTGAAGTTGCGCCCCGTGATTGTGCACGGCGATAAATTCCCTGGCTATCTTTCCAAAAGCCCCGCGGGCTCGCGTATTGGCGGGCCCGCGTTAGTCACGGATAATTTTCCGTGGCCGGTGGATTCGCAGGGCAAACCCATGATGCATATGGCGCAGCTGAATATGGCGGAACTACCCGCGCGCGAGGGGTATCCCACCGAGGGTTTATTGCAGTTCTTTCATGGCAATGACGATTGCTACGGCATCACCAGCACGCCAAATCACGTAGTGCGCTACATTCCGGCGGCTGAGCTTGCGCACGGTCGACTGCACGGCACCATCGCAGATCAGACGGACGCGATATGGGACGGGTATTTCGAAGTCACCGGGCAATTGTTTGATCAATTCCCTACTGGCTGCGATATTGAGACGGAAAACTTGGAGCTTCCCGACGGGTTGAACGACCCCAACAATGACGACGATTCCGAGCGCTACGAAATCTTTGAACTCAACCCCAGCAACACCATCTTCGGCGGGGGTTGGGCGTATTTCACCCAAGAAGATCCGCGACTATATGAAAAGGGGCTCGACGACTACCGATTGCTGCTGCAACTGGATACGGAGACCCCTGAAGATGGTCCGGTGAGCATGATGTTTGGCGACGCCGGCGTAGCCAATTTCTTTATCCATCCCGCCGACCTCGCCGCCCTTAATTTTGACAACGTGTTCTACACGTGGGACTGCTGCTAGCCGGGCACGCGCACTACAGTTGGCCGGTTTCCACTTCGAGGGCGGGGTCGCAACCGATAGTCAGCGCTGACGGGGCGGCCCCAGCCGCGATGAGTTGCGCAGCGAATGCCGCGATCATCACGCCATTGTCGGTGCATAGTTTCATCGATGGCACCCGCAAGGTAATTCCCGCCGCCGCGCAGCGTTCCGCCGCCAGTTCCCGAAGCCGCGCGTTCGCGGCCACCCCGCCACCCAACAACAGCTCGGGCGCGCCAACATCTTGGCACGCCCGAATGGCCTTACGGGTGAGCACGTCGCACACCGCCTCTTGGAAGGACGCGCACACATCCTCAACGCAGATGATTTCGCCCGCGCGTTCGGCGGCTTCCACGTATCGGGCGACGGCGGTTTTCAGCCCGGAGAAGGAAAAGTCATAACGGGAATCGGATTTCTTCATCAACCCGCGCGGAAAATCGATGGTTACAGAACCGCGGCGCGCAAGCTTATCCACCACCGGGCCGCCCGGGTACCCCAGGCGCAGCAGGCGGGCGACTTTGTCGTAGGCTTCGCCCGCGGCGTCGTCCAGCGTAGAGCCAAGTTCCCGCAGCTCAGCGCCGCGAACCTCAAGGAGTTGGGTGTGTCCGCCGGAAACCAACAACGCCACGGCATGCGCCAACGCGTCACCTTCTAACGCGGCCACTGCGACGTGACCGCCAAGGTGGTTGACGCCGTAGAATGGGACGCCCCACGCCGCGGCGTAGGCTTTTGCGGCACTCGCGCCGACGAGCAAGGCGCCGGCCAACCCAGGGCCAATCGTGGCGGCCACTGCATCTGGGCGTTCGATCCCGGCCTCGGCAAGGGCGGCGCGCATCACGGGAACAATGGATTCAAGGTGGGCGCGCGAAGCGATTTCCGGGACGACACCACCGAAACGCGCATGCTGTTCCATGGAGCTTGCTACGACGTCGGCAAGGATCTCGTAGCAAGGGGCACCATCGCCGTAGGTAACGCGGACGATCCCCACCCCGGTTTCGTCGCAAGAAGATTCGACACCGAGAATTATTGCGCTGTTCATTTTCGCCCTTCCCGCATCATCGTGTACGCGTCCGCGCCCGATGGGTGGTAGTAGTTTTTCCGAACCCCGGTGATAGTAAACCCATACGCCTCGTACAACCCAATGGCGGGCGCGTTATCGGTACGCACCTCCAAGAAGATCGGCCCACCGTAGCTGTCGGCGGCTGCGACGAGCTGGTCCATGAGCGCCCGACCCAGGCCCTGCCCTTGGCGCTGCGGGCTGACGCCGATCGTGTGGATTTCAAATTCCGGGCTGCCGGACGGGCCCAGCATGGCAAGCCCCGCATAGCCAACCAGTTCGGGATCGAACAGGCCGATATAGAAGTTGAAAGGGCTAGCGATTTCCGCGCGAAATGCGGCCGCGGGCCAAGGGTCGTCGCCCGGGAAGAGCACCTGCTCCCAGGCTGCACACGCGGGCGCATCGTCTTCGGTCAACCGGCGGATGTGCACTAGTCAATCACCACGTCGGGGACCGCAGGACTCTTCGGCTTTGCTTTCGGTTCTTTCGCGTCGGGGCGGCGTAAGTACAGGGGGACCAACGGCGCGGGCGGGGCGGCAAAGTCGACCGCGGCGACAAGAGTCGCAGGCGTCGGATGGCTATCCACACGCGCGCCGACGGCGGGGATCGCGCCGGCAAGATGCGCAGGGGCGTTCACCACCTCGGCGGGTTCCAAAAGTAGATTCGGGGCGGCGACCGCTGGGCCAGCCACGCGCCTGCCCTGCTCATATCGGGCCCAATACACTTCTCGACGCCGCGCGTCCGTGGTCACCAGCACCGACGCGGCGTCGATACCCTGGGCGATCGCATCGAGGGAGCACACGCCGAACGCGGGGATACGCAAGGCGTCAGCAAGCGCCGCGCCAGTTGCCATGCCTACGCGCAAACCGGTAAACGGGCCCGGCCCACAGCCCACAACAACCGCATCAAGCTGCGCAAACCCCACGCCCGCCTCGTCCAGGCACTGCTGAATCGCAGGGACCAGCGTCTCATTATGGTGCCGGCAATCCGGCGCGATGCGCTGCGCCAACGTTGCGCCGTCGCGCACCAAGCCAGCAACAACGGTTGGCGTCGAAGTATCAATGGCTAACACAAGCACGGGTAACAGCCTAGCGCGCCACGGCCGCACGAACGTAGCGCAGGAAATCCTCGGCGACCTGATCGCGGTCGGCGGGCTCGGAGGCCGGCCCCCGGAAGTAGTGCTTGTGGTCGCCACCGTACGCCACAACAAAGTTCTCGCCGTTCTGTTCGACGAAGTTGCAGATGAGATCGGTAGCGATGCAGTACTCGGTGCGGTTTCCAGAAGCAATCAAATCCGGCGGGTACGGCGGGTTGGGGTCCGCAACCAATAACCCACCGTGCAAATCCTTGCCAATTATGTGGTTGCGGGGATCGTTGTGCAATTTAATGGGCGTGCCCAAATACACCACACCCGCCAGCTGTTCGCGCCGTTCCAGCTCCACCTCGATACCTTGCAGCGCGAGCGCACCCTGCGAGTAGCCGTTGAGCAAGTATTTCGGGTGGCAACCGGTGGTGGCCTCGTAATCAGCAATGGTGCGCAACGCGCTTTCCGTGCCCTGCCGGGAGCTTGTGTACACGCGGCCGAACGGAATGCTGCCGTAACCATCGTCGGAGCCATTGACTGCCACGGCTGGGTACTCCTGATCCAACGGCAACAACGACACCTGCTCGAACAGGTCGGCATTTTCCGTGGCGCGGGCGTAGGCGTCAATGTGGCGGTACATCGCGTACAGCGTTTTGCCCTCCCAACCTTGCCGGTCCGGTACCGCAAACTTCCAAGTGCTGGGGTAGTCCGCGCCGAGAACGACTCGCTGTTCGCCGCTGCCGCGAGCGGCGATAACCACCACCGGCGAGCATACGGCGCCGGACTGCTCAACGGGGTGCGCATCAGTGTGGGCTGCCGCGAAAGGCACTCCAGCCCCGAGGCTGACCCCAAGAATCAGTGCCGCGACGGCTGTGGTGATGCGGCGCATTCGTCGTGTGGTGATACCCATGGCGTCGAGCTTATGGTTGCCTCGCAACATCCGCCGGTAACGAAATGCCTGCACTCGCAAACCAAGAAATGCCGTGCACCAGCTGAGCTCACACAACGTTTCGAAGCCCCTGGCAGTAGACGCGCGCAGCTACCCTCGATCGGGGCTTATCGACGCCCCCGACCCCACCCACCGCCAGGAAATATACCGCGCCTCCGATGCGGGGTCCTCCGCCACGGCGGTATCGCGATCAATCGTGACCAAAAGATAGCGGTCGGCTATGCGTTCCACGAGCCCGCCGCCCCATTCGGCGACCACGACGGCGTCCGCAAGCTCGGAATCAAGGTCGAGGGCATCGAAGGCGCCGAGGGCGTCGCCGTCATGCTCAAGCAGCCGATACGCATCCACGTGAATCAACGGCGGCCCACCCACAGTGGAACGGTGCTCGCGTGCGATCACAAACGTGGGCGAGGTGACCCGCCCACGCACATGCAGGCCGCGGGCGACGCCCTGAGTGAAGGTGGTTTTGCCGGCGCCAAGCGGGCCGTCGAGAATCACCACGTCACCGGCACGCAAGGTACGGCCCAGTTCCTCGCCGAGGGCTTGCGTATCGGCGGCGGTTTCCAAGCGGCGTTTCATTTATCCTCCCAGGTATGTGCGGGTAGTGCGACCGTGAGGGCTGCAAATCACCTCGTAGTTGATGGTGCCGAGCACAGCCGCGAAATCGTCGGCGGTCATCTCTCCGTCCGTGCCGGGGCCGAAGAGAATGGCGCGGTCGCCGGGGTGGACTTCCGGGGCGCCCCCCTCGCCTAACCACACCACGATTTGATCCATGCATACGCGCCCCACCTGCGGGTAGCGGGAATCTCCAATGGTCACTTCCAGTCCGCCCTGCATGGCACGCGGCAAACCATCGGCGTACCCGCAGGCCACCACCGCGGTAAACCCATCGCTGGGGGCGCGCCACGTTTGCCCGTAGCTCACGCCCTCACCCGCCTGGATCGGCTTCACCACGGTGACGCGGGACTCCCACGTCATGGCCGGGCGAAGTTCCGTGGCCAATCCGGGGACGGGATTACAGCCGTATACCGCAATACCCGGGCGCACCATTTCGAAGAAACTATCGGGCCGGGTGAGCAGCGCCGGGGAGTTTGCCAAGTGGTTCACAGGCACCTCCAAACCAGCGGCGCGGGCGGCGCTAATCGCCCGATTCATCGCGGCGATCTGCTGATTATTCAGCGGATTGTCGGGCTCATCAGCGCAGGCGAAGTGGGAAAACAGGCCGGTGACGGTGAGGTTGGGGGCCGCCGCCAGCATGGAAAACGCGGCGTCCCAATCGGTAGGGTCCACGCCCGAACGGTTCATCGCCGTGTCCAGCTTCAAGGAAACGCGCGCAACAACCCCCTCGTCGGCGAGGCGGCGAATGTGCGCCAAGCTGGGCACGCCTAGCTCGATGCCCGCCTCCAGCGCCGCCTCGATGTTCTGATCCGGCTGCCACATCCACGCCAGAATTGGCTGGGTAATGCCAGCCTCGCGCAGCGCTACCGCCTCCGCCAATGTGGCCACCCCGAACTGGTCCGCCCCGTGCGCCGCCATCGTCGCCGCCACCGGTGCCGCGCCGTGGTTATAACCGTCTGCCTTCACCACACACATCAACTGCGCGCCACCGGCCATACGTTTGAGCAGGCGGGTATTGTGCGCGATGGCATCCAAATCAATTGTGGTGGTGAGCAAGTTCATGGTTGCCCATTCTGCCACTGGCGCACACGTCATCCAATATGCTTAATAGTAGGTATCCCGCAGGGGATCCCCCATCACCCACGGCAAGGAGTGAGAACAATGACCAGGATCGGTGTCCAAGAACTGCTTGCTTTCGCGCAGGTGTTGTTTTTTCTAACATTTCTCGGGTTCGCGGCGTTCGCGTTTACGCAACGGGAGAGCATACTCGAGCAGTAGCCGGCCGAATCGCCTCGACGATAAGCGAGGCAGAGGTTGGCGCATGCCCGTACTCGGTTCTGGCGGCTATTTCCGCAGCTTGCCCGTGGATCATGGCCGCCAGGGTCATCACATTCACCGCGCCAAGCGCCTCCAAGTGCGGCGTAGCAAGCCACGCGCCCGCCAAGCCGGACAGTGCGTCGCCGGAACCTGGGGTGGCGGCCCAGGAGGTGCCCAAATCCACCACGTGGCTGGGGCCAGTGCTGCCGGTAATCACAGTGCGGCGGCCTTTCAGCAACACCGTGGCGCCGGTATGCACCGCGAGCGAGCGGGCAGCACCCACCCAATCTTCTAGGTTGACGGGCAGATGAAAACCTTCGACCAATTGCACGAATTCGCCGACGTGTGGCGTGAGTACCGTGACGAACCTACGGTTGATCAGCTGTTCACGCAGGGCGTTGTCGCGGGCGAGGACGGTGAGCCCGGAGGCGTCGATAAGGAGTGGTTCTGGGCGGGAGAGCAGTTCGGCGAGTTCGTCACGCTCGCCGCGTCCGGGGCCGTACACCCAGGCTTGCACGCGGGCGGCTTCGGCAATGCTTGCGTGCGGCACCACCTCGGGCGCGGGGCAGCTGGAGCCAATAACGCGAACCATGCTGGGGGTGGCGCGAACGGCGGCCATGGCGCACAATGTGCCGGCACCGGGGTATTGCTCGCTTCCCGCACAAATACCCACAACGCCACCGGTGTATTTATCGTCGGATTCGCCAGGTTCGAGGCGCAGCGGGAATGAATCATTGAGCGCGTGCCACAGAAATGCGTCGGCCGGTTCAAACTGGAGTCCAATATCTGCAACGGTCACCTCACCGCACGCCGAAGCAAACGCGTGTGCGTAACGCAGTCCGCTAAACGTAATGGTGCGGCGGGCCCGCACGTGGGCGCCGTGCGTAGCGCCGGTATCCGCATCCACCCCGGAAGGCACGTCCACCGCCAACACCGGCGCGTCGATTTCTGCGACGATTCCGGCCGCCCAGTCTCGCAGCGCCCCGGTCCCGCCAATGCCCGTAATACCGTCAATGACGAGCGCATACTCCCCCAATGGCTTCTCCACGACCACCCCTCCCGCGGCCTCAAAGGCGGCCAGCGCCGGCTGGTGCACGCGACCGCCCATCAATATGGCCTCGAGTGAAATGGCCTTCAGTTCGGTGGCCGCGTAGAGGGCGTCTCCGCCGTTGCCGCCCGAACCAGCGAGAATCAACACTCGCCCATAATGATCATCCAGCATCTGTTTGGCTACGCGGGCGACCTCTCGCGCGGCCTTACGCATAAGCTCGTCGGGGCGCTGCTGCGAGGCGAGCAGCGGGGCTTCGGCGGCACGGACCTGGTGGACTGTATAAAGGGGGCGCATACTCCTAGGTTAGGCGCACAGAATGGCGAAAGGAATGAGATTTGCTATTTTTGTTGTGCACAATTTGTTTTGGGGTGGGATTTAGTTACTCCTAGGCCCCAGACGGGGCTTGACTAAGACGCAGCGTTACACCTGAGAATGGTGGCATGAGCGATTCCTTTCCCATTGAAATTACTGGTTTGGTAAAAATTTACGGCGGCGTGCCAGCCGTTGACCATTTGGACCTGCGGGTCCGGGCGGGCACCGTGCACGGGTTTCTTGGGCCGAACGGTGCCGGAAAGTCCACAACGATCCGTTCCCTCTTGGGGCTGATCCGCCCAGACGCAGGGACGCTGCGCCTCCTCGGACACGACCCAACACGAAACCCAGCGGCGGCGACACGGAGGGTCGCATACGTGCCGGGCGATGTCGCACTATGGCCGCACCTCACCGGCGCGGAAGCACTAGCGACGCTCGCGCGACTACGGAATCGACGTCACGGGGACGATCCCGCCCGGCGCGCCGAATTGATCGAACGCTTTCAATTCGACCCGTCGAAGCGAATTCGGGCGTATTCAAAAGGGAATCGGCAAAAAGTCATGCTGATCGCCGCGCTGGCCGCCGACGCGGATGTCTTGGTCTTTGACGAACCCACCTCAGGCCTCGACCCGCTCATGGAACGTGAGTTTGGGGCATGCTTGCGGGAACGCGTAGCCGAAGGCGCGTCGGTGTTATTGTCCAGCCATATCCTTTCGGAGGTGCAAGAACTGGCCGATGACATCAGCATTATCCGCGCCGGAAAACTAGTGGAATCGGGGCGGTTGTCGGAGCTGACTCACCTCCGAGGCTCCAGAATCGTGGCCACGCTCCCCGACGGCAGCGTGCACGACCGCCTCTACCCCGCCGCCGAGATTCCGAATCAATTGCAAAAACTCCTGAATGCCTCGGCGACCGGAATTACCTGCACCAGCGCCGGCTTGGACGACATCTTCCTAGACCATTACAAGGAACAGGCATCATGAGCACGCTGATCAGAGTGTTTTTCAAAACCAACCTTGGGTTCCTGCTGGGGTGGGCGGTGCCGCTCCTGGCATTGCTCGCGGCGTCGCCGGGCGCCCTCTATGCGGCGAACCCAAATTCAGATGAAGTCGCCGCACTCGGGCAGGCAATTAGCTCAAGCCTGGGAACATTGATTATGTACGGCCACGCGCCGCAACCGCTCGGGTACGCGACATGGATAATGTGGGAATTATGGATCTGGCTGGGCCTGCTCGGCGGCGTCATGTTCATCCTGTTCGCGGTTCGGCTCACGCGCGCGATGGAAGAGGACGGGATCGTTGAATTGATCCGCGTGACGGGGATCAGCAATCGTACCCCGGTCGCTGCCGCCGCGCTCGCGACCCTCTTGGCCAGCGGCATATTCGGATTATCATGCGCACTCATCCTGTACGCACAAGCGATCAAAATCGAGGGGTTTGAACTCTTCCCGAGTGTGCTGTGTGGATGCGGTATCGCATTGATGCTCGCCACCTACGGCGGCATCGGATTGCTCGCCGCCCAACTCACTCCAACGGCACGCAGCGCACGCGCCGCCGGGCTCAGCGTGCTGGCCATTACCTACACCCTCCGCGTATTCGCCGATGTGTACGATTTCTCCTGGTTGCGGTGGCTGTCGCCGCTTGGTTGGCGGCATATCATCGACCCCTACCTCGATAACAATGTGTGGCCGCTTGCCGTATTCGTCCTGATAATCGCATGCCTGTACGCTCCGACACTGGCCCTCACGCGCGATGTTGGTGCATTCTGGGGAGCCCGTACGGTGCGCCTTAAAACCAACCACATCAGCGAGCATGCATTCAATCCGGTTTCACTCCATTGGCGGCTTAACCGCGCCACGGCACTGTGGTGGGCATTCAGCATTATCGCCATCACAATCGGACTATTCGCACTCATAGGCGAGATGGATTCGCTCGCCATGGCTGGCACCGAAATGATGGAGTCCATGACGCAGCTTCTCGGCGATACAGAGCTCAGCAGCGTATTCGTGCGCATGATGGGCACGCTGCTGGGAATCCTGCTCAGTTGCGCGGCGATCCAAACGACGCTGGCAGCCCAGCGTGATGAAACCACCGGCACCCTCACGCTTGAAGTTACCGCGGGCGCCCGGAGGAGCCGCCCCTTGCTGATCACTTGGGGCATCGCGGTATTGACAGGTGCGGCAACCGCGCTCACCGCAGCACCGCTCGCCGCACGCATCACGGATTGGAGCATACGTTCAGAACACGGCGATGCTGCCGATACCAGCGAAATCGCCAGCGCGGCGTTTTGGGCGGTGCTGGACCAACTGCCACCACTGATCGCTCTCGCCGGGATCGCAATGCTGTGCATTGGATTATCTACCCGGCTTACGCCCCTGCCATGGGCGGTCCTTGGAGTATCCGGCGTGATCACTTATTTCGGCGAACTATTCCAATTCCCCGAATGGCTACTCAATGCCTCCGTATTCGCCTGGGCCGCGCATCACGAAAGCACCACGCAGTGGGCCGGTGCACTCACGCTCGTGAGCATCGGCCTCATCACCACAGTGGCTGGTACGTTGCTGCGGAATCGCCGGGACCTAGTCTGCACATAAGGTGAACATATGCGCATTTCGGAAGTTGCAAAGCTGGCGGGCGTTTCCGTGCGAACCATCCGCCACTACCACAGCGTAGGGCTGCTGCCGATCCCAGAGCGGCGCGGCCCATGGCGCGCATACAGTATTCAAGATCTTGAACGCTTGGTATATATCCGCGCGCTCGCGGAGGCCGGCGTCCCGCTCCAGGAAATTGACGTCAGCGAGAACTATCACAGCACCTGTGCCGCCGCGATTTCTCGTATCGACGCCCAGATTGCCAAACTCCAGCAGCAACGCCACCGGCTCCAAGCATTATGCAAGAACACAACCACCTCCGGCGAAACTACGCTCCCACCCAACATCGATACCCTCTTCGATCGTGCGGAAGAATTACTCAACGCCGAAGGCTACGAACAGGCGCTGCCGCTGCTGCGACGTAAGCGCCAGCTCGATCGGCTGGCCATCCGCCTCGGCCTTTTCAATTCGGATTACTATACGTTTTTCGATCAGATAGACGCAGCAGACATTATCGGGTTCTACAGCCGTTTTTTGGCGCTCAGCAAGCCGGGTTGGACCGACCAACAATGCCACGAACTAATTGACTATACGTTCGAAATACTTGAACGTAACGGCCCCCTGCCCCAACGACTTATCGGCCCGGTCCGCCGCATGGCACGAAGCAACAATACGCAGCTCCTAGCCCGCGTCGCTTACCCCGCCGCCGGACACCAACGCTACATTGAGCTGATCCTGCCTCGCGTGCAAGAATACCTCGATAACTGCGCAACCACCCCTTGATTGCGACGCTACGTCACACCGGATAATCGCATTATGTTCGAGCTTATCCGCTGTAATTTCCGTTCCACCCGATGGTTTCTCGCCGGGTGGATTCTGCCGCTGACCGCCCTGATTGCGGTGGTTCCGCGCGCGTACTACGACACCTACCCGAACGCCGAGGAGCTCAAACGCCTCGCCGATCCGATGCGCGGCCAGCTCGGACTGCGAGTACTGTACGGCGTGGTCCCAGATCCGCTCACCATTCCAAGCTTCACCATGTGGGAGACCGGCATGTGGGTTATCCTCCTGGGCTGCATCATGTCATTGCTCCTTGCCATCCGCCTTACGCGCGCCGCCGAAGAGGACGGAATCCTTGAGGTTGTGCGCGTGACAGGCTTGGGCCGGGCGACCGCGAACTTAGCGGCGGCGGCCATGGTATTACTCGCGTGCTGCATCTTGGGCGTGGCCAGCACGCTCGCGTTGTATGCGCAGAATCTCCACCTGGAGGGTTTTGATTTCTATAGTTGCCTGCTGCTTGGCAAGACAGTGGCGCTTGCTACGGGCTGTTTCGGCGGCGTCGGCATGCTGTGTGCGCAATGGGCGCGGACGGCTCGGGAAGCCCGCAGTGCAGCGTTGATTGCCCTGGCTGGGGCGTTCTTCCTCCGCGTCGTTGCGGATGTGTGGGATGTTCCCCGCCTGCGTTGGTGCTCCCCGCTCGCTTGGCGCGACCTGGTTAAACCGTTCGAACAGGACCACGCCTGGCCACTCGTCGCCGCACTCGGAATTACGCTGGTCTGCTACGCGCCGCTCTTGGTTCCGCGTGACCTCCATGCCACCTGGACGGCCCGCATCCCGTACCCGTTCCGCATGCGAAATCAGCGAAATGTCATCAACCATTGGTTCGTAGCGATCACCATTATTACCGGCGCGCTCTTCGCCCTCACCGGCGAAATGAATGCTCTGCTTGAAAGGTCCCCAAACACCGCCGCGCTAATGCAATCCATCACCAATGATGCCGAGACCGAAGCGAGCTATTTGCGATTCATCGCCACCCCCGTGGGCATCCTGATCGCCTGCGCTGCGGTACAAATCTCGTTAGCCACGGCGCGCGATGAGCGGAGCGGCGTGATCACCCAGGAGGTGGTTAATGGAAATACACGCCACCGCCCGCTGCTTACCGATTTCGGCACGGCCGTGGCGGTCACATTGGGTATGGTCGCCATAATCGCTCCCCTTTGCGCCATTGTTGCGGACGCTTCCACCAACGCAGACGTGTTCGAAGCCGCATGGCAATCAATCCTCGACCAAGCACCCCCAGCTATCGCCGCCACCGGATTTGCCACACTCGTTACGGGATGCTCTTTACGCTGGTCAGTCCTAGCGTGGATACCAGTCGCGGCGTCCGGTTTTATTACCTTCTTCGGCGCGCTAATGGATTTCCCCACTTGGCTCCAAGACGCCTCCCTATTCGCCTGGCCAGCGCACGAACACACATTTGCGGCGGTGATGCTAGTGTGCATCGGCTTCGGCTGCGCGCTCGTCGGCGCCATTGCTTATCGGCACCGCGACCTGCACTGCTAATGAAAAACCCCAGCGGCGGCATGCGCTCACTGGGATTTTCGATTACAAGCTTGGGCTACGCAGCGCGGTCGGTATTTCGAACCGGAACGTCCGCCTGCACAACCTCACCAACGTTCGCGGGCTGGCTGGCGGCACGGGCGGCATTGCGAAAACGCTCATAAAACTTCGCATACAACCGAACATTCTTATTGTATTGCGAAGTACCGCCCCACTGGTTTGACAGGTATAAAACGAACACAAGGGCGAAATATCCCAGTACCCAGAATTCGAGGCGCTCAACTCCCCACAAGAAATACAATGGGGTTCCAATAACTAGGGCCAACAATCCCTCGAAAACTACCGCGTAGAGGGCTGCCATGAGAAAATTGACGATTCTGCTGCACTGTTTCTTCCGCTCCAAAGCATTAAACTGCTCTGGCGGGATAAGCTCAGTTACTTTGCCGGAGGCAATGGCTGCGATCAGCTCCTTGTTGCTGATCTTTTCGCATTCGACCATGCAAGATCGTGATGCTTTATACCAAGCTTTAATCTCATTCCCCTTCCCGTTATGAGTGAGTATTGATAGTGCCAACATGACTGCGCACGACGATAACAGCGCGCTTCTCAGATGCTACACCGTTTTTGTACAGCCTTCACGTATTGTGACACAAGCGCCAAAGGCGCCGGACTGAGGCCAATCGCTCAGTAACGTATTGGCCTTCAACGCCGATTGGCCCGACGACGGCGCCGCCCCTTGACTGTGACCCTGCGTCACACCCCACAATGGCGTTATGAGGGTTTCTACGGTGGCAGAGATCGCGGGCGTGTCGGTGCGCACTATTCGCCATTATCATCAGATCGGCCTGCTGCCGATACCGCCGCAACGCGGTGCATGGCGGAATTACAGCTTTGAAGATGTTGCGCTGCTGGTACGCATCCGCACATTGACTACTGCGGGTATTCCGCTCGCAGAGGTTCCCCGTCACTTGCAGGAAGCCTCGCGGGAGATTCCATCGGACGATGTCGGCGCTTTGGATGATGCGATTGAGTCCTTAACCAGCCGTATCGATTCCCTGGAGGCACAGCGTCAACGGTTGTTGGCGTTGCGGGAGCAGGTGGCTGCGGGCAAGCAGTCGTTTCTGCCGGATGCGCTGGCCGAAAGCTATGACGAGATCGTGGCTCGCATTCGAGCTTCCGGTTCCACGAAGGCATTGCGCTTGTTTCGCCGGGAACGGATGCTGGTGGAGCTCGCCGCCCAGCGCGGGTTTATCGACGATGATTTTTCGTATTACCTCTCCCGCGTCAACCACCAGGAGGTCGCGGATTTTTACGTCGAGTTCGCGGACCCCACCGGCGGCATCCTAACCGAACCTTTATGCGCTCAACTCGTCGACCGGCTCTTTGCCATCCTTGAAAGTTATGGCGATCCGCCGCCGTCCACAATTGAGAACGCCCGCCGCCTTGCCAATAACCGCGCGGTTCGCCTGCTGTGCCTGTCCGCCGCCCCCTCCGCCGGGCACCGCCGTTTTGTAAATATGGCCTTCGACCGCCTCAAAACGGACCTATAGCTTCTCGACGACGCGGCTCCCGGAGACGAAGCGCCAGGGCTCGCCAACCGCAGCGACAGCCTCCGCCCAGGCAAGCACCGCCATGACGGGATTGTCGCTGACGGCAAGTAATCCGAGCAGGACATCTTTCGCACCGGGACCAAGCACTCGTTGTAGTTCCGTATCCACCACGATGGTTTGATCGGCGCTTCGGATCGTGGTGATCGGTCCTGGGAACACTTGAAAATCGGGGCTGATGATGCGGTCTCCTCGCCCGTCCCACCACGGCACACCGCTACGTTTCACTTCCGCGACTTGGGCGGGGCTCGCGCCGTCGACAAGAATCCAGCAATCCGGCGGCGGCCCGCTAACCTGTTCTAATGATCCGGCGACGAGCGCCTCGGGAATATCTCGCGGGGACTGGTCCACCCGCCCGACAATGCTCACCTCAACGCCGGCGTAACGCTGGGCGGCCAATGCGGGAAGCACATGCGCCGCCCGCCGTTGCAGCGTCCCCCCTACGATGCCGATTCGCGCCGGCAGCACCGACACATGGCTACGCGCGAAAAACTGGAGTCGAGGTTCGCGCAGCTCTTTGACGCCTTCGATGCCTAAATACGCCGCGTCCCTGCGCGCCACCCGCACGCCGTACGTTTCGGAACGCCCCGGGCTTTCCACTGGCACGTTGGCAATAAACACCCGCCCGCCGAATTGCATGTGCTCCACGGTGGCCCACCCAATCGCCACCGAGCATTCCGCTTTCCACTGGGCGGTAGGCACTCCGATCGCCACGGTGGGCAACGAAAGCACCGTGTGGTATTCGAACTCATCGCCGAGATCGAGGGCGTTGACGGCGAGGTCGAATTCCACGCCCATGGAATCCGTGTCAAAGGCCTCCAGCCAGTTAAACACCTTGCCGCCCGCGTTGACGTAGCGCTGGAATTCCAGGGTGCGGAGTTGCTTCGACCCGCCCGCCGCAAAAAACACCTCCACGGCAATCCCCCGCCCCAACAATTCCACGGCGCTAATGAGGCCGATGCTGCCGCGCCAACCAGAGCCGGCCACCAGCAGCACGCGCCGCGGATACAGCACGTGCCTGCCCCCGCTGAGCGCCGCAACCACAACGTCCGCTATTCGACGCTCGATTGGTATGAGATGACCGCCGCCCTGATGAGTTCGATCGAGTACCCCTACCCCATTTTGGGCAAAGCTTTCCTTCAAAAGCGGGTCTACAAGTTCAGCAGGAAACAACGGCTCCATAGCGATACATCATAGTTTCCATGGGCACAAAGTAGGCGATCATTTAGCTCTTCGGCGTGCCAAATTTGAGCAATGTTGAGGAGCAATATACGCTTGGACACTTCGGCCGCGAATGAGCATTCTAGCTGCGCATATGACTAGTATTCACGTACAAGCCTGGGCGCGACAAGAAACGATTTCAGCATCAACATATAAACTTCTTAATGCCAAGCAATACAATTTTAGAGACTTATCAACTTAATCTTGCCGTTTTAATATCAGCGGTTCAGCAAAATTCGATAGGTAGGTCGCGCGCAATGCAACACTGGCGGTATTGGAAACTTCCGAGTGCGACGATCGGTTGCGCTTTAGCCGCGACTGCACACCGCTTACAATGAGGTCACTTGCCGCACACCTACGAACTATGTCGATCGAGGTATCACCATGATCACGCAGACTCGTAAGCATGAACTAGATCTCTTGCACATACGTGCCTGCGTCGCCGGGGACGACTACTACGTTGATCTCGACGACCACGACTTCCGCGAACTCATGGAAGATTTCGAAATCACCGAGGAAAGCGCCGAGCCCGGCTGTCGGGCACTCTTCGCCGCCCACTGCCGCCAACGGGAGGTGGGGTTCACCCCCTTCCAGGAGGAAGTGCGCGGCGAATTTGCTGGTATCACCAGCCCGGAGGAGTTGCACTACCTGGCCAAGGACTACAACTTTGATGATGGCTTTTGGGTACTCGAGCAGATCATCAACAACCCGTTTTGCGATATCCGCACCGCCCGCATGCTGTTCTGGCTTTCGGAACCGGAATACATTGCCACCCGCTTTGGGCACCCCGCCCATGCCCCCGGCGATGGGATCACCGAAGACCACGCCCGATTCCTCACCCAGTTGGACGCCAAGGCGCATCGCGGCGAATTCCTCCACGATTTACCCGCGGAGTTCGAATCCCCGGAGATTGATACCACCGCCGGTCAACTCTGGGGTATTGCCGCTGACTTGCAGCACTCGTAGGCGCCGTAACGCACCGCCGCGCCCGCGCACCCCTTGGCGCTAAAACGGCGCGTTAAACACCTGCAAGGCTTTGGAGTTAAAGGCGTAGAGTTTTGCGGGACGATGGGCGCCTTCCCGCCAAACACCGCCGGTTTCGTGGATGGTGTTCAGGCTGAGGAATTTCTTCCGAAAGTTTCGCTTATCAAGGCGCCGCGCGCGCACCGCCTCGTACGCTGTTTGTAGCTGCGACAGGGTAAACGCTGCTGGCAATAGCCCGGCCACGGCGTTACTGTACGACATTTTTGAGTTCAGCCGATCCCGCGCGTAGCGGATAATATCGGCGTGGTCGAACGCCAAGCTGGGCAGCTCATCAACCCGCCAGAACTGGTGTTGATGGTTGCCGTTATGCAGGGCAAAATTGGATCCGCATCCGAGGTACACCACAGAAACGGCGTGCCCGCGAGGGTCTCGCGCGACCGTGTCAAAGGTGTAGAGCTGTTCTAAAAACCCAAGGTCTTTGGCCACGTCGAGGCCCACCTTGTCGTACGCCACCCGGGTGAGCGCCTCAATGGTGGTTTCGCCTTTGAAGTTGTACCCGCCGGGCAGCGCCCACTCCCCGGCGAATGGCTCGGCCGCGCGTTGCAGCAGCAGCACTTCCAGCTGGCTCGCGGCGACACGAAACGCGACGAGGTCAACTGTCAGAACGGGGGGCTGGTAATCCGATGCAGAGCTCATAGTTGGTAAAAGCGTAACATTTGTGACGGCCATTACCCCGCCTTATCGTGTACATGTGTTGTCCGACACCCGCCGCACCAACGTTAACGCGCGGGTTGTTTATGCAGCTGCAACACGGTTTTGTCGGCGGAGAGCATCGACGGCCCGTGTACCGCACGAATGGTGATGTCGTCGGTGCTGGTAATAACGTCGCCGTCTTTGATGACGCAACCGTACTCCATAAGGTAGCCCGCGGTGCTGAACAACAGTTCAAGGGTTTCGCGCCCCGGCTCATCCACCTCGGGGATTTCGACGTCCATCAAACCCAGGCGCTCCAGCCCAACCGTCAGCGCCGCGATATTGCCGTCCGGCCCTGGGCCAATGTTGTAGGAAACCCAGATGGCAGGCAGCGGACGCGGCAGCTCCTGCAAGGCGATTTCCCGCACGAACCCCGGATACGCCAAATGTTGGGCGCTTTCCCAAAACACGGCAAAGCCGTGGGGCGCTATGGCAATGAGGGAGCAAATGACCCGCGTGAGTAGCGCCGCGGCCTCCAGTTCATTGCCGTCCCCAACGCCAGCGACGCTGACCAACGTGTGTGCTTGGTAGTCCGTGTCGAAGGCAACTTCATCGGGCCACAGCCGGCTGGCGGCGCAAAGCTCGCTAATGTGATTGAGTTCCCGCATGGGACGTTGCACCAAACCCACCATGACCACGTAGCCTTCAAACGTGAAGGCGAGCACGCCGTCCTCTGATTCCGAGCGAATAAATTGTGAAACATCAAGGTCTGGCCAGTCTTCAGCGAGCTGGTTTTTCAATTCGTCTTCGGTAACCCCCAGATCGGCTTCGTGCTGGAGGAGCATTGCCATTGCCACAGACACCAAAGTTTCCTTCCACGTGGGTAATTTGGGTACTCCACCACCCATATCAAATTTGTTGCCAAAAGGATTGTGCACGCACCCCTACACACGCGAAACCCCCCGCACGGGGTCAGTGGCCTCGCGACACGAGGGCGCACTGGGTGCGGGAGGTGGGGCGTCGAAAAGCGCTATTCCACGGTCACGGACTTCGCTAGGTTGCGCGGCTTATCAATATCCTCATTACCGCACTCACGTGCAATAAACGCGGCGAGGAATTGCAGCGGCACCGTGGCAAGCAGCGGCTGCATGATTGACGAGGATTCCGGAATGCTGATCAGCCAGTTCGCGTACGGCTCCACGGCAGTATCGCCCTCTTCCGCGATCACGATGGTCTTCGCGCCGCGCGCCCGAATCTCCTGAATATTCGACACGATCTTCGAATGCAGCACTTTCACGCCGCGTGGACTGGGCACCACGACAACCACCGGAAGGTCGTCTTCAATCAGGGCGATCGGGCCATGCTTAAGTTCCCCGGCGGGGAAACCCTCCGCATGGATATACGCCAACTCCTTCAGCTTCAGCGCACCCTCCAACGCCACGGGGAATCCCACGCCACGCCCCAAAAACAGCATCGTGGGAATCGGACCCAGCGTCTCGGCGATCTCACGCGCCTGCGCCTCGCAGTTGAGCAACAATTCAATCTTGGCGGGGATAGCCTCCAAATCCGCCCAAATATCCGCAATCTCATCCGGGTACTTGGTGCCCTTGGCCTGCGCCAACGCTAAACCAACAATGTAGTTCGCCGCCACCTGCGCCAAAAACGCCTTCGTGGAAGCCACCCCGATCTCCGGGCCCGCGTGGGTGTAAATCGCCGCATCGGACTCCCGCGGAATCTGCGAACCGTTCGTATTACACACGGCCAACACCTTCGCGCCTTGGGTTTTCGCGTGGCGCACCGCCTCAAGCGTGTCCGCCGTCTCCCCTGACTGGGACACGGCCACCACAAGCGTGCGGGAATCCAGCACCGGATCGCGGTAGCGGAACTCGGAGGCTACCTCAATCTCCACCGGGATTCGCACCCAATGTTCAATAGCGTACTTTGCCAGCAGGCCAGAGTGATAAGCGGAACCGCACGCCACCACAAAGATCTTGTTGACGGCCTTTAAATCCGCTTCGGTTAAGTTCTGCTCATCCAACACGATGCGGCCATCCACCAAGTGCCCGGCCAAGGTGTCGCGCACCGCGGCGGGCTGCTCGTGGATTTCCTTCATCATAAAGGAGTCGTAGCCGGCCTTCTCCGCCGCAGCCAAGTCCCAGTCAATGGTGAATGGTTTGCCTTCTGCGGGGTTGCCCTGGAAATCCATGAGCCGATATCCGTCGCGGCTGAGCACCACAACGGTATCCTGATCCAATTCCACCGCCTCGCGCGTGTATTCGATAAACGCGGCGACGTCGGAACCGAGGAACGTTTCCCCCTCACCCACGCCCACCATCAACGGGGTGGAACGCCGCCCCGCAATAATCGTATCGGGGTGATCCGCATGCAGGAATAGCAGCGTAAACGCGCCCTCCAGCTGGTTCAGCACGTGCAAGACGCTGGCCTCAAAATCGCCCTTGGTGTCCCCATCGTTGTACGCCAACGCCAGCAAGTGCGCTGCCACTTCCGAATCGGTGTCGCTTTGAAGCTCCACCCCAGCCGCAACCAGCTGTTCCCGCAGTGGGGCGAAGTTTTCAATAATGCCGTTGTGAACGATCGCGGCGTTCCCATCGAAAGAAACATGGGGGTGGGCATTCACATCGGTCGGCCGGCCATGCGTGGCCCATCGCGTGTGCCCGATGGCGGCGTGCCCGCGGAACGCGCCTTCACCGGACTCAGCGATCCGATCCTCTAAGTTTGCCAGCTTCCCGGCCCGCTTGACCGTGTGAAAGCGGCAATCGCCGTCAACCACGGCGATACCTGCGGAATCATAACCGCGGTATTCCATGCGCCTCAGCGCACCTAAAGCAATCTGCAGGCCATCGTGGCCGCCAACGTATCCTACAATTCCACACATGGCCCACAGAATAATGCAAACCGGCTGACTTTCAAGGAAACCGCAGCTTCTACCCCTTATCGTTGCATTATTATTTCCCGTGGTGGTTGCTGCAAGTCTCCCGCCTCGATCACGGTTGAACTATCCTTAAACATTGTGGCTGAGAATCTGAAAAAGCAACTTCCTAAACTAAGCAAGCGCGGCCCCCACCGCGTGCTCGTGGGCGACCTTGAGTTTGCGGGCCTGCCGGGCAAGGTGTACACCCCGGCGGAGGGCGCGGGGCTGCCGGCGGTGGCGTTTGGGCATGATTGGATGACCGATATTTCCCGCTACCACAACACCCTGAAGCACCTTGCCAGCTGGGGTATTGTCGTGGCAGCCCCGAATACGGAACAGGGGATTGCCCCAAGCCACCGCGGCTTCGCCGCAGATTTAGAATCGGCGTTGCAGATCGCGGCCGGCGTAAAATTAGGCAGCGGCAAAATTACTGTCTCGCCCGGAAAGCTCGGGTTTGTTGGCCACGGCATGGGTGCGGGTTGCGCGGTGCTGGCCGCCACTGGACGCCCGAAAATCCGCGCGGTAGTGGCCTTGTATCCTGCGGTGACCAGCCCGTCCGCCGAGTCCGCCGCCCGCACCATAGATGTGCCGGGCATGATTCTCGACGCCGGCAAGGAATCCGTGTTTACCAGCGGCAACGCTGCCGCCTTGGCCCGCGCCTGGAAGGGGCAAGCGGTGTACCGCCGCATTACCAAAGCTTCTCAGCATGGATTTTCCGAGGCGGTGTTGCTCAAAGCTGTCACCGGATTAGGTTGGCCGGAGTTTTCCGCCCAGGAAACCGCACGCGGCTTGATCACCGGGTTCCTGCTCCACCGGGTTGCAGGCGAGAAAAAGTACGCGCCGTTTTCCGCGTTGGAAGTTCAGGCGAAGCATGTGGAAAACATGGCCGATGCTCCTGCCCCGCTTGTCGACCTCACCACACTGTAATCCCACAATCATCACGGGGATCAGAGGCGCCGCCTTTTCAGCACACTGTGCACCGGCCCGCTTGCCTGCCGTGCGCTCGGCACCAGCACCGCCTGTTGCGCCGGGTATTGCGGCACGTGCTGTGCTGGCTGTTGCGCCGCCCGTAACGACGCCGCGCGCGTCCTATCCATCTCCGCCTCAAATTCCATCAGGCGCCGCGCCGCCCGCGCACGGAACTGCTCAATAAATTCCGAAAATTCCGGGCTGCTCACCACGCACCTGCTTTCCTAGCGCCCCCGCGTTTCAAGGTCCCACCAACCGGCCCCTCAGCCGCCGGCACTGTACACTCCCCGACCGTCGAACCCGTTGGTTCCTGGGCCGGACGCACCGGTTCCGACGCTGGTTCAGGCTCCGCCACCGGCTCAAGTGGTGGGGCTGGTTGCGGCGCAGGATCCGGTGGCACTTCCGGTGCCTGCGCTTCCGCTGGGGGCGTTTCCACTGGTGGCGCTTCCGCGGGCGGCGTTTCATCCGCCGGAGTTGTCTCAACGCCGTCAGTGAGTGCACCTTCGCTCACCGCCTGAGCGAGGCTCGCCAACGCCACACCAATATTCATCACTCCCATCAGGGGCTGGCCAATCAACCCCGGCACATCCGGGGCCGGCCGCGCACCCAACTCTTCGCCGAAGCCAAGCAAGGTGTCATAGCACTGGCCGAGTGCTTCATCTCGGTCCTGGCACACGCCCATCAGCAAGGTACCCGCGCGGTCGATCAAATCCGCCGCCGCATCAATGCAGCCGCGAAACGCGGCGGCGTGGCCTTGGGGGTCCAATGTGTTCAACTGGGCGCACAGCACGGCGATCAGCCGCTGCAACTCCTCACACATAGCGCGCAGCGTGGCGCCGGAATCCTCCGCAATAGTGTGGATCGCCGCGGCACATTCCGAAGCCCGCTGCTGCATATCCTGGCCTGCCTGCCGGTAATCCTCACACTCCACAGACAGCGCGCGCAGCACATCTGTGATCGTACCTTCCGCTAACCCACGCAATTCATCGAATAAACCGTCGGTTTCAATGGGGTCCAGATGTTCCCCGGCAGCCAACTGGGTGTGCGTTACCAGCGCCTCAGGATCAGTGCCGTCGACGGCGGACGCGGCGTCGGCAAGCGCCGTGGGGCTCAGCACTGGGCCACCCCACAAACCGCGGGACGCCGCCTGCAAATCCGCCACGGCGGTGCCGTAGCCGCCGACGAGCGCTGCGGTGTTCGACATCGGGCTCACAGCCCCTCCAAGCGGTGAGCGAACTCATCGTCGGCATCACACACATCAATAACCACGCGCCGAGCGAAACGACACCCGTCCGCGAACCCGGAGGAACGCGCCTGCCCCGCCTCGTGCACCTGTTGCAACATGCGAGCGATGCGCTCACCGTAGCTGGCAAAACCTTGGCCCGCGGCCTGGCTGGGAAAACTCGGAACTTTGGCCTGGTAGGCGCGTTGCCTGCCGTCGCATTCGCCGATCAACCGCTCCAATTGCGCTTGCGCCGCCTCCGCGTCAAAGGAAAACCCTGCCATCCGGACATACCGCCTTTTCCAGCGCACTCGAGCCGTTTCCTCTTTAAGACGCCGCGAAACCCCCAAGCGGTTCCCACCCTTGCACGCCACCTACCCCCATATTGGTGACGTGCCACCAGGGTGGAATGCGCAGTTACACTTCGGCGACGACCGCAGCGAGCCTGCCCGCGACGCGACGCGCGGTCTCTTCGGTGGGAGCCTCCACCATGACTCGGAAAAGCTCTTCGGTGCCCGACGCGCGCAGCAGCACACGCCCAGTATCGCCAAGCTCAGCCTCGGCGAGGTCAATAGCGCCGCGCACATTCGGGTGATCAACGATCACGGCCTTATCCGCCACTGGGACATTGATAAGCACCTGCGGCAATACGGTCATCGCCGTGGCCAATTCCTTGAGGGTCTTTTGTGACTCCGCCATCCGCGCCATGAGCGACAACCCGGTGAGCACGCCGTCGCCGGTGGTGCCGTAATCCGGCAGCACGATATGGCCAGACTGCTCACCGCCCAAGCTGAACCCGCCTGCGTTCAAATCCGCCAGCACGTAACGATCCCCCACGGCAGTCGTGCGCAGCGTAATCCCCGCCTCCTGCATGGCAAGCTTCAGCCCTAGGTTCGACATGACGGTGGCCACCAGCGTGTTTTTGCGCAACTCGCCGTTTTCCTTCATCGCCAGCGCGAGGATCGCCATGATTTGGTCGCCGTCAACAATGTTGCCTTCCGCATCCACGGCAAGACACCGGTCTGCGTCACCGTCATGCGCCAACCCAATATCAGCGCCGTGCTTCACCACGGCCTGCTGCACCTGCTCAATATGGGTGGAGCCGCAATTGTCGTTGATGTTGTACGAATTCGGCGTGTTGTGAATAGCAATGACCTCCGCGCCCGCAGCGCCGTACGCCAGGGGCGCGACCGTCGATGCGGCACCGTTCGCGCAATCCACTACCACCTTGATGCCCTGCAACTTGTGCGGCACTGAACGGGACAGGTGCTGCAAATAACGCTCCGTCGCGTCCGTGGATTCCTCCAACACGCGCCCAATACCGTGCCCCGTGGGGCCCTCCTCCGGCAGCTGATCCATCGCCGCTTCGATCTCATCTTCGACTTCGTCCGCGAGCTTATGCCCACCCGCAGCGAAGAACTTAATGCCATTATCTGGCATCGGATTATGGCTCGCGGAAATCATCACCCCCATGTCCGCACCGTAATCATCAGTAAGGAACGCGACGGCGGGCGTGGGTAAAACGCCGACACGCAGGACGTCGACACCCTGGCTTGCCATACCCGCAGCGAGCGCAGCTGCCAGCATCTCCCCCGACACGCGCGGATCGCGCCCAACGATTGCCACGGGCCGCCGCTTAGAAGTGCGGTTTTCGCTAGTGAGCACGTGCGCCGCCGCAGCACCCAACCGCAAGGCCAGCGGAGCAGTCAGCCGTTTGTTCGCCAACCCCCGCACACCATCAGTTCCGAAAAGTCGAGTCATGGAGTCCATTATGCCTACCCGCACATACGGTGCCCCACCCCTCCCCCTCCCCGAGCGCAAAAGCTAGCGATCGTTGCCGCTGGCGAACCGACACGCCACTAAACAACACCACCGCGCCACGCGAAATAAATCTTGCGTGGCGCGGTGGCGTCACCGAAACCGGCGAGTTACTTAGTTACCGCGGCGTCCCCGACGGATAAGGAACACACCTGCGGCTACCGCGATCGCTGCGATGGCGATGACCGCGAGCACGGAAGCACCGGTGTTCGCGAGGGTCGCTTGCGCGCCCTTGTCGCTCCGCTGTGCGGGCGCATCCTGGGAAGCAGCGGCGGGAGCCTGGCGGGCGGTGTCATTCCCGCCGGGCTGATTCGTTCCTGCAGACTGGGAAGATCCTGCGGCGGAACCGCTCGCGCTGCTGCCGGAGGAGCCAGCGGCGCCCAGGGCAAACGGCAGGAGCAGCAGCCACCACGGCTTCGACGGTAATGCGCCGCCCTTGTAGGTGTTGGTGAACTGGAATTCAGCAACAGCTCCGGCTTCCGGCCCAAGCTTCAGGGTTTGGGTCATGGCGCTTTCATCGGTGGTGAGTTCCGCGCCGTCGATCTCCGCGGTGGCGCGATCCTCGGTGACGGTGCACTCTGTGCCCACTGGGAAGGACTTGCCCACGGACACGGCTTCCCCGTCGCCCTTTACCTTCAGGGTGCCGGTACCGTGCTCGCCGCACTTGTAGTTGAACGTGTATTCCTTGGTGCGGGCGATGTCCATCCACTCGTCGTTCAGCCCGGCGATCTTCTTGGCCACGGTGAATGAGGCCTTGTTGGTCACCGCCTTGTTCTCCACGACTACCTGCACGTTTGCGTCGCTCACGGTGGTTACTTCCGCCTTGGCGCCGTCTTGCAAGATCTTCACGTTTGCGTCACCCGCGGTCACTGGCGCGAACTTCGGCTGTTCAAACGTGAGTCCGGCAACCTGCGGGAAGGTCGGCTCGCTCAAGATTATTTTGGTGCCTCGGGGGAGTTCCTGCTTGCCCTTGGCGGAGCCGTCAAGCGGAACCTCGATGCGCTCTTTGACGTCTTGGCCATTGAAGTTGTATTCCGCGAGCACGCTAAACACGGTGCCAGCCGGCACGGGCGCGGAATCCTGGGCAAGCTTCTTGTGCACTTCCACAGACCGACGGTCTACACCTTCAATGGTGCCTTGGCCGGTTTGCGAACGGCTCACACTCCGCTTCAGGGTACCGATGGAGTCGATTTCCGCCAGATTGTTCGTTACGGCGGCGAACGGTGCTTCCTTGCCGTCGGCGGTTTTCGTGCGATACTCCACCAAGTAGTAGCGGTCCTTGTTCCAGCCGTCTTTCGGCGGGTTCACGGTAACCTTCGCCTTGGTGCCGTCAGTGATATCCACGGCGACGTTGAGCACTTCCTTCGGCTCGCGCGTGCGCCGGTCAACGTCGGGGGTGATGGTACCGATGATTTCGTATTCGCCTGCGCGCCACGAGTTATCCACGTACACGTGCCCGTGGCCGGACAGGACATCGTTGATCACCATGGGGGATGCGCCCAGGGCAGCAGCTTTGTCGCCGGGGATGTGGATGCGCCAGGTGACGGTTTGCTGATCAGCGTTGTACCAGCCCCACTTCACCGGGTATTTCGGGGCCTCGTCGATCTGCCCCGTGATGGTGCCTTTCGGGCCGGGCAGCCTCACGCTCTTCTGTTCGCCGTTGTTGACATTGAACACCACATGCTCGCCGTCCCAGGCTTGCACGGCTTGGGCGCGGATGGACAGTTTGCCGTGGACGTCGTCCTTTTCCGCGAAGTTCTTACCGATGGTGCACACCACTTTGCTAGGGGTTGGCCGCGCCGTGGCCCGACAAATACCGTTGTCTGGGTGTGGCGGTTCGCTGCCCGAGGAAAGATAGAACTCTTCATCGTGGCTAAGGTTGAGCTGCTCAGGGAACTCGATGCTAAAGGTTTGCCCTTCGAGCACGTCACCTGTTGCATGCCAGCTCCACTGCACGGTGAGGTGCTGCCATTGAATGAGGGCTTCGTTTTGGCTGGTGCTGGTGCGGTCGTTGACGATAGTGATGTCGTCGATAACAACGGCAGCTGGGGTTGCGGGCGCAATGTCGGCGCGCTCAGCCTTCGCTGGGCTCTCAGGCTCCGCGTTTTCGCTTTCGCTTTGCGACGTCGCGGCCTGCTCACCCACTTCGGGTTCCGCAGTAGCTGTGGTGGCGGACGTATCCGCTTCCGATGCAGTGGTCGTGGGCTGGTCGTTTTGCTGCGCATGTGCCGGCGGCATGGTCAACCCTGCCACCAGCAAAAGCGCGGTAGCAAAAACCACGAGATAGCGCAGCAGGCGCACCCCACCGAACGTTTCGGCGCGAAGGCTAGTTCTCAATGTGCTTCCTTTAATTCGTTCAGTTTGCGCTCAGGCGACTCTTCCCCACAAGAAACTGTCGTACGGTCGCATTCCCAGCGTTGAATAGCTGACACCTCAGGCAATTAATAACTTTTTACGTAGGAAGCTTAAGCGTTTGCCAAGATTTTAGATAGTCCGGTCACCCCTAAACCTTAAAGCTAACCTTAAAAGTTTGGGGCTGGCCGGGATGAAAACCCAGGCCAGCCCCAACGCTGCGCGTATTCAAGTGCTACACGCCACACTCCCCAATCGGAATCTTCCTGTGATTACCCCACTGCTCTAACGCATACTTAATGGAGTCCACGTAGGCCTGTGTCCCCTGATCGGAAGGGTGAATCAGGTCGCTCCGCAGGAGGGCGTGATCGGCGCGTGCCCGCTGACACCAGTTAGCAACATAAAGGTTGGGGTACTTTTCCTCGGCGATCTTCACTTCCTCGTGGGAGTTTGGGATCCAGGACCGGTCACCGTACGGCATGACCAACACCACCACACGCTCCGGCCCGGCAATATCCATAACCTGGCGCAGGTGATCTTGGCTTAGGTGCGCGTTGGTGCCAAAGCCCAACACCAAGAACGGGTCCAGCGCGCCAGCATCCTTCAGCGCCGAGACGATCTCCGGCGCCGCGCTAATGGTACGGGACACTGCGGCGTCCACATGGATGCCAGGCAGTTGTTCTTCCAGCGCGGGCAGGCTCGCCAGCATCACAGAGTCTCCGACCGCGGTAATACGGTCCCCGGTAGGCACCAGCTGCGGACCCATGATTGGCTTGGTCACATCCGCTGCTTCCGCCGCTGGCACCAACGCGGTCGCGGCTTTCGACGCCGCTTCCTGCTGCTCCGCGAGCGTCACCAGGTCGCGTTCCAGCTCTGTTTCGTTCGGGGAACTGGCAATGGCCACTCCCGCAATAACCACCACAGCCACACCCACGGCACTGCTGACGGCACGCAGGAACAACGGCTTCGTGCCGGGCGCATCCCACAGCACCGCCTTGTAGCCGTGGCGGCGGATCGGCGTCTCGATCCATTGATAGGACCAATGGCACACCGGCAAGCTGATCACCAACGAGGTCACGCCAATGAGCCACGACGGCACCGTGAGCCCAAGGTTGTGAATAACCTGCTCCAGCAAGATAATCACCGGCCAATGCCACAAATACAAGCTAAAGGATCGCTCGCCCAACCAGCGCATAAAGTGCAGGTTCATAATCTTGTTCACCGGCCCGGCTTCCAACACCACGGTGGTAAGCACAATCGCGGTCAACACGGACGCCAAAAGCAACCCACCACGGTAGGTGAACGGGTGCGTGTCATGCACCAGCATCACCATTGCAATGAGCCCGAGTAGGGCGATAAAACCCACCAACCCGGCGATGCGACCCAGCGGCAACCGTTCCTTTGGCCAGCTATCCGCATCCGGGTTGCCCACAGTGGTGGTCGCGGTAAGCGCCAGCAGCACACCGATGAGCAGACCAAAAGAGTGCGTGTCGGTGCCGTAATACACCCGGGTGGGGTCCTGCGCGGGATCATACAGGTACAGCATCCAGGCAAACGAGCCAATCAGCATCGCCCCCACGAACCAACGGATGTGCTGACGCACAAACCTGCTCGCAGTAAGCAACACAAACAGCAGCGGCCAAATGACGTAGAACTGTTCCTCCACCGCGAGGGACCAATAGTGGGCGAAAATCTGCACCCCGGAGTCCGCGAAATAGCTCGCCGATTCCGCCACCTGCACCCAGTTATTCACAAACAGCAACGTGCCGAAGAATTGCGCCACGAGCCCTACAGCTGGGTCGCCGCCCACCATGCCTGCGAAGGCGGTGACCATGACAAGAACGGCGACCGCCGCGGGAAGGATGCGCCTCACACGGCGCCGCCAAAAGTCCTTCAAGTCAATTTTGCCGGTCACGGCGCGTTCGCGAATCAACAGCGAGGTAATCAAAAAGCCGGACAGCACAAAGAACATGTCCACGCCTAAGAAACCACCAGGCATCAAATCGCCGAAGAAGTGGTAAATCACCACCACCAGCACCGCTAAACCACGAAGGCCATCAATGCCCGTCACGCGGCGAATACGAATCCGCGGCTTCCACCCCGCTTTCGCGGGAGTGCCCTGCTGCGGCGGCTTTGACTCCGCGGGCGTCGACACTGCGGGCGTCGGCACTGCGGACTCGACAGGTGCGGGCTCAACTGGTACAGGCTCGGCAGGTGCGGGTGCCACGGGCGGAGCCACGGTAGCCAACGCCGCAACCTGCTCGGGCTCCGGGGCCGCAAACTGTCGGGTTGGGGCGCCGGAGGGGGTATCGTCCACCGGGGGCCGCTCGGGAGCGTCGGAACGCGCAGGAGTGTCGCGTTTCGGAGTCGGCGGCGGCACTTCGGGCACGGGGAAGCTGTCTGTTGGGGCCTCCGGCGCCGGGAAGGTTACCGTCGGAGCCTCCGACGGCGGAGCTTCGGGAATTTCAGCAAGCTCCAGCTCAGGGACGTCAGTATCGTCAACGAGCTCCCGCACTTGCTCAGGTTGCTGGCGTGGCGGCTCGGCGGGCTCGGCGCCGTCGCGCTCGACAACATCTGCGGAATCGATGGGTTCGAGTTCGGGCGGATGCGCGTGGTGTCGGGTTCGTGCCAGTCGTCGCACCCGCGCCTCGACGAGTTTGTTGTTGCGAACCCGCGGCTTGGGTTGAACTCGTGTTGTTTTCCTGGGAGACCGTTTCTTGGCCACTCGTGTCCTACCTTTGCCCTTTCTCTTTCAGGCTCGCCGCGGTGGGCGAGACGATGCCTGCGAACCCCCTGTGCTGAATCGTCTTCCACAGTGAGCACATATGCCCGTGGAACTTTACACTGCAATCCTGAAGGTTTTCTAAAGTGTGGTTGACGCTACTGCAATCACCGCCCAGTGGGAAACGTAATTGCCGATAAGAAACCCACCACAATAGGTTGCCTGCCACTAATAACCTTGCTCGAGCCACCGCATTTACCTGCGGAAACCCGGAAATATAATCAAAAGTTCGCAATATAAATTTGCATATTGAAAACCCTTGGGATTCGCCTTTGCACGAGCTTCCGTGCGCTAGGATTTTATGCGGTTCGCACGAGTTATTCCACATCGCAAGCTTGTTCCGAATGGAAAATTCGCCCACTGCGGGCTGGGAGTGTTACAAGCCTTCGCTGATAGCCAAACGTTACCTGATGATCACCCAGGTTCACCACAGCCATGCCGTGCTGGAAACGCCGAGAAAACACACCCGCAGCCCGCCATGCGGAAACTTCACCGACGGCCACGCCTAGGTCCAGCTCCGCCTCCGCCAACAGCGGCATGCAATGGTAGCCGTCATGACTTGTGGCGGTCACGGCAATATCACGGTGCGGCAGAAACACCCACGCCGCCGCGAGCGCGAGCCGCAGGTAGGGGTCATCGTCCGCGCCGGTACCGGGAACGCGGGCGATGATCAACCCCTCGCGGTCCATTTCCGCCACCTGCGCTAAACAATCCTCTACGCTCAACCAGCCATCGTTCGCGCTGCCCCAACCCAGCCAGCATTCCTCGTAGCCACCGCCGAAACGTGCGTGCCGCGCCCACCGCCCCGGCTGCCGGCGGGATTCCGCGATATTCGGCACCAACAGCAACCCGTGCTGGCGTAACGACGCCCCGGCCTGCGCAAGCATCGCCTCCAGCCCAGCCCGCACCTGCTCCATGTTCAACCCGTGCCCGTAGTAATCCGCGTAGACATCGTTGTCTGCCATGACCCCATCGAACCCCGATGCGACAAGTTCCGTGGTGACGCTATCTACCCAGGCGCGCTGGTAAGCGTCGTCCCAGACCTTTTGCTGCACGTGCCCTGGGTAGCCCGCCCATTCTGGCGCCGCCACCGAAGATTGCAGCTGCTCTGCCTGCGCCGGACTAATACCGGAAGAATACACAGGCCCCTGCTCATAGGTGCGCACCGAAGACAAACACTTGTACGCCAACACTGTTATATTAGGGTCCGCCTCTCGGAGCCGCCGCGCATTGTCGGATTCCCACGGCTGCAAGATCACGGCCCGGAATTTCCCAGCGGCCTGTTCGATTTCCTCTTCGCTCAGGGGGCCCGCATATCGGATCCAACCGAGACGCGGACGCACCCGACTATCCTGCGAGATGACGGCCAACACCCCCTGGTACCGATTGCAATGCAGCCTGCTTCGGCCGCCGCTGCCATGCACCAATCACGATGTCGAATCGGCCGCGACCCAAGTCAGCTGTACGGGATACGTTGGCGCCGGCCCCGAGGCGTCGATAAATGGCGTTGTAGCGCACCATCACCTGTTCCATCAGGAAGATGGTATGCGGCCGGGCGAGCGCATTAGCATGCCAGCGCAGGTACAGGTCCTTGTCAAACACGATGCGCTGCACAATATCCGCGAGCTCCACCACGTCGCCCGGCTCCGCCAAATCACCGCACGGTCCAACAACGTGTTCGTCTTGATCCAGGAGCGGGTCCAGCACCATCTGGTCCATGCCGCCCACCCGGGTGCCAATCACCGGCAAGCCACCGACCATAGCTTCCAGGACCACCACCGGTTGCCCCTCGTTAAAGCTCGCAAGAATGAGCGCATCGTAATCGTGCAGCACGTCGCGCACCTTCATCGAGCCGCGCAGCACCACCTTGTCCTGCAAGCCCAGCTTCTCAATGTGCTCGAGACACTTTTCGTAATATTCCGGCAAGTGGTTCGTCGGGCCGAGCACATCCACCACCACATTATCCACGCCTCGTTGCCGCAGTTCATCCACCGTGTCAATGAGCTCGATAATGCCTTTGATCGGCACCACACGAGCAATACACACAAACCGCCACGTCTTCTTTGCGGGCAGGTTGTCAATCACCTCTTGGCGGCGCCGGCGGGTGTACTCGAAGTCCTCCCACACAATGCCATTCGGCAAAATTTCCGATTTCTGTGGGTCGCCGCCGAGATCTTTGGCTTCCTCGATCGCGCGCGGATACAGGTACGTGATGTGGTCTGTCATCGGATACAGCAGGGCGCCCAGCCGGACCCACCAATGCGTCCAAAACCTCTCGAACGTACTATTGCAAAGCTCGCGGGGAGAATCCAGCGTCACCGGCAGGTTCATGCTGCGATCCAACAGCGTATTCACTGTGTCCTGCACATACAGGTTGTGCTCCGTGAGCAGGAACTTCCCGTTATGCTGCAACGCCGCCGCAGCGGAAACAAGACTCGCATAGCCCGTGGTGTGCGCGTGGTACACCCGCGCCGGCGGATGCACGCGATCCAGCAACGCATACATCAAAGAGAAGAAATCCCGGATCAGCCAAAATAACTCGTCCAAGCGAATATCATCCGCCTGGCCCGCACCTTCTAGCACCGCGGCCATCAGATCGCGGCGCGGCAACAGCGACCACAAGCGCCACGTGCGAGTCTGGGGATTCACCGCATCAATGTACAACCGGCGCAGCAGCTCGGGATCATCGTGCATACCCGCAGCCACAGCGCGCACGAGTTCACCAGCGTTATGGTCACCGACGGCGTCGTCTTTCACCGCCGCTTGGAAACCTTCACGGTGCTCCTCCAGCGACAAATACAGTACGTCCACCCAAGCAACGTTGCCCGGCACCCCATACAAATCCTTCGAAGGAGCCTTCGAATCCCACGCGATGTGGATGATCCCGAACGTGAGGTCTGGATTGTGGGTGACAATGTCATGAACCACTGCCGAAACCCCGCCGGTAAGGAATGGATAGGTGGACTCCATGACGATGGCAACGTCCACCATGTCCAATGGGGTGTCATCGCCAGGGAATCGGTATTTCGTATTGGTTACCACTGCACTGCTTTCTGCCAAAACATTTCAAACGGGGCGTCGTCGATGCGGCGCGAGGCGCTGCGAATCGCACCCACCGCCCCGATCACCGCCGAAACCATAGCCACAACAAGCCCCGGAATAGGCCCCACCAGCAACGCCAGCATCACCACAAGGCAAAACGCGCCCGAATAGACGGCGGCTTGCGCATGCATATACAACTGCGTCAGTTGAAACACTGCGAGGTGGAACGCCAACAGCGGAATGGGTACAAGAAACAGCAGCAAACTCAGCAGGTTGTGCTCCATGCCCAGCGCCGATGACACCAACAACACCCCTAACGACGTCACCGCCGCAACGCTCAACGTCAGCGCAAAGCACCGCGCAACATTGTTCCGGGTAAGTCTGATGGTGTTTCGTAACCCGGATAGCGGGGTTTGGTGTATACCCACCATCAACGAATCCACGTTCTGGCGGATCAACGGGTATTGCGAGCTGAAAAACACCGCCATGCCCACCACGACGGGAATGAGACCCACATACACAGTGACCACGTCGATACGTGAGGCATACAGGGCAATGAGGAAAAACTTGTCCGCCCACAGAATGCCGCCAAACAGCAAACCGAGGCCGAGATCCCACAACAGAGTGCTCCGATCGGGGCGGGCAGGGGCCACCAAACCCCACACCGCGCCGCCAATTAGCGCCAGTTGAGGCACCATTCCGGCCACCGGCGCAAAAAACCAAAAATGCGGGAACAGCAGTAGAAACAACGCGTAACAAACCCAACCCGCAAACAGGAAGTTCGCTTTCCGTAGCTCTTGGGCGGGAATCAACGACAACGCGAACACAAGATTCGTGAACAAGCCAAGCACATAACCGAACACTTCGGCGGTGCCCCACGTGTGTGTGGTGGTCATGAACAACGCAAACCCCATGAGCGGCAACACCGCAAAACCCAAGATGGCCGGGGTGAGGCGCATGAGTTGGAAATTAAACTCTCGTTCATCGGCACGGCTGACATGTTGCAGCGGCCGGTAGAACGGCAGGGTAACAGCGTGTGAAATCCACGGGACCGTGACGGACACCATCAACACAATTGGAAGTACGGCGCGAATATCATCAACGATCCACGGAAACACCGTCATTAACAGCGCCGTTGGTGAAAGCTGCACCAACGCCTGCCAAACCCGGCCCAGCAACACCACTGCGGTGAGGGACACAAGGCAAAAAACAATCCCCAGCGAGGTTGCAACCATGGGGTTTGGGTCCACTTGTGTCAGCCAGGCCCAGGCACACGCAGTTCCGAAGAAGGCAACAATCGTTACCGCCAAGAGAACTACAACTGGGACCTGCCTGAAGTGGTTGACTTGCAGAGCCAAAGCCCTTTCCTTTCTCCAACTTTCTGCAGGCTCGAGCGGACGGTAGCACCATCCCTATGGGAACCATACCCGGTTAATTTGCGGGCAACATACTCGCCAACGGCCAAGAATGAGCTGAGCTGCTACTGGGAATTAAGCATTCAAAATTGCCTAAACCCCAGCTAGATCGGTACATGTGAGCACTAATGTTCGTGCATTCCAACCTGCGGAAAACAAATTTTCGATTATTATTCAGCAAACGCTGTTCCGCCAGCGCACAAGAAGGAAATAGCCCCAAACAATTTCCGTGAAGCGTCATCATATTTCCGCAGCTTAAGACGTCAGACCATTAAAATGCACGGCCTATTCTCAGCCTTTTCGCGGCCTCCGCACACAATATCGACCCCACCCCCAAATGAGGGAAAGTGCCGTGTTGTCACGGCGTCAAATTCGACGTACAACCGAACCCCGAACCCCGACAATTTCCGCCCCGCCGCCCAACGATGCAAGCACCCAGTTTTGTGTCCCCACACAAAAGAACACCGCCGCCCAGCCCCCAAACCAGGGACCATGGACGGCGGTGTACGCGTATGCGTCGAAAAATATTAACGCTTGGAGTACTGCGGGGCACGACGTGCCTTGTGCAGACCAGCCTTCTTGCGTTCCACAGCGCGGGCGTCACGGGTAAGGAAGCCAGCCTTCTTCAGTGCCGGACGATCAGCCGGGTTGTAGGCGTTGAGCGCGCGGGCGATGGCGAGGCGGAATGCGCCTGCCTGGCCGGTGGGGCCGCCACCACGCAGGTTTGCGTGAATGTCGAACTGACCTTCGCGATCAATAAGAACCAACGGGGCCTTGATCAGCTGTTGGTGCAGCTTGTTCGGGAAGTAATCCTCCAAGGTGCGGCCATTGCAGGTGAACTGGCCGGAGCCTGCGACCATGCGCACGCGCACGATGGCACGCTTACGGCGACCAACCGTCTGAATCGGGTGATCGAGCTCAGCCGGCGCAACAACAGTGGCGGTTTCTTCGGTAGCCTCTACCGCTACAGCGTCACCAATGGTGTTGGTGAACTCTTCGGTAGCAGCCTGCGCAGCGGCAATGTCGGCGGCGTCGGCTGCGAGGTTTTCGGTGTTGTTCTGATCGGTCACTGGGCCACCTGCTTGATTTCGTAGGTTTCGGGCTTCTGAGCGGCGTACGGGTGTTCAGGACCTGCGAACACGCGCAGCTTCTTTGCGGAAGCGTTGCTCAGCTTGTTGTGCGGCATCATGCCTTTCACGGCCTCAAAAACCACACGTTCTGGGTGCAATTCCATGGAACGGCCCAAGGAGAGGGTCTTCAAACCACCCGGGTAGCCGGAGTGGCGGTAGCGGAACTCACGGTCCCGCTTATTGGAGGAAATGTGCACCTTATCGGCGTTCACAATGATCACATAGTCGCCGCAGTCAACGTTGGGGGCGAACTGGGGCTTGCCTTTACCGCGGAGGAGATCAGCAACCTGGCATGCCAAGCGGCCGAGCACCACGTCGGTAGCGTCGATGACGTACCACTTACGGGTAATGTCACCGCTCTTCGGGTGGTAAGTAGACAACAGGACTCCTTTAAAGTCTGTTTCGGAACTGCCAGCCATCACGTGTTATAGAAAGTATGTTTTACGGCGGCCGGTGGAGACCCGTAAAACCTTGCTGCCCTCACCCAAGATGAGGGCCCTACACACAGACACCCAACTCTAATGCAGCGGTGATTCAAACTCAAAACCGAAAATGCTCCGCCACCTGCGGCCCTATATGCGAGGAAATCGACAGCTGCGCCAATCGGGGGAATTGGTAGGTGTCAGCCAAGTGAACATCTCGCATATAGGGGCGCCGGTGGCGGAGCCCCTTACCCGTGTGTGAAGTTTTCCAGCGCACCCCAGGTTGTTGGTTTCTGGCGGTAAACCTGGGGGCGCCTCCTCGGGGTCTTGTGAACATCTCCTCCGCAATGTGAATTAGCCCCAACTCGCCGCCGCGCGCCTATTCACATCGCCCATGCGATCGTTGCCTTCCGAAACGGCGCTGGCAATGGTGGCCAGAATGCTGTTCAGCTCCGCGGCAGCATTATCCCATTGCGCTTGCGCCGCCTGATACGCCAACGCCGATTCGCCCTCCCACGTTTCCACCATGGGTTCTAGCTGCCGCTTCAAATCATTCAAAATGGTGTCAATGCTGGCGGATGTAGTTTGAATATCCGCCGCCGCGTTCTGAATCTCCCCAAACGAATACTTGATTGTGTTGTACATGCCCCTCAAACCACTCCCACTCGTGTCCTTTATATAGCCCCGCGCTACAACGGGAGCCCCTCGCCACCAATTGATTGCAACGAGGCAGCGTTGTCCGTGTCGGCCCCTTCGAACGAACCCGCATTTTGCCGGATATTGTCCGAAATACTCGTCAACGCTTCGCGCAAATTTTTTGCGGAGATATTCCAGCGTTCCATCAGCGACTGAAAATTCACTTGGGCCCTGCCCTGCCAACTGCCCTGCAATGAATCCACCACACCCTGCAGCCGACTCAGCTCACTTTGCACCTGAAGATTGACATCATCGACACGACCCGCCGTGGCGACCATAACGTCAGCTTCAGTGCGAAACATCCCGTTCACTGTCAGGCTCACCCCTTAGGAGAAAAACTCAGTACCACCATCATCTTGCTGTCACCCACTTAGACTCCCCGCGCACCATGGTCGGTTCCCACCGCCTTAAATCACCCCCCATCATGGTGTATTTGAAGCGTCCCGGCGGCCATCCGGCACGCCGCCAGCTGCGGAATTGTCGGCTCCGAGCGGGTATGGCACCCCATGGAAAATTGGTGATCCGACTCCACCCACGTCACCCACCGCACCTTGGAACCATCGCCAGGCAGCTCGCGATAATCAATCGTGCGCACCGCGTGCTCCCGAAAACCCTCACCGTGTTCAACCTCCAACGCGGGGTCGCGCTCAATCATCAATTCCACTTCGCGGTACACCGCATCTGAACTCACCCCATACACCGGATCCGCCGCAAGCAGGATACGCAGCTCCGCATCGGGCCCGGTCGCGCTCAGCGCCCCGTCCTCACGCTGTTCCAATCGGAATCCTTCCGGCAAGCGAACCCGCAGCGGCCCGTGGGCAAGCTCCACACCCGGCAGCTCCGGCGGGTTGTTCGCCACCGGCTGCGCACTCGGCGCCTCCGCGCCCGTAACAAGCGCCCCACCCCGCGAGTTTGCCTGCGGACGAGATTCTGCGGAGGTCTGCGCCACGGGAGCATCCGGCCGAGTACCCCACCAACAGGCGACACCCACGCAGCACACCACCACCCCAAGCGCTGGGATAAACCAGGCTGGGCTGCGGGGTTGCGAAGGCCGCGGGATGTTCAGGCGCTTCGGCTCACGCGGCGGCACCACTGGATCCGGCGAGTCCTCTTTCACCAGCACTCCAGCACCCGCAAACGCCGCCGTAAGTACCGAAACAACGTTTGCGGGCGCCTCAATGCGCACCTCCGCGCTCTGCCAACGCTCTTGGAGCACATCACGAGCCTGATCCACCACTGATTTCGCCGCCGCTGGGTCTTCAGCAACCAGCGACGCGGTCAGGTCGTACCGGTAGGTGGTCTCCTCCGCCTCAAACACCGTAGCCGTATCCAACACCACAATATTCACGGCGCGAAATCCCTCCTACTGTTGCGCCACCTGGCCTACCCCTATGACGTTGCCGCGCACCACCCAGGTTCCCCGACCCGGCGGTTGTGTGACCGGCCGCACCCCAAACAGGGCCCCTTCTTCGCGGTCAGCGTCCAATATCAGCGCCGCGGGAGATTGGTCTTTTACGGCGCTGAGCAGGGCGTCGAAAAGCGCGCGCCCCGCGCCGCCGGATTTGCGCGCAACTACGACGTGCAGGCCAATATCGCGGGCGTGCGGCACGTACTCCACCACAGGTTGGAGCAGGCCCTGCGGCAGCACATCGTAATCGTCGATCACTAGGAATATGTCCGGCCCGGCCCACCACGAACGGCTGTGCAATTCGGCGGGCGTAATATCCGAACCCGGCAACCGGCCGCGCAGCGTCACCCCGAGTTGTGCAATGGCTTTGGCGGCGGCGTCGGTGGTCGCGCAATATGCCGCCAGCATCTGCTCCGGCACCGCGCCGAGGTGGGTGCGGCGGGGGTCGATGAGCACGATTCGCTGGCGGGCAGGCTGCGTCAACCCCGCCATCAACGTGCCCAACAAGGTGGATTTACCGGAACCTTGCGAACCGAAACACACCAGGTGCGGGCTGGACTCCGAATTCCACACCAGGGTTTCCAACCGCGGCCCGCCCACGCCAAACGGAATACCCGCGGCGACCGACGCCGGAAGTTCAGTGCGGGAGATTCGCTGCGGCAGCACCCGCAGCGCGGGCACTCGTGGCTGATCCGCGAGCTGTTGGCACACATGGTGCACGTCTTGGTTGCCGCTGATTGCTACGAGCATGTGTTCACCGGTAGCGGTAAGACCACGACCAGGCAGCTGCGGCAGCTTCAATTGCGCCTTCCTATCGATCACCGAATCCATGGGTTCCGCAAGCCGCAGCTCCACGCGCTGCTGCAACAAGTCCCGAACAACCGGGCGAATGTTGGTCCAGCGCGCTGTGGTCACCACAAGGTGAACGCGGGCAGCCAGCCCGTCCGCCGCAACCCGATTCAGCGGCTCCACCAAATCCTCGAACTCCGTTGCAATCGCATGCCAGCCATTGACCAATAAGAACGTATGCCGATGCTCTGGGGCCGCCAGCAACCCCAGCACCTCATCCACCACGCGCCGCACCCGCTCCGGATCGCTTCTCGACGCCACACCCGCCACATGTGGCACCTTGGACAACCCCGCCAACCCTTCCGCGCCACCGAAATCCAGGATATAAAAACGCAGCTGATCAGTGGTATGGGTAAGCGCCAGTGACAGCACCAGCGTGCGTAGGAAGGTGGTCTTGCCGGTGCGGGGGCTGCCGCAAATCGCCGCATGCCCGGCCGCGCCGGAAAAGTTCATCACCAGCGGATCTTGCCGTTGTTGGTAGGGGCGGTCGATGATGCCCACCACGCAGGCCAGCTTCCCCACATTCGCCACCACGTTTGCCAACGGGATTGCCGGCGGCAGCGGCGGAAGCCAGATCTGGTGGGCCCGCTTCTCCCCTGCGGCTTGGTGCACCGCCGCCACCACCGACTCCAAGAGCGTGACCGTAGGGTGATACGCCTGCTTGCGCGGAGTGTCCGCCACCTCCGGCACGATCCACTGGTGGAAACGCCGCACCGTGGGCCGGGCCTGCCCGTCCGCCGGAGAGGACACCACCGGAAGTTTGCCCGAGACGTACGCCGCTTGGAAACGCACCAAGGATTCTGCGTCGGTGCGCAAATACCCGGCTCCGGGGCAGGCTGGCAGCTGGTAAGCATCAGAGACGCCCAACACCTGACGCGACTCCGCCGCCGAAAAGGTTTTCAAGCCGATCCGGTAGGACAGGTGCGAATCCAACCCGCGCAGCCTGCCCTCCTCGAGCCGTTGGCTAGCCAGCAGCAAATGCATGTGCAGCGAGCGTCCCAGTCTGCCCACCGCCACAAATAAGTCCGCAAAGTCGGGGTGCTGGCCGAGCAATTCGGAAAATTCATCAACCACAATCACGAGCGACGGCAACGGCGCTAGATCCTTGCGTCCCGCCATGCGCGCCGCATTGTAATCCGTCACGTTAGCAAAGTTGCCCGCGGTGCGCAACACCTCCTGCCTGCGGTTCATTTCCCCACTGACGGCGTCATGCATGCGCTCCACTAGCGTCTGTTCCGCAGCTAGGTTCGTAATCACCGCACTAGTGTGCGGTAGCTGCTCCAAGCCAAGGAACGTCGCCCCGCCCTTGAAATCCACCAACACGAAATTCAATTCGTCCGGGTCATGGGTGGCCGCCAGCGCCAACACCAGCGTTTTCAGTAATTCGGATTTCCCAGAGCCAGTCGCGCCGATGCACAAGCCGTGCGGCCCGACGCCGCCCAACGCCGACTCCTTCATATCCAACAACACTGGGGCACCGGAATCGTAAGCCACACCGATCGGCACCGTCAGGTGGCCGAAATGCGCACACTGATCCCACAAACGATCCGGGTGCTGCAATTGCATTGGGCTGAGCCCCACCAACCCCAAGAAATCGCGCGGCAGGTTGGAGCGGTCGGCGTCGACGGGACGTCGACAAGCGGCTAACGCGCGGGCAAGTACCAGCGCCTCCGCCTCGCTCATGCGGTCAGGTTCACCAATAGTTTCGTTACCTTCAACCGTGAATATTTGCAGTTCGTCGCCACAATCAAACGCCAAACCGTCCGCCTGCGCGCGGGAACCCAACACGCTGGAAGCGCGCGAGCCCACGTCAATAATGGTGGTCCACCGCGGATCGTCCACACAATCCTCCGCCCCCTCAGCGGTGGCGGAATCCACCACCAACACCCGATGCACGGCCCCATCAACCGAACGTGCATGCGGCAACCACTTTAACCACTCCCAACCAGCACCCAAGGCCGTCACGGACACCAACTCGGGACCATGGTGAAACACCAATTGGGCGACCAACGCCCGCGCTACATCCCCTGCCGCGGCCCCCGAAAACGCCAAAAACCGAAACGCGCCAAGCTGCACCACCACCGGAACCGACGGCACGGACCCCACCTCATGCACCACGCGACGCAATGACACCGCGCACACTGGGTCCAAATCTTCCGTAGCCCCGGAATCCGGAACCTCCACGGGAGTGCAGAGCGCCGCCGGGCCCAACCCTAAACGCACTTGCAGCGCATCCGGATCGCCCACGGCGCGTTCCCACAACCTGCGGGATGGAACCAACGCCACCAGGTGGCGCGGATCCGGCGCCCGATACAGTTCGCATACCCGCTGATCATGGGCGTTTTCCGCAGCTTGGCTGCGCAGGGCATCCAGATGGCGCATGTACACGCGGCGCTGCTCGTCCGTATCCTCCCCCGGCTGCGGCAAAAACATGGCGAGCATGCCCATGCCCATCATGACCGGAAACAACATCATGCCTGGGTGCATGCCCGCCCCAGCACGGGCGCGGCCAGTGATCACCATCAACACCACCATGCCCACCATCGCAAATACCATCACAAGCGGCATCAACACCCGAATCAATGGTTGTTGCTGCGGGCGCACCGCTGGCGGCACCGGATCGGGGATCAGCGATCCGGTGGGGAGCGAAGGAGCGGGATCACGTTCCGCCAACGTCAACGGAGGCACCACACGGATACGCGGCCCGTGGGTTTGCTGCGGCCCGCGCACCACCGGCGGCTTCGCGTGTGTTGCGCGCCGCGCCGATACGGTGCGCGTCGCGGTAGCAGTGTGCGCGCGGACAGTGCGGGAGGTTTGCGCGGTACGGTGCTGCTGATCGGCCGAATTCCCCATGTAAGTAATCCCCCTTGGGAAGGGTACTGCACCTGTGCGTTATAGAAGTTGCGGCAAGTGTAGATCAGCTCCCCTCAGGCAAGCTGAGATGGGGGTAACACCCGGGGAACCCGACTGGGGTAACGCTGAGCATTCCATGATGGCCGCTCCAAGCGCTCCGCGAGTGGAGAAACACCCCACAACAACCACGGCGCATCGCTGGAAACCACCACGTCACTGCGGGTATTGCCGGGTCGGGATGTGGCTGCGAGACCTGGCAAATCCCCAGTACTGCGAGACCAGGTGCCAGCTGCCAGAAACGTTGATCACTTTGTGGGCTACCCATCGGGAACTGTGAGTTGCCTGGGCAGAGTGTGAGCTGCGCCTTGGGCACTCGACCGCTGGGCGCCGTGTCCGTCCCGCACGCCTCCCCTCAACTGCATAAATAGATAGTTCACTAAGCTTTGGTCCCCCTGTGGTGTCGGTGTGTAGCCGCTGGTGAGCCCACCGTTTTGCGTCCATTGCGTCGTACCTAACACCCCCGCACATCGGGCGCCGCAGTGTTGCGTGTAGAACATGGTCTAAAGCCGCTAGATGATCCCGCCGCAGTGGCTTCTGATGGAGGCAGCCGGTTTCAGGAGGGGCGGAAAATGAGCATGAACACAGTGGTGCATCTGACTGTCCGGTTAGAGGCACCCGGCACGCATCGCAGGCAGGTGGATTTGGTGTTGCCCGCGCATTCCAGCGTTGCCGAGTGTTTGGGCGAAGTGTTACCGATGTTGAAGGCGCCTGCCATTTCCGTACCTTGGCAGCCGTCCACGCCGGCCGGCACCCCACTGTCTGCGACTGCACCGTTGGCAACGTTGCCGTTGACCCACGGGGATATTTTGGTGTTACGCCCGCATGTGGAGCCCCCGGTTCCTACGGTGATTGACGCCGCGGAAGCCCTCGTCAACGTCCCCATGCCTCGCCCAGCCTCACACCTCAGCGCCGCAGCGATGGCCGCTGGCCTCGCCGGACTGTTGTGGTGGGCCGCTACCCTGCAATACCTATCGTGGTTAGCGTTTGCGGCGGGCGCGTTGGTGTGCGTGATCATGCTGGCGGTTTCGGTGCGCGCATCCACCGGTTCACCGTACGCGCGTGTGGTGTTGGCGTCCGGCACGCCGATCCCGGCTGGTTTGGCGGCCTGGAATTACATCACCGAGCACGATACTTCGCCTGCGGCGGTGATTACGGGTGGTTTGACGGCGCTGGCGGCGATGGCCTGCGCGTGTGTGGCCGTGCAGGTGGTGTCGTTGTGTTCAGCTCGGATTAACGCCTGCTGGGGCGCATTGTTACTGGTTGGCGCCTGTGCGGTCGGGGCGTATGGTGTTGCACCTGCGGACGCTCGAGTCGCTGGCGCTGCGGCTGCGTGTGTGGGGGTGGCCCTGGTGGGGCTGCTTGCGGTGCCCACGTTGTCGGTGCATTTGGCGGGTTGTTCCGTGCCGCGTTTGCCGTCAGCCGGGCAGGATTTTGCAGTGGCCGACCACATTCCCCCAGCCGAGCAGGCGCAGGCCAGCGCTCGCCGCGCCGTATTGCTTCACGACGGCGCGGTGCTCGGCCTCAGCATCGCCGGCTCAGCGGGCATCGCGGGCGCGTGCATCTCGTGCGATGCCGACATGGCGCCGTATGTGGCAGCGCTGTGTGTAGCTGCGAGCGCCGCCGTGGGTTTTCATGCGATTCGGCATCGGTCCCCGTGGGCCACGTGGTCGCTGTGGGCGTGGGCATTGATGTGCCTAGTGTGCAGCGTGGCCACTGTCCCTATCGTGGGGTTGCTCCTAGTTAGCGGGTGCGCAAGTAGCGTGTTGTGGGCGCACCTCGCCCCTTCCCTCAATCCGAGTGCAATCAGTTGGTTGGAACGCATCGAGGCGCTCGCGATCGCCGTGGCGTTCCCCCTGGCAGCGCATATTGCTGGGGTGTTTGTAGCCATTCGGGGGTTGGGATGAGCTTTTACATCAAGGCCGTGGTGGCGAGTTTTTTCACGCTGTGCGTGTTGGTGTATCTGTTGAGCCCACCGATCGCACAAGCCGAGGATCCGCCGCCCCCACCGGAGCACACCACGGAGCAGGCACCCGAACCGCGCCCCCAAGTGCAGTGCCCGGAAGCGTCTCCGGTGGAGTCGCTGCCCGCGAAAACAACCAGTGCGTGGACGCGAGCACACGAGTTTGCCACCGGCGCCGGGGTGCGGGTCGCGGTGATTGATACCGGGATTCATCCACACCCCTACCTACCTGAGGTGCGCGCCGTCGCGGACCTTGTCGACGGCGCACAGGGCGACGCCCTCAACGATTGTGACGGGCACGGCACGGTGGTGGCCAGCGTGTTGGCTGGCCGTGGGCCGTTAGATGGCGTCGCCCCCGATATTGAAATATTGAGCATTAAGCAGAGCTCGAATTTTGCCCCCAATGCCTCCACCGCGGGCACCCTAGATTCGTTGGCGGACGCGATTGAGCTTGCAATCGATCGCGGCGCCCAGATTATTAACGTATCGGTGGTGTCGTGTGTGCCGGGCCGTGGTGAGCCGATGGAGACAGTCTTGGACCAATCGCTGGCTCGCGCCGAGGCGGAAAACGTTGTGGTGGTGGCCGCGGCGGGCAATGTTACAGCGGAGTGCCAGCCCGATTCTGCGGTGCTACCAGCGCATTCACCGACCGTGTTAGCGGTGAGCGCAAGCAACGATGCGCACGGCATTGCGCCGTATAGCATTCCGGTGCTGGAGGACCATCCGCAAGTCGCGGCCTCCGGGCATGTGAAGATAGCTGCCAGCCCTCGTGATGAAGGGTTCGTCGGCGGCATGGCCGACCCTCACGGCGGACTCCAGCCCTTCGAGGGGACAAGTTTTGCAGCCCCAGTGGTCACCGGTACTGCGGCGTTGCTCAAACAACGCTTCCCTGACGCAAGCGCAGCAGAAATTCGCAACCGGATCACTACGAGCGCGGCGCATGGAACCGGAAATGTAGACCCATATGCTGCGTTAACTTGGCTGCCTACGAGCGCTCCCCAACGAAACTTGGAACGTGTTAACGTCCCATCAAAAACTCACTCGACGATGACCACCGACCGTGCCGCCCAAGTGGGCATGGCCTTATTATTAGGCGCCGCGCTTTCGACGCTGTTGCTACATCACCATGAAACACCTTAGGCACGACTACGAAAGTCCGGATGAGGCGCTGGCCTAGGAGCCTGCGCCGAGCGGGACGAGGGCATGGACCGGGTCGAGGGCAACGCCCTCCGGCAGCAATTTGATGATGGACCATGGCGCGGGTGTTGGAGATTCGATACCTAGGGCGGCGAGTGCTTCCTCATTGGGAATGGTGTGGCGGGTGCCATGATCGCTGATGACGAGCCAGCCATGACCGGTGTCTACGGGCAGCCCAAGTCCGGGGCCGCGGTAGCTCAGCTTGGGGTTAATGGTTACGCCGGCGGGTGGGGCATCGAGAAGCGCGATATCGCCTTCCTCACCGGTGGCGCACACGTAGCGGTCGGCGGGGTCCAGCCAGGTGCGGGGTGCGGCGGTTGGAAGGTCAACGAAACTGGGGGCATCCGCCAAATTGGTGGGTTCATCGCGGCCCACCGTTCGGGATTGAAAGCCAAGGTCAAGCAGGATATCCCGTTGCAGGTTCGTGAGCCGAATCACCGCATGATCGCGCATGAAGTACGCCTCCCTGTCGGAGGTTTCCCACAACTCACCGCCATCCGGAATCCGCACCTCCGGCTGCTCGGCGATGGTGTTCAGCATATCCGGCGAGGTACCCCACACCGGGGTTTTCGCACTGATGCCTAGGCGACGGCGCACCACCCGCCCCTCCGGAGTATCGCCCGGCGGGAGCGCCTGGCGGCCCTGGGAGGTCACCACGTACGTGACCCCCGCGACCTGCGCAAGAATGGCTTCGCCGCCTTCAATCGGGGTAGGGGCCTGCTCCGCCACCCGCACCTCGATGGCATCACCTGCGGCGCAGGCGGAAAATTGCCAGCGGTGCGTATCGCTGGTGTCGATAACACCGGGAGCATCAATGAGCCCGACGGGCACACCGCGGGGGATCTCAGCAAGCACCTCGTTGGAAGCGCGGGCCGGCTGCTCCGGGGCCCCGGCGATCAATTGTGCGGACGTAAGGTTCAACACCGGATGCAGTCGATCATCTATTCGGACGTATAGCGCGCCAGTGTCCGCCACCACGATTGGCGCCTCGCCGGGATCCACCCGCGGCACAAACAACGCCAACGCCCCCGCACCCAAACACAACAACACGCACGCAACCCCACCGAACAACGCGGCACGACGGCGGCGCGCAAGCGGATCGTGGATCATGCGGGTATCACCAAGCACAAGACCATGCTCAATACGACGCAAGAAAAACTTATGTCCAGACACCTGCGCCTGTGTTGTGGGCAAAAGAATACGCTGATAAGGCACTGAAGAACTCCCCGGGGGCTGGGCCCTGAATCACTGCTACGTTACCCTGCACAGATGCGACATTGGTGCCACTTCAACATTTTTTGGCAAAACCGCAAAATTCCCGCCGGAAAACAGTAAATTCCCTCCCCAAACTACCCCCAATTAGGGGAAAATTTCAGGTTGCGCCATGCCGTTTTTTTGCGGTTTCGACACAGCATATTCCCTACTCACGCGGCATGCATTCCGCAGCCTCCGCGATTGTACCGTAGCACATTGAGGTTTTCCACACCCTTGAACCAAACTAAATAAGGGGGAGACAATGGGCTCAGCCTGCCCGTTTGGCTGGCGCGACATCGAGGAAAGGTCCCAGCAATGCTCTCTTGGTTCGACACGGCTTTCTACAACTTATCTTGGAACCTCGGCTCCTTCGGCTGGGGGGACTGCTGGTGGGTCGACGACTGCTAGCACCTCCCGGTAGCACCACACTGAACAAGCCCCCTTGAACAGCGCCAAGGGGGCTTGCTCGCGGCACAGGGCCAAGCTCAGGCTAATTCGCCGGGTGCGCCACCCAGTGATCGTTAATGTCCTCCAGCTTCAGTGGCACCGACGGAGGCTTGGTAGGCCGATGATAGTAAGGCTGGTCGAATTCCTCTGGGGTGAGGGCCTTGCCAGCCAGCCCCTTCGTCCGCAGTTCCGGAAGCCGCTCCGGCGAGTTGCCGCGCGTGCGCATTTGATCAAGCTGAGCATCCGTAAACCGGTCATTCACGGCGAAAATCACCACGTGCCGGTCCTTGTACACCGGAGTAACGCCCGCGGTGCTCCACAGCCCTTGCTCCATGGGAAGCAGCGGCTCTTGGAAGGCCCAGAAACTGGGGGGCGAAACGATGATATAGCCGATGTTCAGCCTGCGGGCAGCCTCGTCCGCAAGGTTGAGTTCGTCGGCGTCACCGTTAGCGCCCATGCCCAACTTATCGGGGTGCCAGTACACCATGTTCGTCGCCGAGCTCAGCCCCGTGGAGGGCCACAGGTAGTGCGGAAACAGCATGGGAAGGTTGTTGTACGGATACGCCCAGCCCGAGCCTTCCGCCGGGTTGGACAAAATCAGCCCTTCATAGGCGTGTGGTTGCCGCGCCAACCATCGGTACGCTTTCAGGTCTGTTTCGCTCACCATGCGCCCGTCGCGGGCGGACACGATCGCCCACTCGGTGCCATCGTGGAGGTCTACCGCGACCCGCTGCGCCAGCGACCACCCAGCGATCAGCGCGCCAATCACGGACAGCGTAATGGAGAGCTGCTGGTAGCGTTTCACGGTGCCCAGCAGCACTAGGCGCAGCGTCACAGCAATAGCTACACCGACGTACGCAAAGGTGATCATGGCCACCGGCATAATCAACCTGTGGGCCGTGTTGTAGTGCAGCGCACCGACGGATTCCAACCACTCGCCCCAGGGTTTTTCAAACGGGCGCAGCGAATTGACGGTAATCCACACGCTCAACGCGTAACACGCGGGTAGCCACAGGTTGCGGCGCCACAGCAAAGCCAAGATTGCGCCCGCCCCCGCAAACCACAGCACCCAGGTGGGGTTCGGCACCTCGTCGGTGTGCCGAGTCATCATTTCGATGGCCATCCACCACGACTGGTCCCGGGAAACGTTTTCCGTTGCCGTAAACGACTTCACTTCTTCGCTCTGGCCCGCGCCAGCCAACAGCTGTGGCAGAAACACGCCGAGGGCGACAATGCCGGCACCGGCCAGCATGCCCAGATCCGCGAGCCGATACCACAGGTGCTGCTTGCCGCTCGTGGGACGCTTGGATGGCACCCACACCAGCCACAACAACCACCAGCACGCCAACCCCAAAACTACAATGGTGGCGGCCGAGGGGTGTGTTTGCACCATGCCGATAAACGCCACCGCCGCGGCGAACGCCCGGATTTTCACCGCCGGGACAGACATAAACAACGCGAGCACGATGCCAGTCATGGCCACCGCCGCTACGTACGGCCACGCGCCCACATAATGCCCAATCCAATACAGCACCGGGCTGCCGTAGGAAGCAATCGCGGCCAATCCCGCCGCCATCTGCGCGGACAGTCCCCGATTGTTTAAAATGCGCCACGCCAGCAGCCCCACCGACAGCGGCAGCGCCAACGCAGGCAACACAATGGCAGTGATGTTCGTTGCGGCAATCGGCGAGATTCCGGCGTACTCCGCCACCAAGTAAGCACCCGCGTGCCAGGCGGAGGGATAGTACAGCGGCGCGAGGCTTTCCAAATTTTGCAGCTCGCCCATGCGGGTCGGGGACGCAACACCCGTTTCAAGGATGAACCGAATGACGCTGGCGTGCCAATGCACGTCCCAGCCTTGGTAGATGTTGTCCATGCCGTAGCGAGTTTCCGCAAGCAACCCCAAGGAACGCGCCATCAACATCCAGGCGGCCACAATCGCCCCCAGGCCAGGCAATACCCAGCGGGGGTCAATAATGCTGCCTTCCCGCCACGGCTCCCAAAATCTCGGCTTCGGCGCCACAACCAGCGGTTTCTTTGGATCAGGATCGGGTTCTGGAGGGTGCTTCGCGGCGCGTTGGGCGCGGCGTCGATAGGCGAAAAATGCGCCCCGCCACGCGCCAGCCAAGAGCAGCGCAACCGCAAACACCAGCAATACCGACGAACCGGTAAAGGAGTATTGGGTCATCCCGTACAACCACGCGGCAAACCCAAACACCCCGAAGCTTACGGGTACCGAAGCCGCCGCAGCCCACGGAGCCTTCAACCCAGAAACCCAGGACAGCAGGAAACCGGGAACGGTAAACACCGCAACCGCTACCATCGCCGCGCCATAGATTTCCATCTCGGCTTACCAACTCCTCACCTGATACACACCAGCGCCAAAAGGCTTCCTCAACCCTATGCCATGCCGACCTAAAAATTTAGTTAGCCCAGATTATTGTGGTCAACCTTCCAAGGTACGCACATTTCGCGTAACCGTAGCCCGTTCCGCCAAAAACTCGTCCGCAGGATAGTCCACGCCAACCAACGATAAACCCTTTGCCGCCGCCACCGGAACCGCGGAAGAACGCACACGGTGCTGCAACAACTCTGCCGCGAATCCCAGGCTGCGGCGTCCCTCCCCCACCGCCAAACACGCGCCGACAAGCGAACGCACCATCGACCAACAAAACGCGTCCGCACACACGTGCGCCTCATATAGCTGCGGTTCGAGGTCCGTGGACTTATCTTCCCACGAAAACACCTCCAAATTCCGCACCGTGGTCGCATTCGGCCGGTGTTTGCAAAACGCCGCGAAATCGTGCAAACCGCGCAAGGAATCCGCCTCCGCCTGCATCACCGCGACGTCGACCGGCTTCGGCCAGTGCGTCGTATCCCGCGCCCGCGTCGGCAACGCACCCCGCGGATGCGTGGTCACCCGATATAGATAATGCCTACGCAACGCCGAGAAGCGCGCGTCAAACCCCGGTGGGGCTACCGAAATCTCCCGCACTCGCACGTCCTCCGGCAGCACCTTCGCCAACCTTCGAACCAACCGCCGCGGGTCCCCCTCAATACTGCGCTGGCTTAACGACGCCGCCGGAACGTCGCAATGCGCCACCTGAAAGGCCGCATGCACTCCGGCGTCCGTCCGCCCCGCCACCGTCAAACGCACATCAGTGCGCAAGATCATGGCCAATGTGGATTCCAGCGTCCCCTGGACCGTACGCAACGGCTCCCCACCCTCTGGCCGTACTTGGGTCTGGCTAGCCCAACCGTGAAAATCAGTCCCATCGTAGGACAAATCCAGCCGTAGGCGAAGAGTATCAGTCACGTCGACCAATTCTACTAACCTTTCCTTTGAGGCCAATTCATTTGCAGGTTGCGGGTGAGTTCCAGCGCTGGATGATGAGAATCCACCGGTACCGATGCGAACAAACATGGCCCCTCAAAACGCAACACCCGCAGCCGAAATCGGATCTGCGGGTGCACGCGGAGTACCTAGCTAAAGGTTATTTTTCCTCAGTGGTCTCCTCGGCTTTGGTTTCCTCAGCTTTGGTTTCCTCAGCCTCAGTCTCTTCGACCTTGACCTCTTCAGCCTTGGCTTCTTCAGCCTTCTTGGCAGCGGCAGCCCGAGCAGTACGGGTTGCTTCGGTGCTCACGGTCGGCTCGAGAACGAGCGCGATTTGAGACATGGGGGCGTTGTCGCCCTTCCGGTTTTCCAGCTTGATGATGCGGGTGTAGCCACCCTCGCGGCCCTCAAACTTCGGCGCAAGTTCATTGAACAGGTGCGCGACAACAGTCTTGTTGGGGATGCGCTTGAGCACATTGCGGCGATCGGCAAGCGTACCTGCCTTGGCCTTGGTAATGAGCTTTTCCACGTACGGACGCAGCAACTTCGCCTTGGTGTCCGTGGTTTTAATAGCGCCGTGCTCGATCAGTTGCGCAGCCAGGTTCGAAAGAATCTTCTTCTGGTGGCTGGCAGAACCGCCGAGCCGGGGGCCCTTCTTGGGCTTAGGCATGATGTACTCCTCGTGTACGAATATGTGAGCGCGGTGGGCTCAAGGCCCTACCATGAGTGCTTTCTACTCGGAATCTTCCGCGTCGAGGTCGATGAAGTCACCGGTTTCCGCGTCGTACCCCTCCAAGGTGGTGGGGTCAAAATCTTCGGGAGCGTCCTTCAAGGTCAGGCCCAAGCCAGCGAGCTTGATTTTGACCTCATCAATGGACTTCTGGCCGAAGTTGCGGATATCCAGCAGGTCGGACTCATTGCATTCAGCGAGTTCGCCAACGGTGTGGATTTCCTGGCGCTTCAAGCAATTGTAGGAACGAACGGAGAAGTTCAGGTCCTCAATCGGGGTGCTGTAGGCGGCGATGTGCTCGGTCTCCTGCGGAGAGGGGCCGATCTCAATGCCTTCAGCGGCGGAGTTCAGCTCGCGTGCGAGGCCGAACAGCTCGACGAGGGTTTTGCCAGCAGATGCCATGGCGTCACGAGCGGAGATCGAATTCTTGGTCTCAATATCAATGATGAGCTTGTCAAAGTCGGTGCGCTGCTCGACACGAGTAGCTTCCACCTTGTAGCTCACCTTCAGCACTGGAGAATAAATCTGATCCACCGGAATGCGGCCGATTTCCCCGGCACCGCCGTACATGGTGGCGGGCACGTAACCGCGACCGCGTTCGACGACCAATTCGATATTGAGGCTGCCCTGCTCATTGAGCGTTGCGATGTGCATATCCGGGTTGTGGATCTCCACATCGGCGGGCACTTCAATGTCACCAGCGGTGACAACGCCCTCTCCTTCTTTGCGGAGGTACATGACCACCGGCTCGTCGGAAGTGGAGGAAAGCACCAGGCCCTTAATGTTCAGGATGATGTCCGAGACATCTTCCTTCACACCGTTAATGGTGGTGAATTCGTGCAGCACACCGTCAATTTTGACGCTGGTAACTGCGGCCCCCGGGATGGAGGACAGCAGCGTACGACGCAAGGAATTACCCAGGGTGTAGCCGAAACCAGGTTCGAGCGGTTCGATGGTGAACCGGGAGCGAGCCGGGCCGACGTACTCCTCGTTCAGGATAGGACGCTGGGAAATGAGCATGGGATTCGTTCTCCTTCAATGACGCCCGCTATATGACGTCTATTGGCAACGGATGAATTGAAGATTCCTTACTGCTGTTGCAAAAACAGCAGCGAAATTACTTCGAGTAGAACTCGACGATGAGCTGCTCTTGCAGCGGAACGTCGATCTGGGCGCGCTCGGGCAACTGGTGCACGAGGATGCGCAGGGTGGATGGAACGACCTGCAACCAGGCCGGGACGATGGCGTCGACGAGGTTTTCTTGTGCCTCTTCGAACCACAGCATCTTCCGGGACTTCTCACGCACGTCAATGATGTCGTACTGGGAAACCTGGAAGGAAGGAACGTTTACCTTCTTGCCGTTGACGGTGAAGTGACCGTGGGAGACAAGCTGGCGTGCCTGGCGGCGCGTGCGAGCCAGACCAGCGCGATAGACCACGTTGTCCAGACGGGACTCGAGCAGGATGACCAGGTTTTCGCCGGTCTTGCCGGGGCGTCGATTAGCTTCAGCGTAGTAGCGGCGGAATTGCTTTTCCATGACGCCGTAGGTGAAGCGTGCCTTCTGCTTTTCCTGCAGCTGCAGCAAGTACTCGGATTCCTTGATGCGGGCGCGGCCGGCCTGCCCCGGGGGGTACGGGCGACGTTCAAACGCCACATCTCCGCCGACGAGGTCGACGCGGAGGCGGCGGGACTTACGGGTTGCGGGGCCAGTATAACGAGCCATGATGAGTAACCTTTCCTTTCCCTGCTAGACGCGGCGACGCTTCGGCGGACGGCAACCGTTGTGCGGCTGCGGAGTCACATCGTTGATCGTGCCAACCTCAAGGCCAGCGGCCGAGAGGGAACGGATAGCGGTTTCGCGGCCCGAGCCCGGACCCTTGACGTAGACGTCAACCTTCTTCATGCCATGCTCCATCGCCTTGCGGGCAGCGTTTTCGGCGGCCATCTGCGCAGCGAACGGGGTGGACTTGCGGGAACCCTTGAAGCCAACGTGGCCGGAGGATGCCCAAGAAATCACGGCACCGTGCGGATCGGTGATCGACACGATGGTGTTGTTAAACGTGGACTTAATGTAAGCGGCACCATGTGCCACATTCTTTTTTACGACGCGGCGGCCAGTGCGGCGCGCGCCAGAGCGTGCTTTAGGAGGCATGGATTACTTCTTCTTTCCGGCGATCGTCTTCTTCGGACCCTTACGCGTACGCGCATTGGTCTTGGTGCGCTGGCCACGAACAGGCAGGCCGCGGCGGTGGCGCAGACCCTGGTAGCAACCGATTTCGATCTTGCGACGAATATCGGCCTGGACCTGGCGGCGCAGGTCGCCTTCCACCTTCCAGGTAGCTTCGATCACGTCACGCAGAGCAGCGATCTGCTCATCGGTGAGGTTATCGGTGCGCAGGTCAGGAGAGATGCCGGTCTCTTCCAGCAGCTTGGCGGCACGGGCTGGGCCGATGCCATAGATGTAAGTGAGAGCGACCTCCATGCGCTTGTTGCGCGGCAGGTCAACTCCAGCAAGGCGTGCCATGTGGCAGTGTCCTTTCCGGTTGTTACGGTGGTTTTCTCCTTATTCGTCCCCGCCAGACGATGCTTTGCCCGGGCGGATGCCGGACGGTGGATCGCGGTTCCACGAGGCTTCAGCCACCGATGCCGAAGGTGAAGAAAACAGACTCAACCCGCAACGGGAAAGTCTGCCTAGAATAAGGAGGCTTGAAAGTTCTACTTGTAGCGGTAGACGATGCGACCTCGAGTCAGGTCGTACGGAGACAGCTCCACAACGACGCGATCCTCGGGGAGGATACGGATGTAGTGCTGGCGCATCTTGCCACTGATGTGCGCAAGAACCTTATGACCGTTGTCAAGCTCGACACGGAACATTGCATTTGGCAAGGGCTCAACAATGCGTCCCTCAACCTCGATTGCGCCTTCCTTTTTAGCCATATCCTCTGCTTTTCCCCGGCTCAGACTGCCGGATGGGTGTCATATGCTACGCTGGTGCGACTGTACACAGCTCACACCAACTAGTAACCCTACACGCCACCTGCGTGTTTCCCAAATGGTCGAGGCGTGAGCTGCCACACGCCACCTAAGAAACTCACATTCTGGCTTCATTGTGCGTTACGGAAAACCACGCACGGACTTGAAATTAAGCCCCGAACATGCGAATGCGGCCAGGCGCAAGAAAAACTCACGCGCCCAGCCGCCGAAACTTCAGCGTCCTAGTAGACGTACACCATGTCGCCGACCTGCAGGTCATTGAAGTAGGTGACCGCGTCGTTGTGATTGAGGTGAATACAACCATGAGACAGCAGATTCACGTCACCCTCATGGAACGCAATGCCATTGTTGGTGAAATACACCGAGAACGGCATGGGGGCGTTGTTGAATTCGCGGCTGATCTCGTTTTGCACTTTACGCGTCACGTGGTGCGTGCCGCGCGGGGTCTCCCAACCTTGAGCACCAGAAGACATCGGGACCGCCCCGTATGAAACTTGACCATTGCGTTGCAGCCAGGTGCGCTGACCCGCGAGGTCAATACACGCGCGGGCAGCTGGCGGGCACGAACCCGTATCAAAACCGGGGTTCGCCACCGGCGCGGCGGGAGCTGGGGCGGTACGCTCCTGGATCAAGCCGGGGAACGCCCCGTTGACAACGTTGTCCACCGAACCACGTGCAGCATCAGCCATCTGCGGGGGAAGCCCCGAGACTCCCTGGTGCACCGCGTTGCGGGCATCCCAAGCGGATTGCCGCATGCCTTGGTTCACGGCATCACTGGATCCGGCGACGGAGGCGGACAGCGGGTTCGCGCCGGCGAGCGCCGGATTGGAAATTAACCCGACCATCGCAACGCCTGACGAGGCGCACGCTGCGGTGCGGATCTTAGCTGCCGAAGGCTTTGCATGACGTGGTTTATAGAACATGGTTAGATAGCCTATACCAAACCACTCATTTAGTTAAGTATTTGCGCGTTTTTTCACAGTAATTACTTACCTATTGGGTGTGTAGTGAGGGGGCACGCTAGGTGCGCGGCGTCAAGATCCGCGGGCCGTGTGCTGTGGCAGCGACGGTGTGCTCCCAATGGGACGACCAGGATCCATCGAGGGTGACCACGGTCCAGTCGTCGTCAAGCACGGCGGAATCAGTCGTGCCAAGCGTGAGCATAGGTTCGATGGCCAGCACGCTGCCTTCCTGAATGATCGGGCCCCGCCCGCCACGTCCCTCGTTCGCGAGGAATGGATCTTCATGCATCGTTCGGCCGATGCCATGGCCGCCGTAACCTTCCACAATGCCAAGTGCCACACCAAAGCGCTTCTCCGCTTGACGCGTCGCCATTTCCAGTGCGTGGGAAACATCCGTGAGCCGGTTACCCGGGATCATTGCCTTCAGCCCCTCGTATAGGACCCACTCGGTGGCTTCATTGAGGGCCTGGGTCTCGGCGTCGAGCTCACCAATGCCGAAAGTCCAAGCGGAATCACCAACCCAACCTTCAAAGGTCACGCCGCAGTCGATGGACACGAGGTCGCCGGGTTTCAGCACCGTATCCGCGCTGGGGATGCCATGCACAATCACCTCATTCACGGATGCGCAAATAGATGCCGGGAACCCCTCATACCCCAAGAAGGTGGGGACGCCGCCGGCGCTGCGAATGATGTCTTCAGCCACGGCGTCGAGATCCAACGTGGTCACCCCGGGCCCTGCCGCGGCCCGCACCGCTTGGAGGGCCTTTCCTACGATTTCCCCCGCCGCCTGCATCGCATCCAACTCTGCTGGAGTTTTCGCCGCGATCTTCTTCTTTGAGCGAAAGCCCATAACGCTACCCTTGTTCAACTTTCCTATTCTCAGTGCACCAATTGTGCACGCAACGTGGACTCATGCTAGACGCAGTGCGATCGCAGCACCAAAGCCGCCGGCTGGCCAACCAAAAAATCACCCCGCCACCCGCACCGGGCAACGAGGCGACTATGTGTGCGTATTAGGCGTCGAGCGCCGCAAGGGTTCGTTCGAGGATTTCCGCGACCGTACCTTCGGCTTCGATGGTGATCAGCTGGTCACCATAGTGTCCGATCAGGGGCGCAGTCTCGTCGCGGTACACGCCAAGCCGAGTCCGAATGGTTTCCTCGTTATCGTCGGCCCGCCCGCGAGAAAGCATGCGTCCCACCACCACGTCTTCAGAAACTCGGTATTCCACAACGCCGTCCAACGTGTGGCCGTGCTTGGCTAGGATGCCTTCCAGCAATTCCGCTTGCTCAACGGTGCGCGGAAATCCGTCCAACAGGAAACCGTTGGCAGCGTCCGCCTCCTCGAGGCGAGATTCCACCATCCGTGCGGTCACGTCGGTTGGAACAAGTTTGCCAGCGTCGATGTACTGTTTGGCTTCGATTCCCAACGGGGTGCCCTCGCCGATGTTGGCGCGGAATAGATCTCCGGTGGAAATGTGCGGCACACCCAGACGCTCGGAGAGGATGGCGGCCTGGGTGCCTTTGCCGGCACCGGGGGGACCAAGGAGGACGAGTCTCATTTGAGGAACCCTTCATAGTTACTTTGCAGGAGCTGACTCTCAATCTGCTTCACCGTGGTCAGCGCCACAGAAACAAGAATCAGGATCGCGGTACCGCCGAAGGGGGTCGAGCCAGCGTTCGTGGTCCCCACTCCCAGGTCCAGCATAATGTTCGGCAACACTGCGATAATTCCAAGGTACAGGGCGCCCACGAACAGGAGGCGATTCATCACATATCCGAGATATTGTGCGGTAGGTCGCCCCGGCCGAATGCCCGGAATGAAACCACCGTACTTTTTCATGTTATCTGCCTGCTCAGCTGGGTCGTACTGCACGGATACGTAGAAGTACGAGAAGAAGATAATCAGCACAAAGTACAGCAAAATGTACTGCCACGAAGAGGGGGTCTGCAGGAACTGGATCACGTTCCGCTGCCACCAGTTATCACTCACTTGCGTCTGCCCGGACTGCACAATCTGGGTGATCAGCACCGGCACATAGATAAGCGAGGAAGCGAAGATCACGGGGATCACGCCCGCCTGGTTCACCTTCAACGGCAGGTAGGTGGAGGTGCCACCGTATTGGCGGCGGCCCACCATACGCTTGGCGTATTGGACGGGGATGCGGCGTTGGCCTTGCTCAATAAACACCACGCCCACCACGAGGATGATCACTGCCACCAGCACCATGGCGAAGATGCCGCCGCCGGAGCTGGAGAGGATGCCCGCGCCGTCGGACGGCAAGCGGGTGGCAATGCCCGCGAAAATCAGCAGGGACATGCCGTTGCCGATGCCCTTTTCTGTCATCAGCTCGCCGATCCACATGACCAGCACGGCGCCGGCGGTCATGGTAAGTACCAGCACCACCAGGTCGAACACGCCACGGTCTGCGCGCAATACTTCCACGCCGGAGCCCAGCAATTGCCCGCGGTCCGCCAGGGCCACAATGCCTGCGGATTGCAGCAATGCGAGGCCAACCGTCAGGTACCGGGTGTATTGCATCATCTTGGACTGGCCGGATTGGCCTTCCTTTTTCAGCTCTTCAAAGTGCGGAATCACCACGGTGAGCAATTGCACGATAATGGAGGCCGTGATGTACGGCATGATGCCGATGGCAAAGATTGAAAGTTGCAGCAGTGCGCCACCAGAAAACAGGTTAATCAGCGAATACACACTGGATTGGTCTTGCGTGAGTTCCCGCAGACGACCACTAATAGACGCGTAATCTACGCCCGGTGACGGGATTTGGGCACCGATCCGATACAGCACGATCATGGCGATCGTAAACAGGATCTTTTTGCGCAGATCAGCGTCCTTAAATGCCGATACTAAGGCGGACACATATCCTCCTGGCCACCCACTTAGGTGCCGTGAATAGTCCCGAGTGGGCAGGTTGTGTGATTAGTTAGGTTCGGCGCACCACGTCCGGCGCGCCCAAGTTCATAGACTGCACAATCCTAGCAGCATCGCCCTTGTCGTGCCCACCTTGGTCCCCATCAGCGGCTCCTTAGGTTGGCTCACCTCACTGTTTCGCCGCGCGTGCGACGGTTTCAGCTTCCCCACGTATCGACGCCCCTCCTCCCCCACCAACGCGAAAACCCCCGGCCTGGAGCAAATCCAGGCGCGAGGGGATGCGCTTGACAGCAGGTTAGGCTTCGGTGATGGAGCCGCCGGCTGCTTCGATCTTTTCCTTGGCGGAACGGGAGAACTTGGTGGCGGTGACGTTTACCGCAACCTTGATCTCGCCGTTGCCCAGGATCTTCACCGGTTGCTTTTTGCGGGCGAGCCCGGCAGCAACGATGTCGGCGATGGCGATGTCGCCACCCTTGGGGAAGGCCTTTTCCAGGTCGGCTACGTTGACTACCTGGAAGACAACCTTGTTGGGGTTCTTGAAGCCCTTGAGTTTCGGCAGACGCATGTGCAGCGGCATTTGGCCACCCTCGAATGCGGCCGAAACCTGCTTGCGGGCCTTCGTACCCTTGGTACCGCGACCAGCGGTTTTACCCTTGGAAGCCTCACCGCGACCGACGCGGGTCTTGGGCTTGTTCGCGCCCGGTGCCGGGCGCAGGTGGTGGAGCTTAATTGGTTCGCTCATGTTGTGCCTACTCCCCCGCCACTTCTTCAACGACGACCATGTGACGCACCACGTTGATCATGCCGCGCACCTGGGGGGTGTCGGGGCGGACCACGGAGTGGCGGATGCGTTTCAGGCCGAGGCTGCGCAGCGATTCCTTCTGATTCCGCTTCGCACCAACAGTGCCTTTGGTTTGAGTAATCTTCAGGGCCATGGTTTACGCCTCCTGCCCTGCGCGTGCGCGCAGCATGCGAGCCGGGGCGACCTCTTCGAGGGTCTTGCCACGGCGGGCTGCGACCTCTTCTGGGCGGACCAGTTGCTTCAGGCCGGCCACGGTTGCGTGGACGACGTTGATGGCGTTGTCGGAGCCCAGGGATTTACAAAGAATGTCCTGGATGCCAGCGCATTCCAGTACGGGGCGGGCAGCGCCACCGGCGATGACACCGGTACCGGGAGCTGCGGGGCGCATCATTACGATGCCAGCCGCTGCTTCACCCTGCACGGGGTGGGTGATGGTGCCAGCCACCATGGGAACACGGAAGAAGTTCTTGCGTGCTTCTTCTGCACCCTTTTGAATGGCGGCGGGAACTTCCTTGGCCTTGCCGTAGCCAACGCCGACCATGCCTTGGCCGTCGCCAACGATGACAAGTGCGGTGAAGCTGAAGCGACGACCACCCTTGACCACCTTGGACACACGGTTGATGGTCACTACGCGCTCAATGTACTGCGAGCGCTCGTCCTGCTGCTGGTTGCGACGGTCGTCGCGGCCACGGCCCCGACGCTCGTTGCGGTTTTCGTTGTTGTTGTCGGCGGAGCGTCCGCCGTCACGCCGTTCACGTCCCGGCATTACGCGTTCCTTCCGTTGATGATGTTGACGGTGATCATTAGAACTTCAGACCACCTTCACGGGCGGCGTCGGCGAGTGCGGCGACGCGGCCGTGGTACTTGTAACCTGCACGGTCAAAGACGATTGCTTCGATGCCGGCGGCCTTGGCGCGCTCAGCAATAAGCTCGCCAACCTTGGCGGCACGAGCTTTCTTGTCGCCTTCCATGGCGCGAATATCGGCTTCCATGGTGGAGGCGGCGGCCAGGGTGTGGCCTGCAATATCGTCGATGACCTGGGCGTGCATGTGACGGGAGGTACGGTGCACTACCAGGCGCGGAGCCTCGGGAGTACCGCGCATGTGCTTGCGGATGCGGCTGTGGCGGCGGGCACGCGCCACACGACGACGGGTGGAGATGTCCTTGCCGATTGGGAGACGCTTGTTCTCTGCGGTGTTGCTCATTACTTACCCGTCTTTCCGACCTTGCGGCGGATCTGCTCACCCTCGTAGCGGATGCCCTTACCCTTGTAAGGATCGTCCTTCCGCAGGCGACGGATGATAGCGGCGATCTGGCCGACCTTCTGCTTGTCGATACCCGAGATGGAGAACTTCGTGGTGCCGTCAACCGCAAAGGTGACGCCTTCCGGAGCCTCAATCAAAACTGGGTGGCTGTAGCCAAGGGAGAACTCCAGGTTCTTGCCCTTTGCCTGTACACGGTAACCAACACCGAAGATTTCCATCTTGATGGTGTAGCCTTCGGTGACACCAACAACCATGTTGTTGATCAGCGAACGGGACAAACCGTGCAGGGCGCGGCTCTTGCGGTTGTCATCGGGGCGGGTAACGATGATCTCGTTGCCCTCCTGGCTCACCACGATCGGGGCCGGAACCTCGAACGAAAGCGAACCCTTGGGGCCCTTGACGTCGACGGTCTGGCCGTCGATTTTCGTTTCCACACCGGAGGGGACAACAACCGGGTTTTTACCAATACGCGACATGTGTACTCAGTCCTCCCTTACCACACGTAGGCGAGGACTTCGCCGCCCACGCGCTTCTGGTTAGCCTGACGGTCGGTGAGCAGCCCCTGGGACGTGGAGATAATGGCCACGCCTAAGCCGCCGAGCACCTTCGGCAGGTTGGTGGATTTTGCATACACGCGCAGACCCGGCTTGGACACGCGACGCACACCAGCAATGGAACGCTCACGGGTCGGGCCGTACTTCAGGGTGATGTTGAGGGTCTTGCCAACCTTGGCGTCCTCAACAGAGTAGTCAGCGATGTAACCCTCTTGCTTCAAAATCTCAGCGATGTTCGCCTTCAGCTTCGAAGAGGGCATCGACACGGTGTCGTGGTACGCATTGTTTGCGTTGCGCACGCGCGACAGCATGTCGGCAATAGGATCAGTCATGGTCATAGGGTGACCTTGGCGCCTTTCTCGTTGCGGTTCCTTCCCCACCCAGCGTTATCACCTGTCACCGGCCACTCGTCGCCACCAGCACTCAATAGCACTGCGGCTCGCTGCCTCCGAAAAAAGGTGGACGCCCTAGGGCGGGGGGCCTACAACAAAGTAGGAATAATAAAGTACATAGACCTAGTTCAGGTCCACTGGGCAACCCTACATGACGAGTGCCCAGCACACAAGATATTTTCTTTTCGACGCCGCGTTCCCCGCGCCCCTAGTGCAATTCCAGCGTCTCCGGCGGCTTGGGCGCACCCTTTGGCGGCGCGATTTTCGGAAAGGTATTGGGTGCCGGGATAGGCACTTCCGTGGTGGTTGCCACCACCGCTGCGACCACGCTGCCCGCCATCTTCTTTTGCACAATCAAAGCCAGCCCGAAGACGACGGCCCCGACCAGTGCGATCAGCGCAAACCCCCCAATGCCGCCAAGTTTCGCGGCAGCACCCACGGCGATGCCGAACCAGCCGAAGTCTGCATCCCCAAAGGTGGTGTTTTCATTCCCGAAGGTGCCAAGAACACCCAACAGGAATGCCGGCAAAAAGGTAATCAATAACCCGTTGGTAAACGCCCCGAAGACAGCACCCCTGCGCCCACCGGTGGCGTTGCCGAACACACCTGCGGCACCACCGGTGAAGAAGTGCGGCACCAAGCCCGGCAAAATGAGCGCTACGCCAAATTGGGGGCTTAATACTGAGGAAAGAATGAGCAGGCCAACCAAGCCCCCAACGAAGGAAGAGATAAAGCCGATGAGTACCGCATTTTGGGCGTAGGGAAACACGATCGGACAGTCCAAGGCGGGCATGGCGCCGGGCACGACTTTGGCGGCAATGCCCTGGAAGGCGGGCACTAATTCGCCGAGGATGGTGCGCACACCGAATAGGATCACGGCCACCGCCACCCCGAATTGCAGGCCTTGGGTAACAGATTGCATGAGGTAGTTGCCTACGCTGGAGGCGCCGTCTTCAAACGCGCCGAAGGCTTGCTGTTTGCCCACCCGCCACAACATGGCCAGCGCCAAGATCACATACATCAGCACCATGGACAGCGCGGTGGCCACCATGGAATCCCGCAGGAATCGCAGGCTTTCCGGCAGTTTCAGTTCCTCCGTGGAACGGCTGGGGCGGTTGCCACGGCGGCCGCCAACCAGGGAACCCACCGCGCCAGCGGCAATGTAACCCGCCGAGCCGAAGTGCCCCATGGCAATAGAATCGTCACCGGTGACCCGGCGCATCCAGGGGTGCACGAGGGCGGGCATGGAAACCATCAAGATACCCAGCAGCACGCCGCCACCCACGACCACCACCCACGCGTGGTAGCCCGCTGTAGCCAGGATGATGGTGAGCATCGTGGCCATAAACAGCACGTGGTGGCCGGTGAGGAACACATACCGCAGTGGGGTCAACCGCGCGAGGACGAGGCTGATGGCGAACCCCAAGATCATCATCCAGGCGACTTGCGCGCCGTATTGTTGCTGCGCGATGCCGGCGATTGCCTCGTTGGTAGGCACCACGCCCTGGGCGCCCGTGGCGCCTTGGATCATCACACCCAGCGGCTCCAAGGAGGCAACCACGAGGGTGGCCCCAGCGCCAATGAGCAGGAAGCCAAGCGTGGCTTTCAATGCACCACCGATCACCTGACCGGAGGTTTTCTTCATGGCGGCCAGTCCCACCGCCGTAATCAAGCCAATGAGGAAGGCCGGCACGGCCAAGATCTCATTGACTAGGAACTCGGAGACGGAAATGACTACGTCCACGCTAGGCTCCTAGACGTCGTAGAGGTCACGCAACACCGCGTCCACCTCGAATGGATCAGTGAAATTGTGGATGACGGCCACCGGCACCCCAACACCTTCGAGCGTGTGGGCGATCTCGCCGGAGGTGAGAATCAGGTCCGCCTCTTGGGCCTTGCCTTTGGCGGAAATGGTGTCGGTGGCCTCCACGGAAACATAGGGCGCCCAACCCCACCGGCTGAGCACCTCCTCAAGAGTGTTTTTGAGGAACAAGGAAGTGCCCAACCCGTTACCGCACACCGTGAGGATTTTGTTGCGCTGCTTGGTGTCGATAATGTCCGCCACTTCCGACTCGGTCGCGGCGACCGGCTCCCTGCCGAGGATTTCCAGCAGGTCGTCGCCGGTCATCGCGGCGTCGAGAAGCGCTTTGGTGTCGGGTTTGCTGAGCAGGCGGGCGAGCTGCGCCATGGCCTTCGTATGCTCGGTACTATCCTTCGCTGCCAGCGCCACCACGAGCGTGACGGGGTCGTTTTTGGGGTGGCCGAACTCCACGGGTTCCGCGAGCCGCACCCAGGACATCGCCGTCGTGTGCACCGAGCGGGACGGCCGCGCATGTGCAAACGCAAACCCTGGGGCTACAACAATGTACGGCCCGTTGTCCTTGACGACGTCCAGCATCGCCTCCGTATACTCCGGCTCCACCGCGCCCGTGCTCTCAAGGAGTTGCCCGGCAAGCCGAATCGCCGCCTCCCAATTCCGCACTTGCACATCCAGAGCAATCGCATCAGTGGCCAGCAGCTCAGATAATGAGGTCATATAAAGGAATGCTATTAGAGAGGAGGATTACTATCTAGCGCAATAGTTCGCCGTGTTGGTCACAATTTAATAAAGTTGGCACGCTGTGTATCGCGGGCACGTCAACGGGCTAATTCATGCTGTAACGCATCCAACTCCCCGCCGCCCGCCATTTGCAGCGCTAGTTCATCCACCGTAACCTGGTCCCTACCTGCGGTTAAGACCTGTTTCCCCAGCTTCAAAATGGTAAATCGATCACCAACTAAATGCGCATGATGCGGATTGTGAGTGATCAATACAACCGCGGTTCCACGATCCCGAGCGGCGGCAATAAAACGCAACACCATTCCGGATTGCTTCACCCCCAAAGCGGCGGTAGGTTCGTCCAAAATCACCACCCGAGCGCCAAAATAGATGGCGCGAGCGATCGCCACCACTTGACGTTGACCGCCCGACAAGCTGGAAACCGGGACATCAATATCGGCGAGATCAATACCCATCGAATGCAACTGATCGCGCGTAATTGAACGCATTTCCTCGCGGCGCAGCAAACCGAACCGGCCCGTCAACTCCTGGCCCAAAAAGAAATTCCGCCACACCGACATCTGCCCCACCACAGCCAAATCTTGATACACCGTGGCAATCCCCGCCTCCAACGCCGCGGCAGGAGAATCGAGGGTGGCGGGGGCGGCGTCGATAAGCACTTGGCCGGAGGTGGGAGCATGCAAGCCCGCAAGGACCTTAATCAGCGTGGACTTCCCGGCGCCATTATCCCCAAGCACGCACAGCACCTCCCCCGCGTCAACCTCCAAATTTATATCGGACAACGCGCGAAACGAACCGTACGACTTCGAAACATCAACCAACGAAACAATAGCCATCAGCGCGCCTCCGTATACCGCGCAACAAACAAATTCGTCACAACCGCAAACAGCAGCATCGCGCCGAGGAAAAACTTAAACCAATCCGGATTCCACCCGGCATACACAATGCCCTGATTCGTCATGCCGAAAATCAGGGCGCCGATGGCCGTGCCCACGGCGGTGCCCTTCCCTCCCGTGAGCGCGCACCCACCAATCACGGCGGCAATGATATACAAAAACTCGTTCCCCACGCCCTGTCCGGCCTGGATCGAATCAAACGCAAACAAAGTGTGCATGCCCACAAACCAGGCGGCGAAACCCACGAACATAAACAGGATGATCTTCACACGGCGCACCGGAACCCCCACCGCGTAGGCCGCGTCGGCGTCACCACCCACCGCGAAAACCCAGTTACCAAACCGCGTGCGGTGCAGGAGGATCGAGGCGAGCACGACAAAGAGAATCCACCAAAACACCGTGACACGGACCTGCACGCCGAACACATTCACGTTGCTGGCAAACACCATATTGGCGGAGTAAAACCCCTCCATGTCCGCGATCGTGGGCGTGGCCACCTGGTTGGTCACAAGTTTTGTGATGGCGAGGTTCAGGCCTTGCAACATCAGGAACACACTCAAGGTAATCAAAAAGGATGGAATACCCGTTCGGGTAACCAACCAGCCGTTGAGCGCGCCGATAGCAAGTGCGATTGCCAGCGAGATAGCGGCGCCAACCCACGAGTTGAGGTGCAGGTTGTAATTCAGCATGGTGGCAGCGAGGGCGGCGGTAGTTACCGCGACACCTGAGGAAAGATCGAACTCAGATCCAATCATGAGCAGACCGACCGCCAGTGCGACAATCCCCATCGTCGATGCGGTGTACAGCACCGTGGCCACCGAATCCCAAGACCGAAACGCTGGGGCCACTACCATAAACAACACAAAGATAGCGATCGCACCGAGCAAACTCGCAAGCTCTGGGCGGCGAATAATCTGGTCAAAGGTGGACCGAGTGGGAAGCCGATCCTCGTGCCCGTGATTGGTCGCCGCGGAAGTAATCGTGGTTGTGGTCATCGCAAGCCCGCCTTCGCGGCGTCGGCAATCTGTTCGACGTTCTCAGAGTCGACGAACGACGGGCCCGTATACACCGGTTTTCCGCCCCCAATGGTAGAACCATTACGCACATCCAGCCACAGCGCATCCACCGCGAGATAGCCCTGCAAATAAGGCTGCTGATCAACAGCCCATTCGATGGTGCCAGCTTTGATCGCATCCACGAGCTCGCCGTTGGTGTCAAACGTAGCGATCTTCGCCTCGCTCCCGGCAGCTTCCACCGAACGCACGCTGGTGAGCGCCACCGGGGCGACCAAACTCATGATCCAATCGATACTCGGATCTTGGGCGAGTTTCGTCTGCACCGTAGCTTGCACGCTGGTGAGATCCTGGCCGTTCACGTACAGGATTTCCACCTTTTTTCCGAGACCTTTTTCAATCCCCCCGCAGCGTGCTTCCTGCGAGGAATTGCCCTGCTCGTGGATAACACACAGCACCTTCTGCGCGCTTTCCTCCGACAGGCGTTTGCCCGCGAGTTCACCAGCAACAGACTCGTCTTGGCCGAAAAAGCCCTGCATGCCAAAGCGTTGAAACTCGGTCATGCCGGCGTTGAGCCCCACCACAGGTATGCCCGCATCCACAGCTTTTTGCGCCACCGGACCAATCGCCTGCGCGTTCGGCATGGTAACCGCGATGCCATCAACCTTGCTGTCGATCGCCGACTGCACGAGGTTCGCTTGGTTCGGCGCCTGCGGATCCGAAGAATATCTCAGTTCGATATTGCTTTTGTTCGCAGCGTCTTCCGCGCCTTTTCGAACAAGATCCCAAAACGTATCACCGGGTGCGCCGTGGCTGATCATCGCCACCACCTTCCGCTGGGTATCAACGCCGCCACCGCCTACAGCGCCTCCTGCGCCGCCTGCGTCGGTGCGTGGCGCTCCCCCAGTAGAGGAGCAACCAGCCAGCACCAATGCGGTACCCACAAGAAAGGCCGCGAATCTCGCGGATTGAACAGAGCGCAAAAACCTATACACGACCACCGATTCAACGCAGTGTTGCGTGCCCTGTCAAACCGAATGACCTGCGCATTTAACGATTCAGCGCCATTATGCAGGGGTTTCCTCGCCGCCCCGAGGGTAGCTTTTGTAACCACACAACAGCACTATTGTTCCAGCACGGTCGCGTGAACCCCGTCACGAACACTTCTCCGCAGCGCTAGCCAAGTGGCAGGCACACGCGCGTAAGAAGTTTCGATTCGTCGACTTGATCGGCGGTTTTCAAATACAAATTAAAACCCTTTGCCGCCAATGAATCCTCGGAGCTGCGGGCAAGGCCATTAGTTTCCAAATAGGATTCCAGCTCCTCATAAGCGGCGGGTATTTGTGAATATGGGCCAAGAATCTCGGCGACAAGACACTCGCGAGCCGCAAAGCGGTGCACCTCCAGCGGCGGAGCAACAGTAGTGTCATCGGCAACGGGAATAAACACGGACAGCTTCGGGTCCCGCACCTGGTATTGATTGTCATGCTCAATGACACCGCAAACATACGGCCCCGACACAGGAATATCCAGCACCAAGGGAGCGATCTGCTCCCACAGCTGCGGTTCATCGGCGTAGGTGGGAACGGTGCCGGTCAACGCGACAATCGTCATAGGCTCGATAACATCGGTGGATACCACAATTGACATTGGAGCTCGCTCCTTCTCGTTGGACACCAAGGCCCCGAGTATACAGAAAACCCCTGCACTCCCAGGCGGGAGGCAGGGGTATGAAGAAGCGCTAGCTTAGAGCTTCTTGCCGTCTGGGCCCTTGAACGGGAACCCCAGCTCGCGCAGCAGCGCGCGGCCTTCGTCGTCATTGGTCGCGGTGGTCACAATGGTGATGTCCATGCCGCGCGGACGGTCAACCTTGTCCACGTCAATCTCGTAGAACATGGTCTGCTCGTTCAGGCCGAAGGTGTAGTTACCGTGGCCGTCGAACTGCTTGTCGGACAGGCCGCGGAAGTCGCGGATACGCGGCAGCGCAACGGTCAGCAGGCGGTCCAGGAACTCCCACATCCGGTCGCCGCGCATGGTTACGCGGGCACCGATCGGCATACCTTCACGCAACTTGAAGTTAGCAATCGACTTCTTCGCGCGACGCAACTCCGGCTTCTGGCCGGTGATCAAGGTGAGATCCTCCAACGCGCCATTGATCAACTTGGAATCGCGGGCAGCAGCGCCCACACCCATGTTCACAACAACCTTGGTCACGCCAGGAATCTGCATCACGTTTTCGTACTTGAAATCGTCCTGCAGCTTGGTGCGGATTTCCTCGCGGTAGCGAGTCTTCAAACGCGGGGTGTAATTCTCGCTCATGATTAGATGTCCTTCCCGTTCCGGCGGGAGATGCGAACCTTCTTGCCGTTCTCATCAAAGCGGTAGCCGACGCGGGTCGGGTTGCCGTCAGAATCAAGCACCATCACGTTCGACACGTGAATCGGCGCCTCCTGGGTCACAATGCCGCCGGAAGACGCGCCGCGCTCCGGAGCCGAGTTAGCAACATGCTTCTTAATCTGGTTCACACCTTCAACCAGCACCTTTTGACGCTTCGGATAAGCCTCAATGACCTTACCCTTCGCACCCTTGTCCGGGCCGGAAATAACGATCACCATGTCGCCCTTATGAATCTTCATTAGATTACCTCCGGGGCCAGCGAAACGATCTTCATGAACTTCTTTTCACGCAGCTCACGAGCAACTGGGCCGAAAATACGGGTGCCACGCGGCTCATTGTCATTCTTAATCAACACAGCTGCGTTCTCATCGAAGGCGATGTAGGAACCGTCCGGACGACGCGTTTCCTTCTTCGCACGCACAATCACGGCCTTGACGATCTCGCCGGCCTTCACGTTGCCACCCGGAGTGGCTTCCTTCACGGTCGCGACAATCACATCGCCGATCCCGGCAAAGCGTCGAGTCGAGCCACCAAGAACACGGATACACAGAATTTCACGTGCACCAGTATTATCGGCGACCTTCAGACGCGATTCCTGCTGAATCACTTTGGGTCTCCTGACCTGGAATAATGCGAGCCAGATTTCCGTCCTGACACGCGCGGTCTATGTCAAACACTGCCACGCAACCCCCAATCGCGTTGGGCGCCGAACCTCTCCCCGCACTAGTGGGAAGTGTCGGAGGGTCTCGGCCCACGCTCGGAAACGCACGGTGGACCGACCTGCTACAGGCAACTGTGGTATTTAAACATACGCACAGCTTCCGGCGCAAATAACTCAGCTGCATCTCAACCTTGGCGTTTCCCCGCAGAGTAACCTCCCCAGTAACCTCCCCAACGGCGGCAGCGAAACACCCCTGAATGAGCCGCGCGATCCGCTACGGACCTCCGAATAACGGCGCGATCCCCTTCCCACCCGTAACGCAACACTGATACGCTTTTATTTAGAACATTATTTTTACACGCCGATGTTGAGAGCGCCGACCGTACTGAGGTGATTTCAATGCTCACGTGGCTTAAGCGTTGTTGTTTGTTCCTGTGCCTATTCCTCGCCCCATTGCTGATCTTTTTTACAATGCTGCTGCTCACACGGGGGAAGTTCAGCGGCGTGCTGGCCCTCGCCCTCACCGCCGCCATCGCTGTTGCACTGTGCTGGTGGCTGTATCGGCGCCGCCCGTCACGCCAACGCGCCGCGTTTGTGGCCTTGGTGGCGCTGATCCCTGCCGCCCTGTGCGCGTTTCTCTGCCTACCGATGGCACCCACCACCCCACCCGACGAACAAGTATTTGCTTCCGCGCCGACGCAATTTTGGGAACTTTCCACGGGTAAGCGACTCGCCTACTACCACCTACCGGCTGCCACAAACGCCCCACCCAAGGCAACGATACTGTTCCTGCACGGCGGGCCCGGCTCCTCTGTTTCCGCAGCACACGTATCGTTTTTCCAGCGCTTCACGCAAGAGGGCTTCGAGGTGTACCTATACGACCAGGCAGGCACGGGCCGCAGCGACCTCCTCCCTCCTGCGGAATATTCGCACGAACGAAACGTTTCTGATCTCGCCGAAGTAGTCGCACGTATCGACGCCGCGTCCCCCACCCCCAGCAACATCGCCCTGGTTGGCCAATCGTACGGCGGTACCCTCGCGGCGAGCGCGGTTGCCGACGATCGCATCGCTCCCCACCTCACCAAAGTGGTGTTTTCCGAACCGGGCGTTATCCCCCAGAAGTACTCGGAGTTCGCGCAATACGTCGACGAACATATCCCGAATTCCGACCCACAAAATCCGCGCAAACCCGTGGAAGAGATCCCACTTGCATTGCTCAAACCACGCCTCCTCGTGGGCTTGCTCATGCTACCCCGCGACAGTGAATTCCTCCCCCAAGAAGAGGCGCTTAACGTATTGAACCCGCGGGAAATTCTAGATCTGAACCGCTACTCGTATTGCACCGACGAGCCGATCCCACCCAACGAAGCCGACGCCGTCGCCGGCATTCGCGTCAACCCGTATGTCAACGCCTACGTGAATTCCAGCCCAAACTCAGATACCAACCCATTCAACATGGAAGCCTTCCAACACTCCAAGGTGCCTGGAATGCTCCTGCTCGGGGAATGCTCGTACGTCTACCGCCGCGACCAGCTCGCATTCATCACTGCCTACTCCAGCATGGAACGCGTCCAATACGCCGAAAATTTTGGCCACAACGTGCTCCGCACATTCGACGACGGCCGAGACGCACCATTCCAAAGCATCCTCGCCTTCCTCAACGACGAGCGCGCACCCCTACCGAACTACCCGAGCAAGAACGACCTCAAAGAATTCGTGGAGCACGCAAAATAGCCTAGGAGTCGCGCGTGGTCAGCACTCCTCCACCAACTCCCGCAACCGCTGCTCCTGCGGAATCTCGGACGGCTCTCCACAGCCCAACAATTGCGCATGCAAAAGCTCAGAAACGTCGGCGAACCGCAATGCCAGACCGCGACTTTCGGGGTAAGTGCCGTAATCAGCCGCGCCATGCGCGCGGACCAAGCCAACGAGGGCCTCAATACCAACCTCAAGTTCCGGCGTCCACTCCCCCGCAGGGGCGGAGACGTGCAGGTAGCTCACACCCTGGCCGACCACATAATGCATCGTGCCGATCGTCGCTGGGGCGGAGGCAGCCACCAACGAATCATGCAGGAACAGCAGCCCCCGCATACCCTCACCGTCAAGAGGTGTCTCCTGGGAGACAATAACATTGACGTCTAACGGCCGAGTTTCACTACCGTTTTCGAAGTAGATGCGGAAGCTTTGCTGTCCGAGTTCCTCCGCGCCGTCGGTAAGCGCGGCAGAAATCATTGTTGCTTGCTGCATCAGGCGCTGCCTGGCGTCCGGACCACACAACGGGCCAGTATCAGAACACACGGTTACCCAGTTGTTCCGCGAACTCATACCCATCTCGCGCACCCCCACACCGGTCAGCGGCAGCATCGCGTCAAGCATATTCGTCGGGGTCTGCTCATCAAGGTTGACCACGCTACCGTTAATCTCAGCAACGATTGTGAACTGCATCGGCACCTTATTCTTTTCAGCCCGCTCGCGCTGCGCGAACAACATATCCCGCACCTGACGCAACCTACCCTGGGAAACATTCCCCAAGCCAACGTCAACAGCTATGTGATAACTAAACGGGGAGTAAAACCTGCGGTAACTCGGCTTGTCCGCCCAACCCAACGCTTCGAACTCCTGCTCAAATTCTCCCTGAAGCACCTGGGAAGCCTCATCCCGCTCGAGATCAGTAAAAGAACACCCCGCTTGAGCAAACACACAACAACAAATTATCAAGAAAACGGCAGGTCGAAGCACCCGGGAAAACGAACGCATACTAGTGAGTAGACCACAAAACCCACACGAAGGGGAGAGCATCCCCCACCCCAGGACCCTGGAAGCCAACCCAACACTACCCCCAATTATCCCTGGTAGTGGCGTTAAAATTCGACGCAACCTGAGAAAGCTCCCAGCCGGAGCCCAGACTACGCCGAAAACCGTGTGCAAGTTTTAACAGCGTTCGCACCGTCCATGTAGGCACGCCAAAGCTTGTGCGCAATATTAAGTGCGCTCGCGGTTGCACAACAACCCAAAGCTACTGTTTCGCACAAGCACCTATCGCTGGCGGCACATCATCAAATTCAGCCGTGGTACGAACGTGGTACGAATTGCTTCATCAATAGCAGCCTGCGCAACCGCAAGCTGTTATGCAGGCTGGATAATTTAACCCGCTTTTCGCCGCTCACAGCTGACACGTAGAAAAGCGGGACGATCTCGATCGATCTAAGCCTTAGGCCCCTGAGTGAGTTTTGCCAGTATGAAAATCGCACCAGCTAACACCACTATGGCTACAGCAGCAACGATCCACCACACCATACTCATTCCGGATTTTTGCTCCGCTGATGGCTGAGCTTCGCTGGTGGCTTCATTGGTGGCTGACTGTGTTGTCTTCTCCCCGGAGTAAGTCGATTCAAACTTTGGGCCCGGCACTTCTTTCCCGACTGGGCGGAAATTAATCCGATATTTCACTGGATGCAGTTCAGTGGTGGCATCAGTATTGCCGTCTTCTCGGTGTGTGCTAATGAAGCTTACCTGCACGTAATGCCGACCACCCAACCACAATGCATTATTCTTTTCTATATTGGCATAAGAAATTGGATACTTCGTTCCAGCAACATTCTTTTTGCCAATCTCCTCAATACGAGTTTGATATTCACCGGTAAGAATTGAATCACTTTGGCTTTGCATTAACCCATTACCGGCATACACTTCCAACCGTCGACTAATTTTTTCAAAACTGTCAACTTTCCCTTCATTTGGGTCTTCTATGATTTCAGTGGTGATATCTAACGCTTGCCCCCACCCCACCGGAGTAGCAAAATACTGGGTCTCACCTTCAACAATTTCCGCCTCAACAGTGCCAGTAACTTCGGGAGCATCAGGATCTGGGTGAGTCAGCGGTGTATATGGCGTGACCTGGCTAGTGTCAGCCGGTTCTGATAACGATTCCTCCTTCCGTTCCTTACTGGGAGTTTTATTAAAATCATCGCCGACATCGGTTGGTTCTGGCACGGCAGCAAGCATCATGTCCACATCTTGCGGCCCTTCCCAGGTCTCGTTCAACGTCAAAAAATAGAAATCACTATCACAGTAATTATCACTGCCCTGAACACCACTGATAAACGACCCAAATACGGGGCGGCCACCATCAATAGTGCTTGCTCCAGTACTTTCAGCCCGACAAGAGAGGCCCTCTGGATTAGTCAATTCGGGATAGTAGGTAAATTTTTCCTCAAGCAGCCTAACAGTTCCGAGTTCCGGTACCGCGTTAAACCCTACATGCAATCGGTGCCCTTCAGGGATAGAGACTTTCGCGTAAATATTCTCCGAATCTTCGGCAGGCATCTTCGCGTGAATCCGTTTAGGTTTATCGAGGGTCCCCGGCTCAATCATCGGGGCATGCGATTTATCTGCACTAAACTGCACAGCCTCATCCGAAAACTGATACCCTACCGCGGTCCTGGTAGTAGCCTTTGTCAATGTCTCTCGCAACGCCTCCGCACTCGACGCATCAGAATACGTACCACCGGTAACCTTAGCCACGCACTCCAACTCGGCGCGCGCGGCGTCGTCAACCATAAACCCGATGGTGTGCACCACTAGATCCGTACCCTGATCTTTCAGCTGCTTTGCCACCTCACACACCGGAGGGGGTGCACACGTATCAATACCATCAGAGACCAACACAATCGAACGAGCACCCTCTTTAGGCAATAACTCATTGGCCTTCAGCAGAGAGTTCCCAATCGGCGTATACCCACGAGGCTGGAGGCCATCCACATCACCAGTGAGTTCCTTGGGCGGACGCTCCCCCGGTTTTGCTAACACACTAATGTCCTGGCAACCAGCCTCTTTTTCCTCCTCCGAACTCCCAGTACCCGTGCCATACGTCACCAATCCGAATTTTGCATCGGCTGGTGCCTGGTTGAGAAAGTCCTTCGTGGCATCTTTCGCGGCGTCCATCCGAGTCCGCCCGTCCACGTCAGTCTCCGTCATTGAGCCCGATGCATCCAACACCACCACCGTCGGCGCCAGCGACTCAGCGGCCCCTACGGGCGGTGCCACCAACACCGCGAGCACCACGCTCACCATCACGGCGACTAACGCCCCGACTGACAACGACACTCGTGCACCTACACGCAACATCACAACCCGCATTCTGCTCAAACTAAAAAAATAGACTCACTTCACACGGTAAACCCCCCTCCCACACTATTTCAAGGTTTTAATAACTCCATTCTTTCGAGGCTATTAATCTGCTAGGTGCCGTTATTTTCCACCAACAACTTCAAGCGACACTCCGGCCACGCCCCTCGACCTACATTCCCCACTTGCGACAACGATCGCCGCGCGCATCTGATGTACTTGATACATGACCACCTCACCGGAATCCCACCTCACCCGAGACCCATTTCCCCTGCGCGGAAGGAACATCCTTATTACCGGTGTAAGCCGCCGAGCAGGCATTGGCTACGCCACCGCTTGCAGGCTCGCCGCCTATGGCGCAAATGTGTTCTGCCACCACTTTGCACCCCATGACGCCGAACAGCCATGGGGCGCCGACGACATCGACGCAGTCATGCACGGTGTTCGATCACATCTTCGCGACGGCGCGCGCCTCGCCGATATGCACGCCGACCTCAACGACCCCGCAGCTCCCGAACGTCTTGTCGCCGCAGCCACAGAGGAGTTCGGCCACCTCGACGCACTCATTTGTAACCAGGCACTCTCCGGCTCGGACGGGGCACTCGGCGAACTTACGGCCGAAGACCTTGATCAGCATTGGCGTATCGACGCCCGCGCCTCCCTCCTACTAGCGCAAGCGTTCGCCGTCCAGCACACACCCGGCCGCCCAGCCTCCATAATTTTCCTCACCTCCGGCCAACACCTCGGGCCAATGCCCGGAGAAGTCGCCTACGCAGCGGCGAAAGCAGCAATCGCCGGCGTCACATTGACCATCGCGGATCAACTCGCGGACATTGGAATCCGGGTAAATACCGTCAACCCCGGCCCAGTTGACACCGGATACCTCACCGAAGAAATGTACGAATACGTGAAAGCAATGTTCCCTTTCGGGCGTTATGGCCAACCCGACGATCCAGCCCGCCTAATCGCATGGCTCACCACCGAAGAAGCCTCCTGGATCACCGGACAAATCATCAACACCGAAGGCGGTTTCGGCAGGTGGCGCCCACGCGGGAGCACGCAATCCGAATAACCTCACGGGGTTAATGTGCATCCAACCTGCCCGAAGTGGCGGCCTAGGTACGATGACACTCACAGCGTTCGTATCGTTGAATTAGCTCCCCATACAGGTGCTGTTGATGGTCGGCTGTTTGATAGTAACCGCCGCCAGGAAATGCCCGCCTTGAAAATCCTGCGACGTGTATCACGCCCAGGGCAACGACCGTGACGTAACGCGCAAAACCCCGCCTACCTGCGCGGCCGTGCGGCAGCGGGTGGCGGGGTTTCGGTAAGAGTACTACTTTGCCTTTTCGACGATCTCGACGAGGCGGTAGTGCTTGTCCTTGCTCAAGGGACGGCATTCTGCGATGCGCACGAGGTCACCGATGCCGGCAATCTCGTCTTCATCGTGTGCCTTCACCTTAGAGTTGGTGCGGATGGTCTTGCCGTACAGGCTGTGCTGGCGGCGATCCTCCAGCTGCACAACAATGGTCTTTTGCATCTTGTCGGATACTACGTACCCGGTGCGGACCTTGCGGGCGCCTTTTTGCTTCTTGTTCACGTTTGCCTCACTCATGTTTAAGCCTCAGCTCCCGGAACTACGGACAGGCCCAGCTCGCGCTCGCGGATAACGGTGTAGATGCGGGCGATGTCGCGCTTGACCGTGCGCAGGCGACGGTTGTTGGTCAGCTGGCCGGTGGCCATCTGGAAACGCAGGTTGAACAGTTCTTCCTTGGCCTCGCGGAGGCGGGTAGCTAGTTCTTCTGCGTTGAGCTCGCGGAGCTCAAATGCGGGGGTACCGGTAGCCATCAGAACTGGTCCTCCTTCTTGATGATACGGACCTTACAGGGCAGCTTCTGGCCGGCGCGACGGAGCGCCTCCAGAGCCATCTCCTCGTTGGGGTAGCTCATCTCAAAGAGGATACGGCCGGGCTTGACGTTGGCGATCCACTTTTCAACGCCGCCTTTACCGGAACCCATACGCACGCCGAGCGGCTTCTGGGTCAGGGGACGGTCCGGGAAGATATTGATCCACACTTTGCCACCACGCTTGACGTGGCGGTTGATGGCAATACGCGCGGATTCAATCTGACGGTTGGTGATGTAGGCGGGCTCGAGGGCCTGGATGCCGTAGTCACCGAAGTTGATGCGGTTGCCGCCCTTGGATACACCGGAGCGGTGCGGACGGTGCTGGCGACGGAACTTGACGCGCTTGGGGATAAGCATTCTTAGCCCTCCTGCTTTTGCTCTGCGCGCTGGCGACGCTGGCCACCGCGACGCGGACGCTCACGACGGTCGCCACGGTTGCGGCGATCTGCGGCGGGGGCGTTGATTTCGCTTTCGCGACGACCACCGACGACATCACCCTTGTAGATCCACACCTTGACGCCAATGCGTCCGAAGGTGGTGTGGGCCTCGTAGGTGCCGTAATCGATTTCGGCGCGCAGGGTGTGCAGCGGCACGCGACCCTCGTGGTAGCGCTCGGTGCGGGACATTTCAGCACCGCCGAGGCGACCGGAACACACAACCTTGATGCCCTTGACCTGCGGCTGGCGCATCGCGGACTGGATGGCCTTGCGCATGGCGCGACGGAAGGCGACGCGGTTGGACAGCTGCTCGGCGATGGACTGTGCCACCAGCTGAGCATTGGCGTCAATGTTCTTGACCTCGAGGATGTTGAGGGCGACCTGCTTACCGGTGAGCTTTTCCAGCTCGCCGCGAATACGGTCGGCCTCGGAACCGCGACGGCCGATCACGATGCCGGGACGCGCGGTGTGAATGTCTACGCGAACGCGGTCGCGGGTGCGCTCGATAACTACGTCGGCGACGCCGGCGCGGTCCAGGCCCTTGGCCAGGAATTCGCGGATCTTGATGTCTTCGGCGAGGTAGTCAGCGTACTGCTTGTCGGCGTACCAGTGGGACTTCCAATCGGAGGTGATACCCAGCCGGAGACCGTGGGGATGGATTTTCTGGCCCACTACTGAGCACTTCCCTTCTGGCTCTCGACAACCACGGTGATGTGGCTGGTGCGCTTACGGACGTGGAATGCACGGCCCTGAGCGCGCGGACGGAAACGACGCATGGTCGGTCCCTCATCTGCCCACGCCTGGGAGATGACGAGGCTGTCGCGGTCAAGACCATGGTTGTTTTCGGCGTTGGCGGCTGCGGATGCAACGACCTTGGCAACCGGCTCGGAAGCAGCCTGCGGGGCGTACTTCAGAATCGCCATGGCTTCAGACACGGACTTACCACGAACGAGGTCCACAACGCGGCGGGCCTTCATCGGGGTTACCCGGACGAAGCGCGCAGTAGCGCGTGCGGTGGTGATTTCTTCACTCATCGCTTATCGACGTCCCTTCTTGTCATCCTTGACGTGACCCTTAAAGGTTTTCGTCGGGGCAAACTCGCCCAGCTTGTGCCCAACCATCGAATCATCTACGAACACCGGCACATGCTTACGGCCATCGTGGACGGCGAAGGTGTGGCCGATGAAATCGGGGAGAATCGTGGAGCGGCGGGACCAGGTCTTAATAACCTGCTTGGTGCCCTTTTCGTTCTGAGCGTCCACCTTGTTGAGGAGGTGTTCGTCGACGAAGGGGCCCTTCTTGAGACTACGGGGCATTCTCTTTTACCTCCTCTTAGCGCTTCTTGTTCTTGTTGGAGCGACGACGGCGAACGATCAGACGATCGCTCGGGCGGTTGGGCTTGCGGGTGCGGCCTTCCGGCTTGCCCCACGGCGACACCGGGTGGCGACCACCAGAAGTCTTGCCTTCACCACCACCATGCGGGTGGTCAACCGGGTTCATAACCACACCGCGGACGGTCGGGCGGACGCCCTTCCAGCGCATACGACCAGCCTTACCCCAGCGGATATTGATCTGGTCCTGGTTGCCAACCTCACCAACGGTGGCGCGGCAACGAATGTCTACGCGGCGGATTTCGGAGGAAGGCATACGCAGCACCGCGTACTTGCCTTCCTTACCCAGCAGCTGGATGGAGGCGCCAGCGGAACGAGCCATCTTGGCACCGCCACCGGGGCGCAATTCCACGCAGTGCACGGTGGCACCGGCGGGGATGTTGCGCAGCGGCAGGTTGTTGCCCGGCTTGATGTCAGCGTTCGGGCCGGATTCGACCATGGCGCCCTGCTTCAAGCCCTTGGGGGCGATGATGTAGCGCTTTTCACCGTCGACGTAGTGCAGCAACGCGATGTTGGCGGTGCGGTTCGGGTCATACTCAATGTGAGCGACCTTTGCCGGCACGCCGTCTTTGTCGTTACGGCGGAAGTCGATAACACGGTAGCGGCGCTTGTGTCCACCACCCTTGTGGCGGGTGGTGATGTGGCCGTGAACGTTACGGCCACCAGTCTTGTGCAACGGGCGCAGCAGAGACTTCTCCGGGGTGGAACGAGTGATCTCGTCGAATCCGGAAACGGAGCTCTGGCGGCGACCCGGCGTAGTCGGCTTGTACTTACGAATAGCCATGTTTTACGTCCTTACTTGTCGACTCGCGGGTTACGCGGCCGAACCGCCGAAGATGTCGATGGAACCTTCGCGAAGAGTCACGATGGCTCGCTTGGTGGACTTACGCTGCCCGTAGCCGTAGCGAGTGCGCTTGCGCTTACCCTGACGGTTCGCGGTGTTCACGGAAGCGACTTTGACGCCGAAGATCTGCTCGATGGCGATCTTGATGGCGGTCTTGTTAGCGTCCGGGGCTACGAAGAACGTGTACACGTTCTGCTCCATCAGGCCGTAGGACTTTTCAGACACTACGGGAGCCAAAATGATGTCGCGGGGATCTGCGATGGTGCTCATTACTTCTCCTCCTTGTCCGCGCCGGTGACGCGGTTAACGAAGGTATTGAGCGCCTCAACGGAGAACACGACGTCGTCGGCCTTGAGCACGTCGTAGGTGTTCAGCTGATCGGCGACCAACACGTGAACGTTCGGCAGGTTGTCAACGCTCTTACGGGCAGTGAAATCCTCGCGGCCAACAACAACCAGCACGGACTTGCGGTCGGTGAGGCGTTCCAGGAACCGGCGAGCAGCCTTGGTGGAAGGCTTCTGGCCGGGCACCAGTTCGCTGACCACGTGGATACGATCGTGACGTGCGCGGTCGGTGAGGGCACCGAACAGTGCGGCAGCCTTCATCTTCTTCGGGGTGCGCTGGGTGTAGTCGCGCGGGACCGGACCGTGGGCCACGCCACCACCGGTAAAGTGCGGTGCGCGAATGGAACCCTGGCGGGCACGACCGGTGCCCTTTTGACGGAACGGCTTCTTGCCACCGCCGGATACCTGCGCACGAGTCTTCGTGGCGTGGGTACCCTGACGCTTCGCGGCAAGCTGCGCGGTAACAACCTGGTGCATCAGCGCAATGCTGGCTTCGCGATCGAAAATTGCAGCAGGCAGCTCAACCTGGCCGTCGATACCGCCATCAGCGGTGTGGACGTCAAGCTTCAGATTGGTCATGCGTGTGCACCGCCCTTCACTGCGGTCTTAACGGTTACGAGGCCACCGCGAACACCAGGGATAGCGCCCTTGATGATCAGCAGGTTGGCATCGGCGTCAATCTTTTGAACCTTCAGGTTCTGGGTGGTGACGCGATCATTACCCATGCGGCCAGCCATACGGGTGCCCTTAAAGACGCGGCCCGGGGTAGCACAGGCGCCGATGCCACCGACGCGGCGGTGAGCTGCCTGGTTACCGTGGGATGCGCCCTGGCCGGCAAAGCCATGGCGCTTCATGCCACCGGCGAAGCCCTTACCCTTCGACGTGCCGGTGACGTCGACGAACTTCACGCCGTCGAAAATGTCCACGGTAACGTCCTGTCCAACCTCGTAGCCGGAGACATCGTCCATGCGAATCTCGGCCATGTGGCGGCGGGGGGTAACGCCAGCTTTTTTGAAGTGACCCGCCTGCGGCTTCTTCGTCTTCCGCGGGTCAATTTCGCCATAGGCGATCTGGATGGCGTTGTAGCCATCGTTTTCAACAGTACGAATCTGGGTGACAACGCACGGCCCAGCTTCCACGACGGTCACCGGAATAACACGGTTAGCCTCGTCGAAGATCTGGGTCATGCCGAGCTTGGTGCCCAGAATGCCCTTGATCTCAGTTTCACTCATTACTTATTCTCCGCTGCCAAAATTCCGTCGATCACTGAATGTTCACATCGACGCTGGCCGGAAGGTCAATACGCATCAGCGCGTCAACCGTCTTCGGCGTCGGGTCGAGAATGTCGATCAGGCGCTTGTGGGTGCGCATCTCGAAGTGCTCGCGAGAATCCTTGTACTTGTGGGGAGAACGAATAACGGCGTACACGTTCTTTTCAGTGGGCAATGGCACGGGGCCGACCACGCGGGCACCGGTACGGGTGACCGTCTCCACGATCTTGCGTGCAGACGCATCGATCGCCTCATGGTCGTAGGCCTTCAGCCTAATGCGGATCTTCTGTCCCGCCACGCTTGTCCTCTTCCTCGCTGTCCCACGTCACCTTCGAAGTGATTGGTGGGAATCGCTGATGATTTCTCTATAACGTTGTCCGGTGTAGGGTCCGGGCGCAACGCCAGTATTGTTCACTTGGGTTTACCGGAGAGGCCGTCTGACAAACAGGCACTTTCCCAAAACCTAAAGGAATCGAGTGGAATGTGGACCGCGGGCGACCCCCAAGGGAAGTCCGAGCGATCAGGCACAATACCTACTGCCGCTGTTTATTTGCCATGCCCCTACTCCGGTACCCGCGGTCGGGCGTGTCGGACGACCAATCGCGGACACCAACTTAAAAAAGCAGGTGGTTCATGTTTGCCGCACCAGCGCCACAGGGCAATCAATCTTGCAGTTCCCAGCTGGGCTTACAAAAACGTTGCTTATGCCGTGTTGAGGCAACCCAGTCATCTAATCACGTCAGCTCACCGTACGCAACTCAAACCCTTACGCTATTCCCAGAAACGTAACCGAACACACACTCGGCCTGTCCATAGGGCGTACATCAAACGCCCTGGAACTACGGAAAACGGGGCCACAGGGAGTAGCCAACGGGGGTGGCGGACGCGGCGTCGAAAATTACGCTTATCCAGCATTGATGCGAATTGGTGCGCTATTTGTTGCCATGTTGTAACACTTAGCGGAGGCGCTACGACATACCCACTGAACGTCATTGAAACGCCACCGCTGACCAAAGGACCGTTTATTCCATGGATTGCTCCGACATCTGCACCGTTCTCGCCGAAGAAGTTTCCAACGCTACCCTCGCCGCAGCGCAACCCGAGGGCTCCGCAATGTGGGGAGCCGCCGCAGCTGGGTCACTCATGGTAGCCGCCGGCGCCCTCTGGGCTGACTGGATGCAACAACGCAGGCAACGTGTAGAGGTAGACTCTTAGCTGCACCACTCGCGGCTAGACTGGGGGCCATGAATACGAGCGGGTGTCACATTGTAGTCATGGGAGTCTCCGGCTGCGGCAAAACCTCGGTGGGAAGGTTGCTGGCGCCACTGCTCGAGCTGGAATATCGCGACGGTGATGACATGCACCCACGCACCAACATTGAGAAGATGGCGGCGGGGATCCCGCTGACCGATGAGGACCGCTGGCCGTGGCTGCGGGACATTGGGACCTGGCTCGCCGCACAACCAGAAGGCGCGGTCGTCGGGTGTAGCGCTCTGCGCCGCTCGTACCGTGACCTGATCCGCTCACTGTGCCCGGGTGTCGCGTTTATCCACCTACACGGCGATTTTGACCTGCTGCTCGAGCGCATGAACGCACGCGAAGGGCACTTTATGCCCGCGTCGCTGCTGCAATCCCAGTTTGACACCCTGGAACCGCTCGGCCCAGACGAACGCGGCGTGGTGCTCGACGTCGTGGATTCACCCGAGGCACTAGCCCAGCAAGCCTTCCGCTGGCTGAGCCAATAGCGCTCCCCTACACCAGCATCGAAGCACCAAAGAACACGAGCACAAAGACAAAGCCAATTACACTCACCAACAATTGGTTGATGGTCCACGTGCGCAGCGTCGTAGCCACGTCCATGCCCATGAGGCGCCCCACCAGCCAGAATCCGGAATCATTCACATGGCTGGCGAACACGGAACCCGCAGCGGTGGCCAACACGATCAGCGCCAATTGCACCGCGCTATAGCCACCGGCCTCCACCGCTGGGGCCATTAACGCCGCTGCGGTAGTCAAGGCGACCGTCGCGGAGCCTTGCGCAAGGCGCAGCGCCACCGAAATCAGGTAACACGCCAAGATGACGGGAATGCCGAGGTGAGACATTGATTCGGCAAGGGCGTCACCGATACCACTGGTGCGCAGCACTTGGCCGAACATGCCGCCCGCGCCGGTAATCAGCACCACCGAGCAAATAGGACCAAGCGCGCCATCCATCAGCTTTTCCAAGCTCGTTTTGTCCACGCCGCGCCGCAAGCCCAGCACCACCATCGCCACCAATGTTGTAATCAACAGCGCGATTGAGGTTTGCCCAAGGAATACCAGCAGCTGCACCCACCCCGAGCCCTTATCGACGACGCCAGCCGCGGCGAGCGTCGATAGGCCGGTGTTGCCGAAAATGAGCACCATCGGTATTGCCATAATGCCCACGACAACCCCCGGCGACACCGGGTTTTGCAACGCCGCGTCATCTTGGGCGGGCCCAAGCAGCACGTCGGAAACCTTGAAATCGTACCGCTTGCCCACGTACAAACCCCACCGGTAGCCGGACAAATACCAGGTAGGAATGGCAACGAGCAAGCCAAGCAGCAGGATCAGCCCGATATCCGCGCCGAAAAACTCGCTGGCGGCCACCGGGCCCGGATGCGGCGGCAGGAACACGTGCATCACCGAAAACGCACCGGCGACGGGAATGCCATACGCCAACAGCGGGCCATTCAACCGGCGGCCAACCGCGAACACCACCGGAAGCATCACGATCAAACCGGCATCGAAGAAAATCGGAAAACCCATAATCAACGACGCCACGCCCAGCGCCAACGGCGCTTTATCCTCCCCGAACCTCGCGACAAGGGCCTCCGCCAAGGACTTCGCCCCGCCCGAATATTCCACGAGCCTACCGATCATCGCGCCCAAGCCAACGAGCAAGGCCACCGAAGCTAGCGTCGTACCAAAGCCCTTGGTCAACGTTTCCGGTACGCCAGCCAGCGGAATGCCCGCCGCCAGGGCCGTCAACACCGAAACAATCACCAGGGTAAGAAACGCGTGGAGGCGGAAATAGATGACCAGCACCAAAATAACCGCGACGGCCGTTGCCGCGATACCAATCAGCGGTCCAGCGGAGAGCGTAGGCTCCCATGTTTCCATATCCATGTTGGCTCCTAAGGGGTGTCGGACACAGAAAGGTTGTTTTCAACTTAAATGTACACGCAGGTGAGGGTCGCGGGCGGTGAGAGAACGTGGCATCACAACTAGCGCGCCGAAGATTCGCTCATCTTGAATAAGCGCAGTAGCAGCGGAAAGCTTGGATCAGTGCGTAGGGCCTCTGTCGCAGCGGGCAATAAATGACTTATCCCACCATCGCCCTGGCTCAGGCAGATCTGACAGGGTGGGTTTGGCGTCCTGCGGAAACGCGAGTAATCAGCGGCCAGCGTGTCGAATCTGCCTGGTCGCGTTCTGGCCATGTCACATCTGCCTGACCGCGCGGGATCTGCATTGCCTTCGAATCGGTTTTTTCCCGGGGAAATGCAGCTCGCGCAGAATCTGCCTCAGGCACATCTAACACGGCAGGAAAGCCAGGCAGATCTTCAGTGGGATTCATGGATTCGATCGAGGGAACACTGCGGCGCACATCGGCACGCTGATAGTCGCCGAGTACATCGATCAAACGGCTGGCGATGGACTTGGCTAACGCCCGTGAGCTCGGCGCCGATGGAATCTGCTGCTAAAAGGCATCGTTATAACTGGTGGCACGCCACAACACGGGCAGCGTTCTAGATCACTGAAACACACCTCGTGAGTAACCTCCGGCATAAAACCGAGACGCACGAAAACTACTCTGCCACCAACCAATAAGAGTGTTTGCGGGCTATCTCGGGCGCTTTCGAGGCATAAAGAGATCCAGCCCGCTCCCATCAAAGGCGTTGGGGCGGGCTGAACGATTGCTATTTATATTAAAGGTAGAGACCGGCTGCTGCCAACCATGCAAAAAACCACCCCGAAGCCTTCCGCGCACGGAAGGTGGGGTGGTTTGGTGAAGATCAGCCAGTGTTACTTGGTGATCTTGGTGACGCGGCCAGCGCCGACGGTGCGGCCACCTTCGCGGATAGCGAAGCGGAGGCCTTCGTCCATGGCGACGGGCTGGATCAGGGTGACGGACATGTCGACGTTGTCGCCGGGCATGACCATCTCGGTGCCCTCAGGCAGCTTCACAACACCGGTAACGTCGGTGGTGCGGAAGTAGAACTGCGGGCGGTAGTTGTCGAAGAACGGGGTGTGGCGGCCGCCCTCATCCTTGGAGAGGATGTAGACGGAGCCTTCGAACTCGGTGTGCGGGGTGTAGGCGCCGGGCTTTGCCACGATCTGGCCGCGCTCGACGTCTTCGCGCTTGATGCCGCGGAGGAGCAGACCACAGTTGTCGCCAGCTTCGGTGTAGTCCAGCAGCTTGCGGAACATTTCGATGCCGGTAACGGTGGTGGTGGTGGACTTCTCGCGGATGCCGAGGATCTCAACCTCTTCGTTCACGTTGAGCTTGCCGCGCTCAACACGACCGGTGACCACGGTGCCACGGCCGGTGATGGTGAAGATGTCCTCGATCGGCATGAGGAAGGGCTTGTCGGTCTCGCGCTCCGGATCCGGGATGGACTCGTCGCAAGCCTTCATGAGCTCAACGATCTTCTCGGTCCACTCCGGGTCACCTTCGAGGGCCTTCAGAGCGGAGATGTGGATGATCGGGGCATCCTCATCGTATTCCTGCTCGGCGAGGAGTTCGCGAACTTCCATCTCAACGAGCTCGATGATTTCTTCATCGTCAACCATGTCGCACTTATTCAGCGCAACGAGGATGTAGGGAACGCCCACCTGGCGGGCGAGCAGTACGTGCTCGCGGGTCTGCGGCATCGGGCCGTCGGTGGCGGCCACAACGAGGATAGCACCGTCCATCTGAGCAGCGCCGGTGATCATGTTCTTGATGTAGTCGGCGTGACCGGGGGCGTCCACGTGTGCGTAGTGGCGCTTCTCGGTCTGGTACTCAACGTGGGAGATGTTGATCGTGATGCCACGCTCCTTCTCCTCCGGTGCCTTGTCAATGGCGTCGAAGGCGAAAGCCTGGTTCAGCTCTGGGTAAGCGTCTGCCAGAACCTTGGTGATGGCAGCGGTGGTGGTGGTCTTACCGTGGTCAACGTGACCAATGGTACCGATGTTAACGTGCGGCTTTGTACGCTCGAACTTCGCCTTTGCCACTGTATGTCCTCCTGGACTTCGCGGTGGCTACGACTCTCGCAGCCACATAGGTGTATTGCCTTTCCTTTCGCCCCGAAATTCTCAGGATTACAGGTCCGGCGGGTCAATTGTGCCAGTTACGTAATATTAGGGTGCTAAGGGCCGAATTTCAAACCCTCGTGCGCCCAACGTATCAGCTGTTACGGTAACGGCCAGCTGGGTGCTTTGTAGCACATGTTTGCAAAACATCCAGCAAGCCGTTACGCGTCATCGGCTGCGCCCCATCTGGCGAGGGGCAAGCGGCGAGGCGCTGAGTGTTCGGCAGCCTCGCCACCTGAGCCCAACTAGGCGGTGCCGTTGCGCTGGGCGATGATTTCCGCAGACACGTTGGTGGGAACCTCGGCGTAGGAATCGAAAATCATGGAATAGTTGGCGCGGCCCTGGGTCTTGGAACGCAGGTCGCCAACGTAGCCGAACATCTGGGACAGCGGCACCTTGGCCTTGACCAGTTTCGCGCCGGCGCGGTCTTCCATGGCCTGAACCTGGCCGCGGCGGGAGTTGATGTCGCCGATCACTTCACCCATGTATTCCTCAGGGGTGGTGACCTCAACGGCCATCACGGGCTCCAGCAGCACGGGCTTTGCCTTGGCAACGGCTTCCTTCAGGGCCTGGGTGCCGGCGATCTTGAAGGCCATTTCGCTGGAGTCGACTTCGTGGTATGCACCGTCGAGCAGGGTGGCCTTGATGTTCACCAGCGGGAAGCCCGCGAGGTAGCCGTATTGCATGGCGTCTTGGATACCAGCGTCCACGGACGGGATGTATTCCTTGGGCACGCGGCCACCGGTGACTGCGCTTTCGAACTTGTAGGTGGCGGACTCGCCCTCTTCCAGTTCTTCCACGGCCGGCGCATAGGGTTCGATCGCGATGATCACGCGTGCGAACTGGCCGGAACCACCGGTCTGCTTCTTGTGGGTGTATTCGAGCTTTTCCACAGCCTTGCGGATGGTCTCGCGGTACGCCACCTGAGGCGCGCCAACGTTTGCCTCAACCTTGAATTCGCGCTTCATGCGGTCGACGAGCACGTCCAGGTGGAGTTCGCCCATGCCGCCGATGACGGTCTGGCCGGTTTCCTCGTCCAGCTTGACGGTGAAGGTCGGGTCCTCTTCCGCGAGCTTCTGGATCGCGGTGCCGAGCTTCTCCTGGTCGGACTTGGTCTTCGGCTCGATCGCCACCTCGATCACCGGATCCGGGAAGTCCATGGATTCCAGGATGATCGGGTTGTTCGAATCGCAGAGGGTGTCACCAGTGGTGGTGTCCTTCAGGCCGATGAAGGCGTAGATGTTGCCGGCGCGCGCTTGATCAACAGGGTTTTCCTTGTTGGCGTGCATTTGGAACAGCTTGCCGATGCGTTCTTTCTTACCCTTGGTGGAGTTGGACACCTGGGCGCCCGGCTCGACGATGCCGGAGTAGACGCGCACGAAGGTGAGCTTGCCAAAGAAGGGGTGCACGGCGATCTTGAAGGCCAGCGCGGAGAACGGCTCATCCACGGAGGGCTTGCGGGTGATCTTCTCGGATTCGTCGCCGAGTTTGTGGCCCTCAACCTCGCCAATGTCGAGCGGGTTGGGGAGGTAGTCCACCACGGCGTCGAGAAGCGGCTGCACGCCCTTGTTGCGGTAGGCGGTACCGCACAGCACGGGGTACACCTCGGAAGCGACGGTGAGCTTGCGGATCGCGGTCTTGATTTCCTCAACGGTGAGTTCTTCGCCACCGAAGTACTTCTCCATGAGCTCTTCGTCGGACTCGGCGACGGTCTCGAGCAGCTTCTCGCGCCACTCGTCAACCTTGTCCTGAAGGTCGGCGGGGATTTCCTCGATGACGGGCTCGGCGCCGGTTTCCACCCGGCCGCGCCACGTAATGGCCTTCATTTCCACGAGGTCGACTACGCCGTCGAAGTCATCTTCAGCGCCGATGGGCAGCTGCAGCACCAACGGCTTGGCGCCGAGGCGGTCGATGATGGTCTGCACGGTGAAGTAGAAGTCAGCGCCGAGCTTGTCCATCTTGTTCACGAAGCAGATGCGCGGGACGTCATACTTGGCGGCCTGGCGCCACACCTGCTCGGACTGCGGTTCGACGCCTTCCTTGCCGTCGAACACGGCAACCGCACCATCGAGCACGCGCAGGGAGCGCTCCACCTCAACGGTGAAGTCGACGTGCCCAGGGGTGTCGATGATGTTGATCTGGTTGCCCTTCCAGAAACAAGTCACGGCGGCGGAGGTGATGGTGATGCCGCGCTCTTTTTCCTGCTCCATCCAGTCGGTGGTGGATGCACCGTCGTGGGTTTCGCCGACCTTGCGGTTGATGCCGGTGTAGAAGAGGATGCGCTCGGTGGTGGTGGTCTTACCGGCGTCAATGTGGGCCATGATGCCGATGTTGCGGACCTTTTTCAGGTCTGTAAGCACTTCTTGTGCCACGGTTTTCCCTAACTTATGTTGTGTTTCTTAGCTTGGTTCGTTGCCTACGGTAGGCAACGGGCCCCTGCCGCCGCCACCAACTGCGCACATGGCAGCTGGCCGGCGTACAGGGCGAGAGGGGCCGTCGAAAAGCACGTGTATGGCGGGGGGACGTTACCAGCGGTAATGAGCGAAGGCGCGGTTGGCCTCGGCCATCTTGTGGGTATCCTCACGACGCTTCACGGAAGCGCCCAAACCGTTCGCAGCGTCCAGAATCTCGTTGGCAAGACGCTCGGTCATGGTGTTCTCGCGGCGCTGACGGGTGAAGTTCACCAACCAACGAAGGGCGAGGGTGTTGGCGCGGCCCGGGCGGACCTCCACCGGAACCTGGTAGGTTGCGCCACCGACGCGGCGGGAACGAACCTCGAGGTCGGGCTTGATGTTGCCCAGCGCCTTCTCCAGCGTAAGCACCGGGTCAGTACCGGTCTTCTCGCGGCAGATTTCAAGCGCGTTGTACACGATGCGCTCCGCGACGGACTTCTTGCCGTCCAGCAGCACCTTGTTCACGAGCTGGGAAACAACTTCGGAGCCGTAGACCGGATCCTTCACAACGGGACGCTTAGGAGCTTGACCCTTACGCATGAATTACTTCTCCTTCTTCGCGCCGTAGCGGGAACGAGCCTGCTTGCGGTCCTTCACACCCTGGGTGTCCAAGGAACCACGGATGATCTTGTAGCGAACACCCGGGAGGTCCTTCACACGGCCACCGCGCACCAGCACCATGGAGTGCTCCTGCAGGTTGTGGCCCTCACCCGGAATGTAAGCGGAAACCTCGATACCGGAGGTCAGGCGCACACGGGCGACTTTACGAAGCGCGGAGTTCGGCTTCTTCGGAGTGGTGGTGTACACGCGGGTGCACACGCCACGGCGCTGGGGAGAACCCTTCAGCGCCGCGGTCTTCACCTTGGCGGTCTTATCGTGGCGGCCCTTGCGGACCAGCTGCTGAATAGTGGGCATGAACCATCTTTCTTGTGTAATCGGCGTATCCGGCCGGGACACACCGACCGATGTTCGAAACAACGCCCGAACGCGAACCGCATTCTGAACGCGCAAAACCCAGTCAGCCGCTCTCGCTGGCCTACCGGGGAAGTTCGGGCTCCCACCATGGAGACGTGGGACTAGCTAGTCAGAGTACACATTCCTGTGCATGAAGCAAAAATTTCCCCCCGAACCCCCAGCTCAGCGCACGCGCCTTAGGCCTCGTCTTCCAGCGAAGCCAGATCGCGCACCTGCTCGATATAGGTCATGAGTTCATCGGTGCTTACGGTCTTTACTTCGGCGACCTGTTCGGCCAGCGACGTGAGCTCCTTAATGGCGGCGTCGGCGCCGAGGGTGGAGCCAGACACGGACTGGATGAGCTCTTTCAGCTCTTCGCTGTGCTCGCCGTCCGCCATGCTTTCGCGCCAGCCGACCATGAGCTCCAGCGGCTCCCGCAATTGCTCCACCAGAGTTTGGATATCGGAGTTGACAGTTTCCGCCAACGTGGTGAGCTTTTCAGCGGTTTCCCACATGGTGAGGATATCCACGTCCAGCGCGTCCGCGAGCAAGCGAATCCCACGCTCTGCGGCATCGTTAATTTCATCCTTGGCGGCGAGTTCCTCAATGAACTGCACCACCATCGTGGTGTGCAGACGCGCCAGCGCAATGGTGAACCGCGACTGTTCGATCTGGCCATCGAAATCTTCGAGCTGGCGCTGGAGGTGCTCAACGTGCTGGTTCGCACTATTGCGCATCTGCGCCCACTGTTGCAGCGGGGCGAGGACTTCCTCGTATCCCTCGTCCAGCTGCTCCAGCTGCCCGACTATCGACGCCGTGACCTCAATGTCGCGGCCCAACCTACGGCGCGCACGCCGCAGCATCAATGACAAGCGTTCCAGCGGCTCTAGGCCGCGCATCCACTCGTCCAATTCCCGGAACACACCGTGCACGTTGTCTTGGAGGTCACCGAGGGTACCGGAAGCGGTACGTTCCATTTCGATCGGCGGGGTTTCCGCCTCCCGGGTGAGCACCTCCATGGGCAAGATCGCGTTCTGGAATTCCGAATAGCTTGCGAACCCGGCTTCCTTGACCAAGGTGAGCAGGCGTTCCGCGCCGGACGCGGCAATCTCCCGCCGCACGGAAGTGTTTTCCCGCAGCTCTTCCTCGTGCTGCAGGGTCGCCTCGTAAATCTCAAACACCACGTCGCGCACGTCCACACACATCGGCCGTGAGCGCACCGACAAGAAACCACCATTGGGCAGCGGTGTCACCGTGGCGTACACGTCGTACCGGCTGCCATCCTTGGCCCGGTTGCGCACGTAAGCGCCGAAAGGCTGTCCAGCCTTCAACGTGGCCCACATCGCGTGAAACGTTCCGCCCGGCATCGCGGGGTGACGAATCACGTTGTGTGGCGCCCCCATGAGCTCGTCGATGTCATAACGGGACAGATCAATGAACACCTGGTTGGCTTCCTGGATCACGCCCTTGCCATCGGTCACGGAGAAGAACAGTTGATCCGCTCCGAACTCATGAAACGGCTCAGCTGCGTTCACGTTATTCATAGGTTCCCTATCTCAATAATCTGCACGCGACTGTCGCTTCTCGCTAACGAATAAATTCGTTGAGTACAACTGAATTTACACAGACGTAGCAGAGTCGACCGTCAAGATAATTCGCAATACAACATATGCTAACACAGCAGATGTCGAACAAAAACGTTGACGCAACCACTTCGCCGTGAATAGCCCTCTAGTTGATCCATCAAGTCGATATAGTTTCCAATTCCGGGCGCGTTACATCGCGTTAACTACCACCCCAGTCGACCACCTGTTCTGCATTCTGCAATTGCGGAATAAATGCATACAACGCCTTATCTCAGCGCCCAACCGAACCCTGGGTGCCGCCAGAAAAGCGCAGCGCAATCCCCCTCGAACGCGCCCGAACCGCCCCACGCGGCACCGGGGGTCTCGGCGCCGACAAACCTCCCCCAAACGGCCACCCCCACTTCTGCTTGCCGCGGCTCAGACCTGAGACTCAAATCACCACGGGGTCGCGAAAACTCCCACTACCCCCTTCCCCACCCCTGCTCGGCCGAGCGGCCCCTTAGAAGGCTGGCCAGTGGCGGCGCAAGCAGCAATTTTTTGCTACCAATCCCATAGGCACCGGCTACGGAACCCGCCCCAAGATTGGCGCCAACACTTCGCCTGTTGAGAAATCATCAGAGTTCGCCGTGCGTCAAACGAACCCCCATCCAGTGAGCAGACTTGCGCTGCCGAAGATTGCTGGCAATCCTTCGACGCCGCAGCGACACCAATTGTGCACTACTTGCAGGTCAAGGCAGTTACATGCACGCTTCACGCCGAGACTGCCCCAGCGGGCGCGCCGTGGGCGCTGAGCACGGAAAACTTCGCCCAGGACGGCACCGGGCTGGAGGCCCAAATTTCCCCGGCGCGCACCCACTCTGAAACAATTCGCGCACAATTTATGTTTTCGAATTCGGCAATACTTTCCGCAAATTAGATAATGGCGTTATATTTGCGAATAATGCACTGGAAGTACTCAAAAAATTAAAACGGTAACGAACTTATGTAGCACACAAAGTATCTTGTCGCTATTTCAAATTGTTTACGGCGCATAAACCTTTACCAGAGCAGGAAAGACGCCGTTCCGCATATTTTCATATTTTACATAGTGCCCCAATCTGTCACACTTTTCGTGCATGAGTCTAAACCAACAGGGGTAACGTGTCCACGCAGCTCAGCGGTGCAAAATAGGAAAATTGGGGCGCTTGCCCAAGCGCACGGAAAAAGCGAGAGGGGTGCCCCAGAATGCCGTACAGGCTGAGAATTACTTAAAAATCATGTGTTGAGGCAAAGAAATTTGTGTGTTTGTAAACCAGTTGCCGGCAACAACAATGCCGCTGATTCGCTATTAAAATGCCCGGTATAGGAAACACCAAACCCCTGTACTCCTCCCACCCACTGGGAGTATGTACAGGGGCGTTCTAGTTGAACTAGCAGACCTTGTGGTGCGTTAGAACGTCTCCTCCAACGGTACGGATGCACCGGTGAAGTCACCGAAGGTGTCATCGCCGTAGATGGAGTCACCGTACGTGCTGATCGAGTAGGCCGCATTGCGTGCCGTCTCGGTCGGCTTGACGGAGATATTGCGGTACCGGGCGATACCGGTGCCCGCCGGGATCAGCTTACCGATGATCACGTTTTCCTTCAGGCCAATGAGCTTATCGGAGCGCTTGTTAATCGCGGCGTCGGTAAGCACACGGGTGGTCTCCTGGAAGGACGCGGCCGACAACCAGGATTCGGTAGCCAGCGACGCCTTCGTGATGCCCATGATCTCGCTTCGCAGCTCGGCGGGCTGCCCGCCACCCTGAATAGCCTCGGCGTTTGCCATCTTCGCCTCGGACAGGTCCACCAGCGTGCCGGGCAGAAACTCCGTGGAGCCGGACTCGATGACGGTGCCGCGGCGCAGCATCTGGCGAATAATGATCTCGATGTGCTTATCGTGGATAGCCACACCCTGGGCGCGGTACACGGCCTGCACCTCATCGATAAGGTGTTGCTCCACGCCGCGGCGCCCAAGCACCTCAAGGACGTCGTGCGGGTCGGCGGGGCCGCGCAGCAAGCGCTCGCCCACCGTCACATGGTCGCCCTCCTGGATGGTGCGCTCGATGAAGTTACCTGGGTTGGACTCCATCTCCACCTTGATCATGGCCAAGCCCTGGCGCTTGGACAGCTTCTCGTACACCACATCGTCCGAACCGTCGTCCGGGGTAATGGTCATGGTGTAGAAGTTGCCCTCGTCCTCCAAGTGCACAGTGCCCGCAACGGAGGCGATCGGCGCCTTATTCTTAGGCACGCGAGCCTCGAAGAGTTCCTGCACACGAGGCAGACCACCGGTGATGTCGCCACCGACGCCACCCTGGTGGAAGGTACGCATGGTCAGCTGGGTGCCGGGCTCACCAATGGACTGTGCGGCCACAATGCCCACGGCCTCGCCGATATCCACCTGCTTACCGGATGCCATGGACTTGCCGTAGCACTTGGCGCACACGCCGGTGGGGGTCTGGCAGGTCAGCACGGAGCGCACCTTGATCTGGGTGATGCCGGCGTCCACGAGGGCGTCGATCTGCAATTCACCAAGGTCGGTGCCTGCGGGAAGGACCACTTCACCTTCCGCGTTCTTAGCGTCGGCGGCCAGCACGCGTCCGGTAACGGAGGTTTCCACCAGGCCGTGACGGGCGTAGCCGGTGACCTCGCCACTGGCGTCCTTCACCTCGACGGCGACGGGAACCTTCACACCCTGGCGGGTGCCGCAATCCTCTTCCCGGACGATGACGTCCTGGGCCACGTCCACCAGACGGCGGGTCAGGTAGCCCGAGTCGGCGGTACGCAGCGCGGTATCGGCGAGGCCCTTGCGGGAGCCGTGCGAGTTGTTGAAGTACTCCAACACCGACAGGCCCTCGCGGAAGGAGGTCTTGATTGGGCGGGTAATGTACTCGCCCTTCGAGTTCACCACCATGCCCTTCATGCCGGCCAGGGTCCAGATTTGGCGCATGTTACCCGCGGCGCCGGACTTCACGATCATCGGAATCGGGTTGTCATCCGGGTACAGCTCTTCCACGGCCTTACCCACGGTGTCGGTGGCGTCTTTCCACAGTTCCACGAGGCGGTCGTAACGCTCACGCGGCGTCAACGCACCCATGATCCAGTACTTGCGCTCGATCTCCCGGGCTTCCGCCTCATAGCGGTCCAGGATCTCATCCTTATTCGGCAGCACCAGCACATCGGACATGGTGATGGTCACGCCGGAACGGGTTGCCCAGTAGAACCCGGCGTCCTTCATCTTGTCCATGGTTTGGGCCACGGTGATCATCGGATAACGCGCGGACAGGTCCGTAATCACGTCGCCGAGCATGATCTTGTCGCTGCCGCCGCCCTTGCGAACCATCACACCCTCAAGGTACGGGTAATTCCACGGCAGCAAATCGTTGAACATCACGCGACCCAGGGTGGTGTCAGCCAACCAGGTATCGCCCTTGTTCCAACCCTCCGGGAACTGGGCTGCCTCAATCTCAGCCGGCGGGCGCAGGTGCGAAATCCGCACCTTAATCGGCGCCTGCAGGCCAAGCACGCCGCGGTCATACGCCATAATGGCTTCCGCAACGGAGGAGTACATGCCCGTTGCCGGGGCGTCGTCAGTGGCGGGCGCGTAGGCACCTTGGCCGCCGAACTCGTCCGGCCCCTTGCACAAGGTAAGGAAGTACAGGCCGGTCACCATGTCCAGGCGGGGCATGGCCAATGGCTTACCGGACGCCGGGGACAAAATGTTGTTGGAAGCGAGCATGAGGATGCGCGCCTCTGCCTGCGCCTCCGCGGACAGCGGCAAGTGCACGGCCATCTGGTCACCGTCGAAGTCGGCGTTAAACGCCTCGCAGGCCAGCGGGTGCAGCTGAATTGCCTTACCTTCCACCAGCACCGGCTCGAACGCCTGAATGCCCAGGCGGTGCAGGGTGGGGGCACGGTTGAGCATCACCGGGTGTTCGGCGATGGCTTCTTCCAGCACGTCCCACACCTCGGGGCGCTGGCGTTCCACCATGCGCTTGGCAGACTTAATGTTTTGCGCGTACTCGTTTTCCACGAGGCGCTTCATCACGAACGGCTTGAACAGCTCCAGCGCCATCAGCTTAGGCAGGCCGCACTCATGCAGGCGCAGCTGCGGGCCCACAATAATTACGGAACGGCCGGAGTAGTCCACGCGCTTACCCAGCAGGTTTTGGCGGAACCGGCCCTGCTTACCCTTCAGCAGGTCGCTCAAGGACTTCAGCGGGCGGTTACCGGGGCCCGTCACCGGGCGACCACGACGACCGTTGTCGAACAGCGCATCCACAGATTCCTGCAACATGCGCTTTTCGTTGTTCACGATGATCTCGGGCGCGCCGAGTTCGATCATGCGCTTCAACCGGTTGTTGCGGTTGATCACGCGACGGTAGAGGTCGTTCAAATCGGAGGTGGCGAAGCGGCCACCGTCCAGCTGCACCATCGGGCGCAGCTCCGGCGGGATCACCGGGATGCAATCGAGCACCATGCCGGCGGGGTCGTTGCCGGAACGCTGGAACGCGGCCACCACCTTGAGGCGCTTCAGGGCGCGCATCTTCTTCTGGCCCTTGCCCTCATTGATGATGGTGCGGAGTTCCTCCGCCTCCGCATCGAGGTCAAAGTTCCGGATCAGGGTTTGGATGGCTTCCGCACCCATGCCGCCGGTGAAATAATCCTCGTAGCGGTCCACCAGCTCCGAATAGATGGTCTCATCAACGATCATCTGCTTCGGGGCAAGCTTGACAAAGGTATTCCAGATCTCGTCCAGGCGGTCGATTTCGCGCTGCGCACGTTCCCGGATGTGCTGCATTTCCTTGTCCGCGGCGTTTTGCACCTTGCGGCGGGCGTCGGCCTTCGCGCCGGCTGCTTCCAGCTCGGCCAGGTCCTCTTCCAGTTTCTGCGCGCGGTCGGCCAGCTCGGATTCGGCGTCGGCCTCAACGTCCTTCTTCTCCAGCAGCATTTCTGCTTCGAGGGTGGTCAGGTCGTTGTGGCGCGCCTCGTCGTCGACGCTGGTAATGATGTTCGCAGCGAAGTAGATAATGCGTTCCAGGTCCTTGGGCGCCAGGTCCAGCAGGTAGCCCAGGCGGGACGGCACACCCTTGAAGTACCAAATGTGCGTCACGGGCGCGGCGAGCTCAATGTGACCCATGCGTTCGCGGCGGACCTTGGACTTGGTCACTTCCACGCCGCAGCGTTCACAGATGATGCCCTTGTAGCGGACGCGCTTGTACTTGCCGCAGGCGCACTCCCAGTCCCGGGTGGGACCGAAGATACGTTCGCAGAACAGGCCGTCCTTTTCCGGCTTCAGGGTGCGGTAGTTAATGGTCTCCGGCTTCTTCACCTCGCCTTTCGACCAGCGACGGATATCGTCGGCGGTTGCGAGGCCAATACGGAGCTCGTCAAAGTAGTTGACGTCGAGCACGATTTTCCCTTATGTGTTGAAGGTTTTTAAGAACTATGTGTGTTTCTTCGCCCGCCTATCGACGCCCAGCCTTCCGCACGGTGCGGAGGAGGCGCGGCGTCGATACGCGCGGACCTTGAGCTCTTAAGCGATGTCGGCGTCGGAGCGTTCGTCGCGGGACAGGTTGATGCCCAGCGAGGCCCCAGCCTGGTCGAACTCGTCGTCGTCGGAGGTGCCCAGCTCCATTGGGGTGCCGTCAGCGGACAACACTTCCACGTTGAGGCACAGGGATTGCAGCTCCTTGAGCAACACCTTGAAGGACTCCGGAATACCCGGATCCGGAATGTTCTCACCCTTCACAATCGCCTCGTACACCTTCACGCGACCCACCACGTCGTCGGACTTGATGGTCAGCAATTCCTGCAGCGTGTAGGCGGCGCCATACGCCTGCATAGCCCACACCTCCATCTCGCCGAAACGCTGGCCGCCGAACTGCGCCTTACCACCCAGCGGCTGCTGGGTAATCATGGAGTACGGGCCCGTGGAACGAGCGTGAATCTTCTCATCCACAAGGTGGTGCAGCTTCAAGATGTACATGTAGCCGATCGAAACCGGGTACGGGAACGGTTCACCAGAGCGGCCGTCGATAAGCTGCGCCTTGCCGTTGCCGTCCACGAGGACATCGCCGTCGCGGTTCGGGCGGGAGTTTGCCAGCAGGCCGGCGAGCTCCTCGTTGGTGGCACCGTCGAACACCGGGGTGGAGGTCAACGAACCGGCAGGCACGTCATAGAGCTCCTCGGGGAGCATCTCCAAGAGTTCCTTGTTCTCCGGGCTATCCGTGTCAATCTTCCAGCCGGCGGCAGCCAACCAGCCCAAGTGCACTTCCAGCACCTGGCCAATATTCATACGGCGCGGCACACCGTGCGTGTTCAAAATGATGTCCACCGGGGTTCCGTCCGGCAGGAACGGCATATCCTCCTGCGGCAGGATCTTACCCACCACACCCTTGTTGCCGTGGCGGCCGGCGAGCTTGTCGCCGTCCTGAATCTTGCGCTTCTGCGCCACGTACACGCGGATCATTTCGCTCACGCCAGGCGCGAGATCGTCTTCCTCATCGCGGGAGAATCGACGCACGCCAATCACCTTGCCGGTCTCGCCGTGCGGCACCTTCATGGAGGTATCGCGCACTTCGCGGGCCTTCTCGCCGAAGATGGCACGCAGCAGGCGCTCCTCCGGGGTCAGCTC
>NZ_JAUNKO010000003.1 GCF_030532715.1 Corynebacterium sp. | reverse complement strand
CAGCAACCAACCACAACAAACAGCCACAACCAGCCAACAACAACAAAACAAAAAAACGACACACTATCGAGTTCTCAAACAACACAGCCAAACCACAACAACAACCAGAACCAAACTCCAGCCCCTGCCACAGCGACCCGACTAAATCTACACACCCCACCACAAACCAACAAACCCCCAGCGTAATGGGGGTTTATTTGGGGGCCTTGAGAGGCGTCGAAAAGCGTCTTACACGCGTTCCACGTGTGCGCCTAGAGCGTTCAGTGCGGACACAAAGTGCGGGTAGCCCCGATCAATGTGCTCCACATCGTGCACTTCCGTCACCCCGTCCGCGCACAACCCGGCGAGCACCAAACCCGCCCCAGCGCGAATATCGGAGCTCCACACCGGCGTCGAGGAAAGCTGCTCCACGCCACGAATGTGCACGTAGTGGCCGTCGGTGAAAATGTCGGCACCCAAGCGCTGCATCTCCTCCACAAAACGGAACCGCGCCTCAAATACGTTTTCGGTAATCGTGGTCATGCCGTCAGCCACCGCGGCCAACCCAATCGCCATCGGCTGCAAGTCCGTAGGGAACCCCGGGTACGGCAACGTGCCAAAATTGCGCAACGCGCGCGGCCGAGAATTCATGGTCACACGAAAACCCGTTTCATAGGTTTCCACCTCCGCGCCGGTCACCTTGAGCATCTCCAGCGGCAGGTGCAGCAACTGCGGGGGAACGCCCACCACGGTGACGTCGCCACGCGTCATCGCCGCCGCATACGCCCAGGTACCAGCCACAATGCGGTCCCCGATGACGTGGTGCTCCGTGGGGTGTAGCTTCTCAACGCCACGGATCCTAATGGTATTCGTACCCGCGCCAGTGATATCCGCGCCCATCGCGTTGAGCATGTCGCACAGATCAACAATCTCCGGCTCGCGGGCGGCATTATCCAGCTCCGTCTCCCCCTCCGCCAGCACCGCAGCGGTCAGAATATTCTCCGTCGCCCCCACAGACGGGAAGTCCAAACGAATATTCGCGCCCACCAACTTGTCCGCCTCGGCGACCAAGCAACCGTGGCTGATGTGGGTGGTCGCCCCCATGGTTTCCAGCCCCGTTTGGTGCATGTCCAGCGGGCGGCTGCCAATCGCATCGCCGCCCGGCAACGCCACCACCGCGCCCTTACAACGCGCCGTTAGCGGACCCAACACACACACGCTGGCGCGGAACTGACGCACCGCCTCGAAATCCGCGTTACGACGCAGCTCAGCCGGCGTATTGATATACACCGTCGTGCCGCGAATATACACATCGCACCCGAGCCCCTCCAGCACCGCGCGCATCAGCTTCACATCGTAAATCTCGGGGCAGTTATGGATGGTGGTGACACCCTCCGCCAACAACGCCGCCGCCATCAGCTTCAGCACACTGTTTTTGGCGCCAGAAACCTGCACCGTGCCCTGTAGCCGAGTCCCTCCGGTTACCAAAAAACGTTCTTTCACCACTCCTACACTAGTAGCGTGAAGGTATGGCTGTGCACTTAACAAAGATTTACACACGCACGGGCGACGACGGCACCACCGCACTCGCCTCATTCGAACGTGTACCCAAAGACGATCCGCGGCTCGTGGCGTACGCCGATTGCGACGAAGCAAACAGCGCGATCGGTCAAGTGCTCGCATTGGGCGCACCCTCAAACGACGTCGCCGCCGTCCTCCGCCGCGTGCAAAACGAGCTGTTCGACGCAGGCGCCGACTTAGCGACACCACTCGAAGACAACCCGAAGTACCCGCCCCTACGCATCGAACAGGAATACATTGATCGGCTGGAGCAGGATTGTGACCGCTTCAACGCCAACCTGCCGAAACTCTCGTCCTTCATCCTCCCGGGAGGCACCCCCGCCTCCGCACTGCTCCACACCGCACGAACGATTGTCCGGCGCGCCGAACGTGCATCCTGGGCCGCCGTCCGCGCCTTCCCGGACTCCACGACGACCCTCCCCGCGACCTACCTGAACCGCCTCAGCGATCTCCTTTTCATACTCGCCCGTATAGAAAACAACGGCGAAGACATTCAATGGATCCCCGGCGGCGAACGGTAACGCTTATCGACGCCGCGGCAGCACCGGGGCGTCGATAAGCACAAGCGTTACGGCAACGCGCCGATGCGGCGAGCAGCGTTGACGGCCTCGTAGCGAGTGTGCGCACCCAGCTTACGCATCACCGAACGCAAGTAACTCTTCACGGTTTCCGCGCCAATACCCATCTCCTCGGCGGCCTCTACGTTGGTGTGCCCCAGCGCCACGCACGCCAACACATCCAACTCTCGGGCGCTCAACTTGGTGGTCTGCTTGACGCGGACAGGCGTCACCATCTGGTCGCACAGCTCCTCCAACTCCTTGCGCAAATCCTCGTCGCCCACGCGGTTCGCAAGCATGCGCAACTTGGAATGCGTCGAACGAACCTGCTCCCACTCCGCGCCATTCATCACCCGACCCGACTTCAACGCACCCGAACGCCCCCCGTCCGCGCGCCGGAACGCCGCATTCACCGCAAGATCCTGCTCCAAGCTACGGGCCGTCATGGTGACCTCCTCGATCACCTTATCCCCCAGTCGCACCGGGGAATGCACCCCCACATACAACACGCCGCGCACCTCTCGTTGCACGATCACAGGCACCGCCACAATCGAAAACAGACCCTCATCCTGGATGACGTTGTCATACTCGTGGCTAATCACGTTCGCGCGCGTGTAATCGCTCACGCCCACCGGCCGGCGGGTGGTCATCACCCGGCCGCCGACACCGCACCCAGCCTCGATAATGAGGTTCTGCAGCGCCGGGGTCCGCAACCCAACCCAAGCGCCAATCTGCAACCGCCCGTCAGGCAACGCAGTAGCAAACATTGTTACGGGAATCCCCGTCGCGGTCTTCAGCGACGTCAACGCCGCCCGGATCGCATCCTCATCATCCTTGATGCGCTGAGAATCCACACTTACCTCCTGCAACAATCACGAGGCGTACCGGCACGCCTCGCTGACCTCGATGTTGTCGACATTTCCGCACACTCCGATACGCGCCCAACCGCCAACGGCACCCGTGAACCCAGTGGCCCAAGTGGTTTCGGCAACACCGATCGTGTCGGTATCCCGGCATTCCCGAAAACCAACGCAGACGCCGCAAGCAAGCACACCCGCATCGAACATAAGAAAACTCTTAGAGGTGAAGTATAACGCCATACCGGGGGTGCGCATAGTCCCTTTTTGCCAAGATTTTCCGGCGGCGCTGCCCATTTGGTTTTGCAATAGGGGTAACCGGAGGCTATCAAAATCGAAAATCTCCCCCTTAAAAGGTGCCCCCATATTTTTCCATTGCATCACAAGTTTCAGCTATTATCCATGTGGATCGCGGGGGTGAATTGTAGAACAACGCAGCATCTCTGCAGGTGGACCCAGACTAAACCGACAAAGCTTCGAGCCACTACCAGACAAATTTAAAACACGTTCGCCAATACGCCGTGCCCTTAGTATCGGCATTCAGTTTGATACCACTTTCCGCCGTCCCGATTAACGTTATTGAGTTTCAAAATCTCAAAGGATGGACACAGCGTAATCAATATCACGTTGCGGAGGCTCGCGACAGCGCCGCAGCGGCGAGGCTGCGGTGGACAGACGGGCGTCGAAAGCCGTGCGATGACGGCCCAACAGCACGCGTACGGGCAACGCGTTAACGCCGCGCGAACCTCGAACAAAAACACTGGTGAAGCCGCATTTTCAAAAGTTCGCGGTGCCCCTCGAAACCTCCCCCGCAACACAAGCCACACGAAAACCAGCTATTCTTAAGAACGCAACTGATCCGCGCGAGCGAGCCCCCAACAAGGCATCAACCCGGGCGGAGCCCCAGGGAATCCAGTGCAAATCTGGAACTGTCCCGCAACGGTAACCAGTCAGCCACGTGAGCATCCGCGCACACGGCCAGCCGGAAGTCCGATACCTGGCAGTTGTGCTACAACTTCACCCGACTTCATTGGAAAGTCAGCAACTTGGCGCCACACCTACCAAAGGCGGCACCCTTTCGTGAGACTCAACAGCGCCAACGTTGACCCACCCAATGCAAAAGGAAAGTTGCAGCGCCGACCATGCCCGCGGATAGGCATCGTTCGGATCGCGAGGAACGTGCCCCTTCACGGGCACCACAACCTGGGCCCCGCCCCTTCGGATAACACCGGCCCAGCAACACACTCCCCGCGAAGTGCGCCCGAACGCCCCGCCGCGGGCATGTTCAATTTCCAAACCCCACGTACCACGCCCATATCCTGGGGAACTCACTGGGCGCGTGGCGGGTGTCGAATCTGCCTGATGCTTGGCTCGGCCGCACCGTGAACCACCCCGTCAACCTGGGGAAACCACCAGGTGGCCGGCGGGTGTCAAATCTGCCTCAGGCAGATTCCGCAGGGCGGTTTCCACCACCTCGGCAATCAGCGCCCCTACAGGTCCCGGTGTCGAATCTGCCTGATGTCTAACCGAGCAGCACCGTGAACCACCCCGACCACCTGGGAAAACCACCAAGTAGCCGGCGGGTGTCAAATCTGCCTTAAGGCAGATTCTGCAGGGCGGTTTCCACCACCTCGGCAATCAGCGCCCCCTGCAGGTCCCGGTGTCGAATCTGCCTGATCTACCAGAACTACCGCCCGCTTCTACCAGAACTACCGCCCGCTCTGCCGACCGCACCTTCCGCCACCTAAACCAACTCACCCAAACCACGGCCGGCGATCCCGGCGGCTACCCCCAACCACCGGGAAATAGACCAGCTTTCAGACCGCCTAGTCTAGATTTTACCGGCATCCACATGTATCCTTTGCTGTAGTCGTTGCGCATGGGCATTGTTTGCTGGTGCGCGCTGTTCGTTTGTGCTGCAAGGAGTTGTTCATGGCACGTATTCACGCCAACATCACTGAAACTATCGGCAATACTCCCCTGGTTCGTTTAAACAGGCTTGCGGAAGGATTGCCGGCGGACGTGCTTGTGAAATTGGAGTTTTTTAACCCCGCCAATAGCGTCAAGGACCGCATCGGCCGAGCGATTATCGATGCTGCCGAGGCCGACGGTTCCCTCAAGCCCGGCGGCACCATTGTGGAGGCAACATCGGGCAACACTGGTATCGCGTTGGCGATGGTAGGCGCCGCCCGCGGCTACAAGGTGGTGTTGACCATGCCGGAGACGATGTCGCTGGAGCGCCGCGTGATGTTGCGTGGCTACGGGGCAGAAATTTTCCTGACTCCAGGGTCTGCCGGCATGCAGGGCGCGGTAGATAAGGCGAACGAGATCGTCGAGACGCGCGACGGCGCAGTACTCGCACGCCAGTTTGCCAACCCCGCGAATCCCGCGATTCACCGGGCGACCACCGCCGAGGAAATTTGGTCCGACACGGACGGCAATGTGGATATTTTCGTCGCGGGTTTTGGCACCGGCGGCACGGTGTCTGGCGTGGGCCGCGTGTTGAAGGAGCGCAAGCCCGACGTGCAGATAGTCGGCGTAGAGCCGGCGGATTCTGCCCTGCTCACTACGGGCAAGGCGGGCCCCCACAAGATTCAGGGGATCGGGGCGAACTTCATTCCCGAGGTGCTTGACCGCAAGGTCATTGATGACATTTTTACCGTTTCCAACGAGGACGCAATTGCGGCGGCGCGCGCGCTCGGGGCGTCGGAAGGCATTTTGGGCGGCATTTCAACGGGCGCAAACATTCATGTGGCGCTGAAGCTCGCGGCGTTGGAGGAAAACGCTGGTAAGACGATTGTGACGGTGGCGTGCGATTATGGCGAGCGCTACGTTTCCACCGTGCTGTTTGACGATATCCGCAAGTAACGCCCCGCCCGCACTTGCCCTCTCTGCACGCTTGTTGCCGCTGGTTGTTGGCTTTTCGACGCCGCGACAGCGCCCAGCGTGCGCTGCTAGGATGATGCCTTATGTACCGATTGCTTTCGATGCTCCGTGAAGACCTTGCCAACGCCCGTGAACACGATCCCGCAGCTCGCGGCGATGTCGAAAACGCTATCGTTTATTCGGGTTTGCATGCGATTTGGTCGCACCGTGTTGCGCACGCGTTGTGGGTGCGCGGGTTCAAGGGCCCGGCCCGCATCCTCGCGCAGTTTACGAGGTTCGCTACGGGCGTGGAGATTCATCCGGGGGCAACAATCGGCCGCCGCTTCTTCATCGACCACGGCATGGGGGTGGTCATCGGCGAAACCGCCGAGATCGGTGACGGAGTGATGCTGTATCACGGTGTCACCCTCGGCGGCCAGGTACTTACCCAGACGAAGCGCCACCCGACCCTGCAAGATAACGTGACGGTCGGCGCGGGTGCGAAGGTTCTCGGCCCGATTACCATCGGCGAAGGCAGCGCAATTGGCGCGAACGCGGTGGTAACCAAAGACGTGCCCGCGAACCACATTGCGGTGGGCATTCCGGCGAAGAGCAGGCCCAGGCACCAGGACGAATGCGTCAAGCTGGTGGATCCAGACGCTTATGTCGCCCGCGAACGCGGGGCAGGAATTTAGCACATGGATTCACTAGCGACGTTGTGGCCGCCATTCGGGTTGCGCATCGAGGTGGCCGGGGCGGGACGTCGCATTGAATTGCGCGGGATGACCGACGCGGACATTGCGCTGATCGCCGACGTCTCACCCGAAGATGTGTACGGACCAGAAATTCCCAAACACGCCTTCCCTTGGATCTTTAACGCCCCGCCGGACCGCGCCCGCAACAGTGCCCAATACCGGTGGCTGAACCGCGCGACATTTCAGCCGGCAACGTGGTCCCTGGACATGGCGGTATACGACGGCACCGAGCTCATCGGGGTTGCTGATTTGCGGGCAACCGAGTTTGCCTCTCGACGCGCCGTCGCTACCGGTTCGTGGAACCTTTACCGCCATCAAGGGCAAGGGTATGGAACGCTTGTTCGCCACGGGGTCGCGGCGTTTTGCTTCGAACACTTAGGCGCGGAACGGATTGAGTCAGGCTGGATGCTAAGCAACGCGGCGTCGGCACGCGTGAGCGCGAAGCTGGGGTATCAAAAAACTGAGGACACGAAACTGCCCGCCGGCCCCGAAAGCAAACTCATTCCTGGAACGCTAGCCGTACTCACGCGCGAGCGATACCGCGCCGGGTACGAGGATGCACCAGCGGTTACCGTCACGGGATGCACTGAAAACCTGCTCGCGCTTATGGGCGCAGGCAGTTAGCAGCTGGTTAGGAGCCGGGAACGACAAGGTCTGCAAACTCGGGGTTTTTCACAATAAAGTGGCTCACGGCCGAACACGTGGGCTGCACCTTCAGGCCCGCAACCCGAGTGGCGTTCAGTGCCGCCTTCACCAACGGATTCGCATACCCGTGTCCTCGGAATTGGGGGTAAATTTCCGTGTGGTGAAAATCCCGAGCGGCGTTACCGTGGCCGATCGGCACGAGGGTGTACTCCGCAAAGCCCGCTTCGGTCCCGTCGACGGTCAGGAGGAAACGCGAGCTTGGGGCGTCGTGAGTCACGTACACGTCTGGAGTTTGCTGTTCATCGTTCATCTGGCGCACACCGTTCTCTAGTCCTTGGGCAGTGAAACCAACACCCGCGAATGAAAACGCTAATTTTACCCGAACAGAGCAAAAACCCCAACACCGTTCAATGCTGGGGTTTGTGGCCAGAACCAGGATCGAACTGGTGACCTTCCACTTTTCAGGCGGACGCTCTACCGACTGAGCTATCTGGCCAGAGTGCTACAACACACTCAGCGACCCTGACGGGGCTCGAACCCGCGACCTCCGCCGTGACAGGGCGGCGCGCTAACCAACTGCGCCACAGGGCCGTGCAGCAACCTTGGCGGCCTTCCAACCAGCCGCGCTGTGCACGGGATGTAACTATACAGAGACTTCTTTCAACCGCGCAAATCAGCATGTCAGCGTGTTTGTTTGCGATCGGGGCGGGACGTTACATAAAGACGACGCTCACAGCATGAATAGCCGCGGCTAAGGAAGGAAGGAATACCGGGGCAAACAGATGACAATTGTCATCCGAAAAACATGACTTTTAGGCTTCATCCGGGCCCCCTCGCAGGCGGAAGCTGAAAGCATGAGCACCACAGCGATACATACCGACAACCTGGTGAAAACCTTCTCGGATGGCGCCAGGGACTTCAACGCCGTTGACAGAGTGAACCTCACCATCAGCGATGGCGAAATAGTCGCGTTGCTCGGGCACAACGGCGCGGGGAAAAGCACCCTGATCGATATGATCCTGGGGCTAACCACCCCAACAAGTGGCGCACTGGCAGTATTCGGGCGCACGCCACGGCAGGCTATCCACGATGCGAACGTTGGCGCGGTGCTGCAGAGCGGCGGTTTATTGGGGAACCTCACGGTTCGGGAAACTATCGAACTTATCGCTACCACGTTCCCCAAACCGGAACCTACAGAAACGCTGCTCGATCGCACTCATCTGCGAACTATTGCGAACCGCAAGGTGGGGCAATGCTCCGGCGGTGAGCAACAGCGGCTCCGATTCGCGCTTGCACTACTGCCGGATCCAGACCTGCTGATCCTCGACGAGCCCACCGCCGGCATGGATACCGGCGCGCGACACGAGTTTTGGGACACCATGCAACTGCAATCCGAGCACGGCAAAACGATCCTCTTTGCCACTCACTACCTAGAGGAAGCGCAGAATTTTGCCCACCGGATTGTGATGCTCAGCAGCGGCAAGGTCATCGCGGACGGCCCGACCAATGAGGTTCGTGCACTCGCCGGCGGGCACACCGTCACGGTGAGTTTGCCTTCGGGGTTCGACGCTACTTCCGTCCCCGGCGTGCAATCCGTAAGCCACAACGGTAACCGAACGGTTTTCCACACGCATGATTCCGATGCCCTGGCGCGGTATTTGTTCACCAGTACGCCTGCTCGCGACGTCGCTATCAGTCAGTCAACGCTCGAAGACGTATTCCTCGCCCTGAATCACACGCATGGAGTAATGCAATGAACCTCGCTCGCTATATCAACCTGGAGATCCGGCGCATGCTCAAGGACCGCTCCCCGCTGTTCTTTTCGATCGTCCTGCCGGTGCTTTTGTACTTGGTGCTCGACTCCACCAATGTAACCAGCGACCAACCGATTGGCGACGGCAACATCCTCGCCTACTCCATGATCGGCATGGCCATCTACGGCGGAATCACCGGCGCCGTGAGCTCCGTCGGCGGCATCGTCCTTGACGAAACCTCCGGCTGGCAGCGCCAACTCGCCCTCACGCCGTTGCGTACCTGGCAGCGACTCGTCACCCATGTGGCGGTCACTTCGTTGCGCATCTGCCTCCCCGTCGCCGCTGTGTTCATGTGCGGGTGGGTAAGCGGGGCGTCGTTACCCGCCGCAACCTGGGTAATCACCGCGGCGCTGACAGTCGCGGCGTGCGTACCTTTTAGCCTGTACGGACTAGCGTTCGGTACCGCATTTCGCTCACACGGCGCAGTTTCCATCGCCACAGGGTGCATCGTGCCGCTGTCGTTTCTCGGCAATAGTTTCGCGCCGCTGTCCGAAACTATCCTCAGCATCGGCAGGTTTAGTCCCCTGTACGGGAGCACTGCCCTCGCCCGTTTCCCACTCACGCACGGCTTCCAAGCGCTGAGCGACGCCCCCTTCAGCGTCACCGATCCCCTGTGGTACGCGCTCGCCAACATAGCGGGATGGACACTAGTGTTCGCTGGAGTGAACGTCCTGCTCTGGCGGCGAGATCATGGGCGCCTCGCCTAAAAGACCAACTAGGGTGAACACTGTGACCCTGAGATACATGCTCCAAGCAAGCGTGTGGACGGTTTTTCTCATCTACTTCATCGTTGATGTCGCAACCGCCCCACACTTGAGCGCAGTCACAAAAATATTCGCCTACATGCTGCTGGCTGCGTTCGTCGCCCTGTACATCCTCAGCTTTTCCTACATTGCCCGGGCCACGAGGGCGTCGACAAGCATGTGGGTCGGGGCGCTCGCCCTAGTGACGCTGGCGTGTTTCTTCCTCGTGGGGTCCCCCAGCGTCGCCGTCCTCCTGCCGTACGTTGTCGCGGTCGCCGCATTTCGCACCACACTGCGCATCGGGTTGTCGCTCATCCTGGCGGTCGGATCCGGCTTCCTCATCGGGACGATCATCAGTGAAAATTCCTGGCACCAAAACGCCATCATTACCGCTGCGTTCGCCTCCCTTGCACTCATGCGCTACGGCACCGAACTCAGCGAACGCCACCACGTCATGGAACAGCAACTTACCATCGCCACGGAACGCGAACGCGTTGCCCGTGATGTCCACGACATTCTCGGCCACACGCTGACCGTCATCAACCTTAAATCCGAACTCGCAGCAAAACTCCTCGAGCTCGACCCCGCGCGCGCCGCCACCGAAATCACGGACATCACCCAACTCAGTCGCAACGCCCTCACCGAGGTCCGATCCACCGTCACCGGACTGCGCGCCCCCTCCCTTGACACCGAACTCACCGCCGCGACCCAAGCCCTCAAAGCCGCCCACATCACCCCCACCGTTGATGCACTTGTTCATGCTGGCGAGCTGCCCACCGCCACCAATCGAATCTTCGCCTGGGCGCTGCGCGAAGCTACCACGAACATCATGAGGCACTCCGGTGCCCGCCACGTCGCCATCACCATTACCCCCACCCGCCTGACCGTGCGTGACGACGGCCGCGGCATCGGCACCGCCACCCACGGCAACGGCCTCACCGGGCTCCACCAGCGGATCACGGAAGCGGGCGGCACCCTGGACATCCGCTCCGAAACCCGCGGAACCACCATAGATATCATCCTGGAGCAGCCATGATCAACGTCCTTATCGCCGACGACCAAGCCCTCGTACGCGGCGCCCTCGCAGCCCTGCTCGGACTTGAAAAGGACCTCACCATCGTCGCCGAGATAGGCGACGGCACCGCCCTTGTGGACACCGCCCGAACAAGCGGTGCCAACGTTGCCCTCATTGACATCGAAATGCCAGGGCTCGACGGCATCGCCGCCACGGCAGCCCTCCACGCGGCGGTGCCCGAGTGCGCCGCCATCATCGTGACCACATTCGGTAGGCCCGGCTACCTCAAACGCGCCATCGAAGCAGGCGCGCGCGGATTCCTGGTCAAAGACACCCCACCCGCGGCACTCGCCGATGCCATCCGCCGTGTGCACAGCGGCTACCGCGCCATCGATCCCGATCTGGCGGAGCAGTCCCTTTTTCTCCCCGAAAACCCACTAACTAACCGTGAAATAGAAATATGTCGCGCCGCCGTGACGGGAAGCTCCACCGCAGAAATCGCCCGTACCCTGCACTTATCTCCCGGGACTGTGCGTAATCATTTGTCCACCATCATCACAAAAACCCAAGCTAGAAACCACTACGAGGCGGTGCGAACCGCCGAGGAAAACGGCTGGTTATAGATCGGGGGTGGATACAAATAAGTATGGAGGGCGTGAATCCCTTGGGATATTCACGCCCTCCATACTTTCATTGCGACCCTGACGGGGCTCGAACCCGCGACCTCCGCCGTGACAGGGCGGCGCGCTAACCAACTGCGCCACAGGGCCATAAAAACTTGCCGAAGCCGGCTCGTTTTGCACTCCCAACGGGATTCGAACCCGTGTCGCCGCCGTGAAAGGGCGGTGTCCTAGGCCCCTAGACGATGGGAGCTTGTCGCCACAACACTCGGTTGATGCGACTTCACAGAAATATACGCAACCGCATCAATCTACGCAAATCACGCGATGAACTGCGACGATGCGGTTGCGGGCGAGGCGTCGGGACGCTGGGCCGTGGGCCCGCTAAAGGCCCCAGCGTTCGCGCACAGCTTCGACGCCTTCCATTCGAACGGGTGCCGGAAATGCCTCCAGGCGGCGCTGCATCCACTTATCGCGCGGCAGGCGGTAACGCTCCACCTCGACGCGCTCCCCAGCACGGTCCGCCCACGTGCTGCCATTAGGGAAAAATCCCAGCTTACGGGACACGCCGAGCGCCCCGGGATTATCCACGAACGCCGCGGAGTGCACCTCGAGCGCGTCGAACCCTTGGAACAAAAGTTCACAAATGAGCGCGCGCATCTGTGTTCCCCAACCGCGACGCTGGTATTGATGCCCAAGCCAGGAACCAGTCTCCGCTACTCGCGTGGTTGGCCAATCGACACTGCGCGCGATTTGCAACCCGACCGGCTCGTCCTTATACAGCACGGCAAGCTGGAAGTTCAGCACGCCTTCCGTAACGTTGCCGCGATGCTTCCACTGCTGCTGCAAAACCCACCTGGCGCGGTCCTCTGGACTCGACAACGACCACTCCGAATGGAACGGATGTTCCTGCGGCGGCTGATCGCCCTCAGCTGCGACTTCGGCCAGTGTGGCAAGCATGTCGTCGGTCGCCCAACACAGCCGCATGTGCCCCACACTGATGGAAAGTCCCGCGTGCGGCCAGTACTCCGGATTGAACATGTGGACCCACTCCCTTCCAACCTCGGTGCCGCGGTCGTCCCAGCTCCACGCCCGGCGCGGCACGTTCTACCTCCAATTTTGACACAAAACCGCCGCCCCACCCCTAGGTTCGCGCAACTCCCCTACGTTGGTCGGCCCTTAAAGACACTCGACCGACGGTCGGTTGAGGCGTATGCTGGAGCTAGCACACCACCTCAAACTCGAGGACGATCAACAATGAACTCGCAGACTCCGCCGCGCACCCACCGCTCAGGGTTTCAAACATTCCTTCTCATTTGGGCCGCGCAATTCATCGCACGCACCGGCAACGGACTCACCGCGTTCGGACTCGGCGTGTATGTCTACCACCTCACCGGGTTGACAACGCCCGTCGCCATGATCGCCATGGCCAGCTTCCTACCGTCAGTACTCCTCGCCCCATTCGGTGGAGTAATTGCGGACCGGTTCGACCGGCGCATCGTCATGATCCTGGGTGACGCTAGCTCCGCAAGCGGCCTGTTCCTGCTGCTCATCGCACTACACCAACAGGCGTCGGTGGCTGTCCTGTGCGCCTGCGTCGCATTGAGCTCCGTTTGCCAATCCGTGATGGAGCCCGCCTACCGGGCCACCGTTTCCGATCTCCTCACACCGGAGGAATACGCCCGCGCCGGCGGCATGGTGCAGCTCGCCTCCGCAAGCCAATACCTCATCGCCCCGGCGCTCGGCGGCATGCTGCTCGCCCGGTTCAACATCACACTGCTCATCACAATAGACATCTGCACCATGTGCACCACGATTCTGGCCATGGTCTTCGTGTGGCGCACCATCGCCAGCGCCACCCCCACCCAAGAGGAGAACTTCTGGAAACAATTCCGCGACGGGGTTGCGTTTTTCGCGCACGAGCGCGGCGTCCTCACAATGCTGTATCTGATCACCCTGGTCACGTTCTGCATCGGCTTCGTACAGACACTGTTTACCCCGCTCGTGCTTGACCTCGCCGACGAACGCACGCTCGGACTGCTCACGTCAACGGCGGCGTGCGGCATGCTCGTGTCCAGCGGGATCATCGGCGCAAAGGGCACCGGCAACAATCACCTACGTTATCTTTCGCTCGGGTTGCTCGCCGCCGGCATCACTGTCGCCGGGATCGGCGCGCGACCAAACGTCATTGTGATCGCGGTGTTCGCGTTCGCATTCTTCATGACGCTGCCCGTCCTCAACACCAGCCTCGAAGTGCTCGTCCGGGCCGCCATTCCCAACGAAACCCAAGGCCGTATCTGGGGGCTCGTGTCGCTAATCTCCCAGCTCGGCTACCTCATCGCATACGCATTCGCCGGACCGCTTGCCGACCACGTGTTCAATCCCCTCCTCCAGCCCGACGGCGCCCTCGCACCCACCGTTGGCCAGCTCATTGGTGTCGGCGGGGAACGCGGCATCGGCCTCATGCTCCTCCTCGTTGGGGCGCTCCTCGCCGCCATTGCCGCCACCCTTCAACGCTCCCGCAGCGCTCGCAAGCTTCAAACACACTTCCTCAACACACTGGAGGCCACTCGCAACGAACCCAACGGGCGGGACGGCCAATCTTGACGAGCCCACGCGCCTCGGTAACACTTAACTTGCATCACCTTTCGACGCAAGGAGTTCACCGTGGCGCGCCGTTCGAAACGCACTGACGCGAAAGTCGCGGTTATTGGCGCGGGCGAAATCGGCTGCGTGTACGCCGCGCAATTGTTCGAATCCGGCGTGGACGTTACCTTGGTGACCCGCACCGCGAACGCGTTTCCGGACGGCATCCGCCTCGACTCGCACGTCAAACACTTCGGCAAGCAACATGTCCACGTACCCACCGCAACCCTCACCGAGCTCCCGCCTATCGACGTCGCAATCCTCGCCCTCCAGGCACACCACCTCGAACCGGTGCTCGACGCCCTAGACACGCTGGAATGCCGCATCATTGTGCCCCTTATGCACCTCGGCGACCAGCTAGACGAACTCACAAAGCGTCTTGGCAACGATCGGGTGGTGCTCGCCTTCCCAGGCATTGGCGGCCGGCGCAACAACGACGGTTCCATCACCTGGATGCCAGTCCCTCAACAAGGCACCCTGGTAGACGCCACGGCCACCCACGCGGACGAGGTGTACGAATTGTTCGCCGCCACCGGTTTGGCCGTCAAACGGGAGCCTTACATGATCGATTGGCTGAACACCCATGCGATTATCGCATCGGTATTGCGCGTGATGGTTCTCAAACCGATTGGTGGAGTGCGCGAAGCCGCGCAGGACATAGAGTTGCTTACCGCGGCGTCGATAAGCATGCGGTCAGGGTTGCGGGGCTACCGCGCTCAAGGCGGCCGAATCCGGCCACCCGCACTCGACTTCCTGACGCGCCGCATGCCACCCATCGTCGCCGTACGGTACTGGCAAACGCAGCTCAGCTCCGAACTCGGGCTCATCACCATCGAGCCCAATGCGAAAACATCAGCGAACACGGAATTGCCGGCGCTGATTAGGCACGCGCTGCGGCTCGTCGGCGACGACGCCACCGAATTCCGCGAGTGGGTCACCCCCACCCTCAACGCCACCGAAAACGAACCCACGAACTAACGAAAATGTTGCTGTGAAGTAGCAAACGTTGCGATTCGCTGCTCGGGGCAGCGCTGGGCGTCGGTAAACTTGTGCCCAATTATTTTGCCGACGTAAGCAGCCGCCAACCCGCAAAGGAACGAGCCTCCCCCATGCACGCGCAACGCCGACGACTCCGCACCGCGTCAACCCTGGCCACGAGCCTAGTCGCGCTCGCCACGCTCACCCTCGCAGGCTGCAGCGCGGAAAGCGACCCCGCGGAAGACAACGTACCCGTGTTGTCCACAATGAAAAAGACGCAATCCGCAAGCAGCACGAGCAATGCGGCCAGCAGCGGCACCTACATCGACCAAACGCTCAACGACGGCGGGCCCGCCTGGAACTTCCCACTCGTATTCGACGGCTGGACCATGGCACCGCGCAACGAACAAAACAAACTACAGCTCGAACACACCAACGGATGTAGCTATACGGCCACACAACAGCCCTTCACCAGCGAAGGCAAATCAGACGACCGCGCCGAAAGCCAACGCCAAGCCGACGACTGGAAAACCGCACTCGCAAGCGAAAGCACCGACCCCGTGTTTACCGTCGAAGAGTCCACCGACATCCGCGGAATCGGCGACACCAAAGTATCCACCCTGCGTGCCGACGCCACGTACACCAGCGCCGACGGACAACCCAAGCGCTCCTCCGCCTGGTTCCGAACCTTTGCAAGCGCAAGCAAGCCCATGGCCATGACTCTGGAATATGCCTGCCCCGCGGAAGCCTACAACGAAACCGAACTCAACGACCTCCTCGAAAACACCCGGTTAATGAACGTGGAGCACACCACCCTCGACTAACCCCGGTGACGCGGGCAAGGCGCCGATCCGCCGCAGCGTCGAATCTGCCTCCGCGTCGAATCTGCCTGAATCGGCTCGCGTCAAGGCAGATTCAACAGGCGGTGGTCGGCGTCTTGGGGATATGGTGATCCAACTGGACCTCAATGTCGAATCTGCCTGACTAGGCCGCAGCGAGGATGGTGAGGTCTTGATTTGACCGAAAAGGACAGGGAAATGACAAGGCCCCGGAGTGGTCAGCTTGCGGCTGGGGTCACTCCGGGGTTGCGCCCTTGTGGGGAAAAGCACCTAGATTCAATGCTTTTCGATGGTGAACTTTGATTGCATTATTGATTCTCAATGTATCCACCGTATCCCTACGGTATTCACCGTGCCTGGTCGGTTGAGCCCACCACTCTTTTCGTGATCGCCTACTCCACAGGTTTCACTTCGCTCGTGGGTAGCTAGCCCCTGAGCTGCATTATTCCCATATGAACCACATGTTGGCTTGCGGCCGCGACGTGGGGTTTGTTCAAGTTGCCTTGCAAACCATTAAGGCACTTTCGGCTGTCACGGAGGAAGGCTTTCGCTTTCCCTGAATGAGATGATGATACGGCTAGTATCGGTTGACGCGAGACGCGCTTCCTCTTGGAGTTCCGTTGCTGTTTCCATCGACGGAATGCTCCACGCCTCAATAGCTTTCGCTGTCGGGCTACTCGCAATTAAACATTGCGCGCGAATTCGCCAACCCACGCGTGGTGTTTATGGCCCCCGCCCTCGAGTGACAGTCTCGGACTTGTGAGCCCTCCGCGTACACACGATGCGTCGCGGCCATACCGTTGTGGGTTGCGTTCTTACCCAGGTGAACCCTGCCCGGGTTCCCGGTAATGCTTGGCGTCGCGGCCTCACAAGGTGGAGCCTTGTAAGACTAAAGTGCGCGGATTGCCTGAGGTTCCAACGATGCCCCCGTAGACGAAAGCAACCTTGGCGGCGGATTGTCAGGTCCACCTTTTGGGGAACTTGCGCACCCCTCGTGCGTCAGGCCGCAGAAAATAGGAGAACCCATTTTCTGCGTAATACTATAAAGAGCGCTGAGTTTTGGTGTCAATAGCATGCTGCGGCCATCACCTGCGGCTACCCTCGAAAGTATGAGCCTGGAATCCGCACTCAAGCTTGCCCAAGAATCCTCCAATGTGACCGTATTCACCGGCGCCGGCATGAGCGCCGAAAGCGGGATCCAAACGTACCGCGATGACACCACTGGACTGTGGGAAAATGTCGATCCACAAGCCATGGCGTCGATTTCCGCTTGGGCTCGCGACCCAGAACCAATGTGGGCGTGGTACCTATGGCGCGCTACGTTGGCGCAGCGTGCGGAGCCGAACGCTGGGCACGTCGCGTTGGCAGAGTGGGCGTCGATAGGCACGATCGTGACGCAGAATATCGATAATTTGCACGAACGGGCGGGAGCCCACAACGTCATCCACCTACACGGGAGCCTCTTTGAATGGCGCTGCACCATCTGCTCGCGGCCGTATCGAAAAGTTGAACTATTAGATGAACCCGTCGAACGGCTCACCCCGCCGCAATGCCCATTGTGCGGAAACTACATACGACCAGGCGTTGTGTGGTTTGGCGAAGCACTCCCACAACGGGAATGGAACCAAGCAGAGACCGCAATATCGAACTCAGATTTGCTTGTTATTGTGGGCACTTCGGGCGTTGTACAGCCCGCGGCGTCGTTACCCCTTATTGCGGTGGAAATGGGAATACCTGTTCTGGAAATCTCACCCGCGGACACTGAACTCACGCGGTTCGCGGACGTGTCTTGGCGCACCACCGCCGCTGTCGGACTACCCGAACTCGTCGCCGCCCTCAACGCACCGTAATCCCGGCGCAGGGTAGCCCAACGACTACCCCCATCGGCGGGGAAAACATGCGGCAGCCCGAAACTTAGTGCACGGGTTCGAGGCGTGCGCGCTGCAACGGGGGTTTCACTGGCGATCGTGAAGCGCTTTTGCTAAAAAATACGCCACGGTTGCAGCCGCGCCAAGCGCATCCGTGGAAGTATGGCCCCCATGACCGAAATCATCGCATTGGACGAAGCAACGTGGTCTTCTGCCACCTGGCCGCTTGGTACACACGCACACGCCGACGGTGTCACTTTCGCTGTGTTCGCCCCGGCTGCCACACGTTTGCAATTGGAAGTGTTTCCAGAATCCCTGGGCGTCACGGCGTCGCACACGTTCCTTCCGCAACGCGGCGAAGACGGCGTGTGGCGCGCAAAATTGCAGGGCTTGCAGTTGGGCGCGCTCATCGGGTTCCGCGCGTGGGGCCCAAACTGGGTGTTTGACCCGGAGTGGGTACCTGGTTCAGATGCGGGTTTCATTGCTGACCTGGACGAACATGGTAACCGTTTCAACCCAAACAAAGTGCTCTTCGACCCGTATTCTCGCGAAGTTTCTCACAATGTCTTTACGGATGAATTGCAACGCTTCGGCGTCAACGACGGCGTGTTCGGCACGGGCGGCGACATCATCGACGGCGTGCCCCGACGCGTCATCGATACGGGACCGTTCGCGCCAAAAGGCGTTGTGGTGGCGTGCGATGCGGAAGTCACACCCAAACCGAATCTGCCTGCGGAAGACGCAATCATCTACGAAGCCAGCATCGAGCAACTCACCGGCCACCCCTCCGTCGCCCGCCTCGCCGACATCCTCAGCGGCGAACACGGATTCGAGGAAGTGGTCAATATTCCCGCCGAGTACCACGGCACGTACAAAGGCGCAGGCATGCTCGCCCCGTACCTGAAAAGCATGGGAATCACCACGGTGGAACTACTCCCCGTCCACGAAACCAATGTTTCAGAAAGCGGCCGAGACGCCGCCACAAACTCGTGGGGATACATGACCCTGGCGTTTTTCGCCCCGAACCGCAAGTACGCCGCGGACAAAAGTTGGGGCGGGCCAACCCGAGAATTCAAAGCAATGGTCTCCGCCTTCCACGAGGCCGGCATGGAAGTGTACCTCGACGTCGTGTACAACCACACCGCGGAGGGCGGCAACTGGAACGGCGACGTCAACACCACTGGGTTCACTAGTTTGGGCGGTTTTGCCACCGCAGAGTATTACCAAATGACCGGGGACAATATCCTGGTCGACGGGGCCACAGGCACATCCAACCAGTTGAACTACTCCTCTGCCGCGGCCCAGCAACTGGTGCTCGATTCGCTGCGCTACTGGTCGCGCGAAATGCATGTGGACGGTTTCCGCTTCGACCTTGCAACCGTCCTGGGCCGCCAGCCTGGGGAAGCGGATCGAGACGACTGGGGCAACCAGAAACGCTTCTTCACCGAGCACCCGCTGCTGGTGGAGATCGCGAAGCTGGCCGAGGAAGACCATGTAGAGGTCATCGCGGAAGCCTGGGACCTGTGGGGCTACGAGGTAGGCAATTTCCCCCGCGGCTGGGGCGAATGGAACGGCCGCTACCGAGATGCGGTGCGCAGCTTCACCAAGGGCGAAGGCAATGTTGGCGAGTTTGTGGACATGCTCAACGGGGACTACCACCACTTCCACGACAACGGCGGCCCCCAGAAAACCATCAACTTCGTTGTCGCCCACGACGGCTTTAACCTCGCGGATTTGGTGAGCTACCAAACGAAGCTCAACGACCAACCCTTCCCCTTCGGCCCATCCGACGGCGGCAGCGACAACAACTTGTCCTGGGATTCCGGCGGCGACCACACCTTGCGGCGCCAACGCCTGCGCAACCTGTGGACCATCCTCATGTTCTCCCGTGGCGTACCAATGATCGTCGCCGGAGACGAGTTCGGCCGCACCCAGAACGGCAACAACAATCCGTGGGCGTTGCATTCCGTGGCAATGCGCAATAACTACGACATGATTGCCAGCAACTCCCCGCAACGTGTCCCCGTGGCGGAAGATATCGACGCCGCGTACCACGACAACCTAGGCACCTTCGCCAACGACGAACCAACCGTCAATGGATTGTTCCGATTCGCCACATACTTAATGCACATGCGGCATCGCCACAGTTGCCTGCAGCAAACCGAGTGGGGCGACTTCGTAGCCAACAACGGCGACGTGTCGTACCTGTTCTACAACCCCAGTGGCGACGGGCAACCCACCGAAGGCGACCGTGCCCTCGGCGTATACATCGACTCCCCCGAAGAAAACTTCTGGGTGATGATCAACATGTCCGGCGAATCCGTCAACTTCTACATCCCCGAAGAATTCCGCACCTCCGACTGGCACTACATCATCGACACCGCATCCTGGGCGGAACTAGTGAACAACTACTGGCCCGACGATGAAGGCGCCATCGTGCACGCGCACAACTCCGTGCACCCCTGGTCAATCGCGGTGTGGCACCGGACGCGCAACGCCTAGCGGCGGCGCGCGGGAGAGGGCGGCGTCGATACGCGGGAGTGCGGAAAGAAACGAAATATTGTCACAACGGTAACATTTGCGATACCGGAATAGCGGCTGTGATGCGGTAATATTCAATCGTTCAGTGCATTACTGAATTTCTCAGTTAAAACAAACGTGACGCGATACTATCGCACACAGCATCAAGCTCGACCGAAAGCAATACCGATGGCAAACATGCAGAAATGGACCGGCGCCCTCTTCGCAATCATGGGGATCGCCCACTGCATGGCCACCGACTGGATGCACCTCCGCGCCGCCGCCGGCCAAGGATGGTGGATGAGCGTCGACACCATGCCGGAAAGCCAAGCACTCTGGTTCCTCGTCGCCGGGATCTCACTGATCATCATCGGCTTCTTCGCGTTCAACTCACTCACCACACGCATCGCGGCGGCAATGCTCGTCACACTTCTCATGCTCGGCATCTACACAGGGACCGGGCTCGTCGGGGCCGCCATCGGTACCATCCTCGGAGGGGCCCTCATCGCCGCAACGCTCAAATCCACCAAACGCACCACAGCCAGCAAGGCCACATAAACACAACCGCATCGACGGTAGGGTACGGGGAAGCGGTAACCGGGGGGGCGTCAAAAAGCCCCCGCAGGGAACGGGGGCAAAATGTGGGCCCTGTGGGGCTCGAACCCACGACCTGCGGATTAAAAGTCCGTAGCTCTACCAACTGAGCTAAAGGCCCTTGGTCGCACAACCGCAACCAATACTCTGCCATTCTAGCGACTCGCCCCAAACTTAGGAAATCGCCTTGTGAGCAGGGGAATTCCTGGCGTTCCGGCACCCGGCGCGGAATCTGCCTGAGCAGTAAGGCAGATCCGACGTAAGGTGTTTCCCATCCTGCGGCAATACCCCAACCTCGAGGTGCACATGTCGAATCTGCCTGAGCGGCGGAACAACAGCAAGGCAGATCCGACGTGCAGCCAGCACACACCCGCAACACGACAACCCCCAACCCCGAAAAAAGAAACCGCCGCTCCCCCAAGTGCGCGGGGTCACGGCGTGAGTCTTTAAAGAAGCGGGTTAGCTCTTCTTCATGGTGCCAGTCTCGGCGAAGCGCTGGTGGAAGCTGAAGGCGTTCGCGAGGTCATGCGGCGTCTGCATGGTCTTGTTCTTCTCGGCCAAGTGGAGTGCCCGCTCGTAGTATTCCTCGAGCAGCGGGCGGTAGTCCGGGTGGGCCAGCGCGATCATCTTCTTCACGCGCTGACGTGGGGCGAGTCCACGCAGGTCAGCGTAGCCGTATTCGGTGATGACCACCTTGACGTCCTGCTCGGTGTGGTCAACGTGCGAAACGAACGGCACGATTGCGGAAATTGCGCCGCCCTTGGCGTCGGACGGGGTAATGAAGGAGCTGATGTACCCGTTGCGGGTGAAGTCTGCGGATCCGCCGACACCGTTCATCATGCGGGAGCCGATGACGTTGGTGGAGTTAACGTTGCCGTAGATGTCCGCTTCGATGAGACCGTTGGTGCAGATCAAGCCGAGACGGCGGACTACTTCGGGGTGGTTGGATACCTGTTGCGGGCGCAGAATGATCTGCTTGGCGTACTTGGAGGCCTCGCGGTTCATGCGGTCGGCGTATTCGGGCGACAGGGAGAAGGAGGTTGCGGAGGCAACGGTCATCTTGCCAGCGTCGATGAGGTCCACCATGCCGTCTTGGATAACCTCGGTGTACGCCTGAATGTTTTCGAACTTGGAGTCGAGCAAGCCGCTCATCACCGCGTTCGGAACATTGCCGACGCCCGACTGCATGCGGTAGCCGTCATAGGTGAGGCGACCTGCGGCCACCTCGCTTTCCAGGAAGTCGAGGAAGTGGCCGGCGATCTGCTTGGACTGATCATCGATCGGCTTGAAGGGCGCGTTGCGGTCCGGCAGGTCCGTCTCCACCACGGCAACGACCTTGTCAATATCAATGTCGATGTAGGTGGTACCGATACGCTGACCAGGCTCGGTGATCGGAATCGGCGTGCGGTTCGGCAGCTTCTTGTTGCGCCAAATGTCCGCCATACCCTCGAGCTCTTCGGACTGCCACGAGTTGACCTCGATGATGATCTTCTCGGCGGCATCCAGGTACTCAACGTTGTTGCCCACGGAGGAAGACGGCACCAGGTGGCCGTCTTCGGTGATGCGGACAACTTCCACGATGGCTACATTCATCTGGCCGAAGAACCCTTGTTCGACGTAGAGGCCGGACTCGGACAGGTGATAGTCCGCGTAGAAAGAGGTGCCGTCGTTGATCTTGGACCGCAGGATCGGGTCAGACTGGTACGGAGTACGGAAGTGGATTGCGTCGGCCTCGGCCAACACACCATCACAGTCCGGCGCGGTCGACGCGCCGGTGAACAGGTCAATCATGTACTCTTCGCCACGTGCGTGGGCTTCTTTGGCGCGTTCTGCGATGGCGGAGGGGAGCGCCTTCGGGTAACCAGCGCCGGTGAAGCCGGAGATGCCGACCTTGTCACCGTGGTTAACCAGTTGTGCCGCTTCCTCTGCGGACATCACCTTGCCGCGAAGCTTGGCGTTTGCGATCCGATCGGACATGTATCCTCCTGAGAGTTCTGACCTTAACGTGTCTTCGTGTGACATAGACCCCACCGGGTACTGTGACGCACCCTATACGATGGAACCCAAGTTGTGGTGACCACAGTATCCCAAATCCCCCCGCCACACGCCCCTACTTCCGCAAATCTTTACAATATGCTCCCCACGTTTTACCCCCGCCCGCGCGCGAGGTGCGGACGGTGGCTTGAGGTGCGCGGCGTCGATAAGCGTGCGACAATATGGCGGTGACACTGATGATCGGATCCCTCGCGCTGCACTCCCCCGTGGTGTTGGCGCCGATGGCGGGCGTAACGAACGTCGCGTTCCGCACGCTGTGCCGCGAACTGGAACTCGAAAAGACGGGTACCGTGGCGGGCCTCTACGTGTGCGAAATGGTGACCGCCCGCGCGCTCGTAGAGCGAAACGAAAAAACCCTCCGCATGACGACGTTCGCGCCCAACGAGGACCCCCGCTCCCTACAGCTTTACACCACCGACCCCAAATACACGTACGAAGCGGCGAAGATGGTGGTAGACGAAAACTTAGCCGACCACATCGACATGAACTTCGGCTGCCCCGTGCCAAAGGTAACTCGCCGCGGCGGCGGATCTGCCTTGCCGTACAAACGCCGACTCTTCGCAAACATCGTAGCCGCTGCCGTACGCGCCACGGAAGGCACCAACATTCCCATCACAGTCAAATTCCGCATCGGCATCGACGACGAACACCACACCCATCTCGACGCCGGGCGCATCGCCGCAGCTGAAGGAGCCGCCGCCGTCGCACTCCACGCACGGACCGCCGCGCAACGCTACTCCGGCACTGCAGACTGGGGTGAAATCCGCCGCCTCAAGGCACATTTGGCGGACTCTGGTGTGCCGGTGCTCGGCAACGGTGACATTTTCAAAGCGTCCGACGCCGCCGCGATGATGCAGCAAACTGGTTGCGACGGCGTTGTCGTCGGCCGCGGCTGCCTCGGTCGCCCCTGGCTCTTCCCCCAGCTTTCCGCCGCGCTCCGCGGTAAACCCATCCCTCCCGAACCGACGCTTGGGGAGGTCACACGCATTATACTGCGCCACGCGGAACTGCTCATAGCGCATGAAGGCGCCGAAAAAGGCTGCCGCGACCTGCGCAAACACATGGGATGGTACCTTCGCGGCTTCCCCGTGGGTGGCGACGCCCGCGCCAAACTCGCCCAAGTCCGCTCCCTCGCCGACATCGCCCAAGCGCTCGACCCGTGGGCGGAATCTGACTCACTCGCGGCAGATTCCGAAGGGGCACGCGGGCGGCAAGGATCCCCTGGGAAAGTCGTGCTCCCCGAAGGATGGCTCGACAACCCCGAAGACGACACCGTGCCGGAAGGCGCCGAAATTATGCACTCCGGCGGGTAAAACGCGGCGTCGAGAGGCGGGAATTATACACTGAACTCAAGCTGTATGCAAGGCCTTTTGGGAGGCGGCTAGAAAAACTGGGGAAAACGTCCAGTTATCCACAGGCTCAGATCAGCGTGCCAGAAAAACCCTAGCCGCAAGCCGGCCCCAGAACTAACACTAAGGTTATGGGCGCCCACCTAACCTTGACACGCAACGACCTCGTGCGCATCACGCGACGCACCCGCGTACCGCGCCACCTATGCCGGCCGCAACGCGACGTGTGCTACGGGTCAGAAAACCATCCTCAACGGCATGGCTACCCAGCGCCAATCATTCTCCGCGCACGCGCACACCACGCGCAAACCCCCAACGCAATCATCGGAGGATGGGCAGCCGTGGCCTACGCAGGGCTCCCACACTGGGCCGACGATGCCCACATCACCCTCCACGTCACCAGCAATTTTCGGCAAGCGCACAACCCACTCGACGCCACCCGACGCCGCATCCGCCACGACGCCGCCACCTGGAAACCCGACCAAAAACAACCAAACATGCGCGTAATGATCCCCGAAGTCGCGCTCGTTGACTGCCTCATCGACCTGCAACGCAACCGACACGCCTGGTGGGTTTACCAAGTGCCCGGCCTAGACGCGTGGGAAGTGCGCGCGATCCAACTCATCGACGCCCTACGGCGGGTCTGCCACCTCAATATCCACCTCATCCGCAACATCGCACGAAACATTTTCTGCGCGCGGGAACTGAGCAAACTACTGCGAATGTCCAGTTCAGGCGCGGAATCACCGCCGGAGACTGCGCTCAGGCTCATCGCCGAACAAGTACGTAAACAACTGCAAGTACAGGTGCCGGTGCGGCAATCTGGAAGCCTCCGCGACGACGGCACACCGCTACTCACAATTCTCGACGCGAGCTGGACCGACATCCGCGTCGCGCTCTTCTACGACGGTGCCCACCACCTCCAACGGGAGCAACGCGACTACGACTCCACCGTATTCATTCGACTCCGGGAACTCGGGTGGGAACCACTCCGCATCACGCACGGCCTCCTAAGAAACCCGCGAAAACTTGCCACTACCTTGCGAAACGCCATCCAACGCGCCGAACGCTGACCAAAGACCGTGCGCGGATTGGGGGCGGGGCGGGGCGAGGCGTCAGGACGGAAGTGCCGCGTCACAGTGCTTATCGACGCCGCCGACAACTCCGGCGCTGAGCTCCCCCTCCTCTAAGCTACTTTTACTACCCCGCTCCCCGCGGAATCTGCCTTGCCACAGAATCTGCCTTACCTAGCGGGATTCGCCTCTTTTGTGCCGTCGGTGAGCTGCGAAAACTCGCTCGCATTGAAAATATTTAAGGCAGATTCGACAACAACGTTGAAGAGGCAGTCAGAATAGGCTCTCGCCGCAGGGAGCCGAAACGCCGGTGCCGCAGTTCAGTGTTTATCGACGCCGCGGACAACTCCGTGCGCGATTTGCCTCTTGCAGAATCTGCCTTGCTTAGCCATATGTACCTCAAGTATCGCCGTCGGTGAGCTGGAAAAACGCACCGTTGTTATATGTGCCTCAGGCAGATTCGTAAGCGACGTGCTGTTCGGCAATGATGAAGCCGAGACGTTCGTAGGCGCTGACAGCCGGATGATTATCTGCTTCCACATAGAGGATGACTTCCTCGCATCCGATATCCACGAGGTGCGCTAGACCAAGGCGGATTAAGGGTGCGCCCAAGCCTTTGCCGCGATGGTGCGAACCAAGGCCGACAACGTAGATCTCGCCGAGGCGATCTGAATGTCGTTTAGTCCAGTGGAAACCTGCCATGGCGCCGTTGTCGGACATGAGGAATCGAACACCGGCCGGTGAGAACCAAGGCACATCGAGTGCGCGGCGCAGGCGAGACATGTCCCATCTGCCTTGTTCCGGGTGCCAGGCGAATGCTTCATTGTTGATGCGCAGCCAGTCGGATAAGGCAGATTCGCCGAGGTCTTCAAATGTGGATTCGTAGTATCCGGGAGGGGCAATAGGTTGCTGGCCTGCGCATGCGTCAGTGAGGGCATCGCCGCTGATGGACATGACGAGCAGTGTTCGTACCGGCTTCATGTGTCGTTTCGTTGCGAGCGATCGAGCGGCAGGCAGATTTCCGTGGGCCCAGGTGCTGGCGGGAGGGAGGGCGTCGAGAAGCGCGGTGGCGTAGCCGCGACGACGGTGATCGGGATGGACCACGAGTTCGATTGTCGCGCCGTCGTACGCGGCGAGGGCTACGAGATCCGGGGCAAAGAGCAGTATATGTGTGTTTTCTTCGGCAAGCCCGCGGAGGAATTGTTCGGACAGGGGGGCGAATCCGTCGGCGGCGGTCGCGGCGTCGCAAAGTGCGAAGGCCTGGGCGAGCAACGGTTCGGGCAAGGCGGTGACTTGTCGAAGCTCCATGGTCCCACCCTAGTAACCTGAAGGGGTGAAACGCACAATTGCCCTTGCGGTGGCGCTCATTCTCGGTGGCGCGTACGCCGTGGATAACGCATACGCAGCGAATCTCGAACGCCGTATCGGTGAGGAAACACGCTTGCATGCGCACCTTGACGCTACGCCCAAGATCTACCTCGGCGGAGTGCCGTATTCGCAGGCGTTGATAACCGGGGAAATTCCCATTATTAGCTCAGAAGTTCTGGATGTGGATGTGCCTCGGCTGGGCATGGTTAACGCACGGACGGAAGCCCGCGGCGTCGAAGTTACGCCCGAACAGGTGCGCGAAGGGGACATTACTGGGGCGCGGGCGGGGCTGCTGACAAGGCGGATCAGCATGGATGGCGTCGCGCTGGGGCACTTGTTAAATATGACTGATCTGGATATTTCGCATCCTTACGATATGTCGCCAAACGGCGGGGACGCAGCTGAGGTACGGCTCCGCGGCACGCCGCCGGGCGAAACCGAACCTACGACCGAACTCGCCAAGTTGCGGATCATCGGCGATACAATCAATATCATCCCCGAGCACAACGAAGCGTTCGCACTCACGTTCACAAACGCGGAGATGCCGCTCACGGCGCCGGCAAGCAAAATTTTCGTCGCAGGCGGCTCAATCTACATCGAGTCGCTGGAGCGCAACGTCCTGCTCGACGCAACTGACCTCTCGCCGTTGTCGCGGAAAACGTAACTGCAAGTAGGCTTGAGTCCATGGCTGAAGAACAAGACCGCAAGCTTGATGGAAACGCAGCGGTGAATCTGGCGGCTGAGCAGTCGCAAAGCACGGCGAGTTTGAACATTTCCCCGGAAATCGCTGGCGTCCCCGCCCTCGGCGCCCCCGCGGACACTGCGAATTTGCGCCTCGGCCCGAATCTCCACGACGGCCTGCTCGCGCTATTGCCGCTGGTGGGCGTGTGGCGCGGCGAAGGCCAGGCAGATTCCGCTGCCGGCCAGTACGCGTTCGGCCAGCAGTTGACGTTCACCCACAACGGCGAGAATTACCTGGCGTTTGAGTCGATCATTTGGCGGCTGGACAGCAACGGCGAGCCGACCGGGCATGACCAGCGCGAAACCGGCTTTTGGAGGATCAGCCTGGACGACGAAATTTCCGTAGTTTCGTGCGGCGCGGCGGGCGTGGTTGAGATCTTCTACGGCAATCCCTTGAGCGAGCGGGCGTGGCAGCTGGAAAGCGCCTCGACGCTGGTCACCTCTTCCGGACCGGCCGATTTGGGCCCAGGTAAGCGCTTGTACGGGCTGCTGCCCACGCATGAACTCGGCTGGGTGGAGGAGCGGCTCGTCGATGGCGCATTGCAACCGCGACTGTCGGCACAGTTGAAGCGGGTGGTCGGCTAACTTCCCCCCGCTTCTCGACGCCCCGTCCTCCCGACGCACCGCGCTTTCCCCACGCTCTCCGGCGGTGGGGGTAGTCATCGGGGGTGGCGAATTTGGCCGCTTGAAACCTGTGGATTTTGCCTTAAAATCTCCACGCATTAGCAAGGTGCGCAAGCTTTTTGCTGCATTGATGCTACATTTCTGGGGCGCCACCTAGCTTCGCGCAAGCAATTTTCCGCCCTGCAGAATCTGTCTGAGGCAGATTTTCGGACGCCAAAAATACCGCTCTACGTGCACACATACACTAGCTCACGTGTTCGTTATGACATGGGTCATAAAATATTCATTGCTCGCAATGCATTGCACACTTCGGAACTCGGTGTTTGCCCGAGCCAGGCAGATCCGACATCGGGCCGAAATTCGAAAATCGCTTTCCTGAGAAAATTGAAATGCGTACTCTTTAATAACGGTCCGGGGATTACTTTTCTTGAAAAAGTGCTTCCCTTCCGCGGTGTTGGTGAGTTAATCTTCAAGTGCACCGACACGGTGGCCTCGGGGGAAGCGAGGGCCTCAGCGACACAGAGTCACTGAGGTCCTCGTCATTTTATTCACGCAATCAGTGTGACTCCGCCGCCGATGCCTAGCTGAGAGCTTTTTCCACCATGCTGCGAAACCGGTCATTTGCTTCGTCCCCGGCGTCCGGCAAATCCACCTCGTTGATTCGCGTGACTCGGACGGCTATTTTGACGGAACTGACCAGCCACACGCTGTCGGCCTCGAGGAGGTCGTTGATGGCGAGTTGCTGTTCGTGGCACCGCCATCCTTTCCAGCGAGCGTGCTCGAAGAGCGCGCGTTGGGTGGTTCCGGGCAGGATGTCTCCCCCTGGCGGTGGGGTGTACAGGGAGGTTCCGCGGACCGCAATGACGGTGGAGGTTGTGCCTTCGAGGACGCGCCCGTCTTCGACGTAGATGACGTCGTCAAACCCGTGAGCTTCGGCGTAGCGTTTGGCCGCCATGTTTGCCGCGTAACTGAGCGTTTTGGCGCCAATGGTGAGCCACGGGGCCACCGCCACCCCATCGATGCCCACCGGCAATTGCGTATCGACGCTGTAGCCCCGCGGGCTGGTCATCACCCGCACACCGTGTTCGCGCTGCCGGAGCGTGGTTTCGTCAATGGGCTTGATCACAATCCAGGCGCTGGGGTGGCCGGTGGCTGCGCGGCCGCGGGTGTACGTCCAGACGCAGGTGCCGTCGGCGTCTCCCCAATGTTCCAGGGCTTCTTCGGTGGCTTTGAGCCAGTGTTCGGGCCGCGGCGCGGGCAGGCTGAGGAGTTCGGCGCTGGCGGTAAAGCGGTCGAGGTGGTGTTGGAGGTTACACACCCGCCCGCCTCGCACGAGCATACTTTCGAAAATTCCGTCGCCGCGTGTTACAGCGGCGTCGTCCCAGAAGATGAAAGGCAATTCGGGGTTATGGTGCCGTGTCGAACCTCCGTACGGCTCCAACACGACGATTGTGGGCTTCATAAGTCTAGATTACGGGTTACCATGAGCCTTGTGGCTGAAGTTTGCGCATATGTGTCCCCATTCATGGCTCACCCGGGTGCGGCGCCGGCATCCCCGAATGTTGGCGTGGCCTGGCATTATGGCAACCCTTTGGGTGAGCAACGCGGCCCGTTTGTGGTCGACCGTTCGCACCACCGTGTGCTTCGGGTTAGCGGCCCTGACGCCGCCGCGTTCCTGAACAATCTGCTTTCACAGCAGCTTATCGACGCCCCGCCCTCCACCGCCGCGCTGAACCTCGACGCGCAGGGCCGGATCCTCCATCACGTGGGGATTTGGCTGGAGCATGACACGTTTTTCCTCGAGGGCCCGGCGTCCGAAATCGCGACGTTGAAGCCTTACCTGCTGCGAATGGTCTTCTGGTCAGATGTGGAGATCAAAGAGGCAGATTTGGCTTTGCTGACGGTAATCGGAGCGGAACCGACCACGGGGATGAAGCGGCGTGTGCAATGGGGCGGCCCGGAGCGGTGGGACGTGTTGGTGCCGAGGGAGCGGTTGGGCGCGGCCGTCGATAAGTTGGGGTTGCCGTTGGCGGGGCTGATGGCATTTACGGCCGAGCGCGTGAAGGCGGTGGAGCCGGAGGTGACGGCGGACCTCGACGCCAAAGCTATACCGCACGAAGTTCCGCAATGGATCGAATCGGCCGTGCATTTGGATAAGGGTTGCTATCGGGGACAGGAAACGGTGGCGCGGGTGCACAATTTGGGTCGCTCGCCGCGGGTGCTGGTGATGGTGCATATCGACGGCTCGGCACCCGAGCTCCCCGAGCAAGGTTCCGCAATCACGGCGGGCGGTCGCACCGTCGGTCGACTGGGGACGGTGGTTCATGATTGCGAATACGGTCCGATTGGACTGGCGCTGATCAAACGCAGCGCCCTGGCGGCGCCGGAGCTCGCGGTGGAGGATGTGGCGCTGGCGATCGACCCCGACACGGTTCCCGCAGACGACGGCGAACGCCCCGGACGCGCCGCCCAAAACCGACTTCGGGGGCGGTAACCCCGGAAAACACGCAGGTGAGCGCCCCGGTGCGGACTTTTTCGCTCGCAACCGCTATTGTGTCTAACAGGAATACATTTACTTAAAAACACTCAAGGGAGTGCCGAATTCCCCGCGCACTCCTCGCTCACACCAAGGGGGTCAGGCCATGGGTCGCGGCCGCGCCAAGGCAAAACAAGCCAAGGTTGCTCGTCAACTGAAGTACAACTCTCCAGAAATGGACCTCGCTTCACTGCAGCGGGAGCTCGCTGGGAAGTCTGAGAACAACTCCTCCCGTCGTGAGGATGACCAGTACGCCGAATGGGCAGACTGGGAAGCTGACGACGATGATGACGAGCGCTCCTGGCGGTAACACGCCCCTCGAGCACTGAGTCGCAGCGCACCAGCGTCATAGGAGCGCGCAACGACACGCAAGCCCGCCACCCCGCGGTTAACGCTTGGGGCAGCGGGCTTGGTGGCGCGCGTCAGTAGTAGTCGGTCAGTAGCCTGGGTGTTCGCCCGTAAGCTTCACGCGCTGTTGCTCACCAGGGGCGGCCTTGCAAATCCTCCCCAACTCCCACGCCTCGATGTGGCGGGCGGTGAGCATAGCGAGGGCACGCTCGCAGTCCTGCGGCGCCACGATGGCAACCATGCCGACTCCCATGTTGAAGGTTTTCTCCATCTCCGCCTGGGGCACCTTGCCCACGGACGCGATGGTGCGGAAAATCTGCCCCGGAGTCCACGTCGCGCGGGACAACTCCGCGACGAGCCCCTCCGGAATGACGCGCGCGAGGTTGCCTGCGAGCCCGCCGCCCGTAACATGGCAGAACGTGTGTACCTCACACTCGGAAGCCAAAGCGAGGCAGTCGAGGGCGTAAATCCGGGTCGGTTCGAGAAGTTCCTCACCCAGGGTCCGCCCGAGCTCCTCCATGTGGCCGTCGAGCGGCAGGCCGGCTTTCTCCAGTAACACGTGGCGAACCAGCGAATAACCGTTCGAGTGCAGGCCGGAGGATTTCATAGCTATCACAACGTCCCCGTTTCGCACGCGCTCGGGACCCAGCACGCTGTCCGCCTCAACGACGCCCACCGCGGTTGCGGACACGTCGTAGTGGCCGGGCTCCATGGTGCCGGGATGCTCGGCGGTTTCCCCACCGAGCAAGGCGCATCCAGCACGGACGCATCCCTCGGCGATTCCGGAGACGATTGCCGCGACGTGCTCGGGCACAACCTTGCCCACCGCGATATAGTCCTGCAGGAACAGAGGTTCAGCACCGCACACCACAAGGTCGTCCACGCACATGGCAACGAGATCAATGCCGATGGTGTCATGAATATCCATGGCCTGCGCGATTGCAAGTTTCGTGCCGACGCCGTCTGAACCGGCCGCCAGCAGCGGCTCACGGTATTTCCCTAACGCGAACAGACCCGCGAACCCGCCGAGGCCGCCCCGAACCTCCGGACGAGTAGCACGCTTGGCATGGGGCGCGAACAATTCAACGGCGCGGTCACCCGCCTCAATATCCACGCCGGCGGCAGCGTAGGAAACCTCAGAATCTTGGTTGTGGCTCATACAGTGATAACTTTCTTAACGTCACTAAAAATTAATGGTCAGCGCAGCTACATGGTAGCCTGCATTGCACGGACAAGGTCGGCGTTGTGGTTGCCCGCGGGCAAGCCGAGGGGGTAGACGCCGTCGAAACACGCACAACACAGCTCACTGCGCTGCTGGCGAGTGGATTCAACCATGTTGCCCACAGAAACGAACCCCAGCGAGTCGGCGCCGATCGCGGTACCCACGGCTTGGACGATGGCTTGCTCGTCGTCACCCTCCACACAATTGGCCAAAAGTTCGCCAGGACTTGCGAAGTCAATGCCATAGAAGCACGGCCACTTCACCGGCGGGGACGCGATGCGGACATGCACCTCCGCCGCGCCTGCCTCCCGGAGCATGCGGATCAACGCGCGCTGCGTATTGCCGCGCACAATGGAATCGTCCACCACGACGAGACGTTTGCCCGCGATCACTTCCCGCAAGGGATTCAGCTTGAGCCGGATACCCAATTGCCGGATCGTCTGCGAAGGTTGAATAAACGTTCGGCCAACGTAGGCGTTTTTGACAAGGCCTTGTCCGAACGGAATTCCGGAACCTTGGGCGTATCCGACGGCGGCGGGTGTCCCCGAATCCGGCACTGGGATTACTAGGTCCCCATCAGCCGGACATTCCTCAGCCAAGCGCCTTCCGATCTCCACGCGGGTGGCATTGACCGCGCGGCCGCGGATCACGGAATCAGGCCGCGCCAAATACACATATTCGAACACACATCCCTTGTGGTGAGTGGTGCCAAAGCGTTCAGAACGCACCCCCGCCTCGCTGATACTAATAAGTTCGCCGGGCTCAACCTCGCGCACAAACGACGCGCCCACGATGTCGAGGGCTGCGGTTTCGGACGCCACTACCCAGCCGCGTTCGAGACGGCCAATAGAAAGCGGACGCACCCCGTAAGGGTCACGCGCGGCATAGAGCGTGGTGCCGTCAGTAAAGGTGAGACAAAACGCGCCTTCGATTCGCGGAAGAAGCTCTTTAGCGGATTCGATAATGGTCCGGCCGCCGCGCATGCCATCCGCGAGCAGCGCACACATCACGTCAGAGTCCGAAGGGCTGTTCGCCTTGTCGACGAGCTCGCGACGGGAAGCTTCCTCCAGCAACTCCATATAGTTAACCAGGTTTCCGTTGTGCCCAAGCGCCACGTCGGTACCGTCAGGAGCCGACCGGAACATGGGTTGCGCGTTGTCCCAGCATTCGCCACCGGCGGTGGAATAACGGGTGTGCCCAATCGCAATATGCCCCCGCAGAGAGTCGAGCGTTTGTTCGTCAAAGATTTGGGAAACAAGGCCAATGTCCTTGAACACGAGGATCTGATCACCGTCGCCGACGGCGATGCCAGCGGCCTCTTGGCCTCGATGCTGGAGCGCATACAGGCCGTAGTACGTGAGTTTGGCGACCTCCTCCCCCGGTGCCCAAACCCCAAAGACGCCGCACTCCTCCCGGGGTGCTTGCTCGCCATGGTCGTTCAATCCGTCGTGATCGGTGGGCGCGGGACGCGAGGCCGCCGCGCTGAGGGATTTCTCCAAAGCTGCCACGAAACATAATCGTAGCGGCTCGATGGGTTACGCCCTAATGATCCCCGATTAACCGCCTACCGTAACGCCGAACAAAACACCGATAAGGTACGTCGCCCCCAACGCCAGCGCCCCGCCGAATACGAGTCGAGCCACCGATCTACCCTGCTCGCCGCCAGCAAGAAATGCGGACACGCTGCCGGTGATGCTGAGCGCCGCGAGCGTAGCAACCAGAGTTACGACGGCGCGCAGATCACCCGGCGCCAGCAGCACGGCCAGCAACGGCAACGCCGCACCAACGACGAACGAAATTGCGGAAGAACCGGCCGCAACCCACGGATTTGTCAGCTCCTCCGTATCGAGCCCCAGTTCGATATCGAGATGCGCGGCGAGCGCATCATGGTCCGCCATTTCCAACGCTGCCATCTCGGCCGTGTGTTGAGACAGGCCCTTCTTGCGGAGGATTTCCACAAGTTCCTTATGCTCGGCGTCGGGCATCGTGGCCAGCTCCCATCGCTCCTTATCAATGAGCGCTTTTTCCGTGTCACGCTGCGTGGACACGGACACATATTCGCCGAGCGCCATACTCACCGCGCCGGACACGAGCGCAGCAAACCCGGCGGTAGCAATCACACTTGTCGACGCCCCAGTTGCCGCCACGCCCATAACTAAACCCGCCGTGGAGACGATGCCATCGTTGGCACCCAGCACGCCGGCACGCAGCCAATTCAGCCGATTGTTGAGGCCTTGGTTGTGAGGTTCTTTGATGACATGCATGGTTTCAATCATGACGCCACACTATCAATATGTGCGCACTTACGCACATATGGAAAGGCTGGCCTGAGCTCTAGTTTTCCGCTTGGGGCAGCGAAACCAGCGGCAACCACTGGGCAATCTCAGCGGCGCGCGTACCAGAAATCGTAACGGTCGCGGCGTCGTCAAGCAGGATCAAACCAGTAGCCAGCCGAAGCCACGTGCGAGGATCAGTCTCCACCACATTAGGTGGAGTGCCACGGGTGTGACGTGGGCCAGCAATACACTGAATACCCACAAACGGAGGTATCCGAACCTCAACGCTTTGACCGGGCGCCAACGCCTCCAACGTACGAGCGGTCAGGCGAACAGCTTGCGCAATCTCGGCGCGCGAGGGCTGCGGGGCGGACTCATCGCGCAACCAGGGTGCAATTGCGAGCACCGCGGCGCGCGTCTCGGCGGCAGAAATGGAACGTTTCACAGAGTGCGAGTTTACCGTTCTATAAGGTGAAACTATACAGAAAGGAACCCCATGACATCCCGCTCTCCGAGTCTGACCTTGCGCTTTCTCGCCGCCCCGACGGACATCATCATGGCCGGCAACCACGGCGTATCCGGTGGCCGAGTCCTCGAATGGATAGACAAAGCCGCGTACGCCTGTGCGGTCGGCTGGTCCGGCGCCTATTGCGTCACCGCATACGTCGGCCACATCCACTTCACGCGGCCAATCCCCAGCGGACACATGGTAGAGGTGAGGTCGCGGATCGCCATGACTGGGCGGTCGTCAATGCACATCATCAACGAAGTCCTCTCCGCCGACCCGCGCGAGGGCGTATTCACCCGTGCGTGCGATTGCCTGGTGATTTTCGTAGCTAAAAACGCGGACACCGGCAAACCGCAACAGGTGCCCGAATTCATCCCGGAAAGCGACGAGGAACGTCGAGTTTTCGACGCCGCGCTCTCCCGCATCGACCTCCGCAAAGCAATCGAACGGGAGATGGAACAGCAAACCTACGACGGGCCCTCGGAGGCGCCGCGCCTCATCACCCGCTTCCTGGCGAAACCCACCGATGTCAACTGGGGCGGCAAAGTGCACGGTGGCACCGCAATGGAATGGATTGACGAAGCCGGCGCCGCGTGCACCATGGAATGGTCTGGGGAACACACCGTTGCCGTTTACGCGGGCGGCATCCGCTTCTACCGACCCATCCAAATCGGCGACCTCATTGAGGTAGACGCTCGCCTCATGCGCACCGACGCCCGCTCCATGCAAATGTCCGTTCACGTACGTTCCGGCGCGCCGCGCGGTGGCAGGTCGGCGCTCGAAACCGCCATTCACGCCACCATCTCCTACATCGCCGTAGATATCGACGGCCAGCCCCTCCCGGCGCGCCAATTCACGCCACGCGCAAGTGAGGACGTACGGCTTTCGGATCACGCGGCAAAGCTGCGCGAATTGCGAGCCAAATACGCCCCGATCCCGCTGATCAAACGTTAGTTTGTCGGAGCAGCAGATCGTGGGAAAGCGAACGCACACGCAATATTCGCGATGCCTCACCCACGCTTCATGCTGCTCCTTGCACCACCACGATCCACACGGCGATTAAGTGCAATACACCAGCGATAATGGTGGCGAGGTGGAAATGCTCGTGATATCCAATCCAACGGGCGTGCCGGCCAGGCCACCGCACCGCATACAGTAGGGCGCCGAACGAATAGACTAATCCACCGGCCAGCAGCAGCCACACCACGGAGGGGCCTGCGTGCCGCCACAACTCGGGAATAATCGGCACTGACAACCACCCAAGCCCGAGGTATACCACCACATCCAACCAGCGTGGGTGCGGAAACAGTGATAACGCAACACTGAACGCTGCCCCGCCCCACACCGCACATAACAGCCACCCGGAAATCGAGGGTGACATCTTCAACAATGCCATCGGGGTATACGTGGCAGCGATAAACAACGCTATGGTCGAGTGGTCGGCCCAGCGCCATAACGCCACGGTCCGTGCCGAACGCCACGGACCACAGTGATACGCCGCCGACACCCCGAACATTTGCACGAGCCCTATCGCATAGACGGTGACACCAAACGCCGGCAGCGGGTTCAGCGTCATCCAAGCGTAGGTGATCAGTACCGCACCGGACATCGATGCTAAAAGTGCCGCGACAAGGTGGTACCAACCACGCGCCCGTGGGCGGGGGCCACGGTCCAACACCCAGCGAGTTTGCGGTATGAGCTGCGGTTGTTCAATCATGTGCCACAAACGACTTTCAACTATCTAATGTGTTGCCTACAAACATATTTCTAAAGTCTATGACGGAAGGTACGTACACGCATAGTCCGGATCGCACTATTCATCTCGCACCTTTACTCCTTCCACGAGGTGCAGCCGCGCAATCTTACGCAAGGATACGAGCCAAACAAACACAATCACACCAAGTGCGGAACAGGCCGCCCACGCATAGGTATCCCACTGAATGTGCGCTTCAAACAAAAGCTGTGAATTCGCGAACTTTCGGGCGACGTAGGACGTGAGGTAATAACCGCACACCAGCCCCAGAGGCAGACCAAACACGAACTGAAGTGCGAGCTCCTTAAGGTATGCGAACGAAATCTCGCGCGGCGAATAGCCCATCACCCGCAACAACACGAACTCATACTGACGGGCAAGCAGCGCAATCGTGGACACAGAGTACAACGCGGCGATACCCAACACCACCGAAAAGCACACGAGCAGCACAATATACATGCTCAATGTTGCGGACAACGTTTGAAAACTCTTCCGATCGTCCGAAACTGAGTTCACGGCAAGTACGCCGTCTTGGCGTTCCAGAGTTTTCTGCGTCTCCCGCACATCAGCGTCGGTGCTTGCAAACACAGTGTTGTAAACGCTGTCCGCTAGGCCCAACGAATGCTGGGCGGTATCCGTTGTGGCGCTGGCAAGAAACCCAATGTTTTGCCGCACACATGCCACCACCGTCGCCTCACCTGCGACAACATCGTTTGGCGTGGACACCTTCACGGTATCCCCGACCGACACCCCCAAGAGCTCCGCATAGTATTCCGGCAACACGATTCCCCCGCTATACGACGGCGCGCCTCCCGCAGCGGATTCAAAATTGTACACGTCGTCGGGGTTATCCAGGATAACCAGCGGTAACTCTTCCGAACGATCACCGGCGGAGAATGTGCCCGCCAACACCAGAGCTTCGTGGTGTTCGGTGATGGGCGCGGCGTCGATAATCGAAGGCGGTTGCGTGCGGGGAGTAACCGACGTGCGAATGGCAAGGTCATAATCAACAACAGTGTCGAAATAGTCGGTGGTAACAAATTTATAGGAATCCTGGAAGCCGAGCGACAGCACCGTGAGCGTCACCGAAGCAACCACCCCGCACACCATTGCGAAAAATCGACCGCGGTTTCGGAGTGCAGCCTTGAGGGAATAGCGCGAATGGAACGACAGCCACCCCCACAGCGGCGTTCGCTGCAGCAACACATCGCGGCCAGTCTTCGGTGGTTCGGCGTGCATTGCCTCAGCTGGCATGATCGTCACGACGCGCCAAACCGCGAACAAAGTAGCGATCACCGTGACGAGCAAAGACAACGCGACCGGCAGCCACAAATGCTCGCCAAAACCTTGGAACGTGAAATACGGTGCAGTGAAAATCGACTGATACGTGTTCACCAAAAACGGCCCGGCAAACCACGCAATCAACGCACCAAGTCCCGCGCCAACAATGGTCGCAACTGCCGAAATGAGACAGTACAGCGTAATCACCAAACCGCTACTGCAACCCATCGCTTTCAAAATTCCGATCTGCCTGCGGTCGCGCATCACGTTACGGCGCTGGCCAACAAACACAACCACGGAAGCGATAATCAGAAAAACAATAGGAAAAATATAGGCCATTCGGTTGTAATCGCCGACATCCGCACTAAACGAGTCGTAGCTGCCCACCTTTGTTTTTTCCGTCAGCTTTTCCACCTTTTCACCAAGCGCGGTCTCCACATCCTCGTTGATGCGTCCACCATCGGCGTCTTGCGCAAACACCAACACGATTTGATTCGCCGGCACCTGCCGCTCACGCAAAAACTCCGTATCCACATACACCACACCAAATTCACTGGTATCGGCGACGGATTCCGTGGCGCTTTGCTTCAGGTACATATCCTCTGGGGCGGTGGCGATACCGCTCACTTTGCACTCCGCTTGGAAAAGTCGGTGCTCAAAGCGCACCGTGTCGCCAGGGTGAACGTCGTTTTTTGTCGCGTATTTTTCCGCCACAAGACACTCGTCAACGTGCTCCGGTTCGCGGCCTTCCTGCAGGTACGGGCGATTTACGCGCGGATTGTGAATATCATAAGACAACAGCCGCAATGTATCGTCCCCATCGCGGGTATCCACGGAAGCGCGAACCTGCACCGCCTCCACCCCGCTCATCCTCCGCAAAGTATCGGCGTCCTGGTCTGTGAAACCTACACCGTCGACAATAAGGTCGGGCATGCCATAGTCGTGGAAATACTGATAGGTACTGCGCTCAAAATTAACGGAATTCGTCTTCAGGGTGGCGTAAAACCCCACCGCCACGCCAATAATGATGACCAAACCCAGTAGCGAACCCACCTGCAAACGCATCTGCCGCAATGCGTTCAGAAAGGGCTTACGAACAAACATTGCACACCATCAATGTGGGAGTGTCGCTCACACGCTGGTGCGCTATCACACCTTTTCGACCCCACCGACGAACAGACCATGCAGACATACGCTTCACGTTACCGCAGCCTGCAATGGTTACGAAGCCCCAAAAATCAGTTACTTTTCATGCGGAATCTGCCTCTCGGCAGGCAGATTCGACACGTGCTCGCGACGCCATTCTGGTTCCCGCAGGTCGCGAGCGGCGTCGAAAACTGCCGTGTCGAATCTGCCTTAGCCGGCTACTCCACCACGGAATTAGCGCCGACGGCGTGCCCGAAGATTTCCGGCAGGGTGGCTTCCCACGCCTCACGGAGCTCGTCGAGAGCGATGTCAAAATGACCGGCCACTCGCAACGTCTGGTCGCTGTTGGTGGTGCCGAGTTTGGTGTACTCGATACCGAGTTCCGCGGCGCGGGCCTCCAACGCGGCTTCGTCTTGGGTAGCAACGAGGACACGGGAGGCAGATTCGGAAAACATCGCCACGAATGCGTCATTATGTACGGACGCAATGTCGACGTCCGCACCAACATTCGAAGTGATGGTCAGTTCAGCAAGTGCTTGGGCAAGGCCACCTTCAGAGAGGTCGTGCGCGGCAGTCACTACGCGCGGCCCGGTAAAGAAATCTGCGAGCGCAATTTCGTTCGCAAGATTGATCTTCGGAGGCATGCCGTTGAGCCCAGCTCCGGAGATTTGCTGCCAAATGGAGCCGCCGAACTCATCTTCGGTTGCGCCCAAGAGGTAGAGCGTTTCGGGGCCGTCGACCGTGCCAAGGTCGTGACCGATGCGCTGATGCACATCCTCAATCACGCCAAGTACCCCGACGACCGGCGTCGGCAAAATTGGCGTTGTTCCGGTTTGATTGTAGAAGGAAACGTTGCCTCCGGACACCGGAATCCCCAGCTCAACGCATCCGTCGGCAAGCCCATGGACAGCTTCGCGGAATTGCCACATCACGTCAGGATCTTCTGGAGACCCAAAGTTGAGGCAGTTTGTTACCGCGACCGGCCGGGCGCCAGTCACTGCAACATTGCGATACGCTTCAGCCAGCGCAAGGCGCGCACCTGTGTTCGGATCCAGCTTGGTATATCGGCCCGACGCATCTGCGGAAACCGCGACGCCACGGCCGGTTTCCTCATCGATGCGCAGCACGCCAGCATCGGAGTTTTGTGCGAGCACGGTATTGCCCCGCACGTAGCGATCGTACTGTTGCGTAATAAACGCCCGCGAGCAGAGCGCTGGAGACGACACCATCTCCAGCAAGGTGGCGCGCAGATCGCTAGGCTTTTCGACACCGCGGAACTCCTGCAATTCGTCTTGCCATTCCGGCCGCGCGTACGGACGTTCATACACGGGGCCCTGATGCGCAATAGTGTGAGCGGGAGCTTCCACCACCACTTCGTCGCGGTGCACAATCACAAGGCGATCATTGTCGGTGACTTCGCCGATCTCGGCGCAGGTGACGTCCCAATGGGCGCAGATTTCTTTGAACTTAGCTACGTTCTCTGGAGTGACAATCGCACACATGCGCTCCTGCGATTCGGAGGCGAGGATTTCGGCGGCGGTCATATTTTCTGCACGCAACGGCACCATATCCAGATTGACCAGCATGCCGCCATCCCCGGCCGCGGCAAGCTCGGAAGTCGCGCACGACAGGCCAGCGCCGCCAAGGTCTTGGATGCCCACAACCACGCCAGCCTGATAGAGCTCAAGGCAGCATTCAATGAGGACCTTTTCCGCAAATGGATCGCCGACCTGCACCGCGGGAAGCTTGCGTTCGGCGCCTTCTTCGAACGTGTCCGAGGCTAGGACAGAGACGCCGCCAATGCCGTCGAGGCCCGTGCGGGAGCCAAAGAGCATGACTTTGTTGCCAAGACCAGAAGCGAAAGCCAGTTTGAGGTCTTCGACTTTAAGGGTACCCACGCAAAGAGCGTTCACCAGCGGATTCCCGGCATAGGATTCATCGAAGACAGTTTCACCACCGATGTTGGGAAGGCCGAGGCAATTGCCGTAACCACCCACGCCGTCAACAACGCCAGGCAGGACGCGTTGGGTGTCTGGGGCATCCGCGGGACCAAAGCGAAGCTGATCCATGACGGCGATCGGGCGGGCACCCATCGCCATGATGTCGCGCACGATACCGCCCACGCCGGTGGCGGCGCCTTGGTGCGGCTCGACGTAGGAGGGGTGATTGTGGGACTCTACGCGGAAGGTCACGGCGTGCCCATTACCGATGTCCACGACGCCCGCGTTCTCGCCAATACCTGCGAGGATTTTTTCACCCATTTCGGGCGTTGTGGTCTCGCCAAAGTAGCGCAAATGAACTTTCGAGGATTTGTACGAGCAGTGCTCGGACCACATGACCGAATACATGGTGAGCTCGGCGTGGGTGGGGCGGCGCCCAAGGATCTCCTTGATGCGCGCATACTCATCGTCTTTGAGGCCGAGTTCGCGATACGGCTGCGGGGCGTCGGGCTGGGCTTTCGCGGCGTCGACAGTATCGTTGAAGGGAACGTTCATAGTGCAGAATCCTTCCGGGTTAAGCGGCAACGCTGCCGACGGCGGACAAGAACAGCTCTAGGCCGTCCAACGACGGGCCCGTCAGCTTTTCGACGGCGTGTTCAGGGTGCGGCATCAGCCCCACAACGCGGCCGTTCTCCGAGCAAATCCCCGCGATTGAATTCAACGAACCGTTCAAATTATCTACGTAGCGAAACACCACGCGGCCTTCGTCTTCAAGCATTTTCACGGTCTCGGCGGACGCCTGAAAACGCCCCTCGCCATGCTTCGAGGGCACCAGAATGCGCTGCCCCTTCGCAAAGGTATTCGTCCATGCGGTGGTGTTGTTTTCAACGGTGAGGTACACGTCAGCGCAATGGAAATGCAAACCCTGGTTACGGGTGAGCACACCCGGCAGCAAACGCGCCTCCGTCAGAATCTGGAAACCGTTACAAATACCCAGCACCGGCATCCCCTTCGCCGCCGCGTCAACCACGGAACGCATCACGGGTGCCAGTGCCGAAATAGCGCCGGAACGCAAATAATCCCCGTAGGAAAAACCACCGGGGATCACAACCGCATCGACACCCATCAGGTCCGTATCCGCATGCCAGAGCGAAACTGCTTCGGCGCCGGCAATGCGTACGGCGCGCGCGGCGTCGACATCATCAAGCGTGCCGGGGAACGTAATTACGCCAATTTTCGCGGTCACTCCGACACCTCAAAACCAACGACTTCAAAATCCTCGATGACGGTGTTCGCTAGGAGAATCTCCGCAACTTTCGCAATATCTTCTTTCGAAACCGTGTCCGAAACCTCAAGTTCAAAGCGCTTTCCTTGGCGGACATCGGACACCCCCTCAACCCCGATACGACCCAAGGCGCGGGCGACTGCCTGCCCCTGAGGATCCAAAATTTCTGCCTTCGGCATCACATTGACAACTACACGGGCCACAACAATTCCCTTACTCGCAGTAGGTACAGCGTGCAATCCTGCGAAACACGCAGAACTCGGACGCACACAGCATACCGAGAACCACGATGGAGCGCCTATTCCATGTACGAAATCTTTTGCGGATGGAACATTTGTCAAAGCACGATCCGCGGGTCGGAGCGACTAGATAGGCAAATGTGCCTCGATAACGTCAACGATGGCGTCGTCTTCAGGGTCGGTGCGAGGCTCGAAATGCGCTACCACTTCCCCGGTCGCAGAAACCACGAATTTTTCGAAGTTCCAGGCAATCTCCTCAACCCCCGCTGCCTGCTTCAAGTACGTGAATAACGGGTGGGCATCCGCGCCATTGACGTCAGCTTTGGCGAGCATTGGGAAAGTCACGCCGAACTTGGTGCTGCACATTTCGGCGATTTCGGCTTCGGAGCCGGGCTCTTGACCCCCGAATTGGTTGCACGGCATGCCGATGACGAAGAATCCTCGCATCGCGAAGTCATCGAACAGGCGTTGGAGGCCTTCGTACTGTTCGGTGAGCCCGCATTCCGATGCGGTGTTAACGATGAGCAGGACGTGCCCCGCCCAATCACCCATGGTAGCGGGGCGGCCGTCGATGGTTGTTACGGGGATATCGTAGAGTGCCATAGCTTCAGCGTAGACGCTCGCGGTGGATTGCACAGTCGAGCGGCCGACGGTCGCGCCAACCGAAACGCTCCAAATCAGGCACCTGTTCGAGGTGAGTAACGGGCCCGAGACAGAGCCACGCAATTGGGCGTTTCGGGGCATCGCAACCGACGAATTCGGCGAGATAATCCTCTTCGTAAAAACTCACCCAGCCCATGCCGAGCCCCTCTGCCGTCGCTGCTAACCACATGTTTTGAATGGCAAGCGCGGCGCTCATAAGGCCAGTGTCGGCGATCGTGTGCCTACCCAAAACGTGGGGGCCACCGCGTTCTGGGTTGTAGGTAACAACCATGCCCGTCCCGGATTCGCGGATTCCTTCAATTTTTATTGGGTTGAAAGTGCGCTTGAGGTGGCCGGGAAGGCTGTCCGCGAATGCTTCTCGACGCCCCGCCACGTGCGCCGCGAACTCAGCTAACCGCTGCGGCTGTTGAATAATCACAAAATCCCAGGGCTGTGAATTTCCTACAGATGGCGCGGCATGCCCGGCGGCAAGTATTCGCCGAAGCTGCTCCTCCGTAATGAGTTCGCCCGTGTATTCGGCTCGGACATCACGGCGGGTAGCGATCGCCTGGTACACATCAATCATGGTTTGAGCATAGGTCGCCGCCGAGGCAACCCATGCATGTGCCCACTAGTGCGACATGACTGATTCTTTATCTTCCACGCGTTCCTGAGCATCCTCCGAAGCTTCTTCTACGTCTTCGTTGTCCGTAGATTCCGCCGGGGCTTCCGCAGCGGCAGTGTCTGCCGAATCCGGTGCGTCTGCCGTGTCTGTAGAGTTTTCTGTAGCGCCTTCGGCTTCGTCGGTTTCGGTGGCGACTTCGTCGATCGGGGTGAGATAACTCAGGCCAGTTTCGGCGTCGCGGCCGACAATGACAATGTGTTCATTGCCGGCGTTTTGGCCCGCGTCAACAAGGTCGGGGCTGCGGGTAGCAACAATTGTCTGGATGCTGTGCAGCATCGCAAGGAACAGGTCGCTGTGTTGTGGGTGCAGGAAGTGTTCCGGGGTGTCGATAAGCAGAGTTTTTCCGCTGAGTTGGGCGGTGGCGAGGGCAAGTTCGCCAAGGAAACCGTCGCTAAGGTGGCGGGCGGGGGTGCCCACAAATTGGCCCTGAAACTGCTCGTTGAGGACCATCATGACGTCGCCGAGGTCAGTGGTGGCGAAGCCGAGAGAGCGAGCGGAGGGCCCGCCGAGGTCGCAGGCAATGGTTTCGATTCGGGCGAAGGATTCGGGGTCTGCGGTGGCGAGCTGATACAGGACGCCAGACAGGTTCGAGGCGTCCGGTTCGAGAACATCGCCCACTGGACTGAATTCCCGCATCCGCTCAGGGTGGGGCACGAATTCAGTGATGGAGCACAAGGTTTGGGAAAGCTCGTCGATGGCCCAGTCCTCCACCACTGGCAGCCCCGCCAGCTTAAACAACGCCGAATGACGGCCATCGAACGAAAGTTCAGCTAGGTTGAGGGATTCACCTTCGCCCATACCTAGCACCTCTTCGGTGATGCGCAGCTCGGGGCGGACCTCCACAACAATGTCGTAGGTGAGGTTTCCAACGCTGCAGCCGATACGGAATTCATCGTGGCCGCGCGGCGCGCATTCGAGATCTTCCAAGACGGATTCGATGGGCCAACCGGCAGCAAGCCTGCCCAATGTTCGAAGCGCTAACAGCGCATTTGTCTTCCCGACGTGATGAGGTCCCACCAACAAAGCAGCAGACCCGAGGTCTAAGGTCTGCTCGTGGAATGTCATCCACTGGGTCAATCGCAGGTGAGTGATCATATGGGCCACGGTAGCAAAAAGAACAAGGTCGCTATAGCACAGATTGTGCACTACCTTTCAGCAAATGGGGCGGAAAGCTGAGAATAACGCTCCCTTCCCCACCCGCCACGTCGAACTATAGTGCGGATTCGATGTGATGCGCTCTGCCCTTGTCAACAATGAAATCGCCCCCTCAAAAGAGGGCATAAATCAGCGAACCACGCGCCCCAACCGGACACTCACGTAACCCTTATCACTTTTTTAAAGTGCTCGGCGTGGCGGGCCTGCCGCTGTGGGGGTAGGGGCGGCAGGCGGGGCGTCGAGAAGCGAGCTACGCCTTCACTACCGACGTCTCCTGGAATCGCTGCGTGTGGGATTCTGGGCGGGCGGTTTCCTTCGACGCGAGGATCGCCGCGGAACTCACCACAAACAACAACGTTGCATACCAAGCAACCGGGTCCAGGCCGGTCTCTGGGGAAACCAACCGGTTTGCAATCAACGGCGCAGTACCCGCACCCAAAATCGAGGCCATTTGAAACGTCATCCCCGCACCCGTGTATCGATGCGCGGCGTCGAACTTCTCTGACAGGAACGCACCAATCGGGCCATATTGGGCCGGCTGCACCACGCACACCATGAGAATCAACGCTGGCCACACCTGGGCGGGCTCCCCGGTATCGATCATCCGAATGACCACCCACAGCCCAACCACGGACACCACACCGCCGGCAACCATAACCATGCGGCGGCCGTAGCGATCCGAAAGGAAAGCCAATAACGGCATGACAAAGATGGCGATGACGGAACCAATGGTCACCATCATGAGGCCGTCCGCCCGCGAAATCGGCGTCGGACTATCCGCCGTTTTCGCAACAATGTATGGGACCATGAACGACGCCTGCAGCCCCTGGATAAACAACCCAGCCATGCCCGCGAGCGAACCAGTGAGCAGTTCCTTGGGGGAATCCCGCAACATCTTCATCAGGGGAACACCAGTGTGCACATCGCCCCGTTGGCGGGCCGCCTCAAACTCCGGGGACTCAGTAACGCGCGAGCGCAGGTACAAGCCAAACACGACGATGCCGGCGGAGAACAAGAACGGAACGCGCCAGCCCCAGTCCGTAACAAAATACTGCTCAGGGTTGGCGAAATTATCGCCGGACAGGGTGGAAAACACCGAAAGCACGAGCGTAGAAAGCACCGCGCCCGCTGGGCCGCCGGCGATGGCCAGCGACGCACCGAACCCCTTGTTTCCCTCCCGAGAATGCTCCATGGCCATGAGCGTCGCGCCCGCCCATTCTCCGCCTACAGCAATGCCTTGTACGGTGCGCAGCACGACCAACAAAATCGGCGCAGCCACGCCGAGGACGTCTGCGGACGGCATCAGACCGATAGCCACCGAGACAATGCCCATGGTGAGGAGCGTAATCACCAGCACGTTTTTGCGGCCGTACTTATCGCCAAAATGGCCAAACGCCATGGAACCGATCGGGCGGGAAATATAGCCGATCAGGAGGATCACAAAGGAAATGGTGGTACCCATTGCTGGGCTGAGGTTACCGAAGAACAATTTGGGAAACACGAGGCCCGCGGCCGCGGCATACAGCAAAAAGTCGTAGTATTCGACGGTGCTACCGAGGAAACTGGACAGCACCGCGCGGCGACGCTCCGCAGCATCCGGCGTTGCGACCGACTGCGACTCCGCGGACGGCGGCGAGGTTTCATGAGGGGTTGTGGTCATGATACGAAGGTTCCTTTAGCAAGAATCTGGCCACACCACGGTGTGGGAATATTGGGCGGGGTTGCGGGGCAAAAATCTTCCATACAGAAGGTCGAATTCGGTGCGGCGATAAAACTCACGCTCGGAGTCCGCGATAGGCGTCCGGCCCGAGTCGCCACGGTAATCTGCGGTTTCCACCCGGCCGAACCAGTGCGCGTCGTAGAGTTGTTGATCCTGCCAAACTTCCAACAGCAATAACTTGCTGGAATCGCACGCATGCTCGTACCAGTCGTAGGCGACGCATCCGGGTTCACGACGAGTTTCCGCGACCTCCCGCGCAATAAGCTCACGCAACTTCGGATTCGGGGCATACTGTCCCTGAATAATTATTCGAACTTGGTCGCGGGCGGGCCACCGCACTAAGGGCGAACCGGCGGCGCGGCTGACCCACACATCGTCGCGCAGATCGAACAAACATTGGCGGTAGATTTCGGTGCTGGCGGACGCCGCAAACTCGCGGTACTCAGCACTGGATAACAGCGGTTCCAACTCATGCTCCGCAAGAAGCATCACGACGGCCGCGTCTGCCCCGGTGAGCGAACGGTAATGCTCAGCGCGGCCAGGAAGGGTTTCAAACAAAAGTTCAGGAATGTGGGGTGCCTGGTGCAGTATTCGGATCATTGGTAATCCACCACCCAATCCGGTTGCGCGAACTCAGGTTCCGGCGTGCGGCGACGGACGACGATCTCCACGAGGTACCCGCCAAGTGCGTCGAACGTGTCGAAATAGCCGAACTCGGCAGCTTGCCCGCGCAACGTCGAACCCATGCACAGCGGGTAGCCCAACTCCCCCATGCGGCTTACCACCGAATCCCACGCCACGTCATCGGGGGCCAACCACGGGAAAATATGGTGGATGCCGGGACCACGGACATCAAAAAACTCGCGATTGTAGTGGCTCGAGCCGTGGTTACTTTGAATGATTTCGAAACCGAAGTCACCGACCATTCCTTGGGCGGTGAAATAGCCATGATCCACGGGCTCACCGCGGTATTGCGGCGCGTCCAGCCGACCCCAACCCGTCTCCCAGGTTTTGCAATCGAACTTGGTGATGCCAAAGACGTCGCGGTACGCGGGCAACGCCTCGAGCACATCGTGCACCAGCACCCCGAAATGGAAAATCCGATCGGTGGGTAGCGCGGGGTCTGTTGGTGGTTCCGCCGGCATCAAAGCGTCAGCGAACACGTCGTGAGGTACCGCCTCAACTAGGAAGCCACCGAGACTCTTACGCGTGTCATAGAAAACTCGTTCACCTGCGGTGTAGGCGACGGGGATGCCGAGGGATCGAAAATGCGCCTGCGGGTCACCATCCACCACGACCTGCAAAAACGCAATTCCTTCGCGTTTCGTACGTAAATGCTCGTGAAATGGGGACTCGCCGGCCAGCGGCTGCACCAGCTCGAAGGTGAATGCGCCCGTGGAGCCGCACGCACTGATCCAGCGGGCACCAGTCACCTCGCGCCCATAGGACATCGCTTGAGCTGGGGCGTACTCCTGGGTGTCCCAGCTGGTGATGTCGTACATGTATGTGTAGTTTCGCTTGGCTTGCTCGATGTCGTAGACGACAACACCGATGCGCCCAAGTCGCAGCGTTTTCATGTTGGACACCTTTCCGTTAGTAGAACAGGCTGAGGTTCTTCACCAGGATCGTGGACATGTCGAATCGGATTTCGCGTTCCAGCACTTGAAACCCGTACGCAAATTCGGGGACAGCGACGATAATGTCGCGGCGTTCCCCGGCGATGATGTCTTGGCTGCGTTCCCCACGGCTCCGGTAAATCAAGAAATTCGAACGCACATTGAATTTTCGGGCGGTCGCGTCGGCTGGACCGTCGGCGGTATGGGCGTCGATACGAATATTTGTAATGAGGTGGCGGGAACGCGACGGCGGTTCCTCCGCCCACGCCATGTTGGTTTGCAGGCGAAATACGCGCTGCCGTAGGTATTCGTGTCCTTCCTCGAAATAGACGGACGTGCCTTTGGGGTAAAACTCCTGGGAGCGTTCCCGTGCGACACGGTTTTCCCGAACGGGCGCCCAATAGTAGATATCTGGGTGCATACATTCGAGCCAGGTATCCCACTCCATGTTGTCTATGAGTTCGGCCTCGTCGTAGAGAAAGCGGGTGATGGCGCGCTCGGTCTCTGCGTCGACCCGAAGCTCCTCAGCGCGGGTTTGATTTGAAAGCATGTTCAGTTTCCCTTCCCGGTCGCGGCGGTTTCCAGCACGGCGCTGAAATCGGCGGTTGCCACCTCGGGGGTGCCGTTGCGCATGGCTTTGAGTTCTTCCCAGGTGTGGCCGGCCATCAGATCGCGATAGAAGCCGTACATATTCAACGCGGCATTGTCCGAGTACACGTGGGCGGTGGAACCGCCGGGGTAACCGTCGTCATCGTGGGTAACCGGCACACCCCGCATGTTGTAGGTGAACCCGGTCTTGCGGGCCTTCGCGCCACGCAAAATGCGCTGCATTTCCTCCCAGTTTTCGGCATCGTCTTGTTCGAACATGCCGCCGGGTGAAAACGTACGCATGACGTCGACGCGGATTGCTTCCTTGACCTCCTCGGGCGCGTCCTTGGGCACGAATGCCCACGACCAAATTTCCATTTCGTGCGGGCCACGCGGGTGTGTGACGCGGAACGTGTAGTTGCCCAGCAGCATGAAGTTGGGGAACACGTTCATGTGTCCACGGACTTCGCGGAACTCGCCGAGCCGCTGTTCAATGCTGCTGCGGACCGTGTGTTCCCAATCCACCAGCGCCGGGGCGGTGTTGGGGATTTCGTTGCCACGTTTGCCAAAGAATGCGCCGCCGTGGCCGTACGGGCTGAAGAATTGACGCCCCGTAGGAACCTTCTCCCTGCCTGTTTTTCGGTTAAAAGTATCGGAACCGCTAGCGAGGGCCTCCACCGCGGAAACATGGCTGATTTCGGAATGCTGCATATCGGAGGTTGGTTGTTCAACATTGAACTTCCAGTTTGCTGGCAACACCCATTTGTGTACCGCAATCGCTTCCATGCCACCCTCGTAGCGATCAATATAGCCATCCAAGTAGTATTTGGCGTTTCCTAAATATTCCTCGAGCGGTAGAATGGTCTCGTCCCAAGATCCGAAAATGAATCCGTTGTAGTTTTCTATGCGGGGGACACGAATTGCGCTGAGTTTAGATTTGTCCAAACCTTGCGGGTAGGCGTTATCCTCGTGCGGGATATCCACGAGGTTCCCTTGCAGGTCGTAGGCCCAACCATGGAACGAGCACATAAAGCTCTTTGCCACGCCCCGATCGGCCCGGCAAATCCGCATGCCGCGGTGCCGGCACTGGTTGAGAAACGCGGTCACTTCGCCGGAGCGTTGCCGCACCACAATAATTGGGTCTTCTCCAATATAGGTTTGAATGTAGCTACCTTTTTTGGGAAGCATTGAATCGTGCGCTAAAAACACCCAGGTGCGCTGCCAAACATGTTCAAGTTCTTGGGCGTAGATTTCCTCATCTACAAATATTTTGCCCGAGACGTACCCTCCTATTGGGTCAATGAGCTGGTGTATATCTGGCACAAGTTCCTCCTTGTACGCGGGTTTTGGCGGGGATAGTCAGAAATGCAAAATCTGAACGATTTGCTGGTGAATCAGCTTGCAAAAATAACGTAACCGCAATCACTATTGTGTTTTAAGTCACCGTTCCGGAGATTGGAACGTACCCGCGATGAGCTGCAACAACCGGCGGCGTACACCGCAGCTCACCGCCGCCGAACCCCACCAAGGACGGGTTCTGCGCGCAGAGAAAAACCTCGCCGGGCCGGCAGGGTGCCAGCGCGCGGCGAGGTGGCAGTCTCTGTGTGTCGTTGACCTGGCTACGCCTTCGGTTGCGGAACCGTATAAGTGGTCACGACTTTGGCGAGCACGGCGTCGTCAACCGACGATCGAACAACAGTATCGGTGACGATCACGGTGCGACCGGCGCGCACAATCGTCGCGGTGGCCACCGCGTCCCCCTCCTTTTTGTTCGAAACCACGTTCACAGATGAACTGACGGCGAGCGGGAAGACGCCGCGCGGGACCTGCTGCATAGCCAGCCACGTCCCGCAAATGTCGGCGAGCCCAAACAGCGCAGGCGCCGAGAACATCCCCGCGGGCTGCGTGATCGCTTGGTGCAGCGGCATACCCACACGGACTTCCTCAGCTGAACCCGAAATTGGGTAAAGATTGAGGGTGACAGCTACGTCGTCAACGCGCGAATAGAAATCGTTCCACTGTTCTATAAAGCTCATGTGAGTTCCATTTCTTCTGTATCTTTGCAGGTCACCCATGCTGGCTCGTTCACCATGAGGGAAACTTCCGTCCCGTCGCGCAATTGCACGTCAAGAACATACCGATATCCAGCATCTTCGCACCCGGCAATGGCGCCAATATCGCCTTCTGGGACGGCAACTACTACCCGCCGACACCGCGGGTGCGCGGCGTACAACGCCTCAGTATCCGAGCGCAACTGCTCCGCCGTGCTGTACGCCAGTTCCATGTCGTGACGGCTGAAGGGGTACGTGTGCCGCAGCGACGACTGCGCTATGAATGACGCGCTCATTGCTGCTCCTCCAGCAGATCGAGCACATGTCGGCGGATGGCGAGCTTGTCGATCTTCCCGGCGGAATTCCTTGCGATTTCATCGACGATCACGAGGCGCTTCGGCAGCTTATACCGCGCCAAATGCCGTTCACAGTGTTCGCGTAGCTGTTCGAGCGTGATATCGGCACCCGGATCGAGCTGCACCACGGACACCACACTTTCGCCCCATTTTTCATCCGGCACGCCCACGACGGCATTGCCGCGCACACCATCCATTTCTGCGACTACGCGCTCAACTTCCGCCGGATAGACGTTCTCGCCGCCGGTGATGATCATGTCTTTGAGCCGATCCACGATGTAGTAGTAGCCGTCTTCGTCGCGGTGACCAAGATCGCCGGTGTGGAACCAGCCCGCCGTATAAGAGTTCTGGGTGATCTCCGGGTTGTTCCAATACCCCGTGGCCACGTTCGGTCCGCGTACCCAAAGCTCCCCGGTCTCACCGGCTTCGCGCACCTCTTCGCCGGTATCCGGATTTACCAATCGAATCTGTGTATAAGGCATTGGGATGCCACACGATCCGACTTTCGTTTCCGTCATACTTGGTGGCAGGTAGGTGGCAAACGGCGCGGTTTCCGTCAACCCCCACGCCTGCTGCACGTTCACGCCTTTCTCTAGGTAGCGGCGGATCAGCACCGGCGGCACGGGCGCCCCCGCACAGATAGTTGCCCGCATTGAATCCAGTTTGGCGTCCGCAAACTTCGGATGTGCGTACATAGCTTCTAATTGCGCGGGAACAAGGAACGACGAACCGACCCGATATTGCTCGATGTCTCGCATCACCACTTCCGGGTCAAAGTGCCGGTGAATCAACACCGTATTGCCCCGCACCAACGCCCGGATAGCAAAGGAGTTCAAAGCGCCGACGTGGAATAGCGGGGCACTCGCCATCGTGATGTCGCCGGGGCGCGTATCCACCATGGTGTCCACATTGACTGAGTTCCACCACAGGTTTCCAAAGGTCAGCTGCGCACCTTTCGGCAATCCGGTGGTTCCGGAGGTAAATAGCAACAAGGCGAGATCGCTCATGGTCATCGGCCTTGGTTTGCCCAGATCCGCCACGCTTGTCGCCGCGGCTTTCGTAGCAGTGTGCCAATACAGCGGCACGCGACCGTCTACCGGTGCGTGCGCATCGTCGTCGACGATCACTACGTGGTGGCGCTCGATCCCATAGATGTGTTTCGCCATCGGCAGGTGCGTGCCTTCCACCACGACCGTGTGCGGCGTACCCTGCATCAATAGCTGGGAAACTTCGGATTCTGAAAGTCTGAAGTTGAGCGGCATAAACGTCGCGCCGAGCCACCAGGCGGCGAGCATGGCATAGATAAAGGACTTCGAGTTCATACCCAGATACGCAACTCGATCACCTTGTCGAACGCCCGCGTCGTCGAGGTGCGCTGCCCAGGCCTTCACAATGCGCTGCAGCTCGTCATACGAAACCAACTCACCTTCGTAAATCAGTGCGAGTTGCTCGGGTTGGTACGCGGCGTGGCGCACCACCTGGGCGCACGGGTTGATATCGATGGTTTCTAGATAATGGCTTACTCCGGTGATAATCACAGGTCGTCTCCTCCTGCCGCGTGTTCGAATCCGCGTGCGGCGATTCCGCCGTCGGCGTTGATGATGGCGCCGGTGATGTTTCCGGCCTCTGCTGGCGACGCCAACATGACGTATGGCCCTGTGAACGTCGCCGGATCGGTATCGATATCGTGCAGCGGGATGTACGGATTGCTTGCCGACGCCCGCCGATCGAACGTGTCCCTCAACCTGCGGCGTTCCAACCCCAACGACGCGGGGCCCCGAAGATCAGTTCGCATGCCACCGACCGCGACACCGTTCACCCGCACCTTCGGAGCGAGCTCATAGGCGAATTGCAGCATCAGCCCGCGATCGGCGAATTTGCTGGCGGTGTACACGGGACCGCCACCGGCGGCGTAAAACGCCGCATTGGACAAGGTCATGATGATCGAGCCGCGGGTGGCCACCAATTCCCGCCACGTCGCCGCAACGGTCAACAAGTAACCCTTCACGTTGATCGCGAACACCTCATCGAATACCTCCCCTAGTTCGGCGCCGCTGTGCCGGGTGACCGACCGGTTGTAGTCCCAGATCCCCGCGTTGGGAATTACGGTGTCCAAACGCCCGAACGCATCTTTGGTTTTCGCCACCGCGCCGACCAACGCATCCGCATCTCGCACGTCCGCAGCCAGCGCTAGCCCGCGCCCGTCCGGCAAGGTATCCACCACGGCTTGAACGCGGTCGAGATCCACGTCCACTGCCGCCACATAGGCACCTTCCGCTGCGAACCTTTTTGCTAATGCCGCACCCAACCCGGAACCGGCCCCGGTAATAAATGCGGTTGTTCCTGCTAACATCGCTCAAGCTCCCTAGAAAAACGTGGAAATGTTTTTGGAAGGCAGGACGTTGATGTCCAGCAGGATCCGCCGGTCAAAAATTTTCCACTTCCCCTCGACGTTGCGCAGCAAATCCGTTCGGGTACCCGCGAAAATATCGCGCTCACGCTCGAGCCGGGTACGCCACACCAGGAAGTTGGTACGCACCTCCAGGACGGGCGCGGCGTCGACACGCGCGTGTCGAGCGGTGAGGTTCGTGATCAAATGCCGGGTGCGCGAGGGCGGGTCTTCGGCCCATGCCATGCCAGAATCGAAGCGGCGGATACGCCACGCCAGGGATTCTTTCGTTTCGTCGTAAAACGCGGTGTCTTCGGGCCCGGCGATGGCCAAGGCCTGCTGCCGCCTCAGACGATTTGTTCGAGTCGGCGCCCAATAGTAGAGGTCGTCGTCGAAGTGCTCGAGCCAGTCCACGTAGCGGCCCTCATCAAGCAGGTCCGCCTCGTCGTAGTAGTAGTTCTGCAACTCATAGTAGAGCTGGGCGTCTACCCGTTCACCGAGTTCAACGCCCTCTTTGCTGAGATAGTCAGTCATTGCCGTAGTCCTAACGTGCAAGCTTTTTCAAGTTGATGGAAGGGTCTTGCAATTGCGCGGGGTCGACGACAATCTGCCGGTCAATCAGCCGCCGAGCGGCTCGAACAGCCATGCCATTATCTATGGCGGCGCACCCCGCGAGCCTGCCATCGTCACGCACCCGAAACGCCACCTGCGCTTGGCCGTCCGCAGCCATCCGAAGCACCGTCGTCCCAGGCTCCGTCATGGAACCCACCCCCTCCACATGCACCCCGTAGCGGTCCGTCCAAAACCACGGAGCACCGTGTTTCGGCAGCTCATCCCCGCATATCGACGCCGCGGCTATCTGCGCCTCGAACACCGCGGACTCCCAGTGCTCATGGCGGCGTTGCAACGTTCCGTCCGCATTGCGCGTGCGGGCACAATCCCCGATCGCCCACACCCGGTCCATGCTGGTTTGCTGGGCGTGGTTGACTAGGACGCCACCATCGCAATCCAGTTCCGCGCTGCGCGCGAGCCGTTCCTCCGGCACGATACCCACGGCCATGAGCACTTGGTCAGCGGTCACGGATTCCTGCCCGTCCACGCTGATCACGTAGCCTTTTTCGGTGTGTTCAATGGCGGTGGTTAACCCCGTGATGGTCCGCACGCCGTGGGTGGCGTGCAACTCGTGCAAGCGCTGCGCCAACGCCTCGCCGAGGGCAGGTACGAGGGCAACGGGCGCGGGGTCGATAAGCGTCACCTCGGCCCCCAGTGCGCGGGCGGAGGAAGCCACCTCGGCTCCGATCAAGCCTGCGCCTACGATGGCAAGGTGCACGCCGGGGCGCAGCACTTTTTTCAACCGCTCGGCATCGTCGACGGTTCGCAGCACGTGCAACGTGGGGTCCTCAAAGCCCGGAATGTTGCGCGGCACGCCACCCGTAGCCAACACCAAGTTGTCGAATGAACGGGTGGTGCCGTCTTCCATAACCAACATGCGTTCGGCTGGATCAATGCGGCCAACGGCGCCGCGTTCAATAGCAACGTTGTTTTCTTCGTACCAGCTGCGTGGCGCCAACAACAGTTGCTCGGCGTTTTTCTCGCCGGACAGGATTTCCTTGGACAGCGGCGGCCGATCGTACGGCAATCCGTGGGGGTCAATGATGGTCACCGCGCCGGCGTAACCCCGGGAGCGCAGTTCGCTCGCCAGTGTGAAACCACCGATGCCGCCACCAATAATGGTCGTTGTGGTCATGTCCGCTACGCTCCCGCCGGGGTACCTGGGTAGAGCCACACCTCGTCGCCGCGCAACTCAACTTTGTGGGTGACCATGTCTTCCACCGCCGGCATGCTCAACACCTTGCCCGTTTTCAGGCAAAACTTCCCCGCGTGCAGCGGGCATTCCACTTCCGCACCTTCCACCCAGCCTTCTGCCAGCGAGGCGTTCCCGTGGGTGCACACATCATCGAGCGCGTAAAACTCATCATCCTCGGTGCGGAACACCGCGATGGCGGCTTCGATTCCGGTGACATCCGACTCGATGACCTTGCCTTCTTCCTGTTCGAAATCGTCAATAGTGCCGATCTGTACGGGTTGCTGTGCCATGGTTATGCTCCTTGGGCTTCGTGCTGAGTTCCCTGCTGGGTTTCGTGCCAGGCTGGGGTTGACATGAGTTCGCGCCACCGGCGATACACGCCTCGCCCGGCGGCGTCGGAGTACAAGCCGGAGGTGGTGCCTGGGTAGTCTTCGCGCTGGGTTTCCGTGCCGAGGCCCATCTGGTAGTTCAGCGCGGTATTTCCCACCATGAACGCGTGCGCGTTCGCCTGACACTCGGACCAGTTTTCACCGTCATCCTGTTCGAAAATGCCGGATGGGCCGAAGGTGCGCAGGTTGTACAGGCGTTGGGCGCGGCGAACTTCTTCGGGCATGGACTTGTCGAGCACCGTCCAAGACCACACCTCCATCTTGTTGGGGCCTTTCGGGTGCCACACTCGAATCGACCCATTTACCGGCAGGTACGAGAAATTGGGGAACACGGTGGCGTGGCCGTTCGTCAACGGCCCCATGACCTGCGCTGGGGACAGCCGTTCGCGCAGGAACTCATAGTCGTAGTACTCGTGGACCGGCTGGGCGTCGAACCGGTTGCGCGGGTGGACGGGGAACCCGGCGCCGTTGCCACGCGCATCGGTGTACTGCACACCCGTGCGCATTGCGATTTCCTTCTTTGGGCCTTTCCCCGTGGGCGACAGCACCATCAGCGCTGAGGCGTGCGACATGTTCACGTGGTACCAGTCCGTGGCAAACTGCTCGGCGGCAAGCTTCCAGTTGCCTTCAAGCACCCACTTTGCCACGCCGCCAACCACGCAGGTGCCTTCCGGATCGCGGTCCATAAACGCGTCGATGTACCACTTCATATCGCCAAGCGCGTCCTCCAACGGCTCCGCGTCCGCGTCCCAGTTCGCAAAAATAAGCCCTTTGTACGTTGCCACCCGCGGGGCGCTCACCAATCCCCAATCCGCGGGATTGAAGTCACTGGCGTAAGCGTCTTGGGCGGGCACGTCCACGAGGTTGCCATCGAGGTCGTACGCCCACCCGTGATACGTGCAGATAAAGTTCTTCGTTGCGCCTTCGTCTGCGCGACACACCCGGGCACCTCGGTGCCGACAATTATTCAGCAGCACCCGGATTTCGCGCTTTTTGTTCATCACCGCAATGACGGGATCTTCGCCCATATAGGTTTGGAAAAAGGAACCCGGGCGCTGGAATTGGTCCATGTGCGCGATAAACAACCAGCTTCGCGCGAATATTCGACGCATTTCCTGCTGATATACCGCCGGGTCCGAGAAAATTCGGCGATCGACAAGACCCCCGTCGGGGTCGACCATACCGCTCACATCAAGGTTTACATCCAACGCCTCGGGCCGGGTGAGCCCTCCCCGAGGCATTGGGTTGTCTGGTGTACACACGTTGTTTCTCCTAAGACTGCCGTGGGACTGACACGGCGAACCTGGTGTCCAATTTGTACTGTGCCCCGAAACACATAGAGTGTTCTAGCTCACGTTCCGCACAGTGGAACGGCATGGCAATTGCCCATCGCTTCGACCGCGCCGCAGCATCGCCTCACTGGGGCGACGGCGGACCCGAGTCCCCCGCACAGGTTCGCAATACCCCAACGGATGCGCACAATGAGCTGCACGTTCACCCAGCCTCCTTCCCTCAAATGGGGTGATTGTTTTCTGCCAGGTTTACAACACGCTCTAATGTGTTTCACATCACGTTCCGCAGAGTGGAACGTCTCCTATGGCCGGCAATGTGTTCTAGCGCACAATGTCCGGAAGAAGTCCTGAGGAAAGAACCAATGAACAACACAAAATCTGCCGATACCAGAAGTGCCGTAGACAAAGCCTTCAGCCTGCTCCGCAGCTTCAGCGACCACGATGCCGCGGGTGTCGGTGTGAGTGAATTGGCGCGGCGCGCTGAAATGTCCAAATCCACGGCGCACCGCCTCCTTGCCACCCTCGTTGCCAATGGCGCAGTGGAACGCTCCGGCGATGTCTACCGCCTCGGCCCACTCTGCTTCGAACTCACCAGCGACCGTGGGGCACGCACCAGCGAGATACTCAGCGAGGTACTCACCCCATTCCTGGCCGTGCTTTTCGAACGCACGCGCCAAACGGTGCATTTGGCAACGCTGCAAGGCAACGAGGTCGTCTACATCAACAAGTTGTTTTCCGCCCGGCGCATCGCCAGCCCCTCCCGCATCGGCGGACGCGCCCCCGCGTATTGCACGGGTGTCGGCAAAGCGATGTTGGCGTGGGACGAGGTACGCGCCGAATCAGCTATCGCCGGCGGGCTCCACCGCTGGACCCCGTACACGATCACGGATCCCGACGAAATCCGCGAAGAGCTCGCCAATATTCGCACTGAGGGCATCGCCCACGACCGCCAAGAGATTGCCCTAGGCCTTAGCTGCATCGCTGCCCCGATTTTCGGACGCAACAACGAACCCATCGCCGCCATGTCCGTTTCCGGCGCCTCCTCACAGTTCAAACCTGACGAGCACGCCCTCGCCCTCAAACGCATTTGCGCGGCGGCCGGTCGCGCCGCCCTCGAGCACCAACGGGCTCACGACCGCACCGCCTAACCCGCGCTACGCTGCGGCGTCGCGGAGGGCGACCGCGACGTCGATAATCATGTCTTCCTGGCCCCCGACGTAACCGCGACGCCCAACCTCGGCGAGAATGTCCGCGGTGGGGACGCCGTAGCGGGCAGCAGCGCGTTCCGCGTGGAGCAGGAAGGAATTGTAAACGCCCCGGTAGCCTTGGACGATGGATCCACGATCCAAACTCGGGAGCCGTTCGACCATAGGTTTGAGCACATCCTCGGCCGCGGCGAGGATTTCGGCGTTCCGGACACCGTGCTGGATACCAAGCCGATCGAACGCAACTGCGAGTACTTCCGTGGGGGAATTTCCGGCGCCGGCACCGAGGCCTGCTAAGGAACCGTCGATTTGCGACGCCCCGGCCCGCACCGCAAGCACCGAATTAGCAACGCCGAACGAAAGGTTTTGGTGCCCGTGGAAGCCCACCTGCGCGTCGTCGCCGATTTCATCAACAAGCGCCGCAACCCGTTCGGAAGCTTGTTCCATAATCAGTGAACCTGCAGAGTCGACAACGAAGACGCACTCGCAGCCCGCGTCAACCATGATGCGCGCTTGACTCGCAAGTTCTTTCGGCTCAATGCGGTGGGAAAGCATCAGGAAACCGCCGGTTTCCAACCCGAGTTCACGCGCGGCCTGAAAGTGCCGGATAGACACGTCAGCCTCGGTGCAATGCGTGGCGATGCGCACCATACTGGCCCCGCGCTGTTGCGCCTCCTTCAGGTCAGCGACAGTGCCCAGGCCGGGCAACAGCAGGCAAGCGATGCGGGCGTTAGTGGCTTCATCGACGGCCGCGGCGATAAGGTCTAGGTCGTTGACCTTAGAAAACCCGTAGTTGAAGGAGGACCCGCCTAAGCCGTCGCCGTGGGTCACCTCGATCATCTCAACGTTGGCATCATCGAGTGCTCGCACCACTCGCCGCACCTGATCCTCCGTATATTGGTGACGTACCGCGTGCGAGCCGTCGCGCAGCGTGGTGTCATTGAGGCGAATCGTTGGCATTTATTTTCCTCCTTCGAGCAATTCCACGTACCGGTCCGCGGTGGCCACAGCGGCCGCGGTGATGATGTCTAGGTTTCCGGCGTATTCGGGCAGATAGTCAGCGGCGCCGCGGACTTCGATAAGCACGGTGACGCGCCCCCAGCCATTCCACTCCGGCCGCGCATGATCAAACTGGGGTTCGGCCGTTAGGCGGTAGCCAGGAACGTACCCCTGCACCGTTTCAACCATCTGATCGATTGACTGCCGTACTCGATCCTGCAACTCGCCAGGCTCTGCCGCCTCCGCCGGCAAGGAACAGTACACCGTGTTGCGCATCAGCATCGGCGGCTCCACGGGGTTCAGGATCAAAATAGCCTTGCCCCGCCGCGCACCACCAACACGCTCGAGCGCACGTGCGGTTGTTTCCATAAATTCGTCGATATTTGCGCGTGTTCCAGGGCCCGCCGATTTCGAAGCTATCGACGCCACGATCTCGGCGTATTCAACCTCCACCACGCGTGACACCGCCGCCACGATAGGAGTAGTTGCCTGTCCGCCGCAGGTAATCATGTTCACGTTGTCCACCGTCTTGAGCGCATCAAGGTTTACCGATGGGCAGAAGTACGGGCCAACGGCTGCCGGCGTCAAATCGATGGCGCGGATCCCGGCTTCCCGATACTTTGGAGCATTGGCCTGGTGCGCATACGCCGAGGTTGCCTCGAACACGAGGTCGGGCCGCACGGATTGTTCCAGCAGCCAATCCACGCCACCGGCAGACGCGGTAACGCCAAGTTTTTCGGCGCGGGCTAGGCCATCGGAGGCGGGATCCACACCAATCATGTAGATGGGTTCGACGTTGCGCGAGTTGCGCAACAGTTTGATCAGCAGGTCGGTACCAATATTGCCTGGGCCGACCACAGCTGCGGTGTATTTTCTCATGGGTGATGTCCTTGATTTATTGAAAGTGTGCCGTAAGCGAGCCCAAGTCGCCGTAACTGACGGTCACTGTGTCACCGGCCGCGACGGGGGCTGCGCCGCAAAAGCTACCTGTGAGTATCAGGTCCCCGGCGCGCAGCGTCACATCTTGTTCGCCGAGCGTGCGCGCCAGCCACACCAGCGGGTGCAAGGGATGGTCCATGACCGCCGCGCCGGTGCCTTCCCCGACGACTTCGCCGCCGATCCGCATGCACGCCGCAACCCCTGGCAAGTCGCACACAGGTACGTTTTTCAGCTCGGCGCCGAGGATGACAGCGCCGCAGGAAGCGTTATCAGCTACGGTGTCCACGAGGCGAATGTCCCAATCGCGGACACGGGAATCAATAATCTCCGCCGCCACAAACGTCGAATCGATCGCCGCGGCCACCGCCTCAAAGTCTGCATCCGGCGGAAGATCACTGCCTAAGCGAAACGCAAGCTCCGGTTCGATCTTGGGGTCAATAAACTGGGAGACTTCAATGGTGTCACCGTCCGCGAAAACCATGCGATCGGTGAAAAAGCCGAAGTCTGGGCTGTCCACACCAAGTTGCCGCTGCATTGCCAGCGACGTGAGGCCGATCTTGCGGCCCACCACCTGGTGCCCGGCATCCTCAAATGCGCGTTCTTGAGTTTGTTGGATCTTATACGCGCCAGCTACGTCCAGCCCTGGAATGGTCAACCGCGGTGGCGCGATCGGGGTGCGCGTGCGATACGCCGCGAACAGGTCGCCGGCTACGCGTTGCAGGGACTCGCTCATTCGCACTCCTCCGCGAACATGATGCCAAATCCTGCGATAAATTCCTTAATCGGGCGATAGTATTCGTACGCCACGTCGTAACCGTCCACGGCGGCGCTCATTGCGGAAAATGCGGCGACCCAGCTGCGCACCTCGTGCGAGGAGTGACCAGCGTCAATGTCCATTTGATCCGCAGTGTAGGCGTCGAAAAGGGTGGGGTCGCCGGCGGCGCAAACGTCCATAAACTTACGATCCCAGCTGGGGTTAAGGTCCTGGATTTCCGCCTCGCCTTTCGCAAACGCTCGGGCGGTGGTGATGACGCGTTCTTGCCGCGCGTTGCGCGCTTCTTCCGTGGGGTGGCGGCCGTTGAGCAGCAGCTTTCGTTGCTCGTCGGTGGCGGTCACCCATTGCGGGACTGGCGGATCGTGGCTGAGCCCTCCGGACGCAATAATCAAGATCTTTTCCGAACGGCCACGCAAGAATTCACCGACGAGTTGGCCCATCCGGCGCACCCGTTCCATAGGGACGAAGGGGCGAGCGAGCCCATTCACGTAGATCGGCAGGACGGGTTTGGCAGCGATGTCGCCGTACAGGATTTCCATGGGCTGCACCGCACCGTGGTCGAGCTCCATGCGACGCGAAATGGCCATGTCGATCCCACGATCGAGCAGGAATTGGGCAAGTTCTTCGCTCAGCTGGGTGGGCACGTCCAGGGGCCCGGCCTGGGAATCGTAATCTCCGACGCCAACGGCCTCGTAGCCGACACAATAGGGCGGCATCAGGTCGTAGAAGAATCCGTTGTAATGGTCTGGGGAAAACGTCACCACCAAATCAGGGTCAAACTCGCGTACAGCACTGCGAACACGCTCGAACGCAGCATCGAGTTCCGCTTTCACTTCGGCACCGGGATCGTTGATATGCAGCAGCGGGCTGTGCGACATCGCCAACAATTTAAGCATCGGAGCCCTCCAGCAAAAATTCGAGGTGCAGCGCGTTAAAGGTGTCGGCGTCTTCGTATTGTGGCCAGTGACCGCAATTTTCCATCACCGCGAGGCGGGCGTTCGGAATCAGCTCAGCGATCCGACGCCCCTCATCCACCGGTCCGGATGGATCCTTTGTCGTCCACAGCACCAGCGCTGGGGCCTGGATGGCGCGCAGGTCATCGTCGCTGAGCATATTGCGTTTGCGGATCTCTAGGTTCTGCAACGCCATGTTCATTTCGCACGCGTGTTTCCAGTCCGGCTGCTCGAAAATGCGCTGGCGGGTACGGATAAGGTCTGGGGTAACCATGCTCGGATCGGCCATCAGCCATTCCAAACGGGCCTGGACACGCTCCCAGCTTGGGTCTTCCGCAGCCGCCATGGACAACGTGTACAAACGTTCCATGACCTGCGGATTCGCCATGGTCCCGCCCATCGTGTTGAGTACGATGCGCGCCACGCGCTCGGGGTGCAATTGTGCGAGCCGCGCGGTGGTCCAGCCGCCGAGGGATTCGCCAGAGAAGTACGCTTTTTCCACGCCGAGGTGGTCGAGGAACGCGAGCACCTGGTCGATGTAGTGGGGAATCTCCAGCGGATGATCCGGTTTGGTGCTGTAACCGTGGCCGATAAAGTCGATGGCGTAGACGTTAAAGTGTTCGGCGTGGGCGCGAAGATTGCGAACATAGGCCTCCGCGTGGCCGGTGATCCCGTGGAGCAACAATAATGTTGGTTTCTCCGGCGAACCCGCGTGAAGGTAGCGGGTTCGATAGCCGCCCGCCTCCACGTATCCCTGGCTGAACTCGACTTCCGCGAGATCGTCCCACACACTCGTATATTTCATGGTTCCTCCGATCCAAAGGCGAAACGTTGGCACCGATAGTGATGCCCCGCACACTGAGTGATCGTAAGAGGAACCCCAGCCGAACCTATAGGGCTGTTCCATCTATTGGAACAGCCCCGCCAGGGTGGCCGTATGGACGATTAGTCCAGCTTGCCGGTGACCTGATTGATAATCCAGGCGAATTCGAAGGCGGTTTGGCGCCAGCTATCGTAGCGGCCGGAAACCCCGCCGTGTCCAGCCGCCATTTCCGTTTTCAACAGGAATTCACCGCCGGTCGCTGTAGCGCGCAGTGCCGCGATCCACTTCGCGGGTTCCACGTACAGCACCCGGGTGTCATTGATTGAAGTCACCGCAAGAATATTTGGATACGCTTTGGCTTCGATGTTTTCGTACGGGGCGTAGGAAGCCATATAGTCGTAGACCTCCGGATCGGCCAGCGGATTGCCCCACTCTTCCCACTCCACCACAGTCAACGGCAACTCGGGCATGAGAATGCTGGTGAGGGGGTCAACAAACGGGACGATTGCGGCGATAGCGCGGAACCTGTCGCTGGCCATGTTCGCCACCGCGCCCATGAGCAAGCCGCCCGCAGACCCACCATTGGCCGCCAACATCTCCGGCGCGGTGACCTTTTGCTCGATGAGGTAGTCCGCGACGTCGATAAAGTCGGTGAAGGTGTTTTTCTTCGCCAATAACTTGCCGGTGTCGTACCACTTCCGGCCCATTTCACCACCGCCGCGCACGTGTGCAACGGCAAAGATCATTCCGCGGTCAAGCATACTGAGGCGGGCCACGGAAAACCCGGGATCAATGGGGGTTTCGTACGAGCCGTAGCCATACAACAATGTGGGATTCGGTTGCGAAAGATCAAGGTCAGCGCGGTGCACCAACGACACCGGCACCTGCACCCCATCGCGCGCGGTAACCCACAGGCGCGTGGCAGTGTAGTCCGTTGGATCGTAGCCGCCGAGCACCTCCTGCTGCTTCAACAGGGTTCGCTCATCGGTTTGCACATCGAGCTCATAGATGCTCGACGGGCTAATAAAACTGGTGTACGTGTAGCGGAGGCGCGGGGTTTCCCACTCGGGGTTATTGCCCGTGCCCACGCTGTACAAGTCCTCCGCAAACTCCAGTTCGGTAAACGTGGTGTAGCCGGGGTCCAGCTTCATCAACGCTAACCGGCCGATGCCGCCAGCACGGTAACCGAAGGCTATGTGGGTGGCAAAGGGGTCCACACCCTCGATGCGAACGTCGTCATTGTGCGGGACCAACACATTCAAATCGGCCAGCGAGTGGAGCTCGCCCACTGCGCACTCCCCCAACTCAAAATTCGGTCCGGTGGCGTTATGTACAACCAGCCAGCGGTCCTCACCAGCCACTACCGCATGGTCCACGCCGTATTCCACGCGTTCTTCACGCGGCACCAAGCAACGGAATTCGCCGGTGGGATTGTCCATCTCCAGCACCCACACTTCGCTGCTGGTTTTCGATCCGAGCTCGATGAGCAAGTACTTTTCGCTGCGGGTAGCGTCCACACCCACCCAGAAGCGTTCGTCAGCCTCGTGGAAAACTTGCACGTCCTCGCTGGCGGGCGTGCCCACCCGGTGCCGCCACACCGAATCGGGCCGCCATGCTGCGTCAACGCGCTGGTAAAACACGTAGTCTTCCCCCGCCCACACCGCGCCGGCGGCGATACCGGGAATTTCATCGCTCAACAGTTCGCCCGTTGCGAGGTCTTTGATGCGCAGCGTGTACCGCTCGTCGCCCGCAACATCCGTGGAATACGCCAAGTAGCGGCCCGAAAGCGTAACCGAACCGGCGCCAAGCGCAAAAAACTCGTGCCCCTCCGCCAGCTCATTCGAATCCAGAATGACTTGTTCGCCGGGCAGCGCGTCTTGGGTGATCTCCGGCGGGTTCCAGTCGTGCGCGGGCACTCGGCAGCTCACGCTATAGCTTTTCCCCTCCTCGGTGCGAACAAAATACCACCAGTCGCCGGAGCGCGTCGGCACAGTCATATCCGTCTCTTTGACGCGACCCTTAATTTCCTGGAAGATTCTCTCCCGCAGCGCCGCGAGGTTTGCGGTGTGCGACGCCGTGTACTCGTTTTCCGCTTCCAGGTAGGCGATTGTTTCTGGAGACGTCTTGTCCCGCAACCACTCGTAGTTATCTATGAATTCCCTACCGTGATGGCTGCGGGTCAGGGGGACTTTGTTCGCCGTGGGCGGGGTTACGCGTTCAGTCATGCATCCCGATGGTACCCAGCGGCGTCACCACTGGCACATCGCCGTGGCACAAGACCTCCGCTTCGACGCGGTACACGTCGCGCAATAGTTCGGGCGTGATTACCTCCCGTGGCGGCCCCTGCGTGACGAGCTCACCGTTTCGCATCACCACAAGCTCTGCGCACATTCGTGCGGCAAGGTTGATGTCATGGATGGCTACGAGCGCCACCGCACCCTGTTCCGCCGTTTTTCGTTGCAGCAATGCGAGTAGGAACAATTGACGGTGCAAATCCAGCGCCGAGGTCGGCTCGTCGAGAAGCATCAGCTGCGGTTGCGCAACGAGCATCTGGGCAACCGCCACGAGTTGCCGTTGCCCGCCAGACAATTCACGCAAGTAGCGTCCCGCCACGTGCCCCACGCCCAACTCCGCGAGTGTCGACGCCGCGGCCTGCACCGGGTGTTCCGCACCCGCCCGCCGCGCACCCACCAGCACCGTCTCGAGCGCGGACAATGCCGCGGTATCCGGGATCTCCTGCGGCACGTACCCTATCTCCCGATTCGTTCCCACTAGCGTTCGAATGAGGGTGGATTTGCCGGAGGCGTTGGGGCCCAACAGGCCGGTCACGTGCCCGCCGACAATCGGGCGCGAGGTGCAGAAATTATCCAGCACTTTCTTCCGACCGTAGCTAGCGGAAACGTTTTCGATCACCAACGTGCTAACCGTATCTGTGGCGGTCACCATAGCGCCCTCCTCCCGGCCATGACGATCACGATAAAGAACGGCACCCCAATAAGCGCGGTGATAATGCCAATGGGCATCGCCAGCCCGGGGATAATCAACAAACTCGCGGCGTGGGAAGCAGAGAGCATCAGGGCACCCGCAGCCATGGAAGCAGGCATGAAATAACGTTGATCCTCACCCACGAGCATGCGCGCCACATGGGGGCCAACCAAGCCCACAAATCCAATGATTCCGCAGAATGCCACGGCGGTGGCAGCCAGCAGCGAAACCACTATGAGCACCACCACCCGCAAACGTGTCACGTTGACGCCGAGCGCGCGGGCGCGGGCGTCGCCAAGCCGGAGCGCGGTGAGCTGCCACGACAGCACCATAAACAACGGCACCGCCAACAACAACGACGCACCAATCACGCCGTTTGCAATCCACGTCGCGCGAGTCAGCGAACCCATGGTCCAAAACACGATCTGCTGTAACGCCTCGGTGGTGGCGCGGTACTGAATCAGCGCCAGCAGCGCCTGGAACAGAAACACCAGCCCAATCCCGAGGAGGATCATGGTTTCGGCGGAGGCGCCACGCACCACTGCGGCAACAACGATCATCGTCGTGGCCAGCATCGCAGCAGCCCAAGCAGTGGCAGCCAAATTGAATTGCGGCTGACTAATCACGGTCCAACCAAGCGCAATCGCCGCCGCCCCGCCAAACGCCGCGGCTGCCGAAATGCCAAGCGTAAACGGTTCGGCAAGCGGATTGCCCAGGATGGTTTGCATCTGCGCGCCAGCCAAAGCCAACGCCATGCCCACAAGCAGCGCCATCACCGACATGGGCAAGCGCAGTCGCCACAGCACGGTGTAATCACGGCTACTCAACGATTGGGGATCGATAATCCCAACCACCACGTCGCGGACGCTTAGGTCCACGGGGCCCACAATGGTGCTCACCACGAACGCAATCACCGCGGCAACCAACAAGGCGAAAATAATGGCGAAGCGCCAAACAACGGTGCGTTTGTGGTCCGCGACGATCTGTGCAACCGCCTCCGACGTAGGCTCGGTAGTGCTTGCGGAAGCGGTCACCTCAATGTGCTGTGTCATTTGTTGTCAGGATTCGAGACAAAGAACACGCCGCTTGCCGAGAACGGGACGTACTGCTCGTGTGCCTTTACAAAGTCCTCTTCTGGGGTGAAATCTTGGAATAGTTCCGGCTGCAACCACACGGCGAATTGTTCCAGCACGAGATAGTTAAACGGGGAATCGTAAAACTGGTGCCAGACCGCGTACATATCGCTGTCGAGTTGATCGAAACCGGGGGTGGCAAGCAACCCTTGCAAGGTCTTTTCAGCCTGTTGTTCGGTTGCCGCATAACCGAGTTCAACGTGTGGCAATACCTCCGGCTTGTCCTTTTTCGGGGCCCAAGAGCCGCCCGTAGCAATAATCACCTCTGGCTGTTCAGCGACGACCTTCTCCGCAGTGATATCGCCTTCGTCGCCAGTGAGAATATGGTCGCCGAGGTTGTCGCCGCCCGCGAGGTTGACCAGCTCACCGAGATTGGAATCCTTCACAGTCGCGCAGCAATCCTTCAAACCGGCAGCACGCCACAGCAGAGTTTTCGGCCGGTGCGAAACCTTTGCGGTGCGCTCAGTAACCTTGTCGACGGTGTTGGTCCATTCCTGATTGAACTCCTTAGCTTGCTCCTCTTTGCCGAGCAACGCGCCAAACGCCTCCATGGATTTGGTGGTGTTCTCTAGCGGATGCTGGCGGAAATCAGTAACCACGTATTTCAGACCGGCTTCCTCCATTTGCGCCAACATTCCCGTATTGGAAATTGAGTCGTGATGATCTGCCGTAATCACCACCACGTCAGGGTTATAGGAAAGCAGGTTTTCTACGGTGACGTCGCCCTTGGCTAGACCACCAATCTCGGGGATATCTTTAGCAGCCGGTATGGCTTCGACGAGTTTTTCCCGGTAGCTGGGTGCGGCGTTTGCCAAGTCGTTGCCGATGGCAACAACGCGGTCCAACGGGTTGTCCTTGTCCAGGATGGCGGTAGCGAACACGCCGCGGCCTTCACCGAGAATAATGCGCTCCGGCGGGGCATCGAATTCGACCTTACGTCCCAGCACGTCAGTGACCACCACGGCGCCACTTGCACTGGCTGTTTGAGTTTCACTGTCTGAATTCGGTGAACTACAAGCACTTAACGCTGTGCAAGCACACACGACAAGCGCAGCTACTCTTTTGAGCATGCGTACCCTCCGTACGGTTGATCTTTCACTCGGCCGTTCGATTGACCACCATGAATAGTAGTAAGGATAGGCTTTCCTGGCAAGCTCTTTTGGGCAAAAATAATGCCCCGCAGTACACCTGCAGGGCAATCACATGATTAGTGCGCTATACGCAACACCCAATCCATTCCGAAAACTTTTTGCCTGAAATGCGTTCATACGCTTCCAAATAGCGTTCACGAGTAGCTTCCACTACCGCGCCAGGCAACGGAGGCGGCGGGGTTGCGCCGTTTTTATCCCACCCGGATTTTGAGCTCAACAGCCAATTCCGCACATATTGCTTATCAAAACTTGGCTGAGTACGTCCCTCCGCGTACCCATCTGCAGGCCAATATCGGGAAGAATCCGGAGTAAGCACCTCATCGGCCAGCACTAGTGTGCCATCGCTATCAAGCCCGAATTCAAATTTGGTATCCGCCAAAATAAGCCCGTGCTCCAGCGCCATCTCCGCAGCTTGAGCGTAAATTTCCAGCGTCGCCGTGCGCAATTCTTCCGCACGGGCCTCGCCAAGCTTTTCCACCACGACGTCGAAATCCACGTTCTCATCGTGAGCGCCGAGTTCCGCCTTGCGCGCGGGCGTAAAAATCGGCTCCGCAAGTTTCGAAGCCTCACGCAGACCCTCCGGCAGCTCCACCCCGCACACCGTGCCAGTTTCCTTGTATTCGAGCAAGCCCGAACCAGTAAGGTAACCCCGCGCAACACACTCAAACGGCACCATGTCCAGTTTCTTGCACACCATCGCCCGACCCAGCACCTCCTCGGGGATGCGCGGATCATCAATCGGGCCGGCAAGATGATTGGGGAAATCGATCGTGTCAAAAAAGAACATGCTCATCGCGGTAAGGACACGACCCTTGTCTGGAATCTCGGTTTCCAAAATGTGATCAAAAGCCGAGATTCGATCTGAAACCACCATGAGGAGTGTTTCATCGTCGATTTCATAAATCTCGCGAACCTTACCTGCAGAAAGGTGGTTGTACGAGGACAATTCTGGACGCATAGGAAAAGATTCTAGTCCGCGGCGTCCCCCAATGTCATTCGGTTTCAAACACAACAAGCCAAACACTCACACCAGCAAATTCGCCACCGTCCCCGCAGCACACACAGCCACCCCAAGCGAGCGCGAAACCCAAGGAAAACGGCCGCGAACTACCGAGTTCACCGTGCGCAGCTCACCCCTTTCGTAGGGTATGGTGCTGGTCACTACCGCGCCGCACACGCCACACCCGACTACAGGATATCGCCAGGCTTATACTCGGCGGCCTCCGGATGCCGATACACCAACTCCTGAATCCGAGTAATCACCCGCGCAGTTTGAGATTCCGCAGCACCAATAAACGCATGCCGATCAGCGAGGGCCTCCTGCAACTGGGCCGCATTCAACGGGATGCGCTTGTCCTTGGCCAAACGTTCAATCAAGTCCTGCTCCGCGCCCTGTTCACGCATATTCAATGCCACGGCAACAGCGTTTTCCTTAATTGCCTCGTGAGCAGTTTCGCGTCCCACGCCGGCGCGCACCGCCGCCATGAGAATGCGGGTGGTAGCCAAAAATGGCAGATAACGTTCCAATTCGCGCGAAATCATCGCGGGAAACGCACCAAACTCAGCCAACACCGTCAGGAAAGTTTCAAACATCCCATCGATGGCAAAAAAGGCATCCGGCAAGGCGACGCGGCGAACCACCGAACAGAACACGTCCCCCTCGTTCCACTGCTGGCCGGAAAGATCCGCGACCATGGTGAGATAACCGCGCAACACCACCTGCAAACCGCACACGCGTTCACAGGAACGAGCGTTCATCTTATGGGGCATCGCAGAAGACCCGACCTGGCCCTCCTTAAACCCTTCCGTGACAATCTCATTGCCCGCCATCAACCGGATCGTCGTAGCCAACGACGACGGACCCGCGCCTAATTGCACGAGCGCAGACACGGCGTCGAAATCCAGCGAACGCGGATACACCTGACCCACAGAATCGAACACGCGGTGGAATCCAAGGTGATCGGCGATGCGAGTTTCCAGCGACGCAAGCTTGATCTCGTTGCCACCCATCAAATCCAGCATGTCCTGAGACGTGCCCATCGGCCCCTTAATGCCACGCAGCGGGTACCGGCCGAGCAACTCCTCCACACGTTCGATAGCCACCAGCATTTCATCAGCGGCACTAGCAAAGCGCTTCCCCAACGTCGTCGCCTGCGCCGCAACATTGTGCGACCGGCCAGCCATCACCTCCGTTTGATATTGAGCCGCACGCTCGCCAATGCGCGCCACCACAGCAACGGCTTTATCACGAATGAGTTCTAATGAGCGGAGTATCTGAAGCTGCTCCACATTCTCCGTCAAATCGCGGCTGGTCATCCCCTTGTGAATATGCTCGTGCCCAGCGAGCGCATTGAATTCCTCAATCCGCGCCTTCACGTCGTGCCGAGTCACCCGCTCCCGCGCTGCAATCGAATCCAGGTCCACATGGTCAACCACAGCCTCATATGCCTCGATGGCGTCGGCCGGGATATCCACCCCAAGGTCTTTCTGGGCTTTCATCACGGCGATCCACAGCTGCCGCTCCAGGATAATTTTCGATTCCGCACTCCAGAAACTGTTGAGCTCTTCCGAAGCGTAACGGTTGGACAGAACATTCGCGATTTTGTTGGTTACAGCCACACCAGAATTATCGCACGAATCTGTTGCGCGTTACGTTCCTACACTGCTCTTTCGGCATTTCCAATGCACGTACAAGGCAACGCTCAGCATCACCGGCCCGCAACCTAGCGCAACGCGACGAAACGTTGAAGTTTCGGGACCTCAGCGTAAGAACTCCGCGATCCGTTCGCACGCCTGGGCGACCTGCGCAGTGTCCAAGCAAAAGCTGATTCGAATGTACTTGTGCCCGTCGACGGGGTCGAAGTCCACGCCCGGTGCGAACGCCACACCGGTGGTTTCCAGCACCTCACGGCACCAGGCTTCCGAATCGTTCGTTAGGTGCGAGACGTCCACATACAGGTAGAACCCACCGTCGGGCGGAGCAAAGTGATTGAACCCAAGTTGCGGGAGCCGTTCCAGCAACATGCTTCTCGACGCCGCGTACCGCGCAACGTGCCCGCGAACCTCGGCCAAGGCGGCGTCGTCAAACGCTGCCAAGGCGGCGTATTGGGATATCGCGGGCGGGCACAACGCCAGGTTCGCCTGCAAATTCTCCAACGGTTCAAGCAAGTATTCGGGAACGATAAGCCAGCCGAGGCGCCAGCCCGTCATGGAGAAGAACTTGCTCAAGCTGCCCACAACGACGGCCTCGTCGGAAAAGTTTCGGGCGGTGACGCAGGGCCTGCCGTAGCTGATGCCGTGGTAGATTTCGTCGGAAATCAACAGGCAGCCGTGTGCCTCACACCACCGCGCGATTCCTTGCAGTACTTCCGCATCAATAATCGTGCCGGTGGGATTATTCGGGCTGGTTACGATCAGCGCGCGGGGCGCTTCCGGAAGCGCCTCCAGTTGCGCCACAGTCGGCTGAAAACGATTGCTCGGCCCGCACGGAAGCTCTACGATACGCGCGCCGAGGGCCTCGACGGTATTGCGGTAGGCGGGATATCCGGGACGCGCCATGGCAATGGCTTCCCCCTGGTCGAGGGCTGCAAGGAACAACGCCACGAACGCCCCAGAGGACCCGGTAGTCACTACCACGTTCCGTGCAGTGGTGTTCGAACTGTAAGTATCGCGGTGCCAGCGGGCGATGCGTTCCCGCAGTTCCGGAATACCGAGCGTGGCGGTGTAGCCCAATTGGTGCTCAACGAGGCTGCGCTGGGCTTGCTCGACCACAACGCGCGGAGCGCCCGTAGTCGGCTGTCCCACACACATCATGATGGATCCCGGCCGCTGTTGCGCGGCGGCGAGGATCTGCATGACCCGAAATGGTTGGACCTGACTACGGGCGCTCAAGTAGCTCATACGAGCTATGGTAGTGCCTGCGCACTAGGAATTTCGACGAGACCTGCGAACGAGGAACAAACCTACGCCTGCAATCGCGAGGGCGAATACCGCAATCCCAATCACGCTTGCACCGGTCTGAGCCAGCTGCCGCGGACCAGCATTGGTGGCGTTGTTCGTTGCGGTGTTCTGGGCGCCATTCTCAGCCTTCGGGGCTTCGCTCGGCTTGCTCGGCGCAGTGGTCTGCGTCGAATTGCTGCTCGAGCCGGAGGACCCAGAAGAACCGCCGGACAGGAACGGACTGAACGCCAGCAAACCAAGCCAGCCGAGCGGCGGGTTATCCGGATCTTCCAAGGAGTTGGTCACGGTGACCAGCAGCTTGGCATCGTCAGCCATGACGGTCACGGTGGCGGAACCGTCGCCGTTATCCTGGACTGCGTCCGCAACGTTACCTTCGAACACCGGGGTAGCCCACGGAGTACGCTCTGGAAGGATCTCCTTGATGGTCACCTTCGTGCCCAGCGGCAACTTCGGGAAGTCAGAGTATGCGTCACGGGGGCGCAGGGTGAACTCACGCTTTTCAGTCTTGCCGTTGTTATCCCAGGAAGCTTCGAACTTGAATTCCTCGTCGCGCATCACGGCGTCGACACGCTCGTTGTCGATCTTCTTGGTCACCGCCAAGCTACCGGTCATGCGCACGTACGTATTGGTAAATTCTGCCTTTACCACGTTCGGCTCGGCGGTAATTTCAACGCTGCGCTTGAAGTCAACCGGGTGAGCAACAAGGTCGTAGCCTTCAATGCCGGCCTTGCTAACGTCCTCTTCAATATCGCAAATAGCGCCGATCGGGAACCGTTCCTTGCTGAGTTTGGCCTCCCCGTTGCCGAGGATGCTCATCGTGCCAGTAGCAACAATGTCGCTGCCGGGCACGCGGCAGGTGTAGTTAAACCAGAACTCCTTGTCCTTGGCGCTGTCCACGCCAGCGGTGTTCTTCACCAGCGCGAACGGGGCGTCAGTGTCCAGCTCAGCGGCAATGTTTTCCAGCTCCACCTTCACGTTAGCGTTGGAAACCACCTTCAGTTTGATGGACTTACCGTCGTTGAGCAGCTCAACGTCTTCCTTCTTGGTGCCTTCACCGGGCTTGAACTGGTAATCGGTGAAGTTGATACCTGGGACCTGCGGGAAATCAATCTCGCTCAACACCACTACGGTGCCGGCTTTCCACTCCTTCGGGCCACTTTGAGTGCCATTTGCGGGCATGGAGATCTCTTCGGTTGCCAGCTTGCTGCCGTCCGCACCAAACACTTCCGCCTTGACCTTGAACATCGCATCAGCAGGAATCAGGGTGCCGTCCACGCCGGTGACCTTCTTGGTCACCTCGTAGGAACCCCGCTTCACGCCCGTAATCGTGCCAAGGCTGCGTTGCTTGCGAGAAATCGTCGCAACATTGAATTTGGAGACCCCGGTAACCGAAACTTCATTCCACGTAAAGTACTTCTCCGCACCTGGGTCGTTCGGCTTCACGTTGTCCGGCTGCACCGGCGCCAACTTACCGTCATGGGTTTCGGTGGTGTAGATAATTCGGTAGAAACGGTCGGTGCGCCACTTCTTCTCTGGGTTCGGAGGCTCAACATCGAAGTCGATGGTGTTGCCCGAATGCTGCACATTCATTGCGTTTCCGCTCAGCGCAGTTCGTTTGTTCGCCTCGGGCAGCGTCGGCTCACCGTCTTCAACCACTGCCTCATATTCGTAAATCTTCGGCGTTGATTTGAACTTATGGCCGTAACCGTGCAGCGAATCCTTCACGTGAAGCGTAGCTGGCGCGTTCACGAGGTTTTCGCCAGGAATATTGATGGTCCAAGTAGCGGTGTTCCCAACGCTGGAGTACCAACCCCACTTCCGAGGTTCCTTGGGGAATTTATCCACAACGCCCTCGACGCCAACACCGTTGCCCGGCAGAAACGCAACCTTCGCCTGACCGTTGAGGTTCAGAGTGACCTCGCGCGACTCCAACGCCTTCGTGGCCTGCAGTTCGGTGCGCAGGGTGCCGTGCACATCATCGCGATTCACAAAGGCACCGTTGAGGATACAGGTAATAGAGCGATCGCCCTGGCTGACGGTGCATTCTCCGCCCTTAACACCACCCTCGTCCAACAACGGGAAAACTTCCGAGTTGTACAGCGTAAACGTTTCGGGGTACACGATGGAGAACTTTTGGCCCTCGGTCACACCATTGGGCGCCATCCAGTCCACTTCAAAAACACCGAGCTGCCACTGCTTCAAGGTGGCATTCGGGTCTTTATTCGAACCGTTGGTCACCCGAACTTCGCCGAATTGGATAACCTTCTCGGCTTCCGGCGCGGGCTGTTCGACCAATTCAGCAGGAGGCGTCGCAGCATCCTCAGCTCCGTCGCGTTCCTCACTTGGAGTTTTCGCACCAGCACCTGGTTCATTGACACCAGTTGTATCGGAATCCGTTGCATCGGATTCCGGCTCCTCGGTTGTTGATTCCTCTTGTTGCTGCTCTGTGGCCGCTGAGGTCGTGTCAGCTCCAGCTTCTTGCGCCGTGGCTCTAGGCACGACCAGCATGCTGCATGCCACGACGATGACCGCAACGACAGCCCAGATCGCCTTCCAGGTGACCGGTTTGAGTCGCATTCGACGACGTTCCTTTCAATTGTGCCCACTATCCCCAGCTTGGCTGCGGCGGAAGCCCCGACGCTTTCAACTCCCCAACACAAACTGAGAATAGTGACTCCGATACTCACTAGAGCATAAGTAAACGCTTACATCAGCCATGCTGACAAGTTTTAACTATCGCAGCCAATGTACCGCTGCAACCCAAGCTGCAGATTCACCACTTCCCCGGCCATTTCCCCAGGACATCAGGGGTACAGCATTATTTACCCCCGCCATCTCCAGGCGAGCGCCCCGGTGTCGAAAACTGCACGCGCCCCGTTGCCAACCCCGATCGTCCGCAGCCTCGTACGCTGCGGACATGAAGCAACTATTCAAAAACCTAAAATATAACTTAAATACTGTTAGTTTTCGCGTATCGAAGTTCCGAAACCGCCCAACATGGGAATCAGATTCAACAATGAAAACCAGCCGAAACCACGTTCCGGATGATTAATCACGGTCACGAGCAGTTCCGCTTCCTCATCAAGCACGGAGATGGTGGCACTTCCGTCACCATGATCTTCGACCGCACCACCGACACTGCCGTTAAACGCCGGCGTTGTCCACGAGGTTTCACCGTGAATCTCGCGCTCCCGCAGGGTGACCTTGGTGCCCAGCGGCAGCGGTGGGAAATCTGAGTACACATCGCCCGCCCGCAGCGTAAATTCACGAACCTCTTTCGTGCCATTCAGCTCCCAGGAAGCTTCGAACTTAAACTCCTGATCCCCCATGAGTTCAGTCGCGGCCTCGTTGCTCATCTCCTTCGTGATCGCCAGACCGCCGACCCGGCGAGCATAGACATTCACAAATTGGGCTTGCGCAATGTTGTTGTTCCCGGTGATTGTCACGGTACGCTTCCCGCTTTGCGGTTCAGTAATCAGCCGGTAACCATTGTGCGCCGCGGCCTTCTCATCTTGAGTGATCACACATTCGGTACCCACAGGGAATTCGCGATCGCTTAGCGCGGGCTGACCGTCACCAAGCGCGCTGATTTGCCCCGTTTCAGTGTCGTCACCGACCTTGCAGCGATAGTCGAATGTGAATTCGTGCTCTGTGTCCGCATCCAAACCGCTTACCTTATTCAATACCGCGAACGGTGCCATGGCTCCAACGACGGTATTCTTCAACACCACCTTAATATTCCGGGATGCCACGGTAGTAAAACGAACCCGCGAACCACCGTCCAGAAACTCTAGGTCTTCACTGGCCTGCTGCGCCCCCGCACCCTCCTCTGTCGCTGCCACAAACGTGGGTTGACCAAAGGTAATGCCGGGAAGCTCCGGTGTGGTCACCTGCCCCAATTCAACGACCGACCCTTCCGGCAACTCGGTCGGCCCACTTGTGTTGCCGTCGAGAGAAGTCTTGATTTCTTCTTCCCAATATTCCCCGTCCGGAGTGGTAATCAACGCCGTGATACCGAACGTTGCGTCACCGGGAATGAGCTCGCGAGACGCGGCGTCGGAAAGCTCTTGTCGAACCTCATAGCTAGCCTTTTTCGCACCGTGGATCGTGCCGCTACTGCTTTGCCAATTTTTCACGGTGTCTTCGTCGCTGAAGTCTTGGCCAGCCCCGGTTACCACAACTGTGTTCGTAGTGCCCACGGCCTTCGGCGCAGGCTGTCCGTCCGCGGTTTGGGAGCTGTACCGCAACCGGTAGAGCAGCGTCGGCTCCCACTGGCCGCTGGCGTTGACGGGGTTGAGTTCGAAGGTGGCGGTGCTACCGTCCGGGCTCACCTTAAACTTGCTCACGTTTTGTTCGCCCACCTGTGAATCAACCTCGGGGCGGCCCCCCTGGTGATTCATCGTGTGCGCCGTAACCTTCGGCGGCACGGCAGGATCGAACTTGTGTTTATGCCCACTGAGAGTGCTGGTGACCTGCACTGCCGCGGACTCACGCCCCGCGAGCAGGGGGCCGGGGATATCCACGCGCCACCCACTGGTGACGTAGTCGTCGTTATACCAGCCTTGCGTGTGTAGCGTGCCACCCACGTGGTCGCCGGCGCCGATAATGCCGCCCGCACCGGGCAACGCCACGCGGTGAACAGTGCCGTCGATAGTCATGGTCAGGTGACTATCCGTGGTGGTTGTCTGGGCCTGCACTTCCGTGTGCAAGGTACCTCGAACATTGAGACGACCAGCAAACTCCTCGTTAAATTCGCAAGTGACGGATTGATTATTCGCACGCACGTGGCAATCCCCGCCAATTTCCCCGTCCTTGCTTTTCAGCTGGAACACCTCATTGCCGTACAGGTGAAACCCGTCCGGGTAGTGCACGATAAAACGCTGCCCACTGACGACGCCCGCCGGTGCACTCCACTGAAAATCGAACGCCGCAAACTCCCATTGCCGCAGTTGATCGCCAGGCGAGCCCAGCACCCGCGAAACCTGCACGTCCCCCACCTCAACGCTTCTCGACGCCGCACCATCCGTGTCCGCCGCAGCCCACGCCGCCGGCACCACGCAAAGCGTTAGCATCATGGCCAGAATCGCAAACAATGCCGAAACCATTGCGGGCCTCGAGTTGTTCCACGTCACCAGATTGACTCGCATGAGACCACATTTCCTTTCGGCACGGCTGGGCGCGGCCTTCCCAGGCGGTAGCAAGACCGACAATCCAAGTTTAATAAGATCTTACTTAAACAGCAATAAGCCGAGCTACGCGCCGGACTTGGCCGAAACATGGAGGCGAAAATAGACGATGAAACCTACACAACCCATAAGTAAAACCAGTAGGTGTTTCGCATGCAGACTACGTTTTTTGTCATAGCCCTCATCGCCATCGCGATCCAGATCTTCCTGCGCCTAGGGATCGTAATGGGCATGCCTTTAGCTGACGTTGTGTTCGCTAACCCGTTCACAAACCGGCGTGGCTATTGCGTGATTGCCATCATCGCATACGCGGCACTCATCATACTTTTGCTTTGCTATATGGGAATCCTCCCTGGGCAGCACGACCCAACAATTTTAGCGATACTCTTCGCCGCACTCGCATTGGTCTGCCGTGACGTACTTACCACCGTATTCTCACGCAACAACAAAAATCGACTGCTCATGGGCCCGCTCAATTTAGTGTTGGCAGTATCGCTAGCAGTCACCATATTCGGCACCTAGCGCCGTTCTTGCCAGAGCAGGACGCGACGAATGCGATTCCGCGACGCGTCCCCTCCTATGCCTCAAACAACTGCTGGCCGACGTATTGCCCTTCTTGGATACCCGGCGGAACCAAGAACACCGCTGATCCGGTGGTTTTGAGGTATTCGATGAACATGTCGTCCCGCGCCATGTTTTTGTGCACCTTGGCGAATCGTCCCGGGGCTTTCACAAAGGCGATGAAGAACAAGCCCGCATTCAACCGGCCTTGAGTATCATTTCCATCGACAAAGTTATAACCGCGGCGCATCATGGCGATGCCATCGTTATTGTCGGGGTGGACACGGGCGACGTGGGATCGTTCATCAATAAGCAACGACCCCGTGTCATCAGTGGCGGTGAAATCAGGTGGCGTGAATTCATCCCCTCCAGAAAGTGGCGCGCCTTCCCGCTTGTCCCGGCCGGTGACTCGCTCTTGTTCCTCGAGCCGTACACCATCCCACACTTCAATAGTCATGGTGATGCGGCGGGCAACCAAGTAGGTTCCACCCCGCGCCCAACCATCGTTGATCCAGACGTGTTCTTTCAACCGTTCTGGCTCTTCGGCTTTGATATTGCTGGTGCCGTCCTTCTGACCAAACAGATTTCGTGGAGTCTTTTGCGTGGTCGAAGTCGAAGACGTGCGCCCAAATCCGAGCTGCGACCAGCGCAAAACCGCGCGGCCAAAAGCGATGCGGGTGAGGTTTCGAATCGCATGCACGGCAACTTGCGGATCATGAGCACAAGCTTGGACGCAAATGTCACCTTCACTCATGGCGGGATCAATGAAGTCATTGACCATTTTGGGCAACGGCGCGAAATCCGCGGGTATTTTATCCGCGATGTTAAATCGATCCTTGCCTTCCGCATCTTTGAACAGGCTCCGCCCGAAGCCGAAGGTGATTGTTAACCCACTAGCGGGCAGGTCAGCGGCCTCACCGGTGTCTTCGGGCGGCAGGTACGGGCCACTATCAAACGCCCCGCTGGCTGTGACGCCCAAACCCAACGTGAGCCGACTAGCTGCATACGTCCAATCCCGGAGGAGTTCGATCACATCGTCACGGTTCATGTCCGCCACAATGTCAAATGCCGCAAAGTGCATGCGATCTTGGGCTGGCGTAATGATTCCCGCTTGGTGTTCACCGTAGAACTCGTAGGTGAGGTCAGCTTCTTCAGGGGTGGACGAACACCCCGTGAGCATTCCTAGACCAGCCGCGCCAGCGCCTCCTGCACCTAGCAGTGCGAGGAATCCACGCCGAGACAATCCCGTGTTGGCAGGTGAGTCGGACATTACTCCGGTGGCCTTTCTTTCCGCGGCTACTTCAAAGTGAGGTCGGTGAGCTTAGCGAGGGGTTCCCGCACGGCATCGAGTTTGGCGGTGAGCTCCTTGCGCTCAGACTCGGACACTTCGTCATATAGCTTGAAGCCATCCTCGTAATTGCCGTACTTCTCCAGTTCCGCTTGGAGATCATCAAAAGCTTTCTCGATTTCAGCTACGAGCTTTTTGCCGTCATCCGACTTCGGCTCCACAATGGGCGCCACCAAATCGAAAGCGATGCGGGAACCTTCGAGGTTGGCTTGGAAATCCCACAGGTCGTAGCCGCTCCACCAGTTTTCTTCACCGGTGATCTTGTTCACTGCGATTTCTTCGAGCAATGCTGCCGCTCCATTAGACACCGAAGCGATGTTGAGCTGTTGCTCTTCGATGAACTTATCGGAGTGGATTTCGTCGTACAGCTTGTTGACGTCCTTGACGAGTGTCTCGCTGATTTCCTTTCGGGTTGCTTGGTCGGAAGGCTTCCAATCCTCATAGGCGGAGGTGCCGTCCGGCTGCAATTTGTCCTTCTTGGGTACCCACAGGTCCTTTTCAATCCGGTGGAATCCTAGCCATTGGTCAAAGGTGGAGTCATCCTCTTTCAACAGGTCGGCCTCCGCCAAATAGTCGATTTCGCGGTAATCAATACGCGGGTCGAGGATGCCCAACGCCTCGGCGATTGGTTCGATACGCTCATAGTGGATACGTACCTTGGCGTATTCTTTGCGGGCGGTTTCATCGTCGCCGTCTGCGTACGCCTTGGCGAATTTCTCCACGCCTGGGACAAGTTCGGCAACTTCGTTCTTGGCAAAGTTCACGTAGTTTTGCACCGCGGCGTCGAAAAGCTCTTGGTCTTCGCCGGAAAGTTCGATGGGATCGCCGGTGACGGTGAAAGCGGTTTGGCCAATGTTGGCGCCGCGCATTCCGGGTTTACATGCGGTGAAATACTCCCCTGGCTGCAGCGATACCGTCATGCTTGCCTTTTGCCCTGGGGCGATGTTTTCCTTCTCCGAGACAATTCGCAAACCGTCCGAACCGAGCAAGTAGAACTCGGTGGTCTTGTCGCCATCGTTAGCGATTTCGAATGTAGTAGTACCCGATGCGGCGGTATTCGTAGCCACCGTGCATGCATCAGCTGTGGAGGACACGGCAATCGCGTCGCCTGCTGCGGCAGAGCCCTCGCTTTGAGTCGTTGCATTGTTATCAACGCAAGCAGTCAGCGCAACCGATGTTGCCAGCGCACCGATGCCGGCGCAGAGGAATTTAAACGTGGACATGGCTTCTCCTTGAATTCATGTTGTGACATTGCGCAAGTGCGGATGAACAGCGCATGTCTCAGTCGGCAGCATGACTGATCACCGGCTTCGTACTCGCCGCAAAAATGCGGGAAACACGATTGCCAAATACAACACCCAAGCTGTGATTTCCAACCAGGACATCATGGGCGCGAAACCAATGGTCCCTTTTAAAAACGCCGCTACAAACCCCGCCGGATCAATAATGTGCCCGACGTCAAAAGCCCAGCCGAAGGGATATGCCGCGCCCCAGAAGGGTTGATCGGCAAACCCAACCAACACTTCACCGGTGCGGAAGTTTGTCGGAGTAATCGGGGCACCCGAAAACGGCCCCGGCAAAAATCGCGCCTCCTGCAAATCGTGAATACCGTAGGCCAAAATGCCCGCACTCATCACAATCAAAAACGCACCGGTCCAGTTAAAAAAGGTACGTATATTGATTCGCAGCATTCCTTTGCTGATCGCGGTACCTAACCCCACCGCCACGAGAATCCCAACGAGGGCACCCAGCAAGGCGACTGGGGCGGTTGACCATGCCCAGAGCAGCAAGGTAGTTTCCAAACCTTCGCGGCCGACCGTGATGGCTGCCAGCCAGAACATAGACCAGCCAGCACCGGCGAGCAACGCTTTACTGGCGCTTTCCTCGAGCTCCGATTTGAGGGTTCGGCCCGCTTGGAGCATCCAAAAAACCATCCAGGTGACCATCACTACCGCGAGCAGCGAAAGCGATCCTCCCAGCAATTCTTGGCCTTCAAAGCTCAACCCGTAGCGGCCGAATGTCAGTGCGGCGCCGGCAATGACGGAAAGGACAACTGCGACCCCCACGCCCAACCAGATTTTCGATCGGGCGTCAGCTCGTCCCACTTTGGTCACGTACGCCAGCAGGATGCCGATGACGAGCGCGGCTTCGAGGCCCTCGCGCAGCCCAATGAGAAAAGTTGCAAGAAACACGACGCTGTTGCCATCTACTCCCTATCCAACCGAACTTTAGGCAAGCATAACCTATCGATTGTTGGAGTGTCCACCAAACAAGCGCCCGTCACATCATGGAGCCATGGCTGCTCACACAGAAATGCGACCTTGCACTGCGGGCAATGCGATGTCGCTGCGGTAGTGACCGCCCGAGAGTTCGATGCCGGACAAGACCGCGTAGGCCGAGTCGCGGGCGTCGGCAAGAGTGGGCCCGGTACCAATCACGTTGAGCACCCGCCCGCCTGCGGAAACAAGCTCGCCCTCGCTGTTGCGTGCGGTGCCAGCGTGGCGCACGGAAGGATGTTCGGCACCCGTAATAACGTCCCCGGTGCGCGGGGTGTCGGGGTAATCCTTCGCTGCAAGCACTACAGTGAGCGCGTAACCGTCCTCCCATTCGAGCGGCGGCTGAGCGGCAAGCGTACCCGTGGCCACGGCGTTGAGCAGGGTTGCCAGCGGGGTCTTCAGCAACGCCAACACGGCCTGGGTTTCTGGGTCGCCGAATCGGCAATTGAATTCCACCACGGCGGGGCCTTCCGCGCCCCACGCCAAACCGGCGTACAACAGGCCGGAATATGCGCAACCGCGGGCAACCATCTCCTTGGCCACCGGCACGCATACTTCGTCGACAATGCGCTGCACACCGTCGGCGGGCAGCCACGGCAGCGGACAATACGCCCCCATGCCGCCAGTATTCGGGCCTTCATCGTTGTCGCGCACACGTTTGTGATCCTGCGCGGGCAGTAACGGCACCACGGTTTCGCCATCTACCAGGCAAAACAGGGAAACCTCCGGGCCATCGAGGAAGCTTTCCAGCAGCACGGGGTTGCCCGCCGCGAGCACGGCGTCCACATGCGCACGGGCGGCCGCGCGATCCGGGGTGACCACCACACCCTTACCTGCGGCAAGGCCGTCGTCCTTCACCACCCAGGTGGGGCCGAAACGGTCGAGCACAGCTTCGATCTCAGCGTCATCTGCCCCCGGCGCGATAGCCTCCGCATGCGCGGTGCGCACCCCGGCAGCCGCCATAACATCCTTGGCAAAGGCTTTCGAACCCTCAATTCGTGCCGCATCTTTATTCGGTCCAAACACTGCGATTCCAGCGGCCCGCAGCGCGTCAGCCACGCCGGCAACCAACGGGATTTCCGGGCCAACTACCACGAGGTCGGCACCTAAGAATTGCGCCAGGGCGGTAACCGCCACCGGATCATCCACCTTCACCTCGTGCATTTGGGCGAGCTCGGCCATGCCCGCGTTGCCGGGAGCGACGTGCAATTCGGACACCGCGGGATCGAACGAAAGTCCTAACAATAGGGCGTGTTCACGGGCGCCCGAACCGATTACAAGAATGCGCATGCACTTTAGTGTAAACACCTCTACCCGGAGGTACCGAAGCGTTCCAGGTCTTCGATGCGGCCCGCTGCGACGATCAGGTCGCCGGAGGTGATCACGGTGCCTGGCGCGGGCGTCGAAAAGCGGCCTTCCGCGGGTCGAACCGCAACAATATCCACGCCCGGTGGGGTTGCCTCCACTGGTTTACCCAGCATGGACAGCGGCGGCGCGAGCTTCACCATGGCGAAATCACGGTCGAACTCGGTGTACTCCTGCAGCCCGCCGGCAATCAAATGCGCCACCCGGCGGCCAGTATCCCGCTCCGGGCGGATGACGTGATGCACCCCAATCTGCCGCAAAATCTTAGCGTGCGGGGCACTATCCGCCTTCGCCCAAATGCTGGGCACACCGAGCTCCACAATCGCGGACGCTGCCAGCACGGAAGCCGCCATATCCGAGCCGATGCCAATCACCACGCGCTGCGCCTCCTCGAGGAACAATTGGCGCAGTGCGTCAATGTCGGTGGCGTCGGCAATGACCACGTGCGTAAGCATCGGGGCGGCCTTCGTCGCCACGGCTTCGTTCGCATCCACGCCGAGCACCTCCACGCCCGAATGCATCAACTCCTCACCAAGCGCCAAGCCGAAGCGGCCCAGCCCAACAATCACCACCACCGGGTGCTGGCGCGAGAACCTTTTAACCAATGAACGGCCTTTCTTCTGGGAAGGAATACAACCTACGATTCTGCCGCTCCGCCAACGCCGCCACCACCGTAATCGGCCCAATACGGCCCGCGTACATGAGCACAATGAGCACGTATTTCGCTGCGGTAGGCAACGCGGCGGTAATGCCCGTAGACAACCCCACGGTGGCGAACGCGCTAAACACCTCAAACGTCACCTGCGCCGAGGTGCATTGGGGAGCAAGGATTTGAATTGTGGTCACCCCAAAACCGATGAGCATCAGCGAAATCACCAGCACGGCCAGCGCCTGGCGGACAGTACGGTCCGGAATCCGTCGGCCCCGCACCAACACCTGATCCTGGGCACACACCTCCGAAACAAGCACGCTGACAAGGACGGCGAGAGTGGTGATCTTCACCCCGCCCGCCGTGCCGCCAGAGCCGCCGCCGATAAACATGAGCACGTTAGTCACGGCCAGGGTGGAGGGGTGCATGTGGCCCACATCCACTGAGTTAAACCCTGCCGTGCGGCTGGACACGCTGTGAAACCAAGCGGCGAGGAGCTTCTCGGGTGTGCTGAAGCCCTGCAACACCCCGTTCCACTCCAGGGCCGCGGTAACCACGGTTCCCACCACCAGCAACACGACCGTACCCCAAAGGGTAAAAACCAAGGTCAATGATGATCTTCGGCGCACACGCAAACGTAGAAACAATTCCGTGAGCACGGGGAAGCCGAGGCCGCCCAGGATAATCGCTACAGCAATGGGGAAAATCACTGCGGGGTCGCCAACGTAGGCGACAAGGTTGTCCGGCTTGAGCCCAAAACCGGCGTTGTTAAACGCAGAAATGGAATGGAACACGCCTTCCCACACGGCGGCGGGCCAGTCCATGTCCGCGCGAAACCGCAGCGTCAACAGCGCGGCAACCAGCGCTTCGATGGCCACGGTGAAGCCGAGAACGCCGAGGAGGAGTGGCTTCACCTCACTAATCGCGCGGCCACGCCCCTCCGCGGCGGCGTTCAACCGGCCGCGCACGCCGATACGGCCCACGATTGCGAGGCTGGCGAGCGTGGCAAGTGTCATAATGCCGAGGCCGCCGAGTTGGATCAACGCCAAGATCACGAGCTGACCGAAATGGGACCAATACGTCGCCGTATCCACCACCACTAAGCCGGTGAGCGCCACCGCCGACGTTGCGGTAAACAACGCTGTGGTGAGGTCAGCGGAATCCGCGCCGGCGCGAGCGATTGGCAGCATGAGCAACCCCGTGCCCACCAAAATCAACAACAGGAAGCTTCCCGCGACCAATTGCGCGGGGCTGAGTTGGTGCCGATACCGTCTCACACCACACCACGCTAGACCTCACGGCGAGGCTTGCCCAGCGCGGCTACGCTTAAACAATATGAGCACCGTATTCACCAAAATTATCAACGGCGAACTGCCAGGCAGGTTCGTATATCGCGCCGACGACGTTGTAGCGTTTCTCACTATCGAACCCCTCGCATACGGGCACACCCTCGTGGTCCCCGTCGCCGAAGTGGATCGTTGGACCGACCTTGAGCCCGCGGTGTGGGCACGGGTGAACGAGGTAGCCCAACAAGTGGGCCAAGCGATCATCAAGGCGTTCGATTGCCCTCGCGCGGGCTACATTATCGCGGGTTTCGACGTCCCGCACACCCACATCCACGTCTTCCCCACCGCCAGCATGCGCGACTATAACTTCGCCAACGTGATTGGCATGAACGACACCGACCCGGCGCTCATGGACGAAGCCGCCGCGAAAATCCGCGCCGCCCTTGAATCCGCCTAACCCGCGACGATTACTCAAGTTAGGAGCGTACGCCCAGATGCCGGAACCACTCGGCACGAAAATCCCCTCCCGTGGCTGGGTAGAGGACGATTGGCGAGCCCGCCCCACCCCGCAGCGGCCGTGGCCGATCGTGCTTATCCACGGCACGTCCGGCAGCCCCGGCGATTGGAAAGACCTCGCCGCGCAACTCCGCGGGCTCGGGTGGGCGGTGTTCGTCCCCGGCTACGGCTACCGCGCCACCAACCCTATCGAGGAATCCGCCGACCAGATCCGAGCATGTATTGACGTCATTCTCGCCACCACCGGCGCGGAAAAGGTCATCTTGGTGGGCCATTCGCAGGGCGGGGTGCTGGCGCGCTACTACATCAAACACTTGGGCGGCGATCGCCATACCAAACATGTGATCTGCCTCTCGAGCCCCAATCACGGGACCACACTCGGCGGGATGCTCGGCAAATTGGTGGCTTCCGGCAAGCAAGCTGAGCTGATGAGCAAAATGATCATCACCTATTTCGGACCTGCCGGCATGCAACAAATCACCGGCTCGCGGTTCCTCGCGGAGCTCAACACAGGGCCCGAGTGCGCCCCCGAGGTTGGCTACACGTGCATTGCCACCCGCACAGACAGCACCGTCGTGCCCGCTGAATCCTGCTTTTTGGATACCGCGACGAACTTATGGGTACAGGACGATTACCCCCTCGCCGTGGTATTGCACGCAGACATGACGATGGATAAACGCGTGCGCGCGCTCGTTACCCAAACGGTAGAGTCTCTGCGCCCAGTCAACCCTTCCGCCTCACCGAAACGCACACGATGACACATAAAGCCTATAAAGACGACAACGAGTACGCTTTCGATTGGCCGGCCAACCAAACGCTTCTCGACGCCCTGCTCGCCGCCGATGTCCCCGCCAACTACTCGTGCCAGCAAGGCCAATGCGGTGCCTGCCAGTGCAGCCTCGAGGGCGGAAAATCGCACATGCTTGTCAACCATGTGTTAAGCGATTACGACATCCGCGATGGTGAAACTCTGGCCTGCCAAACCATCCGCGACGAAGAAGGCCCCTATACAGTGACCTACTGGTTCTAACGGGCACGTTCTAAGGGGCACGTTCTTAGGGGCACGGCCTTTCCACACATTCAAGTTCGAACTCTTCCGAACCTCCCGCCATGTCCAGTGCCAGCCACTTCAGCCCCTCCGCATTACACCGCCGATGGGTTGTGCGCCACCGCCGACCTAGGGCTCGTCTTACTATTCTTCAACCGGGGTCTCACTGAGGTGTCCCCATGAAGAAAATCAGGACGATCGCAATTCAGCGAAAGCACAGGATCTATCAAAGCAAGCTATTGGCAAAGCCGTGAAGCGCGTACAAGATTGAACCTTTTGCCATCTATCGGCCCCACAACATCTGCCTCAGGCAGATCTGACATGGCGAATTCGGCGTCCTGCGCAAACGCCGCCACTCGATGGCCGGCATGTCGAATCTGCCTGCGCGCAAAAATCCGTCGGCTTCTTCCGGCCCCCAAATCACTGCACCACCAACAAGACCGATCACATGCACTTCACTGAGCCGCACCCCGCGCGGGATTTCACGGCCTTGAGCGTTCGCGCAAGGATTAAAACCTTGGCTACAAAAGTACAAAAGTTACGCTGGGAAGCTTGACCGTACTCATTGAAAATTGTACCGCTGGGCAAGTACTAGCAAATGTTCGACTGATGAGATTTTCGGACTAGCCAACGACATCGAAACCGCAGGTTATACACACCATTGCCCCTTAGTTTGGGGTTGGCCAACAGTCTGGAATGCACCTTGGTCTACTACTAGAGTAAAAAACCTCCCGCAACGTGTGATCGCCACGATCTACGGGGTGTCCCAACCGAAAACTTCCCGCGCCATCAACACAGTCCTTGACCTTTTGGAACGCTTTCTCCCAGCCGCACCAACCGTGGACGATCTCGTACCAACCCGCCATCGCGTCCTCGATGGCACGTTGGCGCCATGGGCGGTCATGGAAAGGGCAACAATAGTTGATCAGCGGCAAAACATAAAACGACCGGCCAAAACCTCGCGGTCTTGACCAACCAGAGCGGCAATACCTATGTACATCAGCCCGCCAACGCCTGGGAGAGCCCACGATAAACGCATCGCCGACACACTGCGCATTACCACCGTGTTGCCAGGCGATTATCTCACCGCTGACCTTGGGTACGTAGGTACTGGTTTTGGCATCCCCCAGAAACGCAAAAACGGGCAAAAAGTTCTCGAACCCTGGTAGCAACACTTCAACAATGCCATTACATCGATCCGCTGGGGCAAACGAACAAGCAATCGCCCACATCAAAAACTGGAGAATACTTCGCATCGACTGCCGATTACCCGTAGCCACCACGAAGCGCACAATACAAACCCTCACCAAACTATTCTTCTACAAGCACCCATGAATAACCTTCAAGCTTTAACAAAAGACACAGATCGAAATGAATGAACCAAAAAGTCAGTACCGAAGGCCGAGAGGTTACACAATCTCGGAGATAAGGATCCTAGTCAGCAGCAACAACCGGCTAAGGGCACATGTAAGGTGCGGCATACTTCACCAATTCTTTCAATGGCACAGGACATCCTTACACTCATTCGTTACGCCTTTCAATACCCCTAACAAATCTAACCCAACAACATCGGCTCGTGAAACCGATAACAAAGGACTCCCACACCAAATCGCACATAATCTGCAGGTTACCCCCACAACTTTCCATAGATACATAATGCCGAAATCTGTAAAAGTGAAAACGCCCCCACGAAAATAATTTGTAGCTACTTATCTTTTAGTTGCACACAAAACTGAAAGCTATTTATCAATCCCGACATGGCTTTTTCAGTGGGGCTTGATATGGGTTTCCTATAAAATACAGCACGAACAATCGCTACTATTTCATTTGGTGTCGGGGGTGTTTGAGAATAGTCTTTGAGCTAAAACTTAAGGATGGGTAACCTTATGCTAAGCCAATGGCTAACCTGTACACTATTCGAGAGGATACATGGAGTATGTCAATTTGCACTTCCCTCAAGCACCGTTTGTCCGCTTCAGCAGTTGCATTGCTAATGGCAATCACTGCACTGACGCTTCCGACCGCAAATGCAGAAAATTCCCTGCCCATCGAAATGGAGCAAGCTACTGTCGCGGTACTTGAAGCTCATAACGTGGACCAGACATCACCTGAGTTCATCCAAGGCTTTGAAGAAGCGTCATCGATCATGCAAGGTTCCGGTAACAACTACACCACTTTCCGCGCAGCAAATGGATGCAGCTACTCCCCAGACCGCTTCGGAAAGTTTAATTTCCGCCCTGCATGTGATGCCCATGATCGTTGCTACGGAAGAAACAGCCGCGTAAATCGCCTCGATTGCGACAATCGATTCCTGAGCGACCTTCGTCGGGTTTGCAACAACACTCGCGCGACCAACCCCGAAAAAGATGCATGTCGCTCGGTGACTGGTGGCTACTACTCAGCAGTCAGGGCTTTCGGAGGAAGGTTCTATCAAGGACGGGGTTTGAATAACTAAGCAATCTTGAGGATCGTTTCTGGCGCCTGACTGAGAATACTGGTAGAATTGGGCTTTTAATCAGCTAGGCGCCGAAACGACGTAACTGTCATTAACAATTATTTTAATGCATTTTTCGTGCCAACATGGACTACGCGCAAACAGCGAATCTCCTAAGTGTATTTAAGGCACAATCGAATCCAACACCCTTTAAGCACTCTGAGTGATCTCAATCTTCACTCTCGACCATCGATCCGTCTAACATTAAGGAATGACATGAAGCGCATTTTAAGCATAGCAAACATTTGTTTTGCATTATTTAGTATGCTTCTTGTTGTGATTTCTACCATCTTGGTAGCCTCCGGTGCCGAATCAACCGGCGTGTTTGATCTTTACGTATTAAGCTTGCTGCAAATCACCGCTGCGGGCCTCGTCGCAGCCATCGTTTGCACACAATGGTTCCTTGGGGATAAAGCCCCAAGAATTACGCGGGCGCTGTCCGTCGCTGTGCTCGCATTGGTCCTAGCATTTGTGGTCTTCTTTGCGGTTTCCTCCGCAGACGTTGCTGGCGGCGCAAACATTGGCTTAGGCCTGTTAGGCATGGCGATCTCCTACCTTGGCTTTGCTAATGCCCTTGCTGTCGTGATTCCTCGGTTGCGTCTCACGGCACGCCAATAGCCCGTCTTGGTTTTCCACAAGATAGTTTTTGCCGTGACGTACTAAGGTTTTGTCCATGAGTACGACCACGCAGCCAGGCGCCCGCACTGACCGAAAAACTGTCCTAGCGTGGGCGCTGTGGGATTGGGGTTCCGCCGCGTTCAACGCCGTATTGGTTACCTTTATTTTCGCGGTGTACCTCACCGATTCGGTGGGGGCCAACGTAGGCGAACAACTCCCCTCGTGGTTGTCTGGCTTCAGCTCGGTATCGGCCTCCGGCTGGTACGGCTATGCGATGGGTATTGCGGGCGTGTGTATTGCGCTCACCGCCCCGGTGATGGGCCGCCGCACTGATATTAAGGGGACCCGCAAACGCAGCGTGACAGTCTGGTCTTGGGTCGCCTTCGTGCTCATGGCCTGCCTGTTCTTTATCAAGAACACGCACATCGGGTATTTCTGGGCGGCCCTTGTCATCATGGGCATCGCGTCCATTGTGTTCCAGCTGGCAGAAGTGAGCTATTTTGCCATGTTGCGCCAGGTATCCACCCCGGAAAACGTTGGCAGGATTTCCGGTTTCGGCTGGTCCATGGGGTATTTCGGGGGCATTGTCGTCCTGCTGATTAGCTATTTGGGCTTTATCCAGGGCGAAGGAGACACCCGCGGGTTGCTGAATGTGCCGATTGCCGAGGGTTGGAATATTCGGCTCGTGGCGCTGCTGGCCGCGTTTTGGTTTTTGCTGTCGGCGATCCCGCTTATGGTGCGCGTCCCCGAAATTGCGCCAGACCCGACGGCACAATCCGGAGGCATCAAGGAATCTTATAAACGGCTCGCCCAAGAGATTAAGGAATTGTGGAATGAGGATCGGCACGCAGTGTATTTCTTGCTCGCATCCGCGGTGCTGCGTGATGGCCTTGCGGGCGTGTTTACCTTCGGTGCTATCCTCGCCGTGTCCTCCTATGGGCTCAGCGCCGGCGACGTCTTATTGTTCGGTGTTGCCGCAAACGTAGTAAGCGCACTTGGGGCACTGGGCATGGGGTATTTGGACGATCTGATCGGCCCGAAGCCGGTGATTGTCGGCTCGCTCATTGCCATGGTGGCCATGTGCTCTACCTTGTATTTCCTCGACGGGCCAGTAAACTTCTGGATTTTCGGCCTTATCCTCACGTTGTTCGTGGGCCCGGCACAAAGCTCTTGTCGTTCGTTTTTGTCGCGCATGACACCGGATGGCCGCGAGGGCCAAATGTTTGGCCTGTATGCGACCACTGGGCGCGCGGTAAGTTGGCTCGCCCCGATCGCTTTTGGCACATCCGTTTCATTAGCAGGGACGGACCGCGCCGGAATCATCGGAATTGCGCTCATTCTTGCTATCGGCGCGATATTGTTGCTTCCAGTGAAGTCGCCAAAACTTGCTGCTCACGCAACACCAAATGGCGTGGCGTAACGTCGGCGGGTTTACTGTCGAATATTCCCCACGGGTATACGACAACAGCAGGCTAAGGGGCTACCTTAACCTGCTGTTGTGTGGAGCTGGAGACGAGACTTGAACTCGCAACCTACGGTTTACAAGACCGTTGCGCTACCGATTGCGCCACTCCAGCACTGCCACAAGATCGTACCTGACGTCCCTCGCTGAGCCCAATCCACAAAGGCACCTGCATGAAACTGTTCGACCGTTTGCTTTCCGGCCGCGTCGCCACTATCGACGCCGTGAAAGCCGCACCGCCGCCGTCACCGTTGGCGCCCGTAGACCTGACGGACCCCAGCCAGGTTTCCACCGTGATGGACTTGGCGGCGCGCATCGGCGATGTCTTGTTGTCTTCCGGCACCGGCAATAACGATACAAAGGCGCAAATTCACGCAGTGACCTCCTCGTATGGTTTGCTGTACTGCCATGTGGACATCACTTTGAACACGATTACAATCTCCACAAACATTGGCGTGGAAAAGAAAACTCCGTTAAGTGTGTTCCGGGTGGTGCGTCGGCTGACGGTGGATTTCTCCAAGCTTTCGGAAGTGGACCGACTTATCCGATCGATTTGCGCGGGCGCGACTCCACCGGAAGTAGCAGACAAGATTCTCGACGAGCTCATGCACGCCCCACCGCCCTATGGCTTCCGCACTGCATGGTTTGGCTGGTCCCTATTCGGCGCGGCCGTGGCCGTATTACTCGGTGGTGACCTTCTGGTAGCGGTTATCTCCTTTATCGTCGCCGGGGTGATTATGGGTGGTAGCGCGTGGCTGGATCAACGCGGACTGCCGCCGTTCTTCCAGAACGTGTTTGGCGGTTTCATTGCCACCGTGCCAGCCGCCTTGTCGTACCGGTGGGCGAACCTGCTGGGCTTTGAGGTTTCCCCAGCGCAAATCGTCGCCTCAGGAATCGTGGTGATGCTGGCCGGGTTGACCCTGGTCCAAGCAATGCAGGACGGTATCACCGGCGCCCCAGTCACCGCCAGCGCACGCTTCTTCGAAACAATCATGCTCACGGGCGGCATCGTCGCCGGGGTGGCGATTGGTATCGAGGCATCGCACGCCATCGGGGTGACGCTTCCGCAACTGCAAACCAGCGCAAATCCAAACCTGACTTCGGTAACGGTGAAGGTTGTTGCGGGAGGGTTGGCGTCGGCAACCTATGCGGTGGCGTGTTACTCGGAGTGGTCGTCGGTGGTGGTAGCGGGGCTGACCGCCACGACCGGTTCGTTTATGTACTATGCGGTGTTGCTGCCACTCGGCGTGCCGCCAGTCGTCGCAATTAGTGTCGCGGCAACGATTATCGGCTTGGCAGGCGGCTTGCTGGCACGTCGATTCTTGATCCCGCCGCTCATCACCGCTATCGCGGGCATTACCCCACTGCTGCCTGGGTTGTCCATCTACCGCGGCATGTACGCAATCCTGCATTCTCAAACCTTGGTGGGCTTCTCCAGCATGGTGTTAGCACTGGCGATCGGTTCCGCGCTGGCCGCCGGCGTGGTCCTCGGCGAATGGTGCGCTCGAAAACTTCGCCGACCCCCGGTATTGCTGCGGTACCGCGCGTTTGCCAAGCGAATGGCGTAGAATGAGCTACCAAGTTTGTCTTTTATCACCCAGGAGGATCCGTGCCACCGAAGGTCACTGACACCCGCAACACCAACGCCGAGTCGCTGCACGCGGTGGAGGAAGAGACCGCCGAGGCAGCCCGTCGCATTGTTGCAACCTACTCTACGGACTTTTTTGATTGCGCAACCCTGATGTGCATGTTGGGTGTGGAACCTGAGGGGCTTCGCTACAGCCGCATCGCCGCCGAGCATGAAGAAGCTAACGCGCCAAAGAAAGCCGCCAAGAAGGCCACGAAGAAGACCACCAAGAAGGCTGCGAAAAAGGCCACGAAGGCCACGAAGAAGACAACTAAGAAAGCCGCCAAGAAGACGACGAAGAAAACAACGAAGAAGGCTGCGAAGAAGTCATGAACAGTGATTTCGTGGTGGTAGCCAACAGGCTGCCGGTTGACCTGACGACCCATCCAGACGGAACTCACGAGTGGTCGCCAAGTCCCGGCGGTCTTGTCACGGCCCTGTCGCCAGTGCTGGCGCGCCACCACGGATGCTGGGTCGGCTGGCCCGGTGTGCCGGACGAAGCACCCGAGCCGTTCGAAGCTGACGGCGTGCTCCTCCACCCCGTCACCCTCACCGAGGGCGACTACGAGGAATTTTACGAAGGCTTTTCTAACGCCACGCTGTGGCCTTTGTACCATGACTTAATCGTGCCGCCGGAGTACCACCGCACGTGGTGGGAAACCTACCGCAACGTCAACCACAAGTTCGCTCAGGAAGCCGCGGAGGTAGCCTCCGAAGGGGCGACGGTGTGGATCCAGGACTACCAATTGCAGCTCGTACCAGGCATTCTGCGGCAGCTGCGGCCTGACCTGAAAATCGGTTTCTTCCTGCACATTCCGTTCCCGTCGGCAGATCTGTTCCGCCAGTTGCCGTGGCGCGAGGAGCTGATGCGTGGGCTGTTGGGCGCGGATCTGATCGGCTTCCACCTCGAACAAAATACCGAGAACTTTTTGTCCTTGGCGCGACAGGTCACGCTCACCGGTTCGACGATTGGGCAGCCGGACAAACTACGCGTGGAAGGGACGGCGTCGATACGCGAGGTTACGGCGTATATCACCGCGCCGGACGGGCGCAAGGTCGGGGTGGCGGCGTTCCCAATTTCGATCGACTCTTCGGAAGTGGCGGCGGCCGCGGCGAACGTAGAACCGATCGAGGCGGAGGGCACGGTCATTCTTGGCGTGGACCGCCTTGACTACACTAAGGGCATCCTACAGCGCCTCCTCGCATTCGAAGAACTGCTCGAATCGGGCGCGGTGGAGGCGGCGAACACCATGCTGATTCAGATTGCGACGCCGTCGCGGGAACGCATCGACCAATACCGCCGTACGCGGTCGCAAGTCGAGGAAGCCGTGGGGCGAATCAATGGTCGATTCGGCACGGTGGCGCACCCGGTGGTGCACTATATGCACAGGTCACTGTCGAAGGCAGAACTGTTGCGCTACTACAAGCGTGCGGACGTGATGTTCATTACCGCTTATAAGGACGGGATGAACTTGGTGGCAAAAGAGTACGTGGCATGCCACGGGGACGGCTCCGGTGCGCTGGTGCTGAGCGAGTTCGCAGGCTCTGCAATCGAACTTCAGCGCGCATGGTTGTGCAATCCGCACGACATTGAATCCGTGAAGCGCCAGCTGCTCAACGCATTGACTGCGGACCCTGAGGATGCGCGCACCCGCATGCTGGAGCTGCACGAACAAGTGCTCACCTACGACGTCAACGAATGGGCGCGAAGCTTCCTGGAGTGCCTGCAATGATCCGCGTTGGCGTTGTCTGCTGTGTCGGTGCGGCATTGCTCACGGGTTGCTCAGCGACGCAACCCGAAGTTGTCGACTCCACCTGGCAAATTACGAACGTTTATACGGATCCAGGGACACCGAGCGGGTTACCGGATTCGGTCGCTGGAACCGCGACCATGGTGTTCGGAGATTCCACCGTGGCGGGCTTCACTGGGTGCGCACCGTTCCAGGGGCGGGTGACGTTTACCAAGGATGGCGAGGGCGCAAAGCCCGCAGACGCTGACCACGTGGAATTCCACGACATGGAGATCAAAGAAGCTGACTGTGACGGCAAGGAAAAGTTCTTTCACGACGCCCTGACCGACATGCTCCACGGCGGCTTCAGCATGTCCCGCGATGGGAAGGACTTGGTGCTGACCCAGGACGGCGAAGCCATCGACCGCCCAGGTATTCGATTGGTGGATTAGCGCTTAGCGTAAGTTGACTTGCTACCGTAGCCGTAATTCCACCAGTAAAATAACCTGGCAACAAAATGCTGGCAAACGCACTGTTTTACTCAGCGTTTACAGCCCGACAAAGCCACTCCACAAATTAACAAACAAAATTGGGACTCCCCCATAAAGATCTCCTATTACGCAAAACCTGTGAGTGAAGTTTCTCGCGGTGAGTCAGGCTGAACGCACCAACTTCAATCACTTCGGAAAGGTTGCGTACTGCTCGCACTGCATAACCACCACCAACCGTAACCATGTTCGAATGATGATGCGGTAGCGCTTGTCGATGTACGTACTCATTGACCGCCAGTGTGGGTTAGCAGCCACCAATCTCAGGCGCGCAGGGCGACCGTAATGGCACTATGGTGGTATGGCTCCTTTACTCGTGGTTTCTGATTTTGATGGCACGTTGGCTGGGTTCAGCGCGGATCCGATGAATGTCCCGGTGAATGCGAATTCGATTGCGGCGCTGGAGCAGTTGGCAGCGTTGCCAGATACTCGGGTGGTGATTTTATCGGGCCGGTCACTGGATGTATTGCGGCAGCTTGCCCCCGTCTCGTCGGCGATTGAGCTAGTGGGCAGCCACGGTGCGGAGGGAACGAAGCCGGCGGTGCTGACGGATCTTCAGCGGTTGTTGCTGGCAGATCTTGAGCGGGAGCTGCTGGCATTAGCAGAGGAGCATCAGGGGGCGCATGTGGAGGTGAAGCCGTATCACCGGGTGTTGCACACCCGCGGGATGGCCAGCGGGGGCGAGCAGCTCTTGAAACGTGCGGAGGCGCTGGTCCGCCCTGGCATTGATGTCACCCACGGCAAGTGTGTGTTGGAGTTTTCGGTGCTTGATACGTCCAAGGGTGGTTGGATTCGTGCGAATCGCGGGGACGCGCACGTGGTGTTTATTGGTGATGATGCCACGGACGAGACGGGTTTTGCGGTGATGCAACCCGGCGACCTTGGGGTGAAGGTGGGCGCTGGTGAAACGTTGGCGCTGCTGCGCTTGGAGTCAATTGACCAGGTGGAGACGTTCCTTAGCGCGTTGGCAGCTCAGCGTTCGTAGCGCGCGGCGTCGATACGGTGTTGCCGGGGAACCAGGTGGTGTCGAGGATGCGTTCGGGTTCGATTGCTTCGCCCTCGATGAGCCGGAAGAGCGCACGCGCGGATGCAATGCCTTTCTCGCGGTTTGGTTGGATCACGGTGGTCAGTCCACGGGCGAGCGCGGTGGACACGCCGTCAAAACCTGTGACGGAGAGGTCTTCGGGCACCCGGATGCCGCGTTCCGCGGCGTAATCGAGCACGCCGAACGACATGGAGTCCGTGGTGCACAAAACAGCCGTAATGTCGGGGTGCCGTTCCAGGAGTTCTTGTGCAGCATCGCGGTTGTTTTGGCGATCATTAATGTGCCGTTCCACAACGGGGATGTCCCCCGTAATGCCGGCGTCGCGGAACACGTCGAGCGCGCCGAGGACGCGGGAGCGCTGCACGTGTAACGACGCCGCATGTAACCGCTCCGCGCTAACTTCGCCGTCGTTGCGCAATCGGTCCAGGCGGATGCACAGAATGCCTATTCGACGGTGCCCTGCGGCTACCAGTGCGCGAGCGGCGGGCGCGATGGCGGCGCGGTCGTCGATACCAACGAAGGGCAAGCTTGTTCCCACCGGCTGGTCGCACACCACGAGCGGCAATTGCCGGGCAACGGCCGCCTGTAAGTAGGGGTCTTGGGCGGCCACGGAGTACACGACAAACCCGTCAACCACGGCGGAATTCACCAGGTCAGGAGCCACCGCGCCGGAAGGTTTCGCCGGCACCAACGTGAGCGCCGCTCCCCGCTCTTGGCCAACCTCAGCCATTCCGGCAAGAAAATCCACCGAAGCGAGGTCGTCGAACGCGTAGGTGAGGTGGTCAGTAAACAGGACGCCGATCGTTCCCGTGCGCCTGCGGCGAAGCGAACGTGCGGTCGGATCCGGCCCGGCGTATCCGAGTCGAGCGGCGGTATCGAGGATTTTCTCCCGAAGCTCTGGCGAGAGCTGTTCGGGACGATTGTAAGCATTCGAAACTGTGGTCCGTGAAACACCCAACTCGCGCGCCAACGTGGCGAGGGTCTGCTTTGCCATACATCGAATTTACCAGTTCAAACAAAAACGTACTTGACAAACATTTCCATTTTCACGATGGTTGAACACATGATTCGTCGCTTGCTTTCTATCTCTGCTGCCGCTTGCTTAGCGGTTTCCTGTACACCTAACTCGCAAACAGACTCGAATGCTACGAGCGGCGCCGCGTCTTCCTCCAGCTCCGCCAGCACCCAAGGCGACGCCGTCAAGATCGTCGCCTCGACGCAAGTGTGGGCGGACGTTGCGGAACAGGTTGTGCCGGGTGCGCACATCACGGCGATTGTTTCGGGCCAAGACACGGACCCTCACTCCTTCGAGCCTGCCGCGGCTGATTTGGCAAAGGCGAAGGAAGCGGACATCGTGGTCGTCGGCGGGGGCGGCTACGACGCGTGGCTGTACCAGGCCGTGGACGAAGCGAAGGTTGTGCACGCCTTGCCGCTGACCACGGGCCATCACCATGGCGACCACGACCACGGCCACTCCCATGAGGGCCACTCGCATGAAATGGGCTCTAACGAGCACGTTTGGTTCGATGATCAGGCGGTGACTGACCTTGCGAAGGACCTTGCGGCGAAAGTTGGGGAGACCGCCCCGGATGCGCAGACCACTCCGGAGAAGGTGGCGGAGTCGTTGCAGTCGGCGCACGAAATGGTTGCTGCGTTGCCGGCGGTGAAGATTGCGCAGACGCACCCGATTGCGGATTTGCTGGTGTCCGATAGCAAGCTTGAGGATGTGACACCCGAGGGCTACCACCATTCCGCACTGAACGAGGCGGAACCGACTGCGGCGGACGTGTCTGCGTTTTTGGACGCCATTGAGCAGGGCGAAATGAAAGTGCTTATCGACGCCCCGCAAACCGCCACCGATACCACGCGCCGTATCCGCGAAGCCGCGGAGAAGAAGGGCATCAAGGTGGTTGATGTGTATGAAATGCCGGCCAAGGGCGAAAACTATTTCGACTTCTATAGTGATTTTGTGAAGCGTCTGGCGGATGCCACGAAGTGACGTTAGCGTTTCATAATGCTGGGATCCAGCCCCTGTGGTCGGGGCTGGATTTCCGTGTGGAATCGGGCGAGTTCCTCACCGTGTTAGGCCCGAACGGGGTTGGTAAGTCCACGTTGCTGGCCGCGATTTTGGGTACTCGGAAGCTCACCGCGGGCAGTATTACTGCCACGGATCGTATTGGCTATATTCCGCAGCAGCGAATGTTTCCTTCGGGGCTGCCGTTGCGGGCCCGCGATTTGGTAAGTTTATCGCTCGCTCATGGGATGCTGCGTTCCCGCAGCCCGAAACGCCGGGAGGTCGACGAGCTGCTAGCGCGAGTCGGTGCGAGTCACTTGGCCGACCGGCGGGCGGGCTCCCTGTCGGGCGGACAGCAGCAGCTGGTGCGCCAAGCGCAGGCGCTCGCTGGCGATCCCGAATTGTTGTTGTGCGACGAGCCCCTACTCAGTCTTGATTTAAACATGGAAAAGCGCACTGTCGAATTGCTCAAGCATTCCGGCGCAACGGTGGTGTTTGTGACGCATTCCATCAACCCGGTGATGCGGGCCACTGATCGGGTGTTGTATTTGGCACCCCACGGGCACACCGTGGGCACGGTGTCGGAGGTGATGCGCGGCGAAGTGCTGAGCGAACTGTACGGCACGAAGGTCGATGTGGTGCGAGTTGATGATCGCATGGTGGTGATTTAATCGTGGAGCAGTTTTACCAGGACACCATGTACTTGCTGGGCGTCGACTTTGTGCTCCAGGGCCTGCTGGCCGCGGCGTTGCTCGGCGTGGTTTCTGGGGTGATGGCCCCGCTGGTGGTGCTGCGCCGGATGTCGTTTGCGGTACATGGCACCTCGGAGTTGGCGCTGATGGGGGCGTCCGCGGCCTTGCTGGCGGGATTAAACGTAGGCGTCGGCGCGGTGATTGGTTCGGTGGTCGCGGCGATCGTCCTGGCGCTGCTGGGCATGCGGAATCAAGATAGTGCCATCGGTGTGGTGTTTAGCTTTGGCATGGGGCTATCGGTGTTGTTTATTCACCTGTACCCAGGCCGCGCTTCCACCGCGTTTACACTGCTCACCGGCCAGATTGTCGGGGTTTCCGGGGCGAGCGTGGGGTTCCTCGCGGTGATTGTGCTGCTGGTGGTGGGGGCGGTCGCCGTGTTGTGGCGGCCATTACTGTTCGCTGCGGCGGATCCTGTCATGGCGTCGGCAAGCGGGGTGAATGTGCGGCTGATGTCCGTACTGTTTGCCGTGTTGGTGGGGTTAACGTCGGCGCAATCGGTGCAGATTGTGGGCGCGCTGCTGGTCATTGCGCTGCTGATCACGCCGGGCGCGGCGGCGATCAGCGTCACCGCAAACCCTCTCCTCGCGGTACTGCTGTCCACGGCGTTTGCCCTGGCAGCAGCCGTCGGTGGGTTCGTGCTGTCCCTAGCGCCCGGGCTGCCGGTCAGTGTGTTTGTGACCAGCATTTCGTTTGCGATCTACCTGGTGTGCCGGGCGATCGGGGCGATCCGGGAACGCCGCCTCGCGGCGTAACCCGGCGGCTAACGGCGGGCGGCGCGACGCTGGCGGGCGAATTCCCCAAGCACCACGCCGGCGGCAACGGAAGCGTTGAGCGATTCCACCCAATCGGCGGTGGGGATGGACATGATCGTGTCGCACGTTTCCCGCACGAGGCGGGACATCCCTTTCCCCTCGGAACCGACAACAATAACGGTCGGCGTGGTTCCGTCGTAGGTATCCAAGGTGTGTTCCCCGCCTGCGTCGAGGCCAACCACCTGGTAGCCCGCCTGCTGGAATTGCTTCAAGGTGCGCGTCAGGTTCGTCGCCTTCGCCACGGGCAAGCGGGCGGCAGTGCCCGCCGAAGTGCGCCACGCCACTGCGGTGACGGAGGCGGACCTGCGCTCTGGGATGACCACGCCGTGCCCACCGAAGGCGGCGACGGAGCGAATCACCGCGCCCAGATTGCGGGGGTCCGTGATGTTGTCCAGGCACACGATCATGCCGGGTTCGCCGGCGGCCGCCACATGGTCGATCAGGTCCTCCACCTCGGCGTATTGATATGGGGGGATCTGCAGGCCGATGCCCTGGTGCATGCCGTTACCGGTCATGCGATCCAACTCGTGGCGCGAAATCTCAAGCACCGGGATGCTGCGGGCAGCGCACAGGTGGACGGCTTCGGAAAGGCGGTCATCGTTGGAGGTGCCTTCCACCACGTACAGGGCATTCGCCGGCACCTTAGCGTGTAAGCATTCCACCACGGGGTTGCGGCCAACCACCAGCTCCGTGGTTTGCTCCTTCACGTGACGTCCAGAGTCCCTGCGCTGACGCTCCAGCTTACGCTTGTGAGCTGCGTGGTAGACGCGATCCTCCGCCTTCGGAGTAGGGCCTTTCCCGCGCAGCCCGCGGCGCACCTTTCCGCCAGAACCAGTCTGGGCGCCCTTTTTATTGGTTTGACGAATCGCACCTTGGCGCTTGGAATTGCCTGCCATATTGTCTAATCCTCTTCTTTCAGCGACCATTCCGGGCCGTTGGGGGTATCCACCACATCAATGCCAGCCGCCGCCAGTCGGTCTCGAACCTCATCGGCGGTGGCCCAATCACGCTGCTCGCGGGCGGTGGTACGGCGCTGCAACTCGGCGCTGACCAGTACGTTCAGGGCGTCGATAGCCTTGGTCGAGGTGGTTTCACGCCAGGTATCACTGAGCGGATCCACGCCGAGCACGGCCATCATGGCGCGCACCTGGCCGGCAAGAGCGCGGGCAGTTTCGGTATCGCCTGCGGCCAGCGCCGAGTTGCCCGCACGCACGGCGGTATGCACCTCGGCGAGCGCCGCCGGAACACCCAAATCATCATCGAGAGCCTGTTCAAACCCCGCGGTCCAAGTGGTGGGTTCCGCGTCTTCAAAACGATGCACAAACGCCTCCACCCGGCGATACCCGGCGGCAGCCTCCTTCAAAGACGCCTCCGAATACTCCAGCATCGAACGATAGTGCGCGCTGCCCAGATAGTAGCGCAGCTCTACCGGGCGCACCAAGGTGAGCACGTTGGGCACGCTCAGCACATTGCCCAGGGATTTACTCATCTTTTCGCCCGACATGGTGACCCAACCGTTGTGCAACCAGTAGCGCGCAAACCCATCACCCGCGCCGTGCGCCTGGGCGATCTCATTCTCGTGGTGCGGGAATTGCAGGTCCAAGCCTCCCGCGTGAATATCAAACTCGCCGCCCAAGTAGGTCGTGGCCATCGCGGAGCATTCGATGTGCCAGCCGGGACGGCCCGGACCCCACGGCGTTGGCCAGCTCGGCTCGCCCGGTTTCGCGGCCTTCCACAAGGTAAAGTCGCGCGGATCCCGCTTGCCGGTGCCCGCGGATTCCCCCTGATCCAACTCGTCGAGCTTTTGCCCGGACAGCTGCCCATAATCGGCGAGGGTGGTGGGCTGGAAATACACATTCCCGTCGGCGGCGTAGCCGTGACCGTTGCCGATGATCCGTTGAATGTACTCCACTATTTGGGTGATGTGCCCAGTGGCGCGCGGTTCAATCGACGGCGGCCGCACCCCGAGTTGCTCATACGCCCACTGGAACGCCCGCTCATGCGTAGCGGCCCATTCCCACCAGGGCCGCCCATGTTCGGCAGCCTTAGCGATGATTTTATCGTCAATATCGGTCACGTTGCGCACAAAGGCAACGTCGAGCCCTTTGGCCTCCAACCAATTCCGCAGGATGTCAAAGGCGACCCCGGAACGCACATGCCCAATGTGCGGGATGGTTTGGACGGTAGCACCACATAAATACACCGAAGCATGGCCCGGCTTCAGCGGGACGAAGTCGCGGAGTGTACGTGTATTGGTGTCAAAGAGTCGTAGATTCACACCCTAAAGTGTATCGTTCCGCTTCCACACCACGGCAGTCGCCACAGCGGCACGCCCCTCACCGCGACCGGTGAACCCCAGGTGGTCGGTGGTGGTAGCGGCTACGGAGACGGGCGCACCGATATAATCGCTCATCACACGTTCCGCTTCCTTACGCCGCGGCCCCAACTTCGGGGTGTTACCCACCAGCTGCACGGCGGCGTTGCCGATGACAAACCCCTCCGATTCCAGCAGGTCGCGCGCCTCCCGCAGGAGACGTTTGCCGGAAACATTGTCGTATTCGGAGCGGCCGACGCCGACGAAACTCCCTAAGTCGCCGAGGCCTGCGGCCGACAACAAGGCATCCACCACCGCGTGCGCCACCACGTCCCCGTCGGAGTGGCCCTCGCAACCGTCCACACCTTCAAAGAGCAGGCAAGCGATCCAGCAAGGTTTGCCGGGCTGCACCTGGTGAGCGTCCGTAGCCACGCCTACCCGCGGGATTAACATGTTTCTCCTTCGGTCAGTGCGCGTGCGAGTGCAAGGTCCAGCGGGGTGGTGACTTTAAACGCCATCGCGTCCCCATCCACGCATCGCACGGGAGTTCCGTTCCATTCCATGAGGCTAGCGTCGTCCGTGGCCAGACGATCCGGGCGAGCGGCGTATGCTGCCTTGAGCTGCGCGACGTCGAAACCCTGCGGCGTTTGCACAGCGCGCAACTCGCTACGATCCGGCGTATCGACGACCACCCCTCCCGCAACCCGCTTCATCGTATCCGTCACCGGCAGCACAGGAATCACCGCGCCGTGCTGACGGGTCGCCGCAATCACGCGACGAATCATCTCGGGTGGGGTGAGGGCGCGGGCAGCATCATGAATCAACACGATCCCACCGCTCACGTGTGCAAGTCCGGCGCGGACCGAATCCATACGCTCCGCCCCGCCGGCCACAACGCGGACCGATCCGCCAAACATGGCTTCGGCCGTCTGCACCATGTCGGCGCTGACCACCACCACAACCTCCGCCACCCCAGCGGCGCGCAAGCCAGCAACACTACGTTCCAACAACGTCGAACCACCCACCGAAACAAACGCCTTCGGAATACCCGCCCCCAATCGGGTGCCCTGTCCCGCGGCGACCACCAACGCCGTAACTGATGGCTCGGTGGCCGGTAGCTGGATGTGCGGTGGGCTAGTCTTCGTCATCGTCGAAGTTAATATCGTCGAGATCGATATCCTCGACAGGTTTCTTCTCCGGCTCGTCCTCAATTTTCAGGGCGCGATGGCGCTCAATCGTGGCCGCGATCTGGGCCAACAGATCATCCGACTTCGCCTCATCAACATTCTTGGCAAGCGCCAACTCCCCGACCAGCACCTGGCGAGCCTTCGCCAGCATGCGCTTCTCGCCGGCCGACAACCCCCGGTCCTGATCGCGGCGCCACAAATCGCGCACCACCTCAGCAACCTTGTTCACATCGCCGGAAGCGAGCCGCTCCTGGTTAGCCTTATAACGGCGAGACCAGTTGCCGGCCTCCTCCACATCAGTCTCACGCAGCACGGAGAACACCTTTTGCAGGCCCTCCTCCCCGACCACGTCGCGTACGCCAACCAGTTCGGCATTTTGGGCGGGGACTCGCACGGTCAGGTCAGACTGATTGATCTGCAGCACCAAGTAATCGATTACCTGGCCGCCCCGTTCACGTTGCTCAATGGCCTCGATGACCGCCGCGCCGTGGTGCGGGTATACCACCACGTCACCGACCTTGAATTCCATACCCACTCCTTGCGGCTTCCTCTTTTCAACAGCGTACATAGTATCATGCGGGCGACCTGCGCGTTTCGGGCCCCATTCCCCCCGTGTAGTGCGGGAACCAAGTGTACAGACTAAGATAATCGCGTAACCCCCGTCTGACCCCCTTTCCCTGTTGGAGTGACAAGAAGTGAAAACCCTCCGCATTGCCATCGCCGGTATCGCTGCACTGGCCACCCTGACCGCCTGCGGCGCTGGTCAGATTTCCCAAACCGCCGATCAGGTCGCCGCAGTTGACGGCGTTCCCGCACAAACAGACGATGGCAAGGTGCTCGTCCGCGACGTAACTATCGTGGTCAACGATGATTCTTCGGCCGCGGTGAAGTTCACCGCAGTCAACGATGACACGAAAATGACCTCCCATTCCTTGAAGAAAGTTTCGGTTGGCGGCACGGAAGTCACACTTTCGGATACCCCCGCCATGGAGCGCAACTGCTCCATCGTTGCGGACGCAGCCGAATACACCGACATGCTCACCGAAACCGAAGGCGTGTGCATCAAGCACATCAGCACGGAGATCAAGAATCCCGGTTTCGCGGTCGGCGGCCACAAAGAAGTGGAATTCACGTTCGACAACGGCTCGGTGAAGGTCGAGGCGCCGATCGCCGCAAACCTGCACGAGGCCGGCAAAGAAGATCGCGTCGTCTCCGACAAGATGGAATCCAAGGACGCAAAGCACTAATCTTCGCGGGTTTCACAGGGGCCTTTCGGGGCCCCTCTTCACTTCCACCGGGATTGGATTGGGGTCTACCAATCCCGGGCTAGGCGGCACACCATGCGCGGGTTCAGCACATCATTGGGTGGATTCTAAAACAATCGCAGATCAGCGCGACAAGTACAGTACTGGGCATGGCCAAAAAGGAACGAACCATCCATACCTGCACCGAGTGTGGGTATTCCAGCCCGAAATGGTTGGGGCGCTGTCCGGAATGCGGGTCTTGGGGCACACTCGAAGAATCCACACCTGGCACATCAAACGTTGTGGGGGCCTTGGCCCCGACATCGCCGGCGGTTCCGATTGTTGCGGTGGATGCGGCGGCGTCGACAAGCATCAAGACTGGGATCGGGGAGCTAGATCGGGTGCTGGGTGCGGGCATCGTTCCCGGAAGCGTGGTCCTGATGGCCGGGGAGCCGGGAGTAGGAAAATCCACGCTGCTGCTGGAGGTTGCGTCCCGGTGGGCGGCGCTCGGACGGATCGCATTGTATGTCACGGCGGAAGAGTCAGCAGGCCAGGTGCGGCTGCGGGCGGAACGCACCGGGGCGCTGCATGAGACGCTGTACCTCACGAGCGAACCAAACCTCGATGTTGTGTTCGGACATGTGCAAGCGTTGAAACCCTCCCTGCTCATCGTCGACTCCGTACAAACCATGAAAGCCTCTGGCGTGGAAGGCGTACCCGGCGGCGTTGCACAATCACGTGCGGTAACGGCGGCGCTCACCACCCTGGCAAAAACTTCCGGGGTGCCGGTGCTGCTCGTCGGGCACGTCACCAAAGACGGCAACGTCGCAGGCCCCCGCGTGCTCGAACACTTAGTTGACGTGGTGTTGAATTTTGAGGGCGATCGGCATTCCAGCCTCCGACTGCTACGCGGCATGAAAAACCGCTTCGGCGCCACCGACGAGGTCGGCTGCTTCGAACAACAAGCCGACGGCATTAAAGAAATCTCGGACCCCTCCGGGTTATTTCTTTCCCACCGCGACGCCACACCCGACGGCACCGCCGTCACCGTGGCCATGGACGGAGTGCGTCCGATCCTTGCCGAAGTACAGAGCTTGCTGGTGGATACCCCAAACAAAAACCCGCGCCGCGCCGTAACAGGTCTCGACGCCGCGCGCGTACCCATGGTGCTCGCCGTCCTCGCCGCCCGCGCCGGCAAACGCACATCCGAAAAGGAAGTGTATATCGCCACGGTAGGCGGCATGAAAGTGGGCGAGCCCGCAGCCGATCTCGCGGTCGCACTGGCCACCGCCTCCGCGCTCAGCGGCACCCCACTGCCCGAAAAGACCGTGGTGTTGGGCGAAGTCGGACTCGCAGGCGAAATTCGTCGCGTACCAAACCTCCAACGGCGCCTCACAGAAGCCCACCGGCTGGGGTACACACGTGCTATCGTCCCGGCGGGTCAAGACCCGGAAATTCCAGGCATGCACATCGAACATGTCGCGGATATTCGAGCCGCCATCAACGCAGTAAGCTAAACGCATTATGCATGCACACCCTTTGACGCTCAACGCGACATTGAAGCGTCTCGCCCCCGGCACGGCACTGCGCGACGGTCTGGAACGAATCCTACGCGGACGCACCGGTGCGCTGATCGTGCTCGGGTTTAACGAACAGGTCGCCACGCTTTGCGACGGCGGGTTCGAACTCGACGTCGAATTCACCGCTACGCGTCTGCGGGAACTGTGCAAAATGGACGGCGCGGTCGTGCTATCCGATTCCGGCAACCGCATCCGTCGAGCAAACGTGCAACTCATGCCCGACGCCGCGCTACCAACCTCCGAATCCGGCACCCGCCACCGCTCGGCGGAACGCACCGCCCTGCAAACCGGATACCCAGTGATTGCCGTAAGCCAATCAATGAAACTGATTACCGTGTACGTCAATGACCAGCGGCATGTGCTCCAGGACTCCGCGGAAATCCTCTCCCGCGCAAACCAAGGTTTGGCCACGATGGAACGCTACCGGCAGCGACTTGATCGAGATAACCAATACCTGTTCCGCGCGGAATTGAACCACTATTCGGCGGTGGCGGACGTCGTTGCCGTGGTGCAGCGCATGGAAATGCTGCGACGGGCCGCGGCGACGATCCACCGCGACGTCATCGAACTGGGCGTCGACGGTAAGCAATTGGGCATCCAGCTCGCCGAACTGCACGGCGACAACGAACACGACCTTGAGGTTATCGTCCGCGATTACCTAGTCAGCGACGGCCTGCCTAACGACGCCGCAGTACAAGCCGCCCTGCAATCCCTCCAGCAGCTGCCCGATACCGACCTTGTGAAAGGCACTTTCGTCGCCCGAATCCTCGGATTCCCCGTCGCCGAAGAATCCCTAAACCAATGGGTGGTACCGCGCGGCTACCGAGTGCTCAACCGCGTACCGCGGGTGCAATCCTTCCTCATGGATAAACTCGCTGGTCATTTCGGTGACCTGCACCGGCTGCTCGAGGCTAATATCGACGACATTGCGAAAGTAGACCACGTGGGCACCTTGTGGGCACGTCACATCCACGATGGCCTGAGCCGGCTCCGACGGTGACGTGTCTCGGGTCTCGGGTCTCGGGTCTCCGAGGGTATATATACCACGTTTGTTTTTTACACCCGTTAAACCTTTTACTGCCGTTAAACTTCTTACACGCGTCAATTCAGATTGAAGGTTTGTCCGTCTGAGTTGTTCGTGCCCACCAAGGTGTAGAGCAGATAAGAACCCGATGGCACGCTTTCCCGCCCGGCACAGCTACCCGGGGAGGAATACGTGCGCGACCAAATCGCCTCGTAGTGACGCTCCGATTCCGCGGGGAATGTGCGCGCCGAGGAATCTTCGGAAGCGTTGCAGTCGATGTCAGACCAAATGCGGCTGTTGGTAGCCAAGTCATACACCTCGAAGCGGAGCTGTTCTTCACGCAGGTCAATGACGCAATCTGCGGTCGTGGGATTGCGCACCGTGAGGTAGAAGTGTGGTTGCGCATCGGCTGCATAGCTCGGCCGGTCACTGCGTGCTTCCACGATAAGATCCTGTAATTCACAGGTATCTTTTTTCACAGGTGTGAGGTTGGATTCTGTGCTTGTGCCGGTGGTTGTTCCGCTGGTTACGGTGTCTTCGTCTGTGCGAGTGTCTCCTGTTTTTTCAGCTTTGTTGGTGGAGGATGTGGGCGCGGTGGTGGGCGAGCCTGCGGAGGAAGTCGGGGTCGCGGTAATGGTTTCCGTGCTGGCGCTCTTGCTTACGTATACCAAGATGCTGGTCACAGAGCCGATGAGCACGAGAAGCACTACGAGCGCCGCGACGCGTCGGCGGATGTAGATTACTTCTGGGAGTCGTCGGGAGTTACGTTGCACGCATGTTATTCTAGTGAGTCCACGCCTACAGTTACGACAGGCTCGGCGTAGCCATCAGAAAGTCTGTAGCGAACCCCAACAATGCCACAGGTTCCACGGGAAATTTTTGCCTTAATCTCAGGTGATCGGCTCATAATCTGATCCACTGTCTCAGCAACGTGCCTCACCTCGAATTGTGCAGTGGTGGTGTCGCCTGCCGCCCGTGCCTCCAGAATGGATGGGCTGACCTTTTCAATCAGCACCCGCTGAAAGCCGTCCGGGATGCCTTGCCCGTCCAACGCCGCCTGGGTCGCCGCCACGGCGCCGCAGGATTCGTGCCCCATGACTACCACCAGCGGCACCCCGAGTGATTCCACCGCGTATTCGAGGCTGCCCAGCACCGCGAGGTCGATGATTTCCCCCGCCGTACGAATCACAAACACATCCCCCAGCCCTTGATCGAAGATCATTTCTACTGGCACGCGGGAATCCGAACACGCAAGCACGGCGGCGATGGGGTTTTGCCCTTGCTGGAGTTCATGCCTGCGGCTGACGTCTTGGTTGGGGCGTTCCTCCCGAAAGTGCATAAAGCGCTCGTTTCCGGCTTGCAATTGCTGCCACACACTGTGAGGAGTTTTGCCGCGGTTCATTTCGTTGGGAGCCATATTGATATTTTGCACCCGTAACCGCGCTTGGGGGCAATTGTCGGGGGTACACTACTGCTCGTGATTGATGACCTCCTCTCCTGGTATCAGCGTCACGCCCGCGATATCGTGTGGCGGCGCGGCACCTCCCCGTGGGGTGTGCTGCTCAGCGAAGTGATGAGCCAGCAAACTCAGGTGTCGCGCGTGGAACCGTTGTGGGAAGCGTGGTTGTCGCGTTGGCCGACTCCTCTGGCGTTTTCGCAGGCCAGCCCCGATGAGGTGTTGCGGACGTGGGGCAATCTTGGCTACCCGCGCCGTGCGCTCCGCCTGCTGGATTGCGCCCGCGCGATTGTGAAGCACCACGACGGCGAGGTTCCGAATACGGTGGCGGACTTGCTGGAATTGCCGGGGATCGGCGACTACACCGCACGCGCCGTCGCTGCCTTTGCCTATCGACGCCGTGTTCCCGTCGTAGACACAAACGTGCGGCGCGTACTACGACGATATGTCCAGGGTGAGTTTCATCAGGGCAATCCTCGGGCTGCGGATTTGCGCGCGGTGGCGGACTTGCTGCCCGCCGAGAATGCGCCCGAATTTTCGGTTGCCTTGATGGAGTTGGGCGCGCTGGTTTGCACGCCAGAGCCAAAGTGCGACGAATGCCCTATCAAAGAAACGTGTGCTTGGCAGCTGGCTGGTTGCCCAATGCCCGCCGAGGCGCCGCACCGCCGCACGCAAAAATTCGCAGGCACGGACCGTCAGGTGCGGGGCATTATTATGGCTCACCTGCGTGATAATTCGGAGGTGACGCGCGCCAGCATTGATATTTTGTGGCCGGATGCGCCCCAACGGGACCGCGCTTTGTATTCCCTGCTGGTCGACGGGCTCGCCGAGGAACATGTCCCCGGCAAGTTCCGGTTGCCCGTCGCCTGAGCAGCAGTTGGACGAAACCAAGCAACGTAGCTAGCGCCTGAAGGGCGGCAGGATCTCGACCGCTTCGACGGGGGCTGCTTGGGGCACCCCCTGCGGACTTCGATGCGGGAATGTTCTTCGGTGTCGCAGGGGGATACGCACGTGCATTTCAACACTGCCACCGCTACGAGTTGTTGGAAAAACAACATGACGGGGGTAGCAGCGTTGGCGTTTTATTCCGATATCGCGGCAAGTCAAGTTTATTTGCACACTTCCTAAAGAGATTCCGGGGGTGATCAGACCAATTTTGCGGCCAAATGAAATCATGCAGTGTGGACTTCCAAATATCTACAATTCAATATGATTACCGTTACAATTTGCGATATATGACTGCCTCGTTATCAGCCTGGGAGATAGCATGAGATTTCAATAGGAAAAGACCGAGACAACGCCGATAACCTCATTGTTTACCCATGATACGGAGGAACATATGGTCTGTATAATAGTTGCTGCACATGGGGAATCAGCCCCAGCATTGATTGACTCAGCCACGATGATTGTTGGCGAGGTAGACAATATCCATGCGGTTACTTTTGTTCCCGGACAGGGGCCCGAAGACCTCCTCGAAGCCTACGAGAATATCGTAGGGAATTCATCCGATGATCTCCTTTTCCTCGTGGACCTATTCGGCGGTAGCCCATATAACGCGGGCGCTCGTTTTGTGGCGGAACGGGATAACGCGGACGTTGTTTCCGGTGTGAGCATCCCCATGTTGGTCGAGGTGTTTACCGCCGCTCGGCGCCCAAATGTCACGGTGAACAAACTAGTGAATAAGGCGTTGAAGGCCGGAACTACTGGCGTACGTTCATTCAAGGTTGGTAAGCCGAAGCGGGCTGCGCCGAGTGATGCGAAAGACCCGGCGCCAGCTGAGGCTTCGCCAGCTGAGGCTGCGCCGGTTGAGGTTGACCCGAATTTTCCCCGCGACCCCGAGGCCACCATGAATGTGGCGTTGTTGCGGATTGATTCGCGGCTGATTCACGGCCAGGTTGCGGGGTCGTGGGTGAACCACGTGGCACCGAAAACGCTCATCGCGTCTTGCGACGCCGCGGCCAACGACCCCCTACGCAAATCGTTGTTGTTGCAGGTTGGGCCGGCTTCGGCGCGGACCAATGTGCTGGACCTTGCGAAAACGGTTCGGGTGTACTTCAACCCAGAGTACAAGGGGATGCGCACCATGATTGTGGTGGAGAGCCCGATGGATGCGCTCAAGCTGTTGGAGGAGGGAATCCAAGTCGACGAGGTGAATGTGGGTGGGGTGACCTTTAAGCCGGGCATGACGCTCATCACGGAGGCAGTTTCCGTCAATGAGGAACATATTGAAGCCTATAAGGGAATCCATGCTCGCGGAGTGCCGATGATATTGCAGCAGGTTCCCACAAGTTCTCGCACAGAAATGATGGGCAAGCTCAAGGAGAAAGGATTGCTGGGATGAGCGCCATTTCATTTGTTCTTGTTGTGCTCGTGGCGCTTGTCGCGGGCATGGCGTCCGTGTTGGACGAACGCCAGTTTCACCGACCGCTGGTGGCATGTACCCTCATGGGCTTAGTGATGGGGGACCTGAAAACCGGCATCATCCTGGGCGGCATGCTGGAGCTGATTGCCCTTGGCTGGATGAATGTCGGTGCTGCTATGGCGCCGGATGCGGCGCTGGCGTCTTCGGTAGCGGCGGTCGTCGTTATTGCTGGTGGGCAGGATGTAAACACCGGTATTGCTATCGCGGTCCCGCTTGCCGCAGCTGGCCAGGTACTGACAATCTTCGTACGGACCATTGCAGTCTTTTTCCAGCATCAGGCGGACAAATTCGCGGAAAACGCTAACTTCCGCGGCATCGAAATCATGCACTTCACGGCGCTGTTTCTGCAGGGTCTGCGCGTGGCTATCCCCACCGCCGCCGTCGCAGCGGTCGCCGGTACGGACACTGTGGAGCGGTGGCTGAGCGCAATCCCTGAGGTTGTTTCGGTAGGCCTGCAGGTGGCCGGTGGCTTCATCGTGGTTGTCGGTTACGCAATGGTGATCAACATGATGAAGGCTCGCGCCCTCATGCCGTTCTTCTTCCTTGGATTCGTGTTGGCCGCGTTTATCCCAGATTTAAACCTGGTTGGTCTCGGTATCATCGGCGCCTGCTTGGCCGTGGTGTACGTGCAGCTCAATCCCCTGTTCCACGACAGCATCAAGCCGCCTGCGCGGGCTATGGCTACCACCGGCCCAAACTACGACAACGAGCTTGAGTGAGCGACGGAAAGGACACAACGATCATGACTACACCAACAACACCGGATGCCGTTGTGGTTGAACAACCGGGCGGCCCACCGGAATTAACGCGACGCGATTACATTTCCACGTATATTCGCTCTTCGTTTATGCTCGGGTCGTTTAACTTCGAGCGTATGCAGGCTATTGGCGTGTGCGTTTCCCTCATGCCCGCCATTCGACGCTTCTACTCCAAAAAGGAAGACCAAGCTGCGGCGCTCAAGCGCCACCTGGAGTTTTTTAACACCCACCCGTGGATCGCCTCCTCCATTTTCGGTGTGACGGCGGCCATGGAGCGCCAGAAGGCCGCGGGTGAAGACATTTCCGATGCGGACATCACCAACGTAAAGGTTGGCCTGATGGGTCCGCTGGCCGGTGTCGGCGACCCGCTGTTTTGGGGTACCGCCCGCCCAGTGCTGGCCGCGCTTGGCGCCTCGTTGGCTACCAACGGCAATATCCTCGGCCCGATCCTTTTCTTCGCGGTCCTCACCATATTCCGGATGGCCACGCGCTGGTACGGCTTCAAATTGGGATACCAGAAGGGTGTTGAGGTTGTCTCCGAAGTCGGCGGCAATACCTTGCGGAAACTGACGCAAATGGCGTCCATTATGGGTCTGTTTGTGATGGGTTCGCTGGTATCCAAGTGGACATCCATTTACATTCCGCTGGAGATTTCCCGCTACGAAGACCAAACCGGCACGGAAATTGTGACCACAGTGCAAGACATTTTGGACACCCTCCTGCCGGGGCTGGCGGCGCTGCTGTTGACGTTCCTATGCATGTGGCTCCTGCGCCGGAAAGTCAACGCCATTTGGATTATCTTCGGCATGTTTGCCATCGGCATTTTCGGCTATTGGGCCGGCATCCTCGCGCCCGCCCCGGCGTAGCTTTTCCGGCGTGGCTGCCCGCACCCCCCTGCACCAGTCGCTGTTGTTGTAGTAGAAAGGCATGTACACATGTTGTTGCCCGCCCCGCCCCGGAAACTGTTGGTGAGCGACCTCGACGGAACACTGATTTTTCAGCGCCGAATTGCCCCCGAGGTTGTTGCCGCAATGGAATGCTGGCGCGGGGCGGGCTACCTCGCAGTGTGCGCAACGGGGAAATCGATTGCGGCAACACAGCGAGCCTTGCAGCCAAGCGGTATAGCGTTTGATTTCTACGTGCTATACACCGGTGCCGTCATCACTGACGCCAACTACACCATATTGAACAGCGCGACGTTGCCCTCGGACGTGGTGTTGGACGTGGTGCGGGCGCTCGCCGATGTGCCCGGTGTGGGGGTGTTCGCCACCACGTTGGATACGCCGGACCTTCGGCTGGCGAGTACGCTTCCCGCGGCGTCGACAACCGATATCGTTCAGCACTTCGAACCGCTGGCGCTTAGCGACGTCGCGAAGCACCAGTTCGTAGGCATCCCGCTGTGGGTCGACGCCGGCGCGGACACGGAAGCAACCATCGCCAAGATACAGCAGTGGGTAATCACGCGCTACGGCGCGCTGGTGGACTGCCACCGCAACCAAAATTTCCTGGATATTGTGCCGCCTGGGTGCACCAAACGCAGTGGCATCGAATGGCTCGTCTCGCACATCGGCGGCGAACATGGTAACGAGTTTGAAACATACTCGCTCGGGGATTCCTGGAACGACCTCGACATGCACGCCTGGGCAGACCACTCGGTGTCGTTCCCCCACTCGCCGGCCGAAGTGCAAGCCGCAACGGACATCGTGGCGAACTCCGCCGCCGACTACATTCGGAAGGTTCTCGCGCAATGAGCACCGACAAGCAACCCGCCCCCAGCTTCAAAGAAACCTTTATCGCCGTCGGCCAACAAACCCTGTCCAAGCAGCGTCAAGACTACGTCTACTCCGTAGGCAAACTTGTCACGGGCCTGATGGTGCTGGCTGGCGTGTTATATCTGTGGTTCCCAATCGCAGCCGTCGTCGCACTCGTTTGCGCAATAATTGCCATGTGGGGACGCTGGATACTCACCCGGCAAGTCACCCGCGACCTCGCGGAAATGCGCGCCGCCAAAACCGGGTACACCACCACGGGCGACCCAGACTACGCTCGATTTATCCGCCTGCGCGGGGAACAAATGCTAGCAGACAATAAGGCCCTCACACCATTAGCAAAAGCCGAAATCGGCGACCTGATCGCATGGGCCGCCGAACGGGCACCCCGATCTGAAGCGTAGCCCTCCGAGCTAGCGCCAACGGCCGCGGTAGGTAAGTCCGCCGGGAAGGTTGACCCAGAGCCCGCCGCGACTGTTTACCGTCACGGGCCCGACTTTGGTTGAGGCGGACGCCCCTGAGCCCGAGATATTGATCCAGCTGTTCTTGCCTATTTTTTTGCGTTTGCGGAACGTAATTCCCATGCAGCTTCAGCTCCTTGTACATGTGTGTGGGGCTTGCGTTTGCAGTATAGCCGGTGCGGTTACAGGCGTTGAGCCAACACAATCTCGTCGTGAATGATAATGCCGCGTGCGCCCACCAACGGAATGGCCGGGTTTTTGCGGCGGGCTTCGTCCACGCTTCCGGGCAACAAGCTCACCAGCCTAAAACCTAAATGCTGGAGGAAGCCGAGGGCGGCGAGATTATCGTTGTACACGCTCACGGTGATGCGTTCGCCCGGTATGCGATCTTTCAGGAAGGTTTCTACCAGGAGGCTGCCCACGCCCTTGCCTTCGCGCAAGGCATTCAAACACAAAATCTCGCAATCGTCTCCATGTTCGATATAGGTGAGGACGCCCACGACGTCTCCGTTACACACCGCAAGCAAACCTGGTGTTACCGCCACATTATGCTCGACACCGCGCGTGTAGGTGATCTCCGAACCCCAGCGTTTGAGCAGATACTGCCGCAGCCACTCGCGATCTTCGGGAAGAATCGCCCGAACCTGGATTGCCATGCCCCGAGTCTAACAACAAAACATCCGACGTAGCTGAGGAAACCAGCTACATCGGATGTGCATGTAGTTGCTCGTTAGGAGTCCGCGGTGAGCTCCGCAGCTTCGACCGCAAGCGTGTCAAAAGCATCCGCTGGCAACGGCTTCGGCTTGGGGGTGAAGGTGAACGCATCGTCGACAACGTCGACGGTGATGATCTCACCGGCGCCCAGTTCACCGAACAAGATTTTCTCGGAAAGCACGTCCTCGATCTCGCGTTGGATCGTGCGACGCAGCGGGCGGGCGCCCAACACCGGATCGAAACCGCGCTTGGCCAGAAGGTTCTTGGCAGCGTCGGTGAGCTCCAAGGCCATGTCCTTGGCCTCGAGGGCCTTAGCCACGCGCCCAATGAGCAGATCCACCATCTGGACAATTTGCTCGCGGGTGAGCTGGTGGAACACCACGATATCGTCGATGCGGTTCAAGAACTCGGGGCGGAAGTGCTTCTTCAGCTCGTCGTTGACCTTGTCTTTCATCCGCTCGTACTGGCCGTCCGCATCGGATTCGCCGACGGCGCTAAAGCCCATGCCCACCGCCTTGGAGATATCTTGGGTACCCAAGTTGGAGGTGAAGATGAGCACGGTGTTTTTAAAGTCCACGACGCGCCCCTGGCCGTCGGTAAGCCGGCCGTCTTCGAGCACCTGCAACAGGGTGTTGTAGATCTCCTTGTGTGCTTTTTCGATCTCGTCGAACAGCACCACGGAGAAAGGCTTACGGCGAACTTTTTCGGTAAGTTGCCCGCCCTCTTCGTAGCCAACATACCCAGGGGGCGCACCAAACAGGCGAGAGGCGGTAAACCGGTCGTGGTATTCGCCCATGTCGATCTGGATGAGCGCATCGTCCTCGCCGAACAGAAATTCGGCCAATGCCTTGGAGAGTTCGGTTTTACCCACACCGGATGGCCCGGCGAAGATAAAGGAACCCGAGGGCCGCCGCGGGTCTTTCAACCCGGCGCGGGTGCGGCGAATGGCACGAGAAACAGCCTTCACCGCATCGTCTTGGCCGATGATGCGCTTGTGCAGCTCCTCTTCCATGCGCAGCAGGCGCGTGGATTCTTCCTCCGTGAGCTTAAACACGGGGATGCCAGTCCAGTTGCCCAGTACCTCGGCGATCTGCTCCTCGCCCACCTCGGCGATTTCCTCGAGGTCGCCTTCGCGCCATTGCTTTTCCTTGGCGGCGCGTTCTTCGCCGAGGATGCGTTCTTTGTCGCGCAACCCGGCGGCCTTTTCAAAGTCTTGGCCGTCAATGGCGGCTTCTTTTTCACGGCGCACCTTGGCAATGCGCTCGTCGATTTCGCGCAGCCCGGCAGGCGCAGTCATCCGCTTGATGCGCATGCGGGCACCAGCTTCGTCGATAAGGTCGACGGCTTTGTCCGGCAAGAAGCGGTCGTTGATATAGCGGTCGGACAGGTGCGCGGCGGCGGCTAGCGCGCCGTCGGTAATCGAAACACGGTGGTGTGCTTCGTAGCGGTCGCGCAAGCCTTTGAGGATATCGATAGTCATTTCCACGCTTGGCTCAGGCACCTGCACGGGTTGGAAGCGGCGCTCCAGGGCGGCATCCTTTTCGATGTGCTTGCGGTATTCATCAAGGGTGGTGGCGCCGATGGTTTGCAGTTCACCGCGCGCGAGCTTCGGCTTGAGTAACGACGCCGCGTCAATAGCGCCCTCCGCGGCACCGGCGCCGACGAGGGTGTGAATTTCGTCGATAAACAGGATGATGTCGCCGCGTTGGTTGATCTCCTTGAGCACCTTCTTCAGGCGTTCCTCGAAATCACCGCGGTAGCGGGAGCCCGCCACCAGGGAGCCCAAGTCCAGGGAATACACCTGCTTGTCGCGCAGCGTTTCCGGAACTTTGCCGTTGACAATGTCTAACGCTAAGCCCTCCACAACGGCGGTTTTACCCACGCCGGGTTCGCCGATAAGCACCGGATTGTTCTTAGTGCGGCGAGACAGCACCTGCATAAGGCGCTCGATTTCCTTCTCGCGGCCCACCACGGGGTCGAGTTTGCCCTCCTTGGCCGCCTGGGTCAGGTTGCGGCCGAACTGATCTAACACGAGGGAATTGCTACGCTCCCCTGCCCCGGATTGGGCGCGGCCGCCGGGGGTAGAGCCCGCGCCCACGGCGTCGTCACGTCGCGTTTCGGCGTTGTTATCGTAACCGGACAGCAGCTGAATAACCTGCTGGCGCACGCGCGGCAAATCGGCGCCAAGCTTCACCAACACCTGGGCGGCCACGCCTTCGCCTTCACGGATCAAGCCGAGCAGCAAAAACTCGGTGCCAATGTACTTGTGGCCCATTTGCAGGCCCTCCCGCAGCGAAAGCTCCAGCACCTTCTTCGCGCGTGGGGTAAAGGGGATGTGCCCTTGGTGCGGCGTGGTGCCGTGGCCGATAATCTCCTCCACTTCTTGACGCACCGCATCAAGAGAAATGCCCATCGACTCTAATGCTTTGGCAGCTACGCCCTCACCTTCCTGGATGAGGCCCAGCAAGATATGCTCCGTGCCGATGTAATTGTGGTTCAGCATCTGAGCTTCTTCTTGGGCCAAAACGATAACGCGCCGGGCGCGATCAGTGAACCTCTCGAACATGTCTCTCCCTAAATATTCTTCAGTCGCACCCACTCTAACGTGGATGACCAAACGTTCATGCCCCGATTTGCCCGCCAGCGTGACAAAATTCAATCTTTTTGCTGGTCAGGGCGGTGTACGCCGATAGCGAACACGGGCGATACGCACACCGCGAAACCCCCGCAACCAACATCAACGTCAGCCCCGCCGCAACGCTCACGCGACGCATCCCTGCGCCGGAAACCCCGCACAACCACCGGTTATAACATATAATTATATTGCGCGTCACTTATAGGTTGTTTCGGTTTCTATCTAGGAGTACATCATGAGCTCCCTCACCCTTCCGTCGTGGTTGCAGTCACCACCACCCGCACCACGTAGACCCGACGCCGAAGTGCACGCCCGCTACCCGCGGCTGCGCTTCCAGGTGTTTATGGGCATTTTCCTCGGCTACGCCGGGTTCTACCTCATCCGCAACAATATTTCGGCGATCGCGCCGTTGCTACTAAACGAAGACGGGGCGATTGATAAACCCGCCGTGGGCATTATCAGCAATGCGGTGCTCATCAGCTATGGGCTGTCCAAGTTTTTCATGGCGATGGTATCGGACCGCTCTAACGCTCGCTACTTCCTCCCCCTCGGCTTGGCACTGTCGGCGGTGGCCAACCTCGTCGTGGCGTTCACCCCGTGGATTTCCGCCAGCGTGGGATTGTTTGCCACCATCATGTTTATCAACGGCTGGGTCCAAGGCATGGGGTGGCCGCCATGCGGGCGCATCATTGTGCAATGGTTTTCCACCAGCGAACGCGGCTGGAAGGGCTCGTTATGGAACACGTCCCATAATGTCGGCGGCATGGGGTTGCCGCTGCTGGTGGGCTGGGGCTTACATTTGACGCACGACGACTGGCGCTCGGCGTACTGGCTACCAGCATTGGTGGCGCTCCTTATCGCCCTCGTTGCCTTCCTGTTGATCCGCGACAATCCGCCAGCGGTAGGCTTGCCGCCGATCGACGAGTACCGCGACGACCCCGCCAAAGTGGAAGTGGACAAGGCCGAGGGTGAAAAACTCTCCACAAAAGACCTGGTGTTTAATCACATCCTGAAAAGCCGGGTGATTGTGCTGTTGGCCTTGGCAAATGTGTTTATCTACGCGCTGCGCTACGGTGTGCTCAACTGGGTGACCACCTATCTTTCGGAGGTACACCACATGAGCATTACCAGCGGGCTGGTGAGCTTCGCCGCCTTCGAGCTAGCCGGCATCGTGGGTACAATCCTGGCGGGCTGGGCGTCGGACAAAATCTTCCACAGCAACCGCAGTGTTACCATCGCGCTGTTTGTACTCGCGGCGGGCATCTCCATCGCGGCGTATTGGTTGGCCCCGCTGGGCACGCCCTTCTGGGTGATGGCACTACTGGTGGCCCTGATCGGCGGATTCATTTACGGCCCCGTAGCGCTCATCGGGCTGCAAGCGCTGGACTTGTCGCCGCGGGACATCGCGGGCACCGCCGCTGGGTTTACCGGCCTGTTCGGTTACCTGCTGGGCGCCACCCTCGCATCCACCGGAGTGGGCTACCTCGTGCACTACGCCGGGTGGAACATCACCTTTATCACATTCCTGGTGTTTACCGCGCTCGTGCTGTGGATTTTGATCTACATCGGGAAAGCGGAAAAGGAGCTCATCGCGCACCGCGGCGAAGCTTAAACCACCTGCTATGCATCCACGCCGTGTTCAGCGACAGAGCCCGGCTCGGGGACACTCGTAACGATACGTCCGTCGGCCGGGCTTTCGTCCGCCAAGGTCCCTTCGAAAAGTTCCAGGCGGCTTTCGGATAATGGCACCAAGTAACCACGAATCATGACCTCGAGTTCCGCACGCCACACGTTTGGGTCGGGGTCAATCTGCAGGAGCGCATTACCGCTCAGCGAAAGAATCTGCGTAGCGGTCAATACAACGGCGGCCATTTTGTCCGGATCACCGGGTCTAATTTCGCCCTCCAAGTTGCGGAAAAGCGCGGCAAGGAAACGCATCAGACGTTGCTGGGTGCGGCCGAAACGCTGCACAAAATACTTACTCAGCAACTCGGGATCACTTTGCACGATCGCCTGGAGGAGTTCGTTGGTGCGGACGGCTTCTGTGCAATCCAGCACCACGTTAATCAACTCATCGAGGGTTTCGGGCAGCGGATACGCAAAATCCAGCACAGATACGAGTTCGCGGGTAAGCAGGTCACCGAGCAGCTCGTTGACATCGGCGTATCGGCGATATAACGTCGGGCGGCTCACACCAGCTTCTCGTGCCACACCCGCCATTGTGGTGCGTTGAATTCCATCACGCAGGATGCAAACTCGCCCCGCATCCAATATCGCAGATTCTATATCCATAAGACCATCAAACCACGTGTGAGTTTTAGGCGCTTAAAAACTGAAGCCCAATCCCATATTCGCATATAAACCCATCTCATTTAGGCGCGCATTGCCCGATCGCCTCGCAGACACATCAAAAAGAAAAACCTATCTGATCGGCGCAATCTAACAGCGCGCGAAAAACTTTGAACTATAAGTCATCAGCATAACACCCCAGGTGAAATTGATTATTTTCAACTAGTTTTCGCACATGGAATTGCCCAACGCAGAGACAATTCGACGCGTTCCCATACATAGATTCGGATACAGACTACGCACCCTACGCGCACTGTATGAGAATTGTCATCGTGCTGCGTGCTACCCCCACACTTCCCCCACGAATGACAAACCCGCCAAACCGATAGCCCAAAATTCACGCCCTTTATCCGCGTTTGATTGCAATCTATCTAACAACCGATTTTAGGTACCAACATTGTCCGCAAAACCCGAGCGCATCCCCCATTTTTGGCGCTCAGCAGCCAACGGCAACCCGCGCCCGGCTACCGCCGAGCCCACGTGTATGAGTCCCCTAACCCAGCCCTCGCTTCCGGCCCCTCAGTACGTGGTAGTGCATTGTCGTGCGGTGCATGGTGCTCATGTACGGTGTGTGGGCGTGCACGGTATGTGGGTTTATCCACAATGGCAAGCGGCCCAGCACTTGCACGTAAGCGTCCAATGTCGCAAAAAAGGTGTACTCGCCGGGGTGGTCGGAAGCTACCAACTCATTGCTTATGCGCCAGATTACAGCAGATCCACCGACCAGTTCAGCTGCTGGATCTTGGTGTCCAGCTCACGGTGTTGCTTCGCCGCAGCGTCGGCGCGGGCGCGGATATCGCGGACGTCGATAGTTGGGATGCTGCGCAGCTCGCTAGCGCGGTAGCGGGTCTCCGGAGTCGCATCCTGGGCGAGCTGCGAGTAAAGGTGCACTCTACGCTGGGCGCTTTCCCGAGCGGCGATAGCGTCGGTGAGCGTCCAGTGCTCGTCGAAGGCGGTGGCGGAGTTTGTGGCGTTGATACGCCGAATGAGCTTCTCCAAACTCTCAATCACTCGCTCGGATTCCCGGAGCAGTTCCTGGGGGTCTTCGCTGGGATCCGTGCCTTCCTGCACGAGTGCGGCTTTCCGCAGCCGGTCTTGGAGCTGGCCAAGTCGGCGTTGCGCATCGGCCCTGGCCACCAACGCTTCTGCAAGTTTCATACGGTTTACGGTAGCACGCCTGGCACGGCTATTCGGGGACTCCCGCAGCCCAGTTCGCCGCCCGAATACCGCTCGTACGCTCTGGCCGAACGGACGCGACGCTTCTCGGCGCCCCAGTGCTGGCCTGTCCGCCTTGTCTGCGCTTCGCTTTGGCCGCGAGTTTCAGCGACGTACTGATCACGCGGGCGGTGAGGACGGGGTGGTTAATCTGCGCGAAGGTGAACACTCGGTTGCACAGGTTTCGGATGGGCTGCATGGCGTTGGGGTTCCTTTTAGGGTTTCGGTCCGCAGACCTGCTGGAATAGGGCTTCCACCTCGGGGAGCGCGCGTTGCCTATCCGCGGGCACGAGGCCGATGCGGGTGCGGCGGTCGAGGATGTCGTCCACGGTGAGTGCTCCTTCGTGCGTGATGGCGTATTCAATTTCGGCTCGGGTGATATCCATGCCGGCAACCAGGCCGAGCGGGTCAGCTACCGTTGCCTCCGCCACCACCCGGGGCGCCTCGTAGCCGAAACGCGCCACTAGGGATTCCGGCAAGTCCGCAAGCGCCGCGGCGGACACGTCGAGGCTGTCACGGTGCGCAGGCGCGCCCACCAGCGGGAACGTACGCGTCACGCAGGGCCCAGCGGCGAGGCCACTGGCTGTGATTACAGTATCAAGCGTCTGCTCCGCCATCAGCCGATACTCCGTGAATTTGCCCCCAACGACGGAGACTACCCCATTGTCTGCGGTGATTATGGCGTGCCGGCGGGAGAGGTCAGCGGTGGTGCCGCCGGGGGCGTCGATAAGCGGGCGGAGGCCGGTGAACGCGCCCGCCACGTCCTCTCGGCGCAGAGGAATATTCAGCACCTCGCGCGCACCGGCGAGCAGAAACTCAATGTCCTCCTCGGGGGTTTCGGGCACATCCGGAATCTCGCCGGGGGTGTCTGAATCGGTAAGGCCGAGGTAGCAGCGGCCCAATTGCTCCGGAAGGATAAACAAAAACCGGGACAGCGACCCTGGCAGCGGGAAGGTCAACGCGCCCGTAGGGTTGCCGAACAACGCCGACGGAAACACCAGATGGGTGCCACGGGACGGGCGGATAGCGATGTCAGGGTCCACAGTGCCCGCCCACACCCCGGTCGCGTTCACCACGGCGGCGGCATGCACCTGGAATTGCTCCCCAGTGAGCTCGTCGGTCAACGTGGCGGAGGTGCCGGACAGGTGCCCCGCCGAGCAGCGCGTAATCACCCGGGCCCCCTCACGCGCCGCAGTGCGAGCCACGGCGGTAACCAAACGAGCATCGTCGATCATGGAACCGTCGTAATTCACCCAGGCGCCGCGCAACCCTTCCCGCTTCACCGCAGGGCACAGCCGCAACGTTTCCGCAGGCGAAGCGTATCTGGAACGCGGCAACACCGCCGTGGACGTGCCCGCCAGCATGCGCAGCACATCCCCGGCTAGGAAGCCCACGCGCGTGGCCAGCTTTTGCACCAGGTTCGTATCGCTGCCCAGCGCAGTGACCTGCGCCAGCGGCCGCACCAAGTGCGGAGCAATCGTTTCCAGCAGCCAACCGCGTTCCACCGCGGAATCCCGGGCGATACCGAACTCCAACTTCGCCAGGTAGCGCAACCCGCCATGAATCAGTTTGGAGGAAAAACGCGAGGTACCAAATGCCAGGTCGCACCGCTCCACCAGCACCGTAGACAGCCCACGCGTGACCGCATCGAGGGCGATTCCGGCGCCGGTAATCCCGCCGCCAACCACGAGCACATCAACATGCGCGCCGTCCTTGAGCGCCTGTATATCGGCGGCGCGGCGTTCGGCATGCAACGCGGAAGCTTGCGGATTTACTGCTCGCGGGTCGGTGGTTGCCATGGCGGGAGACCATCCTTCACGATTACGAAATTTTATGCGTACACCACTCAGTGTACCCCCACCAAACTACCGAACATATCTGCGCATAGCTTTGCGGAAATGCAGGCTGAGCGCGGAAGCACCGACCATGCTTTTCTAACGAAAACTACGTTGAGCTGGCAGGTTTGTTCGAATAGACGTTCTGCTACCGGCATGGACTAGGCCGTTACACTATTTAAAATAGTGTAAACTTCCGAACATGAGTGCACAGCTGCCAGTTCCGCCGATGACGTTTTATCGTTGGGGTACGCCCGACGAAGCTAAACCCTTAAACCCGGGAATTCGGCGCCTGCTGCGCACCGTGTTTGCAACCGATCCCAGCGAACCTCACGACGTCTCCCCCGCAGACATCAAACTCTCCCCATGCCAGGTAACCCCCGCTGACGTGGCCGAATTCACCGCCATCGTGGGACCGAACTTTGTGTCCACCGCCAAAGAGCACCGACTGCCGCGCGCCCGGGGGAAGTCTTACCCGGACCTGCTGGACTGGCGCTCCGGCGCGCCTATCGACGCCCCGGATGCCGTCGTCGCCCCGGCTACCGAAGCGGAGGTATTGAGCATCCTGCAATACTGCACCCAAGAGGGCATTGCCGTAGTGCCATTCGGCGGTGGCACCAGCGTGGTGGGTGGCCTCACCCCCGTGCGCGGCAAACATCGGGCGGTGATCAGCCTGGATGTGGCGCGCTTCAACCAGCTGGAGGACGTCGATCCAGTCTCCGGGCTGGCCACCCTCGGCGCCGGCATGTTCGGCCCGCAGGCGGAAATGGCGTTAGCCGAGCACAACCTACAGCTCGGGCACTTCCCGCAGTCCTTCCCCTACGGCACCATCGGCGGCTACGCCGCCACGCGGTCCTCCGGGCAAAGCTCGGCCGGCTATGGGCGCTTCGACGAAATGGTCCGCGCCCTGACCGTGGTCACTCCCACCGGAATCCTCGAAGTCGGCGGCAATGCGCCCGCCTCCGCCGCAGGACCAGACTTTAAAGACGTATTCCTGGGCTCCGAGGGGACACTCGGCGTGATCACCAAGGTACGGTGCCGCGTCCACCCCATACCCGAATCCAAACGCTACGAGGCGTTCCGCTTCCCAAACTTTGCGGCAGGCTCGGCAGCGGTACGGCAAGCCACCCAGCAACAAACCGGGGCGACGGTGATCCGGCTTTCCGACGAAATCGAATCCAGCCTCAACCTAAGCTCCGGAAACAAGATCGGCGGCTCCGGCGGCGCTGCCGCAAGCGGCGGTTGCCTCTGCATCACCTTGTGCGAGGGCACCGCCGAACACGCTGCCTCCCGGCACGCTGAAACTCGGGCGGCGATGCTCGCCGCAGGCGGCACCTCACTCGGCGACGGGCCGGCACGTGCCTGGGAGCAGGGTCGATTCAGCGCGCCCGTTGTGCGCGACGCCCTGCTCGACGCAGACATCCTTTGCGAGACCCTCGAAACCGCCACCGACTGGAACAACGTGGCAAACCTGAAACTAGCGGTGAGCCGGGCGCTGGCGACCTCCCTCACCAAATCTGGGACGATGGCGGTGGTGATGTGCCACATTAGCCACGTGTACCAGACTGGATGTTCCCTGTATTTCACCGTGGTGGCGAACCAGTCTCAACAACCGCATCAACAGTGGGCGGATGCGAAACGAGCCGCCTGTGAAGCGATTGTTGCCCACGGCGGGACGATTACCCACCATCACGCTGTTGGCACAGATCACCTCGCTTATATGCAGTCCGAGATCTCCCCGTTGGGCACAGACCTGCTGAAGGCGCTGAAAAACACCCTTGACCCTGAAGGTATTCTCAATCCCGGCAAACTCATCCCGGAGGCTGCTAGCTAGTTTCTACTGAAAGGCCTGACCCCTTATGCTGCACCGCATCGCACTGCTCACCAACCCCACCGCTGGGAAAGGAACCGCGATGCGCGCGGCCGAGGCCGCTCGGCAGCGTTTCCATGCACTTGGCATTGACGTCATCAGCATCAGCGGCGCCAGCGCGGAGGCAGCGTCGGAGCTCGCCCGAAAGGCGCTGGATAGTGACGTTGACGCCCTCGTGGTCTGCGGCGGCGACGGATTGATCGGCTTGGCCCTCCAACACCAGGCCCACCACGAAATGCCGCTGGGAATCATTCCCGCTGGGACGGGCAACGACCACGCCCGAATGTATGGCATCCCGTTAGACCCCGCAGCGGCTGCCGAGGTGGTGGCTCGCGGCAATGTGAAGGTAACCGACCTGGGCAAATTGACCGCCGGGGACGACCCAGACACCAGCGTGATCTTCGGCACCATCGCCTGCCAGGGGTTTGACTCGCTGGCAAACGAACGCACCAACAAGATGAAGTGGCCTACTGGGCGCAGCCGCTACACGGTGGCCTCGTTACTCGAGCTCATCAGGTTCCGCAACATTCCCAGCCGCATCACCATCGCGGAAGAGGAGGCAGTGCGGGAGCTGGACGTGATGCTGGTGGCGGTAGGCAATACCAGCAGTTATGGCGGCGGTGCGACTATCTGCCCAACCGCCGACCCCACCGACGGCTTGTTCGATGTGACGATCGTTCACGCCATGAAAAAACTTGAGGCGCTCGCCAAGCTCGGCGCCTATTTCAAAGGGGAGCGTCACGACGACCCGCACGTCAGCACCGTGCGCACCTCCCGCATCCGCATCGAAATGGACGGCGAAATCCCCTGCTATGCGGATGGCGATCGTTTTTCCCTCGTGCCCATCGAGGCGGAAATTCTCCCCAATGCGGGCCGCTACCTCGTCCCCTAAGCCTTAGGCTCCGGTTTCACCATGGGGAACAACACTGTTTCCCGGATGCCTAGGCCGGTGAGCGCCATCAGCAGGCGGTCGATGCCCATGCCGGTACCGGCGGTGGGCGGCATCCCCTGTTCCATAGCTGCGAGGAAGTCTTCGTCCAGCACCATGGCTTCCTCATCGCCACCGGCGGCCAATCGGGCCTGATCTTCGAAGCGCTCCCGCTGCACCACCGGATCCACGAGCTCCGAATACCCGGTTGCAAGTTCGAATCCGCGCACGTACAGGTCCCATTTTTCGGTGACGCCGCGCTCGCTCCGGTGCTGCCGAGTCAGTGGCGAGGTTTCCACCGGGAAGTTACGGACGAACACCGGACCGTACAATTGGTCGGAGCAAAGATGCTCCCAGAGTTCTTCCACGAGTTTGCCGTGGCCCCAGCCACCCTTTTCGGGAACGGCGAGCCCCACGACGTCGGCAAGCGCTTTGAGCTCTTCCACGGTGGAATCGACGGTAACTTCGGGTTGGCCGGGGTACTTGCGGGCCAGCGCCTCGTTGAGGGAGGGGTACATTTCCATGGTCGCCCACTGTCCGCCAAGGTCGTATTCGGTGCCGTCGGCGAGCGTCACCACGGTAGAGCCGAATACTTCTTCGGCTATGGCTTGGACGAGGCGTTGGATGGTATCCGCGCAATCGTCATACGTGCCCCACGCTTGGTAGGTTTCCAGCATTGCGAACTCGGGGCTGTGCGAGGAATCCACACCTTCGTTGCGGAAGTTGCGGTTCACTTCAAACACGCGGTCGATTCCGCCGACGACGCAACGCTTGAGGTAAAGCTCGGGCGCGATACGTAGGTACAGGTCGATGTCCAAGGCGTTTGAGTGGGTTTCAAACGGACGCGCGGCCGCGCCCCCGTGCAGGGTTTGCAGCATGGGAGTTTCCACCTCGACAAAGCCTTCGCCTTCGAGGTGGCGGCGCAGAGCGCGCATGACCTTCACACGGGTCATCGCGTTGGTGCGGGCCTGCTCGCGCATGATCAGGTCCGTGTAGCGTTGGCGCACCCGCGTATCCTCGCTCATTTCTTTGTGCGCCACCGGCAGCGGGCGGAGAGACTTGGCAGCCATGACCCATTCGCTGGCCATGACGGACAGCTCACCGCGGCGGGAAGAGATCACGCGCCCAGTGACAGAGACGAAGTCGCCAAGGTCAACGTCGGCTTTCCAATCCGCGAGGCGGTCGGCACCGACTTCCGCGAGGGAGAGCATCGCTTGGAGCTTGGTGCCGTCGCCGTCTTGCAGCGTTGCGAAACAGAGTTTGCCGGTGTTGCGCACGAACATGACGCGCCCAGCGACGGAAACCACGTCTTGGGTTTCCGCGCCGATTCCAAGGTAGATGACCCCGTCCCGCTCCTCCACACCGCCCTCGTCCGGCGTGGCCACGTAGCGCTTGCGTAATTGCGCAAGGGAGTGGGTGCGGGGCACCGATACGGGGTAGGCCTCACCGGTTTCCAGCAGTCGGGCACGCTTATCGCGGCGGATCCGCAGCTGCTCCGGAATGTCGTTGGTGGCAGAAGGATTGTTCGCGTCGTTCACGGTTGTTAAGGGTAGCTGATTGTGTCCCACAGGTACGAACCTTGAAAAGTGATATCACTTTCCGGTAATCTGATATCAGAATTTTTTGACCCAAGGAAAAGGTTCCAACTATGAACAAGAGTATTGACATTGCGAACGCCCCCGATCCGGTCGGCCACACCGGCGCTGCCGTCGCCCTCTCCGAGAAACCAGTGTGGTCTGCCGGCGCTGCCACTACCGGCGTCGCCATTGTGGTCGCCGTCCTACTGCCCGCGCTATCACTGCTCGGGGTCATCGCCGCAACCAACGCCACCGGCACGCCCTCCGTTGGCCTGATTATTGTCACGGTGGTCACCTTCCTCATCCTGAGCCTGGTACTCAGCATGGTACGAATTGTGAACCCCGGCCACGCGCTAGTCGTACAGTTTTTCGGCAACTATGTGGGCACCTCGCACCGCACGGGTCTTTCCCTCGTGCCACCGCTATGCTCCACCAGACGCGTGAGCCTGCGGGTACGCAACTTCGAAACTGGCGCCATCAAAGTCAACGACCTCAACGGCAACCCAGTAGTCATCGGCGCGATCGTCGTCTGGCAGATCGCAGACACCGCGAAGGCGATGTTTGCAGTGGAAAACGTTAACCAATTCATCTACTCGCAGGCGGAATCAGCGCTACGGCATGTGGCCACCACTCACCCCTATGATTCCTCTGACGCGATCACCAACCCCTCCCTGTCCGGATCCACCGATTTGGTATCCACGGAGCTTGCCAACGAAGTTGCCGCCCGCGCCGCGCTCGCCGGCTGCGAAATTATCGAGGCTCGCATCTCCGCGCTGTCGTTCGCGCCGGAAATCGCCCAGGCTATGCTGCAACGCCAGCAAGCCGCGGCAATCGTGGATGCCCGAGAAACCATCGTGGAAGGTGCGGTGTCGATGGTACAAACAGCGCTCGAACAACTGGAACGCCGCGACATTGTTGATCTTGACCCCGAACGCCGGGCGGCCATGGTGTCAAACCTGCTGGTTGTGCTGTGCTCCGACACCAACACCCAACCCGTGGTCAATACAGGCTCACTGTATAACTAAGGCAATGGCCCGCAAGAATGTTCCACTTCGGATTGATCCTGCCGTCTACGACGCAATCGCGCGCTGGGCGGCCGAGGATCTCCGAAGCGTCAATGCGCAGATTGAAACAATGCTGCGCGATAGCCTGCGGCGCGCCGGCCGGCTACCGAAGCACACCGGCGATATCCCACGCCGCGGGCGCCCCCCGAAGCGCGAATCGACTAGCTAACCAGCCAATCGTTCGGGGAGAACAGCTCGTAGTGCACTTGCCCCGGCTTCTCGGAATTGAGCTGTTCGCGGATATTTTGTAGGAAGTTGGTCCCGCCGCACAGGTAAACCTGCGCACCCTCGGGGATCCTGCCCGCCACCTCGAGGCGCCGCCCATCGGCACGATAGAACGCCTCGAAGGTGGCGTTTGGCAACTTGGCCACAAGCGCTTCCATCTGGGCACGCTGCGCGTGTGTCGCCTCGGATTCATCCGCGTGCAGCACGGTAACGTGGCGCTCCGGCGATACCGCCGACAGCATGCCCACCATGGGGGTGGATCCAATGCCCTGAGAAATCAACACCACGGGCGCATCCCCATCATCGAGCACGAGTTCGCCCGCGGGCAGGGTGACATCCACTTCATCGCCAAGGTTTAACCGATCCCGCAGGAAGCTGGACACCTCCCCATCGCGCTGCACCACGATCCGCCACGTGCCTTTGTCTGCACTGACCAGCGAGTATTGCCGCAGCTGGCGCGCGCCGTCGTCAAGCACCACGCCGACGGAGGTGTATTGCCCCGGCAAACCTGCGGGCAAATCGTCGCCCACCAGTTCATACACGGTGACAGTGTCGGTGAGGTCTTCCCGCGCCGCGAGCTTGGCCTTGCGGAACACGTCACCCGCCGCAACTCCTGCGGACTCGTACAAGTCCTTTTCGTACTCGATGAGCACGTCTGCCATCAGCCAGTACACGGCGTCCCACGCAGCGGCGACCTCGGGCGTGACCGCGCTGCCCAGCACCTCCACAATGGCCGCGAATAGATGTTCGTGCACGATGGGGTATTGCTCTGGGGTAATGCCCAGCGACGCGTGTTTGTGCCCGATGCGCGACAGCATTTCCACCGGGTCCGGCGCCTCTGGGTCCACGAGCATCGAAGCAAACACGGCTATCGACGCCGCGAGCGCCTTCTGCTGCTCCCCCTGCTGCTGGTTGCCCCGGTTGAAGGTGTCTGCAATGAGCTCGGGGTGCGCGGCAAACATCTTCTTATAGAACAATGGTGTGATCTCGTTGATGTGCGCGCCAATCGCCGGCAAGGTTGCGCGCACCACCTCCGCGTGCTCCGGGGACAATTCGCGCAGGCGGGTGTTGGGCTGGTGTGTCACGTACATGGGTAGCGTCTACTCCTTGAGTACAAATTCAACAGGGTAACGCGCGCGAGCATCCGTCAGCAGGTCCTCGAGGGTGATCGAATTTAAGGACCGGTAAAACGCTTCCTTCGCATCGGCGAGTTTGTAGCGCAGCAAACAGTCGTAACGGACAAATGGGCACGGGCGTTCGGATATGCAATCCACCAGCTCTTCGTCGCCTTCGAGCTTGCGAATGAGATCGCCGACACCCATGGGGTACGCCTCGTCGCAAATATAGACGCCGCCGATACGGCCGCGCACGCTCCGAGCCACGCCCAACTCCACTAATCGCGCCACGATTTTTGCCACATGTGCCTCTGACGCCTGGATATCGGCAGCCAATTTGGACACCGTGAGGCGTTCCTCTTCGTCCGCGATACCTAACCGCATTACCAACCTCATGCCGAGGTCAGAAAACCGCGTCAAATGCACATTCATCACCCTACCCAAAACATGTATTTTGCGTTCACCTTTTAGTCCGATGGAAACGCCGAGTACTCTCAGCTGGGCCCAACGAAGCGCCAGCCCACAAAGCTTAACCCATGCGGGGGTGCAAACAGCCCGGATACCAGCGGCAGCGTTAGCGCTAGACGCCAGCCTGCTCCCCGAGCGACGATTTACTCACGCCCACCAGAATGCCGGCGTGATCCGTGAGCGTAATCCCCTCCACCACCGCACTGATATGCAGCCGAGCATCCTCAGGGCCACTCCCTGAAACGTGCAGAGATTCGACTTGCACTTCGGGGGCAGCAGCGAGTACCGCTCGGGCCGCAGCAAGCACTGCGTCCGCACCCGCGTGTGCCGCATGAGCGCCGGCGGCGAGCGCCGCGGAAAGCGCAAGCGCCGCTTCCCTACCCGCAGGGCTGAGCTCTCGATTACGCGCATCCACTGCGAGGCCGTCCGGCTCCCGCACAATGGGCACTGCATGCAGGCGAACATCCAAATTAAAGTCAGTGACCATGTGTTGCGCGGCCCGCAAAAATTCGTAATCTTTTTCGCTTAAGAAAACGTCGGTGGGCGCGGTGATATTGATCAGCTTCAGCAACGAGGTCAACCCATGGGACAGCGCCGCTGAATCCGCCCCGACCAGGGTGCGGCTCCCGTGCGGGTAGAACGTAGGCTCATCAAGCGCCAGCACCACGTCCGCGCCCGACTCCCGCAACTCCGCAGCCGCAGCAACCTCACGCAGCGACACGACAGTGAGCGCACCGGGTACGCGTTGGGCTTGGCGCAAGCGGTACAAATCGGCGGCGTCGACACCCCCGTCGACGGGGACAAGGACCACGGGTTTGCCAAGCTTACGGAAGGCGCGCACCACGGGCCGCACAGAAGCGACCTCGCTGAAAACCGTTGCGCTGCGCGGGGTAAAAGTCATTGTTGGATACTCCGAACCAGGGACAACAAAACATCTTCGGGCAGCTCAGCGACCTGCAGCAACGCCTGATAGGCGGCAGCTAGGCGATCGCGGTATTCAGCGCCCACGAAAAGGTAGTGTAGTTCCCGGAACAAGAGTTCGCAGAGGGTGGCGCCCAGCTCATCGCTCACCGCGATTGCCCACACGTCCGCCCGGGGATGAATACGCGAAAACGCCACGCTGACCACGCCCGGAGCCGGCACCGGCGGCAGGCCCGGGCACGTATGAGCAAGTATTTTCCCGCGCAATTGAGGCAGCGTAGCCACCGCATCGAACACAGCAGTGTCGGTGGACTCGGCGATGAGCACCATGTCCACCTCGCGTGCATCCTCCCGAGCGTGCGTCACCCGGTGACCCGCCTCCCACAAGCGCGCCTCCAATTCACGGTCGGAACCAAGGACAAGGATGCGCATTCGCGGCGGGTGATGCGTCATTGTTTCAGGTTCTTCAACAAATCCGCCACGGACACGCCCTGCTGATGTTCATCACGCCGCCTGCGACCACCGCGAGCGCGGGGTTGCGCCGCCGCGTGCGACACCGGCTGCACCACCGGTTCCGGCGCGGGCCGCTTCGGTGGCTCTGGGGGTGCGCTGCGATGCGTGGCCGCCGCCGGGCGGGCCGGCTCGGGCTTCGGCTGCGGTTTCGGCGCGGCGGGAGCAGGGCGCGGGCTCGGCTTTTCCGGCTCCGGCCAAAAGGCCGAACGGCGCCTCGAACGCAACAATGAATCGTCTTCAGTGGGTACGGCAGCGGCAGCCGGTTGCGGCTGGGGCTTCGGCTTCGGTGCCTGCGGCGCCTGCGTGCGCATATCGGGGCGCACCTGCTGCACTCGCGGGGCCTGCGGTTGCGGGCGAGCCTGGGCCCCCGGCTCCGGACGGAACGGGGATTCCGTCGCGTGCCGCGCCTCCGGCTGCGGGGTGTTCTTTTCTATGCCACCCGCATCCCAACGGGTGGAAGAAAACGCCCCCGAGTTGAACCGCGGCGCTGCCGTAGCGCCCGAGGTGACTGTTGGGCCAGCGGCCGGCTTCGCAAAAGGTTGCGCCAAATATTCCGGCTTTTTGGCCAATGGTTCGCTAATAAACGAGTCCTCCACGTCCACTTCCACCGGTTCCGGAACCACCGGAATGAGCGCCTCGGCTTCTTTGGACAAACTCGCGCCACCCTGAGAACTCTCCAGCTCAATTGCAGACAACCTGCGCGCTTCCGCCTTTAACGCCGCTGGCTCGTACGCCAACATTGCGCCCGACAATTCCTCCAATTGATTACGCATTGCGTCCAATTGAGTGCGGATATTGTCGAGGGTTTCATCGCGCTGCTCATTGAGCTGACGCTGATAATCTTGCTGCGCTCTCAGCCGATCGGCATCGAGGCTGCGCTGGTTTTTTAATAGGTCTTCATCATATTGTTTGCGTTTGGTTGCAACAAGGAATCCTGCGACGACACAAGCCCACAATGCGATAAGCATGGCCAGTTTCAGGGCATTAGCGCTGCCCGAAAATAGCCCAATCACACCTGTGAGAAGGGCTAAGGCCACCATTGCGCCCATGAGTATTTGGCCGAGGTCGATTCCCCGCTTCGGCTTGGTCCCTGGTACGTCTCTGGTGCTCATGGGTACCAACTTTAGCCAATGGATTCCGCATCTGTGGGAGGTGGAAGAGTACAGGCGCGTTCCAAATACACGCCGGCTGCAGATAAACTTATGCCACCCAAAAGGCTAGCTAAGACGCCGGTGAGGTCCTCACTGGCCGCCAACAGCTGCCCCGCGTTCGGAACCACATAGCTAGCAAGACCGAAATAAGCGCCACCAACCACCGCGCCAGTCCACGCCGAGGCACGCCCAATGGCAAACCACATCGCCGCACGTAAAGGGTCCAATTGAGTGCTGCCAAAACCAATTGTGCCCCCCTGAATGTGGCCGCGAATCTTCCATGCCAACACCACGCAAAGAATCGTCATAAGCCAAAGGGTTATAGACACTGTGACGGGGATAGCAAACAGCTCATCGTAAAAGCGCCACGTTAAGATTCCGGCCACACCGGCCACAAAAAAACCGACGGCAAAAAGATGCGACACGCGTGTCTGTGTCATACCCACTCCTTAGCCACCATGGTGATCCCGGCGGTATCCACGGCGGCAACGAAGTCCGCCACTGAGTATCCACCCAACACGGCATCCGGCTCCACCGCAAGCCACGGCACTAACACAAACGCGCGCTCCGCGGCCCGCGGATGCGGCAGCATCAACTCCTCCGAATCCATACGCACCTCCGAACCATCCACCACGCAGGTGATCACGTCCACGTCGAGGGTGCGGGGACCCCAGCGGGTGTCGCGGCGTCGACAAGCGGCTGCCTCGAGCGCCTGGCCCGCGCGCAACAATTGCAAGGGTGTACGAGCGGTTTCCAACACGAGCACGGCGTTGAGGAAATCCTCCTGAACAACCCCACCCCACGGCGGCGTGGAATACAGCGGGGACACAGCCACCACCTCCTCGCCAAAACCGGCGACCACCCCGCGGAGATAGTCCGCGCGTTCGCCCAGGTTCGACCCTATAGAAAGCACAGCGCGCATTAGCTTCTCCTCGCGGTCACCGAGACGTCTGCAAACGTGTGCGGGATCGGCGCCTGCGGCTTATGCACCGTCACCTCCACGGCGAACACCGACCACCGCTCCCGCACCGTATCCGCGATTTCCGCGGCCACAGTTTCGATCAAATCACGCGGCGGGCCCGTCACCACGCCCACGGCGATATCCGCAATCTCGGCGTAATTCACCGTGCCAGCGAGGTCATCGGTCTCCGGAAACCGCACCCAGCACGTGACATCCACGACAAACAATTGTCCATCGCGCCGCTCGTGCGGCAACACCCCGTGGTAGCCGTACGCCTCGAGGCCCGTCAGCGTGATACGGTCAGCCACCGCCACCACCCCACTTCCACGCGACGTCCACGGCCGCACGGTTCGCGGGAATTTCATGCACGCGCACACCCCACGCTCCCGCTTGGGCCGCCAGCGCACTCACCGCGGCAGTTGCCGCATCCGAACCATCGAGAAAGCGTTTGCGCGACGCCCCCACCAACACCGGGTACCCCATCGCAACAATGTTCGGCAACGCCCGGAGTAGCGCCCAGTTATCCGCAGGTGTTTTCGCAAAACCCAGCCCCGGATCCAGCACCAGCTTATCGACGCCCGCCCCCACCGCGCGCCCCACCAACTCCGCCAGGTGGGCCATCACATCCGCCACCACATCACTGCCCTGGTGGGCGCTGCCGGCCGCATCCCCAAAACGCTCCGTAGACCAGTGCATCAAACACGCCGCAACCTGCGCATCCGCCATCACGCGCAGCATGTCCGGGTCGGCGAGGCCACCGGAAACGTCATTGATCATTTCGGCGCCGGCCGCCACTGCTGCCTCCGCCACGCTCGCCCGCATAGTATCCACGCTGGTAGGGATACCCTCCGCCGCCAACGCCCGAATCACCGGCACCACGCGCTGCTGCTCCAGCTCTGCCGGCACCCGGACCGCGCCCGGGCGGGTGGATTCCCCGCCCACATCAATCAAATCTGCGCCCTGGACCATCATCTCGCGGGCGTGCGCCACCGCAACTTCCGGATCTAGCCACCGGCCGCCATCCGAAAACGAATCGGCCGTGACATTGAGAATCCCCATCACCCGGCAGCGCATCATGCCCCCCGAATCAAACTCAACACCTCGGCGCGGGACGCGGCGTTCCGTTGAAACCCTCCACGCACCGCCGACGTGGTCGTGGTGGTGCCCGGTTTCCGAATGCCGCGCATCGCCATGCACAAGTGCTCGCACTCAATCACCACGATCACCGCTTGGGCACCGAGCTTATCCACCAGCGCGTCCGCAACCTGGGAAGTTAACCGCTCCTGCACCTGCGGACGTTTGGCAAACAAATCCACCAGACGGGCCAGCTTGGACAACCCAGTCACCTGGCCAGAAGGGCCCGGAATATAACCGATATGTGCCTTGCCGTAAAACGGCACGAGGTGGTGCTCACACGTGGAATAAATAGGTATATCGCGGACGAGGACAAGCTCCTGATGATTCTCCGAAAACGTCTTGTGGAGCACCTCGGCGGGGTCGCAACGCAAGCCCGCGAACATCTCTGCATAAGCCCGCGCCACCCGCGCCGGGGTTTCTTTCAACCCCTCCCGGTCCGGGTCCTCCCCGACCGCAAAGAGCAATTCCCGCACTGCGGCCTCGGCGCGTGCTTGGTCAAAACTAGCTTCGACCATTTACTTCTCGTCTTTCCGTTCGGGAGTCTCAGGGTGTTCCGGTTGCTCGTTTTCCGGCAGCCGGAACCCAATCTCCCCCTCCGGCTGCTGCGCCTGTGGAGGTTGCTGGGGATGCTGCGGAGCTGGCTGGTAGGACCCCAGAGAACCGGGGTGACGGCCCTCCGGTTGCTGTGGGTGCTGAGGTTGCTGCGGATGCGCGCCGTGAGCGGGTGGCCATCCGGGCACCACCCAATCCGACGGCGGCTGGCTGCCACCGTAGGTCCGCTGCTGTGGCGGCTGCTGTGGTTGACCGCCCTCGGCGTTGGGGTGCTGCGGCGGCAACGCCGGACCGATCGGAACGCGCGGATGCTGTTGAGTCTGATTTCGCTGCGCTAATTCCGCTTGGCGCTTTTCGCGGGCGGCCTTGCTGGCCTCCAAGATGCTGAACTTCTTGGGCGGTTCCTCACCGCGTTCAATGGCCAACTCCGTGGGAGTTTTCACCGGCTCGCGGTCCTTCTGGCCGGGGAACCATTCATTCTCACCAGGGAACACTTCCAAGCGTTCGCGCCGCTCGATGCCTTCAAACAGAGCCTCAAGGTCGGGGCGTCGTAAGGTTTCCTTTTCGAGCAACTTTTCGGCGAGTTTATCCAGCACGTCGCGGTTCGCGCGCAGGATGTCGTACGCCTCTTGGTGCGCGAGGGTGACCACGTGGCGGACCTGGTCATCGATCGATGCCGCGACCGTCTGGGAGTACTCGATGCGCTCGCCCATGCCCGGCATATGCCCAAACGGGCTACCTTGCTCCTCACCGTATTTCACGGTGCCGATGCTCGGCGACATACCGTATTCCGTCACCATGGCGCGGGCAATCTTGGTGGCCTGCTCAATGTCGTTGGAAGCACCGGTCGTCGGCTCGCCAAACACCAGTTCCTCCGCCGCGCGACCGCCCATGGCGAACACAATGCGAGCAAACAACTCCGCGCGGTTGTACATGCCCTTATCGTCTTCGTCCGCAGTCATGGCGAAACCACCGGTGCGGCCACGAGCAAGGATAGTCACCTTGTACACGCGCTCAATGTCTTTCATCGCCCACGCGGCAAGGGTATGCCCGCCCTCATGGTAGGCGGTAACCTTCTTTTCCTTCTCCGAAATTACCTTGCTGCTACGGCGCGGGCCGCCGATCACCCGGTCCGTCGCCTCTTCGAGCGCATCCGCCGTAATCACCGTGCCGCCAATACGTGCGGTAAGCAACGCGGCCTCATTCAGCACGTTCGCCAAATCTGCACCGGACATGCCCGCGGTGCGCTTCGCCAACGCGTGCAAATCAGCGTCCTTGGCAAACGGCTTACCCTTGGCGTGGACCTCCAGGATCTGCTCCCGCCCCTTCAAATCCGGGTTCGACACCGGAATCTGGCGGTCGAACCGGCCCGGGCGCAACAACGCCTGGTCGAGGATATCGGGACGGTTGGTGGCCGCAATCAAAATCACGCCTTGGCGGTCGCCGAAACCATCCATTTCCACAAGCAACTGGTTCAGGGTCTGCTCACGCTCATCGTGGCCGCCGCCCATCCCGGAGCCACGCTGGCGGCCGACCGCGTCAATCTCGTCCACGAAGATAATGCACGGGCTGTTTTCCTTCGCCTGTTTAAACAAATCACGCACACGGGAAGCGCCAACACCGACGAACATTTCCACGAAATCCGAACCGGAAATCGAATAGAACGGCACGCCCGCCTCGCCCGCGACAGCGCGCGCAAGCAACGTTTTACCGGTGCCAGGAGGTCCGTACAGCAACACGCCGCGCGGGATCTTCGCCCCGAGAGCTTCGTAGCGAGCTGGATCTTGCAAGAAATCCTTGATTTCGTGCAACTCATCGACGGCTTCGTCCGCGCCCGCGACATCCGCAAATGTATTCGTGGGCATGTCCTTGGTGAGTTCCTTGGCACGCGAACCTCCGAACCCAAACATGCTCATGCCGCCACCCTGAATACGGCTGAACACCCACATCATGAGCCCGAAAATAATAAGGATGGGCAGCATGGTGGTGATCAGCGTATAGAAGAACCCCTCCCGCGTCACCGAGGTGGTGTACTTGGTGGCGCCGGCAGCGGCGACCTTATCGAAAATAACGGGGGCGGTGCGCGCAGGATAATCCGCGATGATCTCTTTGACACCGTCGCGCTCATCGACCGTAATTTCCTTTTTCAGCTTTAATCGAAGCCGCTGTTCGCGATCCTCGATCTTAGCTTCCTCTACGTTTTTGATCTCCAGCTGCTGAATAGCAACGGAAGTATCCACGCGCAGGAAACTCCGCGAATCATCAGTAAGCACAGTAATTGCGAACAGGGTCATAAGGACCACGGCAGCGATACCGCCGTACTTCAGCAATTTCTTGTTATCCATAGGGCTGCCGCTCGGGGGCCTTTCTACTTAACACACGCATCATTTACTTTACGTAACGCGTTTCAAGCCTACTTCGTTCCTTCACACACCGTGCAGCACGGTACTTGCATTGTGGGCTGCATTGTGGGCTGCTGGTTTTAAGGCTGGAGGCTGTGGGACTAGACTCTGATCACTTCACTGTAACAACACGAGCCTAAAGAGAAAGCCGCCGCTACCTTGATTCCATTGACCCAAAAGCTCTTGTTGTGGATCCTCGTGGTCTCCACCATGATCATGATCCTCAACGAAACGCTGCTCGGTGTAGCACTACCGACGATTTCCGCGGATTTCGGGGTTCCCGCCGCCACCGTACAATGGCTTGCCACCGGTTTCCTGCTGGTGATGGCGATCGTGATCCCCATGACGGGATACTTGTTGCAGCGATTTTCCACCCGCGTGATTTTCGTAGCGGCGCTGGCGCTGTTTATGGTTGGCACCACCATCGCCGCACTCGCACCTACGTTCCTCGTGCTACTCATCGCACGTGCGATTCAAGCGATTGGCACGGCGATTATCATTCCGCTCCTAATGACAGTGGCGCTCACCATCGTTCCTCCGGAGCGGCGCGGCGCCACCATGGGCCTGATCGGCGTGGTGATTTCGGTGGCTCCTGCGCTCGGGCCGACGGTGTCCGGCATCATCCTCAGCCGGTTCAGCTGGCACTGGCTGTTTTGGTTTATCTTGCCAATCATTCTCGTGTGCCTCGTTGTTGGTGTGCGTTTTATCCGCAACGTGTCCAGCGGGGAAGCCACCAAATTGGATGTAGTGTCCATTCCACTTTCCGCACTGGGGTTCGGCGGGATTGTATACGGCCTGTCCCAGCTTGCCGACGCCGTGGAACACCACAACCCAGTTCCGCCCACCGTTCTTGCCCTCGGCATCATGTTCGTGGCGGCTTTTACCTACCGGCAAATCGTGTTGGGCAGGCAACATCGGGCGTTGTTAAATTTGCAGCCGTTTACCTTCCCCGCATTCCGCATATCCGTTCTGGTGTGTTTTCTGGGCATGGGTGTGTTGTTAGGCACTGCGGTGGTGTTGCCGTTCTTCGTGCAAAATGCCCTCGGTGCTTCCGCGCTCACCACCGGGTTGCTGCTACTCCCTGGGGGTTTGTTGCAAGGGCTGGCAAGCCCCTGGGTCGGCAGACTGTATGACCGTTTCGGACCGCGGCCGCTGGCCATCCCTGGCACGATCGGTTTGGTCACCGGACAAATCGGCCTATCGTTACTCGGCACGGGCACTCCACTGGCCGCGGTGTTGGGGTTACACATGCTGTCTACCCTGAGCTTTGCCTTCATTATGACTCCGCTCATGACTGACGGCCTCTCTACCCTCCCGCAGCCGCTGTATGGCCACGGCTCCGCGATCCTCAATACCCTGCAACAGCTTGGTGCCGCGGCAGGGACGGCTGCATTAGTGGCCACCATGACCATCGCCGGCAATATCGCAACAAGCGACGGGGCTGCTCACGATGTCGCCGCCGCTGCCGGCGCATCCACCGCGTTTATCCTTGGCGCTAGCCTCGCCGCGATCACTTTCGTGGCCACACTGTTTATCACACCGCGGAGCGCCAAGCCGGGAATGTAGGCATTTGGCGCGATGTTGTAGCTAGCAACGTACAGTACCTAGGAGCTACGATGCCCATCCTTGAAGCTCGCCCCGTGCCGCTTGGCGGTATTCGCGCGATTGAAGTTCGCCGCACGCTGCCCCATCGGGAGCGCACGACCGTAGGCCCGTGGATTTTTTGCGATCATTACGGTCCAACGAACACCCCAATGGATGTTCCTCCCCACCCACATACCGGCCTTGCTACTGTTTCCTGGTTATTTTCCGGGGAAATTCGCCACGATGATACGGCGGGGAATCATGCCCAAGTCTTACCGGGCGAACTCAACATGATGACTGCCGGCGACGGGATCGCCCACACCGAAGTATCACAATCGGAGTGGATCCATGGTGTCCAGCTTTGGCTGGCGTATCCGAAGGCGCAGCGCGGCCTCGCTCGTCGGCTGCAGCACTATGCCCCCGAGCCGGTGTGCATCGGTGCCGCGACCGTGCTGCTCTTTCTCGGATCATTGCATGGTGCGCCGTCCTCGCCGGTAGACGCCCCGAAACGCGCACTTGGTGCGGAGATCCGACTACCAAAGAGCGAAAATGTTGCGCTTCCACTGGATTCGACGCTTGAGTACGCGGTGTTAGCCGACACGGAGCCGCTTGAGGTAAACGGCGAGAGAGTGGAGCCGGGCAACCTGTGGTACGCAGATGCTGGCTTGGAGCACCTTCAGATAACGAACCTCGGGGCAGATACGCGCTGCATTATCCTTGGCGGCGAGCCCTTCGGCGAATCAGTGGTGATGTTCTGGAATTTCGTTGGAACGGATCACGCTGAGGTTGCCCAACAGCGCGCCGATTGGGAAGACCCCGCTGCCCGGGCTGTTCGCTTCGGCAACGTTGCGGGATACCCCGGCGCGGGGAAACGCATCCCGGCCCCGCCGCTGCCAGGAGTGTTACTGCGCCCGCGCGCTAACAGAAGGAAGCGTTAACGCGGGCGATCAACAGGTTATTCGCCAACGTATACCCGTGGGTGAAGTGTGCCCACGAACGGCAGGTCACGGTAGCGTTCGGCATAGTCGAGGCCATAGCCAATAACGAATTCGTTGGGAATGTCGAAGCCGATATCAAAGAGTTCCACTTTGGTTTTCACGGCTTCGGGTTTGCGCAGCAAGGCAACGACTTCGAGGGATTTCGGCCCGCGGTGGCGGAGGTTCTTCACCAACCACGACAGGGTTAAGCCGGAGTCAATGATGTCTTCCACGATCAGGATGTTTTTGCCACGGATGTCGCGGTCGAGGTCTTTGAGGATGCGCACCACGCCGGAGGAAGTGCAGGAGTTGCCGTAGGAGGACACTGCCATGAATTCCATCTGGCTGGGAATGCTCAACGCCCGCGCGAAGTCGGTGATAAAGAACACTGCGCCTTTGAGCACGCACACCAAAATGAGGTCGTCTGGTTCGTCGCGGTAGTGTTCGGATACTCGGTCTGCGAGTTCCTGGATGCGCTGCTTCAGTTCTTGCTCACTGATCAGCACTGATTCGATGTCGTTACCGTAACGCTCGGTGGGTACGTTGAAGTCTTTTGCGTCGTGCATGGTGTGGTGTGGCACCCTTCAGGAAATCAGCGGTCACGCGTTGAATGAGACACTGAAAGAATGCCACCTCTTCGCCGAACAGCCAAGCCTTGTGCACCAACTAACACCTCACCTTGACCATGCCAATGGGTGACCAAACGTTCGATAGCGGAGATGGTAGCACCGGTGACCTGCGCGTTATGGTGCTGCAACCACGTCGCGATGATTTGGCGGCGGCGCGCCGGATGGACTTCCAGCTCCGCTATGTCAAGGGTGTCCCCAACCTGAATTCCGTCGCGCAGGTAGGCGTGGGCGCCGGCAACGTCCGCGCCGGCCTGGGCGAGGGCGGGAACGCAATCACCGCCGAGGATATCGCTAAGCAACGGCAGGACCTGGGTACGCACGGCCACTCTGCGGAATCGGGTGTCTTCGTTGTGCGGATCACGCCAATAATCGAATCCGAGTTCGTCGCAAGCGGCGATGGTATCGGCACGCCGGACCTGCAATAACGGGCGGACAATAGCGCCGCGACGGGGCTGCATGCCGGTGGCCCGCCCGCGCAGCGCGCCAAGGAGCAGCGTTTCGGCTTGATCGTCCATGGTGTGCCCCACCCAGATGTCGCGCCCTGCGGCTGCCTGTTCCAACGCCTCGTAGCGAGCGCGGCGGGCGGCGGCTTCGATGGATTCGCCGGTAGTCGGGACGTCGATACGCACGATGGTGGCGGAGGCTCCGCAGCGGTGCACACATTCAGCGGCACGGGCAGCCACGTCGGCGCTGTGTGGTTGCAGGGCATGATCGACGATGACGGCGTGGGCGGCTACCCCCTCCGCGCGGGCGGCGGCGATAAGCGCGAGTGAATCGGGCCCGCCGGAGACACCAACGATGACGGGGCCTGCGGCGAATTCACGGACGGCGACGCGCACCCGCAAAAACGCGGGGCTGACGCGCGGCCAAAACGGGGCGGTCATCGCAGGGCGGTAGTCAGGGCGTCGAGCGCGGCGCGGGCGGCGAGGACGTCCGATTCGTTGGAGATCAGCGCAAACGTGTACACCACGCCTTCTTTGGAGGTAACGGTTCCGGCTAACGACGACGTGTCCGTCAACGTCCCCGTTTTCGCCCGCACCCAGCCCTCACCGTCCGTATCGTTGAAGCGGGTTTTCAACGTCCCGGTTCCGCCGGCAACCGGCAGCGTGTACAGCAGGTCCCGCAACTGGTCGCTAGTAACGGCCTTCACCATAATATTGTCGAGGATTTTGGCGGTGAGCAGGTTATCCGTGGACAACCCGGAGCAATCCTCCACCTTCGCCCCGCTTAAGTCGATGCCGTGCTCTTTGAGTACCTTGGTCACAGCCTCCGGCGGGGTGGTGCCGCCGGAACTATCCACGGCGAGGGCTACTTCGCGGCCGATTGCCTCGGCCACCACGTTGTCGCTTTCCAGCATCATGTGGTGCAGCCGGTCGAACAATGGTTTGGAATCGATGCTTGTGAGTTCCTTCCCGTCAGATTCGGTGGTGTACCCGAAGCTCGTCGCCCCGATCCGGTCCGCCACCGCCTTGGCCACGTCCAGCCCCGGCGTCGCCGAACGCGGGCTTTGCTCCAGCATCACCGGCTCCATGGGGGCGATAAACCCTTCCCCAATGTCCGCGGGGTCCCAGGAGGGGTGCATGGGTTCCCATTTCCACGCGCTGGTATCCACCAACACCTGGTCCGCCTTGCCCGCGGCTTCCGCGAGTTTGTCTAGGTCTTCCTCATCGAGCTGCACATCCCCGCCGCCCTGAATCACCACGGTCTGATCGTTTTGTTGCACGAGTTTGGTGGTCACTTTGTGGTCGTGCGGCAATTTCAGCAACGCGGCCGCCGCGGTAAGCACTTTCATAGTGGACGCCGGCCGGGCCGGGGCATTGTCTTCCTTGCTCCACACGGTTTCCCCGGTGGAGGCGTTGGTGATGCGCCCCACGAAATTCCCCAGAGCGGGATCCGCCAACAGCGCGTCTAAGTCGGTGGGTTGCTCCCCGGTATTGTCGGCCTTCTGCACCACTTGTTGTACGACGGGGATCGCCACTGGCGGGTCGTGGTCGATCGCTTTTTGTTCGGCGGCTTTAAATCCGGCGTACCCGGCGACCGAGCCTACACCGAGCACCGCTACGACGATCGTTGCCGCCCACCATTTTGATCCTGCCATGCCAGCTTTCTCCAATCGGTCCCAACGTTTCCACCCAGGGTAGACAGCGCTAGGATAGTCGGGAAACCAAAACCTTTCTGATATATGTGAGGACGTATGCCATATGAGCATTGAAGTCACCATTGAAATCCCTAAGGGATCTCGCAATAAGTACGAGGTAGACCACGAAACCGGGAAAGTGTACCTCGACCGCTACCTGTTTACCCCTATGGCATACCCACTCGACTACGGTTTCATTGATCACACCCTCGGCGAGGACGGGGACCCGTTGGATGCGCTTGTCATCCTCCCAGAACCGGTATTTCCCGGCGTGATTGTCAAGGCCCGCCCGGTGGGTGTGTTCAAGATGACAGACGAAGCTGGCGGCGACGACAAACTGTTGTGCGTGCTGGACGACCCCCGCTGGGACCATTTCCAAGACATCAATGACGTTTCCGAGTTCCTCCGCGACGAGATCGAGCATTTCTTCGTCCACTACAAGGATTTGGAGCCGAATAAGGAAGTCACCGGCTCCGGCTGGTCTGATAAAGCTGAGGCGGAACGCATTTACAGCGAGGCCGTCACCCGCTACGGAAAGTAAGGATTACCGCACAATGCGTTCAGTTTCCGTCACTGAGGTTCCCACCGGCGCGCAGCTTATCGACGTCCGCGAACCCGACGAATTCGCCTCCGGCCACGCCGCCGGTGCGAAAAACATTCCTATGTCCGAATTTCCCACCCGTGTCGCCGAAGTTGACGCTGAGCAGGACATTTACGTGATCTGCCAGGCCGGAGGCCGCTCCGCCAAGGTTTGCGAATACCTGATTGCTCGCGGGGTGGATCCCATCAACGTTACTGGCGGCACCGGCGCCTGGATTGACGCCGGCCTGCCCACGGAGTAATCACCGCAGCCCGACCGACTCCCCTGCCCCGCCGCGCGGCGTGTGCGAGCCGCCCGCGGGGCGAAGCTTCACCCGATTACCGGACCTATGGTGCGGTGATTGAATTATTCGTGGGTACACTCCATTATTTCCTCGGCCCCGCTATTCGTGGCTACGATGGATCCCATGAGCTCGCACGCGCTTGATATTCCCGCAGATTTGCTGGCCTCACCTTCCTTTCAGCTGGAGCGGTTGCGGCGGCGCACGCGCGACCGGGTGGAGGCCGTACTCGCCGCTGAGAACACCACGCTACGCAGCTATTGGGTGCTTACATGTTTAACAGCCGATGATGCGTCCAGTCAGGCCACGTTGTGCAGCATCCTCGGCATGGATGCCTCCGATATGGTCCGGCTTCTCGACACCCTAGAGGACCAAGGTTGGGCGAAACGCACCCGCGATCCGAAGGACCGGCGCCGCCAAATCGTGGCGGCCACCAAAAAGGGTCGTAACGCGCAAAAACGCCTATCTGCGTTGGTGAGCCAGGCGGAAGATACGGCACTGGAGGAATCCACCCCGAAGCAATTAAAGCACCTGCGTAAGCTCGCCCAGGCCATTTTCGCCGCCGAGGAGGCCTAAGCACCCCATGGGATTGTCGCGGATTCCGTCACAGTTTTTGCGTTCCGCCGAGGCCGCGGAAAACAGCACGCTCGTAGATATTCTGCGACACACCGCCACTACGCACCCGCAGGCGCCCGCCATCGACGATGGCGACATTCTCACCTACGCCGAATTATGGGACGCGGTCACCGAACAGGCCTCCCAACTGCACGAAGCGGGCATTCGGCGGGGTGACCGCATTGGCATCCGGATGCCGTCTGGCTCCAAAGACCTCTACGTTGCCATCTTGGCCACGCTGGTGGCGGGCGCCGCCTATGTGCCGGTGGATGTGGATGACCCCGCAGAGCGCGCCGAATTGGTGTTCTCGGAGGCGCGCGTCAACGCCGTAATTGGCGCTGCGGGCACCGAAGTGTTACACACCACCGCCGGAGGCGACACTCGGCACCCGCGCCCCAGCGACGACGCCTGGATCATCTTCACCTCCGGTTCCACTGGCACCCCGAAGGGGGTGGCCGTGTCCCACCGCAGCGCCGCCGCCTTCGTGGAAGCGGAGCGTCGGTTGTTCCTCCGGCACGCGCCACTGAACACGGAAGATCGCGTGCTGGCTGGCCTTTCAGTTGCCTTCGACGCCTCCTGCGAGGAAATGTGGCTGGCGTGGGCAAACGGCGCCTGCCTCGTCCCCGCGCCGCGTTCGTTGGTGCGCTCCGGCATGGACCTCGGCCCGTGGCTGATTCGCCGCAACATCACCGTAGTGTCCACCGTGCCGACGCTGGCCGGGCTGTGGCCAGCCGAGGCGCTCGACGCGGTCCGGCTGCTGATTTTCGGCGGCGAAGCCTGCCCCGCCGAACTCGTGGATCGGGTAGCTACGCCAGACCGGGAAGTTTGGAACACCTACGGCCCCACTGAGGCGACCGTAGTGGCGTGCGCGGCGCGCGTCCACGCCGGGCAACCGGTGTCCATTGGTCTGCCGCTGCAAGGGTGGGATCTCGCGGTCGTCGATACGCAGGGGGAACCGGTGGCGGTGGGCGAAACCGGGGAACTCGTCATCGGCGGCGTTGGCCTCGCACGCTACCTCGACGACGCCAAAAACAAGGAACGCTTCGCCCCCTTGCGCTCCGTGGGCTGGGCGCGCGCCTACCGTTCCGGCGACCACGTCCGCCTCGAAGAAGACGGCCTGTACTTTGTTGGGCGCGTGGACGATCAGGTGAAAATCGGCGGGCGGCGCATCGAACTCGGCGAAGTGGAAACCCACGTCTCTGCGCTATCCAACGTCCGCAGCGCCTCCGTGGTTGCGCAATCCAACGCCGGCGGCAACACCATGCTCGTCGGCTACCTCTCTTTGGAACGCCCCGAGGATGGGTTTGACGCTGACGAAGCACACGCGGAACTCGCCGCAGCCATGCCCGCCGCGCTCGTACCCCGCCTGCACGTCATGGACGAACTCCCCGTCACCACGGCCGGAAAAGTGGACAAACGGGCGCTGCCCTGGCCCCTGCCCAGCGCCGAGGTCAGCGCCACGGGTTTGAACGAAACCCAGCAGTGGCTTGCGGAAATTTGGGTATCCGTGCTCGGAGTTGCCGTCACGGATATCAACGCGGATTTCTTCTCCCTCGGCGGCACCTCGCTCGCCGCAGCTACGGCAGTGGCGCACATCCGGCAACGCTACCCCAGCATCTCCGTGCGCGACCTCTACGACCACCCGCGGCTGGAAGCCCTGGCGGAACGCATCTCCCAAGAAACCACCGCACACGTCACGGAACGCACCGTGGCGCCAGTGCCGGCGCAGGCGCGACTCGTGCAGGGGCTTGTACAGCTCGGGGCCATGACCTGGTCGGGGGCGATATGGGTCACGTGGATCATGCTGGCTGCGGCGATTCTCGGGCACGGGCCCGAGTGGACCGTCGTTGCCGCCGCCGTCCTCGTATTCCTCACGCCACTCGGGCGGCTGGCGCTCGCAGCCGTGGCCATCCGGGCGCTCATGCACAACATCACCCCCGGCGACTATCCCCGTGGCGGCAACGTACACCTACGCATCTGGGCGGCGGAACGAGTAGCCGACGTCTCCGGGGTGCGCGCCACATCACTGTCCACGCTCATGCCGCTATTCGGTCGGCTGACCGGGTGCCATATAGGCCGCGGCGTAGACCTGCACAGCGCGCCGCCCGTGACCGGCATGCTCTTCCTGGACAATTATTGCGCCATCGAACCCGAGGTGGACCTGTCCGGGTATTGGATCGACGGCGACATTGTGCACGTGGGCGCCATCCGGGTGGGTACCAGTGCCCGCGTAGGCACCCGCACCGTACTCATGCCAGGCACCGTGGTGGGCGCCAACGCCCAAGTGGAACCCGGGTCCACGGTCCAAGGCACGTTGAAAGCCGGCACGCGGTGGGCGGGCAGCCCCGCCGTAAAAATCGGGCGCACCAATTCCCGTTTCCCAGACGCCGTGCCGCCGCGCAAACCCATTTGGGCGGCTTGGTATACGGTGTCCTCGCTGGTCATCGGCCTGCTTCCCATCAGCGCGCTGGCGGGCGGAATGTGGGCTGCCTATTGGGCCACCGGATCGTTGCTTGCCACCGGCGCGCTCGGGGCGCTCATCGCCTTCGCCTGCTACGCGGCGGCGGTACTCCTCCTCGTGCGCGTGCTCAGTATTCGGCTCACGCCCGGCGTGCAAGCCGTACGGTCTTTCCAAGGCTGGCGCGTGTGGAGCATTGTCAGACTCATGGACGACGCCCGCCACCACCTGTTTCCCCTCTATGCCTCGCAGCTCACCCCCTGGTGGTTCCGCCTGTTGGGGGCGCGCATCGGCGCCGACGCGGAACTATCCACCGCGCTGGCCATCCCCGCGCTGTTGGAAGTGCGGGACGGGGCGTTCCTCGCCGACGACACCCTCGTCGGCGGCTATTCCCTCGGCCACGGCTGGCTATTTACCGCGCCAACACGGGTAGGCAAACGCAGCTTCCTTGGCAATTCCGGGGTCCTCGTCCCAGGGCGGAAGCTAGGGAAAGAATCCCTGATCGCCGTGTTGTCGCTCACGCCAAAACGCGCCAAAGCGCGCAGCAACTGGTGGGGTAGCCCGCCGGAACGACTCCGCCGCGTGGCAACGTGCGACCCCGGCGAAGCACGCACCTACGCGCCGGGGTTTGGGGTAAAGGTGGCGCGGGCGAGCGTCGAAACGCTGCGGCTGTTAGCTCCGGCGGCGTCCGGCACGCTCGCCGTGGGCGTCACGGCGGCAATGTACTGGGTGGTGCAACACTACGGCTGGCTCGCCGCATACCTCGCGAGCGGTCTTATCCTCATCGCGGCGGGCGCTCTCGCGGCCGGAATCACCATCTGCGTCAAATGGTGCTGCGTGGGACGCATTCAGGCGGGCGAGCACCCCCTGTGGAGCAGATTCGTATGGCTCAACGAACTGCAAGACTCCTTCGTCGAAGGCCTCGCCGCGCCCTGGTTCAGCAACCACAACTTAGGCACCGGCGCACTCAATTGGTTCCTGCGCGGCCTCGGCGCTCGCATCGGGGCTGGTGCCTGGGTGCAAAGCTACTGGCTGCCCGAAGCAGACCTGTGCACCATTGCCGACGCCGCGACCGTCGGCCCCGGCTGCGTGGTACAAACGCACCTGTTCCAAGATCGCGTCATGAGCCTCGACACCGTCACCCTCGCCCAGGGGGCAACACTCGGGCCGCACTCGGTAGCGCTACCCGCCTCCGAAATTGGGCAAGCCGCAACTATTGGCCCGCGGTCACTTGTCATGCGGGGCGACCGAGTGCCCCAATACTCCGCGTGGCTGGGTAACCCAATCGAACCAACATGATGTTTGGGTCCGACGACCACCAACTGAAGCTGAGAAAAAGCTTTAAACGCTAGCGGCGGCGTTTGCCGGTGGCACACAAGGGCAAGAAACAGCGAAAAGCGCCCGTTGGATCGTCACCCAACACGCGCTCTTCTTGTATAGATCTATACCGCGGTTATCACCCGAGGGTGAAGGCATTCCTCATACGAGGAAATGTGCTTTAGATAGCAAAGAACCACCAGGGGAGCCAGCCCCAGCCGAAGGAACCGAGATCCCAAGCGATTGCAAAAGCTGCCCAGTCAAGCCACAGCGACATAATAATCGTGCCTTTCGTTAGTCCCGCGCCTCGTGCTGCGGGTAACGTTTATATTCACAGAATTCAGGAAACTCTGCAACAATACATACCCCCGTTATAAGGTAAGAACCTTCAGCAATAAGAAAAGCCCCGTTCAGTTAGCTTGAACGAGGCCCGTTATATAACCGAGGATCGGTGGTTTATATCACCACCAGCACCACCAGTCACCCCACCAGTAGCTGTCGCTCAGGCCCCAGGAGCCAAAGACCCAGGAGAAGGGGTAATAGAAGCAGTCATACCACATGACATGTTCCTTTCTAGTTACTGACTCTCGCCTTCGACAAGGCGCTTAATTCCATATTCACGCGTTTTTCAGATCTGTGCAAGGCCCCAGAATCGTATTTACCTATCTGTTATCACATTTGCCACCTTCTGGGGGTATGTCCAGGTTTTCCCGCCCCCGGTTTTAGGGTCATCGGATGTTCTAGTTTTCCGAAAAATCACGATTACGTAGCACACAAGATGCGGACGGTGTGTCGTGGCGGCGTGAGCGCAGCGGCGGTATATAGGGGCTTACATGCGACAACGTCCTCCCCGTAATATTTCGGGGAGGACGCTAGAAAATGGCGCGCTTTTTAGTCGCCGATTTGATCGCGGCCGCGAAGTACGATCTTAGGATCCGGCTCACCCACCAGCTCGTGATCCTTACCGGTGTACTCGAACTTGCTCAGCACGAACCGCATAGCATTAATGCGCGCGCGCTTTTTGTCGTTGGATTTGATGGTAATCCACGGGGATTCATCAGTATCCGTGTAGCGGAATTGTTCTTCTTTGGCCCGGGTGTAATCGTCCCATTTATCCAGTGACGCCAAATCCATCGGAGAAAGCTTCCATTGACGAACCGGATCCACTTGGCGAATAGCAAATCGGGTGCGCTGTTCTTTCTGAGTTACCGAAAACCAGAACTTTGTCAGGGAGATATTCGATCCCATAATCATGTTTTCCAGCATGGGCACTTCGCGCAAAAACTCCGCATGTTGCGATTCCGTACAGAAGCCCATGACGCGCTCCACTCCCGAACGGTTGTACCAAGATCTGTCAAAGAACACGATCTCACCGGCACACGGGAAGTGCTCAATGTAACGCTGGAAATACCAAGACGTGGATTCGCGTGGTGATGGCTTCTCCAAGGCGACAGTTCGCGCACCACGTGGATTCAGGTGCTCATTGAACCGCTTGATCGTGCCGCCCTTCCCGGCGGCGTCCCGCCCTTCAAACAAGATTATGTGGCGCTGACCAGTATCTTTGGTCCAGTTTTGCCATTTCAGCAGCTCAATCTGAAGGGCACGCTTGGTGCGTTCGTACTCGGAACGCGACATCCGGGCCTGATACGGATAGTTCTCACGCCATGTTTCTACCGGCGTACCATCGGGTTGAATCAGTACAGGATCGTCTTCATCAGAGTCATCGACGATGTATCCCTGGGTTGCAGCCAAGTCAACGACAGGAAGCTCAGTCTCGGTATTGTCGGCCATATTTGTGATTCTACTCTGTGGGAACTTTCATCGGGCTGCTTTCCAATGCCAAACCCCACACCGAACCAATGCTTACTCACGCACAAGTAACCCCGCAGGGATTTCACCCTGCGGGGTTACAAACGCTCAGACGAACGGCGTTATTACTTTACCAGGCCGATGAGCTTGGAAACGTGGCCAGCCAGCTTGCCAATGTGCTCGATGGACTGGAAGAAGTAGTTGATGAAAGAGTTGTCAAGAGACAGCACTACGTAATCAGAAAACATATTTTGCTCCTTGTTTAAATTCTGGTGATCGTTCGTTCAGCGTAGCGGCTTAGAGGGAGCCGTAGGACAGCACGAAGGAAAGGTCAACGGCCTCAACGTACGCCGGGATGAGGTTCTTGAAAAAGCCGTTGACGTTTTCGACCAGGGTGGAGAAATCGCCGAGAGCGTCGCCAATACCTTTAAGATCCATGTTCATATCTCCTAGAGAGGGACCAGCAATGTGGATGCTGGTGAGTTTCCAGTTGCTGACGCCCTCAGGACGTCTGCCAATAATCTAAGCGGCTCTCAGCGTCAACGTCAACCTCCACGGAGACAATTCGGCGACTGCAAAAATGTAACTCGAATCACTTTGTGCACAAAACTCACGCCGAGATCAAATTTCTTGACCTGCGCGTTTTCGCCGCTAGTAGCCCTTAACGCCAAACTTGACAAGATTTTCATCACGCCCCAGTAACGCATCCGGAAACAGATCCGATATCGGCCCGGCGAGCAAAACTTCAACCCGATTTCCTGAGATCAGCCATAAAATTCAAGCCAAATCACCCCCGAAATAGGGCATGCTGCCTTACCGGGCGCGGCCCACCACAATCCAAATCACGCGCCTTCTCCGTAGTACATCACCCTCCACGCGAGCCCTGGAAGCCACCTAATAACACCACACAGCTCAAATCCTGTATGGGGTCTGTCTTCTATATTGCTGCAAACAATGCATCTGTTCAAGATATAAACGCAAAGAAAACCCCTTAGGGTCGCCTTACAGGGCATGTAAAGCGACCCGAGGGGTCTCTGTCTGGGTACGGCGTTATCGGGCCTAGAATCCGCCCATACCGGCCATTTCGTCGGCGCCCGGCGCGGCACCAGCGGGCTGCGGCTTGTCAGCAACGACAACCTCGGTGGTGAGGAACAACGCTGCAATGGACGCGGCGTTTTGAAGCGCGGAACGGGTAACCTTCACGGGGTCGTTAATACCGGCAGCCATCAGGTCCACGTACTCGCCAGTTGCGGCGTTCAGGCCCTCGCCCGCGGGCAAGGAAGCAACCTTATCGGCAACCACGCCAGCCTCGTAGCCGGCGTTCACGGCAATCTGCTTCAGCGGAGCGGACAACGCGGTGCGTACGATCTTCACACCGGTTGCTTCGTCACCGTGGAACCCAAGGTCATCATCAAGGACGTGTGCAGCCTGCAGCAGGGCGACGCCGCCACCGGCAACGATGCCTTCCTCCACCGCGGCCTTGGCGTTGCGCACGGCATCTTCAATGCGGTGCTTACGCTCCTTAAGCTCAACCTCAGTGGCGGCACCAACCTTGATCACTGCCACGCCACCGGCCAGCTTGGCCAAGCGCTCTTGCAGCTTCTCGCGGTCGTACTCGGAGTCCGAGTTTTCAATCTCGGCGCGGATCTGGTTCACGCGGCCTTCGATCTGCTTGGTGTCGCCAGCGCCTTCAACGATGGTGGTTTCATCCTTGGTGATCACAACCTTGCGGGCGCGACCCAGCAATGGCAGGTCAGCTGTCTCCAGCGACAGACCAACCTCCTCGGAAATCACCTGTCCACCGGTGAGGATCGCCATGTCCTGCAGCTGTGCCTTGCGGCGGTCGCCAAAGCCGGGCGCCTTCACAGCCACGGACTTGAACGTACCGCGGATCTTGTTCACCACGAGGGTGGACAGGGCCTCACCCTCCACATCCTCGGCGATAATCAGCAGCGGCTTACCGGTCTGCATGACCTTTTCCAACAGCGGCAGCAGCTCTTTAATGTTGGAAATCTTGGAGGAGACCAGCAGCACGTACGGATCTTCCAGCACTGCTTCCTGGCGCTCCATATCGGTGGCGAAGTAGCCGGAGATGTAGCCCTTATCAAAGCGCATACCCTCGGTGACTTCCAGCTCCACACCAAAGGTGTTGGATTCCTCGACGGTAATTACTGATTCTTTGTTCAGCTTGCCGCCGCCCACGGCGTACATCGCCTCGGCGATCTTCGCGCCGATGGCGGGGTCACCCGCGGAAATGCCTGCGGTAGCGGCGATTTCCTCTTCGGTTTCAATCTCCTTTGCGGAGTTCAGCAGCTGGTCGGTCACCTTCGCCACGGCCTTTTCAATACCGCGTTTGATGCCCATGGGGTTGGAGCCAGCGGCAACGTTGCGCAGCCCTTCCCGGACGAGCGCCTGCGCCAGGACGGTGGCGGTGGTGGTGCCGTCGCCTGCAACATCGTCTGTTTTCTTCGCTACTTCTTTGACCAGCTCAGCGCCGATCTTCTCGTACGGATCCTCGAGCTCGATCTCGCGAGCGATAGAGACGCCGTCGTTGGTGATGGTTGGGGCGCCCCAGGACTTTTCCAGGACAACGTTGCGGCCCTTCGGACCAAGCGTGACCTTGACGGCGTCGGCCAAGGTGTTCAGGCCTTTTTCAAGGCCCCGGCGTGCTTCCTCATCGAATGCGATGATCTTTGCCATATCTGTTTGTGCTCCTTGTTATATTAGGACGACACTCACGTCTTCTGAGGCGGGCGCCCGCGACGGCAGAGGTGGCGTGTGAGTGAAGTACCACCCTCACCCGCTTCAACGTTTGATTGGCACTCAGATCTAGCGAGTGCTAAATCCGTTCTAGCAGTCACCGTGCCCGAGTGCAAGCTACATCGCGGACTTCAAGTATTGCTGTAGCGCCGGATCCTCGAACAACGACAGGAAGAAGCCGCTCGACCACGCGTAGATCATCAGCACGAGAATCACGACAATCACCATGATCGCCGTCGCCCCACCGAGCACCACTCCACCCACGCGCTGAAGGCCGCTGCGCTGCTGCTCGGCGCGCGCGTCCTCGAGCCGCCTGATGTCCGTTTTCGGCGCCGTCGGCTCCGGCTGCTGCCAGGCCTGCTGGGGCTGCCGGAAGGGACCTTGCGCCCCGAAAGGATGTTCGCTCATTGTTCGCTCCTGCCGTCTGTATCTATACCCGCTTCTCGACGCCCCGCCCGCCCACACTCGCACGCAAACTTCATCGCTGAGCCCCGTTCATCAGGGAAAATCTGGCAAAGAGTTCCCGTAGGGGGTCGAGGCACCTAAAGGGGGCGATGCCGCTGCGGTTGACCTGCCCGCCATCCGGTGGCGCCCCGAGCGCGGACACCGCGAAGCACTGGAAACGGTATGTGTCCGTACCAAAGAGAGGCTGGCGCAATTGGTTCATCAATTCGGTGGCTCCCAGGCAATCCAGCAAACTCAGCACTTCGAAGTGCAACAGCTGGCTGTTCTCCATGTCAAAGGGGTCTTCCATGCGCGAGTTTTCGCGCCGGAAACCCGCACCGAAGTTGTTCATCACCCGCTGCCAATTCACGCTACCCGTGTAGTAACTGTTGCTTTCATTGACGTTGGCAAGGCATTGCATGGTGTCAAACTTGGAAAGCACCAACGCAATGCCCGGACGATAATCAGCTCCGAGGACACGCAGCACATTTTGCAGGACCGCGATTGGGCGGTCGTCGCCAACCTCGTGGCGGGGCACCGCGCCGGAAAGCAGGTGCTGGATGCGCGGTACCGCCATGGGGTCAAACAGAAAGATAATGCGATCTGCGTAGCGGAAGAACTCGAGTTGTTGTTCACGCTCCACGAAGTTTTCTTCCCTGAGATCTTCACCCGCGACGTCGCGGAAGACAATAAAGATTTTCTGCGCACCATCGGCGCGCGGGTGGGTACCAACGTCGAAAATGAGTGGGCGGCGTTGGTGCGCGTCCGCAGACTGCGCCGACGGCGTCGACGGCAGCAAACCCATCTGTTCGAACAAGGGGCGTTCGTACTTTTCGGTATACGTCTGGCGAGTGTGCTCATCTGCAGGGCGGAAGGTGCCCCCATTGGCGATCGCCAATTGGCGGAGCAATTTCACCACCACGGCGATGTACAAGCTCTTACCGGAGGCACGCGCACCGGCCATGGCAATGGTAATCGTGCCGGATCCCTGCCACCCTTCCGGCAGGGGAAAATCCTCAGGGTTCGGTACGTACGGGGAATGCGTCGCCTCGGGGTCCATATCCCGGAAGGTGTAGGGGCATTTGGTTGGTATCTTCCCTGTATACGGCGACATCTATTTGCCTCCAGTCAGCGTATTCAACATGATCTCGGTGTGCTGAGCGATGGTGTCGGCGCGGGACTGCCACACCGCATCAACGAAATTCCGGTCGACCAGCGTGTACGTACATCCCCCAGTAGACAGCGGGGGCCGCGGGGTGAGCACATGCGTATACCGACGGTTCATTACCGCGGCGGGGATCCCATCCGAAATGACCACCACCGCCTCATGCTCTGGGATGCGGCTGATATCAAAACCCCAGCCCGCCTCGTGGAATTGCAGGCTGCGCTCCGGCAGGGCGGCAATCTCACTGCCTGGGACCACCACGGGGTTACTGCCGGCGCTGCTGGTACACCACCTGATTGTGTGCCTCTCGGCGGCCAGCGCAAGTACACCGCTGGCAAAGTGGCACATGGCGTGGAACTGCTCCGCGCTTAAAGAACGCTGCATGGATGCGCTGACATCGACGATGACCACCACGTCGCGCTTGCGCAATTCTGGGAGGGCATCGACGCCAACGGTGGAACGGGCCACGGAACGAATTTCACTGGAGGTACCGTCGAGGCCGTCGTCAGCGACGAGGTCGGCCGCCTCGATGACCAGCCCACGGGGGCCGATGCTCAGGGCGCCGATACTGAAGCTCGTTAAGTTCGCCACGTCAAAGGGCGGGAAGTCGATCTCAATTTCGTCCTCGCGCCGGTCGGCCAACAGGATGAGCGAAACAAACACGGTGGTCCGCGACGGGAACGCCCGATCCATGGGCCGCAAAATGATTTCCGTGCGTTCAGTGAGATTGCGCACGGCGATGTTGTTGCCGAGGCGTCGAGAATCAACGTTGGGAATATCCACATGGAAATCCACGTCGTTGTTCGTGCTCACCGTCAATTTGGCGTTGAGTTCGGCCACGCCTGCAACCGTGAAACTTTGGCCGGGCAAGAGTTTTTTCATCACCACGGTGCGTCTCCTTGAGTATGAACAATGCGGGTGGCCACGGAAGCTACCGCATCACGCACCCGCGGCGTGTGCGATAACGGGAACAACGGGGAGTCTGCAAGCTGAGCCAGATTGGATAACACCACGTCGGCGCTCGCGGGATCCACGGACGCGAGCGCGTAATCCTGCCGTGCAACGCGCGCAACGCGCTGCACTTCGGTGTCAGACGCGGCGTCGTCAGGCCAGGCCACGCCGGACACCAGGGCGTGGACCAACAGCCGGCACGTCTCCGCCTCCGTCGCAGCATGGGCACTAAACAACGGCGCAACCTGGGCAAACGGCAACAATACGGTAACCAAACGCAACAACGTTTCGCGCGCTTGAGGGTTGTGCTTCAACGTCGGTGGGAAATCCGCCAGCAGGCCGCGCACCCAAGGGTCTAAGAGCGCGGGCACCACGTCGTACATCGGCCCAGACAGCACCCGCAACAACTCATCACAATCGGAGCGAGCCAACCACTCCTGATACCCAGTCTCCCGCAAGCCGGCACCAACCTTCGCCCACAGCTCGGAGAGTTGGTCGCCACCGCAGGGAATGCGGTACCCCGCAGCCTGCTGCATGGCCATCATCCCCCGGAACAATGTGGCGTACTCGGCGGGCGTGGCGGCGCCCAACCCGTTGGTGGCCACGCGCGCCGCAATGTCTGTGAGCCGCAACTGCTGCTCGGACGCCTGTGCGAACCCCAACTGGGCGGCAACCTGAGGGTGAATCGTACCGCCGGGGGCACGCAACCATTCGCTGCCGTGCGGGCCCTGCGGGTGAAACCTGCTCTGCCACGCCGCGCGCAACAGGGACGCGCACCGGAAATTCCGCAGGTTTGCAGGTCCGCGCAACCAACCAAACAGCGCGTCGGCGGCGGCAACTGTAGCAATAACCGGATCCGAGCCGTCAAATGCATTTACTATCCCGGCGCGGACCCCGTACTCCAACCAGCGGGCGTACAACTCGCCGCGATACACCTCAGCCAGCGGCAGATTCAAGACCGTTCCAAGGGTCACACGGAAGCGCTCCGCATCACCGGGCTGCACGGAGATATCGGTGGGGAACTGCCCTAACAAGCCCAGCGGATTATCAAACACGCTGGCCTGCTTGACGCTGGTCACGCCGCCCATAGACGCGGCGAGCTGTCGCGCCTCGGGCCCGTAATCTGCCGGCGACTCCAACACCAGCGCCGCGAGACCAACGCCAAGTTGCGCGCCGTGCGCATCGGTGCGGCGTAAGGCGGCGCGGATAGCGGCGGCGTCGCAACCGGGAGTAAACACAGCTTCGGTCAACTGATTCCACGGAGTTTCCGGAGGCACAAACGTTGCGGAATCGTTGACGTCCACGATCGGGCATGCCGCGCGCAGCCGTGCGCGATCCTGCACCGGCACGCAGCTAATGCAATGATCCCGCAGCATGAGCGTTTCCGCCCGCTCAAATGTGGAAAACGCCACGCGGCGCGCCTCCGTCGGTGACATTGTCAACGACAGCGCGTATAACCACATCGCTGCTTCTTTCGTATTCTGCGTCAGCAGAATCACCGGCCCCTTTTCGACGCCGCGTTGTAGGGCATACAGCGCGCCGATCCGGTTTCCCAGCATCGTGTCCACCATCATCCATGCCATCGCGCTATCAAGTTGGGTGGAGCTAAACTCGCCGTGCTGGGGCAGCACCACCGCGTTCACTGCGTTCGGGCGAAACGGGGTAGCCCACTCCTGCGCTTCATACAATTCGATGGGATAGGCGAAACCGCGGGGGGCGCTTGGTTCGCGATCGAACAAGGCATGGCTAAACACGTTTCCGGGGCGGCCGGTGGCGTCCTTTCCAGCTGGCACGGAATACAAAAACGCATCCGCGCCCGCCACTGCGGCGGGGGCATACTCGAACCGCCGGGGCAGTTGGTCGACAGCATCCTGACCAATGAAATCATCCACCGCCTCGATCGGTTCAAGGCGAGTGGGTGCCTGCCCTTGCAGCCACGCAAGTTCCGCCGCGGAAGCGTCAACCGTGGGGCCGATGCGCCAACCGCCACTACCACCACCCGAACTGCGAAACGACGCGTAGGTCGCTTGCGCCCATCGTTGCGCCTGCTTATCCACTGTCCGGATGCCCCCCTTCCGGGGCCGACGATTGCAAAGCGCTCTGCAGGTTGACCACCTGCAACAACTTCGCGTTTGGATCTTGCAGGCTGATCGCCGTGCCGTCTGGGCCGTATTGATCGTAACTAAACAGGCGAAGAAAGCCTCCGTGTCGGGTGGCGAAAAACTCCGGATCAATCTCCCAGTAATCCACCGGATTCTCACTATTCAGCCGGGTTACATTCACGCCCGGAAGATACTCTGTCACGGGTTTCCCTTCACTGATGAGGCGGGTTCGTACCTCTTCGCCATCCCCGAGCTCCAACGGCAGGCGATTCCACTGCCAACGCAGCGTAAACGAACGAGGCTCCGCCTCTTCATGTTCCGCATACAACGCGAGCAGCACGCGGCCACGGTGCACGGCAACCTGGTAGGCCAGTTTCGTCACACCGACATACTGCAACTTCGTTTCCTCCCCGAGGGCAAGCTCGCCGCAATGATGCACGGAAGGCACAAGGAAGATATCGCCGGGTGACGGCAATTGCAGGCGCATACCCCCCTGATCCTCGTACGTTTGTTTATCAATCGCGGCCAGCAATACGCGGTCCTGCCCTTCCCCCAGGTACGCCGTTACCTCGTGCGCATTGCGGGGCCAACCGAAGGTCACCAACTGGTCGACGACACGTTCGCGGATGAACTCATTGGTCACCCTCCCAACGCGCGCCTGCGAATAGGAACTGCCCACCATACACTTCTCCCCCACCACCGATACCGGGGTGAGATAAATGGTGAACCAATCGGACGGCCACGCCACATTACAGTGCGATTCGCCGCGCTCGAGGTCGTTCGCCCAGTCGCGTTGAGCGAGCCCGAAGTCCTCGAGGTCCGCGACGTCGATAATCTTGCCGGTCAACCCATCCTCAGGTGCTTCCTGCGTGCGGTACAGCCGAACCTCGCCAGCATTCGGGTTATCCCACGACACGTCAAAGTACACGTCCCGCCCGTGATCCCGGCGCTCCACGGCGATAGCCACCTGCGACACCTCAGCAGGAACGTCAACAATGCGCTCCGGCGACGGGCTCGAAGAATGCACCATGCCGCGCAACTTCACCTGCCGCAGCACCACAAACTTATACTTCCATCCGCGCTGCTCCGGGGAAACTCGGAAACCCTGCAAATTCGCCTTCGAACGCTCAATCTCGTTCTTAGGCTTCACTGTCACCCGATCCCGCTCAGTAGCGCAATACACGGCCACGCGGTACGTTCCCTCTTTCCGGTCCCACTGGCCGTAAATCTCGCCGCCGGACACCGAAAGCTCCACATCATCGACCGGGGCGATAACATGATCCTCCCCCACAAATTCCGGTTCGGACTGCAACGCCAACAACTCGGTGGGGCCAGTGTGCATCCACACCTGGTACAACCGCATCGCAGACGTCATGGGATCAACGTCACACCACCGAGACGCCACCGTCACGCAGCGCTGCTCGCCAAGCTCGGGGTCGAGTTCGAACTCTTCTTCGTCACTAACCACGCGGAACAATCGAACCTGGTCAGACGGCAAATCCGGCGCCGACCACTCCAGCACAATCTCACTATTGGAGCGAAATGCCTTCACCGTGCCCAGTGCCTTCGGTTCTGCAAATCCGTCCAGCCTGCGGAAATCAGTACTCACATAGCCGCGAAGCTCGCTCTGCGGCTCAGGCTCGGGTTGCGGTTCGGGCTCGGGTACCGGAACTGACGGAGATTGAACAGCCGCAGGTTCGCTGCTGTCGGGCCAGCGGCCCTGTTCCAAACTCGGCGTAAACATGATGGTTTCGGGAAGATTTTCAAGCCCGTGCGTGTTGTCGGTATCGACGAGCGCGCGGATCAACGTCAGCGGTTTACTCCACACATTGATGATTGGCGCGGCGTTTTCCTTACGCAACAGTGTGGTGTCTAGCGCAATCTCAACAAGCTGATCCAGGGTGGGAAGTTGTTCGGCGGGGAACCGCCGGGCGGCCTGCTCCCGCCACTTCTCGTACAGTTCATATGCAACTTCGGCTCGTGTTGCCATTAGAACTCTCCTTCCCCGGGCATACCCTGAGGCCACACCGTAGGCGCTTGGCCCAACGGTGGCATACCCCAATCTTGTTCCCCGCTCGGCGGCGCGGGCGGAGCCTGCGTCGAGGTTTCCGGTTCGCTAACGCGAATGTCCTCAGCGCGGGCGGGGTAGCTTACCTGCACAAGTACCTCACTCACGCCGATGGCATCGAGCTCGGAATCCGCCTGGTGAAAATAGGCGTGGTTGACTAAGTTCACGGAGTTCACACGGCCGGCGTCGGTAATAAACTCGGCGTTAAACGAACCCGCTTTCTGAATACTTTGCAGCGGCTGCAAACTCGGCGCGTTCATTTTCTGCCCACCGCGGGTAATCCGCATGGGCTGCAAAATGGTGGTCCGCTCGCGGCGCACCGCATCATTGAGCGCGGTGGTAATGTCGCTCCACTCGTCAAGGCTACGATCTTCAGCGTTGTACTCCGCACTTGCCATGAGCTGCCCCATCCGGTCCAACGCGGTACCGGTGCCGCGCCCAGTCAACGCGTGCATGTTGTCGGTGCGCACGGGGATCCCAGCCTGTTTTTCCAACTGCGCGGTGGCCACTGCGCGCGCTTCGACGACGTGATTGTCCATCCAACCTTGGTGGTATAGCCGGGAGCGGAACTGCCGCGCCAAGTTCTCGATCACAGCTTCGTCGGGCGCTGCCTCCGCAAGCAATACGGAATCGGGCATATCGTTGGCAGGGGTAATGTTATCCACTCGGTACTGCTGCACCTTACCGAACGGCCGCTCGAGGACGGCACCGAGTTGGTGATTCAGCGCCACGAACTGCTGGTAGCCAATGTCGAGTTTCTCCCGCGCCTCCAAGCAGGCGATGTAATTTCGATCGGCAGCCTCGATATCGTCGATCAGGGTTCGGCGACGGTTCAGCACTCTGATTTCGTCCCTGGTTTCCAAGGCGACTTGAACTATGAAGCACAGCAGCCACAACACGAACCACACCCCGAGGAATGTTGCCTTGGTGGACGTTGCGGACATTTCGAACGCCCGCACCCACTGGTAGACGGGCAGCCCTTGGGGGTTAAGGTCGGTGCGGTAAACCGTCCACAATCCCAAAAACAGCGCCCACGACCAGAAAGTGACGTAGCCCAACCACCGTAACGCCAGGATCAACCGCGCCGCAGTGCTCGGGGCAGCTTCTTTCTGGTTACGCAGTTTCATGGAACGCGCCTGCCACTTAGCTGCCTCCTGCTCCAATTCCCGCGCGATCGTGTTGAGCCGCTGGCCGATGATCGCAGCGAAGCTACCCGAATGTTCATCGCGCCAGCGTCCGAACTCGCCGATAATGCGCCCGACGTCTCGATGTTGGCGTTCCGCCTGTTGCGACAAGGTCCTTTCGTAACGTTCCGCCTCGATGAGGTCGTAGGACGCGATGGAATCCATGCCGAGCATGCTTTTCAGCTGTGGCGGCAGCTCGTTGCCAAAGCGCACGCTGGGGCCGGGGATAACCACCCTGCTGGATGGCGCCACGTACACCGGCGCGGTTTCGTGAGCTGCTACTGCGGTGGGGAACCTCGGCACGTTGCTGCTGCCGAAGGGACGTGGTTGCGCGTCCACCATGGTCAGGACTAAATTTTCGTAGCTTTCCCACAGCGGGGCGTACTCCCGTGCCACCTGCTCACGATTGGTGCGTTCTGCCACGATGTGTTTCGGGTTTTCGTACCCGACATGGGGCACAGCGCCGACTTGGACCCGGGAGTCCGTACCGTACAGCGAGCTTTGCAGCGCTTGGCTGGTAAGCCCGCTGAGCTCGTCACTGCTGTTACGAAACCAGCGCACGGGCGCGGTGACAAAGTTTTTGGCAAAGGTGCGCAGGTATTCCCCCGCCGCGCCGGTATTGCTCTGATGCCGGGTACCTTCGGCGACACTCCGGCTACGCTCCCCTTTCAGCAGCGGAAGGTAATCCTGGATCAACTGTTCGGCGCATTGTTCATTGAATTGGCGGTATTCGGTCGCATAGTGTGCGGTGGTTTTGTCACCGCGGCCTACCAGTAGTGGCAGCGGGTTGGTTTCGGTGTGAAAGATCCGCTCTCTGAGCTTTTGTTGCACCTCCTGGCCATCGATGCGCCGATAGAACGTGCGTACAAGGCGAAAGGTATTGCCGTGAGCGGGTTCCATTTGCAGCACGGGCGCGTTTTCGTGCCCCTCCCAGAGACCGAACAGACTAGCTATTCCAGCGGCGCAGTGCAGTACGTACCGCCCGCCAACATTGCCGTCCACATACGAGACCGGCGTGACTTCTGGGCCGATACTGTCTTCGGGAGCAAGCATGACGTTGTTGTACCCGCTGAGGAGCGGCAACGGAGCAGCAGTCCGCGTGCCGACGGCCGCGAGGAGCAGATTCGTGCGCCGCGCACCGTGGCCGATTCCCACGGCGTCGATAGCGTCGATGAGGGGGCCAAGCTGCTGGCTGGTCATCGCTCCTGCCGGGTTAGTGAGGTCGTTGATCACACCGATATTGATGCTGGCAGCGCGAGTGCGAGTCAAAGCTTGGTTGAAGGGCAAAAACTCCACCTTGGTGCTGCCGTCCGCCACCGGCGACACACAACTAGTCACCGACGTTGAGGATTCAAAGGTGTCTGCATCCACCCACAGGTAACCCACCACGAGCTTTAACGCAGCCAAATCTTCGAGGGCTTGCTGAATTGCCACCGACAGTGGGCCGCGGCCCACAAACACCGTTAGCCGATTTCCCATCAAAATTCTCCTTGACCCGGCATGTCCAAATCCTCACCCACATGCCGTGATGGTGCGAAAAAGTCCGCGGATTGCGCGGTGCGTGGCGGCCCTGCGGCGTACGCCTTATCCAAGAGTCCCGCCAGTTCGGCCGTCACCTTCACCACGTCGGGGGCGATATCGTGATACACCGGCACTCGGGAAGCGAGCTGGCGGTCCTTGATGTCGCCGAACTTGCGGTCCATATTGACGTGCAATTGCCCCGCCCCCAAGGTGCTGGTGGGGACGAACGCCTGCGCGTTGTTGCCCTGTTGCTGCAACCATTGCTTGGCTGCCGCGAGGCGCTCCTCGGGCGTGCGGTCGGCTTCAGTACCCGCCACCACGTGAATGTCTCCAGACTTCCGCTCGCCGCTAAACAACCATTCCTGCAACAGGCGCTGTGCCCGCAACGTGCGGTTTTCGTTCGACGGTGTGGGTTCCGAATCGTAGAGTTGGCGCAACAACATGTACGGGCGCACGGATTCAAACAGCGGGTAATCGCCCACGCGCGCCCACGCCAACGAGACGGACTCTAAGAGGTTCGGCAACCAATCCAGGGTGGAGCGGAAACGCGACACCGGCGTAAGCATCGGCGTGGCAAAGTTCACCCACGTGCCCGCAGCATGGTCATACACCTGCACCGGCTCGTCGTCGCGCGCATCCAACGTGCCTGGGCAATACACCGTGCCGGTGAGCCGGCCAATATACCAGCCCGCGACCATGGCGTGGCGTTCCTTCGTGGACATGGGGAGCGCCGCGGGAAGCGGCCGAGAACGCCGCGCCGACCAAAACTCCGCCCGGCTGCCCACGGCTTTGTCCCACTGCTCCGCAATGGGCGGCAGCAAAGATTCGAACACTACCGGAAGGTAGTTCGGGTAGCTGCCAAAAATATCAATGGACCGCTCCTCGCCCTGGTTTTGCATCGCTTTGCCGAACGGGTCCTTCAATTCGCTGAACGAAACGTTCGGGTATTCCACCAGTGCCTTTTCGAGCATGCCGGATACCTCGTCGCCGCCCAGCGGGATGCGTGAGAACACGAACTGATAGCTGATCGCCTTACCGTAGATTGCTTGCACCAGTTGGGCGTTGATCTGGGCGAGTGGCAACGCGTTGGTCATTGCTTCTGTGAACCGGCTGACAATCTGCTGGCGCCGCTGTTGCCGCTCGTGTTCCGGGATCCCAGGGCTGGTCACGTATTCCCGCAGCGAAGTGGAAATGAAGTGCTGGAAGGAAAACCCGGGGCGACGAATGTACTGTCGGGACCGCTCCAACACCACCGCTGGGGAGATACGGAATTCAAAGCGAGCGGGCCGGGGATCCCGGAAGTTCGATTGTTCCCCCGGCACGGTGGTGAGGTCACGCGCGATCCAAGTTTCCCGCAATACGAGGAGATCACGCGGGGCCTGTTCAGCACCGGTGGTGGACTCCCATTCGGCGCTGACCACGCGCTGTGCGGAGATTTGCAGGGCACGGTGGAAGTCGATCCTGTCGGATCCGGAGTCTTTCGCGGATTCGATAATGTCGTGCTGGAATTGCCGTGGGAAGGTTTCCACATCGGTGAGGAACACCTCGTTTGCCGCCTGGCTGAACCGGTCCGGTACCGCCGCCTGCGATTCATCCGGCCACAACCTCGGCACATTGGTTTTCAACTGCGCGACGCCCAGGTTGGGGTCGTTGTTTACTTGTTCTGCAACTTCCAGCTCGCGGTGCTCCGCACGCATGGTGCTGTCGAGCGGCCCGATAAAGTTTTTCAGGAAGTCTTCTAACACGGGCGTGAGCAGCCGGGCGATGAATACCACCGCGCTGCGCCGCAATTGCGGGACCGACGATTCCACAATGTTGCGAATGTAGGCGTTATCGTCTGTGATTTTTCCGCGAGCGTTTGCCAGGCTGGACCGCATTTCCGGCGACAGCGTCACATCTACCTGCGTGTTAGCCACCTCGCGCACTTCGCGGATCATGGTGTCTTCCAGGTAGCGGCGGATCGTCGCCAACACCGTGTTGCCGTAGGGCACACCATATTTACCTATTTCAGTGCGGATGATGTCCAGCAGTTTTTCTTGAACCACGGCGCCGCTGGCCCAGTGATACACCGCCGCGTAAAGCAACCCATCAACGTCGTTTTTGGCGTCGTGGTTGATGGATTGCAGCGCCTGCTCCACGGTGGGCAACCAGTCCCGTCCGCGCTGGCCCGCGGAACTTGGAATGCGGGATTCCATGCGGCTAGCAATCCGATTGGCCCACTGTTTAATCTCGTCTTCGAAGGTGTACATGATCCAATTGCCGGCATTGTTCGGCGGCGGCAAAATTTGGGCGATGCGGTCATGCAAACCGTTGAGATTGTTGTTGAGTTTTTCCTCAATTTGGGCATCCCCCGACGCCAAACTCATCGGGTCCGCGTGCCCGCGGAGCAATTTCTCCACCGCAGAGTTGGCCAAGCGTTGCGCCGCGTATTCGCCGTAGCGGTCGCGCCCCATGGAAAGCTGCGCGTAACCGTAAGAACCCCAGGGGATGTCTTTGGTGTCAGTGACGCCCCAACCGAATTTACTGTGGTCGGCGGATAATCCGCCGCGGTTCCCTAGGGTGAAGGAACGGAAATTGTCCATGGAGATCCGGTCCATCATGAGCGCGGCAAGACCACGGCCCAAGGCACGGTAGACGGTCTTCGGTTGTCCGTCGCCCAAGCGGGCACCGACTTCCCCGGAGCGGATACCCACGGGGAATACCCGCCCAATCGGCAAGCCTTCCGCATTGTAGCTAGGCAGGCCGAGCGCACGCAGGGTACGCACATCCTCTTCGTTTGCGGTGCCGAACTGGGCCGCCACCAATTCCGCAAACATGGACAGCGCGTTGGGGTTGGTGCCCGCAACAGAGTCTTCGGATAGCGCGGAGAAAATGTCCGGGGTGACCAAGAACAAGGATGTTAAGGAAGGCGTGAGGCCATCCAATCCGGTGAGCAGGCGGCACACGTCGATGGCCATGGATGCCCCAGCGCCGCCGGCCATGGAGGACACCACGAACACCACCGGCATTTCCCCGCTAATGGTTCCGGATGTTTGCGCACTGCCGTACAGCTCGGCGCGTAAGTCGTTGAGTTCACGGTTAGTTTCCGCTTGGAAGAGCACATCCCAGGCTTTGGCAAGCTCGGAATGCACCTCCTTAAGTTTGCTCAAGATCAGCATGCGTCCGATGGCGCGGTATTGGCCGGCACCCGCGCCCACCACCGTGGTTTCCGACGTGGGATTGGGGTGCGCCCAACTGGCGATGGTGCCCAGCGAACCGGTGGTAGCGAGGCGTTGGGAGACCGCGGCGTCGACAGTGGCGTAGCGGTCGCTGCTGCCGCAGGAAATGTAGTGGCCACCCGCCTCGGATACGTTGGGCAGGTTTGTGCCGGCGGATTCGGGCACAACAGGCACGTCCACGCTGACAAATTGCCAGGCTGCCGGGAGCACCACATCTTTCGGTGTGGGGTAGCGGTGAGGCAGGCGTTCCGCAAGCATGGTTTTCAGTTGGTCCATCATGTACGCCAGCGTTTGCGCACCGGAACCACCACAACCAACGACAAAGACTTTCTGCATGGTGTGTTGTTCTCCTAGTTGATCTTGTTAGTTCCACTTAGGCCCGTCGCCCCAGGATGGTGGGGTGCCCCACGAATCCTGGCTGCCCCACGAATCCTGCGAGCCCCAACCCTGATCCTGCGAGGATTGTTGCGGCTGTTGGGGTTTTGGCGTGGAATCCCAGGTTTCCGCGGGCGCCGGGGCGGGCTGTTGCACGATTTGCTGTTGGATGCGTTCCGCCAATTCGGGTGCGCGGTCCGCGATGTCCTTGGCCATGCGGTGCGCTGCTTCGTGGGTGATTGGCAAGCGTGGCAGCACGATAAGTTCGAGGTTTCCGCCCACCGCTGCGATAAACCAGTGGCCCTGCACCACCAATGGCAGCACAGCCTGGTTGGCGCGCTGGTGGCCGGTGTCGCTCACCGAGGGGGTGGTCTCCACGAGCACGGATGGCGCTGCCAACGGGTTGAGTTGGAAACTGCGTACCCGCAGCCGGTGGCCGAGGACGTCGGCTGAACGGCCGTCGTGAAGCACTTCGTTGCGGGACGCCTCGTCGAGGTCAATGACGGGGCTGCTGCTGCCGTTGAAGCGCAAGGTGGTGCCATCGAAACGCAGGGGGATGCGCTGCGCGCCGAAGTACTGCCGCGGAATGCGGGCAGTGAGGTAACGCACAAGGTAGAGCAACCCCAGGGGAATGAGCAAGCCCAGCAGCACGGCCCCAACTACGGCGAAGGTGAACTTGGTGGCGTCCAACGGCACGCTCAAACTACCGTTCGCCACCACCGCAACACCGGTGTCTTGGGTGCCGTCCGCGCGGGCGACCACCACGGGAATCGTGCCGGACACAAGACCATCACGCAATTGCGCAACGCTTACCGTAATCGGCAACGCTCCTTCCTCATCCTCACCTAACTCGAGGGCGGAATTGACGTCCGCGTGGGCGCTGGAGATGTTGATGGCCTCGATGCCCTCCGGCAGGGTTTCAGTTTCCAATGTGCTGCCCGCGGGAATCCAAACCTTTCCGGGGCCTTTCACCGGGATATTCATGGTAATTTCGGGCGCTTCCATGGTGAAGTTCACGGCACCCGGGACCTCGGGCATGTCGGAGCGGGATACCGCCATGGGGACTTCCGCGGTGATGGGCTCCAGCTCCGTTCCAGCTGCGGGCGGGGCGGGCGCGGTAACGATGCGTACGCTTGCGCCCAAGTTGCCGGTGGCGGGCAGGTGCCGCAGCGAATCCAGCGGCAGTTTCAGGGGTTGACCGGCGCTGATATCAGCATTGGAGAGGAGCTCGGTTCGCCCGCCTTCCCCGGTGGGAAGGAACCCAACGTCAACCGTGGCGGTGCCGTCGAGTGCGCGGGGTTTGCCGTGACGATCCACGAGCTGCACGGCAAGGTCGTCGTTGCTGCGCACGTTGAGGCTGCTGCTCACTGGGCCATCGGGGCCGATGAATTGCACCTGCAGGTCTGGTTGAATCTTCACCGAGTGAAACACGCGGTGGTCGGTACGGTCCGCGGCGTAGTCGGTGAATTGCAGGCTCCAGCGGCCAGCCCAGCTTTGCCCGCTAGCAAGCTTCATCTCACCCTCGGCTTTTTGCACAGGGTCTGCGGTGGCCGTCCAGCGTATCGACGCCCCACCTACCGTGCCGTCGCCGTCGCCCTCCAGTGGCAGCAACGAACCGTCAGGCGCCCGTAGTTCCAGTTTCGCGTTGGGGCCGAGGTCGTCCTTGGCCACCGCCGTAAACCGCACGGAATCAATCGAATCATCCAAAACAAACTCGAACGGTTCGTCAGCGGTGGTTTCCGTCGAGTATTCGCCGCCCGTGCTCAACGCTTGGTGGAAGCTGGCAAACAAACTCCCCACACTGTCCGCGGGGAAAAACGCGCCGTTGGGTTCCAACGCGCCGCAGGGCGTGCCGCCACCTTCTGTGATGCCTTCGAAGAGACCGAAATCTGAGGGGTTTTTCGGGTCGGACAAGCCGATGCCAACATTGGTAATGTTTGCCGCACGGAACTTATCAGTAATCCCGTTGTCCCGGCAGATCGCCTCCTGGGCGGCGGGGACGCCCTCTTGCGCGGTAAGCGCCCCATCGGTGAAGGTCACCAACATTTTGCAGCTGTCTTCCGAACCGGAACGGGGGAAATCCTGGTAAGCGCCCTCGAAAGCGTTGGCGTAGTTGGTGTACTGCTCACCGGTGCGGTCCGCGAAACCCGCGATGGTGTTTTTCACGCCTTTAATGCTGCTATCGTCCAATTGCACCCACTCGCCGTAGGCGGGATCCGTGGCGCCGCTTTTGTATTCCTGCCCGAAACCGGCGACACGCAACCGCACATCCACGCCCTCGTCGTTGTGCTTGACCAGCAGCTGATTCACAAAGCTTTGAGCGGCGGGCACACGGTTATGCTCGGCGTCCGCGCCGGGGATGTTCGCGTCGATGCTGCCGTCCTTGACCTGGTGAATCAACGACTCAGTTTCATCCATGAGCAGGATGACGTCCAACTTGCCCTTCGTGGACACACAGGACCCCAACTCCGCCAACGCGCGGGAGCTGGAATGTTCTTGGGCGTGCGCAGTGGTGGCCATGAGTGCGGACGCCGCGCACGCCATCACGAACGCCGCACCAGCCGCCGCCATTTTTCGCACAAACGTGCTCATAGTTTGCCCACCCACTGTCCAATCTCAACTGCCGACCACAAAATACCCACAAGCAACGCCCCCACCGTGACCCAATACAGAGTGACTTTCCACCCGATCACGGAGTAAAAACCCTTCGCCCGCCGCCGATTATCCTCGTTAAAATACAATCCCAGCAGCGTGATACCGAAGATGCCTGCGGCGAGCCACGCCACTACGGAAAGCACGCGGAACATAAATTCGGTGGGCGTAAACGAGCCCAGGGTGATCGTGGCGGAAAGCACGAGGCTTAGCGCCGCCATGACCATACTAGGAGCGAGGGCCAGCATGGGCGCCGAGGTGGCGCTGACCGCTTGGGCGGGGCCGTCCACCTGCCATGCAGGCGCGGACCGGCCCGGAGGTTCGGTACCGAATTGCGGTTGTGGCTGGGGTCCGAATCCGCTTGCAAACGGGCTGGGGGTTCCACCCGCGCCGTCGCCAAACGCAGGCCTGGAACCTGCATTCGAGGCCGGGGTTTCTTCGAAACCACCAAACGGTGAATGTTGTTGGGGCATGCACTACTCCTCATCATCTCCCCGCCGCTCGTTTCCACGTGCGGGTACTCACGTGCAATGCAGCGAAAATTGAACCTCAGTGTAGTCGGGTTTTCCCGAGCGTGAGACCGGCGATTCTATAGGGTATAAGTTTGGTTACAATGGGCTTACATGAAGGCTCAACTAGGTGCGGCGGCGGTGCGCGCGGCCGTCGAAAAGCAACGACAAAACATCCACGACGACCTTGCCGAGCTCGTCTCGTTCAACTCCGTCGCCCAGGCGCCCGAATGCGCTGCCGAACACGCCGCGGCGCGGGAATGGGTAGTCGCAGCGTTGCAGAAGCTGGGGCTGGACGTCGCGGTGTATGACACCGCTGATGATGCGCCCACGATCATCGCCGACCGCCCCGGAACCACCACCGTCCTGCTGTATTCGCACTACGATGTGGTGCGCGCTGGCGACCCCGCCGATTGGCTCTCCGACCCGTTCACCCTCACCGAACGTGATGGTCGCTGGTACGCCCGCGGCGCGGCCGACTGCAAAGGCAACTTGGTGATGCATCTCGCGGCGCTACGGGCGGTAGCGGAACTCGGCGGCACTGACCTTGGTATTCGCGTGGTCATCGAAGGCTCCGAGGAATGCGGCGGCGAAGGGCTGGACAAGCTCATCGCGGAACGCCCAGAACTGTTCGAGGCGGACGTGATCCTGATCGCCGATACCGGCAACGTGGCGCTGGGCACGCCGACGCTCACCACGTCCCTTCGGGGCGGCGCGCAGATCGACGTCCAACTTGATACGCTGCGGGCGCCGGTGCACTCCGGCGGCTTTGGCGGCGCCGCACCGGACGCCACCGCACTGCTCATCCGCCTGTTGAACACATTGTTCGACGAGTACGGCCGCACGAGCATCGAGGGGATCGACTGCACCGCAACCTGGGATGGGGAACAATACCCCGTCGCAGCCTTCCGCGCCGACGCCGGCGTGCTCGACGGCGTGCAGCTCATGGGTGGCCCGGACGACACCCCGGCTGACCTGGTATGGATGCGTCCCGCGATCATCGTCACGGGCTTTACCTCCACCCCCGTCGAGGAGGCCGTCAACGCCGTGCCTAATACCGCCACCGCTCGCCTCAATGTTCGCATTCCCCCTGGACTACGCACCACGGACGTCGTCGCGGCGGTGTGCGCGCAGCTCGAACGCAACACCCCGTTTGGTGCGCAGCTCACCACGTCAATCAAAGAAGTATTCGACCCGTTTACCGCCAACACTGAGGGTCCCGCCGTCCAAGCGCTCATCAGCGCCCTCTCCGCCGCCTACGACAACAAACCCACCGCAACCGTAGGCACCGGCGGCTCCATCCCGCTCTGCACCACGCTCACCAATGCGTTCCCGAATGCTGAACTCGCGCTGTTCGGGGTAGAGGAACCGCTAACTACGATTCACTCCCCCAATGAATCCGTTTCCGAGGAAGAAATCATCAGCATCGCCGTGGCGGAGGCGCTGTTCCTGCTGAATTACGGCAGGTAGGGAGCGTGCGGATGTGGGGTTGGCACCCCCACATCTCCCCCCAGGTTTTTGCGCAGTGGTGTGACCCTGGTTACCATGCCCGATGTGACTTACATCATTGAAGCGCCGCGACTTAGGCGAGTAGCCAAGGCTACGCACCCCAGTGAAGGATAGGACTGACCCCTTCACTTTGGGGAAGTAGTCGTTAGTAACCCAGCATCCGAGTCGGTCCCCCCTTGAAAAAATCAAACCAGTTTGAAGCATCCACGCAAGGACCGAAATGTTTACTACCACCGCTACTCGCCCACACCGTTCCACCCAATCGATCCGTTCCACTACGGTCGAATACCACCGCGACACGCAGCGTAGCCCCGTTGGCTCCCCGATCCGCACCACCACCCGGTTCTTCGCCGACGATCCGTTCCGTGCCCGCTTCGGCCATCAATTGCCGCGCGGGTTGCGGGAGGAAGCTCGCGGCATGGAGTGGCGCACCTTTGCCGCCACCTACGCCCCAGCAAGCCAGCTGCGTATTCACCACATTGAATCCACAAAGTTGCGCGGCTCCACCTCCCGCTTCGAGGCAACGTTGACGGATTCCCGCAACGGCGCCCGCACCACCACGCACCGCGAGATTCGCGCTACCGGCCCGGTTTCCGCGTGCACCAACTTGCTTGCCGACGCCGGCCGCCGCGTGGAAATCCTCGAATTCCACCAATTCGAAATCTTCGAAGCAACCGTCACGTTCATCTACACGTGCAATAACAATAAGCGCGCTTGGGCCATGGGGTTTGGCGCCAACTGCGAACTGTCTGCGGCTGCCGCACTGAGCTCCGCCGCGCATCGCCTGCACGGCTAACGGCGCACCGCGCCACTAAGCCAAGGCTGGGCTAGCTGGCTGTTCAGCACTCGTTCTCACTGAATGTACACTGGACTCCAGCTGTTCATCGCCCAAGACTCGAGAATCTAAAGAACCCCCACGTGCTCACGCTCCTCACCGCCCTCGCTGTCAGTTCCTGTCTCGCCCCGATCTTGGTGCTACGCATGGGCAACCGTGCATTCGGGCTCCTTGCATTAGTTCCGGCAGCGGGCGCGATCTGGATTGTTTCCCTGTTTGCGCAGGGATTCACCCCATTGACGTTCCGCGCCGAATGGGTGCCCGCCGCAAACCTCACGTTGGACTTGCGCATGGATGCGCTGTCCGCCCTGTTCTGCCTAATCATTTTGGGCATCGGGTCGTTGGTGTTGGTCTATTGCTGGGGATACTTCGAGGTAAACCGGCGTCGATTGGCGGTATTTGCCTCCCAAATGGTGGCCTTCGCCCTCGCCATGGTGGGCCTGGTAGTTTCCGATAGCCTGCTGTTGATGTACGTGTTTTGGGAATGCACGTCCATCCTGTCGTACCTGCTCGTCGGCTACTACGGTGAGCGCGCGTCGTCCCGCCGGGCCGCCAGCCAAGCCTTGATGGTCACCACGCTCGGCGGCCTGGCCATGCTCATGGGCATTGTCATGCTCGGCCAACAAACCGGCGCGTGGACCCTCTCCGAACTGGCGTCCTACAAAAACCTGTACAGCACACCGTACGTGCGGTTCGCGGTCGTGCTGCTCCTGGCAGGAGCACTGTCCAAGTCCGCCATCGCCCCCGCCCATTTCTGGCTGCCCGGGGCGATGGCGGCGCCGACGCCGGTGAGCGCCTACCTGCACTCCGCGGCAATGGTGAAAGCCGGCATCTATCTGGTAGCCCGGCTATCGCCAAGTTTTTCGGTGATCCCGGCGTGGCACTTGGTAGTGATCCCGTGCGGGCTCTTCACCATGATTATGGCGGGGTGGATGGCCCTGCGGCAGAAGGACCTCAAACTGATCCTCGCGTATGGAACCGTCTCCCAGCTTGGATTTTTGGTGGCAATCGTAGGCATCGGTTCCCGCGCCGCCATGCTCGCGGGCCTCGCCATCACCGTGGCACACGCGTGCTTTAAGGCGTGCTTGTTTATGGTGGTTGGCGCTATCGACCACGCCACCGGCACCCGCGACGTGCGCAAACTTGATGGGCTGGGCGCCAAACAACCGGGTCTGGCCGCGCTCGCTATCGTCGCGGCGCTTTCCATGGCGGGCGCTCCCCCTACCTTAGGCTTCGTAGCCAAGGAACAGGTGCTCACCGTGTTGATCTACGAACAAGCCTTAACTGGCATGCCGGCGAAGTTGACGCTCGCTGGCGCCGTGATCGGGTCGATGCTCACGGTTGCCTATAGTTTGTACTTCCTTTACGGGGCGTTCGCCACCAAACGGGCCACCAGCCCGGCGGTGGAGTCAATGCACCGCATCATCCCGGGGTTGTGGATCCCGCCGCTCGTGCTGGCCGTGGCTTCAGTAGCGCTGGGCGTGGTGCCGCAACCGGTGGATACGGTGATCGCTACGCACATCACGGGGCGGTTCGGGGCGTCGGCAAGCGACCATCACCTGGCGCTGTGGCACGGCTTCACCCCGGTACTTGCGCTCACCTGTGCGATTCTGGCGATTGGTTCTGTGTTGCACTGGCAGCGCGCCACGGTGGCGAAGCTCCACTTCCAACAGCCGGCCTTGGGCAGCGCGAACGCCGCATACGACCGCGTGGTGCAGACCCTGCAACGAGTGTCGTTGCGCATGACCGCCACCACGCAGCGCGGTTCGCTCCCGCTCAACCAAGCCATCATTATGGGAACACTAGTACTATTCCCGGTGATTGTGCTGATCAACGGCAAGCGGAACCCCATCCGCATGGAGTTATGGGGGACACCGGTGCAGGCGTTCGTGGCAGTACTCATCATGATCGCCGCGATCGCCGCCACGGTGCTGCGAAACCGGTTGTCGGCGCTCATCATGGTAGGGCTCACCGGCTACGGAATTTCCGTTATCTTCGCGCTCTACGGCGCCCCGGACTTGGCGCTCACGCAGATGCTGGTGGAAACCATCTCCGTGGTGGTGTTCGTGCTGGTGTTGCGCAAGCTTCCCAGCAGCGCACCCCAACCGCAAGGCTACTTGCGGGTGCGTGCGTGGTTGGCAATCGCGGTGGGACTCACGGTGATCATCCTCGGAGCCTTTGCCATTAGTGCCCGCACCGCCACGCCAATTTCGGACGTTATTCCGCGCCTGGCTAAGGATATCGGCCACGGTGCCAACGCCGTCAACGTGCTGCTTGTGGATATCCGCGCCTGGGACACCTTCGGCGAGATTTCCGTCCTGGTGATCGTGGCTACGGGCGTGGCCTCGCTGGTGTACCGCACCCGGAGTTTCAGCAGGTCATCGCGCCGGCCCGTGTTGCGTCTGGGCGGCAGCCCCTGGCTGGCCACCAACGCGCCGGGGGCGAGCGTAGACCGGAACCGTTCGCTGATGGTCGAGGTAAGCACGCGCGTGCTGTTCCACAGCATGATGTTGTTGAGCGCGTACTTCTTCTTCGCTGGGCACAACGCCCCTGGCGGTGGTTTCGCTGGCGGTTTGGTGGCGGCGTTAGCGGTGACGCTGCGCTACCTGGCGGGCGGCCGGTTCGAGCTCGACGAGGCAATACCTATCGACGCCGGGCGCATCCTCGGCGTCGGATTGCTCACCTCCGCGGCGTCGGTGGTGGTGCCATTGGCCTTGGGATATCCGCCACTGACAAGCGCCGCTTGGGATGTTCCGTTGCCGCTCATCGGTGAGGTTCACATCGTATCCGCCGTATTTTTCGACGCCGGCGTGTACCTCATTGTGATCGGCCTTGTGCTGCATATTCTGCGGAGTTTGGGGGCGCAATTAGACATGGACCAAGATTTGCGCAAGCAGCGCGCCCGGGATCGCGCGCGCCGACTCGCCCGAAAGGAGCGCTAGGAACACGTGGTAGCTAATTTCTTTCTCCTGCTCACCTGCGGAGTGCTCGTGGCGTGCGGCGCGTACCTGCTGCTTGATCGCGCCATGACCCGCATGCTGTTGGGCTTGTTGCTCATGGGCAACGGCATCAACCTGCTGATGTTAATCGCGGGCGGCGGCGCTGGTGCCCCGCCGATCCAGGGCCGCAATTCGACGTTGAATGCGAGCGATTCAGACCCGCTGGCTCAGGGCATGATCCTGACCGCGATCGTGATTTCGATGGCGATGACGGCGTTTCTGTTGGCGCTAGCGTACCGGCAGTACCGCTACCGCACCGCCGACCTCATTGATAATGACTCTGAAGACACCGCAGTGGCGTCCCGCACAACTGCCACCGCGCCGGACCGGGATGCCTCCGACGATCCGTTAACCGGCCGCCCCACGGCAAGCGGCGACAAATTCGGCCCCGCGTTTTTCGAGGCCCCGATCGAAGCGCAGGACGACCAGTGAACTACCTCATTCCGCTGCCCGTAATCCTGCCCGCTGTCGGCGCCGCCCTCACGTTGCTCACCCCGAATCGCCGCTGGCAGCGCGCCATTTCCCTCCTCACACTGACCGCGCTCATTGTGCTCACCGTAGCCTTGGTCATGCTTGTCGACGCCCACGGCATACAGGTCGTGCAAATCGGCGGCTGGGACGCGGGCGTGGGCATTACTTTGGTGGCGGATCGCCTGTCCACCATGATGCTGGCGGTCAGCGCGCTCGTGCTCTTTACGGTGATTTTGTACGCCATCGCCCAGGGCGTACGCGACGGCAGCAAGGACGAACCGGTGGCCGTGTTTTTGCCGGCGTATCTGCTGCTCAGCATGGGTGTGAACATGTCGTTTCTCGCCGGGGACCTGTTTAACCTGTATGTGGGTTTTGAGGTGTTCCTCGTCGCCTCCTATGTGCTGCTCACCCTCGGCGCCTCCCCCGGCCGGGTGCGTGCCGGCGTGTCCTATGTGATGGTCTCGATGCTGAGTTCGCTGGTGTTTCTGCTGGCGTTGGCGTTGATTTACGCAGCGGTAGGCACCATGAATATGGCGCAGATTTCGGTGCGTCTTGAAGAAATTCCGGCCGGTACTCGCGGCGCATTGTTCGCCGTACTGTTGGTGGCGTTCGGGATTAAGGCAGCGGTGTTTCCGCTGTACTCCTGGCTTCCGGACTCGTACCCCACCGCGCCCGCCCTGGTCACCGCCGTGTTCGCTGGCTTGCTCACCAAGGTGGGCGTGTATTCCATCATTCGCCTGCGCTCCGCAGTATTTACGGATGGCCGCCTCGACACGTGGCTCATGTGGGCGGCGCTCGCCACCATGATTGTGGGCATCCTCGGCGCGATGGCGCAAAACGACATTAAGCGCCTGCTTTCGTTTACCCTGGTCAGCCACATTGGCTACATGATTATGGGCATTTCGCTAGGTTCCGCGTTAGGGCTGTCCGGGGCAATCTTCTATGCCGTGCACCATATTCTCGTACAAACCGCGTTATTCCTCGTGGTCGGCCTCATCGAACGGCAGGCGGGTTCGTCTTCATTACGACGCCTCGGCTCCCTCGCCTACACCTCGCCCCTCCTAGCCGTGCTGTACCTGCTGCCCGCCCTGAACCTCGGGGGCATCCCGCCGCTGTCTGGGTTTTTGGGCAAACTTCTCCTGTTGGAGGCCGCCGCTGAAATCGGTGGGTTTATGCCCTGGCTGCTCATCGGCGGCGCGGTGGTCACCTCGCTGCTCACCCTGTACACCATGACCATTGTGTGGTCGAAGGCGTTCTGGCGGGACCGGTCCGACGCGCCCGACGGGGCCATGGCGTTTGCCACACCCCGGCCGCTGACCGAAAGCATGAACATGGTGCCAATCGCCGAGCGCCCGGACGTCGGCCGCATGCCGTGGGGCATGGTGCTGCCCACGGGCCTGCTGGTCGCGGCGTCGTTAGCCGTCACCCTCCTCGCGGGGCCAATCTCCGGCGTCACCGGCCGCTCCGCAGAATCCGCGCAAGACGTCAACCACTACCGCAACGCCGTACTCGGCACCACCGCCGAAAACCCTGGGCGCACCCTCCCCGGCAAGGAGACACCATGAGCAGGTTCCGGCCCCTCGCAATCGTTTGGCTGACCGCCATGTGGATTCTCATGTGGGGCGAATTCTCCATCGGCAACTTCGTCGCCGGACTCGCCCTCGCGCTGCTCATCACCCTCGGCCTGCCACTGCCAAAACTCCCGGTGGCGGCGAAAACCATCCGGTGGCTGCCACTCCTGCGGCTGCTGACCAATTTCAGCTGGCAGCTCGTCGTCTCCTCCTGCAACGTGGCGTGGATCGCGCTACGGCGCACCGAACAACCCCCAGCGGCGCTCGTGCGGGTGCCCATGCGCGTAGCCGATGACCTCGTATTTTCCTTCGCCATCGGGCTGCTCAACCTGCAGCCGGGCGGCACGGTCAGTGACTTCGACCTAGACAAACGGGAGCTCACCGTGCACCTGTTGGACGGGTCGTCCCACGCGGCCATCGAGCGCGAAATCAACAACATCAACCAGCTGGAAACCCGGCTCAACGACATCTTTGTAACGAGGTGACCACATGGACTACTACACCATCGGATTATCCCTGGCCACCGGCGTGTTCATGCTGTCATTCCTGATCACCGGGTATCGGCTCCTCGTCGGGCCGAACTCGCTCGACCGGCTGGTGGCGCTGGATGCCACCGCCGCAATGATCCAATGCGCGCTCGCCGTATACATCTGCTGGACCATCGACACCACCGTGTCTAACGCCATGATGGTGGTGGCGCTGCTCGGGTTCATCGGCACCGTGGCGCTCACCCGATTCCGAAAGCGAGACGATGCCGCATGATGAACGTTTTGAGCCTCTTCTTTTTGCTCTGCGGGGCGCTGCTCGCGCTCTCCGCAGCCATCGGATTGGTGCGCTTCCGAGACACCATGTCCAGGCTGCACGCCGTAACCAAACCCCAAACACTCGGGCTGATCTGCACCATCACGGGAACCATCCTGCACGTGCTCAACTCTGAACACTTGGGCCCTGGGGAACTCGGCGACATGGGCGTGCTCTTCCTAATCATCCTGTTCGCACTACTCACCGCGCCGGTAGTGGCGCAACGAGTCGGTCGCATCGCCCGAAAAGAAGGACTGTATGACGAAAACCTGCTGTCCAGGGACGATACCGAGGGTAAGAAAATTGCCCGCAAGCACGTGTAGGTAACCTACGGCGCGGCGGGCGGGGCGTCGGCAAGCTTAGGTGAGGCTTTCAACCTCGTCGCAGGTCGCATCGACCACGGCTTCCCACGAACCCGTCGCTTCATACAACTCACGTTGACGCTGGTAGGCGGCACCATCGCGGAGAATCTCCGGAATCAGCGCAAGCTCCTTTTCGCAACCCAACTCCTGGGCGAGCGGAGTAAGCAAGCGCGCCATCCGCAGCAGGTCATCCCGCACGAGCACCTCATCAGTTTGGCGGCTGACAATAATCTCCGCGTCCAGCCCGTACCGCGCGGCCCGCCACTTGTTTTCGGCCAAGTGCCACGGCTGCAAGGACGGCAACTTCTCCCCGGTGTCGTACAACCGGTCGTAATACACAACGAGGCAATGCGTGAGCGCAACCACGGCGGACAATTCGCGCAGCGTTGTCGTAGCGTCGGCGACGCGAACCTCAATGGTGCCCCATTTGCCAGCCGGGCGGATATCAAAATGCATCGCGCCCGTGTGGTTAATCACGCCGGAAATCGCCTGATCGGACATATATTCGGACCACTGTTCCCAGTCCACAAAGCCGAACGGCATGCCGGCGGTGGGCAACTGCTGGTACAACATGGTGCGGTTCGAGGCATACCCGGTATCCAGACTGTTCCAAGCGGGCGAACTCGCCGACAATACCAACAAGTGCGGATAGTGCGTCATCAGCGCATTAATGATCGGCCACACGCGATCAGCGTCGGAAATACCCACGTGCACATGAATGCCCCAAATGAGCATCTGCCGGCCCCAATACTGGGTGCGTTGAATAATCTCCTGGTAGATACCCTTGTCGGAGACGGGCTGAGTGCGCCAATCGCTAAACGGGTGGCTCCCGGAAGACCACACGCGCACCCCCTCAGCGTGGGCAGCCTCCACAACGGCGGCTAACCCTTCGCGCAATTCCGCAACCGCGTCGGGCACTTTCGTGTGCACCCCGGTCACCAATTCCACGGTGTTTTGGAGAAATTCACGTTCGAGGTGGATGTTTGGGTGGGCGCGTTGGACGCGTTCGATCACAGCCGCAGCGCGCGGCGTGAGGTCGCGGGTGACAGGGTCAACCAGCGCCACCTCCCATTCCACGCCCAGGGTTGGTTTCCGTGATCCTTGGAAGGGCTGAAGCATTAGCGTTGCAGATCCTGTGTAATAACGAGGACGACACCGGCGGGCATACGCTCCGCTTGGGCGTCACGGGGGGCGGCGGAAATTCCGAGCGAGTCGGCGAGGGCGCGAGCAGTTTTCTCCTCATCACCCTTCCCGGGAGTGTAATACACAACCGACTGAGCGAATGTAGTTTCGGAGAAGTTCCCCACCTCGGAAACCTCGAAATCGCTGTCACGCACATCGTCGGCGACGCGCTGCGCAAGCCCCTGAACAGTGGAGTTATTCAGCACCCGCACCGGCACCTTGCCGCCTTGGGCACCCGCATCCGAGTTCGCCGAAGAGCTGGTGGCGTGCTCCTGTGTGGTTTCGCTGCTCGCCACCGCCGAGTTATCGCCGCCCGCCGCCGTAGTTGTTTCCTGCGCCCCCTGGCTGGCCTGCGTCGCAACGGGCGCCGAGGTGGACGTGGTGGCGTCTTGGGCGGCCCCTTCGGAGGTGCCCGTATCGCGGAACAGCATAAACACACCCCAGGCGATAAAGAGGACACCAATCGCCATGAGGATCATCGCAAGTCCGCGTAACGGCAAGCGTGGCTCGGCAGTAGGTTTCTGCTCTGGCTTACTCATGGCTTAAATCTTAGCGGCAGTGAACCACTCAGCGTGGTTAACACCAACGCAACGGAGTGTAAAAATTGTGCACGGCTGATGGGCGGGTCGCGGCACAGAGTAGTGTGTAGACATGACAATTAGGCCCATCGTTATCCACGGCGACCCTGTCCTGCATAACCCCACCGAACCAGTGACGGAACCCATCGCGGAGCTCCAGGAACTTATTGCAGACATGTACGAAACCATGGACCGCGCCCACGGGGTCGGGCTGGCCGCCAACCAAATTGGCGTAAGCAAACGATTGTTCGTGTATAACTGCCCCGACGATAGCGGCGAATACCACCGCGGCTGCGTCATTAACCCGGTGTTGGAAACCTCCGAAATACCCACCACCATGCCCCGCGACGACGGCGAGGAAGAGGAAGGCTGCCTGTCTGTGCCGGGAGAGTCCTTCCCCACCGGCCGCGCCGATTGGGCGCGCGTCACCGGCCTTGATGAACACGGCAACCCCACCACCGTAGAAGGCACCGGATTCTTGGCACGGTGCCTGCAACACGAAGTGGGCCACCTGGATGGTTTCGTGTACACGGACACGCTTCTTGGCCGCTGGAAGCGGCAAGCGAAGAAAACGATCAAGCGAAATGGATGGACCGTGCCCGGCCTGACCTGGCTGCCCGGCGTCGACCCAGACCCATTCGGACACGACGAGGATGCTCATGCATAAGCCCCCGAAGATCGGCGACCGCGTGATTGTGCGCCGCCGCCTTCCGGGCACACCGGGGCACGTTTCAGACATCATCGGGCACGTGCTGGAGCTAGACCCATTCACGGTGCGGCCGCAAGCGGTCGGCGGTTTACCTTCCCAAAAGGAAGCGGTGGTTATTCCCACGCAGCTGGTGGAAGTGTGTAAAGTGCTGCCTCCGCGCACCGTCCGCAATTCAGACATTCGTGCGGTTGAGCAAGCGACAGCCGCAGCGTTCCCAGGCATTAAGCACATTTGGCACAATGGATGGTTGTTACGTGCCGGCGATGGCATTACGGAGCGCTCAAACTCAGCCGCCCCGTTGGGCGGCTCCGCGGGCCTTACACCAGTGCCTTTGGATGAAATTCGCGAGTTCTATCGCCAACAAAATTTGCCCACGCGCATCCTCCTTCCAGACCGCATCGCGCGTTCCGCCGAGCGGGCGTGCGCCACATGGAAACGCGGCGCGGACATTGTGGTCATGACTCGTTCGTTGGCAACGCTGAATCCCATTGACCTGCCGAAAGGTTTCGCTTTCCGCGTTGACGACCAGCCGGATGAGGCGTGGCTAAACATGTACCACTTCCGGGGCAAGCCGCTGCCGGCACACGCCCTGAATCTACTGCGCTCCACCATCGACGGACACATGAGCTTCGGCAGACTGACCTGCGGTGATGAGACCGTGGCCATTACTCGAGGCACGGTGACCTCCTCGGAGGACGGCCGCATGTGGTTGGGGTATTCCGCCGTTGAGGTCGTCCCCGCGTATCGACGCCGCGGCTTAGGCACCGCGCTCGGCAACGCCATGTTGCATTGGGGTCAATCTTGCGGCGCATCATCGGCGTATTTGCAAGTCATTGCTGCAAATACGGCGGGGATCGGACTCTACAACACACTTGGCTTTATTGAGCACCACCGGCACCGCTATGCGGAGGAAGGATAATCTGGAACACATGCGAATTGTCAATTGGAACGTGAACTCGATTCGCACCCGTGCGGATCGAGTCTTTGAGTTCTTACAGCGCCACGACGTGGACGTCCTCGCCATGCAGGAAACCAAATGCAAGGACGAACAATTCCCATATTTAATGTTCCAGAATGCGGGCTATGAGGTTGCGCACGTGGGTTACAACCAGTGGAATGGTGTGGCCATTCTCTCCCGCGTGGGCTTAACGGATATTGAGGATCACTTTTCCGGCCAACCCGGTTTTGCAAAGGACCCAGCCAAGCCGCAGCCGGTGGAAGCCCGCGCGGTAGGCGCGACGTGTGGTGGGGTGCGCGTCTGGAGCTTGTATGTGCCCAATGGCCGCGAGATTGCGGACCGCCACTACGACTACAAGTTGCGGTGGTTGGATGCGTTGCGCCGTCACGCCTTGCGTGCCCCTGAGCTCGCGGTCTACTTGGGCGACATGAACATCGCGCCGCTGGATTCGGACGTGTGGGACATTCACGCCTTTGTGGGGGCAACGCATGTGACAGAACCTGAGCGCATTGCGTTTGCCGCCCTGCAGGAAGCTGGGCTGGTAGAAACCACTCGGCGTTTCGACGATGGCTACACCTACTGGGACTACAAGGGTGCGAGGTTTCAGCGGGGCGAGGGCATGAAGATTGATTTCCAATTGGCCACGCCAGCGTTGGCGGGGAGCGCAACCGGCGGTTTTATTGATGTTGACGAGCGGTCCGGTAAGGGCGCTTCCGACCATGCCCCCGTGATCGTGGACTACGATGTGTGATGCTCAACATCAACTTGGAGTGGTGGCAAACCGCTGGCCTGATCCTTGATTACACCATCAAGATCATGGCCATCGGCACGGTGCCGGAGGGCCGCAAGCCCGGCTCGTCAAATGCCTGGTTGCTCGCCATCTTGGTGCTGCCGTTTGTTGGGCTGCCGCTGTTCCTCCTGATGGGCAGCCCGTACATTAATCGCCGGCGCCACCAGGTGCAGCAGGACGCCACCGCAATGACCGGCGACGTCCACGCGGACCTTCCGGATCTGCCCGCCGGGGAAGACGTGGGCTCCGAGTTAACCTCCATGGTGAAACTGAATCGGCGGCTGACGGGCATGCCGGCGTTGCCGGGCAAGATCGTGGATTTGCATACCGATTACCAGACTTCCTTTCACCGCATGGCGGACGCGATTGACCAAGCCAAGGAGTATGTGCACGTGGAGGTGTACATCACGGCGTGGGACGCGAGTACGGACGTGTTTTTCGCCGCCTTGGAACGCGCCACTGCCCGCGGCGTCAAGGTACGCCTGTTGTTTGACCACGTAGGTTCTTGGAAGTATCCGGGGTATTTGTCCTTGGGGCGCCGGTTAACGGACATTGGGGTGGATTGGCATTTGATGTTGCCGCTGCAACCATGGCGTTGGCGGTTCCGCCGTCCGGACCTGCGCAATCACCGAAAACTCGTGATTATCGACGGCCGCGTGGGCTTCATGGGCTCACAAAACCTTATCGCCGACACTTACCTTCTGCGGCGCAACATCAAACAAAACCGACACTGGATCGACATTATGGTCGAACTCACCGGGCCAATCGTTGCCTCAATGGAAATGGTGTTCGCAGTGGATTGGTACCAGGAATCTGGGGAAAACGTCGCCATCGAGGCTCCCATAATCGGGGACGCTTCCGCGGAAAATATCCTGCAATTAGTCCCCTCCGGGCCGGGGTATACCACGGAGCCAAACCTGCGCATATTCAACACGGTGGTGCATCACGCAAAGGAGCGAATTATCCTATGTTCCCCGTATTTCATCCCGGATGAGTCCCTCCTCGAGGCGATCACCACGGCCTGCTATCGGGGCGTGCAGGTTGACCTGCTGGTCAATGAAAAATCAGACCAATTTATGGTGGGACACGCGCAGTCCAGCTATTACCAGGGCTTGCTCGAGGCGGGGGTGAACATCCACTTATATCGCGCCCCAGCCGTGCTGCACTCGAAGTTTATGGTGGCTGACCCGCACGATGACGCGGTGGCGATCATGGGCTCCTCCAACATGGACATGCGAAGCTTCGGCCTGAACTACGAAGTGTCGCTCATGACTGCACGAGGAGTCTTGATAGATCAACTTACAGATTTGACCGAGGTGTACATCAAAGCCTCCCGGCCCCTCCCCCTTTCGGAGTGGTCCGAAAGAGGGTTCTGGAGGCGCTACATTGATAACGCCATGCGTCTGACCTCGGCTTTACAGTGACAGGACACCAAAACGGGGGGATACACGGCAACCACTGATTAGGTCGCCAAAAACCTGAGCCATAAAGTTAATATTATCGTAATCTTATGTCTTACAGGAGCCCACTCATGGTCGAGCGACCCCCACTCAATGAAGCCCACTTGCACGATTTGGCGCGGTCGTTGTACGGAACAATTGCGTCATTGCGCAGACTCGCCGAACGAGCCAATAGTGATCTAGACCTCACCCAATCTGAGGTGGAGATTCTCTACTACGTGAAGCGTCACCCCGGTTGCAGCATCAGCGAGATCGCCCGCGTGCGCCAGCTCCGCACGCCGAACGTTAGCTCAACCGTTCGGCTGCTCAGTAAGCAGGGTTTCATTCGGCGGGCGGATAGCATCACGGACCGGCGATGCCAGCAACTTTTCCTCACCGAGGATGGCACGGATTGCATCTCCCGCATCTTTGATCAATGGACCGAAGTGGTCGGCGCGATAGTCGAACGTATGCGCCCGGAGGACGTTCAAGCATTACGGGGATACACTCAAACGTTCGAAGATCTTCAGGTGGCGGCGCATGATCTTGCCTCCGAGATCAACAGCTAGCCCCGCCGCACACTACCCAAACCCACAAGCCCAAGGCCCAAACAGGTAGCCATACCGATGCCCATCGCCAACGCCGGGTTGCTGCCAGCGCCCATGGAAGCGCTCACGCACCCGGCGGTGACGAATTGGGCGAACCCCATCATCGCGGAGCCCGCGCCGGCCCGCTCGCGAACAATACCCGTCCCCAACGCCGTAGCGTTTCCCAAAATCGGCCCCAAGTTCAGCAACGCAAGGAACAGCAACGGGGCGGTGACGTACAGGTGGGGGCCGAGCAGGGCGTCGATAAGCACGCCGACGGCGCACGCGAACATCACCAGCATCGCAGTACGCACCAGCACGTGGGGGTCGCTGCGATCCACCAAGCGGGAATTGATCAAGCTGCCCAACATAATCCCCAGCGAATTCAACGCAAACAACGCCGAAAACCCCAGCTCCGTCACGCCTAGCTGCTGTTGAAACACAAACGGGGACGCCGAAATGTAAGAAAACAACCCGCCGAACCCCAACGCGTAGGCCACCATATATCCCCGGAAACCGCGGTTTGCCAGCACAAACGCAATACCAGCAAAGAACTCACGCAGGCTGGCAGAGGTGCGGCGCTCCTGCGGGTGGCTTTCCGGCACCACCAACAGCGCAACGACCAGCTGCAGCACCGCAATACCAGCCAAGATCACAAAGAGGCCGCGCCAGCCCAGCGGTTGCGCCAACAAGCCGCCCACCACGGGAGCCACCACCGGCGCTAGGCCCTGAATGGTCATCATGAGGGAAAACGCTTTGGCGGCTGCGGCACCCGTGGCGAGGTCCGCGATCACCGTGCGGGACAACACCACGCACGCCCCCGAACCGATGCCCAACACGAGGCGCGCCCCAACAAGCACCATAATATTCGGGGCGAACGCGCACACTAGGGAGGCTATCGACGCCACCGCCGCACCAGCAATCAGCAACCCACGGCGCCCCCACGAATCCGACATCGGCCCGATAGCAACCTGCCCCAACGCCATGCCAAACATAAAGCCACTCAAGGTGAGCTGCACCGCGGCACCCGAGGTGTGCAAATCTTGTGCAATATTCGGCAGGGTGGGCAGGTACATATCAATTGCAAACGGCCCGCCCGCCGCCAACAACGCCAGCGCTACTAGCAACTTAGGATTCAAACGTTCATTTGCCACGCGTTCGATCTTTGCCGATCCCACCCCAAACAGTAAAACGGCCAACCGCGGCACCGTGCCATCGCCCGCAGCACGCAGCAGCAAACCGCAGGCGCCTCAGCGCAGCTTCCGTTACAGTAAAAAGGTCTTTGTATCCGCGGGAGTGTGGCCGAACATCACCACGCTGAGAGGGCGCTAAACAGCGGGGCGCCGACCGTATTCGAACCTGTCCGGATCATGCCGGCGTAGGGAGGAGTTGTTGTGAATCAACGTGTCCACGCAAAGAAACTCAAAAGTGAGCCGCCGAAAGCGGGGCAGGTCACCACGGGGCCGATTTACCGCAGCCATAAAGTGTACCGGCCAGTGGAGTATCAAGGGGTGACCCTGCGCATTCCCGCCCGTCGCATCGAACTCACCAACGACACTACTTTTGATGTGTACGACACCTCCGGGGTGTACACGGAGCACAATCCGCAGCTGGACCTGCAACAAGGCCTGGCCAAAACCCGTAACCAATGGCCCAAGCACGCACCCGTACCAGCCTCACAGGAACACCCGGAACTGTTGGTGCAAACGCAACTAGCGTGGGCGCGAGCGGGCGTGATCACGCCTGAGATGGTGTTTTGCGCCGAGCGGGAAGGCTTCACGGCGGAGGAGGTCCGGGCGGAAGTTGCGGCTGGGCGCGCAGTAATCTGCGCAAACCGGAACCACCCGGAAATTGAACCCATGATTATCGGGCGGAAATTCGCCGTAAAAATCAACGCAAATATGGGCAACTCGGCGGTAACCTCCTCCATTGCGGAAGAGGTGGAGAAAATGGTGTGGGCCACACGCTGGGGTGCGGACACCATCATGGATCTTTCTACCGGCAAGGATATCCACGAAACCCGCGAGTGGATTCTGCGGAATTCGCCGGTGCCGGTGGGCACGGTGCCGATTTACCAGGCGTTAGAAAAGGTGGGCGGGGATCCCACCAAACTGACATGGGAAATTTACCGCGATACCATCATCGAGCAGTGCGAACAGGGCGTCGACTACATGACTGTGCATGCGGGCGTGCTGCTGCGCTACGTGCCGCTCGCCGCCAACCGCGTCACCGGAATCGTGTCCCGCGGCGGCTCCATTATGGCGGCGTGGTGTTTGCATCGCCACCAGGAATCCTTCCTATACACGCACTTCGCGGAGCTCTGCGATATCCTCGCCGCCTATGACGTGACGTTTTCGCTTGGGGATGGCCTGCGCCCCGGCTCAATCGCAGACGCCAATGATGAGGCGCAACTCGCCGAGCTGAAAACACTCGGTGAGCTCACGCTCATCGCCCGCTCCCGCGGCTGCCAAGTAATGATCGAGGGCCCCGGCCACGTGCCCATGCATAAGATCGCCGTGAACGTGGAGTGGGAGGAACAGTGGTGTCACGGGGCGCCGTTTTATACGCTGGGCCCGCTGGCCACCGATATCGCCCCCGGCTATGATCACATCACTTCCGCGATTGGGGCGGCGATCATCGGCCAGGCAGGTACCGCAATGCTGTGCTACGTCACTCCCAAGGAGCACCTCGGGTTGCCAAACCGCGACGATGTAAAGACCGGGGTAATTACCTACAAGATCGCGGCCCACGCTGCGGACTTGGGGAAAGGGCACCCGCGCGCCCAGGAACGGGACGATGAACTGTCAAAGGCGCGTTTCGAATTCCGGTGGCACGACCAGTTTGCCCTCGCGTTGGACCCAGACACCGCACTGGAGTTCCACGATGAGACGCTGCCCGCGGAACCCGCGAAAACCGCCCACTTTTGTTCCATGTGCGGACCGAAGTTCTGCTCGATGCGGATTTCGCAGGATGTTCGCGATTACGCGGCCGCCAACGGATTGGATTCGGTAGCGGCGATCGAGGCTGGAATGCGGGAGAAATCAGCGGAGTTTCGGGCTGCCGGAGACCGCGTGTACCTGCCGATTACCACCGAATAGCCACAGCCGTACCAAGGTTGTTCGGGAAAGTTCACCCAGTGTTCACCTTCCGTAGGCCTTTTCGTAGTGCGAGGGGTGTTGAGTAAGAAGTGTCAACGCACGTTCTTTACACCCCGGAGGCTGTCCATCGTGACGCAGAACATCGCCACCACACCCACCACCGCCGTGGCGGCACCGACGGAAACTTCCCGCCGTCGGTTGCCTCATTGGCTTTTGTGGCTTGGCGCCCTGGCCACCCTGTACATGCTGATTGTTGCCATCGGCATCATTGGCGATGGTTTTAAAGGATTAGGCAGCGACACTGCGCAAAGTTTGTTCGACTTTGCCACGAACCCGTTTATTGGTTTGTTCGTGGGCATTTTAGCCACAGCGATCATTCAGTCTTCCTCCACCACGACCACCCTGGTGGTGACCGCCGTTGGTGCTGGCGCACTGCCGGTGGAAGTTGCCGTGCCAATGATTATGGGCGCAAATATCGGCACGTCTGTGACCAATACGCTGGCCTCGCTTGGGCACATCGGACATAAGGACGAATTCCGCCGCGCATTCGCAGCGTCCACAGTGCACGACTTCTTTAACTTAGCCGCCGTGATTTTGTTGCTGCCGCTGGAGCTCATGTTCCACCCCATTCAGCACTCCGCACAGTGGTTGTCGTCGCACCTGTACGGCACCGTGCTTCCGGAGCCCGGAAGTGCCGACGTCGTGGGCATGCTCACCAAACCAGTGGTCAGCGCCATCGGCATGAATGGTGCCTTAGGCAGCATTGACGGCGGCGTAGTGTCGGCATCAATCACCATCCTCGCGGGCATTGCAGCGATCTTCCTAGCGGTACATTGGTTGGGCAAGATTCTGCAGGTGCTCATGGTGGGTCGAGCGAAGCACATCTTGGAAAAGTCCGTGGGTGGCAACCCGCTCACCGCGCTGGCGGCGGGCGCTGGTGTGACGGCGCTGGTACAGTCCTCCTCGGTCACCACATCGGTGATGGTGCCCTTCGCAGGTTCCGGCGCGCTGACCACCAAACAGATTTACCCATTAACGTTGGGCGCAAACATTGGCACCACGATTACCGCAATGATTGCGGCAATGGCGGTAACCGGCCAAGGTGCCGAGCTGGCGTTGCAAATCGCCTTGGTGCACTTCCTGTTCAACGTGTACGGCGTGGTACTTATCTACGTGCTTCCGTTCTTGCGTCCCATTCCGGTGTTGTGCGCGGAATTTTTGGCTCAAGTAGCCACGGAACGCAAGGCTCTCGCGCTAGCTTGGATCGTAACCGTATTCCTTGCTATCCCTGCGCTGGCGATTGTGATTCAGACGCAGCTCACATGATTTGGGGCCCTCATGAACGATGCCGAACACGAAAAGCTTCACGCTGCGGGAATCGACGAGTTGGAACGCATGCTCGCCGAAGCTGAGGAAGAACTCAAGATCATCCGGGCGGAACTTTCAGAGCGTCGACGTGAACAACGACACTTGCAAATGCAGGCGTTACCCGATGACCTCTCCAAGCTGGAGGGAGGCTGGCGAAGTGTCTTCCAAGCAGTCCGCCGGATCATGAACGAACGCTGATACAACGCGCCGTCACTCACCAGATGGCGCGTTGCGCCTTTTCAAGAGTGCCTCACCTCTTGTATAGTGAGGCGCTATAACCAATAATGGGTTTCTACCCAAGATTATCTTAAGGTGGTGACTTTTCCCGTCATGAACGACCAACCCTTTACCGACTCCGAGCGACTCACCCTTGCCCGGGCGGAGATCGAACTCCTCCCCGACAACCTCTTTAGCCTCCGCGGGAGCTGGGCACTACTCAAAGACGCGCTCTACGGAATCGCACACGCGGCATAGCGCAATCACTCGCATCGCAATGACAGGCTAAGCTCGCGCGAGGAACGGTTACACGTCGCGCACGCTAATGGAAATAACGCCAAGGATAAACAAGCCCACCGCCCACGCGATGAAATAGTAAAGGGAACCCACGTAACCCCATGACGTGTTGGCCAAGTCTCCTTGCGTAACAAAAGCCTGCAAGTTACTAAACGGGCCGTGGTTGGAAATCTTCGGACCGTACTTGGGCAGGAAATACACAAACGTTTCTAGGCCGAGGAACCACGACATCATAATGGCGATCGCACCCGCGGTTTGACGCACCAGCATGGCCACCCCCATGGAGAACGTGACAATCAACAGGATCGTGAGCGGATACACCCACAGTGCACGCAGCAGGTATTCATTGTTCCAGATATCAATCTGCTCGCTGACGCTCGAGCCACCGATTATTTTCGCCGCGTACACTCCGCCGAGCAGGGTGGCAGCCGTCATCACCGTGGAAATCACCGCGTAGAGGAACCACTTGCACAGCAGCACGATGAAACGCTGCGGGGTCGCGGCAAACGTCATACCGACGCTGTTGTGTCGGTATTCGGTCGTAACCACCATGATGGCTTGGACAATGATCGCCAAGGTGCCGAAGTAGTAAATGCCTTGCGGGAGCAGATTGAGCTCAATGAAGCCGATCTCGGATTGGCGGGCGTTCCAGGCCAGCAGCACTGGGATCAACGCCCCAACCAGCACGAAGAACAGGCTGGTAAACGCCAAGGCTTTCGTCGTGCTGAGTTTAATCCATTCAGAACGGATGGTGTAGAACGGATTCACGGCAGGCGCTCCTTTGCTTGGTATTCCACGGCGTGCCCAGTCATGGCCATAAACGCGTCCTCCAGGGATGCTTTGCGCTCCGTCAGCTCAAGCACATTGATCTGCGTCGAATAAGCGAGATTACCCACATAATCGCTGCTGCGATCAGGGATGACAAACACCAAGCGGCCTTCCTCATCCTTTTCCTGAGTGAATTCCATCCCCTCCTCTTCGAGAACGCCTGCGAACTCTAGCACGTGCGGAGTACGCACCAGCACCGAGGTTTGGGAAGACTGCTTGATGAATTCATACGTGGAGGAATCCGCCACTAACTGGCCCCGGCCGATCACCACGAGGTGGTCAGCGGTCAGCGCCATCTCAGAAAGCATGTGCGAGCTCACCATCACCGAGCGACCTTCCGCGGCTTGGCCTTTGAGGAAGTTACGCACCCAACGAATACCCTCCGGGTCGAGGCCATTGACGGGTTCGTCGAGCAGCAAGATGCCCGGGTCGCCGAGCAAGGCCGTAGCGAGCCCCAAGCGTTGCCCCATACCAAGCGAAAACTTTCCAGCCTTTTTGTTGGCCACATCCGTCAAACCCACAATGCCCAACACTTCGTCCACGCGCCGCTTCGATATCCCGTTCGACGCCGCAACCCAACGTAGGTGATTAGCCGCAGTACGGTTCGGGTGCACAGCTTTCGCATCAAGAAGCGAACCAACCTCCCGCAGCGGATTGCGCAGGCTGCGGTACCGCTTCCCGTTGATCAGGGCGGTACCGTGGGTCGGTCGATCCAGCCCCAAGATCATGCGCATTGTGGTGGACTTACCTGCGCCATTCGGCCCAAGGAAGCCGGTGACAATGCCTGGCTTCACGGTGAAACTCAGGTTGTCAACGGCGGTCACTCTGCCGTATCGCTTAGTCAGCCCTTTGACTTCGATCATGCACACTAGTGTGGCACATCATCGATCTATTGGTCGCGTTCGGGGGAACTCGCACGGCCCCAAAATCGCTTCGGAATTCGGCCCGCCAAATACGCCTCCCGCCCAGCGATCACCGCGTGCTTCATCGCCTGCGCCATCCGCACTGGGGAGTCCGCGCGGGTCACGGCCGTGGCCAACAGCACTGCGGCGCAGCCCAACTCCATGGCCTGGGCGGCATCGGAGGCGGTGCCAATCCCGGCGTCGCAAATCACGGGCACTTTCGCCGCGGAGGTAATCATCGAAATATTATGCGGATTCTGAATGCCCAAACCGGTGCCGATCGGGGCTGCCAACGGCATCACCGCAGCGCAACCCGCCTCCTCAAGCTGCCTGGCCAAGATCGGATCGTCGCTGGTGTAGGGCAACACCACAAAGCCGTCGTCGACGAGCTGTTCCGCGGCGTCGAGAAGCTCAATGCCGTCGGGCAGCAGCGTACGATCGTCCGCAATCACCTCGAGTTTGATCCAGTTGGTGTGCAACGCTTCCCGCGCTAACCGCGCAGTCAGCACCGCCTCCGCGGCCGTGCGGCAGCCCGCCGTATTCGGCAACGCGCGAATCCCCAATTCCTCCAGCAGCCGCACCATCCCCGTGCCCGTTTTCGAATCCACGCGCCGCATCGCCACCGTGGTGAGTTCCGTACCGGACGCCACCAGCGCCTCCCGCAGCACATGCTGATTCGCCGCACCCCCGGTACCCATAATGAGGCGAGAGCTCAACTCCTCGCCCGCGATCACTAATTTATCCACCTTGCACCGCCGTGAGCACATCAATGGTGCGAGGCGCGAGATCACCGACGGACTCGTCCCAACGGTCCCGTGGGAACACGGTCCCGTCGAGGGCTACAGCAACACCTCGATCCTCGCCCGCGTATTCAACCACCAGTTCGCGAACGCTAGTGGCGTCACCCACCTCGCGCAGCTGACCGTTGAGCTCAACGTTCATTATTGTTCCACTTTCTCAAAGCGGTGCGGATCCGTCAGGCGCATAATCGGGAGGGGTTCTCCAGCGATTTCAGCGAGCACCGCGTCCGCCGTGAGCGCCGACAATAGAATACCGTTTCGCCCATGCCCGCAGGCGGCGATAATTCGATCGTCAACGGCACCGATATACGGCTTATTATCCGGGGAATAGGGGCGCAAACCGGCAACTACCTCGTCGAACGCGTAATCGTCGATGCCGGGGAAGATCAAAGCGGCGTCATCAAGCAATTGTCGGACACCCCCAGCAGTGGGTTCCAAATCGTGCCCGTGTTCGTATTCAGTGGCGCCCACCGCAAGCCCCCAATCACGCGGAACTAAATACACCGCACGACCGTGCACCTTGGCGCGAATCGTGCGGCGTGGGGGTTCTTGCGACGAAGCGCGGCGCCGCAACCGCAGCACCTCGCCCTTCACCTCCCGCATGGGCAAACCAATCAGCTTCTCCGAACCCGCACCCGCGGCAACCACCACGCGCTCCCCCGACACCTGGCTCACATCCTCCACAATGGTGCGCACCCACTTCACCCCGAATTGGTTGCAGCCGCGCGCCAAAGCCGTCATGGCCAACCGGTTATCCACGGCAAGCTCCTCATCACACACGATGCCGCCGCGCAACCCCCGCCGCAAACTCGGCTCCAGCACCCGCAACTCGCGGCGAGTCACGGTACGAAACGCGTCCGGATAATAGCCCGCCACAAACTCCCGAATGGTGGCCAACTCCGCAGCATCCGCCTCGTCCACGGCGGTAAGCAACGAGCCTTCCGCCGTAAACATTTCGCCACCAAGTTCGGATCCCATGTGCATCCAACTGTCCAGAGCGGCCACCCCAAGGAACAACATGTCCTCTTCACCCGGCCACGCCTCCGAGTACGCGCCGAGCATGCCACCAGCGACCCAACCTGCGCCGTCGGTACCTGGCATCTCAGGCGCATACAAAGTTACGTCACATCCAGCACTCGCTAGACGGTATGCACAAGCCAAGCCGACGATGGAACCGCCGATGACACTTACGTTCACTGCCCCTCCTTAGTTCGTTGATTGATTGCAGTTCGTAATTCCCTCACCGCCGCGGCAGGATGAGAGGCTTCAGTAATTGCCCGAACAACAACAATACGCCGTGCACCTGCAACGATGGTGGTACCGACACTCCCTAGATCAATCCCTCCGATAGCAAACCACGGCTTTTCCACACCTTCGGCCACCCCGCACTCCGCAACCTTTTGCGCGGCATAACGCACCAGCTCGAGCCCCACCGCCGGACGCCCCGGCTTCGTCGGGGTGGCCCACACCGGGCCGGTGCAAAAATAGGTCACGTTTGGGTCCACAAGCGCCGCATCCACATCGGCCATAGTGTGGCAGGACCGGCCCAACGCCACGTCTGGGCCGAGGATTTCCCGGGCAATCCGCGGCGAAATATCCGCCTGCCCCATGTGGAACACGTCCGCACCCGCGGCGTAAGCGATGTCGGCGCGGTCATTCACAGCCAGCAGCGTGCCGTAACGCTCGCACACCTCCCGCAAGGCCGCCAGGAATTCTAATTCCTGCGCCGCCTCCATCGCGCCGTATTCCGCCACACCTGGCGAATGTTTATCCCGCAGCTGAATAATGTCCACGCCGGCCGCGCACACGGTCTCAGCGAACTCTACAAGTCCACGCGGATTATTCCCATGCACGTGACGCCGCGCGTCAGTGACCAAGTACAACGTTGCGGAGTCCATGGGACCCCAGCCTAGTGCTCGGGGCGGGTATTCTGAAGCAATGAGCACCCCCGTCACTGAGGATCATTGGCTGGATGCGGTGGACTCACACGAGCCCTCCAAACGCCAACGCGCCTTCGCCATAGTGCGCGGCTGGCTGAATAGTCTCAACGTTCTCTCAACCACACCCGGTAAACTCGCCGCCGTTACCGCGCTGGTAAGCATAGCCATCTTCGCCGCCGGCTACGCCATGTCTGCCACCTCGACGGAACGGCAACAAGCGTTGGACACGCTCATCACCAACACCGAACCCATGTCCTTCGCCTCGCACAATATTTACTCTTCCCTGTCCATCGCAGACACCACCGCCACCACCGGGTTCGCCCAAGCCGGCGTGGAAGACCCCAGCACCCGGGAGCGCTACACGGAAGCGATTCGCCTGGCCAGTGTTTCCCTAGCCGAGGCCGCCGCCCAACAGAACGACGACACCGCGCCGCTGATCCTCACCGTCCAGCAGCAATTACCGGTCTACACCGGATTGGTGGAAACGGCGCGCGCAACCAGTCGGGTTGGCAACCCGGTGGGAGCGGCCTATATGGCGGAGGCCTCCGCGCTGATGCGGGAGGAAATTTTGCCCACCGCCGCCAAGCTGTACAGCAAAACCTCCGACGAAATGACCACACAGCAATCGCTTGTGACCAAAGTGCAGTGGATTCCCATCTCCGGGCTGGTAGCCGCCGTGGCGTTGCTCATTGCGGCCCAGTGGTGGTTGTATCGAGCGACCAGGCGACGCCTCAACGTCGGGTTCGTTGTGGCTACCGCGCTGATGGTGATCGCCACCGGCTGGGTGGGCGCGGCGAACTTCACCAATTTCAGCGCCGGGTCTGCCGCGTACCAGGAGGCCGCCGCACCGCTGTATTCCCTGACCAACGCGCGCATTCAAGCCCAAAAGGCCCGCACCGAGGAAACGCTGTCGCTCATCCGCCGGCAAAACATCAACTCTTCGGACACGACGTTTGCGCAGGCAACAAAGCGGATCCACGATGCCTTGGACCAATTCGAGCGCAGTTCGCTCAACGAAACCACGGCGGATAAGCAAACGCTGCTCACCGCACGCAGCAACGTAGAATCGTGGACTACGCATCACCGTTATGTGCGGCAAGCGCAGGAAACCGGGGATTATTCCGCGGCGATTGCGCACACCTCCGGCACCCCGTCGGCTTTCGACGCCCTCGACCAGGACCTCGCCGCTCTAATGGGAAAGGCGCGGTCCTCACTGCGCAGTTATATCAACGATGGCCTGTCCGCCACCCGCCGCGTGGCTACGCCGGTATTGTTACTGTCACTGTGTTCCATATTCGCGGTTTGGATTGGCATCCGACCTCGATTCCAGGAGTACCTGTGAAACGTTTGTTCAGTGCCCTTTGGAGTGTCGCCCTGCTCACCGCCTGCGGCGCGGGGCCCACGCAACAGACGGAAGAAAGCTGGGTGGCGCCAGTCCCGCGCCCCCTGCCCCACGGCGCCGTACTGGACGAACCCGGCGTGGAAAGCCGCACCATGTCGCGCGAATTTCTAGGCTCCTACCGTCCGGACGGGCGCACACCCGCCGAACGCGTGCCCCACATCCTAGCCCGCGGCCGCATCATCGTTGGGGTGGACCAATCGCAATACCTGCTGAGTTTCCGCGACCCCAGCTCCGGCGAATTGCGCGGCTTCGAGGTGGAGCTCGCCCGCGAGATCGCGCAGGATATTTTCGGCGACCCGAACCGGGTGGAATTCCGCTTCGTAGATTCCACCGACCGTGTCCGCGCGCTGGAGTCCGAGCAGGTGGATATTGTGGTGCAGGCCATGACCATTACCCGCACCCGGCAGGACCAGGTGGCGTTTTCCACCCCGTATTTCACGGCGCAGACGCGCATACTTACCTTGGTGAATGCGCAGGTGTATTCAACCAAAGACTTGGTGGGGAAAACGGTGTGCGTAACGGACCAATCCACGGGGTTGGACACGGCGCGTCGAGAAGCGCCGGAAAGCCACATTCTCAAGGTACGCAATTGGTCGGACTGCCTGGTGGCCCTGCAGCAAAACCAAGCCGTCGCCGTGATATCCGACGACGCAATCCTGTCGGGGCTGGCGGCGCAAGACCCCTACACGCGCATCCTCGACGATGTCCTCGGTGAGGAAACCTTCGGCGTGGCGTTGGCCAAGCCTGGGACTAGGCACGACACCTTGGGGCTAATACGACAAGTGAATTCCACGATTGAACGAATACAGGAGGATAACACCTGGTGGGCAATGTACCACCGGTGGTTGGAGCAGTATCAAACCACACCTGGACCGCCGCCCACGAAGTACCGGGAGGAACGATGAGCGAACCCAACACCCAAGTGTGCGCCGAGCCTGTCACGGAACCAAGCAGCGAGGCGCGGACCGCGGCCGTGCCGTTCGACCCGTTCGCCGACGACGATGAATTCTCCGAGGTCACCGTCGGCATCCCCGTGGATTCCTCCACTCGGGCACGCAACGATGCGTTGACCAAATTCCGGGAACGCCGGGGCAGCCACCGCACGCAGCGCGCCGTGGCGAACGGCATGGTGCACTTGCCGTTTGTGGAGCCTACCGACCCAGCGCGGGCGCTCATCGAACCCGGCGATAAGTTCGACCCCCCAATGCTGCGGCGGGGCGACGTGGTGGCCGGACAATATGAGGTGTTGGGGGTCCTAGCGCACGGTGGGTTGGGCTGGATCTACCTGGCAAATGACCGTAATGTGTCCGGCCGCGTGGTGGTGTTGAAAGGCTTGGCGCGGTCCTTGGCGGACCACGACCGCGCCGTGGCGGAAGCCGAACGCGAATTCTTGGCGGATATTACCCACCCGGGGATTATCAAGATTTTCAATTTCATTGACGATCCCCGCGGCGACCTCATTGTGATGGAGTATGCATCCGGACCATCGTTGCGAGACCGGCGGCGCGACGGGGTAATCAGCCCGGATATTGCCATCGGCTACATGTTGGAAATCCTCCCCGCCTTGGACTACCTGCATTCCCGCGCAGTGGTGTACAACGACCTTAAACCGGACAACATTATTATCACCGAGGACCAGGTAAAGCTCATCGACCTTGGCGCGGTGTCCGGCATCGGCGCGTTCGGCTACATTTACGGCACGAAGGGGTTTCAAGCCCCGGAGGTGGCGCAGGAGGGGCCGTCGGTCGCTTCGGACATTTATACAGTGGGCCGCACCCTCGCCTCACTCATCTGTGACCTTCCGGTCATCGACGGCGCATTCGCCCCCGGCATACCGTCCCCCAGCGACGAGCCACTCTTCCGCCGCTACTTAAGCCTGTACCGGTTGTTGGTGCGCGCCACGGACCCGAACCCGGCGTATCGCTTCCGCAATGTGCGCGAGCTGCAAACCCAATTGTATGGGGTGTTGCGGGAGATTCTGGCGGTGCGGGACGCGCGGCAATTTCCCGCCCAATACTCGTTGTTTTCGCCGCAACGTACCACGTTTGGCACCAAACACACCGTGTTTCGCACCGACCAATTGATCGACGGTATCGAGCGCACGGTGCGCATCACGCCCCCCGAGATCGTTGCCGCGCTGCCGGTGCCGCTGTTAGATACCACCGATCCGGGCGCACACATGCTCAGCGGCTATTCCTACGCGGAGCCCCACGAGGCGTTGGAAACCATCCGGCAGGCGATGGAAGAATACCCCACCAGCACGGAGATTCCGCTTGGAATGGTCCGCGCCCTGCTCGACCTGGGGCTCACGTCGGAGGCACGCGCCATGCTGAACACGTTGGATCGGCTGAGCAACGATTGGCGCCATCAGTGGTATTCGGGGATCACGGACCTCCTGCTCGACGATTACGAGGCCGCCCAAGAACACTTCAACAACGTACTCAATATTCTTCCCGGGGAAGCCGCACCGAAGTTAGCGCTCGCGGTCGTCGACGAATTATTGCTGCAACAGGCCGGCCTCGACCAAACCCCGCTTCTCGACGCCGCAACCATCAGCGCCGCGCAATTACTTAACCTCGCCGAGGAAGACACCCCCCAATTCAATTTCGTGGACCCCACGTGGTCCCACCTGACCCGCGAACCCGCGGCGTTGCGCTTCCACGCCATGCGGCTGTACAGCTTGGTGTGGGCGACGAACCCCACCACCATTTCCTCCGCCTTCGGGTTAACTCGCATGCTCATGGCCGAGGGGCAGGTGGAGCAGGCCGTCGCCGCCTTGGATAGCGTGCCGCAACCGTCCCGCCATCAGCGCATGGCGAAGCTCACCACCATTTTGCACTTGGTGTCTGGGCCCGCCGACCAACTCACCGAGCATCGCATCCGCCGCGCCGCCCGCCGGCTGGAAGAAATTCCCACCAACGAACCGCGCTTCCTGCAAATCAAAATTGCAGTGATGAACGCCGCGCTGAACTGGCTGCGCGCCATGGACTTAGATTGCCCGGCCTCCACCGGAGACCTTTTCGACGTCCCATTCACCCAACGCGGCCTGCGCACCGGCATTTCCCAAGCGCTCCGCCTCCAGGCGCGTTCCGCGCCGTTTGCCAGGCACCGTTACGCGCTTGTGGACATGGCCAATACGGTGCGCCCCACCACCTGGTTTTAACGCTACGCTTGGGTGGCGATCTTCATTGCCTTTCGTGCGATAGCGAGCTCCTCGTTCGTGGGGATCACAAACACCTTCACCTGCGAATCATCCGTGGAAATCTCGCGGGCGCCGTCATTGGGCAGGGCGTTACGTTCGGGGTCAATCTTGATGCCGAAACCTTCCAACCCGGCGAGCGCGTCTGCACGCACATTCGCCGCGTTTTCGCCGACCCCAGCGGTAAAGGTAATCGCATTCACCCGGCCCAACGCAATCATGTACGAACCAATGTATCGCCGAAGCTGGTGAATGTAGACGTTGTAGGCCAGCCAAGCATCCTGATTCTCCTGCTCAATCAAATTGCTAAGCTCGCGGAAATCGTTCACCCCAGCAATACCCTTAACCCCCGACTTGCGGTTGAGCAGCTGGTCGATCTCATCGATGCTCATCCCGGCGCTGCGGTGGAGGTGGAATACAATACCGGGATCAATGTCCCCAGAGCGCGTGCCCATCACCAAACCCGCCAGCGGAGTCATGCCCATCGACGTATCCACAGCCTGGCCGCCCCGAATCGCTGCGGCCGACGCCCCGTTGCCCAAGTGCAAGGTGATTTGGTTTACGGCCTCCGCCGGCATGTCCAACAATTCCGGCACGTGCTGAGACACATATTCGTGGCTCGTGCCGTGGAATCCATAGCGGCGGACACCGTGCTCCGCCGCAACCTCGGCATTAATCGCATACAACGCCGCGGCCGGGGGCATGGAGTGGAAGAAACCAGTATCAAACACCGCTACGTGTGGAACATCCGGCAAGATAGCCCGGGCAACCTCGATGCCATCAATATTGGCGGGGTTGTGCAAGGGGGCGAGCGGGATCAGGTCACGGACCATGCTCATGATCTCGTCCGTAATCAGCTCCGGCTGGGAGAACAAAATCCCGCCGTGCACCACGCGGTGCCCGACCGCCACAATATCCACATCTGACGGGCCGCACCCGTGCTCCGCCATCAAATGAAACGCCATGGCCAGGCCGACCGAATGGTCCGCGATCGGGGCTTCCTTGACGTACTTTTCACCCTCGAACTTCAAGGTCACACGGCCGTTAGCCTCACCGATTTGTTCTACCAGCCCCGAGGCGAACGGCTCGTCCTTGGCGTGCTTCGTCGGGTCAACGAGCTGAAACTTAATGGAAGACGACCCGGAGTTGAGCACCAACACAAGCGCAGAAGACATTTACTTACCCCCAGCCTGAATGGCGGTAATAGCCACGGTGTTCACGATGTCCGGCACCGTCGCACCGCGGGACAAATCGTTCACAGGCTTGTTCAACCCCTGCAGGATCGGGCCGACCGCGAGCGCATGGCCCGTCCGCTGCGCGGTCTTGTAGCCAATGTTTCCGGCCTCCAAATCGGGGAAAATAAACACATTCGCACGACCCGCAACCTCCGACTCCGGCATCTTCTTTGCGGCAACGCCTGGGTCACACGCGGCGTCGAACTGCAAGGGGCCGTCGACAAGCACGCCTGGGTCAAGCTCGCGGGCGGCAGCCACAGCGGCGACAGCGCGATCCACGTCCGGCCCCGTGCCCGAGGTGCCCGTGGAGTAGCTCAAAATTGCCACGCGCGGATCAATGCCGAATTGCTCAGCTGTACGTGCAGAAACCACCGCAATTTCGCCCAGCTGTTCGGCGGTGGGGTTGGGGTTGACGGCGCAGTCGCCGAAAGCCCACAGGCGGCCGCGCATCACCATGAGGAAAATGGAGGAGACCACGGATGTGCCTGGTTTGGTCTTAATGATCTGGAAGCTCGGCTTAATCGTGTGGGCGGTGGTGTGCGCCGCACCCGAAACCATGCCGTCGGCGAGCCCCTTGTGGATCATCATGGTTGCGTAGTAGGAAATATCCTTCATGGTTTCCCGCGCCTCATCCAAGGTCACGCCCTTGGACTTCCGCAGCTCTGCAAACTCCTGCGCGAACTCCTCCGCGCGCGGATCAGCAAGCGGGTTCGAAAGGTGCGCTTTGGAAAGGTCGAGGCCAAGGGCACTAGCCCGCGTGAGAATGTCCTCGGGGTCGCCCAAGATGGTCAACTCACACACATCCTTAGCCAGCAATTGATCAGCGGCCTGCAGGATACGGTCGTCTTCCCCCTCTGGCAGCACGATATGCGCCTTGGTTTGCTTCGCCCGCTCCAACAACCAATGCTCGAACACCACGGCGGACATGACCTGCGCCGCGGTAGCACCCGCGCTAGCCTTGGCGAGTTCCGCGGGGTCCGCCGCAACAGCAGCAACCACCGCTCCCAGGGATTCGGCTTCGCGCACCGTGAGGTCCGCAGCAACGCCGGGTTCGCTGAGAATGGCAAGCGGCACCCCGAGGGCGGCACCGCACTGCGCGTCAAAGTTAAGGTTACCGGTACCGAGGTACACCACGGGTTCGGTGGCGGCATCAGCGACCACATCGGAAATTTCGGCAGCGCCGCGGACCAACGGGCGGACCGGTAAGCCAAAGGGTTGGGCGGCTTCCGGATCCAGACCGCGACCAAGCGCCGTGAGCAGGATCGAGGGGGGGGTATGAGTCACCTGAGGTCCTTTCCTTCACTGTGTGTTTTACGTTTGTTTTAGGTGTGAGTTAGGTTTGAGTTACGTGTGAGTTACGTGCCACATACAATTTTGTGTGATTCGCCCCATAAGTGTAGCGGAGCAAGCGCCGCTCGTCGCGCTTGTTGGGCAAGTAAGAAATAAAATGCCCGCCTCACCAGAAGCGGCAAGACAGGCTGCGGGGCGTGCCCAATTGTGGCGGGGCTTCGCGCGAAATTACTCCGTAAAGCGCACCACCAAAACGAGCTGCTCAGGACTATAGGCGTACCCCATGCAATAGCGGGTGCTGGTTTGAGAAAACGCGTGAAACGCCTCGTCCTCCAAGAACTTCGAGGCCACGCTTTGGGCATTGAGCTGCGCACCCAAGTCGTAGACATAGGCGACTTCCTTTTGCCCCTCAAGCGGCTCCGTCGGAGCCCCCTGCAGAATCTCAGCCGCGCGAGCATTTGCGGCTGCCACATGCTCATACTCGTCGTCGACCATAAGGTTGCCAAAATTAGCTGGCATTTGGTTTCTGATGGCGGTGGCCATGGTGTTGGCCTCAGACAACGTCAAATTAATGTTCTGGATATTCTGCGGATTGGTGGCTTGTTCGCCGCCTACCGCCTGGCCATCCGGAGCGCCCGTGATCAGGGCGATCAACAAGCTCACAAGAAAGCCGAACGTCGAACCGTGCTGCCGCAAAAAATCCATCACGGGTTTCAACACCGAACGCGTCACCCTAGTACCTCCTCTACACAACCTTCAAAAGCGCTGATAGTGGACGTAACTGTGTTTCCCGCAATAATTCCCACTGATCAGCGCTAAGAGCCCAAGCTCACTCCTATCAGTAGGGTACCACCTACGCTACTTCGCTCAGTAAAATATGAGTGCTACATACCCCCGTTGTGCAGGGTTTCCCAATGGTGATCTTGACCTAACCTCGAGCAAAAGTCATCACCGGCAACAGCGTATGGTAGTGAAGAAGAACAAAACCTCGAACACCTCAAGGATGCCTACTGTTATGTCTCGACCGCTGCGTGTCGCCATTGTTGGGGCCGGCCCCGCCGGAATTTACGCCTCCGACCTGCTCATGAAGTCCGACACGGACTGCACCATCGACCTCTATGAGCGCATGCCAGCCCCCTTCGGCTTGATCCGTTACGGCGTGGCACCCGACCATCCACGCATCAAAGGCATTGTGAATTCTTTGTATAAGGTGCTGGACAAGCCAAACCTGCGCCTCTTGGGAAATATCGATGTTGGATCCGAAGTCACGGTCGATGAGCTGCGTGAATTCTACGACGCAATCATTTTCTCCACAGGCGCCACCGGCGACCGCGACCTCGATATCCCCGGCGCAGACCTTGAAGGTTCCCACGGTGCGGGCGAGTTCGTAGGTTTCTACGATGGCAACCCAGAGTTTGAGCGTTCCTGGAACTTGGACGCCAACAAGGTCGCCGTCGTGGGTGTGGGTAACGTGGCGCTGGATGTTGCGCGCATCCTCGCCAAAACGGGCGACGAACTGCACGTAACGGAAATCCCGGACAACGTGTACCACACGCTACAGAAAAACCGTGCGGAAGAAATCCACGTGTTCGGGCGCCGCGGGCCAGCGCAGGCGAAATTTACCCCCTTGGAGCTCAAAGAACTGGATCACTCGCCCACCATCGAGGTGATTGTGAACCCGGAGGATATTGATTACGACGAAGCCTCCGAGCAAGCCCGCCGCAATTCCAAGACCCAGGACCTCGTGTGCTCCATTTTGGAGCAATACGCGATGCGCGACCCGAAGGGCGCCCCGCACAAGCTGATTATTCACTTCTTCGAGTCCCCGGTTGAGATCCTCGGCGAGGACGGCAAGGTAGTGGGCCTGAAAACAGAACGCACCGAGTTGGACGGCACGGGCAATGTGCGCGGCACGGGCGAGTTCACCATTTGGCCGGTGGAGGCGGTATATCGCGCTGTAGGGTACCGTTCCGACGCCGTGACCGACGTGCCGTTCGATAGCGAGCGCGCCGTAATTCCCAATGATGGCGGACATGTGATCGACCCGGAAACCGGCGCTCCGGTGCCCGGGCTGTACACCACCGGTTGGATCAAGCGCGGCCCCGTGGGTTTGATTGGCAATACCAAGTCCGACGCGAAGGAAACCACGGATATTCTCCTGAACGATTGGGCGGCGGGCGCTCTTACCCCGGCACCGCAGCCGGACGCGGATGCCGTGATCGAGTTCTTAACCTCCAAGAACATCGCCTACACCACGTGGGAGGGCTGGCATAAGTTGGATGCCGCGGAGCGCGGCCTTGGCGAGGCCGAGGGCCGGGAACGCAAAAAGATTGTCGAATGGGACGACATGGTGGGTCACGCCCGCCACGATGCGAGTTAGATCCATCACACTCTGAGGCGTCGGCGGTACACGCTGCCGCCCCAGCACCCCATCTCAATACCCCCAGGGTGCCCCGTTTCGGTACTCCGGGGGTTTATTGGTGCCCGTTTTTCAGCTAGATTGGTTGGCGCAACCCCGCACGTCCCCGTCCTGAAGTGTATGTTGATTCGCCATGAACTATTACTTTGCTGTTTCCCACCTCACCCAACTGAGCGCGCTTGAGGTTCACAAGCTGTACAAGCTGCGCGTCGATGTGTTCGTCCATGAGCAGCGCACACCCTACGCGGAGATCGACGATATCGACGCCGCCCCCACCACCTTCCACATGCAGGCTTGGGATGCCCAAAAGCACCTGCTTGCCACGGCCCGCCTGTACCCGGAGGATAATCGCTGGCACTTGGGCCGCGTGTGCGTGGCGCAGCAATACCGGGGCACTGGGATTGGCGCGGACACCATGAAACAAACCTTGCGCTTGGCCTACGAGCAAGATTCCAGCTTGGACGTGTTTATTGAGGCCCAGGAGCAGCACCTCGGATTCTACGAGCAGCTTGGTTTCCACCGCGTCGGCGATACCTTCGATATGGATGGCGTGCCGCACGTTCCCATGGTGATGAAGGCCGGCGACGTCGCAAAACTGTTTGCAAGCCAACCCTGAGTGAATCGTGCACTTCCTTGCGGCAGTAAAGTTAGTGCATGGCATACCATGCAGACTCCATTGAACTCGCCGACAAGGAAGTGCTCACGTGGGAGCTTTTTGGCACCGCCTCCCGCGAACTCGCTGAACAGGTCGCACGCAGCGGTTTCCGCCCAGATATCATCATCGCTATCGCCCGCGGTGGGCTGATCCCAGCGGGCGCGTTATCCTATGCGTTGGGCGTGAAACTCAATGACACCATGAACGTCGAGTTTTATACCGACGTCCACGAAACCCTCCCCGATCCGATTCTGCTCGAACCTTTGCTCGATGAGAATTCCATCGCCGGGAAACGCCTCCTCGTGGTTGACGACGTTGCCGACTCCGGCCGCACCCTCGCACTAGCGCTCGAACTTCTCACTCGGCAGGGCGCCGAGGTGCGCAGCGCCTGCTTATATGCAAAGAGCCGCTCCGTGGCCACCCCCGACTTTGTGTGGAAACACACCGACGAGTGGATTGTGTTCCCCTGGTCGGATCAGCCGCCTGTCACCGCACACTGATCTCCGTGGCGGCTTGTTGCGCGCGCTCACGGGCAATGGTGGTGTTATCCGCCGTTGCCAGCGCCACGCCCATCCGGCGTTTGGTAAACGCCTCCGGCTTACCAAAGAGACGAACATCCGTTTCCTCGATCGCAAGCGCCGCGGCCAACCCGGAATACTCCACGTGTTGCTTATCCACGCCGCCGTAAATCACCGCGGAAGCCCCCGGCGACACGCAGGTCACGTCGATCGGTAGCCCCAATACTGCGCGGGCGTGAAGCTCGAATTCGGAGAGGCGCTGGCTCACCATGGTGACCATACCGGTGTCGTGCGGTCGCGGGGACACCTCGGAAAAGTACACGTCGTCGCCTGCAACGAAGAGTTCCACGCCAAACACCCCGCGCCCGCCGAGCGCGCCCGTGATCCGAGCCGCAACCGAACGCGCATTCGCCATGGCGATGGGGCTCATTTGCACCGGCTGCCAAGATTCCACGTAATCGCCGTCTTGTTGCACGTGCCCGATGGGTTCGCAGAACCAGGTGGCATCGTCGCCGGTGGATGGGTCGATGGAACGCACTGTAAGCAGCGTGATTTCATAATCAAAATTGACAAAACGTTCGATGATCACTCGGCCGCCAGCTACCCTGCCGCCGCTGCGCGCGTGCTCCCACGCCGGGTACATGTCCGCCTCGGAATGCACCACCGATTGCCCCTTGCCTGAGGAACTCATCACCGGCTTCACCACACAGGGAAACCCCATGTGCGCCACACCCTGCTGATATTCCTCGTACGTACCCGCGAACGCGTACGCAGATGTTGGAAGTCCAAGGCGTTCGGCGGCCAGCCTGCGAATTCCCTCCCGGTTCATGGTCAGCTGTGTTGCCCGCGCCGAGGGAATCACGGTCGTGCCCGCCGCCTCGATCTCCACGAGCGCGCCGGTAGCCAGCGCCTCAATCTCCGGCACAATGAAGTGCGGTTTGATGCGGGCGACCAGCTCATGGATCGCCACGGGGTCAGTCATGTCCAACGTGTAGTAATAGTGAGCTACCTGCTGCGCCGGCGCGTATTGGTACCGATCCGCCGCATGCACCTCCACCCCTAAGCGTTGGAAGGCGATCGCCACTTCCTTGCCAAGTTCGCCCGACCCAAGCAGCAACACGCGAGTCGCCGTCGGCGAAAGAGGGGTACCAATCTTTTCCGGCGTAAGCACGTCGAGGTTGCTCCTTTGATCAGTTCAAGGGCGATGGGCTATACGAAGTATAACTAACCATCAGTTTCCGTTCAGAGTCCTGCAATCAAACACTTGAACTAGGATTGCATCACGTCGTGCACCACGATCGTCTGATCGCGGCCCGGGCCGACCCCGATATAGGAAATGCGGCAGCCGGAAAGCTCCTCCAACCTACGCACGTAATCCTGCGCGCGCTGCGGCAATTCCTCGAAGCTGGTACAGCCGCTGATGTCTTCCTCCCACGCCGGCATAGTTTCGTAGATCGGCGTCGCATGGTGGAATTCGGATTGCGTCACTGGCATCTCGTCGTATCGCACGCCGTCCACCTCGTAGGCCACACAAATCGGAATTTCCCCAATGCCGGTGAGCACATCCAGCTTGGTCAAAAACAGGTCCGTAAAGCCGTTCACCCGCGACGCGTACCGAGCGATCACGGAGTCGTACCAGCCGCAGCGCCGCTTACGGCCGGTATTCACACCGAACTCACCGCCGGTGACCTGTAAATACTCCCCCCACTTATCAAAGAGCTCCGTGGGGAACGGCCCCGCGCCCACGCGCGTGGTGTAGGCCTTCACAATGCCCAGCGAACAGGTGATGCGGGTGGGGCCAACCCCGGACCCGACGCACGCCCCGCCGGCGGTGGGGTTGGATGAGGTCACGAAGGGGTAGGTGCCGTGGTCCACGTCCAGCATGGTGGCCTGGCCGCCCTCCATCAACACATGCTTTCCCGCATCCAACGCCTGGTTAAGCTCCAATTCGGATTCCACCATCATGGGGCGCAGCCGCTCAGCATAACTCAGGAAGTACTGCACAATTTCCTCCGCAATGATGGCTTTGCGGTTGTACATTTTCACCAGGATCTGGTTTTTCACATCCAGCGCGGATTCCACTTTTTGCCGCAGGATTGATTCATCAAAAATGTCCTGCACGCGGATTCCCACGCGGGAAACTTTATCGGCGTAGGTGGGCCCGATGCCGCGACCGGTGGTGCCAATGGCACGCTTGCCCAAGAATCGCTCCTGTACTCGATCGAGCACCTGATGGTACGGCGCAACTACGTGCGCATTTGCGGAAATCCTGAGACGGGAGGCGTGGCAGCCACGCGCCTCCAACCCATCAATTTCCGTGAACAGAGCTTCGAGATTAATCACTACACCGTTGCCCAACATCGGCACGGCGTTTTCTGAAAGGACGCCCGCAGGAAGCAGCTTCAGTTCGTACTTTTCACCGCCGACTACAACCGTGTGCCCCGCGTTGTTGCCGCCGTTGGGTTTGACCACATAGTCGACCTGCCCGCCGAGAATGTCCGTGGCCTTGCCTTTGCCTTCATCGCCCCATTGGGCACCGACGATTACGATTGCGGCCATTGAAAAGTCACTTCCTGTAGGAATATAAAGAAGACGGCTTCGTATTCTACTACGCGCTAAACTCTCATTCCATGCGCGTGCACGTCCTCGTTTGTGGCCCCTACCCAGGCACTGTCCCCAGTGGGCTGGCCGTTGATTACCTTCCGGAGCTTCCGAGCCGCCGCGACCTCGCGTTACTCAATGCCACCACGTCCGAACACCTACCGCAGGACCCTACGCCGTCGCTCGACGAAATCGCCCGCCAACCCGACGTCGCACATTTGGGCGAACCCCAGCGCGCCCCTCAATTCGAGTATCTTTCCGAACCGCTGCGCATCGTCGTAGTGGGTTCCGACGCCGCCTTTTCCGCCGTGCTCACCCGCCTTATGCGTATCGACGCCATCTGGGCGGACGTCGCCTTTATCCCCCAGCCCTCGTCCCCCACCGCCACGCACTGGAATATCGGCGATGACCCGTGGGAGCTCGCCCTCCACGGCAGCGTCCGCCCCCTGCCTTTGATTCGCGACGACGCGGGCGTCGCCGTCGCGGGGTCCGCCTCCGTGACCTCTTGGGACGGCACCGAACTCTATGGCGAAATCATTGTGGATTCCGACACCCTATGCGCCGGCCTCACCCAAGGCAGCCGCCGCAGGCATGGCGTCTACGGGGCAAAGCTGGTTCCCATGCTTACCGCCCCCGGTATCGCGGCCGTACCCTACACCACCAGCTTGGAACCCCGTACGGGCCGGCTCGGTTTGCGGGATCGCAGCCCGCGGGGCGTGGTGGATCCCAAGCAACTTGCCACCGGCCGCGCGCTCCAAGCCGGTGGCCGCAATCTGAAAGTGACCATCGACGGCATATCCCGCACCCGCCCCGTCGAGCACGTCACCTTTTACCGGCACCTCCGCGACCTGCAGGCGGTACGCCCGTAGCGCGCCGCGGATCGACCCAATCACTCACGCGCCGCGCCCGTTATCCCACACCTCTGGGGGCTGCGCAGGCGTTTCCGACGTAGGCTTCAGCACTGCTGCCGCGCTCCGCCGGGATAGCCCACAGATTTGCAAAAGGTCCACGATGAGGGATCGAGATTGCGCCAAAATAACGTGCGCGGACAGCACCCGACCCGTTGCGACGTCCATCCCTACCTTGCCACCGAGAATTCGCAGCCGTCGTACCAATTCAGGCAGTTCGGTATTTTCGGTGAGGCTACCGGTGCCGCTAAAAAGTTCGTACAACCGCCGGGTAATCGCGCCAAGTTCAGCGATGACTTCGATTTGCTCGTCCGAAACGGTATCGCCATCTTCGGCGAGGATGAGTGCACGCCGAGCGAGCACTCGCGTGTTCCGAATGGCATTATCCACCGGATTCAAAATCCGAATAAGCGAGCGAACGCGGCGGCGTTGGTGCCACAGGAGCGGCGAGACGTCGATACTCTCTTTGCCCGCCTTAGCCGCGGCGATCATCGCATTAATTCCTTCTTGCGTGCCGCGGGCACTAGCAAGGGCGGCAGAGATCACGATGGTGTCATTAGTACGTAAAGCAGCGGCGACATCATCGAGCACGCGTGCGGTAATACCCAGGATTTTGGCGATCTCGCGTCGTCCGCTACGAAGTGGGGACTCCGGCACAAGGCCCATCACAATCAGGCCAACCACGCCGCCAACAAACGCGTCGATCATGCGATCGGTTCCACCGGTAGAGCCGGGCGGCAGGATCGTAGCAATCAGTATCGAAGCGAACGCCGCTTGGTTGGCCACGAGCACGCCTTTATCCAAAAATGTACCAAGCGCGATGGCAACGATCACCGCCACGGAGATCTGCCACACGCCGGAACCAACGAGGTGGATCATCAGGTCCCCAAGGCCAACCCCGAGGCTTACCCCAGCGACAAGTTCAAGGGAGCGGCGAAACCTCTCCCCACCGGTAGTGGACAACACAATCACGGTGGCCATGGGCGCGAAGAAGGGTTGCGGGTGCCCCACCACGTGCAACGCCACCCAATACGACAACCCAGCGGCTAGCCCCACCTGAAGGATGTACAACCGGGAAGCATGCAGCCGCGCCCACCCCGCGGCGATGCGGGCCGCCGCAGCATGAGTCACACGCGAGGTAGCAGGTGCCATAAGATTCCGCGCTTCCTTCCGAACGTAACACTGGTGGAACGTGGGTGATGTGCACTCCATGGTAGCCGCCCCGGACAGCACAAACCCGCCGCCGGCGCTCTACTTTCAAGCACCGGCGGCGGGAATCGAGCCGAAAATGTTACTTGCTCAGGGTGGTTCCCACGGAGTGGAGGTCCTGGCACGCCTCAACAATGCGGTCGGCCATGCCCTGCTCAGCCTTCTTCATGTACGAGCGAGGATCGTAGACCTTCTTGTTGCCCACTTCGCCGTCGATCTTCAGCACGCCGTCGTAGTTGGTGAACATGTGACCAACGATCGGGCGGGTAAACGCGTACTGGGTGTCCGTGTCCACGTTCATCTTGATGACGCCGTAGCGCAACGCCTCTTCGATCTTCTCCTTCTCGGAGCCGGAACCGCCGTGGAACACAAAGTCGAACGGCAGGGCGTCGTCGGCCAGACCCAGCTTCTTGATCGCAACCTTCTGGCCCATGTCCAGCACCTCAGGGCGCAACTTCACGTTGCCCGGCTTGTACACGCCGTGCACGTTGCCAAAGGTGGCGGCAAGCAGGTAGCGGCCGTGTTCGCCGGTACCCAGGGCGTCGATAGTCTTGGCAAAGTCTTCCTCGGTGGTATACAGGTTGGCGCCTGCCTTCGCCTCAACACCGTCTTCTTCGCCGCCGACAACGCCGATCTCTACTTCGAGGATGATGTGCGCCGCGCGGGCCTTCGCCAGCAGCTCTTGGGCGATCTCCAAGTTTTCGTCGATCGGCACGGCGGAACCGTCCCACATGTGAGACTGGAACAACGGCAGCTCGCCGCGATCCACACGCTCCTGCGAAATCGCAAGCAGCGGGCGAACATACTCATCGAGCACTTCCTTCTGGCAGTGGTCGGTGTGCAGCGCAACGTTAATGTTGTAGTGCTTAGCGGCCTCGTGCGTAAATGCTGCAAGGGCGGCAGCACCCGCAACTTTGTTCTTCACGGACAGGCCGGAACCGAACTCCGCACCACCGGTGGAGAACTGGATGATGCCGTCAGACTCCGCCTCGGCGAAACCGCGGAGCGCGGCGTTAATGGTTTCAGAGGAGGTGCAGTTGATGGCTGGGAACGCGAACCCGCCCTTCTTGGCGCGATCCAGCATCTCGTTGTAAACCTCAGGCGTTGCAATAGGCATATATGTTCCTCCAAGTAGATGGGTTCTTCTGGTTTCGATTATGCCCCGCCCCAGCGCATCAGGTGAGGCCCTTGAAACACTTTTTTGGTTTCGGCTACCGAATTTGTCTGATTAACGTGGGGTTATTTCCGAATCCCCATCGAAAGTGACATTGGACACCTTCGCGGCGGCCTCCATCAGCATCCACCCGGACAATTGCACCGACAGGTCGCGCTCGGGCACTTGCGAGCTGGTCACAGCCCCAGCGATCGAGGAACCCACCGCCCCAGTATTGCGTGGCAGCTTCGCATCCGCCGTCCAATCCGCCGCGAAAACCGGAAGCCCGTCCACTTCCAATCGGTGATTCCACACGCTCTGAGCGGAAGCAATCACAAGCCGGGCGGCCAATTTCTTAGTCGCGCGATTGAGCTTGGTGTCCCCCGGCAACCGCACCGCAACCTCAGCCAAGTACCGAACAAGGATTCCTTTAAACAAACCACCGTCGCCGCCGCCGGTCTCCCAATCAATCACACCCGCAGGTGTTGCCATTTCGCTGGCCACCGCCTGCACCAACTCCCGCAGGCGAATAATGTACGTCATTGACGGCGAAGCCTGCTCCGCCCCCGCGAGGGAAGCAAAGTCCGCGGCGGACTCCACGCCGGATTCCTCCCGCAGCTTGTCGGCGATTTCCAAGCAGGCGCCGATCATCACACCCTGACAGTACGGGTGAATATCTTTCACCACCTCGGGGCCGTGCATGCGCAGCCGCACACCGTCCATGACCAACCCGCGGTCGTTGATTAGGTTGTCAAACACCCAATCGGTAAGTTCCTTCGCCTGCGCGACCTCCCCGATGCGCGCCATCATAATCGCCGCCGGCCCGTTCGTGGGCACGTTATAGAAGGTTTCGTGGGTGCGCCACGGCAGCACCCCAGTGAGCGAATCAATACCGGACATAATGTCCGCTTCCAGCGTTTTTAGCCCCTTGTGAAACCGCTGGCGGCGCAGCAACCCCGCGCGGTGCGCGGCGAGCGCCAACCACGCCTTATCGTCGTAATACCTGTTGTGCTTCCACCCGCGAAGGTTTCGGATACGAATGCCGCGCTGCGTATCTTTAATCCGCTGCTGCCGCAACCGCGTGTTCCGCCGGTGCGCCGCATCCACCAGGCAATCCAAATAATGCGCCTGCCACCAATAGTGCCAGTGCTGGAACAGGTTATCGCGCGTGGTGGGCGGCCAGCACACTACGCAGAGATTCGTACTGGGAATACCCCACAGCCGGCGCGCGTGCCTATCGTTGATCGCAGCCTCAGCAAGGTCCGCGCGATGCGCCCATTTTTCTTCCACCACCGTGTGTGAGCCTTTCTTCGAATCGGATTGCGCTACCAGGCACAGGACAAATCCGCGTGTTGGCGAATCCACGCGTGCATGGCGATGCCTGCCGCCACACCAGCATTGATCGACCGCGTAGAACCAAACTGGGCAATAGAACACGTCATCAACGAGCCCTCCCGCGCAGCCGCAGTCACCCCGGGACCTTCCTGCCCAAACAGCAACATGCATTGCTGAGGCAATTCCGCAGTTTCCAGCGGCACTGAACCCGGAGTGTTATCAATGCTCACCACTGTCAGCCCGTGTGCTATCGTCCATGTTAACAGGGAATTCACGTCCGGATGGTGGAGCAAATGCTGATACCGGTCCGTCACCATCGCACCTCTGCGGTTCCACCGCCGCCGCCCAACAATGTGCACGGTGTCTACTGCGAAGGCGTTGGCCGTGCGCACCACTGTGCCAATGTTCGCATCGTGCTCGAAGTTTTCAATGGCGATGTGCAAGCTGTGGCGCCGCGCATCAATATCCGCGACGATGGCTTCCCGCGTCCAATACCGGTACGCGTCGACCACGTTTCGACGATCACCTTCCGCAAGCAACTCGGCGTCGAAACGCGCATCCGTGGGCACCGGCACACCCGGGTGTTCGACCTCCCAGGGGCCCACGCCCACGCTCGTCCCCCACTCGGTAGGGCCAGGCTTATCCAAGGTCAAGGTCCTCCAAGCCCAGCAAGTAGCGGTACTCCAAACCCTCCGCCGCAATCACATCGCCGGCACCCGTCGAGCGGTCCACCACCGTAGCCACACCCACCACGTCCGCGCCAATGTCCCGCAGCGCCGCCACCGCAGTCAGGGGAGAATTACCCGTGGTAGTCGTATCCTCCACCACCAGTACCTTCTTACCCACCACGTCGGGGCCTTCGATACGGCGTTGCATGCCGTGCTTCTTGGTATCTTTGCGCACCACAAACGCGTCCACGGGGCGGCCGGGAGCGTGCATGATCGCCGTAGCCACTGGGTCCGCACCCAAGGTCAACCCGCCTACCGCGACGTACTCCCAATCAGCCGTGAGCTCCCGCAACAACTCCCCAATAAGTTTCGACGCCCGGTGGTGCAACGTCGCCCGCCGCAAATCAACGTAATAGTCCGCCTCCGCCCCCGAAGACAAAATCACGCTCCCATGAACCACCGAAAGCCGCTTCACCAAATCGGCAAGCTCCTGCCGCTTATCCATTCTTGTGTTCTCCTTTGTGTTTCCCGTCTACTGTAATGCCCAACTCGTCCGAAAGATCGTCAAAAATGCTCGACCCGCGGGAAAGATCACGCGCCACCTTCGGCGAAATCAAATCCTCATCCGCTGGACGATAGCCCCGGTCCCCGATCCCCTCCACCGCATCGCCGCCAACCATGTGCGCGGGGATCTCACCGCGGGACTGCGCCACCGAACGCGACGGCAACTCCACGTGCCGGCGCGGCGTCTTCGGCTCAAACCTCGGCTGCCGCTCCGGCTCCGGTTCCGGCTCTGGTTCTTGCACGAGTACTAGCTCCGGCTGGTGCGCGGCGTCCTCGGGCGTCTCCCCGCCATCGTCTGCCGCGGCCTCCGCAACCCGCAACGGGGTCGGCAACGGCCTCGTCGCATCGCCTTGTTCCAGCTCCAGCGGAATGGTTTGCGCAGGTGGGAGGGCGCGAGCGGCGTCGGAAAGCAACGTCAATGGTTCCAGCGACGCCAACTCATCGGCAACGCGCGCGACCACCCACTCCCCCTCAATCCACACGTGGTCCGCAGCCTCCAATGCCTCCAGCGCGGCATCCACCCGCTCATCCACAAAACGCTCCGCCGCGCCCGGGTCATTCGACACCACGGCAAAACCGGAGGTGTACAACACGCGGTCAAGCTCGCTATGTATCGCATCCAACGCGTTCGCGCGGATCGCCTGAACCATCACGTCCGAAGTTCCGCCTCGACGAATCCCCACAAACGTATCCTCCCCAAGATCCGCAATAGAAAAATCCACGCCGCGGGCAGTACCCGAAACCACGTCGTGCGCCACCCCCTGGCGCTGACCGTGCGCAAACTTCCATTCCCGAAACAGCGGCTGGTTTTTCCGGGCGTACGAATAACCTTGGGATTTCGCCCACTGTTTCCGATCACTGTTCGAACCTACGGGCTGCCGCGCATCCCAATACCAAAACGCGCCACCGCAGGCGCCGAGGAGGACGCCCGCACAAATGACCAGAAAACCATACATCACCCGTGTTAGTTTACCTGGCGGTTAGCCAAATCATCAGCAGCGAAAAGCAACAATTGTGCACTCCCGTATGTTGCTGTCACAGCAGCATCAAGTAGCGGATGATCTAAACGCTTGTTCGCGAGGATGAGGGCGTCGGAGACAATAAACAACGGACCGCCCCAGGAATGAGAAACGCTGGCATAGGTGGCCAGCACCGCGCCGTAGGCAATGAGCTTGGGATCCCGAATAATAGGGATGGCCGCCAACCACGCTCCGGCATACAGCCAGGGGCATTGCGGGCGCGCGCCGCGCCGAAGCTGCCGCAGCGTCATGGCCACGTGCCCGAGGGCGAACCAAGCCGCACCATGCGACAACTTCCGGTTGGCGCGCAGCAACACAAGGTCGCCCATTGCGTGGCCGATGCCGCCGACAACCATGAGCGGGTCTCGGTAATCAATCAGCGGCGGCACGATGAGCATCTTGCTCACTCGCTGCAATGTTCTACGCTTGGTGAGCTTGCCTACCAGCGTTGCCGCGGAGGCTCCAGCTGAAACAAACCGCAACGGCGTGCGAAAATCAGACGGCTTCATACCGCCGTAGACTAGCGTGTTCGATGCCGATTGCGCACGCCCCCGAGTTCCTAGGGGTCTATTTTTTGCTCCCCTACGGTGTCGTTTTCAAAGTTAATCTTCGCGGCGCCGATCTCTGGCAATTCACCCGTGTGTGTTTTCAGCAACTCCGAAACACCCGCCCCAACAATCGTGTTGTCCGCGAGCGACACGCCGTTGATGTCGCCAACGATACGTTCATTACCTACCTGCCCGCCGGTCACCTCTGCACCCACATACACCAGTGGGGTTGCCGGGTTGCGCGGCGTAAACACGTTATCTTTCACAGTAACGTTGTTCAGCGGGCCGCGACCGCCCCCGTAGGTGACTTTCGATTGGTCCACCGGGCTTTCGATGGTGCCGTTCGACATATAAGAATGCAGATTCGTGGGCGCACCGTTGAGATTGGATTCCGTGGAACGGCCATCCCAGATCGATTCGATACCAATGACCGCGCGACGAGCACCACCATCAATCGTGTTGTTCACAAATGAGTTGTCATCCGAGTCGGTGCCAACATACAACAACCAGCTGGGCTGCTGCTCGCCAACCACGGTGACGGAATTGCCGCGAAAAGTATTGGCGTCACTGTCTTGGTACGCCTGCAATAATCCTTGGCCGTGTGACACCTCCGTAAACACGGTGTTGTTAAGCACCTGATTCCGGTTGGAGTTATACGCGATGTGCACGCTGGAAGAATAGCTATTGCTGAGCTCGTTGTGCTCCACAACGTTATCGTTGCAATTATTCTGCATCGAAATATTACGGGTGTTCGCGGTTACCTGATTATCCCGAATCTCACTGTTGGACACTCCAGAGAAGCTAATCCCGTAATACCCACCATGAATATAGTTGCCAACGATAGAAATGTTGCTGTTTTTGTAACGGTTTGGGCTCACAGTGCCATCGGTAACATACCGATCCCAAATCGGGCTGGCGCTATCTTTGAACCGATCATCCGGATCATTGCGCTCCGAGTTCACCGAAATGGATATGACCTGGCCCTTGGTCTCCTTCTCCCCGACGATATTTTCAATGCGGTTCTTTTCTACCCGGATGTTTTCTAACGGGCCGCCGTCCGCGGCCAGCTCGATACCCCGGTAACTCAACCCCTTCATGGTGATGCCGATAATCGCAATATCAGTAACAGCAACCGCGGCAATACCCCTCGTAAACTTCGAATCGCTGAGATCTAGGGTGAAGTCTTTCAACGTGGTGCCACTCGCCCCACGGACAAACTCAAACGTACTCGTAGGGTTATCTTGATCCGCGCCAGTATTCACGTCGATGCTCGCACCCTTGCCGTCCAAATACTTCACCTGTTTCGGCACGGATACCCGCCGGGTAATCACGTATTGCTGTGTCGGGCTCAAGCTCACACCAATCCCACGATCCCCGGCAACGCTCAACGCATGTTGGATCACCTCAGTAGCATCATCGGAAAATTCAAACGCTAACAACGAAACTTCGTTTTCGAACTTAGTTCCATAAATCGCGTTGCCAATTTGGATTTCTAAGTCCGCCCCCTTGTCCTTATTTAAATCTCGCACAAAACGGGCTTCCGAATGCCCATCCGTCACAATAAACTCACGCGCGGTGATGTTCGCCCGGCGCGCTTCCGCAATCGACGCCACCGTTCGAACCTCCTGCTCATCTGGAGTTTCGGATTCCGAAGTCTTGGAAGTTTCCTCCGTGCTCGTCGATTCCTCGGCGCTGGTGGATTCTTCCGTACTCGTAGATTCTTCCGCGCTTTCGGAACCATCCGCATCATCAAGGGGTTCCGGGTCGGGGTCGCGGCCACGATCACCCCGCACGCTCGGGATGCTGGCATTCTCGCCGGCGTTCTCTCCAATACTCCCGCTGGTTCCGCCCCCACCACCGCTGGTTCCACCGCCCCCGCCGCTCGTTCCACCACCGCCGTTACCAGGCTGCGGCTGCACCGGAGCTGCCGGAGGGGCCGAATATTGCGGTTGGGTTGGTGCCGGCACGACTGGGTTGTTGTTTTGTACCGGCGGCGGCGTGGGTTGGGCAGGAGGAACTTCGGGTTGCGGTGCAGTTTCGGGTTGTTGGGGCGTGATGGGCTCGGCGGGCGCAGGTGCGGGAACTACCTCCTGCTGTTGTTGTTGGGGTTGTTGCTCCTGCGGTTGTTCCACGGCGGCCACCGGCACGGGGAAGTTATGCGGCCTTGCAACCTCATCTCCCGAGATTTTTGGGGCTTCGGGCAGCTCGCTTTCCTCAAAATGCGGTTCACTGCGGCGGTGCAACGCTGGGCTGTCCGGCACCGCTACGGCCGGCTGCGCTTCGACGCGTTCCGGCACTTGTGCTGAGGGGGTCGTTTCCTGGCGGTCATCCTGCGATTGCTGGACGGGTTTGTGATTCACTGTGGATTCTTCACAACCGGTAAGGAAGAGACATGCGAGGACTGCAGCGGCCGTTCCCTTCTGAACTCGGGATGTGGGTCGCATCTCTAGGCTCCAATCGGTTTCATCAACTTCGTTGGGCACAAGAATGTGTTAGCAAACTTGCATCCGCCGATGTTAGCAGCATGAAACCGCCTTAAGCAGTGACGAAAACCACCCACCCCCGAATGTGGAGTGGGTGGAAACGCCAGGTCAGAAGCGGCGTCGAAAAGCGATTCGCTTAACTTCCGGTGATGTCGAGCCTGTCGCCAGCGTCAGACACGCGCACGTGGACGGTATCCCCGTCGCGGATATCACCAGCCAGAAGCTTCTTCGCTAACGCGTCGCCGATGGCCTGCTGAATCAACCGGCGCAACGGGCGGGCACCATAGGCGGGGTCGTACCCACGTTCGGCCAACCACGTGCGGGAGCCTTCATCGAGGTCCAGCGTCAGGCGCCGGGCCGCGAGCCGAGCCGCGAGCTGCGCCACCTGGATTTCGACGATGCTGGTGAGCTGCTCCTGGCTGAGCGGCTCGAACATCACGACGTCGTCAAGGCGGTTAATAAACTCCGGCTTGAACGCATGTTTAACAGCTTCCATCATCTGCTCCGGCGTCCCGCCCGCACCCAGGTTCGAAGTTAGGATAAGGATGGTATTCCGGAAATCCACCGTACGACCCTGGCCGTCGGTGAGACGTCCCTCGTCAAGGACTTGCAGCAACACGTCGAACACATCGGGGTGCGCCTTCTCCACCTCGTCGAACAACACCACGGAGTAGGGGCGTCGACGCACGGCTTCGGTGAGCTGGCCGCCGGCGTCGTAACCCACATAGCCGGGGGGCGCGCCAACCAAACGTGCCACCGAATGCTTCTCCCCATATTCCGACATGTCGATGCGAACAATCGCGCGATCATCGTCGAAGAGGAACCCTGCAAGTGCCTTCGCCAATTCCGTCTTGCCCACACCGGTGGGGCCAAGGAACAGGAACGAACCCATCGGCCGGTTCGGGTCGGCAACGCCTGCCCGGGAACGACGCACCGCGTCGGACACCGCCTGCACGGCGTCGAGCTGCCCCACCACGCGGGTGCCGAGCTCGGCCTCCATAGCCAGCAGTTTCTCCGTCTCGCCCTGCATCATTTTGCCGGCAGGAATACCGGTCCACGCGGAAACAACCTCGGCGATGGTGTCGGGGGTGACTTCCTCGTCCAACAGCGTGGTGTCCACCGTAGTTTCGGCGAGCTGCTTTTCCAGCTCGGGGATGCGCCCATACCGGAGCTCGGCAACGCGGCCATAATCGCCATCGCGTTCGGCGATTTCCGATTCCTGCCGCAGCTTCTCCAACTCCTCCTTCACCTCCCGCAACGTGTCCAACGCGCGCTTCTCGTTCGTCCACGTCGCAGTGAGCGAACCGAGCTTCTCACGCTCGTCGGCGAGTTCCCTGCGGAGCACCTCAAGGCGGTCTTTCGACGCCGCGTCCGTCTCCTTCGCCAGCGCCATTTCCTCGATCTCCAACCGCCGTACCGAGCGCTCCAGCTCGTCAATCTCCTGCGGGGAGGAGTCGATTTCCATGCGCAACCGGGAAGCAGCCTCATCGACGAGGTCGATGGCCTTGTCCGGCAGGAAACGCGACGTAATATACCGATCCGACAATGCAGCAGCGGCGACCAACGCGGAGTCTTGGATGCGCACGCCATGGTGCACCTCGTAGCGTTCCTTCAACCCGCGCAAAATACCAATCGCGTCCTCCACCGAAGGTTCACCCACGTACACCTGCTGGAATCGGCGCTCGAGTGCCGCGTCCTTTTCAATGTACTTCCGGTACTCCTCAAGGGTGGTGGCACCCACCAGGCGAAGTTCGCCGCGCGCCAGCATCGGCTTAATCATATTGCCGGCATCCATCGCCGATTCGCCGGTGGCACCGGCGCCGACGATGGTGTGCAGCTCATCAATAAAGGTGATGATCTCGCCGTTGGAATCCTTGATCTCGTCCAGCACCGCCTTGAGCCGCTCTTCGAACTCGCCACGATACTTCGCACCGGCAACCATGGAACCCAAATCCAAGCTAATCAGCGTTTTGCCCTTGAGCGATTCGGGCACATCGCCGGCGACAATGCGCCGCGCCAAGCCTTCCACGATCGCGGTTTTACCCACGCCAGGTTCACCGATCAGCACCGGGTTGTTCTTCGTGCGGCGAGACAGCACCTGCACCACACGGCGAATTTCCGAATCCCGGCCGATTACCGGGTCAATCTTGCCCTCGCGGGCGCGCTTGGTCAGATCCGTGGAGTACTTTTCCAGCGCCTGGAACTGCCCTTCCGGATCTTCTGTGGTGACCTTTTTATTCCCGCGCACGCTTGGGAAGGCTGCGCGAATGTCGTCGTAGGACGGCAACAACTTCGCCGTTTCATCGCTGCCGTGTGCGATTCCAGCGACAATCACCTCGGTAGATAAGAACGTATCTCCGAGTTCCGAAGCTAGGTCGCGCGCAATTCCAAGGGCGGCAACCATGTCTCGGTTGAAATTCGGGCTCGCCATATTCGCCCCGGCGGCGCGCGGAAATGAATCGACTTGGGCTCGAGCACCAGCTCGAATGGCGTCAACATCACCACCGGCGGCCTGCAGCACCGGAATGGCGATGCTATCCGGCTGCTCCAAAATCGCGGCCAACACGTGTGCTGGCCGAATGTCCGGGTTACCCAACGCTGAAGCGCGTTGCACAGCGACCTGTAAGGCCTCCTGTGTCTTACTCGTGTAATTACTCATATGTTCTTTCTCCTCGTCGTACTTGCGTCTACTACACTCAACCTATCAGAAAATTATTTATTCCAGTTGAGTCGTTCGCACTCAACCTGCAAATATGAGGCAAAATATAGGCGTGATCATCGACTGCCTTCGCGCCAATGCAGAAGAGTTCCGGAAACGAACCCAAGAACTCTTTACAAGAGCACGCCCAGAAACGTTGCTACTGTTCCCTACACCTGCGCATAGTTCACTCGTTGACGCCGTTTGTTACCTGATTCAGCGCGCCCCGTTTGACGACAAAACGGTGGCCGTCCTTCGGCAACTCGCCGCCGAGCACCTCCGTTTCGGTGCGCGGCCCGAGCACTACGAAATCTTTGCGCAGGCCATGTGTCGCGCCCTGCAATCCATAGCGCGCGACACTGTTCCCCCTGAAGAAATCATTGAAACGGAGGTGATTTTAGTCAAGGCCGCCGAAATAATGGCAATTGCCGCCCGCGAAGCCGAAGCGGGCGGTGAACGAATTACTTATAACGGCCGCGTTGTTGCTACCCAGCAGCGCAGCCGGGATATTTATGTAGTGCGCTTAGAGGCGGAGCCTATTCCGTTTACGGCGGGGCAATATTTACCTGTCTCCATGCCGTTACTCCAGGGGCATTGGCGGTACCTTTCCCCCGCACTACCCCCAAATAGGTATGGCCACATGGAATTTCATGTGCGCGCCACCGATGAGTGCTCGCGCACACTAGCGAAAGCCAGAATCGGCGACGAATGGATGTTTGGCACTCCACTCGGCCAGATGCACGTGGATTACCAGCGCGACATCCTGATGATTGCGCACACGACGGGCCTCGCACCGATGCGCGCCATGCTCCTCGAACTCGCCGCCCGGCAGGGGCAACCCCGCGTGCACCTCTTCTTCGGCGCCGAGTACCCCGGAGAACTCTACGACCTGCTGGACCTTTGGAACATCGCCGGCACCGCCCCTTGGTTGTCCGTTATTCCCGTCTCCACGCACCCCACCGATAGTTGGTTTGTGGGCGCGACGAAGTTTTCGCAACCCCCGCGCGGCCTCCACTTGCGGCAAACCGGGAAGCTCGGCGAGGTGGTAACTTCCTACGGCACCTGGGATGATCGAGACATCCTGATCGCCGGCCCGCCGAAGGAAGTCCAAGCAATCAAGGAATCCATGATCAAGGCCGGAACTCCGGAATCGATCATCCAGCACGACCCGCTCTAGCCCGCCACTCGCTGTGGTTTACAGCACTGGAATGACTCCGCGTACCCGCTCCACATGTTCGAGGTCGACGTCCGCGTAGATGATTTCCTCCTCTTCGCCGGCTTCCACAATCCGCACCCCGGTGGGCCCGATGATTGCAGAATGCCCCACCCCTACCGGTGCGTCGCCAGGGTCGTTCCCCACGGGCGCCGCCTGATCGCACGCCACCACAAACGCGGTGGAATCCAACGCGCGTGCCACAGTGAGCAATTGCCATTGCGCGATTTTGCCCTCCCCACCAGACCAGGACGCAGGCAGCACGATCACTTCCGCCCCGGCGCGGGCAAGGTCCTGAAACTGGCTTGGAAAGCGCACATCAAAGCACACCGCCACCCCCACCGTGGCCCCGCCAAGCGGGAACGTCACCAGCTCGTCGCCGGGTTTGACGGTATCGGACTCCCGAAAGCCAAACGCGTCATATGTGTGCATTTTGCGGTACCCGCGGTGCAGCCCCGGCCCCGTGATGAGTGCCGTGTTGTAGATCCGCCGCTTACCGTTGTGCTCGTCCGCCGGGGTGAACATTCCCAACACGATGACCACGCCGAGTGATTCCGCAAGTTGCTGCACACGGGTGGCAAACGGGCCGTCGAGAGGCTCCGCGGCGTGGTCGAGCCTTCCGGTGCCAAAGGCCTTCATCGTGGCTTCGGGGAAAACTACCAGCTCAGCGCCACCTTCGGCCGCCTGCCGAGCCCACCGCTCAACCTGAGCCAAATTTTCCACTGTATCGGATCCGCTTCGAAGTTGCACTGCCGCGATTCGCATACCCACACTGTATGTGGAATTTGTACGGTTATCCACAGGCTGGGCGCGCGGCGACGCAGCGCTTCTTTACGCACACCTGGCGGCGGGCGCATCCTCAACACATGATCCTCAAATTTGATCCCCAGCAACGTGTCGAATTTCCCACCCCTGCGCTAGGTTCCGCGTTCCCCATCGGCGGCCCGCGTACCGACGCCGCACTCGCCCACGCCGCTGCACACTGGCTGCACGAGCAGGCGGAATTAGCGTCCCACACGCACGATTGGCGGCACCGGGTTGCGGAATTCCTCGCTTGCGGCGAGGGTATCGACGCCGCCTCCGCTCGACGTTTCCAATGCCAATAGACGCCCGCCTCGCCCAAGCTTGTGCCGACCAGCTCCGCACCGGCTGGTTCGCCCCGCCCACCATCAGCGGCGTCGGCATCATGTTCGATGCTGCCGCTGCCGAAGCCGAACGCATTCGCCAACGCTGGGAAGCGCTCCAGCGCACCCAGAATGTTATCGCCGATATCCTCGAGGATGTCGCCCACGCACAGGTGGATCTCGACCAAGCTTGGGAATGGGCGCGCACCTTCGGCGACGAATCCGAAACCACCACCTCGTTTCTCAACCACCTGCGGGCCATGGGGGCCGCGCTCGATGCCGCCTGCGCAGCCGAAATCGAACTGTTGTGCACGCCGGAAGGGGGCCGTCCGCGCCACGATTTCGCAGACCTCGACGACCTCACCATCGACGCCATTCACGAGCTCAACACCACCGAGGAACTCGAAAAAATTGTCGGCCCCGATGGCCGCATCCTCGAATGCGGCGACGGCCACTTGGTGGTCGCCTACGGGGATCTGGAACACTCCCGACAGGTGGCTACCATCGTTGCGGGCGTGGGATCCTCGCGCCCGGAAACGTGGGTGGAGTACGCGGGGCGGGGGCGTCGATTAGCGCAGGAAACCGGGGCTTCTGTGGTGTGGTTGGGGTACCGCGCCCCCTCCAGCATCCCCGCCGCGCTGGCAGCCGAACCCGCCATCGCAGGCGGCGGTCAACTGCGCGAATTTCAAGCAGCGCTGGCCCGACGCAACCCTGCTCAATTCCGCACGATCGTCGCGCACAGTTACGGAAGCGTCGTTGCTGGGTACGCCGCACGCGCGGGTCTCGACGCCGACGCCCTCGTCCTCATCGGCAGCCCCGGCGTCGCCGCCGAACACGCAAGCGACCTTCACCTTCGTTCGGAGCGGCCCCGCATCATCGCAGCAACCGGAGACCGCGACCCCATTACCTTCGCCGCAGCCGCCGCGGGAGGGGTCCACGGCCCCGACCCCACCCACGAACGCTTCGGCGCCGAACTTTGGCGCACCCCCACCGACCACAGCGGATACTGGGACGATCCCGAATTCTTGCGGAAGGTGGGAGCGTTAGGAAACTAGTAGCGGATGGACATGCGGCCGTCGATACGCCCGTGACGCATATCCTCGAACACGGAGTTCACGTCGTCGAGCTTGCATTCCGTCACCGTCGGCTTAATCATGCCGCGCGCATAGAAATCAAGCGCCTCCTCGAGGTCCTGGCGAGTGCCCACCAGCGAACCCCGAATAGTCAACGCCTTGAACACGATGTCGAAGATCGGGGCGGGGAAATCTCCCGGCGGGAGCCCATTAAACACGATCGTGCCGCCCTTACGCGCCATATCGATGGCTTGTCGGAATGCATCCGGATGCACCGCAGTCACCAGCACGCCGTGCGCACCACCCTTGGTGTACTCCACCACCGCCGCCGCCGGATCCGTATCACGGCCGTTCACCACAAATTCCGCGCCATGCTTACGGGCGAGCTCCAGCTTCTCCTCCGAAATATCCACCGCGATCACGCGCATACCCATGGCTACCGCATACTGCACCGCAATATGCCCCAAACCACCCACGCCGGAAATGACTACGAACTGGCCGGGTCGGGTATCCGTCACCTTCAACCCCTTGTACACGGTGACGCCTGCGCACAGGATCGGCGCCACCTCCACCGGGTTCGCCCCCTCCGGAATGCGGGCGCAATAGCGGGTGTCTACCAGCATGTACTGGCCAAACGAACCGTCCACAGTGTAACCGCCGTACTCCGCGGAGTTGCACAGGGTTTCCCAGCCAGTACGACAGTGCTCACATTCCCCGCAGGCGGACCATAGCCACACGTTGCCCACCATGTCGCCCACCTTCACCCCGTGCTCGCCGGGGCCAAGCGCAACGACCTCGCCGACACCCTCGTGGCCGGGCACGAACGGAGGTTTCGGCTTCACTGGCCAGTCGCCCTCCGCGGCGTGCAGGTCTGTGTGGCAGATGCCGGAAGCGTGCAGCTTCACTAAGGCTTGAAACGGGCCCGGCTTCGGCAAATCCAACTCTCCGACGACGAGCTCAGGGCCAAACTTTTCGACGATCGCGGCAGTAAACTTCTCGGACATAACCCACCCTCCTTAAGGGGAACTTTTTTCAATATGCTGCATAAATGACGAGAGACCGGCATTTCGCCGGTCTCCGTGAAAGGCTGTACGTACTAGAACAGTCCCGTGGGCTTCTCGTTATAGGAAACGAGCAAGCACTTCGTCTCTTGGTAATGGTCCATCATCATCAGGTGATTCTCGCGACCAATACCGGACATCTTGTAGCCGCCAAACGCCGCGTGCGCCGGGTACGCATGGTAATTGTTCACCCACACACGCCCCGCCTGAATATCGCGGCCCGCTCGGTAGGCAATATTCTGGTTGCGCGTCCACACGCCCGCGCCGAGGCCATAAATGGTGTCGTTGGCAATTTCCATTGCCTCGTCGTAGTCCTTGAACGTGGTTACGGCGAGGACCGGGCCAAAGATTTCCTCCTGGAAGCACTGCATGGAGTTGTCGCCCTTCAGGATTGTCGGCTCAATATAGAATCCTCCCTCCAGCCCCTCAAACGTTGCGACGCCGCCGCCGGTAAGCACCTCCGCGCCTTCCGCAGGGCCGGACTTCAGGTAGCCCGTGATCTTTTCCATCTGATCGGCAGAAGCCTGGGCACCCATCATCGTCTCAGTATCCAGTGGATTACCGGTACGAATCTCCTTCACCTTCTGCACCGCAAGCGCAAGGAACTCATCGGCGATGGACTCATGCACCAGCGCACGCGACGGGCAGGTGCAAATTTCACCCTGGTTGAGGGCGAACATGGCCAACCCCTCGATGCACTTCGCGCGGAAATCATCATCCTTATCCATGATGTCTGGGAAGAATACCGACGGCGACTTACCGCCCAGTTCCAGCGTGACAGGAATGACCTTCTCCGCCACCGCCTTCTGAATCTGCTGGCCTACGCCAGTCGAACCCGTGAAGGCAATCTTGGAAATACGGTCGGTGTCCGTCAGGGCATCGCCCACCGTGCTGCCGCGGCCGTTGACCACGTTCAGCACACCCGGCGGAAGCAGATCTTGGATCAGCTCAATGACAACAAGAATGGACGAAGGGGTTTGGGTGGAAGGCTTCAACACCACACAGTTACCTGCCGCCAGCGCGGGGGCCAGCTTCCACGTAGCCATCAAAATCGGGAAATTCCACGGGATGATCTGGCCAACAACACCGATTGGTTCCTTGAAATGGTACGCAACCGTATCGTTGTCGATCTGCGAAATGCGCCCCTCTTGAGTGCGCGCCACGCCTGCGAAATAGCGGAAATGGTCAATAGCCAGCGGGATATCCGCAAGGAGCGTTTCCCGCACCGCCTTGCCGTTTTCCCAAGTCTCCGCGACGGCCAGCATCTCAAGGTTTTCTTCCATGCGATCAGCGATGCGGTGAAGAATCAACGCCCGCTCCGCCGGAGACGTCTCCGCCCAAGCCTTCTTCGCAGCGTGGGCAGCATCCAGGGCACGGTCGACGTCCTCAGCCGTCGATAACGGAACACGACAGAACACCTCACCAGTGACGGGGGTGACATTGTCCATGTACTCACCGGACGCCGGCGGCACCCACTCCCCACCGATGAAGTTCTCGTACTGTTCCTTAAAGGTGATCAACGAACCTTGAGTACCCGGATTCGCATAAACGGTCATCTGCTAGGTTTCCCTTCTTCGTAGGAAGCGCGGCGACCACGCCAGCGCAGGTACCAACAGCCTAACCACGCCTACACGTGTTGTAAATCATATTTTTAAACTTTTCCCACTTTGCAGGCTTGACGCGCGGGTTTACTCCGCCTATTTGCAGGCATTTCGCAACGGCGCGGCAAATTTTGCTATTGCCGGCAAGCTCCCCCAACAGTCACCCCCTGAACTCGGCATATTATACCAATTTTTCACACCGAAGGTGCCCCCAACCTGCGTTAAGGCTCTGCATATCACACGCTCAACCAACATCTATGATGTACCGGTCGCCTGAATCACCACAGTACTTATGCGCTGCAAAATACTACCTGTAAGCACTATTGCTAATTTCTCAACATACCGAAATGACGCTAGGGAATACGAATAAGCGGAGTGCAGAAAACCACTATCGGAGCACTTCCCTTTAGTTATGTGATCTAGGGCATACAAAAAGCCCGCAGAGCGTACCTCCGCGGGCTTTTCTACTCATCAACGCCTGCGCTGACGTGGCTGCCACATCACCACAGCTGTCGAACGTGGCACATGGACGATTTCGCCTCGTGGCCGGGACTGCTCGGTGCGCAACCGCTCATTCTCGGCTTGGAGTTCTTCGATTTGGGCCCGAAGTTCCTCATTATCGCGCCGCAGCCGGTCGTTTTCCCGATCCAGCGCAATAATCGTTTTGATCCCAGCGAGGTTGACGCCCTCCTCCTGACTTAGGCGGTGGATTTCGCGCAGCAAATCCACATCGTGCCGCGAATACCGGCGCCCCCCGCCCCGGGATCGCATGGGCGTCACCAAACCGAGCCTGTCGTAGGCACGAAGTGTTTGGGCGTGCATTCCTGCAAGTTCGGCCGCTACGGAGATGACAAAAAATTCCGCTTCGGACTCGTGCCCGGTCATGGCGCACCCGCCCATCCTTCACGGGGGTCGAAACCAGACGCGCGTTCTGCTTCTGCGTAGGTACGCAGCGCAGTGGCGGATACGGCGCTGAGATCCTTAGGTACGGTCACGTTGACCGTCACGAGAAGGTCACCCGCACTCCCGTCCCGCTTCGGAACCCCGCGGCCCCGCACCCGCAACGTGCGACCATTCGGCGTACCGGCAGGGATTTTCACCCGCACTGGTGTATCCAAGGTCGGAACGCTGACGGTATCCCCGAGGGCAAGTTCGGCGAAGCTCACGGGGACGGTAACCTCGAGGTCGTCGCCGCTCCTGGTGAACACGGCGTCGGCACGCACGTGCACGGTGACGAAGAGGTCGCCGGCGGGTTTCCCCTTCGGTCCCGCTTCGCCTTTACCCGCCAGCCGCACTTTCTGCCCGTCAACGACGCCGGCGGGAATACGCACCGTAATGGAGCGTGTGCGGTGCACGGTACCCAAGCCGGAGCATTCGTGGCAGGGGTCGGTGACGCGCTGGCCGGTGCCGTCGCAATCCTCGCAGGGGGCGGAAAGCCCGAACGCCCCGCGGCTTTCGCTGCGGTAGCCGGAACCGTGGCAGGTGGTGCAGGTGGTGGTGCTGCCGGTCCGGGAGCCGGAACCGTGGCAAGCGGAACACGGCGCCTGGCCGGTGAGTTGAATGGGGATCACCGTACCCTTGGCCGCTTCCCGGAAATCTAGAGTGATTTCCGTTTCCACGTCGGCGCCTCGCGTAGCCCGAGCCGTGTTGCGAGTAGCACCACCGCGGTTGAAAAGGCCACTGAAGATGTCACCAAAACCGCCGTCCTGGCTATATCCTCCCCCGCCGAAAATATCCGAGAAGTCTTGTCCGCGAAACCCGGCACCATAGCCTCCGAGTCCACCGAACCCGCCTGAGGCAAAGGTGCGTTTGAACTCATCGTATTCGGCACGCTTGGATTCGTCTCCGAGCACGTCGTAGGCCTCCGCGGCCTTTTTGAAACGCCGCTCGGCGCTTTGATCTCCCGGATTTTTGTCGGGGTGGTTTGCCCGGGCGAGGGTGCGGTACGCACGTTTGATTTCATCAGCGCTTGCGGACGAGGAAACACCCAGGTCCGCATAGTAGTCTTTTTCCGCCCATTCACTTCGCATTACTGGGCTCCTCCTTCCTAAAGGCTAAAACGTTGTGTGCAACCTTGCACGGATGACATGCACAGGCGGGCCCACACAATTGTGGCGGACCCGCTGTGGCTTAGTTTTTGCGATCAGCGATGATCACCATGGCGGTACGAAGCAGCCGATCGCCCATGACGTACCCGCGCCGCAGCACGGTTCCGATCACTTTGTCGTCGGACTCGGAAAAGTCCTGGACTGCCTCGTGCCGCTCCGGGTCAAATTCGTCGCCTTCCGCGCCGAACTCAGCGACGTGCAAGCCGGTGAGGGTGGCACGGAACTTGTCGTTCAGTGATTTCAACGGCCCGGCTTCCTCGAGCGCGCCGTGCTGTTCGGCCAAGTCAAGGTCGTCGAGCAACGGCAGCAACGAGGTCACAACCTGTGCTTTCGCCATCTCTATCGCTACGGTGCGTTCCCGCTCGGTGCGACGTCGATAGTTTGTGTATTCGGCGGTGATGCGCAACAGATCCTCGGTGCGTTCGGCAAGTTCCGATTCAATTTCGGAGACTTCGCCGTCGCCGTCGTGGTCTGGTTCGACCTCGGTGCCCTCCGCAGGCGCTTCCGTATCGGCGTCTTCGGTAGCTTCGGCGTCTGCGGCTGCTGCCTCGGCTTCGGCTAACGCTTCGTCGATCGCGGCGTCGAGCTTCGGGTCACGCGGGCTGTCACTCACTTCTTTTCTTCTTCCTCGTCAACTACTTCGGCGTCCACAACGTCGTTTTCCGTAGCACCGTCGGCGGAAGCAGACGCGCTCGCGGCTTCAGCTTCGTAGATGGCTTTACCGAGCTCCTGCGACACCGTAGAAAGATTATCGACGGCCGTCTTAATGGCGTTGATATCTTCACCCTTGAGTGCCTCTTCCACGTCCTTGGCTGCGGCTTCGACTTTATCCTTGATGTCGCTGGAGATCTTCTCCTCGTTCTCCGTAACAAACTTACGGGTCTGGTACACCATGGACTCCGCGGAGTTCCGCACTTCCTGCTCCTCGCGGCGGCGCTTATCCTCCTCGGCGTGGGTCTCGGCGTCCTTGATCATGCGATCAATTTCTTCCTGCGACAACCCGGAACCATCCTGAATCTTGATGGTGTTTTCCTTGCCGGTGCCCTTATCCTTGGCGGTCACGTGCACGATGCCGTTGACGTCAATGTCAAAGGTCACCTCGATCTGCGGCAGGCCACGCGGCGCGGGTGCGATACCGCCGAGCTCGAAGGAACCAAGCAGCTTGTTGTGCGCCGCGATCTCACGCTCGCCCTGGAACACCTGGATTTGCACCGACGGCTGGTTGTCTTCCGCCGTGGTGAAGGTTTCCGAACGGGTCGTCGGGATAGCGGTGTTGCGCTCGATGAGCTTGGTCATCACGCCGCCCTTGGTTTCAATGCCCAGGGAAAGCGGGGTGACGTCCAGCAGCAGCACGTCCTTCACCTCGCCGCGGATCACGCCAGCCTGAAGCGCGGCACCAACAGCCACAACCTCATCCGGGTTCACGCCCTTGTTGGGCTCGCGGCCGCCGGTGAGCTCCTTGACCAGTTCGGTGACAGCAGGCATGCGGGTGGAACCACCAACGAGCACCACATGGTCCACGTCCTTGATGGACACGCCAGCGTCCTTGATTACCTGGTTGAACGGCGCCTTGGTGCGGTCCAGCAGGTCTTGGGTGATGCGCTGGAATTCCGTGCGGGACAGCGTCTCATCCAAGAACAGCGGGTTCTTGTCCGCATCCACCGTGATGTACGGCAGGTTGATGCTGGCGCTCTGGGCTGCGGAAAGTTCGATCTTGGCCTTTTCCGCGGCTTCCCGCAGGCGCTGCATAGCCATCTTGTCCTTGGTGAGGTCAATGCCGGAGGTGGCCTTGAACTTTTCCACCAACCAATCCACGATGCGCTGATCCCAGTCGTCGCCACCGAGCGAGTTGTCGCCGGCGGTCGCACGCACCTCCACAACGCCGTCGCCGATTTCCAGCAGGGACACGTCAAAGGTGCCGCCACCGAGGTCGAACACCAGGATGGTCTGCTCCTTGTCGCCCTTCTCCAAACCGTAGGCGAGTGCCGCGGCGGTGGGCTCGTTGATAATGCGGAGCACGTTCAAGCCTGCGATCTGGCCGGCTTCCTTGGTTGCCTGGCGCTGCGCGTCTTCGAAGTAGGCCGGGACGGTAATCACGGCGTCGGTAACTTCTTCACCCAGGTATGCTTCCGCGTCGCGCTTCAGCTTCATCAGCGTGCGGGCGGAGATTTCCTGCGGGGTGTACTTCTTTTCGTCGATACCAACGTTCCAGTCTTCGCCCATGTGGCGCTTCACGGACCGGATGGTGCGGTCAACGTTGGTCACGGCCTGGTTCTTTGCGGACTGGCCGACCAAAACCTCACCGTTTTTTGCAAATGCCACCACCGACGGGGTGGTGCGCGAGCCCTCAGCGTTGGCGATAACTACCGGCTCGCCGCCTTCGAGTACGGCGACAACCGAGTTCGTGGTGCCGAGGTCAATGCCTACTGCGCGTCCCATATTTTGTTTCCTCCTGATGTTTAGGGTTCGTAGTGCAACATTCTCAAAGCCCGAGATTGACATTGCGACACTCAACCTTCGATGACCACTCTAGCAGCCACCTTGAGCGAGAACCACTCAAGCTTTTCACATCGTATAACGGACTATCTATCAAAGTTGTTCCCGACAGACTCAACTTTTTTTGTTATTGCAGGTAGGCGCACCAAAAGTAGGGTTGCACACTACCGAACACGGGGTTTGGCGCGACGCACTCAACGACGGCGGTTTAACACCGAACATCAGGGCTACTGCGCGCGCGCCCAACCCCACCCTTACCCCCTCTAGCCTTTAGGTGACGCAAGCCATAAAATCCGTTATGTTCGGCAGAGATCACCGCCATCACCCGCGTTTCATGAAAGCGAGCCACTATTGCGTGAGCCCTTCAAGGTAGCCCTTCCCACCGGTCGGGCGTTGTCCTATACCTTGGCGCCGCAGGCTGTCGGCGGGCGGATCCGGCCAGCAGGCGACCGGCCCCCCACCTTCTTGCGTACCACCCCCTAGCCATCCCCCTCCATTCGCACATGTGTGCACGACAAGAAGGATCACCTCTCCGCCATGACGTACGTCAACCGTGACCTGGAAAAGCTTCAAGAAAAAGTAGTTGCCCGCGCCCACGAATGGCTCGCCGCGGAACAAAACGCAGCGAAGTCGAAGAGCACCGAACAGCTCGCCGCTATGGTGCACGACCCCACCGGCGTGGAGTTCACCATGCGCTTCGTGGACCGTGTGGCCCGCCCGCACGATAACAACGTCGCCGCCCGCGAGCTCGCCAAACTTACCGACGATAAACTGCCGGACTTTATCGGCCCCGTGGACCGCACCTTGGTGTCCACCGGCGCGAAAATGGCCAAGTTCCTGCCTCACGTGATTATGCCGGCCGCCCGCACTCGCCTGCGCCAAATGGTCAGCCACCTCGTCCTCGACGCAGAGGGCAAGGCGCTGAACAAGTTGCTGGATGAGTCCCGCGAGCGGGGCTATCGGTTGAACGTGAACCTCCTCGGCGAGGCCGTGCTCGGCGACGGGGAGGCGAACAATCGCTTGCGCCGCACCATGGAGTTGTTGAAGAACCCGCGCGTGGATTACGTGTCCATCAAGGCCACCTCCGTGGTGGCGCAGCTCAACCCGTGGGATATTGACGGCAGCACGGAACTGCTCAAGGAGCGCCTGCGTCCCCTGTATCGCCTGGCCATGCAGCGCGACCCGCATCCCTTTATCAACCTGGACATGGAGGAATACAAGGACCTTCATGTGACCATCCGCCTGTTCGAGGAACTCCTCATGGAGGAAGAATTCCTCGGCCTCGAGGCCGGCATCGTTTTGCAGGCCTACCTGCCGGATTCGTTCCCCGCGTTGCAGCGGCTGGCTAAGTTTGCCAAGCGCCGCGCGGAGGCCGGCGGGGCGAAAATTAAGATTCGCCTGGTCAAAGGCGCGAACCTTTCCATGGAAAAGGTTGATGCGGAACTGCACGGTTGGTACCCGGCGCCGTACGCGACCAAGGAAGATGTGGACGCCAACTATCTGCGGATGATGGACTATATCCTGCGCCCCGAGCATGAAAATGTCCGCGTGGGCATCGCCTCCCACAACCTGTTTTCGGTGGCGACGGCCTACGAGCTCAGCGTTGAGCGCGGCGTCGAGGCGCAACTGGACGTCGAAATGCTGCAGGGTATGGCACCCGCGCAGGCTGAGGCTGTGCGCCAAGCCGTGGGCACCGTCATTCTGTACACGCCGGTAGTGCACGCCGAGGACTTCGACGTGGCCGTGAGCTACCTGGTGCGCCGCCTTGAGGAAAACGGCGCCCCCGAGAACTTCCTGTACGCGCTGTTTGGCGGGGACCTTTCGGAGCAGGAAGTGCGCTTCCGCCAGTCCGTGGCGCGCCGCTGGGACGTCGCGGAGGATTCCCGCCGCCTGACCACGCCGGTGACCATGAACGCTTCCGATTCCGACCCTGCGCTGCTCACTACCCTGGAGTGGGCGCGCGAGTTGAGCGATCCGCAGCCGGAGTGGGAGCTCATCACCGACGTGGACGTGGTTGATGCTGCCGTGGAGACCTTGCGCACCTCCCCGCGTCTCGACGTCGCGGAACGCACCACCCTGCTCAACCGCGCCGCCGACGAGCTGGAAAACATCCGCCAAGAACTGCTCGGCGTGATGACGCACGAGGCGGGCAAAACCATCGCCGAGGCAGACCCCGAAGTCTCCGAAGCCATCGACTTCGCGCGCTACTACGCGCAATGCGCCAACGCGCTGAATACGCCCAGCTATTCCACCTTTACGCCCCACGACTTGGTGGTGGTGGCTTCCCCATGGAACTTCCCCGTAGCCATCCCGCTGGGCGGCGTCTTCGCCTCCATCGCGGCCGGTGCGAAGGCCATTTTGAAACCCGCCCCCGAAGTGCGCCTGTGCGCCGAGGTCGCCGTCTCCGCCCTGCGGAAAGCCGGCATCGGCGAGGATTTGGTGCAGCTGCTGCACACCGACGAGGCAGACGCGGGGCGCCGCTTGATGTCCCACCCGGACGTAGACGCCATTATCCTTACCGGCGCTTCCGAAACCGCGTCGCTGTTCCGCGGGTGGAAGCCGGAGATGAATATTCACGCGGAAACCTCCGGCAAGAACGCCATTATCGTGACGCCTTCCGCAGACCCGGACTTGGCGGTTGCGGACGTGTATAAGTCCGCGTTCGGGCACGCCGGGCAAAAGTGCTCCGCCGCTTCCTTGGTCATCCTGGTCGGCGACGTGGGGCGCTTCACCGACCAGCTCATCGACGCCACCCGCACCCTCCGCGTCGGCTACGGCCACGAGCTTTCCACCACCATGAACGGTCTGATTTCGCCCCCCGGCGAAAAACTGCTGCGCGGCCTCACCAAACTGGAAAGCGGCGAAACCTGGCTGGTCAAGCCGGAGAAGCTCAACGAGGAAGGCACCCTGTGGTCGCCCGGCATCCGGGACAATGTGCGCCCCGGCAGCTGGTTCCACACCCACGAGTGCTTTGGCCCCGTCTTGGGCATCATGCACGCCTCCTCCCTGGAGGAGGCCATCGAATGGCAAAACAGCACCGGCTTCGGCCTGACCGGCGGCATCCACTCCCTCGATGAGGACGAAATCGCCCTGTGGAAGGACAAGGTGGAAGTCGGCAACGCCTACATCAACCGTGGCATCACCGGCGCAATTGTGCAGCGCCAACCCTTCGGCGGGTGGAAGAACTCCTCCGTGGGCGTCGGCGCGAAGGCTGGCGGCCCGAACTATGTGGCGCAGCTGGGCACCTGGGAGGACGTGGCCGACATTGAGGTTCCGGCGCTGAGCCTGCAGCCGGAGTTCCGCGAGCTGGCCACCACGGACTTCCTGCGTCGCGCCGCCGCGCTCGACGAGTTGGCGTGGCGTACCGAGTTCGGCGTCGAACAGGACTTCACCGGGCTGCGTTGTGAATCCAACGTGTTCCGCTACCGCCCACTGGAGACCCTTTACGTGGTGGGCGATGATGAAGAGCAGTTCGCCCGCCTGCAGCTGGCGGCCCTGCGCACCGGTACCGAGCTGCGGCGCCTGGAGACCCATGAGTGGTTCCCGCCGCACTCCCGCATCCGCGCTATCGGCGACGCTCCGGTTCCCGGCACCATTTACGAATGGGCAGCCCTCAACGGCTCCGTTATTATCGACGCCCCCGTGCTCGCCGACGGCCGCCGTGAACTGCTGTACTTCCTCAAGGAGCAAGCAGTGTCCACGACGAAGCATCGTTTCGGCTACATCAAGGGCGAAACCAACAAGTAGGTTCCCTGAGCGCATCGCGTCCCCGCCTTGTGCGGGGTTCCCGATGTTGCCATAAGCACCTCCTTGCGAATACCCCGCGGCCCGGTTTCACCTCGGGAATCCTAGGTAACAATATTGCGTATTAGTGTTGGTTATCGGGGTTATCCGTGGCAAAGTTATGGTCGATGAGTAAAAACACCGATCCAACAGAAGCCATCGTCCATGTAGTCGAAGGCGACGCCGAGGTGAACCTCACCCCGGCCCCGGCGATGTCCAGCGGGCAAGCGCCAAAAGTTGATCGCGCCCTGATCCTCGGCCAAGACGGCCGCTGGGTAGCGGGGTGGGCATTGCGGTTCATCATCATGGCCGTGGCCAGCTACATCCTGTGGCTCGGCTTGGCGCAAGTGTGGCAGGGACTCCTGCCCATTTTGCTGGCCATACTCGTGTGCACCGTACTTTGGCCACCAACAAAATGGTTGCGCGATCGTGGAATGTCCCCCGGGCTTGCGGCCGCCGTCACGCTGATCGCAATGTTCAGCGCCATGAGTGCCCTGATCGCCGCCATGGCCCCCAGCGTGCAAAACCAATCCAAGGATTTGTTCGATCAAGCCGTGTCCGGCATCCGGTTCATCCAAACCTGGATCAAGGGCCCGCCACTCAACGTCGACGCCGAACAGATCAACCAAGTGGTCAACGAGGTGGTCAGTCGCGCGCAAGCCCAAGCGAGCAATATCGCAACGGGCGTGTATGCGGGGGTGTCCACGGCGTCGTCAATCGCGGTGACGCTTGGTGTGGTGCTGGTGCTCACGTTCTTCTTCTTAAAGGACGGCGACCAGTTTATCCCCTGGGTGCGCCGCAGCGTCGGCGAAACCGCAGGCTGGCACCTCACGGAAGTCTTGTCGCGTACCTGGAACACGCTGGCGGGTTTTATCCGCGCCCAAGCCATCGTCTCCTTTATCGACGCCGTGTTTATCGGGATCGGCCTGCTGTTCTTCGGTGTCCCCCTCGCCCTCGTCTTAGCGACGCTCACATTCTTCGCCGGCTTTATCCCCATCGTGGGCGCCATCTCCGCGGGCGCAATTAGCGTGCTGGTTGCGCTGGTGTCCAACGGCCCAACCACGGCGCTGGGCGTGCTGGTGATCATCATCCTCGTGCAGCAGCTTGAGGGCAATCTGCTGTCGCCGATGCTGCAATCCAAAGCCATGAATCTGCACCCGGTGATTGTGTTGCTGGCCGTGCTCGTCGGCGGCGGCCTGTTCGGCATCGTTGGCGCGTTCCTCGCCGTGCCCGTCGCCGCAGCCGTAGCGGTGTGGATTCGCTACCACGCGGAAATGGTATCCCTGCGCACCGGCGAAACCACCGTCGACGAAATTGAAATTCAAACGAAGGGGGCAACGTCGACGATGACGCCGCAGGAAACCATGAACAAGATTCGCGCGCGCTTCCACACTTTGGTGAACCGTCGCCACGGTATTATGCGCCGCACGAAGCAATAGCGAAGGCCCTGGGGCGGGGGCTAGGCGTGGGACGGGGGCCAGCGCGAGCGCCCCTCCCATTGGGGGTGGAGGGGTGTATTTCAAAATGTGTCGCATTGCACTGCTTTTATTTTCAGCGGGTTTTGAGGCGCGGGGGTTGCCACATGTTACACATTGCTGCATTCGTGCTTCTGTGGGCTTGCTGAGGGCTTTCTCAGCCGCGTAAGAGTGGGCATCCTGGACCGCTCGCATTGCCCTCAATTCAATTGCGCATCGCGAAAGCGTATGTTGTTTTCCCTGCTTATCGACGCGCGCGGGGGTACCGATTCGCGTTGCGTACAACGCTGTTTGTGCTGCACGAATGCTGGCATGCGGTGTGCCTGGCCGGTACACTGATAGGCACAGGGGACGAATATTTGGGAGGGACCGTAACCATGGCTAAGCAAGCGCCCAGCGTGGGGTTTGCCGTGCATGATCCAGACAACATATTAGGCCGCGAAGAAACCCAACAAAACATCACATTCCTGAGAAACTATTTAGCCGCTACCGAAGACATCGACTGGGAAGTAACCAACGTCCGACGCGTGGTGCGTCGGCTAGCAATGCAATCCGCGCACTATTCCGAGGTGCGCCTGCACAATATCGTCGGGGCGTGCTGGTTGCTTCACTTTTGGCTGCCCAAGCTGCGGGAGTACGCGCTCGCCACGGGGCTGGTGGACTATCACATGCTGCGGGCTATCTGGGTTGGCCTTACCATGGTCACCCCGTCGGAAGAGTACGCCGAAGTATGGGAACAGCTGGATATATTCATTGTGGAATGCCTTTCACCCACGGTGCCACACCAAGCACTGCCGAAACCAAGGTGGGTGTGCAAGCGGCTCCGCGACGAGCTCGTCCGCTTGGGCTTGTACGAAGAATTCGAAGACCCCGTCACCGGGAACGTTGATTTCGATGACCCCGAACCGCCCTACGGGGTGGAGCTACTGCAAACTGAAAACCCCGCGGTGAGCATGCTCCAGGTGACCCTGCGCACGGAAGACGCCCACGAGGCGCACCAAACCATCGCGGCAGATGCCAAAAAGGACAAGCTGCGCCTCGATGAGGTAGTGATGAACCGGCTTTGCGGCACGCTCAGCGCCCGGGAGGCCGCGCGAGAGATTCGAGTGTTCGGCGTGGCCGAGGTTACCCCGACCGATCACGTGGAGATCGTGTACGCGGACGGCTCCGGCAGGCTCACCGCCCAGCAGCGCCGATCCTTGATGCGCGCGAGCCGAACACGGTACCGCACCATCGACAGCGTGGCCAAGATTATCCGCGACGAACACGACCCCACACTGGACCAGATTCTGCTGACCATGCTGCGCGATGGCACCTGCAAATTCCCCGGCTGCACCGTAGACGCCCGCTTTTGCGACATTGACCACGTGATCAATTGGGAGGCCGGTGGCTGGACAACCCTGCCCAACCTCCAGTGCTTGTGCCGTGCCCACCACAATTTCAAGACGGACCGCAACATCCAAGCCCGCAGCGACACCTTCGGCGTGGTCACTTGAACCATGGATGGCCTCACAGTGACAAGCGTTCCGCAGGGGCCACTGGCGGGACAGGTGCGAGGCGACGAAGCCGGGATCACCACGCGCCACGATCACCCCACCCGTACCGATGCGCATTACAGTTCACCGCCAGACCGGAACGGGTTTGGGCGTTGGGGCACCACACTGGCGAAATATCGGAACAACCAACGCAAACGCCATTTGATGACCATGACTTTCCGCAAGCGGCAACTCCGCGATTACGACGACATTCCGCCACTGACGGACAACGACCTGCCGCCCAGCGAAGACACCCCTCCGGACAACCTGGACTAAGCTGTATGTTTACGCGTCTACTATCTGAGTGTTTGCGGGTCGCCTATGCGCCGTGACCATGCATATCCCCTGTAGACCGTTCGGTCTAGTTTGGGGTTGCGAGGTTGCACTCTATTGCGCTATGTTGGGAGAAACTATAGGACCAAAGGAAGTACCAACATGAAAATCGCAATTATTGGCGCCACCGCTCACGGCATTCGCACCGCCGAGCAGTTTGCCGCGCTGCCGAATACGCACGTAGACATTTTCGATTCCCGCCCCGCCCCGTTTGGCCTCACCCACTATGGCGCCAGCCACCCTCACGTTCGCTTTATTGGCAATGTGCACATCGGGCGCGACATTTCCCGCGACGAACTCGACCCGCTTTACGACGCCGTGATTACCGCCAACCACTCCCCGATCAACGAAAGCAACGATGTCTTAGATCTGATTCACACCAAAGGCATCCCGCACACCACGTGGGAACAACCTACAGAGAAGAACCCACCGTTACCGCGGGATTGGTTCGCCACGTTCCGAGCTGCCCAAGAGGTACCTACCTGGATTTAGCGCCTTCCATGTGCTCGTGATACCAATCCTGGTGGGTGAGCACCGAGCTCCCGCCGCCGCCCGTTTCATACCATTCAACGATGGGGGTGTCGGGAGTGACAAAGCAATGCTCCATCAAGGGGGCGCACTGGGATTTCCAATCCTCCCAGGCATGCGACACCACAATCTCAGTGACGCCAAGCACGTTGTAAAACTTGTGGTGCGGCTGGCGGAATACCGCGCGGGCGTCGCAATCCTCGAGAATGTCGTCGATGTCTTCGCCCTCAAAGTCGGGCCCCAAAGGAACCATCACCGCGCCAAGCTTCACGCACGCAAACAGCACTTCCCAATATTCAACGCTGTACTCCCCGAGGAACAGTACGCGATCCGCAAACCCAACACCCATGGCCGCAAGCCCCGCCGCCACGCGCGAAGAAGAATCATCCAAAAGGCGGTAGTTCACGCCCTCGATCCCCGGCAGCGCCACCACGTCGTCGGGCGATTGCAGCAGCTGATACTCCAAGACATCCGCGAACGTGGCAAACTCTGGGCGGTACATGTCGGGCGAGCTCCTTCGGTTTTGCGCAGGCGGTTGATATTCCATCTAGTCCACAACACAGTCGATTGGATTGCATAAAACCCACGTGTTGCTACAGTCAGGATTCCACGTATAAACTTCCCGCGCAATTTAATGAATAATTTTTAATATTCCGCATGTGGGCCAGCAGAGTAGTTTGCCCAATGGCGATCAACAGGCAGGTAGTTATCTCGAACCAAGGATCATTGTTCAGGACCTCTCGCGCGTTGCCCACAATCGAAAATACAATCATCAGCTATCGTAGTTTTCGTGCAGAAAAACCTGGCAATTGACTCTGTGGTGCTGATGGTTTCCAGCGCCACAAATGCGGTCGTCGGTCTTGCATTTTGGGTCACGGCAACCCGGTTGAATAACGCGGAAATTGTCGGGGAAGCCAGCACATCAATTGCGGTAGCGACGACCCTGTCCACACTGGGCATGCTAGGTTTCGCTCAACTCATGGAACGCTTTTTGCCCCGAGCTTCCACCCGCCAAGTGCTGGGCGCAATCGCTTTCGTGGCAGCGTTTTCCCTGTTCCTCGGCTGGCTGTTCGACCTCCCGTGGCTCACCCTCGTCCTAGCGCTGTTCGCGCTGTGCGATTCGTACTTGATCGGCTGCGGCAGGCCGCGCGTCGTTGCGCTGAAAAATCTCATTCACGCAATGAGTAAATTTGCACTGGTATTCGTTTTGCCGATCGACTGGGCGTGGGGAATACCAACGGCAGCGTTACTCATTTTTTATTGTTTCGGTACATTACCGAAACGAAAACTATATACATCTGACGTTTCCCGCTATTTCATGCATAGTGTGGGGTGGCTACTAGCCCAAATGCTACCCGGGCTAGTCATCCCATTGATGGTGAAAGAAACCGGCCTCGATCAAGCGGCCTACTTTAATATCGCGTGGGTCATTGTAAACACCTCATTCGTATTAATTTCAATGATCGGCGGGCCGTTTGTAGCAAAAGTGGCGAATGCGAAAGCAAATATGTCCGACGCCACGCGCACACTAATTCGAATAATCGCGGGAGTGAGTGCACTACGGCTCCTCGGCGTTTCCGGACTCGGCCCAATCGCCTTATTCGTGTACGGTTCCGACTACGCGGAACACGGGTACAAGCTCCTGATCCTCATGGGCGTCGCACACTTGCTCGGCGGCCCAGCGTACCTATACGCCACCCTTTCCCGTATTTTCGGACACATCGGCTACCCCATGCTCATCCAAGCCCTCAACTCCCTCGCCGTCGTGGGTTTGATCTGGCTCATGCTGCCCGCCTGGGGCATTACCAGCGTAGGCATCGCGTACTTGATTGTGGACGCCGCAACCCTAGCCGTCATCATCTGGCCACTCAAGCAGGCTTTGCACCGCGCACTCACAACTCCGCATAACTCACTTTGAGAATTTCAACGACGGGGACACGATAGTCATCTTTCGGCGGGCCCTGCTCCCGGGTGACGCCGTTATTCTCAATCAGCTTGCCGCCATCCTTGGTGGCGTGCGACTCCACCTGAATGGCCAGCCACATCGGCTCGTGCGGGATATCTTTCGTCGTTTCACCGAACATTTCGTCGTCGCAGAAAAACTTGATGCTGTCTTTGCGCCATTCCACGGCGAAGGTTTTAGGTTTCGTTGCGTCGCAATCAACACGGAACTCTTGCTTGCCATTGCCGTGGACAAACGCCTTGGTTTGCTGGCGGTCGGAGCGAAAGTTTTCGGCGATATCAATTTCGGGCGGCCAAATGTCGGACTTCGGCCACAGCAATACATGGTAGGACAGGACGGAATGCGGGAAGGAACGCAAGCGCACATCCCACCGCCCATACAATTTCGGGTCCTTGGAGTAGGACAGGCCGCCGGTGACCCAACCGTTGTAGCCGGGCGCGCCATACAAAATGTTGCCGCGCACCATGGATGGGTCCCAGCGGACGTGGGGATCGGATTTCGGTCGGCCTTCGTAGGGTTCGTAGGTTTGCAGGGAAGCGTTACATGCCGCTAACACCACTGGGGTGAGCAGGAATGCACGTCTGGTCAGCATTTGGACCTCACGAGTAGTTTTTCCAACGCGTGGCGCGCTCGATACAGCGGCGAGTACACACCAAAAGGAACAGTCACCGCCATCACCGCACCGTGTACCGCTTCTCGACGGTGCCCACTGCTCCAGGTTTGCAGTAAAGCCGGCGGCGTTAGATACCTTAGCAACGGTAACTGCACTTTTCGAGCCCCCGGAACCCGCGCATACGCCGTGGTGGCAATGCACGGCACCGCGTGGAACCACACCCGGAACGACCGCGGAGCGCCCAACGCGGCGACAGTTTCCGCACAAATTGACGTGTTCTGCACCCGCTGCGGATCCGTCTCCATCACACTGCCCTCCCGATCCCGATAGTGATAGCCGATAAACGGTATGAGGCGGGCGCGGCGGATTTCGGGCAGGGCGTCGAGAAGCAGCATGAAATCTTCTAGGGAGGAAAGGTGTTCCTGCCGATCAGGGCGGTCAATGGCGCGCTTGAGCACCTCCGCGCGAAATAGTTTGTTCCACAGGTAGCCGCGGATGGTGCCGTCAAAGATCGCTGCCTTCACGTCCTCGATTACGGCCTCATCGGCAACGCCCTCCATGACCCGAATGCGACCCTGCTGGTCATAGTGATGCGCGCGACAAATCACCAGGTCAACGTCGTCGCTCGCGGCGACCATGCGCTGCAAAATGTACGGGTCGAAGGTGTCATCGGAATCCACGAACCAAATCCACTCGCCAGTGGCCTCCCGGATGCCCCGCTCACGCGCCGCCGCAATCCCCAAATTTTCTTGATGAATCACTCTGCCGCCACCCCAATCCTCGGCTATGTTCGGGCTTTCATCAGTGGAGCCATCGTTGATAAGCAACACCTCCACATTCTCAAGCCGGTCAAGGCATGCAAGAACCCGGGGAAGATGCTCGGCCTCGTTGTAAAACGGCAAAATTACGCTAATCATTGTGCAGGGCCTCCAATGCTGCTTCTTCTACTGGAACATCGCCGCGGGATAACACCACCACGGCGCGTCGATTCGGGTGCACCGCGAGTGCACTTTGGAAATCTGGTTGGCTGCCGCTACGCACCCACTCGTGGTCGTCCCACTCCTTGGCGGTCATCACATAGCGGGCGAAGCGGGCAATATCTTGCACGGTGGAAATGCTGCCCGTGGCCGGGGCAAGCGCATCAAACTCGTTGGAAATGCGCGTGTTATTCAGCTCCATGGGGCGCAGTAAACGGGTACGCAATAAGGTCGGATAATCCGTACCCGCCGCCACCGCGAGCGCATGCCCCAACAACGCAATCCCCACCGCCGAGGGTTGGCGCTGGCCGCGCCCATCCAACGAGTCAAACTTGGCGTGATGGATTAACTCCTGATACTTCAGAACCTTAGTGTCCAAGCGCGGGGCGAAACCACCGCGATGGTCCGCAAGCTCCCGCAAGGTGACGTCAGCTGCTGGGGTATCGCGGACGTCGAGAAGCGAGCCCAGTTTCGTACTGCCGGTCACCTCACCGCGGCGCACGGCGTTATACAACAGCTCGATGGTGAACAGTTCCGTCAATGCATCGACCCGGTAAGGCGTGGTCAAACTGGATTCGATGAGGGCGAAGGAAACCTCGCGGTCCACGGCCATCATCGCGATCATCCGGTTTTCGTGAATGTGCGGTGTCACCTTGGCGGCGAGCGCCTCATCGCCACGCGGGGGAATCACCGGCGGGGTCGGCGCCGTCAACACCAACAACAGCGCAACAACAGCAACAACGTATCTCACAGGTAACCCCCTAACCGCACCACCATGCACGTCAGGGCAACCAGCAACACGGGCACGCCGATCCACCAGCTAAACCACCAGCCACGCTCCCGCGCAAGCACCGACCACAGGTACACCCAAAACGCGGCCGCGGCGGCAACACCGGTAACCAGGTACGTGATCATCCCAACCCCCAAACCCCGGGCGAATCCCCCAATGGAACGCCATCAACATCGGTGCGTTCCAGCACCACAACGTGCTCGGACTCCCAGGTGATCTTGTAGGTACTGTAGGTTTCCAACTCTTCGGCCACGCGGCGGAAATCCTGGTCGTAGCCCTTCACCATGCGCTCGTAATGCTGGCGGGTGGTGGTCAAAAACACCACATCGGGTTGCTGCGCCAACACACCAACAAAATCGTTGATGGGGCTGGGCGGGGCCATCATTTCCGCCACGCGATCCATGCGCAGGGTGCCCTCGTAGCTAAGCGGCCCCACCGTAGAACCGTACGGGGCGCGGTCCAACACGAAACGCGCAGCCTGCACCACATCCGCTGGTGTGCGCTCAAACGCGACGTTCACGCCGCGCGCCGTAAACCCAAGGATGCTGCACACGGCCAACACAAGCACCGGCTGCAAGCGCAGGCGCGCAATCATAATGGCCAAAAACGGCGCCGCATACAGGAACACTCGGAGGATAACCTCACCGCCGTAGCTTTGGCCGAAAATCAGCGTCACCGGCGCCAACACCGCGGCGGCTACCACCTTATGTTTCGTGCGCCACCACGCGACCACCGCCACCGCACCCAACGCGAGGGTAAACAACACTCGGAAGCGCTGCATCTGCGTATACAACGGTTCGCCCTGCACGCGTTCCGTAAACCCGGCGGACACCGCCTCGTTGGCTTTGCCGAAGCCTTCGATCAGCACCGGCAAATTGCCCGACCACCAATCCGTAGCACCAAAGACAAACCAGCTGGCGAACAGCACGCCCACGCCCAACCACAGGGTGCGAAACTCGGTAGCCTTCAACGCTGCTAACAGCGCGAGCAATACCACCAGCGACACTGGCGTGAGCTGATGCGACACCACCATCGCCCCCGCCAACGTCAGCGCCACAAACTCATGTTCGCTCCGCAGCGCGAGGGTAATCACCACCATATACAGCAACAACGCTACCGATTGCGGGGAGTAATAATCCTGCGCGCTCCAGTTGATACACACGAACAAGATGCCCGCAAGCAACCCCTGCCGGTGCGTACTGCCCAGCGTCTTGGCCAGGGAATACACCGCCGGAAGGTAGGCCATGGCAATCACCGCCGGGTAAAAGATCAGCAACCGGGTAGTGCCGCTGATCTGCTGGATAAAGCCAGCGGCGGTGAGAAAACCTGGCCAGCTAAAGCGGGCGTCAATGCCGGTTAGCACACCCCAATCCGAAATCGCCTCCGCGAACCCGACGTGCACATAGCCGGTGTTCATCACCGCACCCATGTCCGCCAAATTCACCGTGGCCACGATCATGCCGCATAGCAACGCCAATGCGGCGGGATGCCACCACACCACCAGCACCAGCGCCAACGCGGCGAACCACTGCCACGGTAATACTTGGATCACGCCAGCGGAACCCGCGGCATCGAGATCAATGATCGCCACCGACCACAACCAGAGGGCTGCGGCGAGCACCACCAGCCACCCGCGCCACGAAGAAACCCATTGTCGGGCGGTTGCTCCAAGCTGATCCCACCCGCCCAACTTTGGGTACCCCAACAGCGCCGGCAGGGCCAAAAGTATCGCAGTCAGCAGGGTACTGCGCACGGTCAGTTGCACGGCCAAGGACACGAGAATGCACATGGCCATGGAAATCGCCGGCGTGAGCGCGAGGAACAGCGCGCGATCCCGCGTGAGGCGAGCGGCGATGCCCGCGCCGATCACAAACGGGACGAACCCTGCGGGCCACATCGGGTGCACCACAAATGCCGGCAAGAGCAGGCAAAATGACCACCCTATACGGACAGTCCAGGCTATGACTCGGTCTTGTTCCATACACCCACCGCATCGCTGAGGCGCGCTGCCGCAAACAGGGGCGGACCGCACACATACCCAGCCCCCTCGGCCGCCCGCATCCACCACGGGGCCGGATCCTTCGGCCCTTTCACCGCCCCCTTTGGAATGGTCCCGCGCACGGACGTAGGCACAAACGTTCCGTCGGCAACGCAACGCGCCAACGCGGCTGTAAACCCCGCCCCGAAACCAAACATTTGCCGCATAAGCTGCCGTTTCGTTTCCCGATGATCGTGCCGCACAATAGCCGCCGGCCAGTATTGAATGGTGCCGCCGTGCAATACCACTCGCCGCAGCATGTCAATGTCCTCACCGCCGCGCGTGCACCGCCCCGCGCCGAGCTCCTCCGCGAATCCGCCGATTTTCTGGAACACTTCCGCACGGAACGACATATTCGCCCCGGTGCCAAAGCTGCCGGCCGGGTACGGGTACAGCGGCGGGACTTCCTCCGTTTCTAGGTTCCAGCGGCGCGGGCGATCGCCGAGATCGTAGCTGATGTGTTCCTCAAACAGGCGTTGCGCATCGGTGTGCGGGGTGCTGAGCACGCGTCCGGTCACCGCCCACACGTTGTCATCGTCGCCGTACCCGGCAATCAGCTCCCTCAGCCAATTGGGGTCGATCTCCGCATCGTCGTCCGTAAACGCCAGAATTTTGCCGTTTGCTGCGCGGATGCCTTCGTTTCGGGCTCGCGCCAAACCCCGTTCGGAAGCGCGGATTCCCACCCCGATACCGTCTGGCGAATTGTCCACCACCACGATCTCCGCATCGAGTCCTTCAATGGCGCGTTCAAGGTGCTCAAGCGACAGCGGGCGGCGGCCATCCGTACAAATAATTATCGACGCCGCGCACGTCGGCGCCTTCGGCGGAATAAAGCCCCGCTTGCCCAACGCAAACCCCGCCGCCGCCGCAAGCACATGCAAGCCGGGGCGCGCGGCGTACCTGCGCTCGGGCCCCAGGTTGCTTAACCAGGATTTCATCCTGCCCTCGTGAAATGAACGCTTCAGGTGGTAACCAAGCTTGGTGCGAGAAGCTGGGACGAAATGATCAACCGCAAATGCCGTGTGCCGGATGATTCGGCCGTCAATGCGCTGACACAACTCCGTCTCCTCCCCGCCCGCGGTGTTACCGCCGACGCGACCCAGCGCGGGGGAAAACTCTGGAATAGGGCGGCGAAACGCCATTGCCGCCCCGATCGGGTTGCGAATCTCCTCCCCATCCGGTGGCAGACCCGCATGGTCGCATCCATATACCCATGCGTGGCGAGTATCCCCACCCCCGCGCTCGAACTTTGGGTGCACGGCACCACCAATTCCGACGATGCTGGGGTCATCGAACACGCTCATCGCCGCGCGCCAGCCGGGGCGGGGCACGGCGTCGTCATCAATAAACACGACGATTGGGTTCGATCCTTGGGCCACGCCATGGTTACGGGCTTCCGCCAGCGGGCGGTCCCGGACCACAATGAGCGTATCGCCCGGTACCAGTTCCGCCTCGATCGCAGCGACGCAATCCTGCAAGAAGCCCTCGCGGCCAGCGACGGTACATACGACGACATCAATACTTTCCACGCCACTCCTTCCAGATTGTGCGCAACACGCGCTTGCCGTCCTGCCACGCATCCAAATTGCTTTGGCCGTGGACGCGGTTGTACTCGTGGCTCGGCACCTCCGTGATGTTGGCGCCGAGCTTCGCGGCGCGGCACGCAAACAACGTTTCAATCTCAAAGCCATCACCCCACTGCGGCAGATGCTTCGACACGGAAGGCAACCCCCAGGACTCGAACATGTGCCGCGAGAACGCGTTGAATCCGTAACACAGGTCCGTGAAACTCGTGCCGAACAGCATGTTTGCCAGACGGGTGAAACCAAGATTGCCAGCGGAGCGCAGCTTGGTCAGATCGTCGGAACCCCCACCAAGCAAATAGCGCGAACCCTTGACAAAATCCGCCCCAGTTTCCAACGCAGCAATGAAGCGGGGGATTTCCGAAATCTCCGCTGAGCCGTCGGTGTCCACCATGACGAGGTGGTTACCGGTGGCGGCTACGCAGCCGCACACCAACGCGTTGCCTTTCCCGCGCCGAGTTTGGCCGATGACGCGGACTGGAAAGTCCCGTAAGGCGGACTGGGTGTGTTCGATGTTGCCACCCTCGACGACCACGAGCTCGTACTCTTCCGGAATGTCCGGAAGCAAACGCATGAGATTTGCCGTTTCATTCATTGACGGCAAAATTAAGCTCACACTCATAAACTTGAAACCTCTTTCAGTGTCAATATATGTGGATTTCGCACATATATCGGCGTGCCTCGGAATTTCTTTCCACAGCGATTTCGCGTTTCTGGATTTCGAACAAAATCACCCTTAAAGCGATGTAAGCGTGTAGCATTCAACGCCGCGCAAAAACCGTCCCTTCGAAATGATTGTGTGCAAACTTTCGACAGGGTGGGCACGCTTAACTTTTTGGCATACCCCCTGGTAAAACGCCACTTTTGACCATAAAGAACGGAACGGCGAGAGCTCCGCTGAGCAAAGTCCTCACTACGCCTTGACACCCCCAGAAGGCGTCTCCAATTCGAATTGGAGTTTTCAGATAAAGCAATTGGCATCTACTCGTCCTTCCGCTAATGCTGAATAGTAGACACCCGACAGATAACCGCAAGTTTTTACATCTATTGATAAGGGTTATGCAAAATTTATCAAGGTGAAATTTGCATAACAGATAAGCCCCTGGACGTGGGGCTTTTCAATCAACGTCAAGTGGGCGGACGTCGCTAGGCAACGTTGTTGCTACACCCTAAAGGGGGTGAAACGAGGAGTGTGACGCAATACTGGGCAACCCCGATGCCCAAAAATCCAAAAAACAATGAATGCGGCAGCAGCGCAAGCAACGCCCCCGCGGTCAACGCAACAACCGCCAACGCCCCCAACGTGCGCGGCAACTGCGACACAAACAACACCATTGATTCCCGAAAAGCGCCCGGCAACGACAACCCCCGCAACGCCGCAACCGGCACGATCCACACGGACAGCGCATTGACCAACAACACGCCAGACAACAACCCCGCACGCACCACCACGTTGTCCACGGCCAACCACTCCACCACGGCGAGCAGATGCGCCGCGACCATCAAGAACCACCACCAGGTCAGCGCACCCCCCGGCTCGCACAAACCGCGAAAGAAGGCCGCGATCGGGCGGGGCGGATCGGTAAGCCACACGTGGGTCGAAGCGCGCACTGCGCGCCCGCCAGGAATGACGAACGCGCAGCAAAGCACGGTGACTGCGGATACCACCGCGACATCAGAAAACTTGTCCAACACGCGGTGGAGCAGAGAATCCGGGCCCATATCAACCCTTCACGGCACCAGCCGCCACACCTTCAATGATGTACTTCTGGGCCGAAATATAGAACACCACAATCGGGATAATGGCCAACACCAGCATCGCCATCATCGCACCAAGGTCGCGGTTACCATTGGAACCGACGAAGGACTGCACCACCACGGGGATGGTCTTGTACTCGGTGGACAAACCGATCACCAGATACGGCAGCAGGTAGTCGTTCCACACCCACATGGCGTTGAGGATCGCAACCGTAATCGCGGTGGGCTTCAGCATAGGCAACACCACACGGAAGTAGGTTTGCAGTGGGCCACAGCCGTCGATCATGGCGGCTTCCTCAATTTCCAACGGAATGGACTTCACAAAGCCGGAGAACATGAAAACCGACAAGGCGGAACCGAAACCAAGGTAGAGGATCGTAATGCCAACGGGATTGTTCAAATTCAGGGTGTCGGCGATCTTAACCGTTGGGAACATCACCATTTGGAAGGGGATGACCATGGAAAACACGAACAGATAGTAGATCGCGTTGGTCCACCAGCTCTTAACGCGGGTGATGTAATACGCGGTCATCGCGGAGAAAAACACGATCGCGATCACGGACAAAATCGTGATGACGAAGGACCAGATAATGGCCCAGAAGAAACCGTCCCGCAACAAGCCGACGGCATAGTTCTCAAACCCGACCCACATGTCACCGAGCGGTACGGCGAACGCGTGATCGGAGATGGCGAACTTGCTCTTGAAGGAGTTCATCAGGATGAACAGGATTGGTCCCACGAACACGCAGGTGAGGAATACCAAGATGGCGTACATAAAGATCTGTACGGGGCCGATCTTTTGGGTTTTCATTATGCTTCCACCTCTCGGCTGCGGGTAACCTTCAACTGAATGAGGGCGAAGATAACCACGACCACCACGAAGATCACTGCCTTCGCTTGGCCCACGCCTTCCACGCCGACGCGACTAAACATGGTGTTCACGATGTTCAGGGCGACCATCTCTGTCTGAGCCTGGGGCGCACCGTTGGTCAACGCGAGGTTTTGGTCGAACATTTTGAACGTGTTCGCAAAGGTGAGGAACATGCAGATCGTGATGGACGGCATCACCATCGGGATGGTCACGTGCCGCAGCACGCCCCACTTCGAAGCACCGTCGAGTTGGGCCGCCTCAATGAGCTCCGGCGGCACGTTTTGCAGACCGGCGATGTAGATGATCATCATGTAGCCGACGAGCTGCCAGTTGATCAACACGATCAAACCGAGGTAACCATACTTCCAGTCCGCGATAATCGTGGTGCCGTAATTGGCCAGCACCGCATTAATCATGGACTGCCACGTATAGCCGAGCACGATGCCACCGATCAGGTTCGGCATGAAGAACACCGTGCGGAAGAAGTTCGTTCCCGCCAGCTTTCTCGTCAACGCCCACGCAATGGCGAAGGCGAATACGTTCACCGTTACCAGTGAAACAACGACAACAAGTGCTGTGAAGCCGAACGAGGCGACGAAGCCCTCGCGCTCACTAAAGGCTGCTACGTAGTTATCAATGCCGTTGAACTCGGCATCGGAAATCGTGGTGAAATCCGTAAACGACAGCAGGAAACCAATAATGAACGGCACGAGGAACGCGATCGCGAACGCGATCAGCGTCGGAAGCACAAATATTGGGAAGTACTTTTTTAATGACGCTTGCATAGGATTGCCATTCTGTATGCGATGTGGGGCCCGCAATTGGACCCCACATCAAACGCTAGGAGCTTCTACTTTTTGGAAGCAGCTTTTTCAGCCGCCCAATTGTCAACGAAGGTCTTTACAACCTCGTCCCAAGAAATGTTGCCGGATGCGTACTGGCCCAAAGCCTGGCCAAAGTCATCCTTGAACTGCTGGGAGGGGAAGTACTGGAAGTCCCACGGGACCGGGGTGAGCTCTTCATCATTGATCGCCGCGGCAATCTGGGTAGCCAACGGATCGTTCGGGGCGTCTGCCTCGGTGTAGTTGTTGAACGGCGCGATGAAACCGAGATCCTCAACCACGTGGGTCTTGCCCTCGTCGCTGGTGAACAGCCAGTTAATAAAGTCGATCGTGGCCTTCTGGTCTTCCTCGGTAGCCTTGTTGTTCACGGCGAGGTAGTTTTCGGTACCAACCGCAAGGCCCTGCTTCTCTTCACCCTTGATGCCGGTGTAGATCGGCATGAACTTGATTTCGTCTTCCTTGACGACGTTGCCGGATACTTCCTTGATCTGGCCCCACGCCCAGTTACCGTTTTGCACCATGGCCGCCTTGCCCTGCGCGAATTCCGCCATGGAGTCAGTCACGGACTTCGACGGTGCCAGGGTCTTCTCCACGGTGGAGTTCTCCAGGTACAGGTCGAAGATGTTCTGATATTCCTTGTTGTACTTGAACTTCAGCTCGTCGGTGTCCTCCACGCCCAAGTCCTGCAGCTCGTAGTGCACCGGGATGTTGGCCAGGTGGGTGTACCAACGCCAATCCTCGCCGGATGCCAAGGAGGTGGAAGCGAACGCGCCCTGGATGCCAAGCTGGTCCTTCTTGGACTGCATATCCTCGGCCACGGCCTTCAGCTTGTCAAAGTTCTTGATCTCTTCAACGCTGGTCGCCTTCGCGCCCGGCATGGCGAAGTACTTGTCAAAAATGGCCTCGTTGTAGATGATGCCGTAGCCTTCCACGGCAAACGGCACGCCGTAGACCTTGCCATCTTCGCCCTTGAGCGCCGGGACGTCATCTTTGAGCGCCTTGGTGATATCTGCATCGGTCAAGTCAGCCGCATATTTCTGCCAGTTTTGCAGGCCAACAGGGCCGTTGAGCTGGAACAAGGTCGGGGCGTCCGACTTGCCAACTTCCGCCTTCAGCGTTTGCTCGTAGGTACCGGAAGCAGCGGTGACCACCTTGACGGGAACACCCGTTTCCTTGGTATACGCTTCCGCGACCTTCTTGTAGGCGCTTTCCTGTTCGGGTTTGAAGTTCAGAAAGTAGACGCCCGGTTTGCCATCATCCCCCGAGCCCGAGCAGGCCGCGAGACCGCTGACTGCAATAGCACCGGAAAAAAGGGCCGCAAGAACGCGCTTGTGCACCATGAAGTGTCCTTCCAATAAGGGAATTCCTCCTTCGCAGGAGGTGAATATAGTCTCATCGTACTAGAGGGAGTGACCAGTCATGAAATGGTGCGAACCTTTTGGCTTAAATCACAATGTCGAACATTTGTGTGCCATTAAGAGAAGGGTTAACTAGCGTGACATTTCGCATACATTACCGTGCAGAGAGTGGTAATATCCGGCTTTGAGCTAGGCGCCCGTCTAGCCCTCTCACTACGGATCGTTCGGCACGTACCGCCGATGGAGGAAAACTATGGCAACCGTGACGTTTGAAAACGCCACTTGCATCTACCCCGGTGCCAGCACCCCAAGCGTGGATCGCGTGAACTTGGACATCGCCGATGGCGAATTCCTCGTGCTCGTGGGCCCATCGGGTTGCGGCAAGTCCACTACTCTTCGCATGCTCGCAGGACTTGAAGATGTAACCTCAGGTCGCATCCTTATTGGCGACCGTGACGTTTCCCACGTGGAACCCAAGAACCGCGACATCGCGATGGTGTTCCAGAACTACGCCCTCTACCCCCATATGACGGTGCGGGAGAACATGGGCTTCGCGCTCAAGATTGCTGGCATCGACAAAAAAGAGATCAACGATCGGGTTGAGAAGATCGCCCAAACCCTCGACCTCGCCCCCTACTTGGATCGGAAGCCGAAGGCTCTGTCTGGTGGCCAGCGCCAACGCGTTGCCATGGGTCGCGCAATTGTGCGCCGCCCCCAGGTGTTCCTCATGGACGAACCACTCTCGAACTTGGATGCGAAACTGCGTGTGCAAACACGCACGCAGATCGCCGCTTTGCAGCGCTCACTCGGGGTAACCACCCTCTACGTGACGCACGACCAGACCGAGGCGTTGACCATGGGCGACCGTATCGCCGTACTCAAGGCGGGTGTGCTGCAACAGGTGGGCACCCCGCAAGAGATGTACGACCGCCCCGCCAACGAGTTCGTCGCCGGGTTTATCGGCTCCCCCGCCATGAACATCGGCACCTTCAAGGTTGATTCCGACGGTGTTGCAACGCTCGGCAGCGCCCGTGTTCCGCTGTCGCTTGCCACCCGCAGCGCGCTTACCGACGCCGATGAAGGCAAGGTCACCATCGGGTTCCGCCCCGAAGCACTCGAGATTGTCAACGAGCAGGAAAACTCGATCCCGATTCAAATCGACATGGTCGAAGAACTCGGTTCGGACTCCTACCTCTACGGCCGCCTTGTCGGCGGTGGCGACTTGGGCTCCGGCACTGACGCCAACCCGGACGGCGAATCCACCGACCAGGTCATTGTCCGCACCGCCCCACGCACCGCTCCCCCCACCGGATCCACCATCCACGTCCGCATTAAAGAAGGTGCACAGCACAACTTCTCACATGCGACGGGTGAACGGTTGCCGGAGTAACAGGACTTTCGGGTAGTCCGTAATCAACCCATCAACGCCGAGGTCGATAAGCATTTGCATATCCTCCTCGGCGTTGACCGTCCACGGCACCACGCGCATACCGTGACTGTGCGCGCGTTCGATTAACGCGGCGTCGACAAGCCGAAAATCGGGGGAAAGGACGCTGATGCTGTGGCTGAGCGCGGCGTCGATAATGTCCCCGCCAGGGCCCCACGGCGAACCCTCAAACCACGTGGTTTCATCCCACAGCGCCACCAACGGAATGCGCGGATCCACTGCCCGCACCAGGGGAAACGTACGCCAATCGAAAGACTGCACCATAACTCTCGACGCCACGCCCCACTCCCTCACCGCGCGCATGATCGCCGCCACCGAAACTTCCGGCGACACACTCAACTGCGGGCGGTCCGCCTCTATTTTCGTCTCGATATTGAAGTGCACATCGTACCCCTGTGCGAGCTCGAAGACCTCCTCCAAGCGCACGATACGGTTGCCCGGCACCACCTGCGCGTGCGGAAACTCCGGCAGTAACTTCGCGCATTCCACCTCCCGCAGCTCCGCCCACGTCAACTCGCACACCAACTCCCCGACGCGCGACGAACACTTTTCCGGCAGCAGCACAGGGTCGTGCCACACCGCGGGTACGCCGTCGCGCGTGACCACAATGTCTAATTCAAGGGTAGTCACGCCGAGTTCCAGCGAATTCCGAAACGCGATCGCCGACTCTTCCGTCCAATGTCCCCGCCCTCCGCGGTGCGCTTGCACATCGAATCCTGCGGGGAGTGGGTAGATTTCTTGCCGTTTCACACTGTCCATAACCCCATTTATACCCCCGAATTTGGTCAACTCTCGGGATCCGCGACTTGGGAAAATGAAAAGTTTCACATCCGCCCAATCGATCGTATGAGCGTGCGGAAAGTCGCAAACCTGAAGGCTTACCAAGTGCACTCTTTAGCTCACAAAAGCGCGCGCACTAATGCCCATGTAACGCTCCAACTTTCCCTAACGATACTTGCTGCGAGGCGCGATCAAAATCACCCCCGCCCAAAATTGCGATGAATTCATGCGCAAATGCCAGTTCGGAGTTTTTCATTGTGAACTACCCGCAACGAAAGCGAGCGAGCAAACATCGCGCATTCCACGCTTTTACCGGCTGAAACTAGTTACACAACATCTTCGCGTTTATCAAAGGGGCTACAGGAGCCTCGCGGCCACCCGCAATTTTAACGGTAGCATGATAGCTACCTTTGCCTATAGGGAATTGAACAACGGTATCAAATTTCTACCTACCCCGCCGAGCACTTCACATTGCCCGCCGCAGAACAGCAGCTCCTGCCGCAATCATGCTGGTCATCACGATTGCCCCAACGCAAGCTCGGCGCAAAATCCAGAGGCAGATATTCCCCTCCCTATTCTCTATGACACTTCAATAAAATCACAACAATGTGCGACACCTCGCGCGCCTCAATGCATGCAACACATTCGAGCAAACTTAAGCACATTGCAAGCGGTTAATAATTCGTAGGAACTGCAACAAAATACGATTCTACAACGCCTTTTCCAGGCACTTTGACAAGCTTTTCCAGCAAAGATGCCACACGAGCTACAGCTTGCGGAATAAACAATATAACGGCATTAAGTTTATGCCTTTGCGGCCGTTTGTTCCCGCCCCTCCCCCAATCAAGCTCGCCATAACGTTCTATGCGTTACACTCCATGCAGAAACGTCAACAAGAAAAACAAAGTTTCAAAAAGTACCCCACCCAAGATTTATCTTGTGGCCTCTTTTTCTCATGCTGAGTTCATCTTGATTTCACGAAACGCTTTTACATTGAAGCCCATGAGCAGCGCAGTACGTCGCGGGTTATCGCAACCCTCGGCAGCTTGCACCACCAAACTCTGGTTGATCACGGTGGTGCAAGCGCAGACGATTTCCCAGCCGGGCGAGTCCCCGCTGGGTTCTCGGATGCTGCTGCGCGCACGTGGGTCAGATGTTCTTGGCCCGCTGCTCGGAACCCCAGCCACCGCACACCGGGAAACTTCGGTTGCAACAAAGTCTCTCCCCGGTGGTGCAGGTGGCAATGGGATTCACTACCCCACATCGCACAACTCAGGAAAGGCGGTAGCCGCTGGACTATTTGCAATAACTTACTTCCGTTTCACCGTGGTAGGCGGGCCCTGCACCGCACATTGTTGCACTGTAGGTTCTTTCAGCACGGGTCCAAGTAACAACCAGGCTGTTTCTCATCTTCGGTTTGCATTTTTCTTTTGCGCAGTATGGGACGCTGATACCTCACACGGCACTCGCTTGCACCGGGCTTCCCATGCGGCGCACCCTAGGTTTGTTATGTTGGGCCACCACGCCTCGGGATGCTACGCGCGACGAACCAACCTCGCTTGCGCGCACCACGGAGCACTCCCGAAGCGACATTCAAAACTTACCAAAACACAAGACTTCCGGATTGTGGCGTGGTTGGCAGGTGATTTGCACTCTTCTTGGGCTTCTGACGTGTCAACTGAACCGGCCAACCGCCCACAGCTCCGGATCGTAGATATAGAGTTTGCTGGGCACTCAGCGCGCGCAAAGTATGGAGACGATGTTTTGCTGGCGCTGAATTGCAACTCTGCATCTACAGGGGTTGAGCACGCCTTCTCGGAACCTCAGCCCCCACAAAACTTCATGACAACTCAAGAGATCGTGTTTCCCGAATATTCCTTTTAAGCTGTAGGTCAACTGTTTCAATGTCTTAGAAGGAACGTGATTCACCCATGCCCCTAGCCACCACCACGGTGTTTGGCATCGTAGGGATCGTTCTGTCGCTGCCGGCGTGGTTTGTTTTCCTCCGCGGAGCGCTTCGCCTAGTCCGCTTCGTGTCTGCGGGGCAACCCTCGCCGGGCCGCACAAACCAGCCGGCACGCAGGCTGATCACGCTCTGCAAGGAAGTGCTGTTCCACACGGAGCTCGCCCGCAAACCACTCGTCGCCGTAGCGCACTGGTGTGTGATGGTGGGGTTTTTACTTGGTTCGCTCGTATGGTTCGAGGCGTACATTCAAACCTTCGACCCAGCAGGCGGCTGGCCAGTACTCCACAGGCTCACCGCATACCACTTCATTGATGAGCTCTTAGGGCTTGCCACTGTCCTTGGCATCCTCACGCTTATTGCCATCCGAGTGCACGTCGGCAACGCTAACCGTGTCGATCGTTTTTACGGTTCCAACGCCCGCGCCGCACACTTCGTCGAGGCCGTAGTACTTGTCGAAGGCATTGGCATGCTGCTCGTCAAAGCCGGCAAAATAGCCACCTTCGGGCACGGCCACCCCATCGCCGATTTTCTCACCCTGCACCTTGCACGCCTGCTCCCTGCCAGCCCCGAACTGGTGAGCGCTTTTGCCTTGGTGAAACTACTCACCGGCATGGTGTGGTTATTCGTTGTCGGGCAGCAACTGCACTGGGGTGTAGCGTGGCACCGCTTCCTCGCGTTCTTTAACATTTTCTTCCAACGCAATCCGGATGGCCGCCCCGCCCTCGGCGCCCTCCCCAGCATCGACCTCGAAGTCAACCAGGGCGTGGGCACCCTCGCCGACGCCTCCTGGAAACTGCTTCTCGACGCCGCGACCTGCACCGAATGCGGCCGCTGCCAGGAACTCTGCCCCGCCTGGAACACCCAAAAACCGCTGAGCCCGCGTAAGGTAATCACTGACCTCCGCGATGCCGCACTCGAAGGCACCGACGTGCTCAAGCTCGTGGGCAACACCATCGCCGAAGACGAGTTATGGAGCTGCACCAACTGCGGCGCCTGCGTCGAACAATGCCCCGTCGATATCGAACACATCGACCATGTGGCAAACCTCCGCAGATTCCAAGTACTCGTCGAGTCCGAGTTCCCCAGCGAACTCACCGGATTGTTTAAAAACCTCGAAACCAAAGGTAACCCCTGGGGCCGCAATAACGCCGACCGCGCCGACTGGATCACCCAAGCGCGTCGCGACGGACTCACCGTACCCGAGTTCGACGGCTCCTTCGACGACACCGAGTACCTCTTCTGGGTAGGTTGCGCAGGAGCCTTCGACGACCAAGCGAAGAAAACCACCCGCGCCGTAGCAGAACTCCTCGAAACCGCCGGGGTGAAATACGCCGTCCTGTCCACTGGGGAGACCTGCACGGGCGACCCCGCCCGCCGCGCCGGCAACGAATTTTTGTTCCAAACCTTGGCCACCGCGAACGTCGATACGCTCAATAACGTGTTCGAGGGCGTCCCCGCGGGGCAGCGGAAAATCATCACAGGCTGCGCGCACTGCTTCAACACCCTGCGCAACGAATACCCCGACTTCGACGGCCACTACGACGTCCTCCACCAGACGCAGCTGCTCAACCGCCTCGTGCGCGAAGGTCGGCTCACACCGGTGCCCAGGGACGCTTCGGCGCGCGCCCCGATCACCTACCACGATCCCTGCTTCCTCGGCCGACACAACAAAGTGTTCGACCCCCCACGCGAACTTATCGACGCCGCCGGTGCCGAACTCCGCGACATGCAACGCGCCAAAAACGAAGGGTTCTGCTGTGGTGCTGGCGGTGCCCGCATGTTCATGGAGGAACACCTCGGCACCCGCATTGCCGACGCCCGCGCCACCGAAGCGCTCCACACCGGTGCCGAAACCATCGCCACCGCATGCCCCTTCTGCACATCCATGCTCGTTGGCGGCGTGAAATCCCAAGGCGGCAACGCCCACGTCAAAGACGTCGCACAACTCCTCCGCGACGCCATCCTCATCGACGGCCAACTCCCCAACCCCCAAACCCCCGAGTTCCTAGACCCCCCGCAACGCACAGACCGCAAACCACGCACCCCTGAAATTCCCGAGGTCCCTGCTGTTCCTTCGGCTGTTCCTGGTCCTCCTGTTGCTGGTGTTCCTGGTCCTCCTGTTGCTGGTGTTCCTGGTCCTCCTGCTGCTGGTGTTCCTGGTCCGCCGAGCGTGGCAGTACCCCCGCCCCCCTCGGCGAACGGAGACACTGGGGTTGATGATGCGGAATCTAGGGACTGACCTGCTATAGTTCCCATTAAAGGGATCGTATTTTCAAGCACCTTTCGGGCAGCTGGGGGTGGATTTATTCACCCCCAGCTGTGTACTTGAGAATGTGACCGGAAACATAGGTTTTTGTTTGCGGTTCTTAAGTCCTGCGGAAGGCTTTTTTGGTGGGGAGGGTCGCGGGCGTCGATAAGCGGGGCAGCAGGGGCGGATACAGCAGGTGTTCTATGCGCGATACCTCAACAAAGCCAAAAACAACGCTTTGGAAGTGTGCAACGTTTCCGCATGTTGTTTTCGCTGGTCAGCGAAGTAGAGCGGGGGTAGTTTTTGGCTAGCGTCCAACCCGTTTGCGCAGGTAAAGGCACTAGTAGCGGGGTTGCGGCAGCGATATAATGGAGGTACACAACGGCGAAATCGCAAGCACCGTTGCCGGAAAACTGGGGAGGTGGCAATGAAAAGCAGTGACATCGGGTTCCTGATGCAGAACGAAGACAATCTCATCGGCGAAGCTGAACTCTTGCAAAACAAGATTTTTATGCACTGCTACCTCCTCGCCACCCACGGCTTGGATTTCGGCACACTCAACATTCAAGCGTTGGTAAAGGAATTTGCCTCACAGAGCGGGCAGTACTCGGAACAGCAAATGCATAACATTGTTGGCGGTTGCTTCCTGCTCCACCATTACCTCCCGCGAGTAAAGCGGCTTGCGCTGGAGCAACACCTTGTGAATTACGAAAAGCTACGCACGCTGTGGAAATCGTTGATCACGGTTGCGTTAGACACGCCACAGGCGTTGTGGGATGAGCTGGATGCTGTGATCGTCGATACGCTGACGGCAAGTAAAGAAAACCAAACGCTGCCAACGAACCGGCGGCTGGCCGCGAAAATCCGCGACGAGTTGATCCGGCTGGGCGTGTACGAAGAATTCGAGGAGGAACCCACTCCCGAAGAAAACATGGCGAAGTTGGAAGCGATGCTCGGGGTGGAAATGCTCACGTCTCCGCACCCCGGCGTGAGCGTACTCAACGTCACCATGCCGAGCGACAACGCGTACGAGATCAAACAACGGCTCGAGGCCGTGGCAGAAAGCAACCACCTGCGAGAAGACGAAGTGCTCACCAACTATGTGTGTGGCACAGACAAAGACCGCGACACCACCTGTAGCGTGCGCTTGTTCGGCTTCGCAGACACTGCCGACGCCACGGACCTCACCCCCGTAAGCCTGCACGGCGTGGGGCGACTCACCACCGCGCAACAACAGCGCATCCAGAAACGCCACATTCAATACGACAGTATCCTCGCCGTAGCGGAGATCATTCGCGGCGTGCACAAAGCCACACCCGAGCAACGCCTGCTGGTCATGCTGCGTGACGGGACGTGCCGCTTCCCCGGCTGCAACGTGGACGCAATCTACTGCGAAATCGACCACATCATAAACTTTGAAGTTGGCGGGTGGACCACGCTGTCCAACCTGCAATGCCTGTGCAAGCACCACCACAACTTCAAGACGGACCGGCACGCGCAGGCCACATCCGACACCCTCGGCAATATCACCTGGGAATTCGCAACCGGGATGCGAGTAACCACCGTCCCACAAGGCATCCTCGCCGGCAAAGTTCAAGGAATGTTAGCTGGGATCGAAACAAGGCACGACCATCCCACGAAAACGGATGAGGATTACCTCGAACCCCCGATCCGAAATGACTTTGGCCGGTGGGGCACCACGCTCATCAACTATCGCAATAGGCAGCGGAAACGCTACCTGGAACGAAACCACCTGCGGGCAAACATTCCGCACAACCTACCGCTCGAGGAGGATCCCCCGCCGGCGAGTTTCGAACCACCGCCCGATGATGCCTGGCCGGGGCCGCCCGAAGACTACCTCCCGCCGGGTGCTACAACAGCAACGCGCCAACAACGACCGACGCCACCACGGCGCACCCAAGCACAAGCGGCAGAAACCGCATAGCAAAACGAGGACCAAACGTGCCCGCATGCAGGAGGATCAACTTCACATCAATCATCGGGCCAACCACCATAAACGCCAGCTGGGCAACAGGCGGGGCGTTAGTGAAACTTGCCGCCACGAACGCATCCGCCTCCGAGCACAAACTCAGGATGATCGCCACCAGCACGAAGAACAGCACAGCCAGCACCACGTTCGAAGCGAAACTGTGCGGGACCCACAGCTTGAACGCGGCCGCAACCATCGCGCCGGGGACGAGGAAACCGGCGGCTTGCAGAAAGTCCCGCGCCGCGACGTCGATAAACCCATGGTCATGGGCGTGCGTCTCCGGCATCTCAATCCTGTGCCCAATGCGCGACCACACCCAACCAACAACCACGGCGGCAATGAAACTCGCTAGGAAACGCGCCCACACCATGCGCGGGTTATCCGGAAACGCCACCGCCGTAGCCACAATCACCACGGGATTTACCGCAGGCGAGGCAACCAAAAACACCAACGCCTGCGCCTGGGACACCCCGCGACGCATCAACGAACGCGCAACCGGCACAGAAGCACACTCGCAAGCTGGCAACACCATCCCCGACAACGCCGCCACCGGCATATTCGTAGGTAACTTACGGAACACCGACGCCGGCACCCACGCCGAAATCGCGCCAGAAAGCACCGTCCCGAGAACAAGGAAAGGAATGGCTTGGACCATGATCGCCAAGAACACGGTGCCCCAAGTGTCCAAAGCTTGGGGCAATGTTACTGGGCGGCCCTCCGCAACCAGCACCACGAACGCTCCGCTGATCGCCACGGCTGCAAATAGGGGAAACGCCCACGCGGCGGTAGGAACGTGAATACGCGCATTCATAGGTACGGCCTTTCCGGCGCCTCAATGGGCGCGGCAGTTTCCACATCCACCGCCCCCTGCTTGGCGACGCCCGTGACCACCACCCACTCCGCGTCAGGCACCGCACCACGCATCGCCACCCCGTGCAATGTCGCGTCCGCCGCGCAGCACAACACTCGATAACGGGTAAGCATCCACCCCTCATCCGCCGGCGTCACCTGGCCAACCATACGTACGCGAGTGCCATCAATGTTCTCGTAGTGGGGAAAATCCACCACCGTCATGTCATTGATCCCCTCATGCAAGGGCGGCAGCTCCGCGTCGGCTTTGCCTGCGACCGTCACGCGCGGCGCAACCGGTAGCAACGGACCCGGCGCGGCAACCGCAACCAACGCCAAGGGAATCAGCAGCAGCACCCCAGCTCGAGTACCGTGGTGCGAGCCGATATTACAAAATGCGCGCCATTGCACAGCCAAACCAAGGGCGATCAACGCTACGGCGGCCGCCGCAACAAACCACATAAACCCCGGCTGCACGTACCGGTACACCAATCCGGACCAGCACAAACACAGCAAGGTCAGGCCGGTGGCAAACACCAGCGTCCCGCGCCCAACGTCCCCTGGTGCGGCATTCGTATGCTCCATACCTAACAGGTCTAACATTTCCCTGGCCAGTTCACTATTCTTGGGGCTATGAGCAACGAACACGTCCGAATTAGCGATGCGGAACGCAACAACGCTATCTCCCAGCTGGGGGCGCATTTCGCAGCCGGACGACTCACCTTGCCCGAATACGAAGACCGATGCGATCAGGTTATCTCCGCTACCACGCGGGGAGAAGTGCAGCGCATGTTCCGAGACCTGCCGGCGCACACCGACGAAGGCTCGTACACGGTGTCAGAAATTGACTCGCTGCGGCGCCGTAACGCGAAACCCAAGGCGGCCGCGGTAGCGTTCACCTCGATCGCGTCGGTGGCGGCGGGTTTCCTGCTCAGCCCCGTGTGGTCTGAAAGCGCCGTACTACTCTTGCTCATCCCCACCGTGATCACGTTGTTGTACGTCCTCAAGGTTGGGCCGAAGTCGTGGTACTTGCCGTCGCCGCGGCAACTCGAACGGGAGCGTATCCGCGAATTGCAGGCCCGCGCGAAAATGCGGGAATTGGAGATGCGGCAAGAAAGCCGCGCCCGCCAGCACGAATTGGCCAATCAGGCGCTGAACCTAGCACAGGGTTTCCTCAAGAGAAAGTGAAAAATCTCTCCCAATTTTCGGGGAGAAGTGGCACGATAGTGGAATGACTAGTGTGCCGCCCCGACGTAACCCCCGCGTATTCGACCAATCCGAAAAAATGAAGGATGTGCTGTATGAGATTCGGGGGCCCGTTGCGGCGGAAGCGGAACGCCTTGAACTCGATGGCCACCGCATTTTAAAGCTCAATACCGGCAACCCCGCCGTGTTCGGTTTCGACGCCCCCGATGTGATCATGCGGGACATGATCGCGGCGCTACCCACGAGCCAAGGCTACTCCAGCTCGAAGGGCATTATTCCGGCGCGGCGGGCGATTGTCACACGCTATGAGGTGATTCCTGGGTTCCCGTCCTTCGACGTGGATGATGTATTCCTCGGCAACGGTGTATCCGAACTTATTTCCATGACCACCCAAGCACTGCTCAACGACGGTGACGAGGTGCTTATCCCCGCGCCCGATTATCCACTCTGGACGGCAGCCACTTCCCTCGCCGGCGGCAAGCCCGTGCATTATCGGTGCGATGAGGAAAACGATTGGAGCCCGGACCTTGAGGATATTCGCTCAAAGGTCACGGAAAACACCAAGGCCATCGTGGTGATTAACCCGAACAATCCCACCGGCGCGGTGTACTCGCGGGATACGCTCAAGGCCATCGTGGAGGTAGCGCGGGAGCACGAGCTGCTGATCCTCGCGGATGAGATTTATGACCGCATCTTGTACGACGACGCGCACCATATTTCCATCGCCACCTTATGTCCGGACCTGTTGTGCATCACGTACAACGGTTTGTCCAAAGCGTACCGGGTGGCAGGCTACCGCGCCGGCTGGATGGTGGTGACAGGTCCGAAGCACCACGCCTTAGGGTTCCTCGAAGGCTTGGAGCTTCTGGCCGGCACCCGGCTCTGCCCGAACGTTCCCGCGCAGCATGCGATTCAGGTGGCGTTGGGCGGCAGGCAGTCCATTTTCGACCTCACCAAGCACGGCGGCCGGCTCCTCGAACAACGCAACGTTGCGTGGGAAAAACTCAACGAAATTCCCGGCGTAAGTTGCACCAAACCCATGGGTGCGTTGTACGCCTTCCCCCGCCTCGACCCCAATGTGCACGATATTCACGACGATGCGAAGATGATGCTCGACCTGCTGCGCCAAGAAAAAATCCTGATGGTGCAGGGAACTGGGTTTAACTGGCCAACGCCGGATCACTTCCGTGTGGTGACACTGCCACACGCCGATGACCTCGCTCGCGCCATCGAACGTTTAGGAAATTTCCTAGCAAGCTATAAACAATAGGTATGGGACGACATTCCACAGAGTTTGGCGAGACGCGATTCACCGTATGGCAATGGCTGCTCAGCATACTGCTCGTAGGTAGCTTCTTAGCGACGGCCGCGGGGTTAGTGCTGCTGTGGCCCTCCAGCGAACCACCACGCGTTGCCCCCGAATTCGCGAAAACGTCCGCATTGCCACAGGCCCAAGTTGATGGCCGCGTGGTGATCAGAGACACCGGGGAATGCAACTCCCCTTCCGTGGGCCGCGTCTTTGATACCTCACCCGTGACCTCCCTGGAGCAGCGGACGGATGAGTGCCAGCGCGCCATCGTAGAAATCCTGGAAGGTGACAACGAAGGCAAGCGCACGTTGCTCATGGTGAGCGAGAAACCGGGCGATCCGGACTTGCAGGAAGGCGAAGCCATCCGCATGAGCGAAACCACCGCGGCGGACGGCAGCCACGCGTACACCTTTACGGATTTTCAACGCGACTGGTCCCTAGCATTTTGGTTAGGGCTAACCGCACTCGGCATCGTCCTGATCGGCCTCGGCCCCGGCATTCGTTCCCTCGTGGGCTTAGTGCTCACCTTCGCGGCGGTGGCATTGTTCCTGCTGCCCGCATTGCTTCATGGCGGGCCACCCCTGCTGCTGGCCGTGGTGTGTGGCTCCGCAGTGCTCTTCCCCGTCCTGTATATCGTCCACGGCGTGAGCTGGAAGACTTCGTCCGCACTGTTCGGCACGATCGTTTCCCTTGGCTTAGCGGCAGGGCTTGCGCACCTCGCGATCGCGTCCAGCCAGTTACGCGGGCTTGGCGACGAAGACAACCTGCTGATCCAGTTGTACCTGCCCGATGTGACCGTGACGGGCCTCATGCTCTGCGGCTTTATTATTGGTGCGCTAGGCGTGCTCAACGACGTTACGATCGCGCAAGCGTCGACAGTGAACGAACTTGCCGAAATCGAACCCGACGCCTCCCCCTGGCGGCTCTTCACCGGGGCGATGAAGGTGGGGCGCGACCACATCGCCTCGATGGTGTACACCCTCGTCTTGTCTTACACGGGGGCGGCGCTTCCCCTATTGCTGCTGCTCAGCGTGGCGGATCGACCGTTCCTGCAAGTGCTCACAAGCGACATCATGGCGACGGAGCTGCTGCGCTCCGCGATCGGCGCGTTGGCGCTCACCCTCGCCGTCCCGATCACGACGCTGATAGCGGCGTTTACAGTTGAACCTGAGTGACCCGCCGCCACAGCTCCGAGGCATGGATCGGTTTGAGGTCGGTTGCCTCGAGGCAGATGTTCACGTGCCCTGGGGCGAGGGGTTTCGAAGAATGCGTATGCCCGTGCACCACGCATTCGAAACCATCGCGGGCGATCCATCGGCTGAGCTTCGCTGAACGATGCGGATCCTCAAGGCGAGGCAGATGGGTGAACAATACGCGGCGCCTTAGCACGAAATCGACCGCAATAAAATCAAACACTTGTTCGTATTTTGGGGTCCATGTGAGCATTTTCTTCAGCCCAAACTTCGGGTGGCAGGCATCGTGATTGCCAGGGGTAAGAATCATGGTGAGCCCCTTCGCTAGTTTCAACTCACGGAGTCGACCGAGAGCGTATTCGTCCTTTCCAACCGAGATATCCCCCAAGCAAACCAACGTGGAATTGTCCGGAATCCCATAAAGACCCCCCAAAATGGTGGTATCGTGTTCGCTTGTTGACGCGAATCCGCGCAATTGGGTGAGCAATGGATGACCTAGGTGCAGGTCAGAGGTGATCCAAAAATCGTCGGTATCAAAGCCAGACATCCTTGTCCAATTCCTTCGTTTTACTTGAGTTTTTCCAATTACACTGACTGTAAAACATCTCGATTGGAAGGATGATCGCTATGCCTATGAGTCGTCAATACTCCCCCGAATTCCAACAAAAAGCAGTCCGGGAAGTTTTGAAAGCACAGCGCGACATTCCAGAAATCGCACGCGAGTTCGGTGTGAGCACGGAAACGCTTCGGAACTGGGTCACCGCAGTGCAAGAACGCGAACGCCTCGCCAGCGTACAAAAGGAACAAGCCGAACTTATCGGGCTGCGGGAAGAAGTAGCAAAGCTCCGCGCCCAAGTCGCGGAGCTGCAAAAAGATCGTGACTTGGTCGACACCCTCGAAGCCTTCTTCAAAGAGCGCCGACATCAAGACACCTAACTCTGCTGCAGGAACTCAGTGGCAAGCGCCCTGGGTTCCTTTTTCTGATCCCCCACATTTTGAGCGTTCATATCCTTCAGCGCTTCGGTAGTGAGACGCTGATTCACCGTATTGAGAATCTCACGTGCCTCACTCGTAATCGCCTTACCCCGCATCAACGGCAACACATGCTGCGGAAGAACGAGATTCTTATTATCCTCCAACGTGACAAGGTCACTATCATACGTCGGTGAAGTGGTGTAAATGTCGGCGATGTCCGCCGCGCCGTCGTTCAGCGCGGCAATGGTGAGGGGGCCGCCACCATCAGCGATCGGCACCAGCTCAACCGAAGGAATGTTGTACACCTCCTGCAACCCCTTCGGCCCATACGGACGCTCCTTCAACTCCGGGTTACCCGCGAGCCGCAACCCCTCCATATCCTTAAGGTCTTCGAGCGTAACCAACCGGTGCTGCTCCGCAAACTCACGCGTCACGCGGAACGAATCCTTCGACTCCCCTGGAGCAACCGGGCCCGTGGAAAGGCCAGCGGGCAACACATGGTTCAACGCGTTGAGGACTTCCTCATTCGAAGCACCCACCGGCAGCTCCGCTTGGCCGGACTCTTTGATGTAGTACTGAGCTAGGTTGCCGGAATACTCCGGGACAAGATCAACAGTTCCCTCCTGCAAGGCGCGCAAGTAGGCCTCACGGGAGCCGATGCCGGAGCGTACCTCCACATCGAAACCCTCCTGTTCGAGGGCAACCGCCCAAATCTGGCCGATTATTTCGGATTCCGGAAAATTGGCGGTACCTATGGTGATGTGTTTGCCGTTTTGGACAGTCGTATTCGTCGAATCGGATTGAGAGCTAGTTGGTGTATTAAGCGGATCATGGACACAAGCAGCGAGGAAAAGCGCTGCTAAGGCACAAACTATGGTCTTATTCATCGGAGTCTCCGTTGCAGTATCGCTAATACACTATCCGCTACAAGGGCCAAAACCGTTACAGCCAACGCTCCGGTGAGGACTTGTGCGTAATCCCCCAGCGCCAAGCCGTCAATAACGTAACGGCCCAAACCACCCAAGCCAATAAAGGCCGCGATAGTCGCCGTAGAAAGGACCTGCAACACGCAAGAACGCAAACCGCCAACGATGGTAGGCAGGGCCAACGGGGTGGAAACTTTCAGCATGAGCTGCCCCTCCGTAAACCCCATCGCCTGGGCAGCATCCGTCACCTCAGGCGGGATGTTACGCACCCCGGCGACGGTAGCCGCCAGCAACGGCGGAATAGCCAACAGCAACAACACAATTGTGGTGGGTATCAGCGGAACGCGGATACCAAGGTAAAGGGTGAGCAATGTTAAGACGCCGAGCGAAGGCAACGCGCGCAACGCGCCAGCGCTGGCGAGAACGACGTCGGCAAGCCGAGTACGGGCGATCACTAAACCAAACGGAATTCCGACGAAGACGGCGATCCCCACGGCCAGAACAGAATAGGCTATATGTTCGCCGGTGTGAACGAGAAACTCAAGCACGGGCAGCCACCACCCAAGGCGTGGCAACGCGCTGCGCCAAAAAGAGCACAGCATCGAACACAACGGCTAGCAGCAGGGTGCCGAGAATGCCGAACACAATCTCGGTAGCGAAATAACGGTTAAAGCCATCCGTAAACAAGCTGCCCAGCGAATTCACGCCGATCAGGGCACCGACCGACACCAGACTAATCGTCGACGCGCTGACTACCCGCAAACCGGAAATCATTACCGGCAACGCCAAGGGAATCTCCACCGCGAAGAACTTTCTCCAGGTGGAATAGCCCATGGCGACAGCGGCATCGGATACATCGGCATCGATAGCATCAAAGGCATCCGTGGTGGTACGCACCTGCAACGCAAGGCCGTAGATAGCCATGGCGACGATAACGTTCCACGGCGAGAGGATCGAGGTGCCCAAAAATTGCGGGATCACCACAAACAACGCCAGCGATGGAATCGCATACATGAGCCCCGTTCCGACAACCAGAAACTCGCGCACACGTTTGTTGCGGTGCGCCCACCAACCGAGCGGGACCGCAAGCAGAAACGACATCAGAATCGGCGGCCACGACAGGTTAATATGAGCGAGCATGAGTTCGATCAGCATGTCCCGATTCGTGGTTGCCCAGGTCATGTAACCACCCCGTTCACGCGGCCATTACGGTCCACCACCACCGTGCGTCCGCCGCGCTGTTCAATACGCACCGCGCGATCCGCAACCCCCACAAAGCTCGCAACGAAATCATTCGCCGGATTGGTGACAAACTCCTCTGCAGTGCCGGCCTGCTCGATGTGCGCACTGGTGGACAACAGCACAATGTCATCACCGAGCTGGAACGCCTCATCAATATCGTGGGTAACCAACAAAATGGTCTTGTTCAGCTGGCGTTGCAAACGCATCACCAGCTTCTGCAACTCGCGCCGCACCACTGGGTCCACCGCGGCAAACGGCTCATCCATGAGCAAAATATCCGGATCCGCAGCCAGGGCGCGCGCCACCCCAACACGCTGAGCCTGGCCGCCAGAAAGCTCTGCAGGGTAGCGGCGCGCTAGTTCCGGGTGAAGATCCAACAACTCCATCAACCGCGGCACCCTCGCATCGGCATCCGGAAGCTTGTTCAAATGGGCAACGGTAGCGATGTTCTGCGCAACCGTGCGGTGCGGCAATAATCCCGCATTCTGCATCACATAGCCAATCGAACGCCGTAGCGTCACCGGGTCTACCCGGGAAATATTTTCTCCGCGGACCGTAATGCGGCCTTTTGTTGGCTCGACCATGCGGTTAACCATCCGCAGCAACGTCGTCTTGCCGCTGCCCGAAGAACCGACAAGGCAAGTCGTCTTGCCCTGTTGGAAGTGGTAGGAAAACCCATCCACAGCAGGCGTCGAAGAATCGAAAGTTTTTGTTACCCGATCAAAGGTGATCATACATTCCTAGCGGAAATTGAGGTACGCCTTAGAAGACGTAGGGCCGCGCTGGCCTTGGTACTTCGAGCCAAGCGCTCCAGAACCATAGGGAATCTCAGCGGGCGAGGACATAGAAAAGATGGCAAGCTGCCCAACCTTCATACCCGGCCACAAGGTGATAGGCAGATTAGCCACGTTAGACAGCTCAAGAGTGATGTGCCCTTCGAAACCGGGATCGATAAACCCAGCGGTGGAATGAGTAAGCAATCCCAACCGCCCTAAGGAAGACTTCCCCTCAAGACGACCAGCGAAATGCGCCGGAAGCCGAAACGTTTCGAGCGTAGCGCCGAGCACGAACTCACCTGGATGAAGGACAAAAGGATCCCCCTCATCCACTTCCACCAGGCTCGTGAGATCATCCTGCCGCTGCTTCGGATCAATGTGCGTATAGCGCGAATTATTGAACACGCGAAAAAAGCGGTCCATTCGAACATCGATACTGGACGGCTGAATGAGCTCAGCGTCAAACGGGTCGATGCCTAAGTGGCCCGCATCGATAGCTGCACGAATGTCTCGGTCTGAAAGAAGCACAACTTCATTCTAACGACAACCCCAGTCACATACACCCAATGATTCGGCATTGGGCGGGTGTAATGCTATGCTGAATCAGTCCGCCGATGTAGTTCAATGGCAGAACATCAGCTTCCCAAGCTGAATACGCGGGTTCGATTCCCGTCATCGGCTCCACGCACAAACAAACCCCTACCAGCGAAAATAAACGCAGGTAGGGGTTTTGTTGTTTTGGTTAACGTCGAGGAAGCTCGAGCTCAGGGGTGCTACGAACCACTAAGCCGCCAGCTTCCAGGCGGATGTTGGATTCGCAACCGCCGGAGCAGCCACCTTCGCAGCCGCCACCGTTGCTTTCACAGCTCTTCCCGCAGTCTTTGCCGGAGTCACAGCCGCCGCCGCAACCGCCGCTGCTGCCAAAGTCCGAGGAGCCGAAGGAACCGATCGAACCGGAGCCACCGCCGCACTCGTTGGCCACACGTACCGTTTGCTTACGGTCGTTAATGTCAGCATGTTCCGCGATGAGGTTGCCGTCTTCGTCGTAGGCACGCTCGAACACCACGAGGGTCTTGCCGGCGTAGCCTTCGGGAACCACGAACTTCATTTCCACCGTGCCGTCCGGCGATTCGGGGGTGAATTCCTTGGTTTCCTTGATGCCTGTGCTCTCGCCGGTGGCTTTGTCCATCAGCTCGCCCTTGAGAACGTACTTCTTGCCTACGATCAAACCGGTGTAGTCCACGACGTCGACAATCGTGCCGCCGCTCGGGGGCAGTACCTTGTCGCTGTCCTGCTCATCGGAAGCGGAGGTCTTGATGGACACATTGGTGCCCTCCCAGCGGATGGTGAACTCTTCGACCTTACGAACCACGTCGTTGTGCGTAACAATCAACGTCTGGCCGTGCTTGCCGTCATCCTTCTTCGTCACCACCAGCGCGCCGGAGATAACATCGCCCTCAGCAGACGCCGTAATCTTCGCCTCGCCAGCCTTTTCGTTGATCTTCACGTAGAAATCCATATCGGAGCGGATTTCAGAAGCGTTGATCTTCTTGCCGTCGGCGTCGACGATCTCACCATGGTCGGTGGAGATCTTCAGGGCGGCGGCGTTGGTCTTCACCCGCAGGGGACCCATCACGCCATTGTCTTGGCGGGTGGCTTTCGAGGCGTCAATCTCCACGGACAAGTCCAACGTGGAGGTTTCCGCACGCCCAACATTCGCGCTGCCCGTGAGATACTCGTACAGCTTGTACTCTGCGGACTTGATGGACTTGTCGTTCGTTTCCAAGCCCTTGTATTCGAACTCGTCGGACAGGATGCTCCAAATGGCACCTTGGGTCTGCGCGATAGCAGCCTCAACCGAAAGTTCTTCACTGCTCACGCCGATCGCGGCGCGGATTTCTTCGATGGACACAGCGGGATAGCTATTCGCTGCGATCCAGTTGACCTTGTGGCGAGCCGCCTCATCGGTCTTAAACTTGTTGTTACCTGGGAACTCGTCCCATTTCACAGTCTTCGCGTTGTCCGTGTATACCGCGGGCACACCGAACTCGATGCAATACGCGTGGCGAGTTTCACCGCCAGACTCCAGCTGGAACAGCTGCGTCGCACGCGTCTTGGACCCCTGGTAAACAGCCAACCCGGCGGGCCCCTGGGACACCTTCACCTGTGCGCCTAGTTCCTGCGCCTGCGCGCTGGGCATCAGCGCAACCACGCCGATGACTAAGGCGAACACAGAAAGGATCGCTAGAAAGAAGCGACTTTTCTGTAAATATACGATCATTTCACCCATCATTCTCTATCGGTAATGCGTCAAACCACATCACGGTGGATGGTTTTTCTTGAAAAACGAGCACTGGAAATCTGCGGAAAACCGGAGTGCATGATTAGCCGCAAATTATATACCCGCCTCACTCGCTGACCGTAGCACGAGCGATAGTATCGCAGGCAACCATTGGTGATGGGTCACAATTCGAAGTTTTCTTTATAAAGGCTTAGCGTACCGCTTCTAGCTTGGAAAAGTCCCCCAGCAGCGACGTGAAAACGATGTAAAAATTCCCTATTTCGGGGCTAGAATCGCGGCATGTTACCCGAACTGGCAGGGGTTATAGGACTGAGTGGATGACTCCCATACGTTCCCACAATCAGTCGAACATATCGCCGTACAAAATTTAATCTTGCAAGCTTCAGTTTGTCCTTTACTTTTGGCACTAGAACAAGAGTTCATGCGAAAACAATAACGGAACCCCCAGTCAAAAGACTGAGGGTTCACTAGGAGTGGAAAATTACTTCGAACGACGACGCTTCGCAATAATGAAGATTGCGCCGACTGCGGTAATTACTAAACCAATTGCAACGACCCACAAAACACTCGCACCGGTGTTTGCCAACGTAGGTGCTGCATTGGAAGCAGGAGCGGTGGGAGCGCCCTTTCCGCCTGGTTCCTGTGCCGCAGGTGCCGCGGGGGTGTTCTTAGGCGCGGGATCACCGCCACCTTGGCCCTCGGGTGCTGCTGGTGCAGGTGCCGGGGCTTCTTCCTTCTTCGGTTCGCTGGAGCCGCTGCTTCCAGCGTCAGCGGAACCAGAGGAAGCGAGAGAGCCGATGAGGAGGCCACCGGCGACGAGGGTTACCAGCGCTGCGGCGCCAGCGCCGGAGCTACCAGCATCACTGTCGCCGAAACCGAGGGATCCGACATAGCCGCCGCCACCATTACCTTCGCGGCATGCCGGGGGAATTTCACTGTCGTGGGTGACGCGGACAGTTTGGGCGCGGTCGTTGATGTCCGCGTGCTCCGCGACCAAGCGACCATCTTCATCGTAGGCGCGTTCGAACACCACGAGCGTCTTGCCTGCGTAGCCTTCTGGCACGACGAACTCGACGCGCACTTCACCGTCCGGAGATTCCGGAGTGAATTCCTTTTCGGCGGTAATGCCAGTGCCTTCGCCGGTTGCCTTGTCCATGAGCTCACCCTTGATCACGTACTTACGGCCCACGATCAAACCGGTGTACTTGACCACGTCAACCACGGTGCCACCGCTTCCGGACAGGAAACGGTCGTCGTCGCAGCCGTCGCTAGCGGCGGTAACGATGGAAACCTCGGTCCCCTCCCAACGGATGGTGAATTCTTCAATCTTGCGCACCACGTCGTTGTGGGTGACGATCAAGGTTTGCCCGTGGCTACCATCTTCCTTGGGGGTCACCACCAACGCGCCGGAAATAGCATCCCCCTCGGAAGATGCAGTAATGGTGGCTTCACCAGCGTCTTCGTTGACCTTGAGGTAGAACTCGGTGCCGGGGCGAATGTCTTCCGCAGCCATCGGGTTCCCCTGGGCGTCTACGATGGTGCCGTTGCTGGTGGTGATCTTGAGGCCAGCTGCGTTGGTCTTAAAGCTCAGCGGGCCCATCACGCCGTTGTCTTCACGGCGAGCCTTGGAATCATCGATCTCTACCTCGAGGTCCAAGGTGGAGGTTTCGGCGCGGCCGACGTTAGCCTCACCAGTCAAGTATTCAAACAGCTTGAACTCCGCGCCCTTGATGGTGGCGTCGCCGGTGTCGATGCCCTTGTATACGAACTCATCGGCAAGCAGGCTCCAGATTGCAGCCTGAGTTTGCGCAATAGCGGCCTCAGTGGGCAGCTCTTCCGCGGTCACACCAATCTTGGTGCGCAACTCGTCGATCGAAACTGCTGGGTAGCTATTGGCGGCGATCCAGTTGACCTTATGGCGGATACCTTCATCGGTCTTAAACTTATTGTTACCAGGGAATTCGTCCCACTTAACAGTCTTTGCTTGGTCGGAGTACACCGCATTGACGTTGTACTCAATGCAATACGCCTCACGCGTCGCACCGCCGGACTCAATATTGAATAGGCGGGTCATGATTCGGCGACCTTCGCCCCAGTTGACCTTAAGGCCTTCGGGACCTGAGGAAACTTTGACCTGAGCACCCAACTCCTGCGCCTGCGCGGCCGGCAACACGGAGGTAACCCCGAGCAACAGTGCCAGCACCGAGAGGAATGCAATGAAATAGCGACTTCTCTGTTGATGTAAAAGCATTAGGCCCATCATTCTCGACTAGTAAAACACCACATCACAGTGGATGGTTTTTGAATTGAAAACGGGCACTTCAATAGAAGCTGAAAAACCAACAACTGCGCTAAGAAAATCGACAGCACCACTTTTCAAGCCCGCCTCATCAGCAGACGGTAGCACGAGCACTATCACCTACAGCAACCCTTAAAGAGTGCACAACAGGATTTCGCGCTCCCAACTGAAACCTTACAGCGCGTCTAGCTTGCAAAATTCCCCCTCAGACACTCCCGCATTGCCCACATTCGGGGCTAGCCCAACATGCGCCGCGAGCTGCGATTACAGTCATGAGCGACGCAACAAGGTCGTGCCCGTTGGAGCGCCAATCAACGCGGCAAATTTGGCGGAGTTGCTTGTTTCCAGGCAATCATATTCATATAGAAGTTGAACTTATGCTCAATATTTTCTCAGTTCGCACGTAGATTTTCTACATCGAATTCACTCAGCCGAGAACCGCTGATTTGCTAATAGCAACCTCAATTTAAAAGGCTGCCCACAACAGAAGATGCAAGAGCGCGAATAGCTCAACTGTTCGCACATGACGAAAAACCGCCCCGCACACCGTTGAACGCGAGGCGGCACTTCTAGGCGGTTTTATTCCCCATCCTCCCAGTTGTAGGTACGCTCCACGGCCTTGTTCCATTCCCCGAACAGACGATCAACTTCGCTGGGATCCATTGCGGGTTTCCATACACGGCTCACCCCACCCTGCTCTTTAAGTTGTGTCAAAGATTCCCAAAATCCAATGGACAACCCAGCGGCGAAAGCGGTACCCAGCGCCGTGGTCTCGATAATCTTCGGCCGCACCACATTCGTGCCTAAGATGTCGGCCTGGAACTGCATCAGGAGCTCATTCATCACCATGCCGCCATCCACCTTTAGGTCCGTAATAGGGACGCCGGAGTCTGCGACCATCGCGTCGGCAACTTCTTTCGTCTGGTACGCCGTCGCCTCCAACACGGCACGCGCCAGGTGGTTGCGGTTCGCGAAACGAGTGAGCCCGACGATGACACCCCGGGCGTCGGAACGCCAGCGTGGGGCGAACAAGCCGGAAAACGCGGGCACAATATACACGCCGCCGTTGTCGGGCACGGAGCGGGCCATGTTCTCAATCGCTGCGGCGTTGGGAATAAGCTGCAAATTATCCCGCAGCCATTGCACCAGCGAACCGCCCATGGAAACGGAGCCCTCGAGCGCATACACCGGTTCTTCACCATCGATTTGGTAGCACACCGTGGTAATCAACCCGTGGTCGCTCCACTTTGGGGAGGTGCCGGTGTTCAGCAACAAGAATAGGCCGGTACCGTACGTATTTTTGGCATCACCAGGTTCGAAACAAGCCTGCCCGAACATGGCCGCCTGCTGGTCACCAAGTACACCGCGGATGGGCACACCGCCAAGGGTTCCGCGGTGTCGAATAGTGCGGAAATCACCGACAGACGGCCGAATCTCCGGCAGCATGGAGACGGGAATCCCCATTTCCGCGCAAATTTCCTCATCCCACTGCAATGTGCGCAAGTCCATGAGTAGGGTGCGCGAAGCGTTCGTCACATCTGTCACGTGCAACGCCGGTTCCCCGCCATCACCTTCCGCACCGCCGGTAAGATTCCAAATCAGCCAGGTATCGATCGTGCCGAACAACAGGTCGCCGTCTTCCGCCCGTTTGCGGGCGCCCTCCACATTGTCCAGGATCCATTTCACCTTGGGGCCGGACGGGTACGAGTTCAACAGCAATCCGGTGGTTTCGCGCCACCGTTCAGCACCGTGTTCCCCGGCAAGCTGTTCGCAAATTTTTGTGGTTCGAGTGTCCTGCCAGACAATCGCGTTGTAGACGGGTTCGCCGGTGTGCTTATCCCACACCACGGCGGTTTCGCGCTGATTGGTGATGCCCACGGCGACAATGTCCTCGCGCGCGACGTCGCTATCCGCCAGTGCGGAGGCCACGGCGCGGCGGGTATTGTCCCAGATTTCGCGCGGGTCGTGCTCCACCCACCCCTTCTGCGGGAATATTTGTTCGTGCTCGTACTGGCCGATGGTAACGATCTCACCGTCGTGGTTAAAGATAATGCAGCGTGTCGACGTCGTGCCCTGATCGATCGCGGCAACGTACTTGTGTTCCATAGTCAAGGTTCCTTTAGCTAGAGAGGACGAGTGAGAGCAATCCCACGGCAAATGCGGCGAGACACGGGCCAAGGATGGGGATCCAGGCATATGACCAATTCGGGTTTCCCTTGTCTTTGATGGGTAGGGCAAAGGAATACATCAGGCGCGGACCAAGGTCGCGGGCGGGGTTAATGGCGTACCCCGTGGGCGTGCCCAAGGAGAGGCCAATTGCCACCACGATAAACGACACCGCGAAGTACTTCAGCGATCCGAGCACGGCGTCGCCCCCTGGCGCGAAAGCAATAAAAGCAAGCAGCGCGAAGGTGCCGATGAACTCGGTGGCGAGATTCCAACCACTGTGGTTGTGCGCCGGCTGTGTGAAGAAGATGCTGCCGGTGGCGCGGTTCGCGTGGGTCACCTTGCCGGTATCATCCACGTTGTTTGCGTCGAACATTTGCTTGAACACTACCCAGGCGAGCAACGCACCAACCATGGCGCCGCAAAGCTGGCCCGCAATATAGAACGGCACCAGCCCCCAGGCGACATTGCCTTGCACGGCAACCATGAGCGTCACGGCTGGGTTGAGATGACCGCCGGAAATGTCCGCGACGGAGGCACCAATAAACACGGCGAGGCCCCAGCCGAGGGCGATGACCAACCAGCCGGAACCGCGCGCGGCCGAGGTACGCAACGCATTCGCCGCGCACACCCCATTGCCGAACAACAGCAGCATCGCTGTGCCGAGAAACTCCCAGCCAAATACTTGTCCTGCCCCAATCATTAGCGGTCCTGTCCGGTGTCAATATCCGGCCGCGAATCTTCCACCGCCGTCGCAATCTCATTGGCCTTTTGGTCCGTCACTTGCTGCTCCGCCGCCAATGCGGCCGCCGTGCGATCCTTGAATACCTTCACCTCATGGGCGACCTGCTCGGAGTCCCATCCGCAGGTATCTGCGACGAGCGCGGCCACGGCGTCGGCAGACTCGACACCCCGGTGCGGATACTCCATGGATACCCGCAGTCGCCGATGCAGAATGTCTTCGAGGTGCACCGCGCCTTCGTGGGTGACGGCGTACAGGACTTCCGCAAGTAGGTAGCCTTCCGCATGAGGCACCGGCTGCAAGAGCTCAGGGTTCTCCGCTGCGGGGGCGAGCACCTCAAAAATAAGGGAGCCGTAGCGGCCAAGGAGATGCTCGACCTGGCTTTCGGTGATGCCCAAGCGTCGCGCCAACGCGGGAACCTGGTTTGCCAGCGCGTGGTAACCATCCGCCCCCAACAGCGGCGTTGATTCGGTCACGGATTCGGACACCGCACCGGGGATGTCTTCCACGGCCTTGTCCACCGCGTCCTTTCCAATCACCCGGTACGTGGTGTACTTTCCGCCCGCCACGGACACGAACCCGGGCGCCACTCGCGCCACGGCGTGGTTCCGCGACAGGTTCGTGGTGGAATCGGAGGAACCTTCCACCAGCGGGCGCAGGCCGGAAAACACGCCAACGATATCCTCGTAGCCAATGGGGCGCCGCACCTTCGCGTTGACGTGTTCGAGAATATAGTCGACGTCCGCGCGGGTGGCCGCCGGATCAGCCAGGTTCAGCGTCCAATCCGTATCGGTAGTACCGATGATCCAATACTCGCCCCATGGGATAACAAACAACACGGATTTTTCAGTGACGAAGCACAGCGCGGCGTCCGCTTCCAGGCAGGACTTGGGCACGACAATGTGCACGCCCTTGGATGTATGTACCGAGAACTTACCTTCCACGCCGGCAAGTTTTTCCAGTTCGTCGCTCCACACGCCGGTGGCGTTGATAAACGCGGAGCCGCGGAGGGTAGTGCGTCGACCGGTGTCGCTGTCAACGATCTGCGCACCGACGACCCGTTCACCTTCCTTTTCGAACCCAACCACCTGGGTAGATGTTCGAATGGTGGCGCCAAATTCCGCGGCGGTACGCAGGACGGTCATGGTGTGGCGCGCGTCGTCAACAAGCGTGTCGTAGTAACGCACGCCGCCAACGAGGGCGTCATCCCTCAGCCCCGGCGCAATCTTTTTCGTTGCTTTGTGCGAAAGGTGCTTCTGCATGGGGACGGTCTTCGCACCACCCATCAGGTCGTACAGCATAAAGCCGGACGCCATATACGGACGTTCCCAAATACGGTGCGTAAGCGGAAAAATGAAGCGCAACGGCTTCACCAGGTGCGGCGCGAGGGTTGCCATGGACAGCTCGCGTTCCCGCAACGATTCAGCCACAAGCCGGAAGTCCAACATCGCCAGGTACCGCAAGCCACCATGGAACATCTTCGAAGACCTGCTCGAAGTCCCTGCTGCGAAGTCACGCGCCTCGATCACCGCAACGTTGAGCCCGCGAGTTGCCGCATCCAACGCCGCGCCTGCGCCTACGGAGCCCCCGCCGATAATCACCAAATCAAAATGTTCGTTTTCGAACTTCTGCCAAGCCTGTTCGAAATACTCTTTATTGAAAGCAGTTTTGGAGGTTGTGGCCACCGCTTTACCTTCCTTCAACGAATCAATTTTCGATGTTTATATAACTCGGACTATACCGAAAAATGTGATCGAAGGTGGCTGGGCAGCCCACCGTGAGTAGTGCCACCAATTTGAGTACCATATCGTGTATGCCGAGGGATCTTTTTTACACGTCAGTCGTTGGTTTGGTGCGAACACTCTTCGCCGTTCAAGGGCTCAAACTTACGGTAACTGGGCAGGAGCACGTCCCCCGGCAGGGAGGCGCCGTGATCGTTGCTAATCACACCGGCTACTTGGATTTCACCTTCGTCGGCGTGCCATTTCGCACACAGAAGCGGCTGGTTCGCTTTATGGCAAAATCCAACGTATTTGAGCACCGCATCGCCGGCCCGCTCATGCGCACGATGAAGCACATCCCCGTAGATCGTATCGACGGCCAGGATTCCTACAAACAGGCCGTAGCGATGCTGCGGGAAGGCGAACTCGTGGGCATTTTCCCAGAATCGACTATCTCCCGCAGCTTCGAGATTAAAGACATCCGCAACGGCGCCGTACGCATGGCTCAAGAGGCGAACGTTCCGATCATTCCAGTGATATTGTTTGGCTCCCAACGAATCTGGACCAAAGGCCAGAAGAAGCATCTGGGCCGGACGAAAACACCAGTGCACATTAAAGTGCTGGAGCCGTGGTTTCCACAGGGCACTGCGGACGAGGCGACGGCGGAGCTGCGGCAGCGCATGCAGCGCGGCTTGGAGTCCGTATGGATGGCCTATCGGGAGCAATACGGTAGTTTTCCCCAGGGCGAGTTTTGGGTGCCGGCACGATTTGGCGGCGGGGCACCAACCTTGCAGCAAGCCCAGGTGGAAGACCACATCGTCGACGTGGAGCGCACCCGCATCCGAAAGCTTCGCGACGACCTCGCCGCACTAAACGCGCAGGTAAAGTCACTGTTGCAGCGGCCTTCAAATTCCGCCACGGATGACGATCCACAACTCGTCGCCTGGGTTAAGTCCACCCTTGAGGAACTCACCACGGAAGTCACTCATGGCGTCAGTGACGGCAAGGAAAAGATCACCGCAATGACCGACCAGATTAAAGCGAGCGCAGCCCAGTTGAGCACCCCCGATCTTGCCCCGATCGCCGCCCAAGCACGGGTGATCCTGTCCCGCCTGCCGCACCGCAAGCGGCTGGGTGCCCTACCGAAGGCAATTGTGTGCGACCTCGAGGGCACCCTGCTCACGTCCAACGGCCAGGTTTCCCCTGCCACGCAGGCTGTTTTGGAGCGCGCGCACGACGCGGGAACGGCGATTATTTTGGCTACCGGTTTCACGCGGATCCCCATCAGCCTCGGGCTGCCCGTACACGCCGTCACCTGCGATGGAACGCTGAGCACCCTGGCTACTGGGGAGACGCAGACCATTGCCAACGCGACGAAAGCGGATGGTGTCGCTTGGGTGTTGGAACAGCTCGGCATTGCGCCTGCCGACGCCGTGGCCTTCGGCGACGGGTACAACGACATCGAAATGTTGCAGCTTGTTGGTACCGGAATCGCAATGGGCAATGCCCACCCCAATGTGGTGCGGGCCGCTCGGTGGGCGACGGGCACCAACGATGAGGATGGGATCGCCGAGGTGATTGAGCCAGTGCTGCCCCCGTTGCCGGAGGACTAACTACTGGCACTTCACAATCGGGGAGGGATCGTACTTGGTGGTGGTGGTTTCCCGGGAGATTTCCGCGCCATTGAGGTCCCGTACGATCCTCGTGTCCGAGGTGGTAAACCCGGGCGCGCCTTCCGAGGCGGAACACTTCGGCCCAGACACAGTCACCGTGTGGGGTGAGGTTTGGGCCCAGCGACCACCGGGCACGGATTCCACGTTGACGGTTTTCACGCCCATGAGGCGCACCGTCACATTGGAGGAATCCGCGCTCGCCCGGATCAGCACCGGGTGCGGGGACGTGTTGCGGAACTTCAAGTCAATGGCGCCCTCAAACACCGTGGCTTCCCGGCCCGCCGGGTAACGCGAAATGTAGTAGCTGTGCGGGGTATGTGCCACGTCCTCCATCCCCGCAAAGTAGGACGCGTTGTATAAGGTGGTGGCGAATTGGCTGATGCCGCCGCCCACGGCGGTATCAGCACGACCATTGAGAATGATGCCGGATTCCACAAAGCCTTGCGCCGTGCCGCGCGGACCGGTCCATTCATTCAGGGAGAACACGTCGCCGGGTGCGACCACCGCGCCGTTGACGATTTCGGCGGTACGGCGAATGTTGACCCCGGATGCGGCGGAGAACCCGCCGGTGGTGAACTCACCCACCACTTCATCAAAGGTGGCGCTTTCCGCTTGGGCGGTGGTGAAGGTGGCGGGTTCATCAATGTACACGGCGTCGAACTCGCGGTCTTCCCGCGCTAAAATGCGCTTGTCAAGGTCCTTGAGGGCAAGGTCCCAATCCACCCGCACCCCGTCTTCGTGCGGCTCCACGCCACTAGGGGTAATCTTCGCGTTCTTCTTGGGTTTTTCGGATTTACCGATGCCCTCCGACAGGATATTGCGGGCCACTTCCCCGTTGACGTCACCACGCAAGTGTTTCCCGTCAGGCACAAAGGTGACCACTTCGCCCATCCGCTCTGGCGGAATGACGCCCTCCGCGTCCCGGCCGTGCAAGGTAATCGGCCCAGAGACAGCGGTTTTCGCCTCCCCCTCGGCAACTTTTTCCACAATGTCAGCGGTAATCGCCGGATCGGTGGTGGGCACCTTCACCTTCACACCCGCCGGATTTACCCAATCCTCCTGAATCACTTTCAGCATGTCAACGGTTGTTTTTTGGCCGATGATGGGGTCGGTCACCTTCACGTTTCCGGCTTCGAGGGCCACCGCACCGTCGACAGGCTCTCTGGAAAGCTCGTGGACAAGGCGGTCGGCGGTCACCTTAAACTTCGCCTCGTCCACTTTGCTCACCACCGGAACTTCCTGGGTGATGGGGAACGGGTTCAGCCCGCGGGTCCCCGCAGCCGCCACCGTAGCTTTCCAATCGGGGGCCAGCCCAGCCTCCGCAGGCGCAAAAGTCGCCTTCATATCATTCGCCGTAATCTCAACTTTGGTAGGCGTTTTGGCGGTTTGCAGCCGTTTCTCAGCTTCACTCGGGGAGAGTCCCCCAATAGCTACTCCCGCGACGGTCGTTCCGCGCGGAACCGTGCCACGGGACAGGAAAAAATCCACCCCATAGGCGAGAATGGACAGTGCAAACAGGCCGATCAATAGGCCGAGCACTATCAGTGAGGTCTTCGATGCACGCACGCAAACCAGCGTACCGCGTAAGCTGAGATCAGTTAAAGAATCTCCCTCCGCCCAAACCCGCCGACAACTCCCGAGCACACCCTGTGCTGCATGTTTACTATCACAAGGCGAGACACACCCGATCGGCGCATCTTGGCGCCACGCATATTGTGTTGCATCATGGAAGTAATTCCTTAACAATCGCCCAACGCACGAGAAAGGAGAGCGTGGATGGCCTTTGATACCCAATCACTGACTCGGCGTTCCTTAGGCCCCGCCCTAGCCAGCGCTGTCATTGGAGTGGTGCTAGGGGTGGCAGCCATCGCCGGCATCGCGGAACTTTCGCAGCCTAATGCCGTTCCGCTGCAGCAGGGCGAGAGCATCAAGGATCCGTTGCTGGGCGGTCCGGAATACGGTTCCCGCAAATAGTGCACCGCATCGGCTGGGCACTGCTGACGTTTCTGTGCTTTGTGCAGTCCCCTGGACTCACCGCACCTGACACGAAACATGACCTCGTGGCCAACCCCGCCGGCTTTCTCGCCGGGGCGTTGTCAGCATGGTCCGATACCTTTCCCCTCGGCCAGGTGCAGAACCAAGCCTACGGCTACCTGTTTCCGCAGGGGCTATTTTTCCTCCTTGCGCACCCACTGCCGGACTGGATCGCGCAACGCCTGTGGTGGTCGCTGGCGTTGTGCATCGGCTGGTCAGGATTCCTCCGGCTCACAGAAACCCTTGATCAAGGCACGCCATTAGCGCGGGCATTGGGCGCGGCGGCGTTCGTGTTATCCCCGCATACGCTCACCACCCTAGGGGCGATTTCTTCCGAGACGTGGCCCACCATGCTGGCGCCGTGGGTGGTGCTGGGCGTGCTGGGCCGTAACCCATGGGTGGCCACCCTTGCCGTCGCTTGCATGGGTGCGGTGAACGCAACCGCAACGATTGCGGCATGCGTGCCCGCGGCCGTGATCGCATTATGGCAGCGAAGGTTCCTCGTGTGGGTGCCGTGGGCACTAGTGAGCGTGTGGTGGATTGTTCCACTGTTTGTGCTGGGCAAGTACGCGCCGCCGTTTACGGATTACATCGAAAACGCCGCCGTGACCACGCGCTGGCTGAATCTGACGGAGGTGCTGCGCGGAACTACCAGCTGGACGCCATATGTGACCACAGAACGTTTGGCGGGGCATCAGCTTGTGGTGTGGCCGGAGTGGGTGCTGATTACCTGCGCCGTCGCTGGCTTGGGCATGTTTGGCTTGCGCCGATTGCACCCTGTGTGGCGCACTATGTTTCTGCTGGGCGTGCTCATCCTCGCTGGCAGCGTCCATGCCACCGCGCTTCTCGACGGCCCCCTGGTAGCGCTGCGCAACATCCACAAATTTGACGTGGTGCTGCGCTTGCCGCTCTGCCTTGGTATCGCCGCGTTGCCGTTAGCCGTACGCTGGAACACTCGCCGCGACGCCGCCATATTGATGTCCGCGCTGTGCGTGGTGGTGTCCCTTAGCCCCGCATTTCGGCTACTTCCGGAAGGCTCCTACCCGAAGGTCCCCGGTTACTGGCGCGAGGCCGCCGCGTGGCTCAACGAACACGCCCGCGATACCCGCACCATGATCCTGCCCCCGGCACAGTTTGCCCGCTTTACCTGGGGAAACACTCGAGACGAGCCGTTGCAACCGCTTCTCGACGTCCCGTGGGTGGTGCGCGACGCCATCCCCCTCGTTCCGCCCGAAACCATTCGCGGCTTGGATGGCATTTCCGCAGTGGCGGATCCCTTCACCGCGGCCCGCCGATTGGGTGTGGGCGTGGTGGTGATCCGCAAAGACCTGTTGGGCAAGCATGACCTACCGGAATACCCCGAGTCTGCGGAGGTCCACGAGTTTGGCGAAGTGGATATTGTGGTGCTGGACCGCACGGCCGGCATGATGGTGACGGACACCGCCCCAGTGAAAGTTGCGGGGGGCGGTGAGGTACTCGCACTGCTCGATCAGATTGGCGGCTACCAACCCCGCGAACTGGTGAGCGAGGGTGCGGAGATTGTCACCGACACCCCGATGCACGTAGAGCGCAACTTCGGCCGCGTCGACGGCGCGGTGTCCGCCCCCCTGCCCGAAAACGCCACGGTTCGCGACTATGCATCTGCGGGTCCACGCACCTACCTGGAGACCAGTGGGCCAAAAATATCCGCATCCTCAGCCGGGGACAGTATCCATCAACTGGGGTGGGCGGACCCGGCACGCTCGGTGAGCGCGGCCGTCGATAATCAGGAAAATACGGCTTGGTTCCCAGTGGGCAGGGGTTGGATCGCACTCCACGGCGAATTCCACGATCCCGTCATCACGCTGCGCGGCACGCGACGCATGGAGGTGAAAGTCAACGGCGAACCCGAAATCCTCCGTGCCGGCGTTACCGAAAAGATCCAGCTTTTAGGCGACGTGTCCACCGTCCGCGTCGATGTTGCCTACGGCGGCATCGCGGAAATCGGAGTGGCCGGCCATCCCACCACCCACCGCGTGGTGGTGCCGGATACTTCGCCAAACGTACAGCAATTCGTCTTCCAACGGATCTTTGTACCCACCGGGATGGTACTGCGCCGCTTCACCGCCCCGCGAGATATGGAAGTCCGTGTCGAATGCAAGTACCCAGTCACCCTCGACGGACACGAACACGAATGCGGATCAACGGTGCCGTTGAAGCGCGGTACCCACGACCTGGCCACCCGCAGCGAATGGGTCACCCTCACCACCCCGGAGTTTTCCGCAACGCGCCCCGGCGACCGGCTGCTGGTCACCGGGCGCGCCTATAACCCGGGGATGCGCGCGTTCCTCGGTGCAACAGAACTCGCCCCACGAGCTATTGACGCCGACACCCAAGCTTTTGAATTCCCCCACGGCGACCTGGGCGACGTCAGGTTTGAGTTCGCCGGTGACAGGCCGTATCGGTCCGGACTGGTTGGCGGCGGCGCGTTGGCTTTTGTTGTGCTGGCGACCCTGCTGTTGCGGCGCCGGAAGCTGGAGGTACCTGTGGTGGCTTGGCGCAGCTCGCGCTGGTTGTGGGTGTTTTCCACCGCCGTCGCCGCAATCACCGCTGGGCCGGTCGGCGCAATCGCGGCGCTCGCGGGGTCCCTGTCCCGCAATCGCTACTTCACGCTTGTAGGTATCGGGCTGGCGGGCCTGTGGTTAGCCCACGCCCCCTGGCCGGAACTCGGTTATGCCGGCGACCGCGATTTCTTAGCGTGGGCGTGTTGCGTCTCCCTCGGTGCCCTGGCTCCGACACAATTTCCCAAACTTACGTTGTCCCGCTGGTTACCGGCTCGGGGCGCAACCGCGCCCACAACGTAGTAGGCAGGCGCAACTTACTGCCTGGTTGTTCGATCAACAGGTAGCTTGCGGCCGACACCGGAATGGTCAGGGCGATTGTCAGCAGCACCACCGGCCAGAAATTACCGTCAAAATGGCGGATGCCAAGAATAGGGAATGACACGGACAACACAGCCAAATGCCACAAGAAGAATGAATAGGACCACAACCCCAGCCGCTCAAGTGCTTTGGGGACCCACCAGCCGGGCGCTAGCGCATACGGCACAACAACACTGGCGGCAAAAACCGTGCCGGCAAGGACACGTAAGGCAAATTGCGTCGGGGTGGGGTGGATTAAGCCGGGCGGACCGTACCAAGGTTGGGCGGCCACCCACATGGCTAACGCAGCGACTGCCCACCACAGCGACCTGATGTGGAAGATGCGTTTCACGCGGGCCGGCAATTGTCGGCGCTGGTGATACTCCGCGGCCAGGATGCCCACACAGAACCATGGCAAAAACGCTGGTGGCCAAATCTGCAGATTGACCACCTCCACGGCCTGCACGAATGGCAGCCACGCCCAACCGAAACTCAACAGGCTGAGAGCAAGGACTTTTTGCCAACCCAGGCGATACAGCAACGGCAACGCGAGATAGAACGCAACTTCGACACAGAGTGACCACAGATGCGTGAGCCCAGGGTGCAGCGCATGGGGAACATATATTTGAGTAAAGGTAAAGTTCGCCACAATAGTAACCATCGAAGCCCCGTACGCCTCCGGAATCACCAGGAAGACGAGGAACACGAGGGCGAGGTACGCGGGGAGGATGCGTAAAGCGCGGCGTCGATAATAGCCGGGCGATGGCGGGCGCCACAGCAAAAACGCGGAGAGCGCAAAAAACACGGGCACGAAAAAATCGAAGCGTTCGAGGATTCGCGCGGGGGCGGCAGTTTGAAAGGCCGCGTGAGTGAACACAATGCCTATGGCGGCCACAGCGCGCAACGCTTGCAACTGGGGGTTGTAGGATTGAGGAACCCGCATTCCCCGAAGTCTAGAGGAACCGCATGTCCTACCGCACCATCGCCGTTGGCGCGCTCATCTTGGGCACGCTCGCCGTCGCCCCCGCAGTGGTGCACCAAATTTACAGCTCCGAACCGGTCATGCATTCGGTACTGGTCAGCCCACAAGGAAGCGTGGAAACCAACATTACGCTCGGCGAACCCAGCAAACGCGGACGCATGAAGCTGGAAATATCCCGCTCCGACGGGACCACCGAAACCGTGGAATTGCAAAAGGCGAACGCGTACCCGGTCGAGGGCGGCGGCCTAAAATACATGTTCCCCACTAATACGGAGCGGCGTTCGTACCCGTGGGCGGACGAAGACCCGGTAGATTACGTGGACGCCGAGTTTATCAATGACACCAAGGTATATAAGTTCGCCAATCAGGACACCGCAGTGTGGGTGGAACCGAAATCGGGGACACTGGTAGACATGTACACGCACGGCGCGCGTTGGGATGAGCAAACCAAAGCCCAGCAATGGGCGGTCGCTACCCCACACATTCGGGTGCTGAAGATTCTGGATGTGACCAGGTATTTCGGGTTCATTCTCGGCGGTTTGCTCGTATTCCTCGGAGTGGTGCGCCACATGCGCTCATGAGGCTCAGCCCCAAGCTCCGCGCCGCCCTCGCTGTACTTTTGCCCTGCCTCCTCCTATTTCCACTGCTGCTGCCGGGGCAACTGATACACCGCGACATGGTGGTGCTGGATCATCCGGCGCTCTCGCTCGGCGCGTTCGGCTTCGGCGATCTACCCGCCCGCAACGCACCACAAGATGGCGCCCTCGCGCTGATCGGCACGATACTGCCCGCGTCGTGGGCGGCTCGGGTAGCCCTGTTCGGGGCGGCGATCTGGGGGTGCTGGCACGAACGTAAGTATCCAGCCGCGATGCTCTTGCTGCTGGTCAACCCGTTTGTTGTGGAGCGTCTGCTGCAAGGCCAATGGTCGTTGGTGATTGCGGCACTTCTACTGCCGATTGTGGCCAATCCAGCGGCCGGCGCGCAACGCTTTGTTGCGTTGTGGTTGTGCTCGCTGACCCCGACCGGCGCTGTGGTTGGGGTGATCACGGCACTGGTTGTTGGCGGACAACGAGCCCGCCTTGCTGGGTTCGGTCTTGCGTGCGCATTACCGTGGATCGTGCCCTCGCTGATACATTCGGCACCCGCGAGCGCGGGGGCTCAGGTGTTCGCGGCGCGCGCAGAAACGTATGTGGGAACGCTCGGCGCCCTCGCCGGCCTCGGCGGGATTTGGAACTCACATTCGGTTCCCGCATCGCGACATGCGGGATTCGCGCTGGCCGGAATCGCTTTGTGTGCGTTACTGCTCACCGCATTCCGCAGCATTCCCAACCGGTTGCTTGCCCTCGCCGGCGCCGGGTTTGTGCTGTCCACGCTGGGTTGGTTAGCCCCGGCTTTGCTCGAACCCCTCTTGCAGGTCCCGGGCGGCGGCCTGCTTCGCGACGGCCAGAAATGGATCATCCTCGCCATTCCGGCCTACGTCGCCCTCGCACGGCACGTTCGAATGGTTTGGCTGTTGGTTTCGCTCACATTGTTACAGGTGCCAGACGCCACGGCCGCGCTGTGGGAACTTCGCCCGACAAACGCCCTCGTGGCGCGTTACGGCGCCGGCGAGGACGTCCTATTCACCGATCTACCAGGCACCCTCGACCCCCGCACCAAGGCTTCGGCAAGCGTCGAATCGGGCGAACTCATTGTCGATGGCTCGCGTATCGACGCCCCCTCCCCGCGCTACACCGCAGCCCTTTCCGCGTGGCACCACCGCGACCTTGCCGGGCTGCAACGACTCGAAGTAGGCATCGTCGTGGATGGCGAGCATGTCACCCAAATTCCAAATGTAGTGCCGCGCCGCGGTTGGGAATGGCGCACAGGATTCGGACTTAGTATCGCTTGGCTACTTCTTCCAATACTTCCGCTACTGCCTGCCCTGTGGCGCTCCAGGAAAAATCACTCGCGTCGATCGGAGGACTCGGCGGGGCGTATAAAAACCGCTCCGTTAACCGAATAAGTTCCGCCTTATTGTTGGCCAACCCGCCGAGCTGCACACTGTCTTGCAACCCTCCGGAACTGAAATAACCCACAGTAGGAACGCCGTGCAATGCCGCTTCCGTCACCGCCAGGCCCCAACCTTCCTTCCGCGACGGCATAAGGTGCACTTTCGCGCGGTCGAGCAGCGCGTGCTTATGCTCCTCTGTGACTTGGCCATGAAATACAACGCGATCGGCCACGCCCAACTCCCGCGCATATGTATGCAATTTCGACGCCCACCAGCCCGAGCCAATCACATCGAGCACAACGTCTGGGAGGGCTGCAACCACATCCATCGCATGTTCGATTTGCTTGTGCGGCACCAGTCTGGAAAGCGTGACCACGTGAATGCCCTCATGCGGCAGCGGGGTGAACGCTGGGACGGGGTCAACACCGTTACGTATCACCGTGATGTCGCGCACCCCAAGCGATTCCAATTCGCGTCGGCTGGCCTCCGAAACGGTGATGTACCGGCAACCACGGTACACCCGGGGGCTCACCTGGGATTCCAAAAACCACCCGACCTTGGACAGGATTTTGCCTGCCACCGGCCATTGTTCCTTGTGGCAGTGGTGCGTCAGCAGCACTGTCGGCGCGCCGGAAAAGACACGGGCGAAAAACGGAATGCCGTTTTGCGTATCTATCACCACGTCGGTCCCTTGAAGCTCGCCGAAGCCAAACCGTCCGAGCAGCATGGCTAGCCAAGCCCGCGGGTAGACGGTGAATTTTCCGCCGCGTCGAATAAACAACATACCGTCGCGGCGTTCGCTTCCTCGACCGGCTGTGCAGTACACAACCTGGTGACCTTGCTGGGCGAGGTAGCTACCCACCCGCTCCAGATAGCGCTCACTGCCACCACCTTGCGGGTGAGTGGTGTCGCGCCAACACATGAGAACAATTTTCATACCGGACCCAGCCTATACAATCCCCTATCATGCGCCACTTTGCCACCCTGCGTCGTTCTCTTAGCCTCCTTGCATCCTTTCCCGAAGAGCAACGGAACCCGGATCGCTTTTACACCGGGCTGGCGGAGGATACCGCCAAGCTCATTGAACTCTTCGCCCCACTGAGCGGTGCGCGGGTTCTTGACGTGGGTGGCGGCCCCGGCTATTTCGTGAACGCGTTCGCACGGCGAAAGGCTTGGTACCTTGGCGTTGATCCGTTTGAACGCTCCCATGTCTGCGCCGCTGGAGACGCGCTCCCGTTTCCCGATAATACTTTCGATATCACATATTCTTCAAACGTAGTGGAACACGTTGCCAACCCCTGGGACATGTGTTCGGAAATGTTGCGGGTGACGCGGCCAGGGGGGATAGCCGTAATCAGCTACACCGTGTGGCTCGGACCGTTCGGCGGGCACGAAACGGGGCTGTGGCAGCACTACATCGGCGGGGAGTTTGCGCGTGATCGCTACACTCGCATCCACGGGCACCCGCCGAAAAATTCCTTTGGCACCACCCTTTTTAACGTGTCCTGCGCGGCTGGCTTGCGCTGGGCCAACCAAGCGCGAGGTGCGCGGCTTATCAAAGCCTTTCCGCGCTACCACCCGTGGTGGGCTTGGTGGCTCGTGCACGTCCCCCTCGTGCGCGAAGTGTTCGTGAGCAACCTTGTGGTGGTGTTGGAAAAGAAATAGCCCCCACCGAGAGCCGGTGGGGGCAAAGGTCATGTTAGGAAGCGTCGCTGATGCGCTTCTTCAATGCCTCAAATTCTTTCAGAACTTCGGCCGGGACCTTCGGGCCAAGTTCAGCCAGCCAAGCTTCGTTGTCTTCGACGTCTGCGGCCCACTGTTCGGCGGGTGCACTCAAAGCTTCGCGGATGTCTTCCAGCGGGGTTTCCAAACCGGTGAGGTCGAGATCCTCAACGCGGGCGGTCAAGCCGGCGACGGTCTGCTCGGCGTCGACACGCCCTTCGATGCGGTCAACGATCCACTTGAGCACGCGGCTGTTGTCGCCGAAGCCGGGCCACAGGAAGCGGCCGTCTTCGCCACGGCGGAACCAGTTCACAAGGAACACCTCGGGCATCTTGTCGCCGCCGCGGTTACCCATGTCGATCCAGTGCTGGAGGTAATCGCCAGCGTTGTAGCCAATGAACGGGAGCATCGCCATGGGGTCGTGGCGGAGGGAACCGACCTTCGCTTCCGCAGAAGCAGCCGTCTGGCCAGACGCCAGCAGCGTGCCGATCATGGTGGCGTGATTCCAGGAGTGCGCTTGGGTAACCAGCGGCACGGTGTCGGCACGGCGGCCACCGAACAGAATGGCGGAGATCGGTACGCCGGCGGGATCATTGAACTCGGGCGCAGCCACCGGGCACTGAGAGATCGGCACGCAATACCGAGAGTTCGGGTGCGCGGCAGGTTCCTCAGAATCGGGGGTCCAATCGCGGCCCTTCCAGTCGATCAGATGCTCCGGCTCGCCTTCGAGGCCTTCCCACCAGACGTCACCATCGTCGGTGAGTGCGACGTTGGTGAAGATGGAGTTGCCCGGCTCCATGGTGTACATGGCGTTCGGGTTGGAGGAGTAGTTGGTGCCGGGGGCGACGCCAAAGAAACCGTTCTCCGGGTTCACGGCGTACAGGCGCCCGTCTTCACCGAAGTGCATCCACGCGATATCATCGCCGACAACTTCCGCGCTCCAGCCGTCGATGGTGGGCTGTAGCATCGCCAGGTTGGTTTTACCGCAAGCCGATGGGAAGGCGGCGGCAATGTAGTAGTCCTTCTTCTCCGGGGAGGTCAACTTCAGGATCAGCATGTGCTCCGCAAGCCAGCCCTCATCCTTAGCCATGATGGACGCAATACGCAGCGCGTAGCACTTCTTGGCCAAAATTGCGTTGCCGCCATAACCGGAACCGTAGGACCAAATCTCGCGGGTTTCCGGGAAGTGGGTGATGTACTTGGCGTCGTTGCAAGGCCACGGCACATCTTCCTGGCCGGGCTCCAGCGGATAACCCACAGAGTGCAAGCAGCGCACGAAGTCACCGTCGGTGCCAATTTTTTCTAGCGCCTCGGAACCCATACGCGTCATAATGCGCATAGACATGACCACATAAGCGGAGTCCGTAAGCTGCACACCCAACTTCGGGTCCGGGTCGGTGATCGGGCCCATGCAGAACGGCACCACATACATGGTGCGGCCCTTCATGCAGCCACGGTAGTGCTCCGTCATCTCCGCCCGCATTTCAGCTGGGTCGACCCAGTTATTCGTCGGGCCTGCGCCCTCTTCGGTTTCGGAGCAGATAAAGGTGCGAGTTTCTACACGAGCAACATCCGAAGGATTGGAACGAGCAAGGAAGCTGTTTGGCTTCTTTTCCTCGTTGAGTTTGATGAAGGTACCTGCTTCAACCAGTTCAGCGCCTAGCCGATCCCACTCTTCACTCGAGCCGTCTGCAAATACTACGGCCTCTGGCTGGAACAATTCGACTGCTTCGGCGATCCACTCAAGCAGTGCTTCGTTCTTGGTAGGGGCGGGACCCACAAGACCTTTGATTTCTGGTGCGGACATTAGCTCTCCTGACTTAAAAGTCGTTCGACAGACTTAACACCAACCACAATAACGATGTTCTATGCCCCTCGTCTCTGCCTTCGGTGAGAAACACACCACACTGAGACATAACCACTCCCCAACCCAAGGAAATAGCATGTGCACTAGCTATTTTTCTGAGAAAGCCACTAGAAAATTACCCCCACGGGGTTGATTTACTTCTGGTTAGCCACACTCAAACCCACGGCCGGAAGCCCGCCCAAGTCCCGTTTGCCCACAAACACTCTCCCCTATAGCACTAGCGATACTCCGCGCTGGTAGTATCCAGTTGCGGTGTGCCCTCCGTATTGAGTTCCTACAGACATACGGGGCACAATAGTGCAGATGTCTCATACTGATAATTTCCTCAACACGCCCACTGGGGATCTCCCCGCTGGCCGCCCGCTGCAGTCCTCCTTTGATGATGGGCTGGATTACCCTCGCCTCGGTAGCGTGAGCTTCCGCCGCGGTACGTTAACGCCGAACCAAGCTCAGCTGTGGGAGGAGCACTGGCCGCGGCTGGGTCGCGTCCTCGCTGATGAGCGTATCGACGTCGCGTCCTGGTTCGGCCGCTCCGGCCACCCAACGATCGTGGAGATCGGTTCGGGCACCGGAACCTCCACGGCCGCAATGGCGCCGTTAGAGGCGGACACGAACGTGATCGCCGTAGAACTATATAAACCTGGGCTCGCAAAACTCTTAGGCGCGGTCGTGCGAGGAAACATCGGTAACGTTCGAATGGTGCGCGGAGACGGCGTCGAAGTGCTCAATCGAATGTTCGAACCGGAGTCGCTGGATGGGATCCGCGTGTTTTTTCCAGACCCGTGGCCGAAAGCCCGCCACCATAAACGGCGCATTATTCAATCGGGCACATTAAGGTTGTTTGCGTCCCGACTACGCGCGGGCGGCGTGCTCCACGTCGCCACGGACCACACCGATTATGCGGAGTGGATCACGGAGCTGATCAATGTGGAGCCGCAGTTGGAGTGGATGGGCTGGCCGTGGCCGGAGTGCCCACAACTGACCGACCGCCAAGTGATTACTAAATTTGAGGGAAAAGGCTTAGACAAGAACCATGTCATTACCGAGTTTCTCTGGCGAAAGAAGCCTTAAGTGTCTGAAAATCCGTTTGTAACGCACAACTACAGCCCGACCGACGTACCGGGGCCGCCGAGTTTGCTGCTCGTGTGGGACGCCCCGAACTTGGATATGGGCTTGGGTTCCATCATTGGCGGCCGCCCCACCACGGTGCATCGCCCGCGGTTCGATGCAGTGGGTCGTTGGCTGTTGGATCAGGCCGCTGCGCTGGGCGAGGGCATCCTTCCGGAGGCGACGGTGTTCACCAACGTCACCCCCGGTGGCGCGGACGCAATCCGCCCGTGGGTGGAGGCGTTGCGCAACGTAGGTTTCGCGGTGTTCGCAAAACCCAAGCTCACGGAGGAATCCGATGTGGATCCGGATATGCTGGAGCACATTCGGCGCCGCCACAACGAGGGTGCTTTGCGTGGCCTAATTGTGGCCAGTGCGGATGGTCAGAATTTCCGCGAAACGTTAGAAGAGCTTGCGGTCGATATACCCGTTAGGGTTTTAGGCTTCCATGAGCATTCGGCGTGGGCCGTGGCATCGGAAAACCTTGGATTCACGGATCTTGAAGATATTCCCGGCGTGTTCCGTGAACCGCTGCCACGCATCAGCCTAGATTCGCTGCCGGAGGGTGGCGCTTGGCTGCAACCGTTCCGTCCGCTGTCTGCCCTGCTGTCTGGGAGGAAGGACTTGTAACGCATGTTTCTTGCGTGGGGGCGTTTCGCCTACCGTTTCCGTCACATAGTGCCGTTTGTGATTATCGGCTTCATCGTGGCCCTGTACCTACTGGCGGGCACGAAGCTCGGCGAACGCATGAGCCAGGAAGGTTGGGATGATCCCGGCTCTTCCTCGACGCGGGCTGCCCAAATTGAGCAAGAGGTGTTCGGGCGCGACAACCGGGGCGATGTGTTGTTGTTGGTTACGGCCGAGTCGGTGGATGATCCCGCCACATACGCGGCCGTCGGCAAGCATTTGGAGGCGCTACAGGCGAAGCACCCCGAGGAAATCGCGCAGATAGACAGCTACTTTTCCACGCCGACGGGCAAACTCACCACCGAAGACCGCCGCATGGCCTTTGCCACCATTGGCCTCAAGGGTGACGGCGAGGACGTACTGAAGAATTTCCGCAAGGTGAAAGACGACCTCACGGACGTGGACCTCCCCGACGGCACCATGATCGAGGTCGCCGGTTCCACCGCGATTGCCGACGCCCTGGACGAAGGCATGGCCGGCGACATTAAGCGCGCGGAACTCTACGCGCTGCCAGCGGTGGCGCTGCTGCTTCTGTTCGTGTTCGGCTCCCTCGTTGCCTCCACCATGCCACTCATTGTGGGTGTGCTCTCCATCTTGGGCTCGCTGGGTGTGCTCTCGCTGCTGGCCACGCAAACGCAGGTGAACGTGTTTGCGCAATCCGTGGTGACACTGCTGGGCCTCGGCCTCGCCATCGACTACGGCCTGTTTATGGTGTCCCGGTTCCGCGAGGAACTCGATGCGGGGGCCCCAGTGAATAGGGCGGTAGCCACAACCACCGCAACCGCCGGCACCACCGTGGTGTTTTCCGCCGGTATGGTGGCTGTGGCGCTGTCCGGCTTGCTACTCTTCCCGCAGGCATTTTTGAAATCCGTGGCGTACGGGGCGATCAGCGCCGTGGGCTTGGCGGCGCTGCTGTCCATCACGGTGCTGCCGTCACTGTTCGGCCTGCTGGGCACGAACATCGACAAGGGCATGATCCGGCGGCCGAAAAACCGCAGCTCCGATTGGGAGGACACGGTGTGGGCGCGGATCCCCACCTGGGCGATGCGGCACGCCAAGAAAATCACCTTCCTCGGCGTGGCACTGCTGATCCTGCTCACCCTGCCACTGTTCGGCGTCAAGTTCGGCGGCATCAACGAAACGTACCTGCCCCCAGCGAACGACGTCCGCATCGCGCAGGAAAAGTTTGACGAGAATTTCCCCATCCGCACCGAGCCCATCAAGCTGGTAATCACCGGCGCGGATGAACAAGGCGTGGTGTCCATCTACCAACAAGCCAGCGCCATCGACGGCCTAACTGGGGTGTTCGGTGCAAGCCGACCAACCAAGGAAGGCACCACGGTGCTGTCCACGGGCATTGCGAATCGGGAGGACTACGGGCGGATTGTCAACGAGCTGCGCAAGATCGAAGCCCCGGAAAACGTGGATATTTATATCGGTGGCACGCCGGCATTGGAGGTGGAGTCCATCGAGGCGCTGCTCAGTACCCTGCCGTGGATGTCGCTGTACATCGTCGCCGCCACCTTCATACTGATGGCGCTGGTGTTCGGGTCAATTATCTTGCCCGCCAAAGCCGTAATCATGACGATCCTCGGCCTCGGCACCACGCTCGGCGTACTCACCCTCATCTTCGTCGACGGCCTCGGCTCGAGCGTGCTGGGTTTTACCGCCGGCCCGCTCATGAGCCCCGTCCTCGTGCTCATCATGGCTATCGTGTACGGCCTGTCCACGGACTACGAAGTGTTCCTCGTATCCCGCATGGTGGAATCCAGAAACCGGGGCTCAAGTACGGATACCGCGATCCGCTACGGCACGGCCCATACCGGCGGAATCATTACCGCGGCGGCGGTCATCATGATCGTGGTGTGTGGGGCGTTCGGCTTCTCCAACATCGTCATGATGAAGTACATCGCCTTCGGCATGATCGTGGCGCTGTTCCTCGACGCAACGCTGATCCGCATGCTCCTTGTCCCGGCCGTCATGCACCTGTTGCGCGACGATAACTGGTGGGCGCCCGCCCCCATTAAGAAGGCCGCGGACCTGCTCGGCCACGGCGGGCCCCCGACGGCGCGCGAGGTGAAGGAAGTGCCGATGCCCCGGGCCGTCGATACGCATGAAGACCTCCCCCTGCACAGCGCCGCCCTCGACGACGCCACCGCCATGCGCGGCGGCCGCAATTCCCGCGACGACGCTGAACTCATCCCCTTCAGCGTGCTCATGGCCCGCCACGGAGAGGACCGATCATAGTCCGCAACCTCCGCCGCTACCTGCCAATCATTCTCATCGCCGCCGCGCTTTGGTTTTTCCGCGACGAGCTTGACCCCGCAGCCGCGCTCGAACAGCTGCGCAATGCCGCGCCCGGCCAGCTCGCGCTCGGCGTGGTGTGTAGCGTACTGTCGCTCACCGCAATGGCTGAGGTCATGCGCACACTCCTCGGCGCGGGAGGCACCCACCCCACATTGCGGGACACCACTAGCCTCACCTTCGCCGCGAACGCGCTTTCAAGCAGCTTCCCAGGCGGGGCGGCGATTTCCACCGTGATGCAATTTCAGGTGATGCGGCAATGGCGGGCCAGCCCCCTGCTCATCTCTTGGTTTATCGTATTTTCCGGAGCGCTGTCTACGGTATGGCTCATTGCGCTCGGCGTGGGTGCAGTCGCCCTCCAAGGCGCAGACTTTCGATTGAGCTCCATGGTGCTGCCGCTCGTGGGGATGCTCATGCTCGCCGGACTCATGTGGTGGATCACCAACCATCCCGAGCCCGTGGCGCGGTTCGCGGAACGAGCGCTACCCCCACTTTTGCGGTTAGCTCCCCGCCGCGCGCCAGCCCTCGAAGATATTACCGCCCACATTTACCAACTTGAGGCTGTGCGCTTGACCCGGTTCCGCTTCGGCTGGGCTGCGTGCTGCAGCCTCAGCAACTGGCTTCTCGACGCCGCGACCCTCAGCCTCGCACTCTGGGCTATCACCGACACCCCGCCAGCGTTCGGGGCCGTGTTGCTGGCATTTATCACCTCAAAAATTGTCGGATCTACCAACCTCACGCCCGGCGGCCTCGGGCCCGTCGATGGCGCGCTCGTAGGCACCCTCATCGCCACCGGCGTAGCCAGCCCCGACGCCCTCGGCGCCGCCATCCTCTATCGCGCGATCTCCCTCGGCCTCATCACCGCCTGCGGCTGGGTCATCTACCTATTCAGCCCGTGGCGATCCCTCAACACAGCAGCAAGGTAAACTGATCAACCATGACCCTCGTCCTTGACCTGCTGGCCATGGCCATATTCGGCCTGCTTGCCCGCGCCGCACATCAAACCCCAGACATGCCGTTCACCTTCGCAGGCTGGGTAGACACCACGTGGCCGTTCCTGTTGGGCGCCCTCGTCGGACACCTTGTGTTCCGCCTCATCCGTATGCGACTGCCCAGTGGGCTCGTGGTGTGGGTGTGCGCTGTCGTAGTGGGCCTAGGCATCTGGGCAATCCGCCACCAGGCGATGCCGCACTGGTCGTTCATCCTCGTGGCATCTACCATGTCCGCCATCCTGCTCTTCGGCTGGCGCGGCCTCGGGCGGCTCGCCGACCGCCGGCGGCAACGAGCCTAAGTGAGTCCTACCGTGGGGCGCGGATTACGCTCCACCCACCGGGCAAAACCAAAAGCACCCGCCTGACAGGGAGGAAAGGCGGGTGCTTAAGCTTAAGCCGGCTTCAATATTACGGGTTCAGCAGGTGCAGAATATTGAACCAAGCGACGCCGATGGTGCCAAAAATATCACCGAATGCGTCGAGAGCGGAGCTCAGCTGAGTCAAGTCACCCTGGTTAGTGGTAGCAGTCTCTTTCATGATCACCTTAAATCTAGCCGGAACTTCTTACATAGGCATGATCGTTCGCTATTGATCGAACGTTACCTCACCAGAGAAATTTATATATCCCGTGGTTGGGGCCGCAAGTCAACCCGCCCGAATGGGGTTCGACCACACGGGCGAAACCGACAAAAGGTGGCGCTTCCCGAGGGGGCAATTCTCAGGAAGCGCCACACAAACTGAAAAAGTTATAATTTGCACAACTTACATCGGCATGATGGTGTGCTTCTTTGGAACCTGCTGCTCTTGCTTCGTTTCCAATTGCCGCAGCGCCTGCCGCAATGCCACCCGCGTCTGATTAGGCTCGATCATGGCATCGATATAGCCGCGCTCCGCCGCCACATACGGACTGGTCATGTTTTCGTCGTAAAAATCCATAAAGATCTTCTTCAAATGCTCCCGCTGTTCCGGCGGGGCGGCAGCCAATTGCCTACCCTGGATCATCACAACGGCGGCGGCCGCACCCATGACGGCAACTTGCGCAGTTGGCCACGCCAAGTTGATGTCACCGGTTAGGTTCTTGGACCCCATCACCGCATAGGCCCCGCCATAGGCCTTACGTACGATCAGCGAGATTTTCGGCACGGTGGCCTCCACCACCGAGAAACCAAGCTTGGCTCCGCGGTGAATCAGGCCAACCTTCTCCTGCTGCACACCGGGCAAATAGCCGGGCGTATCAACCACGAAAATAAGCGGGATATTGTACGCATCACAAATACGAATAAAGCGGGCGGCTTTATCCGCGGCGTCGGCATCAATACACCCCGCGTAAAACAGCGGCTGGTTGGCAACGATACCCACTGAGCGGCCATCCACCCGAGAGAATGCAGTAATAATATTCGGCGCGTAGTCCGGCTGCACTTCCAGCACATCATCGTTGTCAAAGATGCGGGTGAGCAGGTCCATCATGTCATACGCAGTGTTAGTGTCGTCCAACATGAAGTGGTCCAGCGCGGCGTCGCGTTCTGTGGGTTCGTCTGTATCCGCCCAAAACACTGGGCTCGGCTCATCACAGGAAGACGGCAAGTAATCCAGCAGATCGTGCACGTAAGCGAACGCCTCGTCCTCGGACTCCGCCACGTAGGATACGTTGCCGTTGAGCGCCTGCTCGTGGGCGCCACCCAGTTCAGCGGAGGTGATTTCCTCGCCGGTCACCTCGCGGATCACATCGGGCCCGGTGACGTACATTTCCGCGCGGCCTTCAACGGCGATCACGAAGTCGGTGGTGACGGGGGCGTACACGGCGCCACCGGCAGACTTGCCCATCATGATAGAAATCTGGGGGCTTCGCCCAGACAACGGCAACTGCCTGCGGGCGATCTCGGAGTACATCGCCAACGAAGTCACCGCGTCTTGAATACGCGCCCCGCCGGAATCTTGGATACCAATGACAGGGCAGCCGATTTTGATGGCCATATCCATGACCTCGCAAACTTTCCGCCCGAAGGTAACACCGACGGACCCGCCGTACACCGTTTTATCGTGCGCATATACAGCGACAGGTCGACCACCAATGCGACCGTATCCGGTGACCACACCATCACCGTACGGGGCGTCCTTTTCGTCGGGCGTGCGGCCCAAGGCACCGATTTCTACGAAGGATCCGGGGTCAAGGAGGCGTTCGATGCGTTGGCGCGGGGTGGTGAGGCCGGCAGCATCGCGCTTTGCCCGGGCACGCTCGCTGCCAGGGTCTTGCGCCTTGGCAAGCCTGGCGCGCAAGTCAGCGAGCTTTTCTGCCGTTGTCATTGATTAGTTTCCTTCTTGACCAGCCTCAATTTCATTCAGGCGGCGGCTCAGGTGTGCGCCGACCGTTCCGATTTCAGGCTCGTCCACGATAGCGAGGTGATCACCTCGAAGCTGGATAATATCTAACTGTTTTACGATAGCGGACCACCCGCCGTCAGCGTGAATGCGGGCATAACGAGGCTCAAGTTCGATCGCGCCATCGTGCATACGTTCAGCGCGGAACAGCATGACTGGCACCTGCACATCCGCCCAGTTCTCAAGGCGTACTCGGTCAAGAATGCGGTTATCCACAAAACTTGCGCGCTGGTGTTCTAACACTCCCGCGGACAGGCCGTGCGCTTGGGTATCCGCATTTGCGAGGAATTCGGCCATCATGGTCAACAGCGCATCCTCACCCGCGGTCTCCAAAAGCTCGTAGGGGACGGGGAAGTCCAGATTGTAGGTCTTCTTAGCAAACTTGGAGTAGCGTTCCCACCGCGCGCGGGTTTCCTCCGGGGTGTCCGGTACCTCTTCGGCGGGCTGCACAGTATCCAGCAAGGCGATAAGTGCAACGTTGACGTCACTGTCTACCAGCTGGTGTGCCACCTCGTAGGCAAGGGCACCGCCGAAGCTCCAACCGCCCAACACAACTGGGTGGCCGTCAGCGTAGGTCCGGATTTCGCCCAAGTATTCGCTGGCTCGTTCCGCGAGCGAACCTTCGAGACGTTCCACGCCGTACACCGGCACATCCGCGGGCAGGCGCCGCATCAATGGCTGATACACCACCGACGAACCACCCGCCGGGTGGAACAGGAACACCGCGGGTTTCGACGACCCCGCGGGCCGTTCGCGCAGGACCCGGATGTTGCCGTCGACTTCGGTTTCGAGACCTTCGCGCACAATATTGGCGAGCGCCTCCAAGGTCTCCGATTCGCGCACCTGCGCAATGCTCACGTCCAGGCCAGCCCGTTCGGTAAGCCGTTCGGAAATCGCTTCGGCGTGCTCCTCACTGAGCTCGGGAAGTTCGCTGGTCACACCGGCCGGGGCGACGCCGGTGATACCCGCCCACGTGGCAAACACAAGGCGTTCGGACGCGTCACGGGGCGCAACGCCCACCCCGCCGGTGGCAGATTTCGGCGCGGCTGCAAGCTCTTCGGGTGCAGACGACTCGCCCGCCACGAGGTCTTCCACCATTTGGACGACGTCGGCGACGGAAGCGTCGCGCAACGCCTGCACCTGCAACGGAGGGATCTGGAAGTCATGTTCGATGCGGTTCTTGATGCGCATGCCCATGAGTGAATCCAAGCCCAAATCAATAAGAGGTAACTCGCCAGGCAGGTCATCAACGTCGTAGCCCATGGACTCCGAGACGATTGCGCGCATCCGCTGCTCCACGGTCTCCCCGGAAGCGGGATCCCAATAAACCGCCTCGATTTCGGCATCGAGTTCGGTGAAGGTCGGCGTGGCCACCGGTTGCCGAGCTGGCGCGGACTCGGGGACCACACCACCGGCGGTGGCGAAACCCTCCGCCACCAGGGTGGTTGCGTCACCGGTCACTCGGTGCACCGTCACCGACACTCCGCCCAGGCTGCGGTGTGCCACAGTGGTGAGATCGCCGGACGGGGGCAGCGGGCCGTGCTCCTCGACCGCGACCACGTGGGCTTGGGGCAGGACGGCGACGGCGGCGGCGTCGATAAGCGCTTCGGCGGAAGGCACCTGCTCCGCAAGCGCGCTGAACGCCACGGAACCATCCGGCAAGTTTACGCGGTGCCCCGGCAGCGTCACGTTCTGCGAAGAGGGGCGCGCGGCAGTCCAATACCGCTGGCGCTTCCACGCCACGCCCGGCGTATCCGCCGCAACACCAGTGCCCGTAAGCAACTCCAGCGCAATCGGCTCACCAGCAACGTACAGCTTGGCCAGCAACTCCCGCAGCGAATCGGAGGGCGACACCTTGCGCTTGAGGCTGTACAGCAATTGCGCATCGCCCTTGCCCACGGAAAACGCCGTATTCATCATGCCCATGAGCGCCACCGGGTTCGGGCTGATCTCCACCAGAATTTCGTGGCCCGCAGCGAACGCCGCGGTCGTGGCCTCGAGGAACCACACGGAGCCCCGGGTGCAACGCAACCAATAATCAGACTCGTGCACCACGGACCCCGCCGGGTACACCACGCCCTTATCCACGGAGCTGAACAGCGGCACGCGGAGCGGCAGCGGCGTAATGTCTGCGGTTTCGGCAGCGAGTTCGCCGAGCAGCGGATCCACAGCGCTCGTATGTCCGGCCCCCTTCACGTCGAGCAAACGTGCGAACTTTTCCTCCGCCTCAAGCTTTTCCACGAGCTTGACCACGGCGTCGCGCGGGCCGCCCACGGTGGTCATACCCGGGCCTGCGTACACGGCCGGTTCGATGCCCGCGAACTCTGGATTTTCCGCGATGCATTCGGCGAGGTCATCTGCCGCGAATTCCACCACCGCCATAGCGCCAAGCTGGTCTTCGGACAGGGAATTCTCGCCCTCCCCCATGAGCCGGGAACGATGGCAAGCGACGCGCATCGCATCCTTGGCGGTAAGCCCGCCCGCGGCGTAGGCGGCGGCGATCTCCCCCATAGACATGCCCAGCACGGCTGCGGGACGAGCGCCCAAATGTGCGAGCAGGTCGGTGAGCGCTATTTGGATAGCGGTGATCCCTACCTGCGCGGTTTCAGTGTTATACGTTTGTTCGTCGTCTTCAATAATGTCGAGGAGCGACCAGCCGGATTCCAGTTCGATTTCCGCGTTGAGCGCTGTGATGCGTTCCCGGAAAAACGGCGACGTGTGGAGCAAGTCTTTTGCCATCTTCCGATGCTGCGCGCCGAAACCGGAGTATACGAACACAGGTCCGTGCGCAAAGGGAGCATCCGCGACGGCGATACCGGCGCTCTTTTTGCCTTCCGCGACGATACGCAGCCGTTTGATCGCCTCATCCGCGCTGCTCGCAGTGACTACCGCGCGGGATCGACCATGGTTTCTACCGGCGAGTGAGCGCGCAACCTCGGCCAGGTCCGCGCCCTGCTCGAGGAAGTCTGCAACGTCCGCGGCCGCCTGTCGACGCCGCGACGGCAACAGCCCGCTCACCGGCAACAGGTACTGCTCCGTATCCAGTTCTGGCTCACAGTTCTCGGCTTTACGTTCGTATTCCGAGGGGTCGAACTCAGCGACGACAGCGTGCGCGTTAGTGCCGCCGAAACCAAAGCCGGAAATGCCCGCAATTGCGCGGCCCGAATACTTCGGCCACTCGCGGGGATCCTCCACTACTTCGAGCCGCTCCCGATCGAAGTCAATGTATGGGTTTGGTCCGGAGTAATTCAGCGACGGCGGCAACACCCCGTGTTTCATCGACTGCACAACCTTGATCAAACCGGCCGCACCCGCCGCCGATTCGGTGTGGCCAAAGTTTGTTTTCACGCTGCCCAGCAGCAACGGCTCGTACGCAGTACGTCCGCGGCCCAGCACTTGGCCCAATGCGCTCGCCTCAATGGGATCGCCGAGGATCGTACCGGTCCCGTGGGCCTCCACATAGTCCACCGCGTGCGGGTCGATACCGGCATCTGCATAGGCGCGCTCCAATACCGCCACTTGTGCTTCTGGGTTCGGAGCGGTCAAGCCGTTGGATCGGCCGTCCGAATTCACGGCAGTTCCCTTAATCACTGCAAGGATGTTGTCGCCGCTGGCGAGCGCGTCGTCGACACGCTTCAGCACTACGATGCCAGCGCCATCGGAGCGAACGAAACCGTCAGCGTCTTCGGAAAACGCGTGGATTTTGCCGGACGGGCTGAGCACGCCGAGCTCACCGAACGCGGTAGTAGCAAATGGGTTCGCCAGAATGTTCACACCGCCAGCAAGGGCGATATCCGCGTCGCCGCACCGCAGCGCACGCACCGCATGATGCACACTGACCAGGGACGACGAACAGGCGGTATCAACGCTGACAGAAGGGCCACGGAAATCAAATACGTAGGAAACCCGGTTCGCAATAATCGAACTCGCGGCGCCGGTAAGGGCATACGGGTGCGCCTCCGCGGGGTCGGCGGCGATCATCATCCCATAGTCATTATTGGAGGAGCCTATATATACGCCCACGTTTTCCCCACGCAGGGTATTCGCAGGAATATGCGCCTGTTCAAGCGCCTCCCACGCGAGCTCGAGAACGATTCGTTGCTGCGGGTCCATGTTCGCCGCCTCGAGCGGGGACAGGCCAAAAAACTCCGCATCGAAACTCGCAATGTCTTCTATATAACCGCTGATGGTTTGCGTGGCGGCCATTTTGGCCATCATCACGTCATCCGTAGCGTATTCCGACCAGCGGCCTTCCGGAAGCTCGGACATGGCGTCGCGCCCGGAAATAATAAGATCCCAAAACTCGGCAATCGTATGCGCTTTGGGATACCGGGCGGCCATGCCCACAATGGCGATATCGTGTGTACCCGGCGAATCTGAAACCAGCGTAAATTGGGGGCGCTCAACCTTTTTAGGTTGGTCCGAGGGGCCGTGAATAAGGCGCTGGCTTAGCGCGGCAATCGAGGGATACTCGTATGCGATGGTGGCGTCTAATTGCACGTCAAGTAGATTTTCCAACTCACCTGAGAGGATAACGACGTCGCGTGAAGACAATCCAAAATTCTCCATGGATTTGTCTTCAGTAATCTCATCTTCAGGCAGACCTGTAGCGGAAACTATCCATGCCCGCAGCCAAGCTTTGAGCTCTGACACGGTCATTTGACGCTGATCCATCACTACACCTTCACACTTCTATGAGTAAGTTCTAACCCCTCTAGGCTACCCGCAGCACATAGGAAGAATATTTTTACCCTAGGCGTGTTGAAACCCAAGGTAAAACGGCACAGTTGGGTTCGCCTAGTAAATTCTCAGGGTAACAGAGTCATCGCGCAACCACGATATTCCGTTACAGCATCGATAAAGCCCTCGCCTAGGCCCCACACCACCCCAACAAAAACAACGCTCGAACCCCGATAAAGGGGTCCAAGCGTTGCTGTTGTTCGCACGAGTGCGGCGTTATTGCTCAGCTAAGTACGCGTTCTTGCACACGCGGCGAGCGATTTTACCGGAGGAGCTCCGGGGAATTTCGCCCAAGCCGACGATGCGCACATCGTGGGGCACCACACCGTGATGCTTGGACACTGCGGCGCGGATTGCCTCGATGGCGGCGGCGTCACCGGATTCGTCCTTGGTGCGCTCACGCTCAGCGAAGATCACCAGCTTCTCCACGTCGTCACCCTCAATGGCGAAGGCGGCGATCGCGGCGGGCTCAATGTGATCCGTCGCGTGATCCACGGTGTACTCGATGTCCTGCGGGTAGTGGTTGCGGCCAGCCACCACAATCAAGTCCTTCAGGCGACCGGTGATATACACCTCGTCGTCGATGATGACGCCAAGGTCACCGGTGGCCATCCAGCGATCGTCATCAGGGAAACCTTCCGCGCGGGAGTTTTCAGGCAGCCGCGCGATCAACGTGTTGTGGAACGTGGCGGCCGTTTCCTCGGGGCGGTCCAAGTACCCCACAGCCATGTTCTGGCCATGCGCCCAGAACTCGCCGACCTGGCCATCCGCCAACTCGGTGCGGGTTTCCGGATCAACAACCACCAGCGCCTGCGGGCGCACCACGGAACCGTTGGACATCAACGGCATCGCCTTTTCGTCGTCTTCCGCGACGATTTCCACATAGCCTTCGCTGAGCTTGTCGCGGTCGGCGAAGATAATCAGCGGGCGATTGTCAGTCTGCGGCGTGGTCACCAGCAGGGATGCCTCGGCCAAACCGTAAGACGGGCGGATCATGGTGCGCTCCAAGCCATACTTGGAGAACGCGTCAAAGAACTGGTTCACAGCCTTCGGGGTGACCGGCTCCGAACCCACGATCAGCCCGCCGATGGCGCTCAGATCCAGCTCTTCACCTTCCGCCGGTTGGGCGTAGCGCACGCCCAGTTCGAGGGCGAAGTTCGGCACCACGGTGTACACGTTGACGTCGTTTTCGCGCTTGTGCAGTTGCTTGGTCCAGCGGGAGGGCTGCTGGATGAAATCGCGCGGCGTCATAAATTCCATGTTCAACCCAAGCGCGGTGACGAACGCGGCGAGGATAATGCCCATGTCATGGTGCAGCGGCAACCAGGTGACCAAGCGCAGCGGGGTTTGCAATTTCGCTGCGGTGAAGATTTGCAGCACGTTGGTCATCACGGAGCGGTGCGTCAACACCACGCCAGCCGGAACGCGGGTGGAGCCGGAGGTGTATTGCAGGAACGCCACCATGTCCAGCGGGCTCTGCTGCGACTGCTGCATCATCGCCTGCACCTCGGGCAGCGTCAGCGGGTTCGCCCAGCTTTCCGCGAGGGAATCCGGCAGGGAGTCCACGGAGAGGATGCGGGGACGCTCGGCGGCCGGGATGTCGGCAAAGTGCGCGCGCACGGAGGCTGCGGACGGGGTATGCGTCAACACAATCTTGGGCTTGCAATCCGCAAGCACGGCCTTCAGATGGTCGGCGTGGCCCGGTTCGTTCGGGTCGTACAATGGCACCGGCACCATGCCGGCATACATGGCGCCAATAAACCCAAACAAGTATTCGGGGCTATTGCCGGCCAGTACTGCCACGCGGTCACCGATGGAGCCCACCTGCTGCAGGCGCGCAGCCACGGCTTTGATGCGGATGTTTACTTGAGTACGGGTGTAGTCCACGGCGACGCCGGAACGATCAGCGGAGAAGTCCCAGAATCGCATGCAATGCCGATCCCCACCTCCCTGCATCGCTTCCGCTTGGTACAGGGTTTCACACAGCCCAGCAATGGTCATCTGAGGTGGCAGATTGATTCGGCCCTGTTCGTCAAAAAACTGGCCGATGACGGCATGAAGATCCATGGTACTCCTATAGTGGTTGCAAGATACTTAGTGAAGTCTAATGCTTTCCCTAGTGAACATACAAGGGATTTGACTTATTTGTTGATTAAGTCTGTTGTCCAATCCACCAACCACGCGGATGTTGTAGTTCCGGGGATGACGTTCGGATTTGTGGCATATTGCGCGTGAATACCATTTGCCGCAATCAGACCCTCGGCGCGTTCTAACGCATTCAACACATTGAGCGGGGCGTCGCAAATGTGATCATCGGGCGCGCATATTTCCACGGTGCGGTCGTTGAGGGCGCCGAACCCGCCGGGCCGCGAGCCACGCATCGTTGCCTCGGGAACAATTGGTTGAATCAGCGCGTTGACGGGGCGCAACGCTACTTCCGCGCCGACACCGGATACGGGGTTGCCCACGTGCTGCCCGTACTGCGCTTCTCGACGCCCATCCGCCACCAGCGCCACACCCCGAATCCGCTCCGCGGGCACAATGTTCGCGGTACCGGTTCCGATCACGGAGGCGATGTCGCCGAGGAATACGGCACCTTGGGAGAATCCGACGAGCACGAAGTCCGTCAAGGGGCATTCCCCATGGGTTGCCCGCATCTCCTCTTCGGCGCGCGCGCTGCCCTCATTCCGAGACTGGTCGTAGCTCACCTCGTGCATGGCGTGAATATTGCGGAATTGCGCAGTATAGGGAACTGTCCACACCTTCACATCATCCGGGGAGTACCGCTCTTGGAGCGGTTGGGTCACCGTGAGCATGAACGAGGTGGGGTTGGCGGTGGGGGTCACGGGATCGTCCGCCGCGTTGGACTCCCACGTGCCAGGGGCGGCAATCACCTCCACGTCCGGGCACCAATCTGGTTGCGTTGCCGTTGGGGGTTCGGGGGTCGGCGGAACGGGGGTCGGGGGTTGCACTAACCAACGAACCACGCCCAATGTGATCAACACGAGCACAATGAGCGCAACCAGAATTGTGAGCACCTTTTTCATAGGATCTAGCAGTACGCGTTTTTCGCGGCCGCCGCAATTGTTTCGGCCAAGGCTTCGGGAGTTTCGCTACTGCGACCCTGCTCGATCAGCTGGCCAGCCACGGCGTCGACAGTGAAGCTTTTCTGCCCGAGTTCGTTGGCCCGGCACACCTCGGTAGCCGCGGCGATAAGTTGATCCTCAACGCCTTCTACCTTGACTTTCTTGTCCTGCAGATCGTGCAGAAAATCCTCGTCGGTAGCGGTGCGTTCGGGCGTGATCTCGGGCAGCGAGGAGATTTCCTGCGCGGGCCGATCCTTCACACTTGGCTCCGTCGAACTAGCGTCCGACGGGGTGTCGGTTTTGCTCGTCGCCCCAGAGCTTGCGGTGGTGGCGCGGCTCAGCGATGTCGCCGAGGAATCCGTGGTGTCTTCCGAAGTTGCGCCACCGCACGCCACGAGGGCACTACAGGCGACTAAGACTACGAAAGCGTGTCGTATGCTCACTTCTTCTCCTCAATAATGCGGCCGTTGACCTGCTGAATAACGCCGTGTTCGAAAGTAACGGATTCACCACCTGCGGGGATTTTCTCCTGATCGGAGACTGGGAACCCGTATTCGCCTTGTTCGTGATCCTTCTTACCCCAGGCGTCGAAAATGTCGCCGTAGAGGACGTAGTGTGCACCCGTGTTTGAGCTCCAATACATATTGCCATGCTCAAATTGCTGGAACGCACCACCATTCACGGGAATTTCATTGGATTTCGGTGCGCCAAGACGAGAATTCACCGTATCCAGTTCCCCGTATTTCTGGGCGATAATGCCCTGAACGGTGAACGCGTGATCGTCTTGAGTGCGAATGACATAGCCGCCCTGGAATTGCTGGACAACGTTTTCCCCAACCTCCTTCGGATCAGAAGTGGGATACTTCAACGCTCCCTGCTCGTGCTTCAACCGGCCCCAAGCTTCCTTCATGTCTTTGGGCACCGCGTGGGCGTTGGTTTCTGGGGTCCAATAAATGGAACCGTGTTCAAAATCCACGTAGCGGCCCACACCGTCCGGAGTAGTCTGCTCACCGGAGAGCGGGAACCCCAGCCAAGACTCGGTAGCACCCAGTTCAGAGTAGTGGGCACCGATGCGACCGATGAGCACGTGCGCGCCCGTGTTCGGCGACCAATACGCGCGGCCGTTGCGGAAATCCTGCGCCTTGCCGCCGGGGACGTCGTACTCGTTGGTCACGCAGGATCCGTAGGAGCCGTCCTTGGTGAGCTCGCCGATTGCGCCGCCGGCGGTGCATTCCGCGCCACGGTCCTGGTCTTCGAGGTTGAGGCTGTCTGCGATGTGCGGCCACGCTTGGGTCAGCTCGAACTGCCAGTACGGCCAGTTGTGAATGCCAGACGGACGGAACATTGCCGTCACCGGCACCCCGGCCTTTTTTGCGCGGTCCACAAACGTTTGGGTGGTCATGCGGGAAATTACCTCCAGCCCCATGCCGGAAACCTCCGCAGGTGCTTCGGCAACGCTGCCAGGCTGCCCGTAATCGTCCCGCCCAGAACCTGCGGAAACGTAGACGCTTTTACCTTTCAGCGCCTCAATACCCAGCTTCGGATCATTGTCGATCCACCGTTGGGAGCCGTACGGTCCCCACATATTTTCGGCCGTGTAGCCGCCACCGTCCTGCATCGCGGCGCCGATCATGGCGGGCATGCCGGAGGACGTGGTGTCCAAGTACCCAGAGAAGGAACCAACAAAATTGAACATATCCGGGCGATGCTGCGCCAAGTTCATCGCCGCGGTGCCGCCCATGGAAATACCGAAGATCGCACGCTGCTCATTCGAGCGATAGCCGTTCTTCAGTACCGCTGGCAGTTCCTGGGTCAGGAACGTCTCCCACTTATAGTGTTTGCCTTTATCGGGTTTGTCCCAGTCTGTGTAGAACGAAGACTCTCCGCCAACAGGCATGATCACGTTGACGTTTTTATCAGCGAATTGTTGCTCGATATTGGTGTAGAGAGTCCAACCGCTTTCTTCCTCTAGTGCGCGCAAACCGTCGAGCGCCCACACCTCGGGAAACTTGGCATCCTTGTTGGAGTGCCAATCGCGCGCCAGCAGGATCTGTACTTGGATTGGTTTTTCCGGCATGGCGGCTGACTTGATAAACACCGCGACTCTCCGGTCCGTGAGCCATTCGACGCGATCAACGTCCACCCCCGAGGGCAAACCACCAATATCTGGGTGATCAGTACGGATAGGCGTGCGTTGCGGCGCTTCGCCCCCCTCAAGATAGTCCGTAATACCGTTATGGCCTGCGCTCGGGCTCGGGGCAGTTACTTGTGCCACGGCGACCGGAAGCGGGCTCAGCAACGTCAGCGGAACGAGGATGGCTGCGGCGCGGAGAACGCGGGCAGGGAAGGAAAAAGAGCGCATGAACTAAGTCCTCAACAATTTAAAAGATTGCACACGATACGCTTAAGTTTAAGTACAACTTGAAGGTTGTGGTAGTTGTGACACACGGTGTCCAACGTGAATTTTTTAAATTGCTGTGACTAGACATGAAAAAACCGCGCCAGCGGCGCGGTCAATCCAAATGAAACTCTTAGCGAGCCTGCATCACGTCCAAGACGCGGTCGCGGGTACGCCACAGCTCATCCGTCCACAGACGCCAGTTGTGAATACCAACGGCCGGGTAGTGGGTGGTCGGGTTCAGACCCTTAGAGCGAGCTTCACGCTCCCACTCTTGAGTGGTAGCACGGGACAGGAACTCCAAGCCGGCGCCCATGAAGCGCTGATCCAACGGCAAGTTGTGATCCTCCGGCGCCCACGCACCGGTAGCGGCGGAAATGTACACGTCCGCGTTGTGCAGCCCCTCCATGTTGTGGAACGGGTCGTTCTCAAAACGGCGTGGGTTGGTGATGCTGCCGTACATAGCGTTCAGGTTGAAGCCACCGGTCTCCAGCAGCGCCAACCGCAGCAGGGTCTGCATGCCCGGTGCGGTGGTGTGCAGGTAGCCAGAGTAGGACAGCGCCTGGCGGAACTGGTTCGGGTGACGTGCCGCCAAGTTCAGGGCAGCAGTGCCACCCATGGAAAGACCAGCGATGGAGTTATTCGTCGGGGAAACACCGAAGTGCTGCTGCAGGTAGCCCGGCAGCTCCGCGGTCAGGAAGGTTTCCCACTTGTAGGTCACCGGCTCCGAGGAGAACGCTGCGGAGTTCTCCCAGTCGGAGTAGAAGGAACCTGCGCCACCGACTGGCATCACCAAGGTGATGTTCGTATCCACGTACGCCTGCTGGGCGTTCGAGTACACGGTCCAACCGGTGAAGTTATCGTCAGCGCGCATACCGTCAAGGAGATAGAAACCAGCGTTGCCACCGGCCCGAGCGGGCTGCACCAGCACAGGCACGTTCCGCCCCATCGATTCAGACCAGACATCGCAACGCTGCACCCAGTGCTGCGCCGCATCCCAGTCACAGGTTCCGGTTGCATCAGGACGAAGCGTTTCGCGACTGTTAGCATGTGCGACGCCACTGCCAGCGACGGCGAGTCCTGCTGCTGCAGCAACAGCCATAGCTACCACAGTGGCACTACGGCCGACTGCGCGAAGTCGGTTCATGATGGTCATGGTTCTCCTCGGTAGGGTCTTTCCCAGTACTCGATTGCGCATTGACATTGGGACTATCGCCCCAGCTTTTTCAAAATGTTACATCCTTAAGTCGCACAAAGCTAGATGCAAGTTTTTTTGCGGGGTGTCTTAAGCCGGATTTACGTACACAGCAAGCACGATGCAAACCACCCATAGCAGGGCTAATGCCTGCAAAGTTCGGTCCGAAAGTGCCAACTCATCAGGGGCACCCCCATCGCCCCGGTCAATGTCTGCTGCATATCGAAGAATTGCCACGGTAAAGGGCACCATCGACACCTGGTACCAGACACCCCCGTGCATATCGAAACCCCAGAGCGCATAAGACATCACCACAGCGGTTGCCGACAGGGTCCAAACAAAACGCAGATAAGGGGCTGTGTACCCCTCAAGAGACTTACGGATCTTTGCGCCAGAACGCTCAGCAAGCAGAATCTCTGCATAACGTTTTCCTGAGGCCATAAACAGCGAACCGAAAGCAGCTACTAATAGGAACCATTGCGAAAGCATGATCCCCGCCGCAACACCGCCCGCCATTGCGCGCAACATAAACCCGGAAGAAACCAATGCAATATCAATGACGGGTTGATGTTTCCAGCCGAAGCAATACCCCAATTGCAGTGCGATATAGATCGCCACCACCACGCACAAATCTTTACCGGAGGTTGCCAACCAAGACACGCCGAGCGCCCCGACAATCAGTGCGATCGCCATGCAATAAGCCAGCCACACAGGCAGTACACCTGCAGCAATAGGACGGAATCGCTTCGTGGGGTGCGCCCGATCGGCCTCCACGTCGCGGGCGTCGTTGACCAAATAGATCGACGACGCCGCCATGCAGAACACGGCGAACGCGATGGCGACGTCGAGAAGCGTTGTGGGGTTCAGCAGCGCCGAGCTACCCGCAGCGGCGGGCGCGGCGAGCACCAACACGTTCTTGATCCACTGCTTCGGACGCAGCGCTTTCACCATGCCATCCAAAAGGTTTTTCGGAGGCTTCTTTTTCGTATGTGTGTCCAGTCCAGTGGTGTGCGGTTCGGAGCCGATCGGCTGGGTCATGTAAGTTACTGCCTTTCCTGCACCAGTTTCGCGGTGAGCGCCCCCAACAACGCGCCGGCGGCAACGTCGGTGGGGTAATGCACGCCCAACATCATCCTCGAAAGCATCATCAGTGGCACGCCCACCAGGGGAATACGGCTACCGGTCAGCGTGGTCAGGCTCACCAATGCCGCCGTGGTGGACGTCGCGTGCGAGCTTGGGAAACTGAGCTTACTGGGTGTAGAAACGCCAATGGTAATTCGCTCGTCGGCGGGTCGCGGGCGGCGCACCACGCGTTTCAGCGCGACAGAGGCCGCGTGGCTGATCAGCGCCGCCAAGGCCAACCGACACCACCCACCGCGCCGCCGCTTATCCACGACCGCGCCCACCAAACCCAACGCCATCCAGCCCGCCGCATGCTCACCAAAAAAGCTCATGCCACGCGCCACCGGCAACGTCGCTTGGGGGACCAAGCGCTGCAAGCTCACGAGCACCTCGGTCTCGCGGAACGGGTCACCCTTGGTCACTGAAACACCTTCCCCCACGCCTGATGGCTGGTCAGTTCACTATGTGCCGCCCGATAGCGCTCGCGCATCTCGTCGAAGCGTTCCTTCACTTCCTTTTGCAGCGCCCGGGATTCCTGCAGCAACGCCTTTGCCTTGGCTCGATCGCGTTGGCGGTAGACCACGCCGCGGCCGTCTGCGGTGGTCACGGTCGCGCCGTCGACACGCGACAGGCTGAACCACCGCGCCTCAATGGGGGCGAAGTTTGCCTGCGGGGTAGCATGGTGCGCCTTGTTTTCCTTGCTCAGCGTGTGCTTGAGGCCCTTGAGCAGCCAAAACGCCTTCTTTACGGGGCCGAGGCGACCGCCAACGTCCTTCGTGGGCACGCCCGGAATGCCCGTCGCCCGCGGCAACTCCGCGGCGGTAGGCAACACCACAGCATCCGGGTATTCCTTGCGGATCGCCGCAATGCGCGGCAGCGAGGAATCCAAAATATCAAACAGGCGCTCGGGCCCGGCGAGGAAATCTCGCATCGCCTCGTTTTGAATCACCACAGTGGAGTACTCCAAGCACATCAAGTGCTTCACGGTAGCCTTCAGCATCGAGCGAATAATGCCGTCCACTGGGCCGTCGTGATACATGGCGGCGACAATAAGCCGGTTGCGCAGGTGGAAATACGCCTGCCAATCAATCGCGTCGTCCTTATCGGACCACGCCATATGCCAAATCGCCACGCCCGGCCACGTTGCCGTGGGATAACCCGCCTTCGCCGCGCGCAGGCCATACTCCGCATCGTCCCACTTAATAAATAGTGGCAGCGGCTGGCCGATCTCCTCCGCAACCAGACGCGGGATCAGGCACATCCACCAACCGTTGTAATCGACGTCGATGCGGCGGTGTAAGTCGCGGGAGTTTTTATCCTTCGGCTTATCGTCCTTGTTCCCCTGATAGCTCAGCGGCATCTTAGAAAAGTCGTGGTCATAGTGCACGTGCGGGGCGTGGGTCCACATAAAAATAGACCGGTCCACAACCTCGCCCATGGAATGGAGATGGCTGCGCTCCTGCAGGTTCAGCATCTGCCCGCCCACTAACATCGGCGTTTTGGCAAAACGCGCAACCTGCAGCGCCCGCAGCACCGAGTCCGGTTCGATGGCAATATCGTCATCCATATAGAGAATGTATGGGGACTGCGGCGCACCGGCCGGGCCGTCGCCCAACGCCTCCCACATGATGCGAGAATACCCACCGGAGCCGCCGAGGTTACCCTGGCGGAATTCAAAAAAGCGCCCCTCAAAATGATCCACGGCGGCCGCATATCCCGGCTCGTCCGCGGGGTGTTTCGTGCCCTGATCAGGCATAATCACCGCGTCAATTACGGCATCCACCGCGGGGTCACTGGCCAACGCTTCCAAGGCGGCGACGGCGTCTGCGGGACGGTTAAACGTAGGAACACCAACGGTTACGCGCTGTTCAAATGGGCCGACCTGCTCCCCGCTCGGCAGGGTTTGCGGCTGGGCGGCAATCGGGGAAAACCAACCGGCCTTGGTAATCGTCGTGTCGGTCTCGGCGGTGATGTCGAACCAATACCAACCACCATCCTCAAACGGGGCTAAGGAAAGGTCGAATTCAATCGCATCATCCTCAACCAGACCGCCGACCACACCGATGCGGGCGCCGTCGATCTTGGAACGGTACACGTCAACGCGGGCGGCGCCGGAAACCTCAACGCGCAACACCACCGAGTCCAGCTGCGACCAACGCCGCCAATAACTAGCTGGGAATGCGTTGAAATAGGTCTGGAAACTCACCTCGCAACCGCTGGGAATGGTCACACTCGTACGATCATTCCAGCTCGCGCGGGCGTCATTGCGATCAGCCTCCAGCAAGTACAGCGTGCGCACATCGTGCGGCTCACCACGCTTGGGCAGCAACACACGCTGCAGCTGCTCGACCGCCTTGCTCATATTGTTCCAGCCTTTCTGTTGGGTTCCCATTGAAGAGTAGTCTTCCACAAGCTGTATGGTGCTTAAGCCACCCAGACACGCATACTCAGCCCGACTGTAACATAAGCACAGGTCACGCTAGGAGGCGGAAAAATACATCGTGCCCGGCGTGGTTTCCCCAAGCAACTCGTCCACGGTGACGAAGCGGTACCCTAATTTGGCCAGTTCGCCGATCACACACGGCACGGCATCCACGGTGGTTTTGTGCACATCATGCATCAAAATGATCGAACCGGGCTGCGCGCTGGCCACCGCTCGATTGCACACGATGGTGGAATCCAAGTCCGCCCAGTCTTTCGTATCTACGTTCCAGAGGATCGTGGACATTTCGGCGGCCTTAATCTCCTGGGTCACGGCGGGGCTGAGCGCACCGTACGGCGGGCGCATGGTGTGCGGAGTCACACCTGTGACTTCCGCAATAAGCTCGTTCGTGTCCACCAGCTGCTGCCGAATCACTTCCGGGGATTGCTGCGACAGGTCCGGATGATTCCAGGAGTGGTTGCCAATCTGATGGCCGGCTTTCGCCATGCGGTTGGTCAGCGCGCGATTACCGCGCACCTGCTCGCCCACCAGGTAGAACGTAGCTTTCACGTCGTGAGCACCCAGGATGCTCAGCAGCCGCCGCGTATGCTCCCCCGGACCGTCGTCGAACGTTAACGCCACACACCGCTGGCCGGCGCAGCTTTTCGACACCGCGGGCTCCACCGGCCCGGGCATCGTCAAGGGCGTCACCCCAAACAAATCCTCGGCGTATTCCTCTACTATCAGGTCGCTCACCTGGTTGACGTCCACGCGTAGGTTTAGCTCACGGTAGGCATCCGGAAGCACCGAACCGAACATCAGCGAACCATGGTCCACCGCAAAATTGGTGAACCGGTCACCAGAAAGTTCCGCATCCTCCGCCGACTTGCCCTGGGCAGCCAAATGCTTCCGGGCCGCGTTTTGCGCAAGCTCAACGATTTCGGATACGCCGAGGGCGGGGTCGTCGAAAAGCGAAGGAAGCGTTAACGCCTCGCCCGTGCGTTTGTCGAACGTCCAACAATAACTCTCCGCGCGGTCATCCTGATGCACATTTACGGCGATGGAAAGGTACCGATCCGTATTCGTGGTGATCTGGTACCCCGCCGCGAACGTCTGCGCGGAATCCTCGTTGCGGAACGTGTCATAGTCGGCGTCGATCGCCTCCTCAATGGTGGCGTCAATGCCGGAAATGTGGGTGATCGGGTATTCGATGGAGACCTTTTCGCTGTCGGTCTCCCAGCCGGCAATTTTGGAGGACACTCCCGCGTATCGGCTATCCACAAACTTGTAACGTCCCGCCGGCGGCGCGGAAAAATACGTTGCCGCCGCCACTGCGGCGATCAGCAGCAAGACAGCGCTGACCACGACGATAATTTGACGTTTACCCACAACCCGCGTTCACATTCTTACAGCTATATTTATCCACAGTGTAAACGCCAATTCGGGGGAGAAATACCCCTTGGGTGTAACTCACCCCTGCCACATCGGCGCAAGCTTATTATCAAACATGCTCAGCGCGGAAGCGATAGCCATGTGCATATCCAGATACTGATACGTACCTAAGCGGCCGCCGAAAAATACCTGGTGGCGTTGGGTTTCCTGGGCGGCAAGCTCACGGTAGCGCAGCAGCATATCGCGGTCCGCCGGCGTGTTGATCGGATAATAGGGCTCATCGTCGCCCTCGGCGAAGCGACTGTACTCCTTCATGATGACTGTCTTGTCCGTTGGGTAGCGGTCGCTACGCTCCGGGTGGAAGTGCCGGAATTCGTGGATACGGGTGTAGGGCACATCCGCATCGTTGTAGTTCATCACGGATGTTCCCTGAAAATCGCCGGTGTCCAACACTTCGGTTTCAAAGTCAAGTGTGCGCCAGCCGAGCGTGCCCTCGGAGTAGTCGAAGTAGCGGTCGAGCGGGCCGGTGTACACCACGGGCGCGTTGGGGCTTTCGGCGCGAACCTGCTCGCGGACCTCAAACCAATCAGTATTCAGTCGCACATCAATGAGCTCGTGGTCCGCCATGCGCTCCAGCCACGCGGCGTAACCGTCGACAGGGAGACCTTCGAACGTGTCGTTGAAGTAACGGTTGTCAAAGGTATAGCGCACAGGCAGGCGAGTAATATTCCCGGCGGGGAGTTCCTTCGGGTCCGTCTGCCACTGCTTCGCGGTGTAGTCCCGCACGAACGCCTCATACAGGGGGCGTCCAATCAGGGAGATCGCCTTTTCCTCAAGGTTGGTGGCGGCATCCGGGTCCAGCCCATCGGTTTGCTCGCGGATCAAGGCGCGGGCATCGTCCGGGCTGTAATATTTTCCAAAGAATTGGTTAATAAGGCCCAGGCCCATGGGGAATTGGTACGCGGTGCCCTTGTGCATTGCAAACACGCGGTGCTGGTAACCAGTGAATTCCGTGAATTGCCGAACATAGTCCCAGACGCGCTTGTTCGAGGTATGGAACAAGTGCGCACCGTAGCGGTGGACCTCGATGCCGGTGGTGGGCTCGGCCTCTGAATATGCGTTTCCGCCGAGGTGATGACGCTTTTCCACGATGAGCACGCGCTTGCCAAGCTGGCTTGCGGCGCGCTCTGCCACCGTCAGCCCAAAGAGCCCGGATCCAACCACAATGAGGTCATATTTTTGTTCGGTCATGCATCGAGCGTATCGCGTGCGTTCGCGCAGCGCACGGTAATACTCGCGGACACGCCGCACACGCCACTTTATTAACAAGCGCCACACTGATAGCATGTGCCACTAGAGTTTATTATCGTAACATTGTCTCGATCTCAGGGAGTGTCCTCACATGCTGCAGCGCCGCCGCTTACAAGCAGGCTCCCACCGTCCCATCCTTGCTGTGATTCTTGCTCTTGCCCTGATCGCATCCGCAGCCTTGGGCATCGGTGGTATTCAAAAGACCCAGGAAGCTGGTGGTGACCCCATCGCCGCTTCACTCGCTACCACCAGCTTCGATGGCGGCGAAACCGTAGTCGTTGAGGATTCCGCAATCAGCGCGCAGGGCGAAGACCAGGGCCCGCGCAGCGTGAAGGAATTTGCCCGAGACGAACCTTTCTCACTATTCGCCCTCTCCTGGCAAGGGCAGCGCGACGTCGCGGCATTCTTCCGCGCGCAACGGGAGGACGGCTCTTGGGGGCCGTGGTATAGCGCCGACCCCATCAACGAAGAGGCCACCACCCGCACCGGCACTGAACCGATTTACCTCGAGCCCACCCGAAAAGTGCAGGTAGCGGTTCACGGCGTGCAAGACGCCGCGGGTATCGACGCCGTGTTTATCGACGGCCACGCCGACCAAGGCGGCATCGCGCTGACCGCCGACAGCGACGGCATGCCCAGCGTGGTGACCCGCGCGGGTTGGCGCGCGGACGAATCCATCCGCTGCGGCGAACCTACCTACGACGACGAGACCAACGCGATCACCATCCACCACACCGCAGGTTCGAACAACTATACGCAGGCGGAAGCAGCGGGTATCGTGCGCGGAATCTACCAATACCACGCCCAACAACTCGGCTGGTGCGATATCGGCTACCACTCCCTCGTGGACAAGTACGGCACGATCTACGAGGGCCGTGCGGGCGGCATGAACAAAACGGTCCAAGGCGCCCACGCAGGTGGCTTCAACGAAAACACTTGGGCGATTTCCATGCTCGGCAATTACGAAGAAGTCGAGCCAACCGACACCATGCTTAACGCTGTCGGCGAGCTCGCGGGCTGGCGGGCCAAGGTCGGCGACTTCGACCCGACCGGGGAAGACCTGCACTATTCCGAAGGCACAAGCTTTGCCAAATTCGCCTACGGGCAAGCCGTGACCTTGCCCAATATCTTCGCCCACCGCGACGTCGGCACCACCGCGTGCCCCGGACAATACGCATACGCGAAGATGGATCAGATCCGCGCGACCGCCAAACGCAAGTACGATTCCCTCCGCAACGGACAGCCCCAACCGGAGCGAACCACCGCACCAACAACCACCGCACCAACCACCGCCGCGCCAACAACGACGCAGCAGGCTGCGCAACCTGCGGCAGAGCAAGCCTCCACAGCGCCGCTCGCCCAAGCGCTAGCCTCCCCGAACATCGGCAATACGGTCGGCACGCTACTGGCCGCGGGCGTGGGTTTGCTCGCCTCTCAAGGCCGCCTGCCAAACGAAGTTTCCAAAGCCGGCAGCATCGACATCATCGAGGGCCTGCAGCTGAAGGACATCCCCGCGCTGATCACCACGGCGATTTCCCTGACCGGCGACGATAAATTCGCCGAAACTTGGCGGAAGATTAACGACGCCGTGGGACCCATCCTCGGCCAACCCCGCGGCGGCGTGCACACCGCAACCCCGGTAGGGGAACGCAATTCCACCGTGGAGTACGTACCGTTTGACAACGGCATGATCGTGTCCTCCCCCGAGGCGGGCACGCACGCCCTGTGGGGCAAGATCGGCGACGCCTGGGCCGCGCAAGGCTTTGACTCTGGCCCCTTGGGGTTGCCACTCACCGAGGAATACCTCGCCGGTGACCTCATCCGCGTTGACTTCCAAGGCGGCTACATTACCTTTAACCCCGCCGACGGCAGCGTAGAAATCCACCCCACCTAGGCTTTGGGTCGCGGCTCCGGGGGGCGGCGAACTAAAACCAGCGGCTGAGAATATCGGCGATGCCGCCGTCATTGTTGGTGCCGCACACCTCGTCCGCAACAGCTTTCAGCGCGGGGTGTGCGTTTGCTACAGCCACTCCGTACCCCGCCCATTGCAGCATCTCAAGATCATTGGGCATGTCGCCGAAGCACAGAACTTCGTTGGCAGAAACGCCGATATAGTTAGCCAACTCCCCAACACCTTTGGCTTTATTGATACCGGGCGGGGCAACCTCCAAGAGCCCCTCATTCATCGAATAGGTGATGTGCGCCGTACTCGCCGGTACCAACGGTTTAATAAGCGCGTAGAGCTGCGGTGCGGTCAGGGCGTCGTTACGCAACAGGAGTTTCACGGCGGGTTGGCCGATAACCTCGGCTTCGTCCGCGTGGCCGTATTCCTCGGCGTCCCATGCATGCACATACGAGGGCGACACCACAAAAAGTTCTTCCTCGGGGGCAAACGCGGATTCCCCGCAGCGTTCCACGGCGACGCCGACGTCGGTGACGAGGCGCGCGGCGTCGATAATTCGGCGCATTACCTCGGGTTTTAAGGATTGCTGCTGGAGAATCTGATCCCGGGCGGAATCGTAAATCACAGCGCCATTGCTACACACGCACACAGGGCGCACGGTGAGTTGATCCAGTACGGGGCGCAACCAACGCGCAGGCCTGCCAGTAGCTAACGCCATCACGGTGCCCGCGCGAGTCATGCGGATAATCGCCTCCCGCACGGCTTTGGGGATGCGTTCCCTATCGTCAATGAGCGTGCCATCGATGTCGCTGGCCACGAGCAGCGGCGGCTCCATCATTTACTTCACTGGCTCCAGCACCTCGCGGCCCACATACGGTCGCAACGCCTCCGGCACCAGCACCGAACCATCCGACTGCTGATTGTTTTCCAGGATCGCCACCAACCACCGCGTGGTGGCGAGCGTGCCGTTCAGCGTGGCGCAAGTTTGCGTGCGGCCCTGCTCGTCCCGATACCGCACCTGCAAACGCCGCGCCTGGAAGGTCGTACAATTCGAAGTAGACGTCAATTCTCGGTACGTGCCTTGGGTGGGCACCCACGCCTCAGTGTCAAACTTCCGGGCCGCCGAGGCGCCAAGGTCCCCGCCAGCAACGTCAATGATCCGGTACGGCACCTCAACGGCCGCCAGCATCTCCCGCTCCATGGCCAACAAACGTTGATGCTCGGCGGCGGCATCCTCCGGCTTACACCACGTAAACATCTCCACCTTGTCAAACTGGTGGACACGCAAAATGCCGCGCGTATCCTTACCGTGCGAACCCGCCTCGCGGCGGAAACACGACGACCAACCGGCATAGCGTTTCGGCCCAGCGGAAAGATCAAGAATCTCACCCTGGTGGTAGCCCGCCAACGCAACCTCCGAGGTACCCACAAGATACAAATCATCCTGCGGCAAGTAATAGATCTCGTCCGAGTGCGCGCCCAAAAAACCAGTACCAGACATCACTTCAGGGCGCACCAGCACCGGCGGCACCATCAGCTCGAACCCATTCGCCACGGCCTTTTGCGCGGCCAGGTTCAGCATGGCCAGCTGCAGTAGCGCACCATAACCAGTGAGGAAATAAAATCGGGCGCCGCTCACCTTCGCGCCGCGTTCCATCTCAATCAGGCCGAGGCTTTCGCCGAGCGCTAAGTGGTCCTTGGGTTCGAAGTCAAAGGTGCGGGGCTCACCCACATGCTCTAACACCACAAAGTCGTCCTCGCCGCCGGCGGGGGCGCCTTCCACCACGTTGCTCAGCTGCATTTGCAGCCTGTCAACCTCCTCGGCCGCTGCCTTCTGGGCGGCTTCCGCTTCCTTGACCTTCGCTTTGAGCTCGTTAGAGCCCGCGAGCAAGGCGGGTCGTTCCTCCGGCGTAGCCTGCCCGATCTTTTTGCCAAAGGCTTTTTGTTCGGCGCGCAGGGCATCCGCCGCGCTAATCGCCTCGCGGCGTTGCGCATCGGCTGCGATGAGTTGATCTACCAGTGCGGGGTCTTCCCCGCGTGTGAGCTGCGAGGCGCGGACGGTTTCGGGATAGTCACGAAGGAATTTGAGATCAATCACATCTTTACCCTACCTCGCAGCACCAGTGCCGTTAACATATGCCAATACCAGCTGTGCCAAACGCAACATACGGGCACTCCCCCTCCTGCGTGGGGTATGTACCACAAAGCCACACCTGGTTATCACCAGGCGAGTAATCTGGTTGCATGGGCGAGTATCCGGTGGTCAGGCAGTTAACGGACGGTTCGAAGCCAAAACACGCGCAGCTCAGAGAGATCTTGGAAGAGATTTGCGCCACCCAACTTTCCCCTGGGGATATGCTGCCCGGCGAGCGAGTCCTTGAAGAAACCTACGGCGTGAGCCGAATTACCGTGCGTCGCGCCATTGGCGATCTTGTCGCGGCCGGCACCTTAAAACGCGCCCGTGGCAAGGGGACGTTCGTGGCCCCAAGCCCGCTGGTGTCTCGGCTGAATCTTGCGTCTTTTTCTTCTGAAATGTCCGCCCAGCATTTAAAGGCCTCCAGCAAGATTTTGCTCGCCGCCCGTGGCACCGCCCCGGATAATGTGCAGAGTTTTTTCGGTTCGGATGCCGCCCATACGCATCTGCGCCGCCTCCGATTGGGGGATAATCGACCGTACGCGATTGACGATGGTTGGTACAACAGCGAATTCGCCCCTGGCCTGCTGGAAAACGATGTTTATAATTCCGTCTACGCCATCCTGGATAACGAATACGGGGTTCCGGTGACGGACGCGGAGCAAACCGCTACCGCTATCACCGCCGACGAGGAGACTGGTGAACTGTTGGACGTTGAGCCTGGTACGGCGTTGTTGCGGATTGTGCGGCAGTCGTTTTCCGGCGCGCGCCCTATCGAATGGTGCACGTCCCTGTACCGGACAGATAGATACGCCCTGAAAACACATGTGTCGCGCACAAGAGATTCCGGGCGTTTCACTTCCGACTCGGCGGTAAGTGGTGCATGATGGAACACGATGAATACCATACGTACTGCTACAACCGTGCGCTTCACGCTGGCATTGGCCGTGGTTGCGGTTGCAGCGTTTGCTTTGACGCGGTTTGCCACGCCGACGAATGAACCCTCGGTAGAAACCCCGGACGGGGTTGCCCCATTTACCACGGCGGATATTGGCGCCTGCCTGACGTGGGAGATCCAAAACGGTGCGATTAAGAATTTTGAGCAGACTGACTGTGCCCAAAAACACCGCTTTGAAGTTTCTTACCGTGAGAATTTGGCCACCTACCCTTCAAGTGAGTTCGGCCCGAACGCGTCGTTGCCGGACGTGACGCGCCAGGCGCAGCTGCGCGAGGAGTTATGCCGGCAGCCCACGCTTGATTATTTGCAGGGGAAGTATGACCCGAATGGACGGTATTCCATCGCCCCGATTTTGCCGCCGCCAGACGCGTGGAAGAACGGGGATCGCACGATGCTGTGCGGTTTGCAGGTGACCGACGACCACGGCAACCTGCAGCTCACCAGTGGCCGGGCGACGGAGCAAGACCAAGCACGTATTGCGCAAACGGGTGAGTGCGTGCGTGTCGACGCCGCCCAAGCCATCCACGTGGTGGACTGCGCGGAACCACACACCTACGAGGTGACTGGCGTTGTTGATTTGGCACTGCACTTCCCAGACCACGCGCCGAGTATTGAGGAGCAAGACGCTTTCCTCAAGGATCATTGCACGCAGGTCAGCTTGGATTACATCGGTGGCGACGACGCGCTGTACAACTCAACGTTGCAGACGTTCTGGAATACCATTCCGGTGAATTCTTGGGCTGGGGGTACGCACACGGTGAACTGTTCGCTGATTAAGGCGAACCCAGATGGCGGCTTTGCAACGCTGAAGGGAACCGCCAAGGGTGAGTTTTTGATTAACGACGCCCCGCCGCCGCCGCAGCCGACCCGCAATCCGTTGCGCAGCCAGCGGCCACCGCAATGATGCCGGTCAGCGACGAGCGCTTCGAAGAGCTCGTGGATTTAGGGTTAGATCAGATTCCCGAAGAATTCGTGCGACACATGCACAACACGGTGATCTTGATCGGCTCGTATCATCCAGATTCCCCGCACATCCTCGGCTTTTACGAGGGTGTTGCGTTGCCGCAGCGCACCTTTGATAATGCGGGGCACCTGCCCGACACGATCACCATCTACAAGAACGCCCTCGAGGATTTTTGTTCTTCGGAGGAAGAGCTGATCGAGCAGGTAAAAATCACCGTCATCCACGAGGTGGGACACCACTTCGGCTTGGACGACGATGATCTCCACGCGCTCGGCTGGGGTTAACCCCAGCTGACTAGGCCCCATTCGCCAAAGGGCCGACCTGCGGGATCGAGGATGACGGTTCTACCGTTGGCCAGGTACGTGTCGAACGCGTAATCGGGCGTAACGCCCGTGGCCCAGCGCGCCATGGTGCGGATGGCGGCGCCATGGCTGACCAGCACATTCACACCCTCTCGTCCGGCGAGGAGCTCGAGTACAGGCTGGGAGCGTTGCAGCACCTCGAGGTAGTTTTCGCCGCCGGGCAACCGGGAACCCGGGTCGCCGTCGAGCCAGCCGCGAAAGGCGCGCGTGTATGAGGCGGCGGTTTCGGGGTCGCCGCGGCCGTCGAGATGCCCCGCGAAAATTTCGTGCACGCCGAGTTGGATGTCCACCGGTACGTGCTTGCCGGTGGTTTCCGCGTACGCGCTGGACAGCAGCAGGGCGGTTTGCTGGGCCCGTAGCGCGACGGAGCAGTTGATGGAATTCAGGTCGTATTCCGCAAGTTCGGCACCGAGTTTGCTGGCCTGGCTGCGCCCCGTGTCAGTCAGCTCCGCCCCCGGCGGCCGCGTGTCGATGATTTTTGCGGCGTTCGCGTGGGTTTGACCGTGACGTACCAAGATCAGCATGAATGGTGCCCTTTCCGTGCCGCGTCGACCCACTCGGCTGCCTCCGCCAGGCGACGCGTATCCGTGCGTGAAACTACTTCTAATGTAGGCCAAGACCCCAAGTAGGACAGGTGTTCGCAGTGCAGGTAGAGCGCACGGAGCGCTTCGGCGACTGGGGCATCATCGATATGGCCTATGAAGTCTACGTGGAAGCGGTACGTACCCAACCCGGTGCGGGTAGGCCGGGACTCAATGCGCGTAAGGTCCAGTCCGCGCAATGCGAACTCGGTGAGGGCGGCCACCAACGAACCGGGCGTATTTGGCAAGGTGAACACCACGGCAGTGCGGTCGGATCCGGTGCGCGGCGTGGGCGTGCCCGGGCGTCCGACGAGGACGAACCTGGTGCGGGCGCCGGATACGTCGGCAACCCCATCGGCGCGACGTTCCAGCCCAAACAGGTCTGCGGCGCGGCGGGGGGCGGCGGCGGCGTCGATACGCCCTTCGGCGACAGCTTGGGCGGCGGCGGCGTTGGAGGATGCGGGAATGTACTCCACGCCGGGGAGATGCTGGTCCACCCAACTTCTCACCTGCTGGCGTGCCACGGGGTGAGTGGAAAACGTGCGGATGTCGGTGGTGCCTGGCCGCACCATGATGCTAAACGCGATTTCTATTTCGGTTTCGTGGTAGATCTGCACCCCTTCCCCGGCGAGTGCATCAAAAGTCAGCGTCACTGCCCCATCGACAGAGTTTTCTATTGCAACGCAGGCGTAGTCCGCGGCCCCGGTGCGCACCGCTTCCATGGCTTCGGCGGAGCTTGCCACGGGCAGCGGGGTGACGTCATCGGGGACGCAACCGGCGTCAGCAAAGCGCCAGAGGGCTTCTTCAGTAAAGGTGCCTGCGGGACCGAGGTACGCGACGTTTGTCATGGCTCAATAGTAGTGTTTACTTCCGTGCCCGAAGATTCTGCGCTGGATTTACCGCTGTCCGAGTTGTGTGCGGCCGTACGCGGCGGCGAGGTACGGCCCACGGAGCTCGTCGCGGATATCGACGCCCGCGTCCCCCACCACCACCCTTGTTTCGCCTCCCTCGACTTGGATTATGCATTCGATTCAGCGCGCGCATTGCAGGTACGCAAACCCACCGACCAACACCTATTCGGGCTGCCGCTGCCAATCAAAGACCTCTCTCCGGTAGCGGGCCTACCGTGCGCCTACGGCTCAGTGCATCGCATGGATATGCCCACGACGACAGACCCGTATGTGGAGGCGTTGGTGGGCTGCGGCGCGGTGGTTGCCGGCAAGACGCAGACTTCGGAAATGGGCATGACGGCGTATACGGAACCGGTGGGGTTTCCGGCGGTGGATAACCCGCGGTTGCCGGGGCGCACGCCGGGCGGGTCTTCGGGCGGGGCGGCGGCCGCGGTCGCCGCGGGGTTTGTACCGGCGGCGCACGCGTCCGACGGTGGAGGCTCCATCCGCATCCCGGCGGCCGCAACCTCCCTGGTGGGGTTCAAACCCGCGCACCATAGCGCGGGAGGCAAACTCACAGTGCAGGGGTTTATTACCCGCACGGTTGCCGATGCCGCCTACCTCCACAAACTCGCCCCTGCCCCCGCCCGGTTGCGCATCGGCCTGCTCACTCGTCCGCTACATGGGGATGGCAGCGTGGCGCCCGCGTGGGCCGACGCGGCGCGGTCCGCCGCAGATCAGCTGGCGAACTTGGGCCACGAGGTGATCCCGGTGCGCCCCTACTCGCCGGACGTGTTTGCAGCCTTTGAGCAGGTGATTTGCCTATTGTCGCGCCGCATTCCGGGGTCGGCCTCGCCGATGATTACGTGGATGCGGGAGCGGGACATCGACAAGCGAGAGGCTTTGCGGCGATTCCACGCGGTGCCGCAAGCCACCCACAGTTGGGGTGTCCATGTACTACTCACCCCGACGCTGGCGTATGACCCGCCGCCGATTGGCACGTTTTCCCGCCTTGCCCCAGCCGAGGACTTTGCCGAGCAAACCCGGTGGACCCCTTGGGCTTCCCTGTTTAACATGACCGGGGGCGCGGCAATCACTGTGCCCTTCGGTGGCCGCAGCGTGCACTTGGGTGCGTTGAACTGTTCCCCTGCCGCCTTGCTCGCCGTTGCCGGAAAGTTGCACCCATGAAAAAGGAACTCGGCGTGGTGCTGCTGATCACCTTTGGCATGCAGGGTGTGCGGTCCCTCCTGCGGCTTATCGACGCCCTGCTGCAACCCGCCCCACTCAACGAACAGTCCGTCGCCCTCCACCCGCAACAAACCACCACGTGGCTGGACCCCCTCCTGCAAGCCACGTCCTCCGGCATTTTGATTGGTTGGGGCTTACTGGTGCTGATGTTGTTGGAAAAGGATGGCATCCGCATGCCGCGGCTGCGCCGCCTTGACCTTGTGCACGGGGCGCTTCTGGCAGCGGTGATCGGGATTCCAGGGTTGGCGTTCTACCTCGGAGCATTACACTTTGGCTTCAGCAAAGAGGTGGTGCCTAATTCCGATTGGATCAGCATTCTGTGGAGCTTTGCCAATGGCTTCGCCGAGGAAACCGTCGTGGTGTTTTGGCTGCTCACTCGGCTACGGCAGCTGGGGTGGGGCGCTCCAGCGGCAATCGCTGCCTCCGCTGCGTTGCGGGGTAGCTACCACCTGTACCAGGGCGTGAGTGCCGGTGTGGGCAATATAGTGATGGGCGTCGTATTCGCTTGGGTGTATCACCGCACGGGTCGCGTGTGGCCCCTGATCATCGGGCATTTTCTTATCGATGTGGTAGCGTTCCTCGGCTACCCCTTGTTGACTGCACTAAGGTAATCCACATGGATGACATCGCCCGAGACAGCTCTGGCCGCCCAATTTTAGATAGGTTCGGGCGACCTGTTCGACGCTCGAACGCCGCGATGCCGCGCAAACCCGCGGCGCGTCACTCCGCCGCGCTCGGACAGGGCCAATTGCAGCAGCACCGTGCGCCGCGCGGCCAACGCCCCGGCAACGTCGGCCATGTGCGCGTGCCGCAACAGGCGCCCCAACAGCGACAAACGCCGCGGGTGGTCCCCCCGCAAGCTGCGCCGCCGCGAGTAGCGCCGCGCCAACAGCGCCGCCCACGGCCCAAAGGCAGCTTCAAGCGCATGGCCGGGTTGGCGTTGTTGGCGGTGATTACGCTGTTGGTGGGCGGAATCCTGTGGGTTGATATGTCGTTGCAGCGGGTGGATGCCACCCCGGATGTTCAGGTGTCCAACACCAGTGGGACCAATTGGCTACTGGTTGGTTCGGATTCTCGGCAGGGCCTCGATGAGGCGGATGTGGAGCGCTTGGCCACCGGTGGGGATATCGGTGTTGGCCGCACCGACACGATTATGCTGCTTCATATTCCACTCACCGGGGAACCTACCTTGCTGTCTATTCCCCGCGACTCGTATGTAGAAATCCCCGGCTACGGGTACGACAAAATTAACGCCGCGTTTACGTTTGGGGGTCCGAAACTGCTCACCCAGACTGTGGAACAGGCAACGGGCATTCGTATTAACCACTACGCGGAGATTGGCTTCGGTGGATTCGCCGGCATTGTGGACGCCCTCGGAGGTATTGAACTCTGCGTGGAGGAGCCTATCGACGACCCGCTCGCTGGCATCAACTTGCAGCCCGGATGCCAAATCATGGACGGCCCCACCGCGTTGGGTTTCGTGCGCACTCGCGCCACCGCCCAGGGCGACTTGGACCGCGTGGCCCGCCAGCGCGTCTTCTTTAGCGCGCTGATGAGCAAAGCCACGGAGTTCAGGCCGTTCAGCACAATCCCGCTGATCAACCAGGTGGCCAAGTCTTTTACGGTTGGTGAGGGCGACCATGCGTGGCACTTGGCGTGGCTGGGTTTCCGCATGCGGGGCGGCATGATCACAGAGACGGTACCGGTTGGCGGCTTCGCGGATTACGACGTCGGCAACGTAGTCCTGTGGGATGAAGTCGCAGCGGAGGAGCTTTTCAGCAAGCTGCGCTAGGCTTATCGACGCCGCGGCTGGTTGGGTTGTTTGTTAGCTGCGGCGATGGCGTTTTGGCTGTGTTGTGGTTCGCCGATTGCGTTTCAGCAGTTTCGCCAGTTGGCAGGGCGATTTCGCCCATGTTGGCCTGGGTGGTGGGACCGCCTTATTGAACCAATCGCGGACACCTTCCCCGTCAACGTGCGCGCCATTTTCGAACCCCCAAAGACTCCGTCACTGCCGCCACTTGGTCATCAGTCTGCGCCACAATCCACGCCTCGTCCGGCAGCGCCTCGTCCTCCGAATAGTACCCATCAGGGCCAAGATTTCGCTCCTGATCCTCCACCTCGACGGACGCGCCCGCAGGGCACGGCGGGCAGTTTACTGCAAATATCTCGACTAGCAAAGGCCTTTAAGGCTACAACAACGAAATCAGAGGAAGCAGCGCAGCGAAGGAACGATCAAGATACGGTGACAGCAGAAAGACGAGGACGTGTCAGGCAACGTCCGGCATAAAGAATTTCGCATCAGCGCTTCAACATAGGCATACTAGCTACGGCTCACGCGACGTCGACGCCGAAACGACACACGACTCGAGCCTCCGCGTCCTCGCTAGCGCACGCTGCTGGCGACCATCAAGCGCATCCCACTCCTTAACGAGACGGCGACAATCCGCGGGTGCGCTCGCTCACTGGAGCTCAATGATTCGTCGGCGGCTCGAAACGCGGCACACCCGCGTCATGAAGTAAGGCATCAATGCTCTGGATCATGGTTCCAGTATCGCACGGGATAAAGGCATCCGCCCCTCCAATCATCGAACTAACACACAGTGGCACTCTGCGTACCCATATCACCGAGACGGTGCTGGCTAGTTCCCGAAGTACCCCAGATACAGGCTATGTCCTACACCTCTACGACTGTTCAAGAGATCCCCAAAGGAAAACTATGCTTTAGGCTAAGTGGCACACCGATAAGGTTGGTGGAAGGTACTGGATTGGAACCGCAATCGGTGCTAGCCAAACCTCTACCAGTATCTACCTGGGGAGCGACATGGAACTGCTAAAAGGTCCACTTTGGGAAATGGGAGACCGTGGAAATACCCACCCCGATGAGAGCTTTGTTCGAATAAGGCTGTATGAAGACAGTGCCGTAGCTGAGTTTACCGTCACGGAGCTCTGTCGTTTCTTCGGTATTAATGGCCCCGACTGCCTGCGAATGCAATTTAAAACTTGGCATGATCTCGGGGCTTTCGCATGGGACCCAGCAGACGAAATCCATCTCGAAAAGAAGCCCTTTGCGGAGTACTTTTTTTCTTCCAAAATCCCTGGCTGCTATTCTCCGCAGCCGCTCCCCGAACCCATTAACGGGAGGGTGGAATGGGGGATGAAAAAGAACTTTAGGTAGAGTGCCTAGCGCCCGCACAGACCAGCACGCCACCAGTGGCTGCTACTTGCAAGGGCTGACGCTCGAGGACATGCGGGTCAGAAACACCGACGTGCGCTGGAGATTCTTGTGGTTAGTAAAACCCACATCCTGACAGGATTGGGCTTGAGCACGGTCGAATGCGGCTTCGTTGACGACGTATTCGCCGCCTTGTTTACGGACGAAGCGTACCTGCTTGGCGGCTTTGGTTCCTGCGGCGATAGCGTCAGCTTTTTCTTCTTGTTTGCGCAGCGAACGCAGGTCGTACCGGTAGCGTTTAGGGCTAAACGCAACAACCGAACGCCTTGTCGTGGTGCCGCCGGTTGGGCTTTTCGTAGCCTGTCCGCCACAATGTAGTCAATACCTGCCGCGTCAAGAGCATCCAAGTTTTTCGCAGACAGCATCGCGGCGTCTGCAACAACGACCAAATGATCGATGCGGTTGGCCTGGCAGTAGGCATTAATCATGGGAATCAGCGTGGTCGTTTCCGCTGTACGCCCATGAAAAAAGTCCACATGCAGGGAAACCCCGAACAGTCTGTGATCAGGCCGACAATGATTTGTGGATCAACCCGACGCTCTTTCGACATCCCCACGCGACGTAAATCATCTTCTTTCGGCGTTTCAAAATATAATGTGATCACGTCATATAACACCATGGTTACCTGATGCACGCGACGGCGATCCGTCCGTGATAGTCGCGTTCATTCGCCCGTTTCAAACAGTTGAAATGGTATTGACGTGCAACGGTTTCTGCCCCAACGAGCGCATGATTGCTGGGACCTGACGTTTCGCGGAAGGCTGCACAATCCGAGCAATCACCGTGGACATAAACGCCTGGTCATCGATGCCGAAATCCAAACAGCGCCACACATCAACCAGCACCTGCCACGTCAATTCATTAAACGAACCAACCACCACCGGAGTGCCACCCGAGACCCGATCAGTAGCACTACCAGCCGAAACCTTCGGCAACGGTAACTGCTCACGCTGACGAAAGCCGCTAATCTGATCCATCCGCGGGGCCGGCCGAGGCTCCACCGAAATCCCCAGATCAAGCGTCGGAGCCGCAATCGAATCCAAAACCTGCACCGCCGCAGCATGCAACGCAGCCAATTCAACATCCGTATGCGCAGACCCGGAATGCCGCAAAACCTCAGTTTTCCCCCATGCTTGGCCACAAACACACATTCCACAGCCCCACAAACCCAAAACCCAACAAACACTTGTGAAAGTCAGGAGCACAAATTCCTAGAAAACATGCCATTGGAGCTGTTCGAGGATATCGCTGCCGAGCTTTCAAAACCCATCACCGTGAAGGGGATTTCCACCGGGCCGGAAACGGCGCTGCTTATGTCCGCGTATTTTTCGGAGGTAAATAACGCTGTGTCCATTAACCCGTCGGCGCATCATTGGCAGGGCACCACCTACCCGGGGGCGCCTCCAAGGGTTCGCGGGAAAAGAGGCACCCATTAAGGTGGAAAACTCCCAGGCGCGCCTGTTTATCGCGGCGGGCGGACAGGATAAGTTTTGGGATTCCGGATCCGCAGCGAAGGAAATTGAACGCTTCGCGGGAGATCGCGCGGAAGTGCACCGCTATCCGGATGCGGGAAAGTGCTTACTCCCTCGGCCACATTCCAAGGTTTCAAGATTTACACCTCGGCAGCTTCGAGGAAGCCAACCATGAGATGAACAACGATGTCATGGAGAAACTGCTGGAGTGGCTGCCCTAGGCCCCACAAAAATCATTGAGTGCCACTTGTTTGCGTGATAAAATTTCGCTATGAATGCCATTCGTATACTTCTACGAATCCTGTTAGCTTTTATCATACTTTTGGCACTGCTGGCGGCGGTACTCTTTGGAATTCGAACATGGAATCAATCCCAGGCCGGGGACGTGTCCATCCCCGATCGGCCGCCGGACGTTGAGGGCGTAACCATTACCGATTTCTCCGATGGATACGCCAAGGGCTTTCACCTGATGCCCAAGGAACGGAAACACCCCGGCACGGTGGTGATATTCGGCGGCTCCGAGGGCAGCGCCAATCCATACGATGCCGCCGAGATCGCCAAAACCGGCAGGGAAGTCTACGCGCTGTACTTCTTCGGGCAGGAGGGCCAGCGCGAAAATCTGACTCGAGTACCGCTCGAGCTTTTCGACGACGCCCTCCCCCACCTTTCCAAGCCCATCAGTGTTGTCGGCGCTTCGAAAGGCGCGGAGCTTGTGCTGATGTTGTCCACGTATTACCCCGAAATCGAGTATGTGGCTGCCATCGCGCCGCCCGCGCACCACTGGCAGGGTTTGGGCAGCGATTATTTCGAATCGTTGCCGTCGTTTACTTGGAAGGGCGAAGATCTCCCGTTCTTGCACTTCAGCAAGACCGAAAGTCAAGTCCTCATGGACCAAATGTTCCGCATGCTTTTAGCAATGCCAGTGACTTTTCGGAATAGCTACGATTCCGTACTCGAAAGGTCTTCCGCGGAGGAGCTGGAGCAGGCTCGCATCAAGGTTGAAAACACGGAAGCAAAGTACTTTCTTGTCGCCGGCGAGCAGGACAAAATGTGGAATGCTGCGGACGCCGCGCGCAAGATCAAGCAACGCATTGGGGAACGAGCGGAAGTGCACAGCTATCCCGATGCCGGCCATGCCCCTGGGGCACCTGAAACGGTAGGGATGCTGCGACTTGGTGGCACCGAAGAGGCGAATAAGGCCATGGACGAGGATGTCATGAAGAAACTCGATGCCTGGCTGCCGTAATTAGCGGATGGTCACCTGGCGGGACTTAATGTTTTCCAATTGGCGCCGTTCCGCTGGGTTGAGCTGGGCATCGTTATCAAGTTCGGCGGCGATCAGCTTGTCCAACGCGGTCATAGCTGCGGCGAATTCGACATGCGGCACTGTCGGGTCGAGGTCGAACACGGGCACGACGATCCCGTGGGTACGAAACACCCCGGCGAACTTGGTGTCTTCCCCAAGGTGCAACTGCCCCGCCGCGCCGATGCGGGCCAAGGCGCGCAGCAGCGGCTCCTCGTCGTCGGTGCGCACCCACCGAATGTGGGCCTTTTCCCCAGCATCGATCCACCAGGCGCTCCCGGAAATCTCCGCGGGTACCGGCCAAGACGGCATGACGGAGTCGTTCGCCGCGCGCAGGGATTGCGCCATTTCGGGGTTGAGTTCCGTGCCTTCCGGCAGCCACCATTGGAAATCCTGATGTGCCTCAATGTCCAATGTTGCGTCCGCAAGCAGGGAGCCAATTTCCGGCTGGGTGCCATCATTGGCACCGGATTGCAGGGTGCTACCAGGGGCAGCATTTATCACCCAATTGAGCGCGTAGGCTAGGTCGCGCCCAGGATTGTTGGAACGGTTACGCACCTGCAATGCCACAAAACGTTCGCCACCGAGCTCAGCTTCCCGCACCAAGCCCGCGACCGCGCCCGGCAGCACGGTCACAATGTTGACGTCCATGCCGCCCACGGTGGTGGCTGCCACGGCGGAGGGGACGAACTCCTGCATCGCCACCAGTTCCGCTTCCATGGGAAGCCCACCATATGGGCGCGGGTCGGTCACGAGGGCGGCGCGGGCGGCGGCGCGAGCCGCAAGTTTTGCCTGCCTGCGGCTCATACCCTCGGGCAGTTGTTCGTTTTTCTTCTTTTTAGCCATGCCCTCGAAGATACCGCACCACTCGGCAGGCTCACCGCGGACATGGCCACTGCCGCGAAGCTACTTCGCTGGGAAGAATTTCTCCTGCACGGCCCGCAAGGTGTCGGCGGAATGCTTGAAGCGTTCCTTTTCGTGATCGGTGAGTTCCAGCTCCACGGCACGGCGAACACCTTTACGGTGGATGATCGCCGGCGTGCCAATGTAGATGTTTTCTTCCCCATATTCTCCGTTGAGCAGGCAGCACACCGGCAGCGCAACGTCCTGGTTTTGCAGGATGGCGCGGGTAATACGCGCGAGCCCCATGCCGATGCCGTAGGAGGTTGATCCTTTGGCGTCGATGATGGTGTACGCGGCGTCGCGGGTTTCTTCGAAGACTTTTTCGAGCCGCGCTTCCAGCGTAGGGTCCTTTTCCAATTGCTTGCGCATGGACACACCGGCGATGGTTGCGCTGGACAGCACCGGCAGCTCCGTATCACCATGTTCACCGATGATGTAGGCGTGCACGGAGGTGGGTGCCACCTCATACATTTCGCCGAGCATGTAGCGGAAACGGGCGGAATCAAGCACGGTGCCGGAGCCAAGGACGCGGCTCGACGGCAGGCCGGAGTACTGCCACACGGCGTAGCTGAGAATGTCCACAGGGTTGGACGCCACGAGGAAGATACCGTCGAATCCGCTGGCCATAACGGAATCCACGATGGACTTCATGATCTTCATGTTTTTGTCCACGAGTTGCAGGCGAGTTTCGCCGGGTTTCTGGGCGGCACCCGCACAGATAACCACCATGGCGGCGTCCGCGCAATCCTCATAGGAGCCTTTGGTTACTTTGGTGCGGGAGCTGGCCCAGACGACGCCGTGGTTGAGGTCCATGACGTTACCTTCGAGCTTTTTCTCATCAATATCGATGATCGCAAGATGGTCGCAGGTGCCTTGGTTGACCAACGCGTATGCGTATGCAACCCCGACGTCTCCGGCGCCGATGAGCACAACTTTGTTGCCGACGCTGACTTTCATATCCGCCTTCTTTCAGCCGATGTACCGTTTCCACCAAGCGTATGCCCGTTTATTTCCGGTTACAAGGTGTACGCGTGGAAGTGTGCCCGAATTCTCAGACGTTACAATCTTCTGTATGTTCGCCAGTTGCCGCGCCGCCGTCACCGCCTTTGATCAGCTGCTTTTCGACGCCGCGACCCACAACCGCATCTTCGAACACACGGTTACGCTCGTGACACACCTTGGCCGGATGCCGGTGTTGGGAACCTTGGCGGTGGCCGCGGCGTCGATAATGAGCTGGCGTAGGCGCAGTGTAACGCCGGTATGTCTCATCGGACTTGCGTGCGGGGCGGCGAGCGGAACTTCACATGCGATCAAAAATATCGTGCAACGGCCACGCCCGGATCTGGTATTTGCCGTCCCACCGTACGAAACCACGTGGAGCTTCCCCAGCGGCCATAGCATGAATGCGGTGCTCGTGGCCGGTGTGCTTGCGCTTCTAGTGCGCAAACCGTGGGCGTATTGCTTAGCTGGCGCCTTCGCCCTAGTCATTGGCGCCACACGAGTCTACCTGGGGCACCACTGGCCCACCGACGTCCTTGCAGGTTGGGCGTTGGGGATTGCCTACCTTCCGTTGTTTGGCTGGCTCATCGCTAAAAACTTCCCGATCCTCCCCCGCCGGAAAACCCGGAACTGAAGGACGTCGTCGATACGCCGGCGCTATAGCCCGACGAAACCGCCATGGTTTGCGTGTACTGGGTGTACATCACGGCGAAGGGCAGGAAATTCGCATAACCGGTGCCAATACGGTAGGTGGAATCGTACAGCTTCGGCGGTTCGAATGCCTCGGGCTGGACCAGCTCCTCCTCGCGCACGAGTTGCAGCACAACGCCATAATCGTGAACAATTCCGGCGTACGTATCCATGAAGTCCGCGGCGGCGGTGCGTTGCTTCAAATCCGTAATCCGCTGTTGGATCCCCCGCAGGCGTTCCTGTAAACGATGGCCGTTGATATTGGTTTCGGCCCGTACGGCGTCGTCATAGAGGCGGTCGAGCTCGCGGCGCCGCTGGGTTTGATTACCATGCTCCATCTCCCACAGCGAGTCAATGTTTGACTCCGCCCGCAGCAACTGCTCCACCGTCTCACGTAGCTCGGCGTATTGCTGGGCATTGTCCGACTTTGGTTCCGCCAGCGTCACCAGCGATTCATGCAGCTGGAGGAACCGATCCCGCACCTCCGCCCATTCTCGGCGCAGCTGATCGTTTGCAAGTTCCGAAGTGAGGCTATTGGCTCGAACGTCAATACCGTCCAAACGCTGGGCGATCTCGGCGTAGTGCAGCATCACGTACTCGTAATCCTCCGCGGCCTGGCGCTCCTGATTACGGCGATAGCGCTGCACTGCGCGGATAATGGCTGCCACCAGGGCCAATAACCCTAAACCACCGACCGCAATGAACACCTTGGTGAACACATTATCGTTCTTTTTCTCCTTGCGTTCCTCCGCGCGATCCATGGCAATAACGCTGCTATCCACCGCGTACCGGGTGCCTTCCAGGAAACCCGCGGTGATATTGCCCTTGGTAAACGCGGGGTGCATCGCCTCGCGGGTGCGGTCAAGGTGGTTGCCGTGAAACAAATCAAATTGGGCGCACATATCGTCACCGCAATACACGCCACTGCGCCGAGGATCCCGCCCGTAGGCAAAGATCAACGCACCCGGCGCCCAGGCATCGTCGTTGTCGGCAATCAAGTCCGGCCGCGAGGCGCGGATTTCGCGCTCTACCGTATCGTTTAAATTGTCGTCGTTTCGTTCGAACGCCACATAAGTAACTGTGCTGACGCTCTCGGGAAGGTCGAGGTCGCGGGCGTCCGCCCGCAAAAGCTCTTCATCTTGGTCGCTGAGTACATCGTGCGGGTCCAGCACGGACACGGCGGGCATGGTGGACACGGCCGCCGCCGCGCTCGGGGCGCTCAGCAAAAGCGCCGCCGCCAACGCCGCGAAGATTCGAAAACCTTGTCCAATCATGCCCCCACTGTAACGAGTGACGGCGCCCGGGATGCCGCAGCACGCGCCCAAACAAAACTGAAATCTACCTAAGCCGCCGCCTCGGCGATGGTCCCCAGCGCCCACGACCGGAGCGCCGTAGAATGTGCCCATGTGACATACCACGCGATTCTTTTTGATCTAGACGGCACTCTTGTAGACCACTATCAGGCAGTCAATGATGCCGTTGTCCGCTGGTCCGCGCACGGGGGAATCGAACCCGACATCAACCGTTGGTTCGAACTCGAAAAGTATTGGTTTTCCGTCTATGAGCGGGGCGAAATTTCCCTTGCGGAGCAGCGCCGCGAGCGAATCCGGCACTACTTACACCAGGCGCAATGCCCCGATGGTCGCGCGGATGAGCTCTTCCAAGATTTTTTGCGCTTGTACTCGGATGCCATACGACCATACCCGGATGCCCTTGACGCGCTTGAACGCGCGCTAGCTACCGGCGCAACGGTGGGGATTCTCACCAACGGTTCGTTGGCGGTGCAGCGGCAGAAATTGCAACGCGCCGGGTTGGATTTGCCGGGGGTGCACCTGCTGGCCAGCGAGGATTTGGGGTTTGCTAAGCCGGATCCGCGCTGCTATCAGGCTGCGCTGGACCGGCTTGGGGTGTCGGCCGCCGGCACGATCATGGTTGGCGACAACTACACCAACGACGTGCAAGGCCCGGTGGCCTGCGGGATGATTGCGCGGCATCTGGATCGGCGACGCGGGCAGACGCTGGACCATTACCCGCCGCCGGCGCCCGAGCTAGTGGTGTGCGATATGGACGGCACGCTCTTGGACGCCCACGGCAAGGTGCCGGAGCATTTCCCCACCATGGTCGAGCATATGAACGAACTCGGGGTAACGTTTGTGCCCGCGAGCGGCCGCCAACGTCAAACCCTCGCGCTCATGTTTCCGTACGCCAAGACCCTCATTGCGGAAAACGGAAACGTGCTCGTACACAACGGTGAGGTAGTGCACTCCACCACGTTGGATCCGGCGTTTGTCCGTTCGATTATCGACGCCGCGCGGGCCACCGCCGCGCACGCGAGCTTAGTGTTATGCACCGCAGACTCCGCGTATGTCGAGGATGATTCCGACGAGTTTTTGGCGGAAGTGGATAAGTATTATGCGGCACGCACCGTGGTCGAGGACTTGCGGCAGGTGGACGCGCCGTGCGTGAAAATCGCTATCTTCGCCTTCGATGGTTCGGAATCCTATCCGCTGCCTGAACTTGGCCCCGACCATGTGGGCACGATTTCCAGCCCCAACTGGATCGACATTATGGACGCCACCATGAATAAGGGAGTCGCCTTGGCGCGGCTCCAAGAAGTGTTGGGGGTGCCCATGGAACGCACCGCTGTCTTCGGCGACTACCTGAACGATGTTGAGATGCTCTCACGCGCAGAAATGTCGTTTGCAATGGACAACGCGCACCCGATCCTTGCCAGTACTGCACGGTGGCGGGCACCGTCGAATGCGCACCACGGCGTCATCACGGCTCTGCAATGTCTATTATAAGTAAAGGCTCTTAACCTCACTCAACAAGGAGTACACACGTGAAGATTGGAATCATTATCGGCAGCGTCCGCGACGAACGCTTGGGCGACCATATTGCCGAGTGGGTTGCGCAACAGGCGCAGGCACACCCCGAGGCAACGTTTGAGATCATCGACCTCAAGGCCTTTGATCTGCCGTTGCTGACCACGTCGATTCTCCCGCGCATGAACAACAAGCACTATGACGATCCCCACGTCGCAAAGTTCAGCAAGACCATCGATGCCTGCGACGGCTTCGTATTTGTTACCCCGGAGTACAACGGATCCGTCTCCGGCGCTTTCAAGAACGCCGTTGACCACCTCGCCGCCGAATGGGCCGGGAAGCCTGTGATGTTTGTGGGCTACGCCTACAGTGGTGCCCACACCGCCATCGAGCACTGGCGCACCATCGTCTCCAAGCTGCAGGCTCCGGCCGTAGATGAGCACGTTTCCATCAGCCTCAACGACAGCATGGTCGAGGGCGTGTTCCAGCCCACCGAGGCGAACAACGCCGATGTGGCCACCGCGCTAGCCGCACTGGTGGCACAGGCCAGCTAGCCGCAGGTCACCCCAGTTGCGTGAACCGGGCAATACCCCGTGGGATTCTTTTCTAGATACTGCTGGTGGTAATCCTCGGCCCGGTAATACGCCCCCGACAATTCAGCCACCTCCGTGGTGATCGGCCCGAAACCGTGGGCCGCCAGCCGGGGCGCGTACTCGTCGAGCCGGCGCTGGATCAGGGCGGCGTCGTCACGCGCCGTTTGGCCGAGGGTGTAAAACACAGAACGATACTGGGTGCCCGTGTCGTTTCCCTGGCGGTTCCCCTGCGTGGGATCGTGGTTTTCCAGCGCTACCGTCACAATCTCGTCGAGGCTAATACGCTCGGGGTCGTACACCACCTCCACCACTTCCGCATGCCCGGTCTGCCCAGAGCACACCTCACGATATGTGGGATTCGGCGTGAAACCACCCGCATATCCTACGGACGTAGACTCCACACCCGGCAGGTTCCATAACAGCTTTTCCGCACCCCAGAAGCAACCGATGCCGACGAGCACGCTGCGTTGCCCGGCCCGCCACGGGCCAGTGATCGGCGTGCCCAAAACCGCATGTGGTTTCGGATCCTCCAGTACTGGAGTGTCACGCCCCGGCAGTGCCTCCGATTGGGTGACCATGCGCGCTTGCCTACCAAAAATCCAACCCATAGGTAATGATCCTTTCTTCAACAGGTGCTACTGGGATAACACGTTTATTGGGGCAATTATTTCGCAGCTCACCCGCCCCGTTACCTTGCGCTAGATCACATTTCCTTTATCATTGGGGGCACCAGTCTTAGAAAGGACCAGCATGGCTGTTTATGAACTTCCCGCGCTCGACTACGCGTACGATGCCCTCGAGCCGCACATCTCCGGCGAAATCATGGAGCTGCACCACACGAAGCACCACCAGAATTACGTCAACGGCGCCAACGCAGCTTTGGAAAAGCTGGAGGATGCCCGCAAGAACGGCTACATCGGTGTGGCAGTGACCGCGCTGTCCAAGGACTTGGCGTTTAACCTTGGTGGCCACACCAACCACTCCCTGTTCTGGAAGAACCTTTCCCCGAACGGCGGCGAGCCGACCGGCGACCTGGCCGCGGCAATCGAGCGGGACTTTGGCTCCTTCGACGCGTTCAAGGCGCACTTCAACGCTGCGGCATTGGGCCTGCAGGGATCTGGCTGGGCTGTGCTCGGCTACGACAAGGTGGGCAAGCGCCTCGTTATCGAGCAAATGACTGATCAGCAGGGCAACCTTTCTATCGACCTCGTGCCGCTGCTGCTGCTGGACATGTGGGAGCACGCCTTCTACCTCCAGTACAAGAACGTCAAGGCGGACTACGTGGATGCCGTGTGGAACGTCTTCAACTGGGATGAGGTTGCCGCCCGCTACGCGGACGCCACCAAGTAATCAGCCTCATGGTTATCTCACGCGGGTTGCTTGGCAGCCCGCGTTTTTCGCACCACGCACGGCGCGGGGTTGTCGCGATGGTCGCGGCGGGGCTCGCCTCATTTAACACCCTGTATGCCACGCAAGCCCTCCTGCCTGTGTTGACTCGGGACCTCGGTATACCGCCGACGCAGGCGGCGCTGACGGTGTCGGCCACCACGGGCGCGTTGGCGTTATGCATCGTGCCGGCGTCGATCCTTTCGGAACGCTTCGGACGAGGGCGCATCCTGGGTATTTCCGTGGTGTGCGCCATTGCTATCGGCTTGGCCCTACCGTGGTGCCCGTCTGTGGAGCTGCTCGTCGCCGGGCGCGCCCTCCAGGGAGTGATGTTAGCCGGCGTGCCCGCGGTAGCCATGGCTTGGTTAAGCGAGGAAATTCACGGGGAGAATCTCGCTCACGCCATGGGTTTGTATGTTGCGGGCACCTCGCTGGGTGGACTGTTGGGCAGGCTCATCCCGTCTACCGTGGTGGGACTCACCACGTGGCAGTGGGCGCTGCTTGCAAACTCCCTCGTTGCCGCCGCCTTCGCTGCGACGTTTTTGTGGCTGCTACCCGCCCAGCAAAACTTCCGCGCCAAGCGGCTCACCTTTCGCTCGGAGCTGCAGGCGATGCTTGGGCATTGGCGTAACCCGCAGCTGGCAGCCCTGTTTATCACCGGATTTTTAAACATGGGGACGTTTGTATCCCTGTATAACTATCTGGGCTACCGGATGATTAACGATTTCGGGCTCAGCGAATCGCTCACCGGCTCCCTGTTTCTACTCTTCCTATCGGGTACGTGGAGCTCATCGCGCGCGGGACGGTTGGTGGCTAGGTTCGGCGCAGGCCACACCCTGCTGGGCTGGATCCTAGCAGGCGTTGTGGGTTTGCTACTTACCTTGGGCAATGTGTGGCTCACTACCGCAGGATTACTGATATATACCGCCGCGTTTTTCGCTTTGCATTCCACGGCTTCGGGTGCGATTGGAAGGATTGCGCAAACGCACCGCGCGGAGGCTTCCAGTATGTACCTATGCTGTTATTATTGCGGTTCGGCGGCAGTGGGGTGGGCCTCCGGAATCGTCTTTTCGCACTTCAATTGATTCGGTTTGATTGGCGTACTACTATTCTTGATGCTCATGTTTGGGGCAACCGCCATCTACTTCACTCGGGCAAACTGCTAGCGCGAGACAGAATTCTCGCTATCACTACGATAGGTTTTCGCAATATTGCAGCCGAAAATGTAGCACTTCAACAAAACCGGAGCAGCGGCGGGTGCGGCTAATTCCCCGCTGAAAAGACACCCCAATTCATTCGTGCGCTACCTAAATGTTGGCGGGTGTCTCCTCGAAAAACTGTCTTCAAGAAACAGCGTGGCTGAGAAATATGTCAAAAGACGGCGGCAATTGGCGTTTTCGGGGCACCCTCACTCAACCACTTGCGCACCGCGGCAGTTGCAGCACAATCGTCGCGATTATAACGAAGCAATTGTTCGCGCATTATAGAATCATTCTCATCTATTGCCTTGCGGTACGCCTCGACACTTGCCTCCCCATCTAAGTCCCCTTCCCAATGGAACCCAGCCTGCGGTGCCACTACTTTCAGGCCCAAGCCTTCCGGGCCAACCAATTGTGCCCTTACCAGCCGAAAAACGTCAATCCACTGCGGGGAATTAATAAACTCATCTACTTCGGTTTCGCTCGGCACCCCAGCGACCCCAGCGAATCTGCGCGCGGAACTGCGTAGCCAGTGATTTTCCCCATGGTTGGAGTAGCAAAACGCCGCAAACGACAACCCCGCATCCTCCGCTTCTCGACGCCGCCGCCGCAACCACGCCCAAAACTCGGCAAAGTTGCGTGCCTCCTCGTCACCGCCAAGCTTTCCCCAGGTGACAAACGGCGTGTAGGTTTCCCCATCGAACGCGCCCCACAGGTAGGCACCTATATCAAGGTAGGCCTCGAGGTCGATATCGATCTCCACATCAAACCGCGGCGCCGTCACCGCATCGCTGCGACGCAGCAGCGGAACACCATCGCGCCATGCTCGAGCAAGCACGGAAGGTTGGCCAAGGTCGGCTTCGATAAGCTGCTGAACCGTGGTAATGCCGCGGGCGGCGTATTGGGCTCCAGCATCCCCAGCAAACAGCAAACTAATATCGTCACGGGCAGAAAGTTGCGCCTGGCAGTCAAACCAATACCGGCAGCTACGGCACTCCTTGACTCGATGCGGCCCAGCAGGGTCCGGCACCTCCAGCGCCGCGGAAAGCCCAGCCTGCAAGGGTTGCGTGGGCATCACAAACGTCAACGTGGGGTCTTGGCCGATCGCACCACCCTTACCGCAAGACAACCCCAAGGCCGCAAGAGCACGGTCTGCGAGCGCTAAGCGAAAGGAATCCGCCGCGTGATTGCGCAACTTCCAGCCCTCAATATGGGGCGTACCCAACCCCAAGCGGCGCGTGGGAATCACCTCTTGGCGGCGCATAGGTGCAGGTCGCGCCACCCGATGACTACTCACCACCACCGGCAGATACCCCTCGGGGGTGCGCACCAGGACGTCGATACGCACGCGTACACCCTCGGCGAGAAACTCCGCGTCAGTGATAATGTTGGCGCCGGCGTCGAGGGCCGCCTGCGTTTCCTGTACTCCGCTGACACTTATACGCCGAAACTCCGGCAATTCACCTCTCCGCGGCGCTGCGGGCAACAACGCCAACGCTTCTCGACGCCCCCGCTCCGTCCGCACCGCACGCTGCCGCGACGTTTCCGTGGGTGGGACAAAAGGGAACCGCCGGCGCTGCACACTCCGATAGCGACAACCCAAAAGATCCGTCATATCCTTTTCCACAATGCCTACCAGCCTAGACAGGTAGGGTTAGAACCGACGAAACCACCTCCGACCTTTGGGGAGAACCATGGGAATCTTTGAAGCCATTCGCAAAAGCCGGGCCCGCACAAAAGCGGAAATCAAAGCCGCTAAAGTCAAGGCAAAAGAAGAGGTGCGCCAGCACGCCAAACTCACCGCCCGTAAAGAAAAACTCCTGGCAGCGCAAGAAAAAGCCCTGCTCCGGGCGGAACGCAAGGGTCTGAAAGCCAAGCGCAAGCACGAACGCGCAATGGCACAAACCACCCTGGCGCAAATGAAAGCAGGCCGTTTCAACAAAGCGACCATTATGCGCTACAGCGCCGCAGCGCGCGTACTCGTACCAATCCTGTTACCGCTGGCGTATCGCGCAATCACTTTTGGCCGCGAACAACTGCTTTCCATGAAAGCGCAGCGGCTCGGAGTAACTGCACATGAATTAGCGCAGTATTCCGGCCACGGAGCCCCACTGAAAGCACGAATTGCGGGCATCCGAAAGTCGGTGGAGAACTCGAAGCTGCCGTCTGGGTTTGTTCACGATGTCAATGAACGGCTCGACCAATTAGACAGCGCAGTGGATAATTCTGAATACATGACTGCGGAGCAACGGCGGCGGGTTCACCGAAGCACTTCAAATGACCTCGATTTGCTTCTTCAGGAAGTTCAGCAAAAAATCGAATCGGCCTAATCTTAGCCCAAAATCCCCAAATTGTTTCTTGGCATATATACTAAACAGAAGAACACGCACATTGCGCGCCTCTTCCACATTTACAACCGCCTACTTGGCCCAAGAAGCAAGGATTTTTGAGTTATGGCACGCCGAGAAATTACGCAGTACTTCGACGATCTGAACAACACACCATTGACCCCGGATAAGCTCCACGTAATTCGCTTCTCCGTCGATGGCATTGACTATGTGATGGATCTCTCCGCCGAAAACGCGGAAATGTTCCGCGAAGCCCTCAAACCGTATATCGCTGCGGCACGGCGCGACGCCGCCGCACGTGGCCGCCGTCGTGCCGCCGTGCCCACGAGCATGAACGCTTCCCGCGCCCGCACTCGCGCAATCCGCGAATGGGCGCACGACAACGGCTACACCATCGCAGAGCGCGGTAAAATCCCTGCCACCATCATCGAGGCATACGACAACGCGCACTCCAACTAAACACTACGAAGACGGCCGGGCATTCCATAATGCCCGGCCGTTTTCCTATGTTTCTTCCGCCCATGTCCGCCGCGGCGGATCCTCCCGCAGCGCATGCCGCCCGCGCGGCACTTGCGGACGCTTTGGCCGTGGCCGATCTGGTTGAGGTGGAGGTGGCAATTGCTCGAATTCGTCGGTGGGAGTTTCCTCCGGTTGCGGTAGCTCAGACGGCTGCGGTGGTAGTTGCTCAAACTGGTCTGTTGGAGTGTCCTCCACCGAGGGTGGAGCAGCTTCCGGTTGCTGTTGTCCGTTTTGTTGAGCGAGCTTGGCCGCCTTCAGCTCTTCGCGCCGTTGCCGCTTCGCCGCATTGCGCTGGCGGCGCACCTCTTTGCGCGCTTGCTGCTCGGAGCGGAGCTTTTCCTTCTTCTCCTGTTTAGCTACGCGAAGTTCGGCGTAGTGCTGAAGGAATTTATGCGGCTGCACTAGCATCAGCAGCCGGCGTTTACGAATGTCCCATTGGTAAAGCTTGCGTTCGGATTCTTGTTCCACACGTCGCTCAAACGCCTCATCCTGGAAGGATTCGAATTCCTGGGTGAGAGGATACTTTTTGTCCAGCAGGAAGTTCAGCACCACAATTTGGCCGAGGGTCCACAGGTTGTTGGCCACCCAGTAGACGACAATAGCGGCAGGGACCGGAGAGTACATCGCGGCGTTGATAAGCACCAGGGGCATGATCAGGACCATGCCGATGACAATCCGGTTCATCCGTAGTGCAATACGGTTTTCGTGGTCTATTGTCAGATAGGATCGACTAATCGAGTACGACATGTTGCCGATGGTGAAGAAGGTAGCAACCACGACAAGCGGCAGCACAAACCAAAACACATCGTCCCTGTTTGTGCCCAACTGTTGCAGTTGTTCGGCTTGCATAGCCACATACGAAGGCACCGGAACATCCCAAATGCGAACTTTCAGAAAAGCGCGAACCTCGTCGCTTCCCAAAAAACCGATCGGGTGGATAGTTGTGGCGTTGAATCCTTCCACCGGCCGAGCCATACGCAATAGCAATTGGTAAAGACCGATAAAGACCGGTATCTGCACCAATGCCGGAAAACACCCCGACTTCGGGTTAAAGTTCTGCTCCTTGTACAGGGCGTTGAGCGCGGCGCGCTCCTCTTTGTCCGCGTCCGCGTCGGTGCGTTCCGCAAACGAATCCCGCAGCGCTTTGATACGGGGGCGCATGTTCACCATCATGCGGGTGGCTTGGAATTGCTTCCACGCCAACGGCAAAATAATCGAACGTACGGTCACAATGAGTCCGAACAGCGAAATGAGCCAGGCGACCTGATCATCCACGCCAAAAGCGTTATGGAGCATCAAATGCCAAAGTTTCATCACTCCGGATACTGGGTAGATGAACACTTCCATCATCGTCAGGCGCATCCTTTCAGCTTTATTCCTCCGATCGATGGTAGCGCGCAGTGATAAACTCTGTCGCCATGAGACATGCTGCGCAGTCGCGACGCCTCAGCTTCACACAAGTGTTAGGTGAGCTTTTTATTACGGTGGGCGTCCTCTTCTTCCTGTTTGCATTTTATGAGTCGTATTGGACGAACCTAGAAGCGAACAGGGAGCAATCCAAGGTCTCGGAGAAGCTTGACGCCCAATGGCAGCACGTGAACCCCCGCCAAAAGTTGACCCCCGAATTAGGCGAAGCATTCGCTCGAATGTACATTCCAGCGTTTGGTTCAGACTTCCACTTCGCCATCGTCGAAGGCACAAGCGATGCAGACCTCCTCGCCGGCCCTGGACGTTACACCGACAGCCAGTTTCCGGGCGATCCGGGCAACTTCGCTGTAGCCGGCCACCGAGTGGGCAAAGGCGCGCCCTTTAACGACCTAGGCAACCTCAAAGTGTGCGACGCCGTGGTGGTGGAAACAAGCAACCGGTGGGACATCTACCGTGTGCTCCCCATAGACTCGCAAGGTGAACAACGCCGCAGCGAAGCACTACAATGCCTCACCCCAGAACAAGCGGAGCGACTCACCACAGGAGACTACTCGGGGGTGAGCGGCCGCATCATCACCGTCCCAGGCGATGTATCTACCATCAACCCGATTCCAGGCTTAGATGTCACCGAGGCCAACCCGGAAATGGAATCCCTCATGACCATGACCACCTGCCACCCGCAGTTTTCCAATGCGGAACGCATGATCGTGCACGCCATGCTAGTACGCAGCGAACCGAAACAACCCGGGGTGCGCCCCGCCGAACTCGAGGAGAAATAACCCAATGTACGGATTTATCTGGCGCGCCATCCCCGGCCCTTGGCCCGTAAAGCTACTGGTATCCCTCGCGCTGCTCGTAGGAACATTCTTCCTACTGATGGAAGTAGTGTTCCCATTCGTCAGCGCCAACATGCCCTACAACGACGTATCGGTATAACCCCAACCCGCTACAAGCCAAGCCGAGCAATCACTTCCTTGGCCACCAATTCCACCTTGATGGATTGCCCCTGATTAGAAAACACCACTACAACGCACTTTCGCACCGCACAACAAAAGCTTGGATTGAGTAACTGTCACACGATAATCGATCGAAGAACAGCCGCAGTTCAAGTGCGCTGGGATCGCTTCACATGCAGTTACATCGAGGGCTCCTGCCTCCTCAACTAACCATGTAACGGCTTTAAACCCGACTGCCGAATTCCAAGCCACAGGAAGTAGACAGCTACAGCAACCAGAGCACTTGAAGAAATCCAGAATGACAAGGCATCAGTCGGCCACAGGGCGACACTAGATGTGACAGCCGCAATACCTACCCACGAACCCAACGACTCCGCTCCACCGCGCAAAGCACCAGCAATCCCGTAAGCCGTAACTGACGAGAGATGCCCCTTTACATTGAGAATCTCGGAATCATAGGTGGGACCCCAGATTAGTTCTGTAAGCGTGAAGAGAATCATGGCGATGTAAGCAAGAACTACAGGCGAGTGACCTGTAAATCCAAACATCAATACCGATGCAGCAAGGACAAGATGCGCCGCCGGTAAAACCGTCAAGGCAGCCATCTGGGCGTTCCGCTTGCGAAACCACTCAATAGCGGCAGTGATCGGCGCCTGAAGCACAATGACCATAGCCGAGTTGAGTATAAACAGGTACGAAATCGCTTTAGATCCAATCGTTTCGGCTGAAAGGGTAGGTAACACATTGAAGACCTGTGCATAGGCAACCCAAGTGATGCCTGTGAAAAGCAGGAAAAATCCGAAAGCCATGGGGCTACCAGTAGCTGTGGTGTCAGCGGAGGACCTTTTCTCTGTTTTGGTAGTAGCCGGAACGAAGAGAAGCGCCAAGAAAGCGGCGCCGTATAAAGCAGCACTGCCCCAAACGAAGACATTCGGCGCATCGGCTACCAAGAATCCACCTGCTGCAACGCCTGCCGCTGCTCCGGCATTTACCGCCAAGTTCAGCATAGAAAACGCCCGCAGCAGCTGCTTAGGTGTGTAAGAGACAGCAACCATAGCTTTCAAAGCAGCCGTTGCGGCAGAGAAGGACAGGCCAAACAACGAACCAATCACATTCCAGATAAAAAGGCTTTCACCTTTATAAATTGCCATGATTGCTAGTGTTATCGTTGCGATGGCATAGGCCACGAACACTGAATAGCGTAATCCCATCCAGTTAAGGAATCGCGCCGCCAACATCCCGCCAGCCCTGCCAAAGAACAGACAAAAGGCAACCACCGTAGCGGCCGCTGGCCCGGAGAAACCACGATAGTCGATCAACCATAAGGCAAAGAATGGGACTAAGAGAAAGTAGCCAGCCGCGCTAAAACTACGGACAGCTAAGAAGGCCAGCTCTGGACGTGCCATCACCGATTGCTGCCTTGTTTAGCGGCAGTGATAGCAGCTACGATCTCAGCCACTTGAACCTTAGTAGCAGAAGTGAGAGGCAGCCTCGGCGAACCGGCGGGCAAACCAAGGGCGTCCAATGCCGCTTTCACGGCAATCACACCTTGCACTGGTCCTTGCAACGCTGACACTGCTGGTATTAGCGCATCATAGTGGGATTGCGCATCCCGCATTCGCCCGTCCTCAACTGCATCGAACATCACGTTTAGACTGTCGGCAAAAAGGTGTGCAATAACACTAACAACACCGGCATAACCAGATGCAAAGGCAGGCAAGGAGATAGCATCGACACCGCAGTACATTGCCAGCTCGGTCTCCACCCTTACTGGGTGCATGGCGGCGATATCGCCAGTGGCATCCTTAACTGCCACAACATTCGGAATAGAAGCCAGTTGTCGGTAAGTCTCGAATTCAATGTGGACAGTCGACCGAGCCGGAATATCGTAAAGCATCACCGGCAGATCCGTCGCCTGCGCTATGGTCGAAAAATGCTGAACAATCCCCTCTTGCGGCGGCAAGGAATAATAAGGAGAAACAAGCATAAGCCCGTTTGCCCCCGCCTTTTCAGCATCACGAGCAAGTGCAACGGAATGAGTTGTGTCATTAGTCGACGCCCCAGCCAAAACGTGGGCTCGATCGCCTATCGCCGCCACTACGGTAGCGATTACCTGCTTCTTCTCTTCGTCAGTAGTAGTTGGAGCTTCGCCTGTCGTACCGTTGACCACTAACCCGTCACACCCCAAATCATCCACGAGATAGCGTGCCAGCGCCTCTGTTCCAACCAAGTCCAGTCGACCGAACTCGTCGAAGGGCGTAATCATCGCCGTCAGAATACGGCCAAAGGGACGTTTGTTCATGTTTTCGTTTCCTTATTTGTATTCGACGCGCACTTGACCCAAAGCGCGGTGCGCATTTACCAATGCCTCTTCAGGGCTATCTCCAACCGCGATTACCCCGAGTACGCGATCAAGCGAATTCTCCACAGCCCTCACCTCTACCCCGGGTGACAACACCCAACGGTGGTTGCTGGTAGTGAATACCCCTGTGCGTCGAGGTATTCTTCAAGAAGAATGGAGTTATCTATGCCCTTGGAATCAGACAATTCCCGAAGGACTCGGGCACCGATCGAACCTGCCCCGTCACAGGGTGCCGCGACAAGCTTACTGTGATGAGCAAACATCTCCTCAACATCTCGAGCTCCTTGAGTAACCCTAAAAGCAGCAGAAGCTTCATCCCCCTCCAAAGCTTGGCGGATAGCCCCCTTATCCATCGTGAGCCGCACGGACCCAGCAGGATTTGTTGGAAGACCTAGGCACTCAGCCACTTCAGAGGATATATTTAGGGTTGCCTCGCTATGGGTTAGCACGCCAACAATCCGATCGGAGAGATCGATACAAGTCAGCTGCTGGCGAGGTCTCGAACGACGGGGCATCGATAGGCCCCAGGGCGGCTTTTATCACAATCACTAGTCCAATCTTTGGCGGAGGGTTTCTAGCCACTAGCCAGTCCCTCAATGTGGCATAACCACCCATTTTTAGTTAAATTATACTGGCTTATTAAAACCGTGTTCTATTTGTATCACATCGTTCGACCCCTGACAAGTAAATACCGCAAGAGAGTTTAAAGTTCCCAACCGTAGCAGAATCACTGCTACAGCTTCTTTGCTGATACTTTTGCAGTGTTGAAATAGGATCGCCCAAATCGATAATCATGCGTACCTGCAGAAATCGACGCTACCCCCGATATGTAATTCGGTAGAATCTACGCCAAGCCTGCCGGGTGCGCCCCGCCGAACTCGAGGAGAAATAACCCAATGTACGGATTTATCTGGCGCGCCATCCCCGGCCCTTGGCCCGTAAAGCTACTGGTATCCCTCGCGCTGCTCGTAGGAACATTCTTCCTACTGATGGAAGTAGTGTTCCCATTCGTCAGCGCCAACATGCCCTACAACGACGTATCGGTATAACCCCAACCCGCTACAAGCCAAGCCGAGCAATCACTTCCTTGGCCACCAATTCCACCTTGATGGATTGCCCCTGATTAGAAAACACCACCACAGCCACATTGCCTTTTTGAACGGCGTACAGCGAACGCCCTTCTGAACCGAGTCTGCCGCCGGACCAACCTTCCGGTTCTTCGGCAGGTTCGGTTTCATTAATTGGGGCCGCCCAGTTCACCACGTCCACCGCCTGCTGTTCGTCGGCCATGTGCCGCACGATAACTTGCAGTTGCGGATCGTCCTGATAGGACCAAAACACGCACGCCGGGGTGTCAAAGCGTTCGTCAATGCCCTGCGAGGTCACTTTTTGGCCGTTGGTATCCGCCACCCAGTTCGTATCCAGATATGGGCAGGGAACGTTCGCGTCGCGCGGTACTTCAGCCACGGCGTCGATAGGCAATCCCTGATCGGCGGGGGGCGCTACCGAGGACTGCTCGGAGCTTACTGAAGTGCCTTCATTGCTGGTCAGCGGGCTGCACGCGGCAAGGAAGGCGGAACAAAGTACCAAAACTGTACGGCGCATGCACTCCAGTCTAGGGTTGCTGAGTATGAACAGTGAACCGGCCGCGCTCCAGAACCACGGGCTGCGCCGCGGCGTGCACATCCTGACCACGATTCTGCTGGTGGTGATCGTGCTGTCGTCGGTGCAGCTTCCCACCCAGGAGTTGCTGGCTATTCTTGGTTTGACCAGCGTGTTCGGCGCCGTGTATTACGCGGGGAATCGGCACTTGGCGCACCCACTCGCATTGCAATTGTGGCTGCTGGTGCTCACCTGCATTTGGGTGATTATGATCCCCATTCAAAACAGCTCCGTGTACTTGGTGTTTGCGCTGTACTTTCTGTACCTACAGGTGTTGAACGATTTCCGTGGTTTGGTCGCAGTAATCGGCGCCACCGTAGTGTCTGTGCTGAGCCAGTACCCTCACATGACCATTGGCAGCGTGGTAGGGCCGTGCGTTGCTGCCCTCGTTTCGGTGGGGATTAACTACGCGTTTCAGGCGTTGTGGACTGTGTCGCAGGAGCGGCAAACCCTGATCGAGGAATTGCTGCGGACCCGAACACAGCTTGCAGAAACCGAACGCGCTGCCGGTATTGCCGCGGAACGTCAGCGCATCGCTCACGAGATTCATGACACCCTCGCCCAGGGCCTGTCCAGCATTCAAATGCTGCTGCACGTAGCTGAGCGGGACCTTGACTCCGTGCCTGTCGACGCCGCGGAACCAGCGATCCGACGCATCCGCCAGGCCCGCACCACCGCGGCGGACAATCTCAGCGAGGCGCGCGCCATGATCGCCGCCCTGCAGCCGCCAGCACTTTCTAAAACTTCCCTCGAAGGAGCGTTGCATCGGGTGGCGCACACCGTGGTGGGTACCGATGTGAGCGTGGTGGTGGAAGGCGAAGAACGCCAACTGCCTATGCGTACGGAAGCCTCCCTGTTACGGATCGCGCAGGGCGCGGTAGGCAATGTGGCCAAACATGCGCAGGCGGAACAGTGCCGCATCACATTGACTTACGGAGAGCAGGAAATCCGGCTGGATATCGTGGATAATGGCGTGGGGTTTGACCCGGAATCTGTGGGTTCCCGCCCAGCCGGTCTCGGCCATATCGGCCTGGATGCGATGCGCCAACGCGCCCTGGAACAGGGCGGCACCTTGAGCGTGGAATCTGAGTTGGGTGGCGGCACGGCGGTGTCTGTGGCGTTGCCGGTCGACCGGGAACTAGACTCAAACCCTGAACATACTGATGAGGGAGCCGACGATGATCCGAGTTCTCCTAGCTGACGATCACGAAATCGTTCGCCTAGGGCTACGCGCCGTTCTAGAATCCGCCAAGGATATCAACGTGGTAGGTGAAGTTGCCACGGCGGAGGCTGCCATCGAGGCCGCGCAGCAGGGCGGGATCGACGTGATCCTTATGGACCTTCGCTTCGGCGCTGGGGCGGAAGGCACCCTGGTGTCTACGGGGGCTGACGCCACCGCCGCTATTCGGCGCACGATGGATAATCCGCCGAACGTGCTGGTGGTAACCAATTACGATACGGACGCCGATATCTTGGGAGCCATTGAGGCGGGCGCGGTGGGATACCTGCTTAAAGATGCCCCGCCGGCGGAATTGCTGGCCGCTGTCCGCTCGGCGGCGGAGGGGGATTCCACCTTGTCGCCGGTAGTTGCGAACCGCTTAATGACGCGCGTGCGCACCCCGCGGACCTCGCTCACCCCCCGCGAACTGGAGGTGTTGAAGCTGGTTGCCAGTGGTTCTTCCAACCGAGACATCGGCAAAGCGTTGTTTTTGTCAGAGGCCACGGTGAAGTCACACCTCGTTCACATTTACGACAAACTCGGCGTGCGTTCGCGGACCTCGGCGGTCGCCGCCGCCCGCGAACAGGGCGTGCTTTAAATGGAGTAGTCCGCCGGTGGCGCGGACAATAATTGACGCGCTAAGTCGCGGGCGGTTTCCAGCGGTAAAATGTTTCTACTCAGCCGCGCGCCCGCGAGGCCACCGTCGAGAAACACCAGCAATTGATTTGCTTGTGTGGTGCCCGGGTAGCCGTTTTTCTCGGTGAGCAGTTCCGTCATGGTTTGATGGCACCACGTGCGGTGTTCCTGCACGGCCGCAACAATGCCATGCTCGCTTTCGGTTTCTGGGCGCGGGTACTCGTTTGCCGCGTTTTGGAAATGGGAGCCGCGGAAATCTTTCAACGGCTCCTCCTCGATACACTGGTCAAAAAATGCCAGAATTTTGTCTTCTGGGTTATCCATAGCTGCCGTGCGGGCGCGCCAATCGGAGCGCCACTTATCGTCGAGGGCGTGCAGGTAGGCGATCACCAGCGCATCTTTGGAACCAAACAACGAGTAGAGGCTTGCCTTGGCCACGTCTGCTTCGCGCAGGATACGGTCAATGCCGATGACGCGGATACCCTCCGTGGTAAACAAACTGGTAGCACTTGCCAGCAGCCGTTCCCGCGGAGTCGGACGATTCCGGCGGCTACTCTTTTTCGGGGCGATCGGTCCCACTTCCCTTCCTGAATAATCAAGGCGTGTCAGCGTACCCAGATTACCGCAGAAACAGACAATTCTGTCCGTATTTGCTACCCGCCCCCGAATTACTGCGGGCCAATTTCACGTTGACTGGGTAGACATCAACAACCCCCACCCTCGAAAGGGGTAGCAATGAGTAAACCCCACAGCTCCAATTGAAGAGCTGCGGGGTGGACATACACTTGCAGCACGTTGCCGCGCTGCTGGAAAGGCTCTACCTGCGTACCATCTGCACCACAGTGATTAAGATGACAGCGCCAATCAAGCACGTGATAAAGCTAACCACAATGCCTGCGCCAGCTACATCGAAACCAAGCAGGCTCAGCAGCCAGCCGCCGATAATGCCACCAACAACACCAACCAGAATATTCAGGCCGATGCCCTGCTGAGCATCAGTGCCCTTAATCTTTGAAGCAATCCATCCGGCAAGACCACCGATGATGATCCAGCCTAAAAACCCTAAACCTAGAGTCATGGAAATCTTCTCCCTTCGTTGTCGAGTACATTTTCCAGCGTAAAGCTGAAAAACACCTAAATCGACAGTTCCTTGCAGAATGCAATAGGACTGTGACTTAGGTGTTATTTCAATTTTATAATTGCGGCACTCGTGCTACCCCTACTTGCTTTCGGGGCGCACCACCATCATCGGACAGGGAGTGGACTGCAGCAAGGCCCGAGACGTAGACCCCAGCAACATACCCTTGAAACCGCCACGACCGTGCGAACCCACAATGAGCAATTGGGCCCCCAGCGCGGCGTCGGTCAGGGCGCGCACTGGGCGATCGCGGGTGACCACCTTGGTGACCTTCACATCGGGATACTTTTCAGAGAATCCCGCGAGGCGGTGACCCAGCAGCATGTGCTGCTCCTGCTCCACAACCTCCCACTGCTGCTGGGCTGCAGTCAACCCGGCCAGGGATGCCTGAATTTGCATGTCCATCCATGTATGCACGGCGATAAGTTCACAGCCTCGTGCGGAAGCTTCCGCAAACGCGTACTCAATCGCCTTCTGGCTGATGCCAGAACCATCGACACCGACCACAACAGGGCCGTACTTGTATTCTTCGCCAAGGTCTTCGCGCACCACCACGACTGGGCACAGCGCGTGGCTGACCACTGCAGCGGACACACTGCCCATCACCATGCCGGAAAGCCCACCAAGGCCGCGGGACCCCATCACGATCATGGTCACGTCTTTGGACATGTCCAGCAGCATGTCAATCGGGCTGCCTTCCGCCAAAGTGTGACAAATCTCAATGTTAGGGGCAACCTTCTGCGCCTCCGCTCGGGCAGTTTCGATTTTCTCCATGGTTTCAGCCTGGAGATCATCAAACAACTCTTGCGGCGGGACCATACCCTCGGCGTAGAGGAATTGCGGCATGGTGTAGCTGGCGGCGAGCCGCAACGGAATACCGCGCTTCAATGCGGTATTTGCTGCCCAACGAACAGCGGCCAGCGAGGCGAGAGACCCATCTACGGCAACAACAACGCTTTTATCCTTGCTCATCATGTACCTTTCTCTCTCTGATACCCCAAGCCTACACTGGACTGGTTAGAACCAGTTGCCTAATTCCTGAATGGAAGCTTCACGTACCGCCGACTCGTACGCGTAGGTCACCGTAATTATTTCATCAATGCTCGATGCGCTGGCCCACTGTTGCATGCGCAGGGTGACGTCTGGACCGGTACCCGCAAACGTCACTTTGAGCGATTCCTGCACCCGCGCTTGGACGAGCGGGTGCATTTCAATAGTGCGCGGCGGGGACAGCAACCCACGCGCACCGGTCACCACGCCTTCAAACATTTGTATAAGGGTTGTGAGCTGAAATTCAGCTTCCTCGCGGGAATCACACACCATGACGTTCGCGGTAGCCAATACATACGGCTGCGCGCACTGCCGCGACGGCACAAATCCGCGCCGGTATGCCGCAATCGCAGCATCAAGCTGTTGCGGCGCGATGTGGCTGTTAAACGCAAATGGCAGCCCAAGCCGCCCGGCCAAGACGGCCGCCTGTACCCCGGAACCCATAATGCACAACGGCACCTGGGTGTACAGGCCGGGCACCCCGGCGAGGGCCTGCTGCAGGGCGCGCAAGTCTGCAGAGATTACGGAGTCCCGCCCTAACAGCCGAGAGGTTTCCGCATCCACACCAGAACCGCCACTCACAGCTGCTTCAATGCGCTGTGGGTGTAATCGAGACAGAGTTCCAAGGTCTTCCGCAAGCCGTAGCGGCCGGTGCAACGGCAGCATGAACGCACCCGCACCCACTCTGATGGTTTTGGTTGCGGATGCAATGTGCCCCATAAGTACGCTCGTCGCACCGCAAGCAAGCGCAGAAGTGTTGTGATGTTCGGCGATCCAATAGCGCTGGTACCCGGCCTGTTCCGCCACCTTCGCGGCGCGCACGGTTGCTTCGAACGCCGCAGTCGGGGTCGTGGCTACGGGGACAAGGTCGAGAACAGACAGCGCAACCATTAGGCAGGGATTTCTACTGGATGTGCTGCGCCAGCGGTGTCTGGAGAAAACGCGGCGTACCATGCAGAAAGCAGGTCCGCGGAGAACTTGCCAATACCATGGTTAAAGAATTCCAACGCTTGAGCAAGGAGTGCATTCATATCCATGGTCGAAAGAGTAGTACGGCGTCGGCAACCACCGCTACCCGTCCGCGATGGGTTGAATCCTTCTCGCGCCCAGTTGCCGTCGGACGCGCAACCCATGTTGGCCAGGGATTTTTTGCTGCATTTAATCCTTACCCAAACGCACCGACATCCGAATGATGACGCCGCCGCCGTGGACCGCCGTTTCGCGCGCGACGAGGTGCGAAACCCGCAGGGCCGACCATACGCCGCCGATGACGTCATGTCCCCCGGCGCCTGCATGTGGTTTTACCGCACACCCGGGCCAGAGCGTCCAGTTCCGCACGAGATTCCTATTATTTATTCGGATTCGTACATCCTTGTGGCCGACAAGCCACCATTTTTGGCTACCATGCCGCGCGGGCGTCACATTACGGAGACGGCGACGGTGCGATTGCGACGGGCCACGGGCAACCAGGATTTATCACCGGCACACAGGTTGGACCGATTAACCTCGGGGGTGCTGGTGTTTACCCAACGCCCGGAGTTCCGGCGCCCGTATCAGGAATTATTCGCGCACCGGCAAGTGCATAAGGTTTATGAAGCCCTCGCGCCGTACTCCCCGGACATCGCACCCGGCACGGTGTGGGAACACCGCATTGAAAAAACTCCCGGAGCGCTCCAGGCCGTACTTGTCGACGGCCCCGCTAACGCCCGCACACGTGTACTCAAGGTGGAGCCGCTACCGAACACAGATTTAGCCCGGTACACGCTGGCCCCAGAGACTGGACGCACCCATCAGCTGCGGCTACACATGGCCCACGCTGGGGTTCCCATCCTAGGGGACCCGCTTTACCCGACCCCCAGCCACAGCGCTGAAGAAGACTTCACGCAGCCGATGCGGCTACTTGCCCGCGAACTCTCCTTTACCGACCCGATCGACGGCGCCCCGCGAGTCTTCCGCTCGCCACGTCGGCATACGCCACTGAGCTGCGAATAAGGGTTTTTTCAGGGCAATCCCTGATGCGTCGAGCCGGGGAGTTGGGCGACGATAACACTATGAACGAAACACTCCGAACTATGTGGCAAACCCGGCCCTACCGGCTGCCGTCCAGCCAAGGTAGTTCCGCGCCGGGCGCTGGGGTCTGCGAGGGCATAGGCATCCGATACCAAGTCGACCCTGGGATTATTCGCATCCTCTTCATCTGCTCCGCGTTTTTCGGCGTAGGCATTGTCGTGTACCTCCTGTGCTGGCTTTGTATGCCGCGGTACTCCATGGCCCTGGCCCCCGCGGAGGTGCTGTTTAGCAAGCAGGACGACCCGCGTTATCGCGGTGAGCGCAAAACCGGCATGATATTGTGCCTGCTTCTCGCCGTCTTGGTGCTCGGCGTAGGTTCTTTGAGTTATTCCGGCTTACCTGCGCTGCTTATCGCCGGGTTGTGCTGGTGGCTACTCCACTCCAAGCAACCCGAACCACCTGCCGTCACGTTAGCTACGGCGGCGCCAGTGGAAGGCTTCTACGACATGCACAATATGACGACCATTCCTGGGCGTACCCAGCCACCGAGCTGGGACCCTTTGGGCACCGCGCCGTTCGCATGGGATCTTCCAGATCCCCCGCCCGCACAGGCCGCCATGCCGCCCAAGCGACGTCGCATGTGGCCGTGGCTCATCATCGCCGGGATTATCGTCGCCCCTGTTTTGTTCGTTTCCACCATGAGCACATCCGACGGTGTTGGCGAACAAATCTACACGGTCACCACCTCGGATGGCCTCGAACCCCACTACGCCATGGACGTTGGGCAATTGACGCTTGACCTCGGCAATCTTGAAGAATTACCTGAAAATAAGACCGTAGACATCACAATGGGTGCCGGTGAAATCCTCATAATTCTGCCAGACAACGTGCCGGTAGCATTGAACTGCAATTCCGAAGTTGGCAGCCACGATTGCGGGCCCACAACTCGAAATAGCGGTGCAAAAGGTAGCTCCCTGACCCTTAACGTGCATAACGATATCGGCAGCATCGAGGTACAGTAGCCACAGCACGGCACATACAATGTTCAGCTCAACACGTGCCTCTGGTGGCCAACACCTAGGCACGTGTAGCGTGTGTGCCAGCCTAATGTTTGCTAAACGTCGGCATGAACTACACGAGGCGCGAGTCCTCGTCGCCAACAGGAAAGGACTTTGCTATGCAGCCAAATATTGCTGCACACGCGGTGAACCTAGTCAAACGCTACGGCCAAGGCGAAACTGCGGTCGTGGCGTTGGACAATGTCAATATCGAGTTCGCACGCGGGAAATTCACAGCAATTATGGGCCCGTCAGGTTCGGGTAAGTCTACGCTGATGCACTGCATGGCTGGTCTCGATGTTGTCACCGAAGGCTCAACATTCATCGGAGAGACCGATCTTTCCCGCCTGCGTGACAAAGATCTCACCTCGCTGCGCCGCGACCGTCTCGGCTTTGTGTTCCAATCGTTTAACTTGGTGCCCACGCTTACCGCGCAGGAAAACATCACGCTGCCGTCGGACGTGGCTGGGCGCAAGGTTGATTCGGAGTGGTTCGAGGAAGTTACCTCGCGCTTGGGGTTGACCAATCGCTTGGACCACCGCCCCAGCGAACTGTCCGGCGGCCAGCAGCAGCGCGTGGCCGTAGCACGTGCACTGGTGTCTCGCCCAGAAATCATTTTCGGCGACGAGCCCACCGGCAACCTAGATTCAAACTCGTCGGCAGAAGTATTGGATATCTTACGTACTTCTGTTGACGATCTCGGGCAGACCGTAGTGATCGTGACCCACGATCCGAAAGCAGCGTCCTATGCCGATCGCGTGGTGTTCCTAGCCGACGGCAGATTAGTAGAGGAATTGAACGACCCAACTACAGAGGGCATTCTCGGCATTATGGCCAGGATTGAGGATCTGTAAATGGCTACGATGCGAACAATCTCGCTGCGTACCATCGCAGCGCACAAAATCCGGCTGGCGCTCACCGTGCTGTCCGTTGTGCTTGGCACGGCGTTTATTGCGGGTTCCAGCATGTTTACGGTGAGCCTGTCGAATAGCTTTAACTCCATCGTGTCCACTGCATTCGACGACGTGGACGTGGTGATCACCGGCGGCGAAAAATCCCCCGAGGGGGTCCCGCTCACTGTAGTGGATGAGCTGCGGCAGCGTTCGGACATTAAATCTGTCGACGTCGCGGTGCAGCGCGCCCAAATCGTCCTTGGCGGCAGCGACGGTAAAGCCGTTCAAACCGGCGGCGCACCGTCGCAAGCGCTGCCGAGCTTTGAGGGTTCCACAAGCGCTAGCGGCGGCGAAGTAACCGATGGCGTCATGCCGACCGAATCGGGCACTGTTGCGGTGAATAAATCCGCCGCCGAACGTGGAAACATCAAAGTCAATGACAAGGTCACGGTGATCACGCCAAAGGAACGCGCCGAGTACAAGGTGGTGGGCATTGTCGACCCCGTGAATGACACCGGCGGTTGGGTTGGCGTAGTGTTCCCCGAGCCGGACTACCTCGAGCAATTCAGCAATGGCGTTACGGTACAGCAACTATCCGCCCAGATATCCGATCGGGACAAAGCTGACGAGCTGCGGGAAACGCTAGCGAAGCAATACCCGAACTTAAAAGTGGACACTGGGGCGAAACTGGTGGAGGAGGTAAGCTCCACCATCAAAAGTGCCCTTTCCTTTGTGAATTACTTCTTGTGGGCATTCGCTGGCATTGCACTGCTCGTAGGCACCTTTATTATCTCGAACACGTTCTCTATGATCGTGGCGCAACGGAACCGTGAATTCGCCCTGCTGCGCAGTATCGGTATTTCCCAGCGGCAAATTACTCGCTCCGTGATTTTCGAGGCCATCGTCGTTGGCGTCATCGGCTCCGTGCTCGGTATTTTCGGCGGCATGGGCTTGGTCAAGCTCGTGACCGTGGTGCTGGAAGCCCAAGGCGTCGGCTTCCCCTCGACTGGGTTTAGCCTGGATACCCAATCAATCGTCATTCCGCTGTTGGTGGGCGTGCTTATTACCGTGATCAGCGCGTGGGCACCGGCCAAGCGTGCTGGTTCAATCCGCCCAGTGCAGGCAATGCGGAACCAAGAGCCGCCGTCGTTAATGATCCGCACCATTGCCGGCGCCGTATTGTTGGCGATTGGCGGCGGCATCGTGCTACTCGGCGCGCTCAACGAAAACATTGGCGAAACCGGGACGCGCGCCAGCGTGGTCGGCGGCGGGGCGTTGGCAATCGTGCTGGGAACGTGGCTTGCCGGCCCTGCGTTGTCGATCCCTGTGGTGAGCACCCTAGGTCGAGCGGTTGGCGCCCCGTTCCGCGCGGTGGGCCGCATCGCCGCAACCAACTCGCACCGCAATCCGCGCCGCACCTCCGCCACCGCTTTTGCCCTCACCCTGGGCCTAGCGATGGTCAGTTCGATTAGCATGTTGGGCGCGACGATGCGCGAAAACCTGTCCGAGATGATCGATACCACCGTGAAGGCCGACTACGTGCTCACCGGGCCTGCCAACATGGACTTGAGCATCCCGCGCGGCGATGTTGACCGGGTGAAGGAAATCGATGGCATCAAAGACACCTCCATCGTCTACGAGGCGCCAATGTTGATTAACGACGCCCCGGTAGGCGCTGGGTTCGGACCAGGAGCCGCAAAGCTACCGGTTACCGAAAGCAACCTTGACTCGGCCGTGAAACTCAACGTCAAGGAAGGCAAAGCTGGCGACGTCGCATTGAGCGAAACCGTAGCAGAGCTGCTCAAGGTAAAGGTTGGCGACAAAGTCCGCATCAACGACAAAGAATTCCCAGTCGATGGAATTTTCGAATCCAATGTCGCGGTGGGGAGCGCGTACGTTTCCTATGACATTGCCAAACAAGTCGTCCATGAAAACGATATCCAGCCCAAAAAGCTCTTCGTGATCAGCGACAGCAACGTCAACCAACAGACTCTACGCAGCGAGATTGAAGAGGCAGTGGCCAAATCCCTCGTTGTCACAGTGAAAAACAAGGAAGAGTTCGCTGGCGAAAACGCAGCTGGCATCAACCAAATGCTTGGCATTCTCTACGGTCTGCTAGCGCTCGCGGTGGTAATCGCGATCCTCGGCATCGTCAATACCTTGGCGCTGAGCGTGATCGAACGCCGCCAAGAAATCGGCATGCTGCGAGCGGTTGGCGTGCAACGCAGGCAAATCCGCCACATGATCTACATTGAATCCGCCGTAATCGCGGTATTCGGCGCGCTCACGGGCGCTGCAATTGGCCTTGGCCTCGGCTGGGGCTTCGTGAAAGTCTTGGCCGGCGACGGCCTGGAAACCATCGTGGTTCCGTGGGGCCAAATCGCTCTCATCCTTGCGGCCTCCGCCGTTGTGGGTGTACTCGCAGCAGTTTGGCCGGCGTCGCGTGCGGCGCGGACACAGCCATTGGAGGCAATCACAGATTAACGTTGAGGTCATGAACCTCAAAGAGTGCATCGCCGCCGACTCCGCTATAGGTGTCGGCGGCCCCACCATTTTCGGGTGGCGAGCAATCCAACTCCTGAGTGACGACCCCGACCTCGACCCCGGCGAGCTTACACCCGCCGAAAAAGTCTCCTGGGAACACATTCAAAAACACGCCGCGCACCTATCCCGCGGCATCCCCCTCGAAGACAGTAAAGACATCCACGCCTCCCTCGACCCAGGCTTTGACGCACTGAACCGCGCCCGCGACGTCATCATCGAAGCCCCCTACGACGCCATAGAATACGCGGAACAGGCCTTAACCAGCGCCACCCAAGACCCTGTTGGAGTACGACTAGCAGCCCATCAGATGATTGCGTCGGGGTATATGAATATGTCGAACTTTGAGGCTGCTCACGAACATCTTTTGCTTGCTCTTGGTGATGCTGAGCTTCCGATTCTTCGTGGCCAGCTGTATGCGTTGTTGACGCAGGTGGCGTTGCTTCGTTGTGACCCGGATGCGTTTGTATTTCGCCATTCAGGGTTGCAGGTATTGGCTCCGTATCCGGAAGCTCCTGCGCGTAAGTATCTCGAAAGTCTTGATTGAGTGAGGTATTTGGTTGTAGTTGGTGGAAACGACGAAGAAGGGGAGGAGGGGCCGTGGTGGCTCCTCCTCCCCTTTTTTTTTG
>NZ_JAUNKO010000002.1:257412-476863 GCF_030532715.1 Corynebacterium sp. | reverse complement strand
TAGGGCGGAACATGCAGCCTGTAAGTTTGGTGTACTTAGTACCCCGTACGGGATTCGAACCCGTGCTACCGGCGTGAAAGGCCGGCGTCCTAGGCCGCTAGACGAACGGGGCTTGCGGCTGCTTGAATCAATTTACACGAATACCCGTAGACCAAGAAATCCCCAGTTCAAAGCACGTTCCCCGGCCCCACGCAACGGGTACCGCAGTGACTTCCAAAATAGTGAAATCCCTACACACTGTAGTGTGCAGGGATCACTTCATGTACCCCGTACGGGATTCGAACCCGTGCTACCGGCGTGAAAGGCCGGCGTCCTAGGCCGCTAGACGAACGGGGCTTGTTTAAGCTTGAACAGCTCAAACGCGATTCGCTTATGGACCCGAACAGTGAGTATAACAGGTGGAACTTTGTGCTCAAAGTCGTAGCTAACCTCGCGGAATACACACCACGAGTTTGCCTAGTTCCTGCGGGTTTTCAGCCTGGATGTTTACCGCCAGCAAACCGTTAAGGACATAGATATCGGTAATCCGTTGCCCGATAAAACTCAGGACGTCTTCCTGCTTCCTTACATCGTAGAGCTGGTACTGCCCCATCCCTGGGTGTGCTGAGTTATATAAGCTCAGCAATAGCATGTGCCCATCTTCAGAAACCGTATGCAGGTTGGAATTAAACTTACTGAATTGAAATGCCACCTTGCGCTCACCGACTCGAGCGAAATCATCTGGACCCTGAGGGTGCGGAGTGTACATCTGCTGGTACACCACCTCACCTTTGGCATTCACCACAACCGTGCCGTTTTCCGCAACTTCTCGGAACGCCTCATATGGGTACAGGGTGGTGTTGCCGCCCCAACCGTACGGATGGATGGTGTACCGTCCGGCCTTTTCGCGGTGTTCAATTTCCGTACCGTCGGCTCTGTACGCCGTTAGCTCCGCGGGTGGGTCGTCCGCTTTGGATTCCGGAACCGAACTGAGGTGGCGAATAAACCAGCCGTCGCTCATGAGGTGCACCCAGCCAGAGTCGCGACTTTGAGCGAGCAATGAACCATCGTTGGTGTCAATGGATGATATTTCGTTCACCACGCGGGTGTTTGTGCCAGACCATTCCGGATCGGCCGCAATCTCTTCGGACGTCAGTTCGCGTTGGCAAAAAGCTACGGCACCGTCGGAGATAAGCTGGCACGAGGTCTGATCTGGGAGGTCGTGATGCCAAACAGTGGCACCGTCGTGAACTCCAACAAGCTGATTCATTGACGCCTCAGCAACGCTAGAGTGCCCTATGTGCAGGATTGTGGTGTCGCCATGTTTTCCTAGGTAGCGCACCTGAGCTCGCGAGGCATGCATCGGCAACGATTGCACCTCCTCGCCGGTGCGCACATCAAGCCCTCGAATCACGGAATCTTTGTCAGACGAGCAGTACACGATGCCGTCTTCGGAGACGTCAGCACAATCGAACGCATCCACCTCATAGATTTTCGTTTTTGTTTTCGCATCGTAGCCGGCGAGGGTAAATCGTTCCGAGCCCGTCTGGCCATCATCAACGGTGAGGTTCACCGCCAGCACTGTGCGCGCGGCGTCGCTACCCAAAAACCGGCCGCTGCGTGCCGGTATTTCCAGCATGTCCGCGCCGTTGCTATAGCGATTGTCCAAAAAATTGCTGGTGGAGTTGGGTTTGGCCACGAAATTGCTGTAATCGTGGGTCAGGTCCGACCGTCCACCGTGTTTCAGGGTGAAATATAGTGCCGCCGCGATCCCCAAAACGCTAGCTATCGCCATGATAAGTACAACCACCCCAATTGCTATCCCATCCCGCCAAGTACGGTCTTTTGCCATGGCAGCCTGCCCTTCCACCAATAATATTTACACTCAAAATACTAGTGGGTGCCGTGGCCATATTCGCACAAAAAGCCGCCTCGGGGCATCCATGAACATGATGCTCCGAGGCGGCACGTAGTACCCCGTACGGGATTTGAACCCGTGCTACCGGCGTGAGAGGCCGGCGTCCTAGGCCGCTAGACGAACGGGGCTTGTGTGAGCGAATACGAAACTCGCCGCTGGCCTACCTGGACTCGAACCAAGAATGACGGTACCAGAAACCGTAGTGTTGCCAATTACACCATAGGCCATTGTTGCTTGCGGGTACCCCGCTGTGCAACGTGACATACTATAGCCGCGCCGGAGTGCTGGGCACAAATCCGCAGCTCAACGCGGCGTCGATAGGCGGTTAGGCGTAGGGGGTTGCAGCGCGGGCGGCGCGTAACCTCGTGAGGGTGGATTCTTTGCCCAGCAATTCCATGGATTCAAACAGGGGTGGCGAGATTGCTTGCCCGGTGACACCGACACGGAGGGCGCCGAAGGCCTTGCGGGGTTTGAGCTGGAGGTCTTCGATGAGCGCTTTGTGGAGCGCGGCCTCAATGCTCGCCGTTGTCCATTCGTCAACGTTTTCGAGCGCAGCGATGCCCGCTTCGAGCGGCTCAATCGCATCTTCTTTCAGGTTCTTGCGTGCGGACTTTTCGTCCAGCTCAAGGTCGGCGTCGGCGGTGATGAGGAAGCGCACCAAATCCCAGGCGTCGGCAAGTTTTTTAATGCGGGTTTGCACGAGTTCGGCAACCACGGCGAAATCAGTTGCCGGGTAATCGGCGGGGAACCCTTTGTATTCCTCGAGGTACGCCCGCAGCCGCGCACTGAAATCGGCCGGCTCGAGCAAGCGAATATGGTCGGCGTTAATGGCTTCCAGTTTCTTCTGATCGAAGCGCGCCGGGTTGCTGAGCACGTCGGCGATTTCAAAGTTCGAAACTAGTTCCGAAACGCTGAAAATGTCCTGATCCGCAGCCAGCGACCATCCCAGCAACGCCAGGTAATTCAGCATGCCCTCCGGGAGGATGCCGGCGTCGCGGTGATGGAACAGGTTCGACTGCGGGTCGCGCTTGGAAAGCTTCTTGTTCCCCTCCCCCATGACGAACGGTAAGTGCCCAAAAACGGGGGTTTGCTTTGCGACGCCGATCCGCTTCAGCGCCTCGTACAGGGCAAGCTGTCGGGGGGTCGACGGCAACAGATCCTCGCCGCGGAGCACGTGGGTAATGCCCATGAGCGCATCGTCAACCGGGTTGACCAGTGTGTAGAGCGGGGAACCGTCGGAACGGGCGACGACAAAGTCCGGTTGCGTCTGGGCCTTGAAGGAAATGTCGCCGCGTACCAGGTCGTGCCAACCGAAATCCTGATCGGGCATGCGCAACCGCCACACGGGCTTGCGCCCCTGCGCCTCAAATTCAGCGATTTGTTCGGCGCTCAGGTTGCGATCGTAGTTATCGTACCCGAGTTTCGGATCTCTACCTGCGGCTTTATGGCGCTGCTCAACTTCCTCGGCGGTGGAATACGCGGGGTACACCTCGCCGGCGGCCTTGAGCTTTTCCAGCACCTCGCGGTAAATGTCCATTCGCTGGCTCTGGCGATACGGTTCGTGCGGGCCGCCTGTGACCACCCCTTCGTCCCAATCCAAGCCGAGCCAGTTCAGCGAATCGATGATCGCCTGGTAGGACTCTTCGGAGTCGCGCGCGGCGTCAGTATCTTCGATGCGAAACACAAAAGTGCCCCCGGTGTGGCGGGCGTATGCCCAGTTAAACAGGGCGGTACGCACGAGGCCGACGTGGGGGGTACCCGTTGGCGATGGGCAGAAACGAACACGAACTTCAGACATGGTTTTTGAGTTTACCTTTTGGCTCCCCCGGCGGCCTGTTGCAGGGTAGGGGCTGGTGCCGCGCATGGCGTAGGATGGTCACTCATGTGTTCTCGCCCGTCGACTGCGCCTGATTTTTTGCTCTCGCGAGCACATGGCTCTGTTCGTACCCAAGGCAGCCTCGCCACGTTTACGGACCCCTGGGAGGCTGCGGACGCGTTGCGGCGCGGCACACACACCATGATCGTCGGCGCAATTCCGTTCGATTTAGAGGAGCGGTCGGCGCTGCACGTGCCCGCCCATATTGTGCGCACGAAGGGGCCACTAGAGCCGCCGGCGCATTATCGTTTGGAGCGTCGCATCCACGCCGAAGTGCTAAACGACGACCCGGTGCGCATCGTACACCGGGACCGCGTGCGCGCCGCGGTGGAAACGATTCGGCGCACGAGGCTGGACAAGGTGGTGTTGGCCCGGGCGGTGGATATTTCGTTTGTGGAGCCGGTGGATCCGCTGCTGATTGCGGCGCGACTTATTGATTACTCCCCGGACCGCAATGGGTTTTTCGCCGATCTTTCCCCCGCTGGGGGTCGTTTTTTGGGCCGGAGCTTGGTGGGTAGTTCACCGGAGGTGTTGATTCGTCGCACAGGCGACCGGGTGAGCACGTATCCCCTGGCCGGCTCCGCGCCACGCAGTACAGTGCGCGCGGATGATCGTGCGATTGCGAAGCAGCTGCAGGCCAGCGCCAAGGATCTCCACGAACACCAGTTCGTAGTGAAGCATATTGCGTCGGCGTTGCAACCGCTGTGCTCGGAACTATCCGTGCCGAAAAGCCCAGAGATCACCTCCACCGCCGAAATGTGGCACCTAGCCACTCCAATTTGTGGCACGCTGCGCGACCCGCACACCAGCGCGCTGGATATCGCGTTGCGTGTGCACCCCACGCCGGCAATCTGCGGAACACCCACCCCGATTGCCAAGGATTTGATCCTGCAAGTGGAATCTGATCGGGGATTCTATTCCGGCGCGGTCGGCTGGTGTGACGCCAACGGCAACGGCGAGTTCATGGTGGCCATCCGGTGCGCCGAAACTGACGGTGTACACGCCCGGGCGTGGGCTGGCGGCGGCCTTGTGGACAATTCAAACCCGGATACCGAACTCCGCGAGACCGACGCGAAGCTACGCACCATGATGCGCGCCCTCGGGCTCTAACGGCCTAGGAGACAAGGCCACAGACCGGACTCGGGGCTACACCCGGTATTTGGCGGCGAGCTTGGCAAATCCCGCATAGTACGCTTCCACCGCTGCGGCGTCGTCGCCAGCGCGCAACAACTCGTTGGTGGGCACCACCAACGTGCGATAAATGTTCAAGTACTCTTCGCGCGCGGTTGGTTGAGCGTTGATCCGTTCCACAATGAGCGGGGCCTTGCGGTAGTACTCCGTTACCTTGTCGCGCAGCTCAAGGTGCTCCGCTGCGAGGCGGTCACGGTGTGCGCGCAAGGTGGCCAGCTCGATGCCATCGTCTTGAAATTGTTCGCCGAGTGCAACCTCGCAAGCGGTGGTGAGGAAACAGCCCTTGCGCACCGGCTCTGGCTCCGGTTCGGGTTCCGGTTCGGGGTCCAATTTGCCGCTGCTAATAAATAACGCCCGGCTTTCCGCTTCTTTTCGGTCATTGTATACTTCCGGCTGGCCACCATCGGCTAATAAAACATACATTCGGCCGTTTTCTTCAGCGGTGATGACCCAAGGTCCACGATTATCGCCCGCCTGGGATTTCACTCCGATTAGCATCACGCTGTTCCTCCAAAGCCATACTCAAGCCGCGCCAATTGCAACAAATATGATTTGAGGGTACTTTTTTCCCACGCCCTTAGCAAGCATGTTTTCTGCCCGGCACAGGCGATGAACTGGGCTGGTCAAGACTAGGTTTCCGGCGACAAAGCCCCACAACCGCCGCACCACAAAACCCCCGAGACTTCAGACCTTTCAATAGTTATTACTATTTTCTTAGCTGAGCGTTTTCGGGGATTTCAACTGGGTGGGCGGGTTTTCCGCGGCGTCGATAAGGTTATGGTTCGACCAAACTCCGCACTACTTCTTTTAGGAAAATCTTCCCCATTTCTGTTACTGACAACACTTTTTTCTTTTTGCCAGTGCGCGCGGCAGCAACCTCCGCGGCGACCAAAAAACCATCGTGCTCCAAGCGACGAATGGTGCGGTACAAGCCACGCTCGGTGACGGTCCACCCGATGCGCCCGTTGAGCTCCGCGGCGACCTCCGCCACCGTGACCTGGCTACGTGCGGCCACGATCCCGAGGATCACCGGCGTGAGCATCGACTTTTTGTAGGTTTCCACCCACTGCTCGATTTTCGCCACCAGCCATTCCTCGGTTTCGTTCGGCCGTACATGTGTCACACTAATCCTCCCATCCGCGCCCGAGGATCGTGCCGATGATGTGTATCATCAACCCAATTCCCCAGAGCGCACCTATCTGCAATGTGAACCCAAACCACGGGGTCCCCAACAAGAGATTCGCCATGTCCATCGCGGTGCCGTTCGCGCCGGCACGCACGCCCTGCACAAGGGCGTGTATTTGGAACGAGCTCACCACCGCTACATAGCTGAAGGCGTGCGCGACCACCGTACCGAAGCGAATTCGGGCCAGTGCCCTGCGCTGCCAAATGAACCACGCCGCCATGCCGAGCGCAAGCACCACCATGAGAACCTGTACCAGCGGGCCAATACGGCCGCCGCCAAACGCAATAACCAGGTGAATGACCAGAAGGGAGCCGAGGACTCCCAGCACGTAGGGCACGAGCACCTTCCTGGCGTTCACCGTCTCCGGAATCGTTGTGTATGTGCTCATGCCTTAAGTGTACCAGTAGTACAGTACCTTTGGGAAGGATCTTTTTTGGACGTACGCTTGCCTTGACGCTACGGAAAGGTTTTACGGTCTCAACCATGGAACGGACAATCGGCGAAGTTGGAAAGCTATTCAACATCACAATGCGCACGCTGCGCTATTGGGATGAACTTGGGCTCGCCTGCCCCAGCTTCCGAGACTGGAATGACTACCGCCTCTACACCGAGGAAGACATCGAACGTATTGGCCAGGTCATTGCCTACCGCGCGGTGGGCTTCTCGCTCAGCGAAATTCAAACGCTTCTCGACGACCCCGATGCCGACTCCATCACGCACCTCCGCCGCCAGCGTGAGGTGCTGATCAACCGAAAAACGGGCCTGGAATCCATGATCCGAGCCCTCGACACACTGTTGGAGGACAGCATGCCAAAGAAACTCACCAACGAAGAAAAAGCCGAGATCTTGGGCGAGCTGTGGAACCCCAAGTGGGAGGAAGAAGCCTTCCAGCGTTGGGGCGACAGCCCAGAGTGGAAACAATCCGAGCAGATCAAAGCCCAAATGACCAAAGCCGACTGGGAACGAGTCAGCGCGGAAACCAACGCCCTTGAACAACGCTTAGCCGACGCGCTTGAACTCGGCGTAGAACCCGGATCCAAAGAAGCCAACGCACTTGCCGAGGAACACTTCGCCAGCATCGCTCAATGGTTCGAAATGAGCCATGACAAGCACGTGGTTCTCGCCCGCGGCTACACCGAGAATCCAAGCATGAAAGCACACTACGATAACCGCGCGGACGGCCTTGCCGAGTGGCTACGTGCCATTATCGAGGCGAACGCGCAAGCCAATGGCGTAGACGTGCACAACGCACAATGGATGTAATTGCGCACTAAGCCCAAAACGGTTGGGCTACCGCGCCGCGGCGAATAATCACCCGCACCAGCCATACGACAATCGCGGTACTGAGCACCACGGCGACCGCACTAGCCTCCACTCCGAGTGCGCCGCCGCTAAGTATCGCATTGCCGGATGGTTCGGACACCAGCCAACTTTCATAACCCATGATATTGGTGGTGCCACTACCAAACACCGGCCCACGTACAAAGTTCCACGCTACGTGCGCAGCAATAACCAGCCATAACGAGCGGAACAACACGTACAAAGCCCCAAACAAAAAGCCCGCCTCAAGAGTGATGGCCAGAAACTCCCACACCCCCACCCGCGGATTAGCTAGGTGCGCCACCCCAAACATAATTGAGCTCACCACCAACGCCGGCCAGGTGCCGAAAATCTGCTCAAGATAGCGGAACATCACGCCCCTGTTGAGGATCTCGTCGGCCACAGCTGGCGCCACGCTCACCACCATCAGCATGGCCCACGGCAAGCCCTGCCGCGCCCCCGTAAACTCGATGCCGCCGAAGAGATACACCAAACCGATGATGGCGCACATCAGCGCCGCGCCGATAGACGATCCGAACAATGTCATCACAATGGGCCGCCGCAATTCAAAGGGGCGTCTACGCTCCAGCCAGACGATCAACCCGTACCCCACGATCGCGGCAATGCGCACGCCCGCAACCATGAGCAACATCACCGGCACGTCCTCGGAGACAAAATACGTGGCCAAACCGAGCCCGGCGGTTGCCAACGCCGTGCAAACATAGATCAGCATCAAGGCTGGCAACCAGATGACTGCGGGATGGGTGATGTGCCACCGCCACGTTCGCATCCCGGCAAGTGTTTCGGGAGTGCGTTCTACTGAGTCCATGGGCCGACCGTCAGTAGCGCGCAACGTGGGGAGGGTAGACGATTTCATGCCCTCATAGTAGGGAACAACGAGGGCACGAACATAACGCTCAAAACCTAGCCCCACCTGGGATTATGCGTTGTGTGCAACCAGCCGGGACTGTGCGGGGACTTTGCGTCATTGATCAACAATGAGACGCAGTCCCCAAAGAGGGGGAACCGCCACCCGGTGATGCACAATCCGTACGCCCGCGGCGAGCAGCCTGACTCAATGCTGCTTCCGGCAATCGGCACCGCGGGAATGAACGAAGTTTCAGCCGCACTAGACGGGGCGCGGCTGGGCACGGCATTCGAAAAACTAGGCGCGTTCCACGGGGTTGCCAAGACGGCCGATGCCGGGAATCTCCACCTCAATAAAGTCACCCGGGTGCATCGCCTCGGTGCCAGCGGGCGAACCGGTAGACACCACATCACCCGGCATCAGCGTCATGGATGCAGTGATGAATTCGATAATCTCACCGATGTTCATGATCATCTGATTCGAATTGGAGTCCTGCTTGGTTTCCGTCACCCCGTTGTGGGTCAGGTGCGCCTTGATAGGCAGGTTCGTCGTATCAATGCAATCCAGGTCTGTTTCAATCCACGGGCCAAGCGGAGCGAAGGTATCAATGCCTTTCGCACGGGCCCACTGACCATCCGAAAATTGCAGGTCGCGGGAGGAAACGTCGTTAATAATGGTGTACCCGAGCACCACGGACTTCCAATCACTAGCCTTGACGTTTTTGCACGGCTTCGCAATCACCAAGGCGAGCTCGCCTTCGAACTCCACATTTGTGGCGAATTCCGGAATCTTAATGGCGGCGCCAGGGCCGATGACCGCCGTGGGCGGCTTCAAAAACAGGGTTGGGGGCAGCGATTCGGCGCTCTTTTTAAACACCTCCGCAACGTGGTCGGCGTAATTGCGTCCAATCGCCACAATTTTGCCGGGAAGCATCGGAGCAAGCAGGCGGACCTCATCCAGCGGCCATTCGCGTCCCGTGTATTCGGGTGCAGTAAATGGCGTCTCTGCAATTTCTCGGCATTTCAACGCTGCGTCATCGCCTTCGATGACGCAGAAACACATTCCTTCGGGGTGGGCAATTCGACCAAAACGCATGTGGCATATCCTACACACAGGTTAGGTAACGGTTTGCATTACACCTGCAAGGATTTGAGGGTGGTCCCCCGGAATGAGGCAGCCAGCGCGAGATAGAGTTCGGCGCAGGCAAGCGCATCAATCAGTGCATTGTGGCTGCGGTACGTTGGCAACCCGTAACGCTGCCTAATACGCGGCAAACGCAAGTCCTCCCCGCGCGGGTATGTGCCCATACGTTCCATATGGCGGCGCTCGATAGCAAAGGTATCCACCACCGGAACCACCAACTCCGCGCCGAAATGCCGCTGACAGGCGGCCGACAAAAACCCCGTCTCCATCGCCGCCCAATGCACCAGCATCACACGCCCTTGAAGCGCCTGTAATAAATCCGACACCGCTTCCTTGGCGTCAATCCCCTGTTCAATGTCGTCGTCGGTAAGGCGGTGAATCACTGCGGAATCCCCCACCTCACTGCCGCGCAACACGCGGTGTCCCGCGCCGCCAAGCTGAATCTCCCCGTGATCGATTGGCACCCAGCCAATAGACAATAGATCGTGCTCGCGCGGTTTCAAACCAGTCGTCTCTACATCCACGGCGAGCAGCGGCAATTCCGTAATCTTTGTCGCAGGTTTCGGCGGCGCCACCGCGTAAAACTCCTGCAACGCTCCCTGCGCCTTGCGGCTAGCCCGATCGCGGGCGGAAAACCCAAACACTAGATGTTCCTCACTGGGTACTTTGTGGCCAACGCGCTCTGCATACTCTTGATGATCTGGAACGCATCGCGCAAATGCTCGCGATCAAGCTTGCCGAGCTCCTTGGGGTCGATGTGATAGTTCGGCCGTTCGCCCTTACGCACCTGATTCGCCTGCTGCTGCAACGCGATCGTGTTGAGAAAATCGAACGCATCCCGCAAATCCTCGGCGCCGCGAGCGGAAACCGCACCGTGCCCGGCAGCCTGGGAAAGGCGCTCCCGTGTGCCCACTGCATGCACCCCGGACGCAAGCGCGAACAGCCGCGCCATTTGGACGATCGCCGCGGTGCCGCCCTTTTTCACGTCGAGTGTGTTTGCGTACTCGCCGCTGCGATCTACGACCAAACCACGGAAAAAGCCTAGCGGTGGTTCGCGGCGAGCCGCGAGGGTGGCTAGGTGTGCGTGCAACCTACCGGCATTGCGGGCTGTTTGCACCGCATTTCGAACCACCTGATCCGCAAGCTGCTTGTCACCGTAGATTCCCCGCATGTCAAAGAAGACTTGCGCATGCAGCAGTGCCTCCGGTTCGGGGGCGGTAATCCAGGTATGGAACGCGTTGTTCCACTGCGACACCGTCATCCGCCATTCCGGGTTGCTCGCCATCATGTCACCTGGGCACAGGACTTGGCCGGCGGCGTCGAGACCAGTGCACACACGTTTGGAAAGCTCGGCGAAATAGGAGCCGTGTTCGGCTTCGACGTAGGCGTCGGAAAGCACGAGCGCGTTGTCTTGGTCGGAGGCCAAGCCCATGCCGCGCCGCCCCTGGGAACCCAACACCACAAACGCATACGGTACGGGCGGCGGGCCGAGCTCAGCCTCGGCGAGGGTGATCAGCCGGCGGGCGAGGGCGTCGGCAGCCACGGTGAGCAAGTTGGTTACTTCCTCAGGGGAAGCGCCGCGCTCAATAAACCGCACCGCAACATCGTGCGCGGAATCGTACACCTGTTTAAGCTCTTCGGTGGTAGTACGGCGCGCCAAATCCGCAGTGAGGTAAATAGGATCGTGGCGCAATAGGCGCATAATGTCCGCCGAGGCGACGATACCCACAAGTTTGTCCGAATCCACCACGGGCAAATGATGAATCCCCATTTCGGCCATGATCAGCATCGCTTCGAACGCGAGCGTTTCGCTTTCCACCACCCGCGGCTGCGCCGTCATGATCTCAGTAACGGGCAGGGTAACGTCCATGGCGCCGGCAACCACGCGGCCGCGCATGTCACGGTCCGTAACAATGCCCTCTACGGAGTCGTTCGGCCCGGTAATCAGCAACGAGGACACATTATTGTCCTTCATAAACTGCGCCGCCTGCTGGATCGTTGCCGCCGGGGAGACGGTCGCCGGGGTGGTGATCATAAACTCCTTCAGCCGGGTGCGCAGCACGTCCGACGAAGACTGTTGGCGCAAACTGCTCGCCGCAGCGCTCATACGTGCGGATTGCCCCGAGAAGAATCGGGCGAGTTCTGGATGCTCCTGCGCCAGCGGCACGAACGCCTCCCGCGGCAATAACAACGCGAGGGTATCCTCCACCGCAACCATGGTGTAGTGGCAGGTTTCGTCCCCAATCAGCGTGGAGTAGCCAAACGAACGGCCCGCGTCGCGGCGATCCAACAGCACGCCCTCGGAATCGAGCACGTCCACCGCCCCGGAGCGAATGATGTAGGTGTAGTCATTCGTATCCCCAGCGGCGATAATCGTCTCCCCCCGGCGAATGTACTTCATGGTCATTTGCGCAGGCAGGCGATCAAGCACGTCAGATGGCAGTTGCGCGTACGGTGCGCTGGCCGCAAGAAAATCGCGGACCTCATCCAGTTCAACACTCATACCGCAAAACCCTACAGGGTGACTCGCCCCACATGAAGCGCTTTGTTGTTATTCGAGGCACGTACCCCACAACAAGATAGTAAGCCCTTACTACTAAACTATTTGCTTCAAATATCGAGGTTAGCTTAGGCTCCTAACATTAAGATCGATCAGTTCGCTACAACTTTTGGAGGAGCACGAACCCGATGCGCCGAACCGTCCGTTTATCACTTGCCGCCACGGCCGCCACACTGTTGCTGGCCCTACCCGCTTGTTCCACCGAGCAACCCACCACTGCCAGCCAGAGCTCCGGCGCCGCAAGTTCCGCTGACAGCAACGCCCAATTCCCAATCACAATCAAACATGCGTTGGGGGAAACGACGATCAAACAAAAACCGGAGCGAGTCGCTACCGTGGGCTGGTCCAACCACGAAGTGCCGCTCGCGTTCGGTGTGGTACCCGTGGGGATCTCCAAAGTGACGTGGGGAGACGACAACGGCGATGGCATCCTTCCGTGGGACGAGGAAAGAATCAAGGAGCTCGGCGGGGAAACGCCCGTGCTCTTCGACGAAACCGATGCCATCCCCTTCGAGCAAATTGCCGATACGAAGCCGGACGTGATCCTCGCCGCTTACTCCGGGTTAAGCCAAGAAGACTACGACCAGCTCTCGAAGATCGCGCCCGTGGTGGCCTACCCGAACAAACCATGGACCACCACAACCAGCGAACTCATTTCGCTCAATGCCACCGGTTTGGGCATGCAAGACAAGGCGGAAGAGTTCCAACAGGAGGTCGACGCTGCCGTCACTGCAGCGTTTGAGAAGCACCCCAACCTCAAGGGCAAAAAAGTACTGTTTTCCTCCTTCGGTTCGCAAAACGATAAGTCCAAGGTCGGCTTTTACACGCTCGAAGACCCGCGCGCGGGCGTGCTGAAAACGATCGGCTTCGGCGTGCCCAAGATTGTGGAAGAGGAAACTCCAAAGGCCGAAAACTTCTGGGTGGAGCGCTCCGCCGAAGAACCGGAAGCGTTCGAAGACGTAGACATTATTATTTCCTACGGTTCCAATGACGCCGCCACCAACGAACAAACCTTGAAGGAGCTACAGGCGGATCCGCTGCTGAGCAAGATTCCAGCGATTCGGGACGGCCACGTGGCGTTCCTCGGCGAAGGCCCCGTAGCCGCAGCGGCAGGCGGTTCGCCCGCGGGCCTCATCTGGGGTGCGGACAAGTACTTCGAAATCGTGAGCAAAGCAGCCGAGTAAGTCGCACCGATGCAGGCTTTCGTTCCCCAACGCCTCGCCGCCGTGGCCGCATTGCTTGGCGTCTTGGCACTTGCCATCGTCGCTTCCATAGCGTTCGGCGTTCGCTCGGTCCCGTTCGAGGATGCGGTGCTGGCGGTGCTCGGACATATGAGCAATAACGATCAGTCCGCGGCGGCTGCCCGCATTCCCCGCACCGTACTTGCCATTATTATTGGTGCCGCCTTAGCCGTCGCCGGCACCACGATGCAAGCAATCACCAGAAACCCGCTTGCGGATCCCGGAATTTTCGGCGTGCTGTCAGGTGCTTCGCTCGCCGTAGTCATTGGCCTGGCGTTTTTCGGACTCACGCACCCAATTCCCACGATGATCGTAGCAATCTGCGGTTCGGCGGTAGCGGCGGCGACGGTCTATTTGATTGGTTCGCTGGGCCGTGGCGGCGCTACCCCATTGAAGCTCGCCCTCGCTGGCGCAGCCACATCGGCCGCCATGAGTTCGCTCATCAGCGCGATTGTCCTGCCGAGGGCGCGCGTGATGGACACCTACCGCTTCTGGCAAATTGGCGGCGTCGGCGGCGCAGAATGGACCCCGATCGCTCTCGCGGGACCCTTCCTCATCGTCGGCGGCGCAACCTGCCTGCTCAGCGCCAGCAAGTTGAACACGCTTGCGCTTGGCGACGACGTTGCCACCGGCCTCGGCACAAACGTCGCCGTCGCCCGCCTCGTGTCCTCCTTTGGCGCCGTCGTTTTGTGCGGCACCGCCACCGCCCTCGCCGGACCGATTGCGTTTGTCGGCCTCATCGTCCCGCACGTTTGCCGGCTCGTGGTAGGAACAGATCATCGGTGGCTCCTACCAATCAGCGCACTGTCCGGAGCCAGCCTTCTCCTCATCGCGGACACGCTCGGCCGCGTAATAACCCGCCCCAGCGAGATTGCGGTAGGCATCATCATGCCGCTCATTGGGGCACCAGTGTTCATTTGGATTGTTCGCCGATACAAGGTGCGTGACTTGTGACCACCAACCTCATTGCTTTTCGACGCCGCCGCCGCAACCGCCTCACCATCATCACCGCACTCCTCGCGGCGCTGCTCACAAGTATGTTTTTCTTCGCCCTTATAGTGGGGGAAACCTGGTACAGCTTTGGCGAAGTCATGGCAGTGATAGCCGGGGACACAGTACCCGGGGCATCGTTTAGCGTCGGCGAAATTAGGCTACCTCGAGCAAGTTTGGCGATCGTTGCGGGCGCGGCATTCGGAGTTTCCGGCATCACGTTTCAAACAATGTTGCGGAATCAATTGGCGTCGCCGGATATCATCGGAATCTCGTCCGGCGCCAGCGCTGCGGGCGTGGTCGCGGTGGTGTTTTTCCACTACTCCCAGACCGCGACGTCGATAGCCTCACTGGTGGCGTCACTTGTGGTAGCGGGCGTGGTGTATCTGCTATCGCTGCACGGCGGGTTCACCGGGACACGGCTCATCCTCATCGGCATCGGGGTGGCGGCGATGCTCAACGCGGTGGTCACATACTCGCTCTCGCGCGCAGCCGCATGGGATTTGCCGACGGCCACCCGATGGCTCAGCGGCTCACTCAACAGTGCGACCTGGGAGCGGGCGGTGCCAACGAGTGTCGTGGTCTTGGTGCTGGTGCCGCTGATGGTGCTCCTCAGCCACCAGCTCAACCTGCTGCGCCTCGGCGACGAACTGGCCACCGGGCTCGGATTGCGGGTACCGCGCGTCCGCATCACCGCAATCATTACAGCCGTAGCACTCATTGCCGTAGCCACGGCTGCGTGCGGGCCAATCGCGTTCGTGGCGTTTATGGCTGGGCCGATCACCATGCGGATCGTCGGCCCAAGCGCGCCACTGATCCTGCCGACGGCGCTCGTGGGCGCGCTCCTCACCCTTACCGCGGACCTGCTTGGCCAATACCTGTTCGGTACGCGCTACCCCGTGGGCGTGATCACCGGCGCACTTGGCGCCCCCTACTTGATATTCCTGTTGATTCGGACCAGCCGTTAGGAAGAACTCCCCACCGTGACACTCACACACCAACTTCGCGCCGAAAACGTCACCCTTGGGTACGGCGAACGCACCATCGCTTCAAACCTTTCCGTGCGCATCACCCCAGGCGCGATCACCTCCATCGTCGGACCCAATGGGTGCGGCAAATCCACCCTCCTCCGAGCGCTTTCCCGCCTACTCGCCCCACAGACTGGGCAGGTGCTGCTCGACGATAAACCCCTCACTGGCTATCCCGCGAAACAACTCGCCCGAACGCTCGGACTGCTTCCGCAAAGCCCGGTGGCGCCCGACGGCATTGCGGTTGCGGATCTCGTCGGGCGGGGTCGCACTCCACATCAAGGGCTGTTCGGCAGGTGGTCGCAACAGGATTATGAAATTGTCAACGAATCCCTGGCCGCCACTGGCACCCTCGAACTGGCCGAACGCAGCATCGATGAGCTGTCGGGCGGGCAGCGGCAACGCGTGTGGATCGCCATGGCACTCGCACAACGCACCGACATCCTCCTGTTGGACGAACCCACCACCTTCCTGGACGTGGCAAATCAACTGGAAGTGCTCGACCTGCTTACGGAAATCAACGCTGAACGAGGCACCACCATCGTGATGGTGCTGCACGACCTCAACCTCGCCGCACGCTACTCGCAGCAATTGATCGCCATGGTCTCGGGTTCCATCTACACCACCGGCACGCCCGCCGAGGTGATTACCCCCGCCACCATGAACGACGTATTTGGCATCGAAGCGCACATCATGCCGGACCCCGTATCGGGCGCGCCGATGGTAATGCCGAAAGGCCGCCATCACGTTATCTGAGAAACCTTGGCAGTAACGTTGAATGAACGTGCAGTCAGGCTGAATCCATGATGTAAATTCTCAGCAATTCCGGCCCGCTGAAAGGATAATCGAACTCACGTCCAAAGCTGCCAAGAGTGCAGTGTAGCTTCAAAAATTACTTCGAATACCAGGCGGCACCAAAAACCATTCTCGGCGCGAAACTGCCACAATACAGCAATGTAACGCTTGGATAAAGGTATGGAATCAATGGTCCTTTGAGCAGCGTTTTTAAAGGAGCTTTCAAGGGAAAAACTCTTTCACCAAACACGGTTGCGGACTACAATTCGAGGGTATCAGCCTCACGTTTTGTTGCAGCCTTTTGAGGAGGAGACGTGAAAATTGTCGATCTTTCCCCGACCCAGGAAATCGTAGAATATACCAACTGGTCCGGAATCTTCCATGCATACGGGGCTGCAACGGACACCCCCGAGCATTTGCAAGCGCTTCTCGGCACGGACGAACGAGCCATTGCGGTCGCCATCGACCACCTGTTCACCGCTACCACGCACCAGGGCGACTACTACCCCGCCGCCGAACCCGCGGTATCGTTCGTAATCGCCGCACTTGACGAGCTCAACCCCGAAGAAATCTTCTACGAGCAGCTGCGCAGCGACCTCCTTGGCTGGCTAAAGTTCGCGGGCGATAGTTTTTACGGCCCCGCCCACGTCGCGGAGGACGTAATCACCCAATTGTTGGGCCTGAGCTACACATCCCCCACCGACTACGTGGAATTGACGGAAGTATATGTGGCATGGGCGACCACGCCCCATACGAAACAATTTCGCCGTAAAATTCGCAACCGATTGGTCGCCGAGCTCGACACCTGGTTGGGCAGCATTATCCGCTGGCCACTCATCCACGGGCTAGGCAGGTTAGGGCACAGCGTGACCCGCTATCTCAACGACCCCGACCCGATCGTACAAGCATTCGCCGCGATGCATACCCGCAACAAGAAGGGGACGCGAAAGCTCAACCGCGCGTTGACAAGTATTACTACCTGGGATCCGCACTATCCCGCCGAGGTGCTGCGCCCCCTCGTGTGCGAATTGCTCAACCGCGCGAAAAGCATCGATGAGATTTTGCCCGCCGCGGTCGCGGTAATGCGCCACGGCAATTTCCGCGACCAGGAGTACTTGGAATTACTGGCGTTTGCGCTCAAGCACCAGCAGCCGATCGGCAGTTCACAGCGGGTGCTGTTGAAAGCACTTGTGGAAAACGATACTGCGTGGCGCCGCACCACCAGCGACGCACTAACCTACCGCCTCGAATCATTGGCGCTGCCGAGCACTCGTGAGCAATTGCGCGAGTATCTCGCTGCGGAGCCACAACGAAAAACGCTTACCAGTACTGCCTAACGCAGCGCGGCGGCGATGCGGTCCCCCACTTCGGCAGTGCGAACGGGACCGGCCGTCCGTGCGGCCACGTCGGCGGCGACCACTTCTTCAATTCGCACCGCGTTGTGCTCGTCGCCCACATGGCGAAGCATCATCGCCGCCGACAGAATCGCAGCCGTGGGGTCGGCAATGCCCTGGCCCGCAATGTCCGGCGCCGATCCGTGCACCGGCTCGAACATGGACGGATTGGTGCCGGTGGCATCGATATTGCCGGATGCCGCCAGCCCGATTCCCCCGGTAATCGCGCCCGCAAGGTCGGTCAAAATATCGCCGAACAGGTTATCCGTAACGATTACGTCGTACCGGCCGGGGTCGGTCACCATATAGATCGTGGCGGCGTCGATATGGTTGTATTCCACGGTCACGTCAGGATATTCACGCGCCACATCTGCGACCGTACGTTCCCACAGCCCGCCGGCATTGACCAGTACGTTCGTTTTGTGCACAAGGGTAAGTTTGCGGCGACGCTGCTGCGCACGCTCGAACGCGTCGCGGACTACACGCTCCACCCCATACCGAGTGTTTTGGCTGACCTCGGAGGCAACTTCGTGCGGGGTGCCTTGGCGCAGAGTGCCGCCGTTACCGCAGTAAAGGCCTTCGGTGCCCTCCCGCACCACCACAAAGTCGATCTCGCCCGGATTCGCTAGCGGCGAGGTGGCGGTGGGATAAAGCCTGGCGGGGCGCAGATTCACGTGATGATCCAATGCGAACCGCATTTTAAGGAGCAGGCCGCGTTCCAGCACGCCGGGGGGCACCTCGCCCGGCGCCCCAATCGCACCCAACAAGATCGCATCATGTTCGCGCAAGGATTCCAGGTCTGCGTCGGTGAGCAATTCGCCGTTGCGGAGGTAGCGTCGGGCGCCGAGATCGTATTCGGTGGTTTCGATGTCGTCACGCACGGCGTGCAAAACTTTGAGCGCCTCGACGGTTACCTCGGGGCCGATGCCGTCGCCACCAATCACAGCCAGTTTCATAATGTGGGAATCCTCTCTCACTACACGGATTTAGCCAGTGTATCACCCCCGGTGAAGACGCAACAGATCGCGCACCTGTGCGCCCGCACCCGTTACCCCTTTACGGATGGCTTCGTCCAACTGGGCATCACTCAATCCAGCACGCGCTTCGACCGAATACTTGGAAACCGCCCACCATTGCTCCTCGAGCATCACCACACACACCGCCGGAAAACCAACCCGGTTGAGCTGATTGCAATAGTGCAGCAGGCTCGCGGGATCGGCATCGGGAACCCGCGCAGACACCTGCACGGAAAACATCTCCCCCACCTCAATATCCACGGGCGTACCATCCATGGCCAGGCACAACGCCCCGGTTTCCTCATCTTCCGGCAACTCCGGCTGGCCCTTGCCCGCAAACCAGCGCTTAATCCGGTCATAGGTAACGGGATCCGCATCCGCCTCCCAGTCCACGCCAGCACCATCGGTGTCCACGCCCATCGCGCGGGAAAACTCCGCAATACCCCGCGTCAGCGTATCGACGGCCGCCCGCGCCTGACCCGCCGTCATCTCACCCGCATCAGGAAAATACCAGTGTGCGAACAAAGAATCGTTTTTGGTGTAAAACACTGGGGCGGGGTGCTGGGCGTGAAATCCGGTCGCTTGGGCGAGCACCCGAAGCTGCTCCGCCTCGGAAAGCGCCTCCGGCCATTGATAGCCAAACGTTCCGCCGCTATACGTCAGCGGCACTCCCGCAGCCGCGAGCGCACTTTGCACAATCTGATCACTCACCTCTACCAAACTACCGGTAGAGCTCGTTCAATCGACCGCGATGGTACAACAAAGGTTGTTTGCCCAAGTCACGGCCGCAATCCTCCACCGCGATGGTGATGATCCGATGGTCGCCGCCACCGTGCACGGCATAGACGATGCCGGCGAACCAGGCGGCCGCGGCGTCGATAAACGCAAGGTTAAACATGCCGCGGCGCACCGCCACATCGGCGAACCTATCCACCCCGTGCCGAGCGAACTGAACTGCGATCTGCAATTGGTCGCGGGCAAGCACGCTCACCCCCACGGGTCGCCCCGGACGCAGGTGCGGAATGCTCTGCGAGCGGTTATCAATGCACACCATGACCAGCGCAGGATCCAGCGAGAGCGAGGCAAACGAGCTCACTGTCAACCCTAAATCCTGCCCGGCCACTCGGGTGGTTACCACCGTCACCCCAGACGGAAACGAACCCACGCTATCGCGCAGTTGTTCACCTGAAATCGTCATTGTTTGCTCCGTCTGGGAAACCGGACCGAATACTAGTCGAGGTCAAGCTGGAACGCGGTTGCTTGAATCGAATCGGCAATCTGAGCAACCAGCGGCTCCGGAACCTCGGAATCCACCCGTAGGATCAACGTCGCACCCTCACCCTCGAAATCTTGGGAAAGTGCCGCAGCCACAATGTTGATGCCAGCGGAGCCAAGCATGGTGCCCACCTTGCCCAACGCGCCGGGGGCATCTTGGTACTGCAGGAACAGGTTGCGGCCTTCCGCACGCATGTCCAAACCGCGACCATTGATGCGAACGATCTTATCAACGCGATCCAAGCCGGTCAGGGCGCCCACCACGCTGGCGGAACTCCCGTCACCCGAAATCACCTTCACCTCCACCACGGAGCGGTGGCTCACGGATTGCGGGGCGGTGGAAGTCTTCACCGTCACCCCGCGCTCCTCGGCGATGCGAGGCGCATTCACAAACGTCACAGTCTCATCCAGCACTGCAGAGAACAGCCCGCGCATCGCGGACAAGCCGAGCGCGCTCACGTCTTCGGTGGACAGTTCGCCGCGCGCCTCCACCTCGATGCGGGCCGGGAAGCCATCGAGCAAATGACCAGCAACCAAGCCGAGTTTGCGCACCAGTTCGAGCCAGAGCGCAACTTCTTCACCAATGGAACCGCCGGAAACATTCACGGCGTCCGCAACGAACTCGCCAGCCAATGCCTTCAGCACGGAATCCGCAACATCGGTGCCGGCGCGGTCCTGAGCCTCTACGGTGGACGCACCCAAGTGCGGGGTCACCACGACCTCCGGGCGGCCAAACAGCGGAGAGTCAATGCACGGCTCGGTAGCGTACACGTCAAAACCCGCGCCTCGGATATGGCCCGCATCGATGGCATCGGCAAGCGCCTGCTCATCGACTAGCCCACCACGCGCGGCGTTGATAATGATCTGCCCTCGCTTCGCCTTGGCAAGCAACTCCGCATCGAACATGCCGGCGGTTTCCTTGGTTTTTGGCAGGTGGATGGTGACGAAGTCGGAGCGCTGCATCAGCTCCTCCAAATCCACCAACTCCACGCCAAGCTGCGCCGCCCGCGCCGGGTTTGCATACGGGTCATACGCCAAGATCGTGGTTTCAAACGCCGCAAGCCGCTGGGCGAACAATTGGCCGATGTGGCCGAAGCCCACAACGCCGACGGTCTTGCCGAAGATTTCCACACCGCTGAAAGAGGAGCGTTTCCACTCGCCTTCGCGCAAGGTTTGATCAGCCGCTGGGATCTGACGGGCCGTTGCCAGCAGCAACGAAATCGCATGCTCGCAAGCCGAGTGAATGTTCGATGTCGGGGCGTTGGCCACCATGACGCCGCGGGCCGTCGCCGTAGCGATATCAACGTTGTCCAAGCCGACGCCTGCGCGCCCGACGATCTTCAGGTTGGGCGCCGCCTCGAGCACTTCCGCGTCAACGGTGGTGGCGGATCGAACAAGGAGAGCATCTGCTTCTGCAACGGCGGCAAGCAGTTCGGGGCGGTTGGGGCCGTCCACCCAACGCACCTCCACGGAATCTCCGAGCGCATCCACGGTGGATTGCGCGAGCTTATCTGCGATGAGGACTACCGGTCGAGCGTTTTTGCTCACGGATCTGGGCTCCTTCAAGGAAGTGATGTCCGCCCAGGTGTGCGGCACGACCGCGTCGAACACCCGAGCAGGTCCACGCCGGCTCATTGGCGTGCGACTGCGAATAGTCTAAGGCTTTGGTAACACCGCACCGCCAATCGGGGGTGCGGCGCCGCGACCCGTCAGTTCCCTTTCGCGAACGCGTCGGGGCCTTCCTCGCCGCCTGCCAAATCTGATTCATCCACATCGCGCTCCGCCTGCACCCCCATGGCTTCCTCCACCATGGCCAACAGCCTGCGCCGGCGGTCCGTCAAAAACTCCGTGGCACGGGCCTGGTGCAGCAACTCCGAATCCAGCAAGTGCGAGGCAAGCATGGCATCAAACTCCGCGTCCTCCATCAGGGACTTATTCTGCACCCGCCCGAGGTAACGCGCCGGCGAGGCCTCGCTGAGCATCACCTCGGTACGGCGGCCCATCGGCGTATGGTTCAGCACGCTTTCGGCCAGCACGGGGTCAACGTCCCAGCCGCGCGGGAAGATCCGGCCGAAACTCGCGCCCAGCTCCTCAAAACTCTCCTGATCGAAAGTTTGTCCAGTACGCCAGTCGCGGGCCCCGCGGCCCATGATCAGAGCGTAAATGCCGCGGTACACGCCCGCATTTGGCGCGGCGCTGAGCAGGCGAGATTCCATAAACCGCGCCTTATCCACCGTGGCGGGCAACGGAGCGTGCTCGTCCCGCACCCACGCGGTGACCTGGTCCACGTCGCGGGCGGCACGCACGTCCACCGCCGGCGAGCCGTACAACTCGCCAAACACACCCGACCAGAACCAGCGGTTCAACCGGTCACCCGCACCATGTTCACTAAGCTCCACGTCTTGTAGAAGCGCCAAAATCACCGCCAGCGGGACTATTTGCGCCCCGTACGGCACCAAGTCCGGGGATAAAATACACCGCTGGTACAAGAACTGCGCGGCCAGCTCGAACGCGTCGCGCATGATTTCGGCGGCCGGGATATACGCGTCCAAATCGAGATCAAGGATGTCCTCACGCTGGCCGTGGGCGCGCCCACGATGATGCGTGACATACAAGGCCACCGCGGTGAGAAACTCGGTCGGCCCGATCTGAGCCAATACCGGATGCTTGCTCAGCGTCTGCTGGATCTTCCCCCAGTGCTCGCCGAGCTTAAAGTCCGAATCCTGGGTAGCAAACACCGCGGTCAAAAGTTCGAATACATCCATTTGCACGCCGGCGGAATTCGCCTTGGCAAAAATGGAACCCACGCCACCACGGGCGGTTTCCCGATCCAAACGGATAACCGGAACGGAGTAACCGCTCAGCGGTTTCATCACGCGGTTATAGAACCGCTTCACGGTCTCTCGATCCCCGCCAGGCGCATCCACAAGATCGAACAGCATGTCGGTGCCTTCATTGAACAGCAACACGGACACCGGCACCACCCCGGCAGCCACTGCCGAGGCGTGATCGTAAATACCGTCCGGGATGTGCGGGCCAAAGTGAGACCGCACCTTACCGGTCTCATCCACCGAAAAGACGGCCTCATCAGGCATGATGTCGGCGCTGACGGCACGAGCGACGTCGACAAAAAACTTGCGGCGAATACGTTTTTGACGGGGATCTTTCGTGCGCACCTCGCCATCGCCCGCGAGCGATTGATACAGCGTGGTCAGGCGCTGCTGCCCATCCAGCAGCAGCAACCCGGGATCCACCCCGCGATCGGGCGCCCCGGCAAGCGGCTGCGGGCGGAAACGCATCGGCTCGTTGCGGGTATCCAGGGCCATGAAACAGCCCACCGGATAACCTCGCAACACCGTAACAAGAAGCGAACGAATCCGATCCACGTCCCACGAGTAATCCCGCTGAAAGTCCGGGAGTTGCAGGTCACCGCGATCAATTCGACCAAACAAGTCAATCAAGTCATAGCTTGGGGTGCTGAACGACATATGCCAAAGCCTACCCGCTAGTGCCGAATCACTTCGTGGTCGAAGTGCGCAGCCGACTCCAGTTGAATCGTGGAGTGCCCGACCCCCAAGTCACCCAGCACCGCACTCGCCGCGTCCAACAGGGCACATTGCTGCTCCGCCGGCACTTCCGTGACCACGTGGCAGGTCACCAACACGTCCTGACCTGTGACACTCCACACATGCAGATCATGGACGTCCACCACCCCCTCCAGCGCCTCCAAACGCGCCGAAAGTTCTTGCGGATCCACGGTTGGCGGCACGCCCTCCAACAACACGTGCAACGCCGCGCGGAACAGTTTCCACGCCCGCGGCACAATAATGAACGCGATGAACAGCGATGCGATTGTGTCCGCGGCGGTAAACCCAGTCACCCGGATCACCACGCCCGCCACGATAACGGCGACGGAACCCAGCATGTCTGTAAGCACGTGCAAATACGCACCCCGCACGTTCAGGTTGTCATGGCTACGGCGCACCAACACCAACGCGGAAATGCCATTCACCACTAAACCAATCACCGCCACCACGAGCATCAGACCAGTTTCCACAGGTTCGGCACGCCCCAGCCGCAGCAGCGCCTCCACGCCAATCCATACCGCGATCACCCCCACTGTGCCCGCATTGAGCGCCGCCGCAAGCACCTCCGCCCGACGATAACCATAGGTGGCGCTTTTCGACGCCGAGCGCCGCCCAACCAGCAGCGCCACCAGCGCCACCACCAACCCCGCGGAATCCGAAAACATGTGCGCCGCGTCCGCAAGCAGTGCGAGAGAACCAGACACGATGCCGGCAACAAACTCCGCAAAGAACACCGTACCCGTGAGGGCAATCACCGCGACGAGCGCACGCATCGAACTCGGGACGTGCGAATGCGCAGAGTGATCGTGCGAGTGGTGGTCGTGGTCATGGTGGTCGTGAACATGATGATCGTGGCTGTGCGTCATGGCGACGAAACTACCGTAGATTTTCATTAAAGGCAATTTATTGAAAATGAATGCCGGGAAGGTGACCCTTATTCAGCGCGCTCCACACCCCCGGGAATAAACCTTTCGGAAGCTTGTTGAACCACACAGAAGGGCCTTTCCGTAGCAAAGGCTTCATTTTTCACCCGATTGTTGACATGACACCAATCTCGCACAGCGAGTAGGTACACAAGCGCGAAGGAGTTGCCCCGATGCAATTTGGAATCTTTACCATCGGAGACGTCACCACCGACCCAACGACCGGCCGCACCCCTTCCGAAGGGGAGCGCATTGATGCAATGACGCGCATGGCGCTCAAGGCGGAAGAGGTCGGGCTGGACGTCTTCGCTACCGGCGAGCACCACAATCCCCCGTTCGTCCCTTCGTCACCCACCACCCACCTGGGCTATATTGCGGCGAAGACCGACAACTTGCTGCTTTCCACCTCCACCACGCTGATCACCACCAATGATCCCGTGAAAATCGCCGAGGACTACGCGTTTTTGCAGCATCTTTCCGGCGGCCGAGTGGACCTGATGATGGGTCGCGGTAACACGGGGCCGGTGTACCCATGGTTCGGCAAGGATATCCGCCAGGGTATTCCGCTGGCCGTCGAAAACTACCACCTATTGCGGCGGCTGTGGCGCGAAGACGTGGTGAATTGGGAGGGTAAGTTCCGCACCCCGCTGCAGGGATACACCTCAACGCCAGCACCGCTGGACGGCGTAGCCCCGTTTGTCTGGCACGGTTCCATCCGCTCAACAGAGATTGCAGAGCAGGCGGCGTTCTACGGCGACGGGTTCTTCCACAACAATATTTTCTGGAACAAGGAGCACACCGCACGAATGGTCAACCTCTACCGCAAGCGCTTCGAACACTACGGTCATGGGCGCGCGGACCAAGCCATCGTGGGCTTGGGCGGGCACGTATTTATCGCGGACTCCGAAACGGAGGCGAAAAACACCTTCCGCCCATACTTCGACAATGCCCCCGTGTACGGCCATGGACCCTCGCTCGAAGAGTTCTCCACGTACACCCCGCTCACCGTCGGCACCGCCGAACAAGTAATCGAGCGTACGCTGCAATTTGCGGATTGGGTGGGCGACTACCAACGTCAACTCTTCCTCGTCGATCATGCTGGCTTGCCCACAGAAGTAGTCCTTGACCAAATCGAGCGCCTCGGCCGCGACGTGGTGCCCGAATTACGGCGTCGGTTCGAGGAACGCCGGCCAGCGCATGTGCCCAGCAACCCGCCCTCGCACGCCGACCTCGCCGCCAACCCCGACCACCCGCACCATAAGGTAAAGCCCAATGCGTAACCTCGTTGTACTCACCGCCGGCCTGTCCAACCCGTCCAGCACACGCAACCTCAGCGACCAGCTAGCCAACGCCACCGTCGCCGCCATCACCGCGCGCGGGGAATCCGTGCACGTCACCACCATCGAACTGCGCGACCTCGCCGTAGACATGGCGCAGGCGATGACCTCCGCCGGTGGCGTCACCACCCCCGCGCTTGCCGACGCCCAGCAAGCCATCGCCGCCGCCGACGGCATTGTCGCCGTCACCCCGGTGTTTACCGCAAGCTACTCCGGGCTATTCAAAATGTTTTTCGACCTTTTGGATACCCAGGTGCTGGACGGCAAACCCACCCTCATCGGCGCTACCGCCGGCACGGCACGGCACTCGCTGGTGCTGGACCATGCCATTCGCCCCCTCCTCGGCTACCTGCGGGCAGCAATCGTGCCCACTGGCGTCTTCGCCGCCACCGAAGACTTCGGCGGGGAACACGCGCAGCAACTCAGCGATCGGATTCGCCGCAGCGCCCAGGAACTCGCCACGCTCATGCTCGCGCAACACGCCACCGTTGGCGGCCTCGCGCCAGCAATGGGAGCTACTCCCCCGGCCGCACCGCCCGCTGACGCGGCTGAGACGCTCACAGAATTCGAGCAGTTACTGTTGCAACACGGAGGGTAAGCCCCCGGCCCGGATTGCGCGCCAACACCACACGCCCAAGCTCCGTTTTGGAGTTTGGGCGTTGTTCGTGTGCATCCGCGCTGGCTGACGGCTTTTTTAGCAAAAGTTTCGGCGGCGAGTTTACGTTAAAATTGCTTATTTTGACAGGTTGTTTCCCGCACGGAAAATGAACGAACTGAGGTCACGGCGGCGAAATAATGGCCCTTACTTTCATTAAGTTACTTTTCGTTATGAAATGTGGGGCGAAAACCGCTTGCCGAAATTCAACGGCTTGGCATGATCGGAACAAAGAACTTCGCGCCAGTGTGAACCACACAACACTCTTGGCGAATTTATGCAGGTCAGACAGGGAGATAGATGAAGACAATCAAGGATCCGCGCCTTCGGAACGTGAACCCTTTGATTTTCTTTAAGGCATCCTTGCAGATTTGACACCCTTCGAAATATCGAAATTGGTCTGACCAATAAGCCCGACGAAATTCACGCGGACTTGAAGCAACTTCTGCACCATTACACCCAAGTACGTTTACCGTTCGCGGTCACGTGCTCGACTCGCCGCGTCGAATAATACCAAATTCCGAGCGGGCAGCATTACGAAAAAGTCAAGCAATAAACATCATATGTCTGCACATCGATCTATATTGACAGGAAGAACATGGATGTAGAAAAACCAAAAGTTAACTTCCACGAGTACGTGGTGTACCAGATCTATCCAAAGTCTTTTTGTGACACCAAAGGTGATGGCGTCGGGGATCTGCGAGGCATCATCGAAAAAATCCCATACATCGCCTCCCTCGGCGTTGACCTGGTGTGGTTTAACCCGTTTTTCGTCTCCCCGCAGCGGGACAATGGTTACGACGTCGCGGACTACTACACCATCCAACCCGCAATGGGAACGATGGACGATTTCGATGAAATGGTGAGCAAACTCGCCGAGCATGGCATCGGAGTCATGCTCGATATGGTGCTTAACCACACCTCGACCGCGCACGAATGGTTCCAAAAGGCCCTTGCCGGCGACGAAAAATATCGGGACTTTTATATCATCCGCCCAGCCAACGAGGACGGTTCCGCACCAACGAACTGGGAATCGAAGTTCGGCGGCAGTGCATGGGAATTGTTCGGCGACACCGGAGACTACTACCTCCACCTTTTTGATGTCACCCAGGCGGACTTAAACTGGCGCAACCCGGAAGTTCGGGCAGAGATGGCCAACATTGTGAACTTCTGGATGGATCGAGGGGTGTTTGGGTTCCGGTTCGACGTGATCAACCTCATTGGCAAAGAGGCTGAGTTGCGATCATCGGCCCCCGGCGAAGACCCACGCTACATGTACACCGATGGCAAAGATGTGGACCGTTACCTGCAAGAATTAGCGGCGGCGAGCTTCGGCACAGATCCCCGGTCAGTGACCGTCGGTGAAATGTCCTCCACCACGATTGAGCGTTGCGTGGGCTACTCCAATCCGGACAACAACGAATTGGACATGGTGTTTAACTTCCACCATTTAAAGGTGGATTACCTCGACGGCAAAAAGTGGACGAACGTGCGTTTCCAACCACGCGACCTTAAACGAGTGCTCAATGAGTGGACGTTGGGGATGCAAGAAGGCAATGGCTGGATGGCAGTCTTCTTAAACAACCACGACCAGCCCCGCGCACTTGATCGGTTCGGAGATCCGGAGAACTTCCGCGTCGAATCAGCAACCATGCTTGCGCACATGACGCACCTGCTCCGCGGCACCCCATACGTGTACATGGGTGAAGAAATCGGAATGACGGATCCCGAATACACCTCGATCAGTGACTACGTGGATATTGAATCTACAAACGCATACATCAACCTCCTAGAAGAAGGGGTTGACGCAGCGGAAGCGTTCGCCATTGTGCGTTCAAAATCACGGGATAATTCCCGCACGCCGATGCAATGGGACGACTCCATTCACGCAGGTTTCACCCATGGCATTCCGTGGCTTTCGGCGACAAACCAGGACCGAATCAATGTGGCTGCCGAGGAAGCCTCGGGCCGTATCTTGCCGTACTACCGCAAGCTAATCCAGCTGCGGAAACAGTATGCGGTGATCGCGGATGGCCGCTACGAGCCATACCAATTGGACCACGAGCAGGTATACGCGTTTTTCCGCACACTCGACGACGTGGAACTGCTCGTGATTGTGAATTTGAGCGGCGACCACGTGGAATTCACCATTCCTGACAGGTTTGTTGCAGGCGATGTCCTGATCGAGAACTACTCGACGGACGTTTCCAGCAGCACATTACAACTTAATCCGTATCACGCCACTGCTATTTTCTCGAAGGAGTAGGCTCCCTTATGACCCCTCCCAGAAACGTTGGTGTAGTCGCACCAATCTCGGGCAATATTATTGATATTGCCGACGTCCCTGATGAAGTATTCGCCAAAAAGGCCGTCGGCGACGGCTTCGGCATCAGTTCTCCACCAAGTGGCGATGTAGTCTCGCCCGTGACCGGCACCGTGTCAATGGTGGCGAAAACGCTGCACGCTGTGGGCTTCAAAACAGAATCAGGCCTCCAATTCCTGGTTCACCTTGGTATTGACACCGTGGAATTGGAAGGCAAACCCTTTACCATTTCCGTGGCCAAGGGCGACAAAGTTGAGGCCGGCCAAAAGATTGGCACCATGGACGTTGATGCCATCACTGCCGCCGGGAAAAGCACCACCACTGTCGTAGCGGTTACCAACACCAAGAAAAAGCTGGAAGAAATCCAGGTCACCTACGGTCCGGCAACCGCGGGCGACGAAGTGTGTACTGCGGTGGCAAAGGAGCCTCCGGCGCCCAAGCCACAAGACGATGCCGCTGCAGCGGCAAACCTGCCTGCTACGACTGCTGGCTCAGCGGTGGCGACGACGAATGCGCGCCCGGCGGAACTCACCGGTTTTGATGCCCTCGCCTGGGACATCATTGAAAACATCGGCGGCAAGGACAATATTCGCAATGTAACGCACTGCATCACGCGCGTGCGTTTCTACCTCAAGGATGAGTCCCGCGCGAACGACGCCGTGGTCGCGGACTTGGATGGTGTCATCGACGTCGTGAAGGCGGGCGGGCAGTACCAGGTCGTTATTGGCCCCGCTGTTGAGGATGTCTACAATGCCATCGTCAAGCAGATCGGCGACACTGGCGGTGACTCCGCGGAAGCAATCGAGGAACCTCGGCCCACCACGGCGATCGGCTGGCTGAAGTTCGGGTTCAGTTCGCTGATCGGTGTAATCACGGGGTCGATGATCCCGATCATCGGTTTGCTCGCCGCATCCGGCATCATCAAGGGTATTTTGTCGCTGCTACTCACGTTCGACGTGATTCATAAAGAATCGAATACCTTTATGATCATCGACGCGATGAGCGACTCGGTGTTCTTCTTCCTGCCAATCTTTGTGGGCTTCACGGCAGCGAAACGCCTCGGCGCAGACCCAATTATCGTGGCAATTATTGGCGGTGTGCTCACGTATCCGTCAATTGTCACCTATGTGAAGGACGAGGCAGACAAGTTACTCGCGGGTGAATCGACCCACACGGTGGTACTTGGCATGCCGCTCAACGCTGATTTCTTCGGGCTGCCCTACCACTTGGCAAACTACAGCTACTCCATCTTCCCGATCATTGTGGCCGCGTGGTTAGCGTCTGTCATTGAACCGTGGTTGAAGAAGGTCATCCCCGCCACCATCCGCATGATTTTCATGCCGTTGATCGAAGTGGTCATTGTCTCAGTGGTGATTCTGTTGGTGTTGGGTCCGATCGTGATGTTCATCTCCACCGGCATCGCCAGCATTATTCAAGGCTTGTACGACCTCTCCCCCACGATCTCCGGTGTGATCATCGGTGGCTTCTACCAATCGCTGGTGATTTTCGGTTTGCACTGGGCCGTGATTCCGCTGGTAGCGCAGGATATCGCCAGCAACGGCAACTCGTACCTCAACGCAATTATTTCCGCGACGATGGTCGCCCAAGGTGGCGCGGTGTTGGCCGTGTTCGTCAAGTCTAAGGTGCTCAAAATCAAGGAATTGTCGGGTTCCGCAGCCTTGGCAGCATTCTGCGGCATTACCGAACCTGCCATGTACGGTATCAACCTCAAGTATGGTCGCGTATTCATCATGGCCTCGATCGGCGGTGCCGCTGGCGGCTTACTCACCGGCTTGTTCAACGTGAACATGTGGGGCTTTACCGGCTCGCTGATCGGCTTTACGTCCTTTGTCAACCCGGACGGCTTGGACTTCAGCTTCTGGGGCTTCTGGATCGCCTCCATTACAGCCATCGTTGTCTCCTTCACGCTCACCTACCTCTTCGGCTTCACCGATGCCGACGTTGAGGGTGGCCGCGAAGTGAAGAAGGTACGGCTGGGTCGCCGCGAACCCGTGCACAAGTAACGCACACGTAAGCCCCCGCACCAACCTTGCACGAGCAGGTGGTTGCGGGGGCTTTGGCGTTAGGCGAACTACGCGGTGGCGTCCAGCGGGTTCTTCACCCAAGACATCAGATCACGCAGCTTGGCGCCAGTGGTCTCAATCGGATGGGCCGCGATGTCGGCGCGGATACCTTCGAGCTCCTTGTTGCCGCCTTCAACGTTGGCCAACAGACGCTTCACAAAAGTGCCGTCCTGGATGTCGCCCAAGACTTTCTCCATGCGCTTTTTGGTGTCGGCGTCGATGATTTGCGGGCCTGCGATGTAGCCCCCGAATTCCGCGGTGTCGGACACGGAGTAGTTCATGTTGCCGATGCCGCCCTCCCAGATGAGGTCGACGATGAGCTTCATTTCGTGCAGCACCTCGAAGTAGGCAAGCTCGGGCGCGTAGCCGGCCTCGGTGAGCACTTCAAAACCAGCCATCATCAGGTATTCCAAGCCACCGCACAGCACGGCTTGCTCACCGAACAGGTCGGTCTCGGTCTCCTCTTTGAAGGTGGTGGGGATGACGCCAGCGCGGGCCCCGCCGATAGCTGCGGCGTAGGACAAGGCGAGCTCCTTGCCGTCACCCTTGGGGTCTTGGGCAACGGCGATGAGGCACGGCACACCCTTGCCATCGACAAATTGGCGACGCACCAGGTGGCCCGGGCCCTTCGGCGCCACCATGCCCACCGTAATATTGGCGGCCGGCTTGATGAGTTCGAAATGAATGTTCAGGCCGTGGCCGAAGAACAGTGCGTCCCCGTCCTTGAGGTTGGGCTCGATGTCCTCGGCGAAGATTTTCGCCTGGGAGGTGTCGGGGGCGAGCAGCATGATCAAGTCTGCCCATGCGGCTGCCTCGGCGTTGGTCTTGACTTCGAAGCCGGCTTCGCGGGCTTTGTCTGCGGACTTGGAGCCTTCACGCAGGCCGATGACAACCTCGACACCAGATTCGCGGAGGCATTGCGCGTGGGCATGCCCCTGGGATCCATAACCGATGATGGCGACCTTGCGGCCCTGGATGATGGAAAGATCTGCGTCTGCGTCGTACAGCAGTTCAATAGCCATGAAGAATCGTGTACCTTTCGGTGCGTGGTGGCATTAACACCACCAATGTATCACATTGTGGGAATCTGTGCCCACTTGTTGGGATTGGGGTTAGAGGCGGTTCGGCGCCATGGTCTTCGGGCCACGATTAAGCGCAATCTGGCCGGATTCAATCAACTCACGAATACCAAACGGCTCCAACACATTCAGCAGCGCCTTCAACTTTCCGGGGCTGCCAGTCGCCTCAATGACCACGGAATCCGGCGCGACGTCGATAACACGTGCGCGGAAGATGTTCGCGGCGTCGACAACCTGCGGGCGGTTCGTCGCATCAGCGGAAACCTTCACCAGCATCAGTGCGCGCGCCACGGTCTGCTCCTCAGGCAGGCGCACCACCTTCAACACTGGCACAAGTTTGTTCAACTGCTTGGTAATTTGTTCGATATTCAGTTCGTCCGCGTCAACCACGATGGTAATGCGGTTAACACCCTCAACGCCGGTGGTCGCGGACGTAATGGAAATCATGCTGAACGCACGGCGGGTAAACATGCCGGCCACGCGGGAGATGATGCCTTCAATATCCTGCACCAGCACGCTCAACATGTGGCGGGTGACGTCAGTCTCGGACATTAGATCATCTCCTTCGGAGCGTACTGCGAATCCACGGCCAAATCGATGGCGGCTGGATTTTCGCCCGCCGAATCCTCATCAAACAAGGGGCGCAAACCGCGGGCGTATTGAATATCGGAATTGGAACTGCCGGCGGAAACCATCGGCCAAACCTGCGCGTCCTCGCCCACGATGAAATCGATCACCACCGGGCGATCATTGATCTCGCGCGCCTTGCGGATCGTAGGAATCACCTCTTCCTCCTTGGTCACGCGGAACGCCGCGCACCCGAGGGATTCCGCAAGGGTGACAAAATCCGGAAGGTAGCTGTCCTCCTCGCGCAGCTTCGTGTTGGAGTACCTCCCCTCGTAGAACAGGGTTTGCCACTGGCGCACCATGCCCAAATTGCCGTTGTTAATCACAGCAACCTTCACGGGGAATCCTTCCACCGCGCACGTAACCAGCTCCTGGTTGGTCATCTGGAAGCAACCGTCACCATCAACGGCCCACACTTCCGTCTCCGGGCAGGCGGCTTTCGCGCCCATCGCCGCCGGCACCGCGTAGCCCATGGTGCCCAAGCCGCCGGAATTCAGCCAAGTGCGCGGCTTCTGAAAATCAATAAACTGAGCGGACCACATTTGGTGCTGCCCCACGCCGGCACAATAAATAGCGTCCGGACCAACTTCTTCGGACAGGGCGTTAATCACAAACTGGGGCGAAAGCTTGCCATCCTCCTGCGGATCCCAGCCGCGCGGGAACCGCTCCTTCAAACTATCCAGGTATGCTCGCCACGCCGCCACAGCCGGCAGGTCATAGCCCTTTTCGGCGTACACTTCCCGCAACGCCACCAGCACCTCGCGGGCATCACCCACGATCGGCACATCAGCTTTCCGGATCTTCCCGATCTCCGCGGGATCAATATCAGCGTGAATAATCTTGGCCACCGGGGCAAACGACTTCACGTCGCCGGTCACGCGATCATCAAAACGCGCACCAATGGTGATCAGCAAGTCACTGCGCTGCATGGCTGCAACGGCGGACACGGAACCGTGCATGCCGGGCATACCCGCGTGCAGCGGATGGGAATCCGGGAACGCGCCCAGGGCCATGAGGGTGGTCACCACGGGGATGTTCAAATATTCGGCCAGCGCCAAAAGTTCCGCAGAGGCATTCGCCTTGATCACGCCGCCGCCGATATAAAACACGGGGCGCTTGGCTTTCGCGATCAACCGCACCGCCTCTTCGATCTGACGGTTATGCGGCGTGGACACAGGCCGGTAACCCGGCAAATACATCTTCGGCGGCCACACGAAATCCATCGGAGCGTTTTGAATATCCTTCGGGATATCCACCAACACCGCACCCGGCCGGCCGGTGGCAGCGAGGTGGAACGCCTCCGCGATCGCCGCGGGAATCTCGTTGGGGTCAGTCACCATGAAATTGTGTTTTGTGATCGGCATGGTAATACCCCGGATATCGGCCTCTTGGAAGGCGTCCGTGCCCAACAGGGTGTGCCCCACCTGGCCGGTAATCGCGACCAACGGAACCGAATCTAGGTTCGCATCGGCGATGGGGGTGACCAAGTTCGTTGCGCCGGGGCCGGAGGTGGCAATGCACACGCCGACCTTGCCGGAGGCTTGGGCGTAGCCGGTGGCGGCGTGGCCTGCGCCCTGCTCGTGCCGCACAAGCACGTGCCGGAGCTTGGTGGAAGCATAAATCGGGTCATACAACGGCAACACTGCACCGCCGGGCAAGCCGAACACTACGTCCGTACCTAATTCCTCCAAGGAACGAACAATGGCTTGGGCACCGGTAATTCGTTCCGGCTTGGTCGTCTTTCGACGCTCCCGCACGGAAGCGGCGGACGCGACCGAAGCGGGCGTGGGTTGGGATCGAGGTGCCACGTTCACGACGTCAGGCTCCTTATAGTTCACGCGGTTTAACATTCACACTTGTCAGGGCACACCAGGATGAGCGCCTAATATTTTCCCACCTCAAGGGGGTGGCGAGGTGAGAAAATATTGAAAGCCCCCGGCACGAACACCGAGTGAGCGGTATTCGCCGAGGGCGCTTGACGTTGTACGACAATTACAGCCGCTACGGCAAGCGCCGGTGGCTAATAATTACGAGTCGAAGGTACGTCATGAGATTGCATAATACACACCGTGGTCAATTGGTCCTAGTCACTACCCCCCTTTTAGGATAGACCTCCCACGATATGAGACAGCGAAACGTTCGCACAGCGTACCGGACATGCGCTACCTACCGCGCAAACCCCGCCGGGACAGCACTTGGCACACGTTAGCTATGACCCGTAACACTTACCCCCGCATACCTCAGGAACAGCTCACAAAAGTCTGCTGAAAAATTCACACCCAATGGAAAAATATGCAGGTAGTGAGAGTTTTCCTCGATTGCTCCCAGCGTTTCAAAGCCCTGCCCGCCGCTACCCCCATTGTTTCTGTGGAAGCGCTAGCCTTGTCCCATGCCCTTTGCTTACATCCTGTATTCAGCCTGGCGCTGGCTTTTGGACCCCGGGATTACCCTAGCAATCCTCTTAACAATCGCTGTCCTCATTCCACGCATCGGACGATTCGCCATTAGATTTTTCACACGGCGCGTTGACTTGGATGAACAGGATTCCAAGACCCGCCTGGCGTTGGTGGGCACGGCGGTATACGTCGCACAGCTCGTGGCATATTTCTTCCTCATCGTTGCCGCTTTAAACGAATTGGGCGTGCCACTCGCAGGTGCGGCGATTCCCGCCACGGTGATTTCAGCGGCGCTCGGTTTGGGCGCCCAGAGCATTATCGCGGACTTCCTCGCCGGCTTTTTCATCCTTTCGGAAAAGCAATTCGGTGTCGGCGACTGGGTGGCCTTCAAAGGCTCCGGGTTAGACATCGAGGGAGACGTCATCCAGATCACCATGCGCGCCACAAAGGTACGCACCCTGCAGGGCGAGACGGTGATCGTACCCAATGGCGCTGCCCGCATATGTGTGAACCATTCCAATATTTGGGCGCGCGCGGTGGTGGTCATCCCAGTGCCGCTGTTGAGTTCCTCATCAGTGCATGAAGCCATCGCCCGCTCCGAACAGGCGACGCGCCGCGCATTGTCGCGGCCGGACATCATCCACGATGTCACCGGCGACCTCGACGTGCATCCCGCGGTAGACATCACCCAACCCACCACGGTGGGCATGCCGTGGATGGTGAACATGCGCTTTATTGTGCAGGTCAACCCGGCCCGCCAATGGGCGGTGGAACGCGCCATCCGCACCTCCATCCTGGAGGAATTCTGGGAGGAGTACGGTTCCGCCACCACCACCTCCGGCGCGGTGCGCAACCATTTGGAACGGGAGGCGCCACTGGTAATCGAGCGGGCCTACACCAAGGATCCGCTCATCGACGTACCGTTGTCGGACACCACGGTGACCATGGAGGCGCAAAAAGACATCACCGAACCCAGCCGCAGCGACATTTCCCTCGAGCACCCGGAGGACATGCCGGTGGACGAGCAGGAAATGCAGGAACCGGACAAGGTGTTCCGCACGGTGACCTACCCGTCGCGCTTTGCCCGCTTCGTGTCCTTCGGGGGCCGGGTGCGCCCCTCCACCACAGGGTTGTTTGCCCTGCTGTTTGCGCTGTTTATTGCCAAGGGGTTCACGGTGGAAACCGATCAAGAGTGGGAGACTTCCGGCAGCTGGCTGGCCCCCACCGCATCCACCACGACCACGTCTGCACCGAAGCAGACCACGTCGACAGCACCCACCCAGGAACACACCACCGAAGCGACGGACAGCGTCGTCGACTCGGCGACATCGTCCGTGGTTACCTCGCAGACGGCGACGCAGCAGCAGTCGTCAACGTCGGTGGCCACGCAAGCCCCCGAGGCGTCGACAAGCGCGCAGCTGCCAGAACAACCGCAGCAGCAGCAAGCCCCGGTCACCCAAGAACCAAGCACGCCGCAGGAGGAGCAACCGGCGCCGCAAACCTCGGCCGCGCAGCCTGAACAATAGGCCGCCACCCCGCACCCCTACAATAGGCCACATGAGTTCGAAGTCGCAGACGTTCCGTCCGGAGCGAACCCACCTGCTGGCCGCAGGGGTGCTTTTCCTTATCTGCCTGCTGGTACTCGGCGCGAAACCCGAGTACTTGTTCTGGCTACCGGTGCTTCCACTGGTGTTTGTGCTGTGGGTGCTGCGCACCAGCACCACGGTGGACGACCACGGAATACATGTGCGCTACGCCTTTGCAAAGCCACGCTCTATTTCCTGGGATTCGTTCGCCGGCATCGGGTTTGAAAAGGCCCGCTGTTACGCGCGCACGGTGGATGGGGAAAGCATTACCCTTCCTGCAGTGTCGTTTAACTCATTACCCAACCTTTCGCTGGCGTCGCGCGGCCGCATCCCCGACGCGCTGACCGCTGGGCGTGAAGCCACCCATGACAAAGTGGTGGTGATTCACCGCGACGGCAGGCAAGTCCTTCAACCCCGCGAGGACACCCCCGCCGAAACCACCGACTGACAAGCCCAAACCAATCCTGTTTTTGAAAGCGCCAAACCCATGATCCCTCTTCGTTCCAAGGTCACCACGGTGGGCCGCAATGCCGCAGGCGCCCGCGCGTTGTGGCGCGCAACCGGCATGACCGACAATGATTTCGGCAAGCCGATCATCGCCATCGCCAATTCGTTTACACAGTTCGTGCCCGGGCACGTGCACCTCCGCGACGTGGGCAAAATCGTCGCACAGGCGGTTGAGGCCGCGGGCGGCGTGGCGAAGGAATTTAACACCATCGCCGTGGATGACGGCATTGCCATGGGGCACGGCGGCATGCTGTACTCCCTACCCAGCCGCGAAATCATTGCCGATTCCGTGGAATATATGGTCAACGCGCACACCGCCGACGCCATCGTATGCATTTCCAATTGCGACAAAATCACCCCCGGCATGCTCAACGCGGCGCTGCGGTTAAACATCCCCGTGGTGTTCGTCTCCGGCGGGCCGATGGAGGCCGGCAAAGCGGTCGTCGTGGACGGCGTCGCACACGCGCCGACTGACCTGGTCACCGCGATTTCCGCGTCCGCGTCGGAGGCGGTTTCCGACGCTGGGCTCGACTCCGTGGAGCGGTCCGCCTGCCCCACCTGCGGCTCCTGCTCCGGCATGTTTACCGCCAATTCCATGAACTGCCTCACTGAGGCGCTGGGGCTATCGCTACCGGGTAATGGTTCCACCCTGGCCACCCACACCGCCCGCCGCGCATTGTTTGAGCGCGCCGGTTCCCTCATAGTGGAATTGTGCCGCCGCTACTATGGCGAAGGCGACGAGTCCGTGCTGCCGCGCAATATTGCCACGCGCGCCGCGTTTGATAACGCCATGGCCCTCGACATGGCGATGGGCGGTTCCACCAACACAGTGCTGCACATTCTCGCCGCCGCGCAGGAAGGCGAGGTGGACTTCACCCTCGAGGATATCGACGCCCTGTCCCGCAAGGTTGGTTGCCTGTCCAAGGTGTCCCCCAACTCCGACTACCACATGGAGGATGTGCACCGAGCGGGCGGCATTCCCGCCATCCTCGGCGAGTTGTACCGCGGCGGCCTGCTACACACCGACGTGCACGCCGTGCACTCAAACACCTTGGAACAATGGTTGGCGGATTGGGACATTCGCAGCGGAACCGCAACCGACGAGGCGGTGGAATTGTTCCACGCGGCCCCCGGCGGCGCGCGCACCACGGAAGCGTTCTCCACGAGCAACCGGTGGGACGCGCTGGATACCGACGCCGCGGGCGGCTGCATCCGCGACGTCGCCCACGCTTACACCACCGACGGCGGGCTCGCCGTATTGCGCGGAAACCTCGCCCAAGACGGCGCCATCATTAAAGCCGCTGGCATTGATGAAGCCTATTGGGAGTTCACCGGCCCCGCGCGGGTAGTGGAGAGCCAAGAAGAAGCCGTCTCCGTGATTCTCACCCGTAAAATCCAACCGGGTGAGGTGCTGGTGGTGCGCTACGAAGGCCCCTCCGGCGGGCCCGGCATGCAGGAAATGCTGCACCCGACGGCGTTTTTGAAGGGCGCCGGGTTGGGCACCAAATGCGCGCTGGTCACCGACGGCCGATTCTCCGGCGGCTCCTCCGGACTGTCCATCGGGCACGTCTCCCCCGAGGCGGCACACGGCGGCGTCATCGGCTTGATCGAAGACGGCGACGTAATCACCATAAACGTGCACACCCGCGAGCTTTCCGTCGCGCTCGACGAGGACGAGCTTGCCGCCCGCCGCGAACGCATGGAGGCGCGCGACAACCCGTGGCAACCGCGCGAGCGCGACCGGTTAGTCTCGAAGGCGCTGCGGGCCTACGCGGCGATGGCGACCTCCGCGGACAAAGGCGCGGTGCGCAAAATCTAGGCTAGTTGAACGGGTTGACCCCGGCGCCAAACCACCACAAGGCGCCGGCGCCCGCGACGCTGAGCACCACGAACACCCAGGAGCTAATGAGGGGGCGGCGCGCCCACGAGCGGCCGAAATCGAGGGAAATGCGGCCCGGGCCGGTAAATTGCAGCCCGACGGCCAGCACTACCAGCAAAATGGCCAACCACACGTTATCGCCAAGGCGCAACGGATCGAAAGCCTCACCGTCAGTGTCCATGACGTGGAGGGCCTCAAAGGTGGTACCCACCGTGGCCAGCGCCGCCGCCAGCGGGGTGACCAACCCTAGTAGCAAAAACACCCCGGCGGTGAGCAGCATGGCGGGGATCGCCACCGCAAGAATGCCAGGTTGCAGATAATTCGCGTACTCCGCCTCCAGACCGGCGAGTCCGGTGTCCCCGCCGAGCTGGAAAAACGTTTTCACAGAGGCCAGCACCAGCAGTGCCCCGAAGAAGAAGCGAATGATAAAAATTCCGAAGTCGATGGTGCCGCGGCGGGCATCCACCGCGGCGGCCTCCACCGACGCCGCAGGCGCTGCCGTTGGGTCCGACACGGCAACGGGCGCGGAGGTTTCCTGCTGGCTGGCAGCCCCCAGGTACGGCTCCTCCGCTTGGTTCGGCTGGTACGGCGGCAGGGCGGTCGTGTGCTCGGCGGTGGAACGATAACCCACTGGTTGATCTGGAACATCCTGCGGCTGCTCCCCCGGCTCCCGCAAACTAAACGGGGACTGTTGTGCCCGGCCGGGCGAGTCAAACATTACGGTCGGCTCCCCGCTGGGATTATCCACGCGCGCATTGTCCCCGCCGCGACCGTCTTGGTCCCGGGTGGGGATGCGAGTGGGTTCCGCCGATTGTGGCTCAAACACGGTGGTGGGGGCGTCCGAGGGGTGCGGGGGCACGGTTGATGATTTCACACCACTGGAAGGGGCGACAGGAACGTCGACGTGGTCATCGAAATCCTCCTGCGGGCTAAAGGTAACGGTCGGCTCCTGCTCCGAAAATGGTGTCGGTTTTGCCTCGCCCGACTCGGCTTGCGCCTGGGGTGCCGACGCCGGGATTTGCTGGGGTGCCACCCGGCCCGCCCGAGCATAAACGTCGCCTTCTTTGCGCGCGGTAGGAACGCCTACGTCCTCATTCGCGGAATTTTCAGGTTCACGAGTGTTGTCGCTCATACCTGTCAGGGTATGCGAGTTCGCACTGTTCGTGGGTGAGATTTCTGTTCGGCGTGGCGTAAACACGCAGGAAATCAGCCCAGCGCCGCCCCCGCAGCCTCCACCACCGCATCCGAAAGTCGCATAAGCAGGGGTGATTCCAGACGCCAGTGTTGCCAAAACAATTCCACATCGGACACACGGTCATCTAAGAGGACTAGCTCACCTGATTCCAATAATGGCCGCGATTGAATATCCGGCACCAGGGCCCATCCGAGGCCCGCGCGGGCCGCTTCCAAGAATCCCTCCGATGACGGAATCTGCGAAATCCGGCGTTGGGACGGGAGTTCGGATACCCGACCGAACAAATCCTGACCCTGGATTTTATCGTGGCGCCCATAGCGCAACACGGGCATGGCCGCCCAATCCAACGCCCCACCGTTGGTGTATTCGTCGCGCAAGTGGGGCGCCGCCACCGCTCGATAACGCATCACGCCAAGCGGTTCGACATCGCACCCAGACACCGGCTTGGATTCCCGGGTAACCGCACCGAGGCAATCCCCACGCCGCAGCAGCTGCAACGACTGTGACTCGTCCTCTACCCACAGGCGCAACGACGCCCCACCCCAACCAGCAACCACCCCAAACACCGGCCGAAACCACGTGGCCAAGGAATCTGCATTGATCGCGATGCTCAGCGGCACGCGGGCGATCCGGCCCCGCATTTGCGCGTCGGTTTCCGCTTGCAGCAGTGCCATTCTGCGCGCCGCTTGGGCCAACACTTCACCCGCCTCCGTTGCCGAGGCTGGCACGGTGCGACGCACCAACACCCGGCCGACTTGCGCCTCCAATGCTTTAATCCGTTGGCTGACTGCGGAGGGGGTTACCAAGAGCACATCGGCTGCGGCTTCGAAGCTGCCTTCATCAAGGACGGCGAGCAGCGTAGCCAGGTGTTTCAAGTTCATGTAAGCAATTCTAACGCAAGTTCAATTCAATTAATTTTTCTTAACCCTAGGTGGTGTTCGACAATGCTGCCATGAGCATCATGATCAACGGTTTCTTCGTGGGCTTGTCCCTCATCATCGCCATCGGACCGCAAAACGCTTTCCTGCTGCGCCAGGGGATCGCACGCGTCGGCGTCACCGCTGCCATCATCACATGCTTACTTTCTGACATCCTGCTCATCCTTGGCGGCACCGCGGGCGTTGGCGTGATCGTAGGGCATGCACCCATCGTCCTCACCGCGCTGAAATGGTTCGGGTTCTGCTACCTGCTCTACTTTGCCTACACCTGCTTCCGCGACGCTTGGCGGCCCACCACCACACTCGGGGCACAACCCGACGCGGAGACCGCCCCACCCGCAGCAACGTCAGATACCAGCGAACACCAACCTGCCCCCGGCGCAACCGGCAGCAGCGTGGCGGTCGTGCACCGCACCCGCAGCGTACCGGCCACGAAACGCCACACCTGGGTGCAACCCGCACTGGCGGCCGCGGCCATGACCTGGCTCAACCCCGCCGCCTACCTCGACGCACTCGTTATGCTCGGCAACCTGGCCAACCAACATGGCGAAGTTGGACGCTGGTGGTTCGCTGGCGGCGCCATCGCCGCCAGCGCCGCATGGTTCCCAACCTTGGGCTACAGCGCAGCAAAACTGGCCAAGCCGCTGTCCAACCCACGCATCAACAGCATCGTCAACGCCGCCATTGGGGTGATCATGGTGCTCATCGCCTGCCGGCTCATCCTGCACTAAAGCGTCCACAATCCGCCACAGCGGTGTGGCGGCACCACGCCAACGATCAGCCGCACTTCTCGGCGATCAGCTTGTTCACCAAGGCGGGGTCCGCCTTGCCGCGCGTGGCCTTCATAACAGCACCAACGATCGCGCCAACAACCTTTTTGTTCCCGGCCCGGTACTTCTCCACAATGTCCGGATTGGCGGCCAACGCCTCATCCACGGCGCGTTCAATCGCACCATCATCACGCACCACTTCGAGGCCGCGGGAGGCCACCACCTCATCGACGTCGCCTTCGCCGGCAAGCACACCGTCAACAGCCTGGCGGGCCAACTTGTTGGTCAGCTTACCTTCATGTACCAACGCCACCACGCGAGCCACCTGAGCAGGCGTAATCTTCAAGTCAACCAACTCCACGCCCGCCTGGTTCGCCTGCTGCGCCAAGTAAGACACCCACCACGAACGCGCCTCCCCCGCAGTCGTGCCAGCCTCCACGGTTTGAATGATCAATTCCAAGGCACCCGCGTTGACAAGGTCACGCATCTCCGCATCGGACAATCCCCACTCCTGCTGTATGCGGGCCTTACGGATCCAGGGCAGCTCCGGCAGCGTCGCGCGGATTTCCTCCACCCACTCCCGCGGCGCAATCACCGGCGGCAGGTCAGGATCATTGAAGTAACGGTAATCCTCTGCGGTTTCCTTCACACGGCCAGCCGTAGTCGTGCCGTCGGTTTCCTGATAGTGGCGGGTCTCCTGAATAATTTCCCCACCGGTTTCCAGCACCTGGGCCTGGCGCTGCATTTCAAAACGCACCGCCTGCTCCACGGAACGCAACGAGTTAATGTTCTTCGTTTCCGTGCGCGTGCCGTACTCAGTCGCCCCCTTGCGCCGCAACGACACGTTGGAATCCACCCGCATGGAACCCTGATCCATGCGGGCATCAGAAACACCCAGCGCCTTAACCAAATCGCGCAGCGCACTCACGTAGGCGCGCGCAACCTCAGGCGCCCGCTCCCCAGCGCCCTCGATCGGTTTGGTCACAATCTCAATCAGTGGCACACCAGCGCGGTTGCAGTCCACGAGGGAACTATGCGCACCGTGGATGCGGCCATCGGCGCCACCCAAGTGGGTGAGCTTGCCGGTGTCCTCCTCCATGTGCGCTCGCTCAATGTCCACGCGCCACACTGTGCCATCATCAAGCACAACATCAAGGTGGCCGTCATAGGCGATAGGCTCGTCGTACTGGGAAATCTGATAGTTTTTCGGCTGATCCGGATAGAAGTAATTCTTCCGGGCAAAGCGCGAAGACTCCGCAATGGAGCAATTCAACGCCAAGCCGATTTTAATCGCCCATTCCACACCCTTCGCATTGACTACCGGCAGCGCACCCGGCAGGCCAAGGCTTACCGGATCGACGTTTGAGTTCGGCTCCGCACCGAAATGCGCCGAACTGGCAGAAAACATTTTCGTTTCTGTGGCCAGCTCAACGTGCACTTCCATGCCCATTACTGGGTCGAACTTTTCTAGGACCTCGTCATAATCCATCAGGTCAACAAACGCTGCAGTCATACCGACAAACTATACCGACTGCCTGCGGCGAAGCTACCTTCAGCCCCACCCAATCGAACCCGGCTTCAGGCACGCCACAAGACCGGCGAACGCCGGCCTGAAGCGTCACAATAACTGCTGGTTAAGCGGCGTCGTTATCCCACTTCTTGCGCGCAGCTACGTACGAAACGATACCCACGAGGGTGAACAGCAGCAGCAACAGCCACCACACATTCGCACCATTCTTATTGGTGTTGGTCGCAGCCTTATCAGCCTTGGTTTCCGCAACACCGGTGGCGTTCTTGAAATCCGGTGCCTGTGCAGACTGCCCAGTGTTTGCCAACGCCAACCGGAACTTCGCGGGAGTGTTCTGCCCTTCCGGCGCGGTGTGACGCAACGCCACCAGCTGCTCACCAGCGAGGAAGCCATTTGCGGCGGGACCTTCGGTGGCCAAGTTCGACCACTGGATCGGCTGTGTCGCAATACCGGCATTGGTCGCCTCGTTCGCGTTCAACGCAACGTTGCCCTTATCGCCCTGGTGCAATTCAATCGGGTTGTACAGCGGGCCGAACACCTTCCAGCCAACATTGTGGCCTTCCGCGCCGGTCGGCTCGGCCTGCATTTGCATCTGCAGGCGCTGGCCGTCCTCCACCGGAACCTTGAACCAATACGTTTCGCCCGGCGCGAGCTCGACGTCGTAGGTGCCTTCCTTCACGCTCGGAGCGGCAGCCATATCCATATCGGTGGGCAGCTTACCGCTGGCCTCACCAACGGTAATTTCCTCGATGGCGGGCTCCTCGGCCGGCTTGGTCATCTTATCTTCCGCAACCTGCGGCACACCCCACAACGACACATCCACGGGAAGTTCCTGGTCACCAACGAGATCACCGGAACGCTGAAGCGACAGGGTGTACTTGCCGGGCTTGCACACACCGTTCTTTTCAATCACCGGGGACAGCAGCGACGCGGACTGGGTGAAGGAGAAATCATTGTCCACCTTCGCCTCAGTGGCGGTAGCCACGCAGGTCTTGCCATCCGCGCTGGTCAACGTCGGGGTGAGGGTGATGGTGCTGCCACCAGCAACCGTGTTTTCCTTCGGGGCAGGCACGAGGAAACCGGCGTTGAGCTGCTGACCCTCCTCAAGGTCCACCGTCCAGCTCAGCTCCTGGTCCTTTGCCTCGCCGCCTTCTTGCGTCACTGCCGGAATCGTACCTTTATATACCTCCGGCGCGGGCTTTTCACCGTCAAGCCCACCCAGCGCTACCGTTGCACCGTTTTCCGCAGTCTCGCCGGAGGTCGGTTCGCTGGCCGCACCAGTGCTTTCAGTGGTGGAGGATTCACTTTCCGAGGTCGTAGCATCCGTCGACGATTCCGAGGTAGTGGTTTCCGTGCTGGTGGACTTGCCATCCTCAGCGGCGTCACCGCCATTGCCGGTCTTCGCCGACAGGGTTTGCAGCAAGCTATCGGCGTCGCTGGCGTCCGCGTAGACGCCGCCACCGACCTGGGCCACCTCTTGCAACTGGTTACGGGCTTCCTCATTGACGTTGAAACCAACCACGTTGATCACAATGTCATCGCCGGAGCGCTCACGGATTTCCCGGGCCACATCCGCAACCTGCGGCGGCGCACAGGTATCAATACCGTCACTGACCAGCACGATTTCACGCTTGCCGGAACCATCCAGTTCCTTTTCCGCAGCCAACAACGCCGGGCCGATCGGAGTGTAGCCACTCGCGACCAAACCATCGATCTGAGAGGTGATATCGCCACGGGCACCACCCAGCTTCACCAGCGTGTGCACGTCCTGGCAGCCAGCTTCCTTTTCCGCATCGCTGTTGCCGGTGCCAATACCGTAGGTCAGCAGCGCGACCTTCTGCTCTTCCGGCAGCTGCTCCACCAATTTCTTAGTGGCTTCTTTTGCGGCATCCATGCGGACCTGTCCGGAAGCATCTGGAGCCCACATAGAACCAGAAGCATCCAAGATAAGCGCCGTATCGGGATACTTTTCCTCAGCTTGTGCAGTATCGACCGCCCACACAACCGGGGTACCGGCTCCGAGCAGCACACACGCTCCTAACGCCGCAATCGGGCCAGAGCGTTTAGCAGTACTGCCTGACTTCAACAGATGTTGCCAAAACGTAGTTCGCGTATTCATACCATCCATTAGAAACAAATAGATCCGAGATCCGCTACTAAAATCCAATATTCTTAGGATTAACTCAGGAATTTGCCGCGCCAATATGACAAATTCAGGGGTACTTCTCGCCCCAATGCCAGAAATCTGGAAAACCAAAGAACACTACCTTTTCCCGCCCAACAAATTCAGTGCCGCACAATAAGTTTAAGATTCAGACATTTGTGTCAAATACTTTTGTGGACGACTTTTCGAACCGCGGGAGGCCTGCCGCCGAGTGCGCGCATTCGCCACCCCACCGCGGACGCAACCCCAGTGCACAGCGTTTCTCAGCCACACTCACATGAAAGGCAGCAAAGAAACTGACCGGAACACGCCCCCAACGTCGCACGGGAACATTACAGCGGAAACAACCAACCATTCCCCGACGAAACTCTGCCACTTTGCCGCGCTTTAGCACACAGAAACTCGCGGCTGCAAATCTGACGGAAAACCCGACGAATTCCACACAACAAGTTAAAGCCACAATGAGGAATGCGAAGAATCGGAAGTCGTTCCTGTGGGAAACACGCAATCATTCTCAGCAAATATTGGTGGCCAACACGTCTGCTGCACATATACCCCCACCACCGCGACGCGACGCGCCCAGCCCAAAATGCCCCCGCACTCCCCACTGGCGTCCGCGCACATCCGATCGAACACCGAGTGGGCCCCGCGTGCCACTACGGGGCCCACTCGACACAACTGGTCTATCGACGCCGCGACCGGTACCGCACCGTCTCCAACTCCTGGTAGCCGGGAGCATCCCCGGTTACACAACGATCCCACGCCTGGGCAAACAACTTCGCCAGCGGCACCAACGCCGGAGCGCCGGTAACAATCGGCCGCACTGCGGAATCCTGCCACAACAAATACAGCGGCGCCTTCCACACCTCGACAGGTTTCGAGCCCGATATACCGCGCAGCCAACCACCCGGCAAAAACCTGCTACGGCCAGCACCCGATCGCGTGGCCTGCTCGATCAACCCGCGTGCCACCAGCTCCTCAGAGGCGCGATCAATGTCCTTCTTCCGCCAACCATTCCACAACCGAATGTTTGCATCAGTTGGACGCATCAACGCCAACAGCTGCAGGTAGTAGCGCGCGGCGTCGAAACTCACCTCATGGTGCTTCGCCACGGCGTCAACAATTTCCGGTGCGCTCACCGCAGGGTCGTGGGGGTCGCCTGGGCGCGCGTACACCTCACGCAGGTCGTCGATCAAGGCATCGAAGTGTCCTTCCGCCAGCAACCGCGCCTGGAAATCCGCTTGCCTGGCGTTCGGGAGTTTTTCAAATTCCGAGCCGAAATCCACCGCAACCAGCTTCTCCCGCGCGTCGGCCGCCATCTGACCCAAATTGCGCTCCGCAAGCCCACGCAACCACGCCAAACGCTGCGCCAACAATGGTCGAGTTGGATCATCCAAACTCCGCTGCTCCGCCAACGTCAACAGCCAACCCAACAATTCCTCACGCTGCCACGCAGACAAGGACTCACCATTGCCCAATGCGGAAGCCTCGCCCATGATCATCCGAAATAATGTCGAACCCGACCACTCCACCTGGGAATTCAGGGTCGTGTACTCCTTATTAGTCAACGAAAGTTCCACCGGGCCGTACATTTGCTTCCAGTAACTCAGCACGGCGTCGGCATCCGGGCCATGGTGAATATAGTCCGCCACATTATCCTGCGGCACCGCCGCCGAAAGCACACCGCGAAGATGCTCATCAAACGCACGTACCTGAATGCGCGCGGCCGTTGCCGTGGTGGCTTTCCAACCGTAAACCTCGCGTTGCTCCGCGCTCAAAAATGACGTGTCCCACGTGCGCAAACCAAACATACCCGTGAACATGTACATCACACCCTCGGGCGTCAGCGGCGTGTGCTGTGCCAACTTCGACAACGTCTCCACCCGCAAACGGCGACCGGTCAACTGCTCCTCAATCGCATCCAGCCCGGCAAGAAACGCAGGCGCATCCAGCGAAAAATCCTTGCCCTCGTTCATGACGGACAATGCACCAAACTTCGAACGTCGTGTCGCTGGGACCCACGCCTTGACTACATGCCATGTGCTTGTGCTCCCCCAAACATCGGTGAACGCCAACACATTGCAATCGTGTAACTCCGCAATCACCTCCCGCTTACTCACCACGCGATCCTCGAGCGGTTGGAGCTCAACATAGCGGCGACCAGCAGCGAGCACACCGAGTTCCACACACCGGCGCAAGAAAAAGATGAGATCACGCAGCACCTGCTCCCCATACACCTCCGCAAACATCGGTGAGCCCACCAAGGCGAGCAGGAACCGTTCTTGACCGGATAACCGCAACCAGCCCAACTGATTCGAGTACTTTTCAAACACCTCGGTGTCGGTGCCACCGTCCCGCAACGCCCCGATGGCGAGCGCAATCTCCGAAACACTCTGCGGGGTGTAGGAATACCCAAAGTCCGCAAAGTCTTTCAGGGCCGCAAGCGCCTCCGTAGTGACCAGCGTGTTCCCCGGCTGTCCCGGTATCCCAAGCGCGGGTTGCATGCTCTCAGAGAGCATCTTTTCAAACCGAGATGTGTACTGGTGCACTGTCTCTGCGATGCTCACGACAGGTTCGATAACGGATGGATCGGTGGTGCCCAACTGCTGCGCGAGAACGTCCCGCACATCCGCATCAGCCGATGTGGTTTGCAACGCCGCCAACACCCGCTCCGCCTGTTGGCGCGTGTACGCGCGCATCACCGCGCTAGCCTTCACATCTCGAGGTTGCAGCTGATGCCAACCAGCCTCCGGCAAATACTCAACATCGGCCTTCACACCGGCAACAGTGGCAACAGCAACGGGAAGCCCAGAATCAATATCTGCTAACCGCGACGAGCCATCAGTACTCCCCAGCCAAAAACCGCCACCTGGTCGCCGCACAACAAAGCCGCATGCATCGCCCACCTCGAAGTTTCCAAGTGCACTGAAAATCTTGCACTTGCCCCCATCGAGCACAGCAAGGCTGATATGCACCCCGTCAAGTTGACCAAACGGGCTGTCCTGGGTAGTAGGTTGCGCCGGGATAACCACGCACGAGTTTATGGCGAATTTCGCGCTCTCGAAATAAGTTGAGGCATCAAAACCAAACCGGTCAAGGCCAAGCAATTCAGCCAACGGTTTAATGCCCTCCAGTGTCCACGGGTAGCGCTGGTGCCCATCCCACCGATGCATGCTCCACTCGTAACGCACGCCCACCGAAGGCGCACCCGTGGCGTCCGAAGCCAACACCGAACCGGCATCGGAACCGAACGAAACGTCACCGGGCGTAATCAAACCATGCGCAGTCAACCGGCCCTGTGCGACAGGCAAAGAATACCGCTGAAGCGAACCATTAATGTAATCAACAACCTTGGGCGCGCCGCCGTCAAGCCATATCACTTGCGTGCGATAAGTATTCTGGGGCATGTACGTCACTACCACGTCCCCATCGACGAAACGTGCGGAAGAGACCCTACTATGCGTGACGGGCAGCTCGCCGCTGTACAGAACTTTTTCACCGTCAATGACCTCAACGAACGATCCGCTGGCCACTGCCACCGCCGGGTACGATTCGAACACTCGCACATCGTTGGTGCCGGAACGCTCACGCACCCGCGCCAAGGCTTGCTCATACGTCGGCCACGTGTATTCAGCCAGCGTACCGCTTCGGATGGCGAGCTGGAGCGATTCCGCGGCGTCGAAATCCAACAATTGCTCAATCCGCCCACCGGCAGCTGCGCGCAACTTCGGGTCGGACAATTCCGTGGCCACAGAGTCAAGGAACGAACCTATCCGCGGAATACTGCCAGCCTCCCGGGAGCGCTGCTCAATGTACTCGTCCAACCGTTCAAGCACGATCTCAAACGCAGGTTCGTTAGCTAAGAACACGTCGACGTGCGTAGCGATAGCCTTAGGCGTGAGGTCATTCAGCAAATCACGCCGGAACGTAGGGTGCTTCGCAAGAAACGCCAATGGGCGACGATCGGCAGCGTATTCGGATTCCAACCAGGTATCCCAACAAGGGTGCGAGTAATAGTGCGTCCCACCGACAGTGTGGAAATGCACCCCATACTCAAGCAACGCATCAAGCACACTCAGCGGCAACCATCGAAGCGCCGCCGTAATCGTGCGATCCTGCAACGCGTCCGCCGCAAGATTTACCTCGCTGAGCACAAGGCTCGCCTCATCGCCACCGTGCACCGAATACCTATTAATGACGTCGATTAACCATGCGGCGTGCTTCGGCCGATCCTGCCGCAGCTTCACCAAAGCCTCAGCCGCATTGAGCAACTCAAAATACTGCTCGAGCGTAAAACTAGCCGGCTTGGTGGCCAGCAGAAATGCCGCAACCGCCGGCACCTCCGCCGCACGAGGCACCAACGAACGGCGAATCGCCTTCCAAAAACCCGCCGGCGCATGATACGTCGCTTTGAGCTCCATAAAAGCATCAATAATGCGGTTATCCACCTCGGCGGCAGCAATACCGGCCGCTTTCCCGGCTTTGCGCAAATCACGCACCAGGTACGCGTATGGCTCCACACCAGCACGCACCCGCTCCAAGTTCACCGTGAACAAATATTCATACGCGTCCTTGGGGTCGGCGAAACGCTGCAAGGCAGCAGTCGTTTCAATGGTCATATCACGCGCCGAAACCACACCCGCAATCGCAAACTCTAAAAACACCGCTTGGTGCCGGTCAGGGTCAACAGGAATATCGTACGAACGCTCGATCTCACGGGCTTTACTAAAATACTGGCGCGCAAGCTTGTCACTATCCGCCTCGTAGAAAATCCGACTCAACTCTTCCAACAACGTCGGCACAAAATGCGGCGCCGACGCCGTGAGCTCGGTAGTGAGAGCATCAAAGCGCTCCTTCACCTGCTTCGGCCGGTTGCGGGCACTTTTACGCGCCCATTCAAGATCGCCCACAAGGTTCAACGCGTGCCGCGCATTGTCAGGATCATGCATAATCGGCCACGCCGGAAAACCCACCGCACGCTGCACCACCGCCCCCACCTCACGGGAACATTCACTCGACACTCCCAGCGCTCCGAGCGTCAATTCCTCCGCCGTAACAAGTTCCTCCGCGACCAATCGCACGATCGGACGGCCATGGTAATCAAACTGCACCGCCAACAAGTGACTCGCCTGATCAGGGCACCCTTGATCGAGCGGCAAAATACCGCCCAATTCCAGCACATCATTCCCCATTGCTTACTGCCCTCCATCCGTAGTAATCGTGCGACCCGCATACACAAACTCACACATTCTGACCCCCTCAGACCAAGCGATCGGACCGACCCTATCCGCCGGCAACAACACCCCACGTTCCGTAAACGACAACGACCCAATGATGGCCTCTTCGCCCATGTCATACGCATCAATGCCCAACTCCGCAGAAACCGTCCTGCCATCTTCATGCACATCGATGGAAACCTGATTCATGGTGACCACAAAACCGCCGCCACGCGCACGACCAAACAAATGCGCCGCACGACCATAATTCCCGTCCGAATAGGCAGCCATAGCCCGCTTTTGACCATCCGAATCAGCAGGCTTACGGTACACATCGCGGAACAATTGATCTAACCCTTGACTAATGCCCAGCTCAACGGCGAATTCGCGCCATTCCTCAAGCTCCGCCATCACCGCAGGGTGCTGCAACATGACGGTCGCCGCCTCACTATAAGCAATTGTGTTCGACTCGCCGTCGAGATCCACGATCTGCACCCCGGCATCATCCGCCGCGCGCAAAAAACCGGTGATCTGGCCATCAGAAACGACCACATCGCGCAAAAACTTGCGCCACGACGGATCCGGCCACACCGCGCACAGCACACTCACGGGCACCGGCAACCCATGCAAAAACCAGCGGCGTACGGTATACAGGCAATGCTCCTCATGCTGGGCAAGAAACACGCGCAAACCATCAATTTGTTCGAACTGCGGCAGCTTCTTCGCCTTCGCTGGAACCGTCTTCAACACCCGGCCCTTATCATTGCGGGCAACGATCACGCCGTCCTGAAGTTTAAAACTATAACTACCAGCGTCCACCCAGCCATCATCGGCGACAGTTGGGGACGCGGTCTTCGTATCTGCCACGGCGCACAACACCTCTCAACATCGGAACAATTTCCAAAGATCAAGATAACAACGCGGCCATACAAAACCGGTCCCAGCTGGGAAAATCGCACACTTTTGCGTAAGAAAAACACCCCTGAAATACCCCACGTCGACTGCCCAACATGGTTTTTCAGGGGTGATTTAACAACCAAACAATTACCCGAACAACGCCTGTGCGGTCCGATAGCGGCCGTTCGGCACAACCTTCAACGTGCCCACCGCCTCCTGCAAATCGATCAGCTCAATGTGCTCGCCACGCAACGCGACACACTTGCCAAAATCGCCATTCTCACAAGCCCGCGCCGCGTGCACACCGTACCGGGTAGCAAGCACGCGATCGTACGCCGTCGGGGTGCCGCCGCGCTGAATGTGCCCCAGCGTCGTCGTGCGCACATCGTGGCCCAAACGCTGCTTGATTTCATCACCGATAACCTGGCCGATGCCGTTGAAGGTTTGATGCCCAAACTGATCCACCCCGCCCTCATCAAATTGCATCGTGCCTTCCTTCGGCAACGCGCCCTCCGCGACGACAATAATGCCGTACTTCTCCCCCATCTGGAAACGACGCTCCATAGCCTTACAAATCTCGGCAATATCGAACGGAACTTCGGGAATGACAATGTAGTGGGCGCCACCGGCCATGCCCGCATGCAACGCAATCCAGCCGACGTGACGGCCCATGACCTCCACAATCATCACGCGATTATGGGATTCCGCCGTAGTGTGCAACCGATCAATCGCATCCGTAGCTACCGACACCGCGGTATCAAAACCAAAAGTGTAGTCCGTGCCATTGACGTCATTATCAATAGTCTTAGGCACGCCGACCACGGGGATACCGTTATCGGACAACCACTTCGCACCCTTCAACGTACCCTCACCGCCGATAGGGATCAGGGCATCAATCTCAGCATCCGCAAGGTTTTCCTTGATCTGCTCCAACCCCGCCTTGAACCGCTCGGGGTGCAACCGACCCGTACCCAAAATGGTGCCGCCGCGGAGCAAAATCCGGTCAATTCCCTCATCGTCATACAGCTGAATTCGGCGATCCTCCATCAAACCAACCCAGCCATCTTCATAACCAACAACCGTCGACCCATACGAGGAGGCGGTACGGACAATTCCGCGGATAACAGCATTCAATCCCGGACAGTCGCCGCCGGAGGTCAGTGTGGCAATACGCATAGTTCCGATACTAGCCGGTACGATTTGAATCTGCCCGAACGGAAGTGAACCAGAACTCCGATCTGTGGCGAACCCCTCACCAAAACCACCCACAACCCGCCGTTGCCCACACCCAACGACCCCCGCGCTCCGAAGAAACCCCAGCACAGCGACGCCAAACGGCAACCGCTTCACGACGCCGCGCGCAAACCCCACCAAAATGCAAACCAAACGGGCACCCAAACAAGCGATAACAATCACAACGATTCCCCAGCCGGACAAACCACAGTGGGCGTGTGAGCAAGGTGGCTAGGCGGGGCGTCGAGAGGCGACGTACCTGTGATCGGGGACCGGCGATCAAACCAAAACCCAGAATTTTAAAATATTGCTAGCGTGTACACCATGCCTCACACGAGCGAACTCGACGCCCGAATCGCCGCGCTAGAAACACGAATCGCGGCACTCGAAGACGCCTACAACGCCGAACACCCCGCCGCGCCAACCACCGGAACCATCGAATTCTCCGGCGACGTCGAACTCCCCATCGGCCACATCAGCTACCAGCGAGTACGACCCGCCGCAGCACTCACCGACGCCGCTTGGAACGAATCCCTCAACCGAATTTCAGCACTCTCACACCCCATTCGCACCGACATCATACGGCACCTCCTCCAACAACCCGCCAGCGTAATGGAACTAGTAAACGAAAAAGTGGTGACCTCCGCAGGCACCGCATACCACCACATTTCCACCCTCGAAAGCGCAGGCTGGGTAGCCAAAAAACGCGGCATCTACAGCATCCCAGACTCCCGCATCGTGCCCCTCCGGGGATTGGTCGCCTGGGTCTAACACCCGGGGGGGGGGTTTTTGGGGGGGTGGTGGGGGGGGTGGGTGTGTGGGTTTGGGGGGGGGGGGGGTTTGGCGTGGGCTGGTTGGTTTTGTGGGGCGGGAGGGTTTTGAGTGAGGGAAGCAGCGTTCGATTGAGAGCGCAGCGGTTCAGTTTCGCGCCGAATATAACTGTGATGAAGTGCACATTTTTGGCTCTTGTCAGGTTTGCAGCCTGACGGTAGAATAAGTGGTAACAACATCGGGAGCAGGGAAACATTAACAACCAATTATCGGAGGGTCCCCCATGGAAACCATTACCCGCGAGGAGCTCGTCGCCCTCATGGGGCCAAAGGGGGAGTTCTACGGTCTGAATAACCCCGACGGTGATCCGCTCACTATGGCGTATCACCGCGGCATCCTGCGGAAGCATTTAGAACACCACATCGACCCATTAGGTGAAGATGTGGGCACGCATTGCTCGAAGTATGCGGTGATCTACAACACGAGCGCGCACGTGCAACGCAACTGGTTGTACTGTATTGAAACCCTGCTGCGCCTGCCCCACCTAACAAAGCACGCACTCAACCTCGGCCACTTAGACTATTCGCGCCTACGTGCGATTGAATCCGCCACCAAGTTCGTGCCGCTCGACAACGCGGACGCATGGCACAGCATCGACGTGTTCCTCGTGCGCGCACTGACTGCATCGCGGGCCAACCAAGCTGTGCCGAATGCATCGAAAATCAAGGCAATCACCACAGAGTTCGTTAAGAAACTACAGCTTGCAGGTGAAGTGGACCAAGAACTCACCCCGAGCTCAAGTGTGTTAATCTTCCCCTCATACATTCCCGGCTACTCCCACCTCAATATTGAGGCTCCCACCGAAGTGGTAGAAGCCGTAGCCCAAGCAGTAGACGCACTTGCCACAAAACACGACCTCACCCACGCGGAAGCATTCGCACTGCCATTCCTCAAAGATGAAGTGCTGGAATTTCCAAAATCTTGGACAGTGCACTTCTTTGGCACCGGCCCGCAACCGGTGGACTTCCAACCAGACTATGTGGAAGACATCGGGATCCTCACCGCCGCACAACAGGAACTGTTCAAGCAAAACTACACGTACTTCGACCTTGAAAAACTTACGCAAATCCGGTTGACGTGCTACACACCGCCGCGGGAATTGAAAGAAGCCGTGCGGCTACGAGACGGGCATTGCCGGTACCCCGGGTGCAACGTTCGCGCCACCGAATGCCAAATAGACCACGTTATCCGCTACCAAGACGGCGGATGGACCACCTACGTGAACCTGCAATGCCTGTGTAAAAAGCACCACAACTACAAAACCGACCAGCGGGTCTCCTGCACCATGGCCAACGACGGGACCGTCACCTGGGTCATCGCAGGAGAAACGATTGTCACGCCACCGGAAGGCAGAATCGCGGGCATCATAGGCAACCCGCTAGGAAACCTCACGCTGCGGCCAGGATTTACGTTCCCAGTGCCGCTGCGACTCGCTAAACGAGGCGGGCTCGGAGACTGGGGCACAAACCTCAACTCCCTGCTGGAAAAACGGCGCACACCGAAACCACCGCCGAAACCCATTGAGCCGATACCGGCGGAACCCCCACCAGACGAGGGCGATCCCCCGTTCTAAAGCTAGCGCGCCCCGAAACACCCAGCGTGACGGGGCCGCCCAGCCATGCCTACAGGCGATTGCGGAACCGCGACACCGCAAACAAACCCAAACACAACGCAACCACCGCCGGAATCACAGAATTACCCATAGCAGAAGCAATATCCGTCGCCGCAACACCCATCTGCATCGCCGCCCCAATAATCGCCGCGCCAACCACGGACCCCACCTGCCGAGTCGAGTTATACACACCCGACGCCGCGCCAACACTACTCACCGGCAAATCCCGCATCGAAGTCGCCGAATTTGGCGACCACACCAAACCATTACCAAAACCCAGCACCGTAATCGGGAGCATAACCCACCAGAATCCAACACCATCACGCATCACCACCACCAGCAGAAGCACCGCCACCGTCATGCATGAAAAACCACTCACCGACAAAATCCGCGGATCCAAGCGATCAGACAACCTCCCCACAAACGGCGCCAACAACCCCGAAATCACCGCCATGGGGACCAGCATAAAACCCGCCTCCTGGGCGCTCAACCCATGGCCCTCCTGCAAGAAAATCATCACCGGCAGCATCGTTCCGCTCACCGCGAAACCCATCATCGAAATCGAAAACGCGCCAATAGAGAAATTGCGATTACGGAAAATATCCAGCGGTACCAGCGGATCACGGCCACGCGCCTCCGCGGTTTTCTGCAACCACACAAACACCCCCACGAAAACGAAACCGGCAGCAAGCACCAACCAGATCCACGCCGGCCAACCCAGTTCCGGGCCCTCCTGCACCGCAAACACAACGCCGAACATAGCAGCGATTGAGACGATAACGCTTGCGAAATCGATCCGGCGGGCCATCCGCGGCATCTTCGGCACCCACATCGCCACCAGCGTGAGAGATAGCACGCCGAGGGGAACATTAATGAAAAACACCCACTGCCAGCCCACGGAATCCACGATGACGCCGCCAAGTACGGGGCCAGCAAGCGTGGCCAAACCTGCGACCGCGCCCCACATCCCCATAGCCGATCCCCGACGCTCACGTGCGAACACACGGTTGATTACGCTCATCGTTTGAGGTGCCATTATCGACGCCCCGAGCCCCTGCGCCGCGCGAGCCACAATCAACGTCACAACATCCCCCGCCAAGCCGCAAGCCAACGAACTCAACGTGAACACCGTCATGCCGACAAGGTACACATTCCGCTGCCCAAACCGATCACCTAACCGGCCGGTGACCAGCAACGGGACCGCGAAAAACAGAAGGTAGATGGATGTCACCCACACAACCTGGTTGATGCTCGCCCCCAGCTCCACCTGAAACTGCGGAGTAGCCACTGCAACAACTGTTTGATCCAGCAGGATCATAAAGAATCCTATGCACAGCGCCGCCAACGCGCGCCACGCCTGCCGCTGAGGCAATACCGAACTACTCACCCCCGAGATGTTACGCCGACGGTGCCGGTTCGGAAATTTTTACCAATCCACGCTGCGTCAAAACGATCGCCGATAGCATCCACGCCCCCGCCAAGCACACGGCCACCGTATAGATTGAGAGTTGGGTGAGCATCACCGTGGTTACCGCAAACCCCAACGGGGCAGAAACCTGGCCGATCGCCATAAAGAGGGAAAACGCCCGGCCACGCAAGTTTTCGGGAACTGACTCGGTGACTAAAATCATCTGCAAAGGGCCGATCACGCCCCCACCAATGCCGGCGATGGCCATGCCCGCAAGCAAGATCCACTGATTGGACAAAAAGCCCATACCCACGAACCCCAATGTGAAGCACAGCATGGAAACAGACCACACCAGTTTGCGGTTGCCGGACCCCGTAGCCGCAATCGCGGCGCCGCCGACCATCATGCCCACCGCGTAGCCAGCGTGGACGACACCCATCATTGTCGGGTTATTCACATTCTGAAAATGCGCCGGCACAAGCACCATCAAATAGGGAGTGACCAGCATAGAACCAATGAATTGCGCACTAGCCATAATGCGGATCATTGGGGCTTTCAAAATGCTCAACCACGCGTCCAATGAGAAAGCTTCGGAAGTCATCTCGCCCGCAGTTACACGCACTAACGAGGTCAAAGCCGCGGCAAGCAATGAACACGAAGCCGTCACCACCAGCACCTGGGAAATAGGAAGATTCGCCAACAGCAAGCCCGCCAACACCGGCCCAAGGAACATCGACATCCCAATGAGCGTCTGCTGAACACCCGAAATCATATCCAAAGATTTTCCGGACGCCTTCGCCACATCTCCGGCGAGGGCGGCGCGCGCGGCCATGCCCGGGACGTCGCCAAGCGCGCCGAGAATGCCAATAGCGATAAACCACGCGAGGTTTAACTGACCCCAAGTGTCCACAGCGATCAGCGCAATTACCGACGCCCCGCTCACCACATCCGAAACAACACTCATGCGCTTACGCCCAAAAGTGTCAATCAAATGGCCGCCAAAAATGGCGAAAATCAGTGAAGGGACAGCAATCGCCGTGACGACAGTGCCAGCGGCCGCCGGATCACCTGTACGTTGCAAAACAAGCCACGGCCACACCACCATCGCCAAACTATTGCCCACCAACGATATCGCAGCCGATCCTAAGTACAAGGAAACTGTTTTCAAGATGAATCCTCCTAGGATCGTCGCGAAATCTTAGCTACGTAGACTTCAGATTATTGAAAGTACTCCGTACCCGGGAGATTGTCCGGCAACGCCAGAGCAGGCTTAATATCCGACTTCGGGGCAAGCTGGAACTTTTCCAAACCCTTGCGCACATGTTCGGCGGCATCAATGTTCAGCGGGCTAGATGTCCACATCGCATACGGGAGGTTAATAAAACGGTTTTCCTTCACCGCAGGGAGATCCTTAGTGACGGGGTTTTCCTTAAGGATCTTCACCTTTTCTTCGAACTCTTGCCCGGGGTACTCGACGAACACAAACACGTCAGGTTTGGTTGCGGTGAGGTGCTCCCAGCCAACCTTGGTCCAGGTATCCTCAACATCCTCGGCGCCATTCTTCGCGCCGGCAGCCTCGAGGATCGCCTGCGGAGCGCCAAACTTACCCGAGGTGAAAATCGTATCAGAGGCGGAATCGAATACGAAAGCCACTGGGGCGGTGTCCGGCTGATCCGCCGTACGCAGCGCGGCAAGGCGATCCTGCTGATCCTTCACAACCTTGTCGGCGGTCTCCTTATTGCCGGTGATGGCGCCGATGTTGGCAAGGTCCATTTCCACGGCTTCCCAAGGATCCACAATGCCCCGCTTGGTGGTGCCTTCCTGGCGGCACGACTCAGTAAGGATGTACGAATCGATGCCTTGATCCTTCAACGAATCCGGGGTGAGGTTTTTACCTTCGTCGAACCCGTAGTTCCAACCGGCAACGAAAATGTCGGGCTGTTTGCTCACGACCTCTTCGAGGGATGGGTATTCCTTGGCCACACTGTCGAGGCCAGAAATGACATCCTTGCCGTACTTTGCGGACAAAATATCAACATCACGCTGCATCGAACTAACATTCGCGATTTTGTCTTGGGCGCCGGCCGAAAGCGCGATCGAAATGATGTTGCCGTCGTTGACGAACAGTTTGTCCGCTTGGGCATACGTCACCTCCTTGCCACAGTTGGTGATGGTGACGCCGCCATCAGCTACCGTATCGGCGGTCTGGCCGCCACATGCGGCAAGGAATAGCGCCGAACCAGTAAGCAGCGCAAGAGTGTACTTTTTCACGGTTTCTCCTGTATCAGAGTGAATCAACAATAAGGTGCGTGCGCGTAGCTTCTGGAAGCTTGGTTAACATCGCCTGGACGTTAAACACCTCGCGCACATGGTGTGGGAGCAGAACCTCTTCCGGCGGGCCAGCCGCGAGCATGCAGCCCTCGTGCAAGACCACCACTTGGTCAAAGTGGGAAACGGCGAGGTCAAGATCGTGAATCGTGGCCAAAATGGTACGGCCCGATTCGCGCAACACCTTGAGCAGTTGCAGCTGGTGGTGCACGTCAAGGTGGTTCGTTGGTTCGTCGAGCAACACCAAATCAGTCCCTTGGGCGAATCCCCGGGCAAGCAGCGCGCGGCGCCGTTGGCCGCCGGATAACTGATCGCACGAACGATCAGCAAGGTCCGCGAGACCGACCAAGGCAAGTGACTCAGCGACAATGCGGCGTTCCTTGCTGCCACCAAGTTGCCAGGACTTCAAATGCGGCAGCCTACCCAGGGCAACCATTTCAGACAGCGTGAGATCGCCAGGCGGGGACTCCTCCTGCCCCACCAGCGTCAACTGTTGGGCACGGTGACGAGGACGCATCGCATGCACATCGGCACCTTCAAGCAGTACGGAACCCGCGTGCAGTGCAGTAATGCCGGCGATGCCGCGGAGCAGCGTGGACTTTCCGGCGCCGTTGATGCCCACGAGTGCGGTCATGCTGCCGCGCGCCACAGTAAAGGAAATATCGCGAACAATGGTGGTTGCGCCGATGCCCGCCGCAACACCCCGAATATCGAACATTAGTTCTGGCCTCCGAAGTGGTAGCGGCCCCGGGCCATCAGAATCAAAAACATTGGTGCGCCGAGCACACCAGTAACAACACCCAACGGAATTTCCTGCGGGGGCGCCGACACCCGTGCAATGACATCAACCCACAGCAAGAACAGCGCGCCGGTCGCCATCGCAATAGGCAACAGGCGCCAGTGCAACGACCCCACCAGCATGCGCGCCAAATGCGGAATAACCAGCCCCACGAACCCAATTCCGCCGGCGACAGCGACCATGCAGCCGACCAGCAACGCTTGGATAAAAAACAGGACCTGTCGCAGAACGCCTACACGAACACCAAGCGCGGCCGCGGTATCGGGGCCCGCAGCCAGCGCGTCCATATGGTTGGAAATCAGCATTAATGCCAACGCCGCGATCATCACAATTGCAAAAGGAAGCGCAAGTTTGTTCCACTGTGCGCCCGCCACGGAGCCAAGCATCCAAAACATGACGCCCTGCGCCGCACGGGCATCTGGCCCCTTGAATACAAGGAAGCTTGCCATGGCGGAGAACGCCGAGGAAAGCACCACCCCAGACAAGATCAGCCGCAACGGAGTGAGGCCGCCTTGAGCCATCGTAATGCCGTACACGGTCGCCGTGGCCACGAGCGCACCGATCAACGCGCCACCCGAAAGTGCGTACAAACCCAACGAGGAAAACACGCCGAAGGTCAATACCGCGGTGGCACCGACACTGGCACCCGCAGAAACCCCAAGCAAGTACGGATCCGCAAGCGGGTTTCGCACAAGAGTTTGCATTGCGACGCCCGCGAGCGCCAAGCCAGCGCCCACAATCAACGCAAGCAACCCCCGGGGCACTCGCAACTCCCACACAATTGAATCAATTGCCTGATCAGGTCCCTTGGCGCCGTTGAGCCGGGCCCACACAACTTCCCAAACGGCGCCACGAGCGTAGTCGACAGAACCAAACGTCAATGAGATGACAAAGCTCACCGCGATGAGCAGCAAAAGCAGCACGAACAACGCTACGGTGAGCGCGTTTTTGCGCACACCAGTTCCAGTCATGTGGAACTCCTTCAACACTGCCCCTCCATCTCGAACGCGGAGACGAAAGGAGCCCAGCGAAGAGCCGGCAGGTATTCGGACTCGTTGGATCACCCCACCCCCAATGCACCTTCCCAGCCTGAAAGACCAGTGGCGACTCCCAATTTGGGGGTAGTACCCAATCACCGCTGCGCGCCAGTTTCGGATTCTCACCGAGATTCCCTTGACCAGCTCACTGACGGTTCGAATTGTAGCCCACCGAACGTTGAAACGACTAAAGCGAGTACATTAGTTTGCTATGAAGTTCAAAAACGCGTCCGAAGTTAAAACTGCACCTATTGTGGCTACTGGGCTCATCGGTGGGTGGCTCACAGCCCGCGAGACCGGGGTCCGTCCCCTCGGCGGAGCGCTCCTCGCCGCGGCTGGCGTATGGGCGGCGCGCAGCTGGTATGCCAAGGGCGGCGTGCCGTTGGCAGCCGGGTTAAGCACCGCCTACATCGCCGCGTTCGGGCTATCCCATCCCCTTGCCAAAAAGATCGGCGCGTGGCCCGCAGTACTAGCCGTGACCAGCGGTGTTGCCGGCGCTGCACTGGCGCTTTCCGACACCCAGTAGCACCCCCGAATGCGGGCAGGTTTCCGCACCTGTGCTAATCATAATTTTGGTAAATCACCCCGACTACGACGAAAGGACGCGAGATGCGGCGAGAACAGCAAAATCCAAGCATTGTGCGTCCTGCGTGCGTATTGCGGGGTCATTGACCTCACGAGCTCGAATCGCAGGACGCCTCACAGTCAGAATTCACTTCTGGCGGGGGCGGTTTTTTGTGAGAACCTGCGCTTCCCCCGCCGCAAACTTTTGGAAAAGGACAGGGGAAACCCATGGCTCGAAACCGACGCGCTCACCACGCGTCTCGCATCGCGGAAATCACTCAGCACAAGCCGAAAGTGCACATCTTCGCTAGCGAAATCGAAGACTCCACCGTGGAGCAGGCCAACGCGACGGCAAAACTGCCGTTCGTCTACCCCCATGTGGCGCTCATGCCCGATGCACACACCGGACTCGGTTCCTCGGTGGGAACCGTATTCGGCACAATCGGTGCGGTGATCCCAGCCGCAGTTGGGGTGGACATCGGTTGCGGCATGATCGGGGTTCGCACCCAGTTCACTGCCGCTGACCTGGCGGAAAAGCAGCTAGAGAATCTCCGGGATGCCATCATTCGCGCGATTCCACTCTCGCCTGGGCGTTACAACCGCGGCCGCCTGGAGCCGACTGCGGATGCGCGCTGCCGGGAGCTCGAAGCGATGGCGATCGAGCACGACGTCGATTTGCGGCACTCCCCCAAATGGCGGGAACAGCTGGGTTCCTTGGGCGGCGGCAATCACTTCATCGAATTATGCCTCGATGAGGATGACGTGGTGTGGATGTTCCTGCACTCGGGCTCCCGCGGCGTAGGCAATAAGATCGCGCAGAAACACATCGCCATCGCGCAAGCCAACATGGTGAAATGGTGGATTCCCATCCCCAATGCAGACCTAGCGTACTTCGTGGAAGGCACCCCCGAATTCGACTCCTACATCAACGAACTTCGGTGGGCACAACACTTCGCGTTTTTGAACCGCGAGGAAATGATGGACCGCTTCTCCCGCTGCCTCAGCGCCTTCATGGGCGAGCCAGTCGAAGAGGTGCAGCGCATCAACTGTCACCACAACTACACGGTCAAAGAGCACCACTTCGGCCGCGACGTATGGCTGACTCGCAAGGGCGCCATCCGCGCAGATGAGGGAACATTGGCGCTCATCCCGGGGTCCATGGGCACCGCGTCCTATGTGGTCGAGGGCAAGGGTTTCGCACCCGCGCTGCACTCGGCGCCGCATGGGGCGGGGCGTCGATACTCGCGGACGGAGGCGCGGCGGCGCTTCACCGAGGCCGACCTTGCCGCGCGCATGGAGGGCATCGTCTACCGGCCCGGCGACGCGTGGGTCGACGAAATCCCCGACGCGTACAAGGACATCGACCAGGTAATGGCGGACTCGGAAAAACTAGTGGAAATTAAGCACAAGCTGCGGCAAGTGCTTAATGTGAAGGGAACGTAGCGGTATCGATAACGAAGCGGAACTTCACGTCGCCTGCAACAACGCGATCGTAGGCGGCATCCACTTCGTCAACGCCGATTTTTTCAATGACGGCGCCGATGCCGTGGCGTCCGCAAAAGTCAAGCATGTCCTGGGTTTGCCGAATCCCGCCAATATTCGAACCCGTGAGCACCTTGCCGCCCATAATCAAACTCCCGAACGAAAGCTGTTGACGCTCCGGAGGCAAACCAACAACCACCATCACCCCGTGCGGCTTCAGCAAGCGCAAGTACGCATCCACGTCAAGGTCGGCGCTGACAGTATTGAGAATGAAATCGAATTCACCCCGGTACCTGCGGAAAAACCCCTCCTCGGTGGTGGCCAACGTACGAGCCGCCCCAAGTTGACGGGCCTCGTCCTCCTTCGCAAGCGACCGGGATAACACGGTCACGTCAGCGCCGAGCGCAGCGGCGATCTGCACCCCCATGTGGCCAAGGCCGCCGAGGCCCACCACCGCAACCTTGGAGCCTGCGGTAATACCCCACCGCTCGATCGGGGAAAAGGTCGTGATCCCGGCGCACAACAACGGAGCCGCGACGTCAAAATCCAACGCGTCAGGGATGCGGCACACGAACCGCTCGTTGACCACGATTTTTTGGCTATATCCGCCTTGGGTAATGGTGTCGTCGACGTCGCGGGAATTATAGGTGCCTACTGCTGCCGGGCAGTTTTGTTCCTCCCCTTGGCGGCACCACTCACACTCACCACACGCATGTACGAGGCAGCCGACGCCGACGCGATCCCCCACCCGCCAGGCAGAAACCTCTGCACCAACCGCGGAAACTACCCCCGCAATCTCGTGGCCGACCGTGAGCGGGAAATGCGCCTCGCCCCACTCGTTGCGGATGGTGTGAATGTCGCTGTGGCAAATACCTGCGGCTTTGATGTCGATGACTACGTCGTCAGCACGCGGGTCACGCCGCGGCAAATCCACAACCTGGAACGGCGCATCGGGGGATATTTTCTGCAAAGCTTTCACGGTGAACGGCATGCCTCGCAGTATATGAGCGATTGTTTTGCGCCGCATAGTGGAAATGATGTTCTATATATACGTGCGACGAACGTGTCGGCTAGCATCGACACCAGCAAACCGATCCAATGAGGGAGAAGTACACCGTGCCGCAACAACATCCACCGATCACCGCCCACCCAGTTGGGGTGAACGTGCCGTCAAGCGTAGACCTCATGAACACCGGGTCTTACGGCTCCTCACAATTGATTACCCCCGGCGGCTTCGGGCGCGGACTGCAGGTGTTAGCCGACCTGATGCCCTTGACGTCCTACAGTTTCACCGCACAATTTTTATCGATCATTCCGATAGATCACTTCGCGCATCTTTCGTAGCCCCTAATAATTGGGGCGAAACGATTTCCACGTCCGCGGCTAATACATAAGAAGACCCAGCCCACGCAGCACCTCGTTGCGTATGCCGGGGTCGATTGTAGGTTTGGGCAAACAACCCCTACAATGTAGAACCCAAGAACTACTTCATCAGAAAGGGCAGACCTTTATGAACACCGCAGTACCAGTAGCAGCACCCACGAGCTCCGAAATCGTCTCCGACGCAACCTACGGTTCCATGGCGTTCGTTGGCTCCGACTTCAACACCGGGTCGGCCGTCCTCAACAGCCTGCCGGGCATGCTTTCCTTCAACATCACCTCGCAGCTGCACCAGTTCCTGAACCTCATCGGGATTTCATAACTGCATACCCACTCCACTAGGGGCCGCGCAGCGAAAGCGCGGCCCCTTTTTTGCCCCTAGGTTAGTGAGCAGCCTCGAATGCCGCGCCAACCTTGTACAGGCGGTCATCGGCAAACGCGGGCGCCATAATCTGCAAACCAACCGGCAGCTGCGTATCCGGCGCCAAACCAGCCGGCAGCGACATGCCACACAACCCCGCAAGGTTCAGCGGCAGGGTGCACAAGTCGAAGTTGTACATAGCCAACGGATCGGACACCTTTTCGCCGAGCTTAAAGGCGGTCGTCGGGGTCGTCGGCGACACCAACACATCACACTTCTCATATGCGGCGGCGAAATCACGGGCGATCAACGTGCGCACACGCTGCGCCTGCAAATAGTACGCGTCGTAATAGCCGACCGATAGCGCATACGTACCCAGGATGATCCGGCGCTTCACCTCCGGGCCGAAGCCCGCGGCACGGGTCAAAGCCATCACCTCATCTGCGGAACGGGTGCCATCATCACCCACACGCAAGCCGTAGCGCATACCGTCGAACCGGGCAAGGTTTGAGGAAACCTCGCACGGCAGAATGAGGTAGTACGCCGCGAGCGCGTCGTCGAAATGCGGACAATCCACCTCAACAACTTCCGCGCCTTGCTGCTCCAGTTGGGTCACTGCCTTGTGGAACTGCTCGAGCACGCCCGGCTGGTAGCCGTCCCGATCAAACTGCTTGACCACGCCCACGCGAACCCCGCGCAGATCCCCCTGTGCGCCCTCCCGCGCCGCCGCCACCACGGGGGCTACGGGCCGGTTCACGCTGGTCGCATCATGACGATCATGACCTGCAATAACCTCGTGCAGCAACGCAGTATCCATCACGGTGCGCGCGGTCGGCCCACCCTGATCGAGCGAGGAGGCGCACGCCACCAAACCGTAGCGGGACACGGTACCGTACGTCGGCTTCACGCCCACCGTGTTTGTCAACGCCGCGGGCTGTCGAATGGACCCACCAGTATCCGTACCAATCGCCAACGGGGCCTCACCCGCAGCCAATGCAGCTGCGGAACCGCCACCGGAACCACCAGCCGTACGCTCCAAATCCCACGGATTATGGGTGGGCCCATAGGCAGAGTTTTCGGTTGACGAACCCATAGCGAATTCATCCATGTTGGTCTTGCCCAAGATGGGAATGCCAGCTTCGCGGATGCGCCGAGTGACGGTAGCATCGTACGGCGCCATGTAGCCTTCCAACATTTTCGAAGCGCACGTCGTAGGAGCATCCGTAGTGGTAAACACGTCCTTCAGCGCGAGGGGCACACCTGCCAACGGCGAGGCGGGGGCCTCACCCGCATCCAACCGCGTATCGACATCCCGCGCAGCCGCCAACGCTTCCTCCGCACTCACGTGCAAAAAGGCGTGGATTTCGCCGTCGATTTCGGCGATACGATCCAGGTGCGCTTGGGTGACCTCCACGGAGGAAACCTCGCGCGCGTGAATCTTTTCCGCCAGCTCCGCGGCGGTCAGTTTGGTCAACTCGTGGGCGGTTTCGGCGCCGACAAGATACTTGTTCATTGTGTTATTCCCCCAAAATTTGCGGTACGACGAAACGCTGCTCGGCTACTTCAGGAGCCTGATCGAGAGCTTGTTGCGGGGTGAGAGTTTTTTCCACAACATCTTCACGCATGGCGGTGTGGATCGCGTGCGGGTGGCTCATCGGCTCCACCCCTTCCGCGGCGACCTGCCCCACAGCACTCACGTTGGCAATGATCCCGTCAATCTGATCCGCAAATTGATCGAGTTCTTCCGCGGTAAGAGCAAGGCGAGCCAAGCGTGCAAGGTGAGCGAGTTCATCGCGTGAAATTTCAGGCACGGTTGCGTATCCCCTTCTGTTGTTCAGGGTGTCTGATTCACTCAGCTTAACGTAGCCTCTTGCGCCCCACTTGATCGGGCCGGACTTGATCACACCTGGGAACTATTCGCCCCCGCGATCCGTTCAAGAACATGAAGGTAGTTCGTTTCCGCCAGGCGCTAAGGAGAGTTTCCCACCATGTCGTATCTGATTCGTGTCGTCCTGCCCGACGTTCCCGGCAGCCTTGGGCAATTGGCAGACGCGTTCGGCGTAGTCGAGGGCAATATCCAATCGGTGGACGTGGTTCATCACGCGCCCGACGGAACCGTCATCGACGACATTGTGGTGACCCTGCCTTCCGCGAAACTTCCCGACAGTCTCATTACCGCTGCCCAACAACTCCCCGGCGTGGAGGTGGATTCCATCCGACCGTTCACTGGGACCGTGGATCGCCGCGGTCAAATCGAAATGCTGGCCGCCGTGGCCTCGCACCGCCGCGACGTGCGGCGCGCAATGGAGGAACTGGTGGCGGTAATTCCGCGGACCATGACCTCCGGCTGGGGCATCGTGCTTGACGTTGCGGACGGTTCCAGCCGGATCGCAGCCTCGCCCGCCGCCCCAGCGGATGACGGCTCCTCCCCCGCCATTGAACTCGACGGCGCGTGCGTGCTCACGCCCGAGCATGACCCGTGGGTTCCTCCCGGCTGGGCCATGCTGGATTCCGCGCTGGCTGCCACCTCGATTGACGGTACGTCCTTGGTGCTAGTCATTGGGCGCCCCGGTGGCCCGGATTTCTTGGCCAGCGAGGTGGAGCACTTGAGCGACGTCGGCACGATCATTGGTTCGATTCTGAATTAGCAGCCTCAATACCTTTCGCGCCTTCTGTGAGTAACATCGGAACTGTTTGAATACCCTACGAAGTGCGAAGGAGCACCGAATGAAGGTCCTCGTCACTGGCGGTGCAGGTTTTATCGGCAGTACCGTCACCTCACGGTTGTTGGATAGTGGGCACGACGCCGTCATCGTGGATAATTTTTCCACGGGGCGGCGTGAATTCACTTCTGGGCGCCCCGCATATGACGGCGACTTCGCGGACCGCGAACTGCTGGACACGATTTTTGAGCAGCATCCCGACATTTCAGCGGTGCTGCATTGCGCGGCGTTGATTGTGGTGCCGGAGTCTGTGGCGGATCCGGTGAGCTACTACCGCAACAACGTGTCCAAGACGCTGGAGCTGATGGATTATCTCAATGCCCGCGGCTGTCACCGAATGGTGTTTTCGGGTTCTGCATCGATCTACGCGCTCACCGACGATTTCACAGTTGATGAAGACTGCCCCTTCGACCCAATGAGCCCCTACGCGCGCACGAAAGCCGTGCTTGAGGGCATGATGGCGGACGTCGCCGCGGCGACCGATCTGAAGATCATCTCCCTGCGGTACTTCAACCCGATCGGCGCGGACCCGCAATTGCGCACCGGCCTGCAATTGGAGAAGCCAACCCATGCCCTCGGCAAATTGATTGAGGCGAAGGAGACCGGTGAGCCGTTCCAAATCACCGGTGTGGACTGGCCCACCCGCGACGGCTCCGGTATTCGCGACTATATCCACGTGTGGGACCTCGCCGCCGCCCATGTCGCAGCGCTGGAACGCTTTGACACCATCATGGCTGACGGCACCTACCTGCCCATCAATTTGGGCACGGGCAGGGGCACCACGGTACGCGAATTGGTTGCCGCATTCGATGAGGTCACGGGCACCCCCCTCCAAACTGTCGACGCCCCGCCCCGCCCCGGCGACGCAGCCGGCGTGTATACCCGCAGCACGCGGGCGAAAGAACTTTTAGGTTGGGAAGCGGAACACAGCATCAGTGAGGGCATCGCCGATACCTTGAAGTGGTTTGAGGTCCGAGGCAGCATCCTTCAAGGCTTTTAAGATAGAAAGAATCCGCGACGACACAATGACGCCTCCGCAGATCCCCCCGAACGACTTTCCAATAGCTCTCAGTCGGGTAAACCAAGGCACCCTGCTTGCATTGGTGCAAGCCACGCAAGCGCAGGCGGACGGCAGCCGCATTGCCGAGGTGACGCTGATTCCGCGCGGGGACGGCGTGGAGGTGTTCTGGGGAAACCTCAGCCTAGGGACTGTGGCGCAACTGGGCGGGCATGCCAACAGCTACGTGCGGGTTCATGGCGGCCGCTGTTACCTTGCACCCATTTCCTCAGGTGAGATGCATTGGGCGGTGTTTTACCCACTAGTCATGATCGCTGGCTGCAGCGTGACTTGTGTTGGCTTGGCGCTGATGTTGGGTGTGCTGATCCTCGTTGCCGACATGAACACGGATTCGTTGGCAATGTTGACCATCATCAATCTCAGCGCGTTTCTCGCGTTAATTTCTCCGTGTTTGGCCGCCGCGGCGGGGCACACGTATCGAGTGCGCCAGCGCCACCGGCGAGGGGTCTCCTAAAACTCCCCAGTCTCCAACAACCGCACGAAGCCATCTTCGTCGAGGATGGGCAGGCCAAGGTCCCGCGCCTTCGTTTCCTTCGACCCAGCGTTTTCGCCGACAACCACGACGTCGGTCTTCTTTGACACCGAGCCGGACGCCTTGCCGCCACGGGCCAAAATGGCGGCCTTCGCGGAATCCCGCGTGAAGCCGGTGAGCGAACCGGTGACCACCACGGTTTTACCTGCCAGGGTTTGCGGGATTTCCTCGACGGCTTCGTCCTCCATACGCACACCAGCCGCAGCCCAGCGCTCCACAATATTGCGGTGCCAATCCACCTCAAACCACGCTTTCAGCGAATGGGCGATAATGGAACCAACCCCGTCGGTTTCGGCGATTTCATCCACCGAGGCTTTCAGCATGGCGTCGATGGAGCCGTAACGTGCGGTAAGCGCCCGCGAGGCGGTGGACCCCACATGCCGGATGGATAGCGCAACGAGGACCCGCCACAGCTCCACGCCTTTCTGCTCTTCAAGATTGCGGAGCAATTTCTTCCCGTTAGCGTTTACCTTGCCGGCTTTGGTCGTATAAACGCTCGACTTCAGCAGTGCGCTTTCATCCAGGTCAAACAGTGTGGCCTCGTCGGTGAGGATGCCGGAATCGACAAGGTCCGCCGCGCCTTTTTCCCCAAGCGCCTCGATATCGAAGGCACCCCGCCCGGCAAGGTGAGCCAGCCTGCGTTTGATTTGGCTAGGGCAGGATCGTGCGTTGCCGCACCGCCAATCCACGTCGCCTTCCTTCGCGGGGGCAAGTTTCGTGCCGCACTCGGGACAATGCTCCGGGAACACAAACTCGTATTCGGTGCCGTCGCGGAGTTCCACCACGGGCCCGAGCACCTCCGGGATGATTTCGCCGGCTTTGCGGATCACCACCGTATCGCCAATGAGAACACCTTTGCGCTTCACTTCGGTGGGGTTGTGCAGCGTAGCCATCGAAACGGTCGAACCGGCCACGAACACCGGTTCCATTACCGCTTGGGGGGTAACGCGCCCCGTGCGACCCACCTGCACGCGAATATCCAGCAGTTTCGTGGTCACCTCCTCCGGCGGATACTTGTACGCGATCGCCCACCGAGGCGCCCGCGACGTCGCCCCCAATGCCCGCTGTTCGGCCATGGAGTTCACCTTGATCACAAGGCCGTCCATTTCGTGGGCGGGGTCGTGACGATGCTTCTCCCAATAACGGACACGCTCGTGAACTTCCTTTGGTGTGGTTACAACACGAACATCGTCGGACACCGGCAGGCCCCACGCCTTCAGCGCCTCATAGGCCTCGGATAAGCTCTTCGGACTAAACCCCTCCACTGCGCCAATACCGTGGCAAATGATGCCAAGTTTCCGTTTACGCACATCCTCAACGTTCTTCTGGCGCAGCGACCCGGCGGCGGCGTTGCGCGGATTAGCAAACGGTTTACCACCTTCAGCGATGCGCTGGGCGTTGACCTCCCCGAAATCCGCCACCGCAATAAACACCTCGCCACGGACTTCTAACAATTCTGGGATCGGGAACTGCTCGCTGGCTTCAAGCTCGTGCGGCAAGCCGTGGATCACCCGAGCGTTTTCGGTAACGTCTTCACCGACGCGGCCGTCGCCACGCGTGGCGGCGCGATCGAGTTTGCCACCCCGGTACACCAGGTCCAGCGACAGGCCATCAATTTTTAATTCGGTAATGTATTCGGCGGCCGGGGTGCGGGCCAACCATTCGGAAAGCTCCTCCGAATCGAAGACGTTATCAAGGCTGAGCATACGTTCAAGGTGCGCAACGTTCGCAAAGCTGGACGTCACCGACGGCGGGGCGCCGACCTGCATCGTCGGACTGTCCGGAACCGCCAACTCGGGGTGCGCTGCCTCCAAATCTTGCAGCTGCTTCAGCAGCGCGTCGAAGTCAGCATCGGGGATGCTCGGCTGATTGTTGTAATACAGATCGCGGTGATGGCGCACCTGCTGGGCGAGCTCGTCCCATTGGCGCCGCAATTCGGTGGAGATGGCAGTCATGGGAGATAAGTGTAGTCAGCCACCCCAACAGCTACCCCGCAGGGCACACGTAGTTTCGAAAAGCCGGAACGGCTGTGCGGCGCGATGTCTAAGGTAGGTGGCATGGCCCATTTTGATACCTCCGCAATGCTCAGCTTCGACCTTGAAACCACCTCCGCAGACCCGAAAGAAGCCCGCATTGTTACCTCGGCGATGGTGCGCATCCACGGCCGAGACGTCACCCCCGTCGAACTCCTCGCCGACCCCGGGGTAGAAATCCCCGAGGAAGCCACCAAGGTCCACGGCATCACCACCGAATACGCACGTACGCACGGCAAACCACACGAGGAAGTCTTGCGTGAGACAATCGCTAGTATCCAACGCGGTTGGGCCGACGGGCTCACGCTCATCGTGTTTAACGCGGCGTACGATTTATCGGTGTTGCGTAGCCTGACCGGTGACTTTTTGGTCACTGGACCGGTGTACGACCCGTTTGTGATCGACCGTGCCAAAGACCCGTACCGGAAGGGGCGGCGAACGCTGACGGATTTGTGCGACTTTTACGGTGTGCGGCTCGACAACGCCCACGAGGCGACCTCCGACGCATTAGCGGCGGCCCGCATCGCGTGGAAGCAAACGAAAATGTGGCCGGAACTCGCAACCATGGACAGTGACCAACTCATGGAAGCCCAGGCCGTGTGGCACCACCACCGGCAAACTGACTTCCAGCGCTACCTCAAGGGTCAGGGCAAGGATCCGAACACCGTGAACACCGCGTGGCCGATGATGAGCTAGAGGTCGCCGGCATCGCGGACAAGCATGTCGTTGATTTCGCGCGCAGTCCGCAACGCTGCCGCCGCGCCCAGGAGCGAACGCGTGTGCAAATCCCCAAGTGGGTGAATATCGACGGCCGTGACCAGCAACGCGCGCTCCAAGCCCAGCGTGTCCCACCACGCCGCGATCCGCTGGGCGGTGGCGCGCGAATCAGTTTCCGCGGTGAGTGTGAGCCCGAGGCCAATGCGAGTGCCTTCGGAAACGGCGTGACCGAGGGCGTCGAGCTGGTCCGTGCTGGTGATAGCGGACCATGCCACGTGGATTACATCGGCTCCGCTACCTCGGGCGGCGTCCCACACCACAGTCGAATTCGAAAGGTTCAGGCGCACCGCGGAGAAACCAGGCAGCGGTTCGATCAGCTCCTTAAGGCGTGCCCCAAGCTCCGGCGCGGCAAGTGCGGGAATCGGGTCAAACTGCGTGGTGCCGCCGATGGCGCCAGCGGCAAGTCGCTGCAGCAACGGCTCGTCGATTTGCAGCTGCAGGGAGCAATCGAAACGACCGCGCAAATCGTCGGCAAGCCGAACGATCGCGTGGCCCAAATGCTCAGTGATATCTCGGAGCGCACCTGTGTCGGTGAGCGCACGATGCCCGGCGGCCGTTTCGACCGATGCCGCGAGCGACCACGGGCCCACTACCTGCATTTTTAACGCATCCAAACGGGACCAGGTGGCCTCGCACTCGTCGAGGTCCGCGGCTGTGCGATCCCATAACCGGCGGGTGGAAAGCTGCGGCCGTGTGGTGAGGACCCAGCTGCGGGCGCGGGCGTCGATAGGCAGCTCAGGCATGAGCGAAAAGGTGCGGCCAACAGCATCGGAGCCAAGACCGCGATCAGGTAATTGTGGCAAGCACACCAATTCGGATTCGCCGGCAATGACGTCCGCGGCGGCCGCCACATCGGTACCCGGCATCTCCCCCAAACCGAACGCTACCACGATCGCCCCGTACCGCAAATGGTGCCGGAGCCCAGCACGATATCGCCGCAGCTATCTGGCAGGTACAGCACCGCGGCTTGGCCACGGGCCACCCCAAACAACGGCTCGGCAAGCTTCAGCGTCATGCTATCCGGGCCAACCTCGGCGCGGCAGGACACCACGCCACCGTGCGCCCGCACCTGGACCTCACAATCGAACTCACCGTTCATTGCAGGGTGAAGGACCTTGATGCGATCCGCGTGAATCACCCGCACCGCAAGGCTCTCCCGGGGACCCACCGTCACGGTGGCGGTGGCGGCGTCGATATTGGTGACGTAACGCGGGCGACCATCGGCGGCCGGGTTCCGCAAATCCAAGCCTTTACGCTGGCCGATCGTGAACTCGTGCACCCCGTCGTGTTCCCGAAGCACCGCGCCCTCCTCATCCACGATCAGCCCCGGGCGCAGGCCAATACTCCGCCCCAGAAACGCCTGGGTATTTCCGTCCGGGATAAAGCAAATATCGTAGGAATCCGGTTTTGATGCCACCGAAAAGCCAAGCTGCGCGGCCTCTTCGCGGATCTGGGGTTTACGGGTATCACCCACGGGAAACATGCAGCGCGAGATTTCCTCCGGGCCGAGCACCCCGAGGACGTAGGACTGGTCTTTTTCAGGGTCGATGGCGCGCCGCAGATATCCGTCGCCACCATCCACTGGTTGCGTCAGCCGCGCATAGTGGCCGGTGGCGATCGCGTCGAAACCAAGCGCAATACCGCGCTCCAACAAGGCTGTAAACTTGATTTTCTCGTTGCAGCGCAAGCACGGGTTCGGAGTTTCACCGGCCTCGTAGGAAGCGATGAAATCCTCGATAACGTCGTGGGCGAAACGGTCCGAAAAATCCCACACATAGAACGGGATGCCGAGGTGATCACACACGCGGCGGGCGTCCGCGGAATCCTCGAGCGAACAGCAGCCACGGGCGGACTCACGCACCGCCTGTGGGTCGCGCGCGAGCGCCAGGTGCACGCCAACCACGTCGTGGCCGGCCGCCACCGCTCGAGCTGCAGCGACCGCCGAATCCACGCCGCCGCTCATCGCCGCGAGTACGCGCATGTGTTCCTCCTCGTCTTGGTAAGGATTGCAGTGTAATCACTACCTTCCGATTGTGTCCATTACAAGCCCCACCCCCCAGTAAGTGTATTTATTACACATATGTGCCATAGTGGAAACATGTTAAGCCGCAGCGAACGTTTAGACGAACTCCCCGTATCCCGCAAGCATTACCGTATGCTCGGCATCTCCGGCGTAGGTTGGGCGCTGGACGCCATGGACATCGGGCTTATTTCCTTCATCATGGCCGCACTAGCCGTGCACTGGAACCTCAACGCCACGCAGGTCTCCGTCCTCGGATCCATCGGTTTCGTCGGCATGGCACTCGGCGCAACCCTCGGCGGTTTACTGGCAGACCGCTTCGGCCGCCGCAACGTGTTCGCATTCTCCATGCTCGTCTATGGGCTGGCTACCGGCGCCTCCGCGCTATCGAGCGGGCTGGCCATGCTGCTGGCGTTGCGGTTTCTCGTCGGCCTCGGACTCGGCGCCGAACTACCAGTCGCCTCCACGTACGTTTCGGAATTCTCCCCGCGGCGCGTTCGCGGACGCATGGTGGTCATCCTCGAAGCGTTCTGGGCGGTAGGGTGGATTCTTGCCGCCATTATCGGAACAACAGTGGTCACGGCGGGCAACTCCGGTTGGCGGTGGGCGCTAGCACTCGGCGCAATTCCGGCAATTTATTCGATGATTGTACGGCGCGGCCTACCCGAATCCGTGCGCTTCCTCGAGCTGCGGGGCCGCCACAACGAAGCCGAGGCAATCGTTCGTTCCTTCGAGCAGGCCGCCGAGCACACCAGCGCACCTGCGCGTATCGACGCCCCCACTTCCGCACCCGTTACCGCCCGCTCCATCTGGTCCGCTCCCCTGCGCGCTCGCACGGCAAACCTGTGGGCTATCTGGTTTTGCATTAACCTTGCCTATTACGGCGCCTTTATCTGGATCCCCTCGATCTTGGTGGCGCAAGGGCACGATCTGCTGAAATCCTTCACATACACGCTCATCATCACCCTGGCGCAATTGCCGGGCTACGCGTGCGCCGCTCTCCTCATTGAACGCTGGGGCCGCCGCAACACCCTCGCCGCCTTCCTATTTGGCTCGGCGTTAGCCGCCGGATTGTTCGGATTCGCGGAGTCTCCGGAGGGGATCATCGCGGCGGGATGCATGCTGTCCTTTTTCAACCTAGGCGCCTGGGGCGCGCTGTATGCCATCGGCCCAGAGCTCTACCCCACGTCGCTACGAGGTGCGGGCACGGGTGCGGCGGCCGGTTTCGGCCGCATCGCCTCCATAATCGCGCCCCTGATCGTGCCGCCGCTATTGGCCCTCGGCGGGGTGCCCAGCCTATTCGCGCTCTTCGGCGGGGCGTTTGCAATCGCCACGCTGGCGGCCTGGCTACTACCAGAGGGGAAAGACCGCGCACTCGCCTAGGCCATGCCTGCGATACGGGCGCGGCGCACCACATCCCCCACCTGTGCAGCCACCGCATCAATATCCGCCGCCGTGGTGGTACGCCCCAGGCTAAAACGCAACGCACTACGGGCGTGCTGCTCGCTCACGCCTTGAGCCAACAGTGTTTCGCTCGCCCGGTTGACCCCGTGCGCACAGGCCGAACCAGTGGAACACTCGATACCAACCGCATCGAACAACATGATCAAACTATCGCCTTCGGCACCTGGGAAGGACACAAACAGATGCCCTGGCAGCGCGCCGTGGGACGGGGTGTGAATCAGCACGTCGTCCACCTCCGCAAGGATGCGATCGCGCAACTCGTCGCGCAGCCCGGCAAGGCGGGTGTGTTCAGCCGCCATGGTTGCTACGGCCTCTTCCAATGCAGCTGCGGTGGCAACCGCGCCGGCGACATCGACCGTACCGGGACGCAAGCCGCGTTCCTGGCCGCCGCCAGTAAGCACAGGTTTCGGGGCTGGAGACCGTTTGGCGAGCAGCAGCCCAACACCTCGCGGCCCGCCAAACTTATGTGCGCTTGCGCTTAGCGTGGTGGCCCCCACGCCGCGAAACGACACCGGCAAATGTCCCACCGCCTGCACCGCATCAACATGAACTGGCGTTTGACCTGCGGCGGCGATCACGCGGTCAATTGGCTGAATCGCGCCAGTTTCATTATTCGCCCACATACAGCAAATCACCGCTGCGGGAGTGGAGAGCGCGTCAAGGTCGGCGACTACCCCATCGCTACCGACCGGCAACCACTCAGGCTGCGAAGCCAGCGCGCGCACCGTCTCAAGGACGGACGGGTGCTCGATTGGGGTGGAAACAATCCGCGGGGATTGGGAAGCGGCCGCCAAGCCACGCACGGCGAGATTATTGGCCTCAGTACCGGAGGCGGTAAAAATCACCTCCACGGGGTGGCAATCCAGCACGCCGGCAATCCGTTCGCGTGCTTCCTCCAGGGCGCGGCGAGCGCGCCGCCCAGAAGCGTACTGACCACCGGGGTTGAGCAGTTCGGATGCCTCCAGCCACGCCGTCCGAGCGCACTCCCGCAACGGCGTGGTGGCGGCGTGGTCGAGGTAGGTCATCGGCGCCGAAGCTCCTCGATAAGTTCGGGGACGATCTGGTGCACATCGCCCACCACACCCAGATCAGCAATTTCGAAAATGGGAGCATCTTCATCATTGTTTATGGCGATAATCGTCTTGGACGTTTGCATCCCGGATTTGTGCTGGATCGCGCCCGAGATACCGAGACCGATGTACAAGTCCGGGGAGACCGTGACGCCCGTCTGGCCGATCTGGTACATGCCGGGATAATAGCCGTTGTCCACGGCGTCACGGGTTGCGCCGACAGCGCCTTGCAGGGCGTCGGCAAGTGGTTCGACGAGGTCGTGGAAACCTTCCGCGGACCCCACGCCCCGGCCGCCAGCGACGACAACCTTCGCCTGAGTCAAGTCTGGACGCATGCCCCGCTGCGCCGGTTCAAATGCGGTAACGGTGACATCCTTGGCGGTAGCACCCGGAAGTTCAAGGGTTACCACTTGACCCGCGGCGGGTTGCGGCTGCGCGTCCACCGCGCCGGGGCGCAATGTGTACAGCGGGCAGGTACCCCCCACCGCCGCGGTCACCGCAATGGTATCGCCAAAAATGGACATCTGTGCGGTTCGATCGGCGTTGACACCCACCACGTTGCACAACACGCCACTGGCTAGGCGCGCGGCGAGACGACCCGCGGCCTCGTTGCCCACCACGTCGGCGGCAAGCAGAATCGGGGCGGGGTTGGTGGAAGCGAGCAGCGTGAGGGCGTCCACGATCGGGAGCACCACCCGGCTGGACACAGAATCGGATTCGGCCGCCACGATTTGGTCTGCGCCAAGCTGCGCCAACGCCGGGGCAAGCGCCGCAGCGGTACCGGGAGCACCCACCACAACGGCAGACACAGCGCCGAACACCTTGGCGGCGGTAATGAGTTCCCCGGTGACGGCGTCGAGTTCGCCGCCGGAGTGTTCGACCGCAATATATGCGAAAGACATTGGTTTCAGGCTCCTAGATCAATTTTTGGGCGGCGAGGAATTCGATGATTTCAGCGGCACCGTTGCTGCGCACGATTTCGCCGCTGGTGCGTTCGGGACGGGTTTCGGCGGAACGCACCACGGTGACCGCGTGCGCTAGGCCAACTTGCTCTGGGGCAACGCCGATTTCCGCAAGTGTGAGCGTACGAATCGCGGCCTTTTTCGCGGCCATGAGGCCCTTGAAATTCGGGAACCGCGGCTTGGCGGACTGCTCGGTGACGGACACGATGGCGGGCAGCGGCGCAGTGACGTGGTATTCGCCGTCGTGGGATTCGCGCACGCCGGCCAGTTGGCCGTCCGCCAGGGTGAGCGAACGCAGGTTCGTTAATGCGGGAAGTTGACGGTACTCGGCCAGCATGCCCGGCAACGCGCCACAACCGCCATCGGAGGAAGCGTTGCCGGCAACGATCAGCTGCACGTCGTCGAGGGCGTTGAGCGCATTATGCAGCACCCACGCCGTGCCGAGCATATCGGAGCCCGCAAGGCTGGGGTCGGTGACCAGCACAGCATCGTCAGCACCCATGGCCAAGGCTTTGCGCAACGCGGTTTCGGCGCGCTGCGGGCCCATGGAGAGGGCGACCACGCGGAACCCTTCGTTAGCTTCCCGAAGTTGCAGCGCCTGTTCAACCGCGTATTCGTTAATTTCATCGATAACTTCGTCCACACCTTCACGATGCAGAGTAAAGTCCGGATTTAATGTCTTTATCGACCATGTGTCCGGCACATTTTTCACCAAAACCACGATTGTGGACATGAAGTTGGGCACCTTTCTGTTCGCGCAAACGCAACACATCATAGTCGCCGCACGCCCAAAGCGCACGACAAACTAAGGCTACACTTACCCGCGTTGTCGTGGCTCGCACACGAACGCCACCCCGCGCGAGCCGATCCGCGTGCACACCACCGCCAACGGCCGCGTGCCTCGCAGCTTGCACTCACGCCGCAATCGATCGGGGTCCACATCTAGTCCACGCACAAGGATTTCCACACTGCCGCATCCCCAGGACCGCAACCGCTGTTTCAAACGTTTCATCGACACTTCCTCAAGGATCCGGAAACCGCTGTAACCGCGCGGAATCCGATTGCCAGTGAGGTAGGCAATGCGCTCATCCAGCATCCACAAGCCTTCACGCTGGGCAAAGTGGCGAACAAGGCCAGCGCGCACAATCGCACCATCGGGGTCGATAATGTATTCGCCAGGGCTTGCCGCGCCGACATTAGAGTCGAACGTATCGTCAATAACGTCGCGGGTATCGCCACGCAACACCACCGCCTCTCGACGTCGCCCCTCCCCCAACGCCGCGCTATACAAACAGGCTTCCTTCACACCCCCTTCGAGGCTGACCACACTGACCAAACCGGGCCAACCCGAAAAATCAAGCCCCGGCGCACACTTAATAGCTATGTTCGAATCACGCCAGGTGTGCAACAACCTCGGCAACGGCGGAATCAACTGATCCGGCGAGCTAATCCGGCGGCCACCGTCACGGCGCGCGGGATCCGCCACGACGACGCTGGCGGCGGTGATGGCGGGAGTCAGGGCGTCGGCAAGCAGGTACGGCGCGGGGACATTGTAGCGCGCCATGAGCACTCGCGGCAGGGAGATATCGGCGCCGATGTAACCCAAACCAGCCGCCAACATCGCATGACCCTCCGTGCCAATCGAGCAGGTCACATCGAGAACTTGGCACTCTCCAAGGGTGCGATACAGCCGATCCGCGCGCACCTGCGCAACAGCCAACGCCGTGGCCTGCTGCGCGGAATCCCGGCACATGAGCCAGTGCTCCGGCAACTTGCCTGCGGCACTGCGGCGCGCCTGAATCAACTCCGCAACCGCGCGCGCACCCTCGCCGAAACGTTCACGCAGCAACGCGGTGTCACGGAGAAGCGTCGCCGGAGTCAGCGGCGCATCCACCTCCGCAAATTCGTCCGCATGTTCGGCGAGAAAACGGACTTCGGCGGGGCTGAACGTCACCCCGTCACCTTCCGATGCACGCCGCCGGGCCGCAACCTGCGGGCAAAATAGCGGCCGTCAATCTTGTCAATACTGATCGGCTGATGGAAAGCGCGGGTCAAGTTTTCGCTGGTCAGCACGTCATCGATCAAACCTTGGGCGACCACGGAACCCTCGTCAAGCAGCATGGCGTGGGTGAAGCCATTAGGGATTTCCTCAACATGGTGTGTGATCATCACTATCGCCGGGGCGTCCGCATCCATAGCGAGGTTCCCGAGGTAGCCCACAAGATCTTCACGACCCCCTAAATCTAACCCCGCACCGGGTTCATCGAGGATTAACAGTTCCGGGTTGGTCATCAACGCGCGCGCCACAAGCACCCTTTTTCGCTCGCCTTCACTCAACGTTCCCCAGCTCCGATGACGCAGATGCAATGCGCCAACCTGTTCGAGGATTTCGTCGGCTTGGTCGAAGTCCATCTCCTCGTAATCCTCGCGCCAGCGCCCCAAAATCGCATACCCGGCGGACACCACAAGGTCACCCACTTGTTCGTTGGGCGGAATGCGGTTACCCAAGGCCGAAGACGACATTCCGATCATGGTGCGAAGGTCCCGCATATCGGTTTTTCCGACGCGCTCACCCATGATGTATGCCTGCCCGCCAGACGGGTATTCCTCCGCCGCGGCGAGCCGAACAAGCGTAGTTTTCCCGGCGCCGTTGGGGCCAATAATCACCCAGCGTTCATCTAATTCAATCTGCCAGTCAACCGGCCCAACAAGCGTTTTTCCACCTCGAACAAACGTTACATTTCGAAAATCTACAAGGAGATCTGGATCAATATCATTCACACTTCTATCATGGCTGAACTCTTGTGAGTTTTCACTGAGCCTCTGTAGAAACCGTGTTGCCTCAACTAGGCTGGCAAAGGACAGCTGGCCTGGGTTGGTCAGAGGACATAAATTGAAAGCGAAGTGAGCAGTGACTGGAAGACTAGGAATTGATGACGTCCGCCCACAGGTTTCGGGAGGGGCGCATCCCTCCAAAGCTGTTGTCGGGGAGGTTATCCCAGTGTTCGCCGTGGTATGGCGAGAAGGGCATGATGCACTCTCCGCAACGGTGAACATCAAGGGGCCGAAAGCTTCCTCCGTGGCTCCCACGACACGCCGCATCACCATGCAGCGCAGTGAGCACGACCCCGATCAAGTAAACGCGATTTTCGTGCCGGACGTGCCGGGTGACTGGACGGTGCGGGTGGACGCCTGGTCTGACCCGATGGCCACGTGGCGGCACGCGGTAAACGCAAAAATTGAAGCGGGCCAGGATGCGGAGCAGCTGGCCAACGACCTCGAACACGGCGCACGGTTGTTCGAGCGCGCGGCGCAGGGGGTGCCGAAGGCGCAGCGGCCACGGCTACTCAAAGTGGCGGAATCACTTCGCGGGAATGGGGACCTGCGGGCACGCGTGGCACCGGGGTTGTCGCGCGAAACGTTGCAGCTATTGGAGCTGCACCCACTGCGTGAATTGTTAACCCGCGGCAAAACCCGCAAAGTAAAGGTGGAGCGCCGCGGAGCGCTCGTTGGCTCTTGGTACGAATTGTTCCCCCGCTCCACGGGCGGCTGGGACGAGCATGGCAACCCGGTCCACGGAACCTTTAAAACGACTGCCGACGCCTTGGAACGCGTCGCACGCATGGGCTTTGATACCGTCTATTTCCCGCCCATCCATCCGATCGGCGAAATCAACCGCAAGGGCCGCAACAACACGTTGGAAGCCGCCCCGGAAGATGTGGGATCCCCGTGGGCTATTGGTTCCAGCGCGGGCGGCCACGACGCGGTGCACCCAGAACTGGGCACCTTGAAAGACTTTGAAGCGCTGGTCAAGCACGCAAAGAAGCTTGGGCTTGAGGTGGCGTTGGATCTGGCGTTGCAGTGCGCGCCGGATCACCCGTGGGCGGAAAAGCACCCGGAGTGGTTCACGGTGTTGCCGGATGGCCACATCGCGTACGCGGAAAACCCGCCGAAGCGCTACCAGGACATCTACCCGCTGAATTTTGATAATGATGCGGAGGGTATCTACAAGGAGATCCTGCGGGTGGTGTTGTTCTGGATCAAGCGGGGTGTGAAGACGTTCCGCGTGGACAACCCGCACACCAAACCAGCGAACTTCTGGGAGTGGCTCATCGCTACCGTCCATGAAACGCACCCGGATGTGATTTTCCTCGCGGAAGCTTTTACCCGTCGGCCGCGGCTGTACGGTTTGGCAAAGCTCGGGTTCTCGCAGAGCTACACGTATTTCACCTGGCAAACCTCCAAGTACGAGCTGGAGCAATTCGGGAAGGAAATCGCCAACATGGCGGACGTCTCCCGCCCGAACCTGTTTGTGAATACCCCGGATATTTTGCATGCCTCCCTGCAATACGGTGGCCGCGCAATGTTCGCCATCCGCGCGGTATTGGCCGCCACGATGTCACCGCTGTGGGGCGTGTACTCCGGCTACGAACTGTACGAGCACCAGGCCGTGGCGCCCGGCAGCGAGGAATACGACAACAGCGAAAAGTACGAGCTGCGCCCGCGCAATTTCGAGCAGGCGTTGGAGTCCGGCGACTCCTTGGAGCCGTTTATTACGATGCTGAACAAGATTCGCCGCGAGAATCCGGCGCTGCAACAGCTGCGGAACTTGCATTTCCACGCGGTGGATAATGATCAGCTCATGGCGTACTCCAAGGTGGATGCTTTGACCGGCAACACTATTTTGGTGGTGGTCAACTTGGATCCGAACAATGCCCAAGAGGGCACGCTGCACCTTGACCTGCGCGCTTTAGGGTTGAGCGGCGCGGTTGGTTTCGAGGTGCACGACGAAATAACTGGTGCCACGTACACTTGGGGCGAGCACAATTACGTTCGGCTGGAACCTTGGCGGGACGTAGCACACATCTTTGTCCTACCTGAAGTGCCGGCCCAGCGCCGGGAAAAGCTCGCTTGGCGTGAGGTTTCCGAATATCACGACTAGCACCTTGTGAGCGAAGGTGATTGAGTTCACCTTCAGCGAGCCCCCAGCACCCGCTTTGTTCGGTAGCGTCGAAGTATAGAGCGCTGCTTGAATGTAATGCGGGTGCTGTTATTTTTTAAGTCAACATTCATTTTTCTTGAAGGGTCCCCACATGACTGATTCGAAGGTCCCCAGTTCGCTCGCGATTCCGCGCTCCGATCTGGATCGTCTGCGCAATTGCCAGCACCATGATCCCCACGGTTTCTACGGCTGGCACGGCAACGTCGTGCGCACCCGCCAGCTTGGGGCTGAGCAGGTAGAATTGCTCATTGACGGCACCGAGATCCTCATGCAGCCGATTGGCGACGATATTTTCGCCGTCGAGGTTGAGGGCGAGCAGCGGGATTACCGCCTGCGAATCACATGGCCGGGCTTCGAACCTCGCGTGATTGCCGACCCCTACGCGTTTCTCCCCACCCTCGGCGAGACTGATATTTACCTGATTGCGGAGGGCCGCCACGAACGCTTGTGGGAGGTTCTGGGTTCGCATGTGCGCACGTTTTCCACGGAGCTCGGCGAGGTGTCGGGCACTTCGTTCGCGGTGTGGGCCCCGAACGCTATTGGTTGCGCCGTGGTTGGCGATTTCTGTGGTTGGAATTCTTCCCAGTTCCCCATGCGCTCGCTGGGTTCCTGCGGCATTTGGGAATTGTTCATTCCGGGCGTGGGCGCTGGCGAGGTGTATAAGTACGCAATCCAGACCCAAGAAGGGCACCGGCGCGATAAGGCGGACCCGCTGGCACGCCTCGCGGAAACGCCTCCCGCTACGGGGTCGGTGATTACCTCATCCGAGTATCAGTGGCAGGACGCAGAGTGGCTGGCGCATCGCGCGGCCGTGAACGCGGACGAACTGCCGATGAGTGTGTACGAGGTACACTTAGGCTCCTGGAAGCAGGGTTTGGGATACAAAGAGCTCGCCACGGAGCTGGTGAATTACGTTGCGGACATGGGCTATACGCATGTGGAATTCATGCCCGTTGCAGAACACCCATTCGGCGGCTCCTGGGGGTACCAGGTGTCGGGGTATTTCGCACCGAGCTCGCGCTGGGGCACCCCGGATGAGTTCCGCGCGCTGGTGGACGCATTCCACGCCCGCGGCATCGGCGTCATTGTTGACTGGGTGCCTGCGCATTTCCCCAAGGACGATTGGGCGTTGGCGCGTTTCGACGGCCGCGCCCTGTACGAGCACCCCGACTGGCGCCGCGGTGAACAAAAGGACTGGGGCACCTACGTGTTCGATTTTGGCCGCCACGAGGTGCGCAACTTCCTTGTTGCGAACGCCCTCTACTGGTGCGAGGAGTTCCACATCGACGGGCTGCGTGTCGACGCCGTCGCCTCCATGCTGTACCTGGATTACTCCCGCGACGCCGGCGAATGGGAACCCAACCAATACGGCGGCAATGAGCACTTGGAAGCTGTGCAATTCCTTCAGGAGATGAATGCCACTGTGCACCGCGAGCACCCCGGCGTGTTGACCATCGCCGAGGAATCCACCTCATGGACGGGCGTGACCTCCCCCACGGAGGACGGCGGCTTGGGCTTCTCCTTCAAGTGGAACATGGGTTGGATGAACGACACCTTGGAGTACTTCTCTAAGGACCCCGTGCACCGCGAGCACCATCATCACGAGATCACCTTCTCAATGGTGTACGCCTATTCGGAAAAGTTCGTGTTGCCCATTTCGCACGATGAAGTGGTACACGGCAAGGGTTCACTCTGGCACCGCATGCCCGGCGACACCTGGAACAAGGCCGCAGGTATGCGCACGTTCCTCGCCTACATGTGGTCCCACCCTGGCAAGAATTTGCTGTTCCAAGGCCAGGACTTCGGCCAGATTCAAGAGTGGTCGGAAGCACGCTCCCTGGATTGGGGGGACATGGAAGGCTGGGAGGGCGAGTACCACCAGGGCATCCATACACTCGTGCGCAACCTGAACGCGTTGTATAAGGACACCCCAGCGCTGTACACGCAAGACTACAATTACGCGGGCTTCTCCTGGGCAAAGTCTGACGACGCCGCGAACAACATCCTCGCGTACCACCGTTACGGCTCCCAGGGCGAGAAGTTGTTTTGCGTCTTTAACCTCGGTGGCACATCGCAAAAGGCGTACCGCCTGGGCGTACCCGAGGAGGGCACGTGGCGCATGGTGCTGAACACCGACGATTCGCTGTACCAGGGTGCCGGCAATCCCCTGCCCGGTACGGTGGAAACCCAGAAGGAAGGCTGGGACGGCTACGAGCACTCGTTGATTCTTCACCTGCCAGCGATGAGTGCGCAGTGGTACCGCTTCGAAGGTTAAATTCCCCCTCGCCGCCGATGGGCTAGGCTGCCGTCAACAGTGCGATGCCCATCCCCACGGTGACCAGAAAGTTATTGAACACGTGGTAGGCCACACCAGCCCAGAGGGAGCGGTGCCAGCGCACGAGAACGGCGCCCCACACGCCTAGGAGGAAGGTCCATACTACGATTGCTGGCACCATGTGGATCGCGGCGAACAATAACGCGCTGACCCCGATGGAGATCGCTGGTTTGTTCCATCGGTAGTCTAGCCAGCCCATGATAAATCGGCGGAAGACGAGCTCTTCCCAGATGGGGCCCGCGATGACGGCGAAAAAGAAGACGACGATGTAACCGAGCAGTATGTTATCCGGCGGGATGAAGGATTCCAGCCCGGTGGAGGGTTGTTCTTGTTCGGGTTGAAGGTTCAGGATTGCGCCGACTGTAGCGGCGATGACCAGTGAAACGATGAGGCCGGCGGGGATTTGCCAAACTAGATGCCAGCCGCGCGGGCCGAGGGGTTGAAAGCCGAAGTCGTGGCGTGTCCAGCCGCGGCGCGCGAAACTCCACACAACAAGCGCCACGATGATCATGGCCACACTCACCCCGAGTATCGACCACACCACGTTGTGCAACAGCAGGTGCGCGAGCATCCCGGCAACACCAACGATGAGCGGCACCACAAACCCCAAGCCGAACATGTAGGCGACGTCGCGCCCGGCGATGTCGCGCATCAGAACAGCACACTCGCCATACGCCCTCGAGCCGCCACCACGCGGGGGTCACTCGCATCGAACAGGGCGAAAAGTTCGATCAGACGTGCGCGCACGCGTTCCTTGTCGCGGGGCAGCGCACCAATTAAACGATCGAACGCAGCGTCGACGTTTCCAGCGGCGATTTCCGCATCCGCGGCCGCAAACTGCTTATCGACATCGCTCAAGTCCGCGTCGGCCAACTCCACCGCGTCCCCGGCACCGCCGGACTCCGCCAACCTACCAAGAAAGATCGCTTGCAATCGGGCCGATTTAGCCTGTTCATTGGCGGGCTCGTGGGCCAAAATATCGTCATAGACGGCGATAGCGGCGGCGAAATCACCGGCGTTGAGGGCGTCGGTCGCGGCGTCGAAACGCGGGTCGGCGGGCGGCGCCTGTTCCTCAGCGTTGGCGATACCGGGAAGCTGTCCCGCGACTGCGGAAACGACGGCGGCAGTCCATTGTTGCAGCGCCTCCATTGGTTGACCGCCCTGGAAATCGGCGAGCGGTCGGCCGTCGGCGAGGGCCACGACCGTCGGCACACCCGTAACCCCGAATGCTTGAGCAATTTCCGGGGTGGTGTCGACGTCGGCGTAGGCAAAAATCCAATGCAAACCCGCTTGCGAGGCCAAGGTTGCCAAATCAGCACGGAGCTGCTCGGACTGCTCGCTGCGGGCGGAACCCAGCTGCACAATCACGGGCACCTGCAGCGAGCGGCGCACCACCTCCTGCTCGAAATTCGCGGCAGTCACCGTCACCACGGGCGGCACCCCACCTTCCGGCGGCCGTTGTGCGCGGGCTTCCGCACGCGCTTTCACCTCGCCAAGGTCGATGGCACCACCAACAAAACGGTCGGGAGTTGTCACTTGTCACGCCTTCCAAAACTCTTGTTGCAACTCAATGTTCTTTTCAGCGATGGTATCAGCGCCCACTACAGGTGCCGCTCCAACGATGCTACCTTCTGGGTCATTTGCCCCGTATAGCCCGGGCGAATGTCCGCCTTGAGCACAAGGCTCACGCGTGGGGAAACCTCAAGCACGGCTTCGGTGGCGCGCCGCACAACGTCCATGACCTCGTTCCACTCCCCCTCGATGAGCGTAAACATGGCGTTGGTTTCGTTGGGCAGGCCGGAGTCACGCACCACCCGCACGGCAGCCGCCACCGCCTCTGACATTTCCGCATGCGAGTTCGGTACTTCCGTGGGGGCTACAGAAAAGGCAACGATCATGCCCACGAGGATACCGCGGCAACATTTCCCCTGCGCGCGGGCTACGGAGAGGTCTACACTTGTGGTTATGAGCGATTTTTCCAGCATTGATATTCCCCACGAGTACGTTGTCTGCCTCGACCATGTCGGCATCGCCGTGCCGGATCTCGACGCCGCGGTTGAGTTCTACCGCTCCAACTTCGGCTGGGTGAATCACCACCAGGAAACCAACGAAGAACAAGGCGTTGTCGAAGCTATGATCGGCCCGAAAGACGCCACGAAGCGCGACGGGCTCATCCAGCTGCTGGCGCCCCTCAACGAGGATTCCACTATCGCGAAGTTCATCGACAAGAAGGGCCCCGGCCTGCAGCAAATGTGTGTGCGCACCAACGATATCGACGCGCTGAGCGAGCACCTCCGCGGCCTGGGCACCCGCCTGCTGTACCCAGAGCCGAAAACCGGCACCGGTGGCGCTCGCATTAACTTTGTGCACCCAAAGGATGCTGGGGGCGTACTGCTGGAAATCACCCAACCGGTCGAGTAATTCAGCGGCGTGGTTAGCGGCGCTCCCAACAGGGGGCGTGCCAATGCCGACGCTCGTCGGCACGATCCGTAGGCCACGCCACCACGTGTGACACCCCCGGTGGAATGTTCTGGTTGCACCCTGGGCACACATAAAACTTCGTTGCGGCCGCGGCCCCCATGCGCCGCACTAGGTAGGGGGCGCCGAAGGTCCAGCTGGGCCCCGGCTGCACCTGCGTACCAAAGAAACCAGCCCCATCGCGAGGCAACGCCCGCGGTGGTTTTTTATGCTCTTTGCGATGGTTGCGGCGCGGCATTAAAACAACCGCAACTCGTCCGACTCGATGCCCCGTAATGCCTGGTAATCCAAGGTGACGCAGCGAATACCACGATCCTCCGCAAGAGTCCGGGCCTGCGGCTTAATCTCCTGGGCTGCAAACACCCCCTGCACCGGGCTTAACAACTCGTCCCGGTTGAGTAGGTCCAAGTAACGCGAAAGCTGTTCCACGCCGTCGATACCCCCGCGGCGTTTGATTTCCACCGCGACAGTCACGCCGGCAGCATCCCGGCACAAAATATCCACCGGCCCAATTGCAGTCGGGTACTCGCGGCGAATGAGGCTATACCCCTCCCCCAACGTTTCAATATGCTCCGCAAGCAATTCCTGCAGGTGGGACTCCACACCATCCTTGACAAGGCCGGGGTCCTCGCCGAAATCGTAATAAAAGTCCGAATGCACCGCCTCAATGGTGATGCGCAGCTGCTCGCCCTTCTTATTCTCCACAACCCACAAGCGAACGCCCAACGCCTCCCCGTCTTCAGTTCGAATCTCCTGCTCGTTTAGCGTGCAGGGCGGGGTCATCCAATTCAATGGCTTGTACGCGCGATCATCCGCGTGAATGGATACCGAACCATCGGCTTTGACCATGAGCAACCGGTCCGCCATGGGCAAATGAGCTTCCAAACGGCCAACATAATCAACAGAACACCGAGCAATGACGAGACGCATTCCTCAACTGTAGCCCAAGGTTAAGTAGCATTTCGCTTTTGGGTGAGGTGACGAATCGCCTCCCTGGGATCCGCCCGCTCCAGCCGCGCACTTGGGGCTGATTCTAACCACGCCGTAAAGGCCATTTCACTGCGGGAATCCATCGCGATTTCGAACTCAGTGTCGCCGACGAGAATGTCTACGATCTTGGTGCCGGGTTCCATAAACTCCGACTCGTGGGAGGTGGGCTGACGGCTGTGAATGAGATTGGTGTGTTGACGATCAATTGCAATATTGGCCACAGGTGACAACGAACGAAGCTTGTAATACTCCACATAGGCGCCGTTATAGCGGATCAAACCGTGGCGCCAGCCGTGCGCCCCTTGGGCTGGCATGCTGCGTAAGATGACAAGGCTGCCACTACTACGCAGCATGTAAAAGCGCCACACGGCAAGCATCACCACCGTCGCGGCCACGATTACGAGGCCATACCAAAAATATTCCACGCGCACACACCACCAATCTGACTAGCGGTGGCGAGCCTCCCACCTGCCACCGCAGTATTTTTGAATCATCATACCCCTTGTGCACAAGCAACAATATTCCGGGCTGAGCTGCACATGTGCCTCTTATCGAACATCCTGCTTAAGCGGGGGCGAATAATAGAGTGCCTATGCTTTTGTACACAAAGGGCCACCCGCAAATGCGGGTGGCCCTAAAAGTAAGCAGAAAGCAGACGGGTGTGCCTACAAGAAGCCCTTAGGCCTCCTTTTCGCGGCGTAATGCGCGCAGTTCAGCTTCGGCACGAGCCTTGACTTCGGGATCGTCCGACGTCAGGTTCGCCTCAGCTGCAGCAGCATCCACTTCACTGGCCCACACTGCATAGTGGGCCAGAATGGTCACCTTGTCCTTGGAAATGGAAAGGAAACCACCCGGAGCGGCGGCGACGAGTTTATCGCCGTCGACGGGACGGATGACCACTACGCCGTTTTCGGCCAATTGGCCAAGCATGGGCTCGTGGCCGGGCAGCACGCCGATCTCACCCTCGGTGGTCTGGGCCGTAACGATGGTGGCCTTGCCAGACCACAACGGACGTTCCACGGAGACCAATTCAGCGGTGATTTCAGCCATGTGTCTCGCCCCTTTACTTTCCGGTCATCTTCTTGTAAGCGGCCTCGACGTCGTCCAAACCACCCAGGCCGTTGAACGCCTGCTCTGGGTAGTGGTCGAAGTCGCCGTTGCAGATGCGCTCGAACGCTTCGATGGTGTGCTCCAGCGGAACGTACGAACCAGGAATGCCGGTGAACTTCTCCGCAACGAAGAAGTTTTGGCCGAGGAAGCGCTCCAAACGACGCGCGCGCTGCACGGTGATCTTGTCCTCTTCAGACAGCTCATCCATACCGAGGATGGCGATGATGTCTTGGAGTTCCTTGTTCTTCTGCAGAATGTGGATCACACGCTGAGCGACATTGTAGTGACGCTCGCCAACAATACCCGGCTCGAGAATACGAGAGGTAGAGGTCAGCGGGTTTACGGCCGGGTAAATACCCTTCGAGGCGATACCACGGTCCAGCTCGGTGGTGGCATCGAGGTGCGCGAAGGTGGTGGCCGGGGCGGGGTCGGTGTAGTCGTCGGCGGGAACGTACACGGCCTGCAGCGAGGTAATCGACTTACCCTTGGTGGAGGTAATGCGCTCCTGCAGGATACCCATCTCATCAGCGAGGGTGGGCTGGTAGCCCACGGCCGAGGGCATGCGGCCCAGCAGCGTGGACACCTCGGAACCTGCCTGGGTGAAACGGAAGATGTTGTCGATGAACAACAACACGTCCTGGTGTTGCACGTCGCGGAAGTACTCGGCCATGGTCAGGCCGGACAAGGCGACGCGCATACGAACTCCCGGCGGCTCGTCCATCTGGCCGAACACGAGGGCGGTATCCTGCAGCACGCCCATTTCTTCCATTTCAAGGAAGAGGTCGGTACCTTCACGGGTGCGCTCACCCACACCGGCGAACACGGAAGTACCGGAGAACTCGCGCGCGATACGGGTAATCATCTCTTGGATCAGCACGGTTTTGCCCACACCGGCACCACCGAACAGACCAATCTTGCCACCCTTCACATAGGGGGTAAGCAAGTCGATGACCTTAATGCCCGTTTCGAGGATTTCGGTCTTACCTTCGAGCTGGTCGAAGGGCGGCGGGTCGCGGTGGATGCCCCACTGCTCACCGTCGCGGCCGAGGCCGGGCTCGTCGAGGCAGTCACCCAGGGCGTTGAAGACGTGACCTTTCACTACGTCACCAACGGGGACGGAGATCGGCTTGCCGGAATCAACGACCACGGCGCCACGGACGAGACCATCCGTGGGGGCCATGGAGACGGCGCGCACGAGGTTGTCGCCGAGGTGCTGGGCAACTTCGAGGGTAATGGTTTTGGCGACTGCTTCGAGGGTGACCTCGACAGTCAGTGCGTTAAACAGGGCCGGCAGCTCGCCGCGCGGGAATTCCACGTCGACGACCGGACCAATGACACGCACGACACGGCCGGCGCCTACCGCCTGCTGTGCGTTTGGCTCATTGAGAGCTGTAGTCATAATCTAGTCACTTTCTCCGCTTTCGGCGAGCGCTCCGGCGCCACCGACGATCTCTGTGATTTCCTGGGTAATCTGTGCCTGGCGGGCTTGGTTGGCCACGCGAGACAAGTCTTTCACCAACGCGGTCGCGTTATCGGTGGCAGACTTCATGGCATTGCGGCGGGAGGCAGATTCGGAGGCGGCCGCCTCGAGCAGCATCGCAAACAGGCTGCGGGAAACGTACTGCGGCAGCAGCGCGGCGAGCAGGGTGTCTGCGTCTGGCTCGAACTCGTAGTCCGGGGAGACTTCGCCCTTGTCGTCGAGAATGCCGTCGCCCATTTCCATCTCATCGAGCTCAATGATCGGTTCGATGGGGAGCACTTGGTGGGCCCGGGCAGTTTGGGTCAGCATAGACTCAAACTCCGTGTACACCACATGCAGCTGGTCGAATCCTTGGATTGTTTCGCCTTCGTCAACGTTGAGTCCGTCACGGTATTTTGCGGTACCGGTGGAACCAGCGATGAAGGCGTCAATCAAGTGGCGGCGCAAATTGTGCGTCTCTTTGTAGCCGGGATTTTGGGAAAAGCCGGTCCACTGCCCCGCGATTTCTTCACCGCGGAACTTGTAGTAGCCGACACCCTTGTTTCCGGCAACGTAGATGACTACGTCGTAGCCTTTTTCCTCAAGGAGGTTTTTCAGCTCAGTGGTCTTCTTAAAGACGTTGTAGTTGTAGCCACCAGCCATACCGCGGTCACTCGAAACCACCAAGATTGCGGCGCGTTGTGCGTTTTCGCGCTCGCGAAGCATCGGGTGATCAAGGGAGCTTGCGGACGCCAAACGTTCGATCACATCGTGGATCTCGTTGGCGTACGGAAGCGAAGCCTCGACCCGTGCTTGGGCCTTGGTGATTCGCGAGGTGGCGATCAGTTCCTGGGCTTTGGTGATCTTCTTGGTTGAGTTCACCGACTTGATGCGGTTACGCAATTCGCGAAGATTTGCCATGAATCATCGCCTCCCTTCTTTTCCTTGGACGGTCATAGTGCTTGTCACAGCCCTACTTCTTGGCGGTCTTACGGGAAACCGTGATCTGAGTCTTCTTCAACTCGTTTTCCTTCAACGGGTCGACCTCGGGCTCGTTGATCACCGGCGTACCGTCCGTGGTTTGGAAGGAGTGCTTGAAATCGTTGGTTGCGGAAAGCAGTGCTTTCTGCGAATCCTCAGAGAAGGCGGCGCCGCCCGCGATCTGCTCGTATACGGCAGCTGCGTTGGCGTGCAGGAACTCGTGCAACTCGGATTCGAAGCGGCGGATGTCTTCGACGGGAACGGAATCGAATTCACCTTCGCCGGCGAGCCAAATGGACACCATTTGGTCTTCGACAGACATTGGGCTGTTTTCCGGCTGCTTGAGCAATTCCACCAGACGCTGGCCGCGCTGGAGCTGCGCCTTCGAGGCGGGATCCAGATCGGAGGCGAAGGCGGCGAATGCTTCGAGGTCGCGGTACGCTGCGAGGTCCAGACGCAAGGAACCGGAGACCTTCTTCATGCCCTTGGTTTGCGCGGCGCCACCGACGCGGGAGACAGAAACACCCACGTTGATAGCTGGGCGAACACCCTGGTTGAACAGGTCCGACTCGAGGAACACCTGGCCGTCGGTAATGGAGATCACGTTGGTGGGAATAAAGGCGGAAACGTCATTTGCCTTGGTCTCAATGATCGGCAGTGCGGTCATGGAGCCAGCGCCCATGTCGTCCGACAGCTTCGCGGCACGTTCCAGAAGACGGGAGTGCAGGTAGAACACGTCGCCGGGGTAGGCTTCACGGCCCGGCGGGCGACGCAGCAGCAGGGAGATGGCGCGGTATGCTTCGGCCTGCTTGGTCAAGTCATCGTAAATAACCAGCACATGCTTGCCCTGGTACATCCAGTGCTGGCCAAGTGCAGCGCCGGCGAACGGGGCCAACCACTTGAAGCCAGCGGAATCAGAAGCCGGTGCCGCCACAATGGTGGTGTACTCCAGCGCACCGTGCTCTTCGAGGGTACGGCGAACCGCTGCGATGGTGGAACCCTTTTGGCCGATGGCTACGTAAATACAGCGCACCTGCTTGGTGGGGTCGCCAGAATCCCAGTTGGACTTCTGGTTCAGGATCGTGTCCAGGCAGACTGCGGTTTTACCGGTCTTGCGGTCACCGATGATCAGCTGGCGCTGACCACGGCCGATGGGGGTCATGGCGTCGATAGCCTTGATGCCCGTCTGCATCGGCTCGCCCACGGGCTGACGCTGCAACACCGAGGGTGCCTGCAATTCCAGTACGCGGTCTTCTTCTTTTTCAATAGCACCCAGGCCGTCGATGGGCTGGCCCAGGGGGTTAATTACGCGGCCGAGGAATGCATCTCCGACCGGGATGGACAGAACCTCGCCTGTCCGCTTAACTTCGTCGCCCTCTTTCAGAGTCTCGTAGTTACCCAGCACCACCACACCGATCTTGTCGGTGTCAAGGTTCTGTGCGACGCCAATGACGCCGTTCGGGAACTCGAGGAGCTCATTCGCCATAACCGACGGCAATCCCGTTACTTGGGCAATACCGTCAGCTGCCGAAATGACCAGGCCGACCTCCTCGCGGGAGGCCTCCGGGGAGTAGCTCGAGGTGTAGTTCGCAATCGCGCTACGGATCTCATCGGAGGAGATCGTCAGCTCCGCCATGTTCTTCCTGCTCTCGGTTGTTTCTTCCAGCAATTGTTGTCTAGTGATGTAAGTCGTGCCTTAAACAAGGTGGTTGCGCAGCCGCTCGAGTTTGCCCGAGGTGCTGCCGTCAATAACCTCATCGCCGACGCGGACGACCATTCCACCGAGGAGGCTGGGATCGACCTCAGCGTGGATGCTCATCTCTCGACCGTAAATGCGGCCCAGCTTTTGGGCCAGTGCCTGTTCCTGTACCTCATTCAGCTCGACAGCGCTGACCACATGCGCAACGGACTTACCGTTCAGATCAGCAGCTGCTGCGGAAAGGTTCGCCATATCGTCGATGGGGTTGCTGTCGGGTCGGCCAATGACCTGAAGCGCTAACGCTTCGGTGATGGAGTTCACCTTGCCGTAGAGCACGGAGGCCAGCAGTTGACGCTTCGCGGCCGGGGTTGCGTTACGGTCCCCCAGCAGCCCGGTCAGTTGCTTTTCACCTTCCAGGATGCGGCCGAAGCGGAAGAGTTCCTCTTCGACCTGTGCCAACTGGTTCTGCTTTTCGGCTGCGCGCAATAGGGCGCGACGGCCTAGTTGGACGAGGCCTGTGCGCAGTTCGCGCGGGGTGGACCAGACCTGGGCCGCGGCGTCGACAAGGACACGGAGGGTGGTGTCGGACACCTTCCCACCGAAGACTGCCGTCACCAGGCCAGAGCGCTGCTCGGGTGCGGCTGACGCATCAGCCACAGCAACACGCAGGGCGCGGTCACCGTCAAGGACCTCGACGACGTCGAACAGTTCGGTACCAGTCTGTGCGGCGACAGCGACTACATTGGTGCCCCCAGACAACGCGGTGTCAAGGATGCTCGTTGCGTTCGCCAGTGCTTCGCGGCTCGCTGCGTGCATGTCGCTCACTTTCCTGCGTTGTTCACGGTGTCGAGATCGGTCAGGAAACTATCGATCGTGCCGGAACGCTTGACGTTGTCGGAGAGTTGCTCCCCAAGCAGGCGCTCTGCCAAGTTGATCGAGTTCTGCCCCATCTCGCGGCGCAGCTCAGCCACCACCTGCTCACGCTGTGCGGCAAGCTGCTTTTCACCAGCTTCGATGATACGGTTGCTTTCTTCAGTGGCCTGGGCCTTCATTTCCTCAATGATCTGCTTGCCCTTGTCGCGGGCTTCTTCGCGGATCTGAGCGGCCTCTACGCGCGCCTCGGCAAGCTGGGCGTTGTACTTCTCTAACGCAGCCTTTGCTTCCGCCTGTGCGGTTTCAGCGCGCTTGATACCACCCGCAATCTGTTCCGAACGCTCGGTGAGTACTTGCTGGAACGCCGGAAGGATCAGCTTCCAGAACAGGACGCCGACGACGAGGAGCGGAATGACGGACCAGACGAGGTCGTACGTAGCAGGCAGCAGCGGGTTGATGGGCTCTTCCAATGGAAGAGTTTCCGCCCCTCCTGCCGCAAGGTAGTTAATGACGTTCGTCATGAGTCTCCAGCTTTCGTGTCTTAGGTGAGGATGAAGCCTGCGACCAGGCCGATGAGGGCAAGAGCCTCAACGAAGGCGATACCCAAGAACATGGTGGTACGGAGCTGGCCGGCCATTTCGGGCTGGCGTGCCATACCCTCGAGAGCCTTACCAACAAGGATGCCAATGCCAAGGCCGGGGCCAATGGTGGCGAGGCCGTAGCCGACGGTGGCAATGTTGCCAGAGATGCCAGCGGCGTCCTGTGCGAGGATGACTTCGTTCATGAGAGTGTCGTTCCCTTTCTAGCTGCCCAAGCGACTCGTGCAAGCCGTTGGGCGAAAATTGGTGTGGATTTGTGGTTGACTGTGGTCCGCCATTCGGCGGGCTGGGTCAGTGTTCGTCAGCGTGCAGCGACAATTCGATGTATACGGCCGACAGCAGAGAGAAAATATATGCCTGCAGGAAAATGACCAGAAGTTCGAAAAGCGTGAACGCGACCGCGGCGATGATGGTCACACCGGACAGTGCCGTCCAACCATTCAGCTGCCAGAAGAAGAAGTTGGTGGCAGAGAACAACAGCACAAGAATGATGTGGCCAGCGAGCATATTGGCCATGAGACGCAGGGTCAGCGTGGCCGGTCGCATAATGAACGTCGAGAAGAACTCGAGCGGAACCACCAGCAAATGCAGCGCTGGCGGCAGGTTCGGGATCACTACCGAAGACTTCATGTACTTAAAAAAGCCGTACCGCTTGGTGCCGGCGTAAATGAAGGTTAGGTAGCCGAAAACCGCCAGCACGAGGGGCATACCCACCCGCGCATTTGGCGAAATATTGAGTCCCGGAATGACCGAGGGCAAGTTCATCGCAAACACCAGGAAGAACATGGTAGCCAGCACCGGCAGGAACCGGCGCCCTTCCTTCTTCCCAAGGATTTCCTCTGCGATGTGCACCCGGACGAAATCAAGAGCAATCTCAGCGACATTCTGGAGGCCAGTAGGAACCGTTTGCGGTTTCCGCATTGCCACCAAGAAGAACAGCGCCACGAGAGCCGCCATTAACAGGCGGACGAACATCAGACGGTCGATAGTGAACCAGCCGTTCGCAACATCTGCGAACCACAAGGCATCCGGGAAAAATTCGTGTTCCAGGGAGGGTGCGTGGAACTCACCCCGCATGGACAGTGTTGTAACGCTCAGCGTTCTCTCCCGTGTTCGGGCCGTACAGGGTTTCCCGTACGGTGCGATGGACGTCTGAAAAACTACCTGGACCGCCACGGACTCCGTCGCACATCATCGCAGCGGCCACTGGGGAAAAATGCCGATCCTTTTCACAGGTTTCATAAACCTGCGCCTTAGTTAGACACCCTTACCCGCTCGATAGAATAACAGGTACGTTTGGGTTTTTCCGAAGTATCACGGGGGGTAGCAACTACCCCTTTATATAGCACTTTATGTAAGCGCCCTGAGCTGCTGAAACAAAATTTTGTAAGGTACGTCACACCACACGCGGTGTGTCACGGACGGGGGTAGCCGTCTCGCCTAGTTTCCTGGCTGTACGTACGTCACTTTCGTGGTGATTACGCCCCAAACTTCACTGCTCAGCACCGCCACCAAAGCCAACACTGTGGTAACCAAAAGTGCCCATTTGTGGTAGAAGGTCAAATCTTGGATCAGGTATAAAACGATGATCAAAACAATAACTTTGAGCAGCCAACCGCCGAGCACCACTGCCCCCGTCACCGACGGCGATGTATTCGATGTCACTAAAACACTAAGAACTGTCAGCAACATAAAACCACCCCCTATTGCGGCTCCCAACAACACCCCCCACACGCCGGCGAGGTCGGCGACCCACCCCCACAGCGCGAGCGAGGCTATGCAGATGACCACGAGCGCGTAGCCGCCGTAGCGGAGCGCACGCAGCAGCGGTCGGCGGGGGTCGTCGTATTCCGAAGGTGTTGCAGTCACAGCTATAGCATCCTACCGTGCGTGGACTGAGCGCTTATCGTGGGCTCGTTCCGCGTTTCGACGCCGCGCATCCAGCACCGGCCGCGCCGTCAACGCCGCAGCTACAAGCAAACCCATTCCAACGCTGATAAAGGCATATCCTGCGGGCAGAATCGTAAACGCCACGGCGCCGAACGCCACCACGGACACCCAGGTATACAGCACGAGGACCACCCTGCGGTGGGTATGCCCTAATTCCAATAGCCTGTGGTGCAGGTGCATTTTGTCGGCGCTGAACGGGGAACGACCTTTGGACACGCGCCGCACCACCGCCATCACCAAGTCGAGCACAGGTACGAAAATGGCGGCGACGACGACGATGAACGGGCTCATGACAGCGATGAAATCCGCCGTCCCGTACAAGCTCATATTGATCTTGCCGCTCGCCGAGGTAGACGCCGCCGCCAGCAGCAAACCGATCAACATGGCGCCGGAATCACCCATGAAAATCCGCGAAGGTTCGAAATTATGTGGCAAAAAGCCGAGGCACATGCCTACCAGTGCGGCGGCGATAATTGCCGGCGGATACGCGGAGACAGTACCCCCTTGATCGTGCAGCACCGTCAGCGAGAACACCAAGATGGCCAACCCCGCGATCATGCCCAACCCGGCCGCCAATCCATCGAGGCCGTCGACGAAGTTGATGGCGTTGATCAGCATCACCGTAAACACGGTGGTCAAGATTGTAGACTGGACCTGATCCAGTACGGCGGTCGTGCCACCACCAAAGGGGATGTACACCAGCGTCCACGACAACCCCACCAAACTCATGATCACGGCCCCGAGCAGCTGCCCGATCAGCTTGGTCAAAGCATCGATGTCAATCAGGTCGTCGATGACGCCTACGATAACGATCACCACGGCAGCCCACATCACCGCATCCATTTCTGGAGTGATGGGTTTAAAGCCGCGGGTAAGCGCCGGAAGTTGGTGCGCCAGCCACACCGCGCAGGTAAAACCAAGGAACATGGCCGCGCCACCCAAACGCGGCTTCAACTGGGTGTGCACATCTCGATCCCGGATTTCCAGCATTTGCCCACTGCGTACGACCCAGTGGCGGATCAACCCGGTGGCCAGATACGTCACCGTGGCGGCGGCGAGCAGAACGAGGCCCAGCTCGCGCAATGGCACACCCGCAACACCCATCTCAGCGCAACACCTCCACTGCTATGCCCAGGACCTCGGCAATGCGGTCCGCCGAAATGGCTCCCTCGCGCAGCAATTTCGGCTGCGCCCCGGAAAGATCCACAATGCTGGAGGCTTCCCCCACCGGGCAGGGCCCGCCATCGAGGTAGGCCGCCGCGCCGGCGCCGAGTTGCCGCTTAGCATCCGCGACTGTGGTCGCTGGCGGCTGGCCGGAAATATTGGCGCTGGACACCGCCATGGGTCCGGTTTCGCGCAACAATTCGATGGCCACGGGGTGCAGCGGCATGCGCAACATGACGGTGCCGCGGGTATCCCCAAGATTCCACGGCAGGCTGGGGGCTTGCGGCACCACGATGGACAACCCGCCGGGCCAAAACGCCTCCACGAGCGCTTTGGCCTGCGGGGTGTATTCGCGAACCAAACCCTGGATGGTGTCCCAGCTTCCCACCAGCACCGGCACCGGCATATCGGGGCCGCGCTGCTTGGTCAGCAAGAGCTTGGCCACCGCATCGTTGTCAAAGGCATCGCAGCCGAGGCCGTAGAGCGTGTCGGTGGGGAGCACCACCAAACGCCCTCCCTTGACCGCGTTGACCGCTGCCCGTAACCCGAGTTCCCGGGTTTCGGAATCGGCGCAATCGTAAATTCGGCTCACGTTTCATCTCCTGAGGATTCACTCTTGGTTTTACAGCTTACTCGCAGTTACAAAACGGTCCCGGCCCGCCAGATCGCGGTGCTGTGTGACCGTAACAAAGCCCCCGTGGGCGGCAAACGCGGCCCGCACAAGCTCGCCGGTTGCGTCATCGTGTTCGATACCAACCAGGCCGCCGCGCCGCACAAGCGCATGGATGATCGGCACCATCGCGGTAATCGTATCCATGCCGGTGACCCCGCCGAATACGGCGTCGTGGGGGTCGTGCCGGGTTTCCGCATCCACCTCCGCGCCGAGGGGAACATACGGCGGATTACTCACAACCAAATCGACGCCTTTTGGAAGGTGCTTCAAGATGCCAGCATTTCGCGCATCACCGTGAAGAAGCTGCACGCGAGGTGCGAAACGCTGAATGTTTTGCTGTGCCCAAGGTAGCGCCGCGGCTGAGTATTCGACGGCGTGAACGTGGGCGTCGGCACGCGCGTGCGCGATCATCACGGCGAGCGCCCCAGACCCGGTGCATAGGTCCACCACCCGCGGCTTCTCGACGCCGCGCAACGCATCCAACGCCCATTGCGCCAGCGCTTCGGTCTCAGGGCGCGGAATAAACACTCCGGGACCGACCGCGAGTTCCAACGGGCCAAACGGCGCGAGGCCGGTGATGTGTTGCAGGGGTTCGCGGTTGGCGCGGCGGGCCACGGCCTGCCAAAATTCCTCAGGCAGCTCCCCCGAATGAAAGGTCAGTTCGAGGGGTGCGCAACCGAGGAAGTGGGCGGCGAGAAGGCGGGCGTCGACAAGCGGCGACGCCACCCCAGCGGATGCCAAGGTGGCGGCGGCGCGAGCGAGATCAGCGGCTACGGAGGTCACTCAGCTTCCAAGCGGGCGGCGCGGTCGGCTGCCTGCAACGCGGTAAACAGGTCGCCAAGCTCCCCGTTCAGCACCGTGTCAAGGTTGTTGGCTTTATAACCGATGCGGTGGTCGCTGATCCTGTTCTCCGGCCAGTTATACGTCCGAATCCGCTCGGAGCGGTCCAGCGTACGAATCTGGGCGGCACGGCCCTCCGCGGCCTCCGCATCAGCGGCTTCCTCCGCGAGCTGCTGCAGGCGTGCGGCCAGTACCTGCATTGCGCGAGCCTTGTTCTGAATCTGCGAACGTTCTTTCTGGCAGGTAACCACGATCCCAGTCGGTAGGTGGGTGATACGCACAGCGGAGTCAGTCGTGTTCACGCCTTGCCCGCCCTTGCCGGAAGACCGGTACACGTCAATGCGCAGATCCTTATCGTCGATTTCCACAGCCTCAACCTCGTCCGGCTCGGGGTACACCAGCACCCCAGCCGCCGAAGTTTGGATGCGGCCCTGCGACTCGGTCACCGGCACGCGCTGCACGCGGTGCACCCCGCCCTCGAACTTAAATACGCTCCACGCGCCGTCCCGCGAAGGCTGCTTCGAACGGATGGACATGGTCAGGTCTTTCACGCCGCCCAAATCCGACTCCGACAACCCCAGAATCTCAATGCTAAAACCGTTTTTCTCGGCGTAGCGCTGATACATGCGGGCAAGTTCGCCGGCGAACAACGCCGCCTCTTCCCCACCCGCGCCGGACTTGATTTCCATCACAATATCGTCACCGTCGTGCGGGTCGCGCGGGGCAAGCAGGTCGGCGAGTTGTTCCTCCAACTCCACCTCGCGGGCCGCCAGGCGCTCCACTTCGGCGATAAAATCATGGTCCTCGTGCGCCATTTCGCGGGCATCGCGCAAATCCTCGCGCACTTGCGAAAGCTCTCGGTGCACGTTGATGATGGGCTGCAATTGCGAGTACCGCTTGCCCACCTTGCGGGCCTGCGCGGCATCGTTATGCAACTCGGGGTCGCTGAGCTGCATTTCCAAGCCCTGATATTCGGCGAGAATATCATCGACGGCGGAAACCTGATGAGACATTAGGAGAAATCCTCCTCCGTAGCGCCCGCCATCGGCGCGGAAGACGCAACCTGCATCAGGAATTCACCATTAGACTTCGTCTTCTTCAGCTGCTTAATCAGCAGGTCAATAGCTTGCTGATTGTCCAGCGCGGACAGAATGCGGCGCAATTTGTGCATAATGCGCGCCTCCTCAGGGGCGAGCAGCAACTCGTCCTTGCGGGTGCCGGACGGGTTCACATCCACCGCGGGGAACACACGACGCTCAGAAATCTTACGGTCCAGCTTCAGCTCCGCGTTGCCCGTGCCCTTGAATTCTTCGAAGATCACGGTGTCACCGGCGGAACCGGTCTCCACCATCGCCGTGGCGATAATGGTCAACGAACCACCGTGTTCGATATTGCGGGCGGCGCCGAGGAACCGCTTCGGCGGGTACAGTGCGTTGGAATCCACACCGCCGGAAAGGATTCGGCCAGAGGCGGGCGAAGAATTGTTGTACGCGCGGCCCAACCGGGTGATGGAATCCAACAGCACCACCACGTCTTGGCCCTGCTCCACCAACCGCTTGGCACGCTCGATAGCAAGCTCCGCCACGGCAGTGTGCTCGCTCGGCGGGCGGTCAAAGGTCGAGGCGATTACCTCACCCTTGACGTTGCGCTGCATGTCGGTGACTTCTTCGGGACGCTCGTCCACCAGCACCACCATGAGGTAGCACTCCGGATTGTTCGTGGCAATCGCGTTAGCCACGTTCTGCAAAATGGTAGTCTTGCCAGCCTTCGGCGGAGACACGATCAGCGCACGCTGACCTTTACCAATGGGCATGATCAGGTCAATCACGCGCGTGGTTAAGATCTTCGGATCCGTTTCAAGGCGCAGGCGCTGATTCGGGTACAGCGGCGTGAGCTTGGCAAACTCGGGGCGCTGGCGCGCCTCCTCCACAGTCAGCCCATTGACCTGATCCACGCGCTGCAACACGTTGTACTTATGGCGGTTGCGGCCCGTGCCATGCACCTGCTGCGGTCCCCCAACCTTGATCTGGCCGATCACCGCATCGCCGCGGCGCAAGCCCAAACGACGAATCATCTGCGCATTCACATACACATCAGCCGGGCCCGATTGGTAGCCGCTCGTACGCACAAACGCGCTGCCATTGTCGAGGATTTCCACGATGCCCGCAATCTGCTGCAGCACGTCGTCCTCGCGCAATTCCTCCACATAATCACGGTCGCGGCGATTCCGGCCACGGTCACGGCGATTCCGACGCCCCCGACGATCGTCATCCCGATCCCGGGAATGGCGCTCGCCTCGTTCGCCTCGCTCTTGGCGTTCCCCGCGTTCCTGGCGCTCCCCGCGATCGCTGGTGTCCGCGGTATCAACCGCCGGTTCTTGAGTTTGCTCCCCCCGGGAATCCTGCTGTGCGGCGGCCTCCCCAGCATCCGCGGTGGTTGCCACCTCGCGTTGCGCTTCGCGCTCCCGGCGTTCGCGTTCACGCTGATTGCTGCGCGCCCGGTTCCGGCGTGCGCGGCGGGCCTGCGAGCGAGACTCGTGGCGCTCCTCAGCTTTCGCTTCGCGCTCCTCCGCCTCACGCTCCTCGGAAGTAAGCTTTTCATCCGCGTCGGTCTCCGCAACTGCCGGAGGTTCTGCGGGCGCTTCCGCGCTAGGCGTTTGCTGGCCATCGGCGGTAGCGATGACGTCGGTGGTCACGCGACGGCGGCGGCGGTGCACAGGCGCGGCGTCCCCCGCAACATCCGCCTGCTCCGCCACGGGCTGCGGGGAGACGGCGTTCGCATTCGCGGTCTTCGCAGCTTGAATAGCTTCAATCAAAGCGCCTTTGCGCATAGCTGAAATCCCGCGAATCCCCAAAGTCTGCGCCATCCTGCGAAGCTCCGGCAACCGGAGGGCGGCTAGGTTTGCGGTGGTGTCCGTATCGGTCACAGATGTCCTTTCGTAGCACAACCCCGGTTCAATCAAACCGGTGTGCGTCTGTGGAATTCAGTCAACCCCTTAGAAATCCTCTGCGAATAGGGGCCAATCTAGGTGGACGTACCGGATACTCACGTTCGAGTGGGTACGGAATCCGACGGACATTAGGCTCCGTCCCGGCGGGAAAATACTCACAGAAACAGGCGTTTCTTTTCGCGCCTCAAACTCCCCTGGAACGGGCGACCTGTCGGTTCAGCAACAGTGTACCTCATTACTCCCGCTACATAGATAATCGGGCACTAAAGTGGTCTTCATGCTCAGCACAATGAATGACCTCCCGCTGTCCATATCCCGCATTTTGCGCTACGGCAGCAGCGTCCACGGCGGCACCACCGTCACCACGTGGGGGGTTGACGGCCCCGCGGTAACCACCTTCGCTGAGATTGGCGCCCGGGCGGCCGCGTTAGCCTATGCGTTACGCGACGAGTTAGGCATTGATGGCGATCAGCGCGTAGGCACGTTTATGTACAATTGCGCCGAGCACTTAGAAACCTTGTTCGCGGTTTCCTGCATGGGGGCGGTATGCAACCCACTGAATAAGCAATTAATGCAGGATCAAATCCAGCACATTATTAACCACGCCGAAAATGAAGTCATCGTGGCGGACCCGCGGCTGGCCACACAGCTCGGCGCGTTGCTCCAGCACTGCCCGACGGTGCGCGCCGTGGTATTTATTGGCGAAGACGACCTTGGTGAGGCCTACGCTGCCGTGCCGGAACACGTGGCCACGTATTCGTATGAGGCGTTGCTTGACGGCCGCAGCACCGATTTTCCGTGGCCGGAATTGCCGGAAAACACGGCCGCCGCAATTGTGTACTCCACGGGCACGACGGGTGCCCCTAAGGGGGTCGTGTATTCGCACCGCTCCATGTATTTGCATTCGATGAGCCTGCGCACCACAGATTCCTTTGCCATCACCCACGGCGAGCCGTTTTTGTGCTGTGTGCCCATTTACCACGTGTTGAGCTGGGGCGTACCGGTGGCGGCGTTTATGTCAGGCGCACCACTCGTGTTTCCGGGACGAGATTTATCCCCTGCCACACTCGCCACGATTATTGCGCAGACGCACCCACGGGTGGCGCACGGCGTGCCCACGTTGTGGATTTCACTCATGGTGCACTATTTGAGCAACCCTCCGGAGCGCATGTCCCTGGTGGAGATTTTTGTTGGGGGGTCGCCGGCACCGCCGATCCTGATTAAGTTGTGGGAGGAACGGTACGGGGTGGACGTGATCCACATTTGGGGCATGACGGAAACCTCACCGATTGGTACCGTGGCGCGCCCACCCTCGGGGGTCAGTGGTGAGGCGCGTTGGAATTACCGCATTAGCCAAGGGCGGTTTCCCGCATCCATTGAGTACCGCGTGGTCAACGACGGCGAGGAAGTGACCGGCACGGACCGTAACCAGGGAGAGATTCAGGTACGGGGCAATTGGGTCACAGCGTCGTACTATCATTCCCCTGCGGAGCTAGCTGGGGGTGCGGCCCACGAGTTCCGCGGCAAGGACGTTGACGACGCCCGCGAGAAGTTCACGGCAGACGGCTGGTTGCGCACTGGGGATGTGGGGTCGGTGTCGAAGGACGGTTTCCTTACTATTGAGGACCGTGCGCGCGACGTGATTCGTTCCGGCGGGGAGTGGATTTACTCGGTGCAATTGGAAAATTTGGTGATGGAGTCGGACAGCGTGGTGGAGGCCGCGGTTATTGGTTTCCCCGACGATAAGTGGGGGGAGCGCCCACTGGCGGTGACGGTGCTGCACAGCGGTGTGCCGGCGACCCGCGAGACTGCGGAGACGTTGCGGGACGGGTTGCGGGAGAAGCTGCCCGCCTGGATGCTTCCCGAATATTGGGCGTTTGTGGATTCCATCGATAAAACGTCCGTGGATAAGTTTGACAAAAAGGACCTGCGCAAACACCTTGCGAACGGCGACTTCCGCGTGATCAAACTCAAGGGGCCCGGGGAGAAGTAGGCCAACACCACTATTTTTCACGGGTTTATCTGGATTTAATCGGCGGTTTCGCGTAGCCTAAACGTGTGACTACCTCGTTTGTGCCCCAGCCCGGCGCGACCGAAACCGCTGTTGCGGGAGTCCTCCGAGATCGCCATGGTCGTGTCGCACGAGATTTGCGTGTGTCATTGACAGACCGGTGCAACCTTCGGTGCACGTACTGTATGCCCGCCGAAGGCCTCGAATGGATTCCAACCTCGCAGCACCTGACGGACGAGGAAGTAGTCCGACTAATCCGCATTGGGGTAACCATGCTCGGCATTCGCAAAGTACGCTTTACGGGTGGCGAACCGTTGTTGCGGAAAAACCTCGCAGACATTGTTGCGCGCACGGTAGCGCTACGCACCCCCGATGGCGGCGAGGTAGCTACGGCGATCACTACCAACGGCGTGAGTTTAGCCCGCCATGCCGCCTTGCTTGCCGCGGCCGGATTGCATCGGGTGAATGTTTCGCTGGATTCTCTAGATCCGCAACGCTACGAACGCATCACGCGACGAAACCGGCTCCACGATGTGCTCGCCGGCATTGAAGCGGCACTCACTTCTGGGTTGACACCAGTGAAGGTGAATGCGGTAGTTACCCCCGGTGTCAACGAGCAGGACATTGTGCCGTTGGCGGAGTTTTGCTTACGCCTAGGCTTACAGCTGCGATTTATTGAACATATGCCGCTGGGCCCGCGCAATACGTGGGACCCTGCGACGATGTACACCGCCGAGGATATTTTGCGCGTATTGTCGCGGCGCTTTCGGCTCACTCGCGCACAAGCACACGACAAGTCCGCCCCTGCAACGTTATGGCAGGCGACATCACTTGACGACGCCCTGCCTTCCGGGCTCATCGGCGTCATCCCCACGGTATCCACGCCATTCTGCGGGACGTGCGATCGGACGCGACTCACTTCAGATGGTGCGATCCGTTCGTGTTTGTTTAGCCACGCTGAGACGGATCTGCGGGGTTTGTTGCGCGCCGGCGCCTCCGACGCGGACATTGTGCAGGCTTGGACCGCAACCATGTTGGAAAAGCCTGCTGGTCATGGCATCAACGACCCAGACTTTCTGCAACCCTTACGCACCATGTCCGCTATTGGAGGCTGACACTCATGCACGTTGTGACGGTTCGTTTTTATGCGGCGGCTGCCGAGGCCGCCGGCACACACGAAACCACCATCGAAGTTCCGGACGACGCAACGGTTGATGATGCTCTCCAACTCGTGGATTCCCGCTACCCCAAAGTTGCCGCCATGCGCTCACAATGCAGCGTGTTTGTGGATGATGTGCAGGCACGCGCCCCACAGCTCGGCAATGCACGCACATTGGATATTTTACCGCCGTTTGCTGGTGGCTAAGCGTTGCAAGCAGTTAAGCGCAATTACTCCAAGTATATGTACCGTCAGTAAAATATTGCTTTTTCCATACAGGTAGTTTTTCTTTCACTTCGTCTACCAATGCAACGAGGGCTGCGAATGATTCTTGCCGGTGCGAGCTACTTACTGCCGCCGCGAGTGCGGTTTCCCCGATTTCCAAACGACCAACGCGGTGTGCGATTGCTACGTGATGAAGTTGATATTTTTGTTGCACCGACTCCGCAATTTCACGCACTATCCGCGCCGCTGCTGGGTGGGCACTGTATTCCAAACTCGATACCGCATTTCCATGATCGTGATTCCGCACGCGGCCATCAAACGTGGCTATTGCACCGGCACAATCATCGGCCACTAATTCAACTAATTCCGACAACACTATTTTCTGGTCTGTAATACGTCCCGAACCCATATTTTCCTCACCTCTGACCGCAACACTAGCCGAAAGTACACCAGCAATGTTCCGCAGCCTTTCCGAGCATTACGACGCGGTGCTCAACCTCGCCGATTCCACTCCCTCAACGTTCTCTACAGCCCCGCAAACAGCCTCGGGACTCACGCTGGCAAAAAATACGTATGCTCAGGCTCCGGTACCACCGTTTCACAACTCGGCAATGGATGGGTTCCTCGTGTTTGCGCAGGATTTCCGTGACGACGGCCCATGGACGTTTCCGATAGTGGGCGACGTCCCAGCGGGAGGCGAAGCAACCATGCCGGACCAAGCGTGCGCGGTGCGCATCATGACCGGTGCCCCCGTCCCCGAACACCCAGACCTCGCCGTGGTACCGGTCGAGAACACTGATATCCCGCGCGGCCCTTATCCGCTGCCAAGTTCGATTACCATATTTACCGCCCCCACACCTAGGGCACATATTCGAACTCGCGGCGAAGACATGCAACTCGGCGAACTTGTCCTCCCCAAAGGCAGCCGTATTGACGCCGCGGCAATCTCTGCCCTCATTGCCACGAACAACACCCAGGTGACTGTGTTCAAACCAGTCCGCGTCGCCATCATCGCCACTGGCGACGAAGTGGAAAATCAAATCCCCAACTCCAATAGTCCCCTACTCGCCGCACTTTGCGAAGAACAAGGCGCAGATACCAACCTGCTCCCCGTGGCCAAGGACTCCAGCTCAGAGTTTCGGGCAATGATCGATGCCATTGACCATGCGGACCTGATCCTCACCACCGGCGGCATTTCTGCTGGCGCGTTCGATGTCGTCAAAGAGGCCCTAGCCGATACCGTTTGGTTCGGCAACGTGGCACTGCAACCCGGCAAACCACAAGGCGCCGGCACTGTTAACGGCACACCAATCCTGTGCCTGCCAGGAAATCCGGTAAGCGTCTACGTTTCATTTCAAATCTTCGTCCGGCCTCTACTCCAAGCGTTGAGCGGTCAAACTCCTGTGCCATTGCAACACCGCCCAAACGTCATGGCAATCGCCGAATCCGAGTTCCCCGCCCACCGAACTCGTGATCGCTTTGTCCCCGTGGTGCTGCGTTACACACCAGAGCCTCATGCCAGTAGCACGCACTGCCGCGGCCTAGGAAGCCATTTCGTTGCTTCGCTCGCACGCGTTCAGGGCTTAGCTGTTATTCCACAGGGCGCCCACACCATCCAGGTGGGCGAACCTGTTCGGGTAATCCTCGGATAGGATGCCGGCATGAAATTCACGCACCTTACTCATCGTGGCGAAGCCCACATGGTCGACGTCACACACAAGACCCCAACCGTCCGCAGCGCATCCGCGCGCGCCGAGGTTGTTTGCTCGGCAGAAGTGTTACAGGCACTACGCGATGGCGACATCCCAAAAGGTGATGTGTTTGCCGTGGCCCGCGTAGCCGGCATTCAGGCAGCAAAACAGGTGCCTACGCTGCTCCCGCTTGCGCACACAATCGGAGTACACGGCTGCGAAATCGCAATCGACCTGTCACCCACATGCGTCACACTGAGCAGCACGGTCCACACCGCAGACCGCACGGGCGTAGAGATGGAAGCACTCACTGCAGTCACGGTCGCGGCGCTTACAATCATCGATATGGTCAAAGGCACAGACCGCCTCGCCTATATTCGCAACTGCCGCATTACCCACAAATCCGGCGGCCGTAGTGGAACGTGGATTCGAGACGAAGGGCCATGACCGCGGCACATGTGGATGCCATCATCCTCGCCGGTGGCCGCAACACCCGGATGGCAGGCAGCGATAAGGCGCAGCTTCTGTACGGCGCCGCACGTTTTGTGGATCATTTGATTAACGATCTGCGTGCCTACGACAACCTCGACCGGATTGTGGTGGTGACACCACACGCCTATCCGCTTCCCAACGACGTCACACGCACATGCGAAAATCCGCCGTTCGGGGGCCCCGTCGCGGGCATTACTGCTGGCACTCAACATTTGCGAGATACGCCGGCAAATTTGGTGCTGATTGTACCGGTCGATGCCCCCGACGCGGCACAACTATTGCCACGACTTATGCAAAAGTTAGCCAGTTCGGACGTAGCTGTGATCCGTAACCGCGACGGCTTTATCGAACCATTATGCGCTCTCTGGTCGAAACCCGCACTCTGTGATGCGTTGGACGCACTCCCGGCGATTGCCAACACTCCGGCCAAGGATCTTATTCGTGCTACGCGCACCGTCCACGAGGTGAAAGGTACCGGCGCAGAACGCGACTATGACACTCCCGAATCCTTAGCCGAATTGCCAACGATCAATTAGGGGGCGATGATGAGCCACTCTGCCGAGCTTCCGCGGCGTCGAAAATCAGCTCACGGCCCACAGCACCTCGGTTGGGTGGATCAATGACAAATGCCCCAGCCATCCCGTTGGTTGGATACACGCTCATGGACATCGCCGCACAATAATCCATCGCTCAACGCCCCGCTATTGTGCACAACCATGTGTACATCACGCTCCATATTCGAGTGGTTATTCGGCACGTTATTCAACCTGGCCCCAACCGATATAGTCAGTGCGTTCGGAACCTTTAAACACCGGTAAATATCAAGCGTTATTTCCTGAACATTAGATCCTGCAGCTGATCTGTTTTCGGGATCAATTGACGGGTACTGCACACGTGGGGCACGCAACAATCGCACGAGAGTCCGCCGACTTGGCGCATCCAGTTCACACGGACTGCTTAACGCTGATGCGCTTCCCCGTCATAGCCGCCAAGCTGTTCGAGAATGTGTGGCACGAGGGGCCCGATCACACCCACCGTGTCCCGAACCCCTCCCGCCGATCCTGGGGCGTTCACAATGAATGCCGCATCCTCACCCCGGCCCGTCACGCCGACCAAACCGCGAGACAACCCTGCTAGTGGGGTTTTCTCCAGACCTTTCATCACAATTTGCGCGCTGATCCCCGGCAATTCGGCTACTAGAAACTCCCGAGTCGCTTCGGGCGTCAGGTCACGCGGGGTCACCCCTGTGCCACCAACGGTGACAATCACCCGCGCTCCGGCATCCAGCGCACCGCGCAACGCAGCCTGCACCGGCTCGATGCCGTCTGGGACGAGCTCAACTTCCGCCACGTCAACCCCATGATCGGCAAGCAAACGCAGAGCTAACGGCCCCGAGTAATCCTCACGTTCTCCGCTGGTGCAACGATCCGAGACGGTGATGACCGCCCCCACTACCCGGCCCTCCATCGGCGTAAGGCGCTTTTCCGACATCAACTGGTCTGACATTTCCCGTTTCCTCTCCTGAATTACCCCTGTTATTGGGTACGCCACAATGTTCCTGCTGTCGATTTGTTTCAAAATCGTCTCAACACTTATTTTAACCCGGTTTTTCCGTTTTAATAGATTTAAGTGGCGCCGCGGCCAACAGCAAAACCCAAATCTTCAAACCCGTCTTCGTGGAAACGTACGAAAGGTAACACGTTCATGACCCCGCTGAACACCGAAGGTAGGGTGCTGCAAGGCTGGGATCCGGAGCACTCCCAACACTGGGATTCCCGAATCGCTTGGCGCACTCTGATCATCTCCACTATTTCGTTGACCATTGGCTTTTGCGTGTGGTACTTGGTCTCCGCGATCGCACCAAAACTCAACGCCATCGGTTTTTCACTCACCAAGGAAGAGTTGTACTGGCTGGCGGCAGCCCCAGGCCTATCCGGCGGCCTGTTTCGATTGCTTTACATGTTTTTGCCGCCAATCCTAGGCACCCGCAAATTGGTGGGATTTTCATCCCTACTGTTTGTGGTCCCAATGCTTGGCTGGTTTTTCGCGGTTCAAAACCCTGAAACCCCTTATTGGTGGTTGATTTGCTTAGCCCTCATGACGGGTATTGGCGGCGGCTCGTTCGCGGGATATATGCCCTCAACCGGCTATTTCTTCCCTAAGTCCAAGGCGGGTTCCGCGTTGGGGCTGCAAGCTGGCATCGGCAATTTCGGTGTCTCTCTGATCCAACTGCTCGGTCCATGGATCATGGGTTTCGGACTGTTTGGGCTGACCATGTTTGCACCACAGCACACTGATAAGGGTGATATTTGGGTGCACAACGTTGCAGCAGTACTAGTGCCATGGACCCTCGTGATGGCTGTTGTGGCGTTCATTTGGCTGAAAGACGTGCCCATTAAGGCAAACATTCGCCAGCAGATGGACATCTTCGGCAACAAAAACACTTGGATTCTCACCATTATTTACATCATGACGTTCGGTGCGTTTGCGGGGTTCGCTGCACAGTTCGGCCTACTTGTCAACAACGTGTTTGGAGCCGAGTCCGAGCTCGCTTCGCGTTTCGACGCCGCGACTCTACCAGCCGGCGCCACCTTCGCGTTCCTCGGACCACTCATCGGTTCCGGCGTCCGCGCCGCATTCGGCGGATTGTGTGACCGGTTCGGCGGCGCAATTTTTACGTTTATTGGTGGTGTCGGCATGACCATTGCCACCATCGTTGCCGCACTGTATCTCAACCCGGAAACACCGGCGGAATTCTGGCCATTTTTGGTAGCCATGCTGGTGCTGTTCTTTTTCACCGGGTTGGGCAACGCGGGCACATTTAAGCAAATGCCCATGATTTTGCCGAAACGCCAGGCCGGCGGTGTCATTGGCTGGACTTCCGCAATTGCTTCATTTGGCCCGTTTATCGTCGGCGTCCTGCTGTCACTTATGGAACCCACCACATTCTTCTGGGGTTGTGTCGTGTATTTCATGTTTGCCACCGCGCTGACCTGGATTTTTTATACGCGCCCGAACGCCCCGTTCCCCGGATAACCCTGCCTGATTCTTTCTTGAAAGGCTCACACTATGACTCACCAGCAACGTGATGCCTCCGCTGCGAACCCGCTGCTCCAGCTCGGTACGTTCCTGCGACGAGGCACCTCTGGCCAAGGGTTGCAGCAAATCCACCTACGCGGTGGACGCGACGCCGACGTGTTTTATCGAGACCGCTGGTCCTTCGACAAGGTTGTACGTTCTACGCACGGTGTTAATTGCACCGGCTCATGTTCGTGGAAGGTGTACGTCAAAGACGGCGTCATCACGTGGGAGTCGCAGCAAACTGACTACCCCACCACTGGCCCCGACATGCCAGAATACGAACCCCGCGGTTGCCCGCGCGGCGCCGCGTTTTCCTGGTACACCTACTCCCCGACCCGCATCAGATACCCATATGCCCGCGGCGTATTGATTGACATGTACCGCGAAGCCAAGCGGCGCCTCAAAGATCCCGTCCTCGCCTACCGAGACATCGTGGAAGACGAGCTTAAGGCCAAAGCGTATAAGTCTGCTCGTGGCAAGGGCGGTCTGATACGTATCTCGTACGAGGAGGCATTAGAAATCGCGGCGGCCGCGCACGTCTACACGGTGCGCCAATATGGTCCGGATCGAATCGCGGGCTTTACGGTCATTCCGGCAATGTCCATGATCAGCTATGGCGCTGGCTCACGGTTCCTACAGCTCATTGGCGGGGTAAACCTCTCCTTCTACGATTGGTACGCGGACTTACCTCCAGCTTCGCCGCAGGTATTCGGTGATCAAACCGACGTCCCCGAAGCTGGAGACTGGTTCAATTCTGCCTATCTCATCATGTGGGGGTCCAATCTTCCGCAGACCCGCACACCGGACGCGCATTTTATGGCGGAAGCACGGTACCACGGGCAGAAAGTGGTGGTTGTTTCCCCTGACTTTGCGGACAACACCAAGTTCGCGGACGAGTGGTTGCGCATTCACCCCGGCACCGATGGTGCGTTAGCACTGGCCATGGGGCACGTGATTCTCACAGAATTCCACGTGGGTAAACACACGCCATATTTTTTGGAATACATGCGCAAGTACACGGACTCTCCATTTTTGGTCACACTTGATGAGCACCCTGATGGCACTGTCACCGGTGGAAAGTTCCTCACTGCGGCGGACATGGCTGGGCTGGATGATACCCTTGCCAACTCGGAGAATGCCACGCATCGCCTGCTTGCTATGGAGGCGTCCGGCAGCATCATTGATCCCGGCGGCACTGTCGCAGATCGCTGGGGCGATGAGGGAATTGGCAAATGGAACCTATCGCTCGAAAATGCGAATCCCGTGATGTCGGTAGCCGAAACTGGTACCTTCGACACCGCCGAAATATTGTTACCGCGTTTCGATTTACCCGGCAAGGCGAACACGACTGGCCCGGTAGGGGCGGGCGTCGTCAAGCGCGGTGTACCAGTGGTCAGAGTCGGCAACAAACTTGTTACCACCGTATATGACCTGCTACTTGCCTCCTACGCCGTGGAACGTAAAGAGTTAAACCTGCCTGGGCAATGGCCCACATCCTACGAAGATGCAAGCTGCCCCGGCACCCCCGCTTGGCAGGAGGAACTCACGGGAGTTCCCATGCAGGGCGCAGTTCGGATTGGACGGGAGTTTGCTCAAAACGCCATCGATTCGAAGGGGCGATCGATGATCGTGATGGGTGCGGGCGTGAACCACTTCTTTAACGCCGACACCATCTATCGCGCGTTCCTCGCGTTGACCTCGATGTGTGGAACGCAAGGCGTAAACGGCGGGGGTTGGGCGCACTACGTCGGGCAAGAAAAACTCCGCCCACAAACAGGATGGGCGCAATACACCTTTGCGTTGGACTGGAACCGCCCACCCCGGCAGATGATCTCCACCGGTTTTTGGTACATCACCACCGACCAGTGGCGTTACGATCACACGCGCGCCGACCGATTTGCGTCACCGCTACGCCGCGGCGCTCTGGACGATCGCATGGTGGCAGATACGCTTGTGGAATCCGCCAAACGCGGGTGGATGCCCTCATACCCGCAGTTTAATCGCAATAACCTCGTATTAAGCGAGGAAGCGGAGCAACTCGGCATTCCCGTCCAAGAGCACATCGTGCAGCAATTGCAAAGTGGTCAGCTGCAATTCGCGTGCGAGGACCCCGACAACGTAGTCAACCACCCGAAAATCTTGTTAAATTGGCGCACAAACTTGATGGGTTCCTCAGCAAAAGGAACGGAGTTTTTCCTGCGCCACATGCTCGGTGTAGATTCGGACGCCACTGCAGCAGAAGTCGGCCCAGAAATGCGACCAAAATCCATCACGTGGCGCGATGCCGCCCACGGCAAGCTGGATTTGATGCTCACCTCAGATTTCCGTTCAACGTCAACTACGTTGGTCAGCGACATTATCTTTCCTGCCGCCACCTGGTACGAAAAACACGACCTGTCGTCGACGGATATGCACCCGTTTATCCACTCGTTTAACGCGGCGATTGATCCACCGTGGGAGGCACGCACCGATTTCGAATTGTTCCAAGATCTCGCGGCCCGGTTCAGTGTGCTCGCCGAAACCTGGCTTGGCACACAAACGGACGTCGTTGCGGTACCGCTGGCTCACGATACCCCTGACGAGCTCAAAAGCCCGCACGGGATGGTGGCAGACATTCACACAGTGGGGTTAATTCCCGGTGTTACCATGCCGAAACTTGTGCCCGTGGTACGCGAATACCATAAGACGGCAGAGAAGTTCAATACTATCGGCCCGCTCACTGCGAAACTCGGTATGGCAACGAAAGGTATTACATACCATCCGGATCGGGAGCTCGCAGAACTCGCGAAGTCGAACGGGCAGGCGGAAACCTCATCGGGTTTACGCACGTTAGTGGACACAGACCTTAAGGCCTGCGACATGGTGCTGCGCCTTTCCGGAACATCCAACGGACGTTTGTCGCTCCAGGGGTTCCGGCAATTGGATACTCGCACCGGTGGCGCCCGCCCCACAGCGCATCTCGTTGAGGGCGATGAGGAGCGCCGCATCACCTGGAAAGATGTTTCCGAACGCCCCGTCGGCGTCATAACTTCTCCGGAGTGGTCGGGCTCTGAGCACGGTGGGCGCCGATACACAGCGTTTTCGATTAACGTCGAGCACGACAAACCCTGGCACACGCTATCCGGCCGTATGCACTACTACCTTGACCACGATTGGATGCAGGAATACGGCGAATCCTTACCAATCTTCCGTCCCCCGGTGGATTTGCAACACTTGTACGGCGAGGCAGCCCCAGGCGATGTATCGGAGTCAGACGGCACCATCGAAGTAGCGGTGCGGTATCTCACGGTCCACAACAAATGGGCGATCCACTCCCAGTACTTTGACAACCTCCACATGCTCTCACTCTCGCGTGGCGGGCAAGTGATCTGGATGTCGCACAAAGACGCCGAGAAAATTGGCGTGAAGGATAACGAGTGGGTGGAGGCCTATAACCGCAATGGTGTGGTCTCGGCGCGGGCAGTAGTGTCACACCGCATGCCAGAAGGCACCGCGTTTATGCACCATGCATCCGAACGTACGGTCGGCACGCCGTTAAATGAACACACCGGGCGCCGCGGTGGCACCCACAATTCCTTGACCCGCATCATGATCAAGCCGACGCACTTGGTTGGCGGCTACGGGCAGTTCACCTACGCATTCAACTACATCGGCCCCACCGGCAATAACCGCGATGAGGTTACCAAGATTCGCCGTCGCTCCCAGGAGGTGCAGTACTGATGAAAGTCATGGCGCAAATCGCAATGGTGATGAACCTCGACAAATGTATCGGTTGTCACACCTGCTCTGTCACGTGCAAGCAGGCGTGGACGAACCGGGAAGGCGTCGAGTACGTCTGGTTCAACAACGTTGAAACTCGACCGGGCGTGGGGTATCCGCGCGCCTGGGAGAACCAAGATAAATGGGAAGGCGGCTGGCAGCTTGCCCGCAGCGGGAAACTCAAACCCCGTTCCGGTGGCCGGTTACGCAAACTTGCCACGATCTTTCACAATCCCAACCTGCCGGATATTTCGGATTACTATGAGCCGTGGACGTACGAGTATGACAAACTACTCAGCGCGCCGAAGGGGCAGCAAACGCAACCGAGCGCGCGACCACTGAACCAGCTCACTGGACAACCCATTGATAAGGTTTCATGGTCTTCAGCGTGGGACGATGACCTGGGTGGCTCACTGGAAACTCTTGCGGGAGACCCCGTGCTGCGTGAGATGAACCTCAAGGTGAAAACCGAAATTGAAGACGCCTTTATGTTTTATCTCCCGCGCATTTGTGAGCATTGCCTCAACCCCACCTGCGTGGCCAGTTGTCCATCTGGCGCGATGTATAAACGCACCGAGGACGGCATCGTCTTGGTGGACCAAGACCGGTGCCGCGGTTGGCGCATGTGTGTGTCCGGATGCCCGTACAAGAAGGTGTTTTTCAATCACAAGTCGGGCAAAGCGGAGAAATGTACGCTGTGCTATCCCCGCCTCGAAGCTGGACAACCAACTGTGTGTTCGGAAACATGCGTGGGTCGTCTCCGGTATCTTGGCGTGCTGTTATACGACGCCGACCGCGTAGCAGAAGCCGCCAGGACCGCGGACCCCACGGCGCTTTATGAGGCGCAGCGATCCATCCTGCTGGATCCTTTCGATGCGGAAGTTGTCGCGGCGGCAGAGCGGGAAGGCGTGCCGCGGGGCTGGATTAAGGCGGCCCAGGAATCGCCGGTGTGGGATTTAATTTCCACGTTTGAGGTGGCCTTGCCGCTCCATCCGGAATATCGCACGCTGCCGATGGTGTGGTACATTCCCCCGCTGTCGCCGGTAGTGGATCAAGTAACCGCAACTGGAAACGACGGCGAGGATCATCGCATCCTTTACACCGCGATTTCCACGATGCGAATCCCGTTGGAATACTTAGCCGGGCTATTTACCGCTGGGGATCCACGGCCAGTGGAGCGTGTCTTGCGCAGGCTTGCGGCGATGCGCTGCTACATGCGCGATGTGAATTTGGGCAATCCTCCGCAGGAGGAGATTGCGGCAGCGGTGGGGATGACGGGTGCACAGATGCGCAGCATGCACCGGTTGCTAGCGATAGCGAAGTATGACGACCGTTATGTCATTCCTACGACCCATACGGAAACACCGCGAGGTATTGCGGGGTTGGATGCGGCGATCGCGGATTTTCCATCGCAGCATAACCTCGATGTGGCTGCGTTCCACGGGCTTGGGCGGGGCGCCCCGGCCGCGTGCCAAGCTGGTGCTCCGGTGAGTTTGGCGGAGTGGCCTACGGGTACACGGCCAGCCGGAATGTTTCCGAATTCGAAGGGGCAACCATGACCACGACGTTTGTCTCCCCTGTCTGCATGTCCACTCATCAGCGGCAATGCGTGCACATGGCGTGTTCATTGCTGTTGGATTACCCGAGTACATCGTTCGTGGAAACGCTGAGCGCCGTGGAGGGTTCCCTCGTGAGCCTGCCCACCCCCATCACCACACAACTCTCCACGTTTTGCTCACACGTTCGAATCAGTGGGATCCGCTCACTCGCAGAGCATTACGTAAGTACGTTCGATCAGCGGCGCCGTTGTTCGTTATACCTGTCCTACTACGCGGTGGGCGACACCCGACAACGGGGCACGGCGATTGTGGCATTCCAAGATGCGCTTCACAGCTTAGGTTTCGAGCTCGTGCGCAAGGAACTTCCGGATCACCTGTGCGTGGTGTTGGAGGCGTCGGCGCGTGCCGACGCCGCGGCCCACGAAGCGGCGGTCACCATGCTAGCCGCACACCGTGACGGGATCGAGGTACTTCGTACCGCCCTGCTGGGCTTGGATTCCCCGTACGCGCACGTGGTTTCCGCGCTGTGCATGTCATTGCCGGAAATCGATGCTGAAACCAAAGCTTATTATCACGATCTTATCCATCAGGGACCGCCCGCCGAGCTAGTTGGTATTGGCACCCCACTTCCCTTCCCCACCTCCGCTTCTTCAAGGACTTAACCATGTCAGCTATAGATACGTTTTTGTGGGTGGCTTTTCCGTGGTTATCGTTAGCGGTTTTTATCATCGGCACCCTGTGGCGGTGGCGCTACGACCAATTCGGTTGGACCACGAAATCCTCTCAAATCTATGAATCCAAATTGCTCCGATTATCCTCGCCAGTATTTCACTACGGCATGCTCGGCGTGATCGGCGGCCACGTCATTGGCTTAGCAATTCCAAAGTCGTGGACGCTTGCCGTCGGGGTGAGCGAATCCGTTTATCATTTCGTGGCCGCCTATATCGGTACTTTGTTTGGTGCCGCAGCGGTTGTCGGCCTGCTTGGTTTGTTGTATCGCCGCTTTGTCACTCGCACCGTACACTTGGCCACCAGCGTCGGCGACAAGATCATGTATCTGCTGCTCACAACCGCAATCATGCTAGGGGTATACGCCACGGTGAGCACGCAAATTTTGGGCGATGCGCACGGCTACGACTATCGAGAAACTATTTCCCCTTGGCTGCGCAGTGTGTTTTCGTTCCAACCGCAACCGGAGTTGATGTCTGACGTACCACTTGCATTCAAGTTGCATATTATCGCGGGACTCATTTTGTGTATTGCATGGCCGTTTACACGCCTCGTCCACGTATTTTCCGCGCCGGTAGGCTACGCCACCCGCCCGTATGTGGTGTACCGGTCACGGGAGGCCACCATGGAAGATCACCATCGCGCTGGTTGGGAATCCATCCACACGCGTCCGTCAGAAGCTCAACAAGCCCGCTCCTACGGTGCTTAGCGTCAAGGAATTCAACGTCATGAAACGTATTCAAGGTGTCACGGCGGCGGCCTTGGTACTTGGGCTCGCCACGGCCTGCAGTGGTGGCGGCGAGCAGGCCACCACCGCGCAAACTTCGGGAAACGAGCAACCAATCATTGTGCTCGCGGCGGCGTCAACGCGGGTGCTCAGTGATGATTTCAATGCCTTGAGCAAGCAGGAGTTATCCTTTGTCAATGCGGGATCCTCGACACTGGTGCAACAACTTATAGATGGCAGCCCGGGCGATGTGCTCATCACCGCCGATAAACCTACTATGGATCGGGCGGTCGAAGCGGGTGTGGTCGCCGACCCAAAGGTGGTAGCCACCAACCATATTGTGTTGGCGGTACCGCGGGACAATCCTGCGGGTATCACTGGGGTGGACGAGTCCCTACGCAACGCGCAGGTCGTTGCTTGCGATTCCCAAGTGCCGTGTGGTCGCACCACCGAGAGATTTGTGGAACAGTTGCTGCCTGGGCTGGAGTTTGTCTCGCGCGAGCATTCCGTGACCGACGTGTTGGGCAAAGTAACCTCTGGGGAGGCAGATGCCGGCTGGGTATACTCCAGCGACGCCATCGCCGCCGGTGACAACGTAAAGGTGTTCGACGTGCCAGGCGCTTCGGAAGACCCGAACGATTATGTGGCGGCGGTTGTCGTTACCTCGCAAAATCCTGACGCCGCACGGACGTTTGTGGATCTCATTGACTCCAGTGACGCCGATGCGCTGTGGAGTGATCGCGGCTTCACCCCGAGCCCGTAAATGCGCGCTCGTACACTGCCCCCGCTACGTCCCAGCCGGCTGGTTTTGCCGCCTGTAGTACTACTGGGCGGGGTGTTGGCCGCGGGAGTAATTGTAAGCCCAATTTTGGCGTTGCTCCTGCGGGTTCCGTGGAGCCGGCTGGCCGAGGTTGCCGCTGCGTCAGATACGCACGCGTTACTGCAAGTAACTCTTACTTCCGCGGTGTTATCCATGGTGATTACTACGCTGCTTGGGGTGCCGCTTGCCTTGTGGTTGGGGGTACTGCGGCGAGGTGCGGGCGCAGTGCGGTTGCTGGTGATGTTGCCGTTGGCCATGCCGCCGGTAGTCAGCGGCTTAGCGTTGTCGGCAGCTGTTGGGCGCCGCGGTGTGGCCGCGCCCATGTTGAATCTCCTGGGATGGCAGTTGAGTTTCGCGTTTCCTGGCGTGGTTGCTTCGCACGTGTTTGTGTCGCTGCCGTTTGTGGTGGTTGCTGTCGATCAAGCGTTGCGCCACCTAGACTCAGAAATTATTGCGAGCGCCGCAGGGTTGGGGTTGCGGCCCTCATTAGTGATTACCCGCATTGTACTGCCTGCGGTCGCGCCCGCGATTGCCACTGGCGCTGGGTTGGCGCTGTGCCGTTCGTTGGGTGAATTCGGCACGACGTTGACGTTTGCGGGGTCGTTGCCGGGGGTAACTCGCACTATGCCGTTGGGTATTTACTTGGAGCGAGAGATTGACCCAGACCGCGCGCTGGTGCTCGCGTTTTTCCTGATCGTGTTGGCTACCTCGGTGTTGGCGTGCACTGGCGGCGCCGCGCTGTTGCTGCGCCCACGACACCGCTTGTTGGAGGCCATTGATGTTGGCGCTGGTTTTGATGTTCCGGCACTGCGAAAATGGAGTACCCCGGAGTCGGGCGGTGCGGATATCAAGATCCATCGGGGGCAATTGCGAGCGGAGTTTCCAGCGAATTCCACCACCGCCATTATCGGTCCGAATGGGGCTGGGAAAACTACGCTGGCCCACCTGGTTTCGGGACGGCTCCGAGGTGCTGACGTGCGTATCGACGGCCGCGCCGTAGATGCAGGCAGTTTTCTACCGCCGCACCAACGTGGCATCGTGTTGCTGTCCCAGCGCCATGGACTGCCGCCCCACACTACGGTGCTCAAAGCCGTGGCACTGGTGGCGGAATCATCAGCTGCGGCGCGGGAGATTCTGCAGGCAGCTGGGCTACAAGAACTGGAGAGGACAAAGGTCTCCGCGCTGTCCGGTGGCCAAGCTGCACAAGTGGCATTGGCCCGCGCTTTAGCTGTCCGACCTCGAACGCTCGTTCTAGATGAGCCGTTCGCTGCGCTCGACGTGGCTGCGGCGCAACGATGGCGGGAATTCCTCCGCGCCAGTGCTGGGGATCGAACCACCGTAATGGTCTCCCACAATCCGCTGGAAATCGCTAGCCTGGCTGGTGCCGCAGTGGTGTTAGAGCGAGGCCGCACGGTCACGGCAGGACCCGTCGCCGAAATTTTCGCCATCCCACCAAATGAGTTCGTAGCCCAATTGGCGGGAGTGAATCGAATTTGTGGAACCGTGACGGCCACAAACAAGTACACAACGACCATGCAAGCAGGCTCGCAAATCATCCGTGGGATTACGCATTCCGCTGAGGTCACGGTGGGTGCGAAGGCGCTTGCCGTGTTCGACCCGCAAGCAACAAGCATCCGATTACCGGATAGCGCAACAGTGCAAGAATCTACTCAAAACCTCTGGGAGGGCAACATTCGCGCGATTGAGTCTTCCGGTGGAGTCACTGAAGTGCTGGTAGATACGTGCGGGACGCTCGTTCGCATCCCCATCACCTCGGCCTCGGCTACGCGGCTAGGGTTAGCTGCTGCAGATACTATCGCCCTTGCCACAAAAGCCACTGCGATCACGATATATCCAGCCGCAACCTCGTAGGACTGGCGTTAGTGCGCGGCGTCGAAACGCGCCCGATTGGCTTCCACGGCGTCTACGTGCGCTTCGGCCCATTGTCGGATGGCGTCGATGGGTGCCACGAGACTCGTGCCGAGTGGGGTGAGGCTGTAGTCCACACGCGGCGGAATTGAGGGTGTGACCTCGCGCAATACCAACCCGTCACGTTCCATGGAGCGCAAGGTTTCGGTGAGTACTTTTCCGGAGATGCCGCCGACGCGGGTGCGGATGTCGCTGAAGCGCACTTTGGTTTCCCGATGCAGCACGGTGACGATCATGGGTGTCCAGCGGTCGGTGACGTGGCGTAATACGGTACGCGAAGGGCAATTTGCGTCGAGAATATCCGCCGCAGGCTTGGAATGGGTGACTAACGTCACAGCGCAACGCTCCTTTAGTTACCTTGAGGTAATCGGTTACAAATAGTTACCTTAGTGATCGTACTCGATATTTCCAACCAAAGGAGCAGATCATGCGTATTGCAGTCATCGGCGCAGCAGGCCTCGTCGGCACCGAAGTAGTAGCGGAAGCCACCAGGCGCGGCCACGACGTCACCGCCTACACCCGCAACGGCGCGGCAGGCACCACCGCCCTCGACGTAGCGAACACCGCCGGCGTCGTTGATGCCATCAATGACCACGACGTCACCGTGATCAGCGTTGCCAGCCGCGACAACTACCCCGCCGTCGTGGACGCCCACAAGGCACTTATCAACGCCGCCCCAACCGGCCGCTTCATCGTTGTCGGCGGCGCCGGTGCCCTGGAGGTCAACGGCACCCGCCTCTACGAACTCCCCGACTTCCCTGCCGAATACCTCACCGAAGCGAAAACCTTCGGCGCGGTGCTGGACGCCTACCGCGATCACGCCGCCGCATTGCAGTGGTCCATCGCGGCGCCCTCCCCGGAGCTGGCTCCTGGCGTGCGTACCGGGCACTACGTCACTGAGCTCAATTCCCCCGCCGGTGATTACGTATCCACCCAAGATTTCGCGGTGGCCATCGTTGACGAGGCGGAAACCAATGCTCACCCCGGGCAGCGCTTCACCGTGGCGAGCGAGCGCGCCTAACCACGCCGCAAACTGCGTCACGGTGGATAGGTACACTGAGGAACGTGTCCACCGTGAATCCCGCGCCGTTGCCGGCCGCCCGACTGGCAACGGATACGCTACCGCTGTCGCGCATGCAACGCCTCGTGCTGGAGGCCGTGCGCAGTTTTGAACGAGGGGCAAAAGCCGCAGAAATCGCCGAACAGCTGGGCATGCACATTAATACCGTGCGGGGGCATCTGGACGAGCTGATTGAACTGCAAGCGGTAGTCACGGAACGGGCGCGGAGTCGGGGGCGGGGCCGACCGTCCGTACTGTTCCATGCCCGCATCCCTTCCGGCAGCGCGGTGCTCACCGAACACGCTGCGTTGATCCAAGCGCTGGTGGAGCACCTTGGGGATCCGCGCGACCCCCACACCCAACAAACCGCCCGGGACATTGGGCGCGATTGGGCGCAGCGCATTCAGCGTGCTGGTACGTCGTGGTCCTCGCCGGAGGACGCGGTACGGGTACTCACGCGGGCGTTGCGCAGGCTGGGTTTTGATCCGGGAATGCGCGTTACCGAGGACGACTACGCCGTCATTGACGTCCATGCGTGCCCGTTTGCCTCCGATGAAGGCGCCGCACCAAACCCACTAGTGTGTGCGATACACGAAGGGTTCCTAGGTGAGGCGCTTGGCCCCTTCCAACAGGGTGAAGCGCACATCCAGCTCCTGCCCATGGCCAAGCCGAATTGCTGCCAAGTTGTGTTACAAGCACACTGCGCCGAAGACGAGCGGTAGCGCACGCACCACTAGGACACTACGGTGACTTCCACCGGCCCGGCAATCGGCAACTCCTCCACCTTCAAACCGGCGGCACGCGCCTCGTCCAAAATGGTTTCGGGCACCGGTTCGGTGGACAACACCATGGCGGTCGGACCAGCACCGGACAGGTATGCCGCGAAACCACGGTTACGCAGGCGATTCACCCACTCGGCAGTCACCGGGAGCACGTCGGCGCGGTACGGCTGGTGCAGCCTGTCTCGCGTGCCCTCCCACAATAATTCCGGGTGGTGCTGAAGCGCAACGGTCATCACCGCGCAACGGGAAACATTGAACCGAGCATCCAGGTGGGTCACGTCGGACGGTAGCACCCGCCGCACCGCCTCCGTGGCCGCATGAAAATCAGGCACCAGTGCTAACGCTCGAATACTTGGGTGCACAGCAATGCGCACCGCACGGTACTGGGGTTGGGTGCGGCCGTCCACCGGAATTTCAGTCCAAGACACCACCGCACTGCCCAACACGGACGCCGCCGCATTGTCTGGGTGCCCCTCAAAGGCGGAGGAAAGCTGGACCAGCTGGGCGTCGTCAAGCGGGAACCCGGCGAGCCCATTGCCTGCGGCGACGCCTGCAACGGCGGCGGCGGCGGACGAACCCAAGCCACGGGACTGCGGAATGGTGTTGTGGCACACCACCCGCAACCCGGGAGCATCCACATCGGCTGCTTTCAACGCGGACCGCAGCGCTTTGACCACCAAATGAGAGCCGTCAAGCGGCAATTCACCGGCGCCTTCGCCGAACACCTCCACCTCAAGGCCGGATTCCGTCACCTCTACCTCGACGGTGTCGTACAGGCCGAGGGCAAGGCCGAGGGTGTCAAACCCCGGCCCGAGGTTCGCAGACGAGGCCGGAACTTTCACGCTGACTTTTTGGCCAACGCGCAATGCAGTGGGCAACGTAACACTCCTTGTCAGGGTTCTTGTGATTATTCGCCTTCGAGGCGGATGACGCTGGTGACTTCCTTCACGGCAGCGAGTTCTTTCAACTTGATCACGGTGTGCGCAAGGTCGGCTTCGCGGGCGGCGTGGGTGACCACGACCAGCCGCGCGGTGTCCCCTTGATCCTCCTGACGCACGGTCCGCAGGGAGATGCCGTGGGCGGCGAACAACGCGGAAACTTCCGCAAGAACACCGATTCGATCTTCCACACGCATGTCCACATGGTATCGGGTGAGCACGTCGCCAAACTCGGCAATGGGCAGGTTCGCGTAGGTGGATTCACCGGGGGCGCGGCCGCCGTGCACCTTATTGCGTGCGGCGCCGACGAGATCGCCAAGCACGGCAGAGGTGGTGGGCGCGCCGCCGGCACCGTTGCCGTAGAACATGAGGCGGCCCGCGGCTTCCGCCTCGACGAAGATTGCGTTAAAGGACTTGTTGACGCTTGCCAATGGATGATCCTTCGAAATCAAGGCGGGGTGCACGCGGGCGGCGATCACTTCTTGGCCGTGGGAATCCGTAAAGCGTTCGCAAATGGCCAGCAATTTGATTGCGTAGCCAGCTTCGCGCGCGGTTTTAATGTCTTCGCTGGTGATATTGGAAATGCCTTCGCAGTACACGTCGTCTTTGGTCACCCGCGTGTGGAACGCCAGCGACGCCAAAATTGCGGCTTTCGACGCCGCGTCGTGCCCGTCAACGTCCGCGCTCGGGTCGGCCTCCGCGTATCCCAATTCGATGGCCTTGTTGACCATTTCTTCATAAGACGCGCCGGAGGTTTCCATCGCGTCCAGGATGAAGTTGGTGGTGCCGTTGACAATGCCGGCCACGGACACGATCTGGTCTCCCGCCAACGAGCGGCGCAGCGGACCGACCACCGGGATGGCTGCGGCGACGGCGGCTTCAAAATACAGGTCCACTCCCGCCTCATCCGCCGCTTGGGCGAGCTCCGCGGAGTGCGCCGCGACGAGCGCCTTATTGGCGGTGACCACGGATTTCCCCGCGCGTAACGCGGCCAACACAACTTCCCGCGGGTACTCGATCCCACCGATAAGTTCGACGACGATATCCACGTCATCTCGGTTGACTAGTTCCATAGCGTCATCGGTAAGCAGTTCTGGGTCAACCCCTGGGCGCGGCTTGGACATGTCCCCAACGGCAACGCCCCGCACCTCTAGCTTCCCGCCGACGCGGTGCTCTAGGGAATCCTTATTGGCGAGGAGGATGCGCAACACCTCACGGCCGACTGTTCCCTGCCCCAAAATGGCCACACCTACCGGCGAATCGGAGCCTTTGCCAAGGTTGACGGTGGTCTTTGTCATGCTGTTTCTCCCCGTGATCTTCAGATCGTTTTTGGACAATGTATTTCAGGGTTGTTTCGCATTCTAGACCAAGCAGTCTGGAACTGTCTCAACGGGATCGTATTTGGGGGTAGCTTTACACGGTAACGGCAAACTTTCACGCATGGTGTTGTTTTGCGCAGCTTGCGCAGCTTTGCATCAGAGATGTAAGTTTTTAGTGTCGCTCACCCCACCAATCCCACGTTGTCAAAGAATTCGAGGTATTTTCGATGGCGCAATTGTTGTATCGCATCGGCAGGGCCGCGTACCTGCACCGATGGGCCACGGTCCTGGTGTGGTTCTTGATCATTGGCGGCATGGCCACGGCCGCAATCAATTTCTCCCAACCGCCCACCAACAAATTCACTATCCCCGGCTTGGAATCCGTAGTCGCGCAGGACACCATCAAAGAGCGCTTCAACACGGAGGACGACGCTGTGACCTCCCCCACTGCCACCGTCGTGGTGCAGGCGCCGCACGGCAAAACGCTTGCCGATCCCGAGATAAGCACCCAGGTTGATGCGTTGCTCAAGGAACTTTCCGGGACTGCCCCGCTCACCGAATCGGAGCGAATGGTGAATCCGGCACTGGCGGCGGCGGGCATGCAGCAGCAGGTCACGCAGCAAAAGGCAGCGCAGGGCATTCCGCCGGAGCAGATTGCGGCGGACCTCAAGGCAATTTCCCCGCTCAGCGAAGATCAGCGCACTGGCACATTTGAGGTCCGTTTCGACCGAGCCACCGCTGCGGACATTACCTCCGCGGATAGGGCAAGCTTCCGGGAGGCAATCGAGAACAGTAGCGGCGATCTTACGGTCGCGTATAACGGTAATGCGTTCCAAGGCGAGCCGCCCGGCATGCAGAGCGAGATCATCGGGGCCATTGTCGCCGCGCTAGTGCTTATTATCACCTTCGCTTCGCTGGTGGCCGCCGGATTGCCGCTGATCACCGCCGTGGTTGGCGTAGCTCTCGGCTTGTTGGGCATTTCTGCCGCGACGGGATTTGTAGATTCCATAAATCCGATGACCACGACGCTGTCTTCCATGATTGGCCTCGCCGTGGGTATCGATTACGCCCTGTTTATCCTTTCCCGTTTTCGCAGCGAACTCATCGAACACGTCGACGGACATGACCTTGCGCCCCGCGAGCTGGCCACGCGACTACGCCACACCCCGAGGGACGTACGCGCGCACATCGCAGGCCTCGCGATAGGCAAAGCCGGATCCGCTGTAGTGTTCGCGGGCCTCACCGTAGTCATCGCGTTGGCCGCGCTGACCATCGTTAATATTCCGTTCCTCTCTGCTATGGCCTTGGCCGCCGCCGCTACGGTGGCCGTTGCCGTGCTCGTCGCCGTGACGTTGTTGCCCGCGTTGCTTGGCCTGATTGGCACCTTTGCATTTTCCATCCCCGCACCATTGGTCAAGGCCCCGGACCCAGAGCAGGAAAAACCAACCCTTGGCCTGCGTTGGATTAGGCGAGTGCGTTCGCATCCGTGGTTGTTCCTCACCAGCGGCGTGGTGGCCTTGGCGCTGCTGGCCGTTCCCGCGATGAACCTGCAACTTGCTATGCCGACTGACGCCACCACCAAACTTGGTTCCCCCACCCGTACGGCGTATGAAATGATCGATGACGCGTTCGGCCCCGGCCGGACCAGCCCCATGATTGCGGTAATCGACGCCGCGGACATTCCCGCCGAGCAGCGCATGCAAACCTTCGCGGAAACCACCGCCCAAATTCAAAACATAGCGGGCGTCACCAACGCGCAGGTAATCAACATCAATGATGCGAACGATACCGCCCAGGTGTTGATCACCCCCGAATACCGTGCAACCGACGAACGCACAGGCGAACTTTTGGAGCGCTTGCGTGCGGAAGCTGACAATTACGCCGTCACCGGTGCCGGACCTATATTCGAAGATATTTCGGAGCGGCTAGCGGATACGATGCTTCCCTATATCGGCATCGTGCTCGGGCTCGCGTTCCTGCTGTTGATGGTGGTATTCCGCTCGTTCTGGGTGCCGCTGATTGCCACCGTAGGGTTTGCCTTATCCATAGCAGCCACCTTCGGGTTGACTGTGGCAATCTGGCAGGAAGGCTTCGGGGGTATTGTTTCTGACCCGCAACCATTGACTAGTTTCCTGCCCATCATGTTGATCGGGATTGTGTTTGGGCTGGCGATGGATTATCAGGTGTTTCTCGTCAGCCGCATGCGAGAAGGCTATATCCGGGGTAAAACGGCGGGCGATGCGGTATCCAACGGGTTTAAGCACGGCGCCCGCGTGGTCACAGCCGCAGCCTTAATTATGATCAGCGTGTTCGCAGCGTTCATGCTGGTAGACGAGCGCTTTATCGTGGTCGTGGGGTATGCCCTCGCCGTGGCGGTATTATTCGATGCTGTGCTCGTGCGCATGACCATTATCCCCGCAACGATGTTTCTCCTTGGGGATCGTGCGTGGGCGTTACCGAAGTGGTTGGACCGTATAATTCCACGTATAGACGTAGAAGGAGAGGCGCTGCACGCATAATGACTGGCTTGCGAGAAAAGAAGAAGGAACAAACGAGGCGTCGTATCGCGCAATCGGCGGTGGAGCTGCTCACCACCTTACGCAACGATCAGGTGACCATTGCCGCGATCGCGGAGCATGCCGAGGTGTCTGCCCGGACGTTTCACAATTACTTCCCTACCCGGGAAGCCGCCTTATTCTATTTCTTGCAAATCGTGGTCGACCGTTGGGTTGAGAACATCCGCAATTCCCCTGCGGGTCTCGGCCCAATCGACATCATGTACCGGCTCATCGACGATTCCACGTCGAAGGAGCCCGGTGATCCCTTTTCCTTTGCCAGCCTGACCCGCGTGATTGACCACATCAACTATGTCACCGCTTGCGAGGATCAAACCGAGGCCTACGACGTTGTGAAACGAATCAGCGACGCGATTTGCGAGCGCTGCCCCGAACACGTGTCCACCATTGACATTCACGCCATGGTGAATTTGGCTATCGCGGGCGGCGCCATCGCCCTCAAGATGACGTCCCTAGGCCCCCGCGAGGCAGTCCTTGCGGCCTGCTTCGGCATCATCCGCGACGGCTTTAGCCACTAGAGCGCGCTCCGGAAGAAATCCTCGATCGCATCGAACGGGATCAGTTCCACTCGATCGTAGAGGTCAATGTGGCGGGCGTCTGGAACCACGATCAAGTCCTTCGGCCCGTCATAGTCGCGGGCGAGGTCTTCGCTGAAGTACTTCGAATGTGCGTGTTCCCCGGTAATCAGCAGCAGCGGCCGTGGCCGCAAATCCCCAAGATATCGCAGGCTGCCATAGGAAATATGGGACGGCGCACTGGTCACGGTAAACGCACCGGTGGCGTGCGGGTGGCGCCCCCGGTCACTGACGTAGTATTCGAAGAACTCGTCGGTGATAGGGTCGAACCCTTCCTCTGGGACTTCGTCCGGGTAGCTCGGGGTGAGTGCTGGCCGGTTCGAATCCACATCCTCCCACCGCTGCTCCGCGATATCGGCGAGCAATTGCGCACGTTCGGATTCGCTCATGCTGTCGCGCCACCCGCGGCGACTCACCCGGCTGATGTCGTACATTGCGGAGGTGACCACGGCGCGGATGCGTACGTCCCCACGCGCGGCGTTGAGCACGAACCCGCCGCTACCGCACAGCCCAAGCGCGCCAATCCGATCGCGGTCCACAAACTCAAGGGTTCCCAAATAATCGACGCCGGCACTGAAGTCTTCGGCGAAGATCTCCGGCGAGGTAAGGTGCCGGGGCGCACCGCCGCTTTCGCCGTTGTAGGAGTGGTCGAACACAAGCGTGACCAGCCCGCGGGCGGCGAGTTGCTGACCATAAATCCCGGCACCTTGTTCTTTCACACCCCCGTGCGGCGGCCCAATGACCACCCCGGCATGCGAGGTTGCAGCATCCAAGTCACGGTGCCGATACAGGTCGGCCGCGAGTTCGATGCCGTAGCGATTCCGGTATTTCACGGGCGTCCGCTGGACTTCGGCGGCGAGTTCAAAGGTGTACCCATCGGCATGTAGTGGCATCGGTCTCATCTCCCAACCTCGATGCCCCCAAGCCTAGCGGCAAGCCCCGCTCATTTCAGAAATTTTCTAGGGCAAGCATATCCTCGATGGTCTCCCGCCGCACCATGAGCGTGGCGCGGCCATTGCGCACGCTGACCACCGGCGGGCGGCAAAACATGTTATACCGGCTCGACATGGGATAGCAGTAGGCACCGGTGGCGGCCAACGCCAGCAGGTCGCCGGTGGCGATATCGGCAGGTAGTTGCGCGTCGTCGATAAGAATGTCGCCGGCCTCGCAATGGCTGCCCACTACCCGGGTGGCAATGCGCGGCGCGGGTTCGTCCTCCTCGCCGGAGAACCGGTTGACTAGGCGTGCGTCGTATTCCGCCTGGTAGAGCGCGGTACGGATATTGTCGCTCATGCCGCCGTCGACGGCCACGTAGCGGCGCGTGGTGTCATCGGTGACGTGAACGTCCTTCACCGTTCCCACCTCATACACCGTCACCATTGACGACGCCGCGATAGCCCGCCCCGGCTCCACCAACAATGTAGGCACCGCCAATCCCAACTTGGTGGCGCGATCCGCCACCTTGGCACGCAAATCAGCAGCCACCGCCCGCACATCCAACGGCGCCTGGTCTTCCGTGTAAGCCACGCCGTAGCCACCCCCCAAATCCAGGATGGTGAGATCGGCCGCGTGTTCCGCCGGCAAATCCATATGCAATTGAGCCCACAGCCCCAACACGCGTTCCGCCGCGAGCGAGAACCCCTCGGCGTCAAACACCTGGGAGCCGACGTGGCAGTGCAAACCCACCAAGCGCAGGTTTTGGGCACGCACGGCGGCAAGCGCCGCCTCGTACGCCGAGCCGGAGGCCAAGGAAAAACCGAACTTTTGATCCTCGTGCGCGGTGGCGATGAACTCGTGCGTGTGCGCCTCAATGCCGGGCTTGACCCGGACAAGCACGTCTTGGACGCGGCCCTGTTGCGCCGCCACCAAATCCAACAATTCGAGTTCCTGCGCGGAATCAATCACCACATGACCGACGGCATTACGCACGCAGGCGCGCAAAAACTCCACGCCCTTGTTGTTGCCGTGGGCGGTGATGCGCTCGGGAGGGAATCCGGCGGCGAGCGCCACCTGGAATTCCCCGTGGGAGGCGACGTCGAGAAACAGGCCTTCCTCATCAATCCACCGCGCGACGGTCTGGGTAAGAAACGCCTTACCGGCGTAATGCACGTGATCGCCGCCGCCGAAGGCTGCTGCCATGTCGCGGCAACGGGAACGGAAATCGTCCTCGTCGATTACGAACACGGGAGTGCCGAACTCCTCGACAATATCTGGCAGCGGTACACCCGCGATGGTGACCACGCCATCCTCTTCACGGCGGGCATTATGCGGCCACACATGGGCGGGCAAGTGATTAAAATCGCTCATAGTGTCGTACTACTGTATTACATTCGTTCCGGCGCGGTCACGCCGACCAAGCCAAGCGCATTAGCCAGCGTCTGCCGCGTCGCCTGCGCCAAGCTCAATCGCGCCGCATGCAGCGGCGTCGCCTGCTCGTCACGCTTCGGCAAAATGTTGCAGGAATCGTAGAAGCGGTGGAACGTACCGGCCAGCTCCTCCGCATAGCGGGCAATCCGGTGCGGCTCGCGCAGCTCAGCGGCCGCCTGCACCACCGCAGGAAATTCCCCAAGCGTGCGGATCAAATCACCCTCGCGGGGGTGCGTAAGCAACGACAAATCCGCGCCCGCGGTGGTGACGCCAAGTTCGTCTGCCTTGCGCGCCAGCGAGCACAGCCGCGCGTGCCCATACTGCACGTAATAGATGGGGTTATCGTTGGACTGCTTCGCCCACAGCTCCAAATCAATATCCAGGGACGAATCTACCGACGAGCGGATCAGCGCATAGCGGGCGGCATCCACCCCCAGCGCTTCCACCAAATCTTCCAGCGTGATGACGGTGCCAGCACGCTTGGACATCTTCTTTACTTCCCCACCCGCAACCAGATTCACCATCTGGCCGATCATGACCTCAACCTGCGCGGGGTCGTAGCCAAGCGCGGCTGCGGCGGCCCGCAAGCGGGCAATATAGCCGTGGTGGTCGGCGCCCAACATGTAAATGCACAAATTGTGGCCGCGCTGGATCTTATCCTCCACGTACGCTATGTCCCCAGCGATGTAGGCGGCGTTGCCGTCGGATTTGATCACCACGCGGTCTTTATCGTCGCCGAACTCGGTGGAACGCAACCACCACGCCCCCTGATCGAAATACAGGTTGCCGTTCTCCTTCAACCGCTGCACCGCGCGCTCCACCGCGCCGGACGTAAACAAGCTGTTCTCGTGGAAGAACACATCGAAATCGGTATGGAACTCATGCAACGAACGCTTAATCTGTTCGAACATCATAGCGACGCCGAGTTCGCGGAACGTCTCTTGCATGAGCTCCGCCGGCTGCTCCAAAACATCCGGCCGCTGCGCCACCACGGCCGCCGCAATATCCTGAATATAGGCGCCACCATAACCATCCTCCGGGGTTGGTTTCCCCTGCGCAGCAGCCACCAGCGAATTGGAAAAGCGATCAATCTGGGCGCCATGATCGTTGAAATAGTATTCGCGGGTGACCTCCGCCCCCGTCGCAGCCAAGACACGGCCTAGCGCGTCGCCTACCGCCGCCCACCGCGTGCCACCCAGGTGGATCGGCCCCGTGGGGTTCGCGGACACGAACTCGAGGTTGACCTTCAGGCCCGCCGAAGCATCCGAATGGCCGTAGCGTTCGCCCTGCTCCAAAATCTTGGCCACCACGGCCCCCTGGGCAGCGGCAGCAAGCCGGATATTCAAAAACCCGGGGCCCGCCACCTCGGCGCTATCAATTGCGGGGTCATTGGCAAGCGCCTCGGCCAACCAGCCGGCCAGCTCCCGCGGATTCGAGCCCACATGCTTAGCCACGCGCAGCGCAACGTTCGTAGCGTAATCACCGTGTTCGGGATTGCGGGGACGCTCCACCACAACCTGCTCAGGCAACTGCGCTGCGTCAAGCCCACGGTCTACCAACACGCGGTGCGCAACGGAATGAATGAGTGTAGCTAATTCTGCGGGAGTCACGGGGGAAGATTCTAGCGGACACAGCCCTCAACACAGGAAACGGGCCGAACATCCTGTGGGGTTCTCAGGGTAGGCGGTAGCTCTTGGGCGTCGGCTTGGGAAGGATCGAAAACAAACCCGATAACGCTAAGGAATGTAATTTTGATCACATTTAGATATTCGTTGACCTGCGTGTTTGCTGAAAATTCGCACCTATACCCCATTTAGGCAAATTCCGGCAATGTCAATAACCTGCAATAACTCCTTTACCCCACTGGTGATAACAAATTAGGAAAGGCTTTTGTTGCGGAATAGTCGCTGGTTAGGCGGCCCTCACATGGGTTCGTCGGGTGTGGCTGAATCGGTAATATCGGGGCTATCGAGCGTGAAATTGGTATCACCAGCATTCATGCTTGCACCCATAATGCCCCAACAACCGTGAGGAGCAACCGTGCGTGTAGCGCTGTTTTCCACTTGCATCGGTGACGCAATGTTTCCGGACGTGGTCAAGGCCACCGCTGTCATCATCTCCCGCCTCGGCCACGAAGTCGTGTTCCCGCCCGAACAAACTTGCTGCGGCCAGATGCACGTCAATACTGGTTATCAGCGGCAGGCGATTCCGCAGATCCGCAATTACGTGGACGCGTTTTCGGATGATTCCATCGACTGCGTGGTCGCGCCTTCAGGTTCCTGCGCGGGCGCCGTCCGCGAACAGCACGAGCACGTTGCCTCCCGCTACGGCAATTCCGCGCTTGTCGATGGCGCGCGCCGCACCGCCGCAAAAACCTACGACCTATCCGAATTCCTGATCGACGTAGCCGGTGTTGACAACGTGGGGGCATTTTTCCCGCACCGCGTCACCTACCACTCCACCTGCCACTCTCTTCGATTCCTGAAAGTTGGCGACCGTCCACTGCGCCTACTGCGCAACGTCGAGGGCCTCGACCTGGTGGAGCTGCCGCACGCCGAAGAGTGCTGCGGTTTCGGCGGCACCTTCTCCGTAAAGAACGCGGAAACGTCCGCTGCCATGGTGCACGACAAGGTGCGCAACATCCGTGACACCCAAGCGGAATACGTCACCGCCGGAGACGCTTCCTGCCTGATGAACATCGGTGGTTCGTTGTCACGCCAGCACGCAGGTGTGCGGGCAATTCACCTCGCCGAAATCCTGGCTTCCACCAAGAGCCACCCCTGGTCCCCTGACTCCGCTATCTACTCCAAGGAGGTCATGCTGTGAGCACGCTTCTGGGCACCCCAGCAATGCCGCCGCGCGCGTCAAAGGAAGTGGGCAACCTCCGCGGTACCCGCTCCTTCCAGGCTGCCGCGCACGAAGACCTATACAAGGCAACGCAGCGCCGCAACCTGCATAAAGCCACCCACACCATTCGTGGTAAGCGCGCCGCCGTGATCGAGGAAATCGACGATTGGCAGGCGCTACGCGAAGCCGGATCCGGCATCAAACGCGACGTAATGGCGCGCATGCCGGAACTGCTGGAGCAATTGGAAGCCTCCGTCACCGCCCGCGGCGGCGTCGTCCACTGGGCGCGCGACGCCAAGGAAGCCGGCGAAATTGTCACCCAGCTGGTGCAAGACACCGGCGAAACCAACGTGGTGAAAATCAAGTCCATGGCCACCATGGAAATCGGTTTGAACGAACAGCTCCGCGCCGCTGGGATCTCCGCCCGCGAAACGGACCTTGCGGAACTCATCGTGCAACTCGGGCACGACCGCCCCTCCCACATCCTGGTGCCCGCGATCCACCGCAACCGCGCGGAAATCCGCGACATCTTCATCAAGGAAATGCCGCACACGGATGAAACCCTGTCCACCGAACCCGCCGAACTCGCAGAATCGGCGCGCATCTTCCTGCGCGAACAATTCATGCGCGCCAAGGTTGCCATTTCCGGCGCAAACTTCGGCGTTGCGGAGACCGGCACCATCGCCATTGTGGAATCCGAGGGCAATGGCCGCATGTGCCTGACCCTGCCGGAAACCCTGATCTCCGTGATGGGCATCGAAAAAATGCTGCCCACCTTCCAGGATTTCGAAGTGTTCCTGCAGCTGCTGCCACGCTCCTCCACCGGCGAACGTATGAACCCCTACACCTCCCTGTGGTCCGGTGTCACCGAAGGCGACGGCCCGAAGCATTTCCACCTCGTGTTGGTGGATAACGGCCGCACCGCTGCCCTCGCAGACGAGATTGGCCGCGAGGCACTCAAGTGCATTCGTTGCTCCGCATGTCTCAACGTCTGCCCGGTCTACGAGCGCGCCGGCGGCCACGCCTACGGCTCCACCTACCCCGGCCCCATTGGCGCAATTTTGACCCCGCAGCTCACCGGCATTGATTCCGCACACGACCCGAACGCTTCCCTGCCGTACGCGTCCTCCCTGTGCGGTGCCTGCTACGAAGTATGCCCAGTCAAGATTGACATCCCGTCCGCCTTGCTCGAATTGCGCCACCAAAAGATCGAATCCCACAAACCCAAGATCGAAGGCGTGCTCATGGGGGCTATGGGTTTGGCGTTCGGCTACCGCAAACTGTGGAACATTGCCACAAAGCTCGTGCCATTCGGTCGCATCCTTGGGGGCCGGAAGAAGAAGATCACCCACCTGCCGAGTTTCCTCGCTGGCTGGACCGATGTACGCGACACATCCGTGCCGCCAAAGAAGTCCTTCCGCGTTTGGTTCAACTCCGACGAAGCCCAACAGCTGCTGGCCCAGGCTCGCGCAGAAGGCATCCCCGGCAAGTCCACTACGGAGGAAAAATAAATGACCACCAAGCATGCTGAACGGGACGCCCGCAACGCCGCCGCGAAGAAGGAGATCTTGCAGCGCATCGCCAACGCGCACCGCTTGGCAAACACCCCCTCAGGCGGCTACGAAGTCACCCGTGAGTACAACCTCACCCACGACTACTCCGCCGCAGAAATCAAGGAAACCCTGATCGACCGCCTGCTCGACTACAAGGCGATTGTGAAGGAAGCCACCGAAGACAGTCTGGCCGCAACCATCGTGGCGCTGCTCGAAGAGCGCAACGCCAAGGACGTGCGCTTCGCCGAGGGCTTAGATCCCAAACTTTTTGACGGGTTCACCGGCTCCGCCACCCCCGACGATCGCACCACCGACCCGCGCCTACTCGACGACGTGGATGTGGTGGTGACCGACTCCCATGTCACCAGCGCCCAAACCGGCACGATTTGCTTGGAATCCAATCCAACGAACGGCCGCCGCGCCCTCACCCTCGTCCCCGACTGCCACATCTGCATCGTGCGCATGGATTCAGTGGTCTACGGCGTGCCAGAAATGGTTGAACGCCTGGATCGTAGCCTACCCATCACCATGATTTCTGGCCCTTCCGCAACCTCCGACATCGAGCTCAATCGCGTCGAAGGTGTCCACGGGCCCCGCACCCTGATCGTGGTCATCGTCGACTAGCCGCCTCGAGGCCCCGCCACCATGCGGGGCCTCGATTCGCGTTGCCGCGCTGCGGGTGCTAATGTTTTCTTCTGCCCGCCTCCGTAGCTCAGGGGATAGAGCACTGGTTTCCGGTACCAGCGGTCGCACGTTCGAATCGTGTCGGGGGCACCAGAAAACACCTCGCCACATTCCATGGCGGGGTGTTTTGCGTTACCCAGCAACAACTCACGCTGCGAGGCAGGATTGGCTAGAACGTGGTGTCCTTGGGTATCACGATGCAGCCGATGACGTACAGCACCACAAGGAATAACTGGGATCCGGGCAACAGGAACGAAGCCACGAAGCCGAGACGCAGCAGGGACGCATCCCAACCATATGCTTGAGCGACACCCCCAAGAACGCCGCCGACGAAACTGTCGGTGGTGCTGCGGTAGAGCTGGCGATCGGAAAATGGGGCGTTCATGGCAAGGCTCCTAACCTTGAAGGGAAAAATTTGGTGTACAACTTTGAGTATCGTCGCCCTGTCGCCACCGCGCATCAGGGATTACCCTTGTTTTTCCCTTAAGATTCGATCCAGAATGGGTTTCAGGGCCCGCATTTCGTCTTCCGTGATGTTGTCAAAAAACAGTTTTCGCACGCTATTTACGTGTTCGGGGGCGGCGGACTCGAGCCGACGGCGACCTTCAGCCGTTAACTCGACGATGACGCCGCGGCCGTCGTCAGAACATTTTTGTTTCACCACCAATCCACGCCGTTCCATGCGTGTGATCTGATGCGAGGTGCGGCTACGGTCCCATTCGAGGGAGGCACACAAATCACGTAACCGCGTTTCCATCGCGTTGCTTTCGGAAAGATGCACGAGAACCGCGAACTCCGGAACCGAAATCCCATGCCCTTCCTGAAGGGTTACATCCATGCCGCGATCAACATAGCGGACGGCGGCGAGGAGATCCCTCCACAGTTCCTGCTCTTCGTCGTTCAGCCATCTTGGGGTCGTCATACTTACCTAGAATAAACCTATTTTGGCTGCTCATGAAACTTAACCAGCGCATTCAATTGTGGACAAACTTGCTTGCATTGCATAATCCCACCGACCTGCAATTCTAAGAATTGATGTTGGAATTTCTTATATTTCAACTAGCTATATCTCGTGGTCATTGATATCCACACAACCGATTACTAAGCTTGCAATGCAGTGATCAACCACCCCCCTAGTCAGCATTCTCACCTTAAGGAGAAGAGACGATGACTTTATTTGACGGCACATATATCCTTGATCCAACGCACTCCCGGGTGGGGTTTTGGGTGCGTCACGCAATGGTAACGAAAATGCGTGGTGAATTTACGGATTATGAAAGCTATATTGTGCTTGGCGAATCCTGCAAAATTGACGCCATTATTCAAACCCCGAGTATTTCCACGAGCAATCCCGACCGGGACTATCACCTCCTCAACGATGATTTTTTCGAGACGGACAAGTACCCCACGATTACATTTTTCTCCACCAAGGTGGAGTGGGTGCACAACTACCGCGCCTCGGTCACTGGCGATCTCACCATCAAGGGCGAAACCCACCCGGTCACCCTCGACGTCCATGTCATCGGCGTGGCGGATGACCCCATGGGCAACACCCGGATGGGCTTTGAGGGCTACCTGAAGATCAACCGCACCCATTTCAACATGTCGTTTAACACGCCGATGGAGTCTGGCGGGTTGATTTTGGGCGAAGACGTCACCATTGAGATCGAAGGTTCTGCGATCCTGCAACCTCCTGGCACGCCCGTCCCCAACCTCAAAAAGAAGTTTGAGGAAACCTACGGCAACGCCACCGTTAAGGATTCCCACGAGGACGCCCCAACGCCTGCCAGCGCCCCAGATAAGGCCGAACAGGCTGTCGAAGCTGAGGAGCCTGTCGACGTCGCTGGCGAAGCCGCCAGTGACGCAACGGACGGCAATCCGACTGCCGAGCACAAACAAGGCGAGAGCCGCAAGGAATCGGACTAGGCCCGCAACTCGTCCATTCGAAACCGCCGCGCATTTGCTACCCGGATATAGCGATTCTGGTCACACGTCAAAATAAACACTTGGCGAGTTCGACCAAGATCGCTCAATAGCGTGGACATGACACTCAAACGCTCGGAGTCGGTATTACCCAATGCGTCATCAATGATGATGGGAACACCGTCGTCAGACACGAGCTGAGCTATTGCTAAACGTGTCAAAATGGCAAGTTGCTCCTGAGCGCCACCTGATAATGCTGCAATATTTAGCGGAATATTTTTTACCTCCCTGCCCTCAATCTGCAGCGTATCGGTCAACGTAAATCCAACATCATTACCAAAAATTGGTTTAGCAAAATGAGTCAAAGCATCAACAAAAGGCTGCGCATATTTTTGTCGGGCAACCTCTTGATGCCGCCGCAGCGTTGCTCGTAGCAGCCGAACTGCATCGGCGCGGCGTCGAGAAGCGGCGAAGCGCACTTCCGCCCGTTTCGCCGCAGCGGATGCTTGTTCGAAGCGTTCGGCGACGCCCGCAGCTTGGTTAATGCGACCCGTCAACTCCGCCAGCGTCTTCTGCGCCGCCAATTCATCGTCCGCAAGGTTTTTCAGCTGGGTGCGCGCGCCGAGCAGGAAAGCCTGCGCCCGCTCCAAATCCGCGCCGGCCTGCCGCAACTGCGCAACCTTGGCAACGGCCTCCGCGTGGCGATGTTCGGCAGCCTGCACCCGCCCCAACAGGCTCGACTTCGGCTCGAGCTGCTCCGCGCTAGCAAACTCCTGTTCGGCGCGGCGCTTCGCCCGCTGCGCGTCCTCCACCCGTGCATGGTGCACCTGCAATTGCAGCCGGGCCCCAGACTCCGACCACGCATCCAATTCCGCACGAATTTTCGCCAACGTTGCGGTGGCTGCTTCGTATGCATCGCGCGCCGGACCCAAGGCTTCCTCGGCGTCTGCAAGCGCCGGCAATCCATGGAGGTCCTGCGCATTCAACCGTTCGATGCGAGCCTGGAGTTGGGTGAGGGTTTCGTCGGCTGGTTGCGCAGCTCGCAACTCCCGCTCGGCCTCCCGCAACCGCAAACTACGCGCCTCGTGGTCCCGGCACGCGTCCCGCACCGCCTGCGCATTCGGAAAATCGCCAAGGCTTGCGAGCAGCGCTTGAAGCTGTTCGCGTGCTCGCTCAACCTCGCGATTCGCCGCCTGCCCCGCACGCCCCGCGCGGATGACGGCGCGCACCGGACCGATCTGTACCACGGTCTTTCCAGCAAGCGCGAATTCCGTGCCCGCGGCGGCAAGCGTAACCGGTTGGCCGTCGACCGTGACGTCAGTGGCCTCCAACGCCGACAAGGTCAGGGTGGCGGCCGCAGCGTCGCGCTCAATTTCCTTGGTACGCAGCTGCAATTCCGCCTGCTCAACACACTGCACATCGCGCTGTTCGATAGGCCGCTGCGGCACCTCAGCTCGGCATTTTGCCACCGACTTTTCAGCAGCCTCGAGGGTGGCCGCCAGCTTCCGCGCGGCCTGCAACGCGGCATTATCCCTGCAGCGTTGCACCATCTCCTGCGCCGCGCGCAATGCCTCAGCAGCGGCGCGTTCCTGATCTCGGGCAGTAGCTAACCTCTCGGTGAGTTTTGCCTTTTCCTGCCGCTCTTGCGCTGCATTACATTCCAGCTCGTCGGTGCGGGACTGCAACGCCGTCACACTATCGCACGCTTGCTGCAAAGTTTGTTCGATACGAGCGCGAGCTGTTACAGCGACCTGCGCGAGGTCGACTTCGGCCTGCGCGGCAGCCACACGCTCCTGCGCCCGGTCGATGCGCTCTTGCGCAGCGGTAGCCTCCGCGTGGCGCCGCTTGGCTGTACGCAATTCTTCTTCCGCCGCGGGCCGACGCAATTGAGCATCCTCCAGCTGGGCAGTGGCCTGCTCATGGCGCCGAACGTATTGAGCCAACTCGTCCAGCTCTCGCTTGGCCTGCCGCATCTGCTCCGCATGGCGTTCAGCATCAGCCTCCGCGGCTTTGAGTTCGCCGGTAGTTGCCCCGGTTTTCTCGGTGAAATAGCGCCGGTACTCGGCGTTGATGCGCTCCATGAGCGCGGAATCGTCGACGACTTCCTCGCGCTGGCCTTGATCCAAGGCAGCCACCAGGGATGGAATACCCACGGCTTCCACTTGCGCATCGGCCTGACCTTGGCGCATCAACATCGCCTCGAACAAGTCATTGTCAAGGTATTCGTTCAGGATGGCTTCCAAGCGCTGCTCCGCGTCCGCGCCAGCGAGCCGCTCCACGTTCGGCTCAAACACCTGCAACTCCGCGGATTTTTTCCGCAAATATGTTTTATCAATACGGAATCGGTAGGGGCCAACGCTCGCCTCTAGCTGGATGCGCGGGCCCACGTCTCGGCCGACGGGCTGCAAGCCTTTCACCCGACGAGCCGTACTACTGTGCCGGATGTGCAGTACGGTGTGCAGCGCGTCCAAAATCGTGGATTTTCCGGCCTCGTTTTCACCCGAAACCACCAGCACCCCGGTAGCAGGAATATCCGTGATTTCCAGGTGCTCGATGGCGCGAACGTTATCGATCGTAATGCTGTGCAGGATCATGCGGTCCGCTCCTTTGCAAGCCGAAACAGCAGGCGCAGCGCATCTGCGGCCGTCTCGTCCTCGTCGTTGGCTAACAGTTCATGCAGGGCGTTGTTGGCGTAGCCGGAGAGCTCCAACTCCAGCAACTCCTCCTCATTTGGCGCCACCATCAGCGATGTCAATCGCGAGCGTTCATAAAGCCCCGCAAAGATAGGTTCGCGTTGTTCGAGGCCGCGTTCGAGGTACCGCATGTCCCCGACACCGAGAGTGCCGCGCAGTGCGTACTTCACCACGGTGCGGGACTTCGCCGGGTACGCGTCAAGCGCGGCAAAGAACTGATCCACATCGGCTGTTGCATTGACGTCAAAACTCACAGCCTCGAAGGTCCACTGCCCTACTGGCACTTCTTCCACGTCGATGCCGCCGTCACTGTCAAGGCTCACCACAAGCGCGTTGCCGGAATTGGTTTCGCCCCCGCCGACGGTAGCGTGATCGAAGAAGTCGGTGGTTTCCGGGGAACCTGAAAACCACACCTTGTGAGTGCTCCCCACCGGCTCGCTGGAGTGCGTATCGCCTAAGGCGACGTAATCTACCACACGGCGGGCGAGGGCATCTTCAAGGCAGCGCAGATCGATGGTGGCTCCACCGCCGCGGGATTCGGCCTGGCCATGGCCTACGGCGATGCGGATCGTTCCCGGTGGATGCGGGGACAGTGGGGCCAACGCTGCCGCCAGGAGATCGGTGGTGGGGTGTTTGGATCGCAATGGCGCGCCGATAAGCTCCACGCCGGGACGCACCGGCACCGGATCATCCGTATCCAGCAGGTGAACATTGGGCAGGTCTGCCACGCGGCGCAGCACGCTGTCCGCGGTGAGTGGGTCGTGGTTGCCGGGCAGTAAATACGTATCGACGCCCAGGCTCGCGAGGACGTCCCTGGCGCGGCCCAACGTACGGGGACTCACGCTGTTTTGCTCAAAGACATCCCCTGCGACAACGATGAACTCGCACTGAGTGTCACGGGCAATCTCGCCGAGCCGCCGGATCGCGGCAAGCCGGTCCTCCTCGAACCGAGCCTGCGCTTCTGAAGTGAGGAACCAGCGGGTCATGCCGAGCTGCCAGTCAGAGGTGTGCAGAAATTTGATCGTGTTCATATATCCCCTTTGTACTACGGGTACGCAACACGCCACAGGCGGAAATCGAACAATAGTTCAGTTATTTTTGCGTTAGATAGTCGTACATATCCTCGATATCGGCAACACCTCGAAGCTGCTCTACCGTGGACGAGGAGATGGCCTCCACCGCCCGATAGAGCACTTGAGCATGCTCCGCGGTAAACCCCAAGGCCGCATCGGGTTCAGGGAGCTCCGGAAGCTGCCACCCCTGCCAAAAGTGCTCCGCGTCATACGAAACCTCACTCGCCTCCCATGGCGCGCTTGTTTCCAACGGCGCAAGCAAGCGGCGGACATCCACGCCACGCAGCCAAAACACCTGTTCAGGCTTTTCGTGGATCCGTTCCGCCACGACCTCCCCCAGCGCAATGGCGTGCTTGCACACCAGCGCACGGTCGGGGCACGAACACCGAACATCAATCTGGTCGGCGCCGTGCGCAATGAGCGTACGAATCCACGCGGAAGGTACTTGCCCCGCCAACACATCCTGCAAGCCATTCGGGAGGGCGCGGAGACGTTCCATCACGTCGGTCACGGACGCGGCGTCGCACGGCGGCAACCGCAATTGCACGAAAAAAGGTTCGGATTGAGAGCCGCGCACGTACCCAGTGATGATGCCGCTACCGAGCTCGACGCGCGTGACGTGCCCATCGCGGGCATACGTGCGCCCGCGCGAGATACGCCGTTCATCGATCAACTGTGCGAGCAAATCAGGAATGAGTTGGGCGGCGAACACGCGACCAGCCACCGCAGAAGACATGGTGCGTTTCTGCCGCGAAGGTTGTTTCGGACGACTGCCAAAATTCGCGTAGATCACATTGTCCACTACCGTGCGTTTCCGGCTCATGAGTCCACTCCTCGTCCGCGGTAGCTAAGCAATTGCGTCAAATCCTCGGGGCTTAGTTCAGTGATCCAACCCTCGCCGGGCCGAATCACAGACTCCGCCAACTGCAGTTTTCCGTCGAGCACATCTTGGATCGCCTCCTCCAGCGTTCCCAGCGCCATCATCTTATACACGCGCACGTCCCGCCGCTGACCGATGCGAAACGCACGATCCGTGGCCTGGTTTTCTACGGCTGGGTTCCACCATCGATCCATATGCACAACTACGTTCGCCTTGGTGAGGTTCAACCCAGTACCGCCTGCTTTCAGCGAAAGCACCATCACGGAGGGGCCACCCGCACCCTGAAATGACTCGATCATACGGTCGCGCTGGGCGCGCGACACTCCGCCATGCAAAAATGGCACCGGCGTGCCGAGCCGCCCCTCAAGGAAATCTTGCAGCATCCCGCCGAACACCCGGTACTGGGTAAACACCAACACACGTTCGTCCGCTTCGTGGGCCCGGGCAATAATATCGGCCAAGGCTCGCACTTTGCCTGAGCGATGCTTGCCACCCACCAACATTGGGGACCCATCGCCCAGATAATGCGCCGGATGATTGCAAATCTGTTTGATTCGCGTAATGGTGGCCAAAACTAACCCTTTTCGATTGATGCCTTCCGCGCCAGAAATCTCCTGCGCCATGCGCTCCACCAAGGCCTGATACAGCGAAACCTGCTCCTTGGTAAGGTGCACGCGCACAATCTCCTCGTTTTTCTCGGGCAGGTCGGCAATCATGGCGCGGTCCGTTTTCAGCCTCCGCAAGATAAACGGCGCGGTGAGTCGCCGAAGCTGCTCCGCCCGCAGCTCGTCGCCGTACCGTTCAATCGCCTTGACAAAGTGGTTTCTAAAGAACGACGCCGTCCCCAAAATCCCCGGGTTGCAAAAGTCCAAAATCGAACGCAACTCCGACAGCCGGTTTTCCATTGGGGTGCCGGTAAGCGCAATCCGATGCCGGGCAGGCAACCCGCGCGAAGCTTTCGCAACCTTCGTGGTGGAATTTTTGATCTGCTGGGCCTCATCCAAAATCACGTGCCCCCACTGCACGCCCGCCAACACGTCAAACTCGCGGGTAAGCAGGCCATAGGACGTGACCACAAGATCCACCTGCTGCACCGCGAGGGCAAAAGCTTCCGCGTCTGGCCGATCCGATCCGTGGAACACCATCACCCGGCAATCCGGGGTGAAGCGATTGGCTTCCGCCGCCCAATTGCTCACCACTGAGGTCGGGGCTATCACCAGTGAAGGCGCACTGATATCAAACTCCTGCTCTATCGAACTACCGCGCTCGCGCTCGACCGCCAGCATGGTGAGCACCTGCAGGGTTTTGCCCAAACCCATATCGTCGGCGAGTACCGCACCCACCTGCTGTTCACTCATCCACAACAACCAATCGACGCCGCGCCGTTGATACTCACGCAGCTCAGCACGCACGCTCTTGGGGATCGCCACCCGTGTGGGCGCGGGCAGGACGGTGTTGTCGTCCGCACCACCAGCCAGCGCGACATGCCACGGATTGCCGATGTAGCTCGGGCCGTCTTCCTCGGTGATAGCGGCAAAACTCCGAAGCGCCGCTAAGGACGTTTCCCCATCGAACTGACGATTGTATTGCTGCCAAGCTTCCTGCGCGGCATCCAGCTCACCACGCAGCTGCGCAAGGCGCCCCTGCAACTCCACCACGTTATCGCTATTGCATTCGACATCCCGCTGAAGCTCGGCCTCCAAACGGGCGCACTCCGCCGCCTTCCAACTTTGCGTCTGCGACGCCAGCCGGTCCATGTATTGCGCAACCCGGCGCACGGTGTCCGTATCCGCCAGCACCCATCTGTCACGCAGTTTCACCAACCCGGCTTTGCTGGCCACCAACTGCCGCATTTCTTCTGGGCCGACGTCCTTATCATCAAGGCTGATCCGCCACCGAAATCCGAGTATTTGCTCTACGCCAGTTTTTACCAACGCCGTGGCCACGGTCGGATCGGAACTGGACGCCAGCTCTAGGCTGGCACGCAGCTCAGCTTTCGTCCAACTTTTCGGCAACAACACCACGACCCCGGCGGCGCGTAACCGCGGAACCCCCACACTCAAAAACTCCTGCAATTCCTCCAACGTGAGGTAGCAATCCCAATCGCCGACGTCGCCTCCCGCTTCGCCCTCAACATCCACACCGAACATACGGTATTCCGCACAGCGTTGCGGCAACCCGCCGAGCATCATGATTCGGTCACGATTCGCGGACGCATAGTGCACGGCCGAACCTACCAACTCGGCTGCGCGCAGCGGCCGTGACGCATTGCCGTCGTAAGAAATCCGCAGCCGTACCGGCCACAGCAGCTCATCGGCGTCTTCGCCCACCGGCTCCTCAGCGACCACAACGACAATTTCACACACAGATTCGCTTGTAGACTCCCGCCATTCTTTGATCGCGGACACGAACTGTTCGCTACCAGCCGGCACCGGCAGGTTGTACAACAAACTGCGCGAAAATGGATGCCACGCACCAGCAGGGCGGGCCTCGGCAAGCCCGCGCAGCTTCGACAACGTGATCCAATGTGCGGCTGCTAGCGCAAACGTTTCAGCGAAATGCTCACCGCCGTTGACCACCAACACCCCGGGCGCGCTTTCGACCATGGCCCGCACCCAATACTGCTGCCTTCCCTCCGCCGCCAGACCCCAGCGCGGCCACCATTTCCCCTGGTCAGGGCGAAGGCTCAAGGTTACCTGCCCGGCGGAGACGAATCTTTTCACGCCGAGATAAAACCGCAGCAGCCACCGCAAATCCGAGGCGATACTACCGCGCCGTAACGGGCGCACCGCATCATCCTCACGATCCAACACCGCCAACTGATCAAACACCTGAACCAATTGTTCCCCGGCTATCGACGCCGCGGGCAGCCGCACTTTTTCCAAACTTCCGGCGGGCGAACGTAACGCAACTTCCAGCCAGGTGCGAAAATCCATGTGCTGCAACACCTGCTCGACGCACGGCGGAAATGTACCTTCACTCAGCTGATCGGGGGTAACTCCACGGTTGGTTTTTCGCTGTTCAATCCAAAGGTGCAGGCCAGATTCGCCCGACCACAATCCGTGCAGTGCGAATGAAGCCATATTTCTTTTGTACCAGCACACCCATACAACCCCCCTTTTTCAACAAGATATTGAGATTTTCTAGCCAATGAAGTGTGAGACACGATACATTTAGGCGGCTAACCTATTGGATTCACACTAACCCCCATGCGAGGAGGACGGCTTGTCTCAGCATACGTGGTTCATCGTAGCCATTGTGATCTACATGTTGACGATGCTTGCCATCGGATACTGGAGCTACCGCCAAACGGACGAATACGACGACTACATGCTGGCAGGCCGCGGGTTGAACCCGTTTGTTGCTGCGCTGTCAGCAGGTGCGTCCGACATGTCCGGCTGGTTGCTAATGGGGCTGCCCGGCGCCCTATTCGTCACTGGCTTTTCAGAATTATGGATCGCCGTCGGCCTGCTCATCGGGTGTTGGGCCAACTGGAAATGGGTGGCCCCGAGGCTTCGTTCCTACACCGAAATCGCCAGCAATTCGCTGACCGTGCCATCGTTTATGGAAAACCGCCTGCACGACAAATCGCGCCTCTTGCGCGTAGTTTCCTCGCTGGTCATCCTGGTGTTCTTCACGTTCTACGTATCCTCCGGCATGGTTTCCGGCGGCAAGTACTTCGAATCCACATTCAATGGCAACTATTTGGATGGCATGCTCATCGTGGCCGCCGTGACGGTCGCCTACACCTTTATCGGCGGCTTCCTCGCCGTGTCGTACACCGACGCGGTGCAAGGCATGATCATGTTCCTTTCGCTCATCATCGTCCCGCTGATGGCCTTGTTCGCACTCGACGATGCTAGTTCTATCTGGACTTGGGCAGCCTCCAACCCGTACGGTCCACACCCCGAAGGCAACCCAACGTACTTCTCCATGATTGAGGGCGTTTCCCTCGTGCTGATCATCAGCAACATGGCGTGGGGCTTAGGGTATTTCGGCCAACCGCACATCATCGTACGATTCATGGCGTTGCGTAGCCCACAGGAGGCACGCCACGGCCGCCGCATTGGTGTGGCTTGGATGTTCTTCTGCATTGCCGGCGCGGCGGCAGTCGCGCTCATCGGTACCGCATTCTTCGGTCAGAACGCCGATTACAGCGTCACGGACCAAAAGTCCTTCGAAACCGTGTTCTTGGACATGGGCCGCATCCTGTTCCACCCATTGTTCGCTGGCCTCGTGCTGACCGCTGTGCTCGCCGCGATCATGTCCACGATTTCCTCCCAGCTGCTGGTGGTATCCTCCGCACTGGTGGAAGACTTGTACACCATCGTGATTAAAAAGAAGCCGTCTAGCCAGCTGCTGATTAACCTGTCCCGCACCGCTGTGGTGATGGTGGCGATCATCGCCGCGATGCTAGCGATCAACCCGAACGATTCCATCTTGGGCCTGGTGGCCTTCGCGTGGGCCGGCTTCGGTTCCGCATTCGGTCCACTGGTGATTGCAGCGTTGTACTGGCGTCGCCTAAACGCCCCAGGCGCTATCGCCGGCATGGTGACCGGCGCGGTGGTTTCCTTTGTGTGGGGACAGTCCGCACTTGGCGATATCCTCTACGAGATCGTCCCTGGCTTTATCAGCGCCACGATCGTGATGGTCACGGTGTCCCTGCTGACCAAGCCGCCATCTGAGGAAGTTATCGACGAGTTCGAGGAGGCCGCGGCCCTAGCCCGGTAAAAACTATTTTCTTCCTTATGGGAACCTCAAGGGTGCCTCATGCCGTCTAAGCGGGTATGAGGCACTTTTCGTTTGGTCTTTTCCTTATCGCCCTGACCATCATTGCCGTGGTGGCGTCGTTCGGCAGCGCCCCCGGCCCGAGTATTCCCCTAGCTCAATCATTGCCGCAGATTCGTGTGGTCGCACAACGCGCCAGCGTGCTCGGCTACCAGCGCACACAATTCGGCCCGGGGTGGGCACACCACCAAGACGGCTGCACCACCCGTGACCTCGCGCTTATTGACGCCCTGGCTGGCGCCCAAGGATGCCCCGTTACAGCAGGCACCGGCCTAGACCCGTATTCCGGCGAGCGCATCGGAGTAACCAGCGGCGCCGACATCGAATTAGATCATGTGTACCCGCTGCGGGCAGCGTGGGACATGGGCGCCTACCAGTGGAGCGCCGCGCAACGCGTCGCGTTTGCGAACGACCCCAATAACCTCATCGTGGCCAGTAAAACCCAAAACCAAGCAAAGTCCGATGCACTTCCGTCAGAATGGATGCCTCCGGACCCGCACGCGAAGTGTTGGTATGCCCGCCGAGTGGCCCAAGTAGCGGCGAGTTGGGGGTTACCGCTGGTTACCGACGATATCTCCACTATGCGCCGCGCCTGCTTATTTCGCGAAGTTGTACCAAGCCAACTAAGGTTGCGCGGGAAGTCTCCCCCACCTCTTTCCAGAAAGGTACCAGCTCACAGTGGACCAACTCATGCTTATCCTGCACGTTCTCGCGGCGATCCTGTTTTTAGGGCCCGTCACGGTAGCCACCTCAACGTTTCAGGTCCGTGCCCTTGAGGTACACAACGGCAATGATGCCGCCAAAGGCGCGGCAAGCGTGTTGCATAAAATCAGCAACACCTATGGCCTGCTGTCCTTGCTGGTTCCATTGCTCGGGTTCGGCGTGCTGTTTTCAGACATGACCTTCCTCAAAGAAGGCCGCATGCACACCTCAATCCTGCTAAGTTTCATCGCCTGGGCGTTGTTGTTTTTCCTGATCCTGCCCCGCCAAAAGAAAATGATGGCTGCGTTGAATTTGCTCGAGGAGGACGATATGCCCGCTGAACCGGTGCACATCGCCGACTGGAACAAGGCCAAAGGCCAACTCGCCATGTTCAGCGGAATCTTTGCCGCACTGTGGCTGGTGGTAGCAGTGCTGATGGTGCTTTAATCCAGCACCATCACGCTACCTGGCGTGCCGCGATGAGTGCGGCATGCTTCCCGGCTGCGCGTTCCGCGGGCCCGGCACCGACCATTGTTGTTCCCGCGGCGGCAGGCTGGAGGTTTGATGCCTGGAACGTACATGCTGAAAGCGAGACGGGTACTTGATGTTCGGGTCGAACGCGTCTTGGGGCAGCGGCATTTCGGTTGCCATGACACCAGGGTCGAACATTGGCGTGGGCTCATGCGCGACCGGCTCCGACTGCTGTTGCGGCTGCGGGCGTTGCGGCGGCGCAACAGGCTGAGGTTCGACTGCGTCCCACGGGAGTGGCGCCGGTTGTTCCGCTGCGGAAGCTTTGGATTGTTTCACTGGGATGATGGTGCGCGCTAGGAATTTTGCCAATGCTGATTGGCTACGCTCTAACGGCCCTTGACCCACCGCTTCCCGCCAGAAGAAGCCCAACGCCATGGCCACGAAAATCTGGGCAAGGCACCACACGATGGAATAGTAGGAAACATCCTTCACCGCGAGGAACATCAAGTGAAGCACGTACAAGGTCAGAGTCATCGACCCCGCCCGCTCGAAGGGGATGAGGAGTAAGGCAACTACACGTTCCGCTAACAGGAAAAAGGACAGCGCAAAGGTAGCCAACGCGCCGGAAAGCACCACGGAAAAAACGGTGTTAAGGTGCGGGCCCGCTGCGATCTGCCACCACAGGGTGGTTGATGGGACTTCCCCGCCGAGGCGTAGCGAATCCATCACTTGATCCGGGGTGAGGCCGGAGGTTGCGGCGACGATTCGATCAAAACCGTGGCCGGCCTTCAGCAGAAAGTCCGAGGTAACCGCCACCACGATGGCCACCAGGGCGCTGAACACACCGAGCTTGATCTGCACCTCAATGTTGCGGAGGTCAAGTCGGCCGATACCCATGCCCAACAGGATGAACGCAATCCAGGTGATGGCCGGGTACACACCGGTAAACACCATGGTCATCAGGAAGGTGACGGGGTCTTGAATTGCGGCGACCACATCGGCGGTGCTTTGCACTTCCAGCATGCTTTCGGTGCGCTCTGGGTAACTGCCGGAGGCGAGCACGATGTAGCGCAGCAGCGAGCCGCCAATCGCCATGCCCGCCGCCCAGATGAACAACGATCGCGCCTTGAACCCTAAAAATGGAATAGCAAACAGGAAGAAGAATGCGTAGTACGGCAGGATGTTGTACACCGTTAAGGGCAGGAAGTTGATGGTGGTGCCAATGAGCAGCACGATCAACGCTCGGAAGAACACGTTCAGCCGGTCGCGGTGTAAGTCTCGGCCGGTGTGAATGTTATTCATCCCCGTGATGATGGCCAGGGAGACACCGGCGAGTGTGGCAAACAATGCGGCAGCATGCCCGGCGAGCAATTGGTATGACAGGGTCACGGTTTGGGTGCTGTTGTCCCACACCGGCAGGGTGTGCACGCTGATCATGCCGAACAGGGCGAAGCCGCGAGCGGCGTCGATACCCCGGATGCGAATCCGGCTGGCGCGACGGCGCGGCTTTTTAGCGGGCTGGCCGCCGGTCCACGCTTCGCGTGGTTGACGCGGTCCCGGCTGGGGGCGGGCCCCCACCGGAATGTCGCCTTCCGGCACGAGCGGGGTGTTGTCTGGAGTAAAAGGCATGGTAGGTAACGTCTCACTACGGTTGCGTGTGGAATGGTTCTCGCTGGTTGACTTCAATAACGAGGCACATCAGGTTCGGGCTTTCGTCGGCGGCGCCACCCCGAAAGGTGGTTCCAGGCTGGTAAACCACGCCGAGGAATCAACTGGGTGGACGGGGTTTCCCTCCCACACGCTGTCTGGCGGGATCTGATCTTGCCGCAGGATGAGCGACGCCGGCCCGATCGTTGTGCGATCTCCAATGGTGGAGCCAGGCAACACAAAGCTTGACGGCCCCAAGGTGGCGCCCTCGCCGAGTATCACAGGCTCTAGCGACATCACCCTATCGTGAAATAGGTGCGTTTGGATAACCGAACCGCTATTCACCGTAGACCTATTTTTTAATTCAATCAGGTCAAACTCAGGCAACCACCACGTATCGCACCAAACATCTTTTCCAACCTTTGCTCCCATAAGGCGCACCCACATATTGAAAAACGGTGTGCCCAAGCTCAGGAACACAAGGGTTGGCACGGCGAGGTACTCGTTGAAGTTATCCGAAAGCTCGTTCCGCCATACGAAGGAAGAATGCAGCTCCTTGTTGCCTGGCCGGAACTTGCCCACAATGAGCCATTTCACAATCACGGGGATCAAACAGGACACGGTGTAACCAATCGCCACAATCGGCCCGGACACCAGCACCGCCAAACCCAAACTGGTCAGGTTCATGCCCAACTCGACATAAATAGTGGTCATGGCGTACACGATGCCTAGGTCGATCCAGAAGGAAATAAACAGCGGTACCAACCGGAACATTTCCACAAAGGCGCGTGCAAACCGCAAGCGCAGCGGCGGGCGAAACGTGAGCTCACTGTCCGCGCCGACCTTTTGCCGCGGGATGGCGTTGGCGGTGCGCCCCAACCAGGAGGAGCCGCTGTCCGGGTGGTACGGCGCGGTGGACAACACCGCCAGCAAGGATTCACTGGGCATGTCCCGGTCAATGCCAACGATGGCGGAGTTACCCACAAAACTCTTGGTACCCACCGTGGAGGATCCGATATGCACCCAACCGTTGCCGTAGCGGGGCGGGCAGGCCATGGCGTCGTCGGCAAGGAAGGAGCCGTCTTCGATGGTGGTCAAGTGCGGAATCACCACCACGGTGGAGATTTCCACGTCTTTGCCCACCTTGGCGCCGCACATGCGCATCCACGCAGGTGTGAGCCAGGAGGCGTAGATAAAGTAGAACGATTCCAACGATTGCGCCATCAGCGCACCGGTGAGCCACAACGCCCAAGCGGTAAACGAGCCCTGCGGGTAGAAGCCCGGCTTGATTACTACTGCGAGCAAGCGCACCGTTGCCGCAATGAGGCACAGCCAAATCGCCTGCTGCAACGCCACCAACGGCACCGTCCACACCGCGAGTTGCAGGAACACGTTGTGGTAGAACGGCGTGTTCAAAATTCCGGAAACCCCCGCAATCCACACCGCGCCGGGGATAAAGGCAATCGCCGGCATCAGCGTGATCAGCAGCGAACCGACCGCGTACAGCACGGTGGATTCGAAGCGGTACATCAATCCGAGTTCGTGCTGAGTGTCGGGGTCTTCAGTGGGCCAGTTTTGGTTCGCCGGCCCGAGGTTGCGCATCGGCGCGCCTTCGTACATGGTATCGGGTTCCGCATAGCCGCGGACGTGAGAGCCAGGCAAGATTTCCGCCCGCGCACCAATGACCGCACCGGGAGAGACAGTGGTGCGCATTCCCACGCGCGCGCCATCGCCGATATCGATAGCCCCGACATAAACATGGTTGCCGTCAATCCAGTAGCCGGACATTTCCACTTCGTTTTCAATGGAAACGTTATCGCCGATGGTGGTGAGGCCCGTGACGGACAGCCCGGAATTCAAGGCTGTGTGTTTGCCCACCTTGTTGCCCAGCATGCGGTACAACATTGGGGCGAACGGAGTGCCGTCAATGCTGGCGTGGTTTTGATAGTTGAAAAAGCGCTCGGCGGCCCAAATGCGTAAATGCTCGCTGCCGCCGCGCTGATACACCCCAGGGGTGAGATTGTAATTCAGCACACGGGTCACCGCGGCGGTGACCAGCATTTTCCCGAAGGGGGCATAGGTGAAAAACCAAGCCACCAACAACGGCACGAGGGGTGGGTGCGGCACCCAGGCGGCGTCGCCAAACACTGCGAGCGCCCACACCACGAGCAGTGCGCTCACCGTGTAGCGGAACCCAGTGTAAGCATTAATGCCCAAGATCCACACACCCTGGAAAATCTTGCCGGCAAGCGGCAACGCATCCGGCATCTCCCGGGCGGAAATTTCGCTGCCCAAGGAAGCGAGGTAGTTTCCCATAGCAGTCAGCGTTGGGTTCTTATACAGCTCCGCAATATCCGCAGTGGGATAGGTTTTCCGCAGTTCGGCGGCTAATTTCGCCACCGCCACGGACGAGCCACCAAGGTCAAAGAAGTTCGAATCCGGCTCCAGCCCGATGGGGCCCAGCTGGTCGGTCCACGCCTTGGCCAACTGCTGCAGGTGCGCGGGAAGATCCGCGGACTCCTCCCCCGCACCGGCGGGCAGCGGCCACGGCAACGCCTTACGGTCCACCTTGCCGGAAGTTTTCGTGGGCATCTCGTCAAGCACGCACAACACCGGCACAATCCCGCCCGGCATGGTGGCGGCCAGCTCGGTGCGGCACAGCTTCGTGTCAATCTCGGCGCCTTCCTCGGCCACAAGGTAGCCGACCAGCACGTCCGACCCCGCGGGGGTTTTATGCTTCTGCGCCGCGCCGATGCGCACATTTGTGCAAGCGGTGAGCTTATCGTCAATCTCGCCAAGTTCGAGGCGACGGCCGGCGAACTTAATCTGATCGTCCGCCCGGCCCATAAACACCAACCCCTCGCGGGAGGCGGTGACAAGGTCGCCGGTGCGGTACGCGCGATCCCAGTTCATCGCCGGTAACGGGGCGTACACCTGGCGGTCTTTTTCCTCATCCAGGTAGCGGCCGAGACCAACGCCGCCGATGATCAGCTGGCCGGTCTCGCCCCATTCGACAAGTTCTTCCTGTTCGTTCACCACCACCAACTGCCACCCCGGAACGGGGCGGCCGATGCGCACCGGCGGCTGCGTGTCCACCAAATGCCCAGACGCGATCACCGTAGCCTCGGTCGGCCCGTAGGTGTTCCAAATTTCCCTGCCGGGGGTGTGCAAGCGTTCGATAAGGTCGAAGGGCAGGGCCTCGCCGCCGAAAATCAGCAACCGGATCCGCTGCAAATCTTCGTTCGACCAGAACGCGGCTAGCGTCGGCACCGTAGAAATCGCCGTGATCTTCTTTTCCACCAGCCACCGGCCCAGCACGTCACCCGAGCGGACCGTGTCGCGGTGCGCGGCAACCAAGGTGGCGCCCGTACGCCACGCCAGCCACATTTCCTCGCAGGACGCGTCGAACGCCACTGATAGCCCGGCCATCACGCGGTCCTGGGGACCCAACGGATCATCCAGCAGGTACATGCGCTGCTCCGCATCCACCAGCGCGGCGGCGGAACGGTGGGTAATGGCTACCCCCTTCGGCTTGCCAGTGGAACCGGAGGTGAAGATGATCCACGCATCATCATCGAGGGTGGGCAGCCCCGTGTCCACCGTCGATGGGTCTTTAGCCGAATCCATCACGGTCAGCTCGAGCGCTTTGCCAAATACGGCGGCGACGCTAGCTTCCTCCCACACGGTGTTGGCGCGGGAGTCGGGGTCGTCCCAGTCGACGGGGACATACGCCGCTCCGGCGAAGATGGTGGCCAGAATTGCCACGTACAGGTCCACGGTGCCCGAAGGCACGCGAATGCCAACCCGATCTCCCCTGCCAATACCTAAACCATGCAGGCGTTCCACTTGCTCGAGGATGCGGTGTTCAAACTCCTGGAACGTAAGCGCCTCAGTATCGGATTCCATGCCGATCGCATCGGGGTATGCGCGAAACGTCGCCAACGCAATGTCCACGAGCGTGCGTTGCTCCGGTTCCGACTCCACCCCGAACACGGCAAGGCGTTCATGATCAGAGGTCGAGAAATAGGACGGTGCACCTGAATACGTCAATAGAAAACTCCTAATGTTTGTGCACAACCTAAGTGTAAGAAAAGGATGAGGAAAGTGGCCGAAGTTAGAATTAGGCTTATTGTACGGCTATAGTATAGCTAAATTACAGCAAGGCTAGTCAGAACGAAGGGACCAGTGGAGAATAGTCGTCTCGCGGTGTATCGCGCCCTGGGTTTAGTGGTAGGCCTCATCCTTATCCTCACTGCTGGGGCCTATCTTTTTTCCGGAAACACCAACGCACCGAATTTTGATGTGGGGGCCCCGTGCGCGCAATGGGGGCTAGACCCAGAAGACCCCCGCGCCAAGCCCGGCAACATCTCGCCCGAGGAACACCGCGCGTTTACCTCGAAAAACGATAACGTTGACCTGAATCAAACGTTCGAATTTGAGGGCATCGAAGGGCGTTACCACTTGTTCGCTCGTAATATCGATTATTCAAAACCTGTTGGGTTCATTGTCCGGCTACACGGGGATGGTGGGTTCGAATTCTCTTACCCGAATAACCTGCCCAATTGCCTCGCCGCGGTTGCTGAATCGTACAACATGGTCATTCTTGCCCCAGAGAGCCCAATTACTTCGGAGAGCAATAACGAATTAACTTGGTGGCAAGATATTCCCACGAAGCGGAAATGGGTGCTCGCCCTCGTGCGGGAAAAAATCGAGCAAACGAACAACGTTGACCGAAATAACATTTGGTGGATGGGTTATTCCGGCGGCGCGGAATTTATCTCATACGGGCTGCTCAACCACCGCACGGATTTGGTGACTGGCGGCACAATCATGGTCGGCGGCGGGGGCGCGCCGAAGGAGCAACAGCTGCGCGACCTTGATGACACCAAACGAAAAGAGGTGCCGCACTATTGGGTTGTAGGCACCGAGGATGACGGAACCGATCCGAAGACGCCGTTTAATGCGCGCCGCGCCGCCACGGAGGGTGAGGAGTTTTACCGCCAGCACGGGTTTACTGCCACCTCGCGCACGGAACTGCAGCATATTAATCACTTGAACCTGCCGCAAGCTGCGATTTTGGACCGTTCCCTGGACGGGACGCTGCCGCACGATACCCGCCCATACGCCAGCAATGACGGCCCCCAGCGCCCGCGGCCGGCGCCGAAGGTGGACGATAATCAGCAGGGCGAGGAACCGGAGGCCGACGGCGAGCTCAGCATTCAGGGCGGCAACAATGAGCACCGCCGGAACCGTTTGCGCCCGCACCATCACGACGAGTAACCGCACGAGGTTTTCGTTGCGAACTTCCTAGCGATACGAAAAGCTTTTCGACGTCGCGGTAGCGCACCGTCCATGCTTTACCGCGGCGACGGGGGCAGCTTTCGGGGGCAATGGTGCTGAGACGGGCATCTATCTGACCTGTTCAAAACTTAGCCCCGCATCAAAACAAAGGGTCGGCTAACCTTAACGCAAGCAAAGAGGGTACCTTGCCGTTAGGTTAGCGTCGGCTAAGTTGACGCTCACTGTTGGACACCTACCCCTCGACAACTTTGGAGCACACCCCCTTGAGCAAGATCCTTCGTTTGCCCGCAGCCGCAATCGCAGCTTCTGTCGCATTGCACACCGGCGTAGCCGTCTCTCCAGACATTCCCTCACTGGTGGACCGTCCCCTGATTGCGCAAGCCGGTGCGAATAACTCCGACACGATTCCGGACCTCTACCACATCCAGAAAGCACCCGACGCGGAAACCTACGCCGCCGAGCTTAACGCCTACCTGCGCATTTCCAGGGCCCGCCACTTGCTGCACACTGCTGCCAGCGCACAAAAATACGAAAACTATTTCAGTGCGCCGCAGTCAGTGCGTGACGCCGCCGACTATTCCGAACAGGCCTGCTACGCCGCAAAGGGACGGTTAGCGCTCGCAATCCTCAAAGCAGAAGGTAACGAAACCGCGCGCGCCATCAACATTTCCGCCGTCGGTTTCGACGCGAACGCTACCGCTACCGCCGCCGCCCTCCTAACGGCAGCGACCGCAGAGGCCGCCAAACATGCATTCGGGGACGGGCCAGATTCGAACGAATGGAGCACCCGCCACAAGTTCTTCAGCGAAGGCGCTGACCGCACGAAAGAACTCGATGCGGCGTTGCGCAACGGCACGCCCGACCCCCGGGAAGCCGACGCCTACTCTGTGATCAATTGGGGTGTTGCGCAAACCTATATCGCCGGCGCGGAAACCACCGTCGGCTACACCATGAACTCCCTCGCGGGAGTAAGTGTCTACAACCTCGTGGCACCCTCCGCGTTCGACGCCAGCGCCGCCAAAGCCGTGGCCCGCCAGACCGAGCAGGCACTGACTGCCGAGTTCGGCGCACCCGCTAAACCCGCCACCCCAACGCCACCGGTTCCCGAACAGCCTGGCGGGGAGCACGGGGACGTCGATACGCATGCGAACGCGGCAAAAGCCGCTGCCGAAGAAGCAAAAACCGCCGCGGAGCAGGCTAAAGCGGCCGCCGAGGAAGCGAAGAAGGATGCAGCACAAGCGGCCGTAATCCGCGCGGCAATCGAACAAGCCGAGCAAGCAGCCAAGCGCGCCGAAGAAGCCGCTAAGCAAGCCGAAGAAGCCGCGAAACAGGCCGAGCAAACAGGTGCAGCGGCGGCCCAAGCGCTCGCCGACGCGCAACGGGCGCGCGAACACGCAGAAGCTGCAAAGAAAGCGGCAGAAGAGGCCGCAAAGCAGTCGAAGCCGGAACCGAAGCAACAGCGTGGTGGGTTCTTCCGGTTCTTTGATGGCCTGCTCAGCGCTTCCGTATTGGGCGTACTGTTGGTCAGCGCGATGACAAGCCTTGGGCTGATTGGCTAATGCGCTTCTAACTCTCCCCCAAGCACACACGCCCTGATACAAGGGTGTGAACATCCTCCGCAACAATCGTCGCCGACCGCTGCGGAGGATCCCGCTTTTCTAGGCCCAATTCCCAAATACGCGGTAACCACAGAGTAACCCAACAAATCCCCAATAACAACACAAGTAACATTTGAAACTAGCTTCACTTGCTTATCGCTGGTACACAGGTTTTTCATTCCCCCTGGTAGGCACCCCCGGCGCGACCCGCGGCACGAAAAACCGCCGCCCGAGACGCACACATGTGCATCCCCGGACGGCGGCCACGAACCGTACGCCGAAGCTTAACGCCGGTTAATCGTCCTGGTACCCACCACGGTCGGGACGGCGATTGCCACGCTCGCCACGATCCCGCTTGCGGAACCCACGGTCGTCACGGCCCCGGAAGCCTCGATCATCCCGGCCGCGGAACCCGCGATCGTCACGGCCCCGGCCACCACGGAAACCATCACGGTCACCGCGGTCAAAACGGCCGCCGCCTTTTCGGAACGATCCTGGGCGACCCTTCGGCGCCCCCGGGTCCGGCTCAATATGAATCAACTGGCCGGAAATGCGGGTGTCCTCCAGCGCGTCGAACACTTCCTTCGGCAAGTCCTTCGGCAGCTCCACCAACGTATGGTCCACAGCAATGCTGATGCGACCAAAATCGCGGGAGTTCAAGCCACCCTCGTTCGCCAACGCACCGACAATGGCGCCCGGCCGAACATGCTGACGCTTGCCCACCGCAAGACGATAGACGGCCATTTCCTTACCGGAACGGTCAAACCTCGGCCCGGAATCACGTTCGAAACGGTCCCCGCGATCGCCACGGTCCCCGCGGTCACGGCGACGATCACCACGGTCGCCCCGATCCCACCGGTCCCCGCGATCGCCACGGTCACGGCGACGCTCCGGCGGCGGCTCCTTCATCAGGAACTCGTCGCCAACCTGCGCCTGCGTAGCCAACGCGGCGGCAATATCCTCCAGGGGAACGTCATGCTCCTCCGAATACGTTTTCACCAAACTACGGAACACCGCGATCTGGTTATCCTCCAACGAAGCGGTAATCGCGTCGGCGAACTTCGCCTTCCTGGACTCGTTGACCTCATCGACCGTCGGCAAGTCCATTTCCACGAGCTTCGCGTTCGTCGCGCGTTCGATGGAACGCAGCATGCGGCGCTCCCGCGGCGTGACAAACAGAATCGCCTCGCCGGAACGCCCCGCGCGGCCGGTACGACCAATGCGGTGCACATACGACTCGGTGTCGTGAGGGATGTCGTAATTGAGCACGTGGCTGATGCGCTCCACATCCAGCCCGCGTGCCGCCACGTCCGTGGCCACGAGGATGTCCAACCGGCCATCCTTCAACTGATCGACAGTACGTTCGCGCTGCGCCTGGGCGATGTCGCCGTTAATAGCGGCAGCTGAGAAGCCACGCGCGCGCAGCTTTTCGGCCAACTCTTCGGTTTCATGCTTGGTGCGCACGAACATAATCATTGCCTCAAACTCGGTGACCTCAAGAATGCGGGTCAACGCATCGAGCTTGTTGCGGTGCGCCACCGAAAGGTAACGCTGCGTGATATTCGTATTGGTACGCGTCTCACTCTTCACAGTAATCTCGGCCGGGTCGGTGAGATACTGCTTGGACAGCCTGCGGATAGCGTTCGGCATGGTTGCCGAAAACAGCGCTACCTGCTTCACGTCCGGAGTGTCGGCGAGGATGCGTTCCACATCCTCTTGGAAACCCATGTTCAACATCTCATCGGCCTCGTCCAACACGAGGAACCGCAGGCCGGAGATATCCAGCGAGCCCTTTTCAAGGTGGTCGATCACACGACCAGGTGTGCCAACAACGATGTGGGCGCCGCGACGCAAGCCGGACAGCTGAATGCCATACGCCTGACCACCGTAAATGGGCAGCACGTGCATGCGGCCAAGATGATCGGCGAAGGACTGGAACGAATCCGCAACCTGGAGCGCCAACTCACGTGTTGGGGCAAGCACCAGCGCCTGCGGGGCCCGCACAGAGGGATCGATGCGCGCGAGGATCGGCAACGCGAACGCGGCGGTTTTACCAGTACCGGTTTGCGCGAGGCCAACCACGTCGCGGCCCTCCATCAGGACCGGAATAGTTTGCGATTGGATAGGGGACGGAGTTTCGAAGCCCACCTTCTGGATAGCGGAAAGAACTTCCGAGGGAAGACCGAGGTTTTCGAAACCTTGCGTGGAGCCGGTGTCCTCAGAAGTATTCGCATCCCTGATGTCTTCGGCAGCAGCGGCTGCCCCATCCTGCGAAGTTTCCTGAGATTCCGACGAAATGACGTTGTCCGGCTCTTCTACGCCGCCGGTGACGTTATCGGTAATGCTCATTGCGCATCCACGTTACGCTATTGCACAACTAATCGTAAAACTGGTGTGACCAGCATCCTAACCGCACCTCAATAAGGCAAACGCCACTCACCCGCTTTTCGACGCCCCGCACACAAAGCTTGCGCACAACCCCACCGCGCGGGGGGTATCAACGTGGGTAGTCTAAGCAGGGCATTTCCCCGGAAGCGCCCGATACATCCCCCGCAAATCCACTCCTAAAGATAATCTAAGTTGATCTTAAAAGGGGCCACGTGCCCAAAGCAGTCCTGGGGATAAAAAGGGAGCTCGCGGATGACGGATGGTATCGACGTGCTTGATGAGTCGGAAGTTCTTTTAGCCTGCGAGGATATAGAAATCTTCATCAGAGGCGGGCTATCCATCGATGCTGCGGTCGCGCGGCTCACCCGCACGCATGGTGAATCACCCGAAGTTTCGGCCGCTGAGAAAATCATTCGCCGCAAGCTGAGCGATTCCGGGCTTTCCGGAACCCTGAGCGAATACATCACCGCAATCTACGATCCGGCGGAAACGAAGTCGTGGTATGGCGGGCCAAACCTTGCCTTAGATACCTATTGGCCCCCGGTGCGCGCCAAGATCGAAACCGCGATTGGCAAAGCGGTGGATTCCATCGATGTCACCTCCACCGCCATTATCCAATCGCTACGGCAAGCCAACGGCTCGGATTTCTTTAACCTCAAAGGCCTGGTGGTGGGCTATGTGCAAAGCGGTAAAACCACGAACTATATGTCCGTGATCGCTAAAGCTGCCGATGTTGGATACCGCCTGATCATCGTGCTCACCGGGATGACCGAGAACTTGCGTGTACAAACCCAGGCTCGCCTGGAACAACAGCTGATTCTCCACGATCACGGCAAGTGGCACCGGCTTACCACGGTCGATCACGATTTCTGGGGAGATGACAATCCACAGCGGTTAAAAGACCCGGAAACTCGCTTTATCGCAGTGGTGAAGAAAAACTCCACGCGTTTACAAGCGTTAAATGCATGGATTAATAGCGCAGGCTTGCTGGGTGATTCCTGTCCGATTTTAGTCATCGATGACGAGGCGGACCAGGCCAGCATCGATGTCTCCCCCCGCGCCAAAGGCCGACGTTCCGCCATTAACCAGCAGATTAGTGACCTGTTGGACCGCAAGAAGACCGTTTATATTGGTTACACCGCCACCCCGTTTGCCAACGTCCTGATCAACCCGAACAAAACGGACGACCTCTACCCCTCCAATTTCATTCACGTGTTGCCGAAACCGGAAGGCTACTTCGGTGCGGAAGCCTTATTCGGGCGCGACCCGCTCGACGGTGAAGAAAAATCGGATCTACATGGCGACGGCTACGATATGATCCGCATCATCGGGGAATCGGAAGTGGAAAAGATCAAGCCACCTTCATCCCGCAAAGATTCCGCAAATTGGACACCCGAAATTGATTTCGGCCTACAGGATGCGATCCGCTGGTTTATCATGACCACGGCCGCCCGATGGGTGCGCGGCGATAAGCGCGAACACTCATCCATGCTGATCCACACTTCGATGCTGACTGATCATCATCTCAGTCTCGCGATGCTGGTACGCACAGAGCTCAACAAGCTACGTCGAACGATCCAAGCTGACACGATTCCTTACTCCTGGGTGGAACAATGGGAAACCGAAACCGCCACCGTTCCCGCCAGCGAGTTTGATTTGCCCGAGGTTAGTTTCGAGCAAATCCGGCCGCTGATCCCCGCAGTGCTGGAAAAAATCCGCGTCATCATAGACAATGCGGAATCGGATGACCGACTGATCTACACCGACAAGCACCCGGAAACAGTAATCACCATTGGCGGTAACACCCTTTCCCGCGGCCTTACATTAGAAGGACTGATTGCTTCATACTTCGTCCGCCAAGCGAGCGCCTTCGATACCTTGCTACAGATGGGCCGATGGTTCGGTTTCCGTAACGGCTACCAAGATCTCCCCCGCATTTGGATGCCCGCAGAACTCGCTCTTTGGTTCCGCGACCTCGCACTGATCGAGGCTGACCTCCGCCAAGAGCTTGCCTGCTATGCCCGCGAACGCTACACGCCAATCGAAGTGCAAGCGAAGATCCGCAAACACCCGGCCATGATGATTACTGCACGTGCAAAGATGCAGGATTCCATGAAAATGACCGCCAGTTACTCCGGCCAGCAGGTGCGGACGGTACGGTTTAAAGCTGGCGACAAAGAATGGTTGCAAAACAACCTGGATGCCACGTGGGATTTTGTGGCCGCACTCCAGGAAGAAGGAATCACCTCCGAAAAGTTGGATAACGGTACCACCGTGTTCCGCAACGCCTCGACCGATCTTGTAATGGAATTCCTCACCAACTACTTGTTCGATGAGGGATCTCGCTTTGAAAATCGGCGGAAAACTCTTGTCCAGCAATACATCCAAGAAGAATCTGAGGCTAAAACGCTTCGCCGTTGGAATATTTCCTTCTTCGGTTTGGCCAACGAAGCGCAAGGTACTCGAGAAATCGGACCCGGCCTGCACGTACACAAAGTACGCCGTTCGAAACTGGAGGATCACACCACCACAAACGCGCAAATCAGGGCGCTCGCCGCGCCGCTGCACCGCCTCAACGATCTCCCGGTTGACAATGAAACTAGGCACCAAATCATCGCCGATGCGATTGCGGAGATAAAGAAAAACGAAACGAATAAAGACGCAGTAATCCGCGCGGCGCACGATAAACACGCTGGCAACAGTACGGCTCACCTCGCCATTTATGTTATCGACAAAGATTCGAAGGCTCCGGCGCAAGCGAAGCGACCAACGCCATCCTCGCGCTACGCGAGCACGAAGCCGCCACGGGTGGATCTCAATGCTGTCGATGACATTATCGGCATCGCGATCTTCTTCCCCACCTCTGCGAACCCCGGGTCCGGTGTGGAATATGTGACCGCCTTGGAAGCTGACGCGGAAACCCGCGCAGCCTACGAGGCCATGGACGATGAATTCGATAGCGCGGAATCAGTTGATGGCGAGAAGCTGAAGGATGAATCCAGTGACCGAACCTAGGCCGCTACCATCTGCGGAACTGTTTCAGGCGCTCTTTACTCGGGCCGCTTCCGGCGAGAAATCACCGTTTACCCGGTTGATTCTCCCCACTGGGGTGCTGAGCGCCATCGGTCGTATCTCAGCGTTTGTTGATGATGAACGTGGAATTGGGCTACAAATCCCAATGACCGAAGAAGTCGCACAAAAGTTCAGCACGGATACGAGGAGCCCTAGTTTGGCCCTCACTCGCGACACATATCGCGACCAACCCTGCGCACTTATCACACTCAAGGAGCCCGCGCTACGCTCGGTATTCGAAGTCTTTTGCGATGATTTCCTGATGAAATCCATGGCACAACCTGAGCAAGCAGCACTTACGGCATCGGCACTTTTAAAGCGTTGGCGGAATCTTTTTTCAGGTAACAATGCTAAAGTGCTAACCCCAGAAGAAGAAACCGGCCTGATTGCGGAACTGGAAGTGTTGGAACAACTATTGCAGGAACGGGGAGAAATCGCCTTTCTCCGCTGGACAGGGCCGGATAACGCTCGTCATGATTTCAGCTTTGATGACGTCAGCATAGAATGCAAAGCCACCCTGCAAAACAACGGGCTTTTTATTACTATTCACGGGAATTCCCAGCTGGAACCTACCCATGACATCCCACTTCGGCTTATTGTGCGAAAATACGAAGCAACGCCGACTGGTGAAGTCACGCTGCGTGGACTTGTGGAACGCATTCTGAAGCACCCACAGGTTTCGGGGCCAGAACTTCTAAACCAGCTGGCTGAAACTGGCTACGCGCATATCGAGGAAGGACGAGAGGAGCCTAAGCGATACAGATTCTGTGAGCAGCATACATTCGATGTGACGGATGAGTTTCCCCGATTACTTCAGGTAGGCCCATCCGACCGAATCCAACATATTAAATACACCATTGACCTCTCCTCCCCCTCCGAAATCCCCGGATATAGGAACGACTAGGAAAACATGCTTAACGTCTTTCACCACAAGGAACCTTTCGGTGATTCCGGAAGCACATACGGCACATCAACGAAAAAGGCACTTGGGCGTCCGAACCTACATCGCTGGGAAATGTTCACCCGAGAAACTTTGCAAAATAGCTGGGATGCGCGTGACACCGGCAACCACACCGACGGCGTGACATTTGCCATTGATTTTAAAACCCTCGATGAGGCGGCCGTGGAGCAGCTTCGCAACTTCTTCGGCGATGACCTCACTGGTGTTGAGGATTCCCTCGGGGAATACCTGAAGCGCGATAACTTGCCCCTCATTGTGGTCTCCGACTCTGGCACGTGCGGATTGCAGGGCCCCACATCCGCAGCCACCCACGTGGATTGCAAAGACGATTTCGTTTCGTTTATCCGCAACATCGGCCGTAGTTCGGATAAGGCAATCGGCGGCGGAACCTACGGTTTTGGTAAGGGTGTGTTTTTTGACGCCAGCAAGATCAACACCGTGTTGGTGTACACCCGTACCCGTAATGAGCAGGGTGAGCGCGTCAATCGTTTCATCGCGATGGCAATCAGCGAGGCGTTTCACATTGATGAGCTGAACTTCACGGGCCGGCACTGGTGGGGTTTGCAAGCTGACGGTGTCACCGGCGGTGATTTCGCCGAGCCGATCGTTGGTGAAGACGCAGACAAGTTGGCGGCCGCGTTTGGCATGGACGAGTATTTCAGCGAACACCGGCAAACCGGAACTTCCGTAGCCGTACTGGACCCGGCATTTGAGGCGCCGTCCGATGCGGAGATGGACGACGACGCGCTCACGAAGTTTTGCATGGAAAGCATCGCCAAGTCGCTCACCAAGTGGGCGTGGCCCCACATGGTGGTACAGCACAAGAACATGGATCCGATCAGCTTCGTGGTCAAGGATCGCGGCAACGATGTGGTGATTCCGAACCCAATGGATGATCCCGGCCTCTTGCACATCGTGCGGGCGTATAAGGAGCTGGTCAAACATCCTGAGCCGCACTACCATGAGATCACTGATGAATGGACCGGTTCCTCCCGTTACCGATTGCGTGACATCATTTCCAAGCGGCCAGCGGAGTATTTGGGCAAGCTGTGTTTGTACCGGTTGTCGCGCATCCCGGAGAAAAGTACAACTGCGGATCAGACCTACGATCACCACATCGCACTGATGCGCAGCCCACGCATGGTGGTGGACTATTGGACTGGCCCGAAGGCGGCGGTGGGTTCGGGTTACGGCGGCGTGTTCGTGGCGTCGTCACGCTTGGACGGGTTGTTTGCCGCGAGTGAGCCCCCAGCGCATGACGAGTGGAACCCGAAGACGGTGGACTTGTCCGATCCGCGGTTCTTCCAGGAAGGCAAAACGTCGCCGCGCCGCACCAACCCGGTGAAGGTGGCATTCGATCGCCTACGCGGGTTTATTAAAGAGCTCACGCCGAGCACAATCAAGGTAGTCAAATCCGTATCCAGTCCGGCGATCGTGGAGCTTTCGCAAGACCTGGGTAAAATTTTGTCGGACGGCACCAGCGGCCGCACGCCGAAGGTGAAGGCACCGCAAGCACGCAACCGGGCGGTGAAAAAGACGCCGCGCGCGGGTATTACAACCTCCACAAATATTGAGACGATGGAGGTGACCAGTCGCGGTACGGTCGTGGTGTTCCAGGTGACGGCAAAGTTGAGCAAAGCGGCCGCACAACACGGCGCCACGCTGCAGATTCACCCGGTTTCCGTCGTTGATGGAAAGCGGTACTCCAAGCGCGGGGAAGGCGTGAGCCTGGCCATTCCGCTGGGCTGGGTGGACCCGTACGACCCGACGTTGGATTGGGAGACGCTGGCCGCCGGCGGGGAAAACCCGGAGCTGCCCGTCGTTTCCATCAGTGAAGACAGCTGGGAAGGCTACATTGCCTTGCTGCAACCAGAAAACACGGCGATCATGCTGAATGTGAGCACCGAAGCTAACCCCGCCCCCGTGTTGCGCGGTGAAGAACAGGAGGAAAACTAATGGCTAACCGTATTTGCCTTGGTTTCCGGCAACCCTCGGCTGAGGCGATCCGCCTCGTGGATTACGAAATCCTCGTTGATGGTGAACCCGTCGCCTACACTGACGACGGCGCGGAAAGCACCTGGACGTACGAAACCCCGGTGGAGGCGTCCCTGACCATTAACGTGGATCTACCACGCGTGTTGAAGGAAACAGGCCTGCCTGACGAGGACCCGCTGACCGACAGCCCTGCCTCCCGCGTCGGCGCTGCCATCGTATGGAAATCTTCAAAAACTGGCCGCCACGGCGCCACCGAAACTCAAGAAGTGGTGGATGGCAAACAAACCCTCAAGGTGAACCTTCCGGGGACGGAGATCGGCGGCACCGTCAGTTTCCGAGTCTCTGTGGTGCTCTTGGAAAATCCACACGCTCATGAGCCGACGCTGGCACCGAAATACCCCGGTTCGCGGCTGTGGGAAAGCACCGTGTCCGTCAACTTGGAAAGCCCGGAAACACAATTCCCGTTGAGCGCCATCAACTTTAAGGAGGCGCGCATCGAACCAACCTCCGCGATGTGGAAGTTGGAGGTAGACCGCCATCCGCACCGCCACGCCAGCGCCGCGATCCGTTTGCAGCTCAACACAATGCACAAGCGGGTGGAAGACTACCTCGCGGATCCGAAATCGTTGGACAGTAAAGACTTCCGCGCGTTTTTGAATTCTGATGTAGTCAGCCAGTTGATCATGCACACCTTGCTCTTCGACCCCGACGAGCTCGACCCGGAGATCACCGAGCTTGGTACCCTCGCGGACAAGTTGGTGTCCATCCATACCGCTATCTTCGGTGAGCAATCGCTCCAGGAAACGAAGAACATCTACGAGCAAAACCCAGGCGAAATTCACGCCCGAATCCAGTCGCACTTCTTCAATTCTCAAAAGAGCAAGAAATGAACAATCCCGCCGAATCGTATTTCTACTACAAGCTCCTTGACCGCGCCCACGCCATCGAACTCGCTCGGCAGACGATTTCCAAGTCCATTGCGCGGCTGCAGGAAAACAATGACGTAGCGCACCCGTTGGCGCACTTCGATGGAATCTGCTCCAACCCGGTGCAGGACGAGTATTTGTTGAAGCTCCGCGACGGGGTGCGGCAAATCGCGCACAAGCACGGCTACCCCAAGGGTGGCGACAAGCAATCCGTGACCGTGTTCGACTACGAGGTGGGCAACTACCTGTACGAACACATGCACATGCTGCCCACCCAGGCCGCCGACGAGTTGGTATGGAACTACTTCACGCTCGTCCTGCTTCCCGACGTCGCGAAATGGCGCTACCCGAACCGTGAACGCAACCCGGAGTACTACGCTTGGCTTGGGCAATCCCGCCGCAACGTATTCCGCCGCGCCTGGTGGCGCAGCTTCACCTTCGGCTCGGACATCAATGCGGTGTTGAGCGATAACGAATGCTCCGCCATTTTGGACCGCACCACCTTCGGCGGCAACCCGCGCATTGCGCAGGCAATTGCTAAAGAGCACATCTCGCGCTTTTCCGAATACGCCAACAATCCGCTGTCCCGCCAAGACAACTTACGTGGCGTAATGGTGCATTTTGGCCGTTGGGCCGAAATCATCGACTTTGACACGTTAAACGACGAGCAATTGGAACAACGGGTTAAAGAAATCTTCGACAGCTTCCTGGCTTCGGTGGCAACTGCAAGTTAACACCGACCTCAGCCAACACCGCCGTTCCCCTCGCAACATGCGGGGCGGGCGGCGGTGTTCGTTTCCTTCGGGGCAATACACGGATGAACAACCAGTTTGAGCGGTCCAGAACTACGACCAAGTTCCCTTCCGCTGAGTTGAAGATGACACTACACAAACGGTGGTCTAATCTTACTCTGAGCAAATACTTAAATATCCTGTGGTGAGCGTAAGGGAAACCCAGACAATGGCATCAGGCATCCGGACCATAAGCTTCTTTAACAACAAGGGTGGCGTGGGCAAAACCACGATTTCCACCAACGTTGCCCACTACTTCTCGCAGCGAGGGCAACGAGTGCTGTACGTCGACTGTGACCCACAATGCAATGCCACCCAATTGATGCTCACCACCAAACAGTGTGAAGAAATCTACGGCAGCACCGGAAATGTTGAAGAAGCACTGCGCTCCTCGCTTCACAAGACCGTGTACTCGCTGTTCGTACCGCTGCGAGAAGGCGAGCCCACGATTAATGCGGACATTCACCCGATCCGATCCGCACGCTTCAAAGTCGACGTTTTAGCTGGCCACCCCATGCTTTCCCAAATCGAAGACGTCATGAGTGAGGCGTGGTTCAATGCGCTGAGCCGCAAAACGGGTGACTTCCGCCGTGTCCACTGGGCAGGCCAACTCGCCACGGCTCTCGACGACGCGGACAGCTACGACGTCATCTTTTTCGACGTCGGGCCCAGCCTCGGCCCATTTAACCGCACTGTTTTACTTGGTTGCGACGCCTTTGTAACACCAACTTCCACCGACTTATTCAGCTACCACGCCTTTGGCAACCTCTCCCGCTGGTTTACCGAATGGACCGTTGAATATAGCGAAATGGTCGAAGCCAATAAAAACAGTTGGGGGCGATACAACACTAATATCGAGGAGAAACTCCGCGCCCTGCGACTGCACGGCGAATCCGGACGCAATCTCACCTACCTGGGCTACACCACGCAGGAATACAAAAAGAAGAAAAAGGACGGCAACGAAGTCCTCGTCGGCGCCTACGAATTATTTCGCGACAAATTCGGCGTTGCCGCAAACACGATTGCGGATAGTCTGGGGGCCAAGCACGATAATTACCTCCTCGGCCACATTCCAGAAATGGCTTCCATGCCCGCGCGGGCGCAAGACGCACACGCCCCCATCGCAGAATTGCTCGCAAAAGATGGCGTCACTGGATCCCAGCACACTCAACGCGATAGCTATGTGGCTGATATTCACAAGGTCGCGGCGGAAATCTATGATCGGATCGTTGAACCGGTGGCCGTTCCCAGCGAAGAGTCGCGGCATCGGCTATCGCCGGCTGCGGCCAAAGCCACGACCTAGTGCGACGTCAGGTACTTGGATAGTCCGGTATTCACCATCCGCTCACTGCCCGCATTTGTCTAGGAAACCGAACTCAGTATCGCGCCGAAAAACGCTCAACTACACGATGAACTGCGGGAATATCGGCGGGCGCCCATTCAAGTGACGCCAACTCTTGTGCGGGAACCCATCGGATCTCCGCATGCTCGGTGAGCTTGGGATCACCATTGAGCAGGGTGCAGTAGAAGGTTGTTAGGATGACGATGCCAAAGTCGTATTCGTGTTCAGTCGTTTCAATCTGTTCACCAACGTCGGCGAGGCAAAGGAGTTCTTCTTCGAGTTCGCGGCGCAGGGCATCGCGGGGTTGCTCATTCGACTCAATTTTGCCGCCGGGAAATTCCCACAATCCCGCTAAAGACATCCCATTGCCGCGTCGAGCTGCTAAAACGTTGCCGTCTCGGACTAGCACGGCTCCCACGACGTCGATACGCTTTTTCACAACGAACTCCGTGACTCGGCAACTTTGACTACGCTTAACAACCTTCCACAGTAGTTGACCAGGTTTTTGGATTACACACCGCGTTCAAACAACCAGGCACACCCCTCCCCTACATCACCGCTAGGCCTGCGAGCAGGGTGAGCACCACGAGCAGTGGGATTGCTACGGTGACTACGGCGATGTCTTTGTAGGATTGGCGGTGGGTCATGCCGCAGACGATGAGCATGGTGAGGATGGCGCCGTTGTGCGGGAGGGAGTCGAAGCTCACGGATGCCATGGCGGTGATGCGGTGTAGTTCTTGGAGGCTGGTGTTTTGTTCCACGGCCATTTGTTTGAGCTGTTCGCCGAAGGCCTGGAGGGTGATGGAGAGGCCGCCGGAGGAGGAGCCGGTGATGCCGGAGATGACGCCGGCGGAGAGGGTGGATACGACGAGGACGTTGTCGGTGAGTGAGAAGATGCCTTCGCGGACTGCGGCGAAGGCGGCGAGGGAGGCAACGACCGCGCCGTAGCCCACTTCGGAGGCGGTGGTGAATACGGGGAGTACGGCGTTTTTGGCGCCGTCGGAGAGGTCGGTGAAGAGTTCGCCGGCCATGCGGTATTTCATGGCGAAGATGACCAGGATGGCGGTGGTGAGGCCGACGACTACGGACCATACGCCGATGACTTGGTCGAGGGTGACGCCGCCGAATTTTTCTTCGGCGAGGTAGCTGAAGTCGAGTTGTTTGGAAAAGACGTAGAGGAACAGGAAGTTCATGATGATCACTACGGCGATGGGCAGCAGGCCCAGCACACCGCGTACTGCGATGTTGCCGCCGGTAGCGGGATGATGAATTTCCGTTTCTACTGTGCCGTCGAGGTCTACGCCGTCTTTGTGGAAGGTGGTGGCACCTGGGGTGTCGGTTTGTCCTTCGGGGAGGAAGCTTTCACCGGCGGCGTGCAGGCGGCGAATACGGTACTGCAGCCATGCCATGCCGAGGATGAACATTGCGGCGGCGCCGATGAGGCCGAGCACGGGGGCGGCGTAGCTGTTGGTGCCGAAGTATTTGGTGGGGATGACGTTGTGCACTTGGGGGCTGCCGGGCAGTGCGGCGAGTGCGAAGGTGATGGTGCCTAGGCCTAGGGCTGCGGGCATGAGGCGTTTGGGTATGCCGGCCTCGCGGAAAAGTTCGATAGCAATGGGGACGATGGTAAATGCGACAACCCAGGCACTCACGCCGCCGTAGGTGAGCAGCGCCGTAGCCAACACGGTGGACAGCATGGCGCGTTTCGGGCCGAAGAGTTTGGAGATGCCTTGGGCGAGGTCGGTAGCCAACCCGGAGGAGGTCATGAGTTTGCCAAAGATTGCGCCGGTGAGGAAGAGCGGGAAAAAGCTCACTATGAATTTCCCCAGCGCGGGCATAAAGATCTGCGTGTATGAGGCGAGCAGGGGCGCACCGGAGAAGATGGTGGCGATCAGGGCCGCGATGGGCGCGACGATGACTACGGAGTGTCCTCGGTAGGCGAGCGCCATGAGGACGAATAGGGAGAGGATGATGCCCAAGAGTGGGAGTATCACGGTGACTCCTTGGGGGTGGGGTTTTTCAGTAGGATTTCGGTCATGGAGCCTGAGAAAGACGCTAAAACTAGGATTCTTGAGTGTTCTCGTGACCTTTTCAGCACGCATACGTTTGCTGGCGTTTCGCTGAAGGATATTGCTCAGGCTGCTGGGGTGAGTCCGCCGCTGATTATCAAGCATTTTATAAACAAGGAGCAGTTGTTTGAGCAGACGTTGGATTTCGCGCCTTCTGCAGCCGCCTTGTTTTCTGGACCGTTTCAGTTTTTGGGGGAAACGTCTATCCGGGAGACACTCACTGCCCCGGTGACAGCTTCGTATTCGATGATCCGCACGCTTTCAATTACGGACGGCTCGGAGGGTTCGTTGAGCGCAATTGGAAAGCGTATTAAGCAGGATATTTTGCAGGTGCTTTCCACGCGGATTCGGCAGGAGGCGCCGTTCCCGTACCCTTCGCCGGAGTTGCGCGCCCAGGCGGCGGTTTCGTTGCTGACTGGGGTTTCGCTCATGCGAAGGGTTGGGGACGTTGATTTTCAGCGCTTCCCTTCCGAACAATTGGTGGCGTACTATTCGGAACTTTTGCAGTCAATTATTGATGGTTCTGCCGAACCTGCTCAATAATCACGCCGAAGTCTTTCGCGCCGTAACCTGCCTCGGAGAGTGCTTGGTAACGCCGCGCCGCTTGCTCGCCGAGCCCCACCTGCGTGCCGGTGGACTCCGCAGCTTGCATCGCCAACCCTAGGTCTTTGACGATGAGGTCGGTGGCGAACCCCGGCTTGAAGTCGTTGTCTGCGGGGGATCCGGATACGACACCTGGCACGGGGCAGTTGACGGTGAGCGCCCAGCACGCGCCGGTGGAGTTGGACACGACGTCGTAAAACGCTTGCGGGGTGAGCCCGAGGCGTTCGCCGAGCACCATGCCTTCCGCGATGGCGATTTGTTGAATGCCCAGGATCATGTTGTTGCACAGTTTCGCCGCCGCGCCCGCGCCGACGTCTCCGCAGTGGGTGACGGCGCGCCCGAGAACCTCGAACAGTTTGGCGCCCTTTTCGACGTCCTGTGCGGCGCCGCCGACCATAAACGCCAGGGTTCCGGCTGCCGCACCAACCACCCCGCCGGACACGGGGGCGTCGATGTAGCGGTGCCCGTGGTGCGCCACGGTGCGGGCGTTGGCTTGGGCTTCCTCGACGGCGATTGTGGAGGAATCAATAAACAATGCTGGGCTGGTCAGCGCGCCGAGGGCTTCCTCGATCACCTTGGCCACGAGTGCCCCGTTGGGCAGCATGGTGAACACGATGTCCGCGCCTGTGGCCGCCTCCGCAACGCTGTGCTTGACTGCTACGCCCGCGGCTTGGGCGGCCTCCTGGGCTGCCGCCACCACGTCGAATCCTTGCACGGTGTAGCCCGCGGCCACGAGGTTGGCGGCCATGGGGCCGCCCATGTTCCCAAGCCCGATAAAAGCAATGGTTTGGTGTTGGGTTGTCACGTGATGCTCCTTCTCCCCTATCCGATTACCGGCATGGTGAACTCGGCGCCGGTGGTTTTCCCCACGGGCCAGCGGCTGGTCACAGTTTTGGTCTTGGTGTAGAACCGGAAGGAATCCGGGCCGTGCTGGTTCAAGTCACCGAAGCCGGAGGCCTTCCAACCGCCGAAGGTGTGGTAGGCGATCGGCACTGGGATGGGCACGTTGATGCCCACCATTCCCACCTGCACGCGGTTGGCAAACTCTCGTGCGGCCGCGCCATTGTTGGTAAAGATGGACACGCCGTTGCCGTATTCGTGTTCGTTAGGCAAGGCGAGCGCTTCTTCGAAGGTGTCCGCCCGCACAATGGTGAGCACGGGGCCGAAAATCTCGTCGGTGTAGATGCTCATGTCCGTGGTGACGTGATCGAACAGGGTGGGGCCGATGAAATAGCCCCCGGAGAGGTCTTCCCCGTCGAATCCTTCGTCGGTTGCGCCGTGCTCGCGGCCGTCGATAACCAGTTCGGCGCCGGCGGCGACGCCTTGGCCGATGTAGTCGCGGACCCGCTCCAGTGCGGACTGCGCCACCAGTGGGCCATAATCAGCGTCCGGGTCGAGCGAGTGCCCTACCTTCAACGTGCCGATGCGTTCGATCATCTTTTCGCGCAGCTTGTCGGCGGTGGCCTGCCCCACCGGCACCGCCACCGAAATGGCCATGCAGCGCTCGCCGGCCGAACCGTAGGCCGCACCGAGCAGCGCGTCCGCCGCTTGATCCAAATCCGCATCCGGGAGGATCAGCATGTGGTTTTTCGCCCCACCGAAGCACTGCGCACGCTTGCCGGTTTCCGCGCACCGCTGATAAATGTACTGGGCGATCGGCGTGGAACCAACAAAGCCAATTGCCTGCACAACGTCAGAATCCAACAGTGCGTCCACGGCGACCTTGTCCCCATGCACCACATTGAACACGCCCGCCGGGCCGCCCGCCTGCATAAACAACTCCGCCAACCGGACCGGCACCGAGGGATCCCGCTCGGAGGGCTTCAAAATGAACGCATTACCGGCGGCCAGGGCGGGGCCAGCCTTCCACAGCGGGATCATCGCCGGGAAGTTAAACGGCGTGATTCCCGCGACCACACCCAACGGCTGGCGCATCGAAAAGACGTCCACGCCGGTGGCTACCGAATCCGAGTACTCCCCCTTCAGCGCGTGCGGGGCACCGAGGGCGAACTCCAAAACGTCGAGCCCGCGGATGACGTCGCCCTTCGCGTCCTCGAAGGTTTTACCGTGTTCGAGGGACAAGGTACGGGCGATTTCGTCCAGGTGTTCGTTGATGAGCTGGATCCATTTCATGAGCACGCGGATGCGCTTCTGGGGGCTGGTGGCCGCCCAGCCAGGTTGCGCCTGCGCGGCGTCCGCAATGACCTCGTTGACCTCCTCGGCGGTGGCGAGATCGACGAGCGCCTGGACTGCACCGGTTGAAGGGTTCATTACCTCCGCGGTGGTACCACTGCACCCTTGATGTGACTGGCCGTGGACGAAATGATGAATAGTGCGGGTCATAACACGCTCCCTTGCAATGTGATCGGCAACACTTTTTGTCTTGCCGAATACCATATGCGAAGCACCCCTTGTAGGACGAGAATTCCCGCGACAGTGAACACTATTTACCCCAAGGGAAGCACGCCACTCAGGGCTTTTGCCACCACAATGGGGTAGTTTCGGGAGTGCAACAACACCGAAATGTGGGTTGTGAGGGGTGCCGCGCCGTGGCAACACGCGTTCGGCACCCTAGAGACACCCGCCCCTAACGCAGGCCCGGCCAGGGCTGCACGAGTTCCGGCAGTGGGATGACATTGCCAAATTCGTCGAGGCGAGGCGGCCCCAACCAGGCAACCACATCCGCCTGCCGGTTCATTCGAATGGTGGCAAGTATTGCTGGGTCTTCATAGACGAGACGTTGCACGCGGGCAAGAAATTCCGGGGTGTCCACCCCGAGCCCGCGCCAGGCGGGGTCGTCGGCGGCCCAATAATCGGTATGTACTGGTTCCCGCAATTCCAGGTTGAAATCCACCGCTTCCTGCAACAGTTCGGCACGTTGTTCGACCGTAAAGAGCATGTAGCCGGTCATCCAGTCTTTGTATTTCCTGAACCGTTCCTCTAGTTCCTTGCGGGTGAATTCTTCGCCCCACGCTATGCGGAGCATATCGTCGCCGCCTTCCGCGCAAGTGTGGCCGTCACCGACAAGATCCACCAGCGCACGTTTGCGCGCCTCCCCACTGCCGGGCGGCACCGCAATCCAAGCCACCCATCCGGGGGTGAGCTGCTCAATTTCGACGACTTGCAGCAACCCTTCGGTATTGAGTTGCGCGCGGACCACGTCCTCGAAAGCGAAGGGAATGGCAAAACCGGTGTTTCTGATGATGTACGTTCCGCCCCCGTCGTCGGCGTTGCGGGGTTCCGCCCAGCAATGCTCGGAGGGGACGAAAAAACCGGCTGCGTCGGGTTCCTGGAGTAAGGATTTGAAGTAAACCTTGACTCGCTGATCGGTGCTCATGTGTGCTCCTCGGACTTCGAAGCGCGGCTTGCGCTTCGCCACAACAAACTTCGCCAAAATTCAAAAACAACAGGACAATGAACTCGCAACCACCTACGTGGCTCACCTGGCGGATTGTGCAGGGTTCGCTCACCCCTCCGATACCTGCGCGTCACATCAGGTTCGGTGTTTTACGCTACCAAGTTTCCTGGGAAAGCACACTGCCTATCCGCCAGCAGCAGCACGCTCGGATGTTTCGCGGCCAAACACTACCCAGGCGAGGATGGCCATCAGACCGATTAAGCCGCAGCTTAGGAAAGCAATGCGGTAGCCATAGACGTCAACCAACATACCCACCACCAGCGGGCCGACGATCGCACCGAAATCTTGTGCCATTTGGTAAGCGGCGAGGACTTTTCCGCCGGCACGTTCGTTGCCGATAATGTCCGCCAGGGTGGCCTGTTGCGCGGGGTTGACAAGGCCCGCGCCGACGCCTGCGACAACGGAGACGATGATCAGCGCGGTGACATTTTCGCCGAATCCGATGCAAGCGGTGAACAGCGTATTGATGATTAATCCCCAAATAATGCACGGCCGCCGCCCAATATTATCCGCCCACGTACCGGAGAATTGGAGGGTAATTGCGTTGCCAACGGCGTAGGCAGCAAGCGCTATTCCGGCCACCGCCCCGCCGTAGTGGAATATGTGGGCGGCAAACAACGGCAGGATCGCTATGCGCACACCGAAATTTGACCACCCGAACGCAAAGCCGCTCATCAGGGCCGCGCAATAGGTGCGGTCGCGCAACGCTTCTCGACGTCGCATCGGCGGCTGCCCGTTGCCAGCCTCCACGTCTCTGATAGCCTCCGGGTTGAGGCGAAGCGCCACCACAGCCGTGGCCAAGAGCAACATGGCCGCGTAGATAAGAAACGGTGTTCGCATGCCTAATCCGGAAAGTGCCGCACCAAGTACCGGCCCGATGACACTGCCTACAAGAAAAGCGCTGGCGTATGTTGAGGACGCCCTCCCGCGAATATTGGGTGGCGCGATGCGCACAATAAGACTCATGGCGGACACGGTGAACATTGTGGAGCCTACGCCGCTAATTGCACGCAATGCGACAATATGCCAGTACTCTTGGGCGGCCGCGATCGCCCCGGTTCCGATGGCCACGGCGATCAGCCCGGTGAGGTACACCAGGCGGGAGCCGAGGGCGTCGATAAGCCGACCGGATAGTGGGGCAAACAAGAGGCGGGTCGCGGCAAACACGGAGATTACGGCACTGGCCGCACTTACCGTGACGTCAAAACTCTGGGCGAATTGCGGGATGATCGGCGACACAAGGCCAAAGCCGAGGGCGATGATAAACGCCGCCGCAACCAACACGCGAATCTCTTGAGGAATTGGTGTTCGTGGGGCGCGGGGTAACACAACTTTGAGGCTACCGAATGTGCCGCATCGGGCCCGACACTGGGCACCTCATGCACGCCCAAACTTGTTCGAACAATGTTTCGAACACGGCGGCGGCGTCGTCAGTTCGGGCCCGTAAGGTTCGAAGCATGATCACACCCCGCCACATCCTCCGCCACGAACCGAACACCGACGTCGACCGTATCCGCAATCAACATCCGCAGGCGCTGCGGGAGGCTGCCGCCATGATTGCGAATCCGCGTTCGCTGCACACCCGGCAACCGCACACCGACCCACCGTCCGTGCGCCTCGGCGACGACACCGCCCCGCTCCGCATGGAAATCAGCCGCCATCGGGTGAGCCCAAAGCTACGTGCACAAGCCCGCGCGTGGGATCCGCAAGGCACGCTCCTCCACCCGCCCACGTTTGTGCTCACGCTGCGGGTGGCTGGACCGGCGTGCACACCCGCCACCGCGAAGGCCTGGGTGCGCGCATTACTGCCGGATATGCTCGCCGACACCCTCCACGAACGCGACGACGCATTCACGCCTACGTTCGAAGTGATTTTAGACGGCCGGTTCCACCCAATACGTTCGCCTTATTCATCTTCGTCTTCGACGACGTCGAGGTCTTCATCCTCATCGTCATACACCTCATCGAACACTTCCTCGAGTTCGGGGTAGTCGTCGTCGAAGTCATCATCGTCATACTCGCCACTGTCCGCGACGGGAACGAGTTGCGCCTCCCAGTCCTCGGCCTGCTCCGCGGCAAGCGCCAGGACGTCGAAAAGCCGGTCGAAGTCCGTGAACGAGCCCAACTCGAGGACCTCCTCGGAGGCCAACTCCGCGTCCCGCACCGCAGCCGCGATCAACAAATTGCGTTCCTCGTCGGTCAAGTCCTCGTCTTCGCCGCTCTCCCAAACCTCCGAAATCGCCTGGTCAACCAAGTCTTCATAGGCTTCGCCGGATGCCGCGAAGGTCACCACCGCCACGGGAGTATCCCCGTCGGCCTCCACCAACACCTGAATCTCGGAATGCTGGCCCACCTCCGCCACCACGAGGCTGGGATCTTCCCAATCCTGCACAAAGGCGAGGTCGGCGATGCGTTCGTCGGTGCCGTCAAGCAGGTCCCGCAGCACGGTGACCACTTGGTCGGTGGCCACGTGCCGAGCCACCGCAGACACCGCATCCGCCACGGAAAAGGCCACCGACACGAGCACAGCTTCGAAGTCTTCGTCGTCCTCGTCCACATCGGCAGCGGCGATATACACGTTCGCCGCGGGCAGGTCGGGGTCGATTTCCACGAACTGGATTTCCACGTCCCGGGTAATGGGAACGAACATGGTGTCGCCCTTGACGCGGGACTCAATGCCGTCAGCGTCCAACGCCGAAGCAATATCCTCGAAAAAGCTCATGCCCTGATACCTTTCACACTGGTTGATGCCACCGCGCGTACACACACGCCGTGGCCTGCGCAACACGACCTACCATGCGGCGACTTAGCTCCAGCCTAGCCCGCAATGAGAAAACTCATGAGAAAACTATTGCACGTACGCAATGGTACCGGCACGCCGCTCAGCCGGATCTTGTTTTGGGCAGGACACACACATCTCCGCGACCGGCGACCGGTAAATCATGCAGCACGACGCCCGCCGCGCGACCGTGTGCACCTCACCGTCCGGCTCTTCGCCTGCCCGCGCCGCCGCCACATCCGTTGGCACCATCACGCCATCGCGGACGTCCTCAAACCGGGGCTTCGGAATGGTGGGCGCCTTCGCCCCCGAACTCGCTGCGGCGGAAGCCCCCGCTGCGAAGCCCTCGGAAAGCTCGCACGCAATATGCACGCCGCGATACGGATCGAACGCTTCATTGCCCGCCGCCACGGCGGCCCCCACCAACGCGTCGGCCGCAACCGCCCACAGCGGCGCGGGTTTCACCCCGGCTGCGGTAGTCAAGGCGTCGATCAGCGGGGTAATGCTGGCGGCGTACTCAGCGCCGGCTTCGCGCCAGGCCCCGTCAGCTGCAACGATATCGGTGGAAAAGCTGTACCAATAGTCCCCCGGCTGGACGTGCAGCGCCCCGGCGGAAAGGTCGAGGCTGGGCACCCGGTAGCAATCCACCATCGCAGTCACCGCAGGCGCAACCATGGAGTTATTGAAGGAAAACCACCACAACTGCCCCGCCCAACGCGCATCACCTAGAGCAAACAAACGTTCACACGCAGCGATGGCGGCGGCGAGGCGCTCTGGCGTGGCGAGCTCCGAAACCGTCACCGCAACGGCCCCGGGTTCGGGGGTGACGGCCGTGCGAAACCGCGGGTACTCCGCCAGCACTTGCGCAAACACGGAATGCATATCTACCTTTCAACAATCAGCGCGCTGGGACCACTGTAGTGGATTACAGCAAAACGTCGACGCGCACGCTGGGTGTTTTCTACAATCAGCTGTGGAGAAGCGTAAGCCATGCCACGGGAGGTACCGCTGTTGAAACCCACCACGTGTTTCCTCGCATCCTTATGCGGTCTGCTTGGCGCTGGCAGCGCCGCCCACCTGGGGTGGCAATGGTATCGCACACGGAAAATCGCCCCCGAGCTCCGGCACCCCAGGCTGCTGGTGCACCCATTGTGGCGCGCACCCAGCGTATGGCAGCGCAGCTTCCCGTTCTACGCCGCCGAACACATTGAACCGCGCACCAGCCGCGGGGACGTCACCGGCATCCGCGTAAGCAGCCGCAACATCCCCGGCTATCAGGGCGGCCCGGACGTTGCGGTGCGGGAATACCGAGCTGGGCACCGGACCGCCAACTTCAGCGTATTGTGGCTGCATAATGGCGGTTTTGTGGGGGGCACTCCGGAGGCAGAGGATGGCGTGTGTGCGCTCATCGCCCGGACCCTAGGCTGCACGGTGATCAGCGTAGAGTATCGGCTGGCCGGTACCGCCCCCTTCCCCGCCCCGCTGCACGACGCCCGCGCGGCTTACGCTTGGATGTGCGACACCTTCGACGCGGGACGCATTGTCGTGGGCGGCGCCGGCGCCGGTGGCGGGTTGGCGGCGTGCTTGACGCAATGGCTCACCGATGCCGGCACCCCACCCGCATTCCAGCTCCTTATCGAACCAATGCTTGATGACAGGACGCGGGTGACCCGCAATCCCGGGCGCGGGGAGTTTGTTTGGGGGCATACCGCCAACACCCTCGCCTGGAATTGCTACCTTTCCTACCTCACCCCGCATGACGACGCCCCGGAGTACGCGGCCGCGAACCGTCGGCTTGACCTCGGCGGGCTGCCACCGACTTTTGTAGCCGTGGGCGATTTAGACCTGTTGTATGAGGAGGCGTTGACCTATGCGCGCCGTCTCAAAGAACACGGGGTGGAAGTGTCCTCGATGATCCTGCCGGGGGCGTACCATGGGGCGCTTACCGAACGATTGGACGCCCCGCTGGTGCAGGACGCGTGGGCCAAGGCGTTCGAGGCGATCCGCAAACACGTGCGGGGATAGCGCCCGCGCAATTGCCTTGGTGGCGGCACGAACTCATCTAAGCTGGGGCGCATGGTCAACATTGTGAACCGTGAGACCACCCTGTGCATTTCGTTGGCGGCGCGGCCGTCGAACCACGGGGTGCGCTTTCATAACTGGCTGTACGCGAAACTCGGACTGAATTTTCTCTACTACGCGGTGGCGCCCACCTCCATTGATCAGGCGGTGGCGGGCATCCGGGGGCTAGGCATTCGGGGTGCGGGCGTGTCCATGCCGTACAAGGCACAGGTGATCCCGCTAATTGACGAGTTGCATCCGTCGGCTGAGCGGCTGCACTCCGTCAACACGATTGTGAATACGGATGGGTTTTTGAAAGGCTACAACACGGACTACCTTGCGGTGGCTGCCTTGCTGGACAAACACGGCGTGGATAAGCAGCTGCATGTAGCGGTGCGCGGTTCCGGCGGCATGGCGTCCGCAGTGGTGGCGGCGCTGGCAGATTACGGCATGTCCGGCACCATCGTTGCGCGCAATCACGTCACTGGGCCCGAGCTGGCGCGGCGGCACGGGTGGCGCCACAGCGACGACGTACCTGAGGAAGCAACTATGCTGGTCAACGTCACCCCACTGGGCATGACCGGGCCGGACGAACATGCACAAGCGTTTTCGGATGCACAGATCCGCAACGCAACCTGCGTGTTTGATGTGGTAGCCTACCCCGTGCGCACACCCCTGATTCAGGCCGCCGAGCGGCTCGGGGTGGCTACAATGACCGGTGGCGAGGTGATCGCGCTGCAGGCGGCAGAACAATTTGCCCTCTACACCGGGGTTCGACCCAGCGACGAACTCATCATCGCCGCGGAAGAATACGCCCAGCAATAGCCGCCAGCAACACAACCGTTTGCGTGTACTACAAGGAGCTTGAGTGACCCACCCGAACAATTCGCAGCACCTACCTGTTACAGACGCCGTGCATTCGAACCCGCAAGCGCTTGAAGAACGCGCCGGGGTGACCGGCCGCATGCTGCTCAAGGCAATTGATAAGGCCGTCAACCTGCAATCCGGAGCGATTGAAAATTATGTGCACTGGCTACGCAACCGCAACCCAGACGCCTCACCTGCGGAAATTCAGAAGATGCTGGACAAGCATTTCAAGTACGTGGCTACTGGCACTGGGGCGAGCGTGGGTGCCGCTTCCGCAATCCCCGGCATCGGTTTCGTCGCAGGCGCCGCTGCAATTGGCGTGGAATCGCTCGTGTTTACGGACGCCGCCGCCGTGTACACCATGGCTTCCGCCTACCTGCGAGGCATCGACATTAGAAACCCCGAGCGACGTCGGACGCTGATTTTGGTGGTGGCTACCGGCGCGACCGGCACCATGCTTGTTGACGCCGCGATCGGCGACCTCTCCCACAAGAGCGGCGCATCCGTGGCCTCCATGCTCACCCGGTATGGCACCCCACAGCTGAAAGACGTGAACAATCGGTTGCTCAGTGTTGCCCTCAAACAGGTGAGTAAGAAATTCCGCGGCATGTGGATTGGCAAGATCATGCCCTTTGGCATTGGCGCCGCCTTGGGCACGTGGGCCAATCGCAAGATCGCCTCGAAAGTGATTACGAATACGGCGGAGTCCTTGGGGCCGCTGCCCGCGCGCTTCGACAGCCCCGCACCGAAGGCTGTGACCACCCCGGAGCTCGCCGAGCTACAGGCCGCTGAGCAGCAAGCACCACGCTAGCTCAGTTCGCTTCCCACGCATGCGTCAATTTTGGGCAATCCTCGCGCCACACTGGCGCATGGGCGTGTGGGCGATGGTGGCTACCGTCGGCGTCACCATTGCCGAACTCTTCATACCGTTGCTCACCGGCAGCATTGTCGACGTCGCCGTTGGCCGCCACGCCCCGCAACTCTTCCCGCAACTTGGGCCGGTGGGCAGCGCCACGGCCATCCTCGTAGTGGTGGCGCTGGCACGCTGGGGATTCCAATTTTTGCGCCGGTACACCGCCGGAAGATTATCGTTCGACGTTCACTACGCCTTGCGGGTGCGGCTCCTCTCCACGCTGCTCGGTGTAGATGGCCCCACCCAAGACCGCATCCGCACCGGCGAAGTGGTGAGCCGATCCATTTCGGACGCGCAATCCATCCAGGGACTTATCGCCATGTTACCGCTCATGGTGGGAAACCTGCTGCAGTTGGTGGTCATGGTTGGCATGATGCTCGCGCTGTCCTGGCCGCTGGCGTTGGCCAGTTTGGTGTGGCTGCCACTCATCGCGTGGTTGGCGCGGCGTTCCAAACGTCCCGTGATGCAGGCGACGAATGCGGCTCAGCAGGAAGCCGCGAACCTCACCACCCATATCGAACAAACTGTCGTAGGCATTCCGGTCGTACAAGGATTCGCCCAAGAGCCGCAGGAAGCGGAAACCGTAGAGCGCGGCGCAATACGCCTGTACCACGCACGTCTCCTCGCCGCGCGCGTCACCGCCCGCTTCCAACCACTGCTGGAGCAACTCCCACAGGCAGCACTCGTATGCACCATCGTTGCTGGCGGGTGGATGGCCGCCCACGGCTTGGTTTCCATCGGCACATTCGTGGCGTTTTCCATGTACGTCTCCCGGCTCACCGGTGTGGTGCGCATGCTGGGCAATATCACGGTGCGATTCCACAGCGGCATGGCTTCGGTGCACCGCGTGGCGGAAATCACCGAGCTCACGCACGATTTGCCGGAAGGCTCCCGCAATGTGCCGGACGGCCCCCTGAGTATCAGCTTCCACGGCGTGGAGTTTTCCTCCGCCTTAGCCGGGCTGGACCTCACCGTTGCGCCCGGCGACACGGTCGTGGCGGTGGGACCGCCGGCCGGCGGGAAAACCATGGCGGTGCACATGGCCGCGCGCTGTTACGATCCCGACGCCGGCGAGGTGCGTATCAATGGCATCCCGCTGCCGGAACTGGATCGCACCCAAGTACGGAACGCGCTGGCCGTGGTCTTCGACGAAGTGTTTTTGTTTGAAGGGTCTGTGCGAGAAAACCTTGGCTTTGGCCAGGACTTCACCGATGAGGAAATGTGGCGGGTGCTGCGCGTCGCCCAAGTCGCCGATGTTGTCGCCTCCCTACCCGGCGGTTTGGACGCCAAAGTTGGGCAGCGCGGCGTTACCTTATCCGGCGGGCAGCGACAACGCTTGGCCTTGGCGCGGGCGTTGCTGCGTGCGCCCCGCATCCTGATTCTGGACGACGCCACCTCCGCCATCGACGCCAGCACCGAGGCGCGAATCTTCGATGAGCTCAAAAGTGAGTTCGCCAACATGACCATGTTTGCGATTACCCACAAGCCGTCGATGGTGCGCCTGGCGGACCAGGTCGTGGTCATCGACACCGGGCGGGTCACCGCCATGGCGGACCAAGCGGATGCGTGGGAGTTGCCCGAATTTCGGGCGGCGATGGGTTTGGATACGGCCCGCGCTAAGGTTGCTATCGCCACCGCGGAACTTGACGCATCCCTGCCGCCGGCCCCCGCGCCAGCTGGTCCGCCTCCGCCACCTGTGCAAATTCCCACCCCCTTCGCTGTGGGGCCGATGCTACGCCAGGTCAAGGTGGGCATCGTCGGCATGGTTGCACTGCTGCTCGCCGGTGTGGGCGCGGACCTCACGTTTCCCACCCTGGTGCGCTACGCCGTGGACCAGGGAATCCGTGCGGGCGACGCCCAAGCCTTGCAGCTGGTGGCCGTCGGCGGGGCCGCACTTGTGTGCGCCACTTGGCTCATCGGGGTGGTGCGCATCCAATATGCCGCCCGAGTGGGCGAACGCTTGTTGTATGCCCTGCGCGTCACGTCCTACCGGCACATGCTGGGGCTTGATCTCGCCTTTTTCGAGCGCTCCCGCACTGGGAGCATTCTCACCCGGATGACCACCGACATTGATACCCTCAGCCATTTTCTACAAACGGCGTTAGCGCAGGCCATTGTTGCCAGTGCGACGCTCGCCGGAGTGGCCATCATGCTGTTGGTCACCTCGCCGACCCTGGCGGCTGTGGCGCTATCCGCCATCCCGGTGGTAGTAGTTGCCACGTGGGTGTTTCGGCGCTACACCACGCCGTTGTATACCCAGGCGCGGGAGGAGCTCAGCACCGTCAACGCAGAGTTCCATGAGGCGATCTCCGGGCTGCGCACCATCCAAATGCATAGCGCAGAACTCACGATCTTGGAGCAATTCAAACAAAGTTGCGCGCGATATCGGGAGACGCGGAACCGCTCCCAAACCGCGGTGGCGATCTACTTCCCCGGCGCCCAGGCGATCGGCCAGCTCAGCCGTGCCGCCGTCATTGGCGTGGGCGCTTCACTAGTACTCGGTGGAGAGCTCTCCCCCGGCGTGCTCATCGCCTTCGTGTTGTATTTGAGCCTGCTGTTTGAGCCAATCCAGGAGCTTTCCCAGATCTTTGATTCCTACCAGCAGGCGAAGGTTGGGCTGCGGCGCATCGGCGACCTCCTCTCCGAACAACCGCAAGTCCGTTCGACACATGCCGGAAGTGACAACGAGCTCGGCACGACCGCCGAAACCGCCATGGCCGCCCACGTGCGCGGGCCGATTGAGCTCGACCACGTCGCCTTCAACTACGGCGCGGCGGACGCTGATTCCGTGCTGCACGACTTGGACCTCACCATTGCGCCGGGTTCGACGGTGGCGCTGGTGGGCCATACGGGAGCCGGAAAAACGACCGTGCTGAAACTTTTGGCTCGCTTCTATGACCCCACGCGCGGGCACGTGCGCGTGTCCGGGGCGGATTTGCGGGAGCTGCCGCTACCCCTGTGGCGTAGTGGCTTGGGCATTGTGCCTCAGGAACCACACCTTTTTGCGGGTACCATCGCCGAAAATATTGCGTACGGCCGCCCGGACGCGGATCCGGGTGCGATTATCGACGCCGCGCGCCGCGTCGGCGCCCTCGAAACCATCGCCGCAATCGAAGAAAATTTCCAACATCGAATCGGTGAACATGGGCGCGGATTGTCCGCCGGCCAGCGACAACTTGTCGCCTTGGCGCGGGCAGAATTGGTGCAACCGCACTTGTTACTGCTGGACGAGGCAACCGCCACGTTGGACCCCGCGACGGAGCGCACGGTGTTGGCGGCGGCGCGGAGGGTCACCACCCCGCGAACGGCGGTTGTGGTGGCGCATAGATTGGCTACCGCGGCGCAAGCGGACCGCATTTTAGTCCTGCAACGTGGGTATATTATCGAAGATGGTACCCATGCGGAATTGCTTGCGAACGAGGGTTCGTATGCAGCCATGTGGCGCGCCCATGAGTAGCCAGAAAAAATTCCCACGACTTTGTGAGCCAACAATGCGACAAGCGGGGTAACAACACGTTAGCCTGTAGTGAATACTTACAGTGAGAACACTGACGTAAGCGATAACACAAGGAAATGAGGCGAGCACCTGCCGTGAGCAGCGCTAGTAATTTCGGCCAGAATCAGTGGCTGGTTGACGAAATGTTCCAGCAATTCCAAAAGGACCCGAATTCGGTGGACAAGGAATGGCGTGAACTTTTTGAGTCCCAGGGCGCACCCTCCGCCACCCCCGCGGCTACCCCCCAAAAGGATACGGCGAAGACTTCCGAGAAGGCTCCCACCAAGCCTGTTGTAAAGACCACTGTGCCGACGTCGCCCCCGAACCCGGCGGCGAAAAATCTCCCCGAGATGCATCAGCCGGACGAGATTCGCGCGGCGCAGGAGGCGAAGAAGATCGCAGCGTCGCCGCTTAGCAAGATCAGTTCCCTGCCCAACGCCAGCGAAACCCCGTTGAAGGGCATGGGCAAGGCGATTGCTAAAAACATGGAGATTTCGCTGGAGGTGCCTACCGCTACTTCCGTGCGTGATATGCCAGCCCGCTTGATGTTCGAAAACCGCGCCATGATTAATGATCAGTTGGCGCGCGGCCGCGGCGGCAAGATTTCCTTTACCCACATCCTGGGCTATGCGCTGGTCAAGGCCGTGATGGCGCACCCTGCGATGAATAATTCCTACGCTGTGATCGATGGCAAGCCCACGTTGGTGGTTCCGGAGCACATTAACCTGGGTTTGGCCATTGATATGACCCAGAAGGATGGCTCCCGCGCCCTCGTGGTCGCTGCTATCCGCGAGTGCGAAACCTTGTCCTTCCCGGCTTTTGTGGATGCTTACGAGGATGTGGTCAAGCGCGGCCGCAACGGCAAGCTCACCGGCAAAGATTTCACCGGGGTAACCATTTCCCTGACCAACCCGGGTGGCATCGGGACCCGCCACTCCGTGCCGCGACTGACCAAGGGCCAGGGTGCGATTATCGGCGTGGGTTCGATGGATTATCCGGCTGAGTTCGCCGGTGCGTCGGAGGACCGCATGGCGGAGCTGGGCGTCGGCAAGCTGGTCACAATTACCTCCACCTATGATCACCGCATTATCCAGGGCGCGGAGTCGGGCGAGTTCCTGCGCACGATGAGCCAACTGCTGGTGGATGACGCGTTCTGGGACGATATTTTCGATTCGATGAACGTGCCGTACACCCCGATGCGGTGGGCGCAAGATCTACCCAACACGGGCGTCGATAAGAACACTCGTGTGATGCAGTTGATTGAGGCGTACCGCTCCCGCGGCCACCTTATCGCGGACATCAACCCGCTGCACTGGCACCAGCCGGGGATGCCGGTGCCGGACCACCGCGACCTGGACATCACCACGCACGGCCTCACCCTGTGGGACCTCGACCGTACGTTCCACGTCGGTGGCTTCGCTGGGCGGGAAACCATGACGCTGCGCGAAGTGCTGTCCACGCTGCGCCGCGCCTACACCCTCAAGGTCGGCTCCGAATACACCCACATCCTGGACCGCGACGAACGCACCTGGCTGCAGGACCGCCTCGAGGCGGGCATGGCCAAGCCCACCCCCGCCGAGCAGAAGTACATCCTGCAAAAGCTCAACGCCGCCGAAGCGTTTGAGAACTTCCTACAAACGAAGTACGTCGGTCAAAAGCGGTTCTCCCTGGAAGGCGCGGAGTCGCTGATTCCGCTCATGGACGCCACCATCGACACTGCCGCTGGCCAGGGGCTCGATGAGGTTGTTATCGGCATGCCGCACCGCGGCCGTTTGAATGTGCTTGCGAATATCGTTGGGAAGCCGCTGCACACCATCTTCAACGAGTTTGAAGGCAACATGGACCCCGCGCAGGCCGGCGGCTCCGGCGACGTGAAGTACCACCTCGGCGCGGAGGGTCGCCACATCCAAATGTTCGGCGACGGCGAAATTAAGGTCACCCTGACCGCCAACCCGTCGCACCTCGAGGCCGTCAACCCCGTCATGGAGGGCATCGCCCGCGCCAAGCAGGACATTCTGGACAAGGGACCCGACGGCTACACCGTCGTGCCGCTGCTGCTGCACGGTGACGCCGCATTCGCTGGCTTGGGCATCGTGCCCGAAACCATCAACTTGGCGCAGCTGCGGGGCTACGCCGTGGGCGGCACCATCCACATCGTGGTGAACAACCAGATCGGTTTCACCACCACGCCGGATTCGGGGCGCTCCAGCCACTACGCAACTGACCTAGCAAAGGCGTTTGGTTGCCCGGTGTTCCATGTCAACGGTGATGACCCCGAGGCTGTCGTCTGGGTCGGCCAGTTGGCCACCGAGTATCGCCGCCGCTTCGGCAAGGACGTCTTCATCGACCTTGTGTGCTATCGCCGCCGCGGCCACAACGAAGCTGACGACCCCTCCATGACCCAGCCGAAGATGTACCACATCATCGAACAAAAAGCCGGTGTGCGTGCGCAATACACGGATGATTTGCTGGGCCGCGGGGACCTGTCCAAGGCTGACGCCGAGGCCGTCGCCCGCGACTTCCACGACCAGATGGAGTCCGTGTTCAACGAAGTTCGCCTCGCGGAAAAGCAGGTTGCCGAGGCGCAGGTGGGCATCACCATGTCGCAGAAGCTCCCGCATGGCTTGGACACGTCCGTGACCAAGGAGGAGCTGCTGGAGATTGGCAAGGCGTACGTATCCCTGCCCGATGGCTTCGAGATGCACCCGCGTGTCGCCCCGGTGGCCAACAAGCGCGCCGAATCCGTGGTTGAGGGCGGCATTGACTGGGGTTGGGGCGAGCTGCTCGCCTTCGGCACCTTGGCAAACGCTGGCAAACTCGTCCGCCTCGCCGGTGAGGATTCCCGCCGTGGTACCTTCACCCAGCGCCACGCCGTCATGTACGACCCGCACACCGCAGCGGAGTACAACCCGATCGACGAGTTGGCCCGCTCCAAGGGCGCTGGCAAGTTCCTGGTGTACAACTCCGCGTTGACGGAATACGCCGGCATGGGCTTCGAGTACGGCTACTCCGTGGGGAACCCCGACGCTGTCGTCGCCTGGGAGGCACAGTTCGGTGACTTCGCCAACGGCGCGCAAACCATTATCGACGAATACGTCTCCTCCGGTGAGGCCAAGTGGGGCCAAAAGTCCAGCGTGATCCTGCTGCTGCCGCACGGCTATGAGGGCATGGGTCCGGACCACTCTTCCGCCCGCATCGAACGCTACTTGCAGCTGTGCGCCGAGGGGTCCATGACGGTGGCCCAACCGTCCACCCCCGCCAACCATTTCCACCTCTTGCGCCGCCACGCCCTGTCCGAGCTGAAGCGCCCGCTGGTGATTTTCACCCCGAAGTCCATGCTGCGCCTCAAGGCTGCGGCGTCCCCGGTGGAGGACTTCACCGAGGTGAAGAAGTTCCGTTCGGTGATCAACGACCCACGCTTGGTGGATCGCGATGGCAACATCATCGGCGACGTCAACAAGGTGAAGAAGATTCTGTTGGTCTCCGGCAAGCTCTACTACGAGCTGGAGAAGCGCCGCGCCAAGGACAAGCGCGACGACGTTGCCATCGTGCGCATTGAAATGCTGCACCCGATCCCCTTCAACCGGCTCAAGGATGCGTTCGACTGCTACCCCAACGCCGAAGAGATTCGCTTCTGCCAAGATGAGCCCGCCAACCAGGGTCCGTGGCCGTTCCTTGGCCTGCACCTGCCGGAGTTGATCCCCGGCATGCTGCCCATGAAGCGCGTTTCCCGCCGCGCCCAGTCCTCCACCTCCACGGGTATGGTCAAGGTGCACCACTTTGAGCAGGAGCAGCTGATCAACGCCGCGTTCGCCGACTAACGACGTCGCGCGCGCGGCCGGCGGCCCTGCCCCAGCGCCACGTCCGCTCCGCCTGAAGGTTCACACACCTTCAATCGCGAGCGGCGTGGCGCTTTGTTGTGCCGGTGGAAGGCTTGGGGCGCTACAGTCCAGCTTGATCGAGGTATGGGTCGACGACAGCGGAAACGGAGTTTTCTTCCTCCGCCTTTTTGGCGAGTTCACGCATGTCACCGGTGGTGATGGTGCCGCTGATGTAGTTGAGTACCAGCCGATCGTCCCGGTTGAGCACTTGTTTGCGGAACACCGGCACGATGTTTTGCGGCAGTTCCGGCCCGTCGTAGTTGGCGCACCCAGTGGCGTTGGACGGGTCGGATGCGGTGAGTTTTCCGGGCAGCGAGCCGACCATGGCCGTGTACACCTTGTCGCGCCATTCGCCGTTGTTGGCGTCAACTTTTCCGTCGGCGCGGTCCTTTTCGTATTCTTTGGACAGGCTTTCCGCCAACTTCGGATTCAGTTCATACAAAAGTTCGCCGGTGCACCCGATCACAAGGTCCGCGTTGCGGTTGCGCACCCGTTCGATTTTGCGGATGTCCGTTTCGCTGGCAGAAAGCCGGAGGAAGGCGTCTCGCTTTTCTCGTTTAAAAGCCCGCTGGTACAACTCCCCAAGGATAAGTTGTTCGGAAGAGTGGTCCACTACGGCGATTTCGATGGGCTTGTAGTCGGATTCGCGCTGGGTGTGTTGTGGTTCTTCCGCGCATGCGGAAACTCCGACGCTGAGACCAACGATGGCCACGGCGGCCGGAACGAAACGACGGTGCATGGAACAACCCCGGTGGTGAGTTTGTGAATCGGATTTCGGGCAGATAGCACATACCACTCTACGCGGGGCACGTAGACTGTATCTGGTTTTGTCCCCCTTTGGGAAAGGTTTTCGCACATGGCGACTCCTCGGCGCGCATCGCGCAACGGTTCGGCCCGGGTTGCTGCTGCCGGCAGCACCTCGATTGACAACGTGATTGAGCGGTGCCGCGTGTATGTGCAAGGGCAGCGCTTGGAGCAGGAGTTTGCTACGTATGGGGAAGCATTAGCCGAGGTCCGCCGCCGCGGGGAGGGGTTTGTGTGGCTAGGAATGTTGGAGCCGACCAAGGACCACATGCAGGATGTGGCTGCGGCGTTCGGGTTGCACGAGTTGATTGTGGAGGACGCGGTTGCCGCGCATCAGCGCCCCAAGGTGGAGCGTTACGACGACCAGGTGTTCTTCGTCGTGCGTTCCGTGCGGTACCAGGAACACGATCATGTTTCAGACGCCAATGAGATTATTTCCACCGGTGAGGTGCAGATGATCTTTGCCAAAGAGTTTATTATTACGATCCGCCATGGGCAGCACACGCGTATTGCGGGGTTGCGGCGGCGCATTGAGCAGGATCCGGAGCAGTGCGCCCTCGGCCCGAGCGCGGTGGCGTGGCGAATTGCGGATATTTTGGTGGATGAATATTTGAGCATTGCCAGCGAACTCAACGCGGATGTAGACGAACTGGAAAACGAGGTTTTCACCCCGAATTCTCGGTTCGATATTGAGCAGATTTACATGCTCAAGCGGGAGATCCTAGAGATGCGGCATTCCATCGACCCGTTAGCGGGCGCCCTGCAAGCATTGATCCAGAATCACAAGGATTTGCTACCAAAGCCCATTCGATCGTACTTCCGAGACGTGTTGGATCATGAGATTATCGCCGCGGACCGCGTTGCTGGCTACGATGAACGGCTCTCGGCGCTGATTGACGCGGGCGTCGCGAAGATTACGTTGCAGCAGAACAGCGACATGCGCAAAATTTCGGCGTTGGTGGGCATGGCTGCCGTCCCCACCATGATCGCCGGCATCTACGGCATGAACTTCGCATATATGCCCGAATTGCAGATGCGCTACGGCTATTTTGTGGTGCTGGGCGTGATGGTGGTGTCCGTGCTTGCTATGTGGTGGGCGCTCCGAAAGAACCATTGGCTGTAGCGATTGCGTCGCGGGCACGGCGGGCGTGCTGGGGGCTGCACAGCACGTCGTAGCGGCCGGCCACAATGTGCGTGGTGGTGGCGAAATCGCGCTTGCCTTGCGAGGCCGCGTACGGCACAGCGTTCGATACAACACCGAACACTATGCCCATCGCCACACCGAGGACGAGTGGGGCCAGCCAGTTACTACTGAAAATGCCCATGAGCAGCCCGAAGAACAAGCCAAGCCAGGCGCCGGATGCGGCCCCGTTGAGCAGCACCCTCCCCCACGTCAACCTGCCGACCACCTGTTCTACCTCCATGAGGTCTACGCCGACTATGGTGAGTTCGTTGACGGGAAAGTCGCCGGTATCGCTCAGCATATCCACCGCCGCTTGCGCTTGGTCGTAGGTGGCGAAACTGCCCACCGGCCAGCCTTCCGGAAGCGGCCGCGACGAACGTTGGACGCCCCTGCCCGGGGTAGTCATGGTGCGTGACTCTCCTTCAAATATAGAAACGATAGTTCACTGTATTCAACGATTCTGAGCTGCGGATAGTTCCCAAAATACAGGGCAAATGTCCACAGGTGATTAGACTTAGCAATCATGAGCCCAGTGACACGAGTGTATGCAGGACGCCTGGCCGGCATGGTGGTACGCGGGCCGGACACGGAATCGATCGGCCGTGTGCGCGACGTCGTTGTTATTATCCGCCCGTCCGGGCAGCCGTCTCGTGCGATCGGCATCGTCGTGGAAATGGTAAACAAGCGCCGAATATTCGTGCCAATGCTGCGCGTATCAGCGATCGAACCGCAGGAAATCACGCTCTCGTCCGGGCAGGTAAATATCCGCCCCTTCCAGCGGCGCGTCGGTGAGCTCACCATCATGAGCGACCTGATCGGCGCGCGCGTGCACACTGATGACCCTCACGCGGATCATCTGCATGGTCGAGCCGTAGAAATCGCGGACGTGGAGCTTGAGCGCACCCGCACCCGGGATTGGGTAATCACCCGCGTGGCCGTCTTCGGGGAGAAACATACGTTTGGCAGGCGCGGCGATTTGCACGTAGTGCCGTGGTCTCACGTGCACGGCATCACCGCCGCCGGTGTGGGCCAAAGCAACGCCACCGCGGAGCTCATCGCCCAATTTGAGGACATGCGCCCCGCGGACATCGCCAGTTTGATGCACAACCTGTCTTCCAAGCAGCGCCGCGAGGTGGCCGAAGAGCTCGATGATGAGCGCCTCGCCGACATCCTCCAAGAGCTACCGGAGGACCATCAGACCGAAGTGATCGAAGCGCTGAATATCGAACGCGCAGCCGATGTGCTCGAGGAAATGGACCCGGACGACGCCGCCGACCTGCTGGGCGAACTGCCAGACGAGAAGGCCGACGTGCTGCTGGAGCTCATGGACCCAGAAGAATCTGCTCCCGTGCGCCGCCTCATGGTGTTCTCCCCGGATACGGTGGGCGCGTTGATGACGCCGGAGCCGCTCATTCTCACGCCGCAAACGACGGTAGCGGAAGCGTTGGCCATGGCGCGGAATCCCGAGTTGCCAACGTCGCTTTCATCGCTGGTGTTCATTGTGCGCCCGCCCACGGCCACCCCGACCGGCACCTACCTGGGCTGCGTGCACCTGCAAAAACTCTTGCGGGAGCCGCCGAGTTCGCTCATCGGTGGGATTTTGGATCCGGATTTGCCGCCGTTGTACGCGGACGATAGTCAGGAAACCGCCGCGCGGTACTTTGCCACCTATAACTTGGTGTGCGGCCCAGTATTGGACGATGATAATCATTTGCTGGGCGCCGTCGCAGTGGATGATTTGCTGGACCATATGCTGCCTGAAAACTGGCGGGAGACGGGCCTGCGCCCGGATCAATCGCACGTCGAAGCACGGTAAGGAGGATTACGCAGTGGCTGAATATTCGCGTAGTGATTTGGACACCCCGCTGATTGGGCCACGGCGGGGATTCTTCCGGTTGGACGGCGATACCGTCGGTGCCTTCGCCGAAAAGGTAGCCCGGTTTTTCGGCACCGGTGAGTATTTGTTCTGGCAGACGGTGTTTGTGCTCATCTGGGTGGCGCTGAACATTGGTGGGTTTTGGTGGAATTGGGACCCGTACCCATTTATCCTGCTCAATCTGGCGTTTTCCACACAAGCGGCGTACGCGGCTCCGCTGATCCTGCTGGCGCAAAACCGGCAAGAGGATCGGGACCGCGTGATGCTCAACGAGGATCGCCGCCGCGCGGAACAAACCAAGGCCGATACGGAGTTTTTGGCCCGCGAGCTGGCGGGCGTGCGCATCGCGGTGGGAGAAACTGTCACCCGGGATTATTTGCGCCACGAGCTGGAGGATTTACGCACCCTGCTGGACCGTATCGAGGCGAAGTTGGATGATGAATCCGCCGCCCGTATCGCCCGCGAGCACCGCGAGTCGGATCAAACGACCGAGCTGACGGAACCCACCCAAGGCGATATCGCACAGGAGCGCTAGACTCGGATGGTGATGTCTACTCTCACCGAATCCGCTGTCCGCGGCGCGCTGTCCCGCGTAGAGGACCCCGAAATTGGCCGTCCGATCACCGAGCTGGGGATGGTGAAATCCATCGCCATCGACGGCGCAAACGTAGCCGTTGAAATTTACCTCACCATTGCGGCGTGCCCAATGAAGAACACCCTGGTTTCCAACACGCAGGCGGCCGTCGCGGAGCTTGAGGGCGTGGGGGAAGTCACCGTCACCACCGACGTGATGAGCGACGAGCAGCGCCGCGAGCTGCGCGATTCTTTGCGTGGCTACGCCGACCCGGTCATTCCGTTTGCGCAACCGGAGTCCACCACGCGCGTGTTTGCGGTGGCCAGCGGCAAAGGGGGCGTCGGCAAGTCCTCGATGACGGTGAACCTTGCCGCGGCGCTCGCGGCCCGCGGGTTGAAGGTGGGCATCGTAGACGCCGACATTTACGGCCACTCCATCCCCCACATGATGGGTTCCGACGCCCGCCCCTCCCGCGTCGAGGACATGATCATGCCGCCCGCCGCCCACGGCGTGAAAATGATTTCGATCGCACAGTTTACGGAAGGCAACGCCCCCGTAGTGTGGCGCGGGCCGATGCTGCACCGTGCAATCCAACAATTCCTTTCCGAAGTGTTTTGGGGCGATCTGGACGTGCTGTTTATGGACCTCCCCCCTGGCACCGGCGATATCGCTATTTCCGTCGCGCAACTCGTGCCCGGCGCGGAGCTGCTGATCGTTACCACCCCGCAGGCCGCCGCGGCGGAGGTTGCCGAACGTGCCGGTTCGATCAGCTTGCAAACCCACCAACGCATCGCCGGGGTCATCGAAAATATGTCCGCGATGGTGCTTCCCGACGGTTCGCTGATGGACGTGTTCGGCTCCGGCGGCGGCGACATTGTGGCCAACCGACTCAGCACCATCACAGGCACCAAGGTGCCGCTGCTCGGCCACGTCCCGCTCGACCCGAAACTGCGCGAAGCCGGAGATGACGGCACCCCCATCGCCATCGCTGCACCGGACTCCCCGACCGGCCAAGCACTCAACGCAATCGCGGATGCGCTGGCAATTCGCACCGAATCACTAGTGGGCAAATCACTCAACTTGGGTGTGCAGCGCTAGCGTGCACGGGCCCGCCTGCCCGACGCGGCGCATCGGCTGCTCTTGTGCTGCTTGAGCTCAACTCCGACGAGCTTCCATAAGGTAAAATTGCGGTCGGCCGTTAAGGAGTAATTCACTGTGAGTTCATTGTTTATCATCGCTGCCACAATCGCGCTGGTCTTCGCCGTGTTTGGTGTGTTCGCCGCAATCAAGGCGATCAAGGCGCCGCGGTCAAGCCAAGCGTCCGGTTTCGCCATGCCAAATCGTGAAGATCCGCTCGCAACTACCTCAGGTGCGGGGAACTTCGGGCCCCAAATTCTGGGGCCAGGCGCGGTAATCACCCGCAACGGGATGGACTACATTGTGCGCGGTTCCATTACCTACCGGCAGGGGCCATACGTGTGGTGGTCGCATTTGTTCGATAACGGCGAGTGGCTGGGCGTCGAGGTCGATGAGGGTTTGCTGATCCTCACTTGGTGGCGCAGCCGTAAGGACCTCTACGGTTTGTCCGCCGGCGATAGTGTGACCGTGGAAGACACCACTTACCGGCATAAGGAATCCGGCGATGCGGTCTACCATTCGGAAGGCACGACAGGTGTTGCGCCTTCCGGCAGCGTACAGTTCCGGGATTTCGAATCCGGCTCGCTGCTGCTGTCCATGGAAAACTACGACAATGCTGGGTGGGAAGTGTCCACCGGCGAAACTATTGGGCAGCACGAGTTGACCGTGTACCCGGCGCCAACGAATTCATGATTGTTCAGCTTGACTGTCAGCCGGCGGACGTCTCCGCGCACGCCCTCGGGCTGCGTATCGACGGCCCGCTGCCCGACGTTCTCGCCCACACCACCCTGCGCGGCCCTCGGGGGGCGCTGCACCTTGGCATTATCGGCGCCTCCCATGTGGCCAGCGTGTACCCGGCAGGCGCATTGGACACGCCGGTGTTTCGTGAAGAAATGTCTTGTAATGTCCCCGGCCCACTCCCCTCGGCGCTACACCACGAACGCTATGCTTTCGCCCACCAGGTCGTGCGCTGCACGCCGGATGAGCTCGCTCAACGCGTCGAGGTGTTGGACCAGTCTTGGTTAGTGGCGCGGTTTCCGGGGTTGGGCCCGCACCACCTCACGGGCGTGACCGGCTGGTGGGATGACGGAAACGCCGCGTGGGAGTGGCATACGTTGCATTGTTACCCAGAGGAACACACAATCGTCACAACACAGAGTAGGTACGCGTTATGAACCGCCGAATCTGGGGAAGTATCTCCGTAGTCTGTTTTCTCATAGCCTTGGTGCTTTTCGTTTTCGCAGCCGCTGCGCTCGATTCGCGCCCATTGATTGACGATAAAGCCAAACGCTGCGAGGGCGGCCCCGCCGCCACCGTGCAACGCTTAGTAAACCGCTCCACCCCGCAATCGCAGGCGACCGATCCAGCCACCAACGTGGTGTATCTGCGCTATCCCCGCGAAATCATCACGGTGACGCCGAAAGGCAACAACGATTGCACCGTGCAGCGGGAGGATCTAAGCAGGTATAACACTGGGCACTATGTGTTCCTCGGTCCTGGGTTCTCCCCCTCAGCACCCTCGAATTCTTCGAACGGATCGTCGGGTTCTTCCGGCGGTGTGAAATAACGAAAGTTGATCCAGAAATGCTGTACGAAATCTTCGGAACGCTCGCGTATTTCGCCCTTTCCTCACTGATGCTGGTGATCGGGTTCGTGGTGTTGGACCTGATTACCCCCGGCAAGCTACGGCGCCTCGTATTTATCGAACATAGCCCCAATGCCGCCCTGATCGCAGGGGCGCAGCAGATCGCCCTCGCCATTGTGATCGTCTCGGCGGTGCTGCATTCCCAAGCGGATTTGCTCTACGGGCTTGTGGATGTAGCCGTCTTCGCCGGCATCGGCTTGCTGTTGCAAACGCTCGCGCTGGCCCTCGTGGAGGTTCTCGTGCCCGGCCGGTTCCGCGACGTTATTGGGGATCCGAAGCTCCGTTCCGGAGTTGTGGTTGCCGCCACCACCATTATTGTCATAGGCGCGATTAATGCCGCATGCCTGACGTAACCGCCTCCCGCCGGTGGCGCGCACTGTTACTCATTTCCGTTGCGGTGTGCGCCGCCTCGGGGCTGGTGTACGAGCTGGCATTGCTCACGCTGGCCACCAGCCTCAACGGCGGCGGCGTAGTGGAAACCTCCCTCATTGTGGCCGGCTATGTGGCGGCCCTCGGCTTGGGCGCGTTTTGCGTGCAACCGCTGTTGCGTTGGCCCGCGCAAACCTTCCTTGCGGTGGAAACCATCTTGGGCCTCGTCGGCGGCACTTCTGCACTCCTGCTGTATATTTTCTTCGCGCAAATTGGCCAGTCCGTGGCGGTGTTGGTGCTGGCTACCGCACTCAGTGGCATCCTCGTGGGCGCCGAGGTTCCCCTCCTCATGACGCTCATCCAACAGGGCCGCACCGCCACCGCGCGGGATGCTGGCGAGCAGGTGGCCACCCTGAACGCTGCGGATTATTTCGGGGCCCTTGTCGGCGGCTTGGCGTGGCCGTTTCTGCTCCTGCCGACCTTGGGATTAGTGCGGGGAACGCTGGCGGCGGGGCTGCTCAATATTGCGGCAGCGTTGTTTATTGCGGTGGTGCTGCTGCGCAGCTTGATGAGCGTACGTGCGTTCTGGACCCAAAGCTTAGCACTGGTGTTCGCAGCGGTGGCGTTGATTACGCTGCTGGTCCGCAGCGAAGGCATCATAGTCACCGCCCGCCAGGCGCTGTACAGCGACCCGGTTATCTACGCGCAACAGTCCGATTACCAAGATATTGTGATTACCAAACAGGGCGACGATCGCCGTCTGTTCCTCAACGGTGGGTTGCAGTATTCCAGCCGGGACGAGCACCGCTACACGGAATCCTTGGTGCACCCCGCCGTGCCCGCCGGTGCTACACGTGCACTCATTATCGGCGGCGGCGACGGTTTGGCCGCCCGCGACCTGTTGCGCTACCCGGGACTCTCGATTACCCAAGTGGAGCTCGACCCCGCCGTGATTGAAATCGCCCGCCATCAGTTGCGCGCAGACAACCAAGGCGCCCTCGACGATCCCCGCGTCACCGTCCTTATCGACGACGCGTTTACCTGGCTGCGCGCCGGTGGGCACCGCGGCTACGACACCGTGATCATCGATCTACCGGATCCGGATTCCGCCACGCTTGCCCGCCTGTATTCCACCGAGTTTTACGGTATGGCATTGCGCACCTTAAACCCAGGTGGCCGGATGGTGGTCCAAGCGTCTAGTGCGTACTCCACCCCGGAAGTGTTCTGGCGCGTCAACGCCACCGTCACCGACGCTGGATGCGAACACACAATCCCCTACCACACGCACGTACCCACGTTCGGCGATTGGGGTTTCGTCCTGTGCGCTGACCAAGCCACCCTGCGCCCAGACGCCCCCGCGCTACGCTATCTCGACCAACAAGTACTTGATGCCGCGACGGTCTTCGGCAAAGACAACCGCCCCCGCGTCATGGAACCATCCACTCTAGAACACCCCCGCATCGTCGACGATCTCCGCAAAGGCTACCGTTAAACCGTCCGCTACGTCACATCCGCCCAAGAGAAACCGCCGCCGGCTTGACCATCGGGCCGCTTCGGCAAGTCCGGCGAAGCCGCAGGCTTTGAGGGAGGCTTTGAAGGCGCGGCGTCGATACGCACGTCGTCTGGGTTAACCATGTTCTTCGGATCAAACGCCTCCAACACGCTGGAATCCCCATCCAACAGTGTTTTTGTCAGCGCTGCCTTCGGGCCCATGCGTTGAAGCGCCGCCAACTCCGAAATCGGTTTGCTTAACTCATCAAACTCCGGCCCCAGCTCGTTGCTCAAATCCCGTTTCGCGTTTTCGATTGCGTTGCGGGCAGCAAACAACGCCGCGCGCACATCCTGAATCACGCGCGGCAAACGCTCCGGACCGATAACAATCAAACCGATAACAACGAGGAAAAAAATCTCTCCCCAGCCAACGTTGCTAAACACTCCCCCAGCCTACCGCAACCTACCCCGGCGAACCGCAGCACGATAGATCAAATCCACGCGATCCATCAACGTCTCTGGGCTGGCGCTCACCTTGTCCTCCGCCCCCGGGCCCTGCGGACACGAGGACGCTAAATCCGCAAGGCGCGCCATCAAATCCCGCGGCGCACGAATTTCCTCGCTGTCAGCGCAGGTACGCAAACGCTCCGAAGCCCGCCGCTGCTGCGCAACCTCCGCGCGGCACTCCGCGCAATGCACCAAATGCACGCGCGCCCGATGCATCGCACCCGGACTCAACTCGTGGTCAACAAACGCTGCGACAGCCTCGGCGCTGAGGTGCTCAACAGAAGCAAATTGCTTGGGTTGTTTACGCATCGTCACGCCTCCTTTAACCACGAGGATACGCTTCAAACCGAACTACCGTGCTGCTACAAACTGCTCAGCATCCGGGTTGGCTTCCAAGCTCGCCCGAAGTTGGCTTCTACCTCGGTGAATGCGACTACGCACCGTGCCCATCTTCACGCCAAGCGTCTCCGCGATCTCGTCGTACGTCATACCAACAACGTCACACAACACCACAGCCACACGGAAATCCGGGCTCAAATCATCCAACGCCCGCTGCAACGCTGGGTCAAGGTGCGTGAAATGGTACGCCTGCTCCGGGGTCATATCATTGCCCGGCACACGATCATAATCCTCGGGCAACGCCTCCATATGGATCTTGCTGCGGTGACGCACCATATCCAAAAACAGATTCGTGGTAATGCGATGCAACCAGCCCTCAAAGGTGCCGGGCTTGTAATTCTTCAAGGAGCGGAACACACGCATGAACGTCTCCTGCGTCAAATCCTCCGCGTCGTGCTGGTTACCGGTGAGGCGGAATGCCAGCCGATACACGCTGTCCGCGTGCTCCTGGACAAGTTCGGACCACGACGGCATACCTCCCTGACCTGCATCAAAGGCGGCGGTTCCTGTCAGCGATTCGGGATCGTCTGCGGGAAGGGATTCTTGAGCGCGCGTGACCATGTCTCGATTTTGCATTGTCGTTATAGTGTACCGCCTAAACCGAGCTAAGACCACCCTAAAATGTTGGAGTCATTTGTATAACGTGCATGAGACACAACTGTGCGCCAATCACGCCAGCCCCAGCGCCACCATCTGTAACATTTCTGGCGAGACGGATGCAGGACCGTAAGCGCACGACATAAAATGTTCGTTGTGACTGACACCGCTCTCGATACCCTCAACGCCTACATCAACTCAACCATCGAAGTATCCCCAGCACTTGCCGCCGCCCGCCGCGACGCGGAAGAGTTCGGTGTCACCGTGCCGGACCTCATGACCGGATCTCTGCTCAGCACGCTCGCCTCCGGCGCCGCCACCCCGGACAACGCTTCCGCCATCGTAGTCACTCCGGCAGCCGGGGTCGTCGGTCTCCACATCCTCGCGGGCCTCGGCGAGGAAGGCCACCTGACCTGCATCGACCCAGAAACGGAATTGCAGGCCCAGGCGCGCACCACGTTCCGTCACGCCGGCTACCGCCCCAGCGCGGTGCGATTCCTTCCCTCCCGCCCGCTGGAAGTGATGAACCGCCTTGCCGCCGACTCCTACAACTTCATCTACGGCGAGGTGCACCCCACGGAATTACGCACCTTTTTCACCATTGCGTGGCCGCTACTGGAGGAAGGCGGCGTCGTGGTTCTCGCCGACGCGCTCCTTGACGGCACCCTCGGCGACGAAAGCCGCCGCGACCGCGAAACCCTCGCCGCGAAGGAAGCCGACGAGCATTTCCGCGAGGTGGAAGGTGCGGTAGTCACCCGGCTCCCCTTGGGCGCCGGCATGACCATCATTTCCAAGCGGCGCACACAATAACAATCAGCGGGAACACTGCACATGTTCCCGCTGTACTTGGTGGCGGCTTCGTGGCTAAAAGGGGCGTGTTACACCACTTCGTTTTTGCCCACGCAGACCACGCCACCGGGGCTGATCTTGAATCGGGCCGCGTCGCGTTCCCGATCCACGCCAATGAATTCGCCTTCGCTGACCACCACGTTCTTATCAAGAATGGCGTGGCGAACCACGGCGCGTTTACCTACGCGCACGCCTGGCATGAGCACGGATCCTTCAACCGTGGCACCTTCCTCGACGATGACGTTGTTGGACAACACCGAGTTACGCACCGTCCCGGCGGAAATAATGGAACCTGAGGCCACCATTGAAGACTGCGCGATGCCACCTTGCACGAACTTCGCGGGCGGCAAGTTACCGTCGTCCGTGTTGTGGATCGGCCACCTGCGGTTATACAAGTTGAACACTGGGTGCACTGAGATCAGGTCCATGTGCGCCTCGTAGAATGCGTCGATGGTACCCACGTCACGCCAATAGCCTTTATCGCGTTCCGTTTCGCCCGGCACGGCATTCTTGGAGAAATCGTACACGTGGGCTTCGTTCTTGGACACGAAGTATGGGATGATGTCGCCGCCCATGTCGTGTTCGGTATCTTCCCGCTCCGCGTCCTGCTTGAGCGCTTCAATCAGTGCCGAAGTGGTGAACACATAGTTGCCCATGGAGGCGTAGGTAACATCTGGGTCGTCGGGCGTGCCAGGCGGATCGGCTGGCTTTTCCAAAAACTCGGTGATGTTGCCATCCTCGTCAGACTGAATGCAACCGAACGCGGTGGCCTCAGCGCGTGGCACTCGGATACCCGCCACGGAGACGGACTTGCCGGAGGCGATGTGTTCCTCAACCATTTGGCTGGGGTCCATGCGGTACACGTGGTCGGCACCGAACACAATGACGTATTCGGGGTCTTCGTCATAAATAAGGTTCATCGACTGCAAGATTGCGTCAGCCGATCCGGTGAACCATCGCTTCCCCAAACGCTGTTGCGCAGGCACCGGCGTAATGTACTGGCCGGCGAGGCCGGAAAGCTGCCAAGACTGCGAAATATGGCGGTCAAGTGAATGGGATTTGTACTGCGTAAGCACACAAATTTGCATGTAACCTGCGTTCACCAGGTTTGACAGTACAAAATCAATGAGCCGGTAGGTGCCGCCAAAAGGTACGGCGGGTTTTGCGCGGTCCGCGGTGAGCGGGAACAAACGCTTACCCTCACCACCGGCAAGGACAATTGCTAATACATGTGGTTGGCTCCTCACATCCTCCAAACTATAACCTTTGGCATATTCTTGCCGCGAAAGTGAGTGAGGCAACCCCGAAATCGAACAAAACCGCAGGTCACTACCAGCCCTTGTGATATATACCGCGCTGGCGCTGGTCTTGTCCGCGCCGTACCAGTGACGCCACTGTCAGCGAAACTCCCCCGCCAGACTCGCGCCGAACCTTCTGCACCACAGCCCCCGGGAATAGTTTTCCTGCAGAACCCACGTTCGCAGGGCTACGCTCGAGGTTATGCGAGTAGGAATGATGACCAAAGAGTACCCGCCGGAGATTTACGGCGGTGCGGGCGTCCACGTCACTGAGCTGACGCGCTATATGCGGGAGCTTGTTGAGGTTGATGTCCACTGCATGGGCGGCCCACGCGACGAGGCAAACGTGTTTGTGCACGGCGTGGATCCGGACTTGCGGGAAGCGAATGGTGCGATTCAGACATTGTCTACGGGTCTGCGCATGGCTAACGCTGCGAATAATGTTGATGTGGTGCATTCCCACACCTGGTATTCGGGACTTGGTGGGCATTTGGCCGGCCGATTGTACGGGATTCCGCATGTGGTGACGGCGCATTCCCTGGAACCGCACCGCCCGTGGAAGCGCGAACAGCTTGGCGGTGGTTATGAGGTTTCCAGCTGGTCGGAGCGCAACGCTATGGAGTATGCGGACGCGGTGATCGCGGTGTCGGCACGCATGCGGGATGCGGTGTTAGAGGCGTACCCCGGCGTGTCCCCCGATAGGGTGCACGTCGTGCTCAACGGTATTGATACACAAGTGTGGCAGCCGCGCCCGACTTTCGACGCCGCGCCAGATTCCATCCTGCAAACCCTCGGCGTGGACCCGGATCGCCCGATCGTGGCCTTTGTTGGCCGTATCACGCGCCAAAAGGGTGTGGGCCATTTAGTCAAGGCTGCGAAGCTGTTCCACCCTGAGGTGCAATTGGTGTTGTGCGCGGGCGCCCCGGATACCCCGGAGATCGCGGCGGAGACGAAGGCGCTGGTGGAGGATTTGCAGGCCCACCACGATGGCGTGCATTGGGTGCAAGAGATGCTGCCCAAGGAGAAGGTGCAGGAGATTCTGACTGCGGCCGACGTGTTCGCGTGCCCGTCGATTTATGAGCCGCTAGGCATTGTGAACCTGGAGGCAATGGCGTGTGGCACTGCGGTGGTGGCTTCGGATGTGGGTGGCATTCCGGAGGTTGTTGTTGACGGCCGCACGGGCACCCTGGTGCACTACGATGAGTCCGATCCGCGAGCCTTCGAACAGGGCATTGCCGACGCCGTGAATGGCCTCACCGCCGACCGTCAACGCGCCGCGGCATTCGGTGAGGCCGGCCGGAAGCGTGCAATTGATGATTTCTCGTGGGCGACTATTGCGCAGCAAACTGTAGATATTTACCGGTCGTTAATGTAGCGCTCGCGGTGCACTGTCGCCGGACATTGTTCCTGAGAGTGCTTTCCCCTGGGTTGCGTTTGCACCCAGGGGTTTCGTATGGGCCCCTGACATCGAATTTCGGGGTTTATCTCAGGGAAAACCCTGATTGTTTTCAGCAGCTACCGGGCTAGGCTGGAAGTCAAACTATAACGGCTACCTATGGGCAATATTGCCGCACAATGTGCGCTTGCTAAACTCCAAACAAATGTTCGCCGAAATGCCGTGGAAGGATCACCAATGACTTCGGACGCTACAGCCGCCCCCACCCAGCCTCGACACCGCCTGGGAGGCATGGTAAGCAAACGAAGTCGCGTAATAGTGATCGTAGTTGTCGTCGCGTTAGCGCTGGCCTTGGTCCTGTTTCTCACCCGGCAGTTCAGCAGCCCCACGATCGTCGCGGCCAACGATTACAAGGTTCTCGCTGCCGAGAAATACTCCAACAAGGTGTCGGTACAGGGTTCCGTGGCCGCCGGCAAAACCGCCACGTTAGTCACGCAACTGACTGGCCCCGTCAAGGCGATGAATGTGGCTGTCGGCGACCGCGTGAATGAGCAACAATTGATCGCCCAAATTGATGTTTCTGCGCTTGAACGAGATTTAGAGCGTCAAACCGCGGAGCAAGCGAGCACCGAGGCTGGAAACCTCAGTCAGATTGAACAAGCTCAAACGCAGTACAACCAATACAAAGATGCGCTTGATAAAGGCCTCAACCCGGAAATTAATAGTGCTGCGGCGGCTGCCCGTACCGCCAACGATCAATACATCGAAGCGGTAAAAACCTTTGAGAATAAACAGGCAGATAAGGATGCCGGTCGCGACCCATTGATCCGGGACCAAGGCAATGCCGTAGAGAACGCGCGTTCGCAAGTCCTTACCGCCGCCCTCAACACCGTGCGCTCCGGCCTGAGCCTCGGCCAAACACTGAGCGGCAGCCCCAGCACCACCACCGGCGGTGCGAGCCCAGTGGCGGATACCGCGGGCACGGCCCAAACCCCCGGCGGCGGTACTGGCGGCGCTGGTGATACTGGTGGCGCAGGCGGCAGCGGGGACGCACAGGTGGGTTCGGCTGCGCTCAACGGTGTGGTCAACGGGGCGGACGCATTGAACCAGCTCAATGCCGCGAACCAGAACTTGCAGCACGCGGAGCAAACGTACATTGATAATTTGGCCAAAATCGACCAGGATTTGGCTACCGCGCAACGCACGGTGTCCAGCGCGTTTGCCGGGAAGAAGGAAGCGGAGACGGCACTGGAGTCGGCGCGGCTTTCGTCCAACAATCAACTGTTTAGCTACGAGCAGGCGGTACAGCAGGCGGTGCGCGCCGCGGAGGCAGGCCACCGAGTGACGGAGATCAACGAACACCAGCTGCGCCTTGATATCGCATCCGGGGAGGTACGCGCCCCGTTCGGCGGGGTGATCACCAAGGTGGTGGCCCAAGAAGGCCAGCCCGCGAGCGGCGCCCTGCTTACCGTTGGCGACGATTCCACGCTGCTGGTGGAATCGGAAATCAAGGAAGTAGACATCCCGAAGATCAAGGTGGGCACCCCGGTGAAGTTCACCACCGTGGCTACTGGGTCGAAGCAATTCCAGGGCAAGGTAACTCGCGTCTCGCCTGTTGGCACCACGGAGGCGGATAAGCAGGGTGCGGAAGGCGGGGCGTCGGCAGGCGCGAGTAAGAAAGTGTCGTTCCCGGTACAGATCGAAGTCACAGGTGAGCGGGAAGGATTGCTCATCGGAGGATCGGCGAAAGTGCAGATCATTACGGACGAGCTCCCCAACGTTATTACCGTGCCCCGCGACGCGATCTTCACCAACGATCAGAACAAGAAGGCGGTACTGGTGGCGGCGGACAGCGGCGGCGGGCACGTAATCACCGAGCGGGAAGTAAAAATCAAAACCTCCAACGACGTGGAAGCCGTAATTGACAACGGCAGCCTCAAAGCCAAGGACGTGGTGATCACCCAGCCGGACACGTACCGCAGCATGGTCGGCCAGCCGGTGGACTTGGAGCAAGCGGCAACCAAAAACTCTGGCAACAGCGAGTAAGCCCATGACGCGCGACACCAGCACCCCGTTGATTGAGCTGCGCGGCGTGGTCAAACGATTCAACGTTGGCACCCCCTCGGAGCTCACCGTCATCCCCGGCCTCGATTTCCAAGTAGACCACGGTGAGTTCGTTGCGGTGGTCGGCGCCTCCGGGTCCGGCAAATCCACCCTGATGAACATCATCGGCCTACTCGACCGCCCTACGGAAGGCACCTACCTTTTCGACGGCGTGGACATGCTGGCCACCAACGACGACCAGCTCGCCCACTACCGCAGCCAAAACATCGGTTTTGTTTTTCAAAACTTCAACCTCATCGGCCGGGTCAGCGCGCAACGCAACGTGGAGGTGCCCATGCTGTACGCGGGGATGTCCGCGCGCGCCCGCGCCGAACGCGCCGCCGAACTCCTCGAGCTGGTCGGCATGGGAGACCGGATGCAGCACCAACCAAACGAATTGTCCGGTGGGCAGAAACAACGCGTGGCTATCGCGCGGGCCTTGGCCAACAACCCTGGTTTGTTGCTCGCGGACGAGCCGACCGGTGCCCTGGATTCCACGACTGGGCGGCTGGTAATGGACATCTTCCACAAGCTGAACCAAGAGCAGCAGAAAACCATCGTGTTTATCACCCACAACCCGGAACTCGCGGCGGAGACTTCCCGCACCGTCATCATGACTGACGGCCAGCTCGCCGACGCGGAGGTTGCATCATGAGTTTCGCGGAAGCCGTTCATCTCGCACTAACCGGGTTGCGCGCCAACAAGCTGCGATCCCTGCTGACATTATTGGGCGTGATCATCGGCATCGCCGCGGTGATTACCATCCTGACGTTGGGCAAAGCGTTGCAGGAGCAGACGTCCCAAGACCTCGCCCGTGTGGGTATCAACGACTTCACCGTGAGCGTGAAATCCCGCTCCACCGAGGACGAGGAATCCAGCGGCGGCTACCTGGAAACCGTCGACGACGATTCAAAAATCACCGCCGACATGGTGGAAGACCTCCGGGGGCGGTTCGGCGACCAAATCGAAGGCATATCCATCGGCGAATCCTCCGCCCACAAAGGCAACGTCACATTCGCTGGGGAGAAAGCAACCACCACGCTGTCAGCCGTGAACGAAGACTACTTTGAGCTCAGAGGCGTAGAACTGCAGGCTGGCCGGACGTTTACCGCGGAAGACATCGCCGGAGATCGGCAACTTGCCGTGATCTCCCCGGAAACGCTCGATAAATTGTTTGCCGGCAACACTGCTGACGCGTTGGGCGCGGAAATTGACTTCGCGGCCAGCAATGGCAACACCGCCTCCTTCACCGTGGTGGGGGTGTACAAGGAAAGCCAAAACGGTTTCCTCGTGGGCAGCGACCCCACCCCCTACCTGTACGTCCCGTGGCCTTCCGAACAGCGGATCGACGATGTGATCGACGCATGGGACTCCATTGGCGTGCGGCCCGCAGCAGACCTCAACACCGACCAGATCAAAAACAGCCTGCAAAAATACCTCGACCAGGAGTACGAGGACAATCCTGATTACAAGACCACCGTCACGGACTTTAGTAAACAACTCGGCGAGCTCACCAGCGTGCTGGACACCATCAGTTTGGTGGTCTCCGCCATCGGCGGCATCTCGTTGTTCGTCGGCGGCATCGGGGTGATGAACATTATGCTCGTGACCGTTACGGAGCGCACCCGGGAGATTGGCATCCGCAAAGCGCTCGGCGCCACGCGGCGGGACATCCGCATCCAATTTGTGGTGGAATCCATGATCGTGGGCCTGATCGGCGGCGTCATCGGCGTGATACTGGGCACCATTTTTGGAGTTCTTGGGTCGATGCTCTTAAACACACCGGTGTACCCACCGCTCGGCTGGATCGTGGTCTCGCTGGTATTTTCCCTGGCCATTGGCCTGTTCTTTGGGTATCATCCCGCGAACAAGGCCGCCAAACTCGACCCCATCGAGGCGCTACGCTACGAATAACGTTGTTACTCGGCTGCGCTTGAACCGACGGAGATGTTGACCATCCATGTCACGCCAAAGCGGTCGCGCACCTGGCCGAACATATCGCCCCACGGCGCCTCCGCCAGCGGAAGAACCACGGCGCCACCGTCGCTCAATGCGTCGAACCATGCGGCGACACGTTCGCGCTCCACTGCCTGCCCGCCAATGGCAAGCTGGATGCTGGTGTCTGGGTGGAAGTCTATGCCCACGTCGGCCGCCATAAACGTCCAACCATCGGCGGTTTCCAGGTGGGCGTGCATGATCAGTTCGGCCTGCTCCGGGGAGCTGGCTTGGCCCGCTTCCCCGAACGTCATCATGTCCAGTTTGCCGCCAAAAATACTGTGGTAGAAACTCATCACCTCGCGGGTGGAATCACGGAAATGCAAATACGGGTTTACCCAAGTTTTTGCCATAAAAATCTGCCCTCACCTTTCACAATGGTCGGCACGTTCAATCCTGAGGCGCCCAGTGTAGCGCACGCCACGGCGCAATGCAGGTCAAAGCGGAGTAGTTTGGGCAGTACCAGCGCGCACGCACTCACGCGCGCAACCCCCGTAAATTGCTCGCACCTTGCTAGGAGCTCACCACATGCCGAATGCCGAACAACACGCTCAGGTTTCGCCCACGCATTATCGCCCGAAGTTTCATCTAGCGCCGCCAATTGGGCGATTAAATGACCCCAATGGATTGTATTTTGAACACGGCGTGTTACACGCTTATTTCCAGCACGATCCGCAATGGCCCATCGCAGGAAAACGCACCGGCTGGGGGCATGCGATTGCGCAAATTTCGCCGGGTGAACCGGAGCGGTGGCAGCATTTGCCTGACGCGTTGTACCCAGCAGTTGATTACGATACGCACGGCTGTTATTCGGGGTCTGCGGTGCTGGTGGACGGCGAGCTGGAGCTGTTTTACACAGGCAACGCCAAGCCTGGTGGCCAGCGACGCGCCACCCAGAATTTAGTACATGTGGTTGATCGGCACGCGGCCCATGGGGGTGCGCACATTCGCGACGCCGCCAACCCGCTGATCGAGGGCCCAGCCGAGGGCTACACGGCGCATTACCGGGACCCACAGGTACTCTTCCGCGATGGCCAGTGGTTGATGCTTTTGGGCGCGCAACGCACGGACGAAACAGGCGCGGTGGTGCTGTATACGTCTGCGGATCGCCGCACATGGTCCTTCGCCGGTGAAATCACGTTCGATTGCTCGAATGCTCGTTTGGGGGACGCGCCGGATTTGATTCCCGGCGGCTACATGTGGGAATGCCCAAATTTGATTCGGTTGCGCGATGAGGTTTCCAACACAGACAAAGATGTTTTGATTATCCTTCCCCAAGGCTTGGACCCAGTCGATCATCATTACGCAAACAACCATCAATGCGGGTACCTTGTGGGCCAGCTGGAGGGGACGCGATTTGTGGTAGAGCGCGGGTTTTCGGAGTTGGATTACGGCACCGAGTTTTACGCCCCGCAGGTGGTCCACAATGCGCCGGAGCCGTGGCTGGTCGGCTGGATGGGGCTGCCGGATCAGGACGATCAGCCCACCGCCGCCGAGGGCTGGGTGCACACGCTAACCATGGTTCGCCGCCTACGACTCGCCGATGGCGTGTTATTGCAACAGCCCCGCGCCGAAACCACCGCATTCGAGGTTGCGCGGGGGGCAAGACTAACGCTTGTCGACACCGCGGGCGCTGAGCTCATGCACTTTAGCGTCGGCGATTCGTGGGTTGAGCTCGACCGTTCGGCACAGTTGTATCACGCTGGCGGGGATCGGCGTCGAGGCCCGCTGAGCAGCGGAGATCACCCTATCGACGCGCGCATCGTGGTAGACGGGTCGTGCGTGGAGGCATTTTTCGAAGATGGTCGGACAAGCATGTCCGTTCGGGTGTTTGGAAACCAACCATTCGGAAAAATTAAAGTGACGTAAGTCATATTTCCTTCGGTATACAATGCAAGCCACTTCCGATAATGTTGTTTTTACCAACATAAATCAACATTGGAGGACGTAATGAACCACGCAGACGTCGCTCGGAGGATGCTTGAAGCCCTCGGCGGCGAATCAAACATTAAGGCGGCGGCGCATTGCGCCACCCGCATGCGACTGGTCATTGACGACGAAGAGCTCATCAATCAGGCCGCCCTGGACGACGACCCTGATTTGAAAGGCACGTTTTCGGCTGGGGGGATGTACCAAATCATCGTCGGCCCGGGCGATGTCGACTTGGTCTACGACGAGTTCATCAAACTCACCGGCAACAAAACCGTAAGCACCGAAGAACTCAAAGATGTTGCCGCCCAGACCGGCAACCCGGTGAGCCGCGCAATCAAAGTGCTTGCCGATATCTTCGTGCCGCTGATCCCAATCCTGGTCGGCGGCGGTTTGCTCATGGCGTTGAACAACATCCTCACCGCCGAAAACCTGTTCGGCGCGGATCCCTTGATCACGCAATTCCCCGCGATCGAAGACTTCGCGTCCATGATCAACCTGCTGGCCGCCGCGCCGTTCGCGTTCCTTCCAGTACTGGTCGGTTTCACCGCAACCAAACGCTTCGGCGGCAACGAGTTCCTCGGCGCCGGTATCGCCATGGCCATGGTGTTCCCCAGCCTGGTCAATGGCTACGAGGTAGCCGAGACCATCGCTGAAGGCAAGATGGAGTACTGGAACCTCTTCGGCCTCGACGTCGCACAAGCTGGCTACCAGGGCACCGTGCTGCCCGTGCTGCTGGTGTCGTGGCTGCTGGCCCAGGTGGAAAAATTCCTCCACAAGCGACTGTCCGGTACCGTGGACTTCCTTGTCACGCCTGTGCTCACCCTGCTGATCACCGGTTTTGCCACATTTATCGCCGTCGGCCCGGCCATGCGCTGGTTGGGCGACACCCTCGCTCACGGCCTGCAAGGCCTCTATGAGTTCGCCGGCCCCGTTGGCGGCTTCCTGTTCGGCTTGGTGTACTCCCTCATCGTGATCACCGGCCTGCACCAATCCTTCCCGCCGGTGGAGCTGCAATTGTTCGCTGTGGGCGGTTCGTTTATCTTCGCCACCGCGTCCGTGGCCAACGTTGCCCAGGGTGCCGCCACCTTGGCGGTGGGGTTGACCACCCGGGACGAAAAGCTCCGTGGCTTGTCCATGGCGTCCGGCCTCTCCGCGTGCTTCGGCATCACCGAGCCCGCCATCTTTGGTGTGAACCTGCGCCTGCGCTGGCCGTTCTACATTGGCATGGGCGTCGCCGCTATCACGGGCGCCATGATCGCTATTTTCAAGGTGAAGGCCGTGGCACTTGGTGCCGCCGGGTTCATCGGCTTCGTGTCCATCAAGGCGAGCGATATCCCAATGTTCCTGGTCTGTGTGGCTACCTCCTTTGTGTTGTCCTTCGCCGCGGCCTACAGCTACGCGATGTACCTGCGCCGCAAGCAGCCGGTCACCCACGCGGCAGAACCGGAGCCGTTTATTCCGGAGCCGGAGCACCAGGACGCGGAACGATTGGCCAGCCCGTTAACCGGTGAACTCATCCCACTGGCAAACGTTTCCGACGCCGCGTTCGCCGCCGGCCAGATTGGCCCTGGCTTTGCGGTCATCCCCAGCGAGGGGGTATTGCGCGCCCCCGCTTCGGGCAAAGTGAAGGTGGCGTTCCCCACGGGTCACGCGGTGGCGATCGGCACCGATGAGGGCGTGGATGTGCTTATGCATATCGGCTTCGATACCGTCAAACTCGAGGGTAAGGGTTTCGAACTCAAGGTGGCGAAGGGAGACATCGTTCAGCAGGGCGATGTCCTGGTGGAATTCGATCTTGAGGCGATCCGCGCTGCTGGCCTCGACACCGCCACCCCGGTAGTTATTTCGAACCATCGCAAGCGTGGTCGAGTGGATGTGGATGCCGCGCCCGGCCCGATCACTGCCGGCGACCACGTGGCCACAGTACACCCGAAAGAACTTGTGGGTACGAACTAATCGTGCACGACTCCCCGAGGATGTCTATCCTCGGGGACATGAACGATGTGCACAGCTTTCCCGTGGAATGGCACACAATCTTTCAGAATTCTTTGATGCCCGCCCGCTTGGAAGACGGCGACGTGTTGGATTCCACGGTGCCCCATTTCACGGTGCATCAGGGAAGCGCCAAAGCGTGCCCGGGTACGGACTTGCAGTCGCGCCTGCCGCTGGCGATGGATGTTTCTGCCGCGAGTTTGAATCCTGACGTTCTTGACCAGCAACTCCACGCCGCGGAAGTAAAGGATTAAACCATGTCGCACGCATCGCACCATCCGGAACTTCACGCCACAGCTGAGCAAGGTATTTTAAACGCCCCGGCCGGGGTATTGCGGAGCACGGATTCCTGGCATATTTTCCACCAATACCAACCGACTATCGACGCCGCGGCTCGCTGGGCGCACCAAGTCTCCCCCGCCGCCCCATACGATTGGGTGATTTGCGACGACGTGCTGGCCCCCGTCGGCGCGGAAACCAAACTGCGCGCCGGCTCGGTGGCCAACGATGGGGATACGGTGGATTTGTTTTTCACTTCGGTAACGGATACCGGTTGCAGCATCCACGTCGCCACGATCGAAAACATCACCGAAACCCTTGCGGAGATTTCGGACGATGCGCTGCACCTAGACGAGCACGTCGTCCGCTGCGGGGAGGTCTTGAGCGACCAAGACGGCTACACGGATTTCCGTTCTCCGTGTGTGGTACCCAAAAACGATGGGTGGCTCATGCTGGCGGTGACCGGCGAAAGCGAATCCCCCACACTGGTCATTGCGGAATCGGACGATCGCCGCAACTGGAAGGTGTGCGGCCCGTTGACCTTTGCGGGTACGACGAATGTGGAGCAGGAGCGGCGCTTGGTGGCTCCGCGCATCATTCAGCTGCGGGACGAACTCGCCACAGACTCCGAAGAAGTGTTTGACATCCTCATTGTGACCTTAGAGCGGGACGGGGTGGATCATTCCGGTTACCTCGTGGGTACCCTTGATGGCACGGTGTTCCATGTGCGCACCCCCTTCCAGCGCTTGGACTTTGGCCACGATTTCACCCGCCCCCGCAACACGAACACCTTAGATCACGCGACGTACGGCCGCGCCGCGCTCTTTGGGTTGATGAACGGAATTGGCCGCTACGACGATCCCACCACGCATTTAAGTTTGCGATCCGAGCAGTGGGCGAATTGCCTGTCGGTGCCGCGGCTGACCACGCTGGAGGGAGGGTTGCTGTTCCAAACGCCAGCGTTTGGTTTGCCGGCGGCTGTGGAGCAAACCAATTGGGCGCGCCTGTGGACGGGCCTGTTCGACGCCAGCGAAGGCGCCGTCACCGTCACCTTATACAACCCGGATGATTCGATCGCGGGTGTGGTGCGCCACTCTGGGGACCGGCTACAATTCGACCGCTCCATGAACCCGCACCACCTCGGCTCCCCCATCGCTGAGGCCGAGTTGATTGCCGCGGACACGGACGCCCTGACCATCCTCGTCGATGGGTCCACCGTTGAGATCTTCGCCGACGGCGGGGTGGCCACCATGGCCAGCCGCGTCTACTTTGACACCCACTGCGCCCGCCTCGAGGTGGAAACCTCGGGCGATGCAACCATCTTGCAGTGCTACGAGGTCACCGGCGCAGAGCTCTAAGCCCCAGCGCGGGCCAGCCGGGTAATCACCGCGCGGGCGGTGACTTCCATCTGTTTCGGCAGCGCGGCGATACGTTCGGCAAGCACATCGGGGTGGATGTGCCGCGCCGACGGGCTCATGCCGATCTGGTGGGCGATGGAATCCTGGTCCAGCGTCATGCGGAATTCCACCGGCTCCGGCTCCCCAACCGGCACCAAATGGCCGGCGGCCTGCTCGATCATGCGATCAACTTTTCCGCGTTCCACATCAATAATGCCTAACGGTTCGCGCAGTTCGGCGAGGTGGCCCGCGTCGTCGGTAAGCACTACCACCTGGCCGCCGGGTTTCAGCACGCGGGCAAACTCGGCGGCGTTGCGGGGGGCGAAAATCACGGTAATCGCGTCGATGGAAGCATCCTGCAACGGCAGGCGCGCCCACGCGTCCGCAACCACAGCCCCAGCACGCGGATGGCACCGGGCCAAATGCTTCGCCGCAGGCACGGACACATCAATGCCGACGCCGCGAGCACCAGCGACGTCATCCAGCGTGTGGGAAAGATAATACCCAGTGCCAGCGCCAATTTCGCAGATCACCGGTGCGGTATCCTCACCCAAGTGCGCATCGTCGAGGGCGCAATGCACCTGGTTGGACACTGCCTCCACAAACGGGCCGTAATGCCCACGGGACAAAAACAGCTCGCGGGAGTGAATCATGTCCGCGTCATCCCCCGTGTAACGCAAACCGGCGCCACCGGCGAGCGTCACAAACCCCTCCGCCGCAATTGGATACACGTTGCCCGAAGCGGATTTCAACGCGCCAGCATCCATGGCCAAGGCCGTGCCGTCCACCGGATCGGCGAGGACATCGATGACATCGGTCAACATACGGTACGTCTCCTTTGAAAGGTATGCGTTTCGGCTATTGTAACGGCAGCAGGCACGAAAAAATGCCCCGCCCCTCACGCTCGGTGGATGTGCAACAATCGGAGACTGCGAATGAACTATTCAGCAGCGGCGACCAATAGCGCGCCAAGTTCTGCGGCTTCTTGCTTATTCAGCTCCACCACCAAACGGCCGCCGCCGTCGGTGGGAATCCTCATGACGATCTTCCGGCCTTCTTCCGCCGCTTCCATCGGGCCGTTTCCGGTCCTAGGCTTCATCGCTGCCATCGGTGACCCAACTCCAAACATTGCTCAGGTTTTTACTTGGTATCTTCCAAGTCTAACCTGTTTTTCTGCTGTTGTTTAAGCAAGTAAGCAAGAGCATCGTCGACTTGTTGTTGGTTATAACCCCGCAAGGCGGTGTCGAAACGCAAGGCGGTGATATCACCCCGATCGATACTCGCACGGTTGTGCGAAATAATGTCGGACGTTGCAGGCAGCGGCGGAAGTTCCTCCCCACGACCAAACAATGCGCCGAACACAAACGTGAGGATCACAATCACAATGATTACGGCCACCGTGTAAGCCAACCAAAGCAGCATACAACACCCTAACGCGTGTGAGCTGCGACAATCGTGTCCACAGCCTCTTCAACGGAATCTGTCAGCACAAAAAGATCCATGTCCTGCGGGGAAATCATCCCCTCGGCGACCAAGTGTTCGCGAATCCAATCCACCAGCGGACCCCAGAACGAAACCCCCATTAATACGATGGGGAAATTCGTAATTTTCCCTGTTTGCACCATACACAGCACCTCGAACAATTCATCGAGAGTGCCGAAGCCGCCGGGCAGACACACAAACGCCTGAGAATACTTCAGGAACATCGTTTTCCGCACGAAAAAATAGCGGAAGTTTAAACCCAGGTCGATCCAATCATTCAAACTCTGCTCATGCGGCAACTCAATACCCAGGCCCACCGACATGCCGTCAGCCTCCACGGCACCCCGATTCGGCGCCTCCATCAAGCCCGGACCGCCGCCAGTAATCACCGCATAGCCAGCCTCCGTGAGACGCTTCCCCAACTCCACACCCTTGACATAGTACGGATGGTTGCCGTTGATACGGGCGGACCCGAACACCGTCACGGCGGTGGGAATCTCCGCCAACGCGCCGAACCCATTGACAAATTCGCTTTGGATCCGCAGCACCCGCCACGGATCCTTGTGCAGCCAGTCGGAGTCGGGGCGGCCGTCGAGAAGACGCTGATCGGTGGTGGTCTCCACAGGTTGCGTGGACAGCACAGGTCCGCGCATCTGTGGTGGGCGGCGCTTTTTGTTCATGTCGGTTCCAATCGAACTACGTAGTGAGGTACTTGTGCAGCGTCTCGGACACGGACGTAATCATGCCCACTGGGCACTGCTCGTCGCGGGTGTGACAATACGCCGGATCACCCGGGCCGAAATTCACGGCTGGGATACCGAGCGCGGAAAACCGAGACACATCAGTCCAACCGTACTTGGCGCGGAACTTCCCGCCGGTAGCGGACACGAGCTCTGCAGCAGCCGGCTGCGAAAGGCCAGGTAGCGCGCCCGAGACAGCATCATCAACGTGATACTCCACCCCGGCGGGCAACGCCAGCACCTCCAACATATGCGACAACGCATCGTCAACGCTGCGATCCGGGGCGAAGCGGAAATTCACAAACATCCACGCCTCATCCGGAATCGTATTGGTGGCCACGCCGCTTTCACAGTGGACGATGTTGAGCCCCTCCCGGTAGGAGCAGCCGTCGATATCCACCTGCCGTGCCTCGTACGACGCAACCCGCGAAATCACCGGAGCCAACACGTGCATGGCGTTCACCCCCATCCACCCACGCGCCGAATGCGCGCGCTTCCCCGTCGCCGTAATGCGCAGACGAATCGAACCCTGGCAACCCGCCTCAATCATCGCACCCGACGGCTCCCCCAAAATCGCCACATCCCCGCGCAACCACTCCGGGTGCTCGGCGGCAATATGACCTAGGCCATTGAACTCGTCCGAAACTTCCTCACCCTCGTAACAAATCAAGGTAATGTCGCGGCGCAAATGTTCCGAACCCGCAAGCGTAGCAAGGGCATGAAGGAACACGGCGTCGCCACTCTTCATATCCACCGTGCCACAACCGAACAAAATATCGCCTTCGCGGTGGGATGGAACATTGTCGGCGGGCGGCACGGTATCCAAATGCCCGGCGAGGATTACGCGAGTAGCAAACCCCCGATTCGTCCGGGCAAGAACATTGTTGCGAAAACGCAGCACCTCGACGCCGTCGATGGCGCGCACCGCCGCCTCAACCGCATCGGCGATGGGGCCCTCATGGTGGGAAGGGCTAGGAATATCCACAAGTTCGGCGGTGAGGCGAACCGGATCCGCTGTCAGATTAAGTGAATTCACGCACCCAACTCTAGCCACCTAATCGCGGGTGACCTACACACGGCACAGTACGATAAACATATGACGATTCAGGGTTTGCATGGCGTGGGTGCGCACGCCGTTGGCATCGCTAATATCGCAATGGATGGAACAGTACTGGACACTTGGTTCCCCCATCCCGAGTTGTCCACGGGCCTCACCCGCACCGGCTCCGAACGCCTCGGCGCCCAAGACCTTTCGCCCAAAATGCTCTCACTAGTCAAACTTGATGAAGACCGCATGGTAGAGCAAGTGGCTATCAAAACTTCAATCAAATCCCTCGCCCAACCCGCAGTAGACGCGCACGACGCCTACCTGCGCCTCCACCTCCTTTCGCACCGCATGGTGCGCCCGCACGAAATCAACGTCGAGGGCATCATGGAGCGGTTAGCCACCGTCGTGTGGACCAACAAGGGCCCCTGCCTGCCGGACAATTTCGAGTTTGTCCGCACCTCACTGCGCTCGCGGGGATTAATCCACGTCTACGGCATCGACCGGCTACCCCGCATGGTTGACTACGTGGTGCCCACCGGCGTGCACATCGCCGAGGCGGAACGGGTGCGGCTAGGCGCCTACCTCTCGCCCGGCACATCCGTCATGCGGGAAGGGTTCGTGTCCTTTAACTCCGGCACACTCGGGCCGGCGAAAGTTGAAGGGCGGTTGTCCTCCGGTGTGGTTATCGGGGAAGGCACCAAGGTGGGGCTTTCCGCCACCATTATGTGCCAGCGCACCGAAGACGGCGGGCGCATCCCGCTCGTGATCGGCGAGAATTGTCGGTTCGGGGTGAGCTCCGGAATCATCGGCATTTCTCTCGGCGACAACTGCCACGTGGGCAACAATGTCATCGTCGAGCCAGATACACTGCTGTATTTCGCAGACCACGACGAACTCGCCCCCGCCGCGCGAATCGCCGAGCAACACAATTGGCAGCTGCGCGTAGAGCCTGGTTATCGGGAAATCGTCGCCCGGCGAGTCTAGGATCGCCTACCCCGCGAAGCTGCACAAATGGGGGTAAAGTTCGTTTTCTTGGGGGCAAGCGGGACACTCGTAACGTTGCAATATAGGGTAAACCCCATGACGAACGTGGATACCGCAGAAGCCGGACTCGGTTCCGGCCTGAAAACACGCCACCTCACGATGATGGGCCTCGGGTCCGCGATCGGCGCCGGGCTGTTCCTCGGCACCGGCGTGGGCATCCGTGCCGCCGGCCCTTCGGTGTTGCTGGCGTACATGCTCGCGGGTGCGGTGATTGTGTGCATCATGCAAATGCTGGGCGAAATGGCCTCGGCGCGCCCCGCTTCCGGCTCCTTTTCCACCTACGCCGAAATGGCGTTCGGACGGTGGGCCGGTTTCTCGCTTGGCTGGCTGTACTGGTTCATGCTCACCATGGTGCTGGGTGCGGAAATGACCGGTGCGGCGGCATTCATGGGCCAATGGTTCGGCGTCGACCCATGGATTCCCGCACTGGTGTGCGTAGCATTTTTTGCCGCCGTAAACCTCGCCCAAGTCGGCGGCTTCGGTGAGTTCGAATTCTGGTTCGCTTTTATCAAGGTCGCCGTGATCATTGCGTTCCTGGCCATTGGTACGTTGCTGATCTTCGGCCTGTTGCCCGGTTCGGAATACGTGGGCACCAGTAACTTCCTCGGCGAGGCTGGCTTCATGCCCAATGGCATCTCCGGGTGGGCCACCGGTTTGCTGGCTGTTGCGTTCGCGTTCGGCGGCATCGAAATCATCACCATCGCCGCCGCGGAATCGGACAACCCTTCGAGTGCGATTGCCACCGCGGTGCGGTCCGTGATTTGGCGCATTTCCGTGTTCTACTTGGGCTCGGTGCTGGTCATTACCTTCCTGCTCCCCTACGCGCAGATCGACGGCGCGAAGTCCGCCGCCGAGTCTCCGTTTACCGTGATCCTGGCTAGGGCGAACATTCCGGGCATCGTGGGCATCATGGAAGCCGTGATTGTGCTGGCGTTGCTTTCGGCATTCAACGCCCAGATTTACGCCACCTCACGCCTCTGCTTCTCCCTCGCACAGCGTGGCGACGCCCCCGCCCTGTTCGCCTCCACCAACAAACAAGGCGTGCCAATTAACGCCGTGCTGCTGTCCATGGTGTTCGCATTCGCATCGGTCGGCTTGCAGTACTGGAACCCGGAAGGCCTGCTGGACTTCCTACTCAACGCCGTGGGCGGCTGCCTGGTGGTCCTCTGGGTTGTCATCGGCCTCAGCTACATCAAACTCCGCCCAGAACTGGCCAAGCAGGAAAATGTGTCTGTTCGAATGTGGGGTTGGCCGTGGCTACCGTGGCTGACTGTGGCCTGCCTCGTTGGCCTCACCCTACTCATGCTTGCCGACCCCCAGTCCCGCAGCCAAATCACCTCCGTCACCGTCATCTGCGTGGTGCTGGTGCTCCTGTCCGCGATTCCGCGGCGCCGACCGGCGGACGCCGCCACCGATGAAAAGGCCGTGCGGTAACCTTAGATCCCATGACTGCAGCACAAGCTTACGGATTAGCAACCTACGCCCACGACGGCACCGTCCTCGACTGTTGGTTCCCCCAACCCGAACTCAGTGACGATTCCCTTCCTGCGGGAACCGAGCGCGTTACCGGCGACGATCAACACCCACAACTCGTCGCCTTGGCTGGGCGGGATGACCTCCGCAACACCGAACGCGTACTCATCCACACCACCATCGCGGACCTCGACGCAGCGCCCATCGACGCGCACGATGCCTATCTGCGGCTGCACCTGCTGTCCCACCGGCTCGTCCGCCCGCACGGCGCAAACCTCGACGGCGTGTTCGGTCTGCTTGCGAACGTCGTATGGACCAACCACGGCCCGTGTGCCGTACAAGGTTTCGAACTCACGCGGGCGGCGCTGCAAACCCGGGGCCCGGTAACCGTCTACTCCGTGGACAAATTCCCGCGCATGGTTGACTACGTCATGCCCACCGGCGTACGCATAGGTGACGCCGACCGCGTCCGCCTCGGCGCACACCTCGCCGAAGGCACCACTGTCATGCACGAAGGCTTTGTCAACTTCAACGCCGGCACCCTCGGCTCCTCCATGGTGGAAGGCCGCATTTCCGGTGGCGTCGTTGTCGGCGACGGCTCCGACGTAGGCGGCGGCGCATCCATCATGGGCACCCTGTCCGGCGGCGGCAAAGAAGTTATTTCCGTGGGGCAACGTTGCCTACTCGGCGCGAACTCCGGCTTAGGCATTTCGCTTGGCGACGACTGCGTGGTCGAGGCCGGCCTCTACGTCACCGCTGGATCCAAAGTCACCGTATTTGGTGACGTTGCCAAAGCCTTCGGCAAATCCAACGGCTACGCAGTAAAGGCAGTGGAACTTTCCGGCGCAAACAACGTGCTTTTCCGCCGCAACTCCATCACCGGCGCCATCGAAGCTACCCCGTGGAAATCTGCCGCCGTGGAGCTCAACGCCGACCTGCACGCGAACTAGATTTCTACATTTCGGGGGGCTGGGGCGCCGGCCTATGTGGCCGCCCAGATTGGGATTGGGCTCGCCCTTTGAATGCTGAGCCACGCCACGGCTAGCATCCAGCTTTACACTCCCACGGCGATGGTCCTTGTGCTGACCATCGCCGATTCCCGCCTGCCCAAAACACAAGGCACAAATCCCACTGCCTGGTCGCTCGCACCCCGGTTATCGAGTTTTATTCACATTCCGACCGGTTTCCTTGCCGCTTTGTAAAGTATCTTTTACACTTTGTCATGTGAACACGTCACAGTCGGCGAACATGGTGCGAAAGTACCGACGCTGGGCCGAGCTCTCCCAAGCGGAGCTCGCCCAGCAGGTCGGAGTTTCACGCCAGACCATCGCCAATATTGAGAAAGGAAACTATTCGCCTTCCGTGCATCTTGCCCTTGCGATCTGCCGGATTCTCGGCAAAACAGTCGAGCAAGTATTCGGAGAAGAACAGGAAGGATAAGGCAATGAACTTTGCAAACTCAGTCATCGAAACAATCAACCAAAAAACCGAGGACGAATACCAAGCCGCGATCGTCCACCAGGCAAACTCAATCACCCAAGCCGCCACAACTTTAATCTCCTTCTGGGTTGCAGCAATCGTTGCTTGGGTATTACCCAGTCGATACAGCTATATTTCGCTCCTCATGATCGTGCCGATCCTATTAGGCTCCATCATTGGCACTCGGTGGTTACGCAACCATATCCCCGTCCCGGTAAATCTCCGGTTGAGCAAACTCGAAATGCTAAGCGTCGGCGCCAGCGGCATCTTATGGGTGGCCGGCATGTGGTACAGCGTCAGCGTCGCCGAACCCGCAAGCAGCCACTGGGGAATCATCGGCGGAGCAATCGTAGGATTCGTCTTCGCACTCATTGCAGTTCCCATTTCGATGCGCAACCAACGCCGGCGCGATATCAAACGCCTCGACGCCCAACTCGGCGACGACTAACCCAGCAGTAAACATCCCCTGGATTGCACAGTTTCAGGACGCCAGCGCCCTGAAAAATAATCGGCCTTCATTGTTGTAGTCATATTGCAACGAACGCGGCCCCACGAAACCCCCTCAGTCAGGCA
>NZ_JAUNKO010000002.1:0-257312 GCF_030532715.1 Corynebacterium sp. | reverse complement strand
TCAGGCAAATCCGACACACCAACCACCACACGTCGGTGTTTCCCCTGGAACGCACCACACCCATGTCACATCTGCCTGAGGCAGATTCGACACAGCCAAAGGCTCAACAAGGCTCAACCTATTCGCAGAGGCAGTTCAGCATCCGTAAGGCTTCGAGCGCCATGGCGCCGGGGACGATGAGTGGCCAGAACCCCCACCAATTAGTACGACAGGCCCCCAGAAACCATCCCAGAAACCACCCCAACCGGCGACTACACCTTTGTGGGCTCCGTACTGGAAATTACACGGTGCCCGCGGAAGGTCCAGACCTTGTTGACTAGGAAGTTGATGGGCATGGCCACCACGATGGAGATCATGTTTGCCCAGTAGACGCGGTTGCGGAGCCCGGTGGAGTCGTCGAAGATTTCGGGCGGCAGCGCTACGGGTGATTCGACGTTGACGAGCGCGGTGGTCACTAGAAGTGTCACGGCGAACGCCCCGAGCCCGGTGAGTAGGAATGGGAAAAACCCTCGTAGCCAGGTGCGTTGCCGTGCGCCGCGGAATGTCCACATGCGGTTGAGCTGATAGTTCCAAGTGTTGGCGCCTAAGAAGGCTAGGGTCACCATGATGTGGTACCAGCGGATGTGAAACGGGCTGCCCAGCAGGTTTAGGAACGGGTCCACTGTGGAGATGCCGAAAATATCGGAGAATATGCGCCGCACTACCACCAACACCGCCATGTTGACGATAACGCCTGAGCCGCCGACCACCCCGAATTTGAGAAATTGCTTCATGCTGTTGAGGTAGGCATTAGGCTGGCGCAAGGATATCTCCATTTTTCCATGGGCGAACTGACTGTTTTATCCTACTCTGCCCCCGTGTCATTTCACGCCATCGGGCAGCGTTGGAGGCACAAAACCCACGCACAAGTCACGCACGAACAACCCGAATAGAACACACCCCTCGGCTAATCGACGCGCGGGGGTTAGGCTGCCAGGCGGGCTACGGCGGCGTCGATACGCTCATCTGTGGCGGTCAACGCCATGCGGATATATTGCGTGCCTCGTGGGCCGTAGAAATCACCGGGGGCGACGAGAATGCCACGTTCGGCAAACCAATCGACGGTCGCGCGGCAATCCTCACCGCGGGTTGCCCACAGGTATAACCCTGCCTCGGAATGTTCGACGGTAAACCCGGCGTCGGTCAGTGCGCGCAGTAGCTTCACGCGGCGGTGGGCGTAGCGCAATTTCTGGGCGGCTTCTTGGTCATCGTCGTCGAGCGCGGCGATCATGGCGCGTTGAATTGGCCCGGGTACCATCAGGCCGGCGTGCTTGCGCACCTCGAGAAGTTCGCGGATCAGGGCGGAATCGCCGGCGAAAAAGCCCGCGCGATAGGACGCTAGGTTCGAAGACTTTGACAGCGAGTGAATAGCCAGCAAGCCCGTGTGGTCGCCTTCGCTCACGCGCGGATCCAAAATGGACACCGGTTCCTCCGCACCCCAGCCGAGGCCGATATAGCACTCGTCGGACACGAGAATCACGCCGCGTTGCTGCGCCCACGAAACCACTTTGCGCAAGTGCGGAATGCCCAACACCTTCCCCGTAGGATTCGCCGGGGAATTGATAAACATCATGGTGGGGCTCGCCGGCCCCAGCTGGGTCAGCGAATCCGCGCGCTGTGGCGTCGCCCCCGACAACAATGCGGCCACCTCGTAGGTGGGGTACGCCACCTCCGGAATGACCACGGTGTGGCCTGGGCCGACGCCCAGCACGGTTGGCAGCCAAGCGATCGCTTCCTTGGTGCCGATCACTGGCAGTACGAAATCTTCATCCGGGCCGGTGACGTGGTAGCGGCGTTCCAATGCCCGCACGATCGCGGCCCGTAGCTCTGGCTTGCCCGCGGTTTGCGGATACCCTGGCGCGGCCGCCGCCTCCGACAAGGCGAGCTGGATGCCCGGCGCTACCTCGTCGACGGGTGTGCCTACGGAAAGATTGACAATCCCATCCGGGTGGGCAGCGGCGCGGGCCTTGGCGTCCGCGAGGCTATCCCACGGGAAATCCGGCAATTGTATTGGTGTGCGGGCGGGCATATGTGGTCCTGCTCAATCCTTAGTCTGCTTGCGGCGGAAGTGCTTCCACCAAGGGCGGGTCGAAATCCTGCGGCCCTAGTTTGGCGGCACCTCCAGGGGAGCCAAGCTCATCAAAGAACGCGGCGTTTGCGTCGTTGTATTCGATCCACTCGTCGGGCACGTCGTCTTCATAGAAGATGGCTTCCACCGGGCAGACAGGCTCACACGCCCCGCAGTCCACGCACTCATCGGGGTGAATATACAGGGAGCGTTTGCCTTCATAAATGCAGTCCACAGGACATTCTTCGACGCAGGCTTTGTCCATGACGTCAACGCAGGGCTGTGCGATTGTGTAGGTCATTAGTGAACGAAAACTCCAAAACTAAAAATTCGGTTAGGGGTGGGGCGCACCTGGGGAGGCAGCATAAAGGTTTTACACCGTCCCTATTGTGTCATTTTGCCCTGAGCAAGGGCCAACCGCCGCCGGCCATGCCAGCAAACAACAGAAGCATACTCCTTGGGTTCTCCCCAACAAGAATGTCGCCGGAAAAGGAAACCCAAAAGGTTAGCGTGAAGAAACCCAACATCCACGCGACCAGCGGAATCGCCGCGAGGCTCAGGCGCTTGGTCCACAGTAGTGCCGTGCGGCTGAGCACCATGGTGAATAGGAACGCGATGGGGATGGTAAATGGGAACGCCATCGGGCGGCCCGCCACGGTAATCCACGTGCCCAGGTAAACCACCTCAAGCAGTACGGACAGCAACGCGCCGAGAGCCAGCCACGCCAGCCCCCACATGATTTCAGCTTTGGAGAAACTCACCAGGTTAAACCTTCCATAGGGCACAGCGCGGCGCCCAGTGGGGTGCCCGAGGCATATTGGAAATGTTCGTAGCGCATCAGGGGTTGGGCTATGCGGTTACTTAAGCAATACACCAACGGCGCCGCATCCGTATCGACGGTGCGCGCAAACGCCGCCCGCGGATTCACCTCGCTCACCCCACCATTTGCCACCCACAACTGGGTGGCGTGTGCCTCGAAGGCGCGCACTTTGGCGGCGTACGCGGCGTCGTCAAGCGGAAGGCGTAGGTCCACGCGCTGCTGGCTGGACAATTCCCCTGGGTGAGGCAACCGCCAACCGTGCGGGGTTTCGGCGATGGCGGCCACGCCCCGATCCAGGTCGGCGGCGCCGGTGACCGCCCACAACACGCGCTGCACGGAACTTGCCGCCACCGCGGCGTGCGTAATCTCGTGCGCGCGAATGTGGTCGGGGTGGCCGTAGCCGCCGTCCGGGCCGTAGGTAATCACCAAATGCGGGCGCAAACGTTCGAACACTTGCTCAAGTTGCTGCACGGCGGTGTGGCCGGAATGGAGAAACGCGCCGGGGCGATCATTCGCCGGATCCCCTTGCATACCGGAGTCCCGCCAACACGCCACGCCCCCGAGGAATTCCCCACGCGCGCCCAAGTGCGCCAGGGATCGTTGCAACTCTGCGATGCGGAACCCGCCGAGCTGATCGGTGCGTACCAATCCTTGGTAGGATTCGCCGATCACCTCGCCTTGTTCGCCGAGCGTGCAGGTCACCACCGTAACCTCCGCGCCACGTTGGCTCAGGTGTGCGATGGTGCCACCGGTGGTGATGGCTTCATCATCTGGGTGGGCGTGGACCACAACCACCCGCGCGCCGACGAGATCACTCATCGTTTCTCCTCCAGGTTGCTGCGGTGGCGAGCGCACCCGCAGGCTGATGTAGTGGCCACTGTTCTAAGGCCGAGTCCGGACCAACAATACCAACACCCAAAACCTCCATCCGCGTATCCTCCAGCAACGGCACCCCAAGGACGCGTTGAGCATAAAACTCCGCTGTGCTTACCACGCGCTGTTCCGCCAATCCGGCAATCAATTGCTCATCGAGTGCGTGATCGCACACAGCGCTGAGGTTGCCGGCACGTTCGGCCGTTTGGGGGCATAGGTACCGGCTGGCGGCAGTAATCGCCGAGGGCGTGGTGCGCTGCCAAGACACCACCGCGTCCACCCGCCCTTCCGGCAGCAGCCGCCCGGTGATTTCGTGGAAATCGCTCAATACCACCTCCGCGTTAATATCCTGTTTGCGCAGGCCATCGACGATGCTGGAAGCTGCCGACGCCGCGGCATCGTCAGCCGCATCCGCGGCGATACGCACCCGGTGCGGAATCTCCTCCGGCCCCGGCGGCACCTGAAAATCCGGCACCGTGATATCGCTGCGCCGCCCGGCGGCAATCTCAGCGATAAGTTTCGCGTCAACGCGGCGGGCGATAGCGCGCCTCAATTCCGGGGTGTGCATCGTGCTGGTATTAAACGTCAGTTCGAGACGGGATTCGCGCTGGTAGGTGCGCAATTGTGCCTGCGGCAATTGCTCGAACACGGCAAGACTCACCTCGGAGGGAGTGAGGTCAAGAAACCCAACTTGGCCGCTACGCACCATTTGGCGGCCTTGCGGCTGCGAGCGGATCTCTCGAAACACCAGCGTCTCCGTCGCCGCCGGCTGCTTGCCCCAATACCGATCGTTGCGGGTCAGCGTGACTACGCCGCGGTCCCGGTCCACGGTGCGCACCATGTACCGCCCCGCCGACGCCGGAACCACCTCATCGAGAACACTTGCGAATGATTCAGTGCCGGTGCGGAACAGGTGACTGGGCACGAGGTGATTGAACAACAGCCGCCAATCCGCCACCTTGCGGCGAAAATCTACATCCACGGTCTTTCCCCCATTGGAGGAGCGAATCTGCATGACCGACTCGTAGCCGGCGGGGTCCACCACCCCGGGGGTGGTCACCATGTTGCGCCACAGGTACAAAAAATCCGCGCCGGTAATCGGGGTGCCGTCACTCCACTGCGCTTCCTTACGGATGACGTACCGCACGGATTGCGCTACGCCCGGCTCGGTGACGGGAATTTCCTCAGCTTTTTCCAGCAGCGCGGTGTCCATCTCCCCCTCGACGAACGTACTGGGCAGCACCAAACTGGCGAGCGATTGTACGAATGCACTATCGTCCGCCACGAGGTGCGGGTTCAACCCGTTTTTAATGGGGTCAATGCCGATCTCAATGGTATTGCTGGTATTTTTCTTCGGCTCCGGCTGTTGCTTTTGCTCTTGCCCCGGCTCGGCCACGGGCGGCGGGCCGGGCGAAGCCGCACAACCCGCAAGCAATGCGCAAGCTAAGACGATGGCAAGACAATGGCGCTTCACCCTTACCTTTGTACCAGCCCACGCACCGAATGCCGCGGGCGCCACCAACCCGCCGACGCCGCACCGCCGCGGCATGCGGGTTACCCGTTGCGCTGCTTGGCCTTGGATCGGGCGCGGGCCCGATCGGTTGCGTGCAAGAGCACTTTGCGCACGCGGATGGTCTGTGGGGTGACTTCCACGCACTCGTCTTGGCCGCAGAATTCCATCGCCTCGTCGAGGGAAAGATTGCGCGCCTTCGCCAAGGTGACGGTGGCTTCCGAGGTTGCCGACCGCATGTTGGTGAGCTTCTTTTCGCGGGTGATATTGATGTCCATGTCCTCGTCGCGGTTGTTCGCCCCAACGACCATGCCTTCGTAGGCTTCGGTGCCGGGCTCAACGAAGAAGTTGCCCCGGTCAGCGAGTTGTTGCAACGCGTAGGCGGTAATCTGCCCGGACCGGTCGGCCACCAGCGAGCCGGTGGCGCGGTCTTTGATGTCGCCGGCCCACGGCTTGTAGCCCTCCGAATAGTGGTTGGCAATGCCGGTGCCGCGGGTTTCGGTCATAAACGTGGTGCGGAAGCCGATGAGCCCGCGCGCGGGGATGCTGAATTCCATGCGCACCCAATCGCTGCCGGAGTTGTCCATGGCGAGCATTTGGCCTTTGCGCACGGCCATGAGTTGGGTGACGGCTCCCTGGTACTCGGACGGGACGTCGATAACCACATGTTCGAACGGCTCGTGTACCTTGCCATCGATGGTTTTCGGCACTACTTGCGGTTTGCCAACGGTGAGTTCAAAGCCTTCGCGGCGCATCGTTTCCACGAGCACGGATAGGGCCATTTCGCCGCGGCCTTGCACCTCCCACGCGTCGGGACGTTCGGTGGGCAGCACTCGGATGGACACGTTGCCGATGAGCTCTTGGTCGAGGCGGGCTTTCACCACGCGGGCGGTAAGTTTGTCGCCGCCACCGCGGCCCGCAAGCGGCGAGGTGTTCACGCCGATGGTCATGGAAATCGCCGGCTCGTCGACAGTGATCCGCGGCAGCGCCACCGGGTTGTTCACGTCCGCGAGCGTGTCACCGATCATGATTTCGTCGATGCCGGAGATTGCAGCGATGTCACCAGCGATGACCTCGTCTGTTGGCACGCGCGTGACGCCTACTGTGCGCAACAGTTCGGCAATTTTCGCGGTTTTGGTGTGTTGATTTCCGTCCTTGTCGTAGTGGATCCACGCCACCTGCTGCCCCTTGCGCAGCGTACCGGCGTGCACGCGCACCAGCCCGATCCGCCCCAGGAACGACGACGAGTCGAGGTTTGTCACGTGGGCCTGCAGCGGGGCGTCGAGCTCCGCGGTCGGCTCGGGCAGCACATCGTAGAGGACGTCGAACAGCTCCTGCAGGTCCGCCGCCTCCGGCACGTTGCCGTTTCCAGGATTGCTTGTCGACGCCTTGCCCTCCCGCCCCGATGCGTACAGCACCGGGAGGTCCAACAGGGTCTCCGCAGCCTCGGCGGCTTCGGGGTCTTCAAGCGTGGACGCCAGTTCGAGGAGCAAATCGTGGGATTCTTCGACCACTTCGTCGATTCGCGCGTCGGGGCGATCCGTCTTGTTCACCGCAATGATCACGGGCATCTTCGCGGCGAGGGCTTTGCCCAGCACGAAGCGGGTCTGGGGCAGGGGGCCTTCCGAGGCGTCGACAAGCAGGACGACGCCGTCAACCATGGACAGGGCGCGCTCCACTTCGCCGCCGAAATCCGCGTGGCCTGGGGTGTCGATGACATTGATGATCAAATCCTGCCCATCCTTGCCTGCCCCCTTACGCCGAATCGCGGTGTTTTTGGCCAGAATGGTGATGCCTTTCTCCCGCTCGAGGTCACCGGAATCCATCACGCGGTCGGTGACTTCGCCGTGGTCGCCGAACACGCCGGATTGTTCCAGCATGGCGTTGACGAGTGTGGTTTTTCCGTGGTCAACGTGCGCGACGATAGCAACGTTGCGGAATTCTGTCTGGGTCACGGGCGGCTTATCTCCTGCCAAAATTGTGCGGTTTGGTAATCGGTCAATTAATGTACCCCCCTACCCCCACGCGACGCGAATATTTTAATACTGGCGTAACACTGCCCACAGCATGTACGACTTGTTCTATAGCGACATGTGCGGGTGGTGCTTATATGTTCACTGCACTAAGGTTTGTGGCGGAAGTACATTAGAGTGAACTCGTGTGACTAATGGGAAGGTTTTTGTGAGATACGTAGTAAAGCGCCTCGCAGCAGTTCTCGCTGCGATGAGCATTGCCTGCTGCCCAATTTTCTCCTCCCCACCTGCAGCTTCGGCTGACCCGCTCGCGGTTCCCCTCTCCTTCGACCACTTGGGGCGCCCCTCCGAAGGCACCCTTGACCACCTGCGTGGGCTTTCCGACGCTCCGTGGCTGCCCGCCCCCGCCCGCGAAACTCTTGATGCCGCTATTACATTTTTTGAAGGTTCGAGCGGCGGTGGCGTCGCCCTCCCTGAGGACGCGCCAAAGTTTTCCCAATTCCTGTGGCCCACCACCGCCGATCGCTGCATTGCAGGCGAGCACCGTGCCACCGGCACCATGATCGCAGTGCCCGGCCCAGCCGACCTCCCCATGCCCGGGGTACCCGAGCAGCAATCCGCATTCGTGTTTACCGCGCTGGGCACCGGACCGGCCGACCCGGACCACGGTGGCATGACCGTGCACTGGTTGAACGTCCACAACCTGCGCTTTGGCAGCACCCACCTCACCGCCCAAGGCATCAACGCCGAAGGCCCCGCCACGGTGAGCGGCATTGCCAATACCGGCCGCGGAACCGTCGTCGCCATCGCCATCGGCGGGGTGTCCACGGAAGGGCACGTGTGCAATTTCATCCCAACCGCAGGAATGTTCACCGTTTAAGGATCTCCCCATGGTCGACCTACACCCCGTCAAGCAGGAAACATTCGACACTGGCGCGCACATCAACATTGACCCGAAGGGCTTTCACCGTCCGGTGGATACCTACGCCGAAACCGACTTCGGGCTGTATATGGCGCGCGGCGCGGACCACCCCGAATTCGGTTACCTGGAATCCTGGCTGCTCCCCGCATTACGGCTGCGCATCAACGTGTTCCACTACCGCCAAGGTGCGGAGCGCGAGCAGGACTTTTATGCAGATGTTGTAGATATCACCAAAGAAGGTGCTGTGTGGCGCACCCGAGACCTCTACATCGACCTCATCTGCAATATCGGTAAACCCGTAGACGTGTGGGACATTGACGAGCTATCGGCGGCCACCGCCGCCGGGATTCTCGCGGCCGAAGACGCGGAGAAAGCCATCGAGGCAACCTTGGCCGCCGTGGAGGGCATCACCCGCCACGGGGACGATGTTTCGGCGTGGTTATCTTCGTGTGGCATCGACCTAACCTGGGCCGAAGGCGTTACACTCACTAGCATTGACTAACATGGACGCAACTATTTACCACAACCCCGCGTGTTCAAAGTCCCGCGCCGCACTCACATATCTGCGCGAACACAATATCGAACCGACGATTATTGAGTATCTGAAGACTGCCCCCACCACCGAAACTCTTACCGCACTACTCAAGTCCGCAAACCTCAAAGCGCACGACGCCATTCGAACTGGCGAGCCCCTTTATAAGGAGCTCGGACTTACCCCGGAAACCCCCGAAGACCAGCTGATTCTCGCCATGGCCAAGCACCCCATCCTTATCGAACGGCCGATCGTGGTCACCAAAGCGGGCGCGCGCATCGCACGGCCCACGGAAGTCATCGCCGAACTTTTATAAGTCCCCCCTTTTCTCATCAATATCGCTACCCAGTTATACTATCAATCCGAAATCCCCAATTTTCTAAGGCTGTGCCCATGAAATTCTCGCGCCTCGTTGCCGCCCTTGCCATCTTCGGAAGTATGACCGCCATTGCCCCCGCCGAGGCAATCGTTGGCGGCAGGCCCGGAGGCACCGCCTCCCGCGTCATCTTGGGCGACATGAGCTGCAGCGGAACTCTGATCAGCCCGACGTGGGTGCTTTCCGCAAAGCACTGCGTGGGCAAAGGTGACACCAATTCCATTTCCGTGAACAACGAAATCCGCCACGCGACGAACGTGTACATGCACCCCACCGTGGAACTCGCCGTGATCGAGTTAGACACCCCGGTGAGCTCCGCGCCTGTTGCGCTGTCTGGTGAGCACCTAGCACCCGGTACCGTCGGTGTGGTCGAGGGTTGGGGCGGGGTTGCCCAGCACCATTTCCTGCAACCGCAGGCTGCCGACGCGACAATCCAGCGGCGCGTGTTTAACGTCCCCGGCGCTACCCCGGACCAGCACCTGCTGGAAGCTTGGATTGACCGCGGCCGTGTGACCCATGGTGATTCCGGAGGGCCATTCGTGGTCAACGGACAACTCGCCGGCGTGACCGCTTACTCCAACCAGGGCAACAACCCGGCAGGCACGGTGGCGTGGTACGTCCCCGTTGCCGAACACCTTGACTGGATTCAACGCCAAACCGGCGTCGCCGTCCCCGGGGAAGTTGGCTCCCCCGCCCCCCTGGTCGACGCCGTGCAACACCCCACCCAAGCCCCGGCGACGGCCCCCGTCACCGGTAGCTCTTACATCGACAGCATCATCAACTACCCCTTCAGTAGCGTCTAATCCCGCGCACCATCGGGACGCCAGCTCCCCCACCAAGAACGCACGAAACCGCACCTGCCACAGCAGGTGCGGTTTGTTTCATCGTCTCGGCGACTCCGAGAACACTACAATCCGGTACCGAGTTCGATGCCGAGCCCGGGGACGGATTCGATAAGGTCCCTGGTGTAGTCCTCTTTGGGGTGTTCGAAGACTTCGTCGGTCGTGCCGGTTTCCACAACCCGACCTTGGCGCATCACCACCACATCATCAGCGGTTTGCCGCACAACGGCAAGGTCGTGGGTGATAAACAGGTAGCTCAGGTTAAGGTCCTCTTGGAGCCCGGCCAGCAATTGCAAAATCTGGTTTTGCACAAGCACGTCGAGGGCGGAGACGGCTTCATCAAGCACGATCACTTCCGGCTCGAGCGCGAGTGCGCGCGCCACCGCAATTCGTTGGCGCTGCCCGCCGGAGAGTTCATTGGGGTACCGGCGCATGGTGGACCGTGGCATGGCCACCATGTCGAGAAGCTCGGCCACCCGCTTTTCGCGGTCGGCACGCCCGCCTACTTTGTGTATTGCAAGGGGTTCCTCGATGCACCGATAGATCGAGTAGGTGGGGTCCAACGAACCGTACGGGTTTTGGAACACCACTTGAAGTTTGCGCCGCATGGCAAAGAGCTCGGCGTTGTTCAGCGTGGACAGGTCCGTGCCCTTGTAAAACACTTTGCCTTCGGTCGGGTCAAGCAGGTTGAGCACGATATTGGCTACCGTGGATTTGCCCGAGCCGGATTCGCCGACGAGCGCGAGGGTGGTGCCGCGACGCAAGGAAAACGAGACGTCGTCAACGGCTTTGAATTTCTTCTTCGCCCCTTTCGCACCACGAATATCGAACACTTTGGTGAGGTGCTCGACGCGGACCACTTCCTCATGCGCGACGTCGGTATCCGCCGTGAGCAATTCGGAGCTCTCCAGCCCCTGTTCCTTGGCCTGCCGGATGCGCGCAGACGCCAACGATGGCGCGGCTTTGACAAGACGCTTGGTGTACGGGTGCTGCGGGTCGCGCAGAATGTCCAGCGACGGCCCGGATTCCACGATGCGCCCACGGTGCATTACCACCAGGTGGGAGGCCCGTTCCGCCGCCAACCCTAGGTCGTGGGTGATAAACAGCACGGCGGTGCCGAGCTCTTCGGTGAGATGCTGTAAGTGGTCGAGGATGCGCCGTTGCACCGTGACATCCAGAGCGGAGGTCGGCTCGTCGGCGATAAGCAATTTGGGGTGCGCGGCGAGCCCGATACCGATCAACGCTCGCTGCCGCATGCCGCCCGAAAATTCGTGCGGGTATTGCTTGGCGCGGTGGGCGGCGTCGGGCAGGCCCGCGTCTTCGAGGAGTTGGGCGACACGGGCGTCGGCTTCGCTGCCGGGCACCACATTGTTGGCGCGCAGGGATTCCTTGACTTGGGTGCCAATGCGCCACACCGGGTTGAGGTTGCTCATGGGGTCTTGCGGCACGAGACCAATCTCGGAGCCCCGGTAGGACTGCATTTGCTTTTCCGAAAGTTTGGTCAGATCCTTGCCTTCGAAAAGGATTTCGCCGCCGGTGACCTTGCCGGTGCCGGGCAGCAACCCGATGATGGACATCGCGGCTGTGGATTTACCGGAGCCGGATTCGCCTACGATTGCCACGGATTGCCCCGGGTAGATCATCATATTGATCCCGCGGACGGCATCGACGGTGCCGGTGGAGGAGGTGAAGGAGATTTTCAGGTCCTTCAATTCAAGCAGTGGTTGCATGGTTATCGTTTCCTCGACTTCGGATCCAGCGCGTCCCGGACAACGTCGCCCATCATGATAAAGCTCAGCACTGTGAGCGCTAGCGCCGTCGCCGGGTAGAACAGCACCATTGGCTGCGTGCGGAGCGAGCCTTGCGCTTTGGCGATGTCGCCGCCCCAGGAGACGATGGTCGTTGGCAAGCCAATGCCCAGGAAGGACAGGGTTGCTTCCACCACGATAAACGTGCCAAGCGCCACCGTTGCGTACACGATGATGGGTGCCGCGGCGTTCGGCAAAATATGGTTGATCAAAATTGCGCTTCTCGACGCCCCGACCGCCCGCGCCGCCGTAACGTACTCCTCATTCTTCACACTCAGCACCGCACCTCGAGTGATACGAGCGATGTTGGTCCAACCGAAGAACGCGAGCACGATCACCACGGTAAAAATGGTGCGGTGCTCCTTGAACAATTGCATGATCACGATGGCGGCCAGCACGAACGGGATGGCGTAGAAGATGTCGGTGACGCGGGATAGGAGTGCGTCGAGTATGCCCCCGAAGTAGCCGGCCAATGCGCCCACGATCACGCCGATCACCACCACCATGGTTGTGGTGAGCACACCCACGAGTACGGAGGCGCGAGCGCCGTACATGGTGCGGGCGTAAATATCGCAACCTTGGCGATCGAACCCAAAGGGGTGGCCATCTGTCGGCGGGTCGAGTGAGCGGTGAAGTTCGCAGAACCGCGGGTCCGTGCTGGTGAGCAACTGGGGCGCGATGGCCAGTACCAGGGCCATGAGAATCAGCGCCGCGGAAATCCAAAACAGTGGGCGGCGCCGTAGGTAGCGCCATGCCTCGCCCCACACGGACGTGGGTGCCGATTCGTCTGCCACCGCGTCGACAGCACCCAGTCCGGTTTCGTCTGTCTGCGCGATGAAACGTTCTTGTCCGGGGTAAATCTTCTTCTCAGGCATAACGGATCCTCGGGTCAAGGATGGCGTAGATCATGTCTACGAACAGGTTTGCAATGATGTACACGATCACCAGTGCTGTGGTAAATGACACCACGGTGGTGGGCTCGCCCTTCAAAATTGCCTGATACATCGCGCCACCAACACCGTTGATGCCGAAGATGCCCTCGGTAATGATGGCGCCACCCATGAGCGCACCCAAGTCGGCGCCAAGGAACGTAGCCACCGGAATCAGCGAATTACGCAGTACGTGGCGCGTTAATACCTGCAGGTTAGACAAGCCTTTCGCGCGGGCGGTGCGCACATAGTCCGCGTTCAAGTTCTCGCTCACCGATTGCCGCGTCAGCCGCAACACATAGGCGAACGACACCGCGCCCAGCACCGTGGCGGGCATCAGCAACGACGTAAAGGACACGTTGCTGCCCACGGTGACTGGGAGAAGTCTCCATTGCACGCCAATCACGAATTGGAACACAAAACCGATCACAAAGGATGGCACCGCGATCACCAGCAGCGAAAGCACCAACACGGTGGAATCGAAGATACCTCCGCGGCGAATACCCGCAAGGAACCCAAAACCTACGCCCAGGATGCCCTCGAAAGCCAACGCCATTACAGCAAGTTTGATGGTCACGGGGAACGCCGTAGCCATGACTTCCGTAACGGGCCGACCTGAGAAGGTGGTACCAAAGTCCAGCAGGAAAATACCTTTGATGTAGAGCAGGTACTGGATAACAAACGGCTGGTCTAGGTTGTATTCGGCACGGAGGCGAGCGGCGGCGGCTTCGGTGAGGCCACGATCACCGCCGAGGGCCTGGATGGGATCACCAGGCATTAAAAACACAAGGGCATAAATGAGAAGCGTTGCTCCGAAAAACACGGGGATTGTTTGAAGCAAGCGACGCCCGACATAGCGCAACATAGCGGTTTTTTCCTCACCAAGTTGAATTCAATATCGAAAGCGTTTGGAAGCTCAACGCCCTGACGCGTAGCAAAGCACGGTCAGGGCGGATGCGATCAAACGGTACTCACCGAGCTATTTCTTCGTCACCGCATGAAGTTCGGGGCGGTTGCGCCAGTTGAACTCCACATTGTCAACATTTTCGGACCAACCGGCCGTGATGTTGGAGTACCACAATGGGATTACGGGAAGATCCTCAAGCAGGATCTCTTGGCTCTCGTTGTACAGCTTTTGGGCGCCTTCGATGTCGTCGGCGGCACCAGCTTCCTTGAGGAGGGCGTCGAACTTGGGGTTGGAGTAGTCACCGTCGTTGGAGGAAGCCCCGGTGGCGTAAATCGGGATCAGGTAGTTACCCAGGCTCGGGTAGTCCGGCTGCCAGCCGGTGCGGAACGCGGAGTCAATGGTGCGGTTCGTGATTTCATCGCGCAGGGACTTGAAGTCTTGGTACGGCTTGCCCACTGCCTCGATGCCGAGGGTGTTCTTAATGGAGTTGGCTACCGCATCCACCCACGCTTGGTGGCCACCATCAGCGTTGTACGCGATAGCGAACTCACCGGTGAATTTGTTCATCGCATCGGCTTTGGCCCAGAGTTCCTTGGCCTTTTCCGGGTTGTACTCCAGGACCTCCTCGCCTTTCAGGCTGTCGGAGTGACCGTCGATTGTCGGCGCGGTGAAGTCCGTCGCTGGGGTGCGGGTCTTTTGGAAGATCTTGTCGGTAACTTCATCGCGATTGATGGCCATGGAGATTGCAGCCCGGCGCAGCTTGCCTTCCTCACCAGAGAAGTGCTCGAGCTTGTTGGGAATGGTGAAGGATTGGAACACTGACCCGGCCTGGTTAGCTTGCCGGTCGCCCAGTTCGCTTTCGAAGTTGGCGAACGCGGAGTCTGGGATAGTGTCCAACACGTCCAGGTTGCCCGCCAGCAGGTCAGCGTAGGCAGCATCGAGCCCCGCATAGAACTCGAACTTCACGCCATCGTTTTGCGCGGCACGTTCACCCTTGTACTCCTCGTTGGGCACCAGCACCGCGTTTTGGTTGTGGTTCCATTCCTTGAGCTTGTAGGGGCCGTTACCCACCGGCTTTTCGCCAAAGGCGTCCATGTCTTCGAATGCAACATCCGGCAGCGGGAAGTACGCTGAATACCCCAAGCGCAGCGGGAAGTCCGCCTCAGGGGCGGAAAGTTCGACGGTGAAGGTCTTGTCATCAACAGTCTTGAGGCCTTCGAGCGGCTTGCCTTCCTCGTAGCCCTTGATGGTCTCGAAGAAGCTGGCCTGCAGCAACGAATTTTCTACTGTGTAGTTCCACGCCTTGACAAAGTTCTCGGCTTTCACGGGCGTGCCGTCCGAGAACTTGTAGCCATCTTTCAACGTGATCTTGTACTCGAGATCGCTGACCTTATCAATGGATTCGGCGACCTCGTTGTGCGCCTCGCCCTTGGCGTCGTAATACACCAAGCCCGAGAACAAAACCTCAAGGATATCGCCGCCATTCGATTCGTTGGTGCTACCAGGCACCAACGGGTTTTGGGGTTCACCACCCCTCACGGTGACGTAATTTTCACCGCTCGCGGCCCCACCACCAGTCGAGCACGCGGAAAGACCGAACGCAACAGCGGCCACAGCTGTTATCGCGAAAATCTTTTTCATTGCCAAGTCAACCTCCTCGAAGATCAGGGATGCCAACATTCTAACTGTGAGCTAAGTCAAAACATGAATTCGACTAAACCTAAGTAACATTCGCTACATCAACGCGTCACGGCGAAAACTTTGTTGAACTGGCAAAATTCCAAACATAAGATGTGTGAATTTTTTCTTATCCTTCGCGCTCCTCCCCCACCCCTGCGCCACACCCAAGGGGACAACTGCGAGCACGCTGGCGCAATAACGAAAACCTGTTCAACATACGTGTTGCGCTTATCCGCCGAACCCCCGTCCCCGCCCCAAGCCGCATCTATCCCCTTCGATGGCAAGCAAAGCGAAACGCCGACTCGCAAAGAAGCTGCGCGTCGGCGTTTGTTGCGTATGACGGGTGTACTAGTGCACGACCGGCGCCATAAAGGACAGGACGTTGGTTTGCAGGAAGACCAAACAACACACCACGATGAGCAGGCCGAACGACCAGCCCACAACGGCCTTGAAGATGTCGGATTCGCGGCCTTCCATTTCCACGGCGGTCGCGGCGATAGCCAAGGACTGCGGGGAAATCATCTTGCCCACGACACCACCGGTGGTGTTGGCGGCGAGCATAAGGTCGGGGTTCAGGCCCGCATGCTCTGCGGCGGTGACTTGCATCTTACTGAACAGGGCGTTTGCGGAGGTGTCGGAACCGGTCACGGCGGTACCAACCCAGCCCAGTGTCGGCGCGAGGAACGCGTAGACGGGGCCAAGGGATGCCACGTATTGGCCGATGGCGATGGTCTGGCCAGAGTAGTTCATCACGTACGCCAGGCCGAGCACCAGCACGATGGTTACCGCAGACCAACGCATGCGGTACCAGGTTCCGGTGAATTCCTTCCACACTTCCCCGGCGTTGAGCGAGTACTTGCCGTTTTCGTTGTAGATCATGTACGCGACCGCGACGATAAGACCGGAGATGAGCAGCAGGGTGCCGGGGTTGAAAATCAGCTCCATGGTGTAGGCGGATTTCACGGGCTCGCCGGAGGCGGTGACGAGGCGGTCCTTGAGCAGCGGCCATTCGAAGGTGATAGCAACGCTCTTCAGTGCCTTCTTGATCGGCTCCACCAAGTTGGCCACACCGAAGACGACGGTGACCACGAGGTACGGCATGAGCGCCATCCACACGCGCTGCAGGGGCAGGTCTTCGTTGACCGCTGCGGGCGGCAGGCCCATGCGTTCGCGCATTTCCGCTACGCCGCGTGGCTTCCACACGCGCAGGAATGCGAATGCAACACCGAGTGAAACGATACAGGCCACAACGTCGGTGAGCTGGTACGCGAAGTAGTTCGAGGTAGCCCACTGCGCCACGGCGAAGGACAGGCCGATCACAAACGCCGGGATCCACGCATCGCGCACGCCGCGCTTGCCGTCGAGGATGAACAGCAGGATCGCGGGGACGAATACCGCAATCAGCGGGGCTTGGTGGCCGACGATTGCCGCAATGTTGTTGGTTTGCTCGGCGGTGCGATCGCCGACGTCACCGGCGGTGGTGATCGGGATGGCCACGGCGCCGAACGCCACGGGCGCGGTGTTTGCCAGCAGCACCACGATTGCGGCTTTGAGCGGTTTGACACCCAAGGCGAGAATCATGGTTGCGGTGATGGCAACGGGAGCGCCGAAGCCGGCAAGGGCCTCCAGGAGACCACCGAAGCAGAATGCGATGAGGATGGCTTGGATGCGCACGTCGCCGTCACCAAGCTTGTCAAACGTGCGGCGCAGGTCTTCGAAACGCCCAGAGGCAACGGTGATCTGGTAGAACCAGATCGCCATCACGATCACCCAGACGATGGGGAAGAAACCAAACACGCCGCCGCGCAGCACGGACATCAACGCCAGCTCACCGGGCATGTTAAAGCCCGCGATTGCCACGATCATTGCGGTTACGGTTGCCGCAGCCGCCGACACGTGGGCGCGTGCTTTCACGCCAATCAGCATGATGAAGAAGGCCAGCAGCGGGATACAGGCCACAAGGGCTGATAGCCCGAGGCTCCCGCCAATTGAGTTGGTTACAGCGGTAAATGTGTTCACTGCAACTCCTTACACGGTATCGATGGGTTAGTTGAACTACGAACAATGCTCGATGCCAAAGCCACCATCAAGCACGTAATTCCTCCGACTATTGTTATACAAATCTCTTCCAATGGAAAATGTCTCGCAACTTACAACTGCGCAACAGCCACAACACCGAAACTGCACACCCCGAATGTAACGGTGTTCCCCATTGGAAACGCTTGCGCATTAGCCGCCGCGGAGCACCAACTGTGCTGCCGGCATGCTCGCGAAATGTTCGCGCTCCTGGGCCGACCAATGCTCCCAGTACGGCGCGTAACCCTCATCGCGCGCCAGCGCCCGGGCCTTTCGCACGTCTTCCGGCGCGGTCATCAGAATGCTCAGCACCTCATCGTCCGCGCTTATCGACGCCGCGCTGATCGCCCCCACCCCCTCAATAATCAGGTCACCACGGCTCACCGCAACCCACGATCCTGCGACATTATGTTCCCAATCCCAACGTTGATACCTACGTTCGGTAATCACGCTGGGCACCATGTCGCGTGCGGCCGCCAACCCAGACCATCCGGGGTAGAAATCATCAAGGTGCACTACCGGCCAGCCGAGCGCGGCGCCAAGGGTTCGCGCCAGCGTGGTCTTTCCGGAACCAGATGGCCCATCAATCAAAATGATCATGCGTTCACGCCCCCAAAAAGCGGAACGCACCCGTGGCTACCGAAACCCCAATCGAGCACACGGCGATGCCGCAACACACGGCGAGGGCCGCGGCGTCGATACGCGTAAACTTGGATTCCCGCGCCCAAGTGCGCTGGTTGGCGCCAAATCCACGCGCCTCCATAGCAGTAGCCAACGCCGAACCGCGCCGCAGCGCGAGCACCAGCAACCCGAACGCCATGGACATTCCGTGCCGAACACGCCCACGATCGGCAATGCCGCGAGCGCGGCGGGCGCGGGCCATGGACTCCCAATCCTTAACAAACAAGCTCAACAGGCGCACCCCCGCCACCGCGCCGACCACAAAACGGGCGGGAAGTTTGAGGCGCTGGGCAAGACCGTCGCCAAGGTCTGTGGGGTCCACCTTCGCAGTGAGCACCACCACCGGAATGCCAACCGCTAACACGCGCACCATGATTGCAATCGCAAGAGAAAGCGAATTATCGGTGATATGCGCGAACAAAAACGAGGCGTACTCCCGGCCCTCCGGTCGCCCATACAGCGCCATGGACAGCCCCGAAATCGGCGCGGCCACCACGATGGGCACACTACGGCGCGCCAACGTGCGCAAGCTCACACCCACAACGGGCGCCAGCAGCAGGGTCCACGCGAGCGACACCCCCGCCGACACCACGTCCACGCTCAACAACAACGGCGTGGTCACGATCATCAGTCCGAGAATGCGGGTCACAGGGTTCAACGGCAGCGGGCGGCTCACAGTGGCACCTCGTAATCCCCGAGCGCCGCCAAGAAAAACTCGTCGTGAGAAATCGAACATATGGTGATGCCGTCGCGGGTGAGGTCGCGCAAAATCTGCACCAGCTCCACAAACGTGCGGCGGTCTTGCCCAAAGGTGGGTTCGTCCAGGATCAGCAGCTCGGGCGCGGCCACCAATGCCGTAGCCACAGACAACCTGCGCTGCTGCCCTCCGGACAGCGTAAACGGGTTTGCCTCAGCCAGGTGTTCGAGCCGCAGGCGATGCAACAATTCGTCAATGCGTTCGTCGGCGTTGACACCCATCACTTGCGGGCCAACCCGCAATTCCTCCACCACGGTGCGCGCCACAAATTGGTGCTCCGGATCTTGGAAAACGTACCCGATCCTGCGGGCGAGCGCCCGAGACTTCCACGTGTGCGGCTCACTGCCAAAGCCAACAATCCGCCCCCCGAGCGGTTTGAGTAGGCCCGCAAGCGTCAGCGCCAACGTGGTTTTGCCCACCCCATTCGGCCCGGTGATCACCGTGGACGTCCCCTTGGGCAACACGAGGTTGCGCGGCGGGCCGACCTGCTGGGTATACCCAACGCGCAAATCTTCTGCGCGGACGAGGATGTCCGCGCTTGTGCGCCGCTCCCAGCTTGGCAGCGGCGCGTTCGGCAACCACACCCCCTCCAACTCCAGGGTTTCCAAAATTTCGGGCGGGCCATCTGCGACGATTTCCCCGTCGCCGATCACAATCACTCGGGTAATCAGATCCAGCCATTGCGCCACCCGATGCTCTACGAGCACCAGCGTCGCGCCGGTCTCGTCGAGCGCATCGCGCACGGCAGAAACCACCTCAGCCACACCGATGGGATCCAGGTTTGCGGTGGGTTCGTCAAGCAGGATCAGCCCGGCCCGCATGGCCAGCACGCCGGCGAGAGCCAGCCGTTGCTTTTGCCCGCCCGAAAGTTCGGCGGTGGGGTGATCCAGCGGCACGGTAAGGCCAACGGTGCGCAGGGCGTGCGCCACCCGCGGCCAGATTTCCTCTCGGGGCACACACAGGTTTTCGCAGCCGAACGCGACATCATCCCCCACACGGCTCGAGATCACTTGCGAATCTGGGTTTTGCAGCACCATGCCAACCGGACCGGGTTTGACGGTGATGGAACCGGTGCGCTCGCCGTCCTCGGCGTCGCCAAGCACCCCGGCGAGCGCGGCCAACAGCGTGGATTTCCCGGAGCCCGAAGCGCCGAGCAGCAACACCCGTTCGCCGGCTTCGATGCGCAGGTTGATACCCCGCAGGGCCGGGAGCTTCCGCCCTGCATGGCGCCAACCGAACCCGCTGGCGATTACCTCGCTGCCCGCCATTACACCAATTGTTGCTGCTCGCGCCCAGCGGCGAACCTGTCCAACGCGCCAGTCGCAGCCAAGGCACGCACCAACGCGAACGCCAACAGGCCCGCCAAAATCACCCCGGAAACGGAACAGGTAACCAGGTAGATCACGTTGAACACCATGCCTTTGGCGTAGTTCGCGCTGGTGATCAGCTCCAGCAGCCATGCGCCGACCGCAGCGCCGACGCCGGCGAGCATGGCTACCGGCACACCGAAACGCCGGTACGCGAACATCAGGAACACCAATTCGGCGCCGAGGCCTTGTGCGAGCCCGGAATACAAGGTTTCAATCCCCCACTGGTTACCAATGAGCGCGGACACAAGTGCTGCGATGACCTCCACGAACACCGCCGCACCCGGCTTGCGGATGATCAACCCGCCGAGCACACCGCCGAGCAGCCAAACCCCCACCGCGATGCCACCGAACCCTGGCGTGAGGGCGTCCGCGGCGCTGTACCACGCGTATCCAATGGAATTCCACACCCAGAAAATCAGCCCACAAGCTACCCCGAGCACCGCCGCGACCACAATGTCAACCACGCGCCAACGAATATTCACAGTGCTAAACATCCTTTCTTCCTCCGCCGGAATTAACCGGATCAGGTTCAAACGGTTCGTTGCTACGTCTCAGCCCGAATCCAACACGTTTTCGGGCACCCGCGTGGCTACCACTATACGCAGCTACTTTCGGGGGCTACGCTGAGGGTATGAGCAATCACATCAGCAACATCCGCCCCTTTGGTTACGCGGCGATGCTTCTGGTGGCTGCCGCCCTCACCGCCTGTGGCCCCCAAACCACCGCCCCGCCCAGCTCAAACATACAATCTGACTCACCGCAAGCGAGCGTGCCGCAACCCTCCCACACCACGCGCGGCGCCAGCACCCATTGCAGCGCTGAGCAGCTCAGCGCCACCGCCTCCGACCAGGAAGGTGCCGCCGGGAGTTCGTTCTACACCATCACGCTGCACAATAACGGCGAGGCGGAATGCTCGCTGTCCGGATACCCCGGCGTATCGCTTGTCGACGCCCAAGACCACCAGCTCGGCGCCCCTGCCGAACGCGAGTCAGGTGACCCCGGCACCCCCGTCACGCTCCCCCCAGGGGGCAGCGCCTTGTTCACGCTGCGCATTTCCAACGCGCTTGCCTACGAGCCGAAGACCTGCTCGGCCACGGACATGGCAACACACCTGAAGATATATCCGCCGGAGGAACGCGCGTGGATCCTGCTGCCGTTCACCGCAACCACGTGTACGAACCCCGAGATTGCCACCCTGAAGGTCAGTGGCGTGCGCGCTTCGTAAGCCACCACGATTCGCATGGGCCTCAATTGAGGTGCAAATACGGCACATTGTTCGCAAACATAATCGCCTGAATCAACAATATTCCCACAACAATATAAGCATGCTGCGACGCTTTCCCTAGGGCTTTACAATTATCGGTAGAGTAGGTTCAGTATCTACAGTGTTGTCACAGGAAAGTGCGAGACTTTCGCTGGGAATTGTTTGCGAATCAGGCGAGGTAGCCAACAATGAATAATGTACTGCCCGATTATCGCGGTACGCTGCGATTTATTCATCCCCATTTCAATGGGCATTGGGTTCGACTCGCCGCCGCCGTGACCTTGGCAGTTTGCGCCGCAATGTTCGAGGTCGTGCTAGTTTCCCTGGTGTGGCAGGCGCTTGCCAGCATTGCGGACCGCTCCAAAATTGTGACCATTGACACCGGCCGAATTATAGGCATTTTGGCAGTTTTCGCCGTGATTGCGGTGGCGGCAAGACAGTTCTTTTTTGGTTTATCTTCAGCGGTTTCACATTTAGTTTCTTTTGATGTCCTCGCAACAATTCGAAAACGTCTCGGGCGGGCTTGGATTTCCACCCCAGTTACGCGCCGCACGCACCATCACTCCGAGAATGCAAAAACTCTTGCGATTGATCATTGTGCACGCCTTGAGGCTTATATCGCCCGCGCAATCCCCGAGGCAACAGTGGCGGCTACGGTGTGGCTCGTGGTCACGCTTTGGCTGTTGGGAACGAATTTCTGGCTCACACTCGCCACAATCGCGGTCGTGCCCGCAGCGTTGTACGCCTTAGTTCGAGCACACCGTGCCAGCACCCCGCTAGCGAACGAGTGCGCCACCGCAGAGGCGAACATGAACGCAGCGTTCGCAAGGTTTTTCGCCGCGTTGCCGCAAGCCCGCACCCTGCACCGCGCCGACGAACTCCGTGAGGTGACCGTCGCCGCGGCGACGCGCCACACCAACGCCCAGCACGAACGGATCCGCGCGCTTGTGCCGTGGGGATCGCAGTGTTCCACACTGATGGCATCGGGGCTGGTGTTCGTCGCCCCGCTAGGAGCTTGGTTATACCAATCCGAACGCATCGACGCCGCCTCACTCATACTGTTCTTCGTCCTATGCCCCATCTACACCCTGCCGGTTATCAAGGCGTTAAACCTTGCCACGGAATTAGCCGAGCTACATAAGGGCACGCAGCAGCTCGCCGAGGTCCTCGCAGACGCCGAGCCCACCGACCCCACCGACCACTCCACCAGCACAGCGGCGCCCGAAACCACCGGCGACGCCGAAATCACATTCGACAATGTGTCCGTCGAAGACCCGGACGGCCAACCCGTGCTCTCAGGGGTGAGTTTCACCATTCCGGCAGACACCACCACAGCTATCGTGGCCTCGCCGGCGCGGAGCGCAACCGCCATAATGGATGTACTGCTCGGGTTACGGGCCCCGGCAAGCGGGGTGGTGCGCGTTGGGGGTCGCGGCGTCGATACGCTGCCCGATGGAACAACAAATGCACTGTTCGCCGCGGTGCGCCAGCAGCCGATGCTCAGCTCCGGCAGCGTGCGTGAAAACCTCCTGCTAGCGGCCCCAACGGCCACCCAGCAGGAATGCGAGGAAGCGCTCGCCACCGTTGGCGTTTCGGAGCTGACAGATGGCTTGGACACCCACATTGATACGGCGGACACCCAACTCCAGCAGCAACTGAGTGTTGCCCGCGCGCTCGTGGCCCGCCGCCCCATCACCGTTGTGCAACCTCCGGACGTTGGCGACCCCGCAGCGACGTTGGCGCTACAGCGTGGCATGTCCGAACTGGTACGCACGGGCACAAATGTTCTTGTGTCACCGCAGCTGCCCACGGTGGTTCACGCGGATCAAATTCTTGTACTCGCGGCAGGTGAATTGGTTGAGTGCGGCACACACGATGAACTCCTTGCCGCCGACGGCGCGTATGCGCGCATGTGGTCCGATCATCACGACGCCATGGAATTGGCGTTGCGCCCAGAACAGGAGCAGTGAAAATGTCGTTGTGGAAGCTGTTGTTTGAGCTTGCCGGGCCAGCACGCACAACGGTCCTCGCTGGCACGGTGCTGCGCGTTGCTCAAGGATTATTATTGGCGCTCACCTACGTTGCGGCAGCCCTCGTGGTACTGCGGATTGCCGCCGGTGAAGAGGTTGATTCCGGCGTTTTCCGCCGCGTTTTGTTGCTCTGCTTAGCCGCGCTTTTCGGGCAATTGTTGTGCGGTCGGTTTGCGGCCAAGTTGTCGTGGTTGGGTTCGCAAACGGCGGTGGGAACCATGCGCGTCACGCTCCTCGATCGGATTCGCCAGGTCCCCGTCGCAGCCGACACCACGGAGCAATACACGGCGTTGCTTACCACCACGCGCGCAGTGGAAGGGTTTTTGGGTGAAAGCCTGCCGCGCGTGGCGCAGGCGATTTCCCTCCCGCTGGTCGTGCTGATCGTGCTCATCAGCCACGACCCTTTGCTTGCACTAGCATTCGGCATAAGTTTGGTTGCCGCGATCCCAACCGCCATCTGGTCAAGCAAACGCCTCGGCGAACTTGAGCAGGAACGCGAGCGCACGCAGGCCACGGCGGCCGCCCAACTCGCGGATACGGTCCGCAATCACCCAGCGCTTGAGGCGATGGCTCCCCGCAGCGACGTGCAGCGCACGTTCGACCGCGCTGTGGACGCGTTCCGCAGTGCGGGCATCACCATGGTGCATCGCATGCTCGTGCCCAGCACACTCACCTCACTGGTACTGCTCTTGGGCGTGCCCTTGCTGATGAAGACGGTCGGCGAACGCTCCATCCCCAACGAAGATTATGGGGCGGCCGCAGCCGTGCTCATGCTGGTGCTCACCGTCTATCAGCCGCTCCTCAACGTAATCGACACCGCAGCGCAGTGGCGCCGGTGCGAAACCTGGCTGCGGCAGGCCGCAGCGGCGCTGGCGTTACCGCAGCAGGCGGAGGCGACCGAGCGCGTGGCGGGTATTGAGCACGCCACCGTAGATGTTGAAGAAGTCTCCTACGACGACACCATAGAAAAGGTGTCTTTCCACGTTCCTGCGGGCGGCATGCTTGCGGTGGTGGGCATCGCGCCGAACAGCCAGCGAACCCTGTTGCGGTTAGTTTCACGCTTGGCGGATCCCACGAGCGGCACGATTCGCATCGGTGGCGTCCCGCTCGCGGATATTCCCGCCGAGCAGCGCGCGGAACTCATCAGCGTCATTGACGAAACCGTGCACTTGTTCCCCGGCACGGTCGCGGACAATATTGCGATCTGCGCCCCGGAGGCAGACCGAGACGATATTGTGCAGGCCGCGAAAGCGGCGCAGGCCCACGAGTTCATCGAGGCGTTACCGGATGGCTACGACACCGACGTGGAAACCACGTTCAGCCGCAGCCAATTGCAGCGGCTGATGATCGCCCGCGCGATACTCGACGACGCACCGATCGTGGTCATGGATGACACCAACCCGCCGTCCGAATTGGGCGCGGAGTTGCCGCTCGCGAAGGCTCGTGCGGCGCTGTGGCAACACCGCACAGTGATCGTGGCCACGCAGCGGGCGCGCATTCTCACAGCCGCCGACCAGGTGTTGGCACTGGGGCCAACCGGATACCAATGCGGCACCCACGACGCATTGCTGGCGCAAGACGGCGCATATGCGGATTTCTGGCGCGACCTCACGGCGGCAGACTCGTGGGTGCTCCCGCCTCGCACCAGCAACGACGCCTAACGTCCGGCTTTGAGCACCGCGTAGCCGAGCGCAAATTTCGGGGTGGGCACGCCGTGCCGCTGGGCGCGTGCGCTGATCGCCCCGATTTGGGCGTCAAGTTCAGCGGGCTGGCCGCCGAGCAAGTCGCGCTGCAACGATGACGTAGATTCCGGCGGCATGGCGGCAGCGAACGCCATGGTGCGTTCCACCGCGTCCTCCGGCAACGCCACTCCGGCACCACGGGCGGTGGCCGCCACTTCTGCAACAAGCGCACGCAACTCGCTGGCTAGCAGCGGATCCGCCAGCATTTCGCCTAACGGTTTGCCAGTCAGCGCACCCAACAGGCTCATGGAGGAAACAAACATAGCTTTGCCCCACGTGTCCTGCCAAATGTCGGGGTGCACTTGCGCTGAAATCCCCGCGGCAGTCAACACGCGGGCAAACGCCTCCGCCGTGGCGTTGTGTTCCCCGGTCCACGTGCCAAAGGTTAAGGAAAGTGGGCCACCGTGGAATTCCACCTCGCCCGGTGCGGTGTGGTGCAAAAAGCCACGGATGACCCCCGGCCACACGCGGTGCTCACCCACCACAGCCGCCGCCACGTGGGGCGCGTCCACCGCATTGTGGATCGGCAGCACCACCGCACCCGACGGGACGTCACGCAACGCGGCGAACGCGTCGGTGGCATCGAGGGCTTTGGTGGCTACCACCACCACATCGGCTGGCCCGGCTGCCGCCAAGCTGGCGTGGGCGGTGACGGGGATGCTGCGGGCGGGAGCTGGGACGTCGATAAGCGTTACGCCGGTGGTTTGGAGCGCTTTGAGGGTGTCCCCGCGCGCCACCACGGAAACGTCTTGGCCTGCTTCAGCGAGTTTGCCGGCCAGGTAACCGCCGACTGCGCCCGCCCCAATCACCACGATCTTCATGCCCTCGAGTGTAGCGTGCCACCAGCGGCTTCGGCGTGCGCGCGGGCGGCGGACCTACCATGGGGGTTATGCCGCACGCAGAACCTTTTACCCTCGATGCTGGCGACGTTTCCGCAGCATTGGGCGTGGACACACACAAAGGGCTGGATTCCGAGGCCGCCGCCAAGCGGCTTGCCCAACACGGGCCCAACGAGCTCCGCGCGAAAAAGCCGGTACCGCTGTGGCGCAAAGTGCTCAAACAGTTTCAGGATCCGCTGGTGTACCTGTTGTTCGTAGCCATGGGTATTGCCCTGGCCGCGTGGTGGGCGGAAGGCGGGCACGGTTGGCCGGTGGATACGGTGGTCATTGGCATCATCGTGATCGCGAACGCGGCGCTGGGGTATTCGCAGGAGGCGAAGGCGGAGTCTGCGGTGGCGGCGTTGGCGTCGATGACGGCGGCGACGTCGACAGTATTGCGCAACGGCCGCCAAGCCCAAGTGCCGTCGGCGGAATTGGTGCCGGGCGACGTATTGCTGCTCGCGGAGGGTGACGCCGTGGGTGCCGACGCCCGGCTGGTCACCGCCGCCGGGTTAACGGTGCAGGAAGCCTCACTCACCGGCGAATCGTTGGCCAGTACGAAAGACCCGCAAACGTTGGCGGGGACGGTCGCTTTGGGGGACCGCGCCAACATGGTGTTTAAGGGCACGGCGGTGGTCCAAGGCGTGGGTACCGCCGTGGTGACGGCGACGGGCATGGACACCGAAATGGGCTCGATCGCGGACATGCTGGAAAGCACCGCGCAGGAGGAAAGCCCCCTGGAAAAGGAAATCGCACGGGTGTCCAAACTATTAGGCGTGCTCGTGGTGGTGATCGCAGTAGTGGTGATGGCCACGCTCGCGCTGCTCTACCAGGCGTCCAGCGCTGAGGATTGGGTCAACATTCTGCTGCTTGGAGTCTCGCTCGCGGTGGCCGCCGTGCCCGAGGGCCTGCCCGCGATCCTGTCGCTGGTGTTGGCGATTGGCGTGCAGCATTTGGCGCGCCGCAACGCCATTATGAAGCACCTGCACTCGGTGGAAACCTTGGGGGCGGCGAGCGTGATTTGCTCCGACAAGACCGGTACACTGACCCGCAACGAAATGACCATCCAGCGGGTGCTCACCGCCGCGGGTGAGGTGCGGCTCACCGGCATCGGCTACGATCCGACGGACGGGGCGGCGTCCGGGTCCCCCACTGCGCTCGCCTTGGCGCGCGACGTTGTGTTCGGCGGGGCGGTAGCCAACAACGCGCAGCTCGACGCCGACGGTATTGTTGGGGACCCGACCGAAGCCGCGTTCCTCGTCGCGTGGCCGAAGCTTTGCGACGACCGCGACCCCTCCAGCGTGCCGCGCGACGCCGAGATTCCATTCTCCTCGGACCGCAAAATGATGTCGGTGCGCGCCGGGGACACCGTGTTTTCCAAGGGGGCACCGGATGTCTTGGCGCAGCGTTGCACCCGCCTGCGCACCACCGAAGGCGACGTTGCGTTCAGCGCCGAACACCGCCAGCACTGGAACGAGACCATCGAAGAATTGTCCGCCCAGGGGTATCGCACCCTCGGGGTGGCCACCGGTGCCGCCGCCCCAGATTCGGACGCGCCCTTTGCAGAAGCGGATTTCACGCTGCTTGGGCTGGTGGCAATCATCGACCCGCCGCGCACGGAGGCGATGGAAGCCTTGGCGCAAGCGCACAGCGCGGGGATCCGCACGCTCATGATCACCGGCGACCACCCCGCCACCGCGCAGAAAATCGCCCTGGAGTTGGGCCTGACCAGCACCGACCGCGCCCTCTCCGGCACGGAGTTGGACGCGTTGGGCGAGGCGGAGTTCAACCAAGCGGTGCGTGAGGTGGACGTGTACGCACGGGTCACCCCGGCGCACAAGTTGCGCATTGTGGATACCCTGCAGGCGCAAGGCGCGGTGGTTGCCATGACCGGCGACGGTGTCAACGACGCCCCCGCGCTGAAAAGTGCGGATATCGGGGTGGCCATGGGGATCACCGGCACGGAGGTGACAAAGGAAGCCGCCACAATGATCCTGGCTGACGATAACTACGCCACGATCGTCGCCGCCGTGCGCCGCGGGCGCGGGATTTTTGACAACATTACGAAATTCCTCCGCTACCTGCTCAGCTCCAATATGGGCGAGGTGGTTACCGTGTTTTTCGGCGTGGTGCTGGCCACCTGGCTGGGGTTGCGCCAGCCCGGTTCGGAGGAAGTGGCGCTGCCGCTGCTGGCCACGCAAATCTTATGGATCAACCTGGTCACGGATTCGGGGCCGGCGTTGGCAATGGGCGTGGACCCGGCCGACGAAGACATTATGAAACGCGAACCGCGCGACCCGCGCCACCCGATTATTGACGCCGACATGTGGAAACGCGTCCTGTTTATCGGTGCCGTCATGGGCGCGGCCACGCTGCTCACCATTGATATGTTCCTGCCGGGTGGTTTCATTGCTGGCCACGATTCCTTGGACACGGCCCGCACCGCCGGCTTTACCACCCTCGTGTTCGCGCAACTCTTCAACGCTTTAAACGCGCGTTCGACCCTGCGTTCGGCGTTCCACCAGCTGTTTGATAACCACTGGCTATGGGCTTCCATCGCCGTTGCAGCAGCGCTCCAGGTCGCGGTGGTGAACGTGCCGCTGCTGCAAACCGCGTTCGGCACCACCGCCCTGTCCGGTGAGCAGTGGTGCGTTGCACTAGCGATGGCTTCTACCGTGCTGTGGGCGGAGGAGCTAGTGAAACTGGTGCGCCGAAGCTTGTACACTCTGTACAGCACATAACCGAACGAACACTGGAGCGTGACCATGCCCGGAGGACTTGCGGCACTACTCGACGATGTTGCCCTGATTGCAAAAACAGCCGCCGCCAGCGTTGATGATGTTGCCGCAGCCGCCGGACGTACCAGCGTCAAAGCCGCCGGCGTGGTGGTTGACGACGCCGCGGTAACCCCCCGCTACGTCCACGGCGTCACGCCCGCCCGCGAATTGCCCATCATTTGGCGCATCGCGAAAGGCTCGTTGTTCAACAAGCTGGTGATCATCCTGCCGGTGGCGTTGTTGCTGAGCTGGCTTGCCCCGTGGCTGCTCACGCCAATACTCATGTTGGGCGGCGCCTACCTCTGCTTCGAAGGATCCGAAAAGATAATCGAGAAGCTCACTGGCCATGGTGAGAAAGAAGAAACCGCGATCGAATCCGGCCCGGATGCGGAAAACAAGCTGGTCAAGGGCGCGGTGACCACGGACTTGATCCTCAGCGCGGAAATCATGGTGATTTCCCTCAATGAAATCGCCGCCGAATCCTTCGCCATGCGAGCCTCCGTGCTCATCGCCGTCGCGCTAGGCATTACCGCACTCGTGTACGGCGCGGTGGCCCTGCTAGTGAAAATGGACGACGTGGGCTTGAAGCTCGCGGCGCGGGATTCTGCGGGTGCGCAGGCGTTCGGCAGGGGGCTGGTGGCGGCCATGCCGAAGCTGCTCACCGCCATCGCCGTCATCGGCACCTTCGCCATGTTGTGGGTAGGCGGGCACATCTTGGTGGCTGGTGTCGCCGAGCTGGGCTGGCACGCCCCCTATGATTTCGTTCACCATATGACCGAGGCAGTCGCCCACCTCGGCGGCTTTGTGATGTGGCTGGTGGACACCTTCTTCTCCCTGATCGCCGGCGCAATCGTGGGGGTGATTATCGCGGGCGTGGTGCACGTAATCAAGCACCGAAAGCACGCACACTAGCTACGGCGGTCACAGGGAAATCTAATGTGTACTTTGCATGCATTAGACTTTTTACGTAACAGCCCGGACATTCCCAACATCCAACCGAGGACCGCAGCACCATGACGCAGGACACGCTGAGTTCACCGAGTGAAATCTCGGAACACAGAAACGAATCAGATTTCTGGTGGCACGTCACATTCGGAGCGTTATTAGCGGCAGCTGCGATCACGTTCATCCTGTGGGCATACGGTTCGATCGGTCAAACCACCCACTATTGGGTTTTGGGTTTGACCATTGTTTTTGGCTTGTTCATGGCCTTCAATATTGGCGGCAACGACGTAGCCAACTCCTTTGGCACAAGTGTCGGCGCCAAAACACTCACCATGAAACAGGCGCTCATTATTGCCGCAATTTTCGAAGTCGGCGGCGCCATCCTCGCCGGTGGTGAAGTCACGGAAACCGTGCGCAACGGCATTGTCGATCTGCACGGCGTAGCCCTCCAGCCCATGGACTTCGTGTTCATCATGATGGCGGCCCTGTTGGGCGCGGCGTTGTGGCTGCTCATCGCCACCCAAATGGGCTGGCCGGTGTCGACCACGCATTCTATTATCGGCGGTATCGTGGGGGCCGCCGTGACCATCGGGCACCGCACCGGCACCGGCGGATGGTCCATTGTGCACTGGGATCAAATTGGCGAAATCGCCCTATCCTGGATACTGTCCCCGCTGCTCGGCGGCATCGCCTCCTACATATTGTTTTCGGCGATCCAACGCGGCATTTTGGTGTACAACCAGCGCGCGGACGAGCAACTCCAGGTCATCCGCCAAGAGCGCATCGAACATAAGAAGCGCCACAAAGCATCCTTTGAACGTCTCAGCGAAATGCAGCAATTGGCGTACACCACCGCCATGGTCCGCGACGCGGAAATTTCCCGCCGCCAGGGCTTCAAACGCGAAGAATTGGAAAGCGATTACTTCCGCGAACTCTACGAGCTCGACGACCGGGAACAAAACGTCAACGCCTACCGCGCCTTGCAATTGTGGGTGCCGCTACTGGCCGCCTTGGGCGCAATGATGATCACCGCGATGATGCTGTTCAAGGGGCTAAAAAACCTGCACTTGAACATTGACAACGTGGGCAATGTGCTCATCATTGGCATGATTGGCGCTGGCGTGTGGATGGCTGTGCGTGTGTTTGCGCGCACGATCCGCAACATGGAGCTCAGCCGCGCGACATTCCTCATGTTCAGCTGGATGCAGGTGTTTACCGCCGCCGCGTTTGCGTTTTCCCACGGCTCCAATGATATTGCCAACGCCGTCGGCCCCATCGCCGCGATTCTCGACGTCCTGCAAACCAACGCCATCAACGCAAAAGCCTCCGTACCCGCCCCACTGCTGCTGTGCTGTGGTGTGGCCCTAGTATCTGGGTTGTGGTTTATTGGCCGCAAGGTCATCACCACGGTGGGGTCCGGCCTGACCCGCATCCACCCCGCCAGCGGCTTCGCCGCGGAACTTGGCGCCGCGACGGTGGTCATGGGAGCGTCCATGCTGGGCCTGCCGGTGTCCTCCACCCATATTCTTATCGGTGCGATTTTGGGCGTCGGCATGGTCACCCGCTCCGCGAACTGGCGTTTAATGAAGCCCATTGCGCTCGCATGGGTGATCACCATCCCCGCCGCTGCGGGCATTGGCGCGCTGGGCGTACTCATCCTACGCATGATGTTCGGCTAAGCCGCACGCCAAAAAATCCGATACACTGGCAACCGACTTTGCGGAAGGATGTTCGCGTATGCGTTTGATGCAGTGTTGCGTTGCCCTCGCGGTCGTCGGCTTAGCCGGGTGCTCAAACCTAGCCAGCGACCGCACAACAGTCCCCCTGGTGACGGATACCTCTACACCCGCCGTCGGCTTAACGCCCGCCCCGAAAGCAACCAGCAGCACCCCGAAATCCGAGGAGCTGGCGCGAACCTTGCAGGAAGTCCCCAGCGACACCTTCATTGCCAACGGCCTGCACACCTTGCGCTTTGACACCGGCGGCGACACAAACGGCTATTGCACCCTCATGGCGGATACCTTCACCTGCTCTGGGGTGCCGGAAGACGGCGGCGACACCAACGAAGTCAGCGTCGCGCCCGAGGGCATCACCTACCTCGTCGGTTCGGGCCCGCCCGCAGAACAGGAGCTTGTGTGCCTCAACCCCGGTGAATTCACCGAAGTAGAATCCGTACGCTGCTCCATGCTGGACGCCAGCACAATGATGTGCAGCGGCCCCGGCGGCACCATCAGCATCAACGGGCCCGAACACATTGTGCACGAACAAGCCGGGAATTAGCCTGCGAGCAGCAACAAACTCACGGCCATCACAGCCATACCGGCCACCAAACCATAGACCGCAATGTGATGGCGTCCCGTCGCCTGCGCGGTAGGCAGCAATTCATCAAGCGAAACGAACACCATTACGCCCGCCACCCCGGCGAGCACCACGCCCATCGTAATTGGGCTCAACCACGGCATCAGCAACGCAAACCCAACAAGCGCACCCAACGGTTCGGCAAGGCCGGAAACAAACGTCCACCCCAGCGCTTTCGCCCGCGACCCCGTGGCCTGCCGCAACGGCACCGCCACCGCCACGCCTTCCGGAATATTATGAATAGCAATCGCAGCCGCAATCGGCACCGCAATCGTCGGGTCCTCCAGCGCGGCAATAAACGTGGCAAAGCCCTCTGGGAAATTATGAATGGCAATAGCCAGGGCCGTCATCACACCCATGCGCATCAAGTTTCTTTGACGTGCGCCATCTGTGATCTGGGAAGGCTCGTGCGGGTTCATGGGTTCGGGCACCAACCGGTCAATCACCGCGATGAGCGCAACGCCAAGAAAGAACGCGAGCACAGCCAACGGCGACCCCGCTGACGACATTGCCTCCGGCAGAATCTCCACCAGCGACACATACAACATCACGCCAGCCGAAAACCCGAGCGAACCAGCGAGGAAGCCGTCGCTGGGGGTGCGCCGCAACACGCTGACAACGCCGCCGATGCCCGTGGACAATCCGGCAAGCAAAGTTAACGAAAACGCAAACCAAAAACCCGGGACCATGGACCACAGTGTAATACTTCGCCTATGCGGCCTCCGGCACCGCTCGGTCCACAATCAACGAGGGGAACACACGCACAAAAGTCACCATGCCCACCAGCTCCACCAACGTTTGCGTCACCACCACCAGCGCGGCAAAACTCAACGTGCCCGGAAGCGCCAACGCCAGCGGCAACACCACCAACGAATTCCGCGTGGAACTAGAAAATGCCAACGCTCGCCGCTCAGAAGCTGACTGGCCGGACCCCTTCCCTACAATGCACGCCAACACCGGCATGATCAGCAAAAATGCAACGTAAATTGGAATCACTCGCAACAACGAATCCAATTGCGCAAAGGCGGCTCCAAATTGGGAAGCCACCACCAAAAACAAGGTGAGCATCATGAGCGGCACCATGAGTGCCTCCATGAGTCGCTTCGTGTTGTGGGCGAACTCATTACCCTCCGCCAGCTGCGTCCCAATCGAAAGTAACAGCGGCACAATAATCAGCAGCAGAAACGCCTGAATAAACGGCCCCCATTGGATGGTGTCAATAATCTTCGCAGTGCCAAACAACGTAAGAAACACCGGTAAAAACACAATCTGCAACAACATGAGCAACGGGGTCGCGGCAAGAATCTTGTTCCAATTTCCGCGCGCGAGCCGAGTGAACACAATGACGTAATCCACACACGGTGTCAGCAACACCAACAGCACACCGATGAGCAAGGCTTGATCGTCAACAATGTGGCGCGTGAGCACAAACACCACACCAGGAACGGCCAAGAAATTCAACGCAAGCAGCGTCACCATAAAACGGACATCCGCAAAAGCCTGAGGCAAGCGGCGAAACGGGACTGCCAAAAACGTGGCGTACAACAGCAACATGAGTGACCACTGGATACCGGCCTCAAACATACCGCCGGGTAGCACATAGCCGACAGCTGCGCCAAGCAAAATCGCAAACACATAGAGCGATACCTGATTGCGCTCCAGCCACAACTCCATGATGACTCCCTGCCGTACACGTCCAGAAGACTCGGCAGCACCATGCAACCGAGCGTCAATCGTACTGAGCTAGCGTCCAAGCATTGATATATTCATCGACCACATTACCGTGCCAACACTCTGAACGTTCGTTCCAAGTAAGCCATTGTTGATTCACCGGGTCAAGGTTTTCATACACAGCTTCATCCACCAACAACGGATGATCCGCATGCGTCAGCGACGCCTGCGAAGCCAACGTAGCGGCCCGGTTAATCACCTCCCCGCTATACAACGCCGCACTATCCTCGGACGACATCGACAACGGCCAGTGCATGCAAATATCACCCCACGCCAGACCAAACCCAACCTCAATGGTGGGCAGATCGCGGCACTGCAACTCACGGTTCAAAATAATCACCATCGAATGCGCAACCCGCACACAATAAAACGCGCGATCAATGTCCTCCCGAGCCGGGGTGCGAAACACCGCCCACATCTTATCCCCCACCACATTCACATCCTGGCAATGCGTCTCCCCCGCACACACCGCAATCATCTCGCCCATAAAAGCGCTATAAAGCTTTGCAACTCCGGAAGAATCCATCACCAAAGGCAATTCCTGGGAGCCGCGAATATCCACAAACAACACCGCCGCAGTGGCCGCAACCCCTTTATAAAACGTCAATGCGCTGGGCGTCGGTAAACACTGCAACTCGGGGAACTCTAATTCCGTTTGGTCCAGAATCGTCCGGATTCGCTGCGCACCGTGCACAAAGTTATGCGCCTTAAACTCAGGTTCCATGACCGTGCGTCCCCTTGCTATCGCGTTGCCTACCTTGCATTCAATCTACGCCACCGGCACAAAAATACTGGTCAAAGCCGCGCCACTGGCGGGTCGTGTCGCCGTCAGCTCAGTTCCAAAACGCTAACCAAATAAGCCCATCAGCCCGACGCTGGGGAATCGGCGTACACGCCTAAGCGCACATTGCGTTGCATGCGCCAAATATCCCAAATCCCATAGACGGCGAAAAATAGTTTGCCCAGCGGCCACTCGCCAAAACGATAGTCGCCAGCCCGGACGACCCGGTTACTAAGTTCCGGATGGATTCTTTGCAAATACATTCGCGCCTTCAATGCGTGATGCGGGCTGGACACAAACTTTATCTGCCCAGCCTGCGCAATCAAAGGCACGGCGTTTTGGACGTTTTCCCAGGTAGTCATGGAACGCCCTTCCAGCGTGCAACGACCACGGTACCCAAGTTCCGTGACCGCGTAGCGCGCCATCAACTCCGCCTCAGAGACACCGGTGCCCACAGTGTCGCCGCCGCAAAACACAATCCAAGCGTCCTCAGGGGCGACCGAAACGGAGCGTAACGCGGCGCGCACACGCCACCGGTTTAAAGCGTTCGCCCGATGCGGATTTGCGTTGCGGTACCCGAGCACAATAACCACCTCGGGCCCCTGTTCAGGGGCACCCAGTCTCCGCCGGGAAACCCGCCAACTGATTGCCTCGCCCCACACGAGCAGGCCAGCAAACACAACAACGAACCATTTCATTGCGCGCGAATCACCAAACCAGCTTTGCCAAATGCGTTGAAAATACCGCAATCCGAATCACCCACCTGCCGGTTCTTCTCATCGACGCTCCCATTTCCTACCAAACAATAGCTGGTGCGTTACCGAATTGCGATGTTTACACGCGCCGAATCTATGCACGGAACTACACACACGAACGCACTGCATAGTTTCCAATGCTTAGCCATTCAGCACTTCATTCATTGCCCCCGCAACAACATCTAAATCGCGGATAAAATGCACATGACCCGCCATGCAAGCACAATGGGAAATCATGGGCCGATCCAAGCAATTCATCACATTCTTCGCTGTTACCGCCGCCATTATTCTCGTTGTAGGGACCACTGTATTCCTCACCATCAAGAACAATTCCAGCCCAAAACACATCGCCGTGCCCACGTCTGAAACCACACCGGAGGTTGCGGCGAATTCCCCTACGCAACACGCCGATCCCCCAGCGCCAATGCGCGGCGTGACATTGGATTCCATTGAACACTTGGATACTGCCGTACAGCTTTTGGAATCCAGCCCCGAGCAACTCACGGTTCGACTAGTCATGGACCCTGGCGAGAGCTTAGACGCCTACGACCGCGCAGTTGATGCCTTGGATCCGCACGTCTATGTAATGGCGCAGATCCTCGATTCGGAGGAAATGTCCAAATTCAGCGAGCAAGATGTCCGGAAACGCACGCAAGAAGCCGTTGACGCTATCGGCGATAAGGTTGATGTGTGGGAGGTTGGCAACGAACTCAACGGCGCCTGGGTGGGATCCTCCCCCGCAGAGATTAATTCGAAAGCAGCTGCGGCAAACGAGGTAATCAAACAAGCGGGCGGAAACACCGCCGTGACCTTAAATTATTGGTCCTCGCACAATTGTTATTCCCACGATTGGGAAGCCACCCTCCCGTACGCGCAACGTATGCCCGAAAGCCTGCGAAATGCGGACTACGTTTTCCTCTCCATTTACGAAACCGCGTGCGATCCGCCACAACACCCCAGCGCTACAGATATTGCCAAAACACTGAATTCACTCGGTGAGATTTTCCCAAACGCGCGGCTTGGAATCGGCGAAACGGGGCTGCAAAACACCAGCGATGGCATGCCCAACGACGGCACATTGGCCCAAAAAGAAGCAATTGCAAACTATTACTACGGCATGCAATCCGATCTTGAGTCCGAAGTTGGCGAACGCTACGTGGGCGGCTATTTCTGGTGGTACTTCCATAACGACGCCGTACAACCTGCCGCCGAACATCAGGCCGAATCATTATGGCCGACCATTCGGAGGCTCACCGCAAACCTGTAGCTCGATAACGACGGTTGAGGTTGGGGCGCTCGGAAGCGGGCGCCGCAGCGCAACAATTTTTGCAACAATAAAAGTATGCGTCACATAATTTGGGATATGGGCGGAACCCTCATCAACACCTACCCTGAGGTTGACGGCGCACTGTGCGAGGCTGCGTTCGGAGATACCGAACCCGAGCACCTGCGGTACGTAAAAACCTTAACCCGCCACTCAATCGGACATGCCATCGAAACACTGTCGGCCGAATGCAATGTCGACCCGCAAACGCTGGAAGACGCCCACGCGCGGCTCAAGGAACGTTGGCGGACACACCCCGCGCCGGTCATGGACGGCGCCCGCGAAGTAATGGCACGTATCAGCGAACTCGGTGGTCTTAACTTGGTGGCCACGCACCGCGACCGCACCAGCGCATCAGACCTACTCCAAGCGCACAACCTCATCATGGATGACATGGTGTGCGCGCCGGACGGCCTAGAGCGCAAACCAAGTCCGGCCATGAACCTGCTGCTCGCGGAGCGCCATGACTTGAAACCCACCGAGATCCTGTGCGTCGGCGACCGCCCTATCGACGTCATTGCCGCGCGGGCCGCAGGCATGACAGCGGCCCTCCTCGTACGCCCCGGCACCTCCGTGACCCTGCCCGACGACGCCCCCGGCGCCCTCGTCGTCGCAAGTTTGCGCGACTTACTCACCCTCCTCGCTTGACGCGGGTTTCTACGTTGCCCACCCGGGAACCGCAAATTAATCCCCCACGGCCCGAGGAATCGCTTAGACACCGAAACTTCTCGGTGCAGCAGCGGCGTGGATAAAGCAAAACCTGCGGACCGTTGAAGCATTCTTGGTCCGCAGGTTGGTTCCACCGGTGACGGTATTATTTGCGAGTGATCACGGCTTGCTCGCGGAAGACCTGCCACTTGCCGGCTTCATTTTTGCGCAGCATGAGGTTGAACACGCTCTTGAACCTACCGCCGCCGGGTTCCATGGTGCGGGTGCCGATGACAAAGCCCAGGTCGCCGTGCACGTCAGCGACCAAGAATTCCACATCGGTTTTGATCGGCTTTTCGCCGGCCTCGCGGCGGCTGCGGAAAAATTCCATGTTCTGCTCGTAATCGAACCGAATCATTTTGTTTTGCGGCTGCACCATGATGGTTTGCAGGTCGGGTGCATACGCTTCGGCCAGTTCATCCACTCGGTAGTGGCAGCCAGCGTCGATCAAGTTGCTGACGGTCTGGACCAGTTCTTCGTTCAGGCTCATTCGTTATTCCTCAAAGCTGTCTCGGGTTACCTACAAGAGGATAGCGAGTTTCAGTAATCCCTGTCTTGTCGAGGCAACGCACCTCGCCCGACACGCCCCGCGAACAGCACAAATCAATGAATTGTGCGCATGGCAATACCCCCTAGCGCAACCGCGACTAATAGAAATCGACGCCGCGCAGCGCCACCGGATGCACTGGGGAACTGATCCGCACGTCAGTGATGTCGGCGGAAGTCACCCAGTCCGGCAACGGGGTACGAATAGTGCCAAGGCGATACGTTCCATTGCTAGTGTCCGTGGCGCGATTCACCAGCGCGGGCTGCGTAGCGTCCAGCTCCTGCACAAATTCGCGGCCGTCGCGCAGCCGTAGCGTCACTGTGAGCGGCGTGCCTGGGGCGTCGAAAGTTCCGGTGGGTGAAACGTGCAGCGCCATGCCGCGCGCGCCGCCAACGTTGACTTCGGCGTGAGCGTCGGTGAGTTGGTTCACTTCCGTTGCTATTTCCACCACACCCTGCTCCGGCAATTCGCAACGGTTTGCTACCGGCGTGGGGTCCATGGGGTCCGTGTGCACACAGATTATCGACGCCCCGCCCGCAACCGCCGCGAATGCCTCCGCCGCCACCTGCGCAAGCGCGCCAGGTGTTGCAGCTAACCAACGGGCCGGCACGTCCGCCACCGTGTTCGGTAAGGGCTGGTCGGCGCGGACGGGCAGCTCGGTAGGCTCGCCGCGCAAAGTCGCGTGAAGCCAATCCACCGCCAGGGTGGCTACAATGCGTTCGTGCTCGGCGGCATCCGGGCAATCGCGTTCTTCGCAGCCGATACGATCATCGGCACCCTGCTCGCTGGCGGCACGGTTGATCAGCGTGTGCCCCAGCCCCGGCACCGCCACCGTCGCGGCGGCGAATTGTCGCGGCTGCACCACGTAGTGCCCAAGCCACAGGTTAGCGGAGGCCCCAACGTCGCGGTCCTCCTCCCCAGTCACCGCAAGGTACGGTATTTCCGCAGGCCCGGGGCTAAAATGCGCAAGGTCGAAGGTATCGTAGGCGGGGCCGAAAGCAAACACCGATTTCACCGCGCCTGGGCCGAAAAGCTCCGCAGCGGGTTCCACCGCGGTGCCGGAACGAGAATGCAGCACAAGCCCCACCGCGTTCCTATCAACTGCCTGCGCAACTGGTCCACCGAGGGTGTTGTCCTCGAACGCATCGATAAATTTACCAACGATGTCTTTCCACATCGCGTGCTGGTTATAAGGCTGATCCACATCCGCGCCAACAAACACACCGCCAAGGTCCGGAATGACCACAGCGTAGCCCTCCTCAGCGAGCCGCTCCCCCAGGTACGTCATGCCTCGATCGAACCGGACTTCGCTTGAACCCTCGGGGCACGGGTATGCGAATGAACCGTTGTCACAATTCGGCGCGCGGAGGTGGCCAATAATCACCAGTGGAACTGGGCCGCTGGGCTGAGTAGGCAGCACCACCACGCCGCGCGCTGGGGCGCTGTAATTTCCAGTGCGTACATTGCCAAAGTCGACGTCGATAATCGTCGCCGTGCCCGCAGCGTTAGCAGTCTCCGTGCGCGGGGCGAGCTTCCTATCCGATGCCGCATGCGGACCGTCAGCCACCGGCTCGGCGGTCGTTGGCGAAGATTCAACACCCGCGCTGCACGCACCCAAACCAAACGCACAAGCAATGATCGCCACTGCGAACACCTGTTGGAAGCGACGCCGCCGCAACCTCATATCAAACCTCGACGCTCTCACAAAAAAGACCCAAATCCTCAGCCCTTGGGAAAAGCCCCATCAACACCCGAATCTTAATCCAGACGAGCACACGCAGCGCAGCCGGGCACCGTTCCACACCAGAAGCGCGTATCTTGAATTCGTTTTGTCAGTTTGTCAGTTAAGGTTCGGAATCGTGAGCAATCGCAACATGCACGGCAGCGAAAATAGGTTGAATGCTTCACCCATATTTTCAGCGCGAAACCCCAATCACTTGCTGGTAGATCTTGCTAGCGATCCAGCGCACCGAACAGTCAGAGCTTACCCGTGCACAACACCAGCAAGGGTTACACTTATAAGTGCAACACCGTAGGTTGGGTTACGCCAACGGCGAATCACGAATCGACGTGACCCACAAACTCGTTCTAGGAGGCGCCGCCATGGCCACAACAGTTCCAGGGAACAAGGCTGTCATGCTCACAAACGAAGAGCGGTTATCCATCACGCATTTCATCGATACTATCGGCGGCAATGCCGCATCACTGGTAGGCCCCCAAGGCGACGAAATGCCCGATGAACTCAAGAAGCTTCTCAAAACAATCCTGGATGCAGTTCAAAGTGGTCAGTCAATATCGATCTCCACGCTGCCTCAAGAAATAACCACAACAACTGCCGCTTCAATGCTGAATGTGTCACGCCCAACCGTGATGAAATACATTAGAAATGGACGCCTCAACTCGCGAAAAGTCGGATCCCACCACCGACTCAATTCACAGGAAGTCCTCGACCTACTTGAGGCGAAAAAACACGAGCAACGAAAAGCCGTGTTCGAATTGATTGATTTGGAAGAGTCACTCAATTAACGGACAGAACCGACAAACCGCCCGTTTCAGATTTCTGCGAAACAGCATGGGATCATGGAAGTCCCCCCACTCAATCCTGCCCCAAACACCACACAGTTGGATCGCGCTTGCAGCTATCGAGCCGCAAGAATCGTGGCACTTCCAGAGGAAACGGCACCCGGAAACGGCTAGCAAACAGAATGAGGACCTGCGTGACCGCCTCATTCTCTCAAAAGGACAATTTAAAAGTCGCGAATTTCTCCATTGCTTCTAATGTTTCATACCCAGATGAATTTGATGCCTATGTCCATAGTGCAGCGATTCACGGCAACATAGGCATAATCATCACAAACGACAGTATAGGCTTCAAAGATTTATACACAGACCGAAATGAATGCCCTTATGAAGTTTATTCAGCGGACTAGTTTCTAATGCTAGGAGCCAAAAAGCTCAGAAACGCAGGATGCGATATGTTTGCCGCTTACGTTTGCAAGCGGCTGCAAGTGCTTTATTAGAACTGCCGCACCTCACCCTTCCTCAAACCCGGATCCGTCAAACTTCAATACTTGCGCGTTTTCCTTGATAGTTCGAATTTCGGCGTCGTTGAATCCTCCGGGTTTGACGGCTTGAATATCTAGGGTGATTTCTAGGTCCGCCCCGCTGCGGTACAGGTGGTCTATGATTTCTCGGCTGACGAGCTCAATGCTCTCGGCACAGCGTTCCGGATTGATTTTGACGCTTCCGAAGTAACGTACAAGGGCAGTCTCGACAGCTGCTTCAACGTGTGCAGCTTGCAGAGGTCTGGCGCTCCCGTCTGCATTATGAGCCGATGCGTATACGGTCCCAACATGCCGCACTACCCCACCACCAAGGCCCGCCCCACCAGCACTCCCCGCAGCTACCTCCGTGCCACCAGTAGCTTCCGCACTAACTTGACCCGCAACCCCTTCAGCTTGCTCCGCGGCAACCTTAGCTTTGTCCGCCTTGTCTTGCGCTGATGCGACCGCCCATTGCACAAGCATGGTGCTGTCAGTGACGGCAATATCCTGAACACCGTTGTTTGGGGGCAGTATGAGCCCAATATAACGTCCAGTTTCTGGGTTCTGCCCGGCAGCGATGCCGAATTGTTCGTCACCAACGAGAACGGCAATCACCGCGTCTTGTACGGCGCGGTCGAGAATATCTCGCCGTATGAGTCTTGGCATGTAGATATGCCGGGTGAAAAATTGCCAGAGCGCCCCTACCCTGACGGATTCTTGTTGCCTCCACCAGCTCCCGAGTTCGGCGTTAAGCGTCATGGCGAGGACTTCCGGCGAGTACTCCGTGATGATGATTCCCTCACGTTTGAGTTTGTCGCTGACTCGTGTTGCGAGTGAGGTTGCACCGTTATCGGGGACTTTTTCCCCACTGATGCTAAATGGCGCTGCTGGGTCAAATTGTTCAGGGTAGATTACGCGCGTGTACGCGCTGCGAATACGATCCTCAACGGTTTGGTCATACTTTTTCGCCCACGAACTGGCCTGTCGGCGTTGCTGCGCGGACAGGTTTAGCTGTTCTGCGTCATCATCAACAAGCTTCCAACCGAGGTAACTTCGTGTTGCCGCCTCGAGGTTGCTGAGTTCATTGTCATCAATGGCCAAAAAGATCAGGGTATTGCGGTGGATGCGCTGTCCCCGTCCGGTCGTTTCGATGGCGTTGCGCACCCAGTCGTATGTAGCTGTCCCAGGCCCTGAAGTTTTCCCCCACGTGTGTTTGGGGTGCAGCACCACAAGTCGGGTTTCTTCAAGGTCGGGTATTTCACTTGCACTGATAGGCGCAATGTGCACTCGATCGAATTCGCCGCGGGCGCGTTCTTCGGGTTTAAGCCTGCGGATGATTTCATTCCATACGGTGTCGGGCTGTTCGCGCAGGCGTTCGGCGTGGTCACGCGCAGTTTTTGCCACCGAGGGTTGAGTATCAAACCAATAGTGCCCTTGCTCGTCGTAAAAGTAGGTCGAACGCTGCGAGAGCTGCTCCACGGCTGTCCCGAAATTGCCCAGGGTATCACCCGGGATGGCTGTGCCCAGCCAGAGGTACTGTTTATCCAAGCCTTTCCGATTAGCGTTGCTGCGTGGTGCTGCTCCTATGAAAATGGTTCGGGCTAGGCGTTGCGTGACGTGGCGTTTGCCCAGGTTGGGCTTGTCTTTGTCGATTTTGCTCGCGGTGGAGTCCGGACTATCAATGTCCGAATCAATAATTGGTTTCCACGAGTCTTCAAGGTATTGCGTCAAGTCTGTGTTTACTGTCGACGCCGCCAACGGGACGTTTCCAGGCAAAATCAGCGGTGAGGTGTCATTTGACGTCCAAAGCTCGTGGACGATCGAAGAGACGAGTTTCAGCACACCGCGGGTACGCTGAAATCGCTCCAGTGTGGACCAATCTTCATAAAGCCGGTCAAGTAGTTCGGGGTGAAGCGGGTAGGATGCCCGAATTCTACGTTCGTATTCATTGGATGCGGTGACGGCGTCTCGGGGGAATTGCACAGAATTCTCGCGATACATGGTGACAAAGGCCCGCGAAACTGCCGCGATCATCGCTTGGCTTTCCGCGTCGGTAGTTTGGAATAACCTGCGCCGGACGATTTCGAAGGATTCATCGCGGGTGGAAGGTCGCCATTGGTCGGCGACGCGGCGGATAACATTTTGGAGCCGTTCCAGTGCTCGTTGGCCTTTCTCACCACCGATTTCGATGTCGGTACTGCCACGTCCGCCAGTGTCAGAAGCGGGGATGGAAACAACCAACATGGTTCCGGGAATGGAACTGACGGTTTCAGTAAGCGATTGCGCAAAGGTGAACTGGGTATCAAAGGACCCTGCGGGGAGTTCCTTATCCGTGATAAGTTGCCGCGCGTAAGCTACCCATTCATCAATCAAAATAATTGCTGGCCAATAGGTTTGCAGTAAGTTGCGGAGCGCTTCACCGGGGCTGGTGCCGGTTTTGTCGGCGTCGGCAATCATGTCGTAGGCTTCGCGCCCACCGAGCTGCCATGCCAGTTCACCCCACAAGGTACGTACTTCGGTACCGTCTTCTTTAATGCTTGGCGAACCTGCCTGCAGGTATGTGCCCACGAGCGCCACCCGTCGCACTCGAAGCTTCTCAAGTTGTGGTTTGCCGGACTTTTCCACAAGCTCTTGAAGCTCTTGAGGTAATTCACTCGCGGGTATCCCGCTGAAAAGGTGATAGAGCGCCAGCATAGAGTGGGTTTTTCCGCCACCAAAGTTGGTTTGCAAATTGACCACGGGGCTGGCATTCGCATCGCCGCTCAACCGCCGCAGCGCGCGCGAAAGCAGATCCGCTAAGCCTTCGGTGATATAGGTGCGATTAAAGAACTCAACGGGCTCGCCGTATTCAGGCGCCAATGCCTGTTTCGTGTGCACGAGATGCAGGTCCGCAGCAAATTCCGACGCCGTGAACTCACCCCGCGCCACATCATCGTGCGGCTGGATCACTTCACGCCAAGGTTTCAACCCCGCTCCCGCTTCGAGCTTAAATTCACTCGCCCGTTTAGCCTGCTTCCTCGTCCGATCTTCGTACACATTGCGCTGCAAATCCTCACGCAATTTCCGCACGTCCGCCGCCGAATCCACAGCATCCACAGCCTGCAACAGTCGTGCAATAGTGTCCAATGCCCGGGCTGCATCATCGGAGCTAAACGGTTCACCATGCGCCCACTGATTTCGGGTTTCCCGCAGCTCAGAGGCATAACTTTGCTGAGACCGCGAGAGGTAATCGTTAAAATTACGTCCAAATTCCGTAATGGCACGCAGCTGCACCTGCACATCGTGTTTGGTGTACTTTCGCGAAAAACTGCCGTTCCTTCTGGCTTCGCGCTCCGCCCATCGTTCCGGCCATGCGGAGGTTTGGAAGCTGTCAGTCATAGCCTCGTCAACAACATCCATAAGACCTTCAGAGAGCAAATCGAATGCTTTTCCAACGCGATCGCGGTTATTCAGCGCCATTGTTTTGTTTTCTCCTGTGTTTAATTGTCGTTTTCGAACAACAAAGACTCTTGAGTTACCCGCGGCGTTGCTGCATATTGCCGGGCCTGTTCATTCAGTTCATTCCATGAACGGACCAAGCCGTTAAACAAAAGGGCATCCGCCGAATCCTTCTTTTTCTCAGCTTCGTGGAAAAGCAGGAACCCAAGTTCCTTCACCGCATCGAGGTTTACCTTCTGACGCACCTCAGAAAGCAATTCAGCGACTTTATCCGCGCCAACCTTAGACAACACCGCAGCTAGCCGAACAGTTGCCTCCCAAACACTGACGTGATCATCCGCGGCCGGATCCCAATCCCCATCAAGTTCACTAGGCGCCAGCAACCGCGCCTTACCGCCCTTGGCCTCGAAAATACCGCCACGTTCCAGCGTTCCAATGGAAGTGTCCGAACTGCGCGCCAGCTGATCAGCAAGACCAGCACTATCCGCAGCCCAGCCATACTGGCGATACCACTTCACCGCGAAACGAGTATCCGCATCGAAATCAGATTCCTGCTCCCCCAACACCTCATCCAGGGTGGCGTTAATAAGGTACAGCGCATCCCTCACACTCATGTCCGTACCGTCTGCTTCCCGCACCCGAGCAAACCGCGAAAACACCGAAATACCAGGCCCAATAGCAGCCTGCGCCAAATCCACCGGAGCAATCGCACCCTGCATCAACGTGCGTAAAGATTCCGGCAATTCGGCTTTCAACGCAGCAACAAAATTCCGGCGCGTAATCGTCCGCGCATGCTCCGGCCGCGGGCGACACGCCAACACGATTGATGATGCGAGGGCGTTTGTGCCCTGTGAAACCATGCGGTTTTTCAACTCACTGCGCATCGGCCAAGTTGCTGTGATTTCCCAGCCACTGCCAATCAAACCCTCCAGCAGCGTGTGCCAGCCTGTCGACGCCGTGCCATCCTTACCCTTATCCTGCTGCTTATACGCGTAGTACACAGTCATAGGAACACTGGAATTCACATCGTCTTTTCGGATACGGTGAAACACCGAATTAAAACCCTTTACAAAGAACTCCTCGGCCCCAGCTTTACCGTTATGGCGATACGGGTTCGCCACCAGCTCCTCGTTCTTTGGCGTAAGCATAGTTCCGACAGTCGCTGGCTGAATCGTACGAAGGCTCCTGCGCAGCCACACATAGAAGAAATCAGACAAATCCGAATAGCCAATATTGTCGTAATAAGGAGGGTCGGTGGAAATAACGAGCTGCGAATAGTCCCGAGCGGTAGCGCTAACTTGTTGAGCTTCACCCTTCCGTGCAGCCGGCGTGTGCAGAATGGCTTTGCTTATCCAATCAATTTGACCAAGAAAGTTACCTGATGAGCTCGACAGCACATTTGTTTCAACAAAGTCCCATACCATCGGGATAGCTTGACGACCGAAAACATTTCGGACACTGTCGCGAGTTGAATCCCAGCTACATAGGCTAGATGAGCGATCAGACAGTCTACTCACACCGAGTGCAAGATACGTCGCAACCGCATCCGCGTAGGCTTCAGCACCAGTACCACCAGCTTCAAGGCGCTCGCCCGCTGGGAGCCCAGCGGCCAGTGCATCCTCGAGAACCTTTTCCCTAGCCTCGGAAACTAGGTCACTGAACGTCGTGAGAGCAACCAACTGCCGAGGAGTGAACAGGTCCAAAAATGATTTCATCCCATATGCTGGCGGCGAGAACCACCTGGGATTATCAGCAATTTCGCCATCAATTGCCACTCCGTCAAACTCAATGTTTGCCGCAGCATTCTGTTCATCATTCGGTGAGACATACAATCGCCCTGGATTCCCTTCAGCAACGATAGCCATTAATTGTCGCCCGATTTCTCCTTTACACCCAGCTTCACGAATGTACTGGTAGTCGAAAGGCGTGTTGTCGCCGACAACTTTTGCGCCTTTTCCATGTTTGATCGTCCACTCGTCGTCTCCTTTAGGGCCATCAGCGCTGTGTTGGACTTCGTAGGTGACGCGGCCGTCGGTAACAGTGGCTTTAACCCAGGCTTCTTTGCCTTTCTTTTTGCTCAGCCACCATGAACGAACTAGCGGAGTTTCAATGGGGTTTGCAGGATTCGGACTGGTTACAGTGCGTGCCCATATCCATGCAATGACGGTGTGTTCGGTGCCACCCGGAGCTTTTACTTTTGGATAAAGGTGGCCGATGCGCTTTTCGGCCTCATCACGCATCCATTGGCCGTACTGCCGAACATCTGCGGCGAGTCCTTCGGCGCGAGTCCAGGAAGATTGTTCTTGTGCAATTCCCGGGAAGATTGGTGTTTGCCCCGCAAATTTTGGTGGGATTTCAATCAGTGCCTTATTGATCAGCACCGCCAAAGGATTAAGGTCGCTAGCGTGGGCTTCCAGCCCCAAACGCTGAGCTTCTAGCGGAATTGACCCCCCCCCCGCGAAGGGGTCTAGTACTGCGGGAAGCTCACCGTTATTGCTCTTCCGAATCTCTTCCTGCGCTTGGGCAAGCAGTTGTTCATCGTTACTGTTTTCCCAAATTATGAGTTTTTCCATGAGCTCATGTAGGCGGGCGCGTTCCGCATCCTGCGCCTCGGGGGTGGGAAACTCTTCGGGGCGGGAGGCTGGGTCGTCGACAAGCTGGGCGAACAATACAGCACGCGAAGTAGCTAGGGGCCGGCGTGCCCAATATAGATGCAGCGTGGACGGGTGCCCATGCCGGATCGACTTTTCCCTGGCGGACTCAGCATTGATTGCCTCCAGCGGGAGGGAGGTTTCAATGAGTTTCTTTTTAGTTTGAGGTGTCACTAGTGGTCCATTCGTGTGCTGTGAGCTGGGCTATTCAGTTTTTGGCTCGGGGGACTACCGCGATCCCAATATGCCGACCATTTTTCATCATAGGCTTGGGTAGTGATCGAAGATTCAATATGGTCAAACGCTTGGGTAAGGTAGCGGATCTCATCATATTCGGGGCCGTCTGGATGCACCTTGACCAGGGCTAATATATGACTATCTCGATGAGATTGAGCGAAATTCACCTCGGTGACAGTCACCGTGAACGAGTTCGCGCCAACAATTCGGCCCTTTACCTCGATATAGACCGTGCCGTTTGCGCCAGCCGAACGGACGTCAAAACCCGGGTTATTGTGGGGCATCTCCGTTGGAATCCTGCCGAGGCGGCGCTCCGCCGCAAGCACAGCCTCAACCGCTCGGCGCTCAACTGCTTTAGTGTCTTTTGCAAAACGAGCGACCTCTGGGGAAATCAGAGCACTAGGGATAACCAAAGCGACGCCACGGACCTTGGTCGGAGCGGGGCTAATGCGTAGCGACTCGTCCAGTTCTCTCATGCGTCTCTCTCGGCGGAGCTCAAGGTCCAAAACGCGTTTCTTAGCTGTTTCAGCGCGAACACGACCAATCGTGCCTTCGCGCTCTAGGGCCAAAAGACGGTTGTATTCGCGATCCCAGTGGTTTATCTCCGCGCGCAAACGTTCACGCACCTGGGTGCGGGTTCGCTCAATCTCTGCAGAACGTCGGAGTTGCAGCTCCTCGATTCGTGGCTTCATCTCTTTGCGATGCGCCCATCCCCTGATAGTTGTGTCGTGGTTCTGCCGAACCCAATCCGTGTTGAGGATTTTGCTAATGGCCGGCAGTTCGTCATCGCGCGGCTGCTCATAATCCAAGTAGAGTGGCGCGGCCGTACCAGAAATCTCACCGTCCTGTGAAAGCACTAGGTAGGCGAAATGATGAGACACGGTGTCGTCCGAGGCGCTAGCTCGAACTCGCTGCTCAACGGTGTACATCAATGACGGGCATTCCAATTGTGTGTCGCTGCGATCAATAAACACCGCTCCTGTGGAAAGCACACCCCCCAAATCCGCAATCGTGAGTTCTATAACCGCTTGCAATAGCGGATGCCCAGGGGCAATGAGCGCGGCGTCAGCACAGTGAGGTCGACGAATAAATCTCGTCTCAAACGTAATCCGCTCATAGCGAGCCGAAGGCGGGGCAACACCGCGCAGCTTTTGCATCTGCTCTAAAACCCGATGCGGGACCCGAACAACCTCATAACGCCCCTGCTCCCGCCTGCGAATACTCCCACCAAGACGTTCGAAAGCTGGAATGAAAAAGGAACTGATAAAACCAGGATGGAGTTTCCGCTCTCGGGCCTGCTCCATGCGTTCGCGCACCGACTCCAGATCCAAAGTATTAAACATTCCAGGGTGCAAAGCGCGCTCAGCAATCATATTGTTGAGCCCCTCAGAGACGCCAGCATCGATGATGTAATTGAGCTTTGCTTGAATGTCCGGACGGTCGCCGTATCGAATGGCGCTAATGAGCAAGTCCTTCAGCGACTTTTCCTGAAACGCGCCGCGCTCTCCGAGGACATTAAACAAATTGCCGTTATAGGCGCGGTCCATATTGCTGATTTTGCTGAGCAAGCGGGTAAACACGGCGCCCTCACGAGTATCATTTGCCACGAGATTCCACAAATGGCACACCTCGCGTTGGCCGATACGATGCACGCGGCCGAAGCGCTGTTCAATACGGTTAGGATTCCATGGAAGATCGTAATTCACCATCAAATGCGCACGCTGCAAGTTCAGCCCCTCACCGGCGGCATCCGTAGCCAACAACACGACAGCCTCTGGATCATGAGTAAACCGCTCACGCACAACGAAACGCTCGTCACGCGACGTGCCGCCATGAATTGACAAAACAGCACCCTCACGACCAAATTGCGTGCGAATCCTATCCTCCAAATAATTCAGCGTGTCTCGATGCTCCGTGAAAATAATAATCTTGCGGGGTTTGCCGGAAGAATCCTTGGACAGCAACTGCTCATTAAGAATATTTCGCAGCTCCACCCACTTTCTGTCCTCCCCTTGCGCGCGAACCTCACGAGCAACAGTAATGAGATCGGACAAAACCCTAATCTCATACTGCAATTCCTCAGTGGTTTGCGCAGCCGTAGCAAGACCCACCACCTCATCGACCCGCTGCTCAAACACAGCGGGTTGATCAAAACCCAACTCGTCTTCCGCAGCCACGAGATCGGAAACATCCCCGACTGCGTCCGAAATACCACTCCGATGATGCGCAACCTGCCGAAACTGTTCGAGCTGATCTTGGAGGCGACGCTGCCGACGCTCCAAAGAGCGCAAAATAGCCTCTGGGCTAGAAGCTAACCTACGCTGCAATACCGTAAGGGCAAAGCCAACATTATTACCGCGCTTACCATCCCCTTCTCGGCTCAGTCGATCCGCCCGCCCCATCTCCGTGCGAACGTAATCAGAGACAGCCTCATATAGCTGCCGCTCCCCATGGCTTAAATCGTAAGCAACCGTATAGGCACGACGCTCCGGAAACAACGGTTTGCCTTCAAAAGTGAGCAGATCCTCCTTCACCATTCGGCGCATCAAACCCTGAGTATCCGTCCGATGCACGCCCTCCCGAAACTGGCCTTCAAAACGATCCTTGTCCAGCAGCGACATAAACAGCTGGAAATCTTCCTCCTTGCCAGCGTGCGGAGTGGCGGTCATCAGTAGGAAATTGTGCGCGGTTTCCGATAACACCCGTCCCAACGCAAAACGCTTCGTCGCTTCAACGTCACCCATCCACGTGGAATAGTGTGCTGACATGCGATGCGCCTCATCCACGATTGCCACATCCCACTCCACCGCGCGCAGCTGTTCCATCAACACTTCGCTACGACAAACCTGATCCATTCGAACAATCAAATAAGGCGATTCCGCGAACGGGTTGCCATTCAGGCAATTGGAGCCATTATTGGAAAACTGCGCGGAAGCCTGTGGATTAGATGACGGATTGAACACCTCAAAATGCACATCAAACTTCTGTGAAAGCTCATCCCGCCATTGCTCAACCAAACCCCCCGGCGCAACAATAATCGCGCGTTCACAATCTGAACGAAGAATAAGCTCCTTAATATACAACCCAGCCATGATCGTCTTACCTGCACCGGGATCATCAGCAAGCAAAAAACGCAGCGGAATACGCGGAAGAAGCTCCCCATACACCGCCCTAATCTGATGCGGCAATGGATCAACGTCAGAACTATTCACAGCCGCGATCGGATCATACAGCGCAGCATATTTAATACGTAATGCCTCAGCCGCGAGACGAAAATCCATCGCTTGCCCATTGAAATCTGGGCCGACATCCTCATCCGCGACTACTGTAATGCTGCCTAAATCACCAGCCTCAAGTGTGCACTCACGAAACCCGCCCGATGACAACTGAAACACAACATCAACAATGTCTTCGGCCAAAACTGACACCGAAACCACCTTGGCCACCTCATTCGGCACAAGTCCACGCAATAGCAACCCCTGCCGCAAATCACTCAGACGGAGCAGATCCTTGGACACGTATTTTTCCTCTTTGACTGGGTGGTGGGATGGGTGGACAGGAGGATGTCAAGCCCAACCAGTTTAACCCAGATTCAGGAAACGCTCAGGGATAAGATGGTGGACTGGGAAAAGAAGGGGTGAATGCCGGGATCGATAAGCTGCAAGTGGGTAAATCGTAGGCACCTAGCTGCATTTTTCGGCGTAATGGTGTAGTTGGTGGGCGACAGTGACATACACAGTAACGCCGCTCTTGATGTTTAACTACCAACGTAGCGCAGATCGTTGACTTCCTTGGCGCTTGCGCCGCTGTTTGAGTGGAACGCGGACCATCTCACTTAGTTTGATAACGCGCCACTTGGCGTCACACTTCCTCGAGAGTTTCTTGCAGAACGACGTCAAAATCAACTGCTGGTCGCTTGTGCTCCGCTCCTCCTAGACGTCGGGTGCGCCATCAGCTCGGCGCTGGTCTCGGTGGCTGCGCTTTTCTTCGGAATCTGGGGCCACCTAGGTTACTTTATGTTTTAATACAAAGGAAGAGCACGCCGTCATGGTTATGGTGTGAGGTAATGCTTGGCGGTTACTCGCGCCCTAATGTGATCTCTACACGGTTATTTCCAGTTTTCGGAATTTAACAAACACGCATTTACCTCAAGAAGATCGTGGTCGCTATACGCGCATGTTCGATTCCAATTGAAAGCACTTGACGCTGCTTATCCATGAAGACAACTCAAGCTTCTGCAATGTCTTCTGTTCATGTTAAAGCTAAACCTACTATTTCTCCGCAGCTGCAACATCCTCTCGCTCCGGAATCTTTTAGCTTCAGAAGCTTGAACCGTTCTGACATGGCGTGCTCAGCGTTCATTCTAACCCAGCTTCCCAGCGTTTTCATTAGCGTATTTTAACTTGATCCCCAGCTTATCTCCTCCTGAGCCGATAAATGCATTCATTCCGCACCACACACATGGTATTCCGTGTATAGCTTTGGAACTCCCATATTGTAGTTCTGTTGCACTGTGACCACATCTGATTCAATTTGACGCTAGGCAATGCGTCGTATCGCACGAGAAATCGATTAGATCCGGCTCCTCCATATCCATCAGTAACGTTTTCATCCGGACAGCATTCTAGGAAGAACGCTCCCTTTCCCGTACGGAATCGTAGGAATGCCCCTTTCGCACAGTCGCCGAATTAACCGACACATCGCCACGCTACCAGCTCCAGACCGCATGTTTGGCCAAGTCCGATAGCTACAGCAGTGGCTCAAGTGCGACACATTTCGCACTTTGATTTCTCAATGAGTCAAAGCCACACGTGTCAAACGGCGATACATGACTGCAGCTCACCTTCAACAAGTAACCGATATTGCTGGTGAGACCTTACAATGTCTTCCAGAAGGTTTCAGCGCCTGCGCCGCCCCCATCAACAAGCTCTCAACGCCTTCCCATGCCGAACTGCATTACGAGAACTAAGGAACATGGGCTAAAAGCAGAACCCTAGCAATTGACCCAAATTGACAACACACGTTACAATGGGCTTGGACGCACCAAGGTGCTCCACTTCCGAGGCTCGTGTGCAAGCACGGGCTTTCGCGCATTCAAGAGGAAAGATGTACATCGGATACTTCGACGAATTCGGACACAACGGCGCCTACATCTCCCGCACTCACCCGAACTATAAAACACACCCAGTGTTCGGCATCGGCGGCTTTCTCATCCCAGCGGACAACATCCGTGACCTCTCAGGCTCATTCCGCAGAATCAAAGAACAAGGGCTCAAAGCAGAAATCGATGCCAAGGTAATTGCCAAAGGTAAGCCAGTAGAACACTGGGAGAAAAAAGGCGCAGCGCTCCTCACCACCCAGAACATCAATAGGTACAGGGAGGTGCGGAACATGATGAACCGTGTGCTCAATAAACTTAAGGAACTCGACGCTCAAATCATCTTCTACGGGCAAGAAAAACCACGTGGTACGAATGACAATACTGGGGAAAATGAAGCTTCGCGCTACGACCACGCGATGAAACAACTTATCCAACGTATTAATTGGGCTCTCCCCGAGGATCAGCGCCACCTCATGGTACTGGACAAACAAGGACCAAAAGAACGCATGCAGATCTTCGCATCCAGCGCGGCCTTCATGTTCTCCCATCAGGATGCAGACAAGCTACTTGAACCACCTCTCGAGGTAGAGAGCCACCTGTATCAAACAGTTCAGTGCGCCGATTGGATCTGCGCGCTGATTGGCAGAATTGCAGCATTCAAATATGACCCAGAGTTTAATGAGTTTAGCTGGGCGATTAAATATTTTGGCAACCGACTCGCCTGTGCGAGTAACCCCCACAGTAAGATCCGCGCCGCAGGCGATGGCCGAGACCTCTATGCGAACCACCTAGGAAGTTATCTTGAGTGCTACTCGCGCGAAGAAATTCCAATGAGCGCCAGCGACTTTGCAGCGCTAAAAGAGAAATTCAAACACTGACGCCCATTACCCTAGTTGTATCCCTTTCCGTGGGATGAGCCCGCTGGACTTAGTGCGGCTATCATGCCCAGTAACATCGATGACCTGAAGGTATTCCAACAGTTCAAGAGGTAGTCGCTGACGGTTAGCAGGGACATGCTCCAGCCACTGCGACGTCACACAAGCGACACGTCGTGGAGGGAGTCATGCACCACTAAACCCACCTATACGCCTCTTTTGCTAGGAGCGTGTGTTTGGTACTGGGTTTGTGGTGTTGTGGTACTGGGGGTTTGTGGTTAGTTGGTACCGGCCCCGGTTTGTTGTGGGGCCGGTTTGTGTGGGGTTAGTCGTTGTGGGTGGCGGCGAGGTGTTTTCGGATGTCGTAGCTGCCGATTTGGATTCGTTGGCCGCTGTTGAGTCTGCTGACGAGTGAGTCAGCGCCGAATGCGTTTGGTAGTGTTTGCCGCCAGTAGGCTGCGGAGGATTGTGACGAGATGATCGTCGGGAGTCGTCCGTCGCGTTCGAATATGATCTTGGTGAGGTCTTCCTGTCCGCGCTGGTTGATGCCGAGGGTGAGGAAGTCGTCGATGATGAGGACATCGATATTGCAGAGCTTCCGCATTCGGTCGATGTAGGCTTGATCGGTTGGCTGGAAGACCGCCAGTTCATCTACGAGTTGATCGAGTCGGTAGTACGCGACTGTGTATCCGGCGTGGCAGGCAGCGACTCCGATCGCGCACGCGAGGTATGTTTTGCCGGTGCCGGTCGGTGCCAGAATGTGGATGTTGGTGGGGTGTTCCCTCCAGTTGATTGCCGCTACGCGTTTGAGTTGGCGGATGTTGATGTCTCTGAGTTCGGGGTTGATGATTTCGGCGATGGCTGCGCCTGGGTGATGGTTTTGGCAATATTGCGCAAGGTGCGTTGGTTGTATGCTTCATCGACTGCGGCGAGGAAGACTTCTTCGGGCAGTGCGTCAGCTTGGGGATCGTCGGCGATGAGCCCGAAGAAAATGTCTGCGAAGGTCGATACCCGCGGTTTACGCATCTTCGCGCGCATAGCTTCGTCAATTTCAAAGCTCATCGGTGGCGTTGTCCTTGTCGGTGTAGTGTTCGATGGGGCGGAGAAATACGTCGCCATCGTTAAGTTGTGTGATGTCGACGAGTGGGGGTGTTGTTGATGGTTGCTGGTGCGCACCGGCAGGGCTGTGACTGTCGTGTTGGCGCTGCTCGTGGGCGATGTTGGGTTGGAGCCGTTTCAGCACCGTGAATGTGGGAATAAGTTTCCTGTCGAGCGCTTCGCGGCACGCTGGTTCCAGCGTGGCTTTGTCGTGTTTGCGGCCCAGACTGGCCAGCACGTTGCGGGCTTGGAACAAACCTTTGGGAATAGCGGCGCGGTGACGATCTAGGATCATCGTGATCACCTTGACCGTAGCCGACCCAAACGAGGACGCCCAAGCGACAAGCTCATCGCGGGTCAGCACATTGTGTCCATGATCGTTGCCGACGGGACTGTGCGCCGGGTCGGTGGAATACCGGTATTTAAAACCGTGCAACCGAGTGTGTTCGGCGACCAGCTCGCCGTTGTCGAAAAGGCTGACTACCTGCGGGGTTAGCCGTGCGGTGAGCCGTTTTCCTACCAGCTGGAACGGCACCGAGTAGTACTGATAGTCGCAGGTGACATGCCAATTGCGTTCCACCTTGGGATGCTTCCACACAACGTCGGTAAACGCCGTAGCGGGCAGTGCTCGCATCAACGGAGCTTCCTCCTCATCAAAGCGCTACTGCCGGGTGGTGCCATCCGGACGTTTCAGCCCACAATTGATATCGTCAACCCGATCTGCGATTGCCTCATTGAGCTCATCAAGGCTGTAGAAAGTCACGCCATCGAAATACCCCATGATCTTGGTGTAGGCGATTTGTAAAGCGCGTTCCACCGCGGCTTTATCCTTCGGGCGAGCTGGCCGCGTGGGCATGCTCGTGATGCCGTAGTAATCGGCAATACTGGAGGTTATGGATAACACCCCCACCAACAAGATAGATTATGTGGAGTTTCCGGCTCGAAGTATTGCAGAGTTAACGGAAACGCGCGATTTCTTTAGCGACGTATTTGGCTGGAACTATGCCATGTATGGTGACGATTTCGCCGACACCGCAGATAGTGGCACGTTTAGCGGTGTGAATGCGGAGAACCCAGCACCGGCAACGCTGGCTGTGGTTCATGTCGCTGATCTTCAAGCAACCTACGAGAAAGTAACAGCAGCTGGCGGCGCAATCACAAGGGAAATCTTTAAGTTTCCCGGCGGCAGGCGTTTTCATTTCCGAGACCCTGCTGGCAATGAGCTCGCAGCGTGGTCGGAATAATCAGGTTGCCGGTCATTACTCACTAAACAAACCGGCTGTTCCACAACCAGTAGAAACCACCCAGTCCGCCACAAAAACAAAAACCCACGTCCTTGCAAAGCCAGAACGTGGGACTAACTACAGATCAGAAGTTTTATTACTTCTTCATAGAACCGGTAGCTGCGAAGCGCTGATGGAAGGAGAAAGCGTTCTCCAGATCGTGTGGTGCCTGGAGGCTCTTGCGCTCAGTAGCAAGAGCCTCAGCACGCTCTAGGTATTCCTCCAGCAGCGGACGATAGTCTGGGTGCGCAAGAGCAATGACCTTGCGGGCACACTCACGTGGTGCCAGACCACGCAGGTCTGCGTAACCATATTCGGTGATGATGCCGACACCAGCCTCTAGGTCTGCGTGTGCCTGCTCAGCATGGCCCCTTCTAACCTCGCCATGCGGCAGACCTCAGACGATCCCCTCGATCTGCGAGACCTTCTGTTGCTCTGCCATCTTTTCATCAAAGGCCATCCGAGCGGAAACTACCGCATCGCGATGTGACTCAACCCACTCCCTGACGAGCTGAAGCGGTTCAGACAACGTTCGACCTAAGTCAGTCAGACTGTAAACCACTGTCACCGGAACAGTCGGAAATACCTCTCGATCAACGATCCCGTCGCGTTCAAGCGCGCGAAGCGTCTGCGTCAACATCTTCTGCGATACACCCGGGATTGACCGCTTGAGCTGGTTAAACCAGTGCGGCCCCTCATCAAGCCGTCCGATAATCAACGGCGTCCACTTGTCCGCAATCCGGTCGAGAATGCTCCTGCACGAGCACTAATCCGAATACACATCTCCACGACTACACGCCCTAGGTTCCATAAGGTACTTATACCACTACCGGGTTCTTAGGGCATCAGGAAGTGAGTTCAGCAGCGAAAAGTGCGTTCTTGTGCAAAAACAGAGCGTGCCTAAAACTGGGCGCAACCGGTTAGGAAATCTCCGCCGGTTCACACTCCAACCCGAAAGGAAGCCCGAACCATGGTTGAATCCATGCGCCAAGTCCAGCTCCACAACTGGGGAAGCCCCGACGCACTCAAAATCGCCGAAGCCCCTATTCCGGAGCCGACCCCGGAAAACTCCTAATCAAGACCTCATCGATCGGTATCAATCCCGTCGACTGGAAGACTCGCGCCGGTGACGGAATCGCTGGCCTTCTTCCGAAGTCCCGTCCAATCGTCCTTGGCTGGGACGTCGCCGGCACAGTCGTCGCCACCGGTCCCGATAGCACCGGATTCAGCGTTGGCGACGAAGTGTATGGGCTCATCGGCTTCCCAGAGCTGGGCAGTACATACGCGGAATATGTTTGCGTGAGGGCCACCGACGTTGCCCACGCGCCAGCCAAGATGCCAATCAAAGATGCCGGCGCAGTCCCTCTTGTAGCGCTCACCGCCTGGCAGGCACTGCATGACATTGCCAAAGTCAAAAAAGGCGATCGAGTCCTGATTCATGCTGGTGCCGGTGGCGTCGGCCATGTCGCCACCCAACTGGCGGCGCACGTAGGCGCGAAAGTCTACGCCACTGCCTCACCTCGAAATCACGACTTCCTCTCTGATCTCGGCGCAATCCCTCTGGACTACGCCGAGGGCAACTACGGACTTGACCTACCGGCCTTCGACGTCGTTCTCGACACGATTGGTGGCCAAGCCTTTAATCATTCACTCGACCTAGTGGCACCGGAGGGAATCATCGTGTCCGTTCCCGACCCTTCTCACCTCCATGAGGCCCACGCCCGCAGAATTCAAGCTGAATGGGTATTCGTCCACCCCGATTGCTATCAGCTCCAAGAGATCACTCAGCTCATTGATACCGCAAATCTGAAAATCAATATCGACCGACGGTACAGCCTCGATGAAATCGCAGCGGCACACGCTTTCGGCGAAGAAGGCCACGTCCGAGGAAAGCTCGTCGTGCCCCTGTAATTCCCCTCCGCTACTACAAGAGAAAGAAGAACATTGACCGTCATTACGAACAACTCGCCCGGGACTGCCGTTGCGCGAGCAACACTTTCTCACGGCTCAACACTTCGAATGGTCGCCGAGCACACAATCGACATCATTGAGTCAGCTCACTCAGCCTGGATTCGCCAGCACTACCAGGCCAACGGTTATCAGAACCCGTTCGGCCACCAGCTCGAAGAAGCTGGTGATCTCTCCGCAATCATCGCCCACGGGCATAAGGTACTCGAACAATGCGATTCACAGTTCAGGGAAGCGTCCGCCATCCCCCAGTTAGCCACCGCGCTCCTCGACCGCATCGCCACACTTCATCTACCGCGACTACGCGCTTCGACTCGAAGGAACTCATCGCCGAACTCCGCGTAACGACCCAAGCCGATGATGGCATCTCGTCCACACGCTTTCTCACCGCAGCTTCCGCACTTCTCTTCCGACGCAGACAGGCCGGAATCTCAATTACCGTTGATGAAGGGATCGCCGTCCATATGGCCTATGCCTTACTTGACAGTGGACAGCAGGTCAGCGACCCCTTCCCCATCTGGGGAACAAGCGGCTTCCGAGATTACCAGACTTACATGTCACTGACCGACCCCGGCGCCGAGCACCTAGATGGCACTACTTTTAAGGCAAGCCATCTCCACGGTTCAATCGTCCACGTCGAGCACCTCGAACGAGGAATCAGTCGACGTCGCGAGGATCTTGAGCCGTACAGAATCCCGTCCCCAAAGACGGTCTCGCGCGTGCGCCTTCATGCGGACAGTAGCGCACCGACATCAACCTACATTGGCCGACCGATGTTCGACGGAACGTGGATGATTCGATGCTGAAGACAGCTCGCACCTTCGACGCCGCAGCCAGCTCCCTGTTCGCCGACGGACTTGCAGAGTGCAAACTGTCCATCGAGTTCATGACTGCAACCCAAGCAATCACCTTCATGCACTCGATGTATTTTGAGGGTTCGCTTCTTTGCCAGCTCGACGACACTAGGAAGCGGATTTTCGAAACACTACGGGATCCGCAAATTGACGAACACGCCATCGAGGATTTACTAACTTTAGCTCATGAAACGACACTCATCCCTCCCGATACCGCTCACCCCCTGTTGGAATGGGCATACCGAATCGTCACGGCTACCGAACCGATCATTGCTGAGACCCGAGTTTCTGGGCACGATTGGCCCTCATTTATCAGTAAGGTTCACGAACGAGTCGATCTCCTCGATCTTGAGGGTTTAGCTGAACTCCTCAACTGTATCTCCTTCTCGGGAGGAGATTACTAAAGCGACTTCACGCGGTGCGTCGCTGGGAATCGTTGGCCGTGGCCGCTCCACGCCCAACGGTTCCCTTCTCGTAGTACAAGATAGCGGCCCCTCCCATTTGAGCTTCTTCGAGAGGCTTGGAAGGGGGTCAATTTCTTCTACATATAACTGCCCGCAGAAAACTACTGCTAGGACAGACACTAGCGCGAGAACCTCCACTCAAACACTTGCGCATTTTGCTCGTTGCCGTCCCCAGTCGTCACGCTGCATTCAGCAACGAGGAAAGAGAACAAGCCAGACCGCTCATCCCGAGCGGCTAATTCTTCCCGTCAGACCTGCGCCCGCTACAACAAGAAAACCACGCCTCCACCTGCGAAGCTCGACGCATTGAGATTAAACGTCCACGACGTACCTGGGCACCTATGAGCAGCTGCCAAGTCGGATCGTTAGCGGGCGTTTCCGCAATTCAATTTAACGATCGATCAGATGTTGAACCAGAACTTACCAACCGGAATGACAATGCCGCTACGTGCGGGCCTGAGGTCCGGTACGGAAAGTCTACGTTGGGCCAAACCCAAACCCATGACGAATGAGGCGGCGCAAATCAAGCTGACGAGAGAACGAGAGTGTCGAGCTACGTAAAGAGAACATGATCCTCAAGACTGTAAGCGTAATTTCGCGAAGCAACTCGACCGCCCGCACCCGAGGTGACTCGATTCATCGACGAGTACTAGGATCAATTCGATGTCGAGTTCATCTGCCATGTCAAGCGACCGGCAGTTCTAGGGTTCCTCACCTCGTGGCTATCCGGGCCGCCGTCGGTCGCGCGCCGTTAACGCGACGGACCGAGGGACGACCCCTTCCTGTCGGAAGTCGCCTGGCTATGTGTGGAGAACGACAGCATCTGCATCACTCAGGAGTTGGCCTCTGGAGCCACTAACTGCTCGCGCGCTGCCTAACAAACCGCCCGCAACTGCCGGTGCTCTTCCACGATTTGTCGCTGCCGTTCTGCTGGCAGCCCAAGCTCGTGCAAGACGTTAAGGATCACGACCGCGGTCGTAGCCTTGACGATGGCGACCAGCTCATCGATGGAATGATAAGGTGTCCTGCCTGTGTGTGCGAGGTCATTGCGGGCTTGCGTCGTCCGCTTCGCCCAATGATCGATGTCTGGCACAAGCTGCGCGATTGCTTCTGGATCGGGTCGAGCAGCGAGGGCGCGAAGCCGGTCCTGGAGCGTCGGATCGTTTCTAATCGCGCTCTTGAGCCTGGCGCGGTGCTCTTGGGGCGCTTGGTCTAACATCTTGTCGCGCATGTCCTTGAACTCCGCCTCGGGGAACGGCTTCTCATCAATATCGAGGCCTCGATGCAGTACCTCTGCAGCACCCACCGCCATCAAAAGGTTGTTCTCGATGAAGTGGGCTGGCGCATAGCGCAAACCCAGGATCATGTTGATCGCTGCTCGCAGTCGGTCGTGCACTTCGCACCAGCGGGGCAGGACTTCCTCGAACGGGAACGCCGCACAGGTGAAGAACACGCAGTCAGAATCTACAGCCTTCGCGTCGTGCTTACCCAGCACTAGGGGCGAGTAAAGCACGTTGGCATGCAAAGGCTGACCGTTCTGCAGGACCGAGTCGGTCCTGGCAACCTCCAGCTGGAGCCAGATTACGCCAGCAGCGCGGTGCATTGCCAGCGCGATCAAGTCCTGTATCAAGTCCGCAGCCTCTAGCGCGGCACTCAGGCTGAACGGCTCGGTAGGGCAGACGCGGATGGAGGCGGTGTCACGCATGTGCGCGACCGTTCCGCTCTTGCGCTTGTCGAAGGACGGCAGAGTATAAGTGTGCACGAGGCGGTACTCTGTGCCATCGACTGTCACCGTCTGCGCCTCGACTGGCTTCACTGAGATTGTCTCAGTCCCGTCACTCTTGTCGTCGTTAGTGTCACGGGGATACTCAAACGCAGACGATGCAGCCCAGAGCCCCAAGTCTTCGACCGAGACCTCGGCCGCCGCGAACGCCGCGTCGCCCTCCCCGCTGACGTGCACACCGATGATCGCAATCGTCGCCCTCACGAGCTGCGTATCGCGGCTCTTCGACCGCGGGAGCATGCCCTCCTTCCCGCTGGTGAGGGCGCAGCGTAGAAGCGTGACCTCACCTTGCTGCTTGTCCTCCCCATAAATAACATGCCACGTCATGGCACCCTCATGGTAGCCTGGGACCCCATTGGCAGGATCGTAGGTATTGCGATTTTTTAATGCACCGTTCAGCGAGAGCGAAAGGCCGCCCTCACCGTCATACCGCAAGGTACCCGGAACCTTCCTGTCAGGGTCTTCCGGCAGCCACCATAAGCCGGTCCGCTCGGCGGCTTCATCAAGATTCAAAGGATGATTAGTCATCACTTCCCGCCAGACCTGTACCTGCTACAACAAGACCACCTGCCGAGCGTCTACACATTGAACTTAAACTCCACCACATCCCCATCGGCCATCACATAATCCTTACCTTCTTGCCGCACTTTCCCGGCGGCTTTGGCTTCGGCCATGCTGCCTGCGGCCACCAAATCATCGAAGGACACTACTTCCGCTTTGATGAATCCGCGTTCGAAGTCGGTGTGGATTACGCCGGCGGCTTTGGGTGCGGTGTCGCCTTTGTGGATGGTCCAGGCGCGGGCTTCTTTCGGCCCTGCGGTGAGGTAGGTTTGCAGCCCGAGGGTGGCAAACCCGGCGTGCGCTAGGGAGTGCAGTCCTGGTTCGGTTTGGCCGACGGATTCGAGGAGTTCGGCGGCTTCTTCGGCGTCGAGCTCGAGGAGTTCGGTTTCGGTTTTGGCGTCTAGGAATACGCAGTCGGCGGGCGCCACCAGGGCGCGCAGTTCGTCTTTGCGGTCTTCGTCGGTGAGTACGGCTTCGTCGGAGTTAAATACGTAGAGGAATGGCTTCGCCGTCATCAAGTGAAGTTCGCGCACGAGTGCGAGGTCGATTTCGCCGTTGCGGCTGGCGGTGTACAGCGTGCGGCCGTCTTCTAGGATTTGTTGGGCGAGTTTCGTCGCTGCGACAACTTCGGCGAGTTCTTTGTCTTTTTTGGCTTCTTTTTCTAGGCGTGGCAGTGCTTTTTCCACGGTTTGCAGGTCCGCGAGGATGAGTTCGGTGTTGATTACGTCGATATCGGCGCGGGGGTCTACTTGCCCATGTTCGTGGATGACGTTTTCGTCGGCGAATGCGCGTACTACCTGACAGATGGCGTCGGCGTCGCGAATGTTGGAGAGGAAGGCGTTGCCGCGGCCTTTGCCTTCGGAGGCGCCTTTCACAATGCCCGCGATGTCTACGAAGGTGACGGTGGCGGGCAGAATGCGTTCGGAGCCGAAGATTTCGGCGAGTTTCTGCAGCCGCGGATCCGGCAACTCCACCAAACCTACGTTCGGCTCGATGGTGGCGAATGGGTAGTTTGCGGCGAGAACGTCGCTGCGGGTCAGTGCGTTAAACAGGGTGGATTTGCCTACGTTGGGCAATCCGACTATTCCAAGGGTAAGGCTCACGGCATTTGATCCTATCAACACGGGGTTTTTTCACTAAGCTCGTGCTATGAACAGTGGCGTGCCTTCGGGCCCACCAGGGCCGATTAAGGATTTGATGTCTTCGCTTGGCGGCGGGGAGCCCCACCCACCTGCCACCGTGCAGCATTCGTTGGGGTATTCGGTGCTTCGGAATTATCAGCGGCGGTGGTTTCGATTCGACTTTTTGGCCGGGATTACGGTCGCCGCGTATTTGGTGCCGCAGGTGATGGCGTATGCCACGATTGCGGGGTTGCCGCCGGTGGTTGGTTTGTGGTCGGCGATTATCCCGCTGGTGTTGTACGCGTTTGTGGGTACGTCGCGGTCGATTTCGGTGGGACCGGAGTCGACGACGGCGTTGATGACGGCTGCGGGTATCGCCGCGCTTGCGGGTAGTAATCCTTCTCCGGAGCGCGCGGCGCAGATGGCTGCGTTGTTGGCGCTGGCGGTGGGTGCGGTGTCGTTGGTTGGGTATGTTGCCCGCCTGGGGTTCATTTCGGAGTTTTTGTCTAAGCCGGTTCTCATTGGCTACCTTGCGGGTGTTGCGGTGCTGATGATTTTGAGCCAGTTGGACACGATTACCAAGGTGCGCTCCGACGGGCAGCATGATGTGATTGCGGCGTGGGAGTTGCTGCATCGTTTGCCGGAGGTGCATCAGCCGACGTTGTGGCTGGCGCTTGCGTGTATCGCGGCGTTGATTTTGTTGTTTCGGTTTTTGCCTACGTGGCCGGCTCCGTTGATGGTGATTATTGTGTCCACGGTGGTGGTGTGGGCGACGGGTTTGGAGCAGCACGGGGTGGAGGTGATTGGGCAGCTTCCGCGGGGGTTGCCGGATGTGGGGTTGCCTTCGTTGCGCGATATTAATGTGGTGGCGCTGCTGAATGCGGCGATTGGGATTACGGTGGTCGCGTATTCGGACAATATGTTGACGGCGCGGGCGTTTCGCCAGTCGAAGGAGCCGCGTATTAATTCGAATCAGGAATGTTTGGCGCTAGGTTTGGTCAATATTGGCACCGGGTTGACAGGTGGTTTCCCGGTGAGTTCGAGTGGCAGCCGCGCGGTGTTGGCTCGTGTCATGGACTCGCGCACGCAGATGTATTCGATTGTTGCGGCGGTGACGGTGGTGTTGACGATTTTGGTGTTGGCGCCTGCGTTGTCGCATTTTCCAGCCGCGTCGCTCGGGGCGATTGTGATTGTGGCTGCGGTGAAGTTGATTGATCCGCGCGCCTGGAAGCGCATCGCGCGGTTTCGTACAAGTGAGCTGATGTTGGCGGCGTCGACAGCCGTTGCGGTGGTGTCGTTGGGGGTGTTGGAGGGCATTGCGATTGCTGTGGCGTTGAGCATTATTGATTTGCTGCGGCGGTTGGCCAAGCCGAACGACGGGGTGTTGGGCTACGTTGACGGCGTGGCGGGCATGCACAATGTGGAGGATTACGATATTGCCACCCAGGTGCCGGGGTTGCTGGTGTACCGCTACGATTCCCCGCTGTTTTTCGCTAACGCGGACGATTTTATTACGCGGGCGTTGGCGGCTGTCGACGCCGCTCCCTCCCGAGTTCGCTGGTTCTTGCTAAACGCCGAAGCAAATGTGGAGATTGATTTGACGGCGATTGATGCGGTGGATGAGTTGCGCAGGCAACTGAAGCAGCGTGGGATTGTGTTTGCGATGGCTCGGGTGAAGCAGGGCATGTATCGCCAATTTGTGGACGCTGATGTGATCGATAGGATTGGGCGCGACCGCATTTTCCCGACGCTGCCGGCTGGGGTGCAAGGGTATGCCGATTGGGTGATTGACCAGCGAAAACGATCGCAATAGTGAGGTAGATTACCCAATCGCATTCCAATATGTGGAACGGTGTGCTAATATCTGCCCACAGCGTGAGATGAATTACAGAGTTTCCTAAATTTTGCTGTGAAGTTTTGTAAGTTCTCTACCGGTATCCATACCATCGACGGAAAGGCCGACCATGGCTGAATCACCTCGTCGCGAAGTATTTTCCACCCGTATCGCGTTCCTTCTTGCCGCCATTGGCTCGGCGGTCGGCCTGGGAAATATTTGGCGCTTCCCCTACGTCGCCTACGAAAACGGTGGCGGCGCGTTCCTCGTCCCCTATATGGTGGCCCTGCTCACCGCAGGTATCCCCTTGTTGTTCCTCGACTACACCCTGGGGCACCGCTACCGCGGTTCCGCGCCACTGGTGTTCCGTCGTGTGAAGTCGTGGGCGGAACCCATCGGCTGGATCCAGGTGGGCATCTCCTTCTTCATCACCATCTACTACGCCTCCATCATCGCGTGGGCGGGCCTGTACACGGTGAAGTCCTTCAATATGGCGTGGGGCGACAACCCACAAGAGCACTTCTTGAACGACTTTTTGCAGATGGATCCTTCCGTCACCTTCTCCTTTGAAATCATCCCCCAGATCGCCATCGCACTGGCGCTGGTGTGGGCGCTCGCCATCGTGGTGCTGGCCATGGGCGTGGATGAGGGCATCGGTAAAGTATCCAAGATTTTCATGCCCATTTTGACCGCCCTGTTTATTATCGTCGTGGTGCAGGCGCTATTCCTGCCCGGTGCGGCAACCGGCTTGGACGCATTCTTCACCCCGAACTGGGCGGCGCTGTCCGACCCCGGCGTGTGGGTTGCCGCCTATGGCCAGATCTTCTTCTCCCTGTCGGTGGGCTTTGGCATCATGCTCACCTACTCCTCCTACTTGAAGCCGCGCACGAACCTGACGGGCACCGGCTTGGTCACCGCGTTTGCGAACTCTTCGTTTGAGGTGCTGGCGGGTATCGGCGTGTTCGCCGCCTTGGGTTTTATGTCCGTCCAGGCCAACACCCCGGTGAGCGAGGTTGCCACCTCCGGCATCGGCTTGGCGTTCTTCGCGTTCCCCACCATCATCAACCAAATGGCGTTCGGCCCGGTGTTCGGCGTGCTGTTCTTCGGCTGCTTGACCATCGCCGGCTTCACCTCCTTGTTCTCCCTGCTGGAGGTTGTGGTGTCCGCGGTCAAAGACAAGCTCAACTCCCCGCGGAAGTCCACCGCGATCGCCGTCGGTGTGGTCATGGGTTTGATTTCCTTGGCGCTGTTTTCCACCACTTCCGCGTTGGTCACCTTGGACATCATGGACAAGTACACCAACCAGATCGGCATCGTTTCCGTCGCCTTGATCACCATCGTGGTGCTGGACTGGGTGCTGCGTCGCATCGATGAGTTTTCCCTGCACCTCAACGCAGTGTCTTCGTTCAAGGTGAACACCGTCTGGCGCGTGTGCGTGGTCAACATCACCACGATCGTGTTGGGCTACACCCTGCTGCAAGAGCTGATCAACCTGATTCGCGAACCCTACGAGGGGTATTCCGCCAGCCAATTGGGCTTGTATGGTTGGGGCGTGTTGGCGGTGATTACCCTTGGTTCGCTGCTGGCGTCGGTGCTGCCGTGGAACAATGGGGTCAGTTTGGTCGGCCCGCCCGGCTCGGACTTCGGCGTGGATCCGGATACGGAACGCACGATCGACCGGCCGCGCAAGTACATTCCGCGTCGCGCCGCTGGCTTTGCCGCCGAGCAGTACACCGATACCAACGGGCTTAGCTAACCCACAACGCAGGAAAGGAACAGCAATGAGTGGCATCGCGATTATGATGATGATCCTGTTCATGGTGGTGATTTGGGGCGGCCTGATTGTGAGCATTCTGGCGTTGCGCCGCAACCCGGACGAAATGTCGGGTGTGCTGGGCAATTCGGAGTTCGCCACGGATGATGTGTTGATCTCACACGAAAACGACTAGATAGTTTTTACGCAACGTAAACGTCTCCTTCGGGAGGCGTTTCGCATTTCTTTGGCAATATGGAGGACGTGAACGAAAAGGACTTCCGAGGCGAGGCAACCCAGGCGTTTCAGGAACTCGAGGCGCATGACTCGATTGACCGCTTTGAAGTCATCGCCGACGGGATTAAGACGTTTACTTGGTGGTGTTTACGCCTCCTTGTGATCGCCGCGGCGTCGTGGGTGACGTGGTATGTCATGAGCAAGTTCTGGCGCGGACTGCTGCCCATTTTTATCGCGTTGATCTTGTCGTCGGTGTTGTGGACGCCCACCGGGTGGATGCAACGCCGCGGCGTACCGCCCGCCCTCTCGGCAATCATTACCATTTTGGGCGCGTTGGCGTTTTTCGGCGGGCTTATCGGCCTGATCGCACCGAGTATTGTTAACCAATCCCAAACACTATTCTTCCAGGCGTTTGAGGGGGTGCAGCGGCTGCAATTGTGGCTGCAAAGCCCGCCGCTGAACATTAACAGCGAAGACTTGAACGGCTGGTTTTCGGACGCCGCCACGTGGTTGCAGCAGCAATCCGGCACCATTGCCGGGGAGCTCTTCGCCGGCATTGGTGTGGCCTCGTCCGTGGTGGTGACGTTCGGCATTGTACTGGTGTTGACCTTCTTCTTCCTCAAGGACGGCCCGAAGTTTATGCCGTGGTTGCGGGAGGTGACGGGCCGCCGCGTGGGTTGGCATCTCACCGAACTGCTTACTCGCGCGTGGATTACGCTGGCGGGGTTTATCCGCGCCCAGGCACTCGTTTCGCTTGTCGACGCCGTGTTTATCGGCCTTGGGCTAGTCCTCCTCGGCGTGCCCATGGCATTGGCGTTGGGTACGCTGACGTTTATCGCCGGGTTTATCCCAATTGTGGGCGCGGTGGTCGCCGGCGCTTTAGCGGTGATGATCGCGTTCGTGTCCCACGGCGCCACCACCGCGTTTTTCGTGCTGGGGCTGGTGATCTTGGTGCAGCAGCTCGAGGGCAATATTTTGCAGCCGATTGTGCAATCCCGCGCGGTAAACCTGCACCCCGTGGTGATTTTGCTGTCGGTGACCTTGGGTGGCAGCTTGTTCGGCATTGTCGGCGCGTTTCTGGCGGTGCCAACGGCCGCCATGCTGGCGGTGCTGCTGCGGTACCTGAGCGATTTGGTTGCGTTGCGCTCTGGGGAGAAACGCGCCTCCGATATTGAGTTCGCCACATTGGTGGGTTCGTTGACCGCTCAAGAGGGCGAAGAAGCTGGGCGAAAGATGCGCGCGGCTCGTCGGGACGGTACCCTGACCCCCAGCTTGTCCCGCTTGCAGGATATCCTACATGTATTTCGCTCCTGACCCCGGTAGAATAACGCCCCGTGACTCAACACTATCGAACCGCGCCTCCTCGTCTCCCCGCCGCCGCTCGCTTTGGGGTGCCGGTGTGGTCCGCGACGTCGATAATTTTTGCCTCGCTGATCACCGGTGCGCTGTTGAGTATGAACTTCAAGGAGCTCGGCCCCGCGTTTTTGTGGTGTTTCGCCGCAGGCGGCATTGTTGCGGTGTTGTTTGTGGAGCCGCGCGGGCTGTTTGTCACCGCCGCGCAACTTCCGTTCGCGTTCGGGGTGTGCATGCCCATCACCGCCTGGCTCGTGGGACGTATGCTGCCTGGGGCGGACGGGCCGATCACGCGCACGGAAATCATTACCGCGGTGTATCCGCTGACGGAGCAATTCCCGTTTTTGATGACCGTGACGGTGATTACCATCGTCATTGCGATGACACGCTGGGTCCTCGCCTACCAGGCACAAAAACGTGCGATGCGCCGCCGAGTGGTCAAGCAGCAGAAGGTGCGCAAGGTTAATCAGCAGCGCGCAGAGCAGGCAACCCGGGCGCGGACCACGGTGCGCACGCGCCGCACCCACCGCGCGCAGGGGGCGCAATCCTCGCAGGTCACGGTGCAGGAGTTGATGCGCCAGCGGCGCGCCGCCTCACGGCACGACGACCTGTACCGTTAGCGTTGCGCCCGGTCCTGCGGCCGAAGTACGCGCGGGAGGGAAAACACCAGTTTTTCCGCGGCGGTGGTCACTTCCTCGACGTCGGTAAACCCGTATTCGGCCAATAGTTTCAGCACATCCTGGACGAGGATTTCCGGCACCGACGCGCCCGATGTCACGCCCACAGTGGACACCCCTTCGAGCCAAGCGGGGTCGACCTGGGATGCGAAATCGACAAGATAGCTGGCGTCCGCGCCGGCTTGCAGCGCCACCTCCACCAGCCGCTTCGAATTGGAAGAGTTTTGCGAACCCACAACGATGACGAGGTCGCAGCGCTCCGCGATGGCTTTCACGGCCACCTGCCGGTTCTGCGTGGCGTAGCAAATGTCGTCGCTCGGGGGGTCGATCAGGTGCGGGAACTTGGCTTTGAGGAGCCGCACAATTTCCATGGTTTCATCCACCGACAGCGTGGTTTGGGAAAGCCACACCAGCTTGTCGTCCGCGGCGAATTCCAACTGTTCCACGGATTCCACGCCGTCGACCAAATGCACCACGTCGGGCGCTTCCCCGGCGGTGCCTTCCACCTCCTCGTGGCCCTCGTGACCGATCAACAGAATTTGATAGCCGTCGCGGGCGAACCGCTTCACCTCGTTGTGTACCTTGGTCACCAGCGGGCAGGTTGCATCGAGGGTTTGCAGGGACAGCGCGCGCGCCTCGGCGTGCACGGCTGGGCTCACACCGTGGGCGGAAAACACAAGGTGGGAGCCTTCGGGGACTTCGTCGGTTTCGTCTACAAACACGGCGCCGCGCTCCGCGAGGGTATCCACCACATAGCGATTGTGGACGATCTCTTTGCGCACGTACACCGGCGCGCCATACTTCTCCAGCGCGCGTTCCACGGTTTCCACGGCGCGATCCACGCCGGCGCAATACCCGCGGGGGGCAGCAAGCAAAATCTTCTTGGGTGCGGTCATGCGATACAGAGTATCCAACAACACCTACAATAGGTGCGTTCACCCACAAGGAAAGGGAGTTTTTCAAGGTGGCTACCACTGCTGAACACCCGTGGCCCGTCCGCGAAGTCAACGCCAAAGTCAAGGCTTGGATCGAACGCTTGGGCCATATTTGGGTGGAGGGGCAGCTCACCCAGGTGAACATGAAACCCTCGTGGCGGCTGTCCTACCTCACGCTTCGCGATACGGAAGCCGAAGCAAGCGTGCAGGTCACCTGCCCAACAACCGTGCTGAAAGGGACGTCGTTGCGCGACGGCGACCGCGTGGTCATCTACGCCAAACCAGCGTTCTATTCCGGGCGTGGTTCCTTCTCCCTGTGGGCCACCGAAATTCGGCCCGTGGGCATCGGCGAACTCCTCGCCCGCATCGAACAATTGCGCAAGCAGCTGGCTGCCGAAGGGCTTTTCGACGCCGCCCGCAAACGCCCCCTCCCGTACCTACCGCGCTGCGTTGGCCTGATCACTGGGCGTGGCTCCGCCGCCGAACGCGACGTACTCAGCGTGGCGCGCGACCGGTGGCCCGAAGTCCGCTTCGAGGTGATCAACACGGCCGTCCAAGGCGCGCCTGCCGTCCCCGAAATTATCGCCGCCCTGGAAACCCTCGACGCCAACCCGAACGTAGATGTGATTATCATCGCGCGCGGCGGCGGCTCCGTGGAAGACCTCCTGCCCTTTTCCGAGGAAGCCCTCCAGCGCGCCGTCGCAGCCGCAACCACCCCGGTGGTCTCCGCGATCGGGCACGAACCCGACAACCCCGTGCTTGACAACGTCGCGGACCTCCGCGCCGCCACGCCCACCGACGCCGCGAAACGCGTTGTACCGGACGTCGTCGCGGAACGCGCGCTCATCGAAGAGCTCCGGCAGCGCTCCGCTGCGGCCTTACGCGGCTGGGTGCAACGCGAAATGCAAGGCCTTGCCAGCGTGCGATCCCGGCCCGTGCTGGCGGACCCGTTCACCCCCATCAACCGGCGCGCCGAAGAAATCCAGCACGCACGTACGTTGATTCGGCGCGACATTACCCAACAGCTCCGCCACGCGGACACCACGGTCAGTGCGCTGCGCGCCAGAATCGCCACCCTCGGCCCCGCCGCCACGCTGGCCCGCGGCTACGCCGTCGTGCAGGTCACCCCGCCAGGCGACGTGGTTACCGCAATCGCGCAAGCCCCGCCCGGCAGCCAATTGCGAATCCGTGTCAGCGACGGATCCATCACCGCAGCCTCAATCAACACCACGCCCGCCAACTAACACACCGTTGAAGGAAGCATTGCCCATGAACACCATCGGCTCCGGAACCCCCAAAGAATTCACCCCCGTCACCGAACTCAGCTACGAAACCGCACGGGACGAACTCGTAGAAATAGTGAAAATCCTCGAGCTTGGGCAAATGAGCCTAGACGAATCCCTCACCTACTGGGAACGCGGCGAAGCACTGGCGAAACGCTGCGAAGAGCACTTAGCCGGGGCGCACGCCCGAGTCGAAGAAGCCATCGGGCGCGCCCAAGAATAGTCGGCCCGCCCGACTAGGACACGGCGATAGGTTCGGCGCGGATCGCCGCAGTGGCAAGCTCTTCGAACTCTTGGCTGCCGGCGGTACCAACAATGACGAAGCGAACATCGCCCAAGTCGGCCACCCACGTGTCATCCCCGGAACCGTCCGCGGGGGTGAAATGGCGAAACGATTGCCCCGCGACAGACACCGGATCGGCCTCGTCGGAGGCCTCCTTCATGGTTTTCATAGCTTTGTCCACCGGTGCGCCGGTTTGGGTGAGCTGCAGGTAGGCGCCTTCGGCGGTCACCCAACCAATCACCGGCGCGGGCTCTTGTTGAACACTGGTGCGACGGGCAGAGTTAGCGGTCCAGCCTTCAGGGACCTCCGGCATCCGCACTGGGAATTTCACCGCACGGGCCTCAAGCTCTAAAAACTGCCGCGCATCAACGGCGCGCACAGGGCCGTTTTCCGGTGCGCCTGGATTGAAGGAACACAACCCCGTAAAACCCACCGACAGCAGCATGATGAGCAACAGGACCAGAAGGGTCATGGAAATGTCTTTCCCGTCTTGGAAAATACGGGGTTTATTCTCTGCCACTCGAACAGTATGGCAGAAGGCCCCAATTCGGGTGGAAAAAGGGGACATTTCACGGGAGACTAGTGCAACAATAGAACCGCAGAGTTTAGCCGGACGGATGTTCGGCTAACTGCGCCCGCTAATGTGATTTCGCCGTTATCAGGAGGCCGCCAGTTATGAATACACCGCACCAGGAAGCTCACGAGCGCCCAGATCGTAACCTCGCGTTGGAGCTCGTTCGCGTCACGGAAGCAGCGGCACTCGCATCTGGGCGCTGGGTTGGCCGCGGCATGAAAAACGAGGGTGACGGCGCCGCGGTGGATGCCATGCGCAAACTCATCAACTCTGTGAGCATGCGCGGCGTCGTTGTAATTGGTGAAGGTGAAAAAGACCAAGCCCCAATGTTGTACAACGGTGAGGAAGTAGGCACGGGTGACGGCGCCGACGTTGATATCGCCGTGGATCCCGTAGATGGCACCACCCTCATGGCGGAAGGCCGCCCCAACGCGATTTCCGTACTGGCCGCCGCGGAACGCGGCTCCATGTACGACCCCTCCGCGGTGTTCTACATGAACAAGATTGCCGTCGGCCCGGAAGCTGCCGGCAAGATCGATATCCAAGCACCCGTCGCGCACAACATTGGGGTGGTGGCCAAGGAAAAGGGAATTACCCCCGCCGATGTGACTGTGGTGGTTTTGGACCGCCCGCGGCACGATGCCCTGATTACGGATATCCGGCGCGCTGGCGCGAAGGTACGCTTGATCCGCGACGGTGACGTCGCTGGCGCGGTGGCCGCAGCGCAGGATACGAACTCCGTGGACATCATGATGGGTATCGGCGGCACCCCCGAGGGCATCATCACCGCCTGCGCAATGAAATGTATGGGCGGAGAGATTCAGGGCATGTTGCATCCCCGAAACGACGCGGAAATCCGCAAAGCGTTGGACGCGGGCCACGACCTGGATCGCGTGCTAACCACCAATGACCTGGTGTCTTCAGATAACTGCTACTTCGTGGCCACCGGTGTGACCAACGGCGATATGTTGCGTGGTGTGAGCTACCGCAAGAACGGGGCGACCACCCGCTCACTGGTCATGCGTTCGAGGTCGGGCACGGTGCGCTACATCGAATCAGTACACAAGCTGGCAAAATTGCAGGAATATTCGGTGGTGGATTACACCCGCAACTAACCCCCAATTATGATCTAGCTCACTAGAGCCTAGCTTGTTCGGCACCGACCACACGGTGCCGAATTTTTTTGGGCATACTAGTTGCTGTGCCGTGTGCGTCACGGCGTTTTGCATGAACTTTCAACGTAGAAGGTGGACTATATGACCGAGCAGGAATTCCGCATTGAACACGACACCATGGGTGAAGTGAAGGTTCCGGTGAACGCTCTGTGGCGTGCGCAAACCCAGCGCGCCGTCGAGAATTTCCCTATCTCCGGCCGCGGCTTGGAAGCCGCACAGATCCGCGCCATGGGCCTGCTCAAAGCCGCCTGTGCGCAGGTAAACAAAGACCGCGGCCTGCTGCCTGCAGAAAAGGCTGACGCCATCATCGCCGCCGCCAAGGAAATCGCGGATGGCAAGCACAACAGCGAATTCCCCATCGACGTTTTCCAGACCGGTTCCGGCACGTCTTCGAACATGAACACGAACGAGGTGATCGCCTCCATCGCCAAGGCAAACGGCGTGGACGTACACCCCAACGATGACGTCAATATGGGCCAGTCCTCCAACGACACCTTCCCCACCGCCACCCACGTCGCGGCCACGGAAGCTGCCGTCAAGGACCTCATCCCCGGCCTGAAGAAGCTGCACGAGTCTCTTTCTGCGAAGGCGCAAGCATGGAAGGACGTGGTCAAGTCCGGCCGCACCCACCTGATGGACGCGGTGCCGGTCACCCTCGGCCAAGAGTTCGCAGGCTACGCCCGCCAAATCGAAGCTGGTATCGAACGTGTTGAGGCCACCCTGCCGCGCTTGGGTGAGCTGCCGATCGGCGGCACCGCCGTGGGCACCGGCCTGAACACCCCAGCAGATTTCGGCCCCAAGGTGGTGGCCGAACTGGTCAAGCTCACCGGCGTTGAGGAACTCCGCGAGTGCGAAAACCACTTCGAAGCCCAGGCTAACCGCGACGGTTTGGTGGAATTCTCCGGTGCGATGCGCACCATCGCGGTGTCCTTGAACAAGATTGCAAACGATATCCGGTGGATGGGTTCCGGCCCGCTCACCGGCCTCGCCGAGATTCACCTGCCCGACCTGCAGCCCGGCTCCTCCATCATGCCCGGCAAGGTCAACCCGGTGCTGTGCGAAACCGCAACCCAGGTTGCGGCCCAGGTCGTGGGCAATGACGCCGCCGTGGTGTTTGGTGGCGCCCAGGGCGCCTTCGAACTCAACGTGTTTATCCCTGTGATGGCGCGCAACGTCCTCGAATCCGCCGTGTTGCTGGCCAACACCTCCCGCATGTTCGCCGAAAAGCTCGTCGACGGCATCGAACCTAACGTCGAACGCATGAAGACGTTGGCGGAATCCTCCCCGTCGATTGTTACCCCGCTGAACTCCGCGATCGGCTACGAGAACGCCGCGAAGGTTGCCAAGACTGCGCTGAAGGAAGGCAAGACCATCCGCCAGACGGTGATCGACATGGGCTTTGTTGATGGCAAGAACCTCACCGAGGAAGAACTCGACAAGCGCCTCGACGTGTTAGCAATGTGCAACACTGACCGCGACAAGTAGTTCATTCAGATCAAACCCTTCCGTGGCTCCGCATCAGGAGCGCCCGGAAGGGTTTTGCATGAAGCGAGCCCTATCCGCCGCTGAAGAGGCGCTCTGATCGCAGCAAATAATCTGCGAGGAGTACGCGCGCTTGTTCGACATCGTTTCGCTGAAGCGCGAAGAGAATGCTGCGATTCATATCGATGAAGGGTTTGTGTACGGCTTTCCAATCAGACGTGGCAAGAAACAACAGCCGCAGGTGTGCGAGCACCACCCTCGAATGGTCGCTGAGGCGTTGGCAGCCCACGAGGTTCACAATCGCTTGATGGAACTCTGAGTTGGCGGCGCCGACGTTCACCCAATCGTTGGCTTCCGCCGCCGCCTCCGCGGCATCGCACGCGCGTTCCATGGCGTTGAGGCATTCCATGGTGACGTGCGGGTCGCGGTGCACGTGATCGAGCGCGCCGAGTTCCACGAACCGGCGAAATTCATACACATCATGGATTTCCTCGGTGACCGTGCTGACAAACACCCCTCGATGGGGGATATGCTCCACGAGGCCATCGCGGGCGAGCATACGAAACGCCTCTCGCAGGGTGTTTCTGGATACCCCTAACTGGGTGGATAAACCTATCTCGGCGAGTTGCTCCCCCGCGCGCAGTTCCCCTCGGTAAATGCGATCGGTAAGTAATCGCACGAGTTCATCAATGGTTGCTCTGCCCATAATGAAAAAGCGTATCCGTTTCTAGTAGTGATCTGGTAAATATGAACTTGAGATTGTGTGGCCCGACACATCAATCCTATAATCTGATCGTTGTTGAACAACGCGAAAGCCGCACCCACGCGAGGCCCGCACACTCAACACCTGGCACCACACTTGCAAAGGACATTGTTATGGCAGAAAAAACCTTGGGCCAAGCGGCCGCTTCGGCGACGGCCCGCAGCGCACTTTTAGGCGCGATTTTCCTTATGGCGACCAGTGCCATCGGCCCTGGGTTTTTGACGCAAACAGCCGTATTCACCAGCCAACTAGGCGCCGCATTCGCATTCGCAATCTTGGTGTCAATCATTTTGGATATCGCCATTCAGCTTAACGTGTGGCGCGTCATTGGCATTTCCGGCCTGCGCGCCCAAGAGCTGGGCAATCGGGTAGTCCCCGGCTTGGGTTGGGTACTGGCAGTATGTATCGCCGTCGGTGGCATTGTGTTTAACATCGGCAATATTTCGGGTGCTGGCTTGGGCACCAACGCGTTGATGGGTGCAGATGTGAAACTCGGCGGTATCCTCACCGCCCTCCTCGCGATTGGCGTGTTCTTGTTCCAACGCATCGGCGGCGCATTAGACAAGCTCATCGTCGTGCTGGGTGTGATGATGATGCTGCTCACCCTGTATGTGGCTATCGTATCCAACCCTCCGGTAGGCGACGCACTGCGCAACACCGTGTGGCCGGAGACAATCGACTGGGTGACCATCACCACCCTCGTCGGTGGCACCGTCGGTGGCTACATCACCTACGCAGGGGCGCACCGCATGTTGGACAGCGGCCGCACCGGCGTCGAACACGTGAAAGATGTTGCTCGTTCCTCCATCACCGGCATTTTGCTCACCGGTGTTATGCGCGTGGTGTTGTTCCTCGCCGTGCTGGGCGTGGTGGTTGGTGGCGCAACCCTGGGCGGGCAAAACCCTGCTGGCGACGCATTCCAAGCCGCCGCCGGCGATCTGGGCTTGCGCTTCTTCGGCATCGTGCTGTGGGCAGCCGCCTTGAGCTCGGTCATCGGCGCGAGCTACACCTCCGCAACCTTCCTGGTTTCGAACGCCCCCGAGCGGCGCACGCTACAAACGTGGGTGACCATTGCGTTTATCGCGATCTCGGGTGTGCTGTTTATGGCGTTGGGTACCGCCCCGAAGCAACTCCTTGTCTTCGCGGGTGCGTTCAATGGGCTGGTGCTCCCGATCGGCTTGACGCTCATGATGTACGTGGCGGCGTTCCGCCAAAAGGACCTTCTCAATGGCTACCGCTACCCCATGTGGCTGCTCACCATCGGCACGTTGTCCACGCTGATCGCATGGTGGCTCGCCTGGACGTCGTTCGGCAAGGTTTTTGAACTACTTAGCGCAACAGCGTAACCACCGGAGGCGAACACACTGATGCAGATCGATCTCAATAGCGACCTCGGCGAAAGCTACGGCTCCTGGAGTATGGGCAACGACGGCGCGATCCTTAAGCTCGTCAGCAGCGCGAACGTGGCCTGTGGCTTCCACGCGGGCGACCCGCTGGTGATGCGCCGCACGTGCGCAAAAGCTCGTGCACACGGCGTCCGCATTGGCGCCCACCCGGGCTACCGGGACCTCGCGGGTTTCGGTCGGCGCGCCATGGATTACGATTCCGCGTCCCTCACCGCAGAAACCATTTACCAAGTCGGTGCGCTCCAGGCTGCGGCCTTCTCCGTGGGCGCCAAAGTCGAATACGTCAAACCTCACGGCGCGCTGTACAACCGGATCGCCCGGGATAAGACGCAAGCGATGGCCGTCATCGAAGGCATTTTGCCGTTCCGGCTGCCGATCATGGGGTTGGCCGGAACCCCAATTTTGCAGTGGGCGGAGGAGGCAGGTCTACCCACCATCGCCGAAGCGTTCGCGGACCGGCACTATTTGCCGGATGGGTCGCTGGCGTCCCGCAGCATGCCGGGCGCGGTCCTCGACGCCGAACGCGCAATCGAACAGGCCATCGCGATCGCCACTGGCAAACCGGTAACCACGCACTCGGGCGAAGAGTTGCTGGTCAAGGCGGATTCCATTTGCGTTCATGGTGATAACCCCGAAGCGCTCGAGGTGGTCAAGCAAATCATTGTCGGGCTGGAAGCCCACGGCGTGGCGGTGAGCAATGGACATTAAACCCTGCGGTGATACCGCCGTGCTGGTAGATATTCACGACGCCGACGCCAAGGCCTTAGGCCTTTCCACACTCGCCGTGGTGATGAATGTGCACCGGCAGATTCAGCAACTTGGCCTGCCGGGGGTTATTGACATTGTGCCGGCGGCGGCGACGGTGTTGGTCACCCTCGACACCGCGCGCACCACCCCCCAAGAAGCCGCACAAGTATTCGCGAATCTTAGCCTCGAAGGTACCGGCGAAATCCAGGGAAATGAAGTGGTCATCCCCGTGGATTACTCCGGCCCCGATCTTGAGGTTGTCGCGGAAGCCACTGGGTTGAGCGTGTCCGGGGTGATCGAAAAGCACACGGAAATGCGCTGGTTGGCGGCGTTTGGCGGGTTCGCACCCGGGTTTGTGTACTTGGTACCCACCACCCCGTTATGGAATATTCCCCGCCGCAGCCAACCCCGCGCAAAGATCGCCACCGGATCCGTGGGGTTAGCGGGCGAATACTCGGGTGTGTACCCCCAGGCTTCCCCGGGTGGCTGGCAGATTATCGGCACTACGGATACCCCCATGTGGGAGGTTAATCGCACTCCGCCCGCATATATTCAACCAGGCGACACAGTACGTTTTGAGGCCCGCAATGCTTGAGGTAATCTCCCCCGGCCCGCTCGCGATGTTTCAGGATCGCGGACGCATCGGCTACGCCAATATCGGGGTCAGCCCCTCTGGGTCGTTCGACCGATTGAGCGCGGCCCGCGCGAACCACGCGGTAGGCAACGGCCCACAAGCTCCCGTAATCGAAATTCTGATCGGCGGATTCGAAGCGAAAGTATTGGCGGATACTACGGCGATTGTTACCGGCACCGCCACCCCCATCACGATCAAGTCCAATGGGAAAACGCGGGAAAGCTACACCAATACGCTGCTGGATCTACACGCCGGCGATACCGTGTCGTTGGGGCATTCCAACTACGGGCTGCGTTCGTACCTTGCGATCCGCGGCGGTTTTCACGTCCCCACCACCCTGGGCAGCGCCGCCCGGGATATGCTGAGCAACCTTGGGCCGGAACCAATCCGCGCGGGGGATGTGTTGACGCGCGGCGATTTTACCGCTGGCGAACATTGGTGGCCAAAGTTGCGCCAGTTGCCGCCCCTGTGGCGGCCGCGCCGCCATGAGGAATTGAGCGTAATCTTAGGCCCCCGATCGGACTGGTTTAGCTCAGAAAGTATGTTGGATTTCCTGTCTCAGGAATTCAAGGTGTCTCCGGAATCAAACAGGATTGGGTTGCGGATGCACGCAACCACCCCACTGCAACGGGCGCGCCACGAAGAGCTCCGCAGCGAAGGCATGGTACGCGGTTCGATCCAGGTGCCACCGAGCGGCGACCCCGTCATTTTCGGCCCCGATCACCCCGTGACCGGCGGTTACCCCGTGATTGCGGTCCTTACGTCGCGTTCGTGCGACCGCGCGGGCCAATTGGCCGCCGGCGATAGCGTCCGCTTCCGCCTTGCTTAACCCGCGCTCATCTGCGCCCCGCCGCCCGCCGTTGCTGCTTCGCCCGCGCTTTGTCGCGGGCTTTGCGCTTGGGCGCCGCCTGGCGTGACGAGTTCGCGGTGCGCCCACGGGTAATACCCACGAAATCTTGGATGGCGTCCCCGTCGTGGACCTTTTTCCACACCACGGCGATGGTGGTGGGCTGACCTTCTGCATATGCCCGGTGCTCAACTTCTTTCAGGTTCATACTGCGCAGCAACGGGCGCGGGGCAATCACCACGCCAACATTGGCGGCCACGACGTGGGCGGCCTCGCGGACGGCCGCCACATCCACCGCATTCGCCGGCTGATACAGTACCGTTTCCGCGGCGATATCGGCCCGGGTGATTTCCTCCAGCAAGGTAAGTTCATTGTCTTTGGGCAGCCCAATGCCGGGTTGCTCTTCATAAAGGCGCACCACATGGTATGCGTCTTGACCGGTGCCGTCCCCAATGTGAGCGTCGGGCAAACGTACGAATGCCACGCGAGCCTCGTCAGCTGCAAGGGCCGCCACGGGATCATCACAACCGAATGTGCGCTCGATGCCGTGCTTGGTGTGCTCCGAGAAGCGCGTGAACCACTTCTGGGGAGCGGTGCCGTGGACGTAGGCAATAGTCAAGCTCATGGCACAAATGTTACCGTTGACGATGTGACAACCGCATCAAATAATATGAAACCGCAAACAGCTGCGAAGAAGCTGGGGATCTACCTGCCGGCCACCCCGGAGGAGTTTCAAAACACCCCGCTCAGCCACGCCGCGTTTGTGGAGCTCCAAACAAACCCGCCGGAGTGGCTCCGCGAGCTGCGCCGCACCGGCCCGCATCCGCGGCCCGTGGTGGCCCAGAAACTGGGCATTACGATTGCCGCGTTAAAGCGCAACGATTGTGACCGCCCGCTGACCACCGCGGAAATCAAGGCGATGTTGGAGCACCAGCCGGATTGGCTGCGCGCCGCTCGGACGCAATTGGCCAAGCAGCGTGAAGAACAGCGCGGCGGGACCGCTGAGGAGCACACCCAATAGCCTTTCCACGCCCCCGTTTTACCCATAAAATATTCGATCAACTATTCGAAGATAGGGGAATTGTGGGCCGCGGCGCCAGGATTGTTTTCATCCTGCCGCGCCGGCCCACTGTGAAAAGGCATGAATAACATTCGGCAGTTATTAGCAACGCGTCACGCCATGCGGAGATCCACGCCGAATGCGCCGCGAATCTGCGAAATGAGATTCAAGTTCCATCGAAAATCCGACGGCGATGCCGCCATAGTTGAGCGCACGCCCGGATGATCTGGGTGGGTAACGTTGTAGTGTTTTCCGCGCAACTCCACCTCAAATCCACGCTGCTCCAACAACTCTTTCATCTCTTTCGCGGTGGTAGGTGCTGCGATACGGCGGTCAGCTTTCGGTGTGGCGCGCTTCTTCGGCATGTCCATGGGCGAAGGCTTGCGCAGCGCAACTTTCGCTTTGTCGCGGGCGGCTGCCACCAGCTCGGCCTCCGGCCCGGAGTATGGGAACACCCCAAGGATGCAGGTACCGTCTTCCGAAACGATCACGGAATGCTCCCCCGCTACAAATTGGTACCTTCCCTGCTCTGCCGGCCGCGGCCGGGACTTTGCTATCGTGTGCCGTAATTCCGCCTCTACCAGCCCAAATCGTTCCATTGCCGCCCGCGCACCGGGAAGCATTTTCGCCTTGGACATTTTCTCCGATGTGGGCGCATCCCCCGCCTGTGTGCCCAGCTTGGATCGGAGCTGGTCTTTCGCCTGCCGTAAATCGATTTCCGGAAAACCTGTGGGTACCTTTTTAGGCAACACGTTTGGCGTCGGCATTGGCTCCGTGGGAGCCTCCTCCACCGTCGGTGTTTTCACCTGCGGCTCGGGCGGCTGTTCCACCACCGGTTGTTCCTCGGTTTTTTGCTTTCCTGCCCGCTCCGAGAACCACCAAACAATACCGCCCGCGACAACAGCAATACTAAGCTGAAGCAGCGCTACCACGTAAATAGGAACACCCAAAACTAAAAGCCACGTTGAAATAAACACCACACCAAGAAACGCAAGCACAACTCCCTGCGCTAGGCGTCGCATGGACATATTCGGCTCCCTCCGCGCATTCTCATTCAAATATTTTATACGCTGTAGTTAAGCACATTTGTCAAGGCAATTGTATACGTTTGCCCCTACAAAGAACTCCGTGTAGCAAAACACAATCTATTTATCTTCGCAATATGCCCCACCCCGGAAACAACCCATTCGATCCTTCGTGCGAAGCGGCGAGAAGCCGCCCCATCACCCGGGGCAACATCACCCCTGCGATCGTACACAACTTATCAGCAGATGTGATGCACGCCGCGCGCATAAAACCCCGATGAAGCTAATTCTTCACCGGGGTTTATCCGCACCACCCCGCTGTGTTCAGGGGTGGCGGCCAACTACAACGAGCTAGATGAGCTTCCACTCCTCCAGGCCGTCATACAGTGGGTATTGTTCCGCGAGTGCGGTCACGCGGCCACGCAACGCCTGCACGTCCGCCCCGCTGCCCGCGGCCAGCGCGCTGCCGATAATGTCTGCAACCTCGGTAAAAGCCGCGGCGTCGAAACCCCGGGTAGCCAAGGCGGGCGTGCCGATGCGCAGCCCGGAGGTCACCATTGGCGGGCGCGGATCATTCGGCACAGCGTTACGGTTGACGGTAATCCCCACGGCGTGCAGCAAATCCTCCGCCTCCTGGCCGTTCATGGTGGAGTTGCGCAGGTCCGCCAGCACGAGGTGCACGTCCGTACCGCCGGTGAGCACATCCACCCCGGCAGCGCGGCAATCCGCCGCCATGAGCCGCTCCGCCAAAATGCGCGCCCCCTCCAGCGTGCGCTGCTGCCGCTCCCGGAACTCCTCGGTGGCGGCGATCTTCAGCGACACCGCCTTCGCCGCGATTGCATGCATCAACGGCCCGCCCTGCTGGCCGGGGAACACTGCGGAGTTGATCTTCTTCGCCCACTGCTCGCGGGACAGGATCAGCCCGGAGCGCGGGCCGCCCAGGGTTTTGTGCACGGTGGTGGACACGACGTCGGCATGCGGTACGGGTGAGGGGTGCAGGCCCGCGGCAACCAAGCCAGCGAAGTGCGCCATGTCTACCCATAGTTTCGCGCCCACTTCGTCGGCAATGTCGCGGAACGCTGCGAAGTCCAAGTGGCGCGGGTAGGCGGACCAGCCCGCGATAATCACGTCGGGGCGTTCCGCCAGGGCCTGTTCGCGCACCTGGTCCATGTCAATGCGCATGGTTTCAGCGTCAACACCGTAGGCCGCGACCTCGTACAGTTTGCCGGAGAAGTTCAGCTTCATACCGTGGGTGAGGTGCCCGCCGTGTGCCAGCGACAGGCCCATGATTTTGTCCCCAGGGTTCGCCAGCGCCATGAGTACCGCGGCGTTGGCTTGCGCGCCGGCGTGTGGCTGCACGTTCGCAGCCTCCGCGCCGAATACTTCCTTGGCGCGTGCGATGGCAAGGTTTTCCACCACGTCCACGTCTTCGCAGCCGCCGTAGTACCGGCGCCCCGGATACCCCTCCGCATACTTATTCGTAAGCACGGAGCCTTGTGCTTGCAGCACGGCGCGTGGCACGAAGTTTTCGGAGGCGATCATCTCTAAGGTGTTGCGTTGCCTGGCGAGCTCGCCGGCCATGGCCTGCGCCACCTCTGGATCCAGCTGCGTGAGCGATTGATAACGAACATCTGTGGTGGCATCGGTCATGGTAGTACCGTCAAACCTTTCAAAGTCAGTCGGGCCGCAAGACCTCGCGGGGCACCGACGTAAGTGAATGCCCGCTTATTGTAACTAGATTTTTCGTACGTACCTACTAGCGTCGAGGAGTTCGCCTCACCCCATGTTCGTCAGCTGCGGCATTGGTTGGCACAATAAGGTGTATGGTTCGCCCCAACGTGGTCAGCCCGTACCTCGACTTCAACCGCACACAGTGGCGAAGGCTGCGTCAGTCAATGCCGCAAGTGCTTACCGCCGCCGAGTTGGAACAGCTCCGCGGTATCGGCGACAATATCGATCTCGACGAAGTCGCCGAAGTATACCTGCCGCTCAGCCGCCTGATTCACCTGCAAATCAACGCTCGCCAAGAGCTGATGAAAGCCACCGAAACGTTCCTTGGGGCCCAAACCCCGCACGTTCCATTTGTTATCGGCATTGCGGGCTCCGTCGCGGTGGGCAAATCCACCACTGCGCGCGTATTGCAGGTACTGCTCCAGCGTTGGGAATCCCACCCACGGGTGGACTTGGTAACCACCGACGGTTTCCTCTACCCCGCTGCCGAATTGCACCGGCGCAATATTATGAACCGAAAAGGCTACCCCGAAAGCTACGATCAGCGGGCGCTGTTACGCTTTGTCACCGAGGTCAAGGCCGGCCGACCCGCCTGCACCGCGCCGGTGTATTCGCACACGTTGTACGACCGTGTGCCGGACGAGTTCATTACGGTCCGGCAGCCCGACATCCTCATCCTCGAGGGCCTCAACGTGCTGCAAACGGGGCCCACGCTCATGGTCAGCGACCTGTTCGATTTTTCCGTGTATGTGGACGCCCGCACCGATGATATTGAGCGCTGGTACATCGACCGCTTCCTCGAGCTGCGCAGCACCGCGTTTTCCGCCCCCGGCGCACATTTCTCCCACTACGCCCAGCTTGACGACGCCCGCGCCCGCGCGGAAGCCCGCGAAATCTGGCAGTCCGTCAACCTCCCGAACCTGGTGGAAAACATCCTGCCCACCCGGGTGCGCGCCTCACTGGTGCTGTTTAAAGACGCCAACCACCTCGTCGAGCGGGTCCGCATGCGCAATATCTAGACCCGCTCGAGGGTCAGCGCCCGCCACCAATCCACAACGGGTTGCACGTGCGCGAAGTCAACGTGATCCACGTCTTTGCCGTACTCGGCGATCATGTTGCGATCGTTTTCATTTAAGCCCGGTTTCCGCTTAATCATTTGATTCACCGACCACAGCACGCTGCGGTGCTTGGCGCTGAGCTGGGAATGGCGAAGCCGGCCCGGCAGGTAGAACCGCTCCACCTCTGGGGCGAGATCCCCCAAGGCGCCGCCCGCCGCATCGCGGGAACGGGCGTACTCGGGCAGGGACATGCCCACCACCACGAGAGCAACCGCGTGGCGGCGCACCAGCAGCCCATGATCCTTCAACCAAGACACCCCCTTGTTCACGGGCCCGTAGTTGGGAGCGCACACGATAATCGGTGCGGGCGTCGCCGCAAGCTCCGCAGCGAACGTCTCCTCCGCGACTGCTAACGGGCGGATCACACCGTCCGTGCGCTTGGCTAGTTCGGTGGCGTACTCCTGAGTGGAGCCGTAGACAGATTCAACGAGAATGTAAGGTGATTTCATTTTCCAAAACGGCGGTGCCGCGAAGAGTAATCACGCAACGCGCGCAAAAAATCGATGCGACGAAACGCCGGCCAGTAAGTATCGGTAAACCAGATTTCTGAGTACGCCGCCTGCCACAGCAAAAACCCGGACAGCCGCTGCTCCCCAGAAGTACGGATTACCAAGTCGGGATCGGGTTGCCCCGAAGTGTACAGGTGCGACGAAATGGATTCCACCGACACCTCCGAAGCCATCTTCTCTGGGGCAATGCCGCGCGCGCCGAGATCGTCAATCAGTTCGCGCACGGCGTCGACAATTTCCTGGCGCCCACCGTAGCCCACAGCGACGTTGACGGTCACCCCCGAATGGTCGTCGGTGTCGCGCACCGCGTCCCGCAACCGCGTGGCCACCTGCTCCGGCAGCAAATCCAAGTGGCCCACGAGCCGCACCCGGCAATCTGCGGCGGGGGCGGAAAGCTCCGCCACAACATCGCCAATAATGTCGAACAGCAGCTCCAGCTCCTCGGACTCCCGCCCCAAGTTTTCGGTGGACAGCAGGTAGATGGTCACCAGTTCAATATCGGTATCGGCGCACCAACGGACCATCTCCCCGATCTTTTTCGCGCCCACGCGGTGCCCATGGCTAACATCCGCGAACCCCGCCTCCCGCGCCCACCGCCGGTTCCCATCACACATGATGGCGACATGCTTCGGATGCTTTGCCCCGCGCAATTCACGTCGGAGAAGTTTCTCGTACACGGGGTACAGCAGCTTCGGCAGATAGTTCACGACACCTAGTTTATGTGCGCACCGTCCCACGTGCACGCGCGGGCATACCAAAATCGCCGAATCGAACGTACGTCAGCTTTTGCGGGCGCTGGGCGGGACTAGAACCACTGCTTGCGCGTGTCCACGGCAAGCCCCTCCGCGGCCATCGCCTTATCCACGGCTTCCTGATCAAACACGTCGATGCCGTGCGTTTCGGCGAATTCTCGACGCCGCGCCATCCGCTTAATGCGGCGCGTCAACGCCCAACCAATAAACAACACCGCCACCAACATGAGCACAATGATGAGCAACCCCACCGGGGACGCCTTGCCAAATTCAGGGCCCAGCGGCCCGCCGCGCTCGGCTTGCGCCAACACGAATTCCACCATACGTTTCTCCTTATTCTTGAGCCGGGCTACGCCTCAGCGGCGGCTTCGGTAATACCTGCGAACAGATCATTTTCTGGATATGCCGTGGTCACGCGGGTGGCCGCCAGCTCAAATTCCTCGGTCGGCCACAGCCTACGCTGTACTTCCACGGGCGTACCGAAAAACGCCCCCGCAGGGTCAATCTGCGTCGCGTGGGCACGCAGGGCGTCGTCACGCTGTTCGAAATAATCGGCGCACGGAACTTGCGTGGTCACCCGGGCCATAATGTCCGCCCGATGCGCCTGCCAACGCTCCAACAGCGGACCGTACGGGCTGGGCTTGCCCTCACGCAACAGCACATCGTGGAACATTTGCATACGCTGGCGAATAAACCCATGCGTGTAATACAACTTCAACGGCGTCCACGCGGGCCCCACCTCCGGCGCGTACGCAGCATCGCCAGCGAGCTCCCAAGCCTTCATTGACACCGCATGCACCTTCAGGTGATCCGGATGGGGGTAGCCACCGTTCTCGTCGTAGGTCACAATCACGTGCGGACGGAACTCGCGGATAACCTGTACCACGTCGCGCACCACAGTCTCGTCGTCTTCCAGCGCGAAACATCCCGCAGGCAACGGGGGCAACGGGTCACCCTGCGGCAAACCGGAATCCACATAGCCCAACCAGCGGTGCTGCGCCCCCAACGCCGCAATCGCCGCAGCCATCTCCTCGCGCCGAATTTCTGTAATGCGCTCCGCAACTCCCGGATTATCCATCGCCGGGTTGAGAATGTCCCCCCGCTCGCCGCCAGTACAGGTCACGATCATCGCCTCGTGCCCCTCAGCAACATAGCGAGCTACAGTCGCAGCACCCTTACTGGACTCATCGTCAGGATGAGCATGGATCGCCATGAGGCGCAGACTGTTCACGAAAAGCACGCTCCTTACACGCCGTTGTTGGACCACTCCTAGACAATCCTAGGCCACGGGCGGGAGTTACTATATATACCGACTACTGGAACACGCACCCGAAGGAACGCCGATGTCCAACACCCGCCGCAGCGACCGCTACGCCACCGACCCCACCAAGGGAAACGTGAGCGGCAAAATCATCGCCGTTGGTTCCGTCATCTTCGTGATCCTAGCGATCATCGTGGCGTTCCAGTACTTCCAAAAAACGAACAGCGCTACCGTCTCCGCAACCCAAAGCGGGTTCGAACGCATCGACGATAATACGTTGCGCATTTCGGTGGATGTGACGCGGAAAAACACCGACGAGGCGACCTATTGCATCGTCACCGCACTCAACTACGACAAGGCGGAGGTAGGCAGGCGCGAGTTCCGCATCGAACCCGGCGGGGACCGCACCGAACGCTTCCAGGTGGAAATACCCACCCGCGACGTGCCCGTTGCCGGCACTGTGTACGGTTGCCACAACAATGTGCCGGCATATCTCACAGAAGGGTCTTAGCGCCCAATTGTGCTAAGATTCACGCGAAGAAGGCTGCCCCGCATGATGCCGTACACCTTTCCGCGCACGATGCGCGCAAATCGTGTGCTTAAAGCGTGCTTTCGGCGTGTGCTCGAAGCTTGCTTAGCAGTGCTCAGCGGGGCGTTGCACTGTGACACGACGGTTGCCAAACGAAAAGGTTTTTACACACACCATGGCTGAGATCCAGAAGCAATACATCACGCCGGAAACCAAGAAGAAGCTGGAAGAGGAGCTCAACGCGCTCATCGCCCACCGCCCGGTCGTTGCCGCTGAAATCAACGAGCGCCGTGAGGAAGGCGACCTCAAGGAAAACGCCGGCTATGATGCCGCCCGCGAGATGCAGGACCAAGAAGAAGCCCGCATCAAACAAATTTCCGAAATCTTGGCTAATTCCACCACGGAACGCGCCGGGCTGGAAGAAGGCGTCGCGCACGTCGGTTCCGTGGTGCACGTGTACTACAACGGTGATCAGAACCAGAAGGAAACCTTCCTGATTGGTACCCGCGCCGCCGCTTCCGACAACAAGGATTTGGAAACGTATTCGGAACACGCACCGCTGGGCGCCGCGATTCTGGGGGCACGCGAAGGTGACACCCGTGAGTACACCGCACCAAATGGCACGGTCATTTCCGTGACCATTGTGTCTGCGGAGCCTTACAATTCTGATAAGGCAGCAACTCTTCGCTCCAGCTAAGCTTTACCACAGTGTGAAGTGTCTGCCGTCCACCAGCGTGGGCGGCATTCTTTGTGCCTACTCATTTTCTGCCCAATTCCTAGGAACCGACATATCCATGCGTTTGTATGCCATCGCTCTCACCGCAGCTAGCCTCGCTTTCCTTAGCGCGTGTACGTCCCCACCCGGCGAAATTGACTCCGACCGCCGCATAGATACCGCCCCAGACGTCGCCGCGCCGACCTCCACGCAGAAGACACTCACCAGCCCAGCCAGCCGCGCCAGCACCGAAAGCTCCTTATCGACGTCCCCCACTACCGAATCAACCAGCAGCACCACCACGTCCGAAACCACTGCGTCAACCCCCACCTCCTACATGGTGCACGCCTCCCACGGCATCCCCGGCGTGATCGACTGCGTGGGTAGCCCCACGAAACGCCCCTCCTCACTGTCCTTGTCCTGCTCCCACACTGGGGATCGGCTCAAAGACATCACGTGGGAAACCTGGAACGAAACCTCCGCGCAGGGCACCGCCATCCGCGAAACCAAAATCTGCGGGGGCACCGTGTGCAAAACCAAGGACGCGAAGGGACAAACCTCCGAAACTGAAGTCAAGGTGGAACTTTCCGCACCCACCATGACCTCCCAAGGGCCCGCCTTCACCCTCATTACCGTCAACGGCGCCAGCATCGTCCTCTAAGTCCCGCCACGAGCGGAACAATCTCACAGCGCGCACGGACGCGCGAAAACGCCCCGCTTGCAAGATCCTCGCGGATCCTTGTCAAGCGGGGCGTTGCTGGCGTAACGGCCGGTTAGTTGCCGCGGAAATAGCTGAGCAGGCGGAGGATTTCGGTGTAGAGCCACACCAGGGTCACTGCGAGGCCAAGCGCCACGCCCCACGCCATCCGGGCCGGCGCGCCAGAGCGGACCAAGCGATCAGCAACATCAAAGTCCTGCAGGAAGCTAAACGCTGCGAGACCAATGCACACCAGAGAGAAGATGATTGCCAGCGGGCCGCCGTTGGTCAGCGGGTTCATCCCAGTGACAAAGAACAACATCATGTTGCCCAGCGCCAGCACCAGCACGCCGACCAAGGCGGCCGTCATAATGCGCTGGAAACGCGGCGTCACCTTCACCGCGCCGGTCTTGTACACGTACAACATGCCGAGGAACACGCCGACGGTGCCGATCACCGCCTGGCCGATCATCACGCCAGCGTCGGCGGATTTGCCAACGAGAACGCCGGAGAATACTAACGAAATGCCACCAACGAACAGGCCCTCAAAGAAAGCGTAGGTGAGGGTGATCGCTGCGGAACCGTACTTCTTACCGAACGTACCAATCAGCACCGTGATCAAACCGCCGATAGCGCCGACGATCGTGAGCAGCATCGCCAGCGGCGCGCTCACATACATAGCGATACCAAAGTTCAGCACTGCCATCACCACAATCACGGCGAGAGTGATGCCGGTCTTGGTGATGACATCATCAACAGTGATGGGGCGCTCAGCCGTGGCGGCGCCTGCGGAAGGGTACTGGGAGTATGGGTCCGCTGGGTAGCCCTGGAACGGATTCTGGACGGCCCGCTGCCTGGAGCCAACCAGCGAACTGAATACAGGGTTACTGCTACGCACTTGGAGTCCCTGTTCCTTTCTTGGGTCATGGGGAAAATGCTTACAACCCAATCAACGCACCAGCGACGAAATTAGTTCCCAACCGGGTTAGATTCCCCGCTGATACTCCCGCGGGGTAACCCCCTGAGCGTACTTAAATGCCCTGCTGAACGCGCTATGCGTGCCGTATCCAACGGCGATTCCAACATCTTTGGGGCGCTGCCCTCGACGCAATAAATCTCGCGCACGTTCCATCTTTTTCGCTAATACTTCTGAAGTTCCCAGGGTGCGATGCACCCGATAATCCACTGCAATAGCTCGAAGGCTCGGCTGGCTTACAAACATCTCCCCCTTCGGCAGTGGGAACAGGACTGAGCCGGAAGCGACGTCGATACGCGCGCTACTGTCGGCGGTCAGCGTGGCGGTGTCTCCAGCCGCCAAAAACCGGCAATAGCTGCCGTCGACTAACGTTGCGGTCCCGCGCTCTACCCACCACACAACATCGATATCGCTTGCGAATACGGTGTAGGACTCACAGGCGGGCGGGGAGCCAACATCCCCCATGCCAGCCGCGCCGGTGGTAAACGCAGACGGCGGACACCCAGTGTGCCGACGGAACGCGCGCGTAAGGCTGCTTGTTGCCGAAAACCCAACCAAGTTTGCTGCGACCGCTACGGAAAACCCCAAGGTCAACAGCTCCACGGCGGCAGATACCCGAACGCCTGCGCGCCACTCGCTAAAGGATAGTCCGGTGCCCGCAATAAACTGCCGCTGAATGGTACGGGAGCTTACGCGCAACTGCGCAGCGAAATCCTCAAGCGAAGTCTGATCAGCAACGTTTTCCGTCAACCACGTGGCTACCTGCCGCGCCTCCGCGGCAGCAGGCATGGGCGGCGACGCAGCTGGCACCTCACACACAGTGGCGATTTCAGCCGGGAGCACATACTCCGGATTCGAAACGGCGAGCGAGAATTCGCGGAGCATCACGGTCCCCCAGCCTGGGCCGAACACCACTCTGCGCGGCGCGAGCGAACGCACCGTATCAGCGGGCAGCGGCAGCACTATTCCCTGCTGCTCAACGATCGTAGCCGCGCTTGCATAAAGCCCAGTGCCCGCGCGTATCTCCATCACCTCAGCCCCCGTGCGAAGAGTCGCCGAACCCTCATGGCACCAAAACAGCGTGGGTTGCGGAAACGCAGACATAACCATCCTTTTGAATTAGGTAACGCTAACCTGAATAAGTATAGCGGACTAGGTTCCCACGAGCGCAACACCCAACCCACACACCACGCACCGCCAGCATAAATCCACCAACAATAAGAAATTTTGAATGGAACACAAAATTCTGCCGTTAATTTTGCGCAAATTTTAAATATGTTGCCAGGTCCGCATAATTGGGAATTGAGGGCCACTTACCGTGTATGCTGAACTGGTATTTTGTCACTTCTCCTGAATAGAGTTGTTGTCGATGTTTCACAACAAAGGTGCCTCACCACGCACCGCAATATTGCGAAAACTAGCTGCGCTTCCCTTGGCTGCCACGTTGTTGCTTGCCGGATGTGCCAGCGAGTCCACCATCGGCGGCAATGCCCCAACGTCTGCGATGGGTGCTGGCCCCGACGGCGGGCCATTGCGAATAATTTCCAATCCGGACCTCACTGCGGAATGGCAAGCCGAAAATTTCAAACGTAACTATGAACAAAATATTAAATGGCGCGAGTGCGGCCCCAAAGACGGCTTAATTCCCGAAGTTGAACAAGCCCTAGAAGCCGTAAATGTCAACACCAAGGAAGTGAAATGTGGCAGCATCGCCGCACCACTTGACTGGACGGACCCGGAAAACCTGCAATCCGTTGAACTTGCGGTAGTGCACATTCCATCCACAGGCGATAAGCCAAAAGGCACGCTGCTGGGCAACCCCGGAGGCCCCGGCGCCACCGGCCGCGATTTCATGATTGGCATGACAGTGTCGCCCGGCTTTGACAAGCTTCTTGCAGAATACGACCTGCTTGGTTTTGACCCGCGCGGCATCGGCGCCTCCCAGCCAATCCAATGCCAAGATTCGGAATATACAAACTCCACCCTGCGCATCGGCGATTGCATTGGCAAAAACCCACTCGCCCATTACATGGGCACCTCCTCAGTAGCGCGCGATATGGAATTAATGCGCGCACTCATGAAGGACGACAAACTCAACTACCTCGGCTATTCCTACGGCACAATGCTGGGCGCAACGTATGCCACCCTGTTCCAAGACAAAGTTGGCCGCATGGTGCTTGACTCAGCCGAAGATGCCGGCTGGGCGACCCCGATTCACCGCTTTGAACAACAAGTAGCCATCTCCCGCGCGATTGTGCACCTTGGGCAAACCTGCGAAGCGGAATACACCAAAGACGGCACCCTCAATACCTGCCCGTTCGTGGATGAGCAAAGCGTCGCCGACCTTATCAAAAAACTCGACGAGCAGCCGCTACACGGCGACGAAGGCGCCACTCTCACGGGACACGACGTGTACAGCTACCTAACAAGCACCTTGTACCGAAGCGCATTCGACCGGAAGATTTCCATAGCGGCGCTGAACTTAGCACTCGAAGGTGACGGCGAAACCATCAAACTCATCGCAGATTCGATCGCCTCCGGCGGCGCAGCCGTAGACACCTCCGGAACGATTGTTACCTGCCACTCCTTCCCCAACGATCCGGATATTCCGGGATTGTTGGAGCACGTCAACCGCATAGGCATGCCATTACTGCTGGGCGGCCCCGACATTGATGAGCAAAACCTCTCGGACCTTGCAGACCTCGGCTGCTTCGCCCTGCCGGAAAGCGGCCACGACATTTACGAGGAATTCCACGCACCCAACGCCGCCCCCATCCTGGTCATCGGCATCACCGGCGACCACACGACGCCGTTCCAATACGCGGAAGCGTTGAACAAACAACTGGAAACCTCCACCCTGCTGACCGTAGATGCCCAAGGCCACGCCGCATCATTTCAAGGACGCTCCAGCTGCGTGGACGACAAGGTAGTCACCTACTTCCTCGACGGCACACTCCCAGCAGCAGGAACCGTCTGCGAAGACGATCCCGTAGAAGAATCGGAGCAAAACACCGAAACTGAAACTGCGGAAACCCCAACCACCCCAAATTCATAGCCCGAGCCAAAACCTCAGCTCCCCGCATGTTGGATCGCCACCACAAGCATCCAGCGCGCGGGGAGCTTTATTATTCATCCCCTAATACCCCGCACCATCACCTCGCGCGACGACTCCCTCCAACGTGGTGCCCCCAGTCGGACTCGACCCAGCTGCTATTTTCAGCATAAATGGCGTTTGAACTGGGGGTTTGCCGTTTTCGCACCGGGTAGCGGGTTTTATGTTTTCCCAAGCAGTAGCCCCTAGGTTAGCTAGACTTCGCAACTTTCTCCGTCAAAACTCCGTCACGGAAACACCCCACTAAACCCGGGTCAACACCACCAAAACACCACGGCTACCCACCCAACGGCCGAGACACGACCCCCTATGCCCGCCTGCCCTCCAGGCGACCGTCTCACCGGTCAGCCCACTGGACAATCGAAGCTGAGAAAACGCTGATTTTGGCCCTATTGCCAGCGGAAATTAGTGGACAATGGAGTGGTCAATGAATACGACCATTCAGGGACGTCACCCGCAGACAGATGAACTGCGCACGTTCACCATCTTAAGGGGATGCGCTTTAGCCTAGACGCAAGAAAACCTACGCTTCCCCTTAGGTAAAATTAAGGAATGGTAATGAAGGAAGAACCAAGCACGGACTGGCGCATCCAAGATGTCATCTCCCTCCGATTTGACGGGGAGAACACAAACGGGACCGCAGTCCACGAACTCCGAGCAGAACACGTCGCACAAACTCTGCTCGGATTAACTGAACTCACCGAAGACTTCGAAAAAGCCGGCGTTTTCCACCCAGAAGGTCCTATAAAATCTGAAATACTCATTCGCCCAGCGAAAGAGGGATCTTTCATTATCGAAGCGATGAGATTCATAACAGAGAACCCTGAAACGGCAAAAGAAATCGCCTACACCGTTGTCGGCATCCCCACAGTCTCTCAACTCATTCAATGGTCCGTCAAAGCAACCAGTGACCAATTGGTCGATGCCAGCCCTCTTGACGACGGCAGCTACAAAGTGAAGTGGCGCAATGATTCGGTTGACATCATTCCCGCCAAAGCATTTATGGAACTGAATAAAAAGACGGTTCGACGCCGCAAACAGCTCCGAAAAATCATGGCACCACTTACCGACCCCCGAATCACTGAGCTCAACGTCACACCCGCGAAGGATAACCCTGACGTTAAGCGCGACGAGCACTACACGCTAACGAAGGCCGATTACATTCGTGTCAACCCCGAGGACGAAATTGAAGAATCATCCAACATCATCACTCACGAAGGCACTCTCGCAGTCGCGGACCTAGAAGGAGGCGGGGCCTGGTCTGTGCGCGTCGGGGACACCCGTAAGAAAGTCGAAATTAAAGATTCAGTGTTCCTAGAACAGGTCAGGCATGGAGAAAAAGTGAATAACGAAAATCTATACACGATGATGATCCAGGAAGATAGAGTAAAAAAGAACGGCAAGACCACGTCAACCAAGTGGACTATCTTGCACATCAAGCGGAAGGAGGCCCACGGTGACGACCCCAATCCCAATGGAGACAATCCGCACAACGATACAGAAAAACAATCAGACCTATCGCCGTCGGCTGACGATAACCAGTAGCTGGCTTCTCTTTGCAGGAACCGTCTCCCTCATCACAGCTGGTGTGCTTATCACGTTCACCCAAGTACCACTTTGGGTTGCCTTGCCCGCAGTAGTTGCAGCTTTTGAAGGCGCACGTGGCCTCCTACAAGTTCGACGCGCGAAAAGATTCCCGTAACCCACGCTCCAAAAGGCGCGCACAAAAAGATAGGGAACCCTCTCCACCGGCCACACAACCAGCAAAGAGAGTTCCCTCATGTTCATTCCTCCCCACGCCCCTCCCAACCAATCGCCTCAGCCACCTGCCCCGGAATCTTCGGCGCGCCCGGCGGCGGCGCGTTGGTGCTCCGCCTGCGTTGCGCGTTCCTCCGCTTTTTGCAGTTCGGTTTTGTTCGCATCCTCAAGCTTTTTCAGCGTTTCGGCGGCGGCTTGGTTGTCTTTGGCGCGGCGTTCCCATTTGCGGGTCTGCGCTTTCCAATGCTCCGCGGTGCTTTCCGCACCCTGCTCGGATTCAGCCCCAGAACTATCCGCATCCTGAGCCTGTGCAGCCCCAGAGCTGTCCGCACCCGCTGAAGTATCTGCCGAGGCTGGGGCCGCACCAGCGTTTTCGCCCTCAACCCGCCGAACCCACACCGGACCCCGTGTCTTCATAATTTCCTCCTATTTATTTCCCTTTTCGGCAAAACGCCCACCATTTCGGCCGGGCGCATAACAAAACCCCACAACCAAACCAGTTGTGGGGTTCTCGTGCGTTGCCGGGAATCGAACCCGGCGAAATCACCAAATCAACGCTTTAAGCCGCATCTATACCTTCGAACTGATCCTCATACGGGTCGAAAATTTCCGCAGACTCCGCTCCATCAGATCGACGCATATGCTCTAGCCCATCCACAAAGTCCTCCAGACCTCCCCAGAAGAGCTCTACATCCCAGTCCGTATCACGAACGAGTTCGTCAAAAACCAAGGAAAGTAGCTTTATCTCTCGATCCTCAGAAGATTTAGACCCGCTGACATAAAACTCTCCGTAAGCCCGCCTATCGTACTCCGGAACGTCAACAACGCATATGCAAAAAGGATCAAGGCCCGACGCTTCCGCTACACGACGCACTATATCCCGACCTAAGGATAAAGCAGCTTCCCGGTCACCGGAGAACCTACGAATAATCACACAAGGATCAACGGACATCTGACTCTCCTTCCCAGAAAAACACGCGTTCTTTACCTACAGCTACAGTTCTAGCAATTTTGTGACCATCATTTAAAGCAGATTTGCGGACAGCCTGAAAAACTTGGGCATCATCAACATCAACACCACGGTAATCAATGATCACCGTGCCCGCCTGCAACGCGCCAGACCTTACGTTTGCCTCGAACTTTTTGAAACTACGTAAAACCTTCACATCAGCAGTCAAATACCCATCGATAAGAAAATCAGGTGTAGAAAGCTTACCCGTGGCTTTTAACAACTTATCGTGTATTGCCGCGCTTTGGCTCGCTGGAGTAACGAAATCTACAGTTCTAGCACCGTTCGCTAGCCGCCAGTCACGGACTTTGGCTTCTCTATCTACAGAAACTGAGTTAACCAAATCGCGAGGATCCGTCAGCAAACCCAAGCTCTTGATCTGATCTGCCGATAACGCCTCACTAGACTTCACCGCATCCAAAGGAGATGCGATAACCCTGAAAGCATCCCCCGGGATCCACCCCGGTGTCCCCAACTTTCGCCGAAGTTCAGCCTCTTCACCCGAAATGCCACGTGACTCATTAACAGTTTTAGCAACTGTGAACTTATGAGCTGCTTCAACAGACTCCATGTGCTCTCGGTGTTCACGATTACCACGCTCGCTAACTCTAGACCTCCGCTCCTGCACCGCCGCCGCAAACGCCGCCTGCTGCGCCTTCGGCCCCTCAACCCCCGCCGTCGCAGCCTTCCACAACTGCTCCAACTGCCGATTAATCACCGGCAAATCCGCCGTAGACTGCACCTCAATCGCCAAACACGAACAATTATCGTGATATGACCCGCCCCGCGCCCGCTGCACCACCGTCTGCTCTGAATACACAGCCCCACGCGACGCCAACATCAAACAAAACACACACGCCCCCGGCGACGGCACCCTCGCAAACCGGGTGCCCGCCACCCTCGTCGTCAACGCCACAGTCTCACGAGCCGGCTGCAACACCAACCGATTCAACACCCCAGCCAACTTCCGCCGCGCCAACCCCACATCCAACACCCCACCCTCCCGCGACGTGCGCAACGCCCACCCAAACGACGCCTCCGCCTGCTCCAACCCCGCAGGATCCGCCACCACCGGATAATCCAACCCCGCCAACACATCATCCAACTGCCGCGACCGAAAGAAATAATCCGCCGCCGCATACCCAGCCTGCTCCCCATACACCCGGGCGTGTTGGGGGTTCCTGAGGTGCTGCCAGTGACGCCGCATGGTTTGCGGCATGTGGCGGCGGAGTTACTGATGTCCGCGGGGTAAATGTGAAGGTAGTGCAGACTCAGTTGGGGCACAAGTCGGCGGCGATGACGTTGGATGTGTATGCGGAGTTGTTTGATGAGGATTTGGATGCGGTGGCTTCGGTGTTGGATGGGTTGTGTCGGGCTGTTTCGTAATTTTTCTCCGTCAAAACTCCGTCACGGCGGTGGTTTTTCGGGACTGAAACCCGTTCTGACCTGCAAATTCTTGAGTGCCCCCAGTCGGACTCGAACCGACACTGGGCGGATTTTAAGTCCGCTGCCTCTGCCAATTGGGCTATAGGGGCTTGGGTGAATCACCCGTGAGTAGTTTAGCGCATGATGGCCGCGCCGTCCGAAAGCCCTGCAATCATGCCGTCAAGAATGTCTTTTTCGCTGACCAATAGCGAGGAAACACCCGCGTGTTCTTCGGCCATGGTGAGAATTCCCTGCACGATAATGCTGCCGCCGGCGATCACATCCGCACGCCCAGGATGAATCACCGGGTTGGCGGCGCGCTGCTGGGTGGATTCGGCGATGAGGCGTTGCACAAGGATACGCAGGGCGTCGAAACGTAGTTCGGATCCGTGGATGGCGGTGGCGTCGTACTCCTCCAACCCCAGGGCAAGTGCGGCGAGCGTGGTAAAGGTACCGGCGCAACCAACGAAGGTGCGCGCCTGGTCGATGGGCACGTGCTGGCGCACTTCTTCGAGGCACGTGGTGACGTACTCGGTGGCAATCTCTACCTCCGCCTCACACGGCGGGTCACTACCGAGCAATCGTTCGGTAAGGCGAACGCAGCCGAGTTGTGCACTTAACGCCCCGTGGATCGTGCCGTCATAATCGCCGACGATGCATTCGGTTGAGCCACCGCCAAGATCAATGACGCAAAACGGCCCCGACGCCGGATCCAAGTCCGCCACTGCGCCGCGGAACGACAACGCCGCCTCCTCATCGCCGGAAATCACTTCCGCGCAATATCCTGGGCGGAATCTTCCGAGAATCTCCGCTGTCATGCGGAAGAACGCTTCCTTGTTGGCCGCATCTCGAGTCGCGGACGTGGCTACCATGCGCACATCGCTCACCCGGTATTCCACCATGAGATCGGCATATGTTTCTAGCACTGCACGCGTGCGCGCTAACGCGGCGTCGCTGAGCCGCCCAGTGGCATCCACACCCTCGCCCAAACGAACGATTTCCATGGTGCGCACCAGTTCGGTGGTGGTGCCGTTCAGCACCTCCGCAATCAGCAAACGCAGTGAATTCGTGCCGCAGTCGATCGCTCCGTATCGAGTCATGGGCGCACCTCCGCATTGCTGAAATCAAACTCATCTAAGCTCACGCCAAGCTCCTCGCAGGTCGGCCAATCAGCGGGCACCGCAGTCCCCCGCAACTGCGCGTGTTCGGCCGCCAGTGCGACTGCCTCCGTGCCCAGCCGCACCCGCTCCGGTCCGGCCGCCAAAGCGTAGGCGATCAGCACGTGCAGGCACTTCACGCGGTCCGGCATGCCGCCACCGGAAAAGTCCGTGCCCAAATCCTCGTACGCATTACGTTCCTGCAAGTACAGCTCGTGGGCGCGCTGATAATCGGCCTTCAGTTCGGCGTCTCGTTCCAGCCGCTCCGTCATCCACTTCATCACGTGCGCCACCTCTAACCGGGAAGCTTCCGCCGTCAACCGGGGATCCGTGAGGTAATACAGCGTTGGAAAGGGCGTACCATCGTCAAGCCGGGGCGCGGTTTTCACCACGCCGGGCGCACCGTCTGGGCAACGGTAGGCAATTTCCAATACGCCGCGAGGGGGGCGGCCAAGCTGCTGCGCCACGGCCGCAATGTCGGCGGGATCTACATGTGCACTCATTATCGTTTCTCCATCGTAAAAAATAATGAGTGTAATGCATACGCGCGAATGCGCGAATCCGGCAAGCTATGGCACCTCTGCTGGCGGCGGAGGTTGCGTCGGCGAAATGGGCAAGCGCCCAACCTCGCTCGGCGGCGTTTCAGCTTGCTCTTCTCCCCCGATGCGCACAACGGAATCCTCGGTAGCGATGGCGTCCCACAACAGGTCGTACCATACCTGCTGATCGTCGGCCCGTTCGCTCGTTTGACCGGTCGAAGACTCAGCCTCCAACTCCGGGCTAATAATGCGAAAAGCTGTTTCACCAGGCTCGATGACGCCGAGGCGGACGCGCGCTTGCTCCTTCACAAACGCTTCCGACTCATACTTTTCCAGCTCCCCCAACAACCGCTGCTTTTCCTCTTCCTTCGCCGTAATGCTGGCGTTCACGCGTGCGATATCGCTCCGTTGCTGGAAGTAGTTGCGCAGCGGCATGCCAATCATCACGAGCACCACGATGGTTACCCCTACCAGCACCCCTATTTCCATGGCGCCCAACCGAAGCCGGCGTGGGCGTCCCACGCGCCCCCCGCCTCTCGACGCCCGCCGTTGTTCAGGCGTGCCCGACAACCTCGGCGGACGCGGCCGACGCTCATTGGTTCGTGTTCCAGTTCGACGGTAGGTCACTGGTTGCACTCGGCGGTGTGCTGTTGATTCCATAGCACCCCAATCCTAGCCACTCGCCACCGGAATAACGGGGAGCCACACGAAGCGCGCGGCACAACGAGCACGAAGGCAAAGAATATCCCGGCAGGGATTACTCCTGCCGGGATATCTACCTTCAAACGGGCACTCCCACGCCCTCGGTGCCTACTAGCCTAGGCGGTTAGTTGGCAAAGCGTGGGAAGGCGTCGCGGCCAGCGTAAACCGCGGCGTCGCCAAGCATCTGCTCGATGCGCAGCAGCTGGTTGTACTTTGCCACGCGCTCGGAGCGGGCGGGCGCGCCGGTCTTGATCTGGCCGCAGTTCAACGCAACCGCGAGGTCCGCAATGGTGGTGTCTTCGGTCTCGCCGGAGCGGTGGGACATCATGCAGCGGTAACCGTTACGGTGTGCGAGCTCCACGGCGTCGAACGTTTCGGTGAGAGTACCAATCTGGTTCACCTTCACCAGCAGCGCGTTCGCGGCCTTCTTGGCAATGCCCTGCTTGAGGCGCTCGGGGTTGGTCACAAAGAAGTCGTCACCAACGATCTGGACCTTCTCGCCGATGGCTTCCGTCAATGCGGTGTAGCCCTCCCAATCGTCTTCCTGCAACGGGTCCTCGATGGACACGATCGGGTATTCCTCGATGAGCTTCTTGTACACCTCGATCATTTCTTCGGCAGTGTGCTCGCCGCCCTCGAAGTGATACTTGCCATCCTTGTAGAACTCGGAGGATGCGACGTCAAGCGCCAAGGCGATATCGTCGCCCAGTTTGTAGCCTGACTTCGCCACGGCCTCGACGATGAGGTCCAAGGCGGCCTTCGTGGATTCGACGGAAGGTGCGAACCCACCCTCGTCACCCAGGCCGGTGGACAGGCCCTTATCTTTGATCACGGACTTGAGGGTGTGGTACACCTCGGCACCCATGCGCAGCGCCTCGGCGAAGCTTTCGGCACCGATCGGGGCGATCATGAATTCCTGCACGTCCACGCCGGAATCCGCGTGGGCGCCACCGTTCACGATGTTCATCATCGGCACTGGCAGCAGGTGGGCGTTCGGGCCGCCGATGTAACGGAACAGCTCGAGGTCGGCAGCATCAGCGGCGGCCTTGGCGGCGGCCATGGACACACCGAGGATGGCGTTTGCGCCGAGGCGAGCTTTGTTCGGGGTGCCGTCAAGTTCGATCATCTTTTGGTCGATCATGCGCTGGTCGTCGGCATCGTAGCCAGCCAGCGCGTCGGCGATTTCTTCGTTGACGTTTTCTACCGCCTTCAGCACCCCTTTGCCCAAGTAGCGGTCACCACCGTCGCGGAGTTCGTGAGCCTCGTGCACACCGGTGGATGCGCCGGAGGGCACACCGGCCGCACCGTGGCTGCCGTCATCAAGGAACACCTCGCACTCGACCGTTGGGTTGCCGCGGGAATCCATAATCTCTCGAGCAAAAACGTGCATGATTTCAGCCACAGTGGCCTCCTATGTCAATGGACAATGATGTGAATTTGTCTGTGCGGATGTCGCCGACTCCAACCTCAAGTGTCCCACCTATGATGCCCGATCGGAACCAAACGGACATGAGATAGTTGCCACACTTTTGAGCGGAAAACCGGTACGGCCGCACCTACCTACCAATTGTGGCATGAAATCGCCGCGCGTGACGGGCCTGCGTGAGGCCACTCACACCGGGGGTTGCCGTAGCGCATATGCTGCGGCAGCGTCCCGCACATTAATCAAATACTCTTGCGAAAAGTTGTAGGACCGGATCGCGTCGGCCCACCCCTCGGGCGTCGCCAAATCGCGCCCATTGGCGCACAACAGATTCGCGGAGCCGAGTGCGGCGTCATCAATCTGGTGCGGGTCTGGGGAGCCGTCACCGTTGGCGTCTCGCCCGTACCGCTTCCACGACTCCGGAATAAACTGCATCGGACCGACAGCGCGATCAAATTGCGCATCGTTGTCGAGGGCACCATCATCCGTATCCGCAACTTCCGCAAACCCTGGCGAACCGTCGAGCGGCACACCGATAATCGGGGGCACCGCAACGCCCTGCTCGTCCAAGTGACTACCGCCAAACAGGTTGCCGGAGTAGGTGCCGTGCCGCGTCTCCACAAACCCAATACCCGCAAGAGTGTTCCAACGAAGATGGCAGTCGGGCCAGCTCTCTGCCGCGATCAATTCAGCATTGCCGTACGCCTGCAACGCCTGGGTAGAAATGCCCGTATCAGCCGCCAAAGGTTCCGCCCAAAAGGCCAGCTTTTCGGAGGTTCTGCCGTCAGCGTGCACGTCCACGGCGGGCACTTCTACGCCGCCGGCAGGCGGGACGTCGGCAGGCACGGGTTGCAGCTGCCGGATCGGCGCGGAACCCTGCAAAAACGTGAGCGACCAGCCCACGAACGAAATCACCATCACCATAGCGAGGATCGCGGCGCAACCCCAACCAACCGCTCGATTCACTGAACTTTGCCCGCTTCCCATGCGTCCGTTTGCACCGCAAGCGGAACGATACCAGTGGAACCATCAAACAAATACGGCGCGCGGGCACGCATTTTCCGCACAAACGCCGCCGCCACATCATCGAACTCGAAACTCGAAGCGATTTCCGCATGAAACAGTACCTGTAGCAGGACATCGGAAAGCTCATCGCAAACTTGTTCGGGCGTGCCGTGGCGTACGGCCTGGTCAAACTCCGCGACCTCCTCGTGCAGGTACGGCAGCAGCGTGACGTGGGTTTGCGCCCGTTCCCACTCCCCCCGCGCCACCGCCGCGCCCATGACCTGTTGCGCCACACTTATCGACGCCCCGGCCGCCACCACCTGCTCCCCTGCGGCGATCCGCGCCGCAACGAGCGGCTCCGCCGCATCAACAGCCACCAATAGCTCCGCCTGGTTCCTGTCATTTGCACTGCTTGCACCCAGTTTCGACAACGCCTGCTGGACCTCTCCTGGCACCGCGTCCGTGTACGCAATACTCGGCTGGTGGTGCACCACCACGTCCAGCGGCACACACAACGGATGCCTCGAATCCAAGAGGAGAATCGACATGCGGCGATTGTACATGGATTCACACTTGGGAAATGAGTAGACAAACACCTAGGGTTACTCAACGTGACTACTACAACAGGCGACAACAAAGTGCGCGTTTGGACGCTCGTGTCCCTCATCATCGGCTCCACCATCGGAACCGGCATCTTCGCACTCCCCCAAAACGCAAGCTCCGTGGCCGGGCCCGGAGCAATGCTCATCGGCTGGTGCATCGCCGGGGTGGGCATGCTCTCCATCGCATTCGTCTTCCAGATCCTCGCTGTTCGTAAACCCAACCTCGACTCCGGCGTCTACTCCTACGTACGCGCCGGCCTTGGCGACTTCGTCGGCTTCGCATCCGCTTGGGGTTATTGGCTGGGCAGTGTCATCGCCCAAGTCGGCTACGCCACCTTATTTTTCTCCACACTGGGCTACTACCTGCCCGTATTTTCTGCGGAGAACCGCTGGACATCCGCCATCGCCGTGTCCCTCCTTACTTGGGCCATTTTTGCCGGACTCACCCGCGGCATCCGGGAAGCGGCGATTATGAACCTCGTGACCACCGTGGCAAAGATCCTGCCCATCTTGGTGTTCGTGGTACTCGTCGCCTTCCTCGGGTTCAGCTGGGACCGCTTCACCTTCGATCTTTGGGCCGCGGATGGCTCCGTGGGCAGCGTCACCGACCAGGTGAAAGGCATGATGCTGTTTACCGTATGGGCCTTTATCGGCGTCGAGGGCGCCAGCGTGTACTCCAAACAAGCCCGCACCCGGAAAGACGTGGGACGCGCCACCGTCATTGGCTTCAGCATGGTTCTCGCCCTGTTAGTCACCGTAGCCACACTCTCGTACGGCGTGCTCACCCGCGAAGAACTCGCCGCGCTCCCAGACAACTCCATGGCCGGCGTCCTCGAGGCCGTGGTCGGCCCCTGGGGCGGCGCACTGATTTCCTTCGGTTTGTGCCTGTCCGTACTGGGCGCCTATGTGTCTTGGCAGATGCTCTGCGCCGAACCCATCGCGCTGATGGCTTACGACGGCCTGCTTCCCAAACGCCTCGGCAAAACCAACGCCGCCGGCGCACCGTACTACGCGCAGCTAGTCTCCACAATAGTGATCCAGATTTCCGTGATCATTTTCTTTGTCAACGAGACCACGTACGTATCCATGGTGCAGCTTGCCACCATGATGTACCTGCTGCCGTATATCTTCTCCGCCTTCTACCTCGTGCTGCTGGCCACCCGTGGGCGCGGTGTCACCCACCCCCACGCCGGCGACCGCTTCGACGACTCCGGCCCGGAAATCCCCGCCGGCGAGAATCGCCGGCACTTCCTCGTGGGCGCCATCGCCACCGTGTACTCCGTTTGGTTGTTCTACGCTGCGGACCCCACCTACCTGCTCTTCGGCGCGCTGCTGGTCATTCCCGGCTTCGTCCCGTACATCTGGACCCGCGTCCGCGCCGGCGAAAAGATCTTCAACGCCTTCGAATGGATCATCGTCGCACTCGTAGTCATCGGCGCGGTCTTTGCAATCTATGGCCTCAGCGCAGGAACGCTCAGCCTGTAACGCGCACCGTACCATCACCAAAACTGGTGATGGTACGACTCAGGCACTCGCCCACCGGCTCCGTTAACGGAGCCGGTACTTTTTTCGCCGTGCCGCGCGGCGATCGTCTTCGTCTTCCTCGTCGCGGCGCCTCGTCGATCGCATGGCCGCGAGGGGATCTCGATCCTCCACGGCAACCGGCGCCGCCGCCGGAGTCTCACGCGGAGTCCCGTCCACATTCACCGGGTCAAGTTCAAACATCGTGGCAATAAAATCGGCGACCCATTGCACGAGTTCCACGTCTCGAAGCTGCGGGTCGGTAACATTGCGCCCCGCCTTCGGAAACGGCAGCTGCACGGCGCGGGCGGCGGCGCGATACGTCGCGCCGGGAAACATTCGTTTGAGCCGAACTTGCTTGGAGTCAGGCAAATCCACGGGGTGCACCTTGATGCGAGTGCCTTGTACACCGACATCTTCCAACTTGGCCGCCCGCATCAGGTGCCGCAGCCGCGCCACCGCCAACATACGTTCGACCTCGACCGGGATCGGGCCGTAACGGTCAACCATTTCCTCGACCACGCGCCGCAACTCAGCATCATCGGTAGACGCAGCGATCTTGCGGTAAATCTCCAGCCGTAACCGCTCCGCATTAATGTACGATTCCGGGATGTGCGCGTCCACGGTAAGATCCACCCGGATTTCCTTGGGCTCTTTGTCCGTGGCGTCGATGACTTTGCCGTCCGCCAGCGCGCGGAACGCTTCCACGGCCTCGCCGACGAGCCTCACATACAGGTCAAACCCCACTCCTGCGATGTGGCCGGATTGTTCGGCGCCGAGCACATTGCCCGCGCCGCGCATTTCCAAGTCTTTCATCGCCACCGCCATACCCGCGCCAAGGTCGTTATTTTGTGCGATAGTCGCGAGGCGGTCGTATGAAGTTTCGGTAAGCGTGGCGCCCTTCGGATAGAGGAAGTAAGCGTAGCCGCGTTCCCGCGAACGCCCCACCCTGCCGCGCAATTGATGCAACTGGGACAGCCCCATGTGGTGCGCGTTTTCCACGATCAACGTGTTCGCGTTAGCGATATCCAACCCAGTTTCCACAATGGTGGTGCACACTAAAACGTCGTATTCGCGGTCCCAAAAACCCTGCACAGTTTGCTCAAGAATGTCTTCGCTCATTTGCCCGTGCGCCACCACAATGCGGGCTTCCGGCACCAGTTCACGCAACTCACGCGCGCGTTTCTCAATCGACGCCACCTTATTGTGCACGTAAAACACCTGTCCGTCGCGCAGCAATTCCCTACGAATAGCGGCCGCAATGTGTTTGTCCTCCTGCGCGCCGACATAGGTAAGCACCGGGTGCCGATCCTCCGGCGGCGTCAAAATCGTGGACATTTCGCGGATGCCGGCCATGGACATTTCCAAGGTTCGTGGAATCGGCGTGGCCGACATGGTAAGCACGTCCACGTGCGTGCGCAGTGCCTTGATGTGCTCCTTATGCTCGACGCCGAAGCGCTGCTCCTCGTCCACGACCACCAGACCAAGGTTTTTCCACTGAACGCCCGTTTGAATCAAGCGATGCGTGCCAATCACCACATCCACGGAACCGTCCGCCAAACCCGCCAAAATCTCCTTCGCCTCTTTGTTTGGCGTAAATCGCGATAGTCCGCGAATAGTTACGGGAAAACCATCCATACGCTGCTGGAATGTTGCAAGGTGCTGTTGCGCCAACAGTGTCGTGGGAACCAGTACGGCCACTTGTTTGCCATCTTGCACGGCTTTGAACGCGGCACGCACGGCAACCTCGGTTTTTCCATACCCAACATCACCAACGACCACCCGATCCATTGGCACCGGGCGTTCCATGTCAGCCTTAACCGCTTCGATCGCGGACATTTGGTCTTCGGTTTCCACGAACGGAAAATTATCTTCCATTTCTCGCTGCCACGGATTATCTGCCGAAAATGCGTGCCCCGGCGCCGATTGCCGCTTCGCGTACAGCTCGATAAGCTCGCCGGCGATCTCCCGCACCGCCGAACGCGCCTTACGCTTGGTGTTTTTCCAATCCGAGCCGCCCATTTTGCTCAAGCTCGGCTTTTCCCCACCCACATACCGCGACAGGAGGTCCAAGCTTTCCATGGGAACAAAGAGTTGATCGCAGGGTTGACCGCGTTTCGACGCCGCGTACTCCAGCACCACATACTCCCGCCGGGAAGTGCCGTCCCCAGTATTGATGGTGCGTTCCATCATTTTAAGGAATCGGCCGATGCCGTGGGTCTCATGCACCACCAAATCCCCCGGGTTGAGCGCCAGCGGATCCACCTTGTGGCGGCGACGCGCGGGCCGGCGCTTTGCGCCAGCGATATCGCCAACGCGATTCCCGGTCAGATCGGTTTCGGTGATCACGATCAGCGGCAAAGCCTGCGCATCCCGATGCTTCCGCACCTTCGGGAAAACCAAACCAGCGTGCGACATCGCCTGGTAGAGCGTAACCTCCCCTGGGCTGGGTTCCCACCCCGGCGTGGCCACCTTTGTGGGAATCCCCTGCTCCGCGAACCGATCAACCATTCGCTTAATCGCGCCGGCGGCGGGTGCGATAAACGCCGCCCGACCCCCGTCACGCGTGTGATCAATCAGCGTATTCATCATCGCGTCGATCTTGGCCAGCTCACCGCGCGGGGTGGGCCCCAGCTCAAAGTTCAACGGCAGCGTGTCCGCCTCGTCCGCTTCCAACATGCCCGGCGGGGCGAACGTCCACCACGATTGCCCGGCCCGTTCGGCAGAAACCCGCAGCGACTCAAAAGATCGGTAGCTGCTTGCCGATAAATCTAACCCCTCCGCAGCCAGCGGTCCGCTGGCCCCCATAGCGGCAGCCTCCCAACCGGCCGCAAGGAATTCCGCGTCGGTTGCCTCAAGGTCTGCGATGCGCCGCCGGATCTTCTCCGGATCGAACAACAAGACGTGCGTGTCGCGCGGAAACAATTCGGAAACGGCCACGAGCGGGGCGTCGATAAGCGCGGGGATGAGCGCCTCCATGCCGTCGGCGGGGGTACCGTCCGCGAGTTTGGACAGCAGTTCGACCAACGCCGGATTGCCCGGGTGCCGCACCGCCAACTCCGCAGCCCGCTGCGCCACCGCCTGGTCCACCAACAACTCGCGGCAGGAATACACATCGACGAAGTCCAACTCAAAATCAGGGATGGTTCGCTGGTCGGCAACGGAAAACGGCCGGATATCGGAGATCTCGTCGCCCCAAAATTCCACGCGCACCGGCAGCTCCGCGGTGGTTGGGAAAATGTCAACAATCCCGCCGCGAGTAGCAAACTCCCCGCGCTTTGCCACCATATCCACGTGCCCGTATCCCCGGAACACCAGTTCGTGAATGAGCTCCGCGAAATCGTACTCCGCGCCCTGTCGCAGCGACATTGGTGCGCGCGGCTGCTCCACCAATGGCTGGCAAAACGCACGCGCCGCCATCACAACCACACGCAAATTCGAAAGGTTGGCGAGCACTTCGGCGCGGCGGCCGACCGTATCCACGCCAGGACTCATGCGTTCATGCGGCAGCGTTTCCCACGACGGGAACCACGCAACCTTATCCCCCAACATTGCCTTCAACTCAGCCGTCAAATCCTCCGCCTCGCGGCCAGTCGCAGTCACCACCAAAACCGGCGCATGCTGCGCCAACACCCCCACCGTCCACGGGCGCGCCTGATCCACACCAGAAAGATGGAGCATCGGCTCGCGCACATGGCTCACCAAGCCCCGAAATTTCGGATCCGTCCCCGCAACCTTCAACAACCCCGCCAACATGGGGGTCGAAACGCCTACCACCTAACTCTCCTCCGAAACCTTCAAGGTATCCAACTTCGGGTCCGCCTTCATGCCCGCCAAACCATGCCAACTCAAATTCACAATATGCGCCGCGACCTCCTCCTTCGAAGGCGTCCGCTCATCCAGCCACCACTGTGCCGTCATGGACACCATGCCCACCAGTGCCTGCGCATACAATCCAGCGAACGCTGGATCCAAGCCGGAACGCGCGAACGCCTGGCCTAAAATATAGGAAACCTGGGCGACGGCATCGTTCAGCATCGTGGAGTAGCTATGCTCCGTGCCAGGCGCACCGGGAGTGACATCGCGCACAAGGATTTGGAAACCGTCCGTATGTTCCTCCACGTACGTCAACAGCGCCAGCACCGCCCGCTCGACCCTGTGCCGAGAACTCCCCTGCGCCAGGGACTCCGTAATAACCCCCTCAAGGCGGACCATTTCCCGGTCCACCACCACCGCGTACAGCCCTTCCTTACCGCCGAAATGCTCATACACCACCGGCTTGCTCACACCCGCCCGCGCTGCGATCTCCTCAACACTTGCGCCCTCGAAACCGCGTTCCGCAAACACCGATCGCCCGATACTAATGAGCTGCTCACGGCGTTGCTTGCCAGTCATGCGCTGTTTACCCATGCGTACAACACTAGAGCACCCACCCCGGTCCCGGCATATGCGGGCCAACCAGCCAATATGCGAAAAGCAAACAATAAGGTATAGTAGTCACCCGAACCGCGCAACGCTTCAACGAGCCGTTGCGGCATCGGTGAAATGCCCCATGGTGTAATTGGCAACACTCTGGTTTTTGGTACCAGCTTTCTAGGTTCGAGTCCTGGTGGGGCAGCAACAAAAGCACAACCGCCCGACCATGTAATAAACATGCGGGCGGTTTCTTGCATGTAGGGGTGACTTGTTAAGCGGCGGGCACGATTCTCCGCTCCCCTTGCTACCGGATCACTGCGTCGGTGCCGCCATGTTGCGTGTCCGGAGAAGTTCCGTTCGTGGCCTTCAGCTGGGCTTCAATGCGTTCCAACCGGGCCGGAATGTCGGCGACGGACTTGGCCATTTCGAGCAGGAGTTGTTCGGTCCGGTCGAGTTTTCCGGGCAGCTCGGCAACGGATTTCGCCATGTCCGGGATGAGCTTGAGTTTGCTCACCACGTAGTCGACAAAAGTCTGGCCTTCGGTTTGCGCCCAACCGCTGAATTTGGGTTTGCCGCCCGACCATTCTGGGCCTACGAATTGGTCGAGTATCCAGCGGGTCATTTTTTCCACGCGGTTTCCCTCCTCGGGCGATTCGGACCCGGTGCCGGATCCATAAAACAGGGCTTTGAGTTGTTCGCGGGTTCCGCGGAAGGCGTTGATATCCACGCCTGATGTTCCGCCCCGCCACGTGCCGAACCTGGCTTCGGAGCTGTATTGCCACAGCACTGGCGTCTGCCCGCCCAGCGGATATGTCCATTGGCGGTGCCCATTACCTGGGTAGATGGCGGCTGGGGCGCCAGGCGCGTTGCGGCCGTAGGCGGCCACCCAGAACGCGCCGAATTCGTGGCTGTCGGGTTCGCTCGGTGCAATCTTGTGCTCCCAATAAGGCACATACGAGTAGCAACCAATCACCCGCACCCCCGCTTCCTCAAAAAGCCTCTTGCATTCACGAATGTGATTAACGTGAATGCCGGCAGGGGTTTCCACGTCGATCCAGATGGGGCGTCGATAATCGCCCATCACGTCGAGCGACGCTTGTACCTGCGCGGCAATCGGGCGCCCTTCGCTGGGGTTGCGCAGGTAATGGTAGGCGGCGGTGATCAGGCCCGCGCGCTCCGCGTCCTCCATATGGGAGCGGTAAATAAGGTCGCGGTGGGTGCCGTCGGTGGTACGGATGATGGCAAAGTCCAATCCGGCTTCCGCGGCCGCCATCCCAAGGTTCATCCCACTTTGATGCTCGGACACGTCCACCCCAAACAACGTCGCGGTGCTGGCGCCTTCATTCGGCCCACCCCCAGCACCTGCATTCGGCTCGCCGCCCCCGGCGCCGGGCTCAACGGGGACGTCGCCGACGGAGCCGGGTTCACCGGGATGTGGGCTGCCTGCGAGCCATTGCGCGGGGTCGATTCGTTTGCCGCCGTAGCCACGTTCCCACACGGTGAGGTGGAGGTGTGGGCCGGTCGAGGTGCCGTTGCTGCCCACGTATCCGATGAGCTGACCCCTGCGGACTCGGGCACCGACGCTGAGACCGGTGGCGAACGCGTTCCACATGTGCCCGTATTCGGTGCAGCCGCCACCGACGCTGGCGGGGTGGTCGATAACGATCCATTGCCCGTACCCCTGTGCGGGCCCGATAAATTGCACGGTGCCGTCGGCGCAAGCATAGAACGGGGTTCCGTCTGCTGCGGCGAAGTCGAGGCCGTAGTGGAAGCCTCCGGATCGAGGCCCCCACCCGGAAGAGATGGTGTAGGTTTCTTTTTTCATTGGGTACTGTCGCGCCACAGGCAACTCCTTCCGTCGCGTGAACTGCGCATGTGTGCGTGTGCGTTGTCGGGATTGTGTGGGTCAGGCTGGGCGTTTCCGCCGGCGTTTGGGAACGCCTAGGTTCCTATGGTGGCAGCTGGGCATATGAGCACACTAGACGCGTCATAGTGTTTCCATATCAATTCAGCGCCATACGTTTAGGAGCAACCAGGCCTGTTCCCAGGCATCAACAACCACTCCGTTAACATCCGCCCCGCCTATCGACGCCGCGCGCGAGCTCAACGCGAGGCAGCCGCGGCGTCGATAGAGGCAATAGATATGTTCGATCTCCGCGGGTGTATCGGTACAGCGTCCGGCGAGAAAATCGAACGTGCGGTCCCGCTCATCACACTGCGCATTCGGAGAACGCCACGAGCCCAAGGCAGCCACAAGGCCCCGTTAAGCTTCAGTCGCGGACCCCGCGATAATCGCCGCACGCATCCCATTCGCAATAATGATCACCTCGGCAACCTCGTGGATAAACACCACCGCCGCCAACCCCAACACCCCAGACAATGCCAGCGGAAACAGGCCAATCACCACCGCAAGCGCGAGGCAAATATTGGCCACCATAATCCTTCTCCCGCGCCGAGCATGGCCGAACACGCGCGGCAATTGGCGCAGGTCATGGCCCATAAACGCAATATCGGCCGACGCAATCGCCGCAGCGGAAGACGATGCACCCATGGCAATGCCAACGTGGGCGTAGGCGAGCGCGGGGGCGTCATTGGTGCCGTCGCCAACCATGGCGGTAGGCTGCACGGCGCACAAATCCACCACACGGCGTGCCTTATCCGCCGGCAATTGCCCCGCAAACACCTGTGAAATCCCAGCCTGCTCGGCCAACACACGCGCCGTCTCCTCGCGGTCCCCTGTGATCATCACACACCCGATCCCCTGACCACGCAATTGCGCCACCGTTTCCGGAACCTCCACGCGCAACTCGTCGCGAATCCCAAGCAAACCCGCCAGATCACCGTCAACCTCCACCGCAATAACACTCATCCCTTGATTCGCCAAAGCTTTCGCGTCGTCGGCCAAGCTCGACGGGCGCCCAGCAAATTCTGGTTGAGGTGCAGCAAAATCCGATTCGAGCGCGGCGCGATCGAATTGCGGCACGTCCAGCCAGGCAACATTGCCCACCCGAACTCGGTGCGCACCAACGGTGCCTTGCATTCCAACCCCAGGAGTCTCGGAGACATCCGTTGCGGTGACATCGGTTACGGCAGACACTTCCGCCGCCTTAGCAACCACCGCAGCGGCAAGCGGATGCTGACTTTGCCGTTCCAACGCCGCCGCCATTTCACAAACGTATTCCTCCGAATATCCGGGGTACGTATGTACGTGCACAACAATGGGACGGTTGCGAGTCAAGGTGCCGGTTTTATCAAAAGCCACCACGCGAACCGTACCCAATTCTTCAAACGCAGCCCCCGTTTTAATCACCACCCCAAGCTTGCTGGCCGCGCCGATCGCGGAAATTACAGTGACGGGCACCGCGATGGCAAGCGCGCACGGAGAAGCAGCCACAAGCACCACCAACGCGCGTTCGATCCACACATCCGCTTGCCCGATAGCCACACCGTAAATGGCGATCACCGCCGCTACCACCAGCACCAACGGCACAAGCGGCCGAGCGATCCTGTCGGCGAGGCGCGCTCGCTGCCCTTTCACCGCGTGCGCCTGCTGCACCAGGCCGACAATCTGGGTGAGAGAATTATCGGTACCGTCCGCTGTTGCACGCAATCTAATCACTCCAGTGCCGTTCACCGCACCGGCTAGCACTGCGTCACCCACCGTGATTTCAGCAGGTATCGATTCGCCCGTCATTGCGGAAGAATCCACCCACGACACACCCTCCACCACCACGCCATCGGTAGGGACCCGCTCGCCAGCCAAGATCACTAACGTATCGCCTACCACGACATCGGCTACGGCTATTTCCTCCGGCTCGCCATGGCGCACCACGCGCGCCGTGTCCGGTATGAGATTCAGCAAGGCATGCAGTCCGCGCCGAGCACGACGCATAGCCTTGTCCTCCAGCGTTTCCGAAATTGCGAACAAAAATGCGAGCGCTGCGGCTTCGCCAACGTGGCCGAGCAACACGGATCCGATCGCTGCGATAGTCATAAGCAAACCGACGCCAAGACGGTTTCTGCCGCGCTGACGCACCAGCTTCCGCAACGTGGGAGGAACAAACGTCACGGCCCCACTGAGTAGCGCAAGCGCGTACACGGACAGTGCGATTGCCTCAACACCCAACCATTCGCATATAAGTCCGACGACCCATCCCAGGCCCGCAGCGATCGCACAGGCGAGATTACGGTCCCGCCACCACGGAGTATGCTCCGCAGCCAACGCAACCACCTGTGAGCTCGCCGTAGCTCCCTCAGGTTCGCTTGCGCCACAACCGCAACACTCGCTCATCGTCTTCTCCTTCATCAAGGTGGGCGCTCTCCGCAGGCCACCTCACCGCACGCGACGTTAGGATTACCATAGCTACCTTGACTACCCCCAGCCGAATGCGGCACCCAGCACATCCCTAACGTGCGGCCCGAGCTGCGCGCGAACCACCCACACCGTACTTACGGGTCGCACGCAATCACATTTTGCGCATTTTAAAACTCAGGTTCTACCGATGAATACTTCTTCATTTTAAGGAAATACTTGGCGGCAATGTCCGAACTATTGGCGTTTTTCCAACTATCCTTTTGCCTATGGCAATAACCAACGAGGCAATCTTGTCGTACACGTTCCTAGCGGAGATGGCCGACGATCCGTATTTTCCAGCGCCGCTGGTTCGCAAAGGTCAGCAGCTACTTTTGGATACTTGTGCCACGATTGAAACAACGCAGCCGAAAACTCTGCCAGCGTTGTATGCAATCACGCATAACACGACGGAACGTTTCAATGAACTCGATGTTGAACTCAATGAAAACGATAGTGAAATTGAAACTGTCGCCCGAGAAAACATCGCCGAGGATATGGATTTTATCGCCCGCGCGTACGGTTTCGACGCTGACGTCGAAGAGTTGATTGCCCCACGCGACTGGTAGCCCCTGGGCGGAACACCCCCTTACGGATTCCGCGTGCACACACATCCCCCCCCATAACGTTGCTGAAGAACTGGAGTACTTGAATGTCGAACTCAGATACCGCCGTAATTATTTTGGCGGCTGGCGCCGGGACGCGCATGAAGTCCGCGCTGCCGAAGATGCTGCATAGCGTGGTCGGGCGCACCATGTTAGGTCACGCATTGCACGCCGCGGCTGGGGTGCAGCCTGCGCATCTGATCGCGGTGGTGGGCCACGGCCGCGACCAGGTGATTCCCGCGATCGAGGCGGAGGACCTGTCCGCCGCGGGAGTAACCAAGGTGGGCATTGCGGTGCAGGAAGAGCAGCATGGCACGGGCCATGCGGTGGCGTGCGGTTTAGAGCAGATTCCGGCGGATTTTGCGGGCACGGTGCTGGTGACCACTTCGGATATTCCCATGTTGAATGCGTCCACTTTGGAGGCATTACTCGCGGAGCACGATACGAAGCCGCGCGCCGCAGTGACGGTACTTACGGCGGGCGTCGAAAATCCGTCCGGCTATGGGCGCATCGTACGTAACGCCGACGGCGAGGTATTGCGCATCGTTGAGGAAAAGGACGCGACCGACCAAGAGCGCGCCATCACCGAAATTAACTCCGGCGTATACGCGTTCGACGCGGAGCTGTTGCGCCATGCGGTGACACAATTGGACACGGATAACGCCCAGGGCGAGTTTTACCTCACGGACGTTGTTGGCATCGCGCGCGACCACGACCGCAGCGTACGCGGACATAAGCTTGACGACGCCGCGCTCGTCGCCGGCGTGAACGACCGCGTGCAGCTCGCCATGCTCAACGCCGAAATGAATCGGCGGATCTGCGAGGAGCACATGCGGAACGGGGCGACGATCGTGGACCCGAAGTCCACGTTTATTGACGTGCAGGTGAGTATCGGCAGGGACGTCACCATTCACCCCGGTACCCAATTGCAGGGCGCGACCGTAATTGGCGATAATTGCGAGATCGGCCCAGACAGCACCTTGACGGATGTCACGGTCGCGGAGCACGCCCGAGTGATCCGCACCCACGCAATCGAATCGGTGATCGGTAAGAACGCCGAGGTTGGCCCGTTTACCTATATCCGCCCAGGCACAACTGTGGGCGAACACGGCAAGCTTGGCGGCTTCGTCGAGGCGAAGAATGCCACGATTGGGTACGGCTCAAAAGTCCCCCACCTCACCTATGTGGGGGATGCAACGATTGGGGAGCATTCCAACATCGGCGCATCGTCCGTTTTCGTCAACTACGACGGTGTTCATAAGCATCACACAACCATTGGCAGTCATGTTCGAACTGGTTCAGACACGATGTTTATTGCGCCAGTGACAGTCGGTGATGGTGCATACTCCGGAGCGGGTACAGTAATCAGGGAAGATGTTCCCCCCGGAGCGCTCGTTGTCTCCGGAGGACAACAGCGCAACATTGAAGGCTGGGTCCAGCGCAAGCGCCCCGGAACTCCAGCCGCCGAAGCAGCAGCCCGTGCCCTGGGTGCAGCGGAGGCAACGAACACGGAAGGTTAGAGCAGACCGAACATGACTGCCAACTGGATTGATAACCAAAAGAACCTCATGCTGTTTTCGGGTCGCGCACACCCCGAACTCGGCGAGGCGGTAGCCCAAGAACTTGGTATTGACCTCACCCCCATGACCGCTCGGGACTTCGCCAACGGGGAAATCTTCGTTCGCTTCGAAGAATCCGTACGTGGTTGCGATGCATTCGTGCTCCAATCGCACACCCAGCCATTGAACAAATGGTTGGTTGAACAATTGCTCATGATTGACGCCTTGAAGCGCGGTTCCGCCAAGCGCATCACCGCGATCTTGCCGTTCTACCCGTACGCCCGTCAGGATAAGAAGCACCGCGGCCGTGAGCCAATCTCCGCTCGCCTGGTTGCGGACATGCTCTACACGGCTGGCGCAGACCGTATCGTTTCCGTGGATCTGCACACCGATCAGATTCAGGGCTTTTTCGACGGTCCGGTGGACCACATGCACGCCATGCCGATCCTCACCGACTACATCAAGTCCAAGTACGAACTGGACAATATTTGCGTGGTTTCCCCCGATGCCGGCCGCGTCAAAGTCGCCGAAAAGTGGGCAAACACGCTTGGCGACGCCCCGCTCGCCTTCGTGCACAAGACCCGCAGCGTCGACGTGGCCAACGAGATCGTTGCCAATCGCGTCGTGGGCGATGTTTCCGGACGTACCTGCGTGCTTCTCGATGACATGATCGACACCGGCGGCACCATCGCCGGCGCCGTCGGCGTACTTCGAGATGCCGGCGCAACCGACGTCATCATCGCCTGCACCCATGGTGTGTTCTCTGGGCCAGCCCGCGAACGCCTGTCCGGCTGCGGCGCACGCGAAGTGATCACCACGAATACCCTGCCGCAATCCACCGAGGGTTGGGAAAACCTGACGGTACTTTCCATTGCGCCGCTATTGGCCAAGACCATCCACGAAATCTTCGCCAATGGTTCGGTCACTGACCTGTTCGAAGGCCAGGCGTAACGCCTGAACGCCCTCGCTGAACTTCCTCCCCCGCTTGGGGTTGTGTTAGTATTTTCGAAGTCTCGGCGAGGGCCAAACGGGCCGTTATCGACGCGATTGTTTTCTTCACCTGCGAAGACTCGACCAAGACCATCGAGTTCTGCCGCAGGTTTTTCTGTGGCTACTCCAAAGTTTGTTGCTTATACCACTGATCAAAGGAGAACACCGCATGTCTGATGCGCTGAAGCTTTCCGCCACCCGCCGTACCGAACTGGGCAAAGGCCCGTCCCGCCGCGCGCGCCGCGCCGGCCTCGTGCCCGCCGTGATCTACGGCAAGGGCTTCGACCCCGAGCACGTTACCGTCGACCGCTTGGAATTCACCGCTATCGTGCGCCGAAACGGCCTGAACGCCGTGATCAACTTGGACATTGAGGGCACCAAGCAGCTCGCCATGATTAAGAGCGTGGACCAGAACGTCCTCACCCTCGAGATCGACCACGCTGACTTGCTTGCCATCCACCGTGGCGAAAAGGTCGAGGTTGAGGTTCCGGTCGTCTACACCGGCGAGTCCGCCCCCGGCACCATGGTTATCCAAGACACCGACACCATCCGCGTGGAAGCCGACGTGCTCAGCATCCCCGAGGAAATCTCCGTGTCCGTGGAAGGCCTCGAGGTCGGTTCCCAGATCACCGCCGCCGACGTCCCGCTGCCCGAAGATGTCACCCTCGTCGATGATGCCGAACTGCTGCTCATCAACGTGGTCTACCCCGAAACTGCCGACGAGCCGGTAGAATCTGAAGAGACTGCGGAAGGCACCGAAGAAGCCTCCGAGTCTTAAATCTCTCTCCTCGCCTCCCCTTGGCCGCACACCACTAACGCGACCAAGGGGAGGTCTTTTGCCTTCACAGCGTCCCGATACGCCGTGGCAATCCCCCACCGGGCCCTTTCCGTGGCGGGCTAAGAGCGTTGTGGGACAATATCCTGCGTGACTGAAGCAGATGCAACGAATTCGCCGTTTTTGGTGGTGGGCCTTGGCAATCCAGGGCCACGATACGAAACTACTCGTCATAATGTGGGCCACATGGTGCTTGATGAGCTAGCTGAACGCACCACCCCGATGCCGTCTGCGTTTTCCACCCATAAAAAATCGAACACGGACACGATTGAAACTCGGTGGGGCGACACAAAGGTGATCCTGGCCAAGCCTCGGAGCTTTATGAATACTTCCGGTGGCCCGATCAAAGCGCTGGCGAAGTTTTTTCACGTCCCGGCTGATCGGATCGTGGTGGTCCACGACGAGTTGGATTTGGATTTCGGGACGGTGCGGCTCAAGTTCGGTGGCGGCGAAAACGGGCACAATGGTCTGAAATCAACGTCATCGGCCTTAGGTACACGCGATTACGTGCGCGTGCGCATCGGCGTGGGTCGCCCGCCGGGCCGCCAAGACCCTGCGGATTATGTACTGCGCCCGTTCTCCCACCAGGAGGCGGCAGATTTGGGTGCGATTTGCGCCCAGGCCGCGGATGGCATCGAATTGCTGGTCAGCCGCGGTTTGGCGTACGCGCAAAACGAAATTCACTCGCGCTAGGTTCGATACCACCACACACTTGTCACCATTTGCGCGCTTTGTTGAGGGCTTTGGCTAAGGCTTTGTCGTCGAGTTTCAAGGCCCCACTTTTACGCAGTCGGTGAAGTACCACGGGGCAGGTTTTGCAGCGTTTTTTGGAGCGGCAACATTTTTTCTTACCGCCTTGCTCGGCTCGTTTCCGCAACTTCACCATGTTCATGAGCAAAGCCTAACCTGACACTTTTGTACGTGTCGAATCGCGGCACTAAAGGTACCCTCACCCGGGCAAAAACTAGTCAGTTTGCAGGATGTAGACTAAGCTGTCTGCCATGACGAATCTTTGGGACCTCGCCTCCACCCTCCGCACCAAACACCGCTATGTGGATCTCACCCACGCATTCCACGCCGGACAACCCCGTTTCCACCTCCTCCCCGACGAAGAACGCACCACACTATTCACTGTGGAGCAACATGGCTTCGCCATCACGAAGTACAGCTTTGTGGGCCAGTGGGGCACCCATGTCGACCCACCCGTGCATTTCGTGGCCGGCGCGCGCACGCTCGACGATATCGGCGTCGAGCAAATGATCTTGCCGCTCGTAGTGCTGGATTACTCCGCTGAAGCTGCCGCGGACGCGGATTTCACGCCGTCGATAGGCGACATTGAAGCGTGGGAAGCCAGCCACGAACGAATCCCCGAAGGCGCATTTGTGGCATTGCGCACCGACTGGTCTGAACGCTGGCCGAACCCAGCAGCAATGGCCAACCAAGACGCGGACGGCGTGGCGCACTACCCCGGGTGGAACGTTGAAGTGGTGGAATGGCTGATCACGCAGCGCAACATTACCGCTATCGGGCACGAAACCACCGACACGGATCAGGGGTTCGTCGTCTCTGACGGCGCACTGCCCACCGAACTGTTGTTGCTGCAGCACGACCGGTGGCAGATCGAACTTTTAACTAACCTGCGGGAGGTGCCTGCCACGGGAGCCCTCATCGTTGCCACCTGGCCGAAACCTCAGGCCGGCACTGGTTTCCCAGCACGCGCCTTTGCTATCCTGCCGGAAGACTCCCACCCGCCACACTAATCAGGGAAATCCCCGATGCCCGTGTACCGGGCGAGTATTACACTGCTCGGTATGGCGCGTCGGCTTGTGCATACGTTTCCCAGCGTACTTGCAGTCCTTGGCGGTTTGTTGTTCCTCCTAGCGCCGCCCGCCGCCGCTCTTGATTACAAATCCATGTACGAGCGTATCGGGGCACATGGCGTCGCAATTATCGAATTCACAGACGAGGGTATCGTCGGCGAACACTATTTCGGCACCGACGGGGACGGTGCGCAGATCAACCGAGACACCCTCACCCCCTGGGGCTCCATTTCCGCATCGGTGACCGCAGCCACCACCCTGCAACTCGCCAGCGACGGCCTCCTTGACTTGTCCGCCCCGATTAGCACATACCTCCCGCAGCTTCGGGGCAGCGCATTGGATCAGAACCGCACAACCGTGCTGGACCTGATCCACCACACCTCCGGTCTTCCCGCAAACCTGGAAACTGGTGAGCATTCCACCGCCGGGGTGGTGGCCGCGGCCGCCAAGCTCACCGAACTACCCCACGCTGGCACGCACAGCTATTCGAATGTTGGTTATTCGTTACTACAGGCGATTATTCAGGAGATTAGCGCCGCCCCCATCGATGCCACAATCAACAATACAGTCAGCACCGTTAGCGGCACGGGCCCACTGATTGCAGACACCAAATCCTTCCGCAAACGCGTCCCCCACGGCTACCAACCGCTCTTTCACACCAGTATCCCAGTGACGGTGGACCCTTGGGAAAGCGCCATCGGCGCCGCGTTTGTCGCCGGCTCCAACGAGCAATTGGCCACCTACGCCGCGTGGCAGTTGCGCCAGCATCGCGCTCACCTGTCCCCCGGCGATCTACCGCGAACCAAGGTCTCGGATGTGTTGTCCTACGGGGCGGGGTTGTATTACGAAACCATGCAACGCCGCCGCGGAAAGGAAATCGAGTTTGTTTTCCATACGGGCAGCACTTGGGGTTATAGTTCGTACCTCGGGTTTACGCCTGAGGATAATCGCGGTTTGCTCATTCTCACCAACGAGTTCGGCTTACGCACCCAGTACGACCAACAACGCCGCAGCAATATTCGCACGTTTATTCATGACTACTTCCATTTCGCGCACGTCGATCCCCCGTCGATGTTCCCCACCGACATCGTGGTACTCGCCGTCGAGGCCCTCATAGCGGCCGCATTAGCCGCGGCAATTGTGCGCAGCTGCCTGAAGTGGCGCCACCCCAATCCGCCTGCCGACGCCCGCGCCGCGTTCCGCCGCACCACAATTCCACTCTTGCTGGGCACCGGTGCCGCACTGGCAGTCTATTATGGCCTCCCCTTAGCCACCTCCTATGAGGGCTATCAACTCCACATTGGAGCACCCGATATTTCCGCCCTGTTTTGGGCAATCTTAGTGGAAATTCACGTCCTCACTGGCGTGGTTGTGCTACGGGAAATCACTTGGGCGCGGGCGACCCAACCCGGGACTCTGCCGCAGGCAAGGCTGGGCACAGGGCAGCGTCGACGCGAGACGTAATTGCGCCGACGCCGCTCGGCCACGGTTACAGCTCGCCCAGTTCTTTGCGCTGCGGAATCACCGTCGGCCGAGCACCGGCCATTTCCTCCACGATGCGGATGACCTGATTGGAGTACCCGAACTCGTTGTCATACCACACGTAAAGCACGAGGTGCTTGCCTTGGGCAATGGTTGCCAAACCGTCGACAATGCCGGCGCGGGTGGTGCCCACGAAGTCGGTGGAAACTACCTCTGGCGAATGGATGTAATCGATCTGCTGCCGCAACACGGAGTTCAGCGACACTTCACGCAGGTAAGCGTTGACCTCATCCCGTGTTACTTCCTTTTCTAGGGTGAGGTTCAACACCGCCATGGACACATCCGGGGTGGGTACGCGGATCGCGTTGCCCGTAAGCTTGCCTTCAAACTCTGGCAACGCCTTCGACACTGCTTTCGCCGCGCCGGTTTCGGTGAGCACCATGTTCAGCGTGGCCGCTCGGCCGCGGCGTTGCCCCTTGTGGAAATTGTCAATGAGGTTCTGGTCATTGGTGAAGGAGTGCACGGTTTCCACGTGCCCAAATTCCACGCCCCACCGATCGTTGATTGCCTTCAACACCGGCGTGATGGCATTGGTGGTGCACGAGGCTGCGCTTAAGATTTGGTCACTATCCTCAATCACCCCGTGGTTGATCCCGTACACAATGTTCTTGAGGTCGCCCTTGCCCGGTGCGGTCAGCAGCACCCTGGCCACGCCCTTGGATTTCAGGTGTTGTTCCAGCCCTGCGCGATCCCGCCAACGGCCGGTGTTGTCTACCACGATGGCGTCATTGATGCCGTATGCGGTGTAATCCACGGTGGCCGGGTCGGAAGAGTAAATCACCTGGATGGGCGTGCCATTGGCCCAAATGATGTCGTTGTCGCGGTCGACGCTAATGGTGCCGCGGAACGCGCCGTGAACGGAATCGCGGCGCAGCAGCGAGGCGCGTTTCACAATATCGTCGTCGCCGTTTTTCCGCACCACTACGGCACGCAGGCGGCAGCCAGTATCCACAGACTGGTGTTCGATAAGAATGCGGGCGAGCAAACGTCCGATACGGCCGAAACCATAGAGCACCACATCCGTGCGTTTCGTTTCGCTCGCCGTGCCGATCACCGAGGCCAGCTCACGCTCCAAAAACGCCCGCAGCTCACCGCCTTCTTCGTCGAAGCGCGCGGCAAGCTGCCCCAAGTCGATCGATGCCGTACCCAACTCCATCTGGACCAATTCCTGCAGGATGGGCAGGGTTTTAGACAGCGGCAGTTCTTGGTCCGTGATGCGGCGGGCGTAACGGTGGGACTTGATCACATCAATGTCGGTGCAGTTCACCAGCAAGCGACCGTACACGGAGGTGACCACGTTGTTGTGCCGGTGCAGCTTGCCAATCAGCGGGAGCATTTGTTCGGCAAGCGCGATCCGCTCGTTCCAATCATTGGTTACCGGGGTAGTCATGGGTGTGGTTTCCTCCGTATAAGAATGGGTGGTTCCGGGCCGCGCATTGACGGCCCACAGATAAAGCTACCCACCAGACGTTGGTTTCGCTGGAGTTTCCCACCCCCGACAGGATTCCCACCACATTCGCCGGAAGCGGCAGTATAAACACCAAAAGAACCCACCCAGCCGGGGGTAAATTAGCGTTGCGTGGGTTGTGACTTCCATTCCCGCATCAACCGCTCCACGATTACCGCCGCCGGCGCCTGCACCAGGCTTTCGACGCCCGTCCCAGCCCACGCCGCTACATACTCCGGCGCCGCCTTCCGCAACGGTCCCATCATCGAATTCACGTGCGGATACACGGCGGGGGCGTCCGGGTGCTCCACCATAAAGTTGGTTGCCACCCCGCGCGCAACCCGGCCGGAAAACGCGCGGGTCGTTGCGGTTGCCTGGGCACTTCGAAGCAACTCACGCTGCATGAGGCCGGTACCGGCCTCATCCGCAAGCAGAAACGCCGTCCCGCACGCGATGGCGCGCACCCCAGGCAAGCGCAACGGTGCACAGTCCGTGATCCCGCCCGCGGCCACCAATGGCACCTCTGGCATCTGCGCGATTAACTCCGGTAACGGCAGATCAGAAGGTGTTTCCGCAACGTTGAACGTGGCGCGATGCCCGCCCGCCTCGGGCCCCTGCACCACTAGGACGTCCACCCCACGGCGCACTGCTTCCGCAGCCTCCGCCGCCGTGGTTACACTGCCCCACACCTCCCCGCCCGCCTCATGCGCGCGCCGAATCTCCGCCGCATCCGGCAGCCCAAACGTGGTGGACAGCACCGCCGGCCCCCACCCTTGTGTCATGGCGCGGCAGACAAGATCGAACTTCTCCTGCCAACCATCGGTGGAATCAACTGTGTGAAAGTCTCCTGGCTGCACCCCAGCGCGCGCGAACTCATCGGCGAGCCTTGACGCGTACGCTGAAACCTCCCGCAGATCCGCAGGTGCCGGCTGCGGCGCAAACAAATTCACCCCGTAGGGCTGGCGCGTGGCACGCATGTCCCGCTCCAGCTCCGCCACGGTCAGATACCCCGCGGCGAGGAAACCAAACCCGCCCGCAGCCGCAACCGCGTTCACCAGCGCTGGGGTCGAAGGCCCACCAGCCATCGGCGCAACAATTAGTGGAACATCCAGCCCATCGACGACGCTCATTCCACGTGTATACCAAAAAATCGCACATAGGCATCGCCGGTACCGCGTTCGTGCCCGCGCAGCCTCGTCGCCTATTGTTAGAGGGATTGTCATGGAAGGAAGCTGATGTCCACTCTTGCTGCTGAGGCGAATCGTCGCCGTACCTTTGCTGTGATTGCGCACCCAGATGCTGGTAAGTCGACGCTCACGGAAGCGTTGGCACTGCATGCGCACGTGATTGCGGAGGCCGGCGCCGTGCACGGTAAGGCGGGCCGTAAAGCTACGGTGTCGGACTGGATGGAGATGGAAAAGGACCGCGGTATTTCCATCGCATCATCCGCGCTTCAGTTCGAGTACGCACCGGAAGGGCATACGGGCGAACCGTTCATGATTAACTTGGTGGATACCCCCGGCCACGCGGACTTTTCGGAGGATACCTACCGCGTGCTCACTGCCGTGGACGCCGCCGTCATGCTTATCGACGGCGCGAAAGGTTTGGAGCCGCAGACGCTGAAGCTCTTTCGGGTGTGTAAGGCGCGTGGGTTGCCGATTATCACGGTGGTCAATAAGTGGGACCGCCCCGGCAAAGCACCGTTAGAACTTGTGGACGAGATCGTGCAGGAAATTGGGTTGCAGCCCACCCCGCTGTTTTGGCCGGTCGGTGAGGCCGGGGATTTCCGCGGCTTGGCCCGACTGGACGCCAACGGCGAGGCAGCCGAGTACATCCATTTCATCCGCACCGCTGGCGGTTCCACCATCGCCCCGGAAGAGCACTACACCCCCGATGAGGCGCTCACCAAGGAGGATGGCGCTTGGGAAACCGCCGTAGAGGAGGCGGAACTTTTGGCCGCCGATGGCGCATTACACGATCAGGACCTGTTTTTGGAATGCACCACCTCGCCGCTGATTTTCGCCTCCGCGATGCTGAATTTTGGTGTGCACCAGATTTTGGACACCCTGTGCGCCCTTGCCCCGGCGCCCGCCGCACGTGAAGGTGATGCTGCGGTGGTCGCGGCGTCGACAAGCGCCATTGATTCAGTACGCACCCCGGCGGACGAGTTTTCGGGCGTGGTGTTTAAAGTGCAGGCCGGCATGGACAAAAACCATCGCGATTCGCTGGCCTTTATGCGCATCGTGTCGGGGGAATTCGACCGTGGCATGCAGGTCACCCACGCCCAATCCGGACGTACGTTCTCCACAAAATACGCGCTGACGGTGTTCGGCCGCACACGCTCCACGGTGGAAACCGCCTACCCCGGCGACATCGTAGGCCTCGTCAACGCGGGTTCGCTGGCGCCCGGCGACACCATCTACGCGGGCAAAAAAATCCAGTATGCACCGATGCCGCAATTCGCCCCAGAGCATTTCCGCACACTGCGCGCGAAAAGCCTGGGCAAATACAAGCAATTCCGCAAGGCGCTGGAACAGCTCGCGGCGGAAGGCGTCGTACAAATACTGAAAAACGACGCCCGTGGCGACGCCGCACCCGTCATGGCCGCCGTCGGCCCCATGCAGTTTGAGGTCATGATGGCCCGCATGGAAAACGAATACAACGTCGAAACTATAAGCGAACCGGTGCCGTATTCCGTGGCGCGTCGCACCACCAGCGCCACCGCTGCCGAACTGGCAAAACAGCGCGGCGTGGAAATTTTCACCCGCACCGATGGCGAACTTATCGCGCTGTTCGGAGACAAGTGGCGCCTCCAATTCATCGAAAAGGAACACCCCGAGTTCGAACTGGAGCCGCTGGTAGCGGACTAGAGCCTACTGTCCAACCACCGCCCCAAGTCTTCGAATACCTCATCGCGGTTGGTTTCGTTAAAGATTTCGTGCCGGGCACCAGGGTAAATGTGGGTGACTACGTCGAGCCCGCGACGTCGATACGCGGCGGCGACTTCGTTCACAGCGTTCATGCCGCCCACGGGGTCCAACTCCCCCGACGCAATGTACAGCGGCACAGCGTGCGGAAGATCGAACATGTGCTCAGTGTTTTTCACGCCGGCGATGAAATCTGCGAAAAACCGGTTCGTCGCGGTATAACCGCAATCTGGATCCGCCATGTACGCGTCAACCTCGGCGGTATCGCGACTCAACCAATCGAAATCAGTGCGCCCCTCAAACCCCTTGTTAAAGCCGGTAAACATCAACGTTTGCAAAAGCTTGCCGGGTTCTTTCGGGGACTTCAAACTCAACAAATTAGCCAAGTTCAGGCCCACCTGGCCGGCGAGCCCAGACCACGTACCAGTACCTATGATCGCTGCACCCCGCAGCTCTTCCCCGTGGTGAAAAACGTATTCGCGCGTAAGGAAGCTGCCCATGGAATGCCCCACCAAAAACTGCGGCACACCTGGGTAATCTCCGGCCGCCTGCTGGCCCACCACAGCAATATCGTCGAGCACCGCCGCCCAACCGTTCTCGTCTGCGAAATAGCCGCGCGGCACCCCCGAGGTATTGCCATGCCCGCGATGGTCGTGGGCGTACACGGCGTACCCACGGCTGTTGAGGTACGCGGCTAGCGACTGGTACCTGCGCCCGTGCTCCACCATGCCGTGCGCAATGCGCACCACGCCACGCGGCTGCTCGACGGGCCACCGGTACACGCAGAGTTGCACCTCGCCGTTAGGGATGTGGATTGTCTCCATGGGTCCTCCTACTATCGAATTTGCCACCAGCCTACCTATGCTCGCCGCCCGCGCCACCAGCATCGGCATGGTCAGCGACAGCACACATGCGCACTGCGAGCTCGCCGCAGCCTGCGCCGACTGGCCGCACCATGGCCCGAAAACTCAGCGTTTTGCTATTTTTGGGGCATGTTCGACGCGCGCACCACAATCCACGCAAAACACCCCGGCAACCTGGGCCTTTTAACAACCTGGGGGTTACCGCACACCATCGTTACCGCCGGCTGCGGCACGCCTATCGCCGCGCTTATTACGGAAGGCAACCTGGCGGAACTCTACCCAAAGTTCCTCCAGGATTTTCATACCACCGGCCTGTGGCCAATACTGACCAACGATGTGGAACGCCCCTGGCTAAGCAGAGAATTTCTCCTTGGCCCGCTGGCGCCGACGCCGCCACCATTCGCGGGTCGCTTTCGGGCCAGACCCGATGCCCACGTCCACGAGGTATTGTTGTGTCCCGGACTAGCCCCGCCCACGGCACTGGTGTTGGTACCCACGCAACGCCCAGCGGACGTACCCGCCGCCCTCGGCTGGTTAGGTTCCGGCGGCCTGACCGGCAACGATATCGCCGGATGCTTGCGCAGCTGGGAAGACCGCTACGGAGCAATTCTCATGACCATTGGCCACGACAACCTTGAACTTTTAGTAACCTCACCGCCGCAAACCCCGGCGCAAGTGCGCGAACTCGCCGAAGAAATCGCACTGGTGTGCCCTGGGATCATCAACCCGAGCGCGGAGGCACTCGCCCCTGGCAGCGATGGGATGGAACTGCTCCAAGGGCTCATCGAAGACTCCGATACCTGGTACTTCTGGTGGGACTAATCCCAGCCAGATCCCAACCATGGCACGCCCCAATCTCGCGCGCACGAAACAATGTATTTCCGCGTACTTTCGTTGGCTACGGTAACCGTCAAATCACACACAACAAAACCAACGACAGAAACTTCCATTTACGCAATCTCGTCTGCGAGATGAATGCAGACACTCCGCCATCCTTGGGATTGCAACAAGCATCGCTGTGTAATATCGCTGCAAATTAAGCGCGCAGGCAAATGTAAACGTTGGGCACGCTCACTCGCCTCCGATGATCTTGCCACTAAAAGCGCAAGTAAATTGCGGCCTAAGAATCCGCTCAACCTCCGCTTACCGCACGAAAACTCAAGGTAGTGGCCATAATACGGGTGTTTCTATGCCCACATGACACCGGCAGCAAAGGAATGGTGTTTGTGCGTTCGGATTAGAAAATTGGCATATTTTCCGGCGCTCGCGCAGAGCGTATCGCATTGTGAGCTGGGGATAGGGTGAGCCAACGCGAAGAATTAACACCGGTAAGTTGCGCCATATTCATTATGTTTCCGAGTAGTATGGATAACTGTGCAGCATTCAAATCCAACGAACATCACAGAAGTAGCCCAAGATGGTCTCATTGCCCAGGCGGGCATGGATCACGCTTTTATGCAGATGCTTGGGCAGCGGCGAAGCGCCGACTTCGATGCTGACGGCGCCGCGACTGGGGTACCGGAGGCCACTCACCGGGTCCGCTATTTTGGTACCGGCCCGGAGCTTATTTTGCCCGCCAAGCAGATCGCTACGGTGCGAGATGGCACGTGGATGTGGCTGGATCCGGAGGCCGAGGAGTTCGGCGAAGAATTCGGTATTCCGGAGTTTACTAGCGCGCAGCCAGACTCATTGTTGGTGGAGCGGGCTGCACGCACCCTTCACAATAATGCGCCGCTGGTGCGGGCTCCAAGGGCGGATCATTCCACCGATATTTTGATCCTGTTGGGCGAGCTACCGGTTCCGGAAGCCCAACAGAGTATCCGTGCCGCTATTCCCATGCTGACACCCGATCAGGATGTCCGACGCGCCCTGGTTGGATTTGCTGCGATGCGCGGGCTACCCATTTCCATTACGGAATGGGACGCGGAGATTGCGGGCGTAAAGATGGTGCTGCGCGACGGGTTGCTGATTGATGTGGTCTCGGAAATCAGCATTGATGATATCCGCGCCGACGCTATCTTTTTGTCTGCGGAAAACCAGCTCCGGGCGCATTCGCTTTTCCCGGAATGCCAAGGAGAGTTGAAGCCTGACGGCAATTCCGCAATCCTGCGGGCCGCGAATGACACCACATTGATGGTGCAGGCAATCCCGATTGCTGTGATGACGGAGTCGGAGTGGACGTGGGCGTGGGCGGACCCGATCAGCGGGAATAATCCGGCCAGCCAGCGGCTGCGGGATTTTGGCGCGCGGCATGGTATTCCCGCATTAGTGCAGCCGCGGCTGCCTATCACTACGGCATGGCAGTTGAACCTGCCGGAGGTGTGCAAACCGATTCTCGGGTCATGGGTGCACATCGTGGTGCCCTACGGTCCGAACAAGTGGGCAATGATCTTGGTGTCGGCGCCGCCCCTGGAGTTACCGCCGCCGACGAAGGCAAGCATTGAGGGGGTGTTGCGCACCAAGATTGATCCGGTGTTGGATCGCACTCGGTGTGCCACGGCGTACGCTTCGGCGCGGGGTTTGCATCACACCACGAATGATTTCAAAGTTATTTTCCACACCCCCGATGCTGACGTGGAGTGGAGCCGGTACTAGACTGGGGAGCACGTTCTCAGGGCGGGGTGAAATTCCCCACCGGCGGTAATGTCGCTTCGTTCATGTCGAATGAGGTGGCGAGCCCGCGAGCGCCACCTGCGGTTTGCCGTGGTGGGTCTAGCAGATTGTGGTGAGATTCCACAGCCGACGGTCACAGTCCGGATGAAAGAGAACTGCTGGCCGTGCCTGCGTCATGTTTGTCGCGCGTATGTCCAGCTAGTTTGCAGCCCCGAGGATTCTTCTGTCCGTTTCTTCCTCTTCAAGGAGATTCCCCAGTGAATCCTTTCACCCAATTACTTGACGCCACATTGCTGATCGGCGGGGTGCCGATCCTATGGCGCGAAATCATCGGAAATTTGTTCGGCTTGGCGTCTGCCGTTGGGGGCATGCGGCGCGTGGTGTGGGCATGGCCAGTTGGCATCATCGGCAACTTATTGCTGTTTACGGTGTTCCTCGGCGGGGTATTCCACACTCCCCAGAATTTGGATTTGTATGGCCAAGCCGGCCGCCAGGTCATGTTTTTGATTGTGAGCTGCTATGGCTGGGTGACGTGGGCCGCCGCTCAGCGTCGGGGCGTTCGGGAACCGTCGGATACGGATCCGTCGCGCTCGATTATTAGCGAGCCGCAGGAGGATTTGGCTGCGGTGCAGCCGCGTTGGGCAACCACCCGGGAGCGTATTGGCATGGTGTTGTTTGCGGTTGCGTGCACAGCGTTGTGCGCGTGGTTGTTTGCGGCGCTTGGTTCGTGGGGCCCGCTTGCAGACGCCTGGATTTTCACCGGTTCCATCCTCGCCACCTATGGTATGGCCCGCGGCTGGACGGAGTTTTGGCTGGTGTGGATCGGCGTCGATATCGTCGGTGTTCCGCTTCTGCTTTCGGCTGGCTACTACCCTTCCGCAATGCTGTATCTCATCTACGGCGCATTTGTGGTGTGGGGCTTTACGGTGTGGCTGCGGGTGCAGCGCCAACAACCGCGTGTCGACGCCGCGTCCCACCAACCCACCGCAGTGGGTTAACCGCCCAGTAATTCCCTAAAGTACGTCGCGTCAACCTCCGCATAGGTTGCGGGGTGAAATGCGGCGTCGCGGGTTTTATCGACGAGTACCGCCCGCACCCCTTCCGCAAAGTTGGGGTCGCGGCGCAGTACGTTACCCACCACAAATTCATTGTCGAGCCCTTTGCGCACCGTGGGGGCGTGAAGGTTCGCGGCAAACAATTCTACGGCGGCAACCACGGATGTGGGGTTGGCGTCTTTCATAAGTTCCCGCACCTTGGCAACGAATTCTTTATTCTCACACACATGAAGCGCGCGGTCGATTTCGTCCCAAGTTTTGAATCCGAAACAGGCTTCAATTTCCTCAATATAGCCCGCGAGTTCGGATTCACCGTCGACTTCGGTGGTGTAGCGTTCCAACGCCTCATCGAGGGATTCCGCCACCGCCATATCAATAAAGTCCTGCACATCGGAGCTTTCAATGTAATCGGTGGCCATGCCGGACCATATCATGTCCGCTGGGCTGAGCCTCCAACCGGTCACCCCGAGGAAGGTTGCTAACGCCGGGCTCGGCCGCCCGAGGGCCGTGACCATGCGTTGCATCATCCAGCTAATGCCCACATCGGGAATGAACCCGATGACCATTTCCGGCATGGCGGCAAACGCGCGCTCCGTGACCACGCGGTGAGAGCCATGGAGGGATACGCCCAGCCCGCCGCCCATTGCCACGCCGTCAATCACCGCAACGTAGGGCTTCGGAAAGTTTGCGATGTCATTGTTCATTTCGTATTCGGCGTTAAAAAACTGATCGCCCGAATCGTGATTGCCGCTCGCGGCTTCCTCCCGAACAATGCGCACATCCCCGCCGGCACAAAACGCGCGGTCACTGGCGGAATACACGATCACGCGGTGAACCGATTCATCATCGATCCACCGGTCGAGGGCCACGGTAATGATATCCACCATTTCGCGGTCCAGTGAGTTCAAAGCCCGCGGTCGGTTCAGCTCCAACATGCCGGTGGAATTTCGAACAAACGCATTGACAACGTTGTCAGTTGGTCGATTACTCATGGGCCCAGTGTCCCACAACACACCGAAGCCCGCTAGCGGGTATACCTCACATCTACGTTCGGCTACCCCCTTGCGGGCGGGCTAACTCCACAACTGAAGCGTTACTTCTTTTTGGTTTTCTTGTCCTTGTTCGATTTATCTTTCGACTTATCTTTGGACTTCGACTTCGCTTTCGCCTTGTCCCGCTCAGAAGGCTTCACCAAATGCTCTGCCACATCCGGCACGTAGCGGAAATCCGAACGCGGCGGGCGTTCATAGTCATGCGTGGACTTCGGCCGCTGCGGAATCTCGGGCAACGGACGGTCGATTTTCTCATACGGAATCGTGGACAGCAGGTGGCTGATCACGTTCACCCGAGAGCGTTTCTTATCCTCGGATTCCACCGTGTACCACGGCGACGACGGAATATCCGTGTGGATAAACATTTCATCCTTGGCGCGGGAGTAGTCCTCCCACCGGGTGATGGACTGCAAGTCCATGGGAGAAAGTTTCCACCGCCGCAATGGATCCTCAAGACGGGAATGAAACCGCCGCACCTGCTCCTCGTCGGACACGGAGAACCAGTATTTGCGCAGTAGAATGCCGTCTTCTACGAGTAACCGCTCAAAGATCGGCGCCTGGTGCAAAAATCGCCGGTATTCCTGCGAAGTGCAAAAGCCCATCACGCGTTCCACACCGGCACGGTTGTACCAGGAGCGATCAAAAATCACGATCTCACCAGCTGTGGGGAGTTTCTCCACGTAACGCTGAAAATACCACTGCCCACGTTCCCGGGATGTTGGCGCCGGCAACGCCTCGATACGGCAGGTGCGCGGATTGAGGTATTGGGTGATCCGTTTGATTGCGGATCCTTTGCCCGCCGCGTCGCGGCCCTCCATCACGATGACAATGCGGGCACCGGTCTCCACTACCCACTGCTGCATTTCCACCAGCTCCGCTTGCAAGCGCTTAAGCTCGGCTTCGTACGCAGTCTTCGAAAGCTTCGGCAGCTTATGAGAGTCCTTGTTACTCATGGGTCCAAGCCTACTATTCTTGCCAACTCACTCGACGCGGAATTCCGCCATACGATCCCACTCCACCTTGCCGGGGATCAGCGTATTAATAATCGTCGGGGTTTCCACCAACAGCTTCGGCATGTCAATGCAGGCCTGCTGGAAATGCTCGGAGCTCACGTGCGCCTCCGCGGCATCATCCTGGAAGCCCTCCACCAACACAAACACGTCGTCTTCGTCGGTGGAACGGTACCACTCAAAGAACAGGCAGCCGGGCTCCGCGCGGGTGGCTTCCGTAAATTCGGCGACCTGGGAGCGGAACGATTCCACGTACTCGGGCCGGACATGAAATTTCACGTTAATCAGAATCATGGGTCACAGCCTACCCAAGTTCCGGCGACGCACCAGCGGCTGCCCACCCGCCCGGTGCGCTCAGGATTCGCGGAGGGCTTGGCTCACGCGGTGTCGAAACTCAGTGTGACAACCCGGCAGATGCAGCCCAAGCGGTCGGAGCGCCTCCGCATCCCACGCAAGGTTATACAGCAAGCGGGCGGTGTAATTGGTCACCAAGCCACGGTCCAGCAAAAACGTTACGCACGCACCGTAGCTTTCCTGCCATTGCTGCACGGATTGCAGCTCGGCAAAAAATGCGTCACGCACCTCTTGGAGCGTGTCCGCCACGTCGCATGCCTGTGTGATTCGGTGGCGGTGGGCGAGGTTACGGTCGGTCACCACCACCCCGCCAAGTTGCGCGCCCACAAATTGCTGCACGGAAGCGTTCAGCCCCGTCAGCGCCGCACTGTGGGAGGTTTCGGTGGTCCACCGCGGCATGCTTCCGCCGACTCGCGCCGCCTGCCGGAAGCGGTTGACAATGCCAAGGCGGGACACGCTGGACGGTACCGCAAGGCACAGAAACCCCACCATGTAGCCGGCCTCGGCGAAGCGTTGTGCCTCCCCCAGCACGGTCGCCGGGTTAGCGAATGTATTTTCAATAATGACGTTGCAGCGCCGGTGGCGCGCACTCTCGATGATGCGGTTGCACCAGTCACCCACCGGACCATTCGTGAGGACGTCGAAACGCAGCGGCGCGGCTTCCGCGATGTCGAGAATCGCGGGGTGCAACTGCCGCACAACGTCGGAGTCCACCACCACGGCCCCACCGAGCGCGCGCCGATAATGCTCTACGAGCATACTTTTTCCAGACCCCGGTTGCCCGCCGATAAACACGACGCTAGGATGCGACACCCGAGGTTGATTGTGCACAAAGTATCGAATGAGCGTTTCCCCGATGTGGGCCATATCCGCCTCACTTACGGGGAAATCCGCCGCGGTGAGGTCGCTAGCGGGCTTCGCCACCGCCCAATCCCCCGATCGACGTGAGTTCATCGTTTGCTCGACGCGCCACGGCAATCAACCCCTCTACGTCCGCCAAGTCCACGCCGCGTTGCACCCGCTCAAGGTGCTCGAGCCGCGCCTGGCAGTGTTGCTGCGCGCTTGGGCTTGCAGCGTGCAGGAGCCTCCGCAAATACGCCGCTTTGAGCGTTGCAAGCGCGTCGTGCATCGCGTCGTAGGCAGCGTAGGCGTCGATCCCCGGCGACACCAACTCAAGGGCATCTAACGCCTCACTTGGGCAAGTCTTCTGCAATGTTTGGGGCATACTATTCCTCCCCGTAGCTTGAGGTTAACGTTGAACAACTACTGCTTGCACTATCTCCGGCATAGTACCGCGCCCCGACACCGGTTTCCACCCCGCTCACGGACCCATGGCGGCGTTCACAGACGGCACACAGCTCCATCACCATCCACACACCGCCACTTATATTGCACACAGCTCGTTTGCGTGTGTGCAGGCACCCAGATCCCCCTAGCTGCACATTTGCCCCTCACCCACCCTGCTTCACGACGTCGCGCCCACCCCATCGTCCACACCACCCAAACGCCCACCGCAACCCGGTTTCTTGCAATCCGATAACATTTTGTGCTGCGGGTTATTCGGGGTGCTGGTCCCACAGCCCGGTCTCCCGCAATGTGATATTGATGCGCCCGTGCGTCAGCCCGCAACCCGGCGGCGCGGTGTTCGGATACAGCTTCATCACCCCGTGGTAGGCCAACCGGGAGGGCCCACCGAAAACAAACAGATCCCCGGATGATAGATCAATGTCCTGGTACGGCTTCGAACGATTGCTCGTATTTCCGAATCGGAAACGGCAGGCATCCCCGATCGATACCGAAACCACCGGGGCCGCCGCGCGCTCATCGGCGTCCTGGTGCATGCCCATGCGCGCGGTGTTGTTGTAAAAGTTCACCAGCGCGGCATCGGGGGTGTATGCGGCGGCCGCCTGCTCGTCGCCGGTGGCGGCAAGGAGCGCTTTGCGCCCCAACCGCACCAACCACTCCGGAACCTCGAGCACCCGCCGGCCATTCACATCCACCGCTTCCCGGGTGTACGCCCAAGGGCGCCAATGCCACCCCAAGCACAGGGTTTGCACACTCATTTCGTGCCCACGGATCTTCGCCGACCTCGGCGGGACCGGGCCCGCCGCCCACTGCCGACACTGCCGCACCAACCAATGTTGCTGCTCCAAGGTGAGCCACCCCGGCACGTGGTAGGCGCCGTCGGGCAGTCGCGACCTGGGCGCGGGCGGGACGTCGAAAAGCGCTTCCGAATCGCACATGAATTCGCGCTATTCTTCAAGCTGTTCGGCGAGCTCCATCCACTGCAACTCATACGCCTCAATATCCTCCCGAATCAGGGAGCTTTCAGTCCCCAGTTCGGTGAGTTGCTGCGGGTCGGTCGCCACCTCAGCCATCCGGTTGTGCAGCTCAGCCATGCGCTCGCGCATGTTTTCCATCTTGCGTTCCAGCGACCGCATTTCCTTCTCCACGCGGCGTCGGGCGGCAGCTTCCATCTTCTTCGCCTGCCGCTGCTCGGCGGAATCCTTACGCTCCCCAAGGTCAAGCACGCCGCGCTCCCCAGACGCCAACTCGCCGCGGCGGCGCAAGTATTCCTCAATACCACCCGGCAGGTGCGTCAACGTACCATCGCCAAACAGCGCCCACGTAGAATCGCAAACACGTTCAATAAGGTATCGGTCGTGGGAAATCACCACGAGCGTTCCCGGCCACGAATCCAGCAGGGATTCCAACTCCTGCAACGTATCAATATCAAGGTCGTTGGTGGGCTCGTCCAGCAACAACACGTTCGGCTCCGCCATGAGCACGCGGGTCAATTGCAGCCGGCGCCGCTCCCCGCCTGAGAGGTCCCCAACCGGAGTGCGCTGACGCTTAGCGCTGAAGCCTAGCCGCTCCGCAAGCTGCGAAGCGCTAAGTTCTTTCGTGCCAAAATGCACATAATTGGCCACGGATTCCACCGCGTCAAGCAACCGCATATTCGGGTCAAGATCGTCCAACTCTTGGCGCAACCAGCCCAACACCACGGTTTTGCCCTCAATGCGACGGCCACTAGCCAAGGGATGCTCCCCCGCCAAGGTGCGCAGCAACGTGGTTTTGCCGGACCCGTTGACACCAACCAAGCCAATGCGTTCGCCGGGGGCAAGCCGCCAGGTTAAGTCACGCACCAACTCCCGTCCGTCCGGGGTGTTGATTGTCGCGTCTTCAAGTTCGATCACCACTTTGCCTTGGCGGCGCTTGGAAAACGCCATCAATTCCACGCTGTCGCGCGGAGCAGGCACGTTCGCGATCAGCGCCTCCGCCGCCTCGATGCGATACCGCGGCTTCGAGGTTCTGGCCGGCGCACCCCGACGCAACCAGGCAAGCTCCTTGCGCGCCAGATTCTGCCGCCGCTGCTCCATCGCATCCGCCTGGCGGGCGCGTTCAGCACGGGCAAACGTCCAGTCGTTGTAGCCACCCGTGTACGCATCCACCCGGCCGTCATGCACCTCCCACGTGGAAGTAGCCACCGTGTCCAGAAACCAACGGTCGTGGGTGACCACAATGAGCGCAGCCTTGTGGGACAGCAAGTACTCCGCCAACCATTGCACGCCCTCCACGTCGAGGTGGTTGGTCGGCTCATCCAAGATCAATACGTCAAGATCCTGCACCAACGCCGCGGCAAGGTTAATGCGGCGCCGTTCCCCGCCAGACAACTCACCCACCACCGTGTCCAACCCAAGGCCAACGATGCCCAAACCACCCAATACGCGGCGCACCTTCGGGTTGGAGGCCCATTCGTAGGTGTGCACCCCAAGCGGGGCGAGCACCACATCCGAGATGGTGGCGGCGGGATCCAGCTCAGCGGCTTGGGTGACCACTGCCAGCCGCAAACCACCCATGTGGGATACCCGGCCGGAGTCTGGCGGTTCCGCACCGGAAAGCACTTTCAGCAGGGTGCTTTTCCCGCCACCATTGAGTCCGACGACCCCGATTCGGTCACCCGTTTGCACGCCCAGGCTGACATCATCCAGTAGCGTTTTCAAGCCGAACGCCTTGGATACATGTTCGAGGTTGATCAAGTTTGCCATGTCTATCCCTTTACATAAGCGCCAACAGCCGGGCCCGTGGCGGTAGTCACAGCCGAAGTTACCCCATGATCGATCAGGGCGTCGGACACCTCGAGTGCGGCCTGCGCATCCGCGCATAAAAACGCACACGTCGGCCCCGATCCGGAAACCATCCCGGCCAACGCCCCCGCCTCCGTGCCCGCCGCGAGCGTGCGGCGCAGCTGCGGCAGCAAGCTGATCGCGGGCGCCTGCAAATCATTGGCAAGCGTGCCCGCCAACGCGGCAACGTCACCGGCGGCGAGCGCGCGCAACAACTCGTCAGCGGAACCCGCGCGGACCAGCTCACGTTGCGCCCGCATCTCATCCAACTTGCCGAACACCACTGGGGTGGATAACCCTTGGGAATTCATGGCCAGCACCCAGTGGTAGGTGCCGCGGGAAATTACTGGCACGAGTTGCTCACCGCGTCCGGTACCGATCATGGTGCCGCCAGCCAGCGTGAAGGGCACATCGGATCCGAGTTGGCAGGCAAACCGGTACAACGCGCCATCATCAAGGTTGCCAAACTTCGGCGCCAGCAGCGCTTGGGTAGCTACCAGCGCGGCGGCAGCGTCGGCGGATCCGCCCGCCATACCACCAGCAACGGGGATGCCTTTTCGAATATGAATATCCACGGCGGGCAAATCCTCGTGTCCGCGATTGGCGTAATCACGCATGACCAACTCCACCGCCCGCCAGGCCAGGTTCGTGTGATCGGTGGGTACGCCGCTGGCACCCGCAACGGTGAGCGTGCGGACTCCAGCGCCTGCGCCGATCGGCGTGAGGGTGACTTCATCGTGCAGGGACAATGATTGAAACACGCTCACCAGTTCGTGGTAGCCGTCGGGGCGCGCGTCCCCCACACCGAGGTGCAGGTTCACCTTCCCGTGCGCAACTGCGATCACAGGTTCGATTACGTGATTCATGGTGTCACTCCCCCTTGAACCTCAGCGAGGCGCACAAAATCCGCGATACTCAACTTCTCACCACGCAGCCCGGGATCAATGCCCGCCGCCCGCAACGCCTCCTCCGCCGCCACGGACGAACCGAACGTCCCAGCGAGTGCGGCGCGGAGGGTTTTGCGGCGTTGGGCGAACGCGGCGTCGACAAGCGGGAACACGCGAGCACGTAATGCCGCCGGGTACGGGTCGGTGCGGTCGATCGCCACCAGCCCCGACTCAATCTTCGGGGCAGGCCAAAACACGTTTTTACCGATCGCCCCAGCGCGTTTCACGGGCCCATAAAACGCCGCCTTCACGCTCGGAACACCGTAGGTTTTGGAACCGGGTTGGGCGGCCAGACGGTCAGCGACCTCCGCCTGCACCATCACCAACACACGGCGAATCGTGGGAAATTCCTCCAGCATGTGCAACAGCACAGGCACCGACACATTGTATGGCAAGTTTGCCACCAACGCCGTGGGTTGCACTGGCAAGTCCCGCTCACGCACCTCCAATGCGTCACAGCGCACCACGTGCAGGCGGTCTTGCAGCGCGGGCGCGCGCCACGCCACAGTGGCGGGAAGTTCCGCGGCGAGGCGCGGGTCAATTTCCACAGCCGTCACATCCGCGACGCTATCCAGCAAAGCGAGGGTCAACGAACCCAAGCCGGGGCCCACCTCAACCACATGGTCGTCGCTGGTCACCTCCGCTGCGGCCACGATGCGGCGCACCGTATTGGGATCGTGGACAAAATTCTGCCCGAGTTTTTTGGTTGGGGTCACCCCAAGGCGCTCCGCCAACTGCCGGATTTCTACCGGCCCCAGCAGCTCGGCCCGCGTATGTTCATCGTGCATAGTGCCTACGAATCTACCGCAGGCACCGCCACACCGTTAACGCAGGCCAAGCTTTGCGGTGCACGCGGGCCACGCGCCCCAACCCTGCATTTGCTGCAGCTTCGAGGCCACAGCAATCTGCTCCTCGCGGGATGCCTGGTATGCCATCGGCGCATATTGCCCGCCGCCGGCCGCCAGCCACGAACTCGGCGTAAATTGCAAGCCGCCGGAGAAGCCATTGCCACTGTTGATGTGCCAATTGCCGCCCGCCTCACATTGCGCAAGCGCGTCCCACACAGAGTCGCCCGCAACGCTCGGAGCGGAAGGCTTCGGCTTCGTGCCCCGCTTGATGGTTGCCGGGGTAGATGGGGCGAGTTCCTTTTCCTCCACCACATCGTCGCCCACGCGCTGGCCGTTCACAAAGCGCAGGTTGCGGGTCACTTCCTTTTCGCCGACAGTGGCGGCGGTGACCACCTGCTCTTCGCCTTGGAAGGTGTTGGCATCGTCGATGTAGGTTGCCGGGGCCTCAAAGGTCACCTTTTCCGTGACGCGTTCAAAGCGCACGCGGTCCACGCGGATATCCATGCCCACGGTAACCGGGGTGTCTACCGACGGCGTGACCACGTCGTCCTTCCCCAGGTCGACCCCGCGCCGCTTCAGCACATCCCCCACCGTGTTGGCGGCGATATTGGTGTAGGTGCGGGCGCCTTCCCCGTCCGTCACGGTGATGATCTTCGGCTTGGTCACGCCCAGCTTCAGACCCTCGTTGGGGATTTTCTTCTTCCGGTCAAACGACAAGAGGTCAGCGTCTGAAACGTCGCCAATTTCCTTGACCAGCTCATCCACCGTCAGCGCGGTGGAGTGAATGGTTTGGGTTTTACCTTCAATGGTGATCGCGATTGGCTTCGCAGTGCGAACCACGATCTGCTGGCCATCGCGCAGTTTTTGATCAGGCTTCGGCTGGATAAGATCCTCGGAGCCATACTCCACGCCTGCCTTACTCAGCGCCTCGCCAACGGTTTCCGACATGGTGGCGAGCGATACGCTCTCCCCATTGACATCAACGCTGACGTCCTTCTTTTCGATGACGGCCAACCCGCCACTCACCAGAAGGGTCGCGAGCATACCGCCAGTGGCGACGCGGAGCGGTACCGAGTGTGCCGAATTAATGCGGTGCAAAGCCGACTGTTGAGAGGTTTTCACGAAAATACCTTAAGTCTAGGTGTGTCGATCAAGAAGTCCGATGAAAGTCACAGTACGATAACTTTGCATTGTTGTCGAGGTAAATAGCAAACTACATAACTCATTAGCCACAAGAGTTTACTCGGATTAACACGGGCCCCATATTTCCGTGAGCCCAGTCACACCCTAAAGAGTGTATCGCATCGACTACATGCCGTTTCGCACACCGCGAAAGATTGCGCCCCACCCAAGCACAACCTTATTATTAGCAAAGAATACCATAAACCTCGTCGAAGGTTTTGTGAAGCTCCGCGGCGAACTCCGCCGGGTCCTGCCCCCGCGCCTGCGCCACACAATACGCCGTGTGCCCCACGATCGCAGGTTCGTTGCGGCCCCCGCGAAACGGCTCCGGCGTCATATACGGCGCATCCGTTTCAATCAACAGTTGACCCGCTGGCGCAATGCGCGCCGCCTGCCGCAATTGCTCGTTGCGACGAAACGTCACATTGCCCGCGAACGACAGCACATAACCCCGCGCCAGGGCCTCCTCCGCCACCGCCAGCGGCGAAGAAAAACAGTGCAGGATCGTCTTCCGCGGCGTCGGCGCATCCGCCAACACCCGCATCAACTCCGCATCAGCGTCCCGATTATGAATCATCAGCGCCTTACCGCTAGCCACCGCCAGATCGATGTGCCAACGCAACGCCTCCTCCTGCACATCCAACGGCGCACACGTATCCGATTTACCGATCCAATACATGTCCAAGCCAGTTTCGCCCACCGCAACACACCGGGGGTCCGCAGCCAGCTCCGTGACGCGGGCGCGGGCGGCGTCATCAAGCTCAAGGGCGCGCGTCGGATGCACCGCGCACGCAGCAAACACGCGTTCATTGGCGTGAGCGGCGGCAAGTGCCAATTCCGCCTCCGCCAAACCATCCCCCACAGTGCACAGCTTTTCGACGCCCGCAGCTACCGCACGCTCCACAATCGCCGCCACCTCTTCTGGGGTGCGCGCACCACAGGAGGCGAGATGCGTGTGCGCGTCCACAATCCCGGCAAGCGTGGGGGCGGGCACGGGAACCGGGCGAGACTTCTTCTTAGCCATGCGCCCGGATTGTACCCGCCTCCCGCAACGACAGTCGCCGCGGAAGCCGAACACCTAATCTAGGTGCAACACGCCGGTGCGGAGATCACACATATCAATCAACGTGTGCTTGCCGCCGATACGCCCCCAACCAGTGCGAGTGCCGCCCACGCCACCGAACGGCATATTGATATCCCAAAACTCGTTCGTATCGTTCACAATCACCTGGCCGGTGCGCAGGTGCTCCACGAAGCGGTACGCCCGCGACATATCCTTGGTAAACACGGCGCCCTGCAGGCCCAGCGCATCCTGATTTGCCAGCCGCAGCAAATCATCATCGTCTTTCCCCACAATCACCGGCACCACCGGACCAAACGTTTCATCGGTGCTGAGCAAACTGTCTTCCGCAACGTTATCCACCACCGTGAACTCGTAATACAAGTCCGTGGGATAGTCCTTGCTGCGGCCCCCACCCAGCACAATGTCAAAGCCGCGTTCGCGCGCCTGGTCGAGATGAATATCCACCTTCTCGGCGGTCCGCGCGTTATTCATCGGTCCGAGCGTCGTCTTTTCATCGAATGGATCGCCTAACACAGCGTCTTTCGCGGCGGCGCGCAGCGCATCCACAAATTGCTCATGCACCGCCTCATGCACCAATACCCGACCCGTGGCACAACACACCTGACCAGCGTTGTAGTAGGCGCCCTGGACGGCTGCGCGGGCGGCGGCGTCGAGGTCCGCGTCGTCGAGAACCACCACCGGGCCGTTGCCCGAAGCCTCAATCACCGAACGCTTCAACCCTGCGGTGCTCACAATCTTCTCCGCAGTCGCCGACGAACCAATAAACCCAATCGCGTCGATGCCGGGGTGAGCCACCAACGATGCGCCGAAATCACCCTCACCAGGCAGAATATTCACCAGCCCCGGCGGCAAACCCGCCTCAGCCATAACCTCCATGGTGGCCAACAGCGTCAACGCCGTGTGCGTCGGCGGCTTCACCACCAGCGCGTTGCCCGTCACCAAACCAGGGGCGCCGAACTCCGAAAACATCAGTACGGGGAAATTCCACGGAATGACAATCGCCCACGTACCCACCGGCTGATAGAAGGTCCACATCCGCTTATTCGGGTCGTTCGAAGGCAACGTTTCCCCATGCAGCCGCACCGCATCCTCCGCGTGAAGGTGGAACAGCTTTGCGGTCTCGTCGATGTCGGCGTAAGACTCGGCCAGCGGCTTGCCTTGCTCCAAGGTCAAAAGGTGGGAAAGCTCATCGCGGCGCTCGCTAATCAAATCCCCAATCCTGTGCATCACTTCAGCTCGCTGCCACACGCCAACCTCGCGCCACTGCTGCTGGGCGGCGCGCGCCGCCTGCACCGCCGCATCGAGATCCGCTTTGGTGGGCACCGAAATATTCGCAATTACCTCACCCGTGACGGGACTCACAACCGCGGTGGTGGCGCCATCCGACGAAGCCGCAAATTCGCCGTTGATATAGAGCTGCGTGCGGGGAGGTACGATTTCGCGGGGCAATTGAATACTCATTATTGCGCTCCTGTCCAATGGTAGGAAACACACCAGGAAAGCCGTACCTCACGGATGCCCTCAACGCTCGCGGAAACCCGGTTGACGTGGCCTAACCTGACGATACTTTTTGCCCACCCTATATAAATAGCAACTAGTTTCGCCACCACTTTAAGGCCTTTTAAGCAAAAACATGACAAACATTAACACGGCGAAATAGTAGGAATATCAGTAATTTCCCTACGCGTGTGATGTGCGAGATCACAACTACAAGCCACCGCCTTTATTGCCGCCCCGAAACACCTGCGCGTTTGCTATGTTCTGGTGGTGAAGGCAAGTCCCTCTAGGCGGGCGCACCACGGCGTGTGACGTTGGGACTGTTCGGCAAGGAGGTTTGGTTGATGCAAGCGTACGGTCACAAATTGCGGCACGACCGCGCATTGTTGGAGCGCTCACTGCGCGACGCTTCCCCAACACCGTTTTGGCTGGATCACCCGGATCGCCCGGCGCCACGCCCCGCGTTGCAGGGCGACAACACTGCGGACTTATTGGTGGTCGGCGGCGGTTTCTGCGGCTTGTGGACGGCACTCATTGCCAAGCAACGCCACCCAGAGCGGCGGGTTATACTCCTCGAACAACAACGCATTGGGTGGGCGGCCAGCGGCCGCAACGGCGGGTTTTGTGAATCCAGCTTGACCCACGGCGAGGAAAACGGACGGCTGCATTTTCCAGACGAATTGGACACCATCCACCGTCTTGCGGACCAGAATTTCGCCGAGCTGCAGCGCACCATCGAGGAATTCAATATTGATGCCGAGTGGCACAATTCAGGAATTATGGTGGTGGCAACAGAGCCACACCAGGTTGCCGGGTTACTTGCCGAACCTGACGCCGAGGTGCTGGACATGTCTACCCCACACGGGCACGGTGCCTCCCCCGTCTACCGCGCCGGCGTGTTCAAACGCAAAGGCTATTCATACGTGCACCCGGCAAAACTCACCTGGGGTTTGGCGCGCGCCGCCGAGGAGCTCGGCGTGGAAATTTTCGAAAACACCGAAGTCACCGAACTTGTCGACGCCGCAGATGGCGTCACCGCCCACACTGCCGAAGGCCGGGTCCACGCCAAGCAGGCAGCGTTAGCCACAAACGTGTTCCCCTCCCTGTTGCGGCGGCTACGGCTATTTACCGTGCCGATCTATGACTACGCCTTAGTGACGGAACCGTTAAGCGATGAACAACTCGCAGCGATCGGGTGGACGCATCACAACGGAATCACCGACTCGGGGCGGGAGTTTCATTACTACCGAAAAACCAGCGACAACCGGATCCTGTTCGGCGGTTTCGACGCGGTGTACCACCGCGGCCGGAAGGTCACCGCCTCACAGGATCAACGCCCGGAGACATTCCTCCTACTTGCAGACCATTTCTACACCACGTTCCCGCATTTACGTGACGTGAAATTCACCCACGCTTGGGGCGGTGCGATTGATATGTCTACGCAGCTCACGGCGTTCCACGGCGTCACCCGCAACGGCAATATCGCCTATAGCGCCGGTTACACCGGCCTCGGCGTGGGTGCCACCCGCTTCGGCGCGCAGGTAATGCTTGACCTTTTGGAGGGACGCGACACCGAACGCACAAGGCTGAAGATGGCACGACGGCTTCCCATCCCGATCCCGCCGGAGCCACTGGCCTTCCCACTCATCCGCATCGTGCGCAAGGCAGTGGAACGATCGGACCGCACCGGTAAGGACGGGTTGCTGCTCAAACTCATGAGCGTGTTCAAAGTTGGATTCGACTCGTAGTTTGCATCACGGGGCGAGGTGGAGCACCACCGGCCAGTTCGTCCCGCGTCCCGGCTTTGCATGATCCCAATGATTCGTGTTAATCCAAGCCCCATCGTGCAGGTGCTGCGCCTGGGATTCAGTGAACGCGGCGGGCCACGCAACATCATAGGCCGAACCGTTGCTATGGTCACCGATCTTCCATTGGCTTTCCCCCAGCGCGCGGAACTCTAGATCGTATTGATCGCCGGCGGGCAACTCCACGCGCTCGGGCAGTGCGACGTCGTACCACGTGTAGGAACCGATGTCATTGCGGGTGTTGTTGTGCACCTGGAAATCCGCCTCGGGTTGTTCGATCGTGCCTTCGGCAAGCACCTCATCGCCGCGTTTGATCCTCCACCCGAGCGACCCAGGCGTGTACGCGGCCGTCGCCACGGAAAAACCGGACACGACGCGATCCACGGTCGGGGTGAACCGCTCACGTATTGGGTTGTCTGCGGTAACGGTGTACATGCGGTCCGGAACCACGCTCCCCGACTCCATATCGAACACACCTTGCACTTCCCCACCGGCGTACGTGAGTTCCATAATCGGGGAGAACAAATTGTCGCCGGAACCTTCGAAAGAAATGTCCTTCCAAACGTAGTCCGTACCCGTAGCATCCACGGGGCGGTGCCCGATAACACTGCCCCAATCGACCGGATCCAACCAGCGGGCTGGGCGCCCGTTGCGACGGTCCGTGAGTGAATGGTTGATGCTAATGAAGTTTTCCGCTGGCCGCGGGTCCACGTTTTCGACCATCACGTGGTACAGCTCCCCCGCAACAATACGCTGTTCCTTACTCTCAAAATTCAACGCGGCCAACAAAGGTCCGGCCTCGCGGGGCTGACCGTCCACCAGGTTTGGCTGGTAGTACGTCACCGCGAGGGGTTCGGCGCGCAAGTCTGGAAAATGCCCGGGTGAGCCGTCGTCGGGAAGCACGCTGACCTTGATGTTCCCGCCGGTCCCTTTCGAGTATCCGGAACCCGTTGGCCAGTACAGCCGCACCGCATCCAACACGCCTCCCTGGGTGGCGCGGAACCTGTTGGAGGCCACCCGCGCGTGCCCATCCACCGCACCGGCGATGGTATTGCCAAGCGCCGTGTGCGTGAACACCCCCGGACCGTACAACCGTGCGAATTCCTCAGAGGTGCTGCGATAGCCCTGATCGGTGGCGGGCACGATTGCATCGCTTGTGCCCTGCGCCTCGGCAATCGCTGGCGAGCCGAGCGCCACAACGACCGCCGCACACACCGCAACCACCCCTCGAATACTTGTCTGAGTCTTGAAAGGTACCGCTTGCTGCATAGACATAAAACGCAGGTTAACAGCACATATCTGCGCAGCCTGGGGGCGACGCTCCGAAAAGCATGAAATGTATCAAGAACTCTACAATCACCCCCGCACATCCGTATTGATTTCACTTTCCGCACCCACCCTCCGATAATTACGGGCATTAAGTGTTAGGCTTACCTTGCCTTTCTGTTTGCTCCTAGTTGGAAGGATCAGCATGAAATTGACACCGCGCGATTTCATTAACGTGGGGGTCTTCTCCGCCTTGTATTTCGTAGTCATTTTCTCCACCGGGTTGATTGGCCTCGCTGGACCAGCGTTTATGTTTGTCGGTTGGTTCGCGGGGATCATGCTTGGCGGGATCGTGGCAACACTGTACATTTTGCGCACACCTAAGTTTGGCGCACTTACGCTGCTCAACGTGATCGTCGCCATTTTGTTCCTACTCACCGGCCATTATGTGGGAACGATCGTGGTTGGCATTGTCATCGGCCTGATCGCCGATTTCATCATCACCCGAGATCTCCAAAAACTCTCTTCCCGCATTCCACTCGCCTATGCGGTGAATTCGCTGATCATGATTGGCCCCCTGCTGCCCATTTTCATCAATGCGGACGCCTACTATCAGGAGATTCTCCAAGGCATGGGCGAGGAATACACCACCGCCATGCGTGAATTACTGCAACCATGGGTCATCGGCGTGTGGGCTGTGGCGGTGATTATCATCGGCTACCTCGGCGGTTTACTCGGAGTGCGCACCTGCCGCAAACACTTCACTCGCGCAGGGCTCGCATGACCGCCGATCCACGCATCACACTGCTCATGGTCGTGGCCCTCAACGCACTGACACTCACGTACGGTCCGCTGTCCGTGGTCATTGGGGCTGCGATCTTGACAGTGCTGTTGCTAGCGCTCAGCAAGCATGTGACAGCCGCGGCGATTGTTGCGTTGGTGTTCACCGTGCTCACAGCCACATTTTTGCTGTTTCAGCAGGCACCAGGCTGGGCTGGCTCCCTCGGGCTTTTGAGCTATTGGTTGAGCCGATTTGCGCTCAGCATCGGGTTCGGCATGTACGCCATCGTTACCATCCGAACAGGCGAGCTCATTGCGGCCTTGCGTGCGATTCACACCCCGCAGTGGCTGACCATTCCGATCGCCGTGATGTTGCGCATGCTGCCGATCATCAAACAAGAGGCCGCGGCAATCCGAGAGGCAATGGTTTTGCGGGGTTTGCAGCCTGGCGTCCTAGGCACCCTGACGCACCCGCTGAAACACGGTGAACTCGTGGTGATTCCGTTGATTTCTACGGTGGTGCGCGCGGGTGATGAGCTCGCGGCGGCGGCGTTGATCCGCGGCCTCGGTGGCCCCGCCAAGCCGACCAGCGTGACCCCGCTGAGATTCAACCTTGTGGACGCACTGATTGTGGTGTCCCTTATCGTGCTTTCGCTCATGTATTTCAAGGTGATTCCATGATCCGCATCGACGACGTTACGTTTCACTATTCCGCGGGCATTCTGCTCGGCACCACGGAGAGCGGTATCGAACATGCATCGCTCACCTGCGCGCCCGGCACGGTAACGCTGCTTACCGGCCCCTCCGGTTCCGGGAAAAGTACGCTAATCAAACTGATGAACGGCCTAGCGCCGCACTTCAACGAAGGCGAACTCACCGGGCTTATCGACGTCGCGGGCTACAACCCGAGCGAACACCCACTGCACGAGTCCATCAAGCATTCCGCCACGGTATTCCAGAATCCGCGTACCCAGTTTTTCACCGACCAGGTAAGCACCGAACTAGCTTTCGGGCTAGAAAACCTTGGCACGCCACCCGAGCAAATAAGCAAACGCATGGCGGAGGTCGCGGCCGAAACGGCGATCGAACCCTGGGTACATCGCATGCTACGCACGCTTTCCGGCGGCCAACTGCAACGAGTCGCCTATGCCACGGCACTCATGCCGGACACCGATGTAGTGCTCTTTGATGAACCCACCTCGAACTTATCCGAAGACGGCATGAACATGCTGCGGGACAATGTGGCGCAATTAAAGGCCGCAGGCCGCACAATCGTCATCGCGGAACACCGCCTCCACGTATTTCGGGAGCTAGCGGATCAAGTGATATATGTGCGCGGCGGCACCATCGTGGCCACCTACGCGGCCGCAGATTTTTTCCAAATGGACGATGAAACTCGGCGTCGCCTGGGGCTGCGCCAACTCACCGCCCCGACACCGGTCGAACTACCACCAGCAGCAACCCCCGGGCTGGAAATAGAAAACCTGCGCTATAGCGTCAACGGCACCCGCATCTTGAATATTGCACACATGCTGTTCCCCGCCGGTAAGGTGACCGCATTGGTCGGCCAAAACGGCGTCGGCAAGACAACATTAGCGCGGGTGCTGTGCGGGCTGGAACAACCCGAGCCTGGTGCAACGATCGCCTTGCGGGGCTCGAAGCTATCCGCACGGCAACGCATTGCCAACAGCTACATCGTGATGCAGGACGTAGGCCGCCAATTATTCGCGGAATCCGTGGAATCCGAGGTCACCCTGGGGGTGCGCAACAAGGTCGATACCGCCGCGATCCTCGCAGCGTTTGACCTGGATACATTGCGGGATCGGCACCCGCATTCGTTGTCTGGTGGGCAGCGGCAACGGCTGGTCATGGCCAGCGCCATGGCGCAACGCAAACAGGTGTATATCTTCGACGAACCCACCTCCGGGGTCGGCATCGAACACCTGGAAGCTATCGCACAACAGTTCAAACAACTTGCACGATCCGGCGCGGTAGTCATTGTGATTACCCACGACCACGAGCTGGTCGCCGCCTGCGCCGACCATCGGCAAGAACTATTGCCACAGGAGGCACACACCAATGACTGATCAGGGAGTTGGGCAAACAATAGACAAGCAAAAGGCGGGCAACCTCGCACTGAAACGACTTCTCAAGCCCGTAAGAAACCAGCTTTTCATCGGGCGGGTTATCGCCGCCCTTTCCGGGGCGCTTGCGATCGCCCCGTATGTCGCCCTTGTGCAGCTCGGGCAACTGCTGCTCGACGCCCGCGCCGCCGGAACCCCACCGGATGCCGCGCGCGTGGACACCCTCACCTGGTGGCTGATCGCGAGTTTCCTCAGCCAGCTTGGTTTGTACTTTATCGCACTGACAATCACACATTTCGCCGATTTCAGTCTGGTCCGCCACATGCGCAAACAAATTATCGGTCGCATCGCCCGTGCCCCACTGTCGTGGTTTAGTGAGACCACATCGGGCCGCGTGCGCAAGGCGATTCAGGACGATACCCGCACGCTGCACCAGCTGGTCGCCCACGCCCCAGTGGAGATCACGGTAGTTATCGTGGTTCCCTTGACGTTGCTCGGCTATTCGTTCTATGTCGACTGGCGCCTCGGCCTCCTCGCCGTTTCGATGCTGGTGGTGTACTTGCTGATCCAAATGTGGACGATGCGCGGCATGGGCGAAAAAACCGCGCAGATGGACGATTACCTTGGCGCCGTATCCGCCACCACCGTGGAATTCGCCGATGGCATCGAGGTGGTCAAGGCATTCGGAACTGTTGGCGAGGCCCACCAGCGGTATCGGAATGCCACGCAAAACTTCCATAAGTTTTATAGCGACTGGGTCACGCCCCTGTTAAAAGCCTCAGCGTTTTCCGAGGCGATGGTCTCCATTCCCCTGCTGCTGGTGGTGAATTTGGCCGGCGGCGCGGCGGTGATAAAGGCGGGTGTTGCCTCCCCCGTCGACGTGATTACTACGACGTTGATCGCGCTGGTGCTACCGTCCACGATTCAGGCAATTGGGCGCACCATGTGGTCCTATCAGCTTGCCGGGAATGCCGCGTTGCGCATCGTCGAGTTTATCGACGGCCCAGAGCTCACCGACCCCACCGAACAGGTCGACCTCGCAGACACCACCGTCGCTTACCAGGATGTGACCTTCGCATATGACGATCACACCGTGTTACACAACGTGAGTTTGGAGCTGCGCCCAGGCACAGTGACCGCACTGGTTGGCCCCTCCGGCTCGGGGAAATCCACGCTGGCTACGATGCTGGCCCGGTTCCAAGATCCGTTGAAAGGCCGCATCACTATCGGCGGGGTGGATATCCGTACGCTGCCCTCGCACCAACTGTATTCATTCGTGTCTTTTGTTTTGCAAAACCCGCAATTACCGGAGATGAGTATTCGGGACAATATCGCACTGGCGGTGCCGGATGCCACAGATGAGCAAATCCGGGAAGCGGCGCGCAATGCGCAGATCCTCGATGAGATTGAGGCCCTGCCCAAAGGTTGGGACACTGTCGTCGGCGACGATGCGGACCTGTCTGGCGGCCAAAAGCAGCGCATCGCCATCGCGCGCGCCTTGCTTGCCAATACGCCGATCTTGATTATGGATGAAGCAACAGCCGCCACCGACCCCGATTGCGAGGCGGAGATTCAGGCCGCCTTATCCCGCCTGATTGTGGGCCGCACCGTGCTGGTGATCGGCCACAAGCCGGAAACGATTCTCGGTTCGGACCAGGTGATCTTGCTACGGGAGGGCCGCATTGTGGATTCCCTGCAAGGCGCTGAGGTCACTGCCTCAGCCATCCAACACTTCATGGAGGTGCTCCCATGATTCGGGAAATACTCAAGGATCCGTTCTTAACGCGGCAACCTCGCCGCTACATGACGGAAATCGGCCGCGCACAGCAGGTCCGGGCAGCAATGCATGCCTCGTTCTCCGGCGCGCTCGACGGCCTCGCCATGCTGGCGCTGATCCCGCTGGCCGCCACCCTGGTGACTGGGGAATCTCAGCTCGGTCTAGGACTTTCGGGATGGCTTCTCGTGCTGGCGGTCATGGCCATCCTAGGCGGTATACTCCGCTACCGTTCCAACCACCAGGGCTACGTGGCCACCTTGAATTTCATGGTGCATAGCCACGAGCGTATTGGTGATGCGCTGTCCACCTTGCCGCTCGGGTGGTTCCGCAACGAGCGCTCCGGCGAATTGTCGCGCCTAGTCACCAGTGGTTTTATGTCCACTGCGGAGGCATTGGCGCACATGAATGCCCTCATGTTTAGCAACGCCGCCACGTTGGCCGTACTGACTGTTGGCTCGTGGGCGTGGGACCCACGCCTTGGACTCACGTTGACACTCACCGGCCCGATTGCGGCGGCGGTGATGGTCTTTGCGCAGGGGTTGAAACGTCGTTTCGCCGACGCGGTGGTCCCCACGGAGCACAATCTGGCGCACCGCATCGTAGAGTTCGCTACCTGCCAACCGGCGATCCGCGCGGCCGGGCGCTCCAAAAATTTCGAGCCGTTGGAGACGTCCTTGCGGACCAACGACAGGGCGGTGCTCAAGGAACTGTGGCAATCGCTCGTTCCGATCATTATGAACGGCATCGTGGTGCAATGCTTCGTGGTGGCCATTGTGACTGTGACTTCGTATGCCGCCGCCAACGGTACCTTCGATGCGGTGCAAACCATCGTGTTTATCGGCCTTACCCTGCGGTTTACCCACAATTTGCGGGAATTGGGTGATTTGATGGTAGGCATCGATATGGCGCGCCCACCGTTGGAGGAAATGACCGAAATCCTGGATACCCCACCCCTTTCAGAGCCTGCCACCCCAGCGACCGGCGACGGCAGCGGCCGCGTGGAGTTCCACGATGTGACCTTCGGCTACACACCCGATCATCCCGTGGTGCGCAACCTCTCGTTTACTGCCGAACCACATCAAGTGACGGCGATCGTGGGACCGTCCGGGTCGGGCAAAACCACCATTGCGCGCCTGCTCAGCCGGTTTTGGGATGTCAGCAGCGGCACCATCAAACTCGACGGTGCGGATATCCGCGAGCTTGGCACGAAGCAGCTGATGGCCCGGCTCTCCATGGTCTTCCAAGACGTCTACCTTTTCGATGACACATTGGAGGCAAATATCCGCATCGGCCGCCCAGACGCGTCCGAGGCCGAAGTGCGGAAGGCTGCCGAACTAGCCGGCGTTACCTCGATCGCGCAACATTTGCCAAATGGTTGGGCCACTACTGTTGGTGAGGGTGGGCGTTCGCTTTCCGGTGGTGAGCGGCAACGCGTCTCCGTTGCACGCGCCTTGTTAAAGCAGGCGCCGGTGGTGATTTTCGACGAAGCAACCTCCGCACTCGATGCCGAAAACGAACGCAATATCGTTGCCGCGATGGAACACCTGCGTTCCCAATCAACCTTCCTGGTGATCGCCCATAAACTCGATACGGTACGAAATGCGGACAAGATCATTGTGCTAGATGAGCGCGGGCAGATCGCCGAACAGGGCACCCACGAAGAATTGTTTGCTGCGAACGGTCCGTACCGGAGTTTCTGGGATCGCCGGGTAGCTGCCACTGGCTGGTCCCTCAAGCAGGCAAAGTAAGCTAACGGCCATGACGACCGCAGGACGCAAAACCGGCCCTAAGCCCCGTTTTCATATCGACGACGTGGTCCACACAGCGCTCACCATAGGGCTGGACGATTTCACGCTTGCCGACGTCGCGCGAACGCTTCAGGTGACCACCCCCTCCCTGTACCGTGTGGTGGCCACCCGGGATCAACTGGTTCATTTCTGCCTGGCTGCCATGGCCGAGGACCTTACCCTGCCACCAAGCACGCTTTCATGGAAGGAACAGCTGCGCTACTACGCCGAGGAACTCTGGCGCTTCGCGGAACGCTACCCGAATAGCATCAAAACCCTGATCCAAACACCAGGGGCGCACGTACACGTGCAACGCTATTTCCGCGCCATTAACAAATCCATTATGGCTGCGGGATTCCCCGGCACTTGCGAAGATGTCGATTTCGCTTTGGATTTCTTGGGCGACACGGTGTTTATGACGCACCTGCAAATCGCGGCGCTACGCAACTACAACGAAAACGGCACCACCGGATTCGAGCGAGCCGAACAGCTGCTCAGCGCCGAAGCCGCCGCATCCGGGGAGCCGACCCACATGCCTGTCGACGAATCGTGGCACGCCCGCGGCTACCTAGACCGCAAGATCAACCTGATCCTCAAGGGTTTCGATGTACCGCCGAGCGAACGGCCTGCCGTGTAGGGCCCACTCTCAAAGCGGGTTCACGCCAAGGCAGGCGCACGCGACAGGCTACTTCACTGTTCGGTGTTGACGGGTGCCCATTCGGGGCCAGTTTCACCAAGTTCGGGGTCGAGTTTGGCAATGAGCGGCTTGGGTTTGGCAAGGACCGTGCCGGGCGCGACGTCGACACGCTGCCAGGTGGCTTGGGCGGCCCGATAATCGCCGGTAATCACTGGGTAGGTGCGATTCCGTTCCGGCACGCCCACGCCCACAGGTTCGACAGGCATATCGTCGTTTACTTGTTCGATACGCGGAAAACCTGACCAGTCCCCGGTGCGTCCGAGCGTCTCGTGCACCCGCTGGGCGGTAAACGGCAGGTACGGAGTCAACAGGGTGTTACAATCGCTGACCACCTGCAACGCGGTCCACAACACCGTGGCGAGGCGTTCGCGCTGCGTTTCATCCTTAGCCAATTTCCACGGCTCCTGCTCCGCAATATACGCATTCGCCTCCCCCACCACGTGCATCGCGTGAGAAATGCCCGCCTTAAATCGGGAGTGCTGCAACGCGTCACCCACGACGCGGTAAGCGTCGGCCGCGAGGTCGAGAATGCGCCGGTCCGAATCCTCCAACACACCTGGCTGCGGCACCTCGCCGAAGTTTTTGTGCGCCATAGACACGGTGCGGTTGACGAGGTTGCCCCAGCCATTGGCAAGCTCGTTGTTAACGCGACGCACAAATTCGTCCCAGGTGAAATCCGTATCGTTGTTTTCTGGGCCTGCCACGGCGATAAAGTATCGCAGCGCGTCTGGTCCGAACTCGCGAAGGAAATCCTTCACGTAAATGACCACCCCCTTCGACGAAGAGAATTTCGAACCAGACATGGTCAAATACTCTGACGAAACCACCTCGGTGGGCAGCTGCAACTGGCCGAGTTCGCCGCATTCCCCGCCGCGCGCCCCTATGCCCCGGTAACCCAGCAACTCCGCCGGCCAAATCTGGGAGTGGAACGTAATGTTGTCTTTGCCCATAAAGTAGAAGGACTCCGCGTCCGGGTTGCACCAAAACTCGCGCCACGCGTCTGGGTTACCGCTCCGGTACGCCCACTCGATGGAAGCGGAGAGGTAGCCCACCACGGCGTCGAACCACACGTAGAGCTTTTTGGCGTTATTGTCCTGCCAGCCGTCGATCGGAATGGGCACGCCCCAGTCGATGTCGCGCGTCATGGCGCGCGGGCGGATATCCTTCAGCAAGTTTAGGGAAAACTTGAGCACGTTCGGGCGCCAATCCTGCCGCTGTTCCAGCCACTCGGCAAGCGCATCGGCCAAGGCTGGCAGGTCCAACAGGAAATGTTCGGTTTCCACAAACTTCGGAATCTCTCCGTTAATTTTGGAAACCGGATCGATCAGGTCTGCCGGGTCCAGCTGGTTGCCGCAATTGTCGCATTGGTCGCCGCGCGCGCCGGGCGCCCCACAAATCGGACACGTGCCCTCGATATATCGGTCCGGCAGGGTGCGTCCCGTGGAAGGGGAAATCGCACCCATGGTGGTTTCCTTCACCATGTAACCGTTAGCGTGCAAGCCTCGGAATAATTCCTGCACGACGGCGTAATGGTTACGGGTGGTGGTGCGGGTAAACAGGTCGTAGGACAACCCCAAACCAGTCAGATCTTCAACAATCTGGCGGTTGTAGCGATCCGCCAGCTCCTGCACCGTCACGCCTTCTTTTTCTGCCTGCACAAGCAATGGAGTGCCGTGCTCATCCGTGCCCGAAATCATGAGCACATCCGCGCCTGACATTCGCTGGTACCGAGAAAACACGTCGGAAGGAACGCCAAAGCCCGCCACATGTCCAATGTGGCGGGGACCGTTGGCGTACGGCCAAGCAACAGCAGTGAGCACAGACTTTGTCATGCATTCCACCTTAATTTATGGCGGCACCTGCACGCGAAGTGAGGTGCCGCCAACCGCAGGGGAAGCGCTACTGCCTAATCTGACTTCACGCCGTTGCCGGCTGATGCGTTTTCTTTCACGCTGCGCGGCTCATAACCCTTCGGATACGTCTCTTCCTTAATAATGAGGTTTGGTCGCCGCATCACGGGTTCCTTCACCGGCTTTTTCCGTCGCGGCTGGTGGTGCTGCAACCGCGCCTTGCGCGCTGCGGCGGCGCGGCGGCGCGCCTCATGCTCCGCGTGAATGCGGCGTTCGCGGGCAAGCTTCATCGCCCACTTCTGCTGGGACTTGTGGTCTAGGTAGAGCGGGTCGTCGGACAGGCCACGTACCAATGCCACCATCAAGCCGATGAGCACCAACAGGAACGGGCTGGCCGCGATAATGGTCACGCTTTGCAGGTTGCTCAACGCATCGTTACCACCGGAGACGAGCAGCGTGATACCAATGGCTGCGGTGAGGCAGCCCCACACGGCTACCACCCACCGGTCCGCGTCGAGGCGCCCATGTTGGCTGAGTGAGCCCATGACCGTGGAGGCGGAGTCCGCGGAGGTGATAAAGAACGTGGCCAGCAGGATCATCGCCACGATTGCGGCGATCGCGCCGCCCGGCAGGGAGTACAACAGGTCGAACAGTTGACGCTTGGCATCGCCCTCACCCCAGATGGACTGGTCCAGCTGCTCCATGTGGATGGCAGTGCCGCCAAAGATGGCAAACCAGACTACGGAGAGCGCGGACGGAACAACCATCACGCCGATAATGAATTCGCGGATGGTGCGGCCCCGGGAAATGCGCGCCAAGAACATACCTACGAAGGGGCTCCAGGAAATCCACCAGGCCCAGTAGAAGATGGTCCAGCTGGACAGCCACGGGCCGGCGGTACCGTCCGCGGAGTCGGCGGTGCGGGCCGCCATTTCGAAAAAGGTTTGGAAGTAGTTGCCCACTGCGGTGGGCACCATGTTGAGCAGCACCACGGTCGGCCCCATGACGAACACGAAGATCGCCAAGATTGCGGCCAACACCATGTTCGCGTTGGAGATGTACTGAATGCCACGCCCGACACCGGAAACCGCGGAAAGCACGAACGCGAGTGCGAGGATAAGGACGATCATTACGAGGGTGCGGATCGAAGGATTAGCAATCAAACCAGTGCGATCCAACCCGGCACCGATCTGCAACGCACCCAACCCCAGCGACGCCGCGGTACCGAACACGGTAGCGATGATCGAGAGGCCGTCGATAAGGCGCCCAGTAAACCCTTCTGCCGCGCGTGCGCCGATTAATGGAATAAACGCAGAGCTCATCAATTGCTTGCGCCCGATACGGAAGGTGGAATATGCAATGGACAAGCCCACGATCGCATACACGGCCCACGGGTGCAGCGTCCAGTGGAACAGTGTGGTGGCGAACGCGGAGCCAACTTCGTTGGGCTGGTGCTCCGGCACCCCATTGCGGTAGAAGGTCAGCGGCTCGGTCGTGCCGTAGAACATCAAGCCGATCCCCATGCCGGCCGCGAACATCATCGCAGTCCACGAGAAGGAGGAAAACTCAGGCGCTTCGTCGTCGCGTCCAAGTCTGATATTGCCGAATTTGCTCGCGGCAATCGCCACGATAAACAGCACGAACACCGTGCCGAAGAACACAAACGCCCAACCAAAGTTCTGCACCACGAAGGCCAGAGCTCCGGAGGCGAAGTTCGAAAATTGCATCGGTGCCGCTAAACCCCACACCACGACGCCCAGCACCACGGCCATCGAGGGCAGTACAACCAGCCAGTTAATGCCGGCCTCGTTGTCCTCTCCCTCCAGGACTATTTCGGGCTCTTCGGGAATGTGGGTAACGGGATTGTCAAGCATCGCGGCGAGCTGTTGCGTCGCCGACATTTCGCTTGTCGACGCCGCAGCAGGCCCGGCGCCTGCCGAGACTTCTTCGGAGTGGGTTACATCGGAGGTAGTCATGCTTCCACCTTGGTAGCCCTCTGCGGCCAAGTTCAAGCTGTACGCTTCACATTTGCCTCCAAAACATGGCCATGTTACCTATTCGTGACGCACGAAGGCGCCAGTATATTTGCGACTTTTACACCACTCGATTACAAAACTGTAACAATTTAGTCTCGGGCCGTAACGGCGGCGTCGTAGAGTTCTTTTTTGCTCACTTTGTACCGCGCCGCCAATTCCGTACACACGGCTTTTAGCCGTTCGCCCGCCGCCACGCGCTCCACCACCATGGGCACCAGCGACGCCACATCCTCCGCCGCGGGACGCGCGCCCTCAATCACCACCGTGATTTCGCCTTTCACTCCCTCGGCCGCCCACTGCGCCAACTCGGCCAAACTGCCGCGCCGCACCTGCTCAAACATTTTGGTCAGCTCGCGCGCGACCGCCGCCTGCCGCTCCCCGCCAAGCACCTCGGCCGCCACCGCCAACGTCTCCGCTAACCTGTGCGGTGATTCAAAAAAGCACACCGCGCGCCGCTCGGTGCGCAACTCCTCCAACCAGTTCCGCCGCGCCCCATCCTTGCGCGGGGCGAAGCCCTCAAAGCAAAACTTCCCCACCGGCAGCCCTGACAATGCCAACGCGGTGGGCACAGCGGAAGGCCCGGGAAAGCAGGTGACAGGGATGCCGTGGGTGTGCGCGGCGTCGATAAGCGCGAACCCTGGGTCGGACACGCTCGGCATACCGGCGTCAGTCACCACCAGCACCGACCCGTGGCGCGCAACCTCCAAGAGTTGTTGGACGCGAGTCTGCTCATTGTGATCAAAATTGGACAACACGCGCCCACGAATCTCCACCCCCAACGCCGCCGCCAGATTCCGGGTGCGGCGCGTATCCTCAGCAGCAATCACGTCCGCCTGTGCCAACGCTTGCCGCAGGCGAGGCGAAGCGTCGTGAATATTGCCAAGCGGGGTCGCCGCGATGATCACGCCGTGCGGCAACTCGTCGAGGTGTGTTTGGTGATGAGTGTTCATGCACCACACCCTACAATCAACAGAGTGATTGACAGCCAGCAACGCACCCGACGGCCCCGCTCCGCGCCGCGCACCCGCCGCAAGCGGAAACAACCGCAGTTTGACCTGCTGACGAACGCGGTGGTAGCAATCCTGGCCTTCGCCACAAGGTTTATTGGACTCGGCCGAGCAACCAGCGGAAACACCCCCGTGTTCGACGAAAAACACTACGTTCCGCAGGCGTGGGACATGGTGGTCACGGCGACCGACCCAATCACCGGAGGCATCGAATCCAACCCCGGGTTTGGGCTCGTGGTGCACCCGCCGCTGGCGAAGCAACTCATCGCGATAGGGGAAATGATCTTCGGATACACCCCGCTCGGGTGGCGCTTCATGACGGCACTGTTTGGCGCCCTCACCGTCCTCCTCATTATGGCGTTGGCGCGGCAACTCTCCGGCTCCCGCATCGTCGGCGTACTCGCCGGCATTATCGCGATTTGCGACGGCGTGCTCCTCGTCGCCTCGCGTTTCGGCATGCTCGACATTTTCCAAGTGTTGTTTATCGTGGCGGCAGCGTACTGCCTGGTCCGCGACCATAAAGCGATGGCCGCGCGGATCGCCGACTGGCACCGCGAAGGCCGCAACGCCGCGCAGCCGCGCTTTGTGTTCGGCTGGCGGTGGTGGCGCTTCACCATGGGGGTCTGCCTGGGGTGCGCATTGTCCGTCAAATGGTCCGGGCTGTATTACATGGCGTTTTTCGGGGTGCTGTGCGTGGCGCTGGACCTCATGTTGCGCCGAAAATACCAGCGGAAAGCGCTGGTCAATACCCTCAGTTTCGACGCGTTCCCCGCGTTCGCATCACTGGTGCTGCTGCCAATCGCTGTCTATGTGTGGAGCTGGCGGGCGTGGTTCGCCTCCGAAACCGGCGTGTACCGGCACGCCGCCTCCGACGGCACCATCGCCGACGATTCCCCGCTGCACTGGCTGCCCGAAGCACTCGCCGGGTGGATCCACTACCACCAAACAGTGCTTTCCTTCCATGCCTCACTGACCACCTCGAGCGGGCACAACCACCCGTGGGAGTCCAAACCCTGGTCGTGGCTGGTAGCAAGCCGGCCAGTGCTGTACCTTTCCGCCTCTGATACCCCCTGTGGCGACACCCAATGCCGCACCGCCATTTACCTATTTGGCACGCCCGCCATTTGGTGGCTCACCGTACCGTTGCTCCTGTGGGCGACGTGGCGATTCATCATTCATCGAGAACGCTTGTTCAGCATCCCCATCGTCGGATTCCTCGCCGGCTTTATCCCCTGGATGCTGGCCTACGACCGGCAAATGTACTTCTTCTACGCCATCGCGCTGGTGCCGTTCACCATCGTGATATTGGCTTGGGCTCTTGGGCTAGCCGCCCGCAGTGGAACCAAAGGCCGATGGGCAGCCGCCGCATACTCAGCGTTTATCGTCGGGCAATTCATTTACTTTTCGCCGATCCTGTACGGATTCCAAATACCCAACGCCTGGTTTGACCAACTCATGTGGCTGCCTAGCTGGCGGTAAGCTTCCCTACACCGCCAATACTTCATTGCCGCCTTCCGTCACGAACGCCCGGTTCGCATCGAGGTCGAGGTTAACCAACACCTGCTCCCCCTGCGGCCCACGCACCTCAAACACATAACGCGTATTCTCAAGCTGCACGGCGTGCGTTGTGGCGCGTGCCAGCCACGGCCGCGCAGCGCGGAAACGCAAGAGTCGTTGGTGCAATTCGTACATCCACCAACCGTACGGCGCCAAATGTTCAGGGGTTGCGGGGAAGGCAGGGCGGACGGCGTCATCCCCGCCAACTCGTTCCTCCTTCACCCCACGAAACGCCTGTTCATCACCGTAATAGATGCTGGGCTCGCCGCCAACCGTACAAAGAATCAGCAATGCAAACGCGGCGTAGCGGTCACCCAGCGTACTGACAATGCGGGTGACATCGTGGTTGCCCACAAACGTCATGGGCACGAACTGCAACTTGTTGTTGCGCTGCAAGCACCAATCCAATTCGAAGAAGTTGCGGTCTTTCAAGCTGCTCCAAATGGCTTTCCACAATTCATATTGGGTGATTGCGTCAAGCCCCGAGGCGGCCACATATTCGTTGTAATCACCATGGATCATTTCGCCAACAAACCAGGCATCCGGGTGTCGTTGCCGCACCTGCGGCAAAACCTTCGCCCACACTTCCGGGGCGACGGCGTAGGCGGCGTCCAACCGCCAGCCGGTCACCCCGCGATCCAACCAATAGTTCATCACGTCAGCTATGTATGCGATCACTTCGGGGCGCTGGTGATCCAGCTCCACCAGATCCTGATGCCCCTCGAAGACAGCGCCGGTGGTAAGACCAGCTTTGGCGAGGGGGTGTTCGACAGCCACGTGGTTAAATACCCCGTCGAGCACCACTCCAAAACCCCGCGCCTGGGCGGCCGCGATGAAGGCATCGAAGTCTTCGTTCGTGCCGAGGCGAGGGTCGATGGTGTAGTGGTCGATGGTGTCATAGCCGTGAGTGGCTGCCGCAAAGATCGGCCCAAGTTGCAGGGTGTTTACGCCCAGGTCTGCGGCGTAATCCAGCCATGATTCGAGCTGGCGCAGCCGATGCGTGAGCTCCCGCTGCGCTGGGGTCGGGCGCACGGGGGCACCGGTAAAGCCGAGTGGGTAAACGTGCCAAACAATACGCATAACATTCCTTAGTAATTCCGACTCACTAACGCTTAGTGACTATACCTCACCAACCGGCTAAAGTGTCAACATGCCCGACGAACCCGCAGCGCGAATCCGCACTCGACTCACCCCAGAAGCTCGGCGCGCAATCATCACCAGCGCCGCGCAAAAAGCGTTCGCCAACGCCGCGTACGAGGACGTCTCCGTCGCCCAAATCGCCGCCGACTCCGGCAGCTCGGAGGCCCTCGTGCACAAGTACTTTGGCACGAAAGCCGGACTCTACACCCACCTGCTAAACGAAAACTTTTCCGAACTCCACCGGCGCCACCAAGCTGCGGACGACCCCCAGCAAAGCGCCCGGGAACGCGTGCGAATTTGGCTCCTTTGCTACACCAGCCTCGTCACCGAACTGTCCCTCGAATGGGCGCTTGTGTTTGCGCATCCCCGACCCGAACCCGCGCTGGCCACCGAAGCCCGCACCCAGCACGAAGCACGCGTGGTAGAGACCATCGCAAACTACATTGGCGGCACCCACAATTTTCGCGATATCGCCGCCGTCCACGGCTTTTGCGGCTTCTTAAGCACCGCCACCGCCACCTGGCTGCACGCCGGCCGCCCCGAGGACCACCGCCACCTGCTTATCGACGCCGCCCTCGGCGCACTCCAAGGCGCCCTCGGCGACTGGCGGCACTAATTCGGCTGCGCAGTCAACGCCCGCCACGCGCGACCAAAGGCGGAAAACCCAACGTTATGCAGCCAAGTAGACAACATCACAATGACGCTGACCAGCAACAAGGCTAAACCAAGCACATCCTGGAAGTTCAACAACCCCAGCACCACCTCACGCGTGGCGAACCCAAACGAAAACGCCCACAAGGCGCCGTAGACGGGAAGCAACCCCGAGGTCGCCGCCGGACGCCACGCCGCGAACAACAACCCGAAGGCTAGCGCTAGCCGGACAGCGGCGGCGTCGACAAGCAGCCCCGCCAATTGCTCCTCCTCAGCGAGCACCTGGCCCGTGCGGCCAAGCAACGCAACAGCCCAGCCAACATACGCCAAACCAAGCACACCCAACCCCACCCTGGAAAACGCCAACCCAACTGCGTACGATTTCGCTTGCCGACGCCGCTGCGGCTCCACCCCCGCTAAAATCACCGCAGAAAGATCCGGGGCAGCACCAATCGAATCCCCCGCCGCATCAATCCCCAACGAACGATTCACACGTTCCAAACTGTTCGCAAATGCTTGGCACTCCGCGCAACCGGACACGTGAGCATCAATCACGTCATCTGGCATGCCAGTACGTTCCCCATCGCACCGCGCGGACAAAGCGTCCTGCACTTGCGAACAGCTAATCACCTGTTGAGCACCCCGTCAATACTGGCGCGACCACTTCCAAACACCACGATAATAAACAGAGCCGCCACAAGCACAAGGGTGTATTCAAAACCACCTTGAGCAATAAATAAACCGTGGTTAAGGTGGACAAAATACGTCGCAGCAGCCATGAGCAAAGCCATGGCGCCCGCCACAAACGTGCACAAAAACCCCACAACAAGCAGCGAGCCACCGATGAGCTCGGACAGCGACACGATCCACGTTGAAAGCTCCGGCTGCGGCACCCCCGCGGCACTGAACTGGCCGGTGTTTTCTACAACACCCATGACGAACATGCGATCCCAGCCATGCGCAATAAAGATCATGCCGAGTACGAGCCGCAAAAAGAGCAGCGCTCCATCCCTGACAACCGGTTTATCCATGCAGACGAGGTTACCTGCTCTACGCGCGTAACGGAGTAGCGAAACTTCAACACCCCCAGACCGGCACACCTACCTGGGGAAATTTTCCTTAATTTCCCACATTTCGAGCCCGTTTCTTGGCGCGGGAGTCCCCTATTATTGCGTATCCGCTTAGTTGTATTTACGTGCGAATATCGCCCCAACGGGGCTGCTCACCTATTTTGTCAACGAATAAGATACCCAAGGTGAACCCTATAAACGGCGCCGCATCCAACAACACGCACGCGAATTGCAGGTTCGCACATATCTACCGAAAACCAACTGGTATGACCAGTGTACTTCGACAAAGTGGGCCAAAACACCAAAACCGCAGCATGATTGCACCCAACGCAGCGGGCCAAGCATCACTCGTTTTTGCCGCTTAGTTATTACACAAGGAATTTATGAGTTTGGGTTCCCATTGTGCGATCGATGAGAATTCAAGGCCACGCTTAGCGGTAGGGAGCGGCACGAGCGAGCTGGCCGCGGCGTCGAAAAGCGGCAATATCTAGCTGTAATGGAAAGCGCTTTCCCAACACGCCTCCGCGCTGGAATCGCACCTCGCCGCGCTCCAAGCAATCGCCGACACCGCAGAGCCCGCGAAAAACGATGCCGACCGTCCCGACCGCACGAGGGAGGCGAAAATTCAGTAGCCACCTAAAATAACCCAGTCAAGGCAACCCTGACCAGCACCGTATCGCTATTTAGGTTTGCCTTGGCGTATGTGCATGTCGGGGCGTAGTGAGTATCGTGCAGGTTATAGAGCTTTTTCACGCAAAACCAGCCTTCTTCCGCACGAAACGGAGCACTGACAGCATGTCCGTCACCACCTCAAGATCACTACTCTCCGAGGGCAATGCCGCCGCCCTCGAGGCATTGCGCAACGCCCTTGGTAGCGACGCCGTAAGCACCCGCGAGCTCGACCGCATGGCCCTCGCCGTGGACGCCTCCCACTACCTTCACACCCCCGATGCGGTCATGCGTGCGAAAACACCAACCGATGTTGGCGTGGCCATGCGGATCGCCGCCGAACTGGGTTGGCCTCTGACCTTCCGCGGCGGGGGCACCAGCCTTTCCGGCCAGGCCTTATCCGAAGGTCTGACCGTGGATGTACGCCGCCACTTCCGCAACATGGAAGTCCTCGACAATGGGAAACGTGTTCGAGTACAGCCGGGCCTGACAATCGGCCAAGTGAACGCCACACTCGCGCGCTATGGTTCAAAGCTTGGACCAGACCCAGCCTCCTCCATCGCCTGTACCATTGGCGGGCTGATCGCAAACAACTCCTCCGGCATGAGCTGCGGCATCACCGCAAACACCTACCGCACGATCGATTCCATGACCATCGTGCTTCCAAGCGGGACCGTGGTTAATACCGCCGACCCGAATGCCGACGACGTTTTGCGCGCCGCCGAACCAAACCTCGTTGAAGTACTCGAACGTCTACGCGACACACTGCGTGGCGACAAGTACCGCGCCGACATTGAACGCCGCTACGCCATTAAAAACACCATGGGGTACGGCATCAATTCCTTCCTCGACTTCGACACGCCGGCGAAGATCCTCGAGCACCTTATGATCGGATCCGAAGGCACACTCGGCTTCGTATCCGAAGCTGTGTTCAATACCGTGCCAGTGCCTAAGCACACCGCAACCGGCTTACTCATGTTCGATTCTCTCGACGCCGCAACCGAAGCCCTCCCCGCACTGGTGTATTCGGGCGCCGACGTGGTCGAGCTTATCGACGCCGCGTCTATCCGCGCCATGGGCGAAGACGCGGCGTCCGTGCTACCCCGCGGTTTTCAGGTGGATCAACACGCTTCCCTCTTGGTCGAATACCAAGCGATGGATACCGAAACCATCGGCGAACGCATCGCCGCCGGCGAAGCCACCTTCGAAAAACTGTCCGGATTGTCAACCGCCCCGGAAATGACCAACGAAGCACAGCGCCGAGGCCAAATGTGGGTGATGCGCAACGGCCTGTACACCAAGATCATGCGCAACCGCCCAAAGGGCACGATGGCACTCTTGGAGGACATCGCCGTGCCAATGGAGCAACTCGGTGGTGTGTGCACGGAATTGCAAGACCTGTTTACCAAGCACAACTATGACGGTGCCGTCATTTTCGGTCACGCCAAGAACGGCAATATCCACTTCCTAGTCACGGAAGATTTCGCTGGGCCCGCCTCCCTCAACCGCTACGATGCATTTACCGAAGATATGGTCGATTTGGTGTTGCGTGAGCAGGGCACCCTCAAGGCGGAGCACGGGACCGGGCGCATCATGTCGCCGTTCGTGCGCCGCCAATATGGCGACGACCTGTACCAAGCAATGGTGGACATCAAAGATGCGTGCGATCCAAAGCGGATTCTCAACCCCGGCACCATCATTACGGATGATCCGCAACTTCACTTAAAGCACATCAAGCCCACGGAGGAAGTCCGCGAACTCATCGACGATTGCGTCGAATGTGGCTATTGCGAACCCGTGTGCCCATCGCAGCATTTGACCACGACCCCGCGTCAGCGCATCGTCATCCAACGAGCAATCGCGGCGTGTGAAGCAACAGGCGCGTACGAACTCGCCGAGCGCCTCAAGGAGCAGGAAGTTTACGACGTCGTGCAAACCTGCGCCGTGGACGGCATGTGCCTTACCGCCTGCCCCGTGAAAATTAACACCGGCGATCTGATCCGCGAGAAGCGCCGCGAAACCCAGAAGAAAGCCCTGGATAAAGGCTGGAAAGTCGCCGCCGAGCACTGGGGTGCTGTATTAGGGGCGGCTTCGGTGGGCATGAATATCACCCACGCACTCCCCACAGCGCCGTTGCGCGGCGCACTCGGGCTGGTGCGCAAAGCAACCAGCGAAGACCTCGTCCCCACGTTGACACCGGAGTTGCCCGGCGGCGGCAAACTCCGCAAACCGACTCCCGCGACACACCCGGATGCGATCTTCCTACCGGCATGCGTGGGCACCATGTTCGGATCCGGTCACGCGTGCGGGATGGGCGTCGAGAAATCGCTGCGGGAATTGGCAAGCTACGCTGGACGCGTGTTGAGCACCCCGGAAGGCGTGCAACAACTGTGCTGCGGCACCCCGTGGAAATCGAAAGGGTTGGCGCAAGGATATGAGGTGATGAAGGAGAAGCTCACGGCGTGGATTGTCGAGCACACCGACGGTGGCCGCATCCCCCTCGTGTGCGATAACGTCTCTTGCACCGAGGGCATCATCGTCGCGTTGAAAAACTCCGGCATCGAAAACATAGACGTTATGGATGCGACGGAATGGGTGGCGCGTTACGTCGCCCCAATGCTGCCTCCACTGGACAAGGCGCGCCGCGCGGCCGTGCACCCGACATGTTCATCCACGCACCTTGGCGTCAACGATGCACTCATGATGCTCGCCGGGCTCGTAGCAGACGAAGCAATCATCCCGGATGGTTGGCGTTGCTGCGCATTCGCCGGCGACCGCGGCCTGCTGCATGAGGAACTGACCGCCACGTCCACCCGCGACGAAGCGCGTTCGGTGAAACGTATGAACCCGGACCTCTTCCTCTCCTGTAACCGAACATGTGAGCTGGGTCTGACTCGTGCCACGGGGCACACATACGTGCACGTTCTGGAAGAACTTGCCGCCCGCCTGCCGAACACCCAATAACGCAACGAACGGTACCGTCCCAGCGACACGAACACTGGGACGATACCGTTGCGTCTGCACATACTAGTTAGTGGGAAAGCTGCCCCTGACGCTCAACGCCAATCGGGTGCTCCGCGCGCCCCGAATCGTCGTTGTTGCCCTGCTGGTTGCAACCACCGCCCTGGTGAGCGGCATCGTCGGTAGCGCCTTCAGCGGCGTTGGGGTCACCTGCGGCACCCTGATCACCGCGAGCACCGCACTTGTTGGTGTCCTTGTTGGTGTCCTTGTTGGAATCCTTACCCGCATCCTTGTTGGTGGAGGAGTCGGACTTCTTCCCAGCGCCGCCCTTATCCCACGACGGGCGGGCGATAAATGAGGTGTTATTGCTGAGATACTCGTTCAAATCCTGCACGACAACGCCGCCATCAGAATCCGGGCTGTAGGAGTGAATGACCTTGTTATCGCCAATGTACATGGCCACGTGGTAAATATTGCCAAAGTACGAACCGGTGTTGCTGTCCTTGCCTTCGGGCTTCTGCTCCGAAAGGAACAACAAGTCGCCGCGCTCATAGTTCTGATTGCCGTCGTTCAGCCACAGGTCGCCGTCGGTGTAGAACCAACGCGCCAACTTGTTGGACTGCCACATATCGTTTTCAACGTCGGTCTTGTCGGCTTCATTGCTGAGTTCCGCAGCCGCACCCACCACACTGTTCTTGTCCGCCACATACGTGGTGTGCTCATAATCCCAACCCTTGAGGATCATGCCGATCAGCGCGGAACAGTAAATGGCGTAGGGCTTTTGGCTCTTCTCATGCACCACTTCACTGGTGTGCAGCGGCGTCATCCCGCGATCGTTCCACTTCAGGTCGTGTCCGGCGTTGACAAACGTCTCTGCACGAGCGATGGCATCGTCCACCGCGGCATTGTTCACGGGCGTGCTTGGGCTGGTGGGAAGATTGGCGGGAACTGCCCACTTGCCGTCCGCCAGCGGCACTGCAATGTTGCCGAGCACGCCATCGGGCTTTTCCCCCTCGATGGAGAATTCCATGCCCGCACCATCATCCGCTTTGGCGTGGCCTTTCGTCTTCACCGTGCCGGAAAGCCCAGAGGCTTTTTTCAGATCGTCAACGGTGTCCAGTTCAGTCGCGGTTCCAGCGTCAGCTGGCGCAACTACGGCGGGTTCGTTTTCGGCAACCGTGTTCATGGGTTCCGCTGCGGCCAACGGCGCGGTGACCACAGATGCGGACAACAGTAAAGCTGTATACAGACCAACGACAGGAGAGAAAATCTTCACAGTACGTGTTCCTTAACAATAGGTTTCCGGCAAAACTCAAACGTTTTTCAAACGGCTCATGGGAGCCTTATCCCCAGTTGAGACCGACCTTGCTGCCGGGCTCGCCACAGACCGTATCAGACTTGCCAACAGCACGTCACGGGCACAACACAACACATTGCACACAATCAATCTGCGTGTCGCCCGCCTACTGAAACCTAGATTCCAGCCATGACTCTCGCGCAAAAAATACTGGGACAACCCCAGTAAGTTATTTATTATTGCTGCAAGTGACACTAAAAGGTTGCTGTTATATCAGGAGCCCCCTTCTCGACGCCGCGCCCCTTCCCCCGCCGCAAAAACCGCGCCGCCGAACGTTACACCCCCCAAAAAATTCACACCAAAAAGAGGGTAGCCAGTTTTTGGGGCGGCCCCTACCCTGCCTCCCGCACAAGCCGCTTCAGCACGCCCAACGCCGAAGACCCATAGCCCCCACCAAACAAAATCGCGTGCACCAACAGCGGCGGCAATTGATACCACGGCACCCGCTCCCGCCACCCAGGCGCCAACGGATACTCCTGCTGATAAGCAACAAACACAGCATCCCCAAACCCCCCAAACAACAACATCATGGCCACATCAACCTCCCGGTGCGCATAATGCGCCGCCGGATCAATCAGCCAACTCTTCCCATCACGACCAACCAAACGATTGCCGCCCCACAAATCACCATGCACCAATGCCGGTGGCTCCTCAGGACCGCACAGTTGCGGCGCATGCCCACTGAGCCGCTCAAACAAGTCCGCGGCGTCGGCACTCAACACCTTCTTTTCGATCGCACGAGCAATCAGCGGGCGCACACGGCGCTCCACATAAAACTCCGGCCAACGCTCCGCAGGAGTCAAATCCACCTGCACCGAACCGATGTAGCCAGAATCATCACCCGCCAACCCACCAAAATACGGCTGCTCAATCTTATGCATCCGCGCCAACGCGCGGCCAAACTCCAACTCCGACTCCGGATTCGGCTGCCCCTGCTCAATCCACTCCAGCAGCAACCCCCGCGGCGAGGCAGCAAGAACCTCCGGCACACCAAGCCCAAACGACGCCGCCGAACGCAACGCTGCCAGCCCCCGCGCCTCTCGCTCAAACATGTGATGCTGAGGGCGGCGGTGCGTTTTCAAAAAATACGTCCCATCGGGACCTTCGAGACGAAACGCCTTTGCAATGTCCCCACCATGCACCGGCGACACATCCGAGATTCGCAGTCCCGCAATCAATTCTTCAGGTAATTCTTGGTGCATAGCACCAACGTTAACAAAGCCAAGGACTGTACCGTGAGACCAATGCGCCACGTCACTTGGGACGAATAATGCCCCACACAGCCAGGATAACGAGCGCCCCGCCGATGGCACTTGCCCACGTACTGAACTCGTAAATCCCCTGGTTAAGGTCCACATTGAGGAAGTAAGATCCAAGCGCACCGCCGACAACCGAGCCAATAATGCCCAACACGATGGTGGCGATGCAACCCCCACGCTGACGGCCCGGCATCAAGGCCTTAGCGATCGAACCGGCGACGAACCCAAGGACTATCCACGCAACTACACTCATCTCGCCGATGCTAACACAGCGCACCACCATTATGAGTAGGTTGGCAAAACTATCTTGCAATGCGCCATTCCGTAACTGCAAGTTCGGACGGCGCGTCGCATTCAACGGCGTTGCTGCAGTACGTGATCACGACGGTTGTGTAATTCACCCGAATCGTGCCAATCGATTCAATAATCGAACGTTCATTCTGGGAGTCCATGGCGGAGGTGGCTTCATCGACAAAGAGGAAACGAGCATGTTTCGCCAACGCACGGGCGATGCCAACACACTGCTACTCCTCGCTAAATAATCTTGGTGAGCCGGGAAATGCCCGCGATATGCTGAAATTCAGCGTTGCTCGAATTGGGGGCGACGACGCGGAGATTAGGAAGTTCCTCCTTTCATGTCCCCCAACCCACTCGCCGACGGTAGTCCGTGAGTGACAAGCCGAGCATTGAGCGTGCTTCACGGCTAAAATGCGCCTGATCCGTGAACCCAAACCGGGCGGCAATGTCTGCAAGGGCCTCATCATGGTTTTCGCGTGTCCACGCAACTGCTTCTTGGAGGCGGCGTCGCCGCAGCATCGTATACGGCGATAAACCTACATACTTGGTAGTGAGTCGGTGGATGGTCCGCACCGAAACACCCACTGCATCAGCAAGTTCCGGTACGGTGTTAATGCCAGAATTGGCAATGGCAAGGTCAGCCAGGAGGTTTGCTTGGCGCGCCTCGTCGGCTAGGGGGCCGGCTCGGTCCGCTAACCACACCTCGATGCTATCGATGGCATCTGCAAGGTTAAGCACCGAAGCGCGCACCTTAGCGTGGAGTGCCGGCGCCGCGACGGGGAGACAGCCATCGCGCCATGCTGCGGGCTGGTCAGTGAAAGAGGGAACCGCCGCCGGCCGGAGTAGACCACCGATTACCCACCCCCGACCTTCGAGAATTCGCGTAGATCGCATCGTGGTTGGACCCCAAAAGCGCACGCCGTCGTCCTCGAACACCAGGTTGCTTGAGGGAAAAGCTAAGACTTCCTGCGCTGACTTCTGCCCCGGCGCAAAAGACCACGTGCTAATCCACCACCACGCCACAAGATCCTCAGCCACAGGTCCGGCGGGAATCCGGGTGAAATCAACGGGGAGTTCTTTTGGGAATAATGGCCCCCTCCCGGTGACCTCATCCGATGAAAACATGACACGATTGTACAAGCGCCCACACCATCAAGTGTCTTACGGTCAAGGTCATGACTACGGAACCTAAGACTCCTGCCAACGGCAAACACACCGATAACGGTCGCCCGAGGGGATTTTCCAGCCTCACGCCTTTCATTGCACTTCAAGACGCTCGGACAGCGTTGAGTTTCTACACGGAAGTCTTCGGTGCCCGCCTGGTGAGCTCCTCGGAGCTAGAGGGCATGATCATCCACGCTGAACTCGACTTCGGATGTGGCCGCCTCCAGTTGGGTGAGGGACTCGAGGGGTACAACCTCATCCCGGCTAATCCCGACCAGGAAATCACCCAGTTTTCTCTAGGTATTTACGTACCGGATGTCGATCGTGTCGTCGAAGCCGCTATCGCCCGTGGCGCTTTCCTGCGCGAGCCGATTGCGCAATTCGTTTCGGGTGATCGGTTCGGCTCCATTCGCGATCCTTTCGGAATCCGGTGGTCGGTGATGACTCGTGTTGAGGATCTCAGCGATGATGAATCCGCCCGTAGGGTTGCCGCATGGCTTGCGGAGTCAAGCAACCAAACGCCTGAATAAGTAGTGCTTTACAGACAACCTGAGGAGCTAGGTACATCCATCACCACATGATGTGACCCGCCCCGACCGCGGCCACATCTACGAGCAGATGAGCATCGAATTCACGTCCAACTGTGCTCGGCCGCAGCACAGTACATTAAAGGTAACGGAAGTGAGGAACCCCGATGCGAAAGATCGTACTCGCGCCAGACTCCTTCAAGGAATCAATGACGGCGCTCCAGGCTGCCCAAGCCATGCAGCGCGGAGTACAGCAGGTGCACCCAGACGCCGAGTGCGTGCTAGTACCGATGGCTGACGGCGGCGAAGGCACCACGGGCGCAATTGTCGACGCCCTGGGAGGCAGACTGCTTGACGTCCCCACCACCGACGCCTTGGGACGTCCGATCCTCGGAACCATCGGCCTGATCGAAGCAAAGTCGACCGTCGTTCTCGAGGTTGCCTCGTCCGTGGGCATCAATCTCATCGCCCCGAAGGAACGAAACGTGGAGCTTGCGACGTCGCGCGGTGTCGCGGACCTGATCACCTCCGCGCTTGAGACTGGTACCAAGCGCCTGATCGTCGGCCTAGGTGGCTCTGTGACCAATGACGGCGGCGCCGGGATGCTCACCGGGCTCGGCGCGAGACTCCTAGACGCCGACGGCAACGAGCTCCCTCCCCAGCCGCGCGCCCTCAAGCACGTCGACCGGATCGACCTCAGCAAGCTTGATCCGCGACTTTCCCGAGTTCAGATCGATCTCGCGTGCGATGTCCCGAACCCGCTGCTCGGCCCGGAGGGAGCAACTGCCGTCTTCGGGCCGCAGAAAGGTGCCTCCCCTGAGCAGATCCCTCATCTAGATCATGCCCTCGAGGTGTATGCCAAGGCGCTCGAAAGAGCCGTCGGGCACCAGGTACGCGACCACAAAAGTGCGGGTGCAGCTGGCGGGATCGGCTTCGCACTGCTCGCGCTGGGCGCTCATCAGCGTCAGGGGGTCGAACTCGTCGCCGAAGCCGTAGGTCTGAGAGAACAGCTCGAAGGTGCCGTCCTCGTACTCACAGGCGAGGGCGCCATCGATGCCCAGACACTCTCCGGCAAGACCCCCGCAGGCGTGGCCCACCTCGCTCACGCCGCAAACATCCCAGTGATCGCCTTCGCCGGCCGAGTCGATCCATCGGCAGACGCACTACTCGATCACGGCTTCATCGCCATCGTGCCCATTCTCCAAGCAGTGAGTGATCTCAACACAGCTCTCACCAAAGCCCCCGAAAACCTCGAACGCTCCGTCGCTACCTGCATGCGTCTTCTTGCAGCGGGCGAGGCATGGGGCAATTCATGTCCCACATAATGGAGTAACACAACGGTCTTCACCGACCCCGAATGTTTCGCCCCTCGGCGTATCCAATACTGTTCGCCTCAAACTCATCCAACCCACTGCGCCCCAGCTTGTTTAGCGCGGTAGTCAGTGGGCATCGCGGTTCTGGTGATCATGTCGATGATCTCCGAGTGTCTCTATGCACAGTGCTCGTTACCGTGAAGCACGAACTCCTGAAAACCGACATCGGTTGTGTACCGCCAAAGTCCACACGAAACGGCCATGTACGATCCGCCTCAGGCACATTTGCACGCGGCATGTAGCAACTGTGCAGTGATATGTTTCGTGCGGAGCCATTGCGGACCGTATTCGACGTGCTCTTCTTTAGTGGCGAAGCCGAGCCCTTGGCCGTAGGCGGCGACACAATCCGCCATCCCGCAACAAACAACAAAGCCCGCACCGAAACCATCAAAGACGGCAAAGGTACGAGCATTGTGTCGAAAGTGGAGCTAAGGGGAATCGAACCCCTGACCTTCTCGATGCGAACGAGACGCGCTACCAACTGCGCCATAGCCCCAGTGCTTGTACAGTTTACGCCTGCCGGCTGCCGGATAAAAATCAGCAGCCTAGCAGGCGTTTTGTGGAGTGAATCCGGTTAGCTTACCCGGCGCGGGGAACGGTATTCGTAGTCGTCGTCGGTGTAGTAATCGGAGGCGTTGACGTACTCGAGGTATTCAAAGTCTGGACTTTCGTCGTCGCTTTCCAAGACGACAGCGCCGGGCCTCCGGAGGCGCGCTGGGATACCCAGCTCTTCATCGTGAGCGTTCCGCACGCCGAGGCGGGCGCGTCGCAACTGTCGAATACGACGGTCGCGCAACTCATTCTCGGCGCGGACCTGCTGGCGCAGCACGAACAGGTACAGCACGGTAAGCCCTGCGGCCACACTGGGGGCGATCCATGCCATGCCACCAACGATGGCTCCGATGATCGTGGTGATCAGGAGACCAGCGATAAGGATCATAAACGTGCGCTGGCGGCGTTGGTAACGGCTGGAGCGATTCGCGGCGTCGGCAACTGGGTCGTAGCCACCACGGCCGCGGCGTCGTTCGGCAAACGCGCGATCCTCGGCGGTGAGTTCGAGTTCCTGTTCCTCGTCGGCGTAGGCTTCCGCTTCGTCGAAGTAGTCCACGGGCTCATCTTCGTCGGCGGCGGGGTGCAGGTAGTCGCCGGGCGAGGTGTAGCCGTCGTCGTAACTGTAAGCCTCCGAATCGTCAGGCTCGGAATCGTCGGCTTCCACAATGTCGAGCTCGTCCGAGGGCTCCTCCACAAAGTCCTCGGCGTCAGCTACAGGGTGCTCAGGTTCAACGAACTCTTCTTCCAACGGTTCGTGCTGCGAGTTGTCCAGCTTATTGGTGACTGCCGCGAGTAGACGGCGGGCACGGGCGCCGTGGTTCGGGTCGTCTTCAATAATGACTTCGGGTTCTTCGAAGGTTTCTTCTAATTCTTCAACTACGTGTTCCTCGGCCTCATCTACTTCGGCGCGGCGCGCAAAACGGGGGCGGCGGCGCGGCTGTTCTATATCGCCACTGCCACCTTCATAGACGACGCGGGTGTCGTCGAATGCGTCGCCGGCGCGGCTGATTGGCTTCTGTCCGCGCAGCACAATTGGCGCAAGCACAAATAGCCAGACTGCCACGATGAGTCCGATCACCAATCCTCCGGACACTCGAGTACCCCTTCCGTCTTTTCACATCTGTCACTTAAGTTACCAACCAACCCTAGCGGTCGAGCCGAAAAGTTCTGCGGTGCCACGCCGAATTTCTAGGACACAATACGTACCGATATTGAAGCCTTTGATCGAATAAGAATCCACCTTTGCAAAGGCTGAAAAGTACTTATTTTGGCAGTTCAGAACCAGTTTAACGTCACAGGATTCTGCCGGATTCACGCAAGCGTTTTACGGCACTTTGTGTGAAATCATCTTGGGTGATGGCCACGAGGTAATGATCTCTCCATTCGCCATCAATATGAATATTGCGTCTCAAAAAGCCTTCAGTTCTGCAACCACAATGCTGAAGAACTTTGCCACTGGCAAGGTTTTCGGGCAGGTATGTTGCGGTCACACGGTGCACACCGACGCGTCGAAACGCGTGGTCCAGCCCCAACGCCAACGCCGCGGTGGCGATGCCGCGCCCCGTCACAGACGAATGCACCCAGTACCCGATCCAGCAATCGCTCACCACGCCGTGTTGAATATTGCCCAGGGTCACCTGGCCCACAAACTTGCCGTCCAGTTCGATCGCCATCGGCAGCAGGGTGCCGGTGTCCGCGGCGGAACGCAACGAGAGTATCGTCCCCAGCCATGCGGATTTCGAATGGGCACTCGACCAGCCGCTCGGCATCGTTGGTTCCACCGGCTGCAGAATGTGCTGATCGCTGAGCCGCTGCTCGCGCCACGCGGCGCCGTCCGTAAACACCAAGGGGCGCAACCGAACGGATGAACCATCGAGGAGTTGCACTTCCGGGGTGGCCTCCGGCCAGCCGGGGTGCCGCGGATGCCGCGCCTTCGGTCGCCCCGTAACCCGCTTGCGAAACGCCCGCACCATCAGCGGCTCTGCGAAAGGAAGATCACATCTACCTCGTCGCCGGGGCGAATCTCAACCACATCGTCGGGAATGCGGATCATCGCATTCGCCTCCCCCATACCGGCCAGCAGGTGCGCGGGGGCGCCGGTCGCGCCACCCAACCCTTCGACGAGGTAGTCCTGCGTTTCGGCGTCTCGCATGAGGCGCGCCCGGATCAGCCCGCGGCGACCTTTGCGCGAGGCCACCCGGTTTAACGCCCGCGCCTTCACAATTCTGCGGGTGGCGTTTCGCTTGCCCAGCGACATCCGAATCAACGGGCGCACAAAGGTTTCAAAAATTACTAGCGCGGACACCGGGTTGCTGGGCAATAGGAATACCGGAATGCCCTCCTCCCCCAACAGGCCGAATCCTTGGACGGAACCGGGGTGCATGGCCACGCGCGTGACGTCAATATCCCCGAGTTCGGCCAGCACCTTACGGATGGGGTCGCTACTGGAGCCGCCTACCGCCCCGGCAATCACAATGATCTCACTACGCAGCAATTGCCCCTCGAGAATTTCCCGGAGCCGGCGCGGCTCCCCCGCCGCGATGCCTACGCGGTGTACGTCCGCCCCCGCTTCCCTGCCCGCCGCAGCCAACGCATACGAATTAACGTCGAACACTTGGCCAAGACCCGGTTCGCGCTCAATATCAACGAGTTCCTGGCCCGCGGAAATAATGCTCACCCGCGGTCGCGGATACACGAGCACCTTGGATTTACCTACCGCGGCCAGCAGGCCAATATGCGCCGGCCCAAGAATCGCGCCGGGGGTGACTGCCACGTCGCCGGGTTGAATATCGTCGCCGGTGCGTCGCACGAATTCACCGGAGCGTACCGGGCGCTGCGCAACCACGCGTCGGGAACCGCGGTCGGACCATTCGAGGGGCAGCACGGCGTCGGCAAGTGCAGGCAACGGGGCGCCGGTGTGCACCCGAACCGCTTGCTTCGGCTGCAGGCGCAGGGGCTGTTGAGAGCCAGCAGCAACCTCACCCACCACCGGCAACGACACGTCGCGTAACGCAGGGCGGGCGTCTTCATCGTCGCTGGTGCGCTGCGCGAGGGGACGTTCACCGCCCACATCGACGGCGCGCACCGCGTAACCATCAATGGCCGCTTGTGCGAATCCGGGGAGCGGGCGGGTGGCTTGTACTTCCTCCGCGCACATCAAGCCGAGGGCTTCGGAGATGGCGATGCGCACCGGTTCCGGGGTGACAGCGGCGCGGGTGACCAACACCAATTGCTCCTCGACAGAACGCATGTGCCCCTCCTCTTAAGGCGAACTAATGTGCAGTATTCGGATTACAACGATATACCGCGTTCACGCAGCATGCGGGCAATGGCACGCTGCAACCCGGGCCCATACGTGGGGTGATCCAACCCGAAATCGACGCAGGCACGAATATAGCCGCCAGGATTTCCCAGGTCGTGGCGCTTCCCCTTATGGATCAAGATGTGCACCGGATGCCCCTCTTTGATCAACAGCTCGATAGCATCCGTAAGCTGCAATTCCCCGCCCTTACCTGGGGTGATGCGGCGCAGGGCGTCGAAAATAGCGCGGTCGAGCAAATACCTGCCGGTAGCCACAAACGTCGACGGTGCGTCCTCCGGATCGGGCTTTTCCACCATGCCTACCACGCGTTTGACATCATCGCGGTCACTGTCCTCGATATCGAACACACCATAGTTGCTTACCTCATCGAGCGGAACATCGAACGCGCACAGCACGGAGCCACCGTATTGCGCTCGCACCTCCGCCATGGTTTCCATCACCCCCATCGGCAGCACCAAGTCATCGGGCAGCATCACCGCAACCACGTCTTCGTCGTCATCGAGCACGCTTTCGGCGAGACCGACGGCGTGACCCAGCCCCAGCGGTTGCGCCTGCTCCACGGGCACGGCCTCAATCAGCCCAGGCGCGCGCTGCACCTTCGCCAGCTGCTCATCCTTGCCCCGCGACGCCAACGTCTCCTCCAGCTCGAGGCTGCGTTCGAAGTGCGCCAATACCTCCTGCTTACGCGGTGCGGTGATCACGGCGAACCGCGTCGCGCCCAAACTCGCTGCCTCTTCAGCAATAACTTCGATGCCGGGCGTGTCCACGACAGGTAGCAATTCCTTCGGCACCGTCTTTGTCGCCGGCAGAAATCGCGTACCTAAGCCTGCGGCTGGGACAACCACAGTCTTTACCGCATGTTTATGATCACTAATGGAAAAGGTCATGCCCCTCAGCCTACCGACCCACATAGCAACACCGCGTACATACGCACCAATTCTGGGTGTGTTTTCATTATGGTCAAACATATGTCTAAGGCACAGCTCCGGCACAATATACTTGCGCAACGCTCATCTCGCCTAGGCGACAACGCGCGCCTCATCGCCGAAGTCTGCCGCTACATCGAGGACCGCCAGGCGCACACGGTCGCGGCATACGTGCCCACGGCAACCGAACCTGGTGGCGGATTACCGCTTATCGACGCCCTCGCTACCGCAACCGACACCCTCTACCTCCCGGCGATTGCCGCCCACCATCAACTCCATTGGGGCAGCTATACTTCCGGCGACGTCCTCGCCCAAGGACATTGGGGAATACCGGAACCCTCACAAGCTCCCCACACCAACAACATCCTCGCTACCTGCGATCTTGTGCTCGTGCCCGGGCTCGCCTGCAGCCCGGCGGGGGTTCGATTGGGCCGCGGCGGCGGCTACTACGATCGCGCGCTTGCCCACGTTGCGGGGCTTTCCGGGGTTGCTGTTGAGCTCGGGGTCTTGCTGCACCCGTGGGAAGTTCTTTCCGAAGTCCCATTCGAACCGCACGACATCCGCATGGACCTTATCTTCACCTCCGAGGGAACCGTCAGGTGCTCACGCAACGTCTAACCGGGTATGAACGTATCCTTCCCGAGGCTGTCTACGCCGGGGTGGCGGCGCGCCCGAGACCTCCGGCGGGTAGCAGCGTTTACACTGTTCATCATTGCAATTGCCTTAACGTTTCACAGCGTCGCGGACACCAATTCGCATACATTCGTTGCGGCTCGCGATATTTCTGCCGGTTCCGAAATAACCCCCGATGACATTTCCGTGGTGCCGGTCCCCGAAATTGTGCGGCCCGAAGGAACGTTTCAATCCGAAGACGAAATCGTGGGAAGCATTGCGGTCACCACGATTCGAAAAAAGGAAGTTATTACGGCGTCAAGAGTGCTGGGAAACGAGCTCACATCCGAATTAGTGAGCAGTAACACAATCGGCCGTGAGGACGACCCACCTACCATGGTTCCGGTAGTAGTTGCGGATTCCACAATCATTCCACTTTTGCACCACGGAGACACCGTCAATATTGTCTCCCAAACCCAAAACGAAGATTCTCCCCGAGTTATCGCCGCAGGTGGAAGGGTGGTTTCGGCTGGAAATACCAACGAAAACGAAACTACCAAAAACAACTCGACTATTCTCGTGGCGTTGCCCCAATCTGCCGCACATAGCGTTGCTGGAGCCTCGTTAAATAGCCCTTTAACCGTAGTAATTACGGGGCCAAGAGCTCAGAAAACACCAATAAGAATGGACCTAGAACCATAACGTCGGCTATGGTAATCCATGTCCCTAGGGCATGCCCCTCAGCAACACAAAGTTCTGAGAGCGCCCTAAGTGTTTTTGTATATTTTGCCACCAAATTCTTGAGGAGACAGTTATGCTTCAGGGTTTTAAAGACTTTATCATGCGCGGCAATGTCATCGACCTTGCCGTCGCCGTCGTAATCGGTAGTGCGTTCACCGCAATTGTTACCGCATTTACCGAAAACCTGATTAATCCAGTCATCGCCTCCCTCGGCTCCGCTGAGGTCTCCGGCCTGGGCTTCTATATTCGCTCCGGCGACCAGGCAACCTTCATGGACTTCGGCGCTGTGATCACCGCAGCCCTGAACTTCCTGATCATCGCCGCCGTGGTGTACTTCATCTTGGTGCTGCCGATGAACAAGCTCAAGGAGCTGCAGGACGCCCGCAAAGCCGTGGAAACCGAGGAAGAAGCACCGGCCTCCATCGAGGTCGAGCTGCTCGCCGAGATTCGCGACCTGCTGAAGAAGGGCAATACTGTCTAAGCAGCCGCCAAAGCCCCGAGCCACATCAACGCAAATGTGTGTGTGGCTCGGGGCTTTTTGCATGAACTGCACCCCTCGCGACTTGCGGCGTGCAAGCTTTCGAGCAAGCTAGGCTGGCCGCTACGGTTGGCCCGGTTTGCTCCACTGGGGACGAGCGATAAAGGAGGTGTGGTTTCGCAAGTAGTCATTCAGCTCTTGCTCCACCACGCCCGCCCCAGACGACTCCCCGTACGAGTGCACAACTTTATTGTCGCCCACATAGAGGGCAACGTGGTACACGTTTCCGAAGTACGTCCCAGTGTTGGCGTCTTTGCCTTCGGGCTTCTGCTCCGACAGGAAGATAAGGTCGCCGGGCTCCAACCCGCGGCGCGTACCGTCATCGAGCCACAGATCCCCGTGCGTGTGGAACCATTTAGCAAGCTTGTGCGCCTGCCAGAGATCAAGGTTCGGATCAGTAGCCACCCCGTTATCGCCGAAATCAATCCACGGCCCAACACTCTTGTTCGCATCCGACACATAGGTTGTGCTGTTGTAGTCCCAGCCCATCAACACCATCGCCACAAAGGACGAGCAGGTCACACCATACGGCTTCGTGTAACGTTCATGCACCACTTCGCTGGTGGTAATCGGCGAAGGCTTTTGCGTACTCCACCTGAGGTCGGTGCCCGCATTCACGAAGGTTTTGGCGCGCGCGATGGCGCTATCAGAGGCTTGCTTGTCCACCGGGTTCGTCGGCCGATTCGGGATATCACTGGGCACTGCCCATTTCCCGTCGACGGTTGGCACAGAGACCGCGCCTTTCGCCCCGGCTGGTTGTTGATCTTGTACCGTGAAGGTCATCCCGGCGTTATCGTTGGCTTCGGTGTGGTCTTCGGTGACTACTTTGCCGTCCAACCCTGGTGTGTCCATGAGGTCTTCCACATCTTGGAGTTTGGTCACCCCTCCCGCCTGCGCGACCACCTGTTCGCTTTCGGCGGCAGTGGCACCAGGGGCCAAGAAGGCGGATGCGGACAGCAAAATTGTTGTATATACGCCAACGATGGGCGACAGTTTCTTCACAGTTCGTCCTTACACGTTTGCAATTTGCTTACAAGCAGTTTCCGACCGTATCAGATCTGCGTTACCCCTGCCCCACATCGCCACACCGGTCGTTGCCGTGTGCGCGGCGCGCTCAGCGCGTTTTTCCCAGCGCACAAGCTTTTCGACGACGCGCCCCGCACCGCGTTACATTGCCCACGATACTTACACCTTTTTGTGGGTAATACTTGATCGTCTTCTTAGCTATCCCCGCCACATGTAACGCTTAGGTCCCCCAATGGGGCGGGATTTCATTGCGCCAATATTCCTCCGGAATTTGGTCCGCATTCGAAAATCGCGGCTCCCCACTGGGGAGAAACCGGGAGGGCAGGTCGGGGCTGCGATCAACGCCCGGGGTTTGGCATTCACGCCGCGCCCGCCGCCGCTGCCTCCCAGCACCGCGCCCCACCCTCATCACCGTGACCTAACCGCGGCGCAACTGGTCGATCACGTGATGCACCAGCGGCCCCAGAGTAGCCATGCCGTCGCGGATTGCCGCACGAGAAGGCGCGAGATTCACGATCACGGTGGATCCGGACACACCTGCGATTCCGCGCGAGGTGCACGCGTCGACGGCTCCGCAGGCAAGCCCGGAAGAGCGCAGCGCCTGCGCCACGCCCGGCAGGATCATATCCAGCACGGACCTCGTAGCGTCCGGAGCCTTATCGCGCGGGCCAACGCCCACTCCGCCGACGGTGATCACAAGGTCGGCGCCACCCACCACCGCTGTTTCGATGGCTTGGCGAATATCAATGCGAGTTGACTCCACGTTCACCACGGCGTCGACAGTAAAACCGTCTTCGTGCAAGAGTTCGGTGACGAGCCGGTCGGTGTCCTCGCCGCTGGTGTACAAATCATCGGCGACGAGCACGACGAGCGCGCGCCGCAAAGAATGCGCCGACTGGGCATCCTCCTCCGCCCGCAGCACCTCGGGGTCAGGATCGTTGAGATCGGATAAGGAAGAAATCACGTGGTCCATGGCTGGTGCCCTTTCCGTAACTCGAGGTACTACTGTTCAGGAAGCGTGACGTCAACGTCCCGTGTTTCCTTTGAATCCGGGTTCATTACTTTAAGTTTGACAGTTTCTCCGAAATCTAGGGCGCGAATGGCTGCAATAACTGCATCAGTTTCGCCAATTCGACGATCCCCCACCTGGACGATCAAGTCGCCGCTGCTAATCCCGGCCTTCTCAGCAGGCGAATTAGGCTCCACCTTGGCAATCAACGCGCCCGGACCCGGGTAACGCTGATCCAGCCGCACACCAATCTTGGGATGATTAATGCTGCCGTTCTTGATCAGCTGGTCGGCGTAGCGGCGCGCCTGGTTCGCCGGGATGGCAAATCCAAGGCCCACGGAACCCTGCGTCTCGCTGTAAATGATCGAATTCACACCCACCAACTGGCCTTGCATATTCACAAGCGGGCCACCGGAATTGCCGGGGTTAATGGAGGCGTCGGTTTGAATGGCGTCGATAAACACTTCGCCGTTACTATCGCCAAGCCGGACGGGGCGATTGAGCGCAGACACAATGCCGGACGTGACGGTGGCGGTCAACCCGTGCGGGGCGCCCACCGCCAGCACCGAATCCCCAACCAAAATTTCGTCCGAATCGCCGAATGTGATCACGGGCAGGTCCTGCACGTCCCGAATCTTGATCACCGCAACGTCCGTCTCCACATCGCCGGCGACAACATCGGCTTCGTAAATGGAGCCGTCATTGAGCAGCACCTCAATGGTGCCGCCATCCTTGGCTAGCTGCACCACGTGATTATTAGTCAGCACATAGCCGTCCGAAGAAATAATCGAACCTGAGCCTGTGCCGCCCTCCGCGTTGTTCGCAACATAAATGGACACCACGGTAGGCAATACGTTCTTTGCCACCTCGGACACATTGCCGGGCTCGTCCAAGCCACTGCGCGGCGCCGGGGCGTCGTTGAGCGCGCTAATCGACTGCGTCACCGTGTTCTGCCGCGACGACAACAACACACCAGTCGTAGCACCAGCACCGATGGCCGCGACCAGCATGAGCGCTGCCAGCGTGCCGACGCCCACCGTGCGCTTCTGCTTCACCGGCGGCTCAGGTGCAGGGTGTGGCTCCTCCGAAACCGCGCCGGCGATCTGCGGCGGTACCTTACCCGGCTGCTGGTTCGAAAGTGGCGATTGGAACGCCGGTGGTTCACTGACCTCCGCCTCCTGCGGGGCCTGCGTTTGGTGCCGCTGCCGCAAATACGGGTTTTCCGGAATACTTGCCGGGGGCTGCGCCGCCTGCTGCACAAACGCCGTCGTCGGCGCCGCGCTCGGCGGCAAGTGCGCACCGGAACGCGGCATCTGCGGCGGAACCGACGGGCTCGGCGGAATGCCCGGCGCAATCGGCGGCTCCGCCGAATCACTGTCCGCTACCGGCTCCGTGTTCTGGCGAACGGGTGCCGCCGTCCAGTCAGATACCGGCACATACTCCGAAGTTTCAGGTTCGGAGGATTCTGGCATTGGCTCGGGTTCTGGCGTTGGGCGCTCAAGGGAAACGGTATCTTCCGTCCCAAGATCCTCCAGCTTGGGCGGTTCCGCCCCGGCAGGGGTAGCTTGACCCCCGTCATCTGCGGGGGTTTCGCTTCCCTGTGCTGGCTCAGGCGCGTGCGGTGACTTGGGCTCCTGAGGATCTTTATTTTGGGATTGAGATTCGTTCGCGTCAGACATTATGAACCTTTCAACTGGGGCTGCGCTGCGACAAGCCTACGACAACGCTACCAACACCAATGCGGTTACGAAAGCCCCATATTAGTGTTTTGACTGCGACCGCTTTTCCCACAACTGTGCGAAAAAGTCTTTTCGGCTGCCGTGCCCACGGGGGGAGGTCGAAGACTCCTCCGGCTGTGACGCTTCCTCGCCGACACCCTCATCCGCGACATCGCTGCCACCGTCCGCGCGGGCGCCAGGCAACGTCACGCGCATCAAAGCGCCCCCGTCGTCGGATTCTTCCGCCACAATCGTACCGGCGTGCCGCACGATCACCTGCTTCACAATCGCAAGGCCCAAGCCCGAACCCGGCATCGACCGCGCTTGGATAGAACGGTAAAAGCGTTCGAATACTTTCTCGCGATCCTCCACTGGAATACCTGGGCCAGAGTCCGCAAATGTGAGCTCCACAGAACTATCGGTCAACTGCCGCATGGCAATGCGGACCACTCCGTTGGGCGGCGACCACTTGGCCGCGTTGTCCATCAAGTTCAGCGTTGCCCGGCCAAGCGCAAACGGGTCGCCGTACATCGTCCACGGCAGCGTTTTCATCTCAAAGCTGACGTCGGGGCGACGGCGTTTCACACGCTCCAGGGATGTTTCCATACACTCCCCAAGATCAAGCGGTTCCACAACTTGCTGCGGGCCGTCCTCACGGGCAAGGTCCACAAGGTCACCAATAAGCGTGGACATTTCGTCAATTTGCGCGATCACGTCGCGCTCCAAGTCGCGCCGATCCGAGTCCGAAATGCAGGCACCGTTTGACGAATTCACCATCATCAACAGCTCAACGTTGGTCCGCAAACTTGTCAGCGGCGTTTTCAACTCGTGCCCGGCGTCCGCGACCAGCTCCGTTTGCCGCGTACGCGACGCTTGCAGCGCCGTAAGCATGTCATTAAAACTACTGGTGAGTTGGGCTAACTCATCGTTACCTTCCACCGGGATGGGGCGCAGATCGTCCGTACGCGCAACGTAATTCACCGCATGTTGTAATCGATTCACCGGCCGCAAGCCTGCCGACGCCGCGCCAATACCGGTGCCGAGCGCCGCCAACACACCGACGGCACCCATGAGGGTGAGCGCAACGCCAAGTGAACTGGTCAACTCGTGCATGCTCTGCAAATCTTGCGCCAAAATGACCGTCGCGCCCGCTTCATTGTTCTTAGCCAGAATGCGTTCCACACCATTCGTGCGCACCGTCATCTCTTTCGCACCGGTGAGCACGTCGACTTCATCAACAATCTGAATGGGGTCACCAACACCAGTCGGAGAACCCGGTGCGAAATACGCCACCCGAATATCAGGGTTGTACGACTTAAACGAAGCTAATTCCGGGCCAGGGCTAATCACAAAATTAGGGTCGAAGCTGTTGTACAGCAACGAGTTAGCCTTACCCTCTAATCCTTGATCAACGGATCTGCTCAGCGAAGAGCTCACGGTGAAAAAGGCAACAATCGTCACCGAGATAACCGCAATCGCCACCATCAGTGCCGTAACTAAAGCAAGCCGAAAGCGAAGCGAAAGACGTCTAGATGACGACAACCCGCCTAAATGAGCGGGTGTCTGCGAGCCGTCTTCCGGCTTGGTGAACTCACCGGAAGACGGCATACGGAGAATCACGGTGCGGTCTCCCGAAGGACATACCCAACGCCGCGAACAGTGTGGATCAAGCGGGGCTCACCTTCCGCTTCCGTCTTCCGGCGCAAGTAGCCGATGTACACCTCGAGGGCGTTGCCGGAGGTTGGGAAATCATACCCCCAAACCTCTTCCAAAATATGCGAACGGCTGAGTACGCGACGCGGGTTTGCCATGAGCAACTCCAGCAGGGCGAACTCGGTGCGGGTCAAGCTGATTGGGCGAGAACCACGAGTGACGTCGCGCGTATCGGGGTTCAAACGAAGATCCTCGAAGGCCAGCTCGGTGCTGGTGTTGGTGCCAATGCCTTCCGCCGCTGCCCGACGAAGCAGTGAACGAACGCGTGCAAGCAACTCCTCAAGCGCGAAGGGCTTGGGCAGGTAGTCGTCCGCACCGGCATCCAAGCCGGCGACACGATCCGACACACCATCACGAGCAGTCAGGACCAAAATCGGGCGATCGTCACCAGTGGAGCGGAGACTGCGGCACACCTCGAGCCCGTCCATGCGGGGCATCATCACGTCCAGAATGACCAAATCAGGTTGATCACGTTCAATTGCTTCCAATGCCGCCGCGCCATCATCGGCGAGGGTGACATCATATCCATTGAAGCTCAGCGAACGCCGCAGCGATTCGCGAACAGCTTGCTCGTCGTCTACAACAAGAATCTTCATACCCACTATTTTGCACATGTTTCCCCACAAAGTGCTGAAGTATACCCGAAGAAACCATAAGAAAGCACCCCCTAAGGAACATATAGGCCCAGCCCACAGGTGATATCAGGCCGCAAAATGTTCTTTCTCAGACTCCCCCATTATTGTGTATAAAACACATTGTGCATAGTTGATGACAGATCAGCACATCATTCTCAGGGTTCAAATTCCAAGCAAATACGTCGAATGAAAAAGCAAAACCCAAATTTGCCATTGGCGCCCGCAGTAACGGGGCGTCAACTGTGCGGCTTCTGCGGCATTTGGCAACAATAAACCGGCGGAGGTTTGGGTTACTCGCATGACCCCGTCTACCTCTGCCTAGCAACGACAAAACGCCCGGCCTCAATGATGGCCGAGCGTTTTATGCTGTTATCGCCGCCTGCTTGCAGGCGTGCTCGCGTTCCAGTCCCGTGTTACCGGCTGGTGAACGGCAGGAGAGCCATTTCGCGTGCGTTCTTCACAGCGGCGGCTACTTGGCGCTGCTGCTGGGGGGTGAGCCCAGTGACGCGACGGGAACGGATCTTACCGCGGTCGGAGATGAACAGACGGAGGGTCTTCTCGTCCTTGTAGTCCACCTTCTCGATGCCTGCGGCCTTGAGTGGGTTTTTCTTGGGGCGGCGGGATTGCTCCATCCGCGCCTTTTTCATGTTGGTGCGCTTCATTACAACTCCCTTTTACCAGCTGGACTTACGTACGCCCGGGAGCTCACCGCGGTGAGCCATTTCGCGGACGCGAACACGAGACAAACCGAACTTGCGCAGGTAGCCGCGGGGGCGACCATCGGCGGCGTCGCGGTTGCGGACGCGAACCGGCGAGGCGTCACGAGGCTGGCGGTTCAGTTCGAACTGGGCGTCGAGGCGGTCCTCGTCCGAGGTCCTCGGGTTCTTGATGATTGCCTTGAGCTCGTTGCGCCGCGCCGCGTAGCGAGCGACGATTTCCTTGCGCTTTTCGTTCTTGGCGATCTTAGACTTTTTAGCCATGGATTATCGCTCCTCGCGGAATTCGACGTGCTTGCGGGCGATCGGATCGTACTTCCGCAGGGTCATACGGTCGGGGTTGTTGCGCTTGTTCTTGCGGGTGACATAGGTGTAACCAGTGCCAGCCGTAGACTTCAGCTTGATAATTGGGCGAATGTCATTACGTGCCATCGGTTAGATCTTCTCCCCACGTGCGCGGATCTTGGCGACGACGGATTCAATCCCGTCGCGGTCAATAACCTTCAGCCCTTTGGTGGATACGGTCAGGGTGATGGTACGGCCCTCAGAGGGCAGGTAAAACTTGCGACGCTGCACGTTGGGGTTCCAACGGCGGTTGGTGCGTCGGTGCGAGTGCGAGACGGACTTGCCGAAACCCGGCTTACGTCCCGTGACCTGGCAAATAGCCGACATGGACTTTTCTTTCTCCTAGCCGCCCACATCATGTGATGGCCGCAGCCGCACCAAACGTATGGTAAACACCCACCTTATTGGTGTGTTTGGGGCGCGGCCATGCCAGCTGACGGGGCGAAAACGAATACTTCGACAACAGCAAGGGACAACCCTACCTGCTTGTCTGCGATTTACCTAATCGCCCGCTCAACAGTTCACCCGGCGTGTAGTGCACAGCTTTTGCGTTCCATGGTGTATTCCCACTACGCTGGAACGGTCGAACACATCCACCCTTCAGGCGCATTCGCACCTGGTTCCAAGATAGTTTCTCAGGTTGACCAGGTTGCCGCTCCTGCGGGAGGCGGTTATTTCTTCGTTTTCGTGCCGCCCGCTATGCGTACAGGCCGCGTTCAGCGCCTATAAGTATTGCGGGTTTCGCACTAAAGGGCGAGGTTACTACTGCGGGATTTCGAGTTTCGGCGGTCTACGTTGTAGGATTCTGCGATGCGTACGTGACTGCGTGCTTGAGGCCAGCGCCTGGTGCACAGTCACATGGCGTGTCTTGATTGGTCCTCGTTGCCTCTGCGAAGTGGCTTCGTGGCTTGCGGGCACCTTCGGTTTTCAGGAGGGGCTTCCCGACCGACAGCGCCCAGCACGCCGAGAAGCACTTGTACTTGAACTAAGGGATGAGAATGAAGAAGGATATCCACCCCGACTACCACCCGGTGGTCTTTCAGGATGCGGGCACGGGTCATAAGTTCCTGACCCGTTCCACCGTGAAGAGCAATCGCACCGTGCAGTGGGAGGACGGCAACGAGTACCCACTGATCGTCGTTGATGTCACCAGCGAGTCGCATCCCTTCTGGACCGGCGCTCAGCGTGTCATGGACACCGCTGGCCGTGTTGAGAAGTTCCAGCGCCGCTACGGCAACCGCACTCGCCGCACGAAGAAAGCTTAAGGAGGGATTTAGAACATGGCAGTTCCGAAGCGCCGTATGTCTCGGTCCAACACCCGCTCCCGTCGTTCCCAGTGGAAGGCCAACAATGTTGCCCTCCAGGAAGTGAAGATTGACGGCCAAACCCACCTGATCCCCCGCCGCTTGGTCAAGGCCGCGCAGCTGGGTCTCGTTGAGGTTGAGCAGTTCTAACTTCAGATTTCGCGGCGCGGCACCGGATACTTTTTCGGTGCCGCGCCGCGTTTGTGTGTCTGGGCTCGTTGCACGCGGGTATTGGCGCCCTGCCGCCCCACCAACCAAGCCGTGCCGGCGCGGTTTCGGCTGAGGCTTGTTGTGCGATACATTAGGCTCGTGTTGCATTCTTCTTTGCTTGAGCTTGCCGAACAGGCTCCGCTGTGTCAGGATGCGCCCACGTTGCGCGGGGTGTTAGCGGAGGCCGCGGATTTAGCACGGAATGCTGCCGATCATGCGGCGGATGCGACGGATATTGCGGCGTGGTATTCCACGCTGCTCCGCTCAGCGCTGCGTTCGCCCGCCGCGCATATCATCGCCCCTGGCGGGCAGTTGATGCTCACGGGAGCGGCGGCGCGTGATGACGCCCTCCCGCCGTCCCCGGTGGCATGGTTGACGCTGCTGGATTCGGAGGACACCATCCCGGACACCATGCCGATGACCGAACTGATGCGCGGTGTGGGGTGCGTGGTGTTACCGTCCCCGTATCCGGCGTTTACGGCCGCGCAGTGGCGGGATCGGATTCGGGAGGCGTGCGTGCATGAGGATAGCGCCGCCCTGGGCTGGTTGTACGACACGGGCGGTTGGTTTGGCGCCGCGGTGGTGGAAGCTGCCTGGGCAGACGGGGCGTCGAGAAGCAAGGCCGCGGATGCGTTGCTGCGGCAGGCGTTGCAATTACGGCCCCCGGCGGTACGTGTCGCGGATGGTTTGCCGGACCGGACGGTGGAAATTGATCTGACGCGGAATTTGCTGCATCCATTGATTCGCATTTCCCGATGGGCGGGGCTGGCAGCGGGGTGCGAGGGCGCTCACACGCGCGAACGTCTGGAGCACGCACGGCGGGCAGGGGTGCTGTCCTGGGAAGAAACAACCTCGCTCGCGGAGGCGTGGCGGGCGGGGCATGCACTGCGGCTACAACGCTGGGTGTCTGGGCTTGGGGGGCGCGTGTGCACGTTGGAGGATATGCCACCATTGCAGCGATCTACGTTTGGGGCGTCCTGCCGCGCGGTGGCGGATGTAACGCGGGCGGTGGCTGCTCGGCATAACGTTGCAGCGTAAGATCTTTCGTCAAGTGCCTGTGAAGCTGGCGTAGGAAGGGAGCGTACTGCCTCGATGGCTGGAGCAGTTGGTCGTCCGCGGAAGCAACGCCCGCGACGTCGCGGTGATACCGCGCGAGATGAAATTCTCGATGCCGCAGCGGAATTGTTTACCACCCGTGGTTTCGCCACCACCTCCACGCACCAGATTGCTGAGGCGGTGGGGATTCGGCAGGCGTCGCTGTACTACCATTTCCCGTCCAAGACGGAGATTTTTCTGACGTTGCTGAATTCCACGGTGGCGCCGTCGGCGGAGCTTGCGGAGCGGCTGATGGCTTCCGACGAGGACGCGCCGCTGCAATTGTGGGCGTTGGTGGCCGCCGAGTCGCGCCTGTTGCTGTCCACGCGCTGGAATGTGGGGCGGCTGTACCAACTTCCGATAGCAACTTCGGACGATTTCGCCGAGTTTCACCAGCAGCGCCACGCGTTAAAGGAAACGTACCGCGAGCTGGCCGCCGCCCTGACGCGTGACGACGACCCGCGGCTCGAACTGCCGTTTGTAATCGCTCAGAGCGTGGTAGAAATGCGCCCCAACGACGGGACTGTTCCCGTACCCTTGCAGACAGGCGTGCTGCCGGAAACCTCCATCATGCTTGCCGACGCCGCGCTCGCCGTCCTCGGCACGCCGCTGCCCGATCGGCGCGTGGAACGGTGCCTGGAGCTTCTCGGCACCGCTTAGCCCCAATGTGAGGTAGCGCCCACCCTGGTGGGAATATATCCCGGTTGAAGTGCACTGATCTATGCAGTACCGCAATCCAACGAGGAGGTTCCCGAATGTGCCGCGCAACAATATGCTCGGAGTGTAAGAAAACCACGTGGGTCGGCTGCGGCCGCCATATTGACCAAGTCATGGCCGCCGTACCGGAATCACAACGCTGCCACCACAAGCCCACCAGCTCCGCCGAAGCCGCCGCTGCGAAACCGCAACGCCGCGGTTTTTTGCACTCCCTGTTTGGAGGAAACTAACCCTATGACACGCACAATCATCGTCGGCGGCGTTGCCGGCGGAATGTCCACCGCAACGAGGCTCCGCCGCAACGACGAACAACGCGAAATCATTGTTTTCGAACGCTCCGGGCACGTTTCCTTTGCCAATTGTGGGTTGCCGTACCACCTCGGCGAGGTCATTCCCGAGCGGGACTCCCTGCTCCTGCAAACCCCGGAATCCCTGCACGCCCGCTTCAATGTGGACGTGCACGTGCGCCACGAGGTGCGCAGCATTGACCCAGCCGCTCGCACCGTGGTGGTGCGGGACTTGACCACCGGCGAAGACCGCGTGTGGGACTACGATGACCTCGTCCTTGCCCCCGGCGCCCGCCCCAACATCCCACCCATCCCCGGCATCGAACGCGGCTTCGCATTGCGCACTGTGGAAGACCTAGACCACATGAAGGAACGCGTAGACGCCCTCGCCGCGAATGATCACCATGATAACTACGCCGCGGTGGTTATCGGCGGCGGTTTCATCGGCGTGGAGGTCGCCGAAAACCTCGCGAAGCGCGGCCTGGATGTCACGCTGGTGGAGGCGGCGCCGCAGATCATGACCCAGCTGGACCCAGAGATGGCGGCCCGCGTGCGCCGCACCATGGAGGAACACGGCATTCACGTGCTGACGAATACCGTGGCAACGGAGATCGGGGAAGACACCGTCACCGCCCGCACTGCTTCCAGCCCCGCCGATGAGGAAGCGGAAGCCTTTATCATTCACGCCGATATTGTGATTACCGCTATCGGAGTGGTGCCGGACTCGCAACTAGCTATCGACGCCGGCTTAAAGCACGACGCACGCGGATTCATTGTGATCGATTCGAAATGTCGCACCAGCGACCCCCACATTTTTGCGCTGGGTGATGCGGTGGCCAAGCGAGACTTTATTACCGAGGCCCCAGTCCCGCTGCCCCTGGCGCAAAATGCAAACCGGCACGGTCGGATCGTGGCGGATGTATTGGTTGGGCGCGAGGTGAACACCAAACCCGTGGTGGGGACCGCGATCATTGGTGTGTTCGGCTTGGTGGCGGCCGCCACCGGCTGGTCGGAAACCCGGTTGCGTTCGAAGGGGCGCCCGTACCGGGTGCTGCACAGCCACCCGATCAACCACGTGGGCTACTATCCCGGCGCGCAGCAGATGGCGCTGAAACTGCTTGTCGATCCGAACACTGACGCGATCCTTGGCGCGCAGGCGGTTGGCGGCGATGGCGTGGACAAGCGCATCGACGTCATCGCCACCGCCATCGCGGGCGGCATCCGCGCCAGCGAGCTCGCTGACCTGGAGCTGGCATACGCCCCGCAATTCGGCGCGGCGAAAGACCCAGTTGCGCTGCTGGGCATGATGAACGAAAACCGCGCTGGTGGCGACGCCACCGTCCAATGGTACGAAGTCCAACCGCGTATGGATCAGGGCGTGCCGCTGGTGGATGTGCGCACGCCCGGCGAGGTGGAACGCGAACCGATCCCCGGCGCTGTGAACTATCCGGTGGATGAGCTCCGGGACAACATTGACGCAATCCGCAAACTTGCCCGCGGCGGGGACGGTACCGTAATGGTGACCTGCCGGGTTGGGCAGCGCGGCCACATCGCCGCCCGCATCCTAGGCAGCCATGGGATTTCCGCCGCGAATCTCGACGGCGGCTACCTGACCTGGGCGGACGGGATGTTGGCCAACCGGTACGCCAAAGGCACCGGCAACCAACCCGAAGCGGCTACACCACAGACGCGCGGCTAGGCCTCGTCGAGTGCGGCGGCGCGCGCCAGCACGCGATGCGCCTGGCTGATCAGCGGGGCGTCAACCATTTCGCCTTCAAGCTTGAAGGCGCCCGGATGGTTGGCGGCCTCTGCGACCACCTTGCGGGCCCACTCCACCAGTCCCGGCTCTGGCCGGTAGGCGCGACGCACCACCGAAACCTGGTTGGGGTGGATGCAGGCACTTGCGGCGAATCCGGAGCGTGCGGCGTCGATAGCCTCGGCGAACAAACCGGTGGTGTTGTGAAAATCAGCGTGCACGGCGTCAATGCAGAACTTGCCCTGTGCGCTCGCATGCATGTGCATGAGCGCGCGGGTCAGGCGCATCGCGTCACGGTACGGCCCCGGGCGGTCAGTGGGGGCACCCTCGTCGGGCTGCAACCGAGAATGCGTGCCGCCGAGCAGCACCGTCAGGTCCTCCGCGCCCCAGAACAAACCCACGACGTCGGGATGCGCGGCGATGCTGGCAAGGTTCACCACCGCTTGCGGGGTTTCCACCATGGCAATCACGTTGAGGCCCGCCAGCTCCGCTGGGATGCTCGCGGAGACTTTCGGCACCATCACGAGCGAGTAGTTGGTGTTGCGGACCATGTCCACGTCCGCCGCGAACCCAGGATCATCCGGCCCGCACACTCGAACGATGGTTCGTTTCGGGTCAAGGTCAGCGGTGCGGATATTGTGGCGGGCCTGCTCCCGCGAGCAGTTCCCGGCGCCGTCTTCAAGGTCCAAAATCACCATGTCGGCCTTCGCCGCAGCTTTGGCAAAAATCTCCGGCCGGTTCGCCGGGGCGAACAACACCGCGGGGCCAACAATAAGGTGGTGCGTAAGATTCATACCCCTGATTATGCCGAGAACTCCACCGCTGCGGCGAAGCGGCCCGAGGCGACACGAACGGTCACCTCGGGTGGCTACTAGTCGTGGGTTTGGATATAGGTGACGTGGGTTTCCACGTACTCCATCAACCCGTGCTTGCCGTCGGCGCCACCGATGCCGGAGTTGCGGCGGCCCGCATGGAAGCCCTGCATCGCCTCAAAGTTTTCGCGGTTGATGTAGGTTTCGCCGTAGCACAATTCGCGGGAAGCCTTCAACGCTTTGTTCAGGTCGTTGGTGAACACGGAACTCGTCAGGCCGTATTGGGAGGCGTTCGCAATGGCGATGGCTTCGTCGAGGTCGCGGACCTTCACCACTGGGAGGACGGGACCGAAGATCTCTTCCCTAGCGATCTCCATGTCTGCGGTGGCGCCGGACAATACGGTCGGCTGGTAGAAGTTGCCGTCACCGAGGTCTGTGGCACGGCCGCCACCAGTTTCCACACGACACCCTGCGGCAACCGCCGACTCGATCATTTGGTCGAGTTTGTCCATGGCGCCGACGGTAATCAGCGGACCCATGTCAAGCTCGGCAATCTCCGACGGGTTGCCATACTTGGTGCCAGCCATCTTCGCCACCAACTTCTCCAGCAACGCATCGTGGACGGACTCCTCCACCAACACGACTTCCGCGCAGTTACACACCTGGCCAGTGTTAATCACACGCGAGTTCCAAATTGCGGTGGCGGCGAGATCAAGGTCGGCGTCAGCAAGCACGATCGCGGGCGCTTTGCCGCCGAGCTCGAGGTTCACGCGGGTGAGGTTTTTACCCGCGGCTTCCATAATGCGGCGGCCAACCCCAACAGAGCCGGTCATAGACACAAGGTCCACATCCGGGTGGGTAGTCAACGCCTCACCGACGACGCTGCCTGAGCCGCCAACCATGTTAAACACTCCGGCGGGCAGGCCAACCTCCTCCACCAGCTTGCAGAACTCGAACGCATTGATGGGGGTTTCCACACTTGGCTTCACCACAATGGTGTTTCCGGTGAGCAGGGCGGGTGCCATCTTGCGCGCGATAAGGAAAAACGGGAAATTCCACGGGAGAATACCCGCAACCACACCCAACGGCTGATAGGTAAGCAAAATGGTTTCGCCCGGGCGATCGGACGGGATCACCTCGCCTTCAATGCGGCGCGCCCAGCCAGCCATATAGTCAAAATAATCCGCAGTAAATTGCACCTCGACCTCTGCCAGCCCACGGACCTTGCCCTGCTCCTCAACCAGGTACGTGGCAAAACGATCGACATGCTCCCGAAGTTTCGCGGCGAGGGCGGTCAAGTACTCGCCCCGCTGCGTATTCGTTAACGCCGCCCACGCGGGTTGCGCGGCACGCGCCGCCGCGACGGCCGCATTCACGGTCTGGACATCAGTTTCGGGGGCTTTCGCAAGCAGTTCACCGGTCGCCGGGTTGGTCACGTCTATAGTGTTCGCACTAGCGACAAACGTTCCGTTAATAAAGTTTTCGTAGGTGATCGTCATTGGGCGTCTTTCCTGCCAATCGAAAAAACGAGCAACGTATCAGGGGAAACGTGCTGGCGTGCGGTGCTGCACAACCACGACAAATTGTAATGCTCACCACCTACGCGCCGGAGCCGAAATCCCAAAAATACCTAGCTAACGACGTCGATACAGCGGGTGCTACTACTCCCGTTCAGGGGTAGACGAACACCACTGGGTTTTCCCCGTGAACGCGAAAACTCCCCGCCTGCGGCGGTGCCTTCTCAGCACCTGCCACTAACGGCGAGGAGTGTTACGCCCAAGAGCGTACTAGTGTGCGAAGTGGCGCGCCCCGGTGAGGTACATGGTAATACCAGCCGCATTGGCGGCGGCAACCACTTCCGCGTCACGGATGGAACCACCCGGTTGCACTACAGCGCGCACACCGGCTTCTGCAAGAATTTCGAAACCATCTGCGAATGGGAAGAATGCATCAGACGCGGCAACGGCCCCTTCGGAGCGGCGCTGGTCCCCCGCCAGCGAATTGGCGCGGGTGACGGCGAGCTTCGCGGCGTCGACACGGTTGACTTGGCCCATACCAACGCCAACAACGGCGCCGTGATGAGCAAGCACAATCGCGTTGGACTTCACGGCGCGCACCGCACGCCACGCAAATTCCAGCTCTGCGAGGGTTTCGGCGTCTGCGGCCTCCCCGGCGGCGAGCGTCCAGTTTTCCGGTTTGTCGCCCTCGGCGTCGATAAAGTCGCGCTGCTGTAGCAGCAACCCGCCGGAGATTTCGCGGGCTTCCGCCCATTCCCGATTCGGAGCCGCCACCTCAAGCACGCGAATGTTCTTCTTTTGGGAAAGCAGTTCGATCGCGCCATCCTCGTAGGCGGGGGCGATAATCACCTCAGTGAAAATCTCGGAAACTTGCTGCGCCATCTCCACCGACACTTCCCGGTTCGCAGCAATGACACCACCGTATGCGGACACTGGGTCGCAGGCGTGCGCCGCACGATGGGCGGCGGCGATGGACTCTTCGGAGATTGCGATACCGCACGGATTTGCGTGCTTGATAATAGCTACGCACGGCGCCTCGTGATCCCAGGCGGCGCGCCACGCGGCATCGGAATCGGTGTAATTGTTGTAGCTCATTTCCTTGCCGTGGTGCTGCTTGGCCTGCGCCAAGCCCTGCTTGCCCGACTGCGTGTACAGCGCGGCCCGCTGGTGCGGGTTTTCGCCATAGCGAAGGGTATTGGCGCGGCTGTAGGTGGCACCAATCCAATCGGAAAATTCCGCATGGTCACCGGTTTCCAGGCATTCACCCATCCACGTGGCCACGGCGACATCGTAGGAGGCGGTGTGGCGGAAGGCATCGACAGCCAGTGCGGTTCGCTCGGCTTTGGTAAAGCCGCCAGCGTCGAGCGCGGCGCTGATGTCGTCGTATTTGTCAGGGTCCACCACCACCGCGACTGATGGGTGGTTTTTGGCGGCTGCGCGCACCATGGAGGGCCCGCCGATATCGATCTGCTCAACGCACGCGTCGAAGTCCGCGCCGGAAGCTACCGTCTCCGTGAACGGATACAAGTTAACAACCACCAGTTCGAACGGCGGAACTTCCAATTCGGCGAGCTGGTCAAGGTGTTCCTGCTTACGCGTATCGGCGAGAATGCCCGCATGCACGCGCGGATGCAGGGTCTTCACGCGGCCATCCAAGCATTCTGGAAACCCAGTGAGTTCCTCCACTGGCGTGACCTGAATGCCCTCTTCCGCGATGGTGGCTGCGGTGGAGCCGGTTGAAACAATCTCCACACCATGGGCATCCAACACACGTGCGAGTTCTGCGAGCCCTGTTTTGTCGTACACGCTGATGAGGGCGCGTTGAATTGCCTTACGGTCCGTACTCATTGAGCGATGCAACCCTTTCTTTATGTTTAGTCATCGTGGCCTTCCCACCCAGCCAGACTCACCGCACCGCTGCGGAGCTGCAATCGTCAACATCATCGACCGCAATGGTGTGCATCGAAAGGTCACGACGACGATCTTAACGCCTCAACCCGCGTACATAGCAATCCCTAATAAAAGCTTCCAACGTTCTATATAAGCACCAATACTGCTGCTTACGCCGCGCAAACGCTCCGACCACGCCCGCTAGGAGATACCGTAGGCCTCGGGTCGGCGAAGCACATCCACGATGAGCTCCCGCTCAGCTACCTTGATGCGCTCGTGCAATACCGCCTCCGTGTCGCCCGGCTGCACTGGCACCGCAACTTGGGCAATGATTGGGCCAGTGTCCACGCCTTCATCCACGAAATGCACGGTCGATCCCGTGACTTTTACGCCGTGCGCGAGGGCGTCGCGCACGGCGTGCGCCCCGGGGAACGACGGCAACAACGCCGGGTGCGTATTCACCACTTTGTTCGGAAAGCGGTGCAAGAAGCTGGGCGCCAGGATGCGCATAAACCCCGCCGACACCACCACATGTGGCGCAAAGTCCGCTACCGCGTCCGCCAGCGCAACGTTCCAAGCGGCACGATCTGAGTACTCCCCAAACGCCACCACCCGCGTGGGCAACCCCTCACTGTTCGCCCATGCGATCGCCGGGCATTGCTGGTCCGACACGACGCCCACCACACGGTACGCCTCCCCCTGCGCCGCAACTATTGATCGCAGCAATGTACCCGCGCCAGACACGAGGACTACCAAACTCATCGGAGTGTTTTCGTTGGTCACCCATGAGAGTTTAGCCGCGCTCGCCGGTGTCCTCGGAATCGGTCGTTTCCTCCCCTTCTTGGTTGCTTGCCGACGCCGCGCCCGCCACAGCTTCCGGCTCAGGTTCCGCCGCAGCTTCGGACTCCGCCTCGCTGTTGTCGGACGCTTGCTCCTTTTCGGCTGTTTGCTCCTCTTCGTCCGTTTGCTCCGATTCGTCCGCTTGGCGTTCTTCCGCCACGGATTTTTTTTCTTCCTTTATATTGTCGGCGTTTTGCGCATCCTCCGCAGCCGGCACCTCTTCAGAACTCTCGTCCATTTGTTCGTCTTCGGTTGGTTCCTCGACAGTGGATTCGTCGTCGTCTGCGTCATCGGCAATGTCGTCTTCTGCGTCGGATTTGGGCCCAAGGACACGATGAACCACCACGGCGAGCACGGACGTACCAGTGAGGAAAAGTAACGCCAAGCTCGAGGTAAGCCACACCAACGAACCAACGTCGCCAAAGACGCCAAGCGTGCCACCCGCAAGGTAGACAGCGATCGCAGCGAACAGCATGGCGAATCCCCCGGCGGCAATAAACTCCCCGATCGGATGCTCGGAGGCGCCCATACGCCGATACGCGAGGATCGCAGCGACCACACATGGGACCAGTAACAATACCCACGCCCACGACACCACACTTGCCGGTACCGCGGCGAACAACGGCAGCGGCGGCAACGGTACGAGATGTGCGCTAAACAAAGACACGGATGCATCGCTGATGTGAAATTCAGAGCCTAACAGGACGGCGGCCGCGAAAATGGCGGCGTTCGGAAGATACAGCACGCTGAGCAGGACAACGCCGGCCGCGCCGCCCGGCGTCGAGAAGTATTGCATGAGTTCGCGCAGATTTTCCCAATGGAAAGCCAGCGACACCAGCACCGTCACCACGCCCACGGCAGCCAAGGCTTTGAGGTAGGTGAGCGCGTACAACGCGGCGTCGACAATCATGCTGGGGATGGCAATGCGGCGGGCAAGCGCGCGCCACAACCGCGGCCCCATGCCAAAGCCCAACACGCACAGGTGCATTACTAAGGTGCGCACAATCGCTTCTCCAAGCGAGGGCGGCTGCACCGGCAGCACGCTGGATGCGTCGTACAACATGGCCGACGCCGTGAGGGTCAACAACACCGGAATACCCACGGTGCACAACGCCAAGAGTTGCAATTCCAGCATGCTTACGCGATCTTTCACGGAGCGATACACGCGGCGCACCAGCACCCAACCGAAAAGCAGTGCGGGAAGCATGGGAAGGGTGCCTATGGTGGCTTCATCGCCGGACACGGGCACTAGGTTGAGCACTAACCAAGACTGGGCGACGGTCGCCGGTAATGCGACCAACGAAGTCTCGGTAAACATCAGTCCTCCGAGGGCTCCACCGATCAAAATCAGCACCGTTATGGCCATCGGCACAGCAATTGTGACCAACGTCGCTTTTAGGCGATCCCGGAGTTGCGGTTCGGCCTTTTTCGGCGGCGCAGTTACAGTAGTATTCGTGCGCGGGGCACGACGAGTTGTCCGCAACCTAGAATTGCGGCCACTGCCGCGTGTTTTGGGGCTTCTACGGTCCCGTTGCTGTGGGCTATTCTTTCTATTCATCGATGCTTACTTTGCCACTATCTAGGGACGATCTGGGGGACCCACCCCCAACACCCCCAAGCCACCTGAAATCCAGTTAAATTATGCGCCGCTAGTCACATCAGTAACTTTGATAACCCTCTGGGTTGCTCGTAGTCTACCGAACCGTTATCATCGAAATCTGTTAGTAACGGAATGGTCACAAATTGCGATTGTGGCTCATGCGACAGGGAGAAATCTAGATGAACACGACTCATCGGCGGTCGGGTCGGTCTGGCGGTGCACACCGCAAGCAGATCGTATCTACCGGCACTAAGAGCCGGGTCGCGATGGTCGCGATGGCGACCGGCGCAGTCTCCACCGCAGGTGTTGGCGGTGCTGCAGCAGCTCACGCCACGCAACCGGATACGGTAACCCAAACGCCTGAGTACCAACTCACCGCGGATACCGCCCTCGGGGCCGGCGAGGCAGCGCCTCAGATTCTGGCTATCGCAGAGTTTAAGCCGGTTGCAAACCTCGCGGATCAGCTCAACAAGGCCGTTCAGTTCAACGCTGAGCGCGCGGCTGCCGACCAAGCGGCCCGCGCACCCCAGGCCGCAAGCCCAGCTTCGGGCTCCTTCACCTCGCCGTTCGGCCCTCGTTGGGGAACCTTCCACAACGGGATCGACATTGCGAACGCGGTGGGCACCCCAATCAACGCCGTCATGGATGGCACCGTGATCGACTCCGGCCCGGCCTCCGGGTACGGCCAGTGGATCCGGATTCGCCACGATGACGGCGCCATTTCTGTGTATGGCCACATGGAAACCTTGGACGTTTCCGTCGGCGAGCGCGTTGTCGCTGGCCAGAAGATTGCAGGCATGGGCAACCGTGGTTTCTCCACCGGCCCGCACCTGCACTTTGAGATTCACCCCGACGGGCAAAACGCTGTTGACCCTGTGCCGTGGCTTGCGGCACGTGGCATCAACGTCTAAGCCTGCTCTTTACTTCAGACCTCCCCGTCATTGAGGCGGCGGAGGTCGTTGAGGGTTGCCGCCACCTGCGGCGCCTTCCGTGCGGCTTGGCTACAGCTTTTCCATGGGTAATCCCCCGATAAGCATGAGGCGTACTGTACCCGCCGAGCCGAAGTCGATCACCACCGTGTCTGCTGGCGCGCCGCGATGCGCCTCAAGGACGGTGCCAAGGCCGTATTTTTCGTGGTTAACGCGGTCCCCAGCATTGAGCACCAATTGGTTCTTGCTGTGCCGTTCGGCTTTGCGCACTCGCGGTTTCGGCTGCCGGTACGACGCCGCACCCCAATCAAGTGGCGCCCAATCCGTGTCATGGGAAGCCTGGTATTGGGGTTCCTCACGCCTCCAGTGCACCAATTCCTCAGGGATTTCTTGGAGAAAGCGCGACGCTGGATTTGCCACTGAATCGCCCCATGAGCTGCGCAATAAGGCTCGTGTTAGGTAAAGGCGTTGCCGCGCCCTCGTGATGCCCACATAGGCTAGCCTGCGTTCTTCCGCAAGCTCTTGAGGCTCCCCCAAAGCGCGCACATGCGGAAATTGCCCATCTTCCCAACCCGTGAGGAACACAACGGGGAATTCTAGGCCCTTCGCCGTATGCAACGTCATCAGCGTGACGACGCCCTGCCCTTCCTCGGGCAGCTGATCCGCGTCAGCAACCAACGAAACCCGCTCCAGGAATGCCTGGAGGCCCGCGGGAGCACCGTCGCTATCTTCCTCATAGGCGAGGCGATTCGAGGCGTCTGAGGCAAATTCACGGGCCACCGACACCAACTCGTTGAGGTTGTCCAGCCGGGCGCCGTCCTGCGGGTCGTTGGATTTTTCCAAACCCTCCCGATATCCGGTGACATCAAGCACCGCAGACACCACCGCCCCGATATCCACCAAGCCGGTCTCCGCATCAGTCACCTCCGTAACCGTGGCACGTAAACCATCCATCATTTCGACAAACCTTAGGATCGCGTTGCGGCTGCGCGGGTTGAGCAGGTCGATGGGGCCGGACGCGGCGTCGACAAGCGCCTGGCCAAAACTGATCCCGTGTTGTTGCGCGTGCAAACTCACGGCCGCTTGAGCGCGGTCCCCGATGCCGCGGCGAGGGGTGTTCACAATCCGCTGCAGCGACACCGAATCGTCCGGGTTATCTAATACACGCAAATAGGCGACAATATCCCGAATTTCCTTGCGCTCATAGAAGCGAGTGCCACCAACCACCTTGTATGGAATACCCGTTCGAATAAAGACGTCCTCGAGAGCGCGGGAAGAATTATTCGTGCGGTACATAATCGCGATATCGCTGAAGGAACCCCCCTGATCCACCAGAGCATCAATCTCCGCGGCAATAAACTGCGCCTCGTCGTGCTCATTGTCTGCAACATATCCGATGACCGGCTCGCCCTCGCCAAGCGCCGTCCATAACTTCTTTTCGCGGCGGCCTTGGTTCTGCGCAATCACCGCGTTCGCCGCCGACAAAATCGTCTGCGTGGAACGGTAATTCTGTTCCAACACAATGGTGTGCGCCTGCGGGTAATCGCGTTCGAACTCCTCAATGTTGCGAATGGTGGCGCCGCGGAACGCATAGATCGATTGGTCGGCGTCGCCAACCACGCACAATTCACTCGGCGGAACACTCCCCTCCGCGGTACCTACCAACGCCGCAAGCAGCATGTACTGGGCATGGTTAGTGTCTTGATACTCGTCCACCAACACGTGGCGGAACCGACGACGGTAATACTCCGCAACCTCCGGGTGCTGCGTCAAAATGCCAACGACTTCCCCGATCAAATCGTCGAAATCCACCGCGTTGGCGCGACGCAATCGCTGCTGATACACCTCGAACACCCGCGCCACCGTCAGCTCCCACGGGTTCTTCGTCTGCTCCGCCTCCGCCAACGCCTGGGCAGGCGAAATCAACTCGTTTTTGCAATTCGAAATAGCGGCGGCCAAAGCGCGCGCGGTGAACTTACGGGAATCAATCTCAAGATCCTTAATAATGGCACTCAGCAGGCGCTTCGAATCATCCGAATCATAAATGGTGAAGTTCGTATTCAGGCCCGAAACGAGCGTTGCCTGCTGGCGCAGGATACGCACACACATCGAGTGGAACGTGGATACCCACATGCGGTCCGCAACCGGGCCGACCAAGTCCGCCACCCGCTCCCGCATTTCCGCGGCGGCCTTATTAGTAAAAGTAATCGCCAACACCTGGCTTGGATGCACACCGCGGCAGCCCAGCAGGTACGCGATCCTGCGGGTAAGCACGGCCGTCTTGCCCGAGCCCGCGCCCGCCACAATCAACAACGGCGCGCCAACATGCTCCACCGCCGCCCGCTGCTGAGGGTTTAACCCCGCTACCAATGCCTCCGCCCGATCCGGCTGCTGCTGGGCGGGCAAAGAAGCAGGCGCTGCGCTGGGAAAACGATTCGACGTGGAGGGAAAAGGGGAGCTTTCATATTTCGTCATAATGGTTCCAAACTACCCCACCGGGACGTGGCAAAATGTTCGGTATGACCGACATGCACACCTCGGCTGAGCACAACTTTGAAATCCGCACCCCCAGCGGCACCGACGATCCGCTGTCTGACGCGGAAATCCAACAATACCGAGAGGAAATCAACCGCCTGGATCGGGTGATCCTCGACGCGGTGAAACGCCGCACCGAAATCTCCCAAGCAATCGGGAAAACCCGCATGGGTTCCGGCGGCACCCGGCTCGTGCACACACGAGAAGTGGCGATCATTAACCAATTCCGGGAAGAACTCGGACCCGAAGGCCCCGCCCTTGCGAACGTGCTTTTGCGCCTGGGGCGCGGCCGGTTAGGATAACCAGCCGCGGAAACAGCAGCCACGCGACGCCACTGAAGTTGCTACCCTTGAGGCTCGGACGGCTTATTCTTTTTTCAGCTCTCCGTATGCTTCCCTAATGTCCAGACCGGAAGGCCCTCACAATGGCGAACCGCACGTACCTGTACGCAGAACGTCCCCGTGAAGACGGCACCACACAGCTCATCGACGTAGCGGAATGCGCAAGCGACGTCCCGTTGGCATACCAGCTCCTGTGCAGCATCAATACCGAACGTGTCCCCTCGAAAATCGTGGACGATACCGCCACCGATGAGGAAACCGGCGAAACCTTAAGCCCGCTGGCAATCCGCGCCTCCTTCACTGCCGGGCGGGAAGCACTCTTTCGCTTCATGGAACGCTTCGCCGAGGTCAACAGCAAAAACCTGCACCTACCTGAAGATTCCGTCGCAGAAGAATTCGCCAGCACACGCAATGAATTGCTCGACGAACGGTTCGCCGGATGCACTCACTTTTGGATGGAACCGTTCGAAGTGTACTCCCTCGTCGCCGACAGCTTCAGCGACTTCAGCGCCCGCGCGGAGGCAACGTTTCGCGACACCATCGCCGCCGAAGATCGCACCACCAGCATCCTGGATATTTGGGAATCTGGTGACTTTGATGAACACGGTTCCGCCCAGGAACTCTTCTACTCCTTAGGGTTCGGAACGTGGAGCAAAATACTGTACTTCCATTTCCCAGACGATTCTGAGAAGTAACCTACTCATCCAGTGGCAGAGCGATAAACTTCGGTTCCAAGAATTCGTGGATGCCTTCGAATCCGCCCTCGCGGCCGAGCCCGGATTCCTTAACCCCGCCGAAGGGGGCTGCGGGGTCCGAGAGCGCGCCACGATTGATGGCAACCATGCCCACTTCGAGGGATTCCGCAACCTTTAACGCAGTGTTTGGCGGGCCAAACACGTACGCCGCGAGGCCAAACGGGGAGCTATTTGCGCGAGCGATGGCTTGGTCCACATCATCAAAGGTGGTGACACTCACCACCGGGCCAAAGATTTCATCGCGGTGAATGGGCGACGAGTCCGGCGCACTCATCAACACCGCACCTGGATACCAGGCGCCGCCTTCGAATTCAGGTCCGAATTGTGGGGTGGGGCCGGCCCAAATAAGCCGCGCGCCGCGAGCCACCGCATCATCGACGAGGGTACGTACCGTCTCCACCTGATCAGCACCGGAAAGCGGCCCGAATGTCACCCCCTCCTCCCACCCAGGTCCGAGCTTAAAACTCGCCATTTCGGCTGCCACTTTTTGTACGAATTCCTCCGCAACGGACGAGTGAATAAGGAATCGATTAGCAGCGATGCACACTTGTCCCGCGCCGCGCATCTTTGCCACGGCTATTTCGCGGGCAGCCAAATCCACATCCGCCCCAGGCAGCACAATATACGGCGCGTTTCCACCCATCTCTAAACTCACCCGCAGCGAGTGTTTCGCCGCTTTCATCGCAAGCTTTTGCCCTACCGTTGAAGAGCCGGTGAAGGTAAGTTTGCGGATGCCAGGGGCGTCGAGCAGCGCGGAAATGCGACTCGCGCGAGCGCTGGGGAGCACACTCACCACACCGTCCGGAAGCCCAGCCTCCTTCAGCAATCGAGCCAAATAAAGCATGGTCAGCGGGGTCTTGGAGGCGGGCTTCACAATCACCGTGCAGCCCGCGGCTAACGCTGGGCCCAGCTTGCGTGTCCCCATGGCGAGCGGAAAATTCCACGGGGTGATCGCCAACACCGGCCCCACCGGTTCTTGTCGCACTAGTATGCGAGCTGTGCCCGCAGGGTTCAGCCGGTAATCGCCACGAATACGTACCGCCTCTTCCGCAAACCAACGGAAAAACTCGGCGCCATAAGACACTTCGGCCCGCGAATCCGGCAACGCGCGCCCCAGTTCGAGGGTTTGCAACAATGCTAAATCTTCCGCATGCGCATGAATCAACTCGAACGTACGATAGAGAATTTCTGAGCGCTCACGAGCCGGAGTATTCGCCCAATCTTTCTGCACGTCGAGCGCGGCTCGGAGCGCAGCTTGCGCGTCTTCGCTACTCGCGGAGGCTACCTGGGCTAACGTGTCGCCCGTCGCCGGGTTCTGCACCTCCAAAGTGCCGCCGTCCGAAGCCGCCGACCATCGCCCGGCGAGGAACAAATCTTTGGGCGTGGAAGCAATCAAAGAGTGGATTTGGGAAGGGTCTACCATGACCCCCACAGTAGATGCTCTCGGACTACTGTGGGTAGGAGATAGTGCCAATAATAAATCCCCACCCAAGGAGAGAGCATGGCAGCAGACATTACCGCTACTGCAGAGTGGAAAGCGTTGGAGGCGCACCACAACGAACTCAGCGAAACCACACTCCGGAATCTGTTCGACGCCGACGCTAACCGCGCAAACAAACTTACTTTCGATGCCGCGGGGCTCCACGTCGACCTTTCCAAAAACCTCGTCAACGACAAGACGATCGAGCTTCTGCTCGCGCTCGCCGAGGCCGCGAACCTCAAGGAACGTACCGAAGCTATGTTCAATGGCGAGCACATCAATAACACAGAAGATCGAGCGGTACTGCACACCGCGCTCCGCCTGCCAGTAGAACGCGACCTCACCGTTGATGGCCAAGACGTCGCGGCCGACGTCCACGAAGTTCTGGGCCGCATGCGTGACTTTGCACACGCCCTGCGCTCCGGCGAATGGTTGGGGCACACGGGACGTACCATCAAGACGATCGTCAATATTGGTATCGGCGGCTCCGATCTCGGGCCCGCAATGGCCGTGCAAGCGCTGCGGCACTACGCTACCGCCGGCATTTCTGCCCGGTTCGTCTCAAACGTCGACCCCGCGGACATGGTGGCAAAACTGGAAGACCTAGACCCCGCGTCCACGCTCTTCGTCGTCGCCTCAAAAACCTTTACCACGCAAGAAACGCTCGCCAACGCGCACGCCGCGAAACGCTGGCTGTTGGAGGCTTTCGACGGCGACGAAACCGCCGTGGCTAAACACTTTGTCGCAGTCTCCACCAACGCCGAAAAAGTATCCGAATTTGGCATCGACACCAACAACATGTTCGGATTCTGGGATTGGGTGGGCGGCCGCTACTCCGTGGACTCCGCGATCGGCTTGTCCCTCATGGCTGTCATCGGCCCCATGGATTTCATGCGCTTCCTCTCGGGCTTCCACGCAATGGATGAGCACTTCCGCACCGCGCCCCTAGCCCAAAACGTACCCGCGCTCATGGGCTTGCTCGGCGTCTGGTACGGCGACTTTTTCGGTGCCGCCACCCATGCCGTGCTCCCCTACTCCCAAGACCTAGCCCGCTTCCCTGCCTACCTCCAGCAACTGACCATGGAGTCCAACGGTAAATCCGTGCGCCATGACGGCACCTCCGTCAACTGCAACACCGGAGAAATCTACTGGGGCGAACCGGGAACGAACGGCCAGCACGCCTTTTTCCAGCTCATGCACCAAGGCACCCGCATGGTTCCAGCCGATTTCATCGGCTTCGCTCGGCCCAAGACCGACCTACCGACGGCCAACGGCACCGGCAGCATGCACGACCTCCTCATGAGCAACTTCTTTGCCCAGACGAAGGTGCTGGCGTTCGGCAAAACCGCCGCCGAAATCTCCAGCGAAGGCGTACCCGTGGAATTAGTCACCCACAAAGTCATGCCGGGCAACCGTCCATCCACCACCATCCTTGCGGAAGAACTCACCCCAGCAGTCCTCGGTGCACTCATCGCACTGTACGAGCACATCACCTTCGTGCAAGGCGTGATCTGGGACATCAACTCCTTTGACCAGTGGGGCGTTGAACTAGGCAAAAAGCAGGCCGGCGACCTGCTGCCCGCGGTGACCGGTGAAAAACAGCCGAACTCCGGCGATTCCTCCACCGACCACCTCATCACCTGGTACTGCGCAAACAAGTAACTAACCGCCAAGGGCGTACGCACACACTCCTCACCACTAGGGCCGCCAGCTAATACGCTGGGCCCGGTGGTGGGGAGTTTTTCAGGTTGGTGATGGTGCCCGTGGTGGCGTTGGCCGCGAAGCAGGTGCTTCCACCCCCATTCTCGGGCGAGCTCGCCAATATATTCGGAAAGCTACAGGCACGAGGGATGGCGCACACACGGCGGCTCGAACCATGCACACGCACCAAATTCAACTACGCGCAATTTGATGGTGCGTTATATGCATCTCGCAAAGTCCCGTTTGCGAAACTACCACCCAGACTTTTGGCCGATAAATACGAATTGCACGATTATTTTGCGTGCACTTCTTCCTCGAAGTGAAAATGGGGCATTCCGCAACATTGAAGCACCCGACTATGTGCCGCATTTCCGCAGCTACGCCAGCTCAATAATGAAACACACATGCTAGGATTAGGAATCCAAAAGACGGCATATGAAATCATTGAGGCAATTCTGCGATGTCCAATTCTGAATTTCGACCCACCGAGATACTTTCACGCAAACCCGACCGCGACACCGTCATCGACCTTGCGGAAACCGGTGCAGATTCGCGCACTTCGTCGGCGCTTGAAGTAGCCTCAAGCAGCTACGAAGCAGTGACCTCCATCAGCGGGAATACGACAACTCAGCATCACATTACGGCCGCGCCGCAGCAACCGAAGATGGGCACGATGACCGCCTTTCAAACCATGGCTTCTTTCTACCAAGCCGAGCAAGGTAAACGACGCGGCACCGCGATTGTACAGCTATTACTTTTCGCGATAACGTTTTTCCTTTTCTCGTCGAATTTTACGTATTTCGGCGCTTTTTTCGGCGGCCCAGATCCGGCTCCGCCATTCGCCATAACGATCACGATTATGGCGCTATTCGTCGGCATTTCAGCGTATCTAAAAGCTACCGCTTCGCGCGCGGAAACAAAGATCAAGTCCACGCTGAATAAGCTCCGACCATCTCACACAAATGCAAATTCTGAGCAACTGGAACACCCCGCTCACTACGTGAAAAACGCCGCCCAATACGTGGTTACCTTCAGCAAAGTGGACTCCACACTACGGTTCCTGCAACACACGTTGGTGCACGCACTGACGGTACTTTCCGCCGTTTGGACAGTGTTTGCTTGGCTGTCCCCCGCATCCCGTTTCGAATCCATCGCCTTTGCTTTGACCTGCATCCTGGTGGGCGGCATTATCCAAGTCATTTTGAGTATGGATTTCTTCGGTTACGACGATGACGTGCAGAAACTGCTACGCACCATCGAAAACGATTCGAAATACGCAGCGTTGCTGCAATGGGCGAAAATCCCCACCGAGGACAATGAGCAACGTAAAGTGGTTCAGATTTCTAACGCCGACTACGAAGAGCTACCAGCATCACTGTCGCTAAACCTACCGCGCTTTGTGCTCATGTATGGCTTGGCGGCGTTTTTCACCGCCGTGCTTAATATGGTGTTCGCGGAACGCTTACTCACGCAACCGATCTCCGACGTGTTCACGTTGACGATCATCACGTCACTCATTTCCATCCCAATCATGGCGAGCACCCTCACACGCATGCGATTCCCGCTGCAATTGCGCCAGCGATACATCCTGCATCATCGCCCAGTACTCATCGCGCTGTTTATCGCGGCCACGCTCTTGTTCATTGTGCCGGTGCTTGCCATGTCGGAAGTACTCAGCACAGAATATAATGTGCGACCACCAGTCAATCTCATGATCATGCAGATCGTCATCACGCTGATCATCCCCGTCGGGCTGGGCATCCTGGAAAGCACCCGCTATGCGCATGCCGCCAACCAAATCCTTCGCGGCACCATGACTCCCTACACGACGAGCATGACATTACCGTGGCGTGCCAAGCGCCCAATCCGGCTCAGCACTATTTCACGGCGCTTCCTGGAAGATGTGCTCACCTTGAAAAAGCAACTCCAAGAGCACATCGTGGACAAGGAAATGACGATGCGCCCTTTGATCTCATGATGCTCACCACCGTGTGCGGATAAGCTACCCAAAGCCAATGGGGCTGGTTGCATTCGTGCAACCAGCCCCACATCCTGTTCTACCCGGCCAAACGGACTTGCCACAAGCAATTGTAGAAAAATATTCGCCGGCGCGTAAGGGATCTGCTGAAAAGGCTTCACCCGGTGGTCATCCCTGAGGTGCTTCCTCAATTGGGGCATCGTCGGCCGGCGCATCAACCCCACCAGTCCCACCGGGGCAGACAATGCGCACTTTCACGGTAGCGGGCAGCTCGGCGTTGGCGTGACCTTCGTGCATGCCCTGTCCATCGATCACCCAAGCGTCGCCCTCTTTAGTCACTAGCGTTTGTTCGCGGGTGCGTTCGTCGATGTGCACATTGAGGGTGTGGGTCTTGATCGTAAGCTGCCCGAGTGTGGGAACGTCGTCGGCACCCTCGACGTTGGCATGGATTTGGGCGCTATGTTCCACGCCGCCTTCCAGTTTCAATGTGGGGCCTTCAGGGAAGCACACGACGGGTGTGAATTGTTCGTCGATGACGTTTCCGTCAACCTCAACGCTGACTTCACCTGGCCCGTCTTCGCTCATGACGGGTGGTGGCGAGGTTTTCGTGGAGGTGGCGTGCGCGGTGGTCGAGGTTTCACTGGCGAGCGCGGAGGCGGATTCCACCCCCGATTGCGCTTTTCCGAGTTCGGGTTCGCCGTTATTGCACGCTGCTGTTGCGAACGCGACGATGGGGACCATCGAAATCATCGCGATTTTTTTCATGGGTGTGTAACCTCCTGGTGGTTCGCCTCTCTGGGCACAGGTTACCGCCCACGTTACTCAGCGCGCCTACCCCCAGCTAGGCCCCGGGTGGGGCGGTATATAGTAGCGTGCGTGTCTCAACTGCGAGTTTCAGCGCTTCAACAACCTAAGCTTATCGCCCTGATTGCAATATTTTTGACGGCTCTCAACTTACGCGCCGCAGTCACTGCACTGCCGCCGCTGGTGCCGCGCATTCAGGAAGCGTTGGGCATTGGCAGTACGTTGGTGGGCGTTCTTGGCATGATTCCTACGGCGATGTTCGCGTTCAGCGCGTTTGTCACCCCGTGGTTATTGCGGCGTTTGCCTCTGCACCGCGCGTTGCTTCTGGCCATGGTGTTGACCGCGCTGGGCCAGGTGCTTCGGGTATTGGGTCCATCTTTTCCCATGTTGTTGGCGGGTTCAGTGGTGACGTTGTTTGCTATCGGCGCCACGAATGCGCTGATGCCGGTGACGATTCGGGCGCATTTTCCAAACCACGTGCCGTCGATGTCAACGACGTATATGGTGGCCATGCAAATCGGCATGTCCGTCGCTCCCTTGTTCGCCGAACCGCTGGCTATTCACACAAATTGGCAGCTGTCCTTGGCGTCGTGGGCGGTGCTAGGGGCGGTGGCGGCCTTGGCGTGGCTGCCATTGGTACGTCACGGCGGCGCTGGCGGCGCGGCTGCGGCGAGCAGTCAGCGACATCGGCGTACCCCGGTGTGGAAAACCCCGATCGGCGTTGGGCTTGCGGTGATGTTCGGCTGCACCAGTTTGACCACGTACTCGCTCATGATTTTCATTCCTCGCATGTACGTTGACGCGGGTGCCGAGCTCCAGTTCGGCGCAACGATGCTGGCGTGGTGGTCTGCGCTGGGGTTGTTGCTCGCGTTTATTGGCCCGTGGTTCGTCGCGCGTTTCGACGACCCGTTCCCCATCGTCGTTACCTTCGCGGCGTTGTTTATTGTGGGCAATGTTGGCATGGCTTGGGATGCGATGGCTGCGCCGTGGCTTTGGATTACGCTTTCCGCGATTGGTCCCTGTAGCTTCCCCATGGCGCTCACCCTGATCAATTTCCGTTCACGGACTGTCGACGGCGCGACCGCACTGTCCGCGTTCGGGCAAGGCGCCGGCTACACAATGGCGTGCATTGGCCCGCTTGGGTTCGGCCTATTGTACGACTACAGCGGCGACTGGATGATGCCCACGGTGTTTACCTCCGTCAGCTTGGTGTGCGTGGTGGCCGGCAGTTGGTTCTGCACCCGCAATACGAAGGTGGAGGATCAACTACCGCAAGTTTTCACGAAACCAGTTGAGCCCGAATTGGTGGGCGGCTAACCCATACGCAAGCGTGGCCCGCTGGTAGGTCGCCACATCTGCAAGATGCTTTGGAATCTCTGTTTGCGCCACCTGTTGCTCGATGTCAACCAGATGATCGCAGCCTCGTTGCAGCGCATCTTCAATATTGTCAAGCACTTCTTCGCGTTGCTCGGGCGGCAAAAAACCTAAGAAGAACAATCGGGCAAGGATGGCAGGCTCCGCGTTACTTCCCGAAATGTCGCTGCGCATCCATGTGCGAAACTCCGTGGTCCCGACGGGAGTAATGCGGTAGGTTTTCCGGCCGCGCGCAGCGGGGTCAATATGGTCGACTTCAATGCGCCCATCCCGCAACAAACCGTCGATCGCGCGTTTAATGCTGCCGGAGCTCGCACTATAAAACAACGCCGGTCCAGCTTCGAACGCCCGCACAAGATCGTAGAGACTCCTGGGGCGGATCAGCAGCAATCCGAGAATGACGTAGGCCATGGCACAAGACTAGACCAATCCGCGTAGTCAGCTTTGCCGCTCGATGCGCTCGCTACTCCCCAAGCATCGGCTGGCAGCTTGGGCACCACCAAATCACGCGTTCCAGCTCGTGCGCGTCGCCACCAAGGTCCGGGCCGCCTAAAAAATCCTTGCGGATTAGGGTCCCGCAGCGTCGGCATGGTTGGTGGTTGCGCCCGAACACGTACGAGTTTTCCCCGGCGCGCCGCACCCCGGTGGTCACGCGGATCGGCGAGCGTCGATTCCCCCACATGAGGCGCCGCGTGATACGCAGCACCTTGGCAACGTCAACGTGGGCGACTGGGGTCGCCGGATGAATGCCAGCGAGGAAGCACACTTCCATGCGGTACTCATTGCCAACGCCGGCAAGATTCCGTTGATCCAACAAGGCGGTACCGATCGGGCGTTCGGGCCTGAGCAGGATTCGGCGGGCGGCTTCCGCCACGTCCCATTCCTCGGCGAGCACATCTGGGCCGAGGTGCGCGATGGCATTGGCATACTCCGACGCCGGAAACACGCGAACAAAACCAAGTTCGAACCCGACGAGTTCGATGCCGCCGGAAAATTGCAGCACCACCCGGGCCTTATACCCAGGCTTGCGCCATCGCGTTCCCGTGGTGTGCACTGACCACGAGCCCTCCATTTTCAGGTGTGTGTGCAGCACCCGCTCATCGAACCGCATAAACAAGTGTTTGCCGTACGGCCAGATGCGGGTGAGGGGCGCGCCGTCGAAACGCACGGTGGCAACGTGCGGCACTCGCAGCTGGGTGCGGCTCACCACACGGCCGGTGAGGGGTTGCAGCCGCTCGGCCAATTGGAAAACGGAATCACCTTCGGGCATGCCGCTATCCTAGCTTCGCGCAGCGCACGCCCTGAGGGCTGATGCGCGCACCGATCGCCCGCAATTGCGGCAGAAACGGCGAGGTCAGAGCGTTTTCGCCGTTAATTTTAGCCACGGTATCACCGGTGTGGGACAGCGCATGCGCGATCTCAGCCACGCGGTCTTCGGCGACGATGGTCAAGTGTTTGCCGCCGCGGGTCAGGTAGCCTGCCAGCCCGCCGTCCACAAGAATCACGCGGGCGCCAGCAGCGCGGCTCAGGTTGGGTACGGGCCACGGCAACGCCGCACCGTAAGGGTTGGCAGGGTCCGCGGCCGCCACCACATGAACAGATGTTGTTTTCGAATCTCGGTCAGCATAGGTGCGCAGGCGGTCCACTACGGCAGAGGTGGAAAATTGGGAGGCCCCCAGTCCGTCGATCAGGTAGCCGCGCATCGCTTTACCCCGCTCCTCGAAGCCGCTGAACACTCGATACGCCAGTGCGAATCCGCCGATAACGTCTTCGGAGACGATACTGCCGCGCGTGACCACACCGTAGCGCGCCATCCAGAGATCGCCAAGCGCTTTCCCGCGCTCAGTAGCATTCGGAACAAACGTTTGGCTCGGCTGTGGAGCAGACCAGCGCCCCACCAAGTCTGGGGGAATCGCGGCGCGGGTACGCGACGGCCGCCTCGACGCACGATGCGCCACTCGTCCGCCGGAGCCGAGGTGAGCGCGGACGGGCTGGAAACCGTCAGGGGCAACCAGCCCGACTTCCACGAGGTTCCAAATTGCCGCCTGCAATTCCCCCACCGTTGCCGGAACAGCTGCTCGAATTTCGTGGAATAGGTAGGCGCCACCGTGCCGCAGGAAATCAAACACTTGTTGGTCAACCATGCCGAGCGTCGGTGTCTCCGGCGTCTCCGCGATCAAGGGCGCGTCGTCGGCAGGAAACAGCATAATCCACGGGTCTCGGCTCCCCGCTTTGCCCGCGCCACGCACGACAACCTCACCGTGGGTGGTGAGCTCGTCCAGCCACGCCGGATTGTAGTTTGCCACGCGAGAAGGCAGCACAATGGATTCCCACGCGCTGGCCGGAAGCCGCACCCCGGCAAGCTGCTCGATCACGGAATACACGCCATCAATACCGCTCAATTCCGGGGTGCCGCCAAGCGGGGCGACGCGCTGCCAATCCAGCAGGAACCGGGCGAACGCATCCTGTGGGACTGGCGACACTGCGGCACGGGCGGCGGCGAGACTTCGGGTGCGCAACATGCGCAACACACGAGAATCGCAAAACTGTTCGTCCGAGGAAGTGTAGTGTCCGGGCAACACGTCAAGATTGCGAACCACGCTGTGGGCACTGGCGATCGGCAGCCCAAACGCGTCAGCTATTTCAGCCAGCGTGAACGGGCCGTGGGTTCGCGCCCAACGACCCAGCAATTGCTCCAGTGCGTCCGTGATTGGGTCCGCTGGCGCGGCCACCCCGGCCGGGACCGGCACGCCTAACCCATCCCGCAGCAGCGGCGCATCCTGGGTCAGTGCGAGGTGCTCCACGCCCGCGATACGCGCCCGCATCATCCGCGGCGTCAACGCCAAGTGCGGATTTGGGTAGTTGCAATACCATTCCACATCGGCGCTGGGTATCGGGCCAAGCATCCGCAACGTATCCTCAAGTTCCGTCGGCGTGCGGGCTCGTTGATACCGGCGGATTTCCAGGTGCACCGCCGCCAGTACATCCGCATCTAGGAGTTCGCGCAATTCCACCTTGCCCAAGAGCTGGGCCATCAGCGCTGGATCGAGTGCCAGCGCAGCCGCCCGCTTTTCCGCCAACGGGGTGTCACCCTCGTACATAAACGCACCGGCGTAATGAAACATCAGCGCCGCGGCAAATGGGCTCGGTTGGTCCACCGTCACCTCGACGATGCGCACGCGGCGCGCGGCAATATCACGGAGCAATCCCACCAGCGCAGGCAAGTCGTACACATCCTGTAGGCATTCGCGCACGGTTTCTAAAATCACGGGAAAGGTGGGGTATTTTCGCGCCACCTCCAGCAACTGCGCCGCCCGTTGGCGCTGCTGCCACAATGGGGTCCGTTGTCCGGGATGCTTGCGGGGCATCAATAAGGCGCGCGCCGCACACTCGCGGAACCTCGACGCAAACAACGCGGACCCGCCTACCTCTCGGGCGACAATGTCCTCCGCCTCGGCGGGATCAATGTGAAACAGGCTCGCTCCAGGTTCCACGTCGCAATCAGGGATGCGCAAAATCATGCCGTCATCGCCAGCGACCACCTGAGTATCAAAGTCGAATTGAGTACCCACCGCCAATGCCCACGCCGCGTTAACGCCACGACCATAAGGCGAGTGTAAGAGCACCCGCCAGTCCCCAAGCTCATCGCGAAAACGTTCTACCACAAGGGTTTGTTCGTCCGGAATGATTCCCGTGGCCTGCTGCTGATCCGAAAGAAACTTCTGAATGTTGTGCGCGGAGTTTTCGTCGAGATCATCGCTATAGCTAGGGTTGCGGCGAAACGCACCCACAGCTTTGCCGAGCTCCGCGGGTCGGCCCGCCTGATCCCCCTTCCAAAACGGCAACCTACCGGTATGCCCAGGCGCCGGGGTAACCAACACTTGATCGCGGCCGATTTCCTCGACCCGCCAACTCGATGCCCCAAGTGTGAACACATCGCCGATTCGCGTCTCGTGCACCATTTCCTCATCGAGCTCACCCACACGCCGCGCACCGCTTTGTCCGCCAACGAGGTACACCCCAAACATGCCCCGATCCGGAATGGTTCCGCCACTCGTCACCGCAACACGTTGCGCCCCGGGCCGCGGAGTGAGCAGGCCGGAAACGCGATCAAAATCTACCCGGGGCCGGAGATCCGAAAATTCTGTGCTGGGATAACTGCCGCTGACCAAATCGATTACAGCATCGAATGCTGCGCGGGGTAGTTCGCGGTATGGGTAGGCACGCCGCACCACATCGAACCAATCATCAACATGGAGCGGCGTCATTGCCACGGCCGCAACGGTTTGTTGCGCGAGCACATCCAGCGGATTCTTCGGTACCTTCAGCTCCTCGATCAGCCTAGCGCGCATGCGTTGCACGATCACAGCGGTTTGCACGAGATCCGCGCGGTGGAGCGGATACAACCTGCCTCTCGACGTCTCGCCCACGGCGTGGCCAGCCCGCCCCACGCGCTGCAACCCGGCGGCGACCGACGGCGGTGACTCCACTTGAATCACCAATTCGACCGCACCCATGTCGATTCCAAGCTCGAGCGAGGATGTTGCCACCACGCACCGCAACTCCCCAGACTTGAGTAATTGTTCGGTGAGGGCACGCTCGTCTTTGCTCACGGAACCATGGTGGGCACGGGCAATCACTTGCGGCGCGCGCCCGGCGATATCGCTGGACGACATGATTTGCGCCGGGTCTCGGCGCCGCTCGAGGGAAAGGGATTCCGGATCGTGTTCCAGTGCCCACAGTTCATTCAGGCGAGACGTAAGCCGCTCCGCCGAGCGGCGCGAGTTTACAAACACCAGTGTGGATCGTGCCGCCATGACCTGGGCATAGACATCACGCTCGATCGAAGGCCACATGGAACCAGCGACAGGCAATGCGGACTCGCTGGCGAACTCCGGGAGATCCGAATCCATCACCGCGTCCCCGATCGTGGAGCCCTGCTTCTGGCCAGAAAGATCCGACATATCCTGTTCACCGACATAGACCTGCAGATCCCAGGATTTCTCCGCGGGCGGGGCAACGATGACGGTGTCGGGGCCTAAAAACCCGGCAACTCGATCCAGCGGGCGCACCGTTGCGGACAGTCCGATCCGCTGAAAGCTGGTCATCATCGCCAACCGCTCCAAACTCAGCGCAAGATGGCTGCCGCGCTTGGTTCCGGCAAGGGCGTGGATTTCATCCACAATGACCGTTTCTACCTCGCTTAACGTGGCGGCCGCCTTAGAGGAAAGCATCAAATAGAGCGACTCGGGGGTGGTAATCAAAATGTCCGGCGGGGTGCGCTGCAACTTCGCCCGCTCCGCGGCGGTCGTGTCGCCTGAGCGCACACCGACCTTAATGTCCGGCACAGGGAGCCCAAGGCGTCGGGCGGTCATAGCGATGCCTCGCAACGGCGCCCGCAGGTTGTGCTCCACATCCACCCCCAGCGCCTTCAACGGTGAGATATACAGCACCTTGACGCGGCGACGCTGGGCGGGTAGCGGGGCGTCGAAAAGCGCGGTTTGGGCGGGTGGAGCAACCAAGGAATTCAGCGCCCACAAAAACGCCGCGAGGGTCTTGCCGGAACCTGTCGGTGCTACCACCAGCGCATTATGCCCATCGCTAATGCTTTCCCATGCCTGTGCTTGGGCGGCGGTGGGCACAGCGTAAACGTCGCTAAACCATGCCGCCACCTGCGGGCGGAAGCGCTCCAACACAAGTTCAGACATGCCTACCATCCAACCAGAACGCTAGACTAAAACCCATGACCGCACACTTCGAAGATTCCATTTTGACCCGCCGTCTTGCCCAGGGAACTGGTGAAATTCTCAAAGGTGTCCGCAACGTCGGTTTGCTGCGCGGAACCAACCTCGGCGACGCTGGCGACGACCTCGCCCAAAACTGGATCGCCCGAGTGCTCGCCCAGCACCGGCCTGACGACGGATTCCTCTCCGAAGAAGCTGCTGACAACTTGGCACGACTGACCAAGGACCGCGTATGGATCATCGATCCGCTCGACGGGACCAAGGAATTCGCCACTGGGCGGCAGGACTGGGCCGTGCACATCGCCCTCATTGAAAATCAACAACCCGTGCACGCGGCGGTCGGACTGCCTGACCTCGGCGTTGTGTTCCATTCGTCCGACGCGAAAGCCGTAACGGGCCCCCTTTCGCGCAAGCTCATGGTTTCCCATAACCGGCCGCCGAAAGTGGCCGCACACATTGCCGACAAGCTGCAATTTGACACCGTGTCCATGGGCTCCGCCGGCGCCAAAGCCATGCACGTGCTACTCGGCGACGCTGACGCTTACGTCCACGCTGGCGGCCAATACGAATGGGACTCCGCCGCTCCTGTCGGCGTGTGCCGCGCTGCGGGGCTGCACTGCTCGAGGCTCGACGGCAGCGAGTTGACCTACAACAACGAAGACACCTATCTGCCGGATATTCTTATCTGCCGCCCCGAACTGGCGGACGAAATTTTGGAATTGGCCGCCGCGTTCCTCGAAGCCAACGGCGGATACTAGAGGATAGGTCCCATGGCTCGCCACACGGAGTTGCCCGACTCAGCTTCCGAACTGGTTGCCGAATTGCGCGCGGCGTTGCCGATGCACGCCGACCAGGTGAACGCTGAGCAGCAACAGCGGTATTTGAAAACCGACGAGCCGATGCTGGGCCTCCCCATTCCACTCTTGCGCAAGATAGTTCGGCAATCAGTTCGAACCCCCTTGTCGCCACCGACGCTGTACAACGCCGCACGCGAACTTTGGGACGGCGCAACCCACCGCGACTTTCGGCGGGCTGCCATCATGCTGCTGCTGGTGCCGAAACACGCGGCCACCCTGGACAGCTCCGCCATGGATGTAGTGGAGCACTTTGTTCGAACCGGCGCATGGTGGGATCTTGTGGACGAATGCGTGCACGTGCACAACTACATTCGGGGACCACGCGGCTCGGAGAATTTCGACACAGAGTTCGCGCGCATGCTTCGGTGGGCGCGGGACCCAGATCGATGGATCCGGCGCTTTGCAATCCTGTGCCAACTCCAAGCGAAAGGCGATACCGACCCCACGCTGCTATCCGAAGTGATCTCCATGAATCTCGAGGACACCGAATTCTTCGTAGCTAAAGCGATCGGATGGGCGCTGCGCGACTATGCCCGCACCGCGCCCGAATGGGTACGCAACTTTGTGGCCGACCACCCAACAATGCAACCACTATCCCGCCGGGAAGCGCTCAAACACCTTGGCGCATAATCGCCGACGGGCGAACGGTGAAGCGGTTACGGCAATTGCATAAACGTGGCGTGGATTTGACCGTCGTCGCCACGTTCGTGCTGCACCACAAGATCCACCAGCTCCGCGAGGCCGGATTCGCATACTTCCACCAACGTCGCGGGGCGAATCTTTGTTTCCCCATCGATCGGGATAGCATCCTCGAGTTCCCCGACGTCATCCAACGAGTCCCAGATAAGCATGTACTCGTTGCAATAGAAGCAGACTTTACCGTCTTCACGGGACGGGATGACGCAGAGATGAACTCCATCACTCTGGCGTTCGTCTGCGCCTTCATCTCTGTGAACAAAAAATACAGTACGTAAACTATTTTCCATTACCGTTTCCACTTCATGTGAAGATCTCTTGTGTAAAATTCTACGGGAAGGCGCCCATAAGGGTGCTCATACCCAAGCAGGCACTGTCAGAATTTTACCACTGAAACGAGCGTTCACCTGCTAGATCACTCCCCCGTAAACACCTCAAAGAAAGTACACTTTCAGGCATTTTTGGGCGAGTTGTTAAGTTTTGCATAGGGTAAATTGATTTTAAAATACCCACGCATTCAAGGTATCACTATTTGCGTCAGACGCACCTCTCTGGGCAATAATCAGATCCCATTCCAAGCAAATGCACCCCACACAATTTTGCGCACACATTGTTTAAATGCGCACGGCACCTAGTGGATCGGATACGAGTGTATACCCTGTGCCACCCCGCGCGATACTCGAGGGCCACCGCCGCGCAACAATGACGCGGCAACGCACAAGGACCAGCGGCATAATCACACACAGTTTCGCCATTACGGATGGCTGGAAAACCTGCCACATGCACACGTGCAAGCGGATCGGCGCACAACGTAGACTACTCCACATGAGCGCACCCACTCCATACGAAGACCTCCTGCGCAAAATACTCGACGAGGGCAGCCGCAAAAGCGACCGCACAGACACTGGGACCACGAGCTTGTTCGCCCAGCAACTCCGGTTTCCCCTGCACGAGTATTTTCCGCTGATCACCACCAAGAACGTTCATTTTCATTCGGTGGTCGGCGAGTTGCTGTGGTTCTTGCGCGGCGATTCCAACATCGCTTTTCTGCACGAACACGGGATCCGCATTTGGAACGAATGGGCCGACGAACAGGGCGAGCTCGGGCCGGTCTACGGCGTGCAATGGCGCAGCTGGCCCACCCCCAACGGGGAGCACATCGACCAGATTGCTCGCGCGGTTGACCTGCTGCGCCAAGACCCCGACTCGCGCCGCAATATTGTGTCCGCATGGAACGTCGCAGACCTCGACGCTATGGCCCTGCCGCCGTGCCACCTACTCTTCCAGCTGTACGTTGCCGACGGTCGCCTGTCGTGTCAGCTCTACCAGCGCAGCGCCGACATGTTCCTCGGGGTACCGTTTAACATCGCCTCCTACTCGCTGCTCACACACATGTTTGCCCAGCAGGCGGGGCTCCAGGTAGGCGAATTCATCTGGACCGGCGGGGACTGCCACATTTACGATAACCACCGTGAGCAAGTAGAGCTCCAGCTCTCCCGCACCCCCCGCGCCTATCCGCAACTTACCCTTCGAAAAGCTGACTCAATGTTCGACTACACCTTCGAAGACATTGCGATCACAGGTTACGACCCCCACCCCACCATCCGCGCCAAGGTCGCCGTATAATGCTGCGCGCAATCTGGGCCGAAAACCTCGACGGCGTACTTGGAGATGGCACACGCATGCTCTGGCACGTCCCCGAAGACCTCGCACATTTCAAGCGACTAACCTCAGGATTCCCGGTGATCATGGGCCGGCGCACGTGGGAATCGCTGCCCTTCCGTCCGCTTCCGGGCCGCCAGAACATTGTGCTGTCCACCCGCAACCCAGGCAAGTGGTCGGTCGGCGCGAACGTCGTCACGCAGCTTCCCGACGAAGGCTGGATCATCGGCGGCGGCGAAGTATACGCAGCAACTCTACCGCTCGTGCATTCGGTCGAACGAACGCTTATCGACGTCCCGACCCCCACCGCAGACAACCTCGTCTACGCCCCCACGCTCCCGGAGACGTTCGAATGCGTCGCCGAATCTGAGTGGATGGAATCGCACACGGGGGTACGCTACCGCTTCCAAACCTGGCGGCGGCGCGGAATCAATTTCACCGACGGCACGTTAGAACAAATATGAGCAACGAACACGTCACCCTGTACACGACGGATTGGTGCCCCTTCTGCCAGCGCCTCGTCAAAGCCCTCGACCGCACCGAAACCCCCTACGCGCGCATCGACGTCGAGCAGGACGAAGCCGCCGCCGAATGGGTCAAATCCGTGAACGACGGCAACCGCGTAGTCCCCACCGTGAAATACTCCGACGGCACCTACGCCACAAACCCTCCGGCCTCCGCAGTACGCCGCAAGCTGGAGGAACTCGCCTCCTCCTGAGTGAGGATCCGAACGAGGTAAATATCCATAATCCACCCGTGCTGGTCCCGCAACGATTGCTTCAGGCGCTCCAAATCCTCACCAATCTCGCGGATAAACCCAGCGCGGGTGACCTCATACTCCATACCTAAATAGGCCCCCCACCAGATGTACGCGTCCGGATCCGTGCAGGTCCGCCACGCCGCGCCGCCGTCAAGCATGACCACACAATTGTCTTTATTGTAAGTATCCGGAAACTGGCGGCCGGTGGTGATAGTAATATCGCTAGCAATTCGGTTCAACGGAATCGCATGCGCCGCCGTGAGCGCTTGGATGGCCGTAATCCCCGGAATCACTTTGACTCGAACTTGCGTTTGCATATTGGCGAGGATGCGGAGTGTGGAATCATACAAGGACGGATCACCCCACACGAGGATCGCCGCAGCACCAGACTCAGGAACATGCTCCAACAACGCTTCCTGCAATAATTCACTGCGCGCATGCAGCCAACGTTTGACCTCCCCGACATATTGCTTGGGCTGTCGATCCCGCGGCGGATCCACCATAGTCACCAACGGCACGTGCGGCGCATGCGCCGCAAGAATCTCCCGCCGCAGCGCAAGCAGATCCTCCTTCACCTCGCCCTTATCGAACGCCAGCACGACATCCGTTTGGCGCAGCGCCGCAATCGCCTCGAGCGTCACATGCTGCGGACTACCCGCCCCGATACCAATCACAAACACCGTACGCATCAACCAGCCAAAACCCTTCCAACTCAAAAGGCCCGCCCAAACAGTGGGCAGGCCCTCATTGTAGCGACGAAAACTCTACTCTTCGTCTTCGCCAAAAATATCCACGCGGTCCGTTGGGGTAAGGTGCCCAGAGAGATCCGCAAAGTTACGAGCAATACTGCGCTGCATAAACATTTCGCAAGCCTGCGAAAGGCGCTTCGCATCATACATATTCAAACGGAGAAGCAGGTTCGCCGAGTTGCCGTCCTCCGAAATCTCCTCAACGGACAGATACTCAAAGCCGTTCAGGTCAACCAACCTGGTGACAACCTTGCGGCCATCAACATCCGTAAACGTAGGCTTCAACTCTGCCATGTGCTACCTCCCAATGCTCAATGATGTCACTCAAGTGTAAGTGGTTTCCCACACCCCACGGGCAAAAATACCCATATTGGGGTGACCGCCATACAAAATTCCGTGCGAATGGGCAACGCCATACCAAGCGGGGGTGATTCTCATGCGGAGTTGTGGCCGCTACCCCGAGTCAAGCACGCGACGCCCACGCGCCCCGAACAAGTTCAAGCGCCCCAGAGAGGAATCGAACCTCCGACACCGGCTTTAGGAGAGCCGTGCTCTATCCACTGAGCTACTAGGGCCTTTTGCGTAGTAACGCTGCGCGTTGACCACCGTTAGAAATAGTAACCCACGACGGGGGCTGTCCCAAACCGCACAATGTTGCTATTGTGACAGGTGTTATTCAATGTTGCTTTTGTGGTTATTGTTTGATCGGTACGCCGTAGCGCGCTCCGACCGGCCCGCAAACAGCAACAGTTTTTCTGAGTTTCAGGAGCACTAGAGCATTATGATTTCGCGCCGCACGTTTTTGAAAGCTACGGCTTGTTCCCTCGCAGCCGGTGCCGCCAGTTCGGCTGTGGCCGGAACAACTGCCGGTGCCGCCCCGATCATGGGTACCATCATCGATTTCTCGGCGGGTGTGCCAAGCGCCTCGGCGATCAAAGCAGCAGGACACTTAGGGGCAATCCGATATGTCTCGGAGCGTCGCCCCGGCGCAGAGTGGATGCTCGGCAAGCCGGTAACGCTGGCGGAAACGCGCCAAATGGCCGCTGAGGATCTGCACACCGCAAGCGTGTACCAATTCGGCCGCGCGGAAACTGCGGACTGGAAAGCCGGGGCTGCGGGTGCATTGGAACATGCCCCGAAGGCGATCAGCATTCACTTTGCGGCGGGCGGACCGACAGCGCGGCCCATCTACGTGGCCATTGACGATAACCCCACCCGAGATGAATATGTGAACCAAATCCGCCCATACCTAGAGGGGTTTAAGGTCGCGCTAGCCGCCGTTGGCCTGCAAATGGGGATCTACGCCAACTATGGCACGATCGAGTGGGCGTTAGCGGACGGGCTTGGGGAATTCTATTGGCAGCACGATTGGGGTTCACAAGGCAAAGTGCACCCACGAGCGCACCTGCACCAAAAGGCAGGCTACCGCGCCTACATCGACGGCATCGAGGTAGATGTCAACGACGTCTACGCGGCGGACTGGGGGCAATGGTCACCGGGCAACGCGGCGATCCCGCCGAACACGGACGACTCCCCCAACACCAACAACAACGTCAGCACGGACACCACCTCCGAAATTATCCGAGCGTTAGGAACCCTATCGTCCTAGTTGCGGCTCAATCCAGGGTAATGTCCCCCGCCTCTAGCGTGCTGCTGCGCGGCGGGGCATTCTTTTTACCTTCCGCCTGCTGCTGGGCGCGCTGGGCGCTGGCCTGGCGGAATTCCTGATCCTCTGCACGCGCAGCGGCTTCCAGCGCATCGGCCGCCTCGGACGGCTGTTTCTTCGGCGCGGGAATCGCCCCGGCAACGATCGGGAAGATTAAGACGGTCACCGCCCCGGCAGCGACGAGGATGGACGCGAGGGCGGCGTCGATAAGCTCTCTGCTGAGCGCAATCTCGGTAACGGCGACGATAATTGGTAGCCCAGTAGCCGCATACAACCCCAATTGCGCCTGCTCCTGTAACCCGCGAATCCCCGAGCCGGTGTGCACAAAACGCTCGGTGAGGAAAATAGGCACCCCGCGAGCCACCAAAATCACCAGCACGCAAAACGCCACAATCATCGGGGCGCGCAGCACTTCCGAAACCTCAATAGCCATGCCGGAAGTAATAAAGAACACCGGAATGAGCAGCCCGTAGCCCATGACGTCCAGGCGCGCCTCCACCGTTTTCCGCGAACGAGCCGGCACCAGTGCGCGCAAAATCAAACCCGCGGCAAACGCCCCCAGCACCACGTCCAACTCAAAGACCGCGGCCATGGCCATCAGCGCAGTGAGCAAAGCGATGACTGCGCGCATCACGGTTTGGGCCGTGTGGCTCGCGCCGTCCCGCACCGCTGGGCCAATCCACGGCGCGATTGCCGCCACAGTGCGCGGCACAAAAGCGATGATCAACGCCCCGCCCATAAACACCAGCAGCACCACCACCGTCAACCACGTACTCCGCGTGGAAAGCAGCAACGCCATGGTGAAAATGGGGCCGAGCTCTCCCACGGCACCGTGCACCAAGACGCCACGCCGCACCGCCTGCGACACATCCGCCGTCTTAATCACCGGCAACAGGGTGCCCATCGCCGTCGACGTCACGGCCACAGCGATGACTATGGCTGCCATCGTGTCACCGGCAAACATCAACAACGCGGCACCAAACGCAAGGACCGCGCTCCCTACCCAGGTGCCGGCCGCATACTTGCCTTGCCGGCCACGCATGGACTCCGGCTCAATCTCCCAGCCCGCAAGCAGAAACAACATGCCAAGGCCGAGCTCGCGCAGCAGAGCGTTGCTTTCGTCCGAATGGGCCAGGTTCAGCACGTGCGGCCCGATGAGCACCCCCAGAAACAGCAAAAACACCACCGCTGGGATCTTTTTCCGCACCAGATAACTCAGCAGTGGCGAGGTCAACGCTGCGAGGGAAATCCACATCATCGAAATGATGGCCTCGGGTGATACCGAGGCGCCGGCAGCGAGAACCAAAGGTTCGGGCATTATTCCTCCATGAGACCAACGACTTGAAGTTCCACCAAGTCCGTAAGGTCTTCCGCGGTGCCCGACACGGCCACCGCCACCACAAAATTCTCGCCGTACGACACCGACGAATGCAGGGTGAGGTCGTTCGACCAACCCCACTTCGTACCAATCACGCCTGGCAACGTCGAGGTACCAAAGTTTTGCTCATATCCGTCCGCAGCAACCTCATCGGATTCCTTCATGGCCCGCAGAATGGGATCATTGCGATTTTTTCGAAGCTTTTGCGAAACGAAGGAGACCACGTCATAGGTGGAAGTGACACTATACCCCCAAGTATCCCGGGACCGTGTAGAAGCTAACCCGTATTCCTTGGCAACAATATCTATGCAATCAGGATACTTCTCAAACATTTTTTCGGCGATTTCATCGTTTGAGCTGCGGATCATTTCCAACGCATCGGCGCGATCCTTCAATTCACCGTGTTCCAACACATATTCGGCGATGTACAACTTAATGAGACTCAGCGCTGGTCGGGCGAAGCGCTCCGTCGCCGTGCCGGTGTGAAAACCGTCGTCCATGCGCAAAATAGTCACCTGAGAACCAGTGGGGTTCTCCACAAAGGTATCCACATCACCTTCCGCAAAGAAGTCTGACGCCCCCTGAGAAAACCCATCACTGCTCAGTCGCGCCTCCTCTTGAGAGTGCTGACCCCCTCCGTACATGGCAGCAACCGGCAAGGACAGGAAGGCTACCAATGCGACAACCACCGGGGCCGCCATCACAGCTCGTGAATTCATGAAAAAAATAATAGCCCCAGCCCCTGCGGCACGTGCAGCAAAGGGGTGGAGCTCCCAAAAATAGGGTAAGAATTGTTTCGCTCTAGTGATCGACTGGTGCTTCGACGCCGACGCCAGTCAAGGAACGAACTTCCATTTCCGCTTGGAGGTCATCCAAATTATCTGGCTTGCCAACAAAAGTACCAATGATGCCCGCGAGGAAGGCCGCCGGGATTGATACGATGCCCGGGTTCGACAGCGGGAACAGTGCGAAGTCCATGCTGGGGAACATCGAGTTCGGAGCACCCGAAACTGCCGGGGAGAACACGATCAGGGTCAGCGCCACAATCAGGCCGGTGTACATAGCTGCCACCGCACCGGTGGTGTTGAACTTCTTCCAGTACAGGGAGAACAGGATGGTTGGCAGGTTTGCCGACGCCGCGATAGCGAACGCGAGAGCAACCAGGAAGGCCACGTTTTGGCCCATGGCCAAAATACCCAGCACGATGGCAATCACGCCGATGACAACCACGGTGATGCGGGACACGCGGACCTGCTCCTCTTCCGTGGACTGGCCACTGCGGATGATGGAGTGGTAGATGTCGTGCGCCACGGAAGCAGAGGCGGTGATCGCTAGGCCGGCGACCACGGCGAGCACCGTAGCGAAGGCCACAGCGGAGATAATCGCCATGAAGATCGAGCCACCCAGCTCCAACGCCAGCAGCGGAGCCGCAGCGTTCGCACCACCGGGGGCTGCCAGGATACGGTCGGGCCCCACGAAGGCGGCGGCAGCGTAGCCCAGCACCAGAGTCATGAGGTAGAACGCGCCGATAAGGATGATGGCCCAGGTCACGGACTTGCGAGCTTCCTTCGCCGTTGGCACGGTGTAGAAGCGCATCAGCACGTGCGGCAGGCCAGCGGTACCCAGCACCAAGGCGAGACCCAAGGAGATGAAGTCAAGGCGGGTAGTTGCGTTCTTGCCGTACTTCAGGCCCGGCTCAAGGATGGCGCGGGCGTCGTACCCCGCCTTTTGCAGATTTTCGGAACTACCGTGCATAGCGACGGCCTGCTCCAGCAGCTCAGAGAAGCTGCCCTTAACGAACCACAGGATCATCAGGGTCATGATGCCCACGCCGCCGACGAGCAGCACGGCCTTAATCATCTGCACATAGGTGGTGCCCTTCATGCCGCCGAGCAACACGTACAGGATCATAATGACGCCGACCACGGCCACGACGATGGCTTGGGTGCTGGCGTCGTGAATGTCCAACAACACCGACACCAAGGAACCCGCACCAGCCATTTGTGCGATGAGGTAGAACAGGGACACGGCGAGGGTACCAAACGCCGCCGCGAGGCGAACCGGCTTCTGCCGGAGCCGGAACGAAAGCACGTCCGCCATGGTGAAGCGACCGGTGTTTCGCAGCGGTTCCGCAACGAGCAGCAGGGCGACCAGCCACGCGACGAAGAAGCCGATGGAATAAAGGAAGCCGTCGTAACCGGACAGGGCGACGGCGCCGACAATACCGAGGAAGGACGCGGCAGAAAGGTAGTCACCCGCGATGGCCAGGCCGTTTTGGGTGCCGGAGAAGGATGCGCCACCGGTGTAGAAGTCGGAGGCATCGGAGGTGGATTTACCCACCCGCATCACAATCGCCATGGTAACCACGATGAACGCGACAAACACGGCGATGTTGAGGATCGGGTTGCCCGCGGTAGCTTCCTGGGCAAGTACAACTGTCTGTGGCATTGACTAACCTTCCATCTCAGCACGGATGGCAGCGGCGCGAGGCTCAATCTGCTTGTTGGCGAACTTGATATACCACCAGGTAATTACGAAGGTGGTGACAAATTGGGCTAGGCCTAGCAGGATGCCAACGTTAATGGATCCGAACACCACCTGCCCCATCATGTTGGGCATGTAGGTTGCCATTAGCACGTATGCGATGTACCACACGAAGAAGGCCGCGCTCATCGGGAATGTAAAGGACCGGAACGTCCGTTTCAAATCGATGAATTCGGGGGCCTCCTGCATGGCACGGAATTCGGCCGCGGTGGGTTCACGGCGCCCGGCGTGTGCCTGAGGATTGGCGCTCACTGGTGAATCGCCTCGCTTTCTGCGTGGTTGTCAAACGATGAATGAATGCGTGTAACAAATTGCAACTGCACAGTGGCACGCCGAATTCGTTACTGCATTCGTTGATGAGGCCAAGTTACCCAGCTCACATTGCAATATGGAAGTGAAACGAGAACGTCTGACCAATTCGACGCATTTGACCACCCCCGAAATCTCGACTACCAGCATGTAAAGAATTCGCTAATTTACCCCCGAAGCCACACAATCTTCACACCTGCAAAGGTTGCGAATCACACTGTGGCATAGTTCACGCACTTATTAGTGGAGCTCAACAAGATGCGACGTGCGCAATCACTCCCTCCTCGCGGGAAAACGAACCCCACCCTTAGCGCCGCTTCGCATTGCTCAGACGCCACCACAACTCAATCACAGACGCCCCACAGAGCCCCACGATCAGCCCTCGCAGCAGCAGCTCGTAATTGCTGGGATCCAATAAGAAAAACTGCGCCAACCAGCTAGAAGAAAACAGCACCACGTAAAACCCTACCGATACGGTCAGCAGCACGATTTTCCACCATGTATAAGGGCGCGCCACGATCCCCAGCACCCACAACGCCATGACGAGCAGCGCCAACAGCACCGCCGTACCGGCCTGGGTTTTCAAAGCTTCGGGCGCCGCCGCACCGGGATAGTGCCACAGCCACATAGCAGCGGATAACAATCCGATCGTCAACCCGGAAGGTATTGCAAAACGCAACACGCGGAGCACGAAATGCGGGCGAGCTCGTTCATAGTTAGGGGCCAATGAAAGGATGAAAGCGGGAATTCCAATAGTGAACCAAGCAGTAACAGTGACGTGAATAGCTTGGAACGGAAATTTAATTCCGACCACCGCGAAAATCAGCGCCATCACAACCGAATACACAGTTTTAGTAAGGAATAGGTTTGCCACGCGCTCAATGTTTCCGATCACGCGGCGGCCTTCCGCCACCACATGCGGCAGCGTGGCAAAACGATTATCAAGCACCACCACTTGCGCCACCGACCGCGTCGCCGGCGAACCACTGCCCATGGATATACCAATGTTGGCGTCTTTCAGCGCGAGCACATCGTTGACGCCGTCACCGGTCATCGCCACTGTGTGCCCATTGCGTTGCAGCGCCTTCACCATTTCGCGCTTCTGCTCTGGGGTGACCCGCCCAAACACCGTGTGCTCTTCAATAGCGCGCCGAAACTCGTCCGGCTCCGCGGGTAACTCACGGGCGTCAATCACCGATCCCGTCAACCCCAGCTCGCGCGCCACCGCGCCTACCGACGCCGCGTTATCCCCCGAAATCACCTTCAGCTCAACGTGCTCAGCGCGGAAAAACTCCAGGGTTTCCAGCGCATCATCTCGAATCTTCTGCCGCAATATGACGAGGGCTTCGGGGGTGCGCGCGGCGTCGCAAAGCATAAGCACGCGCAAGCCTTGGGCGGCAAGCTCTTCGGCGGGGCGCGCGGCCGGTTTGCTCACCAATACGTCCGGCGCGCCAAGGAACCATTTGCCGTGCTCCCCCAAGTTGACGGAGGCGAACTTCTTTGCGGAGCTAAACGCCTCGAAGCTAATCACTTCGAACGGTTCTACGTCAATGGTGGCAATCGCCTGCAGCGTGTCATTCGGCCGGTTTTCCACCGAAACAAACGAGGCAAGGATGCGTTCCACTGGCGCCTTGCCCAACGGTCGCACCTCCGCGAGCTCCATGCGGTTTTCCGTCAAGGTGCCGGTTTTGTCCACGCACACCACGTCCACGCGCGCCAAACCCTCAATCGCTGGAAGCTCGTTCACCAGCGCTTTTCTACGCCCCAACCGCACCACGCCGACCCCGAACGCAATAGAGGTCATCAGCACGAGGCCTTCGGGAAGCATGGGCACCAGCGCCGCAACCATCGCAAGAATGGACTCCCGTAACGGTTCCCCCGTGCGAGTCAGCTGGGTCCACACGGTGAGCAGCCCCGTGGGAATCAGCAGCCAGGTAATCAATCGCAGGATCGAGTTAATGCCCGCCTGTAGTTGCGAATCCGTGAGTTGGAACTTCCCCGCCTCCGCAACAAGTTTCGCCGCATACGCATCCTCGCTAATGGCCGTCGCCTGGTAGGTGGCGGTACCCGCAGCTACAAACGAACCCGACCATACCGTGTCGCCCACAGCCTTGGGCACGGGCTCGGATTCGCCGGTCAGCATGGACTCGTCCACCATCAACCCATCCGCTGAGCGCACCTCGCCATCGACCACCAATTGGTCACCCACCCCAAGTTCGATCAAGTCATCCAGCACTAGCTGGTCGCGGAGAATTTCCTCCTTGCGCCCGTCGCGGATCACCGTTGGCAGCGACTCCCCTAAGATGGTGAGCTTGTCCAAGGTGCGTTTCGCCCGCAACTCCTGAATAATCCCGATCGCCGAATTGGCAATGATCAGCGTGCCAAATGCACTGTTAATCCACGACCCCAACGCCAACACGATCAACAGCAGCACCCCCAGAATCGCATTGATCCGAGTCAAAACGTTGGTTCGAATAATGGTTCCAACGCTGCGACCCGTTCGGCGCGACTGCCGATTCACCAGACCCGCCTGGACTCGCTGAGCAACCTCGTCACGGGTCAGGCCCGAAGGTGGGGTGTACGTCATGCCTGTCGATTTTAGCGAGACATTTCGCACACGCCGGAAACCCTCGGCTGGCTACTGTCCCTTAAACACCGGGGCACGCTTTTCCGCCCGGGCGGACCGCGCCTCCGCGGCGTCGGCACTCGACCAACAACGCTCGTAAAGCTCCTGCTGAATCGGCCGCAACGCAAACCCAAAGCCTTCATCGTTGAGCACGCCCTTGAGCTGCCGCAGGGCCAAAGGTGCAAAACCGGCGATGCGTTGCGCGTAGGCCAAAGCGTCATCCGCGTCGCCGCGGGCGTTGGCAAAACCCACCGCTTCGGCGAGGTCTGCGTCCACAGTTTCTGCCGCCAACAACACCGAACGCGCCACCGAACCGCCAAGCATGGACACCGCGCGGCGGATCGTCCAATTGTCCAGCGCAAATCCCAATTCGGCGGGCGGAACTCGGAACCAGCCGGCGTCGCCAACCACGCGTAAATCGCATGCCAGAGCGAGCTGAGTTCCGGCGCCGACGGCGGGCCCCTGGACGTCGGCAATCACCGGCACCGGGCAATCCAAGATGCTGCGCAGCATACGGTGCAACGCCCCATGGAAATCATCGCCATACACCCCACCCTTTAAATCAGCGCCCGCGCAAAACGCCTTGCCCCGCCCCCGGATCAATACCGCGCGGGTACCCGGGAAATCCACCGCATCAATCGCGTTTGCCACCTCAGTACACACCTGCGCGGTCAACGAATTGCGCTGCGGGTCACGGTCAAACGTAATGCTGAGAACGTAGCCATCTGGCTCAAGGACGATCATGCGGGGAACTCCAGCGGGTCGGGGCCGATGCGGCCAGAATCAAGGGCGTTGAGGGCGGCCATTTCGTCCTCACCCAAGTGGAAATCGAACACTTGTAAGTTTTCCAGGATGCGTGCATCCGTGGCGGACTTCGGCAACGGCACCAACCCCAATTGGAGGTGCCACCGCAGGATCACCTGCGCCGGGGTCCGTTGATGCGTCGCCGCAATCTCCACAATGCGAGGTTCGGTGACCAACTGCCCTTGGCCTAACGGCGACCACGATTGTGTGACCACCCCCAATTCTTGGTGTAGCTCGCGCAACTCAACCTGCGGGAAACCCGGGTGTAGTTCGATTTGGTTCACCGCCGGTACCACACCGGTTTCCGTAATAATGCGATGCAATACTTCCGGGTAGAAATTGCACACACCGATGGACTGCACGGTGCCCAACCCTTGAATGCGCGCCACGCCCTCGAAGGCGGCGACAAATTGGTCCTGCTTCGGGCACGGCCAGTGCACCAAATACAGGTCGATGTAATCGAGGCCGAGCCGCCGCAAGGATTGCTGGAACGCTACCCCCGGCTCGTGCTGCTGGTTATTCCACAATTTGGTGGTAATAAACAACTCATCCCGGGTGGTATCACCAGCAGCAACGGCGTCGCGCACGGCGCGACCCACCTCTTCTTCATTGCCGTAGATCGCGGCGGTGTCGATGTGGCGGTAGCCCACTTCGATAGCTCGACGCACCGAAGTGTACGCCTGCTCCTCCTCAAGCTTGTAGGTACCAAAACCCAATTGCGGCATTTCCGTGCCGTCATTGAGCGTGACTGAAGGAATATTCATGGCCCCCATTAAACACGCATCACCCCCAAAGAGCGATAGCTTCCTGTGTCACAATCTCGCACGCGTTAGATTTTGAATATGACACGTACCGGCGCTCACGATCTCATAACCCAAGTTCTCGACGCAGATTCATTCATAAGTTGGGACACCCCACCGGAATACGGAAATATTTCCGAAAACTACCGCGCAGCGCTGGCTCGTGCACGGGAGAAAAGCGGGGTGGACGAGGCCGTGATCACCGGGGAAGGTACCGTGGGCGGCACCCGCGTGGCCTTTGTGCTCAGCGAATTTTCCTTCCTTGGCGGTTCCATCGGCGCGGCCACCGCCCGCCGGATTATCGCGGGGATTCACCGCGCCACCGAGGCGGGATTACCACTGCTGATTTCGCCTTCGTCGGGCGGGACCCGCATGCAAGAAGGCACCCCCGCATTCGCACTCATGGTCTCTATCACCACAGCCGTGTATCGGCACAAGGATGCGCACCTGCCGTTCCTGGTGTATCTGCGAAACCCCACCACAGGCGGCGTGCTGGCGTCCTGGGGGTCCGCCGGGCATTTCACCTTTGCGGAACCAGACGCATTGCTGGGCTTTCTGGGTCCTCGCGTGGTGGAGCTCACCACCGGAACCCCCATGCCCGATGGTGTGCAAACCGGCGAAAACCTCGCGCGACATGGGGTTATCGACGGTGTCATCTCCCCCACCCAACTCCGCGAAGCAGTCTTGAAGATTATTGACGTCCTGCTCCCCAGCGACGAACCCGGCGAGCCTGCGCAACCTGCGGAAGTCGCGGCGTCGACAAGCGGGGAGGCAGACAACCCCACGTGGGAAGCCATCGAGCGCACCCGCGACCTCAAGCGACCAGGCGTGCGAAACCTTCAGGCGGCGCTGGCCAAACATTGGATCGAACTATCCGGTACCGGTGAGGGGCGACGCTCGCCCGCGGTGACGGTGGCACTCACTCGAATCGGCAGCCGACCAGTGGTGTTGATCGGGCAGGACCGCCACCACCAGCCGCCACACGCCGACACAGAGCTGGGGCCGGCGGCGCTGCGCTTCGCCCGACGCGGCATTCAACTTGCGCACGAACTGCAATTGCCGCTGATCAGCATCATCGACACCCCCGGCGCGGAGCTTTCCCAAGCCGCCGAAGAGCAAGGCATGGCCGGCTCAATCGCACGCACGCTCGGCGAGCTGGTGGACGTTGACGTCCCCACCGTCTCCGTCATCCTCGGCCAAGGCTGTGGCGGTGGAGCGCTAGCCATGCTGCCGTCCGACCGCGTGCTCGCCGCTGAAAACGCCTGGCTATCCCCGCTGCCGCCGGAAGGCGCATCTGCCATCATGTACCACAACACGGAACACGCCGCGGACATGATGCAGGAGCAAGGCGTGGGCGCCCCAGCACTCCTCGCTGCGGGCATCGTTGATGGCCTCATTTCCGAGCTTGGCGACGCCGCGGCCCACCCGAACGCCTTTATCAACAACGTTATCGCCCACATCGACTACACGCTGTGGGAACTCGAAAACAACCCCCTACGGGTTGGCCGGGAACAACGCTTCCGACACTATGAAGCACTCCCCGCACGCCTGATCTAGGGTTTAAACCATGAACGACCACGATTACGGAGCTCTCACCGACGCTGAGATCTTCGACGCCCATACGGGTGGCAAGCTCACAACCTCCTCGACTCGCCCGCTGGAGACGGTCCGAGACCTCTCCCTGGCGTATACGCCCGGGGTAGCCCGCGTGTGTGAAGCCATCGCCGACGATCCCACGCTTGTTCGCGAATTCACGTGGGCCGGCAACAATGTTGCCATCGTCTCCGACGGCACCGCGGTGCTCGGCCTCGGCAACATCGGCGCCAAAGCCGCACTCCCCGTCATGGAAGGCAAAGCCCAGCTCTTCGGCAGATTCGCGGGCCTCAACGCCGTGCCAATCGTGCTCGACACCACCGACGTCGACGAAATTGTCGCAGCTGTCGCCGCCATCGCGCCCAGCTTCGGCGGCATCAACTTGGAAGACATTTCCGCGCCGCGCTGCTTTGAAATCGAACGCCGGCTGGACAACATGCTTGACATCCCCGTCATGCACGACGATCAGCACGGCACCGCAATCGTCATTCTCGCGGCCCTGCGAAACGCCTGCAGCCTGCTAGAACGCGACCTCACCGACCTGAAAGTAGTAATCTCCGGCGCCGGCGCAGCTGGAGTTGCCTGCACCAAAATCCTCATCGGCGCGGGCGTGCGTGATATCACAGTGCTGGATTCCCGCGGCATTATCCACCGCGGACGCACCCCACTCAACCGCATCAAACGCGACCTCGCCGAAATCACCAACCCGCGCGGACTCATCGGCGGAGTATCCGAAGCCCTCGAAGGCGCGGACACTTTTATTGGCCTCTCCCGAGGACACGTACGCGAAACCGAACTCCAAAAAATGGCCGACCAGCCCATCCTGTTTTCGCTAGCCAACCCCGACCCCGAAATCGACCCCGCCCTCGCCGCAAAGTACGGAGCCGTCGTAGCCACCGGGCGAAGTGACCTCCCCAACCAAATCAACAACGTGCTCGCTTTCCCCGGCATTTTCCACGGGGCCTTAGCGGCGGGAGCCACCAGCATCACCACCCCGATGAAGCTCGCGGCTTCCCGCGCCATCGCCGAAATCGCCGCCAAAAATCTCGATGCCGAACACGTGGTCCCCTCCCCGCTCGACCCACGCGTGGCACCCGCCGTCAGCGAAGCCGTCCGCGCCGCGGCGAAAATTCGGTAGCGATAAGTTCGGGTGGGTTACCCGACGCTGATCAGGTCGATCACAAACACAAGGGTGCGACCGGACAGCGGGTGCCCGCCCCCGGCGGGGCCGTAAGCTGCCTCCGGCGGGATGGTCAGTTGGCGGCGCCCGCCGACCTTCATGCCGGGAATGCCTTCCTGCCATCCGGCGATCAAACCGTTGAGCGGGAATTCGATGGTTTGGCCGCGATCCCACGAGGAATCGAACTCTTCACCAGTTTCAAAATCCACGCCAACGTAGTGAACCTCCACCATGCCACCCGGCTGAGCCTCGGGGCCTTCACCTTCGACGATGTCTACGATGACAAGGTCTTCGGGTGCGGGACCTGCCTGGACCTCAATCTGGGGTTTCTCCATGAGGGAATACTCCTTATGTTGCTTGTACAGCGGAATGTGACCAACATGCCAAACGGCTGGTTCGATCACACTTTTCCCACAATTATACGTGGGCTGTGATGAAAACCAGCCGTTATGGAACGTTGAATGCCTTTTAACGCTGCTCGCGCGGCACAAACTCGCGGAGAGTTTCACCGGTGTACAGCTGACGCGGGCGGTAAATCTTGGAGGTGGGATCCTCGATCAGCTCGCGGTACTGGGCGATCCAGCCCGGCAGGCGGCCCATGGCGAACAGCACGGTGAAGAAGTCCGTGGGGAAGCCCATCGCGCGGTAGATCAAGCCGGTGTAGAAGTCCACGTTCGGGTACAGGCGACGGCTGATGAAGTAATCATCCGCCAACGCGATTTCCTCGAGGCGCATGGCGAGCTCGAGGGTATCGTCGCCGCCAAGCTTTTCGATGACCTCGTGCGCGGTCTTCTTGATGATCGCGGCGCGCGGATCGTAATTCTTGTACACCCGGTGGCCGAAGCCCATAAGGCGAACACCGGGCTCCTTGTTCTTCACGCGGTTCATGAAGTCGGTGGCGTCGCCACCGTTGGCCTTGATCTCATCCAGCATTTCCAACACTGCCTGGTTTGCGCCGCCATGCAGCGGGCCGGACAGGGCGTTGATACCCGCGGCCACGGCAACGAACATGTTAGCCTGCGAGGACGCCACCATGCGGACGGTGGAGGTGGAGCAGTTCTGCTCGTGGTCGGCGTGCAGGATCAGCAACTGATCGAGGGCTTTCACCAGCAGCGGGTCAACATCGTACGGCTCGGTTGGGAAGCCGAACATCATGCGCAGGAAGTTCTCACGCGCGTTCAGCGAGTTGTCCGGATACATGTACGGCTCACCATTGCGGGCGCGGTGCGCGTAGGCCGCCAGCATCGGCACCTTCGCCATCAGGCGCACGGTTGCCTTTTCCAAGTGCTCCGGGTTCAGCGGGTTCAGGGAATCCTGGTAGTAGGTGGACAGGATGTTGAGCGAAGATGCCAGCACCGCCATGGGGTGTGCGTTGCGCGGGAAGACGCTGAACTGTGCTTTGAAGTCCTCGTCCAACAGGGTGTGATGGCGGACCTCATCGTTGAACTTCAGGAGCTGTTCCTGGGTGGGAAGTTCACCCTTAATAAGGAGGTAGGAAACCTCGTTAAAGGTGGCGTGCTCAGCAAGATCCTCGATGGCATAGCCGCGGTAGCGCAGGATGCCCTTATCACCGTCGATGTAGGTGATCTTGGATTCGGTGGAACCGGTGCTCACGTAGCCGGGGTCAAACGTGACCAAGCCGGTTTCACTGAGCATCTTGCCAAGGGCGATACCGTCATTACCTTCGGTGGCTTTGAGAATGTCCATCTCGAATTCGCCACCCGGGTAGTGAAGTACAGCCTTATCCTTGTTATCAGTAGCCACTGTTTACCTTTCGAACGTCGGTTTCAAGGCCCTTACCCAGAGCTGCAGTCAGCTGCGGCACCATTATCTTTGGGTGAACTCCCCGTATGGTTTCAATAAGGACACACGCAATCCACACCTGGCGGGCATGCCTACAACCTATACGGCTGTTGCTGTTTTAGCCACATGGTTGTACCCGCATTAGCGAACCTTTACAGCATCGCCTCGCAGGAAAACGCCCCACCGGCACAACCGAATTCACAGCGAAAAGCATCCCCTATTTCCGCACATAATTGACGCAAGTTTTGCATGTAGGGCGCAATTTTCGCACGATAATGCACTTCACAGCCCCCAACGAAAGAGAGTGTCACACAGAACACCCTTCTGTGTGACACGGGATACATTAAGCGTGGAGTGGCCTCGCTGCCACTACTGTAAACAATTCAGAGAATGGAAGATAAAACTTCGCAAAATTCACTTTTTACCCTCATTGCCTACCCCCGCTATGCCCCACGAAGCCTCCCAGGACTCGCCCGGATCCAGATAAATCAGGTCAACCCCGGTCCGCAACGCATTCGGCGGGCACGTCATCGGTTCGATGGCTATGGCCCTCCCCCGCCCTGGGAATTGGGCCGCGGTAAAGACTTGCACCCAGCCGAAGGCGGAGTCGAACCACAACTTAGAGCCCACCCCGTGCTCATCCAGCACAGAGCACTCCACCCCGTCGCCGGCTTCCACCGTAAACGCGTCATCCAGCCAGGTACCGGCAAGCATGCGATGACGCAGGTCAAATTGCGTCCCCGCCACCGGAGTGAGCGGCCCACACGGCAGGTTTCGGTCCGGGTCTAGAGGCAGCCGCGCCACCGCCGGCACGTGCAATACGCAATCATCCAAGGGGGCATCTTGCGCGTTGATATAGGCGTGCACGCCAAGCCCCATGGGGATTCGATGCCCGGACATATTGGAAACGCGAGAGGTACACTTCAACCCGGCATCGCTTAGAGCGTATTCGTTTTCGAAGCGCATGCGCCACGGCCACCCCGGTCGCGGCTCCAACAGGTAATGCAAAACGGCGGTTTCTGGCGTTGCAGCCTTCACCTCCCAATCGACGTCCGCAACAAAACCGTGGATGGAGTTGTTGCGCTCGGGTTCCGTAATAGGCAGCCGATATATATGGCCGCGATGGGAGAAGATCCCATCGGCGGTGCGGTTAGGCCACGGGCCCAACATCACACCACAATGTAATGGCACGGGGCTCGCCTGCGGATACGTGTCCGCTAGGTTTTTCCCGGCCCAAGTAACGCCTCGGACCCCACCGCCGCGGGCGGTAATCCAAGCATGATATCTCCCACTTTTCAGGGCAATGTCCGCAGTCATAACCCCAGGGTACGCGGAAACTGGGCACCGGGGACTAGAGTGGGAAGCACCTCTTGCAAGCTCACAGAAAGTGTCTTCGCTTCGACATGACCGAGTTTCCTACCCTTCCAGCAGAACTTCTCCCCGTCGACGGCCGCTTCGGCTGTGGCCCGTCGAAGGTTCGTTCCCCTCAGATTCAGGCGATTGTTGCGGGCCAGCCGGGCATTATGGGCACCTCCCACCGCCAGCCCGCTGTGAAAAACGTTGTCGGCTCGATTCGCGAAGGTTTGAGCGAGCTGTTCCAACTTCCGGAGGGCTACGAGATCGTCTTGTCCCTCGGCGGCGCGACCGCATTTTGGGATGCCGCTACCTTCGGGCTGATCGAAAAGAAATCCGGTCACTTGTCGTTCGGTGAGTTTTCCGGCAAGTTTGCCGCCGCCGCAAAGAAAGCCCCATGGCTTGCGGAACCGACGGTTGTGTCCGCAGAACCCGGCGACGCCCCCGCCCCGCAGGCTATGGCTTATTGTGACGTGCTGGGGTGGGCACACAACGAGACATCTACAGGCGCAATGGCCGAGGTCACGCGCCCTGCCGATACTGACGCGCTGGTGGCCATTGACGCCACCTCCGGCGCGGGCGGGCTCCCCGTGGATATCAACCAGACCGACGTGTATTACTTCTCCCCACAGAAGTGTTTCGCCTCCGACGGCGGCTTGTGGTTCGCGGCGATGAGCCCTGCGGCAATTGAGCGGATCGAAAAGATTAACGCCTCCGACCGATTTATTCCGGCGTTTCTGAATCTGCAAACCGCGGTGGATAATTCCCGCAAAAACCAGACCTACAACACACCGGCGGTAAGCACCCTGCTGCTCATGGACAACCAGGTGCAATGGATGAACGCCAACGGCGGGCTCGCAGGTATGGTCGAACGCACCACGGCGTCGTCATCCGCGCTGTACGCGTGGGCCGACACGCGCGAGGAAACTTCCTGTTATGTGGCGGATCCGGCGAAACGTTCCCTCGTGGTGGGCACGATCGATTTCGCGGAGGGTATCGACGCCGCGCAGATCGCCAAGATTCTGCGCGCGAACGGCATTGTTGACGTAGAACCGTATCGCAAGCTTGGGCGAAATCAGCTTCGCATTGGCATGTTCCCGGCGATCGATTCCGCCGACATTGTCACCCTGACAAAGGCAATCGATTACATCCTTGACGGCGGTTTCGCCGCCAAGTAGCACGAAGTTCGCGTTATGGTGGATACATCTACCCCAAGTGGGTGTATCCACCTTGTTGTTTCGATCACGAGCTTTTGAGGAGAGTCATGCGCGAGCTGCACCTTGTCGCACACGAGTCAAATGCCACGTCATTGGTGCTGTGCGTTGAGGATTCCGACGAGCAATTCTTCCTCGCCGTGGACGATACTCTGCTGGAAATTCTCACCTCCCCAGACGCTCCGCCAATCGAACATAAGCAGGACCGTACCGACGAGGCTGCGGCCCCACCACCACCCGCCGTTGAGCCACCCCCGCCAATTACCGTGGCCGCGGAGCATCCCGCGCCGGAGCGGGAGTCGCGGCCGAACGGGCCGCTCACCATGCGGCCACGTGAGATTCAAGAACGTATTCGAGGTGGTGCTTCGGTAGCGGAGTTGGCGGAATCGATCGGCGTCATTGAGGCCCGCATCGAACCGTTCGCTCACCCTATTTTGCTGGAGCGCGAGCGGATGGCGGAGTTGGCGAAACACGCACTGCCGGTACGTGACGACGGCCCAGCCTCCCTCACCTTGTGGGAAATCCTGGCCACCGCGTTCGCGGCGCGAGACATTGACCTCACCACATCGAAATGGGATTCGTATCGGGACCAGTCCGGCCAGTGGGTGGTCAAGGTAAGTTGGAAATCCGGCATTTCCGAAAACTCTGCCGAATGGTCGTATCATCCGAAAGGCACAAGCGCTTCGCCCACCGTAGTGGCCCGCAACGCAAGCGCCGCGGATTTGATCGACCCCCAGTTCTCCCGGCCGGTGCGCAGCCTGCCGCACTTTGATGTGCCTACGCCCACCGAGCAAACCGCCCCCATCCCCGTGGTCAAAGACGAACATACACACGAGGGCGACGGGTTCCTGGAAAACGATGAGCAGCCGACGCCGCGCGGGGGAAAAACGCCGGAGCCGAAACGGCGTCGAAAAGCGGTCACACCGCATTGGGAAGATGTACTCCTCGGGGTGCGCACGAGCACGAAGCGCCCGAGGAGCTAGCCGAGCATGCCCGCACCACACCAGGCTGTAGTCACCCTGTGGTTTGTCACCACCGCCAACCCCGCACGCGTGCTGGCCGCCGAACCCAAAGCCGACCGTGGGTTCGGACGCAAATACCTCGCCCAGCTGAACCCCCGCTGGCCGATCACCGTGTTTGGACAGTTCCCGCTTAATCGCTCTGCGCAAACCTCCCGCGGCGAATACTATATCGGCGGCTATCCGGGAATCGCCGTCGTCCAAACCGTGCTCGATCAAGCGCACGAACTTTCCGAATTGGACCCGCGCCTGTTGCGCTCGCTTCCAGCGATCGACGTCTACGCCTTCGCAATCAACGAGCACACTGGTTTAGGCGGCGTCGCACACTGGCGCGCCGGGCAGCTCAAACGTTCGCTATGTGCGCGACGCACCCGGGTGTACGAGGACATTGGAGTTCCGGAACCGTTTGAAGAACCACTGTGGGCGGGCGAAGGTCATGGAATCGAACTACCGTTTCATCCGCACGATTTGGTGAAAGCCGCGCAGCGCGCCTGGCTTGGCATCTCCGACGAAGGCCCGGACATCAATATCGTCGCCTACGCTATCGACGGCCGCCCGGAACCGCGCATGGTAGCCACCCCCACGCCACGCGCCATCGACGTAGAAACACTCGTGACAAGGGGCTCCACCAAGCTGGGGTTTTCCGCGAGCGACCCCGACTACGACGATTACGAGCTCCCCGAAAACGATCCGCCCAACGACCTCAGCCGGTGGCTTGCCGTGGCCAGCAACATTACGTCTCGGAAGGCAAAAGAGCTCCGCGACACCCTCCGAGTCAAAGGCGAAGAACTGCGCTACCGGATCAGGCACATCGACAGATCCGAATAGTTTTCGGGGTTTGCAGTGTGCCCACCAGCAACGCCAACCTATTTGGATTCACTCCCGCGCCGTTGCCACCAGATTGCCAGCAATACCATTGCCATGACGCCCTGCATGATTGCTGGCACGAACCACGACGCCTGGCCGCTTTGTTCGAAGGCAATCACCAGCGGCAATAACCCGTTAAACAAATGCATCCCGCCGTGAGTCCCTGCCGCACACCAGGCATTGCCGGTCAGCAGCACCACTGCACCGGCAAGCAAACCCATGGCGAACGGCAGCGTTAAATATTCGATTCGCTCCCATAGGTTTTGCTGTCCGCCTTCGGAAACCAGGTGGATAATGGTAAACGCCACGGTCGTCCAAGCCACTGTAAAGAACGGCCGAGCGCGGGTGAGGGAAAACAGCCACCCACGATAAAGCAATTCCTCCGGAATGCCCTGCAAGACGAACGATTTTGCGAAAAGCGCCAAGAGGCCAAGTAGAATTTCGGTGACACCGAATCCGGCAAGGCCTTCGACTTCGGCGTTGTTATCAACGAAGGTCCGCAAGACATATGCGCTGGCCAAACAAGGTATCGCGACAATACCGATCCCCATGAGCAGCCCGGGTAACAATTCCCGTGGATTGCTAAAACCAGCGCTGGCAATAGGCCTTCGTTCCACATGTTTCATCCACAAGGCAACGCATATAAAGACCACACCCATTGTTAGAAATGGGAGGATTGCGCTAATAAGTGTTGCGCGGTTTGGTTCGCTTTGCACCCAAGGAATGAGCAGAAACGGAGCTCGCACAAAGTTTGCAACGAGGAGTATGAAAAACGCGACGAATGCACGTACGACCAACCCCCACCAATTCAGCGGAATACGTGGCTGATCTGCACTTTTTCCGTTTTGTTGTGTGTTCATATCGTCACTGTATCCAGCGGAAAGCCGGCTTCGAAAGTGCCCACCGCCATGTGTTTTCGCATCAAAATCATGACCCGAGTCATGGTTGGCCGACACTATAATTCAGACTGTGAGTACCTCCTCTACCGCCACAAATAACGACGGTGTTTCCGCAACTTCTACCGCTGTGGTCATGCATGAGGCCATCCCATTTTTACGTTTCTTTTTGCTAGCTGCACTATTCTTTAGCGGCTTATTCATCGTGTGGGGCATTCCAGCGTTTGCCGCTGTGCAATGCACCCTTGTAATCGCAGCTCTTTTCGCTTGGCGGTCGTGGTCTCAGGCAGTCTCCACCGGCGTGAGACTGCGCCACCGTTCGGCACTCCTTGTGGTTGTATTGTTTTTGAATTCCACGCTGACTAATGGCCTACCAGCGATTCTCTTCATCTGGGTGGCCGCGACTGTACTGCAATTTTTGGTGTCGAATCGAACGTATATTGTTCTGTGTGCCGCATTACCGGTAACACTGGTCGGGATCGCACATGCAATCAAAGGATCGCCCCCGTTTCAGATCCTTATCGAAGTCGCGTTCGCAATCACCGCGATTGGCACGAGCTTAGCGCTCGGTGCTTTTCTGCGGCGCTATGCAAACGCGGCAGCGGAACGACAGCACACCATGCAACAACTCAAGATCGCGAATGAGCAGCTGCGGGATCTTACGCTGGCACAGGAGCGTAGCCGTATCGCCGCCGCGCTTCACGACGCATTAGGTCACCGGCTGACCTCTATCAACATGTCGCTCGTATTCGCCCAACGGGCCTGGAATTCCGCCCCGGAGCGCGCATTGGAAGAGGTAGGCCGCGCACAGGAAGGCGTGGTGGATGCCCTCGACGAGATGCGCACAGTCGTGCGGGCACTCAATCCGGTCCGGGCAGAATCGAATAGTTTTGTGGATACATTGCAGAACATTGGCGATTCTTTCGCATCAACCGGATTGGATGTCCAGGTACACACCCCATCCGAACTAGACATCGATCACAACGCCGAGCGAGTGCTCTTGGCGGCGATGCAGGAGGCGCTCACCAATGCAGTGCGCCATTCCGGCGCCGATCGCGTAGATATTACGCTCACCCCAAACGGCACGCTGTTGATTGCCGATAATGGGTCCGGAAATTCCGCACCTGGGCTCGGTTTCGGGCTCCGTTCACTGCGCGAGCGCGCCGAAAGCATTGGCGGTTCAATGGAGATTTCAGACCATGGCGGCATTGACCAAGGATTCCTACTTCGAATCTCGGTTCCAGTGAGGGAAACGGCGTGAGCAAACGAATCATCCTGATCGACGACCACGCGCTGCTGCTCCGCGGACTCTCCCTAATTTTTGAAACTATCGACGGCTGTGATGTCGTCGCCACCACTACCGATGGCCGCGAAGTCTCCAAACTAATCAGCGAATACAGGCCCGATGTCGTGGTTACCGACGCAGTGATGCCCGGCTTCGACGGCCTCGCGGTAGTCACGGAATGCGCGCGCCAACATCCAAATACCCCAGTGCTCGTGCTCACCACCTTCGACGATGCTTCCCTGGTGCGCTCACTTATCGACGCCGGAGCTGCCGGATATTTGCTAAAAGATATTTCGGCCGAACATTTATCCGAAGCGATCCATGCGGCTGCTGATGGAGGCATGGTGCTGGACCCACGAATCGCACGGATCGTGCACAATCGGCAGGCGGGCGCCGCGACAGGCCGCGGAATTATGACGCTGACCAGGGCGGAACGCAATGTCGCCGAGTTGGTGGCGCAAGGCGCAAATAACAAGCAGATCGCCGCTCGACTATTCCTCGCGGAAGGCACCGTAAAGAACCACGTATCCCACCTGTTGCGCAAGCTCGATGCGGCGGATCGCACCGTGCTCGCCCTCAAATTGGCAAAGTCATTCGGCTATTTGGGAGGCAATCTACCGGGCGACTTCGCGAGGTGATTATGCGCGCGTCCGCGCCCGCTCATAGAACGCAATGGCGGCCGCAGTAGCGAGATTGAGAGAGTCGGTGCCAGGAGCCATTGGAATGCGTGCGCGGATATCTGTGGCGCGCATGGCGTGCTCCGTCAAGCCGGGCCCCTCCGCCCCGACGAGCAGCGCCAATGGGCGGTCCGCCACGGGAGGCAGGGCGTCGAAAAGCGGGACGGCAGCCGAGTCGGGGGTGAGGGACACAATGTGGAAACCGCGTTGATTCAGCAGGTCAAGCTCGCGCTGCCACGTCGTGCGGGTCCCAGAAAAATGGGCGAATGGGAGGCGGAGGACGTGCCCCATGGACACGCGAACAACACGGCGATACAGCGGATCTGCACAGCCAGCCCCGAACAAAATAGCGTCTACCCCCATGCCGGCGGCGTTGCGGAACATTGCGCCAATGTTTTCGTGATCACCCACGCCTTCGAGAATCGCAACGGTTTGCGCGCCGTCGATAGCTTGCTCGATAGTGAGGCTGGGCGCGCGGTCGGCGGTGGCCACGAGCCCACGATGCATATCAAAGCCCGCAACGTGAGCGAGCACCTCGCGGGTGACCTCGTAGACGGGAACGCCCACGTCACCGTGGGCATCCAAGAAGGCGCGCAACTTCGCACCAAAACCCACAATCATCCGAACTGGGAAGCGGGATTCAAGCAATCTGGGAATGACGAGCGGTCCCTCGGCAACGACCAGCCCTTTGCCTCCGGGGAGGTCGGGGCGACGGTCGGCGTGGTTGAGGGCCCGGATATCGTCAAGACGCGGGTCGAGCGGGTCGGCGAGAAATATTGGCTGCACAATGCATCTAGCTTATTGCACGACGCTCAGCAGCGGGTCGACAGCGAAGTAGATGAGGAACAGTGCGGAAATCAGCCACAGCAACCAGTGCACCTGCTTCGCTTTGCCGGCGGCGGCTTGCATGAGCACGTACGCGACGAAGCCCACGCCAATGCCGTTGGCAATCGAATACGTGAACGGCATGACCACGATCATGAGGAACGCGGGCAGCGCGACGTGGAACTTGGTGAAGTCGATATCGCGAATCTGCCCCATCATGAGCGCACCAACGACCACGAGCACCGGCGCGGCAGCCTCGATCGGCACCACGGCGTACAGCGGGGTGAGGAACATAGCGGCGAGGAACAACACACCCGTCACGATGTTCGCAAGCCCCGTGCGCGCGCCGTCGGCAATGCCGGCCGCCGAGTCGATATAGACGGTGTTGGAGGAGGCAGACGCGCCACCGCCGACGATTGCGCCAGCACCCTCAACAATCAGGGCGCTTTTCATATTGGGCAGGTTGCCATCTTCATCGACGAGCCTCGCCTGTTTACCCAGCGCCGTCATGGTACCCATGGCGTCGAAAAAGTTTGCCAAAACGAGGGTAAACAGCAACAGCGACGCCGCGAGCGCGCCAACCCGCCCGAAGGCGCCGATCAGGTCCACCTGCCCCACCAGGGAAAGATCCGGTAATCCGCCGACGGAATCCGGCAGGGTGGGCACGGCCAGCGACCAGCCAGTAGGAACAGGCTTTCCATCCACGAAGGAAGGTCCGGCGCCGGTAGCGGCTTCGACGATCATTGCGATGATGGTGGTGACCACGATGCCGATAAACAATCCGCCGCGCACGTGGCGGGCAACCAGCACACCGCAGATGACCAGCCCAAGCACGAACACCAGTGTGGGCCACGAGGCGATGGAACCGTTCAAGCCGAGGCTGACCGGGACGGTGGTGCCCGCGGCATCGGGGATGCGGCGCACAAACCCGGCGTCCACAAAACCAATAAAGGCGATGAAGAGGCCGATGCCCACACCCATGGCGGCTTTCAACTCACTGGGGATGGCGTTGAACACGGCGACGCGGAAGCCGGAAACGGCGAGCAGGACGATGATCACACCGTCGAGCACCACCAAACCCATGGCCTCCGGCCAGCTCAACCCTTCGACCGAAACGAAGGTGACTGCGACCAGCGTGTTGATGCCCAAGCCGGTGGCGATGCCGAAGGGGTATCGCGCCAATAAGCCAAAGGCGATGGTCATGACGCCGGCCGCGAGTGCGGTTACCGCCGCCACTTGCGGCACTCCGAGGGTGGTACCGGTGTGGTCTTCGACAGTGCCGATGATCAGCGGGTTAAGGATGATGATGTAGGCCATGGCGAAGAAGGTCACCACGCCCGCGCGGACTTCAGTTCCCACGGTAGATCCGCGTGCTGAAATATGGAAGAAACGGTCGAGTGCTCCCGACGATGTTGCTGCGTTCGTACTCGCAGTCATGATGTAGTTCTCCGTAGGGCTCAGTTAAGAATGAGGGGCCACGGTTACAATGACACTTCAAGGAGGCTTCCGGCAAATAACGCCCCAAATAGCGCCTTGTTGTTTCTCCATTTTTCTCCAGCATCGGAGACGCTGTGACTTCCATCCTGTTAATTGATAATCACGATTCGTTTACTCACCTGCTTGGCGATCTCGTCTGGCGCGCGGTGGGAATTCGCCCGCACATTGTGGCAAACAACGCCCCAGAGCTACACGCCGCGGCTATCGCGGGCGCGGATCTGGTAATCATCTCCCCCGGCCCCGGACACCCTGCGGTTTCGGAGGATTTGGGTGGCTCAGCGCTCGCAATCGCACAGACGGAAACCCCAGTGATTGGGGTGTGTTTGGGCCACCAGGCTATCGCGCTTGCAGCCGGTGCCAAAGTAGAGCGGGCACGCACTCCAATGCACGGCCTCAATAGCAAAGTTGTTCACAATGGAACCGGGGTGTTTGCGGATATACCGTCCCCAATGGAGGTGGTGCGTTATCACTCGCTGGATGTGTCCGAGCCCACAGAACAATTGGAGGTTTTGGCGCGCGCGGACGACGGCACGATCATGGCGCTGCGGCGCACGGACGCCCCGCAATGGGGCGTGCAATTCCACCCGGAATCCGTAGGTACGTTCCATGGCTTGCGGTTGCTGCGAAACCTGATCGAAGCCACGGGATGCCTCGACCACATCCCCACGTGGCACCGCCGCAAGATTGCCGCGGTGGATTTCCCGGCATTGGCCCGCCACTGGTCCACGCAGTACCCCCATTTGGTGTGGCTTGATAGTGAGGTGAGCATTCTGGCGGTGGGCACCGAGACGGTCCACCCGGCGCACATTCCACCGGGTAGGCTCAGCAGCGATAGTTGCCCCGCAACGGTGGATTTCATCCCCGGTGCACTCGGGGCGCTGACGTATGAGGCCACCGGCGGGTGGGACGGCGCCACCGTCGGCCAAATCGCGGACACCGAACGTTTTGTCGTCCCCGAGATTGTGGTGCAGCGGGACCAACAGGGCACCTACCTGCTCACCAAAACGACATCGGATTTCGAGCTGCCGAAGCTGGTGCCGGATCACCGGGTACCGGCCGCGCCGTCGCATAGCCCGCTGGTGTTGGCGGACACCAAGCGGGAGTATATGGACAAGGTGCGCCGCTGCCAGGAGTTTATTCGGCGCGGCGAAAGCTACGAGTTGTGCTTAACCACGGCAGCGTCGACACGCGTCAATATGCAGCCGCTTGACCTGTACATTCGACTCCGCAGCCTGGCCCCCGCCCCCATGGCGGGGCTGGTGCTGCACCCCGATGTGGCGGTGTTGTCGGCGTCCCCGGAGCGGTTTTTGTCCGTCAAGGCGGGGGTGGTAACGGCCTCTCCGATTAAGGGGACCCGCCCGCGTGGCGTAGACGATTCGGCGGATGTGCGCAACGCGGAGGCACTGGCGGCGAGTACGAAAGACCGCGCGGAAAATATCATGATCGTCGACCTGTTGCGCAACGACCTCGCGCGCACTTGCCTGCCGGGCTCCATCGACGTCCCCGAACTATGCGTTGTACATTCGTTCGCTTGGGTGCATCAGTTGGTGTCCACGATTACCGGCCGCCTGCCGCAGGACACCCCAGGGTTGCGCGCGGCGCTGGCGGCGTTTCCCGGCGGTTCGATGACGGGCGCGCCGAAGCAACGTTCCATGGATATACTGGCCGACATTGAGGGACATCCTCGCGGCTACTACTCCGGTTCGCTGGGGTACGTGTCCGCGAATGGGGATTGTGATTTTAGTATTTTGATCCGCACAGCGGTACACATCGACGGCAATTTAACCTATGGTGCTGGTGGGGCAGTTACGCTGCTCAGTGACCCTGAAGAAGAGTACAACGAAGTGCTAGTGAAAATGCTACCGCTGCGTTTGCTGCTCGGAGAGGAATCATGAGATCCACCAGCTTCCGGCTTGTCGACGGCCGCGTCCGTAACCTTAACGGCCACCTGCAGCGCCTACGTCTCGACGGAAAGCAACTCGCCCGCGTCCGCACCGAATTACGCGCCGCCGGGCCTGGGGCATACCACCCAATTATTCGCGCCGCTGGATCCTCCGTTGAAGTTGTGATCCGCCCCGACCGCCCAATCGAACCTACGATCATTATCGATGCCCACCCGCACAAAGACCAACGCCTGCTACCAACCGTCAAGGGACCGGATCTGGGTTGGTTGTCTACCCGCATGGATATTTCTCGACGCCGCGGCTGCAGCGAAGGTCTGCTCACCTACAACAACAAGATTGTGGAAGGCATTTTCACGTCCCCATTGGTATTCCACGGCACCACGGTGCTCTGGAGCGCGCACCCGCGCGCCCTCCCTTCGACCACGAACGGGCAGTTGCTTCCGCTGTTGCAGGCCCACGGGTTCACCCTCAAGCCGGTGCGGGGGTTTGCCGTACACGAGCTTCGCGATGGTGAAGTGTGGCTAGTCAACGCTTTCGCCGGCATCCGTAAAGTGACGCAGTGGATGGAATACGGGGCGCTGGAGTCCGCCGCCAGCGGCTCCGCCCCCGACATCGCCGAAGCCAATGCTTGGCTGTGGGAACAGGCCGAAGAAGTCTAAACTTCGATGGTTTGTTCGTCGTCGAATGGGGTGGCTTTCGGCTGCCCCAAAATCTCCGGAGGCGGGGTGTCCGTGTGCGCCCCACACCCATAGTTGGAGTGCACCACGCGCCCGTCCGCGGAGTATTCGTTCACGCACACCCCAAATCGCGGCCCCAGCGGCTCCCCCACCGGCAAGTAGAAGGCGCAATCGACACATCGGAGGGTGGATTTCTGGGCGAACTCACTGTGCGGCCCGTACTCCCCGCCCTGCAAGCGCACCCGCGCCTCGTGCAACCCAAAGCGGGTGAGTTGCTTATTTGAGGAGCTGCCAGGCACACGCACGGTGTCGGGGCCGGCGGCGTCGGCTAGCCGCGGATCGTCGGCACGCGGGGGCAGTTGGTCACTCGGGCCAAGATCGCCGGGTTGCACACGGTCGGCGTACGGCACCCACTGCGGGGCGCGCAACGCCTCCTCGCCGGGCAACAGCGCCAGCTCATTGACCGTGATGCGGCGGCTCCCCCGCGCGCAGGCGAGAACTACCTGCCACTCCCAGCCCCGATAGCCTGGCATGGCGGCCACAAAATGGTGGGTGGCCACGTGCGGACCAATATTGGTTACGCCTGTATGTTCCCCAATATCGCCCTCGCCGAGGTCTTCGAGGGCAGTGCGCGCGATGTCAATGGCGGCGGAATCAAGCAGCGGGTTACGTCGTCGATTGGATGGCACGTCGTTTATTATCACCTACGTACGGCATGATGGTGGGTATGCCCTCGCGATTCCGCATGCTCGTGTCCACACTCTGCGCTGTAGCCACGCTCAGCGCGTGCGCCACCAACAGCTCCGCGCCAGTGGAACACCTCACCGTAGAGATCATTGCCACCCACCCGTTCGATGAGGACGCATTCACACAGGGGCTCGAACTCGCAGACGATCGCCTGCTGGTGGGCACTGGTCTCGAAGGGAAAAGTCGCATCTTCTACCGCATGCCGGACGGGCGCGAAACCAACTCAACAAACCTGGATCCCGAATTTTTCGGCGAAGGCGTCACGCGCACCGGCAATACCGTGTGGCAATTGACGTGGCGCCACGGCACCGCCATTAAACGCGACGCCGACACACTTGCCGAGGTAGGCCGCGCCTCGTACTCCGGAGAAGGGTGGGGCCTATGCTCCTTCGCCGACCGGCTGGTGATGTCCGACGGCACCTCCCAGCTACGCGAACTCGATCCAAACACCTTTGTGGAACTTCACCGGATCCAAGTCACGCGCAACGGGGAACCGGTGGACCGCCTCAACGAACTCGAATGCGTGGACGATTCCGTGTACGCCAACCGGTTCCTCACCGACGAAATCCTGCGTATCGACGCCGCGACCGGGGCCGTCACCGCCACCATCGATGCCTCGGGCCTGGACAGCGGCGCTCAGCCAGATACCAACAATGTGCTCAACGGCATCGCCCACATTCCCGACACCGACCGGTTCTACCTCACCGGCAAGCGCTGGCCGAAACTCTTCGAAGTCCGTTTCGTTCCCGCGCATTAGCGCCCGCACGTTAGGATCTGCACATGGCCTCAACACAGCGCCGCACGCATCTGCGGCAGTTTCTGATTCTCATCGTCGCGGTGGTGCTGGTGGTGACGATTTCCATCGGCTTCCAACAATGGTGGAACAACCGCCCCGACGCCGAGCCGAGCGACGTGAAAATAACCGCCTCTAGCGGTGGCCAAACCATGGAAATTTCCCCCTATAGTGTGTGCGAATTGGGCACCCCCTGCGAGGGCGAAACCGTGCCTGAGTTCGCCGTCGACGGCTCCCTGAAACTCACCCTCCCGAAAGACATCTACGACCACGACTGGCGCCTGCTGAAAATCTACGACGATCCCGAGGCCAACCACGAAGAGTTTTACTCCGGGCACGAACAAACCGAAGTGGACGTCGCCGCGGTTACCGACGCCGGGGCCAAACTCACCGTCGTCGAGGTCACCACCGCACTCATTGGCCATAATGACGCCGGTGAAGAAGCCCCCTACACGGTGGTGTGGTCCCTCAAAGTCAAGCAATAAGCCCCTTGCGGGCAAGGGGCTGGCGGGGTGTCTGGGATGCGTTTCGCGGACGGTGGCTCGCGCGGATCAATCTCACTGGGCGGCTTAGGCGTCAAGCTCTTTCGCCACGGCCCTGAGGATCTCGGCGACTTTACGGCCCGATTTCCGATCCGGGTAGCGGCCCGCCCGTAAATCGGGTTGCACCTTCTGCTCGAGGATGGTCACCATGTCAAGGATCATGCCGTGCAATTGCTCCGGCTTGTACTTGTGGTGGGGCTTTCGGGCCATGCGGGGGCTTTCCAACAGCTTTACGCGCAACGCTTGGGGCCCTTTGCGTCCGGCAGCGAAATCGAACTCGATGCGTTGCCCAGGGTGCAGCGCGTCCACGCCCTTCGGCAGCACCTGCTTGCCCACGAAGCAGTCTTCCTCACCAGGATTCGTTACAAAGCCAAAGCCGCGTTCGGCGTCATACCATTTCACTTTTCCGATCGGCATGTTTGATTCACCGCTTCCCACTTCAACATTGGATGGCGGTGTCAAAACCGCCTGGTAATCCAGCCCTCCCACCAAGAAGGAAGGCAGACAAATAACTATACCTGGCCCACCGGAAGTGGGGGCAGCGCAAATTGCCCAACGACACCGAGAAGGTTTTGGGCCCACATTAATAAATGTCACACAATCGGTTTTGATAACATGTGACCTGGGGATTTTCGGAAGCGAACCAAAAAGAACAGACCTTTTTTGCAGTTTCACGTGACTATTTCGTTATAAACCGCTACGGTCTATGGCAGGCACAGCAATGTGTTCTTGCATCGGGTCTTTCCCGCCAAACCCTGTCTGGGGACCCAAGGCATCATATTGCACTGTGCGTGCTGAAATATCCAACTGACAATTTGATTGCAGACAGGGCGTGGGGAAACCACTTTTGGCGGCCGCTTCGGTCGCCTTGGGGTGAAGCCACTTCGGTGGCCGGGCGCTTGCCTTCTCAGCCCGAACCCGACAGCTAACCTCACCGGCGGAACAACGAGAGGACTTTATTCATGGCCCGTCACGCAGCCCGCGCTTCGCATCCGCTCGCAAAGCTTGCAGCCACCACCGCAGCTTTCGGCACCGCAGCCACCCTGATGGCTCCGCCCGCTGCCGCTGCCCCAGATTCGGACTGGGATCGCCTGGCACAATGTGAATCTGGCGGCAACTGGGCAATCAACACTGGTAATGGCTACCACGGTGGCCTCCAGTTCTCCCCGTCCACCTGGAACGCCTACGGTGGCCAGCAATACGCCGCATTTGCCAGCCAGGCTTCCCGTGAACAGCAGATCGCCGTCGCTGAAAAGGTGCTCGCTGGTCAAGGTTGGGGCGCTTGGCCGTCCTGCTCCGCCAAGCTGGGACTGAACTCCGCCCCCACCCCGCGCGATGGCGCGATGGCCCCGGTCGTCGCTCCTGCCGCAGCTCCGGCAGTCGTTCACGCCGACCCGGTGGCAGCCTTCCTGGCGAACCCAACCCAGGCCGTCTACGAAGCAATCAAACAATCCCTGAACAACGCTGGCCTTCAGGTGCCGCCCGCAGTTGAGGACGCTTACCGCGCCCACTTCGGTTAGTTCCCCACACCCCTTTTAGGGGGTGCGAAACAAGAATGCTGCAGTGCCGCTAGTTCCACACGGAACGGCGGCACTTTTGCATTGTCGGCGTCGCCTGCACGCTGTGCGTTCCATGCGCAATCCCGCGCAAAAGCCATGTACCTTTGCAAAGAAATTCGCAACCTTGCAAATGTTTTCTGCCTGAGATCTTCGCTTCATATCGGCAAACTCTGACAAGTTGGCGAAGATTATGTGTAATGTCTCACAACGTCACCAAAGGGTGATGCAGCTTTCAAATCTCGAGGGCGTTCGAACCACACGCTCTCCCGATCAGCCTGCCGAGAGAGGTAGACATGACTGACCCCACACGTGCCAAGCACGTTCCCACTCCAGAGGAGTTCCTCGAAGTCTCAAACAGTTCAGAGTTCGCCGAGCTTCGAAGCACCTTCCGCCGCTTCGCCTTCCCAGTGAGCGTTGCGTTTCTGGCCTGGTACCTCGGGTACATCATCATCGCAACCTTCGCCGTTGACTTCGTCCAACAGCGGGTTTGGGGCGCAATCAATGTTGGCATGGTGCTTGGCCTCGCACAGTTTGCCACCGCAGCCCTCGTCACCTGGGCCTACGTTCGCTTTGCCGATAACAAGCTCGATCCTGCGACCGCTTCGATCCGCGACAAGATGGAGTCTCCCCGATGAACCTCTCTACTCACACCCTTGCTGCCGCAAGCAGCGCCGTTGAGACCGGCAACCCGATTCTCAACATCGCAATTTTCATCCTGTTTATCGTCGCAACGATGACGGTCGTGGTTCGAGCCACCCGCCAAACCTCGCAAAAAGGTTCGGACTTTTACACCGGTGGTGGTTCCTTCAATGGCTGGCAAAACGGCCTAGCAATCTCCGGCGACTACCTTTCGGCCGCAGCGTTCCTCGGCGTGACCGGCGCCATCGCGCTCTACGGCTACGACGGCTTCTTGTACTCTGTTGGCTTCCTGATCGCCCTGCTCGTGGCACTTGTGCTCGTGGCCGAACCGCTGCGCAACACCGGCAAGTTCACCATGGCGGATGTGCTGTCGTTCCGGTTGAAGCAGCGTCCCGTGCGCACGGCCGCAGCGATCTCCACGCTCACCATCTCGCTGTTCTACCTCATTGCACAAATGGCCGGCGCTGGCGGCCTCGTGGCCCTGCTGCTCGGCATCTCGGGCAAGGGCGCACAAGCCGGGGTTGTCGCCGTGGTCGGCGTGCTTATGATCGCCTACGTCCTCATCGGCGGCATGAAAGGCACGACCTATGTGCAGATGATTAAGGCTGTGTTGTTGGTCGGCGGTTCACTGATCATTTCCTTCCTCGCATTCTGGGCCATTGGCGGCGGCTTCAACGCTGTGCTGGAGTCTGCCGTGGCGAATCACCCGAACGGTGAGGCCATTTTGAACCCCGGCATGAAATACGGCGCCTCGTTGAAGACCAAGCTCGACTTCATCTCACTCGGCATGGCTCTCGTATTCGGTACCGCTGGCCTGCCGCACGTGCTCATGCGTTTCTACACGGTGCCAACCGCCCGTGAGGCCCGCCGCTCCGTGACCTGGACTATCGCGATCGTCGCCCTGTTCTTCCTGCTCACCGTGATCATGGGCTACGCTGCTGCCGCCTTGGTCGGCCCCGAGCAGATCAAGAACGCTCCTGGTGGCGTGAACTCCGCAGTGCTGCTGCTTTCCTCCCGCGTTGGCGGCACCATCTTCATGGCGTGCATCTCCGCAATCGCGTTTGCTACTATCCTCGCCGTGGTTGCTGGTTTGGCTATTACCGCTTCCGCATCCGTGGCTCACGACCTCTACAACTCCGTGTTCCGCAACGGCGAAGCCACTGAGGAAGAGCAAGTGCGTGTCTCCCGCATCACCGTGGTGGTGATCGGCGTGCTCGCCATTGTCCTCGGCATCGGGGCGATGGGACAAAACATCGCCTTCCTAGTTGCACTAGCGTTCGGCATCGCAGCGTCCGCAAACCTGCCCACCATTTTGTTCTCGCTCTACTGGAAAAAGTTCAACACCACCGGTGCACTGTTCTCCATTTACGGCGGCTTGCTCACCTCGATCATCCTGATCGTGTTCTCCCCCGCAGTCTCCGGCGCGGAAACCTCCATGGTCCCGAGCGCAAACTGGGCACTATTCCCGCTGACCAACCCGTCCATCATTGCCATCCCCGCAGGCTTCCTTCTCGGAATCATCGGCACCATGATTGGCAAACCGGACAACTTTGAAGAAAAGGCCGCCGAAATGGAAGTTCGCTCCCTCACCGGCGTCGGCGTGGAAAAAGCAGTCTCGCACTAAACCACGCACCAACATTCCACGTTCTCATCGCACCCCCGCGCTCATGCGGGGGTGCGTTTTCGTGACGGCTTCGTGGCGGCACCAAGCCGCGAAAGTAACCCCCAGCTTCAACTGCAAGAAAGCACACGAAATACTCCCCGGCGGATGGGATCACCGCGGGGAGTGTTCGCAGCCCTAAGGCAACCGAGTCGGGTTAGGGCTTATTGGTTCTGGTGTACGGGTGGACATACCCCAGCTTTTCCGCGGGGAGCGGGAACGGGGTCTCATCACCGTAGGGGCTGGATGCGCCAGCAACCTTGGAAATGAGTTCGGTTACAACGTGACCATCGCCGGGGGCGTGATCTGGCCAACCCGCATCGACGTAGCCCTTTTTTTCCATATTAGCCATGTGCCTATTCTTTCAAACCGGTGGCGCAAAAGTCACCTCTTCAGGCACTAAACTCGGTGGCATCATGAAAAACAACGCGGATGAGCCGGGCGGCATGATCAACTTCCGGGAATGGCTGGGGGCGATCGACGACGCGCTGCTTGGGGAGATTCTTACCCACCGCCCTGACGTGATTGTTCCTGACGTTCCGGGAATTACCACCTTAGCTGGCCGTTTGCAGCTACGAGCTTCTATCGCACAGGCGCTAGCCAAGTTGGATGTGACGGCATTGCTCACGCTTGAGGCTGCGGCGCGACTTGGTGGGGAGCTCAACGCAGTGTCACTTGCGGATGTCACCGAGCGCATCCTGTCGGTCACGCAGACCTCCCCCGCGGACTCCCCCGTGGATTCCCCCACTGCGGCAACGATCGAAGCAGCCTTTCACACCCTCGTCTCTTTCGCACTTGTGTACGGCACGCCGGATGCGTTCAAGGTAGTGGCGGAGGTAATGCCATCCTTGCCACTGGATTGGCAGCTATTGCCGGAGCCGGGCGCCCCGCAGCTGAGCCACCAACAAACACAAGAGTTTATCGCCGAATCCGGCACGCGGTGTCAGAAAATTTTGGCAACGCTGCTGGATTCGGGTGGCACGGGATTAACCAAGGACGCGGAGTTCGACGCCGACCCGAGCCGGCCGATTCCAAGGCTGCTGGCTGCGGGTCTGCTGGTGCGCGTGGATACCCGTACGGTACGTCTCGCCCCGACTACGAAACGCGTGTTGTGGGGTTTGGAGCCGTTAGTCATCCCGTTTACCCCGCCGCACCCCGCGCACACCCCCACGCAAGGCGAGTTGGCCAAGGCGGATCAGCAGGGCGCTGTTGCGGGGCTGGAGGTTGTGCGAATGATGCGCCAGCTTATTGAATACCTCACGGACCATCCCGCCAGTTGCCTACGCGATGGTTCCCTGGGGGTACGCGCCGTGCAGCGGATGGCGAAGCACTTGCAGGTTCACGCGCTCGACGTGTGTCGGCTGGTCGGGATAGGCGAGGCGGCGAGATTGTTGGCTCGGGATATTCCGGACCCGCCGCCGGAGAACAATACTTTCCACGACTACCTCTGCCCCACGGAGCTTGCCACCCAATGGTTGCAGGCGCGGCTGGATAGCCAGTGGGCTGACCTGGTCCGCGCCTGGTGGCATTCTCCGTGGGCGGCGTGGAAGGTAGAGAAGCCGGTGAACCTGCTGAGCGGCAACACTGCCCGCTCGCATTTGCAGCAATCGAAGGAACTCCTCATCCAGCAATATGTTCGAGCTGGGAAATTGACGGTAGCGCAGGCGATGTCCATGGTGGGCTTTTACGCCCCTCTCCATGCTTCGCGGTTGCGCGGCGCGCAGGAAATTGTCGCGGAGGCTTCATGGTTGGGCGTGCTCACGCCAAACGGCGAGCCCACGAGCGTGGCCATCGCACTCATCGAGCAGCCCGGCGAAATCGGTAAGGCGACGTATCGGGCCACCCCGGAGACAGTGGATTATGTGATCGCCCAAGGGGACATGACAATCCTCGCGCCTGGCCCTCTCACCCCCCAACTCCGCCAAAAGATTGAACTGATTGCCGAGGTCGAATCGGCCGGTTTGGCGAGTGTGTACCGTATTTCGGAGGCGTCGTTACGCGGGGCGTTGGATGCCGGGGTCAACGCGGGCGACATCGCGGAAATGTTGGAACAGCACACCGTGGGTGAGGTTCCACAATCGTTGGTGTTTTTGCTCAACGACCTCGCGCGGCAGCACGGCAACCTTCGCGGCGGGCCCGCAATGTGCTATCTACGCTGCGAAGATACGGAGCTTCTGGAGCAGGCAGTGCAGGCTATTCCAGCGCTGCGGCAGCTGGCACCAACAGTCGCGGTATCGCAACTACCGCTGGGATCAATGATTGAAACGCTCAGACGTGCGGGATTCCAGCCGCTCGCTGAAGATGGGCACGGCATCGCATTAGATCTGCGGCCGCCGCCGCGCCGCGTCCCCACCCCTCCAGCAAACACTCATGCGGATAGCGTGCCGGTGGGGGAACTGACGGATGTTATCCGTAAGGTGCGGGCGAACGAACGCAACGCCGCCACCGCAAGCGAGGGTTCGCGGTCCACTGCTGACATTTTGGGCGTGCTGCAGGCTGCGGTACGGTCGAGGAAAACTGTCACTCTTGGTTTCGTGGATAAGCACGGCATCGCCACGGCCCGGGTGGTGCAGCCACTCACAGTGTCTGCTGGCCAAGTGGACGCGGTAGACAAATCTACGGGCGCCGTCCACCGCTACCAGCTGCACCGCATTACCACCGTAGTAGTAGATAATTAGAGTTTACGTTCGCATTCAACCCAGGAGGCATTCGGTGTCATTTGGCAATGGACCGCTCATTGTCCAATCCGACAAAACCGTGTTGTTGGAGGTAGACCACCCACTCAGCGACGAGGCGCGCGCTAGCCTTGCCCCCTTCGCGGAACTCGAACGCGCACCCGAACATGTGCATACGTACCGCATTACCCCACTCGCGCTGTGGAACGCCCGCGCCGCCGGTCATGACGCCGAACAACTTGTCGATCTCCTCGAGCGGTACTCCCGCTTCCCTGTGCCGCAGCCGCTGCTTATCGACGTCGCGGAAACCATGGCGCGCTACGGCCGGGTCCGCCTGCATAAGCACCCCGCCCACGGGTTGATCTTGGAATCCGCGGAGCCGGACATTTTGCGCGAGCTCCAATTGCACAAGCACATCAAACCGCTGCTCGGCCAGGTCATCGACGCGGAGAGCATCGTGGTGCACCCTTCGGCGCGGGGTCAGTTAAAGCAGGAACTGCTCAAGGTTGGTTGGCCTGCGGAAGACCTTGCCGGCTATGTCGACGGCGAGGCTCATCCTATTGCACTGTCCCAGGAGCATGAGGCTTGGGAGTTGCGGGACTACCAGCGCATCGCCGCGGACGCCTTCTGGAGCGGCGGCTCCGGTGTGGTGGTGTTGCCGTGTGGTGCGGGCAAGACCATGGTCGGCGCTGCAGCGATGGCGAAGGCGCAAACCACCACGTTGATTTTGGTCACGAACACGGTGGCGGGCCGCCAATGGCGCACCGAGTTGCTGCGCCGCACCACGCTGACGGAGGAGGAAATCGGCGAATACTCCGGCGAAAAGAAGGAGATTCGTCCGGTGACCATCGCCACCTACCAGGTGATGGTGCGGAAGACGAAGGGTGAATACCGTGCGTTGGAATTGTTCGACGCGAATGACTGGGGCTTGATTATCTACGATGAGGTGCACCTGCTGCCCGCGCCGGTATTCCGCATGACTTCAGATTTGCAATCTCGGCGGCGCCTCGGGCTCACCGCCACGCTCATCCGCGAGGACGGCCGCGAAGGCGACGTGTTTTCACTCATTGGGCCGAAGCGTTACGACGCCCCGTGGAAAGACATTGAAAACCGCGGGTACATCGCCACCGCCGATTGCGTAGAAATCCGAACCACCATGACGGACGCGGAACGCCGCGCCTATTCGGTGGCGGATCCGCGCGAGCACTACCGGCTGGCCGCCTGCGCCGCCACGAAAATGCCGGTGGTGCGCAAACTGCTCGAGGTACACCAAGGCCAACCCACACTCATCATCGGCGCTTACCTGGAGCAGCTGGAGCACATTGGCACCGAGTTGGGGGTGCCCGTCATTGAGGGGAAAACCCCCACGAGGGTGCGGGAAAAATTGTTCAATGCGTTTCGGCGCGGGGAGATCAACGTGCTGGTGGTAAGCAAGGTGGCTAACTTTTCCATCGACTTACCAGAGGCGGCGGTTGCCATCCAGGTGTCCGGCACCTTCGGTTCGCGCCAGGAAGAGGCCCAGCGGCTGGGCCGCATCCTGCGCCCCAAAGCGGCCGGCGGCGAGGCGCATTTCTATTCGATTGTGAGCCGTGATAGTAAAGACACATTGTATGCGGCGCACCGGCAGCGTTTCCTCGCCGAGCAGGGCTACGCCTACCGCATCCTCGACGCCGTCGACCTTCTTCGACCCATGAAAGACAACTAATGTCCGGTTTTCATTTCACCGTTGATACTGCCCACGCCAAAGCGCACAATGAATTCCTCAAAGATCAACGCCGCCTGCAGGTTTCCGCGATTGTGTTCGGCTTGATCCAGGTGATGGTGGCGGCCGTGTTTATCTGGTACACCAACCAGGCGGCGTGGGCGTGGTTGCTCGCCGCCGGCCTTGGGGTGTCCGCGCTGGTGAGTTTCGCCATGGTGGTAGTCATCCCCAAGAAGGTGGGCAGCGCCCAACAAATGTACGACAAGTACGACTTAGTGCCGGCGATTGTGGCGAAGGTGAACCCCCGAGACATGGTGCTGCTCGCCCTCGTGGACGCGCGTGTCGACCCCTCCGATAGTCACCCCGCACCAGCACTCGCCGCCCGCACCATCACCAAGCTGGTTGGGCATTCCCGCACCGTTGGCGAGCGGGTGCCCGCGGTAGCCGTGGCGGGACGCCGAAACATGAAGAACACGGGCTTTTGGGACGAAATCTCGCCCATGCCCATCGCCTGGGGCACCCCCGACCCGGCAACGATTGCCGCGGCGCGCAAAGCCATCCCGCAGCAGCAATGGAACGAGCTCACCAAGCACGCCGAACGCGTCGACGAGGTGCTCGAGACGCCGTTGAACCTACTCAAGCTCACCTAGCGGCAATTGCTCTGAATACCGGCCTTGCACAGCATTACCCTAAACCAGGACTCCAACGTGTGCTTCAGGCCGACCTGCGGCGCAAACGCCAAAGTGTCAGCGTCCCCACCGCCACCAAACACGTTCCACAAGGCGGTCAGCGTGGCCACACTCGCGGGGTTACCCGCCGAGTTCGGGCCATACCCGAAATCCGGGCCGCGTGAGGGCTGCTCCATCGGGGGCTCAATAAACGGCAGAGTTTCCTGCGTCGTGTTTGTATTCGCGCTCTCCGGCGGCAGCAACCGAACTTCCCGCAAGCCGGTGACCTCGGTGCCGTTGACCGCGACGTCGAAAGTCACGGCGTCGCTAAACTTCTCGTCGCCCACCGCTGCCTGCCACGGCTTCGGGGCGCTCACCCGCAACGTGTAGCGGCCGTCGGCAATATCGGTGAAAAAGTAACGACCATTGGCGTCCGTATCCGCAGCGGCAACGACCTTCGAGCCCTTCAACACCTCAACCTTCACCTTGGCCGCGCCGCGCTCCATGATCTGCCGCTTGCCGTCACCGTTAGCGTCGAAATACACATCCCCAGCGAAGCGGTACGTCAACGCCGCGTTCAGCGTCACGCTTTTCGACGCCGCGGACACCCTAAACGGCTGGCTCACACGCCCCTCAGGCACGTCCTTCGTCGCACTATTATCCGCGCCGTCCGTAGAAAACGTCAGCCCCTTCGGGAACCGATACAACAGCTGGTACTCCCCCGCCGGCAAATAATCAAGGCTGTACTTGCCGTCCTTGGCGGAACTCGTGGCGCGCGCCCACGGCTCATCAATCACCTGCATCGGTGCGTCCGCAGTAGGCCGCCGCATCAGCTGCACCTCCACCTCCGGGGTGGAACCAGTCGCATCGGTCTCCTCGCGGACACCATCACCATCAGTTTCGAACCAAATAGAGCCCGAAACCCGGCCTACCGTGGGCACAAACAACGGATCCGCGAAGCTTACCTTCGGTGCGCCCTCCGAAACCTCCACAACATCCGAATACACATACGTCTTGTCTGGAGCCTCTGGGGCCGCCTCTCGGACAAGCTCGCGCTCCGCAACGTCGAACGACCAACCCGCCACCGACGCGGACAAGCCATAGCCATCTGGGACCTGCATGCGAGCTACATACCGGCCAAACGGAACATCCCGAAACTCGAACTCGCCCGAATCCGGCACCTCACTGCTTGCCACCACGCCGCGCTCCGGCGAGGACACACTCACCAACTCCACGGTTTGGCCCCCAAGATACGCGTCAGCGTCCTTGGCGAACTTCCCGTCGCCGTTATTATCCAGCTGCAGCTTACCGGCCCACGTCCCGCAGCACGCGGGCGGCTCCTGCGCGCTCGCCGTGACGGCCGGAGCCGCCATCGCCACAGTCAACGCAGCAATAGCAGAAACCCCAGCCTTACGAAAGGCGATGGACATAGAGCGCAACCCCTTTCCGAAGGATGAGAAAACGCAATGGCACAACAAAAATTCCTATGAAAACCTATCATATAGGACGCAAATCGACTATCAAACTAAGAACAAGTTAAGCCCTCCCGTAGGGTGCCCCCACATGGTCTGACCTGTACGAAATCGTTACCAAATGTGTGATCGAATTCGAAACAACGCGCTGGAAATGACAGCAAATGTTAAGAAACGATAAAGAAATTCGCGGTGATAGTGAAACCGAACACTTAATCCCCATTGCCGACCTATTGCTTGGCTGCAAACGCGCCAAAACTCTTATTAAATTCTTATTTGTGGGTTGTTTGGTTGTGGTCGTGGCTGCGCAACGACGAAGAAGGGGAGGAGGGGCCGTGGTGGCTCCTCCTCCCCTTTTTTTTTG
>NZ_JAUNKO010000009.1 GCF_030532715.1 Corynebacterium sp. | reverse complement strand
ACACCCAACAATTCACAGCCACACCAAACACCACCAACACAAACGTGGCAAAAGGCAACACAACAGAGTATTACCCAACCCCGACCCACCACCACACCACACAACAACACCCCACACCACGACCAACACCCAAACCCACCCCAACACACCCCGCAACTAAACCCTCAGCTTTCGGGGAGCCGGAGTGTTCGGGGTGAAACTGTAAGGGGTAGTATGTCCGGCAGGCATTTCGGTTGACTGCCCCTTTTTTCGTTTTGCGTGGGGTAGCGCATGGTTTTTAACATCCGGATTGTGTGATCGATTGCGGGGACGGCCAGGTATGTCGCCTCCCGCCTGAGCGCAAAAGGAGCGCGTTACGTGTGTATTTGTGATAATCCCCAGCATGCTGGTTTCCGGGTTCCCGCTGGGGTGCCGGTTGGCGCTGCGATGCGGGAATTGGAGTTGCCTAATAAGGGCCCGGAAGCGATTGTGTGTGTCCGGGATGCTGAGGGGCAGTTGAAGGATTTGAGCTTTGTGCCCGCTGAGGATGCGGTATTTGTTCCGGTCCCTGCGAATACGGAGGAGGGGCGCAGTGTTATTCGTCACTCCACTACACACGTGCTTGCGCAGGCGGTGCAGGCTGAGTTCCCGGGAACGAAGTTGGGGATCGGCCCCGCCATTGAAAACGGCTTTTATTATGATTTCGATGTTGCGGAACCGTTCACGCCTGAGGATTTGAAGCGCATTGAAAAGCGCATGAAAAAGATCATCAAGTCGGGTCAAAGGTTTGAGCGGCGCGTCTACGATTCTCTGGATGAAGCCCGTGAGGCTCTCGCTGCCGAACCCTACAAGCTGGAGCTGATCGAGGATAAGGGCAATGTAGATCCGAATTCGGAGGAAGCCACTGAGGTTGGCGCTGGTGAGCTCACCGGCTACTACAACTTGAATCCGCGTTCGGGGGACGTCGAATGGTATGACTTGTGCCGCGGCCCGCATGTGCCTACCACCCGGTATATTCCGGCGTTTGCGCTGACGCGTTCTTCTGCTGCGTATTGGCGCGGCGATCAGGCGAATGCTGGGCTGCAGCGTATTTATGGCACGGCGTGGGAGTCCAAGGAGGCGCTTGACGAATACCAGACAATGTTGGCGGAGGCGGAGCGCCGTGATCACCGCCGCCTTGGCGCCGAGCTTGATTTGTTTAGCTTCCCCGATGAGATCGGCTCTGGGTTCCCCGTGTTCCATCCGGATGGCGGTATTGTGCGCCTTGAAATGGAAGAGCATTCGCGGCGCCGCCATATTGCTTCGGGTTATTCCTTTGTGAATACTCCGCACATCACTAAAGGGGATTTGTTCGAAAAGTCCGGTCATTTGGATTTTTATGCGGATGGCATGTTCCCCCCGATGCAATTGGATGGGGAAACGGATGCGGATGGCAATGTGACGAAGCAGGCTCAGGATTATTACGCCAAGCCGATGAACTGCCCGATGCATAACCTTATTTTTGCTTCCCGTGGCAGGTCCTACCGTGAATTGCCGCTGCGGTTGTTCGAGTTCGGCACGGTCTACCGTTATGAAAAGTCCGGCGTCATTCATGGCTTGACTCGCGCCCGCGGTTTTACCCAGGACGATGCGCACATTTATTGCACTGAGGAGCAGCTGGAGCAAGAGCTTTCCACGGTGATTGATTTCATCATTTCACTGCTGCGTGACTACGGCTTGGATGATTTCTACCTGGAGCTTTCCACCAAGGACCCGAAGAAGTTTGTGGGTTCGGATGAAATCTGGGAAAAGTCCACGGAGATTTTGCAGCGGGTGGCCGATAGGTCTGGCCTTGATCTTGTGCCGGATCCGGGTGGCGCTGCGTTTTACGGGCCGAAGATTTCCGTCCAGGCGCGCGACGCGATTGGCCGCACGTGGCAGATGTCCACGGTGCAATTGGATTTCAATCTGCCGGAGCGTTTCAATTTGGAGTACACGGCGTCCGATGGCACGAAGAAGCGCCCGATCATGATTCACCGCGCCCTGTTTGGTTCGATTGAACGTTTCTTCGGTGTGTTGCTTGAGCATTATGCGGGTGCGTTCCCGGCGTGGCTTGCCCCGCACCAGGTGGTGGGCATTCCGGTGGCGGATGATTTCGTCCCTCATCTTGAACACGTGTGCGCTGAGCTCCGGGAGCGTGGGATTCGTGCCGAGGTGGATACTTCGGACGATCGGATGCAGAAGAAGATTCGCAACCACACTACGGGCAAAGTTCCGTTTATGCTGCTTGCAGGGGCCCGCGACGTGGCCGCCGATGCCGTAAGTTTCCGGTTCCTTGACGGTTCCCAGGTGAATGGCGTTCCGGTCGCGGAGGCCGTTGAGCTGATTGAACGGTGGGTTCGCCAGCGCATCAATGACCAGCCGAGTGAGGAATCTGTTGCAGCACGACGATAGTTTTGTGGACCAGGGTTTGGGCACCCCGGACCGCCTCGAACGTTTGTGGGCGCCGTACCGGATGCACTACATCGCCCAGGGCGCGGAGCAGGAGCATGGTAGTTCCCGCGATCCGTTTTTAGAGGTGCCGCGCATGAGTGATGAGGACGGCCTGATCGTCGCCCGCGGCGAACTTGTGTACTGCGTGCTGAATCTGTTTCCGTACAATTCTGGCCATATGCTGGTGGTTCCGTTCCGCAAGGTGGCGGAGTTTGAGCATTTGACGCCGCCGGAGATGACGGAGCTGATGTTGTTTGGGCAGACGGCTATCCGTGCGTTGAAGCAGGTGTCACGTCCGCATGCTATTAACCTTGGGTTTAACCTGGGGCGTTCGTCGGGCGGTTCCGTGGGCGATCATTTGCACATGCATGTGGTTCCGCGGTGGAGCGGCGACGCCAATTTCATGACGATTATCGACGGCGTGAAGGTCCTCCCGCAGGTGTTGCGCGACACCCGTGAGTTGCTGGCGCGCGCGTGGTCTGAACTTGAAGACGCGCCGGGTACCGTCACACTGTAGGAATGAGCAACACCAGGTCCGCAAGGTCCTTGGTGAGGGAAGGTAGTGCAATGCTGAGTGTGCACGGCCGTCGTCCAGCGGCGGTGGTTGTGGAGCCGGTTGCTAAGGCGCTCCTCGCTGTGGGGGTGGCGCCGAACGTGGTGACTGTTGTTTCCGCCGCCTGCACTATCGCATTGGCCGTTTGTTTGATTCCCGCCGGGCACCTCGTGTGGGCCGCAGTGCTGTCTGGGTTGTTCGCAGCCATGGACTTAATCGACGGCACCATGGCGCGGTTGCGCGGCGGCGGTACGAAGTTCGGCGCTACCCTCGACGCCACCTGCGACCGCATCACCGATGGTGCGTTGTTTTCCGCGATTACCTGGTGGTTGATTTTTACCTATCACGCGCCGACCGCCACGATTGTCGCCGCGTTTGTCGTCCTTGTCGCCTCGCAAGTTATTTCGTACGTAAAGGCGCGCGGTGAGGCCAGCGGTTTCACCATGGTTGGTGGTTTGATCGAACGCCCGGAGCGTCTGTTGATTGGCCTGGGCGGCATCGGCTTGACTGGGCTTGGTGTTCCGTTTGCTATCGACGTCGCGATCTGGGCATTAGCGTTCGGCTCCGTGTTGACGGTGGTCCAGCGCTTGGTGCAGGCTTCACGTTCCCCGTATGCGGGGGAGATCGTCGACCCGCCAGTGGGTTCGAAAGAGGCGGTGCGATGACTGTCGATTGGGCGCTGTTCGGCTATCGCATGGGTTGGCGATTAGTGCGGTATTTGCCGCAGTGGCTCGTCGGCGCCGGGTTTCGTTGGGGCGCGGACTGGGCCTCCCGCCGGGGCAGGGGCATGCCGCAATTGCGAAAAAACCTTAGCTATGTGGTCGGCGCGGAAGCCGTGACGGATCGGTTGATTCGCGATGCTGTCCGCTCATACGCTCGATACTGGATGGAGGTGTTTCGCCTGTCCACCCTGGTGTCCGAGGAGTTCTTCGACCAGGTGCGCGAATCTGTGCAGGGGCGGGAACACTTGGAACAATCCATCGCCAGCGGGCGCGGGGTCGTGTTGACGCTGCCGCATTCCGGGAATTGGGACGTTGCGGGCGCCTGGCTCGCGCACGATTACGGGGAGTTCACCACCGTGGTGGAGCGCCTCAAACCGGAGGAGTTGTTTCGGGAGTTTCTGCGCTTCCGGGAGTCCTTGGGTTTCCGCGTTATTCCGGACCGCGGTGGCAAGTCGCGCCCCTTTGAGCAGCTAGCGGCGGTGCTCCAGGGGGGCGGGATCGTGGTGCTTATGGGGGAGCGGGATTTGAAAGCCACTGGCGTGCCCGTGGAGTTTTTCGGTGCGCCCACCACCGTCCCAGCGGGCCCGGCGGCGTTAGCGTTGTCTACGGGCGCGTGCCTGCACGCAGTGCATTGTTTTTTCACGGACACCGGCTGGGGGTTTACCATTTCGCCGGAGATCGAGGTTGATCAGCTGCAACCTACCGCCCAGCGCATCGTTTGTGAGTTCGAAAAGGGGATCGGGGCGCACCCGCAGGACTGGCACGTGCTGCAACCCGTGTGGAGGGGCGAATGAAGATCGGCATGGTCTGTCCCTATTCGTTCGATGAGCCGGGTGGGGTGCAGGCGCACATTCTGGACCTCGCTCAACACTTCATCGACGCCGGCCACGAGGTGCGAGTCTTGGGCCCGTGTAGTCCCACCACCGAGGTTCCGGATTTTGTGGTGCGGGGCGGACGGTCGTTCCCTGTGCCGTACAACGGTTCGGTGGCGCGGATCGCGTTCGGGCCGGGCGTCGTCCGCCGGGTAACCAAGTTCCTTATCGAGGGTGAGTTCGATGTCCTGCACGTGCACGAGCCGAACTCGCCGAGTTTTTCCATGATTGCGCTGTGGGTGGCGGATGGTCCGATCGTGGCCACGTACCACACGTCCAGTCGTCGGTCGCGCGCGTTAAAACTCGTGGGGGTGCTGCTGCGACCCTGGTTGGAGCGGATTCGCGGCGGCATCGCGGTGTCGGAAATGGCGCGCCGTTGGCAGGTAGAACAATTGGGCGGGGATTCGGTGCTCATTCCGAACGGTGTGGATACGGAGCGCTTCGCCGCCGCCCGTAAACCCCCGCAGCCAACCCCGGAGATTGTGTTCCTGGGCCGCCTGGACGAGCCGCGGAAAGGGCTCGACGTGCTGCTGGATGCCCTCACGCGTGTCCAAGGTGAATTTACCTGCACCGTTATCGGTGGGGGCACGCCGCGAACGCAGCCACACGTGCGCTACGTGGGCAAGGTTTCCGACGCCGAAAAGGCGGAGATTCTCGGCCGAGCGGACATCTATGTCGCCCCCAATGTCGGCGGGGAAAGTTTCGGCATTGTGCTGGTGGAGGCTATGGCGGCGGGGTGCGCGGTGGTCGCGAGCGACTTAGAGGCATTTACCGCCGTTGCCGCAGACGCCGCCAGCTTCTTCCCGGTTGGCGACGCCGCCGCCCTCGCCCGCCAGCTCAGCGCACTGTTGGCCGACCCCGAGGCGCGGCGGCAATTGGCGGAGCGCGGGGTGCTACGTTCGCAACGCTTCGACTGGGACACCGTGGCCAACGATGTGATGCGGGTGTATGAAACCGTCGCCGGTGGGAAGGTGCGTGTATGTTCGCGCTTTGGCTCGTACTAGTTGCACTTGTCACGCTGTGCATCGCGTGGGCGTATCACACAGCGCAGCGCCTCAATCGTCTGCACATTCGAACCGATTGTGCGCGGTTATCCTTGCAGGCCGCCTTGGATCGGCGGGCGGCGGTGGTGGGGGCGCTGGGGCAGGACGCGGCGTCGATATGCGCGCACGCGGAGGCGGTGCCGCTGGTGCCAGAGCGGTTCGACCAACGCGCCAACTGTGAGCGCAAGGTGTCCGCAGCGATTGCCAAATGGGACGGGGACTTGCCCGCTGCGGTGGTCGATGCGGAAGCCCGCGTGCAACTGGCACACCGGTTCTATAACGACGCCGTGGCGGACACTCGCGCCCTGAGAGTGCGCCCACTTGTCCGGTTGTTCTATTTAGGTGGCACGGCGCCGCTGCCGGAGTTTTTCGAATTCGCCGCGATGTAGCTCGGTGCGCGATGTAGTTCGGCGGCGGAAGTCGGCGGCAAAAACCCAGGGCGGGTGTCTCGCTGGCGGCAAACCGGTTTATCATGGTTGGAAGTCGCATAGATTTCTACATAGGAGACTTGAGTTACAGTGAGCAACGACACCCCCACCCTCGGTACCGCCCGCGTGAAGCGCGGCCTCGCCGAAATGCTCAAAGGCGGCGTCATCATGGACGTTGTTACCCCCGAGCAGGCGAAAATCGCTGAAGATGCGGGCGCTACCGCAGTCATGGCGCTGGAGCGCGTCCCCGCTGATATCCGGGCACAAGGTGGCGTTTCCCGCATGTCCGACCCCGACATGATCGAAGGCATTATCGAGGCCGTGTCGATCCCCGTGATGGCCAAGGCGCGCATCGGCCACTTTGTGGAGGCCCAGGTGCTGCAATCCCTCGGCGTGGATTTCATCGACGAATCCGAGGTGCTAACCCCTGCCGACTACAAAAACCACATCGATAAATTCGTCTTCGACGTGCCGTTTGTGTGCGGTGCGACGAATCTTGGTGAAGCGCTTCGCCGCATCAACGAAGGCGCCGCCATGATCCGCTCCAAGGGCGAGGCCGGCACCGGCGACGTATCCAACGCTATTACGCACATGCGCTCGATTCGCGCGGAGATTAACCGGCTGAAGTCCATGGCTACCGACGAGCTGTACGTGGCCGCCAAGGAAATGCAAGCGCCATACGAACTGGTGCTCGAGGTTGCGCGTACCGGGAAGCTTCCCGTGGTGCTCTTTACCGCCGGCGGCATCGCAACGCCTGCCGACGCCGCGATGATGATGCAACTCGGCGCCGAAGGCGTCTTCGTCGGTTCCGGCATCTTCAAATCCGGCAACCCCGAACAGCGCGCAAAAGCGATCGTGCAGGCCACCCAAAACTTCGACGACCCCGCAACGATCGCCAAGGTTTCCCGCGGCTTGGGCGAGGCCATGGTTGGCATCAACGTCGACGAAATCCCAGTACCGCATCGGTTAGCTGACCGCGGCTGGTAGCCGCACACGGGGATCGGGGGGGGGATCAGGGGTGGGTTCGGGGCGGTGGGGTGTGTGCGACATATCTGGATGTGAGCGCTGTTTCTAGTTCTCCGGCGATCCCAGCCGCGCTGTGCCAGTTTCGGCTCGACGTTTTTTGAAGCGTTGGACGGATTTGCCTTGCCGCTCAGGCACATTCGACACGGTGCTTACGCGTCTTGCGGAAATGCGGCCGTGCGGCATCCGAGGTGTCGAATCTGCCTGAACCCGAGATCCGAGCAGCCTCGATGAGTTGTGCGCGTCCGTTCTAGAGTTGGTTATTCTTGGGCGTATCGGTGACCGCAGTGACGATACGGCGCGAACTGTGGTGAATAGGGCGGGCCAGGTGAGGAGCCAAAATATGTTGACTTATGAGTACGCGGATGAGTTTCCGTGGGCGCGAGAATCCGTCTCCGCTTATTACGAATCTCCTGGAGCTATCGTCCGCCTTTCCCCTGAGTGGTCTGCGTGCGTGGTGCAAGAACCCACGCAAGGGTTGCGGGTCGGATCACGCAGCGAACTTGTATTGCGGCCAGCGTGGCTTTCGATGCTTTCGGGGCGGGCATTGCCGGGGTTGTTGCGGCCTGGGGTGCGGTGGGTTGCCGAACATATTGAATACGAACAAGGGCGCAGGTTTGTAGACCACATGGTGGAAGGGCCATTCGCGGATTGGCGGCACGAACACGTGTTTGTGGGGTTGGGTGGGGGAGCGGCCGAGCCGCGGTGCCAGGCGTCTGATCGCATTGAGTTCGATCTGCCCGAAGTCGGCCCGAGGCAAAATACGCGTGCGGGTGTGGCGTTGACTTCAATGATCTTCAACGAGCTCGATAGGGTTTTCGCATACCGAAGTGCTCAGACCCGCGCTGATTTAGAGTTTCAGGCGTGGTTGCGTGCCGTCACGGGCGCCGAAGCGGCGGCTGAACCGGCGAAAACCATTGCGATTAGCGGAGCAACTGGCCTGGTGGGCACCGCATTATCAGCGTTCCTGCGGGCGCTCGGGCACCGAGTGGTTGCGCTCACGCGCAACCCACCGAAAGCCGCAGTCCCCGGGGTGGAGTTTGTGTCCTGGAATCCGGAGAAACATGAGCTGGACCCGGAGAAACTCCTTGGTGTTGATGCGGTGGTAAACCTTGCCGGGGCGTCGATACTCGGGCCGTTTACGCAGCAGCACAAGCGTGCGATTTATCAGTCGCGGCGCGACGCCACTTGGACGCTGGTGGAGGCCATGAAAGCGGTGCGCAAAGATGGTGGTCCGCAGGCGCTGATTTCCGCCTCGGCGAGCGGGTTTTATGGCCACGATGCCGGCGAAGTCAGCGAATCCGGCGCGCGTGGGGACGATTTTCTGGCCACGGTATGTCAGGAATGGGAAGCCTCCGCACTTCGCGCTCAACAGTTCGATATCAGGGTTGCGTTAGTGCGCACCGGGCTGGTGCTTTCCGCGCGCGGCGGGTTGCTAGCTGCGCAAATGCCCCTGTATCTCGCAGGATTGGGCGGTCCGCTCGGCGGCGGGACGTCGTGGATGCCGTGGATTAGCCTCGAAGACATGGTACGTGTGTACGCTTTCGCTGCGCTCCATTCTGAAGTGAGTGGGCCCATCAATGCGGCGGCTCCGCATCCGGTGCAACAACGTGAATTTGCGAAGACGTTGGGCAGGGTGGTGCATCGGCCGGCACGGGTGCCAACGCCAGGATTTGTGCCGTCGCTGGTGTTAGGTCAGCAGGGTGCGCGGGAGTTGGCGTTGAGCTCTGCGCAGCTCGTTCCGGACGTATTAATCGAACACGGATTTGAGTTCAGGTTCCCCCGTTTGGAGTCCGCCTTGCGGCATTCGTTGGGCCGCTCAACGGCGAATTAACCGGCGCGCAGTCCAGCACGCTGGGCAACTGGCCTGTGCATCAGGGCGACTGATCGGTGAACCAATGAACAAGCCAGCCTGCGATCGGGGGTGCGTGAATAGTGCTGGCGGTGAAAGCGAGTACCCTGATATCCGCTTTGACCACCCCCGATACTGAGGAATCTGGAACGTAAACATGTCGCAGATTGAGACTATTCTGAGCCTCGAACAGATAGACCAAGATATTTTCCGCGGCGCCACCGTAGAAACGGCGTTGCAACGTACGTTTGGTGGACAGGTTGCTGCACAAACCCTTGTCGCTGCGACGCGGACCGTGGATGAGGCATACGATGTTCATTCGCTCCACGGTTACTTTGTTGCGCCGGGTAGGTCCGAAAAACCAACCGTGTTCTTGGTGGATCGCATCCGGGACGGCAGGAGCTTCTGCGCCCGTCAAGTCAAAGCGGTCCAGGATGGTCACCCGATTTTTATCATGCAGGCGAGTTTCCATCGCCGTGGTGATGAGGGAGTAACCCACTCCGATGTGATGCGTGAAGTGCCAGCCCCAGAGTCCATTGTGATGGACATGGATGCGATGCGGTACACCACGCGCAAGCTGTTAGAAGAGTGGTCAGAGTGGGACATTCGCGTGGTGCCTACAGAGCAGTTTCAGCACAATCCGTACACCCCAAGCCAGCAGGTGGTGTGGTTCCGTTCAAAGGCAAAACTGCCGGACGATGATACGTTCCATGTCTGCACCTTGGCGTATATGTCGGATATGACGTTGCTGCAATCTGCGCTGGTGCCGCACCCGGATGCGCAGGTACAGGAGGCGTCGCTGGATCATGCGATGTGGTTTCTCCGTCCCTTCCGCGCGGATGAGTGGTTGCTTTACGACCAAGTGTCGCCGTCCGCAGCCAACGGACGTGCGTTAACCCACGGTCGAATTTTCGATCGAACCGGGAATCTCGTTGCGGTTGTTACTCAGGAGGGTCTTGCGCGTACGCTCAAGCCGGGTGCGAAAGCCATTCCCATGACGGGGATCTAGGGCTTTCGCGCGAAATTGAGCAACATGTTTTGAACACCATTAACGTCATCGCAACAGGAAGCAGACAATCAGTGATCGGTATTTTGGCTGTGCAGGGCGGCGTGCAGGAGCACGAGCGCACGCTTGACCGTTTGGGCGTTGACCACCGGCAGGTTCGCCGCGTAGAACATTTAGACGGACTGAGTGGGATCATCTTGCCCGGTGGAGAATCCACCACCATGTCTAAGCTATTGGAGCTTGGCGGCATGCTCGAGCCGTTGCGCGCAGCTCTGGCGGCAGGTTTGCCTGCGTATGGCACCTGCGCCGGCATGATTTTATTGGCCTCGGAGATTTTGGATACTCGCCCGGATGCCCACTGCTTGAGCGCGATTGATATGACGGTGCGCCGCAACGCGTTTGGCCGGCAAGTGGATTCCTTCGAGGCAGATTTGGCGGTTGACGGCGTTGCCGAACCGGTTACCGCGGTGTTTATCCGCGCTCCTTGGGTGGAACGTGTTGGCGATGAAGTCGAGGTGTTGGCGCGGGTGCCCAGTGGCCCTGCTGAGGGCGCGATCGTGGCGGTGCGGCAGGGCAGATGTATGGCTACGTCTTTCCATCCGGAGGTTACGGAAAATACGGCGATTCACCAGCTGTTTTTGCGCATTGTAGACGCGGCTGGGTACCTGCACGCACTGCCGAGCGAGGAAACCATATCCCGCAGCGTATAATCGACCACCTGTAATGCCGGATTTGCGGCGACGTAAAACTAAGCAGCTGAGTGCGCGTAAGTACGACTTCGTGCTGCGTATCAATGATCGAAGAAAGGTACGGACATGGCCGGCCACTCTAAATGGGCAACCACCAAGCACAAGAAGGCGGCGAATGACGCCAAGCGTGGCAAAGAGTTTGCCCGGCTGATTAAAAATATTGAGGTAGCGGCCCGAATGGGTGGGGGAGACCCGGCCGCTAACCCGACGTTGGATGACATGATTAAGAAGGCCAAAAAGGCCTCCGTGCCCAACGATAATATTGAGCGCGCCCGTAAGCGCGGTTCCGGTGAGGAAGCCGGTGGCGCCGATTGGGAAACCATTATGTACGAAGGTTACGGCCCGAACGGTGTCGCAGTCCTCATCGAATGTTTGACCGATAACCGGAATCGTGCCGCTACCGAGGTTCGCACTGCCATGACCAAGAACGGCGGAAATATGGCCGAATCCGGCGCCGTGTCCTACCTCTTTACTCGAAAGGGTGTCGTGCTCGTGGCCAAGGGCGAACTCGCGGAGGACGACGTCCTGCTCGCGGTCCTCGACGCCGGGGCTGAGGAAGTCAACGACCTCGGCGAACAGTTCGAAGTGGTGTGCGCTGCCGGCGACATGGTTGCCGTTAAAGAAGCGCTTATCGACGCCGGCATTGAGGTCGACGAGGCCGATTCGGATTTCCGTGCATCGGTGGAAGTCCCCCTCGAAGCAGACGGTGCCAAGAAAATCTTCCGCCTTCTCGACGCCCTCGAAGATTCCGACGACGTCCAGAACGTCTATACGAATATGTCCCTCAGCGATGAGGTTCTCGCCGAAATCGAAGGCTAATTCCTCTTTATCCCGACACCCAGTGTTCCATGCCGGTCACTGGGTGTTCGCCGTATAAACCTCCGCAAACAAATGGCCTTCCAAGATTTTTCGGGTATCCGCGAAGGTCATGAATCCGCTTTCTGCACTGCCCAAGGTCTTGGCGTTAGTCTTACAAGCGTTCGAGTTTTTGCCACCCCATGTGCTGCTGGCGCCCACACTCTTGGCTGCGGCGATCTACCTCCTAGCATTGTCCACATTTGGACCCTCGGCGCCGGAATCATTGCACTCAAACACCAGCGCCTCGTGCCCATGGTGCTTTCACACCTGATTATCAACTTCGTATTCATCCTCCCTGCACTGCTTATTTCATCACCACTAGGGGTTTAGTTGCGGGGTGGGTTTGGGTGTTGGTCGTGGTGTGGGGTGTTGTTTGGTGTTGGTGGTGGGTCGGGGTTGGGTATTACTCTGTTGTGTTGCTTTTTGCCATGTTTGTGTTGGTGGTGTTTGGTGTGGCTGTGAATTGTTGGGTGTTTTCCACAGGT
>NZ_JAUNKO010000001.1:530966-670937 GCF_030532715.1 Corynebacterium sp. | reverse complement strand
ACTGCACACGGAAGTGCGTGGGAGAGTAGGACACCGCCGACACCAAAACCAAAAATTGTAACGAATGGCCCGGACACACCAACCGGGCCATTCCCATACCCAAAACCAAATATTTACCATTCAGCGCGACTCGCCTTACGGTGAAGGGTAACTTTTCGGCTGTGGCGTTACTCTAATGAGGTATGAATCGTTATGTTTCTGTCGCTGTAGCTGTCATCGTTGGTGCTTGGAGCCTGCCGGGGTGCGGACTCACTGCCACGAACAGTGTTCACCTTACGGCGCAGAATTCGTCGAGTTCGTTTACGGGGGAAATGGTGCAATGCGCCTATGACGAGGCGGCAGGTTCCATCCGCGTGTTGTTGGATGACATGGCTGACGAGGACCGCCCCAGCCTTATTGAGATTGCGTACGCGAATGACGCTGTAGACCTGTACGCCGATCGGTCAGGCCTTGTGGTCGAAGCCAAGGGGGTGCCCGCCCGGAAACAAGGTGAGGAAATCGTGTTTGATGCGGAGACTACCTTCAAGGATGGCCGCTCCGGAAAGGTAAAAGGCTCATTTCGGTGCGTGGGCACCGGCTGACGTTCCCGCCCGGCCGGGCGCACACTCAAGGCTCACCCTTCGATGATTTCTTTAATCTTTGCCAGGGTGGCGGGGATGCCGGAAAGGGCGGCTTGGCGGCGGTCTTCGAGTTCGGCGTCGGCGTCGTCACCGTACTTTTGCTTGAAGAAGGCGAATCCGTTGTCGGTTACTTCCCAAGTTTCGGTGAGGGTTGCGCCAACTTCGGCGGGGGCTACGTGGAACCCCCAGTTGACCACGCCTTCTCCGACGATCCACGAAAACACCTTGGGGCGTTCGTAAGCTGTGACTACGCAGCGAGTTTCCCAGGTGCGGTTCGGGGTGACGTTGCGGCCGTAGAAGACATCTCCTACGTTTGGCTCGCGTCCATGTTGGGTGTCGTCCCACCAGCAGGTTTCCACGACGGGGCTCCACTCGCCAGTGCGGGTGATGTCGCTGATGGTGTCGAAGATTTCTTCCGGGGTGGCGTCGATAACAATTGATTCCGTTGCGCGAAAGTTTTCTGGTTGCATGGTTTCGATTACACCATGAGTCCCACCTGCACGGCGAGGATACCAAGCGTGAGGTGGGCGAATAGGAGGGCGGGGGCGCGGCGTCGAGAAGCGCCGAGTTCTTTTGCCAATGTTGACCAGGTTGAGAGCGTTCCTGCGGCAACCAACAACCCCCAAAGTTGGTACTGTAGCGCAAATCCTCCGCACGCGCAGGCCACGGTGTTTGCCACTAGGGTGCCTACGTAGCGGGGGAGGAGTCGGCTGAGCAGGTAGCGCAGGGCACCTCCAGCAGCGGCGAACACTACGAACGATGCCACGTTCGATCCCCCAGATAGAATGCGCCGACGCAGCCAACCACGGTAGGCACTAGGTAGAGTGGCTGGCCGAGGACCAGCAATTCGAAGCCGCTGAAGCTGGTAAAACCGCCGAGCACCCCCGAGCCCCAAAACATGCCGGGGCGGTAGCGGCCCATCAGCCAGCAGCCGAGGATATTCACCGCGCACAACGCCCAAAGGTTCGGAAGCAGGGTGGTGGCGGCGTGTCGCGCGGCGGCGCCGAGGACCGCACCGGCACTGACGCGCAACATGTCGGTCATGCTATTTCCAGTCCATTGCTTGCTTGGTGCGGAACTTGGCAACCTCGCGGGCGCTCTTGCGCAGCTCCGGGTCGAACTCGAGGTATGCGGAGGTTTCGCGCGCTACCAGGCCGGACAGCAATAATAAGCCGATGAGGTTTGGCAATACCATGAGGCCGTTGAGGAGGTCTGCGATGGTCCATACGGTGTCGAGCGGAATGGTCGCGCCGATAAACACGACCATGGTGAACAACATGCGGTAGGGTACCGACGCCCGGTGCCCCAACAGCGACGTAGCGCACCGCTCGCCGTAGTACGACCAACCTAGGAGGGTGGAGAAGGCGAAGAACACGATGGAGACGGACACGATTGTGCCGCCCCACTGGCCGGGCAAACCCGCGGAGAATGCGGCGGCGGTCATGACATCGGCTTTGCCTTCGCCCATGGTCCAGGTGCCCGTGCAGATGATCACCAGGCCGGTAAAGGTGACCACCACGATGGTGTCAATAAAGGTTTGGCTCATCGACACGAGGCCTTGGCGCACCGGGTGAGTGGTTTTCGCAGCGGCGGCAGCGATGGCCGCGGACCCCATCCCCGATTCGTTGGAGAACAGGCCGCGGGCCACACCCATGCGCATTGCAATCAAGATTGTCGAGCCTACGAATCCGCCCGTGGCGGCGCTGCCGGTGAAGGCGTCGGTGAAGATGAGGATGAATGCTGCGGGGATGGCGTCGATATGCATGAACAGCACAATTATAGCGCCGGTAAGGTAAATGACGATCATCATCGGCACGAACGCAGCCGTCACCGTACCAATCGCCTTAATGCCGCCGAGCAATACCGTACCCGTAGCCACGAACAGCACCACGGCGACGATCCACTTGTCCCACCCAAACGCATCGTTGAGCCCGGCGGACACCGCATTCGCCTGCGTCATATTGCCAATGCCGAACGATGCCAACGCCGCAAACGCAGCGAACAATGTAGCTAGGGTTTTGCCCAGTCGCCCCGGAATGCCCCGCTTTAAATACTGTTGCGGTCCGCCGGACTGGCCGCCAGCGCTATCTATCACGCGGAAGCGTACGCCGAGGTACGCCTCCGTATACTTTGATGCCATGCCCGCAAGGCCGGTAACCCACATCCAAAACAGGGATCCGGGGCCGCCGATTGCAATAGCCGTGGCCACGCCCACGATGTTGCCCACACCGACCGTCGCGGCAAGTGCCGTGGTGAGGGCTTGGTAGTTGGAAATGTCGCCTTCCCCATCGGAATCGTTTTGATCAATGATCCCGTGGCGGAGGGCTCGGCCAAGCGTGCGAAATTGGATGCCGCGCAGCCGGAAGGTCAAAAATAAGCCGGTGCCGATGAGCAGCGGAATCAACAGGAACGGGCCCCACACAAACTTGGTAGCGGCCGTAAGCGCCTCAGAAAAACCAGTCAACGTCAATGTCACCTCATAACAAAAATATAAAACGATGTGAGCTAGCTTACGGCAGCCCAATCCGTGGGAACACTATGGCATGCCAGGAACGAATGTGAAATAGGAGACGCGGGTATGCAACCCACTTCGGGGGTGAATTCCATACCCTGGCTGCTGCTGTGCAGCGCCACCGGCGGTTATCGGCTTAAAACCACTTGTTATTCTGTAAGCAAAATAGTTTTGATTGCCCGACAACTACTTCTGGCGACGGCTTTATCGCACTGAATTGCGAGCGGAGGTGATTATCTGGATGCCAGCTGCTTCATAATAAAATTTACGCCATTACCCCAGTTACCGTGTGTGGCTCTACGAGCAGAAGTGCTGAAAAGTGAAGCCTATTTAATGTTGTTGTCATTTTTAATTCACATTTTATTTGCGCTCAATTTTAGGGATTGTTAGGATCGCGGTATGTTGGCGCTTTTTCACACACCTGGCAACCGCAAGTTCGTTGCTGCATTCGCAGTGGCTGTCGGTTTGCTCTGCGGCGTATTCGCCTCCGAATTTCCCCAAACAAGCGCCACGCAAGTCGTTTCCGCGCGGAACCTGCTCGTCGCGGAAACGTACGTATGTTGCGACTCGGGTGTGCTCAGCGGGGCTGCCCAGGCGGGCTTTGCAATGCCGTCCCCCGAACGGCCGCAAACCCCGCGTCCTTCCACAAGGCCGACCACATTAGAGAATATCGTTGGCGATCTCGTGGGGTTCAGCAACTTGCCTGCCATTGTCGCCGGGCTCGTCGTCGTGCTGGTGTTCCTCGTGTTTTGTGTCGGTGTGCTCCTGCGCCGCCGCGATCGGTAGTGCGCGCCTTGTAAGTGTTCCTCACAGGTTCCGATGCGCCCGCGCGGAAAAGGGAGGAAGATGGTGGCATGGGGTGTGCGGGATGCTCAGCGTCCCTTGGAGGCACACCTTTGCATGCACATACTGAAACTGGACTTGGAAGGACATATGGCTCACGAACGGGCTGGTCTTCTCGCTGAGGACCGCGATCTTATAGATATTGCAGAGCTGGTTACGGCGTATTACACGCGCCAGCCGGATGTAGATAATCCGGACCAGCAGGTTGTGTTTGGCACGTCGGGGCATCGGGGTAGTTCCCTCGACAGTGCGTTTAATGAAGCTCACATTTTGGCTACGACCCAGGCGATCGTTGAGTTTCGCCGCCGCGCGGGGATTGCAGGCCCCGTGTTCCTCGGGCGCGATCCGCACGCACTTTCGGAGCCTGCGATGGTGTCGGCGTTGGAGGTGCTGCTCGCCCACGACCTCACCGTGTTTGTCGACGCCGCGGGCCGCTACACCCCGACCCCTGCCGTATCGCACGCCATTTTGGCGCACAATGCCAAGCTGGAGGGTGGGGTTACTGGCACGGATCCGAAGCGTGCCGATGGGATTGTGATTACCCCGTCGCACAATCCACCTCGCGATGGTGGCTTTAAGTACAACCCGCCGAATGGCGGCCCCGCCGACACGGACGCAACGGATTGGATCGCCGCCCGCGCGAACGAAATCCTGCGCGACGGCATGCGTGACGTGCAGCGCGTTTCGGTGGCAGGGGTGCTTGATCCACGGGCCACCAAGTACGAATACCTGCAAACCTATATCGCGGACCTGCCGAACGTGGTGGATCTCGCCGCGATCAAGTCCGCAGGCGTGCGTATCGGTGCCGACCCGATGGGTGGGGCCTCCGTCGACTATTGGGGCGCCATTGCGGAAACCCACGGCCTGGATTTGACGGTGGTCAACCCGCGCGTCGACGCCACCTGGCGCTTTATGACCCTGGATACGGATGGCAAGATCCGCATGGATTGTTCCTCGCCAAACTCCATGGCCTCGTTGGTGCACAATCGCGATAAGTTCGATATCGCCACCGGCAATGACGCGGACGCTGACCGGCACGGCGTCGTCACGCCGGACGCCGGATTGATGAACCCGAACCACTACCTTGCGGTAGCGATCGAGTATCTGTTCGCGCACCGCCCCGGCTGGGGTGGGGACACCGCGGTAGGCAAAACCCTCGTGTCCTCCTCAATGATCGACCACGTTGTTGCCAACCTTGGGCGCAAACTCATCGAAGTCCCCGTCGGTTTCAAATGGTTCGTCCCAGGGCTCATCGACGGCTCCGTAGGCTTCGGTGGCGAGGAATCCGCCGGCGCGTCCTTCCTCCGGCACGACGGCACGGTGTGGTCCACCGATAAGGACGGCATTATTCTCGACCTCCTTGCCAGCGAAATCACCGCAGTTACGGGTAAAACCCCGTCGATGCGCTATGCGGAACTCGCCGAAACCTACGGCGCCCCCGTGTACGCCCGAACCGACGCAGAGGCCAACCGCGAGCAAAAGGCGCTGTTGAAAAAGCTATCGCCCGAACAGGTCACCGCGTCCACACTGGCGGGCGAACCCATCATCGCGAAACTCACCGCGGCCCCCGGCAACGGTGCGCCGATCGGCGGGCTGAAGGTCACCACCGAACACGCGTGGTTCGCGGCGCGGCCCTCCGGTACTGAAGATAAGTACAAGATTTACGCCGAGTCGTTCCTCGGCGAAGATCACCTGGCTAAGGTGCAGCGCGAAGCACAGGAACTGGTCAGCTCCGTCCTCGGATAGCTGGGGTTAACTGGCCCGCGAATATTCTCCCCTCCCTGCTTCGGGAGGGGAGTTTGCTATGGTGGGGGACTGTGTTTACAACCGCAACAAAAGTATCGGCGCCTCTGCCAGGTACCGTCAGCGAGATTGTTTCCGCGATAGCTCGCTTCGGCCTCGCCGCAGTGTGGATTATTAGCGGTGGCCTGAAAATTGTGGATCCTATGGCTACGCGCCAATCAGTGGTTGCCTACGAAATCTTTGACGTGCAAACCAGCTACCTTATCGGCGATATAATCGCGCCGCTGGAGATCGCTCTTGGTATTTTGCTGCTGCTTGGGGTGTTTCTGCGCTGGACCGGGATTATTTCCGCCGTTATTTTCCTTGCGTTTATTGGCGGGATCGTATCTGCCTGGGCGCGCGGCCTCAGCATCGACTGTGGCTGTTTCGGCGGTGGCGGATACGATGAATCCGTGACAGGGTGGACGTACCTGTGGGAGATCCTTCGGGACCTCGCGTTCATTGCCATGGCGGCGTGGACGGCTTATCGTCCGTTTCGGCGTTTCGCCATCTACCTCTAACGTGAAATAAGGAATTAAGTGAGCAAGAAAATTCAAAACCCCAACGAGAAGGGCAACGGTTTCCTGTGGGCGGTGCTCGTTGTGTTGCTGTTGGCCATGGCGCTCGTTGGCTACATCGTGATCAGCGGCAAGGACGCTAAGACCGACTCCTTTGCCAACCGCGAACAGGAATCCACCTCGTTCGACGTTTCCTTCGAGGACAACGCTGCGGTGCTGAAATCTTCCAAGGCAACGAGCGATACCCCGACCGTTGATCTGTACGAGGATTTCTCGTGTCCGTCCTGCGCGAAGCTCGCTGAGTTCTCCGACGCCGACATGAAGAAAGCCATCGAAGACGGCAAGCTCGTGGTGCATGTGCGCAGCCTCCACTTCCTTGACCGTGGGGGGAGCGACGGCCAGTCCTCCCGCGCAGGTGCCGCAGCCCAACGCATCGCCGAGGGTGCCGACGCCGCGCACTACTGGAACTACCGCGCTGCGCTCATGGCGGAACAAGCCAACCTTAGCGGGTGGGAAGATGCTGATTACGCACGTGCGGCTGAGAAGATGGGCGTCGCTGACGATGTGGTGACCAAAATCTCCGAAGGTGGGGAAAAGCACGAAGACTACGTAAAAACCGCCGAGGCGAACTCCAAGAAACTGGAGGACACCATCGGTAAAGTTTCTTCCCCGCACGTGATCCACAATGGCCAGGACGTTCCGCTCGACAATTGGGTAGCCACGGTTACCGCCGGCAAATAACATCTCGTGATTGGGTTTGCTCGTAGGCGTCGCGCCCCCGTATGTCGGCGGTGAAACGCCTGAGCAGCCGATTTGGATGCGCTCGGTGCTGCGTGTAGATTGTGGGGAGTCGCATACGACACCTTGGGGCTATGGCGCAGCTGGTAGCGCACCACACTGGCAGTGTGGGGGTCACGGGTTCGAGTCCCGTTAGCTCCACTACAGGCAGCGATGCTTGTGTAACAAAATACGAGGGGCTATGGCGCAGCTGGTAGCGCACCACACTGGCAGTGTGGGGGTCACGGGTTCGAGTCCCGTTAGCTCCACTAGGTGTTCGGGGGAATACGTAGCGCGCGGGCGTCGGCGGCAAGGAGTCGGCCCCAAGTGCGGGCTGCGTCTAATTCACCGTCGGTGAGTGGGCCTTCGTTACTGTCAACGAGGAAGGTTTTCGTGATCGCTCGCAGGGGCGGTTCTCGGTGGGCGAGGAGTTTGGCTGCGTGTTTGGCGGCGGAGCCACTGAGCCAGTTTTTGCCAGTGGATGTATCGAAAATCGCGGCGTAAGGTTCGCTGTTGAGTTCGACTGCGGTGAGCCATTCTGCGACGCCTTGATCGCTGGTTTGCGCCCCAGCTGCGAGGGCTTTTTCGCGGCTTTTCGGGCTCGGCAGGTGGCGGTTGTGGGTGGGCGCGCCGAGGATGAGGATGTCCACGTCGGCGGGCACTGTCACGGGCGCGTTTTCGATCGCTGTGATGTGCGTATCGACGCCGCGGTCTGCGACGCCGGCCGCGACCGTTTCGGCGATGCGGCGCGTGTTTCCGAAGTAAGATTCGTACAGGATAAGTGCCTTCATGGGTGCCTAGCCCCTTTCGTGGTATGCGACCCCGATTCGATTATCTCTCATGCTACTTTGGCGGCATGAGTGATGCCCGGTTCCAAGATGGGGAATTAGAATTCTGCATGGTAGATGCGGTGATTGAGCTTGCGTACGAGCGTGGCATTTCCCGTGGGGTCGACGGCATACCGTTCGATGACGTGGTGAAATGCGCGGGCGTGCCGATGACGAAGGCGAAGAGCCGGTGGAAGGGGCGGCGTCATCAATTGTATTGGGATGCATTGGAGCAATTGTCGCACCGGATTGACTTACCGTACCCGGATGAGGAGTCGTTGATTGGGGAGGCGGTGGAGCTAATCCAGGAGCATGCGGGGGTGTTGGGTGACCGGCAGACACGGCGCGATTTGGCGGTGGAGCTGATTCGGGCGAGTGTGATGGCGGACGTGCGCCAATTGCACGAGTCGGAAGAGTGGTGCGCGTTTCGCATGCTGTTGAAAGCGAAGGACGCGATCGCTGATGAGCACCTGCGGGCCTCGATTATTACGAAGATGACGCAGGTGTTTGAAGAATCGATGCGGGAACGCGGACGAACCTACGCCTCGTTCGTGGACTTGTTTGGTTTTCGTTTGGTGCGTCCGCTCGCGGGGCCGGATGGCTTTGAAACTTTGGCCCAAGCCGTGTCGGTGGCTTTGTTGGGATTGTTGTCCATGGAGGAAGTTGGCCAGCGTACCTTGTTCGACACCTTCCCACTTCGAGCGTTCGGAAGTTCGAATACGGCGGAGTGGTCGCGGGCGTCAATGATTGTGGCTACGGCAATTTTCTCCCATATTGAGCAACGCCCAACGGAGAAATGGACCGACGAACGCATTGTGGACTTCATGAACAGCGTTAATAGGATCAGCGGCGGTTTCCCCGAGTCGGTAGCGCGCTAATTCCGGTGCCCCCGCGCGGGGGTTTCTGCCACGGGCGTTCGATTTGGGTGGAACAATAGATATATGGCTGAGCAGAATGAAGTAGTAAAGATCTTGTCGGCGGAGGAGTGTTTCGAACGCCTCGCTTCTCAAGAGTTGGGTCGCATTGTGGTGCGCCGCAAAGACGACATGGACATTTTCCCCGTCAACTATGTTGTGGACCAAGGCTGTGTGTACATTCGTTCGGCGGAGGGCAACAAAGTGTTTACCGTTGCACTCAACCACGATGTGCTGTTCGAGGTAGACCTCGTCGAGGTGGAAACTGCCTGGTCGGTGGTGATTAAAGGCGAGGCTGAGCTGCTGACCCGCAGCGAGGATATCGCCCACGCGGACAGCCTGCCGTTGACGCCGTGGCTGCCCACGCTCAAATACAACTACGTGAAGATTACCCCGAACCAAATTTCGGGTCGCTCGTTCCTGCTCGGGGATGAGCCGGAGCGCTACTAACCCGCGTTTGCAAAGCTCAGCGCCGCCACCAAGTGTCATGGGGGGTGACAGGAAGGTGGCGTTTGTGTTCGCCGATGCGCCACAAATGTTCGAGGCGTTCGGCGGCTTGAGTATCAACATCGCGTCCCTCGACGTAGGCGTCAATCTGGGGGTAGGTCACGCCTAGCGCGACTTCGTCGGGGAGGGCGGGCCTGTCGTCTTCAAGATCTGCCGTAGGCACCTTCAGCCAGGTTGATTGCGGGGCGCCTAAGTGTTCGAGTAGAGCGGCGCCTTGGCGCTTGGATAGGCCGGCGAGGGGGAGAATGTCGGCGGCGCCGTCGCCAAACTTGGTAAAGAAACCGGTGATGTTTTCGGACGCATGATCGGTGCCGATCACCGCCAGCTGAAATTCGCCGGCCACGGCGTATTGCATCACCATTCGCTGCCGAGCCTTGACGTTGCCTCGATTGAAATCCGTGAGCGAATCAAGGTTGAGCGCGGCCGCGGTGGCCTGGGCCGCGGCGTCGGTAGCCGGTTGAATGTTGATGGTGCCCAAGTGGTCGGGGTTGATGAATTCAAGGGCAATTTGGGCGTCGTCTTCGTCAGCTTGGGTGCCGTACGGCAGACGGAGCGCCCAAAACTCCGCCTGCGCACCGGATTCACGTACCTGTTCGACTGCGAGCTGGGCGAGGCGGCCGGCGAGGGTAGAGTCTTGGCCGCCTGAAATGCCCAGCACGTAGCCGCGCAGCTTCGTGGCGAGCAGGTAGTCCGCAAGAAAGTTCACGCGGTGGGTGACCTCGGCGGGGGCGTCGATAGTCGGTTTCGTACGTAGTTGCGCAAGGATTTCCTGGCGGAGAGCGTTATCGGGCATGTGCTCTAGTCTATGCGCTGGGTTTGGTGTTTTTGTAAGCCATGGATTAACATGTTCCCTCGTGTCATAGCTGGATACTTTTAGGTATCTGCTCATGCGAATCGAACATGCACGACTGTACACAGTCGGCGAACGCGAAAGAAGAAAGGAGCGCCCGATGAAGGTCCGCAAGTCACTTCGGTCGCTGAAGAACAAGCCGGGCGCCCAGGTAGTGCGCCGCCGCGGCAAAGTCTACGTGATTAACAAAAAAGAGCCCCGCTTCAAGGCTCGCCAAGGCTAACAACGCTCGGTTCGCCTCCGGTTGGAGGAGCGGCCGCTGTCAGCCACGCCACCTTTCGTGCATTGCGCGGAGGGTGGTTTTTTCTTGGGCGCCGGTGACTCACCGAAGCCTGGCATCGAAGCGTCGGCTCGCCCGCATCCCCTGTTCGGTCTGTCGATTTGTGCATTGTGAGAAGATGTGCTGTGCCGTTTCCTACACCGGTGTAATTATGGCATAAGTCACATTTCTGAGCGTTTTGCGGCGGCCGAGCAGGGGTTTCGTTTGGGCCGTCCGCCCTCTCCTCCCCGTTACTTAGGTTGTGCACGTCGGATTGCCAAAAGTTGAGGCAACATGTTGTGTGGTAGCGAATTACATGCTGGGGATTCTTCTCGCACAGCCACTATATATTGTGGAGGTTGCGCTATTTCGCCACAAAGTATAGTGTTTCTTCATGTCGCCGGATACGCGCCAAACATTCGCCGGGAACGCGCCTTATGTGCGTTTTCAAGCGCCATTGTTCGTGCGTCGAGGCTGTCGATTGGCTGCGGGTAACTCTGAGTGAGTTGCCGGTTTTTTGTGAAGTTCTAGTTCAGTTGCTGAGGTAAAGGAAGAGATCATGGCTATCACCGTCTACAGTAAGCCTGCTTGCGTTCAATGCACCGCCACGAAGAAGGCTCTTGACCGTGCCGGCCTTGACTACACCCTTGTTGATATCAGCATGGACGATGAGGCTCGCGATTACGTGCTGGCGCTGGGGTACCTACAAGCTCCGGTGGTTGAAGCTAACGGTGAGCACTGGTCCGGTTTCCGCCCAGAGCGCATCCGCGGGTTAGCCGCCCAGGTCGCGTAAGTTTCCGGCGCCGCCTTGATGTGACTGTTCCGCATCGAGGCGGTTTTTGCGTTGTTTACACCCCACCCTTTCGCATCATGTTGATTGTGTATTTTTCTTCTGCCACTGAGAACACGCATAAGTTCGTGTCCAAACTGGGGTTTCCTGCTGCGCGGATTCCGCTGCGCAAGGCCGATAAGCCATTGGTTGTGGATGAGCCGTATGTGTTGGTGTGCCCGACGTATGGCGGCGGGGTCTCGATCGCCGGTGGTGATGCGCGCCCAGTCCCCGTCCAGGTGATTCGCTTTTTGAACGATCCCCATAATCGGAGCTTGCTGCGCGCGGTGATCGCTGGCGGAAACGCGAACTTTGGCGCGGATTTTGGTAAGGCGGGTGATTTGATTGCCGCGAAGACGGGGGTGCCGTACGTGTACCGCTTTGAACTGATGGGAAACGACGAGGACGTTCGCTTAGTTCGGGCGGGGTTGCTGGAGAACGCCGAGGCCTTGGGGCTGCGTGCGTAAACCCTAGACTGGGGTGACGTAGTTCTTGGAAAGGAGCCAAAATGATCACAATGTGCGGGGAAGGGCTTGTCGACCTTGTCCCCATTTCGCGCCAACCCTTGGCGCCCCTGCAACCAGCGCTCGGCGGCGGTCCCTTCAACGCGGCGATTGCAGCGTCTCGCCTGGGCGCACCCACGCAATTCCTGTCGCGCATTTCTTCGGATTCTTTCGGCCACGCCCTTGTGAACAAGTTGGCGGAGGAGGGCGTGGACACGTCGCTCGTCCAGCGGGGCCCTGAGCCGACGACGTTGGCGTTGACTTCGATTGGTGCGGACGGCAGTGCCAGCTACACGTTTTATACGGAGGGCACCGCAGATCGGCTGGTGGATCCGCCCGCTGACCTGCGCACAGACATCGCTTGCTTCGGGACCTGCTCGTTGGCGCTGGAACCAGGCGCGTCGCGGTACGCCGCGCTGCTGCGTCGGCTGGCGAGCGCCGATACGCTAATTGCGCTTGACCCAAATATTCGTTCGTTCTACGCCACGGCGGAGCATCGAGCGTTTTTGCGATCGTTGTTGCCGGACGTCACACTGCTGAAGTTGTCGGAGGAAGAAGTCGAATTCATGGGCGAGACTGACGTTCTCGTACGGGTGATCACCCGCGGCGCTGATGGCCTTACCGTAGAAACTCGTGGCATGCGTATCGACGTCCCGGCGCTCAACGTTTCCGTGAGTGACACCATCGGCGCGGGCGACACCATCATGGGTGCGCTGCTGGCGCAGATTGATGCGCGCGCAAATGGGAAACCCCGCGAGCTCATCGAACAGTTAAGCGCCGACGATTGGCGGGAAATCCTCCGCTACGCCGCAACCGCAGCGGCAATCACATGTTCGAGGATCGGTGCGCAGCCGCCGACGCACGCGGAGGTGGAATCGCTCATGGTAGCGAGCTCCAGTTAGTGCCGAGCCGCCTTGTTGGCTCTGAATGATACGCTCAAACCCTTGCATCCAAGGTGTGTGCATGTTGGGTGCAAACTAAAATTAATCAGGAAAGGAACGACGCCGTGACCGAATTGGGGAAGACTGTGGCAGAGCCGGTGAGCCCTGCTGAGCAGCTTGATTACCACGCACTCAATGCGATGCTGAATCTGTTCGATGAAAACCGGCAGATCCAGTTTGAAAAGGATCGCCAGGCTGCGAACCAGTATTTCCTCCAGCACGTGAATCAAAACACGGTGTTCTTCCATGATCTTGAAGAGAAGTTTGATTACCTGCTGGAAAACCACTATTACGATCCTGAAGTGGTGGACCAGTACGACTTCGCCTTCATCAAATCCTTGTTCAAGCGCGCCTATGCGGTGAAGTTCCGTTTTCCAACCTTCCTGGGCGCGTACAAGTACTACACGTCATACACCCTCAAAACGTTTGACGGCCGCCGCTACCTCGAGCGTTACGAAGACCGCGTCTGCATGGTTGCCCTAACCCTCGCTGCCGGCGACGAACGTATGGCCGAGCATCTGGTGGACGAAATTATGTCCGGTCGGTTCCAGCCAGCCACGCCGACGTTCCTCAACTGTGGCAAAGCCCAGCGCGGCGAACCCGTGTCCTGTTTCTTGCTGCGCATTGAGGACAACATGGAATCCATCGGCCGTGCCATCAACTCCGCGCTGCAATTGTCTAAGCGCGGCGGTGGCGTGGCGTTGCTGTTGAGCAACCTGCGAGAATCTGGTGCGCCGATTAAGAAGATCGAAAACCAGTCCTCCGGTGTCATCCCGGTGATGAAGCTGTTGGAGGACTCCTTCTCGTACGCAAACCAGCTCGGCGCGCGTCAGGGGGCCGGCGCGGTGTACCTGCACGCGCACCATCCGGACATCATGAAATTCCTGGACACCAAGCGGGAAAACGCGGACGAGAAGATCCGCATTAAGACCCTTTCCCTCGGTGTGGTTATCCCCGACATTACTTTCGAACTTGCCAAGCGCAACGACGACATGTACCTGTTTTCGCCTTACGACGTCGAGCGCGTCTACGGCCGCCCGTTCGCCGACGTCTCCATCTCCGAGCACTACGAAGAGATGGTGGAGGATCCCCGCATCCGAAAGACTAAGGTCAACGCCCGCAAATTCTTCGAAACGCTCGCCGAGATTCAGTTTGAATCCGGCTACCCGTACATCATGTTCGAGGATACGGTTAACCGTGCGAATCCCATTGCGGGGCGCATTACCCACTCGAATTTGTGCTCCGAAATTCTGCAGGTGTCCACGCCGTCCACGTACAACGCGGACCTTTCCTATGACCACATTGGCGAAGACATCTCCTGCAACCTGGGCTCCATGAACATTGCCAAGGCTATCGAATCCCCGGATTTCGCCTTAACCGTAGAAACCGCGATCCGTGGCTTGACGGCGGTTTCTGAGCAAACGTCGATTGACTCGGTGCCGTCGATACGCGTTGGCAATGAAGCCGCACACGCGATCGGACTCGGCCAAATGAACTTGCACGGGTTCCTTGGCAAAGAACTCATCCACTACGGTTCCGAGGAGGCGCTTGACTTCACGAACGCCTACTTTGCCACCGTCATGTACGAAGCGATCCGCGCCTCGTGCCTCATTGCTAAAGAGCGAGGGCAGCGGTTCGAGGGCTTCGAAACCTCGAAATACGCAGACGGCAGCTTCTTCGACGGTTACGATCCCGCCGACTTCCAGCCCCGTACCGAGCGTGTCAAAGAAATTTTCGAGCGCTCCACTCTGCGGGTGCCCACGGCCGAGGACTGGGCGCAGTTGAAGGCGGATGTTGCGGAACACGGTCTGTTCAACCGTTACCTTCAAGCCGTGCCGCCCACGGGTTCGATTTCATACATCAATAACTCGACCTCGTCGATTCATCCCATTGCCGCGCCGATTGAAATCCGCAAGGAGGGCAAGATCGGTCGCGTGTATTACCCGGCGCCGTATATGACCAATGAAAACCGGGAATACTACCGCGACGCGTATGAAATCGGGTTCGAGAAATTGATTGACACGTATGCGGTAGCCACAAAGTACGTGGATCAGGGGCTTTCGCTGACCCTGTTCTTTAAGGACACCGCCACTACGCGTGACATCAACCGCGCCCAGATCTACGCGTGGAAAAAGGGCATCAAGACCATTTATTACATCCGCCTTCGCCAGACGGCGCTCCAAGGCACCGAACAGCAAGATTGCGTGAGCTGCACGCTGTAACGAGTAGCGTGCGGAGATAGGCGAAGGGCCGGATGCGCTGACAACAGAGTCAGTGGATCCGGCCCTTAAAGCCTAGGTTGAAGTGCGGGTTAGGCGTCGTTGCGGGAGCCGAGCTCGGCGTCGATACGCAGAATGCCGGAGCCGTCTTGGCCCACCAGGCGCAGGCGGTCCAGGATCTCGGAAACGGTAGCTTCTTCTTCGATTTGCTCGGCGAGGAACGTGTCCAGCAGCGGGCGGGAGTCGAAGTCCTTCTCCTCCTCAGCAAGGGCGGCGAGCTCGCGGATCATGCCGGAGATCTTTTGCTCGTGCGCCAAGGAAGCTTCGAACGCATCTTCGGCGGTCTTGACGGAGACGGAGGGGGCTGCGACGTCGCCAATGTTCGGCACGAAGTCGCGATCCAGAAGGTGGGTAGCGAACATCTGTGCGTGAGTGAGTTCTTCTTCGGCCTGGGCCTTCATCCAGGAGCACATGCCGGTGAGGCCGAGATCGTCAAGAATGTAGGAGAGCTGCAAGTATACGAACGACGCCTCGAGCTCAGCGGTGACCTGTTTGTTGAACGCTTCTGCAAGTTTTGCGGGAATAGTCATGCTGGACATCGTACCTTCTGAAAAACGGCTTGAGCACTTGAACAACGCCTCTGAAGTGCGGTTTTAGGTTTGGGTAGCTTTCCTAAGTTCGCCCTTTGTTGGGCGGCGTTTCAAATTGAGGCTTATCTAAAGGGGGTGGTCATCGAGGGTGAAAATCTATCAAAAATGCGTGCGGTAGCGAACGTGGAGCAGGATGTATGCAATGCGCTGGTGTGGCGAAATTCACAATATTGCCTAGGGTGGGGTGCTGCGAGCGGGCGGGTAAAGCGTCGATTATGGCTAGGCGGTGCTAGTCTCGATGATCGAACGACACTTGGAGGATTAGGAATGGCAAAGCACTGCCCGCCGAGCTCGCCTGCGCATCGGGAACGTCACCCAGAGGCGCGGGAATGTCCGATTGCCGCGATTAACTGGAATACGATTCCGGACGAAAAGGATCTTGAGGTTTGGGATCGGCTCACCGGCAATTTTTGGCTGCCGGAGAAGGTTCCGCTGAGCAACGATATTAAAAGTTGGGAGACGTTGAACGACGTCGAACAGCGGGCCACTATGCGGGTGTTCACCGGGTTGACAATGCTGGATACGATCCAGGGCACGGTCGGCGCGGTGTCGCTGATCCCTGATGCGTTGACCCCGCACGAGGAGGCGGTGCTCACCAACATTGCGTTTATGGAGTCCGTCCACGCGAAGAGCTATTCCTCTATCTTTATGACGCTCGCTTCTACCCCAGAAATCAACGATGCGTTCCGGTGGTCCGAGGAAAACGAGAACTTGCAGAAGAAGGCGGAGATCATCCTCTCCTACTATGAGGGTGATAACGGCCTGCAACGCAAGGTTGCTTCGACGTTGCTGGAGTCGTTCCTGTTCTATTCCGGCTTCTATTTGCCGATGTATTGGTCGAGCCACGCGAAGTTGACGAATACTGCGGACATTATTCGGTTGATTATCCGCGATGAGGCGGTGCACGGCTACTACATCGGCTACAAGTACCAGAAGGGGCTTCAGCTGGTGAGTGAGTCGGAGCGGGAGTCCATGAAGGAGTGGACATTCGATCTTTTGTACGACCTCTACGAGAACGAATCGCAATACACGGAAGACCTGTACGACGATCTCGGTTGGACCGAAGACGTGAAGCGATTCTTGCGGTATAACGCGAATAAGGCGCTCAATAATCTCGGTTATGAGGGCTTGTTCCCGGCCGATGAGTGCAAGGTTTCTCCCGCGATTTTGTCGGCGTTGTCGCCGAATTCGGGCGAGAATCATGATTTCTTCTCGGGGTCCGGTTCGTCCTATGTGATTGGCAAAACGGAAGCCACCCAGGACGATGACTGGGACTTCTAGGACCGCGTAGCCGTCCAATACTTGTTGTGCAAGGCTCCCCGCCACTTTGGTGGGGATTTTTGCGTATTACGTGTCGTATTGTGCTTTAAATGCACCCAATCAAGTTCCGACTCAACCTAAAGTATCAACCCAATATGGGGGGATCTGTCGGATAAGGGTTCTTTGAAAACAACCCCGGATACGGTGCCTCAAAAGTGTTTCCGATCACACAATTTTAGTGAACTCTTAGCTCAGAGGTGTGAATAGCCAATATTCACGAAAAAAGCGCTACCAAAATTCACAGCGTAGCCGTTACACTCAACCCCTGTAACTAGCCCTGTGGGCTGGAAAAACGCCGTCTGCTTCCATTACGATCAAGGCAGCGTAACACTTTGGTGGCCTTGTGAGGGCAAGGCCATTGCGTAGTCAGGAGGAACGTATGACCGCTGTAGCGCCTAAGGTCGGCCACGAGGTCGCACCTGAAAGGCCTGCGCCTTCAGGCAACTCCCGAAAGGGGAGTCTTGCCTGGAAGATGCTCACCACCACGGACCATAAGACGCTGGGCATTATGTATATCATTATGTCCTTTATGTTCTTCTTCCTTGGTGGCTTCATGGCACTGCTGATTCGTGCCGAGCTCTTTACCCCAGGGTTGCAGTTCTTTTCGAACGAACAATTTAACCAGCTGTTCACCATGCACGGCACGGTGATGCTGCTGCTGTACGGAACCCCCGTCGTGTGGGGCTTTGCTAACTATGTGATGCCGTTGCAGATCGGCGCCCCAGACGTGGCCTTCCCGCGTTTGAATGCGCTCGGCTTCTGGCTCACCACTGTTGGTGGCGTGTTGATGCTTTCGGGCTTCCTCACCCCTGGTGGTGCGGCTGACTTCGGCTGGACGATGTACTCGCCGCTGTCTGACTCCATTCACTCCCCAGGTGTTGGCTCGGACATGTGGATCCTCGGCGTCGGCGTCGGCGGTATCGGTACCATCGCTTCCGCTATCAATATGACCACAACGATCCTGTGCCTGCGTGCACCGGGTATGACAATGTTCCGCCTGCCCATTTTCACGTGGAACATTTTCGTTACTTCGCTGCTGGCACTGCTTATCTTCCCGATGCTGACCGCTGCCGCTCTCGGTGTGCTCTATGACCGCAAGCTCGGCGGCCACATCTACGATCCGGCCAACGGTGGCGCCATCCTGTGGCAGCACCTGTTCTGGTTCTTCGGCCACCCAGAGGTGTACGTTCTTGCGCTGCCGTTCTTCGGCATCGTCTCTGAGGTGATCCCGGTGTTCTCCCGCAAGCCCATGTTCGGCTACGCCGGCCTGGTCTTCGCTACGCTGTCCATCGCGGCGCTGTCCATGGCAGTGTGGGCGCACCACATGTTTGTGACCGGCGCGATCCTGTTGCCGTTCTTCTCCTTCATGACGTTCCTGATTTCGGTGCCCACGGGCGTGAAGTTCTTCAACTGGGTTGGCACGATGTGGCGCGGCCACATCACGTGGGAAACCCCGATGATCTTCGCCTTCGGCTTCTTGATCTCCTTCCTGTTCGGTGGTTTGACCGGCATTATGCTGGCCTCCCCGCCACTGGACTTCCACGTTTCTGACACCTACTTCGTGGTGGCGCACTTCCACTACACCCTGTTCGGCACCATCGTGTTCGCCTCCTACGCTGGCGTGTACTTCTGGTTCCCGAAGATGACCGGCCGCATGCTCGACGAGCGCTTGGGCAAGATTCACTTCTGGCTCACGTTCGTTGGTTTCCACGGCACCTTCCTGGTGCAGCACTGGCTGGGCAACATGGGTATGCCGCGCCGCTATGCGGACTACCTGGACACCGACGGGTTCACCTTCCTGAACCAGATTTCCACCGTCTCGTCCTTCCTGCTTGGCTTGTCCGTGATCCCGTTCATTTGGAACGTGTTCAAGTCTTGGCGCTACGGCGAGGTCGTCACCGTTGACGATCCCTGGGGCTATGGCAACTCCCTGGAGTGGGCTACGTCCTGCCCGCCGCCACGCCACAACTTCGTGTCGCTGCCTCGGATCCGCTCTGAGCGTCCTGCGTTCGAGTTGCACTACCCGCACATGGTTGAACGTATGCGCGCAGAGGCACACGTTGGTAGGCACTAGGTAAGTACCGGCTTCGGTTCTTAGGCTACGCGCACTGCACCCCGGCGGATTCCACCATCGGGGTGTACGCATGTTCGCCCCCTGTGGACTTCGCTTTTGGGTGTTTACGTGCAACAATATGCAGCGTGTCTGACATTCAAACTTCCACCCCTCAAGACATCACCGTTAACCTTTCGCCGGGGTTAGAGCCCGCCGTCATCACCGTTGCTGGCGCGGACCGCCCCGGCGTTTCTGCGGCGTTTTTCCGCGTGCTGAGCGCCTACGATGTGCAACTGCTGGACGTGGAGCAGTCGTTGTTCCGCGGTCGGTTGAACCTCGCGGCATTGGTCGGTTTGCGCGCTGAGAGAGCCGACGTGTTGCGCGAGGGTTTGGCCGATACGCTCAAGGCGCATGGGCAACGCGTCACCCTCGACATTGTTCCGAATTTGCGTTCTACTCGCCGCCTATCGACGCACGCGGTGGTCGTTCTCGGCGACCCCGTCACCGCCGCCCACGTCTCCCGCATCGGCCAAACACTCGCGGATTATGGTGCGAACATCGATACGATCCGTGGTATCGCGGATTACCCGGTGACCGGCCTAGAGCTCAAGGTTACAGTGGCTGATCCGAAGCCCGGCGGCGGCGTGAGCCTGCGCAAGGCCTTGGCCCAGCTGACGCAAGAGATCGGGGTGGACATTGCGATCGAACGCGCGGGCTTGGTGCGCCGAGCCAAGCGACTCATCTGCTTTGATTGTGACTCCACGCTGATCACGGGTGAGGTCATTGAGATGTTAGCGGCGCACGCCGGCAAGGAGGCGGAAGTCGCGGAAGTCACCGAACGTGCCATGCGGGGTGAATTGGACTTCGAGGAATCGTTGCGCGAACGTGTGGCCACGCTGCGCGGCCTCGACGCGTCGGTCATTGGGGAAGTCGCCGAGCAAATTGAGCTCACCCCCGGCGCGCGCACCACTATTCGAACGTTGAAGCGTATGGGGTACAAGACGGCAGTGGTTTCCGGCGGGTTTATTCAAGTGCTGGAAGGCCTGTCGGAGGAGTTGGAGCTGGATTACACCCGCGCCAACACCCTTGAGATTGTGGATGGCAAACTCACCGGCCGAGTGATCGGCAAAGTGGTGGACCGCGCGGCCAAGGCAGATTTCTTGCGGGAGTTCGCCGAAGATTCCGGCCTGCAGATGCATCAGACCGTCGCGGTTGGCGACGGCGCGAACGACATCGATATGCTCTCCGCCGCGGGTTTGGGTATTGCGTTCAATGCGAAGCCGGCGCTGCGGGAAGTGGCGGATGCGTCGGTGAATTATCCTTTCCTCGACGAGGTGCTCTACATCTTAGGAATTTCCCGCGACGAGATCGACGAGGCAGATTTGAACGATGGTTCCTTCCGGCGAGTCCCTTTGCCTCACTAGCATTGCACGCGAACCGGGTTTGCTGAGGTCGCGCTCGGATCTGTGACGGCCATCCCTTTTCACTGAAATAAATATATGGAACTGGGTAGGCTAGAGGTAGTGCATCTCTCGAAAGGACCCTAACTGATGAACGACCTGCGGCTCGAAGAAGCCCGCTGGGCGCCAATAGACATTGGTGCGGTATTCAATAAATCGTGGAGCAAGTTTACGAGCAATCCGGTTCCGTGGATTCTGAGCTCGCTTATCTACTGCGGTATTTACTTTGTGCTCTTCGCGGTGTACATGATCGGGGTAGTCAGTGTCGCCAGTACCTCGCCGGAAAGCGGATCCCTGTATGATCCGGCGGCCCCACCCTCAAACAGCGCCGCGCCCGGCATCGGATTCGTACTGCTCATGGGCTTCATTATTGTGGCGATGATGGGCACCGCATTCGTGTGGTCCGCGAATATGTATCGTTGCGCCGCGCTCGCCATCAATGGTGAACAACTCACCGTGCGCTCCTTTTTCAGTGGCGAGGGCTTAGGCAAGTACTTCGTTGTGAATCTCTGTGTGGGCCTCGTGGTTGTGCTTGGCACGTTCCTGTGTATTTTACCTGGCTTCGTCGCCGCATTCGTCCTCGGTTTCGTCCCGGCGGCCGTATTTACCATTCAGCAGCCGAGCGTTAGTTCTACATTCAAGGCCTCCATTGAAATGGTCAAGCGAAACCCAGGGCCAGCAATTCTCGCGCTGCTCATGGTTCAAGTGATCAACGCGGTGGGGCAGATGGTGATTGTTGGCATCGTTGTAACCCTTCCGTTGACGGCGCTGTTTACTACGTATGCGCTCCGAAACTCCATGATTGGCAGCTTGACTGATGGTCCAAGCCCAGCTGGCGGTCCGGCAGGTGGGGCTGGCTTTGGCGGCAGCTATGTCGGCGGGGGCTTCGACTATCCCGCAGGCCCGGCGAACCCGGCGGGCAATCCAGGCCCAGCAGGCCCGGCAGACGCACCAGGCAATTCGGCATGGCCGCCGTCGGAGCAACCTCAGTCTTGGCAGGACCCCGAGCCGCCACATTCGGATCCTCCGCGGAATACGTAGGCGCGGAAGCGACAATCGCGGTTCGTGGTAGCCCCGCTGGCGATAGTCGGCGGGGTGTCTCGCGTTGTATGCCTAGTCTGCGGGCATTTTGGAACCTGCATAACCAGGTGGTGGGTTGCTTCAATCCAGCCGCCACCATCGCGATCGCCGGCACAGCGAATCGTCGGTGACCTTTGAGAATGCGCCTAGCTCGTGCACGCGCTACACTAGCCACAGCATTATATACGGATTTTTCGGTGGTAATTGTATGAGAAAGAACCGCGGCTGGGTGCCAGACCAGCATGGTGCGTGGGTCATGGTGTTGGTGCCTGTGTTGATGGGCTCATTGTTCTACCCGGCCTGGCTGCAGGTTCCGTTGTTTGTCGCGTGGATGGCCGGCTACTTCGCGTTTTTCGCACTCTCGTTGTTGCTGAAGGTGCGGGGGCCGCGGCGGCGCCGGTATGTTCCCGCGTTGGCGGTGTATGGCGGGACGTCGATAGTGGCGAGCATTGCGACGCTAGCGTTTCGCCCATCCTTGCTATGGTTCGCGCCTGTGTTTGCGCCGTTAGTTGCGATTGCGGTGTGGGAAGCTTATCGACGCCGCCCCCGCTCCCTGGCCTCCGGAATCTCCACCGTGCTTGCCAGCAGCGCGATGCTACCGGTGACGGCTGTGGCTGGTGGCGCAGCGGCGGGCGATGTGTGGCCGCACACATTGATTACGGCGATGTATTTTTGCGGGACGATTCCGTACGTGAAAACCCTCATTCGGAAGAAGGGCGACCAGCATTGGTTGGTTGGTTCCGTGCTGTACCACCTGCTGTGCGTGCTGGTCGTGGGGGCGCTGGCCTGGTTCGGGTTTGCGCCGTGGTGGGCCGTGGTGATCTTCGGTGCCTATGCGCTGCGGGCATGGTGGATGCCGTACTCTGCTGGCCGCGGTAGGACGTGGCGGCCGCGGGACGTCGGGATTGGGGAATTGTTTTCCACCATTGCCTTGGTGTGCGTGTTGTTGGCACTTTAGGCGGATGGCGGTTGAAAGTCCTCGGCGAGGGCCCGCCGCAGGGTCTTGCCGGCGGCAGATCGCGGGATCGAAGGGACGTACCGCACTTCGCGGATTTGTTCGTATCGGTTGACGCGTTCAGCCATGAAATTCATTACATGGTGTTCGCTGGCGTCCCCCACGATCACGGCGACTGGATGTTCCTCGCCGGAGTCGGAGTAACCACGCACCACGGCGCAATCTTGCACGCCCGGGCAGTCGAGCAACAGTGTTTCTAGCTTGACGGGCGAAACTTGGAACCCGTGGGAGAGGATAAGGTCTTTGAGGCGATCCACAATGAAGTAGTTGTGGCCTGCGCGGCGCGCGAGATCCCCGGTGCGCAACCAACCACCGGCGACAATGGTGTGGGAGGTCGCTTCGGGGTCGCCCAAATAACCCCGCATGACCTGCGGGCCGCGGATCCACAATTCGCCTACGCCGTCGGTGTCCAGCAAGGTCTCCGGGTCAACGATTCGCACCTCAGTGTCCGGCAACGGCGAGCCGATGGAGTCCAACGGGGTGTCGTGGTGTTGTGCGATGTGCGTGACCGGGGACGCTTCGCTCATGCCGTAGCCCTGGTAGATTTTCGCCTGCACGCGGCGCTCAGCGGCCGCGCCAATGCTCGGGTGCAGTGCCGCCGCCCCCGATACGATGACGCGTAAGTGCGAAAAGTCAGTGCGATCCACATCTGGGTGTGTGGCCAGTAAGCGCGCCAAGGGTGGGGCGATAAACGTGGCTGTGACGCGGTGCCGTTGGTGAGCGTCGAGGAACGATTCCACGGCGAAATTCTGCGCCACTACCGTGGCGCCCAACAGCAGCGGGGTGTTCATGAGCGCAGTCAAACCATAAATATGGGTGAGCGGCAGCACCGCTAGGCAGGTGTCCTCGCTTGTGATCGGCACGGCTTGCGAAAACTGGATGGTGTTTGCCACGAGGTTTGCATGCGTGAGTTCGACGGCTTTCGGGGCACCCGTCGTGCCGGAACTCAACGGCAGGCACGCGATGCGGTCCGCAGCAGGATAGACGCCAGCCCAAGATTCGGGGAAGTTGCGCAGCTGCTCGAATAACGCGGCGTCGAAAAGAAGTTTGGAGTTTGTGAGCGCGAGCTGGGCTGCAACATCCGTTTCGGTGGCGTAGGATGCCACCGGTGTTATTGTTGCGCCGCAGGTCAGGGCGCCATGGAATGCCGAGGCATAGTCGATACTGTTGTCTAGACGCAGGGCAATGACGTCGCCGGGCTGGACGCCACGTGCGCGAAGTCCAGCGGCGATGCGGGAGACTTCCGCGGCGAGTTCGGTGTAGGTTACGGTGCGGTGTGCGTCGATCATTGCCGTCTTATTCGGCAGCTGGCGATCGAATAAAAGTTCAGGTAGTGAGCAGTTTGGGCGATGCATGTTAACCAACGAGTCGGGTCAAAGCGCCGCGTACCACGGCAGGGTCGGTCGTGCGCCAAAACGGGGGCAGGGAGGAGAGGAAAAACCCGCCGTAACGCTTGGTGATGATTCTGCGGTCCAGGATTGCGACCACACCTCGGTCCGTCGTCTTGCGCAACAATCGGCCCGCACCCTGCGCTAGCAGGAGGGCGGCGTGGGTGGCGGAGATTTCCATAAAGCCATTACGCCCAGCGGCGTCGGCGGCCTTTTTTCGAGATTGAAGCAAGGGATCGTCGGGGCGGGGGAAGGGGATGCGGTCGATTATCACGAGCGAGCAGGAGCGACCCGGTACATCTACGCCCTGCCACAAGCTCAATGTGCCGAACAAACATGTGTTCTCGTTTTTGGAGAATTGTTCGACGAGCGCGCCGGTGGAATCGTCGCCTTGACACAACACGTCAAAGGGCAGGCGATCTCGCATCGCATCGGTCGCCTGTACCGCCGCGCGCTTGGAGGAAAATAGCCCCAGCGTGCGCCCGCCGGCGGCCATGATCAGCTCGTAGATTTCGTCCAGAGTTTCGGGTGGGAGACCGTCGCGCCCAGGTTCGGGAAGGTGTTTCGCAGCGTATAAAATGCCTGACGTTGCTGGGTCAAAGGGGGTACCCACATCCAGCGCATCCCAGGAGCCGTGGGGCAATCCCCAAGTGGTGGCCATCGCTTGAAAGTTACCGCCTAGGCTGAGCGTGGCGGAAGTGAGTATCACCGTCTTTTCAGAAAACAGGCGGGTGTGCAGCAGACCGGCAACAGAAAGCGGTGCCACCCGCAACGTGCCGTCATCCAACCAAACCACGTCGCGGTGTTGTGCGGGGTCGGCTTGCGAAAATACCTCGAGGATGCGGACGAAACTATCGTGCAGGTCCACAAGATGATTCCCCAGCGCCACGCGCTCGGCGTGGCGATCCGGGTCGTTGACGGCCTCACCGTCGGGGGAACGCGACACCTCCAGCTTTAAGGACCACAGTGCGTCCCGGAGCGCCACTAACGGCCCGTCCATGCCGGCAGGCAGCCGCTCCCAGCGGCCCTCGCGCGCGGAATCGAGCGCGATTTTGAGGTCTTCCGCAAGGTCCGCAACTTTATTTTCCGCCCCGATTTTCGAGGCCCGCTTTGCCGCAAGCTTGAGCGAAGCTACGGTGATTTCGGAGGTCGCCACCGCCGTGATTCTGCCATCCAGCTCGTGTGCCTCATCCACGATGACGGCGTCGTGAAGTGGGAGGACATCAACATCCGCGAGCGCATCGATGGCCAGCAGGGCGTGATTGGTCACCACAACGTCGACTTGGCGAGCTTCGCGCCGGGCCTGTTCGCCAAAACACTCCTCCCCGGCCGGGCATCGCGTGGCCCCCAAACATTCCTTCGCCGACACGCTGACCTGACGCCACGCTAGATCCGGCACGCCGGGTTCGAGGGTGTCCCGATCTCCGGTCGCGGTTTCATTCGCCCATTCGTGCAATCGGCGAATGTGCTTGCCAAGCCAGGAAACGTCTTTTTCCGCAATGAGTGCGTCCTCGAAATCCTCGTCCCGCGTCAGCTTGTTTTTGCACAAGTAATTCGAACGCCCCTTCAGAATTGCGAACGTGGGGCGGCGCGACAGCAGTGGTTCGAGGGCGTCGGCAAGCTGGGGGAGGTCGCGATCAACCAGCTGCCGCTGCAATGCGATGGTTGCCGTGGAAACTACCACCGTTGAATTTGTTGCTTGCGCGTGCCGAATCGCCGGAATCAAATACGCGAGCGATTTTCCCGTGCCTGTGCCCGCCTGCACCGCGAGATGCCGTTCTGTTTCCAGCGCCTGCGCGACCGCGTGCGCCATCCGTTCCTGGCCGGCACGTGCCTGTCCGCCGATACTTTCGACGGCCGCGCTGAGCATGTCCGCGGTCGAAGGCGCGGGTGGCTGGTCGGTCATCGGCAAGCTTTCTGCAATCAATGGGTATCAGTGGGTAAGGCGCTACCACATTGTAAAGCTTGCAGCTGCAACAATGGCCTTCCAGCGGGGTTAGTGGGTGAATGAGGCCGGCGCGGCGAAAGGGAACCGACATGATGCACCAAGTTGGCAACAACAAATACGTAATGCGTGCGCGTAGGATCGGCGTGCGGCGATTGATCGGTCAGGGCTTTGCTAGCTTCCGCAAGTGGCTGCTGGGGCAAAGCGGCATTTTAATCGGCGCTCTCGTGTGGTGGATGATCGCCTCGATTTGGTGGCTCCCACTGCTATATCCGCTGCTTATCCCAATAGTGCTGGCGGCGATTGTGACGGGGCGAGGGCTGCCCGCGGTGTGGAGAAGCGTATTGGCGGTGAGTTTCCTTATCGCTACGGTGGCGCTGAATCCGCTGTGGTCCATGGTCGGCTGGCTGGAAGTCGTCGACGTGCGGGTGCAGCTTATGGGGCCGACCGTGTGTTTCGTGGTGTGTATCGCGGCGATGATGCATCTTTCAATCGCGGGCGATGTGGCGGCGGAGCAACGTGGCGAAAGAGCGTTCTATTGGATGGCTGCCGCTCGAAAGTTTATGCCAAGAGGGCGGGGTGGCCAATGGTACGCGCGCTTCGCCGCAGCCGAAGGGTCGGCGGAACGGACGCGGATTGCTAAAAGTGCAACCTGGCACGCGCTGAAACTCCGCGGCGCCGATGCTGTAGGCGGCTTCGTCGGCGAACGCGGCTTAGGTTGGGGGCTACTTGCCTGGGTCGCGCTCGCGATCGTGAGCTGGTCGCCATTGTGGTTCTGGGTTACCGCGCCGGTGGTGGTAATCGCCGTTTTGTTCGGGCTGATTGTGAGCCGCGAAGCGACCCCAAGTCGGCGGGCCGCGATCGGCGCGTGCTTCGCTGTGGCAACCGGGGCATACTATTACATGATCGTGGCGTGGGGGATTGGGTTCGAGTATGCGGACGCCGGTAAAGACATTCCGTATGTGTGGGATTATGTTGGAACGGCATTATTGATCTGGTTGGGATTCGGTATTGCCGGGTTTGGGATCACTATGGTGAGCGCACTGCGAGGCGGAAGGAAGGCAAAGGGCGCGGCGGGCGGCTCCGAGTAGGTTGCGCGCCACCCACAGGGGCGATACACCGCCGCCCACGCAACCTGCCGCCCGCGTGAACCCCGATCCGACAACCTATTTCGATTCGAATCCTACGAACCGAGTATTGAGCACGGGCTCGTCGCGGGACAGGGCCAGGCCTTCCCAAGGGAGGGTCACCAATTGTTTGGCCAGGTAGTCGCGGGAGTCCGTCAGCGTGGGCAGGCCGTCGACAATCGCGCCGTCGCGAATCAGGGGGACGGTAAGTTCGGTGGCGTGCAGGGTGCCAATGTTGGGTTGTTCGGCAGTAAACGGGTAGACGATTTCCTCGACGGCGGTTCCGGAGCTGCGGTGTGCACGTAATGCTCGCTTTGCCCCGCCGACGCTCTTTTTATTTCGGGAGCGTTTCGCCACGGGCAGGCCGTCAACCTCAACGAGTTTGTACACCATGCCTGCCGTCGGCGCGCCGGAACCGTTGACCACAGAGGTGCCTACACCGAAGACGTCGATGGGGTCGCCGCGAAGCCCGGCAATGGTGAATTCGTCGAGGTCTGAGGAGACGACAATTTTCGTGTTGTGTGCGCCGAGGTCGTCGAGCTGTTGCCGTACTTGGCGGGTGAGTACGCCAAGGTCGCCGGAGTCGATGCGCACGCCGCCGAGCTCGGGGCCCGCCACCCGAATGGCAGTATCGACGCCGCGGGCAATGTCGTACGTGTCCACCAACAGCGTCGTATCCACCCCGAGCGCCGCAACTTGGCTGCGGAATGCGGCCTCCTCGTTCGGGGTGCCATCGTCGTTGACGTGCAGGAGCGTCCACGAGTGCGCCGACGTGCCGGATGCTGGAATGCCGTACCGGTAGGCGGCCTCGAGGTTGGAAGTTGCGTCGAATCCTGCGAGGTAGGCGGCGCGGGAGGCGCTTACCGCGGCGTATTCGTGGGTGCGGCGCGACCCCATTTCGATGATCGGCCGGCCGTCCGCCGCCGTCACCATGCGGGCCGCGGCGGTGGCCACGGCGGAATCCGCGTTCATAATGGACAACACGACGGTTTCTAGGATCACGCATTCGGCAAACGTGCCGCGCACGGTGAGCACCGGTGAATACGGGAAATACAATTCGCCTTCCCGGTAGCCGTCAATATGGCCACGGAAGCGGTAGTTTCGCAGGTATTCCAAGGTTTCCTCATTGAGGAAGTCGAGATCTGCGAGCTGTTGTTCCGTAAACACGAAGTCTTGTACGGCGCGCAACACGCGCGCGGTCCCAGCCACTACCCCATAGCGGCGTTCGTTGGGCAACCGCCGCCCGAACACCTCGAAGCTACACTGCCGGTGCGCGGTGCCATCGGCTAACGAAGCTTGCAACATAGTCAGCTCATACTTATCGGTGAGCAGTGCGCTCGAGCGGTTCGGGGGCAAAGAAGATGCACTTGTGGCGTTATTCACGCCTCCCATCGTAGACGCTAAGCCGGTGGTGCACAGCACGAAATGTATCGACCCACTAATCTAGTCCACATGAACGCGATGAGTACTCCGTCCGCCCCTATGGCGATGCCGGACCTTGATGAGCAGATCGAAGTGGACGTTGCCACGAGCGAAAACCTGCCCTGGATGTGCATCGTATGGGATGATCCCGTCAACCTCATGAGCTATGTCGCCTACGTGTTCCACACCGTTTTAGGATATGACAAGAAACGCGCCCACGAATTGATGATGCAAGTGCACACCGAAGGCAAAGCGGCAGTCAGTTCGGGGGAACGTGACAAGGTAGAGGCAGACGTAAAGAAGCTGCAGGTCGCTGGCCTTTGGGCCACTATGCAACAGGCTGGGTAATACACAATGGCACTATGGCGGAAAAAGAAAGGGCTGATGAGGGCCCCAAAATATGTGGCCACGTTCGACCCGATGGAGCGTGAGGTCCTCGGCGAATACGCGGCGATGGTTGCGGAGGCGTTGATCCAACGCTGCCGGACCGCGCCGAAAGACGATCTCGCGGAGCTCACCGGCATGCCGAGTGGGCACAAGGAACCGCCGCAGGATCCGTCGCTCGCCCGCCTCCTCCCGGATTTCGAACGCGAAGGCGACGAGGAGTATGAGGGGGACAATGCGTTGCTGCGTTCCCTGCACGAAAACGATATCTGCCGTGCCAAACTAGAAAACCTTCAGGTTATTGCGTACGCGCTCGGGCCGGACGGCGGCGTGTCCGTTACCGCCAGCGAAGAAGAAGCCCAGGCGTGGCTGTACGGGCTTAACGACATTCGCCTGTACATCGCCTCCGGGGAACTTACCGGCGGCGAAGCCATGGAGCAGGACCGCGAAAACGTGCTGAACTGGCTGGCGTACAACGAGGAGTCCCTGCTCAACGCCATGATGGGGGCGTAGGCCCATGGCGGGTTTGCTTACCGACGTCCCCGGCCTCCATGTCGGGCACACCAGCCTCGGCGACACCGGGGTGACGGTGGTGGTGGCGCCAACCGGCGCGACCGCCGCGGTGGATGTGCGCGGCGGCGGCCCCGGCACCCGGGAAACCGACCTGTTGGAACCCCACAACACGGTGCAGCAAGTACATGCGATTACGCTGTCCGGTGGATCCGCCTACGGGCTCGCCGCCGCCGACGGCGTTATGCGGGAACTTGAGCAGCGCGGCATTGGGTTTCCAGTCGTCGGGGACATCATCGTGCCAATTGTTCCGGCCGCCGTTATTTTCGATCTCCTCGTGGGGGATCCGCTACACCGACCTACCGCCGAGGACGGCAGGCAGGCCGTCGCCGCCGCTCTCGATCACGTGCCGGACAACGGCTCCGGCAGCATCGGTGCCGGGTGCGGCGCCACCGCTGGGGTGTTGCGTGGTGGCTTCGGTCAAGCCAGTACGCGCATTCGAATTTCGGAGGGGGATTGCGTGGTGGCGGCGGGGGTGGTGGCGAATCCGGTAGGGGCGGTCGTCGATAGGCGGGATGGTTCGCTGTGGGGCGCTGATGTCGCCCCCGTCGACCTCGCCGCATTCGCCGCGCTACGTCCCCTTGCCACGAAGCTCAACACCACCATCGGCGTCGTGGCAACGGATGCGCCGGTCACTAAGCAGCAAGCCAAACGCCTCGCAATGGTCGCCCACGACGGCCTGGCACGCGCCATCCGCCCCGCACACTCCCCACTCGATGGCGACACCCTCTTTGCGCTTTCTACGGGTGAACCGGCGGGCGTAGGGCTCGAAGACATGGTGCAACTCTCCAGCGCCGCCGCAGAAGTTGTGCACGCGGCTATTATCGACGCCGTGACTTCCGCATCCCCCGGATACGGGCTCACGTGCTACCGAGACATTGCTCTGGAGGCTACTTAGATGACCACAGCCACACACCCGCTGCACCACGGCACCCGCCGCGTGTTCAACGCGTTCGCACTCGCCATCGGCTACCTGGTGGTGATCTGGGCCGTGTTCCTATTCGACTTCGCCAGTGGCGGCGCCCTGAAATACCACGGCATCCACCCGCTTGACTTGTCCGGACTCACCGGCATCTTCACCGCGCCCTTCCTGCACGCCGACGTCAACCACCTCATAGGCAACAGCATGCCCGGTGCGGTATTCGTCTTCCTCATCGGGCTATCTGGCAGACGGGTATTCTGGGAGGTCACGCTGATCAGCATGGTTGTCGCGGGGCTAGGCACGTGGGTGCTCGGCGGCTTCGGCACCAACCACATTGGGGCATCCGGGCTCATCTACGGTTGGTTCGCCTACCTAGTCATTCGAGGTGTGGCCAACCGCAGCTTCACCCAAATCCTCCTCGGGGTTGTGCTCGCAGGAGCGTATTCCTACTACATCTGGGGCGTGATCCCCGGAACGCCGGGTATTAGCTGGCAAGGGCACCTGTTTGGCGGAATCGGTGGCGCCTTCGCAGGCTGGTTCATTACCTCGGACGACCCCAAGCCCCGACCTCGAGCCCTGCAACACCAGGTGGGCGCATGAGCCGACAAGGCAGCGCCGGGGGTGCCGGGGGCGGTGGCGACCAACCCACCGAATGGATCGCGCAAGCACGCCCAGAGGTCGGTTGGGGGGCCGGGCCTGAAGTTGATCCACCCACTGAGCATTTCAGCCCTGTGCCCTACGGCAACCCCCTCGGTGGCCATCACGCCGAGGAGCACCACGACGAGGGGGACTACCGCCAACACTACGGCCCAGATACCGGTGAACAACCCGCCTACCAGCGCCCCTCCAGGCAAAACACCGGGCTGTGGATCCTCGTGATGTCCTTGGTGCTGGTACTCGGGCTCCTCCTCGGCGTGTCCGCCTATTTCCTGTACGCCGGCTTCCCAAACCAACAACCGTTCGGAGAATCCACCAGCGAAACCAACGGTGAATCCGCCAACGACGGCGCCGGAGATTCCATTGGTGAAGACTTACCAATTACCTCTGACGCGGAGAGCCCGCCGGAAGATACCAGCGTCAACTCCGATGACGGATACGGGTCTCGGCCCACCGACGTGGACCTGCCTGACGACGCGACACCCGCAAACCTATTTGCACGCACGGGCTACAAAAACGGGATGCTGTTCAACCTGTATGTCGCAGACGGCGCCACCGAAGAAATGGCGCTGCTGGTGCAAACCGAATACCGCACCAAATGGCCAGGATTCGAACCCCCGCGTGGCGAACACTATCTCTCCATCAACGTCTCAGGCAGGGGAGAAGTAGACGTATCCTGTAACGACACCGGAAGCTACGTCAAATGCACTACCGCCGCGGGTGAAAAAATCTACATCGTGTAGCTTCGCGGCCGGCACCTCGGTAGCGGTGGTAGCGGGCGATATGCCCATACACGGATGCTCATGGCACAATGTTCCCAGAGTTTTCAGTGGTGATTAATGTCGGCGTGGCACATGGTCGGCGGTGAGGTAAAAAAAGGGGCACATCGTGAGTTCGCAGGAACAGCCGCAAGAAGAAGAACCCACGACGTACTTTCCGCCCGCCACGCAACCTTAGTACATCTATTACGAGCAGTGGCAGCAGGGGTATCCGCATGGTTACGTTGACCCTCACGGGTACGTCGACCCGCAGGGTTACGTTGATGCTGGTTATGATGTGCCGGGCGCGTTTCCGGCGGCGGAGCAAAATTTCGAGCAAGGATTTGAAGAGGCGCCTCAACGCTCGAACGGCATGTTGGTGTTTTTGGGAGTGCTGGTGTTTGGGCTGGCGATCTTTTCCTCCGCGGCGGCGCTCTATATTTTTGGTAATCGCCCCGGGACGGAACATGTTGCTGAGATTTCCGGGCAGGAGCGGCAGGGTGAGGGCCGAGAGGTTGATTCACCTGCGGAAGATTTCGGCCAGCGGATCGAGGATTTAGGTCGGCCTACTGTTGCGAAATTGCCTCCGGAGGCGCAGCCGGTGAATGTTGCGGCGAAGCAGAATCACCCGGCGGGGAACTTGTTTAACGTGTATAAGTCTGGCCCTGCGTCCGACGAGTTCGCTATAGAAACCCAGTACGAATATGTGTCTTTGTATTCGGAGCCGCCTACGGGGGACCATTTGCTCCTCGTGTTTGACGACGCCGCAGACGACTTCGCCGAGCTACACTGCCGCGATTTCTCCTCCTATGTTCGATGCGTCGCCCCAGGGAATCGTTATATCTATATCGCGTGATTTCGGTGGTGGGGGAGCCTGAAATCTATGGGCTTGCCAAGCTGTTTTTCGTCAGGTCTACTCATAGCTGTAGCTAGCTTTCAGGCTGAGATGTGGGACAGGATGCAGCGATGACAACCAATGGATATCCACCGTCAAACCAATATTGGGATCAGGGCGACAACGAACCCACTATGCAGTTCGATCGCGTGGAATCGTATAACGCTCAGCCGCAAGGCTATTGGGAGGATGATTCGCAGCAACCGTACTACGCCGAAAAGCAGCGCAGTCCGATGCTCATGGTGCTGGTAATCGTCACGGTGCTGGTGTTTATTATCCTGGCCAGTGCGGCGTTTTTGGCGTACAAGACCATGAGTGAGCCGCCGATTTCCGCCCTGGATAACACCACTTCTTCTGCTGCGGAGACCACGGCTGCTTCAGAGGCCACGAGCGAACGGAAAACTTCCAGCACTACGTCGAGCGCCACGACGTCGAAAAGCAGTTCGGAGAAGCCGACGCCGGGGGCGGCACCCGGGTCGCGGCCAGCGAAGGCGAATCTGCCGGACGCGGCGACCCCAGTGAACAGCGCCGCGCAATCCGGCGCGGAGGCTGGGTATTTGGTGAACTTGTATAAGTCTGGCGATACCTCGGACGAGTTTGCGAACGCTGTGCATCAGAAGTACCTAGAGGAGTACGCGAAACCGCCGACGGATGTGCACACCGTGACGGCGAAAAGCCCGGTGACCGGCAAAACGTACGAGATGAAATGCAAGGATGAAGGTTCGTACGTGCATTGTCAGGGTGGGGTAGGCGCGCACGTGTACATTGCGTAGCTGGCTACGATGGTGGGCGTGAAGAATGCGCCTATTGGTATTTTCGATTCTGGTGTCGGTGGGTTGACGGTGGCGCGGGCGATCGTCGATCAGTTGCCGCACGAATCGATCGTGTATATCGGTGATACCGCCCACGCGCCGTATGGTCCGCTGCCCATGGAAACCGTACGCGCGCACGCCGCGAGGCTCACGGATGAGCTTGTTCGACGCGGCTGCAAACTCATCGTTATCGCTTGTAATACCGCTACGGCGGCGTTTTTGGACGAGGCTCGCACGCGTTACGACGTCCCGATTCTCGGCGTGATCCAACCCGCGGTGCGGCGCGCAATCGCCACGACCCGCAACGGGAAAATAGGTGTGATTGGTACGGTGGGGACGGTGAATTCGGGCAGCTACCAACACTTGTTCGCGGAGGCTCCCAACGTACAAGCGTTCGCCCAAGCGTGCCCAAGCTTTGTGGACTTTGTGGAACGCGGCATCACCTCCGGAAGGCAGATTCTGGGGGTGGCGCAGGCATACGTGGAACCCCTGCAAGCCGAAGGCGTGGACACGCTCGTTTTGGGGTGCACCCACTACCCCCTCCTAACGGGGGTGATCCAATTGGCTATGGGGGACAGTATCACGCTCGTATCCAGTGCTGAAGAAACCGCCAAGGATGTCCTGCGGGTGTTGAGCGAGCAAGATATGCTGGCCGGGGAGGATGACGTGGCGTCGAGAAGTTTCGAATCTACGGGCGATCCCGCGAGGTTCGCGCAACTTGCCGAACGTTTCTTGGGCCCGCATGTGACGGAGGTTAGTTTATTGGAGGGGATGTAATCTTCGCGGCTTCCGCAGCGTTTCAATACGCCATTTCGGGGATTCGTGGCAAAGTAACCATATGAAGTTGACCATTCTCGGGTGTAGCGGCAGTTTGAGCGCCCCCGGCAATCCTGCCTCCGGCTACCTCCTTTCAGTGGACAACGCTCCGTCGGTAATCATGGATATCGGCCCTGGTGTGCTGGCCAGCGCGCAATCCGTGCAAAACCCGTCCGACGCTCACGTAGTGTTGAGCCACCTCCATCCAGACCACTGCCTCGATTTTCCGTCTCTGCTGGTGTGGCGCCGCTACCATCCCGAGGCGCGCGCCACCCAACGCCACCTGTGCATCGGGCCCGCTGAAACCCCCGAGCGGATGGGGCTGCTGTCCGGCGAAGGCAACGGCGAAATCGACGACATGTCCGATACCTTTGCCTTCACGCATTGGGTGCCGCGACAATCCGAAATCGTGGACAGGTTGCGCATTACCCCGTACCCAACATTGCATCCGATCGAGTCCTACGCCTTGCGCATCGTGGAACCCCATACCGGCGCTGTGCTCGCATATTCTGGCGACGCCGCTTACTCCGAAGACCTGATCGAATGTGCCGCGGCTGCAGATCTCTTCCTATGCGAAGCGACCTGGGGTGCCAGCAGCGACGGCATGGCGCCAAACATTCACATGTCTGGGGCGGAAGCTGGTCGGCTCGCCCAAGCCGCCGGGGTCCGCGAACTCGTGCTCGTGCACATTCCGCCATGGGGCGACCCCGCTGGCGCTAAAGCTGCGGCCGAAGCTGAGTTCGACGGCAAAGTTACCATCGGGCAGCCCGGCATGGAGTTTCTGATTCCGTAATTGGTTGGCTTATCGGCCGAGGAAAGCTACGAAAGGCTGCATTGTGAGCTACCAGAACTACCCGCAGCAACAATCCCCGCACCCGTTTCGACTCCTCATCGTGGGCATCATCGCCGTGTTTGGCGCGATATTTCTCGGCCTGGGTGTATACATTGGCCGTTACTATTTTTTCAGTTCCAGCGACGAGCTTATTAACGCCGTGACCGGCGCAACCCCGCACACCTCAACGTCCGCACCTCTCGCTCCCACGGCGCCTGCTGCGACCGCGCCAAACGCTTCGGAGTCCGCGAAATCAGAGGTGAATCAGGCGGTCAACCTGCCGGCCGATGCGTTCCCCGTCAATGACAGCGCGCTGCGAAACGCACCCCCAGGGAAACTGCAAAACCTGTACAAATCGGGGGCTACTTCAGACGCGTTTGCCACCAACGTGCATGTTGCGTACTTGGCGCGCTACAGCACAGCCCCGGATACTCCGCATACCGTGGAGGCGTTTTCGCCAGTGACTGGTCAAACGTACACCATGGATTGCCAAAAACATGGTCAATTAGTGCACTGCCAAGGCGGAAACGATGCGCACGTATACATCCAGTAGCTTCAAATTTATCGCCGTTCTCATGGCGTGCAGCGTATTGCACGGGTGTACGATTGGCGTGCCGCAACAGCCGACTACGGCCGAACCACCGAGTGCCACTTCTGAAACGAGTCCCCCCGCCGACCCCGGCATTGATTCCCTGACACGTGAGGTCGCTGAGCTTACGCGGCGCGGCCACGAAGTTGGCGTAGTCATCCTCGGAGCGCACGGCCCCACCGAACTTGGAAACCTCCGCGAGGGCGCGGCTTGGTCCACCGCAAAAGTTCCCCTCGCTACCGCCGCCCTACAAAACGAACAAACCCCCGAATCCACCGCACTTATCAGCGCCGCGATTAGCGAGTCCGACAACGCCGCCGCCGATGAGTTGTGGAACGCGCTCGGAACGCCAGATCGAGCGGCAACAAGCGTCACCGAAGTCATCCACCAGGCCGGTGATACGGCTACCAACGTGCCTTCCGAACAACTTCAACCCGAATACTCCATCGTCGGGCAAACGATGTGGGGGTTGGCCGCGCAAACACATTTCCTTGCCGGTTGGCGGTGCGAATCCGAGGCGGCGCCCATCCTCGCCGCCATGCGAAACGTAGTTCCCGAACACAGTTACGGGCTTGGCCACCTTGCAGGCGCGGCCTTTAAAGGGGGTTGGGGGCCGGGCCCCGATGGCAAGTACCTAGTCCGGCAAATGGCATTGGTGCCACGTGGCGACGGCGACCTCGCAATCGCAATTGCCGTCCGAGCGCACGACGGCAGCTACGAAACCGGCAAAGACATTTTGAACACGCTTGCTGACCGCATTCAACCGATGCTCGACACGGAATTCAGCGGCGACCAATGGGCGCCATTGAATCCGTGTCCCACCTAGCGCGCGAGTTTTCCCGGGCTTCGTGTGGAACGTGGCTCATGTCGAATCTGCCTGATTGCCGGCCGGTGAGTTCATTAACAAGGACCCGCGAACTGGGGAAATGGGGGCTCTGCGCGGGTCGGGAGAATCTGCCTGAGGCAGATTCGACATGTGGGGTTGGTCGAAGGCGGCGCGCACGGCGCCGGAGGGGCGGACATCAGTGGGGTAGATGCCGGGGGAGTACTGTGTGTTCATGACTGTTTTTACTCGCGCCGACGGCCGCGCTCTCGACGAACTCCGTCCCGTAACCATTACCAGGGGTTTTACCAGCAACCCGGCGGGCAGCGTGCTCGTGGAATTCGGTAATACCCGCGTGATGTGTACCGCGAGCGTGGAGGAACGGATTCCTCGGTTTAAATTGGGCTCGGGCGAGGGGTGGCTGACGGCGGAGTACTCCATGCTGCCCGCAGCTACGCACGAACGCATGCCTCGGGAGTCGATGAAAGGCAAGGTCAAGGGCCGCACCCACGAGATTTCTCGCCTGGTTGGTCGATCGTTGCGCGCCGCCATTGATTTGACGCAGCTGGGGGAGAACACAATTGCTATCGATTGCGATGTGTTGCAGGCTGACGGTGGTACGCGTACCGCCGCAATTACCGGTGCCTATGTCGCGCTTGCCGACGCCGTGGCCGAACTCAAGCGCCGCGGCGTGCTTTCCGGTGATCCGCTATTGCCCCCGGTGGCGGCGGTGTCCGTCGGCATTATCGAGGGTGCCGTGTGCCTCGATCTTCCGTACGAAGAGGATTCCCGCGCGGAAGTAGACATGAACGTGATTATGACTGCTGCCGGGGAGTTCGTGGAAATCCAAGGTACCGGTGAGCACAACACGTTTAGCCGCGCGCAACTCGAGGCGTTGCTTGGCGCCGCGGAGAAGGGTTGTGCCGAACTTATTGCCCTGCAGAAAGCCGCGTTGGAAAGTTAGTTTCATGTTATTGCACGTTGCTTCGCACAACCCTAAGAAATTGCAAGAGCTGCGCCGCGTCCTTGATGCCGCGGGCGTGGCGGGGATCGAACTGGTGTCCTCTGAGGATTTGTTGGGTTACCCTGAGCCGGTGGAAAACGGCCGTACATTTGCTGACAACGCGTTGATTAAGGCGCGCGCCGGGGCGAAGGAAACCGGCGTGACCACGATCGCCGACGATTCCGGACTGACGGTTGAGGAATTGGGCGGCATGCCAGGGGTGCTGTCCGCGCGGTGGTGCGGTCAGCACGGCGATGACGACGCCAATAACGAGTTGCTGTTGGCTCAGATGAGCGATGTTCCGCATGGGCGTCGCGACGCCGCGTTCGTGTCTGTGTGCGCAGTGGTCACCCCCAACGGCGAGGAGTATGTGGAAAAAGGCGTGTGGGCGGGCCGTCTCGTGCGCACCCCAGTTGGCGAGAATGGATTCGGTTACGACCCATTGTTTGTGCCCGCCGAGGAAGACGAACGCGTGGCCGGTAGCGAGGAACGGCCCCGCACCTCCGCCGAACTCAGCCCGGAAGAAAAGGATGCCCTATCCCACCGCGGTAAAGCGCTTGGCCTATTGGTTCCGGTGCTGGTGCAGCTCGCTGCGGAAGCGAACGAGCGCGGCGAAGGCGTAGGCCCCGAGCATAATGGCGTGCTATCCGTGGACTGACAGCCATTCGATAGCTTTTTCTAGGGGCTCGTCGGTGGGCTCGTCCGGATCGATCGGCTCGCCGCAAAATTCCGCACCGGTGCGAGCAACGATAGAGTTCGTGGTAAGCACAAGGCTCGTGCCATCCGGCATCGGAAACACGGCGTTCCAGCAGGTCAGCCCGTATGTTGGGGCGCCGAACGTGCGGGTATCTACCAGCCCGCGGAATGCGAGTGCGACCGCTTCACCCGTGCCGCGGGTGCCCTGGCCGATGAGGAGGGCGACGGGCACGGTGTACTTTTGTTTGCCGTCGATGATCGCCTGGTAATCGCCGTGGTCCACTTGCCCGTACAACAGTGACACCGGCGTGAGCTCGTTACTGTTGTTGCGGTAGGAAAACGCCACCCCGTCCGGCAGCAGCGGGCTCACCGACACCAACATTTCCGCAAGCTCGCCGTCGTGGGCATCGCGGAGATCAATGATCACTGATGTCGCACCTGACTCCAGCTCGCGAATCAACCCCTTCGACGTTGTGTTTGCCGCTTCGGGGGAGGAGAAGCCTGGCAGGGTAATCACCACTGTGTTCCCTTCTCGCCGGACGCTGGGAGACGCTGCAACGTCTGAGGTAGGTGCGGAATCCACGACGCCGGAATGCTTACCGCCGGCGGCTTTGAGCACGGCGTCGGAAAGCGCATGGGCGTCGGCCATAGTATGCGTCCGCGGCATCTTCGCGCGCGCAACAAGCAGCCCCTTGTGCGCCGCCATCGTCATCGCGTAAATGCCGTAACGCATCCCTAATTCGATAGCCAATTCGGAGTACCGGCGCGGCGAAGGCTTGACCAAAAACACCGGGCGGCCCAAATAACGCGCCCCGATGGAAGGCCCATAGCGATGCACAGCGCCCAAGCTTGCGAGCAAAATGAGAGGAAGATTCATGCTACTAGGCTAGCTGCATTTCTGCTTCAACCATTCGGTTGCTTCCTCGACAGGCTGGTCCGTGTCTACATCGGGGGCAATCGGATCCTCCGCAAACTCCTCGCCCGTGCGGGCCACATCACTGGACGTGGTCAGCAAAATCGCCGCCCCGTCCGGCATATCAATAACGATGTTGCCCGAGGGATATCCAGCAGTAGGTTCGCCGAATGACCTCGCATTATCCAAGCCACGGAACGACAACAACGCCGCCTCACCCGAGCTGGCCGTGCGGTGATCCGTCAACACCGCGACAGGCCCGGAAAACTTCCCGCTATCCGCCACCGTGATGGGGGTACCACCGCCCGAAACCGACGAACCCGACACCACAACATCTTGGATTTCCTTGCCCTTGAAACTCATCACGGTGCCATCCGGCAGCAAGGAGCTCAGGCCCGCGATCATGGGGCCCATGTCGCCGCCAGTATTTCCCCGCAGATCGACGATGACGCCGCACGAATCGGGAACTTCCTTGGCCAGTCCGTTCGCGAGCGTATCCGCGTACTCCTGAGCGATCGGGCCGCGCGAAAACTCCGGGACGGTGGCGCGTACGATGTCGCCGTCGCGTTTCACGGTGGGCATTGCGGAATTATCCAGCGAGCTCGGCTGGTTTTCCTCCGGTGGCAGCACGCGTGAGTGCTTTCCGCCGGCGGCTTTGAGCACGTCGTCGATAATGGGGTGGGTGTCCGCCAACGTATTCGCATCGGGGAGTTTCTGTTCTGCCTCCGCGCGGGCGGTGCGGAACTCCTCGCTGTCTGAGTACAGGCCCTGGGCCTCGGCGAGATCGAACGCAAAGGTGGCGTAACGGTGCGGCGTGGCGACCAAGAAAATTGGGCGGCCAAGAGTGCCAGCGCCAAGCATCGGGCCGTAGATCCAGACGAGCAGCAGCCCCACGAGAACGACGAGGGTGGTGAACCCTCCGAAGCAGCCGAGAAGTTTCTTGCCACGCATGATCGTTACCTCACTATCGTTACCTCACTGTGAACAGATCCCCCGGCTGGCAGTCCAACGCTTCGCACAACGATACGAGCGTAGAAAACCGGACTGCCTTCGCACGGTTATTCTTCAGAATGGATAGGTTGACTACCGTGACTCCGACCATGTCCGCCAACGCGGCCAGCGTGAGATTTCGTTCCGCCAGCAGCTTGTCAAGGTGGCAGCGTACTTCGGGCATTGCACTCAGCCCTTTCTGGTCTTGTGGTACTTGCGGGCGGAAGTGCAATCGCACCGCGCGCAAAGACACCGCGAACACGAAGCCGATAAACGTGCTTATATAGTAAAAAGTACCAGCGAAAGTTATTCGAAAAACGATACGAATTGCGCACACAATAAAGAAACCCCCTGTATGGGGGTGCGGCGGGCGCGGGTGGGGGCGTCGAAACGCGGGTTCAGACTAGAGCTCGAAAGCGGTGACAACCTCTTTGCGACGCCGCGCCTCCACAACAAACGACAAGAACGGCACCGTCCCCGCGAGTGCGGTAGTGATCCACTTCGTGGGCTCCCAGCGCGCCTTCGTGCCCAGGTTGAGGGTCGCCACCAAGTACAACATGTAGAACAAGCCGTGCAGCTGGCCGATAATATTCGCCCACGCCGGCATCTCCACGCCGAAGCCATAGTGCAACACCATCCGGGCGCACAAAATAAGCAGCCACACGCCGGTCACCCAAGCCGCAATCGAAAAAAGCTTCAAAGCCTGGGCGACGCGGCGGGCGCGGTCAGGGTTCACAGTCACAATTACTAATCCTCGTTGATCTCGTTGCTGGTGCGCCTCCGCCGACGAGTAGGCGTATTCAGGCGATTAAATGTTTCAATATCCATCGTCGGACGCTGCGGCAACACGGACTCATCGATCTCAGTGACCACACCCCGCCGCTCGGCCTCCCGCTGCTCACGCTCCACCGGGGAAACGCCCGTCTCCTTCACCTCAGACTCGTACTGATTGAACTTCCGATACGCGTACACGAAAAACGCACCGAACGCAGGCCACTGCAACGCATACCCAAGATTCTGAAAGGTGCCGCTGCCTGACTGGAACCGAGTCCACTGCCAATAAGCGAGGCCAAACGTCGCAAGAACCGCAAGGGTCAAAAAAACCAAAGGTACAATGCGCCGAGGCCGGATATTGCTCACAGTGCATAAGGGTATCAGCCGAGGGCAAACAGCGGGGGCTTGGAGGCTGTGCGTGGTTGAGTTGTTCGTCGGGTATTGGCCGAAGGCAAACAGCGGGGGCTTGGAGGCGGTGCGTGGCTGAGTCGTTTGTCGGGTATCAGCCGAGGGCAAACAGCGGGGGTTCCGCAAGCAATCCGCCGAAATTGGATTGAGGGAGTTGATGGGCGGTGGGTGCGGCGAGTTGATGGGCAGTGGGCCTGAATCGAGGAAGCTAATGGGCGGTGGGCCTGAATCGAGGAAGCTAATGGGCAGTGGGTGCGGCGAGTTGAGAGAAAGCTTCGATTTGATCCGTGCTTGCGACTCTGTACAATGCAGCAAGAGGCGCCCGTGGCGGAATTGGCAGACGCGCTGGATTTAGGTTCCAGTGCCTTAGGGCGTGGGAGTTCAAGTCTCCCCGGGCGCACTAACAACTCGGGGTTGGTTTCGGTGGCGTCAGGTGGGGCGCGGGTGGTTTGTGGGTGAAATGAGTCTTGGCAAAATGGGTTTTGGCGAAGTGGGTTTTGGTGGGGTTTAAATATGCTAGATTTCTGAATTGGGAACAGCGGGTGTTTTTATTCCGCTAGTGACGCGCTACGGGGGAGTTCGCGCATTTGGGGGTATTTTTTATGGCGCTTGTGAACTTCAAAATGTGTGCAAGGTCACCCATTTTATTTTCACGACTTCAAGCGTGCTAGCTAAGGTTTTTATTAACTTTTCTATGTTCTTCTGCTGGTGAGCTTCAGGGATGCTGTAATGGCTGTATTTATTGCTATGACGCTTACGGATGCTTGAAAATGCATACTTAATGTCGCGCAATCTAACGGTGTTGTTTCCGCTGGTAGAAGCGTCAGGCGGGGGTGGTAAATTGAATTGCACGTAATGTTCCTTTGGGGTTTGCAATGCTGGTAGTTAGTGCGCTACGGCGATAAAATAGTAGTATCGCCGCGGGTTGAATTGAGGTGAATGATCGGTGATTGCAAGCGCTCACGTGACAGCAGATCCTAAGAATGCTTTTTATGCTGTGAATCGTCTTGATAATCAAAGTGGTCACCTCACCACCGCTATGAATAAGGCAAAGCTTCGGGATTATATCCGCCTTGTAGGAAACGTGGATTTCCCGAATGTTGAGCTTGCCAAGTATGCGGCAAAAGTGGCTATTGATGATGGCTCTCTCGGCGCGCGAAAAGCGGAATTGTTGCTGGGGTTTGCCTACCGGCTGTCGCGCCAGCTTCCTAGCTTGCGTGCTCATGCGCTGAAGCTGGGGCACATTGGCGTTGAACTTGCGTGCGCTATCGAGCGGGGTTTGCAAGATGTTCCCCGCGAAGATGATACCGAAGTGCTCCGCCGCCTTGACCAAATGCTCGTGACCTACCTGACGGCGACGCAGCCGAACCAGTCACTGCCGGCGCCCCGTGTCTTGCAGCGCAAAATTGAGCAATGGTTGGTGTGGATGGACGCCCTCACTGAGACCGCGCGCGCGGAGCAGCCCAACCCCCACTACGAAGTTACGTTCGATAGTAAGCCAGGTATGGCGCTCATAACTGCCGAGATGGACGCACTTGCTGCGGCAGAGTTCGACCAGCACGTGACCGTTCACGCGAACTCGCGCAAAATTTCAAAAGTTGAAGCACTGATGGAACTTGTCTGCGGTGATCCCGAAACGCGCCCAAAGCACCGGAAAGTCGTACTGTTTGGCGTTGGCTCTTTTCGGCCGGACGTGCCGTTGCGTGGCGAGTATATTCATGGCGTTGGCGCGTTGAACCCAGCACAGCAGGCGGAAATCGCCGCAGTTGGCGCGCACTATTGTAATGCGCTGGACGTCGCGCAAATTACGAGCGATACGCACGACCCGACGCCCGAGCAGCGCATGGTTGTGGCGGAGCGTGACGGCACCTGCCGCTTCCCCGGCTGCGACGTAGATGCGCGGGACTGCGATACCGACCATGTAATCAATTTCGAGGCTGGTGGTTGGACGACAGTTTCGAATTTGCAAGCCCTGTGCCGGGAACACCACAACATGAAAACCGACCGCCGGGTGTTCTCCGAAATGAGTATCGACGCCGCGGTTACCTGGCGAGACCCCGAAACTAACGAGGTGATCGCAACCACTGTCCCTGAAGGGCCACTAGCAGGAATATCCGGAACACTTGAGGGAATCACCACAAGGCACTCCGGAAAAACGAAAGACGACGATAATATAGCGCCGCCGAAAAACGATGGGCGCGGAAATTGGGGATACACCTGGGATTCAAAGAACCAACGAATACGAACACAAAGAAACGAACGCCGCAAACAAGCAGCGGAAGATTTGGAACCACCCTTCTAAACTCCGCGCGCGAACACGCGTGCGGTGGATAGTATTGGTGTGGATGACGCGTGGCGGTACCACTGTCTTGCTCTTGGCGCGCATGTCAGGTTGGGTAAAGGGTATGAGCATTTCCCGGCATTTAGATCGATATATGGATGAGGAAGGCATTATCCCTACCGCAGAAGTGGAACCCGATCATCCCTGTCAGGTGTTCGAAAACGTGGAAGGAGTCAGGGTAATTGAGGTAACCCCGCAGACGCGCCTAAACGAAGCTCGGAAAGCTGTACAAGACGTGCTGGGGGTACCCGTTTTAGGGGTGCAGTGACCTTTTCTTTTCTAGTGAAGCTGTGCTGCACAGCCGCCACCCAAGAGTAAAATATGACAACTTCCTCATGTTTTGTGGCATATTTGTTTATCTAACATTTGGGCACGTCCGTGTGCTCGAACGAATCAACAAAGGGAGCGAGTATTATCGTGACTGATCATCAGCGTTATTTCCGTACAGAATCCAACGGGGAAAGCCTGCTTGGCCGCCTGCGGGATGAGCCCTTTGCGCTGTGCTTTTCTGGCCAGGGTTTCGATTGGATGAGTACGCTGCGGGAGTCGCTGGATGCTGGGGTGCGCGACGACGTTCGCCAGATCGTCAACGCCTCCGCAGAGTTGATCGCTCCTATCATGGATGATCTTGCGGGGAATCGGCCGCATGGTTTCCATCCGCTCGAGTGGGCCGCCCTCGAAGAGCCCGCGCTGGATTATGCCCGCGCTGCGGTGAGCGTGCCTGGCATTTTCGTGGCCCAGATTGCCAATTTGATGACGCTGGAGGCCCAGGGCCTTAACGCGGAGGATGCCGTCAGCGTAATCGGACACTCGCAAGGAATTTTGGGGCGCTCCCTGCTGAAGGACCCATCCCGCGCCGCCGAGGTTGTGGCTTACGCTGAGTTAATTGGCGCTGCCGCCACGCATGCGGCGCTTGAAGCTGGGTTGGTCGCGCACGGCGATAAGCGCCCGATGGTCATGGTGCAAGGCGTTACTAACCAGCAGATTGTGGATATTATTGACGCCCTGTTCCCCGCCGGTTCCACTGAAGTTGCGGAATGCCCTGCGGTTGGTTTGCGGAATAGCTTCGATACCTTTGTGATTTCTGGCCGCCCCGCCGCAGTCGCAAAGGTATGCGACGTTCTGAACGAGTTGGCGGAGCGTGACGCGAAGCAGGTCACCGAGAAGAAGCGTGGGGGTCGTCCGTTCTCGCCGACGTTTACTCCATTGAACGTTGAAGTTGCGTTCCATCACCCTGCGCTCGCCCCGGCCGTCGACCTAGCTGCGGAGTGGGCGGCGCAGTGCGGCCTGGATGCGGATGTCGCGCGGGCATTGACCCAAGAGGTTTTGGTCGATCACGTGGACTGGGTTGCGCAAACGAACGAAGCTGCGAATAGCGGGGCGCGTTGGATTTTGGAGGTTGGCCCAGCGGGCGGCGTCGCAACGCTGACGGAAACGGTGCTTGCGGGCCGTGGTGTGGGCATTGTGGATGTTTCCACCGAAGACGGTCACGCCAAGCTTTTCGACGCCGGGCACGCCCCCGAAGCCCCCGTAAACTACGCGGAATTCCTCCCGCGCGTGATTGCTGGCCCGCAACCTTACGTGGAAACTGCCTTTACGCGGTTGACGGGTCGCTCGCCGATGCTGTTGGCGGGCATGACGCCGACGACGGTGGATCCGGAAATTGTTGCGGCGGCGGCGAACGCTGGCCACTGGGCGGAGCTCGCTGGCGGCGGCCAAGTTACCCCCGAGATCCTTGAGGAACATCTTGCGCAATTAGATGAATTGCTCGAACCGGGTGTGAATGCCCAGTTTAACTCCATGTTCCTCGACCCCTACCTGTGGAAGATGCAGGTGGGTGGAAAGCGTCTTGTGCGTCGGGCGCGCGCGAACGGTGCCCCGATTGACGGCATCGTCATTACCGCCGGTATGCCGGAACACGATGAGGCTGTTGAACTGATTCGCGAACTCCGCGCTGAGGGCTTCCCGTGGGTGTGCTTCAAACCGGGCGCGGTCAAGCACATTCGCAATGTGTTGGACATTGCCAAGGACGTGCCGGACGTGCCGATCATCATCCAGGTGGAGGGCGGTAAGGCCGGTGGTCACCACTCCTGGGAGGACCTTGATGAGTTGCTGATTGCCACCTACGCCGGCATTCGTGCGCAGAGCAATGTGGTGCTGTGCGTGGGCGGCGGCATTGGCACTCCGGAGCGGGCGGCGGATTACCTCACGGGTTCGTGGGCGGAGGCGTACGGCTTGAGCCCGATGCCCGTGGATGGCATTTTGATTGGTACCGCGGCGATGGCGGCGAAGGAAGCGAAGACTTCGCCCGCCGTCAAGCAGCTGTTGGTGGATACGCAGGGTGCGGACGAGTGGGTCGGCGCGGGCATGGCCAAGAATGGCATGGCTTCGGGGCGCTCCCAACTCGGTGCGGACCTGCATGAGATCGACAATTCGTTTGCCAAGGCGGGGCGCCTTCTGGACGAGGTTGCGGGGGATCAGGAGGCCGTTCAGGCTCGCCGCGACGAGATCATCGAGGCCATTGGCCGCACCTGTAAACCGTACTTCGGTGACCTGGAAACCATGACGTACGAGCAGTGGTTGCGCCGTTACCTTGAGCTGTCCGGCCCGATCGATGGCGAGTGGCTGGACGTCTCGTGGCGCCGTCGCTTCGAAGAAATGGTTGAGCGTACCGAGGCGCGGTTGAGTGACGTTGACCATGGCCAGTTCACCCCGCAGGTTCCGGTGCAGGGCCCTGCTGCTGGCGTGGTGGATTCCCTCGTTGCCGCGTACCCGAACGTAGCTACGGATGTGCTGCATCCCGCCGATGTTGCGTGGTTCCTTCAGCTGGCTCGCACCCCCGGCAAGCCGGTCAACTTTGTCCCTGTGATCGATTCTGATGTGCGCCGTTGGTGGCGTTCCGATTCGCTGTGGCAGGCGCATGACCCCCGCTACTCAGCCGACGAAGTGTGCGTTATTCCTGGTCCTGCGGCTGTTGCGGGGATTACGGAGGTGGATGAGCCGATTGCTGATCTGCTTGCGCGGTTCAACCAGGCAACCATCGACCGGTTGCGCCCAGTCGTCGCGGAGGCCCCCAGCGTTATCGAACGCATTATCGCTGCACCGGGCACGTGGTGGGCGGGTCGAAATACGGTGTCCCTGATTGCGCGCCTTGGCGATGAATCCGCATGGGTGATCGAGGGGAAGAAAGCGACCCACCCGAGCGGCGCAACGCTCGTTGAGCTGGATGATTCTCACGCCGAGTTGGTCGTTCCGTTGGCTGGGTCCACCGCCTTTGGCACCCTCGCCGAACTTCGTATCCGAATTACCGTTCCAGAGATGCTGAGTGCGGTGCCGCAGGTGACTCGCGAGGATGCGGAAGCCGCGATGTCGGAACTGACGCGCATTGCCGCGGGCGGCACGCTGGCGGAGGTTACGGACGGCGTCGCAACGTGGAAGACGCGTATCGACGCCGCTCACGTGGCAAAATACATCAACGTCACCGCAGGCTTCCTGCCGCAGGAGGTCGCGCCGAGTGGCGTTGCCCCGGACGTGTTGGTGGGCCGCGCCTGGCCCGCCGTGTTCGCTGCTGTGTACGATGCCATCATTCCTGGTACGGAGGATCACCGTGTCGTTGAAGGCATGTTGAGCTTGGTGCACCTTGAGCACCATGTCACGCTGCTGCGGGAGCTGCCGGAGTTCACCGACAACGAGCTGATTGTTACCGCTACCACGGATGAAGTGCTGGATACCGATATTGGGCGCATTTTGGTGGTGCGCTGCCGGATCGCTTGCGATGGTGAACCGTTGGCGACGTTGACGGAGCGTTTCGCCGTCCGTGGCCGCACCGGGAAGTCGACCGCACGTACGAATACCTCGGCGTTGCCTTCGGTGGTGAATACCCCGCACTCGTTCCGCTCGTTTGTTCAGGTGAAGGCGCCGGAGAACCTGCGTCCCTTCGCGGTGGTCACGGGCGACCGCAACCCGATCCACGTGTCTGATACCGCGGCGGCGTTGGCGGGCTTGCCGGGCGTGATCGTGCACGGCATGTGGACTTCCGCAATTGGCGAACTCGTTGCCGCGGGTTCCACCCACCGCGTTGTGGAATACACCGCCACCATGTTGTCGCCGATTCTGCCTGGCGCGAAGGTCGAATTTAATGTCGAACGCGTCGGCGTGGATAACCGTCCCGGTTGTGGCGAAGTGCGGGAGGTGACTGCCACGGTTGATGGCGCACCGGTGCTGACCGCCACGGCGGTGATGGCCGCCCCGAAGACCTTCTATGCGTTCCCCGGACAGGGCATCCAATCCCAGGGCATGGGCATGGATGCGATGGCAAGTTCCGCAGCTGCCCGTGACGTGTGGGAGCGCGCGGACCGTCACACCCGCGGCAAGCTTGGGTTCTCCATCCTGGAGATTGTGCGCAACAACCCGCAAGAGGTTGTGGTGCAAGGTGAGCGTTTCTATCACCCCAACGGCGTGCTCTTCTTGACGCAATTTACGCAGGTAGCCATGGCTACGCTGGGGGTGGCGCAGGTGGCGGAGATGCGCAAGGCGTCGGCACTGAATCAGCGCGCCTTGTTTGCGGGCCATTCCGTGGGTGAGTACAACGCACTGGCGGCGTACGCCCAGGTGCTGTCGCTGGAGTCTGTGGTGGAGATTGTGTACCGCCGTGGCCTGACCATGCACCGCCTCGTGGACCGCGACGCAAACGGTAACTCCAACTACGGGTTGGCCGCGTTGCGCCCCAACAAGATGGGCCTCACCGCCGATAACGTTTTCGATTATGTGGCACAGATTTCGGAGGAGTCCGGCGAATTCCTCGAGATTGTGAATTACAACCTTGCCGGCTTGCAATACGCCGTAGCGGGCACCGTCGCCGGCTTGCGCGCCCTTGAGGAAGCCGCGGAGAAGGCCGGCCCAGGGCAGCGTGCCTTCATCATGATCCCCGGCATTGATGTGCCGTTCCACTCTTCGGTGCTGCGCGACGGTGTGGACGATTTCCGCCAGCACTTGGATTCGCTGTTGCCGCAGACGGTGGACCTTGAGGTCCTTGTGGGGCGCTACATTCCTAACCTGGTGGCACGCCCGTTCGAGCTCACTCGCGAGTTCGTAGAGTCCATCGCGGAGGTTGTGGATTCGCCCTACATTGCAGACATCCTGGACAACTTTGAGGATTTTGCGGAGCAAACCCTCGCCCGCACAGTGTTGATCGAGCTGTTGGCTTGGCAGTTTGCGTCCCCGGTGCGGTGGATTGAAACGCAGCACTTGGCGTTGACTGAACTTGGCGTGGAACGCTTCGTTGAGGTGGGCGTTGGTTCGTCGCCGACGATTGCGAACATGATGGGCCAGACCTTGCGTCTGCCGCAGTATCGTGACGCGGATGTTGAGGTGCTCAACGTGGAGCGCGAGCGCGCCATCGTGTTTGCCACCGATGAAGTCACCCGCGAGGTGCCCGCCGAGGAAGCCCCCGCCGAGGAGACTCCGGTGGAGCAGAACCAGGCGGAGCAGAGCACGGAGGCTACGTTTGCGCCCGCTCCGGCGGCCGCTGGCCCGCGCCCTGACGACATTGCCTTTACGCCCGCTGACGCCACCGCGATGCTCATCGCATTGTGGACCAAGGTTCGCCCGGATCAGATGGGTGCAACCGATTCGATCGAGACTTTGGTCGAGGGCGTGAGCTCGCGCCGTAACCAGCTGTTGCTGGACCTCGGTGTGGAATTCGGCTTGGGTGCGATCGATGGCGCCGCGGACGCGGAGCTCAATGATCTGTATGCGACGGTCGGCCGCATGGCGAAGGGGTATTCCGCTTTTGGCCCGGTGCTGGGCGACGCGGTTGCGGATTCCTTGCGCCGGATCCTCGGCCCGACGGGCAAGAAGACCAGCTACATCGCGGAGCGCGTCACGGGTACGTGGCAGCTTGGGGCGGGTTGGGCGGACCATGTCACCGCCGCGGTGGTGATGGGCGCGCGCGAGGGCGCTTCCTTGCGTGGCGGCGAACTCGCCACCCTTCCTGCCGGCGATATTGATGCGCTTATCGACGCCGCAGTGGCCCAAGTCGCTTCCGAGCACGGCGTGACCGTCGCCTTGCCGTCCGCTGGCGGTGGTGGTGGCGGCGTGGTGGACTCCGCCGCGCTGGGTGAGTTCGCGGAGCAGGTCACCGGTAAGGCTGGTGTGCTGGCGGCTACGGCGCGCACGATTCTGGCGCAGCTTGGTTTGGATCACACCCCGAAGACCGCGGACTTGTCCGGCGAGGAAGCGGACGCCGCTTTGTTCGAGTTGGTGTCTCGTGAGTTGGGTTCGGATTGGCCGCGCATGGTCAGCCAGAGCTTCGATGCCAACAAGACCGTCCTGCTGGATGACCGGTGGGCTTCCGCCCGCGAAGACCTTGCGCGCGTTGCCCTCGGCGAGGACGTGGTGGTGGATGTCACCGGCGCCGGTGAGGCTGTAGCCTTGCAAGCCGAGTATTGGGGCCTGGATGAGCATGCTGCACAGGCGCGTTCCACCGAGGGCTTGGACCACGCCAATGAGATTGCCGTGGTCACCGGTGCTTCGCCGAATTCGATCGCCGCGGCGATTACCGCGGAATTGTTGCACGGCGGGGCGACGGTGGTGGTGACTACCTCGTCGCTGAATCACCAGCGGTTGTCGTTCTATAAGGACCTGTACCGCACGTATGCTCGCGGCCAGGCCGCGTTGTGGGTGGCGCCCGCGAACCTGAACTCGTACACGGATTTGGATTCCGTGATCGAGTGGATCGGCACGGAGCAGACCGCCACTGTGAATGGTGAGAAGAAGCTGCTGAAGCCGGCATTGGTGCCCACTGTGCTGTTCCCGTTCGCCGCGCCGCGCGTGACTGGTTCGCTGGCGGATGCTGGCCCGCGGGCGGAAAATGAGATGCGGCTGCTGCTGTGGTCGGTGGAGCGCTTGATCGCTGGCCTGTCCGAGTTGGGTGTGGATACCCAGGTGGGCCGCAGGCTGCACGTGGTGCTGCCAGGTTCGCCGAACCGGGGTCGCTTCGGCGGCGACGGCGCGTACGGCGAATCCAAGGCCGCGTTGGATGCGCTGGTGACGCGTTGGCATGCGGAGCCCGTGTGGGGTGACCGGACCTCGCTGGTGCATGCGCTCATTGGTTGGGTGCGTGGCACCGGCCTGATGGGCGGGAACGATCCGTTGGTTGAGGCTGTGGAGGCCGCCGGCGTGTCCACGTTCTCCACGGAGGAAATCGCCGAGAAGCTCGTTGCGCAGATCGCGCCGGCGGTGCGTAGCGACGCCGCGAACGCTCCCGTGGTCCTTGACTTCACCGGTGGCCTCGGCGAGGCGGATTTGGATTTGGCGGAGCTCGCCCGCAACGCGGCGCGGTCTGCGAGCGATGCGAAGCTGGAGGCGCCGCGCACCTTGCGTGCTTTGCCCACCCCGTATCGTCCGATCGTGCATTCCGACGTTGACTTTGCGGACCAGGTCACGCAGAAGCTTGATGACATGGTGGTGATCGTGGGTGCCGGCGAGCTTGGCCCGCTGGGCTCTGCGCGCACCCGCTTCGAGGCGGAACTTACCGGTGATCTCACCGCCGCCGGTGTGATGGAGCTCGCGTGGAGCATGGGCCTGATTCGTTGGGATAACGGCTGGGTCGACGCGGACGGCGCGGAGATCGAGGAAGGCGAAATTTACGAGCGCTTCCACGATGAAGTGATGGGCCGTATCGGTGTGCGCCGCTTCCACGATGATTTCGGCATGGTGGATAACCTGGCGCCCGAGCTCACCACCATCTACCTCGACCGTGACTTGCACTTCAGCGTGGCAGATCAGGCTACCGCCCGCACGTTCGTGGATTCGGAACCCGAAAACACGTCCGCTTGGTTCGACGAAGAGTCGGGTGAGTGGATTGTAGTGCGGCACGCAGGTTCCGCGGTTCGCGTCCCGCGCCGGATGGCCATGAGCCGGTTCGTCGGCGGTCAAATTCCTGAAGGTTTCGATCCCTCCGTGTACGGCATCCCCGCTGACATGATGGATAACCTCGACCGCGTGGCCGTCTGGAATATCATCTGCACGGTGGAGGCGTTCCTCGCTTCCGGCTTTACGCCCGCCGAGCTGATGCGTTCGATTCACCCGACGCGGGTGTCGTCGACGCAGGGCACCGGCATGGGTGGCATGGCGTCCCTGCGCTCCTTGTACCTCGATGGCATGCTTGCGGAGCCGCGCCAGAACGACATTCTGCAGGAAGCCCTGCCGAACGTGATGGCGGGCCACGTGATGCAGTCCTATGTGGGCGGCTACGGCCAGATGATCCACCCGGTGGCCGCGTGCGCCACTGCCGCGGTGTCGGTGGAAGAAGGTACGGACAAGATTCGCTTGGGCAAGGCCGATTTCGTCGTGGCAGGCGGCGTGGACGACTTGTCGGTGGAGGGCATCACTGGCTTCGGCGACATGGCCGCTACGGCGTCGTCGGCGGAGCTGGAGGGCAAGGGCGTGGAGCACCGCTACTTCTCCCGCGCCAATGATCGCCGCCGCGCTGGCTTCGTGGAATCCGCGGGTGGCGGCACCATTTTGTTGGCGCGCGCTTCCCTCGCAGCGGACCTTGGGCTACCGGTGCTGGGTGTGGTTTCGTTCGCGGAGTCGTTTGCCGACGGCGCGCATACCTCCATCCCCGCGCCCGGCTTAGGCGCCCTGGGTGCCGCCCAAGGTGGCCAAAAGTCTCGCTTGGCGCGCGCCATGGAGGCACATGGTGTGTCCGTGGATGAGATCAGCGTGCTGTCCAAGCATGACACCTCCACCGAAGCCAACGACCCCAACGAGTCCGACCTGCACGAGCGGTTGGCCACTGCCATGGGCCGCGCCGCGGGTAACCCGCTGTTTGTGATTTCGCAGAAGACCCTCACCGGGCATGCGAAGGGTGGCGCGGCGGCCTTCCAGATCATTGGGCTGACACAGGTGTTGCGTTCCGGCTTGCTGCCGGCGAACCGCTCGCTCGATTGTGTGGATCCCGCACTGGCGCGTCATCAGCGGTTGGTGTGGTTGCGCAAGCCGCTGTCGTTGAGCGCCAAGGCAGGTTTGGTGACGTCGCTGGGCTTCGGCCACGTCTCCGCCATCGTTGGCGTGGTGCACCCGGGCGCGTTCGTGGAGGCGTTGCGTCAGGAGCGTGGCGCCGCCGCCGTCGCGGAGTGGATTGCGGCGGCCACCGCACGTGAACAGGCTGGCTACCAGCGGATTGTTCGCGCCATGCACGGTGGTGCGGCGTTGTTTGAGCGCCCCGTGGACCGCAATTTGGGCGGCAGTGGGGCCGCGGCGAAGGAACGCGAGGCTGCGATTCTGCTCGATGTGGATGCCCGCCTTATCGACGGCGTGCTCCGTACCAGCGACGAGTTTTAAGCGTCAGGATGCCAGAGCTCAGCTAGGGCATCCCAATGCTCCGCAGTCATAGAACTGGCTGGTGAGACGGAGACGGATTCGGCCCCGGCTTGCGCGACTGCGCGCAGGCTGGCGGCCAAGTCTTGGGGGCTCACCACGTCGTCGCCCTCGCCCCAGAGTCCGCTTGACATGGTGTAGCGGTCGGGGTGGGAGGCTTGTAAGGCCTTGGCAATCTTGCCGCCATACTTGGGGGACACATCGTTCATGGCAAAGTAATTCCACACAACGATTCGATCCGCGGAGTCTAAAAGCGTGTCGTAATCGTGGCCCGATTCGGCGCGGTCGCCGGTGGGATCCTGCCACGGGGCGCGGACATCGATGTCTACTTTGGTGTCTCCGACTTCGTCCTTGATCGTGCCGAGTAGTTTGGCCAGCGATTTGGAGCGCCAACGGTAGATGGAATCGTGGGATTCATCAATCTTGCCGTTGGAAGTGCGCGGCCAGTCCTTGGCTTTGGCGAAGGACTTGTAGTGGTCTAGGTCATCCTCGCCGAACGTCGAGCCGTCGAACATGAGCTCGGTAAAGGCGATACGTTGAGGCTCGTAGCGCTCGCGAAGTTCCACCGCAAGTTCGATGAGTCGGTCGGCTACCGCGCCGTCGGTAAGCGCGGATACGGAGGCAAAGCTCTCGGAGTGTTTCCCGCCAGCGGAAATGCCTGCAAGGTCTTTGTCTTCGCCGATCCAGCCGGGAAGCAATGCGTCAACGGTGAGGGTCAGTTCGAAACCGTCAGGATAGGCTTTGCGCAGTTCCCGCAGGGCTTCCGCCACAAAATCTCGTTCGGTTTCTCGAACGAGGTCCGCCTGGATGTCGGGGTAGGCCTCCCATGGAAAAGCCACCCAGTCTGGGCGGCCCACGGCGATACTGACGGCGTTCGCGTTCGCTTTCTTGAGGCGCTCGGTGTGGGTTTTCCAATTTGGTTTGGAAGTGACCACGTCTTCGAATCCGAAGTTAATGGAACGGGTTGCGGGTAGGGGAGTTCGCACGGAACAACCTCCAAACATGGTCGCTGCGAGCGCGGCGGAAGACGCGACGAGAAACTGCCTTCGGCTCAGCATTACACCTCCGAGTGCGCGGATGCTAGATGCGGGTTGGACTGGGGGACGGGGGTGGCGGTGATCGCGGGGATGGTGCGCGGGGCGTCGTGAAGCGCGGCGATGCTAATGACGCCCGTGCGTTCGAGCTTGTTCCAGCGGTTCGGCGCGCGGCGGGCCTCCAAGAGCAGCGCGTGGACCATCGTTAGCCCCACAAGCGTGGAATAGATCGGCCACAATACGAGTGTCCATGCGAAGCGTAAATCGGTCAAGGAACGGTTCAGCGCCGTCGCATAAATCACGAGGATCACGGAGATAATCAGCCCCAGCCACGCCAAGAATTCCAAAACGCCGTGGGGGAGGGGGTTTCTCTCCGTAAACGCCAGCGGAACGATGAGGAACGGCGCGATGACCTGCAACACCGGAATCACGATCATGGTGATGGTATTAAACAGCAGGTAGCAGCCGAACATGCCGTAGCGCAGATTGCCCACCATCTGGCGGTGCATCCACGTGGTTTGCAGCAAGCCGCGGGCCCAGCGGACGCGCTGCTTCCACAAGCCGCGGATCGTGGACGGGGATTCGGCGTACACGAGGGCGTCGGGCACGAAGTTCACCTTGAAGCCGTGTTTGTGCACTCGCCACGTTAATTCCAAATCTTCGCCGACGGTGGCTGTGTCGAAATAGCCCGTTTTTTCTAACACTTCGCGGCGGAAGGCGCCGACATTGCCGGACACGATTGGCATGCAGTGCAGCATCGTAAGGGCGCGGCGCACCATGCCGGTACCCACGTGGCTGATCAGCGCCAACAGCTTGGTGAGCACGCGGTCGAGGTTCACCGGGCGATCGTCGCCACACACCGCGCCCACGCTGCGGGAATTAAAGCCGCGCAGCATGTGATGCACTGTATCGGGGGAAAACAAACCATCCGAATCCACAAACATCAACACGTCACCTTGGGACTCGGCAATGCCGTAGTTCAATGCCGCACCCTTGCCCTGGTTGCGTTGCCGAAACCACCGCACGTTCGGATAGCGCTGCGCCAGGCCCGCCATAATTTCGGGCGTGCGGTCGGTGGATCCGTCATCCACCAGAATGATCTCAATGCGCTGGTAGGTGCTTTTCAAAATGGACAGCACACAGTTTTCCAGCACGTTTTCCTCGTTGTAGCCGGGGACGATCACGCTGACCAAGGGATTGAGCTCCACCAACGACCAGTGTTTGCGTTTGTGGTGAAACGTGGTGCGGATTTCGTATATCGCCGACAAGGGGACGAACGTGAGTTTGACTAGTCCGCAGATCAGGATGATGTAGCCGATGGTGTACACCACCGTTGCGAGGGCGTCGATAGCCACGATGGCTCCTAGGTGAGTTCCGCAAGCACGTTGCGCAAAATTTCGGGGGCCTGCTCGCTATTGGCGCCGAACCGCGCGTTGACCTCCAGGACCACGGGAGTGTTGGCGGTGGTGAATCGGATATCGATGTCCACCGGGCCGGTCAGCCCCATGGCGGCCACCGCCTGGCGCGCCACCTCCGCAACCTCGGGCGCGTCGGCGCGGGTGATGCTGGTGGGGTCGTGCTTTTCCAGCACAACCACCACCGAATCCTCCGAAGTTTTCGCATAAACGTTTGGGCAGTACTCTGCGCCGGGGGCGAACTCCTGAATGATCATGGAATCATCCACGGTGGACCAATCGAGTTCTGTTTCGGCCGTGACTACCTGGAAGCCGCGGCCCCCGCGGCCCACGCGCGGTTTCAACACAAAGGTGCCGCCGAAAGCCTCCAGCGCCGTGGCTAAAGAGGCAAAATCGCTTGGCAGCGCGAAACGCGGTACCGGCACGTGGTGTGTATGCAGTTGCTGCATGGTGAAGTACTTGTCGTGCGCGTAGGTCACGGGTTCTTGGTCGCCAATGATTACCGGGGTGTCACCGAAGCGGTCCTTATTCGCGGAGACCACTGCGAGCTCATCCGCCACCGTAGGAATCACCACGTCGATGTCGTGGGTGGTGAGTAACTCCACTAGTGAGTCGATCATCTTCGGATCGGTTGCGTCCGGCACCGTGTCAAACGAGGTCAACTTGGGGTTATCAATAGCAGCGACATCGACGCCGCACACCTCATGGCCAAGGGGAACCAACTGGTTTGCTAGCGCGATACCGGCGGGGCCGCCAATGCCTGTAATAAGAAAACGCATCATATGCCTTCCAGCGAGGAATCGACAAGGCGGACCACTTCAAACGCTTCCGCAAATTGCATCTTGGCTTGGGAACCCCGAAATGCGGCGATTCCTCGGATCTGGTCCGACCGCATATAGGGTTTGTTGAGTTGGTCTTTGTGCTGCTCCACCGCGTGCACCTTAACGTTGACGTAGTCGCTCAGATCAACGAAGAAGGAAGGATTAAAGTCGCGGGTGGTGGAGGGGCTTTCATAACACAACACCGATGGGTGCCGCCGAGCTGCTCGCAGGGTGGCAACGTGGACCGCTAGATGGTCCTGGTGCTGATCATTGCAGGAATGCGTGAGAATGACGTTTGGCTCGAAGCTATTTATCTTGCGCTCAATGGTTTGCACGAGGTCTACTTCGTGCTTGGAGAGTTCGGTATCGGTGAAATCGTGGACATCAATCTGGGAGATGCCCATAAATATTGCTCCGTTGCGTGCCTCGGTAGGGCGCACGGATGCATCGCCGCCGTTTTTGCCGTTACACATGACAATGGCGTGCACAATATGCCCCGCGTCTGCGAGTTTCGCAATCGTGCCGCCACAGGCGATTTCTAAATCATCGGGGTGGGCGCCGATGGCGAGGATGCGCATCGGCTGCACTACCTGAATGGAACGTATTTTCTGTTGCGCGATAAGGAAAATGAGGTACCCGAGGCAAGCGCAAATGGCGATATGCATCATACCGGCGATCATTTGGTGATTCCGGAATGCGATCAAGATAGCTTGCGCGGCGCACACGGCGACGCCGATGCTGATAAAGGTTCGATGGATGCTTCGCCCGTTGCGAAAGTTGCGGTGAAACCACTGCGCTTGTCGAGGTTGAGTGAGATACGCCGTGAGTGCGATCGCGACGCAAATGCCGAGGACGTGCCCGTACATACCTAGGATTCTTTCGGTTCGGGTAGGTAGTGAACACTGCAAGGCGGAGCTGGGGCTACAGGATGCCGTACTGGGGGATTGCAACTCAGATACCGCATGTGCTCCGCTCCGCTTTCTTTTGCAAATTTATTTAGTAAATTGCGAGAAAGACATTATCACATGCCAAGGCTTCCGCCAGTGTACGTCGCATAACATGAGGGAAATTTAATGAACAGTTTTCTGGCGGTAGCGTGATGGCTACGGGGCGTTGACAAGCGTAACCGTATATAACATTTGTTGAAAACATTGTGTAACAATTTTCGAGGTTGACCGATGTTTGCGCATGAGTGCAGCTCAGGTAGCTAACAAACTGGCTGACCTGCCGGGATGTGGAAGCGGAGGAAAAGCCGCCCAGTATTTTTGTTATTTTTGATACGGGATTTAAGTTTTGAATGGGGCGCGTGCACAAGGGTGCGAAAATATAGAAATAGTCCGAGCTTGAATGTGCTGCCATGAGAACGCATAGGGGATGATGCCAGCATTGAACCACCAATTCGGGTGACCCAATTGCAGGGGGCAAACGCTGAGAATGGGATGACGGTACCATCTGGGCTCATGGACATCACCCTTGGCACGGACCTCGTGCACATTCCGGGCTTCGCGGAGCAGTTGGCGCAGCCAGGCAGTAAGTTCGCTGCCGTGTTCAGTGCCGCCGAGTTGCGTCGTGCCAAGAAATACACCGGGCGCAGGCGCGCCGAACACCTTGCTGGCAGGTGGGCTGCGAAAGAGGCATTTATCAAAGCCTGGTCGCAGGCGTGCTACGGAAAACCCCCCGTGCTTGCGCAGGAAGCGGTGACGTGGTCAGAGATTGAAGTGCGGGCGGACGCCTACCAGCGCGTGGCCATCCATTTGAACGGGGAAATTGCACGCGCCGTGGCAGACAGCCTCGGGCACGTGCAATCGAGCTTAAGCATCAGCCACGATGGCGATTACGCTGCCGCTAATGTTTTGTTGATCCGCACGCCGGCCTCCCGCATTTGATCGAGCGCTGGCTGCGGGTCTCCGACGGCCGCGGTGAGGTCGCTGAGCACCTCCACCTGGAAGCCTTCCCGCACGCCGTCGAGTGCCGTGGCTTTCACGCAGAAGTCGGTGGCGATGCCAACGATGGTCAATTCCGTGATCTCATGATCCCGCAACCAATCCGCAAGTCCGAGCGAACTACCGGTCAGGTGCCCGTCAAAACCGGAATAGGCTGCACTGTGTTCGCCCTTGAGGAACACTGCGTCGATCAGGTCCGCATCGAGGTTTTTGTGGAAATCGGACCCGGGCGAATCCGCGACGCAGTGTACCGGCCAAGTGTCAACAAAATCGGGGTGGGGGGAGAAGTGTCCCGCCGGGGAAACGTGCCAATCCTTCGTGGCAATGATGTGAGAATAGCGCCCTTGATCAGCGCGAATGTGTTCGGTGATTCCGAGTGCTACCGCGGAACCGTTGATGGTGGCGAGGGAACCCCCAGGGCAGAAATCGTTCTGGACATCAACAATCACGAGTGCCTTCATGTGGCACAGTCTAACCCGGATGAGGGAGAGGCAACAGGCTTGCCGGAAACTCATAGCAAGGCTACATAGTTGCCACAGCAAACAAATAAGCCAGGATCATACGTTTGATTTCTGCCACAGTTGTTCGGAAACGAGGCTCGTTGAGTTGATGGTCCCGCACAGCGTAGTTCAGCAGGGAAGACACCGTATGCACCATGATCCCCGCCAAGGCGAACCGCTCCGCGTCCGAAGCCGTGGTAGCCAGCGGGCGCATCACTTTCGCTATGATTTCTAAGACCTCTTGTTCGGTCGCCGCAGCTGTCGCGCGCGTCGCCGGCGTGGATTGCACAGCATGCCACACCGCCCGGCGCGAAGGGTCGTCGTGCCACAGCGACGCCAAGTGATCAATAAACTCGTCTAGGAAGTCCGGCCACTGCAACGCCGGCACCCGGGTGGAAAACTTGGCCAGCTCGGAGACGACGCCCGCGGTATCTTGACGATCCAACTCGCAAATCATCACATACTTATTGGCAAAGTACTGGTACAAGGTGCCAATGGGAACGCCCGCCCGCCGGGCCACCTCATCGAAGGTAAAAGATTCGAAACCAACGTCCACTAACACCCCGCGAGCGGCCGCCAGAATCCGCGAGTACTTCTCGCGGCTCCGCTGCTGCGCGGGGCGTTTCCTGGGGACGAGGATTTCAGAACCCTCCATCGGATCCGTCATGCAACTATTCCAAATCCCGCAGCACGCGCGCCACATGCCCCGTCGCACGCACGTTATAAAGCGCGTGTTCGATCCGGCCGTCGGCGCCAACAACAAACGTGGATCGAATCACACCCTGGACAACCTTGCCGTAGTTTTTCTTTTCCCCAAAAGCGCCCCACGCCTGCATCGTCGTCTTGTCCGGATCCGAAAGCAACGGGAAATTCAACCCGTGCTCTGCTCGGAACGTTGCTAGCTTCTCCGGCGAATCCGGCGAGATCCCCACCACCTGAAACTGTAAACGTTCCAGCTGCCCCAAATTATCCCGGAAATCGCATGCTTGTTTGGTGCAACCTGGGGTGTTTGCGCGGGGATAGAAGTACACAATGACCCGCTCACCCGAAAAGTCGGACAATGAGACCGTTTCACCCGCATCATTGAGCAACGAAAATGCTGGCGCAACATCACCAACAGCAAGGCGCACTGAATCAGTCATGTGGTTAACAATACCGCGACCCCGGTTTTTGGGTACCCCCAGGGTCGCAACCCGGGCGCCGGTTCTTTTCGCAGGTGGCGGGGCGGGTGCGGCGTCGAAAAGCGCAGGTAGCGGGGAGGGCGTGCGCATACACCCCGCCATGAACTACCGTTAACGGTAATCAACGTACATCAATCAAGACGTGGAGAACGACGTGGCCCGCAACATTGACGCCATCCAGCGCGATATCGAACGTACCCGCCGCCAGCTGGCAGGCACCCTCGACCAGATCGCCGAGCGTAGCCGACCACAAAACCTCGTGGAAGACGCTCGCAAAACCATGCGCGACCGCCTCAAGGACCCCCGCGTGCAACTCGTCCTCGGCGGTATCGCTGGCGTCGTCGTACTCGGCGTCGGCTTAAGCATCCGCCGGAATCGCAAATACCACCGAGACTTGCGCGAATTGCAACAACTCCTCGCGCAACGCTAACACCGCTTCTCGACGCCCCGCCTCCTCACGCTCAGCGAGGGTTGCGGGGCAACGGCGATGGGTTGAGCAGAGCCTTTACCGCGCCGCTGCCTCATTGCATAAGGAAAACCGGCCCTGGATTTCTCCAGTGCCGGTTTTGTTTGTGGGCCATCAGGGACTCGAACCCCGAACCCGCTGATTAAGAGTCAGCTGCTCTGCCAATTGAGCTAATGGCCCGTGCTTGCAACGAGGTAAAATATAACCCGCCTGAGCGGTGTGGGGCAAATCGGCAGGTTAGGGGGTGTTTTGGGGGTCTATTCTCGGCGTCGGCGCGACGTATGTGCGATGTCGCCTTACGCGCCGGCGATAGCGGGATTGCTGCGCCGCCATCACGATCACGCTTGATGCACGATGGTTCTTGCGTCCGGTGAGCTTGCGGGAGTTGAGCAAAGGGCAAACTCCCAGCGTATAGGTGGTGCGCGAGGTATTAATTTTGTTTTGCAACAGTTCGGCAACGTTTTTTATTCGTGTTTAAAACTGTTATCTTCCCGTGCCAAGCGAGGTGTATTCTCGGGGAGCGTGCACAGTGGTGCATGGTCTTGTTGAGGTTGGTGGCAGAAAGATAGTTGAGGATGAGTGTTTCTGGTGTGGCCCGTCCCCGGATGGGTCGTGTTGGCTCGGCGATACTCGCCGTAGTCACAACGGCGGCGTTGCTTGCCGGATGCACCATCAGTGGTGATGGTGGTGCCGATAATTCTGCGGCTTCCCCAACGAAGGAGGCTCCCGAAAAGCCTGAAGTAAGTGTGAAGGACGGGGCCGTTGACGTGAATCCGGCGAAGCCGGTGACTGTGTCGATGAAAAAGTCGCGTCTTAAAGAAGTGACCATGACGAACCAGGACGGCAAGGTGGTGGAAGCCGAGCTGTCTTCCGATGGGAAGTCGTGGACCACGACCGAGGATCTAGGGTTTTACCGTGAGTACACCATTGACGCCGTGACTAGCGAGGGCGAAAAGGTGCACACCACGTTTTCAACCGTGAAGCCGACGGCGGAGGCGAATGTAGCGTTGTCTCCGATCCCGGAGTCGGTGGTTGGGGTTGGGCAGACGGTGTCCTTCCAGTTTGGGGTGGCTATTCCGGACCGAAAAGCGGTGCAGGATGCGATTACGATTAAAACGGAGCCGAAGGTAGAAGGCGCGTTTTATTGGATTAGTGATTCCGTATTGCGGTGGCGCCCGGAGGAGTTTTGGGAGCCCGGCACGAAGGTGAGTGTTGAGGCGAAGTTGTACGGCGTGGATCTCGGCGACGGGGTGTACGGCGGCTTGGACAATGAATCGTCGTTTACCATCGGCGACAACGTCGTCGCGGTTGCCGACGACGCGACGAAAACGTTGACGATTTCCCGCGGCGGGGAGCAGGTGAATTCGATGCCTATTTCAATGGGCTCGTCGAAGTTCCCCACGCCGAATGGTACGTACGTGGTGGGGGACCGGAACCCACAGATGGTGATGGATTCTTCCACGTACGGCTTGGATGTGAACTCTGCGGATGGTTACCGCACGGACGTGCAATTTGCTACGCAGCTTTCCTGGTCCGGCATTTACGTGCACGCCGCACCGTGGTCGGTGTGGGCGCAGGGGAGCCAGAATGTTTCGCATGGCTGTATCAATGTTTCTACGGCGAACGCGCAGTGGTTCCAGGACAACGTGAAGCGTGGCGACGTGGTGATCATTAAGAATACGGTCGGCGGCGAGCTCTCCGGTTACGATGGGCTCGGCGATTGGAACATTCCGTGGGAAACCTGGAAAGCAGGGAACGTAGACAAGTAAAGCGTTTCTCGACGCCGCGGAGAGGAGTGCTTATGCGCACCTTCCTGGTAGCCTGCACGCTGGTTGCTGTTTCCACAGTGATGGCGGCGTGCGGTTGGGAGGAGACGCGCGCGCCGGTAACGAGTAGCCAGGCAATTTCGATAACACCCGTGACTTCAACGGCGTCAGCCGGGGAAGCTGCGGGTGTTGCTGCTGCCAGCGGTGACTCGGAATCCGCGCCGGGGCAACTTACCATCGATCCTGCCTATTGCCGGGATTTGATTGTGGTGGAGGCCGCCGACGCGCACGTGCAGGAACGCGTCTGCTCCCGCGAGCTTACGCAGGCAATCGCGGATCTCGACGCCGCGGCAATCGACGCCAACCGCGACGGCAAGGCGAATATTTGGGAACTCATCGAAACGTTCGATTGGCCCACGATGTTTATGGCGCAGCGGAGTTTCCCCGTCTCGGTTCCGGAAACTCCCCGCTATGAGGGTTTCCATATGCACGGCTGGTTTGCCGACCCCGCCGAATGCGAGGCGGCACGCATGGAAAAGGGCGGCCGGAGCCGCCCTTGCCAGCGTTCGCAGAATGACCAATATTATTTCGAATGGTGGGGCCCGTAGCCTTGGGGCCGCAACGGGTGGGTGGGGTGCGAGGCTACTTCACGCCGTCGAAAGCCTTCAAAATGGGCTTTGACAGGAACCACAGCACTACGCCCAACGCAATGGCGCTGCCGCCCAAGACCACGAAGTAGGTTTTCTCCGCGCCGGCGTCCTCGGGGTTATAGAAGCCGGCAAAGGTGCCGGACAAAGCGGTGCCGATGGCCAGCGAAAGCATGTGCAAACTCATCATGCGGGTGGGGAAGGCGTGCGGTGCCACCTTGGTGGCCAGCGACAACCCCACGGGAGAAATCAACAATTCCGCAATCGTGAAAATAAACAGGATCCACACGATCACCAGGAAAGGCGTGGAATTCGCGCCGCCGCCCGCAAACGGGACGAAGAAGAACGGAGCGACGCCCACCACGACCAAGGCGAGGGCATATTTGACGGGGCTGGAGGGTTGACGGTCGCCAAGCTTCAGCCACATGGTGGCGAAAATACCGGCGAAAATAATGATAAAGATCGGGTTGATGGCGTTCACCCACGCTGGCGTAATCTCCATCGAACCGAACGTGCGGTTCAAACGCTGATCCGAATACACGGCGAGCACCGTGAACTGCTGCTGGAAAATGGAGAAGAACGCAACCGAAGCCAAAAACATCGGAATAAATCCCAAGAGTCGGCGCTTCTCCGCGGCAGTCGTTTCCGCCGAACTCAGCATCTGCCAAAACAGCACAATTGCCGCCACGAGCGCGATCATCGACACTACGTTTGACAGCTGGCGGGGTTGGATCAGCCCCGAACGCATCACCACAAATACGATGAGCACCACCAGGATCGTGATCACCGCGTACGGCAGGTACAGTCGCTTCGGCAGCGGGTTGGAAACCTCGTGGCCGGCCGCACCGATGGTTTGCTTCCGCATCAACGCGTATTGCGTCAGGCCGATCGCCATACCAATTGCGGCCAAACCGAACCCAAAGTGGAACCCGTACTGGCTCCACCCCCAACCGGTGAGCAGCGGGCCAAACAACGCGCCAATATTGATGCCCATATAGAAGATGGAAAACCCGCCATCGCGGCGAGGATCATCCTTTTCATACAAATCACCGAGCACGGTAGAGGCGGTGGTCTTCAAACCGCCCGAGCCCAGTGCAATCGACACCAAACCGGTGATCAAGCCGAGGTAGCCGGGGAGTAGCGAAAGCGAAATGTGGCCAAACATAATCAAAATGGCCGAATAGAACAATGTTCTTTCCGGGCCAAAAACCCGGTCAGCCAACCATCCGCCGCCGATGCACGCAAGATACACCATGCCGCCGTAGGCGCCCACAATAGCGGTAGCCACGTCGCGGTCAAGGCCCATGCCGCCTTCCGATGCGGAATAGTACAAATAAAACACCAAAATGGCCTGCATGCCGTAGAAACTGAACCGTTCCCACAACTCCACGCCAAATAGGTTTGCCAAGCCCCAAGGGTGGCCGAAAAACGTTCTCGACTGGTGGGGGTCCTTCCCCGCAGGGGTAACGTCCGTAGAGGTTCCAGTAGTCATAAAACAAGCGTAGAAGCCCGAAATGCCTGAGACCATAGGAATTAGTAGATCTAATGATCATTGAAATGCCGAAATTTAAGTAAAGGCGGCAGTAATTTGGGGGTGGAGTTTGGCCGTGAGCGAGAATGCGCAGGACATCCGCCAAGGTGGTGTGTTCTACACTACATTGCGAATAATGCAATGCGGGTGACAGCGGCGGGGCCTCCGCGGCCAGTCGCCCCGATGCGTTCCGGGCTAGTAGGCGCGGGGCTTCCAACCAGTCTTGGGGCGAGTGGCATGCCAGAACTTCACTTCCCTCGGGTCCCAAAGAGGCGTGCTTTGATCCAGCCGCGCCACCGGCTGGGGCGCGCTTCTGCCGACGTGAGTCTGCCAATTGGCAATACTGAGACCGCAGTTCGCCGCAGCTTCTGCGGAGGTCCACAGGCGCTGGCCGGTTGATTCGTCAATAATGATGGGTTTCATTTTGGAGATCACTTGCCTTGACTGCGTTGGAAACACCACGTGCCCACCGCACCTTTGGGCGGAAGCGTGAGCGGTGCTGGTACTCATGGCGGGCTCAGAAAAGCCTCAGCGACATGATACTGGTTTCCGCTGGTGAGCTCACGTTTCCAGAAACTGGGGGTACCCTAATTTCTATAGTTCGCTACCCAATTGCGGGCAAAGAAAATGTTTCCGAGGGCGTGATCAAGGAATGCGGCCAGCAACGGAGGCTGCCGGCGGCTAGCGCGACGCCGATACGCGGGCATCCTGGACACGAAGAATGTCCTGCGCAACCCGGAAAGCCTCATAATCGGTAGGGTCGCACGCCTCCACCGGAATCGTATCCACAATAATCTTGCGCGCGCTATGCGGGTCACTCATTAAAATATTGCTCTTACCAGCAATATCCGGAAGCGCACCCGCGTTATCTAACATGTCCTTGCAAAGCCGAACAACCTCCGGATCCTCAAGGGCATCACCATAATCAAGCGGCTTGCCCGTCACGCGCTCCTGCTTACTCACCACCGTAGTTAATTCAGGATTCAACGGAAAAGGCTCAACAGTAAAATCCTGTCGCGCAATCATCTCCTCCGGAAAGTGATCACACAACACATCCTGCTTCCTATGCAAACGATCAATGTACGCTTGCCGATCAGAACTCCCCATATGCAATGTTCGATGATGAATCTTACGAACACGCCAATCCCCATCCGCAACAACGACGGAATGATACCCCAACCCCAAAATATGCAAACCCGACGCCCGATAATTCCGAACAACGAAATTCAACATCGCATTCGGCGCCACACCCACCGCCGCAACCCCCAAGCGTGACATCCCCGCCTGAAATAAACCCCGGTCCCGCTCCGAACGGAGAAACCCAGAGCGCAAATACCTATTCCCACCCAACGTCACGCAATCATAAGCAATACGTATCGACTCATTCAGTAACCGCATTTTTTAATTATAGACAATCTATTGGAAAATTTGTTGCTATAAAAAGTGCGTCTAGGGGGAGCTGATCCGCTATTGGCGGTGTGGGCTCCCCAAAAAACCGAAGGCGGCGGATTCTGGCGGTCGTGGAGACACGTCCTAGTTTTGTGATATTCCTAGCAGGGTGGTCATTCGTTCTGCTGGGGTGTCGAAGTCGAGTGTTTTGCGGGGACGTCGATTCAATTGCATTGCTACGAATTCAAGGTCGTGTTCGGTGTGAACGCTGAGGTCAGTTCCTTTTGGGAAGTATTGGCGCAGTAACCCGTTGGTATTTTCGTTGCTGCCGCGTTGCCACGGTGATCCTGGGTCGCAGAAATACACTGGGCAGTCCGTGGCGATTGAAAAGGATTGATGCCCTGCCATCTCGCTTCCTTGATCCCAGGTCAATGATCCTTTGAGGTGATTGGGAAGAGTGTTTATGGTTTTGATTAAAGCGTTTTTGACAGCGACAGCGTCATGACCATCAGGAAGATGTAACAACATCACATACCGGGTAGTTCGTTCAACGAGGGTTCCGATAGCAGACTTGTTTCCTTTCCCTAGTATGAGGTCGCCTTCCCAGTGGCCTGGTACAGCTCGATCTTCGACCTCGGCGGGCCGGTCAGAAATCATCACCATCGGATCGATAAATCGTTTCCTGGGAATTCGTTGCCCGCGAGGTTTGCGCACCGTGCGCCCTTGCCGCAGGCATGATGCGATTTCTTTCTTCAACTCGCCTTTAGCCTGGAAGAATAAAGCTTGGTAGATGGTTTCAGTACACCTGTGCATAGTGTCATCGCCAGGATGTTCTTTACGCAACCGTCCAGCGATCTGCTCCGGAGAAAGCTTCTCACGCAGCATCTCCATCACTGTTTGCCATAGTTCCGGCACAGAGTTGATCTTGCGTTGTTTGGGCAGGAATCTCCGAAGCACTGATTTGCGATGAGCATGCGTGGGCAAATACAGGCCAAAGTCATCTTGGTTACAGCGTAGCTCTTTGCTGATAGTGCCAGGTGAGCGACCCAACCGCCGGGCTATGGCACGCACTCCTGCTCCCTGACGACGCAAGTCAAAGATAAACTCGCGTTCCTCAATGCTGAGATACCGCGGTGATATGTGCTGATCAATACGCCCCTGAGGCACAACAGCAATAGGCAGTGACTGTCGGCCGTTCACATACTCTCCTCTACCGAAGTAGAGGAAACGCCCAGCAAGCGCGTGATCGTGGACAGAGGGGAAGGGCCTTAATGAAAGTCCTCTACCGAAGTAGAGGAAACAGCTCTGCTGACCACCCCGTAGGCAATCTTCTAACAGCCTCAATGAAAGTCTTCTACCGAAGTAGAGGAAGCAAGGGGGATGCGTTTGAGCTGTGGGAGAAGATTTGCCTCAATGAAAGTCCTCTACCGAAGTAGAGGAAGCCCAGTGGTGTCCTTGTTCGAGTGCCCGATACCAGGCGCCTCAATGAAAGTCCTCTACCGAAGTAGAGGAAGCCAAAAGTTGAGCGACTTCGGGATCTTTGCGGGAGACGCCTCAATGAAAGTCCTCTACCGAAGTAGAGGAAGCATATGCGGTGCCCTGCGTGAAATAATTCGTCGCCTTGCCTCAATGAAAGTCCTCTACCGAAGTAGAGGAAGCCTCGCGCACGGCGGCCGCGACGCAGGTCTTTTCGGGCCTCAATGAAAGTCCTCTACCGAAGTAGAGGAAGCAGGACACTTTCGCTCCCGTGTGGGAGTGGATCGTCAGGCCTCAATGAAAGTCCTCTACCGAAGTAGAGGAAGCCACGGGCGCGCTCCTCAGACACCCCACCTGCGCCTTGAGCCTCAATGAAAGTCCTCTACCGAAGTAGAGGAAGCTCCCTCGGCCGCCACCCACTCTGCGAGCACCATGCGCCGGCCTCAATGAAAGTCCTCTACCGAAGTAGAGGAAGCAGCCCCAATGCCCCCTGAGAATGCAGCCAAATACGGGCCTCAATGAAAGTCCTCTACCGAAGTAGAGGAAGCACCGTGACCTGTGGTTTTGGTGGGGTTGATACGTGCCTCAATGAAAGTCCTCTACCGAAGTAGAGGAAGCTTCGCCGGATGGAACACCGGGTGTTTGTGCTTCCACCCACGCCTCAATGAAAGTCCTCTACCGAAGTAGAGGAAGCATCGGCTGGATGATGCGTAAAAGCCTGATCCAAGCAGCCTCAATGAAAGTCCTCTACCGAAGTAGAGGAAGCTAGTTTCCGCCACCCTTGTCTCCACGCCTCTCCGCTAAGGCCTCAATGAAAGTCCTCTACCGAAGTAGAGGAAGCTTTGGGGTTGCGCCTGGATCCCGAGCTCATACAGGATGCCTCAATGAAAGTCCTCTACCGAAGTAGAGGAAGCATCACGAAAGAGTAACTCTTGTGTTGCGGCGTGAAGCGGCCTCAATGAAAGTCCTCTACCGAAGTAGAGGAAGCACCACACAGTCACACATGGGAAAGTCCGCACCTTCGGCCTCAATGAAAGTCCTCTACCGAAGTAGAGGAAGCCTCATGGCAATCGCAGCGTACGCCGCAACCATCATCAAGCCTCAATGAAAGTCCTCTACCGAAGTAGAGGAAGCGCACAGCAACCTCCATGTTTTAGCGTCGAGCGTTGAAGCCTCAATGAAAGTCCTCTACCGAAGTAGAGGAAGCGTCCTCAATGACTACCCGTCCCCGCCGGGTGCTCCACGCCTCAATGAAAGTCCTCTACCGAAGTAGAGGAAGCGGTATCCATAGCGCACGATGTTTAGGGAGGTGACGCCTCAATGAAAGTCCTCTACCGAAGTAGAGGAAGCTTCTTGGTCACCGCTTCTGGCTTGGTGGCGGGGTTGGCCTCAATGAAAGTCCTCTACCGAAGTAGAGGAAGCTTTTGGGACACCGTCCAGGCATATGACGTCACCCAGCCTCAATGAAAGTCCTCTACCGAAGTAGAGGAAGCCCCCGCTTCCGCTCCGCAGCGAACGCACGACGAATGCCTCAATGAAAGTCCTCTACCGAAGTAGAGGAAGCCGTTCAATGTGATCAAAATTTTCATGGTGCGACAGCCTCAATGAAAGTCCTCTACCGAAGTAGAGGAAGCATTCAGGAGTTGCTTTTCCTCCAAAACAGACAGCTCGCCTCAATGAAAGTCCTCTACCGAAGTAGAGGAAGCTGCCTTTCTATCAGCACCGATCAGCGCGCACCATCGAGTGGCCTCAATGAAAGTCCTCTACCGAAGTAGAGGAAGCTGTGGCCCCTGAACTACTCCGTTGGGCTATCCGTCGCCTCAATGAAAGTCCTCTACCGAAGTAGAGGAAGCGGATCGCCCACTAGGCGGGTGGAATTCTCCAAACCAGCCTCAATGAAAGTCCTCTACCGAAGTAGAGGAAGCTGATGTTTCCCCCGAGTTCCGTATCGCGGGTGTTGATCGCCTCAATGAAAGTCCTCTACCGAAGTAGAGGAAGCTCGGCTTTATCACACTAGACGTGAGTGAGCCACTACCGCCTCAATGAAAGTCCTCTACCGAAGTAGAGGAAGCATTCAGGAGTTGCTTTTCCTCCAAAACAGACAGCTCGCCTCAATGAAAGTCCTCTACCGAAGTAGAGGAAGCCTCCGCTAAGATATCCATGATGCGCTGCTTTTCTGTTTCGCCTCAATGAAAGTCCTCTACCGAAGTAGAGGAAGCCTGAGGTGAAAGATGCAGGTGTTGGCGAGGCAAATGTGACGCCTCAATGAAAGTCCTCTACCGAAGTAGAGGAAGCTGATCTGTAAAGTGCGCATATAACCCTCTTTTACTTGGCCTCAATGAAAGTCCTCTACCGAAGTAGAGGAAGCCGCCATGCGTCGCTGCACCACACGGCTCACCACCATGGGCCTCAATGAAAGTCCTCTACCGAAGTAGAGGAAGCGAAATCTTGGATGCGTATTGGCGGATGCTCGCCGAATCGCCTCAATGAAAGTCCTCTACCGAAGTAGAGGAAGCGCCCTCATCGGTTTCCCAAGCCACCGTTACACAGCGGGCCTCAATGAAAGTCCTCTACCGAAGTAGAGGAAGCCCCCACCCCCCTTCACATACGTTGCGGTCTGCCCCGCCTCAATGAAAGTCCTCTACCGAAGTAGAGGAAGCGTAGAAACGCATGATCCCCCGCACAATTCGCCACAGCCTCAATGAAAGTCCTCTACCGAAGTAGAGGAAGCAACTAAAAGTACTCCTATGCCGCCTGTAGTACGGTCGCCTCAATGAAAGTCCTCTACCGAAGTAGAGGAAGCTTGCGGTAGCCGTTCCTGAAACCGTTCCGTGGAAGCGTGCCTCAATGAAAGTCCTCTACCGAAGTAGAGGAAGCGATACGATGGCTTCATTAGCAACCCACCCATTATCGGGCCTCAATGAAAGTCCTCTACCGAAGTAGAGGAAGCTGGGTGTGCGGCAGTGCTTACTGCGGCGGGGTGGTGCCTCAATGAAAGTCCTCTACCGAAGTAGAGGAAGCTAGTGCGGACTCAGACGCATTCGTACAACTCAGCCGATCAGCCTCAATGAAAGTCCTCTACCGAAGTAGAGGAAGCAAAGCGCGGATAGTCTGCCACGCCATACGCTGCATGCCTCAATGAAAGTCCTCTACCGAAGTAGAGGAAGCCACCAACGCCGGTGATGCCAGCCGTGGTTGCAACGAAACGCCTCAATGAAAGTCCTCTACCGAAGTAGAGGAAGCTTGGGGGGATCACTTGCAGAAGGTCATGTGGGCCATGCAGCCTCAATGAAAGTCCTCTACCGAAGTAGAGGAAGCTTGCCAGCCGTGACCTGCACTATATGCTCGAACATTCGATGCCTCAATGAAAGTCCTCTACCGAAGTAGAGGAAGCAGACCCCATTTTATATTGCGGCTTACCTGTGTCAAATTGCGAAGATGCGAGCACCTCATCAAATTATGCTCTGGAAACGGGCATTTCTGCCGCCTCAAGCTAGTTGTGATGTCTTTGACCAGCGCAAACCTAGCGCGAGCACGACTCAGGGTTTCACGTAAAGTGACAGGCGCTCGCATCGGTTCCCTTAGATAATTAAGGCATCGTTATCGGTGATGTCCCTAGTTACTCCTATGTAGCTAAACTTCGCCTCTTTAAGGTTGGCCAGGGGTCCAAGGTCACAGAAGAGTACTGAGTCTTCACTTTCATCAATTAGGTCTCGTATCTTGTCCTTCAAGCGAATCGTCTTCGCAGGTATCATATCCGTAACGAAAACACTGTATTGGATGCGATCTCCGTATGTTGAGAGTGCTTTAGCAAGTCGAGTGCGGCGACGATCATCGGGAACGTCGTACGCGATAAGTATTCGTCTCGTGTCTTCGCGCCTCATCGGATTCTGACTCCTTGGTAAAGCTTTCGGGTACCATCGAAAATGCCGAGGAGTAATCTGGCCTGTACCTCGATTGCGCGACGCCAACTTACTGAGTATTTGAACACGGGGTGTCGAAACTCTGTTGTAATCCGCTTTTCAAATGCCGCTATTACAGTTTTTCTACCGTCTGGGGTTAGTCTGAGTGATTCTCCGACGCTGGAAAATATGCGTTTCCCAACCTGGTGTCGGTTAATTAATGAAAGCACTACAGAATCGGCGATAGGTGCACGGAACTCTTCCATTAGGTCAAGGGCTAAGGCAGGTTTATTGCGGTTACTGCTGTGAATAAGACCTGCATGAGGATCGAGGCCGCAGCTCAATAATGCGCGTATGCATTCGGAAACCAGTAAGGCATAGGTGTAATTTAACAAGATGTTTATAGGATCATTTGCACCTCTGCCATGTCTGCCTTTCCATTCCCATCCGAGTCTATCGAGCGCATGGTCTTGGAGCATGGAGCGAAACGATTGAAAATATAGGCCTGCAGCTTCGCCTTCTATCCCGAATAGTTGCTGTATTGAAGATGCCTCTAGTGCGTCCTTTTGTAGTTTGTGCAAGATTCCAACGGTTTCTGTCGAGTCGCCGTTGCGCCGTAGCATTGTTCTCTGATTTGCGATCTTGCAAGCGATCATTTCTGCTGCAACTAGAAGGTTTCCTTCGTCGGACATTACGTGTTGTTTTACTCGTGCCAACCCATTTGGTCCCTCAGATGGCCGAGACCATCCGTAGATTCGCCCTGTGCTTGAACACCAAACTACGGTGTTACCCCGCCAGAGTACTTCCCGCATCAATGCGCTAGATATGTCTACATTACCATGTACAACGAGCCCTTGGATCCGCTCGATTGGAAGATCAGCTAGGACTTCTTTGTCTTTGGCAACCCGTAATCGCCCGCGTTGAATTGATGCCCTTGATCCTTGTACCGTTAGATGCGCGATTTGACTGTCTGGGTTGGAAGCAATCACTCTACGTTGTAGGACTTTTCCGTGGTGTTCATCCGGAAGACAGACCGATATATGTGAGCACCTGTTGCAAAGGGGCGAATCAATCAGCGGTGGAGGGGCCGTTGGGGATTCAACGATTTTCTTCGTTTTACGAAGATATTCGATGGCTCGTTTTTGCTCATCATCGTCAATTTCAACCTCGATCGTTTTATTGTGGTCGGTGAAATGAACTGCGTACTCTTCAACTGATTTGCCTTCTTCGGCTAGACATAGACCCTGCAACGCTAGTTGCATACGATTAGCCTCAGTCACGTGTATTGTTCGTTTCAACGGTGTGGCTTTATATTCCACTACTCGATATTCGCCGTTTGGCAGTTGTTCAATCGCATCGCAGCGACCGACTAGGCCAAGGTTGGGTGAGCTGATAGTCACTGCACGCAGCTGACGCTTGCGCGAGGTTTTCTCATTATCGACATTTTTATGGGCGGAATGCCCTTGCTGCACTTGCGCTGTATCAGTTTTCTCACCATTTGCTTCCAACCAAGTTCTCCGAGGGCAAAATACGGTTTGCGCGACCAGAGAGATTGGGATTGCGTCTCCGTTTAGAGTGCTCACAACAGTTTGACCTGGCCTCGTTGAATCTGCCGCTCTGGCGCCGAATCGCTGCCGGCTTTTAAGATTGGAAACACCGAGCATGCGGTAATTCCTCGTGCGCGCAACCAAGTGGTTGACGCATCGACCGTAACATCAAAGGTCTCAGAGGTATCAGTGTTTAGACCCTCACTCCCGTAGTGTTCAACCATAGTTGCCATCGCTTCGGAGGTAAGAATGTTTCGGATTCTCCCCAAACTCAGGGGTTCAGTCGGTATCGGTAGGACGATTTTTCTTGGGTGCAAATCACTGGTTCGCCATGCACACGGAGTGATTGAAAGCCCGCTGGTATTATGCGCGAGCGGAAATAGTGCAATCCCAAGTAAACCTGCGAATGCAAGTGCAACATCGGTGGGAGCAGGAGAAGTCAACCCAGTTGATGTTCGGGAATCTAGTTTCTGCTTGCCAAGGGAATCGTCAATGCTTCGCCCAGTGATTCCTTCGAGGACTTTTGCATTTGACCAAGTACTGAGTTCTTTTACCATCGGGCCAAGCCGATCCTTAACGAACTCCTCACCCTTGTTCCGCGTCTTCATTTCCCAACGTGATGCACCTTCATCTGGACGTTTGTTTTTAAGATCGCAGCGCCAATAGGCAGCCTCTCCTAATCCGACGATCCATTGCAAAGATACAAAGTCGGCAGTTTGAATGCATGCGTCCAGCGCGCGTAGTCGGAACGCTTGGTGGTCACGCCAGTCATCTGTGTTCGCGACGTGGTCGATGGGTTTGAAACGGGGCGAGAACGGTGCTCGCTCAGCCCGGCTTTTTTCACTACCGTAAAACTTTCTGATTTGCGGCCATGCATTCGGTTCTGACAGCTTCCTCGCGTATGCAAGAAGCAAGTCAGCTACTTCTGCTTCGCTAACGTTTGGGATAGATAGTTCCGCCTTTGATTCCCGTTCTTCCGTCCACCGTATCCGCACTTCACCCGGCCATTGTTCGTCGCACAACAGAGCGAGCCCATAGAGGGCAAAGTGTGACAATGCAGATTGGATTCCTTGCCCAATAGTTAGAGTCGCCATCACTTTCCTTCTTTCGAAATCTGGGCGTCCGCAGCGCGTTCTAGACTTTCCAAATATGCCATCTGGTAGGGACCAATTTCTTTATCGGTCTTCCAGATCATGGCGTCCCATGCACCTTCCACAAACAGTGACTTCGCATGTTTGAGCAGGTCCTTTTCTGCAGTCTCGAAAAGCAATCCTTCCAGCGTATGTGGGAAGTCGGAGCGCCCTTGGCCGTGGCTGCAACCGATGATTCGTAGCGCAGTTTCAGATACCAATGCCGTTTCTTCACCAATTGTCTTACCTGTAGCTACGAGCAGCGCGGACATTTGCTCGTGACGCCAACCTTGCGGAAGTCCACTACGGTGTTTCGCGACGGCGGCCTGCTGTCGGGTTCGGTCCTGGCTCTTTGCCAATTCCGGTCCGTTTGCGTCGCGACCAAGCATTGTTTGAAATCGCCAGTCAGCTTTACCATCATCATGATGAGCAGCCGCGAATACCACATCGTTCGCATATTGTTCCTGCAAGTTCACCTTGTCGCAGATCAGCTTGCTACGTTCTGCAACGTCCCTTTGGTGTCGCTCAAGGATTACAGCGTCAATAGAGTGCGTCCATATTTCTCGGTTCTCTTCGTCTGCATCGATAGAACGTGTTCGTACCGCATACCATTCAACAATTTCACCGATCCCCGGAAAATCTTGCACAGTTGTTGGAACAAGAATTTCTTCGTCTTTATGGCCAGACTCAATCCACAGTTCCGTAGCTTCATCCGGACTAAGTCCAGCGAATTTCTGAAACCACGGTGAATTTCTCCGGCCGTCCTCTTCTTTGAATACCAAGACTTCGCACGATGGATCCGCAATCGGCAATGGAGCGCTTTTGTCTTGTGGTTTTCGATCCGCTACTTGCTCCGTGGTAAAGGGGAGTGCCGCATCAATCACAATGACATCGCCGGGTTGCAGTCGTGTTTGCTCTGTGCATTGAGTAATCTCACGCTCGCGGTAGAGAAAAGCTCGCCGCCGAATGGCGGGACTATTCAGCTCAGCTTTGTATCGCTCGTTGTCGGACATGACTAACGCGTCAAGAATATCGCGAAGGATTGTTAACGCGGCGGGGAACACTTCCTCGTCACGAGGCGGTAACGCTGATAGTAGGTCACAACACGCTGAGTCGTTTTGTGGAAGCGGGCTCCTTACCACAATGCCGCCTGCAGCGGATTCATCTGTTAATGAATCCCGCAGCCAGAGCGCTAGGTCTTGTTCTGCGAACAAGCTGTCGCTCGTTCTCGCATAGTTCATGAGCTCCACAAACTCGAGGCGTTGAAAAAGCAAGCGGTCTGGCGACGCGGATGGTGCGGGGTTCTCATCGATTGTTGCAGGGTTAACGTTTCCAATGTTTAACAGCCTATGCACCCATTCGAATGCTGCGCGTAAGTCGTCACCTTTGTATGGAGGATGGCTTGGCTTGATTTCTTCCGCGTCTTGCGGACCGACTATCACGATTTCAGAATCAGCTCGCTCACCCAGCCGATTCACACGCCCGAATCGTTGTGTTAGCGAGGAACCGGGTGCCAGTTCAGTGACCATTGCCGCGAAGTCGATGTCTACGCCGACTTCAATAGTTTGTGTAGCCACCACCACGTCCACTGCAGGGTCGCCCTTTGGCGTGAATAGGCCGTGTCGGCGTTGTTTTAGCGCTTCTACGTCTGCGGCTCTCATTCGCCCCACCAATAGTTCTACAGAAAGCTCCTTTTTCCTCAGCAGCTTGGCCACTCGAGTCGCGGTATCCACATGATTTACTACGCATCCAATCGTGGCTGCGGCGTTGCCTGTAGTCTTCCCGAATGTCTGTAGCTGGCTTTCTAGCTTTTCGACGATCGTGTTCACCACTGCTGTGTTCGCCGGCTTGCCGTTCCACTTTTCTACAGCTTGGTATTGGAGACGCTTCGCCGCTGTAATGCGTTTCTGCAGTGGGATGTCACGTTCGGTGTTCAGCTTTTGTGGGTTGACCCCGATGGAAATCAGGCCACCGTTGGTATCTGGTGTTGCGGTGGTTTCCACTACCTGCAGTAATGGAACGCCGATGTCTGTTCCGTATGTTTGAAGTTCGCGGGCTCGACGTGCCGTACAGAGTAATTGCTTATTTAAATGCGCTTCATCCAATACTAAAACAGAGTCTATTGCGAGCAATGCGGTCTCGCGGGGTCGAGCCCTTTTGGTGCTGCCGTACCCTCGGAAAAGGAGACGCGAGCCCCACATGTCTGGGGTAGCTGCGATGACCGCAACGCTGCTTGGATCGTTAACTGGGATCGTCCGGTTGCTCAGAGCGCCTCGCAAGTGCCCCACCACGAATGGATCGGCGGCACCATCATTTTCGGTGCGGAGTGCACGCAAAGCTTGCGCCGCTTCTAGTACTACCGCATCGTTAGGGTTTTTAGCGCCATGTTCGAGTAGTTCGTGCATTCGGTTCAATATTCCCTCTGCACGACTTTGTTGATTATCGACCAAGGCTCGGCGGTTTACAACTACGGATAGGCGGCGTGGTACTCGTGCTCCAATACCAGCGGCGGCAAGGGCGTTAGCAAAGAGATGAATGTCCACCACTGAAGATTTCCCGGCACCGGTTGGAGCAACGATTTGGTCAGGCCATTGACCTGTTTTCGCCACTTTTTCCAACAGCTCACACTGCCATGTGAACGGTGTATGCCCACCGTTAAGTGCGGCAAAAAATCGATCAAATTGATCAATTTGCAACATTGTCAATCTCCTTATGTTGCGCCATGAGGGCTAATGCAAATTCTTTCGGGATATCCATGGGGACCAGCAAACCGCCACCAAGATGCCGGGATTGTCCAACGGCTACAATTGTGGAGTCCTTCATCAAATCCCCTAAGTAAAACAACCCAGTCCAAGGCTGTACCGTAAGGCTCTTGTTCGATCGGTGTACGTAGTTCGTAGCGGAAACGGGGAGCGTACGCGCATCATGAACAAAGGCGCCACGTTGCGCTATTTGATCCCGCAATGAGCGGTACAACTGCTGCCCTTTGCCGATGCGGTCACATTCGTCGCGCCATACATAGGAAAGCGACAATAAGCCTGCATCAGCTAAGGACCAAGACTTGTTTGTGTTTGCGGATCGTACTGGCCGTGTTTCCGGTATTACCACGGTTTGTGGAACCCAAAAACGAACGGTTCCTGGTGCGGGTTTTGGCCAAAACTCATCTGCGGCGACAGTTGTACCATGGAAATATAACCGTCTACGACCAATTTCGCGTCCCCAAAGCTCTTTGACGCCTGTCAGTCCACGTACCAATTGGTGGAGTTCAATATCTGTAGCATCGCGGGGAAGTAGTAGTGCTAATGCATGAGTATTCAGGCCAAATCGCTCGACATGCTCTACATTTAGGTACTGAATTGCTAGTCGATTTGCAGGTTGTGTTTCTGTTGTCGTGCCGTATTTGCCTGTGACCATGCTGGAAGCGCCATAGCCAAGGGTTGAGATAATGGCACGGTGCATGGCTACGCACACTGGGACATGCTGGTCGCTGCGCAATGTCGGTCCGGCTAGTTCAAACAGCACTACCTTGTTCCAAGGGGCATCCACAATTCGAGCATTTGGCTGTTTGTATTGCAGTTCCTGCACACAATCGTGCGTTCCGCGGGGCGGTCTAGGTGACTCTCCATCCTTCTTTTTATCTGCGGTGACCGTGGGAAGTTTTTTAGGATTCGCCAACAGGTATTCGGAGATCAGATGCTCCGTTCTACCCGATGCAGGTACGCGAACTAGGGTTCCACCGCGTGTGAAAGGTGTGGCCGCGATATCGAGAAGCAGCGTGGGGCGAACCTCGCCAGGTTCGATAACGGCAACGCTTTGCGCTTCACCAAGGCAAGAAACGTCTTGCGCCAATAACTCGACCGTATCCGCTATATCGTCCGGGACGTTTTCCCAGTGCCAGCCCACTGTTCCTGCCATCGCAACGCCGTCGGAGACCGGTCGGTTTTCTGTCAAACGCTTTTTATTGATGCTGCTTACTTTGCGGTACGCAAACCTGCTGGTGGCAGGAGACACCCATTGAGCTTCAGGTAATTGGATCCCTGAGGGTGGGTTTTCCTCCAGCCATCGCAATGCCTTTAAGGAGGTTTCAGTAGGCGCAAGCCTGCCATTGGCTTCCACGGCACAACAACCTTGTGCTGCTGAATTTAGTAATGCAGCATGTAGACGCGCAGGATCGGGCATCCAATCTGGGCGTTTATCACGTTTATGGCCTTGAAATACGCCTAATGGATACCTCGCTACGAGGTTTAAGGCGCGCACGGTTAACTTCCCTCTCCTGCGTTGTCGACAGAGTTGTCTGCACCGCTCAGAATTGCTGGATTGCCAACGACCTTTAATACTTGGCCGTGCCAATCTGCGACCCCAACTTTACGTGCGTGCTCGATTGCTTGTTCCAGCAATGCATCGGCTTCTTCTACAGTTATTGGCTGCAATACGCGCTTTTTACCGTAACGCTCATCAAGAGTGACTACAGGAGCGTCGGTTTCCACCAAGTCGCAGTTTGCGCGCAGGTAAAGCTCCCGCTCTGCGCGAGCCATCATTGCCAAAGCGAATGCGGCGAGCAGTGCACGCCCGGCGACATCACCTTCTGGTCCTTCACCGAAACGGAGTTGGCGCAAGGTGGCGAAACTGAGAACCCAAGAACGAATTATTCGACTGCAAGAGACCCCGCCGAGAGCTTCTAATTGCGGCGGGATACCGCCCAGGCCGAGCGCAGAAGCGGAGATTTTCTGTTTTTTCGCCTTCTTGATCTCTTCACGGATCTTTTCTACCAATTTTGGGCTTAGCTCTGATTCTTGATCGTCTACGAGTTCCGCTAGGGCTTGCGGATCAAGTTGGACGCTCATGGCGACGCTATCCACACGAGCCCCTCCTCGTCGTGATTGCTGATCAGTTGGTTTCGCGTTCTGGTTTGCGAGCGAACCGATGATTTCACCAGTCAGTGCACTGCGTAGACGTACTTGGTTGTGCGGGCGGGTGGAATCCCATGCTCCCAAAATCGCGGCAGCGGGGGCGGTGTTCAGCAGCGGTTTGTAGTTAGCTGAGTTGCAGTTTCGTACTGCGCGGTATTGTTCGTTCGTAGTGGCTGGTGCGCCATCGATCTTGCCAGCACGGATGTGTCCATCAGCGAAACGATGCGGTAGCTCCATGTCAGTTAGAGCCGGTCCATTTTCGTACTCTACCTCGATACGGGGCACCAGCGTGGCAAGGGGGTGGCCAGCTCGGACGTCCTGCATGAAAGCCGCTTCCGCCCTATTGAGTTGTGATTGCTTGGAGTCCAGCAGCGCGACTTGTTGCGGTTGACCATCGATGTATCGCGTTTCAAATGCGAACACCGATGAGCTTCGGTCAACAAATTTTGCTGGAGCGACGGAAGCGTGGGTTCCTGCTGCGGCCTGCAATTCCGTGACCGATGTGAGTACTGATGCGCCACCAGCACTGCATGCGGCAATCAAATCTTCGAACTTCAACATTGATCCTCCTTAGATCGGCATGGGAACAAGTGTTCCAATTTTCGAATTTCTGTGTTAGGTGATGTTCCTACACTGAAATTGCTTAACCGTATTGTAATCACAACTTCTTGAGTTGGTCAAGCAGTCACGATTAACTCGGCTCATTTAACCAATAATAACCTAGTAGTAAATCTGTAATTTCGCCTGCTCACCCTAATCTCCATGGCGGGCGACGCGACAGCGTTTGAGCCGATGCTCACTTAACGAGAGTGACCTAGCCTCAATGAAAGGTCGCGCCGCCCACATTGAGCCTATCGGATGGCACCTTAGCTACATATTCGCTTGGTGTCTCGTGTGCTGGGTGCTAAAACTGCACATGCGAGGCTTAGGTACCGGGTACGATGGTCGGCGATGTGGAATTCAACTGGAAGGCATCGTATGTCCCTCCCTTCTCCTAGTGCGTCTGCCCGGGCGCTTGTTACTGGTGCGAGTCAAGGTATTGGCCGGGCGATTGCTCGGGATTTGGCCAAGCTTGGTCATAGTGTGATTTTGGTGGCGCGCCGTGAGCAGGTGTTGCAAGAGTTTGCTGCGGATTTGGCGTCGCGTTACGGCATTACCGCGGAGGTTCGTGCGTGTGATCTTTCGGATCCTGGGGAGCGCCGGGCGCTTATTGCGGAGATCGCCGAGCGGGAGGTGAACATTATTATTAATTCTGCTGGCACGGCGACGTTTGGCCCGTTTATGGCGCAGGATTGGGGGCGGGAGCAGCAGCAATTTGAGTTGAATGCTACGGCCGTGTTTGAGTTGACGCGTGCGGTCTTGCCGGGCATGTTGGCCCGCCGCGAGGGGGCGATTTTGAATGTTGGTTCGACGGCTGGCAATGTGCCGATCCCGAATAATGCGACGTATGTGTTTACTAAGGCTGGTGTGAACGCGTTTACGGAGGCCTTGCATTATGAGCTGAAGGGTACGGGTGTGACGTGTACGTTGTTGGCACCTGGGCCGGTGCGGGAAGCGTATGTGCCTCCGGAGGAAATGACTATTGTGGATCGCGTTGTGCCGAATTTTTTGTGGACAACGTACGACTCTTGCTCGGTGGAAACTCTTGCTGCTATTGCCGCTTCTCGGCGCCGCGTCGTCCCCGGTCCGCTGTCTAAGTTGATGCATGTGCTTTCCACGTTCTTGCCCACTGGTGTGATTGCGCCGCTGATTGGGCGCTTCTACAAGAAAATGGCCTGATGGATATTCCTGCGAAAAACGACCGTTTGGTGTGGATTGATCTTGAGATGACGGGGTTGGACCCGCAGCGCCACGTGATCGTTGAGGTTGCAGCCCTTGTTACTGATGCGCAACTCAATATCATGGGTGAAGGCGTCGACCTTGTGGTGTATGCCACCGAGGAGGAGCTGCGTGAGATGGATGGCTTCGTCACCGAGATGCACAGCAGTAGTGGCCTCATCGACCAAATTCGCGAGTCCGACATCACCCTCCAGGATGCTGAACGGGCAGTCTTGGCACTCATCGAACAGCACTGCGAAAAGGATCATCCTCCGCCGCTGGCTGGTAATTCTATTTCCACTGACCGTACCTTTATCCGCGAGTACATGCCGCGTCTCGATGCTGCCTTGCACTACCGCATGATTGATGTTTCGAGTATTAAAGAACTTGCTCGCCGCTGGTACCCGCGTGCCTATTACAACCAACCCACCAAGGGGATGGCCCATCGCGCGCTCGCCGATATCGTCGAATCCATTCGTGAACTTGACTATTACCGACGCAGTGTGTTCACCCCGCTGCCGGGGGTAAGCACGGACCAAGCGTTGGAGGCTTCCCGGGAATCTACCCACGCCTACCAGCAGTTTTTGCAATAGTGCGCCGGTGAGTTACTATAGTCCTCGCTGCATGAAACAGCGATGGTGGCTGTAGTTCAGCTGGTAGAGCACCAGGTTGTGATCCTGGGTGTCGCGGGTTCGAGCCCCGTCAGCCACCCCGAATTGAAACCCCGCATTGGCGTGTTTGCGTCTGTGTGGGGTTTCGCCATTGGCGCCAGCAGGTGCACCCTGGGGGGGTGAAAATGTGCCGGTGAATAAAAACAGGTAGGCTTGACCTCGGGTTTTACCTAATTGTCAAGGAAGATTAGCCCCAATTTTCAGTATGTTGAGGCACCATCCCACAGCTTGGAGGCACTGTACATGACACGGGCACTATGGCTCGTACCCGCGGCAATTTCCGTTATCGGATTGTATCTTTTTGGATCTGATCCGCTGTACATCGCCATTTTGGCTTTGCTTGCCATTGGGGCGATGGCGTTTTCTATAGTCCGATACGAAAATGACGTGATTAAAGTCCGCGAGGCCGCTGACCGCGCGCGCCCGCTCGGCCTCACCCAACAAATATGATCTCAGACACAACCATTGCTTTTTTGTGATGTGTCACGCCATACTTGATGCTTAAGTACCCGTTTCGATGGGTTTTGAGGATTGTAACCCGCACCAGCGGGGCAAGACCTAAGCAGTTCGGTTTTTCCGTTCGGCTTAGGTCTTTTTGCGTTTCAGGGCAGTTTTCTAGGAGAGGGTTGGGCGATGGCTGTTAAGGCTGATTTTGAGGATTTGGCGCGGGAGGTGGTTGCCGCGTTTGGGGGAGCGGAGAATATTTGTTCGGTGGTGCATTGCGCGACTCGGTTGCGGTTTGTGTTGGCGGATTCGGCGCGTGCAGATGTGAAGGCTGCGCAGTCGGCGCCGGGTGTGCTTACGGTGGTGACTGCTGGCGGGCAACATCAGGTGGTTGTGGGCAATGATGTTCCATTCGCCTATGAGGCGGTGGTCGCGTTGCCGGGCATGCAGGGCAAGGGAGGTAAGGAATCTTCCGCTGCGGAGTCGGCTTCGAAGGAAAAGAAGAACCCGTTGGATGGGTTCGTGGATATTATTTCCGCGATTTTTACGCCGGTGTTGTGGCCGTTAGCGGGTATCGCGCTGGGTAAGGCTTGCTTGAGTATGGCGTCGCAATTCGGTTGGCTTGCGCAGGAAAGCACTGAGTATGTGGTGTTCAACGCGGCGGTGGATGGTTTGTTTACGTTTTTGCCGATCTTTTTGGCGGTGACGGCAGCCCGGAAGTTCCGCGCGAATGAGTTTGTGGCCATGGCGGTGGTGGCGCCGTTCCTGCATCCTGGTTTGGTTGCGTTGCTGGATAGTGGTGAGCCGTTGCATTTCTTTGGGTTGCCGTTGACTCCGATGTCGTATGCCTCTTCGGTTATTCCGGCGATTGTGAGTGTGTGGGCGTTGTCGTATGTGCAGCGCTGGTTGGAGCGGGTGTTGCCAAGCGCGTTGCGGAATTTTTTGGTGCCGGTGTTGTGCGTGGTGATCATGGTGCCGCTCGTGTTGTTGACTATTGGCCCTGCAACGATGCTGCTTGCGAACGCCATTTCGGGTGGTTTGCTTGCCGTGTACGGGTTTGCCCCCTGGTTGGCTGGTGGCGTGTTGGGCGGCTTGTGGCAGGTGCTGGTGATTTTCGGCTTGCACTGGGGTTTGGTGCCGGTGATGTTGAATGATTACGCCACGGTCGGTTATTCGATGATCGCGGCGCCGTTGATGCCGTCGGTGTTGGCGCAGTGTGCGGCGGTGTTGGCGGTGGCGGTGCGGTCGCGTGATGCGAAGCGTCGGAAGTTGGCTGCTCCCGCCGCGTTTTCCGGGTTTTTCGCTGGTGTGACGGAGCCGATTATTTATGGTGTGAATTTGCCGCTCAAGGTGCCATTTATTGTTGGTTGTGTGGCGGGCGCAATTGGCGGCGTGATTGTGGGTGTGGGTGGCAACGCCCAAGACGCGTTTGTGTTCCCTTCGTTGCTGGCGTTTTCCGCGGCGTTGACAGTCGGCTCGGTGTATACACAAATTTTCGCTTGCGGTTTGGCTATCGTGCTTGCGTTCGTAGGTACGTTTGTGCTGCTGCCAAACGTGGAGCGTAAAGAGGCCGCGCTGCTCGAGGCCCCCGTCGAACCTGTCGAACCCGCCGAACCTGCCTCTGTGGCCTCGGCCGTCGATCAGCCGTCCGGAACGATCCCGGTGTTATTGCCGGTGGCTGGCAAGGTGGTTGCGTTGTCTGAGGTGCCGGATCCGGTGTTTGCGGGTGGTGCGATGGGGGTGGGCACTGCCGTGGTTCCGAGCGAGGGTGAGTTTTTCGCCCCGGTGAGTGGCAAGGTGGTGTCGGCGCAGGATTCGGGCCATGCGTTCGGTATCCGTACGGCTGATGGCGTGGAGGTGTTGGTGCATATTGGTATTGACACGGTGAAGTTGCGCGGGGAGCACTTTACTCGGCATGTGCGCAAGGGTGACCAGGTTTCCCAGGGGCAGCCGTTGTGTACTGCGGATCTTGCTGCGATTTCCGCAGCGGGGTATGACACCACAACTATTCTCGTGGTCACGAATGCCGCGAAGTTTGCGGCTGTTCGTGTCCCTGAGCATTCCGGCGCGCCCGCGTTGCGTGGGGAAGCCGGCATCCTGATTACTCGTTGATTTGTTTGATTCGAAGGAGCAGTATTATGGCTTTCCCTAAGGGGTTCTTGTGGGGCGGCGCCACGGCCGCGAACCAGATTGAAGGCGCATACAATGTGGGCGGCAAAGGGCTGTCCATCCAGGATGTGATGCCGCGCGGTGTTCTTACGCCGCCGACGGTTGGGCCCACCCCGGAGAATCTGAAGTTGGAGGCGATTGATTTTTATCATCGCTACGCGGAGGATATCGCGTTGTTTGCGGAGATGGGGTTTACGGTGTTCCGCTTTTCCATCGCCTGGTCGCGGATTTTCCCGCGTGGGGATGAGGAGGAGCCGAATGAGGAGGGTTTGGCGTTCTACGATCGCGTGTTGGATGAGCTGGAAAAGTACGGCATTGAACCCTTGGTTACGCTGAGCCACTATGAAACGCCGCTGGCACTGGCGCGGGAGTATGGCGGCTGGCGCAACCGTAAACTCATTGGGTTTTTCGAACGTTTTGCGGAGACGGTGTTCCACCGCTATCGGGGCCGCGTGCGTTATTGGCTCACCTTTAATGAGATCAATTCGATCTTGCACCAGCCGTTTTTGTCCGGCGCCATTGAGGCACCGCGGGAGGAGTTGAGCGAGGCGGAGTTGTATCAGGCGATCCACCATGAGTTGGTTGCGTCTGCCCGGGTGACGCGTTTGGCGCACGAGGTGGATAGTGAAAACTTGGTTGGTTGCATGATCATTGGGATTCCGCGGTATCCGCTGACCCCGCAGCCGGAGGATGTGCTCAAGGCGATGCGTGAATCGCAGTTGGATATCGCGTTTGGTGATATTCAGTGCCGGGGCACTTACCCGAGTTTCCTGCTGCGGCATTTCCGGGAGCATGGGGTGGAGTTGGATATTACGGATGCTGACCGCGCAGACCTCGCCCATACCGTCGATTTCGTTTCGTTTTCCTACTACATGTCGGCGTGTGAGTCTGCGGATCCCGCGCGGCAAACGCGTGGCGAGGGCAACCTCATGGGCGGTATTCCGAACCCTACGTTGCCCGCTTCCGAGTGGGGTTGGCAGATTGACCCGACGGGCTTGCGTATTGTGCTGAACCAGTATTGGGACCGCTGGCAGAAACCGCTGTTTATTGTGGAAAACGGTTTGGGCGCCCGCGACACGCTTGTCGACGCCCCGGCGGGCCCCACCGTGCACGACGATTACCGCATCGCCTACATGAATGATCACCTCCTCCAGGTGGAGGAGGCGTTGAACGATGGGGTGGAGATCATGGGCTACACCTCGTGGGGTTGTATTGACTTGGTGTCGGCGTCGACGGCGCAAATGTCTAAACGCTACGGGTTTATCTATGTGGATCGTGATGATTCCGGCGAGGGCACGCTTCAGCGTCACCGTAAGGATTCGTTTTATTGGTATCGCGACATCATCGCTTCGCACGGAGAGGCGTTGAAGCGCCGGTGAATATCCTTCGGGTGTTGAACAATAACGTTGTGCTCGCGGTCGATGAGTCCGGTGGGGAAGTCATCCTCACCGGGTGGGGCGTGGGCTTTCAAACCAAGCCCGGACGGCCAGTTGACCAGGCGAAAGTGCAGCGGGTGTTCCTCCCGGAGGGCCATCGTTCCAGCGATCATTTAGGGGAGCAGCTGGCCGCCATCCCACCGGACTATATCGCCGCCGCCGATGATGCGATCCGTGCCGTGGGGCGTGCCCCTGGCACCGCCACGGTGGTGGCCCTTGCCGATCACCTCCATCAGGCTGCCCTGCGCGCCACCAAGGTGCTGGAGGAGCATCATCCCCTCGCCACCGAGGTCAAGCACCTGTACCCGGAGGAGTATGCGGACGCACAGCGCATCTTGAGCGCGGTGTGCACCCAACTTTGTCTGACGTTGCCTCAGGTTGAGTCCGTTGCGATCGCGTTGCACCTGGTCAACGCGGGCCTGCGCGAAGGTGACCTTTCGGACACGTACCTCATGACGGGCGTCTTCTCCCAACTCTTTGAGATTATTGAGCAAAGTTATGGGATCGTGGTTCCCCGCGAATCGGTGACGGCTGCGCGGTTTGTCACCCACATGCGGTACCTGTTCGTCCGGGCCCGCCAGGGAACGCAACTTCGGGAGGGCATGGCGGTGCTGAGCCAAAGCCTCAATGCGGAGCACCCCGAGGCGGTGGCGTGCGCGGCAAAGCTTGCCGCGGTGTTGGCCTTGCGCTTGGGCGAACCCCTCACCGACGACGAGATCGCGTACCTCGCCTTGCACGTCGCAAGGCTCGCGGGCTGACCGCCGCGGCCGCTAGTGTAGCTGGGTTCCGTCGTAGCGTAACGTGTGCGCTTCGAATACTTCCGAATCCGGCTGCGCTTTGTCGGCCACGCGCAACCATTTCATCTCCACCGCGTCGGCGGTGATGGTGGCGATGGAGTAGCCGTGGGCGTCGAGTTCGACATGCCGGGCGTGCGGGTTGGCGCGGCGCAGTTGCCGCGCCGCCTCTTGGGAGACGGGATTGTGGTCAGGCAGGTTTAGCATGTCATCTACGTTTGGTGCGCTTATTGAGGTGCACACGAGCTCTCCCGCCACCACCCGATCGTTGTGCATGATTTCGTTTCCCCACTCGGAATGGATATCCCCGGTGAAAAACACCGTGTGCCCCGATCGCGTCCCCAATATTTCCAGCAGGCGGTCGCGGTCATTGACGTAGCCATCCCACTGGTCGTTGAGCACCGGTGTGTTGACCGGTGCCCCGATCATTTCTTTTATCGCGTTTTGCACCTCGTATGGCAGCGCGATGATGTCCATTTTTGCCAACATGACGGAGTTTCCAACGAGCCGCCAGGACGTGGAGGATGTTTCGACCTGTTGTTGCAGCCACGCGAATTGTTCGCTTCCCACCACATCGGGGGTCTGACCGCCACGAATGAGCTGCAAGGCACCCGGTGCCGCACGATACGAGCGCAAGTCAAGCATGAGCAGTTCCGCGAGTGAGCCGAATTGCAGGTGCCGGTACAGGTGACCACCCTCCGAGGGGTTCGTTGCCCGCAACGGTTGCCATTCAAAATACGCCTGCATCGCAGCGTTGCGGCGTGCTTGCCAATCGCCCTCCGAATCATCATGGTTCGCCGCGCCGTGCGCGTAGGCATTGTTGGCAATTTCGTGATCGTCCCACGTCACCACCCAGGGAACAGCCGCATGCGCCGCTTGCAAATGCGCATCCGTCCGGTACGTCCCGTACCGCAGCCGATAATCGGCCAGTGTGACAGTTTCCCACGCCGGTTGATTCGGGCGAAGCACCCCAAGCTTGCCCGCCATTTCACCAACACCATATTCGTAAATGTAATCGCCCAGATGCACCACCACATCGAGTTCACCGCGCGCACCTCGTTCGGCGATATCGCGATAAGCAGCGAAGAACCCAGACTCCCAATTTGCGCACGAGGCGATTGCGCATCGCAACACCTCAACCTCCGCCGTGAACTCCGGAGCAGTCGCAGTCCGTCCGACGGGCGATGTTTGCCCTAAGGCATGGAACCGATAGAAGTACACGGTTGCTGGTTCTAACCCATAGGGGTCGATGTGTACGGTGTGGTCGGAATCAGCGCTGGTTGTGGTTTCCCCGTGCGCGTGGATCGTCGAAAAGTTTTGGTCAAGCGCCACCTCCCAGCGCACATCGACCACGTCCCCCAACCCTGAACCCGGAGTCGCCTCCGCGGTGGGCGTGACGCGGGTCCACAACACAACGCTTGTTGGCAACGGATCACCTGAGGCTACCCCGTGTTGAAACACGGCATGCGCAAGCTCGCCCGTAGCCATGGCGGTGCCGATTCCACCGGCCACGCAGGTCGCTGCTCCGGCCGCAAGCGTTGACTGAATGAATGTTCGCCTAGTCATGGAGCTCATTACGCCATTATTCGTGCGGTTTTGGGCAGCCGCAAGCAATACTGCTGCCTGGGTTCCGGCTGCGCTCCAGCTGGCGGCGGGTTTTCACGCACCAAACCCACGCCAATGAAAAAGCGCCCCCTGCAGGATTCGAACCCGCGACCAGCCGGGTAGAAACCGGATGCTCTAATCCACTGAGCTAAGGAGGCTTGAAGGTATTTACCTTCATCAGGGAACTTTACCGCACACCCGTTTGCGGTCACTAACCTAGAGGCAGAGTAGGGGAGTTGCACCATACAAACTACCCTTGGGGTCATGTCTAACGTTGCAGTGGATACCCCCGTTGAGGGCGCGGCGTCGATACGCGGGCGCGTGCGGGCGTCGTGGGCGTTGTACGTGTTGTTTTTTCTTACCGCGGGTGCGGTCGGCGCGTGGATTTCGTGGCGCTTTTTGGGGGCTTCGTTGGCGGCGCTGGGTATCCCGGACCCGGGCCCGGCGACGACGCTGGGCCTGCCACTATTGCGCGCCGGGGGCTGGGTGCTAGCGGCGTTGGCGGCGGGGTCGTTTCTGCTGTCGGGGTTTTTGGTATCGCCACGCACGGATGATTTGCGGACGGCGGAGTTAAGCGTCGACGGGGCGATTGCGGCGCGGACGGGCGCATGGTCCGCACTGTGCCTCTCGGCGGTCGCGTTCCTTATGGTGCCCATGTACCTTTCGGACGTGTCCGGGGAACCGCTGGTGGAGGCGATGAAGCCGGCGAATTGGTCGATAGCGGTGGGTCAGGTGTCCACTTCGCTGGCGTGGCTGTGGGTGGGCATCCTCGCCGCAGCAACCGGGGTGGTTGGCGTGTTTTCCCGCACGTGGATTATGCAGCCGGTGCTGTTGTTGGGGTCGATTCTGATGATTGTGCCGCTGGGGTTGGAAGGGCACTCCGCCACGGGCGGCGACCACGATTACGGCACCAACTCCTACCTGTGGCATTTACTGTTCACCGTGCTGTGGGTGGGTGGGTTGATGGCGCTCATCGCCCACGGCCGGCGCCGCGGCGTTGAGATGCGGCTAGCGGTGTCGAGGTACTCCACCGTAGCGCTGGTTGCGGTGGCGGTGATGGCCATTTCCGGGCTTATTAACGCTGCGATCCGCATCGAATTTTCCGATTGGCTGACCACCGACTACGGCTGGCTCATTACCGCCAAATTCGTCGGAGTGATTGTGCTCGCCGGATTTGGTTGGGCGCATCGGGCGTGGGCGATTCCCAAGCTTGATGCCCAGCCGGGGCTGTTCCGCCAGGTGGCCACGGTGGAAGTGCTGCTCATGGCGGCTATGTGCGGTGTAGCCGTATCGCTGGGGCGCACCCCGCCCCCGCCGCCACGCGAACCCGACTTGAACACCATGGATATTCAGTTGGGCTACAAGCTATTTGTGGAGCCGACGATTTGGAACGTGTGGACCATGTGGCGCTTCGACATCGTGTTCGGCACGTTGGCGATTGTGCTGGCCGTGGCATACCTGTGGGGTGTGTGGCGGCTGCGCTCCCGGGGTGAAGCATGGTCGTGGGGCCGCACCGCCTGGTTCCTCACCGGGTGCCTTATGCTGCTGGTCACCATGTGTTCCGGGATCGGCATGAACATGCCAGCCACGTTTTCCATGCACATGGTGGGGCACATGATTCTCTCCATGGGGGTGCCCGTGTTCTGGGTGCTGGGCGGGCCGCTGACCTTGTGGCTTGCCGCGTTGCAACCGGGGGAACCCGGCCGGCCCGGCCCGCGCGAATGGCTCGAGGTGGCTATTGATAATCCGGTGGTGCGGTTCCTGACCAACCCGGCGGTCAACACCATCCAATTCCTGGTGATCTTCTATATCTTGTACCTCACCCCGCTCTACGATGTTGCTGTGTCCGAACACGCTGGGCACTTGGGCATGAACGTGATCTTCATTTGGTCCGGCGTGATGTACTACTGGGAACTCATCGGCATTGACCCGCTGCCCGGACGGGGTGGCCCCATGGGCAGGCTGGCGTGGCTTTCCGGATCGCTGCCGTTCCATATGTGGTTCGGGGTGACCCTTATGCAGATGCAAACCATCCTCGCCGAAGAGTTTTATTCCACGCTCGGCTTGCCGTGGGAAATGAACCTCCTCCACGACCAAAACGTCGGCGGCGGTATCGCCTGGGCCTCCGGCCAATTCCCCCTTGTGATTGTGTTTGGCGCCCTGCTGATCGCCTGGTACCGAGACGACCGCAGGCAAATGCGCACCTATGACGCGCACGCGGACGCAACGGGGGATGAGGAAATGGAGGCATATAACGCCATGCTGGCGCAAATGAACGCAGGCGGCGAACGCTTTAACTGAGACGGAGCGGGGCGGGCGGCGTGTGCAACCCGTCGAGGACCTGGGTGGTTGAGCTGCAACATTACACAGCTTTTGTGCTGTGGTCGGAGATTCACGTAAATCCTGGTCAGGCAGATTTGACATGCCGGGGTGCGTGGAACGGTATTTTCGCAGGAGCGTAAAACGGCCATGTTACATGTGCCTGAGGCAGATCCGACCGCGCGGATGGTTCGAAAGTTCTCAAACTGTTCGCGAGTGATTGCACCCCCGTCCTCGGCCATAATCATGGGACCTTTGGGTGGTTCCCACAAGCGATCAGTAGGCGGGAAAGCATCGGTTGGAAAGGTTTTTGGGGTTCGTGCGCGCTTGGCCTGTGGATAACGCAAAGTTATCCACAGATTGACGGTCGGTGCATGCCAAAACACTTTCCAAGGGTGGGGTGGGGCGGCAGGCTGGGTGGGGAGATAGTAAACGCACTGTAACGTAAAGGAGCTCGCCATGGCGCAGCAAACTGTCACTGTTACCGGTCATTTGGTTTCGGATCCACTGTTGAAAAAGATCAGTGAGACCGGGGAAATCGCTAGGTTTCGCCTAGCATCCAGCAAACGCAGGCTTAATCAAGGCACCGGGGTTTGGGAAAGCTATGACAATCTCTATATCGGTGTGGAGTGTTGGGGTCAACTGGCGCGCAATGTGAAATCGAGTTTGCGGGGCGGTATGGCGGTGATCGCAACGGGCACGATGGTCAGCAGCGAATGGGAGGATAAGGATGGTAATCGGCAATCTCGAATCGTGCTGAAATCCACGCATATTGGCGTGGATTTGAGCAGGTACACGGTGAATTCGTTGGCTACTGCGCCGTTGCAACCGGTGGGGGATAAGCGGGTGAGCGTCCCGAAGGCGTTCGACCCGCAGGTACCGGGTGCGTACGACGAAGACCTTACGTCCAATACCGGTATTGAACCCGTGCCGCAGCCGGAAGATGAGGGGCAGGAAGCCCGGGAGGAGGTTACTTCTTAAATAGTTTTTCTATCTGATCCAGGAATCCTAGGGCGCTGTAGTAGTCCACGCGGAAAATCTCGGGGTCAATGGCATAGACGTGGTCGTTTTTCACAACTTCGGCGTCGGCGAGTTGCGGGTTTGCCTTGATTCGGGCTACCGGATCTTCGGTTCCGTCGACGTTGGATACTAGGAAGGTTTTGCCGGTAAGTGCCTTGTCGAGGTTTTCCGGTGTGACGTGTTTGACGTCGGTGCGTTTGCCGAATGCTCCCGAGGTGTCCACGATATCCGCGGCGGGCTCGGCTACCTCGAAGCCGAGCTCGGCAAGCAGTTCGCCTTGCGCGGACTGTTTGGTCCATAGGTTCATGCCTTCGCCCTCGGCAAGTGCCAAACCAATGTTCGTTGGTTGGTCCGGGATCGTGATCGCGCCCTTGACCTCAGTTAGGCGCTTATTAAAGGATTCCAGCGTGCTTTCCGCATTGTGTTCCAAACCGGTGATCGTGCCCAGTTCGGTAATCAGGGCTTCCCAACTCTTGTCGGAGTAATCCACTACCACAACCGGAGCAACATCTTTGAGCTGGTCGTGGAGCTTCGTGGCGGAGTCGGCTCCCGCTGCGGAGACCACAATTAAGTCTGGCTGCTGTGCCACGATCTTTTCTAGGTTTGGATCTAGGTGATAGAGGCTTTCCACATTGCGTTCCTCGGCAACCTGTTCCCACTGGCGGAAGAATCCTTTGTCGGAGGCCGCAGGGCCGGGTTGCGCACCGCCGGTGGCGACCACTGGGGCGTCGATAGCCAATAAGCTGCCGGTGACGGTGACGGTGGTGGAAACGATGCGTTTCGGCTGGGCGGGAATCTCTACTTTTTCGGTGTCCTTGGTGGCCTTGCCGTCCTGCACTACCAGCGAATCGACCGTGCGCGGCCACTGACCCTGACTCTGGCTTTCAGAGGTGCTGGCGGCGGTGGATTGTGTGTTTTCGGTGGAGTTTTCGGCCGGGGAGCACGCGGCGGCGGTCAGCCCGAGGCTTATCAAAACACCTGCTGTAAGAATTCTAGTTCGAATGTGGGAACGCTGCTTCATGGTGGAAGCCCTCTCCTGAGTGCGCCATACAATGTGCTTAGGGTTGCTTAGCCTAAATTAACGTATGCTTGCTGTCAATAGTTTTTGCTGAATCTAAACACCGGAATGTAGGGAATTCGTGCCAAGGTTAGAAACGAACATCGTTACGCATTCAACGCCGCCGACGCATTGGAAAACTCGCAGCATATGGCTTTTCTTATTAGTGTTGGTGGTGGTTGCGGGCAGCGTAATAAGTCTGTTTATTGGTGCCCGAGAAATAAGTGCTGCTCAAATTATTGGGAATCTTTCAAATATTCTTGCGGCGGTGTATGACCCCCTTTCCATAACCGCCGATCTCCGAGTTATTTCCGAACAAAGAATCCCCCGCACTCTGATTGCCGTAGTTGTTGGTGCCGCCATTGGGGTCGCGGGGGCGGTGATCCAGGGGCATACGCGCAATCCGCTCGCAGACCCCGGCATCGTCGGCGTATCCGCAGGTGCGACGCTGGGCGTGGTGGCTTTTACTAGCGTCACCGGCATCGCCAGCATGGCGTTCACTTCCCTAGCTGCGGTTCTCGGTGCCATCGGCGCAACTGTACTGGTGTTCGTGTTGGCGAATGTGGGTGCGGGGCAGCTCAACCCTATGACTCTGGTGCTAAGTGGCGCGGCGCTTTCGGCGGTGCTGAGCGCATTTACTACTTCACTGATTCTCAGCGACTCCGGCGCGCTCGAACGTATGCGCTTCTGGACTATCGGGGCAGTAAACAAAGGAAGCCTGGAAACCCTATACATCCTGATCCCGGCCGTAATAATTGGGATCACCATCGCCTTTCTCATGGCACCGCAGCTCAACCTCCTTAATCTCGGCGATGACGTGGCGGAATCGCTTGGGGTAGATGCAGCTAAGGCGCGTGTGGCAGGTATTGCGCTGATCGCGTTCCTCGCCGCCGTGGCCACCGCGGCAGCTGGGCCGATTAGCTTCCTTGGGCTCCTTGCCCCGCAGATCGCACGTTCGATTTGTGGGGCGGATTATCGGTGGGTGCTGCCATATGCGGCGGTGATCGGCGCGGCGCTATTGCTGGTTGCGGATATGGTGGGGCGCGTCGTTGCAAAGCCGGGGGAGATAGAAGTAGGTATCGTACTGGCGTTCGTTGGGGCGCCGGTATTCCTGTTCCTGCTGTGGCGCAATAGAGTGGTGCAATTATGACGGTTCGGGAACTGCCTCCGCTGCGGCTCGGACCGATCTCGCGTGTGTGGCGGCCGTGGGTTGCGGTGGTTATTGGCGCGCTCTTGGTCCTAATCGCGCTGCTTATGGCCGTCGGCATAGCCATCGGGGATTATCCGCTATCCGTCCCGCGGGTATTCGCCATTGTGTTCGCGGGCACCGATGCGCCGATGGAGCGCCTTGTGGTGTGGAAGTGGCGCATGCCGCGCGTGGTAACGGCACTGGTGGTGGGTATGGCCCTTGGCATCGCCGGTGCGCTCACACAATCGGTTGCACGAAATGCACTCGCTAGCCCGGATATTCTTGGCATCACTTCCGGTGCCTCCGCATTCGCTGTCGCCACAATTGTCTTGGGCAAGTCCGATAATGTGTTCGCATGGCTGGCGGGCTTGGGGTTGCCGCTTGCGGCGCTGCTCGGCGGGTTATTTGCCGGCGTGGTCATGTGGTTATTGGCGTGGCGTCGTACCGCCGACCCGCTGCGGCTGGTGCTGTTTGGCATTATTTTATCGGCGCTGTTCCAGGCGTGCCTGTATTTTCTGATCAGCCGCGCCGATATTTCGGACGCCGGGCAGGCCACGTTTTGGCTGCATGGTTCGCTAAACAGTTCGAATTGGGATCGACTTGGTTCCGCCGCACTGGTGCTTATGGTGTCGGTGTTATTACTGGGGTGGCTGGGTTTTCTGATCCTTGCGCATTCGCTCGGACCCGCGCTGGCCCAAGCCCTCGGCCAGGGGAAGGGTCGTGCACAATGGTCCATGTTTGGTGTGGCGATTGTGCTGGCGGCGATATCCGTTTCCGTGGCGGGGCCGATCCAATTTATCGCGTTTGTCGGCCCGCAGATCGCTCTGCGCCTGTTGCGGAGCTCCACTCCGCCCCTGTTTACGTCGGCGCTGGTAGGCGCGGCATTATTGCTGGCAGCGGACATTGTGGTGCAGCTCCTGCCCCAGGAATTGCCGGTCGGCGTTGTCACCTCCGCCACGGGCGGCATATTCCTTGTGTACTTGTTAGTTCGTCAAAACCGAATGCTGGCCTCAACATGGAAATAGTAAAGATTTTTGGTTCGTCCGTGAGCGCTGGATATCAGGAGCGCCTGATTCTAGACTCCATTGACGTGGCAATACCCGCCCGCCGCATCACCACAATCATCGGCCCTAACGGGTGCGGCAAGTCCACGTTATTGCGAACACTTGCTCGACTGCTGCCGCTGCGTTCCGGCACGCTTACCCTCGACGGCGCCGATATGTATGCTTTTCGACGCCGCGATCTCGCCCGCCGCATCAGCCTTTTGCCGCAAGCACCCCTCGCCCCACCTGGGGTAACGGTGGCCGACTTGGTGTCTCGCGGCAGGCACCCGCATCAAAACTGGTTGCAACAATGGTCTGCCCAGGATGAACGCGAAGTCGCCGCCGCATTGGATATGGCCGGGGTTGCCGATTTGGCCGGGTTAAGGGTGGATTCGTTATCCGGTGGGCAGCGGCAACGGGTGTGGATTTCCATGGTTTTAGCGCAGCAAACTGACGTTCTATTTCTGGATGAGCCCACAACCTATCTGGATTTGGCGGCGGCCACCGAGATCCTGAACCTAGTGGCCCGGCTCAATCGGGAATTAGAACGCACGATCGTGCTGGTATTGCATGACCTGAACTTGGCCGCCCGATACTCGGATCACTTGATCGTGATGCGCGAGGGGGCGCTTGTGAGCAGCGGCACCCCGGCGCAGGTGATCACCACGAAACTGCTTGAAGAGGTGTTCGGTTTGCGGGCGGTTATTATCACGGACCCTGTTACCGGCGGCCCGCTTATCGTCCCCTCCGATCTGCCCGCCAGCCGCTAAGCCAGCCCGTCGAGCAGCTGGGAGCCTAGCCGCCGACCGAGGGGTCTAGCCGGAGCAGTGTGTCACCAAGGCCGATTGGTTGCTTGCCGGTGATGCGTAATCGGGCAAGCTGGGCAGCTTCCGTAATGCCGGTCAGGGTGGGGATATGCCCGTCGGAGGAGCACATGCGCACCATGTCTTCTTCGAAAAGATGATCGTTGATATTGCCGGGTTCTGCAAGGGCGGTAACCACATACACGGGACCGCCGCCTACCCGCTTGGCAAATTCCGCCAGCTGTGTGCTTAAGGCGGCTGGGGCGCATGTCGCACCGGGGTCGATAAGGATGCCGAGATTCGCGCCCTCGGCGCGCGGCGCCTCATGGGGTGCCTCCGTCCAAATGTCCAGGGTTGGGGCCTTGTCGCTGTGTTTGGCGCGCACCTCATCCGCATACACTGCCGCTGCGTAGCCTCGAATTAGGATTCGGGCATCGTTGGGGAGCTGGCCCAGTGCACTGGCCATTGGCTCGGCGCTCCAAGGTGCGGTAATGCTGTGGAATTCCTCGAATGCTTGGTCGGTGGCTGCGTATTTGGCCACGGGCACACCGGTGCGCATGACTCGTTCCGCATGCGCTAAGCTTAAGCCCCGCCGGTCCACCTCATGAACTATTAGCCGCACCATAAAGCTTTCCTCATCGGCGAATTCCCGACCTAATGGCGTGAGCCGCACATGGCGGTCCTCTAAAGCCACCAGAGATTCTCCGGCAAGGAATCGCAGTAGACGGGCGAGCCGCTCGGCGTCGAGCTGGAGGTGTTCGGCGAGTTTTGGGGCGTGGATAATCCCGTCATCGATGGCGGCGAATACGCCGAGTTTCACGGCTGCTCGAATCAAAAACGCTGGGGCAAATTCCGTGAGTTCGTGCGCTTGTTCCATGAGTGAGAAGCCGCCGCCGGTAATGGAACCATCTTCCTCTACGGTTACGGGATTGTCACGCCAATAGCCCGTGAATTCGGAATCCTCCTTGGCAAAACCGCGGGCCCGCAGTGTTTTTCGGGCGGCGCGCAGTTTGCCTGCCTCGCCTGCCACCCATGCGTACCCCGGCTGCGGTGGAAAATCGAGGGTTTCTAGGGCCTTTTGGAATTCCTCACCCGCGGCGCGTACCAGCCAGGTAATGGTGGCGTCCGCGTCTGTGTGCAGCTCGAAGATGTGCTCGCGCCGGGCTACTTCAATGATGGCATGGACCGGGTAGCCGGCGGGCAATTCCTCCAAGCCGCGCGCGATGGCTGGCAGAGCGGTTTCATCGCCGACCAGCAACAACCAATCCCGGTGCGTGGGCAGGGCTCGGCACGCCTTTGGACCGACCACCCACAATTTGTCACCCACTTGGGCGGTGTGGGACCAGTGCTCCGCAAGCCCCACCCCGTGACGGGCGAAATCGATAGCCAGTTCCTGAGCGGATTCGTCAAACCAACGTACGGTATAGGTGCGGAACAGGGCTTTCACGGTGGCGTTCCAGATCACGGTCCCGTGCTCATTGAGCTGCGGTCGGGGACGTTCCCCGGTGGCGGGGTCCGGAAAGATCAGCCGCACGTCGTCGTCAAACCCCGTACTATAGAGGCGGTCGATGCGGTGCGGGCCGAAATCATGGGCCTGCAGCTGCGGCCCGCCAAAGATTATGCGGCGCATGCCGGAGGTAATGTCTTCCACGCGAAGCACTTCGAGCTCGCGGACTACAATCGGGTGCATCTGTATATTCCGTTGATGTTTCGGCATGATCCGGCCTTTCGAAGCGCGCAAGAGTTGGTTAGGTTTTCCTAACCCTAGGAAATTGCATTCGGGGAGTCAACGGGTGGTGCGGTACCCTTTGACGTGACTGACTCTGAGTTTTATCCTCGGGTATCCAAAGTTTTCAGCAGTTCAACCGCAATTCCAATCATTCTTAAGGGGAAACATGGGCGAGTTCATCTACACGATGAAGAACGTGCGCAAAGCCCACGGCGAAAAAGTCATCCTTGATAACGTCACTATGGCCTTCTACCCAGGCGCCAAGATCGGCGTGGTGGGTCCGAACGGCGCTGGTAAGTCGTCGATTCTGAAGATCATGGCGGGCATCGACCAACCCTCCAACGGTGACGCCTACCTCGAGCCCGGTGCCACGGTGGGGATCCTGCTGCAGGAGCCGCCGCTGAATGAGGAGAAGACCGTCCGCGAAAACGTGGAAGAGGGCTTGGGGGAGATTTTCCAAAAGAAGCAGCGCTTTGAGGCGATTGCTGAGGAGATGGCAACCAACTACACCGATGAGCTCATGGAGGAAATGGGCAAACTTCAGGAGGAGTTGGACGCGGCGGAAGCCTGGGAGATTGATTCGAAAATTGAGCAGGCGCTGGATGCGTTGCGTTGCCCCCCTGGGGACGAGGCGGTGACCCACCTTTCTGGTGGTGAGCGGCGTCGAGTAGCGTTGGCGAAGTTATTGCTTTCGGAGCCGGACCTGCTGCTGCTGGACGAGCCTACGAACCACCTCGACGCGGAAAGCGTGCTGTGGCTGGAACAGCACCTGGCGAAATACCCCGGCGCCGTGCTCGCCGTTACCCACGACCGTTACTTCTTGGACCACGTAGCGCAGTGGATTTGCGAGGTTGACCGCGGCAAGTTGTACCCCTACGAGGGCAACTATTCCACCTACCTGGAGAAGAAGGCGGAGCGCCTCGAAGTTGCCGGCAAGAAGGACCAGAAGCTGCAGAAGCGGCTGCGCGAGGAGTTGGCGTGGGTGCGTTCTGGGGCGAAGGCTCGGCAGGCGAAGAACAAGGCGCGTTTGCAGCGCTATGAGGAAATGGTTGCGGAGGCCGAGCAGTACAAGAAGCTGGACTTTGAGGAAATTCAGATTCCCACGCCGCCGCGCTTGGGCTCCCAGGTTGTTGAGGTGACCAACCTCGAAAAGGGTTTCGACGGCCGCGTCCTCATTAAGGACCTTTCCTTTACCTTGCCGCGCAACGGCATTGTTGGCGTGATTGGCCCCAATGGTGTGGGTAAATCTACCCTGTTCAAAACCATCGTCGGTTTGGAGCAGCCCGACGCCGGCGACGTGAAGGTCGGCCAAACGGTGCAGCTTTCCTATGTGGATCAGGGGCGCGAAAACATCGACGGGGAAAAGACCGTGTGGCAGGTCGTGTCTGACGGGCTGGACTATATCCACGTCGGCCAGAATGAAATGCCTTCCCGCGCGTACCTTTCGGCATTCGGGTTTAAGGGGCCGGACCAGCAGAAACCCGCTAAGGTGCTGTCTGGCGGTGAGCGTAACCGCCTCAACTTGGCGTTGACGCTCAAGCAGGGCGGCAACCTGATCCTGCTTGACGAGCCCACCAACGACCTCGACGTGGAAACCTTGTCGTCGCTGGAAAACGCGTTGCAGAAGTTCCCCGGTTGTGCGGTGGTGATTTCCCACGACCGTTGGTTCCTGGACCGCACCTGTACCCACATCCTTGCCTGGGAAGGCAACGTTGAGGAAGGTAAGTGGTTCTGGTTCGAAGGTAACTTCGAGGAATATGAGAAGAACAAGGTGGAGCGCCTAGGCCCGGACGCCGCGCGCCCGTCGCGCGTGACGCACCGCAAGCTGACCCGCTAGCCGTGGTTCCGCGCCTGCGGGCGCGGCTCCACCCAAACTGCCGAAACCACCTACACCGCTTGCGCTATCCATGTCGGTGCGCGTTCACCCGTTCGAATACGTTAGAGTGCACTCCAGTGCGAGGAAGGGGTGTGCCGGGCTTGTGTGCTGCCGGTTGCTATGATTTCCTTTGCAAAAGATTTTTAGGTGTGTGACCTTCGGGTGATGTTGCGTGTACCCTGTGGGGTTATTCGGCGCCGGAGCCGGGTTTGTGTGAAAGGATTTGAAAGAGAATGGCTGAAGCTACCGTAAAGTCTGGGCAGGTTGAAGGTGGTTTGATTCACACTTGCAAAGTGAAACTCCGGTGGTCGGACTTTGATCGCTTTGGTCACGTCAATAACGCCGCCTACATTGAGCTTGCGCATGAGGCGCGGGCGAAGTTCGCGGCGGATGGGTTTGGCGATAACGTCATTGAGGAGCTTCCGGCGGTGTTTATTCGCCGCCTTGAGGTGGATTATGTGCGCCCGATTATGCCGGACACGGAGCTGGTTGAGGTTGATACGCAGGTTACCTATGTGGGCAGAACGTCGTTTGCTACTACCCAGCGGGTAAAGGATCGGTACGGCAAGCCGTGCTGCGTGATTGTGTGTACGCAGGTATTTATCGACCTCGGCACGGGCATGCCCCGCCCCATTCGGGAGGACGAAAAAGCCGTGCTGTTGCGGGGAAATTAATGGCGCACGTTGAGTTTTCTGCTGGTGCGCGTGGTGTTGCGGCGATGCTGCAGCGCGCCATGCGTTTCGACGCCGCGTCCCTCGCCCGCCTGCGGCAGCGCGGCGAATTCGTTGATGTGTTCGTGCACACTCCGTTTGGGGTGCTCGCATCCCGTTCCGCCCACGGTGCGGTCGGTGATGGCGCAGTAGCGGGCGGTTCGGGGTCGGCGGGCGGTGTAGTGGTGCGCGCCGCTGATCTTGCTGCGTTGCTTGGCACCGCGGGGGATGTTGGGCCGGCGGACGCGGTGGCGGGGGAGGCGCCGGAAGCGCAAGCGTTGTGGCCCGGTGTGCTGCCGCCTGCTACTGGGTTTGTGCTGCTGGATCAGGTTCCCGCTGCCGTGGTTGCGGACCTCGCCGGCAAGGGCAAGGAGTTGGTTCGGCAGTTTTCCACGTCGGTTGGCCCGCCTGCGTCGCTGCTCGAGCAGGAAGTGCTGCGCGTCCGTGGGAGCGAGGTGGAGGTGGGGGTGCCCATGCGCATGATTTTTGCGTGCGTGAACCTTGGGTTTGTGCCAGGGTTGGGTAGTTCTGCGGATGCTGATGTGCCCCGCCATTTGCGGGTTTCCGCGCTTGACCGGTGGGTGCGTCTCGACGCCGCGTACGGCACCGTGTGGTTGATGCGGGGCGGGGTAAACCTCCTCTAGCCCGCTTAGACTGCATGGTCTACCTGCAAAGTCGCTTATCTGAACAGCTTGGTCTATTCTCGTGGTATTCGTTCCGAGAGAAAGGCCGCACGCTCATGCCAGGTTTTGCCACTTCCGCCGTTCATGCCGGGTATTCCCCCGATGCCTTGGGTGCGGTGAATCCACCGATTTACGCTTCCACCACGTTCGTGCAGGACGGTTTGAACGAATTGCGCGCCGGGTTTGAGTACACCCGCTGCGGCAACCCAACTACCGCTGCGCTGGAGTCGCTGGTGGCGGAACTCGAAGGCGCGAAGTTTGCTCGCGCATTCGCTTCCGGCATGGCCGCTACGGACGTGTTGCTGCGCTCGACGGTGCGCCCCGGCGACCACATCGTGCTCGGCAACGACGCCTACGGCGGCACCTACCGGCTGATCGACACCGTATTCGCCGCCTGGGGCGTGGAGTACTCCGTCGCGGATCTATCGAACCTCGACGATGTGTCCACAGCCCTGCGGCCGAACACCAAGGTGATTTGGGTGGAAACCCCGACCAATCCTGCCTTAAACATTGCCGATATTGCGGGGATCCGTGCGCTCGCCGCCGCCCCAACCTTGGTGGTGGACAATACCTTTGCCACGCCCTACCTACAGCAACCCCTGAGCTTGGGGGCGGACGTTGTGCTTCACTCCTCAACGAAATACCTTGGCGGGCATTCCGACGTTGTCGGGGGCTTGGTGGTGACCAACAACGCGGAACTCGATGAGCAGCTCGCATTTCTGCAGGGCGGTGCCGGTGCGATCCCCAGCCCCTTCGACGCCTATCTCACCATCCGCGGCATCAAAACCCTGCCCATTCGCATGGCCGCGCATTGCCGCAACGCGCAAGCAATCGCCGAATATTTGGAAACTCTGCCGCAGGTCAAACAAGTACTCTATCCGGGGCTTCCGTCCTGCGCTGGGCACGAGGTGGCGCGCCGCCAAATGAGCGGCTTCGGCGGCATGATCTCCGTGCGTTTCCACTCCGAGGAAGCCGCCCGCCATTTCTGTACCAACACCAAACTCATCTACCTCGCAGAATCCCTCGGTGGTGTCGAATCCCTGCTCGAACATCCCGCGACCATGACGCATCAATCCGCGGCCGGATCCCAGCTGGAAGTCCCGCGTGACTTGGTGCGAATCTCCGTAGGCATCGAAGACTTGGACGACCTCCTCGCAGATATCGCCGCCGCACTGCCCGCGGCATAGCCTACAACCCGCATTCGTTCACCCTTGCCAACCAAGCAGGCTTCGTGCCACACGGTCGGTTTCTTGCAGCATAGGGGCATCCGTGCCGGGAATTGGGCTGATAGTGGTAAATCCAATGAGCGTGTTGAGCGGGATGCCCGCCACATGGAATGTCTCGTCGACAGTTCCATCGCGGTGGATAACCCGCCCAGTGGACACCTCCACATCGATGGCAGCGGTGGGCGAGCCATTGCGAAGGCAAAACGGTCGGATCCGCCCCTGCGCCAACAGGTCTCGGAGCACAGGGTCGGCGGTGCGGCGGATATCCGGTGCAGGTAGACGGGCCTCAATCAGATAATCGGCGTGCACGGGTGCAACGAGGTCGCGCGAACGTAAACGAAAACTGCCGTCTAAGGACTCCGCACGGCCCGCGAACCGTACGATCCCGGCCTCCACTAATGCCAAGAGTTCGCGGCTGCGGAACGCCGGCGGGCCGGAACCGACCAACCGGGCGAAAGCCATAAAGTTCTTGAACGAACTGCGCATAGAATCCGGGGTGTAGCGGCCACCTGCACCCAACAGGGTTACGGTTTTACGGGCAGCGCCTATTTCCCGCAAGGCGGATTTCAGGGGAGAAGCCGCGCCTAGGGCGGCCTCCGCAATATCCCCGCGCAGCTCTTCCGCGACCAATTCGGTAATGCTTTCGAGCGTTCCCGGGGTGTCCCATGGGGACGCCACTCGTTCCAACACCTGCTTAAATTCCGTGGCGCTCACCGCGGGATTGTATGCGAGCCGCGCATCTTCCATGATCGCGGGCAGCACTGACGCGCCGAAATCAATGCTTGGTTGATCCCGCAACTGGCGAGCCACCCGCCGAGTATTGGCCAATGTGGCGGGCGGCGGAAGTTCGCCGCTGTAGTCCGGCTTCGGCAGGTAAGGATAACCCCGCCGCGAGGTAACAATCAGCCTGGGTTCTTCCCCGCTCGGCTGGTAGCGGAGCCTGTTGCTGCCATCCGGGTGGGGGTGGAATGATCCCCCGCGGTCCAGGGTGAGGAGCGCCATCGTGTCAAAGAAACCCATACCCAACCCGCGCACCAGCACGTCCGCCCCGGCGGGAATGCCGGAATAATCCTGGGCCACCGGATTATCCGGGGCTACGCGGCGCGGCGCCGGGGTGTCTTCAGTGCGCAGCCAACCTCCCGCGTAGACGATGCGGGAGGCGGTGATGCTGCGCCCGCTGGCGAGCTGAAGCGTCGTGCCGTCGATACCTACCACTCGGTCCGTATGTTCAAAGACGGTCACGTTATCGGGTAAGTGTTCGAGCACCCAGGTGTAGACCCAATGTAAATACTCGCCATACACGGCGCGTGGCGGGTGGGAAGCGGCGGGCCAAGCGCCGCCCGCCCACTCAAACAACGTGGGGCCTTCGCGCACCGGCAGGCGCACCGAGGCGCCCGGCTCGGTAAACAGCGTCACCTCCCCGGCCAAGGTGTTCATGCATAGAATGCGTGTTTGGTCCGTGCGCCAGATTTCGCCGGCACCTGGCTGCACGGCGTCGATAACGTGGATGCGTAGTGGCGTGGCGGGCGTGGCAGCGGTTAGCCGCTCCAAGATGGAGATCCCGCGCGGGCCGCCCCCGATAATGGCGATTTCCATGCGATTATTCCGCGTTCACGAGCATATTGGCCACGCGTTCCATGTGGTCCCACAGGGCGGCACGGTGCGCGTCGTCGAGCGTGTCACTGTCGATGGTCTCTACCGCGTTGCGCATGAGTAGCAGCCAGCGGTCGCGGGCCGCGGCGTCGATAGTAAACGGGAAGTGGCGCATGCGCAGTCGGGGGTGCCCGCGTTCGGCTTGGTAGGTTTGCGGCCCGCCCCAGTACTGGGCGAGAAACATGCGGAGCCGGTCCTCGGCGCCCTGCCAATCGTCCGCGGGATACATTGGTCCCAAGATGTCATCAGTGCGTACCTGCTGGTAGAAGTGGTGGACGATATCCCGAAACGTAGCCTCGCCGCCGACTCTGTCATAGAAGGTTTCCATGGTCTCCACTCTATTCCTCCGCGATGTTCGAATCGCACTGTTGGTCCTCTGCTTGCTCGCCGTACCGTGGGCGGTGCCCGCGTCGCTCAACGCCGTGATTCCGCGCCACACCGTCGCCGCCGGGTTGGAACAAGTCAGCGTGGGCCGCGGTATCGCCACCTTCCAGGTGCCGTCCGGCTTCGAGCGTACGTTGGGAACCAACCGTGACCTTCGAATGTATGAGCGGGGCACGCAGCGGATTGCGGTGCGCATTGTGAGCGGCGTGCGCGACCCGGTAGCCGCCGCCGAACGCTACGTGACGAACCGCATGGGCAACGCGCGCATCGACGCCCCACTCTACGGCGCCCGCTACGAAGGCTACCGGTGCAGCCTCGTCGCCGACGCCGCCGGTGGGCAATGCACCGTAATCACCCACGAGGACTATCTCGTGGCAATTACCTCCACGAGCACGGACGCCACCCAACCCGCACCAATCGAGGAACTTATCCGCGAACTCCAGGTGCACACCACATGAGCGGCCTGTATCAGCCGCGCTCCGCGCTGTGGTGGGTGATGCTCATCCTCGGGGTGGTGGGCTACGCCTCTTACGCGCACATGATGATCCCCCGATATTCCACTGCGGTGCTCGCGGGCAGCGCGGTGGTATTACTCGCGCCCATCTTGTGCGGCGTGCTCATCAGCCACAGCACCAGCCTACGGCCGCTGCCGCTGCACATCGCCGGGTTTTCCTTTGTGGTCGGGGCCTGCGCCGCCACATGGGTGGCCATGCAAGGCAATCGCGCCTTCGAATTCCTCTACTTTGTCATCCCCAACCACGCGGAGGATTGGCAGCCCGCCATCGCCGGGCCGTTTACTGAAGAATGGGCGAAAACCGTGCTCATCTTCGCCATCGTGCTGCTGTGCGGCCTACGCCACCCGATCGAAGGTTTCGCCATCGGGGCCTGGGTGGGCTTGGGCTTTCAAACCGCCGAGAATATCGTCTACGTTGCGCGCGGCGCCGTGGAAGACCCGAACAGTGACGTGGAGGGCGCCCTGCTCACCGCCGTGATCCGGTTGATCACCGCGCTGGCCTCGCATTGGGCATTTTCCGCCTTCGCCGGGGTGGGCGTGATGCTGCTGTTGGACCGCCGCTGGTGGGCCGGCGCCGGGTTGGTTCTCTGCGCGTACGGCTGCCACTTTTTCTGGAATAGCCCCCTCAACCTGGGCAGCGGGCTCGCGGCAATCCTCTGCAAAATGCTCATTATCGACGCCGCGTTGCTCCTCCTAGTCAAACAGCTCACCGCCGCAGCCACCCGCGGCACATACGCGCGGGCGCGTCGCGGTTAGCCGAGGCTAGCCGAGGGATTTCACCCAGGCGACAAACTTGTCGGGGTCAAGGTTCGCCCCGTGGCCCGCGTCCCAATAAAAGGCGGTGTCTACAGAATCGCCAATGCGTTGCAGGAGGGAATCCAGGTTGCTTACGACGCTGTAGCTCGTGTCCGTGTCCTTGGTGCCCACCCGCAGGAACCAATGCTTGGCGCGCTGCTTGTGTTCATCTAACAGGAAAGCCATGGGGTTCATCTGCTCGACGGCTTGTTGGACGTCCTCGGCAACCGCGCCGGATTGGCCTTGTTCGGTAAAGTGCCGGGCGTTTTCGGTGGTGCTGCCGAACAGGATGTTCTCGCCGCTGCTCAAATCGGGCTTGTCAAACGCCGGGCTGGTTTTCTTGCGATCCACCGAGGCGATGAATTCATCCCAGCTGAAATCTTTCGCCACCCACGGCTGCTCCGCCTCGTAGGCGGCACGTTCCTCAGGGGATGATCCCTCGAGGTGTCGTTTCGCAGCCGGGCGGATGTGCTCCTTCAAGATGTGGTTGGCCAGGTTGTCGGCGGTGAGTTCCTTGCCGTCGGAGTTTTTCAGCTTGAGGTCCTGCATCCGGGCGTCGAATTGTTTCGCTAGGGCCTTGGCTTCGTCGCTGGTTTCTTGGAAACACCACGCGTAGGCGGCGTCCGCGTACTCCAAATCGGTGATGGGGCAGTAGCCCGCGGCCGCGTAGATCGCATCCGAGGCATCCGCCGCGCCGATGGCCTTAAGCTCCGTTGCGTAAAGGTCACTATCACCGGAGGCGCCCAACAACACCGACAGGGCGCCGCCCGCGGAACTACCACTGGAAACGATGCGTTCCGTGTTACCAGGGATGGCGTCGGCGTTGGCTTTCAAATAGCGCACCGCGGCCTTAAGATCCACGATCGCGGCGGGGGCCTTGCCAAAGTAGGTGCCGTCCTCGGCTTGGTTATCGCGGCCCCGGGCCCCGGGGACCACCACAGTCAACCCGCCAGCGAGCGCTTGGTCGCCGTTGTCTACTCGACGCCCGCCCGCTACCTGATCGCCGGACCCTGACGCGACACCATCGCCGGGGGATTCGCCGCCGCCGGGAGGCCCGCTCGGGTTTCCGGTCGGTGGGACGCCCGTGGCGTCGATGGGGCCGCCCGGGCCGCCCTGCTTATTCGGCGACGAAGACAGATAGCCACCAATATTTAAGGCCAGCACGATCGGCAACGAGGTGGAGTCGACGCGCTCGCCGTTGATTTCGGTGGGTTGCTTGATCACCAGCGATTGGTAGTCCGTATCCACTGGATTGGATACGTAGACTATGTTCGACCATTCCCGGTAGGTGATGTTCGCGTCGCCGATCGTGGTGGTCTTTTCCACGAAGCCTTTGGAATCGAACGCCAATTTGGACGCGTCCTCGGTGGAAGAGTCGGCGGGGCTGGAGGTGGTTGTCGCGTTGTTTGTGCATGCGCTGAGCGCCGCCGACAATGCGACGAGTTTTAAAAAGCCACGGCGTTTCATAGTGCAAAGCCTAGGCCGACAAGCTAAAAATCAGCTGGCCCAAAGTTGATAATGCACCCAATTTTAAGGTTGTGCACTTAATAGATCGGTGTTGGTGGTCTCAGTTCCCTGGGCGCCCGTGGTGGGCTTTCCGTGCGCATCGACCGTGCATGACGGAGCCTAGCTGCACCAATCGCATGGTGCGTTCCGTGGCGTCCGTGAGGAGCGTGCCGCCGTGTTTGACAGCTTGTTCGATATCCATGGGGATGTGCAGGATGGAAGCGATTGCGTCGATACCCACATCGTGGACTGCTGGGGCGCCCTTGCCAAGCGAACCCGCCAACGCGATGACGGGCACGCCGGTCACTTGCGCGCGGCGGGCAATCTCAGCCGGAACTTTTCCGCGCGGCGTTTGGAAGTCGATGGCGCCTTCCGCAGTAAGCACAAGATCCGCCTGCGCCATTAAATCGTCCAAGCTTTCGGCCGATTCCGTAGGGGCAAGCCCAAGCAGCACATCGAAGCGGTTTTCCAGCGTGGCGCCGATGGCCGCGAGACCGGCACCCAATCCGCCGGACGCGCCGGTGCCGGGGCCGGAGTGCACATCAAGAGTAGGGGATAGGTGTTCGGTGAGGAGGCTGGCGAAGTTGCTGAGCGCGGCGTCGAGAAGCGCAACCTGCTCTGGGGTCGCGCCCTTTTGCGGGCCAAACACGGCCGCCACCCCGCGCGGGCCGGTCAACACGTTGTGCACGTTACAGGCGAGCTGGACGCGGGCTTCGTGCCAGCGGGGATGGAGGTTGGAGGCGTCGATGGCGGCGGCATCGAGAAGCGCGGAACCGCCGCGTGGCACATCATTGCCGTGGGAATCCAAAATGCGCACACCCAGCGCCCGCAGTGCGCCGGCACCACCATCACAGGTGCCGGAATCTCCGCAACCCACAATAATGCGCCGCATGCCGTGGTCAAGGGCATCCGCAATCAGCTGGCCGACGCCAAACGTGCAGGTAGCGCCTGGGTCACGTTGGTCTCGCGGCACGAGACGCAAGCCCGCGGCAGAGGCCATTTCCACAATCGCCGTACCGTTGGGCAACTCCAGCCACGTAGCGTCGACAGGGTCCCCGACGGGCCCAGCAACCGTGCATGTGTGCGGCACCGCGCCTGGGCGGGTGGTGAAAATCTCTACCGTTCCCTCCCCTCCGTCCGGTACCGGGAAGCAATCCACGTGCACGCCTGGAAACACGCGCCGAACCCCTGCGGCAATAGCATCAGCAACTTCAATTGCAGACAAACTTTCCTTGAATCCGGAAGGGGCAACCAAAATACGAGCGGGCATATAAACGGTCATCGAGTGCAATATTCCTCACATCAACTACAACAAACAATGCGGTCGCGCGCGCAGGCAAATACCCACCGCGCGGACGCAATTTACTGGAACACCGGAAGTCCCAACAACGGCCAGATTCCAAACGCGAACACGATGCAAAGCACAAGGTGGAGAGGCAGCAAAAATACCGCGAGGCGCAACAATTGCGACTCATTAAAGACGGCGGTATTGGTCTCCGCGCCGAGGGTTTTAAACATGGCTAACGGCTTTGCCGACGCAGGCAGCGTGTGGCAAAAACCCGCCGCCGCAGTGGACACAAACGCCGCCGCCAGGGGATTGACACCCACGCTCGGGGCGAGCAACACCACCAATGGAATCAACACCGCGGAGCGCGCGGACCGCGACTGCACCACCAAATGCGCAAACGTGGACAGCACAATCACCATGACCACAAACACAATCCCGGCGAACACATTGTGTGACGGCGTGCTCAGCAAACTTCGCGCCAATACCTCCGCCGCGCCGGTGTTTGTCAGCGCCCGGCTCATCGCCAAGGTAGACGCCATAAACAGCAGCAGCGACCACGGGATCTTCTTGATGGAATCCGCGAGGGTAACGGAGCCGAAACACGGGCAGGTGATCAGCAGTCCGCCGATCAACGCCACCAGGGCGGGCGGTAAGCCGTGCAGGTTTTCCGTGCTCCACAGCACCACGGAGATCATCAAGATCAGCAAGGTGCGGATCTCCCAGGACGACAACGCGCGGGAACTTTCCGTAAACGAATCCGCGTTAATGTCGATCTCTGAGCTGCGCTGCTCCTTGGTGCTGGTGACAAACAAAATGATCTCCGCCGCGCCGTGCGAAGACACCAACGCCAGCGGCAGGCCAAACAGCAACCATTGGGTAAAGCTAAACGCCTCGAGCCCGTTGGCGGACAAAATCTGATTGGTAATCAGATGCGCGCCAGCGCCAATCAGGGAGCCCACCGCAGAAAACAAAATAGTGACGGGGAAGACGAGGCTGAGGCTCTGGGTGAGCCAACGGTCCCGTTCACCAAGGGCGTGCGAAAGCGCCAGAAACACCGGGATCACCAATGCGGCGCGCCCCGACGTGGCGGGTACGGCGTACACCGTGCACACGATGGTCAGGGTGACAAGGTGCACCAAGACGCGCGGGGAGGTCACCCCGCGGGTAATGCCAAGCGCGCCGCGCTCCGCCAGCCCCGAGGCGGACACCGCGGAGGCGATGATGAAAGCGCCGATGAGTAGCCACAAGGTGTCGTCGCCCAGTGCTGCATACAGCTCCGGCACGGGGATCGCGCCGGCTACGGTGAGGATGGTGGCCGCGCTGAGTGCAATGTAGGTGTCGTCGATCTTGGTGAATACCCAAAACCAAATCGCCGCCGCAAACACGGCCAGGGTGAATTTGCCATCCGAACTTAACGAGGCTGGCATGCGGCTCAACAGCAGCAACATCACCAGCATTCCGACGATCGGGGGCGCGATTCTGCGCCACGGAGGCATGGTGAACTCCGTTTTGGGGCGTTCATTGTGCTGCGGGCTTGGGGGTTTGGTGGACCACCGAGCGGGTTGCGTCGTCTCGCCCTCTTCGGGCAGCTCAACGGCTTTGATGGGAACGGTTGTCGTGCATTCGTCACGCATTGGTTTCACCTCAGCCGATACCCCGTTCCGCGAACAGTTTCCACACGCTTCGCGCCGATTTTCTTGCGTAAGGTACGCACGTACACGTCAACGACGTTTGAGCCAGGGTCGAAATCCATGCCCCACACCTTGCTCAATAGTTGGGCGCGGGACAGTACCTGGTCAGGGTGACGCAAAAACGTTTCCAGCAGGCTGGCTTCCCGCCGCGTCAAATCATGCGTTTTACCTGCCACATGCACACGCTGGGTGCGCAAATCCAACGATAAGTTTCCCCGGGACAAGATATTGGTGTCGCTATCGCGGGTGCTGCGGTCCGTCAACCGCAGCTTCACCCGCGCCAGCAACTCCGCAAATTGGAACGGCTTGGGCATGTAATCATCCGCCCCGCCCTCGAGGGTGCGCACGCGATCCTCAATCTTGGTGCGGGCGGTGAGCACAATGACCGGCAGATTGTTTTTCGCCTTGCGTAGCTGGCTGAGCACCTCGCCGCCGTCTACCTCCGGTAGGCCAAGGTCCAAAATGAGCAGATCGTACGCGCCGGAATTGGCAAGCGAGTACGCCTCATCACCACTTTCGGTAATGGTGCAAGCAAACCCCGCGGCGGTTAAACCGCGGTGAATGAAGTCGGCGATGCCATGATCATCCTCTGCGATTAAGATGCGGCTCATTCAGAGTCCTCCAAAATATCTGCTTCCAGGTCAATAATTTCCGGGGCTGGGAGATCCAAACCAAACGTCGACCCTACATTGATCGTGGATTCGACCCACGCGCAGCCATTGTGGGCATCCGCGATGGCGCGGACAATGGACAAGCCCAAGCCCGCGCCGTGCTTATTGCGCGTGCGGGTGTCCCTGCTACCGCCATCAGCGCGCGTGAACCGGTCGAACAGTGTAGGAAGTTTATCCTCCGGAATGCCAGGGCCATGGTCCTTCACCCAGAGGCGAAGCAGCCGGTCCGGGCCGGTGTTCAAAAACGCGCTACCCAGCTCAATTTGATCACCAGGCATGGTGTGGCTTACCGCGTTGTTGTACAGCTCCAACATTGCCTGCGTAACGCGCTGCTCGTCAAGGATGACCTGCCCTTCCGCGACCCCCGTGATCACAACATCGCGGATGGCCATGACCAAGGCCTTTTCCTCAATATCGATGAGCAGCTCCGCCGCATCCACCCGGGCGGTGGTAATGAAATCGGCGGAGTTGGCAATGGCCAGGGTCAGCAGGTCCGTGACGATGCGCGTCATGCGGTCCAGCTCAGTAATCGCCAACGCCACCGACCGATCGCGCTGGTCTTCCGTGGCCACCTCCAACAACTCCAGCTGCCCCCGGATTACCGTAATCGGGGTGCGGAGCTCGTGGCCCGCGTCGTCGACAAACTGCCGTTGCACCTGGTACGCGTCCTCCAGACGGTCCAGCATATCGTTAAACGTCAACGCCAACTGGGCAATCTCGTCGCTGCCCGCCACCGGCACGCGGCGGGTCAGATCCGTATCCGTAATGCCGGACGCCACCTTGCGCAGGTTTCGAATCGGCACCAAGATCTGGCCCGCCACCAACCACGCGATCAAGACCGTCATCGCCAAACCGCCGGCGCCGACGCTCGCGATCACCGCGGTCTGCTCGGTGACCTGGCGCTGCGACTCGTCCGTAAACACCATGACCGCGAAGGAACCAGATTCCCTATTGTTGGCCACCACGTCCACGCGGCCCCAGTGAATCGTTCCCAGCTCCGAATCGTGCAACACGCCGGAAACTTCCTGGGAATCCATAATCTGCCCAACAACTTTGCCGAGTTTGTCCTTGTCTTTCGGAATGTAGCTTTCCGTTAACGCAGACAAGTCCACCTGCAACAAAGCGTCGTTTGCGCGGCCCACTAATAATTCATCCGGAGCAACCATCTGGCGCGCCAAATACAACTCAATGAGCTCGCGGGTATCTGTAATCGGTTTCGAGGTTTTCGGGTTTGTGCCTTGCTCTACGAAGGCTCTAAATTCGTTAATTTCTAGTTCGACTGACGAGTTTGCTTCCGCTACGACCTGCGAACGCAATATGGTTCGCGTAGTCAGCGTCACCGCGAGGAGCGCCAACAATACCGTCGCAACAATCCACAGGACGATTCGCCAACGAACTGAAGTGCCAATCCAATTCAAAATCAATCATCCTCAAAGTCAAAGTCGTCATCGTCAAGAACCACCGGGGGAACAAACGGTGGGATATGGATGGGGATTTCGATTTGAGGGAGGGGAGGCAACGGAGGGGGAGCCGCCGGTGGGGGCGCCGGCTGATGCGGCACCTGCGGCGGCGGGTTGTTCTGGATCGGTTCCGGCACTGGGTCAGGTTGCGGTTCCGGTGCCGGCTCCGAAGTTTGGGTTTCCTCCGTTTTTTCAGTGACAGTCGTGGTGACCTTAAACGTGACGGGTTTTGGATCAATCTTGGGCTCGGCTGTGCCACCCGCAAGCGCCGTGCCACCCACTGCGAGCACCACGAGACCTCCGAGTGCTCCAACCAGAGGCACAAAGCGTCCAAGATTTTTCATACATTTCAGTATGAAACGCGAAAGTGAAGCTCGGGTGAGATTTAGATGAAATGCTCTTCATCTTCGCTACCCCCGACCAACCCTTCGCGCTTATGTTGTGTCATGTTTTTCTAAGCATTGCGGGCGTCGTACCTGCGGTTTCTCAGCGCGCGTTCGACTCTAGAACGCTCTTCCGAAATTATTCGCACTAGCCCCGCTGGGTGCGTAGCAGATGTGAGGAACGCGTCCGCGCGGGCGATTCCGGCCTCCGAAACATCCCAAGAAGGATAGAGCCCAACCAGAGTTTTCAGCGCGATTTCATGCGAACCTCCAGCCCAAATGCTTGGGGCTAACTCAAAGAAACGCTGATTGAATTGCGCGAGGTTTTCCTCCGCACCGACCCATGTGAATCCCTCTAGCTGATGGCGCAATTGGAGGTTGCTGAGCTCGCCCGAGGTCAATGACACAAAGGTTTTCAGTTTCGCTTCGGCGGTATTCACCGTTGCTTGGGCGCGCTCAGCAAACAATTGGCTTGTGGACGAGTTATCGCGGGCTAACTCTTCCGAAATGATGGACGTGACATCGTTCACGTTTCCGTGGGCGATGCGGGCCGTTAACGCCAACCACCGCAGATCTCGGTCAACGGTAAGCCCCGCAAGATCCAGGGACTCAAAGAACTCCAGCGCCTCGGGGTGCAGGCGCACCCGACCAAGGGCCTTGACATACGCCAGCTGTGCGTCCGAGCCGGGTTGGGCGGTGCGCGCGGCGTCGAGAAGGAAGCGGGAGAGCCGCTCGTGGCCCTCTGCTTCGGCCCAGGCTGGGTCGGCGTAGTGTTGTACCGCCACACACGCTTGGTTGAGCACCCGCTCGAGGACGGAGATTTCGGTTTCGGCGTGCGCCCCGCGAATCACCAGCTCGAGGAAATCGCGGGCGCGCATTTGTGCGTTGCGGGTCATTTCCCACGCCGCCGACCAGCACAAGGTGCGCGGCATGGGGTCGGTAATCGCATCGATGTGCGCGCGCACGAATCGCAATGAGTCCGCGTCCAAGCCCAGCGTGCAATAGGTGAGGTCGTCGTCGTTGACGAGCACTAGGTCCGCCGCCGGGGCTTCCAATAGTTCTGGAACGTCCGTGCGGTTGCCGGAGATGTCGAGTTCCACGCGGTGGGTTCGGTGCACGCGGCCGTCGATCAGCGAATACAGGCCGACGGCGATACGGTGATCACGTGGATCGCCTTCCTGCACCACGGAAAACGACGTGTAACAGCCGTTTTGTACCGTAAATTGCGGGCGTAGCGTGGTGATGCCCGTCGTGGTAAGCCACTGGTTCGCCCACCCCGACAAATCGCGTTTCGACGCCGCGGCCAACGCCCCCAAGAGCTGCTCAAACGTCGCGTTACCGAACGCGTGGTCGGCAAAGTACTGGCGCACGCCCGCGAGGAACGCATCGCGGCCAACATAAGCCTGCAATTGCTTTAGCAGCGACGCGCCCTTCGCATAGGTAATGCCATCGAAGTTTTGTTCGGCCGTCTCCACGTCTGGGGCGTCCGCGTACACGGGGTGCGTGGACGGCAACTGGTCCTGCTGGTACGCCCACGACTTCTCCACATTGGCAAAGGTCACCCATGCGTTGCGGTACTCCGTTGCCTCCGATTGGCTCGCCGCGGCGGCCCACGTGGCAAAAGATTCGTTGAGCCACAGGTCGTCCCACCACTGCATGGTGACAAGATCCCCGAACCACATGTGCGCCAGTTCGTGCAGCACAGTGTTGGCGCGGCGCTCGTACATATTGCCCGTCACCTTGGAGGCGAACACGTACTCGTCGCGGAGGGTAACGCAACCAGCATTTTCCATCGCGCCGATATTGTATTCCGGGCAGAAAATCTGATCGTACTTGTCAAAGGGGTACGCCACGCCGAAATGCTCGTGATACCAGTCGAACGCTTGCTTCGTCTCGGTAAAGAGTCGGGAGGCGTCCAAGTGTTCGGCCAGCGATTGGCGGCAATACAACCCCAGCGGGACCTCCAGCTCCTCCGGTTGCCCCGCCGGAGTCTCTGGATGGTGTGTGAGCCGACCCCGCCAGGTATCAGTTACCTCGTGGTAAGGCCCAGCGCACACCGCCACCAGGTAGGTGGACAGCGGATATTCGATCGCCGAGGTGTGCACTAGTGCGTCCGCCCGCGTGTGGGTTGCCACCCGGCCGTTGCTGATTACCCGCCAGCCCAGCGGTGTGATGACCTGCAGGCTGTAGGTGGCCTTCATGTCCGGCTGATCAAAGCAGGCAAATACTTGTTTGGCAAAGGCGGTTTCGAACTGAGTGTAAAGATAGGTCTGGTTATCCGCCGGGTCGACGAAACGATGCAAACCCTCCCCGGTGTGCGTGTACTCGCAGCGCGCCGTGATCCGCAGCTGGTGTTCCCCTTCCGTCAATTCCAGCTCAAGGCCGGCTTCCGGGGAGTAGGTTGTGGGGGTGATGTCGCGGCCGTCGAGAAGCGCTTCCTCGATGCGCTGCGCGCGTAGGTCAATAAACGTGGTGCCGGCGGCGGAACGAAACCGAACCGTGGTGATCGAGGAGAACGTAGATTCGCCTTGGGTGAGGTCGAGTGAAATATCGTAATGTTCAACATCGACGAGCTCGGCGCGGGCACGAGCTTCCGCGCGCGTGAGATTCAAAGAGGTCATGAGCCTAAGCGTAGTAACCCTGAATTGTGGCCGAGAATTGTCCTACAGCCCTCCCGCTGCGCGCCGCCGCTAGCTACGATGGGGGAATGAACCCGAGTTCACGCGAAAAGCGCCGTATCCGCGCTGGACAACGCACATCAGCGTCTTGTGCCGCAGCGCGAATCCGGGCGTGGGGTGTGGAGGATTCATGTGGCGAGGCACCAACACGGGCTAAGCGCAACCAAGAAATAGTACAAACAATCGAACAGCTCCGAGCATGGAAGTACGGTGAGAAATATGACCAAACACGTCACATTCTGGTTTGACGCAATCTGCCCCTATTGCTGGATCACCTCCCGCTGGATGAAAGAAGTAGAACAGGTACGCGACGTGAAGGTGGAGTGGCGGCCGATGAGCCTTGCCGTGCTCAACCATGGCCGCGACCTGCCCGGCGACTATCAGCGCCTGATGGAAGCAGCATGGGCGCCCGCGCGCGTCGTCGCAGCCGTTGCAGTCCACGACGGCATCGACGCCCTCGACGCGTTCTACACCGAGCTAGGCACCCGCATCCACAACAATGGCGCCGGGCCTAAGTACAGCAAAACCGGTTACCAGGACACGCTCATCGCCGCCCTTGAAAGCTGCGGGCTGCCACCTGAGCGTTTCGACGCCGCGTACACCACCACCCTCGACGGACAACTCCGCTCCTTCCATAATGAAGCAATGAAGGCAGTGGGCGACCAGGTAGGCACTCCCGTGATCAAAGTGGAAGACGTCGCGTTCTTCGGACCGGTGCTTACTCGCATTCCGCGCGGCGAAGAGGCGGGCAAACTCTACGACGCCACCGTACAACTCGCCGCGTATCCGCACTTCTTCGAAATCAAACGCAGCAGGAACGAAGAGCCCAAGTTCGACTAGCTAGGGTTAGCGGGGCGGATCGGGGGTCGGGGGGTCATGCGGGGGCCAGGGGTCTTGTGTGTGTGGGCTAGCGGTTTTTCGGGGCTGCCGTGGCATGGGGATGGTGCGGTGCGCGCACGGCGAGAAATTCGAGGTGTTTCTCAGTGGTTTCGATCGGTGTTGTCGCCCGCCGCGTTATCAAGACCCCTACAATGGGGGCGCTAAGTGAGGGGGAGCCTCGGCCGTGTGGGGACGCAAGCGGCGGGCGAGTGGTGGGTGAGGTGGTCGCGGGAGGTTGCCTGGGGCGGGCGTGGATCGCAACTTCCTCGACTACCCACATTTGGGGGTTGGTTAAGGTCACCCGGTGGGCCTTGGATGCAAAGTACCGGGGGCGGGGCGAAGTGTGAGCATATTTTTAAAATTTGGGTTTGCTGAAAAAGTCATACATCGCACGAATCTACGAACACAATAGCGAATTTCTGTATCGTTTCCGGTGTCGCATATGTGCGTGAACTTCGGGCGCGTTATCGTAATGCAAAACAATCGCGTTTCCTGCAAAAATTTGCCAAGTGGGCGCGTGTAATTGATGCGCGCGGTGAAAGAAAATGGCTTGAATGGTGTGGTTCGAACGATTGCATTGTTCCAATTCTTGCGTGCGCCAGAGCTACGCAAATGCACTATAAATCGTGCTTGATATCGTTGTGCTGCATTGCACTTTGTGGGCAATCCTTATCGTTTTCGCACGTCGGAACGCATATCTTGAGTAAGGCAAAGAACAAGTAACTATTTGCTGAATCGTCGTTATATCGCGGGGTCTGGTGTCGCAAATGTTGCGTGAAGTAGATGCGGATGTGATCTGTTCGTGCTTTTTCTCCAGAAGCTTCCTTAACGCAAAAGTATTGCCCGCAGACCCGGCGGGAGGTGCCGTCTGGGGCGGAAAAAGTGCAGGTCAACGCCGGTGAAGCTGAAAGTGGTCCCCGAAGATTTCTAGTTGGCTGTGCGAAATTATTGCCATTCAGAATAAGAAAAATGAAAATAACATGAAGGCGCAAAGCGTAACAATATGAAATATCTTACAGTGCGCGGCGAATTTTGAGCTAGCGCAAAAAATATGCGAAGCGTACGGTCGATTGTGTCGAAAGAAAGGAGGCGAAAATGAACACCGAATTAGCACCGGCTGAGGTGGTCAATGGTTCAAAGTGCTCCGCATGTTCCGCTGGCGCACTCTGTGCAATCACTGGTCCGATTCCGGACTTTGAGTTCGGATTGGGGCTCGCACTGTTCCATATCCATTAGTGCGAACCCCAATCCTCCAACCCCACCGAGCGTTCGTTTCTTTTTCCAGAGTCTGAGCGCTCGGTGGTGTTAGGATCAATGATACCAAATCATTGTTCCGCGCAGTATGAAGATGCACTAGGAGATGATCATGAACTTCGTCATCAAAGCAATTTTGACCCTAATCTTCGCCGGAATCACCGCCATGTTGTTCGCACGCAACGGGGTTGGCCCCGATAGCCTGATCATGAGTGCAGGTACATTGGTGCTTGCAGTGGGCACGATCCAAGCCGCGGTGAAACGTACCGCGAGTGCGAAGAAAGCTGACTAATCTCATGGCGCCGGACATCGAGGCCCCTAGGTTGGCGGCCGAGGACATCAAAGTTTGGTACAAGCCGGACACCGTGATTGCCTCGGCGGCCAAACTGGAGATCCCAGCAGGAAAGGTCGTTGGCCTTCTCGGCGGCAACGGCGCGGGCAAGACCACGCTGATTAAAGGGCTGTCTGGGTTGCTGGCCGGCTGGGAATGCGGCAAGTTCTCGTTTGAGGCTAATCTAACTGGCCCTGATAAACGTGAGTTTAAGGCACAGCGCTACACCGTATTTGCGGAGGACCGTAGCTTCTTCAGCTGGAGCTTCCATCAATTCCTCGACTATTTGTGCGGAGTGTACCGCGTCGAGCCGGAAACAGCATTTGTTGAATCCTTGATTGAAGGATTTAACTTCGGCGCGCACCAAGACAAACAGATGCAAGACCTCTCCAGCGGCAATAATAAAAAGGCGCGGTTGATTTGCGCGTTTGTGCTGGATCGCCCGCTGTTGTTCCTTGATGAACCGGTAGATTTCCTGGATTTTGTTGGCACCGAGTTTTTGTACCACTGTATTAATGAATATTCCGCGAAGGGACATTCGCTGCTGCTAAGTTCCCACATTGCGGAGTCGTTTACGCGGTGTTGCGATTTGCTGTACGTTCTTAAAGACGGTCAACTGAGCGGCCCATTTGATGTGCCGCGGGAAGCAAAAGATGTTGTCCAGCTCCTCTCTGCGAACCCTGGATCTGCGGTGGGGTATCCACGCCGTTATCGGCGAATTTTTGAGCCGTAGTGTGATCATTACGTGCGTCGTTGTTTCGACGATGGCGTTTTTCCTCTCCGATTTGATTCCGCCGATGCGTTACGACGCCCTGTTTCTCGGCTTGAGCGTGAGCGCCGTGTTTTTCGTGCGCACGGTCCGCAACGGCTGGTTAAGCGAAGGCAGGCTGGAAAACTTATTGCTCTATCCGGTGCGCGAAAAAACCATGGTTGCGGCCTATGTGTGTGTGGCGTGCGCGGTATTCGTATTCGAAGTGCTCATCCCACTCGTGGTGATATTGCTTGCCATTGGCCAAGGTACTGCTATCCAGCTCGTGTCACTCCTAGTCTTCGTGTTGCTCATTGGCGCAACGCTTTTTCTCTCGCACGCACTTCCGGTGAAGCGTGCCGCGCTCATTGGTTTCGGCATCGCGCTATGCCTTGGTGCAGTGGCGCAATACGTGCAGCCTTGGTTAGGCATCGTCCTCGCCATAATCGTCTTGGTGTCGATGTATCAATTTCCGTGCGTGTTGCCGCGCACGCCGACCACCGGGGAGTCCCGCTTTGCGCAATTCGTGCGCACGAAATTCAACAATTATTTCCTCGTGAACACGTTGTTGGATTCCCGGGCTTGGAGTAGCTTTCTGATCATCAACATCTTCGCCGCCGTTCTGGTGTATATGATCGGCAGCGAACAGGGGCCCGTGCGTGTGTTTTGGTGTCTGGCCTGTGTGAACACGCCAGTGACCACGATTCTCAGCCGCGAGCACGATACCCGCGACCAGATTCGCCTGGTTGGTGATGAAAAGGCAACCGCATTGCGCATGGCTGCGGCGATGCTGCCGGTGTTTGTGCTGGGGATGGCGTTTCTTTATATTGTTGCGGCCTGGTTGGGCCTCGTCCAACCGCTCGACATTGCATTTGGTTTGTGTATTGCGCTGCTTGCCACCGCAATCAGCGTGTTTTTGGAAATCAGGTTCCCATTGGTGAACGTGAAAACAGAGCGCGACGTGTTCCGGCACCCCCGCAAATACGTGGCTGTGTTGGCTGCTGGCATCTGCATCGTCGCATACGAGTTCACTTTCGGGGCCATGGTGTAACAACTCGCTACCCGAGGTAACCTCATGCAACTTCTTCTCCAACCAGCCCCTGAGCTGAAAATATATTCCACCACAAACGGAAATACGGTCGCCTACAAAAAGCCCAATGACCAGGGTGCGGAAGTGTGGGACGGTTTTGATGTCAATGATTCCGCCGTCACGCTGCTGCGGCATTTGCAGCAATGTCAACAGGCATCCTCATTCGTTACCACGTTTTGCGCAGCACATCATTTGGACGAGTCGCAGGCCCGCGGCTGGATTGAACGCTTCGTGCTTGAGATGGTCGATCGGAAAGCCATCCGAGTGTGCGAATCAGACGAGACTTCGCTACCGGAAACCATTGAAATTCCGGTATTGAATTCGGCGCGGCCATCCTCCCCACGGTCGGTGATTGTGGAAATCACCAATACGTGCAACGAGGCTTGTGATCATTGCTACCTTTCCGCCGGGCCGAAGCGCAATGACCGCCTAGACGTTGAAGAATTCGAAGCATTGTGCCGAGAAATGCATGACGCACACGTGTATCGCCTTCAACTCACCGGTGGAGAGGTGTTTATGCACCCTCAGTTCGCCGAAATTTTGGATATTTCCTTACGGGAGTTTTCGGAGGTTGCGGTTTTTACAAACGGCACCATTCTCAGCGAACGCGTGCTGCGGATGCTGGTAGCGCACCGCGAACGTGTCACGGTGTCTATTTCGCTTGACTCGGCGAAAGCGGAAACGCACAACCGGTTACGCAATCACCGCCGCGCATACGAGAAAACCTGCGCGAATGTTCGGCGCCTCACGGAGGCTGGTGTGTTTGTGCGGATCAGCGCCGTGCTTTTCGACGACAACATGTGGGAGGTTGATGCCATGGCTCAACAGGCCCATGATCTTGGTGCGCGAATGTTTGTGTTTAACTTCATTGAGGGGTTTGGTCGCGGCAAAGACATGGTGGAACGGCAAACCGGCCAGGAAGGGCGCGACTACCTTGACTACTTGGCGGAAATCGTCGAAAAATACCGGGACATTATTCCGGTGGTGCAGGAAGAGCAACGCTCCGAAGCTGCGGTGCGGGCGAATTGTGGGGCCGGTTCTAATTCCGTGGTGATCAGCGCCAACGGCGATCTGCGGCCGTGCAATTTATTTCCCGAGTCGTTCTCGTATGGAAATGTTCGGGAGTCTTCCTGGGATGAGCTTGCAGGAAATTCCGTGGCATTGAAGTTGCGGGAAATTCCCGCGCCGTCTCAGCACACTGGCTGCCCGAAAGATTGCGAACATGCAACCTATTGTCGGGGTTGTTTATTGCACGCGCTCAGCGTCAACGCTACGCGGGAGCCGGAAGCGTATTGCTCGTGGGTTCGGGACAATGAAGCGGAAACCTTAGTGGCCCGCTATGCGGCTTGTTTGTGAGGGCGGGCCCAATGAATCAACATGTGGTGTTGTCTCGCACGGGGTTTTCCTATGCGCAATCGCAGCAGCTCAAGCCGCTGTTGCGGCAATGCGCGGCCGATTTTTCTGGCCCGGGATCCCGCAGCGATGCGAAGGTACGTTTCAATTTTCTTGGAAACTATTATACTGAATACTACCCAGTGGCTTTTTCGTCAGAACCCAGTTTGCTACCAGCGGTAGTTAAGCTTGTGGGCAGAGAATTGAGTTTTGTCTCGGAGGAAGAATTCTTTGCCCACTATGCGCCACCGCAGGTACGTATTGGTTCGATTGCAAAAACCAGTCTAGCCAATGTGCCGCATCGTTCTGGGGCGCTGGTGTTTGAGCCACTCGGGGATTTTTCATGCGCCCGCTTCGTTGCGTGGCGCCTGCTCACCCGGCTATTCCAGTATTCGAATCCGTACTCCCCAATGCGCGCGGTGGTCAACGCGGGACTGTGCTACGACTGCGAGGCACTGTTCGATGATGCCTCACTTTCACTGCGTCTCTCATTCGCGTTCCGCCGCTTCACGGAGCTAGACGTGTTGTTGGAATGCCTGCTTGGTGTGTTGCGCTCCAAGTCCTGGATCGAGCAATCCATTGCGGGTGCGCAGGCCGGCATGTTGCTGAACTTGCGGATGCAGCCGCTGATGTATCGCGCGGCGTCGATAATCCCGTATCGGTTGCTGAATCCGGAGTGCACGTGGGGCATGTTGATGGGTGAAATTGCGAGGGTCACGGCGGAGTCGGCGATCGAAGAGTTGTACGGGGCAGGGTTTGAGGCGGAGTTTGTATGATGACCGCTGAACTACTGCAAGAGCACGCCTTCAAGCGTGACCGATTGGGCAACGGCAACGCGGTTGACGTGGTGACCTGCCGGGCGGCGTGGCCCTTCGATTGCAAAATCGTGGTGGTGGAGCTGCGGCTGCGCCCCCAGTGTGCGGCGGCTACGCGCCCGCACTTCGCGGAGCACTACCTGTTGCGGGCAAACGAGGAATTGTTACGCACTGTGTTTTTCGCGGGCGGGAGTTGGAACGCGTTTACCACCGACCATGCCATCCAGTGCTTTTTCGTGTTGCCCGCAGGATTCGACTTCGATGCGAAAGCGTTTTTGTCCGGTAGGTGTACTGAGGAACGCTGGCGCCAAGAACGGCGTATTTTGCGCGCCGAGCTGGAGCGGTACCAAGGCATCAAAAACAGCAGTGTGCTTGGCAGCATGCGTGAGTTGCAGGCGGTGCGCTGCGCGGACATCGAGCAGATGCTGCGCTGCGGCATTCGGGATTGCCTTGTGCTGGAGGCAGACTCCGAGCTATGGAAGCCCACCTACCTGCGGCTAGCGGACATTGTGGGCGCGATGCGGCGTGATGATCCGATCGTACAGCAGCTGGGTAGCCGCTGGTACGGCGGGCATTGGAGCATGGCGGATATCGCCTTAGCGATGGGGCAGCCGATTCAATGCGCCCAGGTAGTCATGGAGTACATGCGTTATGAATCCGCGTAGCCGACTGCTGATGAGGCTGAGGTTTTTCGGGTTGGTGGTGTGCGCGATGGCGCTTTCCTTGGTGTCGGTGCGGTTGAGTTTTCCCACGCGGCATTTCGCTGAAATATCAACATTTGCATTGTGTTCGGCGGCGGTTTGCGTGGGGTTTGCTTCTTGCCTTACCGGGTTAGTCTATTGTGTGCTGTTTTGGCTCATGGGCAATATGCGGAACGCGAATCCGGTGTGTATTGCACAAGCTTTAGCGTCTGTTATTCCGTTAGGTTTAATTGCGCCAAGTTTGACGTTTATGTTGTTTCGCGTCGTCAGCATCCAGCCACCCACGATCCCCATATCGGGGGAGGTATTCCCTTGGCTGGTCGGCACATTCAATATGGCGGCGTTTGTGAAAAGCATGCCGCCCACCAAGGAGCGCATCACGCAGTGGCGGTACTACGCAATGGTGGCCGGGGCGTTGCTCGCATCCAGCTACCTGGGGTCCTCGCTCACCGTGAACGACTTGTTTTTGGTAATCCCCGGGCTGGGTATCGCGTGGCTACTCGGGGCTATGGGGTTGGCGGCAGCCAGCTTGAAAACTTACCTGATCATCAGTGTGTACGGGACGTTCCTCGGCGGGATCATGGTGGTGGCAGCGGGCGTGCTTGCAAGCCAGGCAATGGTGTTCGGTGCGCTCACCTTGGTGCTGCTTATCGCGCTGTGCGGGGTGGCCGTTGGCAACCACCTGTGCGAGGTGGATGCGACGATAGCCCGGCCGGCGTGGCGTCGACATGCGGGCAGGTCAGCGGGTGGGCGTCACCGCTTGTCTTCGCACGCGATGCCGTCGCCGTCGCCATCCATCTCTGGCCGGTAGCCGGGTTCGCCGCGATGCAATGGGGCAGCCCCAGCCGCCCGCGCCGCCTTACAATCCGGGTACAGGACCGCGTCAGTGCTTTCTGGTTGTGGCGGGGCGGCGGGCGGTTGCTCACCAGCGCAAGCGCTAAGCACACGGGCCATGGCTTCCTTCTCCGGCTGGGTCACCCACAGCCCGTAGGTAGCCTTCACATCAATCTGGCGCTGCACATATTCGCAGCGGAACGCGGTATTTGGAGGTAGCCACGTCGCGGCATCCCCATCGCCTTTGCGTTGATTCGTCGGCCCATCCACGGCCAGCAAATTGCGTGGATCGTTGGCGAAATCGCGCCGCTGTTCGGCGGACAGTTGTTGCGCGCCGGTCTGCCAAGCGTTTGAGAGGGACACCACGTGGTCAATCTGCACAAGGGGAGACGTATCCTCCCCGCGCTGGAATGCGATCTGGGTATTGGTATACGGGTCATTCAATAGGCCGCTGAGCACCAAGCAATCCCGCGTCCCTGGTTTAAACACCACGTCGATGAGGTCGCGGCCCAAAATATCGTTGCGGGTATCGCAGCCGTTGCGGCCACCATCCACGGTGACATCATCCGTCCAGCGTTCTCCAAAAGCCTCCCGGGAGTAGCCGGTTTTGGGGGCGCGCCCCTGCACCGGCAGCGCCTCCAACGCGGGGAAACTGTGCGCCACGTCGGGAGCTGATGGGGGCGTGGATATCGGTGCAGTCGAACAACCCGCCAACACCAACACCACAGCGCACACCCACGCAAACCTCATGGGCGAAAATATTACGTGAACGATCACCTAACCCCGCGGGAGGGCACCCCAGTGCGTGGGTGGCTGCCGTTACCCGGTGGGTTGTGCCACGGCTTCCAGATGCTCGCGCCAGGCCGGCGGGACGTACGCGCAGGTGGGGTCGGAGGCTCGGTAATCTCCCGTGAGCGCGTAGGCGGTGGAGCGGGAGCCGCCGCACACGCCATGGAATTCGCACACGCTGCACTTTCCGTGCCAGTGGTCCGGATCGCGCAACCCCTGGAACACGGGGGAGTCGCTGTAAATGGCGTGGAAGTCACTGGTGGTGACGTTGCCGCAGTGCAGGGGCAGGAACCCATTGGGGTAGACGTCGCCGATATGGTCGATGAAGGCGAACCCGGAGCCGGAGTTCACCGCCATGGGTGCGCGCGGCGGGCGTGGGTGTTCTGGTTTGGCACCGAGCAGCCGGGTGGTTTCCGCAGTGAGTTCCTCGTAGAGTTTCCCGCCGCGGAACGGCACGCCCTGCTGGTTTTGGATCACCACCCGGCGGTACTGTGGGGCTTCGGTGGTTTTAATGGCGATGCGGTCCGAAATATCCGCCAACCAGTGCAGCGCGTCCTCCCGCTCCTGCGGGTCCAAGCAGTTCAGGGCGGCGCCGCGGCCAGTGGGCACAAGGAAAAACACGTACCACATTCGCGCACCCATTTCGATTACTTGTTTGAGCAGGGCGGGGGCTTCGTGGATGTTGCCGCGAGTGAGTGTGGAATTGATTTGCAACCGGTAGCCAAGCTTCGTAATTTCCGGTGCCATAGCGATAGTTTGTTCAAATGTGCCGGGGAAGCCGCGGAAGGCGTCGTGGGTGGCGGCGGTCGCGCCGTCGAGAGACATGGACATCGCCTTCGCGCCGGCTGCGCGCAGCCGGGTAATGCGGTCCACCGTCAGCCGCGGCGTCACAGATGGCGAAAGCGAAATATTGAGCCCCAACTCGGTGCCGTAGGAAACGAGTTCCTCCAAGTCCTCGCGTTCGAACGGGTCGCCGCCGGTCAGCACGACAAGCGGGCGGGGCTTATCGTAGGACGCCAGATTCTCCAGCAATTCGCGTCCCTGTGCGGTAGTAAGCTGCCGCGGGTTTGGCTCGTGTTGCGCGTCGGCGCGGCAGTGCTTACACACCAAGCTGCAGGCTCGCGTCACCTCCCAAATCACGATGAACGGCTTGGCGTTAATATCGTGGCGAACCTTTCGGACCACCGGTGCGTGGGACATGCGTAGCTCCTCTGGGTGAGAAAATCTTTGCCCTTCAAGCTAAACACATATCAACCAAAAGTTGGATTCTTTGAGGCGGCTCCGAGCCGGTCGTACTGCGAGTAGGATAGTCCGTATGCGCGTATACCTAGGAGCAGACCACGCCGGTTTTGAAATGAAAAACACCATCGCCGAGCATTTAAAAGATAAAGGACACGAGGTGATCGACTGCGGCGCACACGTGTACGACGCGGAAGATGATTACCCAGCGTTCTGCATCGAGGCGGCTTGGCGCACGGTGAATGACCCGGGATCGTTTGGCATTGTGTTGGGCGGTTCCGGCAATGGGGAACAGATCGCCGCGAATAAGGTCAAGGGCGCGCGGTGTGCGCTCGCGTGGTCGGTGGAGACCGCCCGGCTCGCCCGCGAGCACAATAACGCGCAGCTTATTGGCATCGGTGCCCGCATGCACCCGGAAGAGACGGTGCTGGAAATTGTTGACGCGTTCCTCGACCAAGAGTGGAGTAAGGCGGAGCGCCACCAGCGCCGCATTGACATTCTTGCCGACTACGAAAAAACCGGCATCGCCCCCGCAATCCCCGAATAGGCCCCCGCTTATCGACGCCCCGCGGCACCCCGCCCGCGCGGGCGTTTTCCGTTTTCGGCTGGCCCGGCTGGTTTGGCCGTGCCCTGAGCGGCGGGGTGTTTGGGTGGGTTAGAAGATGTCGAATCCGCCGACGTCTCCACCTCCATCGCCACCGCCCCCGTCGAAAAATCCCCCGTCGAAGAGATTGTCAAAGAATCCACCGCCGTCTTCGGCTCCAGCGTCTGCTCCAGCGTCCGCCCCAGCGTCGCTAGCGTCAGCCGCACCATCGGCGAGCCCTTCGGCGTAGCCCTGTTCGAATGCGGCGGCGGGGTAGGTAACCCCGGACATGCCTTGGAACATCGCGGAGAACAACATCACGGAACCAGCAGTCCAAATACCGGTTTGGAGTGCGTCTGCCCACCAGGGGCGGGAGTACCAGCCGGCGGGGACGGGGCGACCTGCAACCATGCCGCCCGGGTAATAGTTCGGTGTTTGCGCCGAGGCAACCGGTGAGGCGGTAATTTGTTGTCCGTCGTGCGTGATGGTGCGTTCTTCGGTGACTTTGCCCGCGGTGCGTTGCCCTTCAAGCGGGGGCAGCTCGGGGCCGGCGGGCAGGCCCATGATGTCGCGGGCGGCGTTCATGTAGTGCAAGCCTTCGAGGGCGGATTCGCGTGCGAGTTCGGCTTGGCGCACGGTGGTCGCGGTGCTGATCTGGGAGGATGCCGCGTTGAAGCGCTCGGAGGCGTCTGCGATGGCTTGGGTGGACGCGGTGTCCGTGCCCGCGATGGTGAGTACTTGCGAGCCGAGGCGGTCGATCCAGCGACGTGCTTCTGCTATTGCATCGTCGAGTTTGACAGTGTCCAGTTGCTGCTGGTGCTGCTTACTCTTGCGCGAAACAATGAACACGGCGGCGCCGATGGTGATTGCGATGAGCAAAAGAACTTCCACGGAGGCGAACTCACTTTCCAGGGGCGTGACAGGGTTACCTGTTTAACGCCCGACGGTGCGAAATTGTTCCTCCGTGTTTGTCGACGCCGCGCACGGCCGCATTGCAGCCCTCTTGCTGCGGGTTGAGGACCGCAGCTAGGGGAATTGGTTCCTAGACTTCTCCGGCGAGTTCTGCGGCACGGCGGCGCGCTTTCTCCCTACGTTCGTCGGTCCATTCGCGAACGGTGTTGGAGTCCCACAGGGTAAGCCCGTGGAGTTTCGCCACGGGTTTGGGGGCGCGGCCGCGACCGGCGTAGCTAGTAAAGGTTCCGCGTGCAGTTCCTGAGAAGGTAGCGCATTCAATGGCGGTCCAGAGTTCGGTGCCGGTATCGGCGTCAATAATCTTCGGTTGCATGGGGGGTACATTACGGGACAACACAATTGGGACATAAGTGAAAGCACGAAAATTTAGAAAAAAACCAAGCGCCCAAACCTATTAAGTGAGCAAATTCACATGTTCGGGCGCTACCCCCGAATTTGAAGGTTCGAAATTTTCCTGGGGATTTGGTGATTTTGTCACGGTGGGGTAACGTGGGTCCGCGAACGTTAGCAACGTTGACGTTAAGGGAACGTCGTATAGTGGCTAATACCTCAGCCTTCCAAGCTGAAGACGCGGGTTCGATTCCCGTCGTTCCCTCGCTTTCCTCCCAGGATGAACACCAGGTTCCTCCTGGGAGGTTTTTTCGTGTCTGGGTGCGCTCGGCGGGGATGGGTGGATCGTTTTATGCTGGGGTGGGGTCGGGGATCTTTGCTGGTGAAAGGAATTATGTTCGCGTTACGCTTTGGCGGAAAGTGTAACGCTGAAAAGGGTGTCAAATGTGCATACTGAAGAATCTAAAGCGGGAGACCTGTGTATGTGTCGTTCCCGTTCGATAACATAAATCATGAATCTGTCAAGTAGGATTGGTGCGACAAAGCGATATTGCAGCTTTTTGTATATGCCCGTTTTAGGAATATACGTAACGCGCGCTTAATGATTGCGCACTTTTGAAAATCTCCCCAGGGATAACCCCACGGTGGTTTCGTTACTTAAAAACAAGCCAGAAATGTTGGATTTTGTTTTGCGGCGGGGGTGCCTTCGTGGGCTCCCTGTGGCACCGTTGCACCGAGAGCGCGCGGGGTTGCTGCTACGTCCGCGGTGTAGTTGAAATCCGTTGCTTGCCAGCTGATTGTTGCGTGGTTGTACCATGCTGAAAAAGTCCCGTTGAACTGCTAGTTTTTGCTTAACGTGACCCCTAAGTGTGGCCTGGTAATGGGTGTGGGTACACTTGAGACCCGAGCCGCACGAGCGATGCCCGATGAGGGGCAGACTCGGGAGGCGCGACAGTTGAATAACGGGGCGTGGCGCAGCTTGGTAGCGCACCTGCTTTGGGAGCAGGGGGTCGCAGGTTCAAATCCTGTCGCCCCGACTAGGACTCACGCAACAGAGTCTTGGAGATGACGCGGTTTATCCGCGTCGTCTCTTTTTCATCACAGCAATTTATCCAGGAGAGTGGCTCGTGAAGAGTTCCGTCGAGCACCTGAACGACACACGCGTGAAGCTCACCGTCGAGGTTTCCTTCGACGAGATGAAGCCGGAATTCGACCAGGCTTACGAGGCTATCGCGCAGCAAATTTCCATCCCCGGTTTCCGTAAAGGCAAGGCACCGCGCCAGTTGATCGAGGCCCGCGTTGGACGTGGCCCCGTGCTGGAGCAGGTGCTTAACGACGTGGTGCCGTCCCGCTACGAGCAGGCGCTGGAGGAGCACAAGCTCGTGGCGCTGGGTGCCCCGACGTGGGACCTCTCCAAGGTTGAAGATGGCGAATACATCGAATTCGTGGCTGAGACGGATATCCGTCCGGAGATCACCGTGCCCGATTTCGCCGAAATTTCCGTCGAGGTGCCTGCCATTGAGGTGAGCGACGAGGATCTCGTTGCTGAGTTGGACCGTTTGCGCTCCAGGTTCGCTAGCCTCGTGGAGGTTGAGCGGGCGGCTCAAGAAGGCGACTTCGTCTCCGTCGACGTGGTGACCTTGGAAGACGGCGAGCCGGTGGAAGACACCGCGAGCAAGGACCTGTCCCACGAGGTTGGCTCTGAGGAGCCGACCGAAGGCCTCAACGAAGCGCTCGTGGGCATGTCCAAGGGTGATGTTAAGGAATTCGAGAGTGCGGCGCTCGGCGATGGCGAGGCGAAGCCCGAAACCAAGCGGGTCACGGTTAATAGCGTGAAAGCCCGCGAGCTGCCGGAGGCGGACGACGAGTTCGCTCAGCTCGCATCCGAGTTCGACACCATTGATGAGTTGCGCGAGAACTTGAAGTCTTCCCTCGAGGATTACGCGAAGAACTCTCAGGCGGCCGCCATCCGCGACGAGGTGCTCAAGGCCGCGCTGGAAAAGACTGAATTCCCGTTGCCGGAGGGCGTTGTCCAGGCGCAGGTTGATGGCAACCTGCAGCAGCTGCTCGGCCAGCTCGGCGGCGACGAGTCCAAGTTGGATACCTTGCTGGAGGCGCAGGGCACGACCCGCGACCAGTTCAACGAGGATTCCCGCACCAACGCTCAGGATGCCGTGCGCACCCAACTATTCTTGGATGTGTTGGCGGAACAAGAGCAGCCGTCTGTGAGCCAGCAGGAATTCACCGACCATGTGATGTTCACCGCGCAAAGTTACGGCATGGAACCCATGCAGTTCATCACGCAGCTGCAGCAGACCGGCCAGATCGGCAACGTGTTTGCAGACCTGCGTCGCGGCAAGGCGCTCGCGGCAGCCATTTGCAAAACCACCGTGACCGATTCCAACGGTGAAGCTGTGGACGCCAAGGCCTACTTCGGGGAGGAAGACGACACCCCAGCGGAGACCACCGAGCAGCAGGACTAAGGCGCTTCGGCGCGCACTGGTTGCGCAATGACATTGCCAGGGCCCAGCAGACGCTGGGCCCTGTTTGCTTGTGCGGGAGGGTGGGCGTCGAAAAGCGGAATGGGTGTTACGCTGACAGCGAACAGAGGGCATGTTTGCCCGCAACCTGCGTTACATTGGGGGACAGCATAACCACATCAACGTCAATTTAGGAGCAAAATTTCATGACTACATCGCCCGGCATGAACCTCAGCGACTCAGTGTACGAGCGGCTGTTGCGCGAGCGCATCATCTTCTTGGGCAGCGCGGTGGACGACGAAATTGCCAACAAACTGTGCGCGCAAATCCTCTTGCTTTCCGCCGAGGACCCCAACCGCGATATTTCGCTGTACATTAACTCGCCAGGCGGTTCCGTCACAGCCGGCATGGCAATTTATGACACCATGAAATACTCCCCGTGCGATATTGCCACCTACGGCATGGGCCTGGCGGCTTCCATGGGGCAGTTCTTGCTTTCCGCGGGCACGAAAGGGAAGCGCTACGCGCTGCCGCACGCCCGCATTATGATGCACCAGCCTTCTGCGGGAGTTGGTGGCACTGCGGCGGACATCGCTATTCAGGCGGAGCAGTTCTCTCACACCAAGCGGGAAATGGCCGAACTGATTGCCGAACACACCGGCCAGACGGTGGAGCAGATCACGCTGGACTCCGACCGAGACCGGTGGTTCACTGCAACGCAAGCTAAAGAGTATGGCTTCGTGGACCACGTGATTAGCGTGGCCAAGGGTGACATTTCAAACTAGTTCCTTCAGAAGGAGAACAACCAACATCATGAGCAACGGTATGCAATTGCCTTCCTCCCGCTACGTGCTGCCCTCCTTCGTGGAGCATTCCGCGTTCGGCGCCAAAGAATCCAACCCGTACAACAAGCTGTTCGAAGAACGCATTATCTTCCTGGGCACTCAGGTTGACGACGCCTCCGCCAACGACGTCATGGCGCAGCTCCTGGTGCTCGAGGGGTTGGACCCAGACCGCGACATCACCATGTACATCAATTCTCCGGGCGGTTCCTTCACCTCCCTGATGGCGATCTACGACACCATGCAATACGTTCGCCCGGACGTGCGAACCGTGTGTTTGGGTCAAGCGGCGTCCGCCGCCGCCGTGCTGCTTTCCGCCGGTGCCCCCGGCAAGCGGGCCGCGCTGCCAAACGCCCGCGTGCTGATCCACCAGCCTTCCACCGGCGGCATTCAGGGTCAAGTATCCGACCTGGAGATTCAGGCGGCCGAGATCGAGCGCATGCGTACGCTCATGGAAGAGACGCTGGCGCGGCACACCGGCAAGTCCGCGGAGCAAATCCGCATTGATACGGACCGTGACAAGATTCTGACCGCAAAGGAAGCCGTTGACTACGGCATTGTTGATCAGGTGTTCGAGTATCGTAAGCTGAATGCGTAGGTAATTGACAGCAACGTGATTGGGTGTGGGTAAAGCTATGACACGTTCGAGCTACCCACACTCTTGGCGTCTTACCGGTTAGAGTGTGTGCAGACCCCGTTACAAGGGCGTGCATATTCCCCAATGATGATTGCGAGACGAAAAGCTCCTCATGGCACACATGCAAGAAAGCGCAGACCTGTTGAAGTGCTCGTTCTGTGGAAAGAGCCAAAAGCAGGTGAAAAAACTCATCGCTGGCGGCGGTGTTTACATCTGCAACGAGTGCATTGACCTCTGCAATGAAATCATTGAAGAAGAACTTCACAGCGCCGCGGCCGAGCAGGAGCACAGTGAAAAACTGCCGCGCCCGACTGAGATTGCCGCGTTTCTGGACAAATACGTGATCGGTCAAACCGATGCGAAGCGAGTGCTGTCCGTAGCGGTGTACAACCACTACAAGCGGTTACGTTCCGAGGAGCAGCGCACGAGTTCACGCCGCGCTGAGGACGAAGTCGAATTGGCGAAGTCAAACATTTTGATGTTGGGGCCCACCGGCAGTGGGAAAACGTATCTTGCACAAACCCTCGCCCGGCTTCTCGACGTCCCGTTCGCTATCGCCGACGCCACCTCACTGACCGAAGCCGGATACGTCGGTGAAGATGTGGAGAATATCCTGTTGAAGCTGCTCCAAGCTGCCGATTTTGATGTGCAGCGGGCGCAGCGTGGCATTATTTACATCGACGAAGTGGATAAGATCTCCCGCAAGTCCGAAAACCCATCCATTACCCGTGACGTCTCCGGGGAAGGTGTGCAGCAGGCCTTGCTGAAGATTTTGGAAGGCACCGTGGCGGCGATCCCGCCACAGGGCGGGCGCAAGCACCCCAACCAGGATTTCATCCAGTTGGACACTACAAACATCCTGTTTATCGTCGCGGGCGCATTCGCCGGTTTGGAAAAGGTGATCCAGGAACGCCGCGGACGCAAAGGCCTCGGCTTTGGCGCGGACATAACCCCGGGCGCCGAGGCCGATGAGGTGGACATCTTCCGCGATGTGCGTCCCGAGGATTTGGTGAAGTTCGGCCTGATTCCCGAATTTATCGGCCGCCTGCCCGTGGTGGCAACCGTAGGAAACCTGGACAAAACCTCGTTGATCTCGGTGCTTACGGAGCCGAAAAACTCCCTGATCAAGCAGTACAAGCGGCTGTTTGAAATGGATGACGTGGATTTGCGCTTCACCGACGAAGCGCTCGAAGCAATCGCGGAGCTTGCCTTGGAGCGCAAGACCGGTGCCCGCGGCCTGCGCTCGATTATGGAAGAGCTCCTTGTTCCGGTGATGTTTGATATCCCGGATCGGGAAGACGTCAAGGCCGTGCTGATCACCGAATCCGCCGTGCGCGGCGAATCCGAGCCGGAATTGCTTCCGCACAGCGCGGAAGACGAGGCCTCCCGCACCACCGCCTAGTGGCTTAAGCGCTATCGGTGAGTGAAGGCCCGAAACTTTGAGCGAATTTTCTTCGGGTAGTAGTTTGGGGTCGCCTTCACGGGCTTGACCCCAATTCACATCAACGGGGAAGAAGTGGGTTTCGTCGTCGCACACCGGCGGCGGGGTGAGTCGGGCTAGATTCCGTAGATATTTCCGGAAACGTCTTGGTCGTCGCCGCCCTCCGGAGCGTCGTGCGGGATTACGTAGCTCATGCCGCCAGAGTTCGGCATGTTGGACGTTAAGAATGACAGGGTTGCGTCGGTGCACAAGCGCAGCATGCCTTGTGTATTTTCGCTGCCCAGTAAATCTGCCTTGTAGAGCATGAGGAACGTGTTTCGGTTGGATACCCGGAACATGCATAGCGAGGCGATGAGGATATACACATCAAGGGCGGAGATGCCTGGGCGGAACGCGCCCGCGTCTTGGCCCAGCATCAGTAGCTTGTCCATTTGGAGGAGTACGCTGGACTGTTCCGTGAAGGCCTTGGCGGTATCGATCTCCCCGTAGCCGAACAAATTTTCCATCAGGAAGAGGCGTGCGGCATTTGGATGGGTTTCAAATTGGCGGTAGATCACCTCCACCACTTTTCGAACGCCGTCCACCGGAACAGTAGTGTCCAATTCGAGCGCCTCTGGGGCGGGGCGTAGTTGCGCAATGGCGAGGTAAAAAGTTTGGAGATATAAACCTTTTTTGTCGCCAAAGTGATAGTGGATCATTCGCTTTGACATTCCGGATTCTTGGGCGATCGCCTCAAGTCTGGTTTCGTCAAATCCGTGAGTGGCAAAGCTATCGAGAGCGACCTCAACGACCCTATCTGTGGTGACTACGCCAGCCTCAGTGTTGGTCAGTGGGGCGTTCATACTACATCCTTTCGTTTCTTAGCGGGGCGAATGATCCAAATAGACGGTAGTGCAATATTCAAAGACAATGTTCTTTTGGTAGCGATCAACAGAAGATAGATCGTGTGATAGATGTCTGGTAGGCAAAATGGCGCTTAAATGAGCGGCAACGTGGGGTATTGGTTTCATCGTGCCCTATTCCTCAATTCTTTCAAGTGTCCGGACAAAAATGACATCATTGTCGCAGGTCAAAAATCCGAATTTGGTAAATTCGGGGGTAATTTTTCGCAGACCTCGGATGTCTGACATGGGTGCGGCGGGCGGCAAACTCGCGCGGAACCTGCCCGTGCACTCGTCTGCTGCTGGCTATCTCGTGCACCTGACTGCTCCCGCAGTGCAGTGACGTTTGCCACAACGGTTCGTTCCTCGGCAGTTCGGAAACGGGGGCGGAATAGGGGTAAAAAAACCGTGCGTTGCGGGGGTTGTGGGTCATCTTCGGGCAGTGCGTCGGGGCAACGTAGCCGTTGTTCGAACGTAGGGTTGTGGGGATGTTTGGTTGTGTTGATTCGGGCGCTGCGAAGGGTTGATTTTACCGCTAGAGTTGGTCGTGGACGACGGCGGTGATCCAAGGGCTCCTAGTGCGAATGTAGCCCAGTTGAAACGCGGAATCGGCCGTCGAAGGCAGTCATCCATACCTAGGAGATAAGGACGTCACATGACCGTTACCCCGAAGAAGATCGTCGTTACCGGTGCCGCTGGGCAGATCGCGTATTCCCTGTTGTGGCGCATCGCCAACGGCGACGTGTACGGCAAGGATGTTCCGGTGGAGTTGAACCTGCTGGAAATCCCCGCCGCGCTTGGCGCTACGGAGGGCGTGGCCATGGAGTTGCTGGACTCCGCGTTTCCGCTGCTCAAGGCAATCAACGTCACCGACAAGGCGGAAGCGGCTTTCGACGGCGCGAATGCGGCGTTCCTCGTCGGCGCCAAGCCGCGCGGTAAAGGTGAGGAGCGCTCCGATCTGCTTGCCGCCAATGGCCGGATCTTTGGCCCGCAGGGCAAGGCCATCAACGATCATGCCGCGGACGATATTCGCGTGCTAGTGGTGGGTAACCCCGCGAACACCAATGCGCTGATCGCCATGAACCACGCGCCGGACGTTCCGAACGAGCGTTTTAACGCCATGATGCGTTTGGACCACAACCGCAGCCTGTCCCAGCTGGCCACCAAGCTCGGCCGCGACTCGGCCGCGTTTGAGAAGGTTGTGGTGTGGGGTAACCACTCCGCCACCCAATTCCCGGACATCACCTGGGCGACCGTTGACGGCGAGAAGGTGTCGGATTTGGTGGACCAGGATTGGTACATCAACGAGTTCATTCCGCGCGTTGCCAAGCGTGGCGCCGAGATCATCGAGGTTCGCGGCAGCTCTTCGGCAGCGTCCGCGGCGTCGTCAGCCATCGACCACATGCGCGATTGGGTGCAGGGTACGGAGAAGTGGGCCTCGGCAGCTATTCCTTCCGAAGGTGCGTACGGTATCGACGCCGGCCTCGTGGTGGGCTTGCCGACGGTCGCGCGCAACGGCCGCTGGGAGGTCGTCGAAGGCCTCGAGCTGTCTGATTTCCAGAAGGAGCGCATCGCGGCCAACGTCAAGGAGCTCAAGGAAGAGCGCGACGCCGTGGCAGCCGCAGGTTTGATCTAATCCGTTCGGGGTTTCCGCGTCACCGTCACGATGAGCAGCTCGGCCCGCGTGACGGGGTCGTCGAGGTTGACTTCGCAAATCTCGGAAATTTTTGCCAGCCGGCTGCGCACCGTGTGCCGGTGAATGCCGAGCGCCTCCGCGGTGGCCTTGATTTGGGCGCCGCGTTGCAGGTGCGTGGCTAGGGTGAGCCGCAAATGCGTGCCAAACAGTTCGTCATGGTGTTCGAGGCGGCCGATGGTTTCGTGGGCGCGTTGATCCAACGCCTCCATTACCGCCGCACCCCGTAGCCACGCCAGCGCGTTATCGTGGGGGCCGACGCAGCTGCCAACGGGGATGGACTTCGCGGACGTCACCAGCGAACCCACAAGGGGGCGGTCGATACTTTGCCACGGCCGAGCGCTGCCCACGCAAATGCGGATATGGCGCGCGAGCTCGCCAAAAAGTTCGACAACGCTGTCAACGGAACGGGACCCCCGGACGAGGAGTAAGGCAGTGTTGGAGTCCAGGTTGATGGTGCAGCGCTCCCGGGTGCCCGCCCACAGACTGTGTTCGAGGGCGGCGATGGCTTTGGTGAGTTTGTCCGCAACATCGGCGTGGATGACCACGGGGCGGACCTCGCCTTTCGAATCCGCAATACGGGCGAACACGTGCTCCATTTGGGTAGCTTCGCCGGCGAGCCCCAGCAGCAGAGAAAGCGCCATGGAATTCAACTCGCTGCGGGCATTGCGTAACGACATCGGCCGCTGCAACAACAAATCCGCTAGGCTGCCGTAGTGCTGGATCAGGGTGCGTTGCTCCGTGCGCAACGGCTGCGCGCTCACCACCGTGAGTTCGTGGAAGCGTTCGCCGAACGTGAGCATCTTATGGCGGGTGATATATCCGTCGGGCTGCTGGAGCGTGGCATCAAGTGCCCGGTATGGGACGTGGGCGATCACGCGATGGTCGTTATCGTAGATCGCCAGCGCGGCATGCAATTCGGCGGCGCCGCATTCCAATAACTCCGAGATGCCACCGTTGATGGCGGCGCGGTGGGCGCGGCGTTGGGCCGTGTTGAGCCATTCCTGCTGGCGCAAATGCTGACGCGAGATTTCCGCGTTGACCGAACTTTGGATCGAAATAAACGGGGTGTCGTGCGGGACCTCGAAGAGGCCGAGGTGGTGGGTAGCGGCGGCGTCGATGAGCGGTTGCGGGACGGCGGCGAAACTCAACCCTGTGCCGAAACCGATCGCAGTGACGCCCGCGGCGGCCAAGGTTGCGGCGTAGTCGCGAAAGTTTTCCGGGTTATCTTCGAACGCCATGCCGAGGGTGAGCAGGAGCGAGTCGGGGAGTAGGAATCGCGAAGGATCCGCAAGTTCGCTGATATGTACGACGTTGAATTGGCGCGCGGTGGGGAGGATTTCGCGCAGGCGCAGCCCGTGTTGGTTGAGCAGCCAACGCAGCGTCAGCTGTCCGTGGTCCGTGCGTGAGCTCATGCGTAAAACCCTCCAAAGTGGATAGTCTAATGCAAAAGTTTCGCCCTTGCGGACATAGTATGCGGTGCGTGTCACAGCACATGATGTTCGGTGACTTCCATTTCACCGTTCAGCTAAAGGAGCGCCCCGATGATTGACCTCGAATATCGGCTACCGCAAGAGCGTCGCGTAGGCGCATCGTTGCCCGGCCCCGAAAGCGCCGCACTTACCGCACGCAGGGAAGCCGCCGTGGCGCGCGCCCTCTCCCCAGGCCTGCCCGGCTTTATCGTCGACGCCGACGGTGGTGTCCTTATCGACGCCGACGGCAACTCCTTCGTCGACTTCGCCTCCGGCATCGCCGTCACCACCGTTGGCGCCAGCAACCCGGCCGTGGCGCGCGCCATCGCGGAAGCCGCCAGCCACCTGACCCACACGTGCTTTATGGTGTCTCCGTACGAGGCCTACGTAGAAGTTGCGGAAGAACTCAACCGCCGCACACCCGGTGCGCACGAAAAGAAAACCGTGCTGCTCAACTCAGGGGCGGAAGCCGTGGAAAACGCCGTGAAAATCGCACGCACGTACAGCGGTAAGGTCGGCGTCGTGGTGTTCGATTACGCCTACCACGGGCGTACCAACCTCACCATGGCCATGACGGCGAAAAACAAGCCGTACAAGTCCGGGTTCGGCCCATTTGCTAGCGAGGTGTATCGCGCGCCCATGTCCTATCCACTGCGCGACGGCCTCACCGGCGAACAGGCGGCAGCGCGGGCCATCACCATGATCGAACAAGAAGTCGGCGCCGAAAACCTTGCTTGCGTGGTGATTGAACCTATCCAAGGTGAAGGCGGCTTTATCGTCCCCGCGCCGGGATTTCTACCCGCCATCGCGCGGTGGTGCGCCGACAACGACGTGGTGTTTATCCTCGACGAAATCCAATCCGGCATGACCCGCACAGGGGACTGGTTCGCCGCCGAAAACGAGAACGTGGTGCCGGATTTGATCACTACCGCCAAGGGAATCGCCGCAGGTATGCCACTGTCCGCGGTGACAGGAAGGGCGGAAATTATGGACGCCCCAGGGGTCGGCGGGTTGGGCGGCACCTACGGCGGCAACCCGGTCGCCTGCGCCGCGGCACTCGCCGCAATGGATCAGATGGAAACCCTAGACCTCTGCGGCCGCGCCCGCGATATCGAAACCATAATCCGTGAGGAACTGGCGCCGATTGCAAACTTCGATGCGGTGGCCGAAATTCGTGGCCGCGGCGGCATGATCGCAATCGAATTCGTTGACAGTTTCGGACGCCCCGACGCCGGACTCACCGGCGCGATCGCAGCCGAGTGCAAAGCGCAAGGGGTCCTCATCTTGACGTGCGGTTTGGACGGGAACGTGATCCGCTTACTGCCGCCCCTCGTAATCCCAGCAGCATTGCTTCGCGACGGCCTGCAGGTACTGCGACATGCGATCGAAAACAACCTTGGAGGTAGCGATGCGCGCTAACATCGGGCCCCGCGCTGTCCGCGTACCCACCGGGCTGTGGTTGGGTACCCGCCAAACCTCCGCCTTTTCCGGAGACACCTTCCCCGTGGTGGATCCCGCAACCGAACAAAATATCGCTGAGGTTGCCAACGCGGGTAGCGGCGACTGGATGCACGCCCTCGAACTGGCCGATAAGGCGCAAATCGAATGGGCGAGCGTGCCGCCGCGCCGCAAGCAGGAAATCCTTTACGAGATCTTCACGCGGGTGACCCAGCGCGCCCAAGACTTCGCGGAAGTGATGACCGCCGAAATGGGTAAACCCGTCGCCGAAGCTCTCGGCGAGGTCGCGTACGGCGCGGAGTATTTCCGCTGGTTCGCGGAGGAGGCCGTGCGGATTCCCGGCAGGCTGGCCACCGCACCCGCAGGGAACGGCACCATTTTGGTCACCCGGGACCCGGTGGGTCCCGTGCTCGCCATCACGCCGTGGAACTTCCCGCTCGCGATGGCTACCCGCAAGATCGCCCCCGCCTTGGCCGCCGGTTGCCCCGTCATTGTGAAGCCCGCGGCGGAGACGCCGTTGACCATGCTGCTGCTCGGTGAAGTAATCGCAGAGGTATTTGGAAAGTATGGAGTTCCGGAAGGCGTGGTGAGTATTGTGACCACCACTGATTCCGCCGGACTTTCAAGCGAACTCATGGCCGATCGACGGTTGCGCAAGATAACTTTCACCGGGTCCACGCCCGTGGGCAGCCTGTTGGTTCGGCAAAGCGCCGAGCACCTGCAACGCGCGTCGATGGAGCTCGGCGGCAACGCGCCTTTCGTTGTGGCCGCCGACGCCGATCTCGACCTAGTCCTCGGGTGCGCGCTCCAAGCTAAACTCCGCAACGGGGGCCAGGCCTGCATCGCCGCAAACAGGTTTTTGGTGCACGCATCCGTCGCCGCGGATTTTACCGCCCGACTCACCGACGCCATGGCCGACTTTACTATCGGAAACGGGTTCGACGAGGGCACGCAGCTAGGCCCGATGATCACCGCCAAGCAGCGTGACCGCATCGCCGCGCTTGTCGACGCCGCGCTCGCCCGCGGCGCCCGCGCCACCACCGGCGGCAAGATCCCCGCAGGTCCGGGGTACTTCTACCCAGCGACCGTGTTGGTGGACATTCCCGCCGATGCTGACATCTTCACCGAAGAAATCTTCGGCCCCGTGGCAACCGTCACCACTTTCGAATCCCTAGAGGAGGGGGTGCGCCAAGCCAACGACACCCCCTTCGGACTAGCCGCCTACGGGTTCAGCGAAAACGTCCACACCGCGCAATACCTAGCCACGCACCTCAACGCGGGCATGGTTGGCATCAACCGTGGGGCCATCTCCGACCCGGCAGCCCCATTCGGAGGCATCAAAGCCTCCGGCTACGGCCGTGAGGGCGGCACCGAAGGAATCGAAGAATACCTAAGCCCCCGCTACATTGCGTGGACCTAACACGAGAGGCCAGCAGATGAATGCTGAACAACCCGCAGCCGGTCGCGGCGTCGTCAAGCAGGAGAAGCCGGAGCTGAGCGTCCTGCAAGGCGTCGCGCTAATTTTCGGAACAAATATCGGCGCGGGAATCCTCAGCCTTCCGTACGCCGCCCGCAACGGTGGGTTCCTAGCACTGGTGATCGCCCTCGCCATCGCCGGCACGCTCACCACATTCTCCATGATGTACGTGGCCGAAGTATCCCAACGCACCAAACAACCCCTACAACTCTCCGGCCTCGCAGAACGCTACCTCGGACAATGGGGACGCTGGCTAGTGTTCCTCGCCGTCATGGTCAACAGCATCGGCGCACTCATCGCCTACGCCGCAGGCTCCGGCGAACTCCTATTCAATCTATTCACGGTGCCGCCGATGGTAGGCAGCCTCGCATTCTTCACCATAGGCAGCTTCATCATGTGGAAAGGCCTCCACGCCACCGGCCTCATCGAAGGCGCCATTACCACGGGCATGGTCGCCATCATCATCACACTGTGCACGTGGACGTTTATCGGCCCCGGAATCAGGTTCAACAACCTAATCGTCCTCCACCCGTTCTACATCGTGCCGATCCTCAACCTCGCGGTATTCACCTTCCTCGCCCAATACGTCGTGCCAGAACTCGTACGCGGCCTCGACGCTACCAACCCCAAAGCGATCCCGCGCACCATCACCGCGGGCATGAGCATCACCGGATTCACCCTAGCCCTAGTACCATTCGCAGCCCTCGGACTCCTAGGCACCCAAGTCAGCGAAGTAGTCACCCTGTCCTGGGGCGAAAACCTTGGCCCCGTCGCCTACTACCTAGCCAACCTGTTCGCCCTACTGGCGATGTTCACCTCCTTCATCGCCATCGGCTACACCGCCATGCGCAACATCATGGACATGTGTCACTGGGAACAACACGGACCACGCCGAATCTGGGCCGTGCTGGGGACCGTGGCAATCCCACTCAGCATCCACATCCTCGGACTCGGCGGATTCGTCGCAGCACTCAGCTACGCCGGCGGCTTCGCAGGAGCAATCATGTCCGTCATCCCCGTAGCACTACTCCACGCAGCCCGGAAACACGGCGACCGAGAACCCATCTGGGCCGTCACCTGGCAAGGACACCTTACTATTCAAGCCACCCTGATTCTTGTGTACGTAGTGGCATTCATCTATTCAATCCTCGCCATCGTGGGATGGATTCCCACCGGTTGGCAATAGCGGCGAGAAAACCACGTGAGCTGCGCCGATATAGAGGCGTTTCGGTGGCGTTGGGTAAGCGGATGGGGTGAAAAGCTGGAAGGGCGGGTCAGGTTCGGGTGGCTGTGTGGAGTGCTAGGGCAGCTTTGTGCTTGGAACTAAACCTAGGACGCTACAGGTGTCGGATCTGCCTGGGGGTGTGTTTCGAGGTAAGGCAGATCCGACAGCACAACCCCAGAACCCCGATGTTTCTCCAGCCCGCTGGGA
>NZ_JAUNKO010000001.1:0-530866 GCF_030532715.1 Corynebacterium sp. | reverse complement strand
CTGGGATTGCCATGTCGAATCTGCCTGGGAGCGTGTTTCGAGGTGAGGCAGATCCGACAGCACAACCCCAGAACCCCGATGTTTCTCCAGCCCGCTGGGATTGCCATGTCGAATCTGCCTGGGAGCGTGTTTTGAAGTAAGGCAGATCCGGCGAAGCGTTGTTGGGATTCTAGTGTTTCCCTAGGTCGCTGGGATTGCCGTGTCGAATCTGCCTGAGTGCGCGCTCCGAAGTGAGGCAGATCCGACAACACAACCCCAGAACCCCGATGTTTCTCCAGCCCGCCGGAGTCACCGTGTCGAATCTGCCTGAGTGCGCGATCCGCAACAAGGCAGATCCGGCGACGTGGTACTGGGATCCTGGTGTTTCCCCAGCCCGCTGGGATTGCCATGTCGAATCTGCCTGGGAGCGTGTTTCGAGGTGAGGCAGATCCTGCGAAGGGTTGTTGGGGTCCTGGTGTTTCCCTAGATCGCCGGAGTCACCGTGTTGAATCTGCCTGAGTGCGCGATCCGCAACAAGGCAGATCCGGCGACGTGTTTTTGGGGTCCTGGTGTTTCCCTAGATCGCCGGAGTCACCGTGTTGAATCTGCCTGAGTGCGCGATCCGCAACGAGGCAGATCCGACAACACAACGCCGGAACCCCGATGTTTCCCAGCCCGCCGGAGTCACCGTGTCGAATCTGCCTGAATGCGTGTTCCGGAGTGAGGCAGATCCTGCGACGTGGTACTGGGATCCTGGTGTTTCCCCAGCCCGCCAGTACCACCGTGTCGAATCTGCCTGAGTGCGCACCCCGCAACAGGGCAGATCCGAGCGTGAACTATTGCGAGCGGTTCCGCATTTCCGGGTTGTTGTGGTGTGTAGCGAATGGGCGTTGTGTTGTTGTTTGGAGTGTTGTGGCGGTGGCGCTGTGTACCTGATGCTGGGGTGAGTTGCTTCATTCTTTAAGATGAGCGGTATGACTGAACAACGCCGTGCTGACAAATTGCCCGCGCAATGGGATCCGAAAGCTGTTGAAGCGACTCTTTATGATGAGTGGGTAAGCCGCGGTTACTTCACTGCCGACGCCGCGTCTCAGCGCCCTGCGTTTTCGATTGTGCTGCCGCCGCCGAACGTGACCGGCCAGCTGCATATGGGGCACGCGTTAGATCATGTTTTGATGGATACCATTGCTCGCCGCAAGCGCATGCAGGGTTTTGAGGTGTTGTGGTTGCCTGGCATGGATCACGCGGGCATCGCCACCCAGTCGAAGGTTGAGGCGATGCTGAAGGAAACGGAGGGGAAGGACCGTTTCGATTACACGCGCGAAGAGTTTGTAGCCAAGGTGTGGGAGTGGAAGCGGAAGTATGGTGGCCATATTAGTGGGCAGATGCGTGCGCTTGGCGACTCTGTGGATTGGTCCCGTGAACGTTTTACGCTTGATGAGGGCCTGTCCCGCGCCGTGCAAACGATTTTCAAAGAGTTGTTTGATCGCGGGTTGATTTACCGGGCGAATAGGCTTGTGAACTGGTCGCCGAAATTGGAAACCGCCGTATCCGATATTGAGGTGGTGTACAAGGATGTCGAAGGCGAGCTCGTGTCTATTCGTTACGGTTCGCTCGATGACTCCGAGCCGCACGTGATCGTTGCCACCACCCGCGTGGAAACTATGCTTGGCGACGTCGCGGTGGCCGTCCACCCAGACGACTCCCGCTACGCCGGGCTTGTGGGCAAGCACTTGCCTCACCCGTTTATCCCGGACCGTCAGATGATTGTGGTTGCGGATGATTATGTGGATCCCGAGTTCGGCACGGGCGCGGTGAAAATCACCCCGGCGCATGATCCCAATGACTATGCTCTTGGCCTGCGCCACGGCTTGGATATGCCCACCATGTTGGACGCTACTGGTCATGTTGCGGGTACGGGTACCGAGTTTGATGGCATGGATCGCTTCACTGCGCGTGTGAAGGTGCGGGAGGCGTTGGCGGCGCAGGGTCGCATTGTGGCGGAGAAGCGCCCGTATGTGCATTCCGTTGGCCATTCCGAACGCTCTGGCGAGCCGATCGAGCCGCGTCTTTCCGAACAGTGGTTTGTGAAGGTGGAAAGCCTGGCCAAGATGGCCGGTGATGCGATCCGTGAAGGTGATACCAAGATCCACCCGGCGTCGCAAGAGCCGCGGTACTTCGAGTGGGTGGACAACATGTATGACTGGACGATTTCCCGCCAGCTCTGGTGGGGACATCGTATTCCAGTTTGGTATGGGCCCGATGGCGAAGTCGTGTGCGTCGGCCCAGACGAGCAGCCCCCGGCGGGGTATGTGCAAGATCCGGACGTCTTGGATACGTGGTTCTCTTCTGCCCTGTGGCCGTTTTCTACGATGGGTTGGCCGGAAGCTACCGCGGATTTGGCTAAGTTCTATCCCACCTCGGTGCTTGTCACGGGTTACGACATTTTGTTCTTTTGGGTTGCGCGCATGATGATGTTCGCTACTTTCGCGGCCTCGCTGCCCGATTCGCCGCTGGGGCTTTCGCCGGAGGGCCGCCCGCAGATTCCGTTCCGCGATGTTTATTTGCATGGCTTGTTGCGGGATGAACATGGCCGCAAGATGAGCAAGTCGCTGGGCAATGGCATCGACCCGATGGATTGGGTGGAGCGCTACGGTGCTGATGTGTTGCGCTTTACGTTGGCCCGTGGCGCGAATCCTGGCGTGGATTTGCCTGTGGGGGAGGATGCTGCGCAAAGCTCCCGCAACTTTGTCACCAAACTGTTTAATGCCACAAAGTTTGCGTTGCTGAACGGCGCTGAGGTTGGGGAGCTGCCGGAGATTGCTCAGCTGACGGATGCGGACCGTTGGATCCTCGATCGCTTGGAGGCTGTGCGCGCCCAAGTGGACGATTACATGGACCGCTACCAGTTCGCTAAAGCTTTTGAGGCGTTGTACCAATTCGTGTGGGGTGAGGTTTGCGACTGGTACCTAGAGATTGCCAAGGTACAAATTCCTCGCGACGCCGCGACCGCCACTCCGGCCGAATTGGAGTGCGGCGCCCATACTCGCCTGGTGTTGGGCCATGTGTGGGACAACGTGCTTCGCTTGCTGCACCCTGTGATGCCGTTTGTTACTGAGACATTGTGGCGTGCGCTTACCGATGGGGAATCCTTGGTGGTTTCTGATTGGCCCAAGCCGCGCGAACCTCGCGCCAACGATGACGTGGCGGCGCGCCGCATGGCGGACCTAGAGAAGCTAGTTACACAGATCCGGCGTTTCCGTTCCGATCAGGGTGTGAAGCCTTCCCAGAAGGTTCCTGCGCGCGTCGATTTTGTTGCGGCGGACCTCGTGGAGCAAGAGGCGATAGCCCGCTCGCTCGTTCGGATCGAGGAGCCGGGGGAGGGCTTTGTGCCGTCCGCAGCTATTGAGGTGCGCTTGAGCCAAGGCACGGTGGTGGTGGAGTTGGATACCTCCGGCACTGTGGACCTTGTCGCCGAGCGTAAGCGCCTAGAAAAGGACCTCGCCGCGGCGAAGAAGGAGCTTGAAGGCACCGGGAAAAAGCTGGGCAATGAGGCGTTTTTGGCGAAGGCGCCGGAAGCTGTGGTGGCCAAGATTCGTACCCGCCAGCAGGTCGCACAGGAAGAGTTCGATCGTATTACCGCTCGCCTGGAGGAGCTGGGTTCATGATTTCGTTCGACGAGGATGGGCTGACGCTGCCGTTAGGCGAGAGCGAGCCGACGCCACCGTCACTGGAAATCACCCCGGAAGATTTGCAGGAACTTGCGGTGGTGGAGGCGGAGCTGGATCAGCGGTGGTCGGAAACCAAGATTGACCCCACGTTGGACCGTATGAAGTTGCTCATGGATTTGCTGGGCAACCCAGAGCGTTCCTTTCCCGCGATTCACGTGGCAGGCACCAACGGCAAAACTTCGACCGTACGCATGATCGAATCGCTGTTGCGTGCGTTTCATCGGCGCACCGGCCGCACGACGAGCCCGCACCTCCAGCTGGTTACCGAACGTATTTCCATTGATGGGGTGCCGTTGCATCCGCGCGACTATGTGCGCATTTGGCGGGAGATCAAGCCCTATGTGGAAATGGTTGATGCGGAATCCGAACGTCAGGGCGGGCCACGGATGAGTAAGTTTGAGGTGCTTACCGCCATGGCGTACGCGGCGTTTGCCGACGCCCCCGTCGAAGTCGCCGTCGTTGAAGTCGGGATGGGCGGGCGTTGGGACGCCACCAATGTGATTAATGCGGATGTCGCGGTGATCACCCCGGTGGGAGTTGATCACACCGATTACCTTGGCGAGTCGCTTTCTGAGATTGCTGGCGAAAAGGCGGGCATTATTAAATCCCGTTGGGATGTCAATGACCTGCTTGCGCCGCCGGATAACGTGGCAGTGGTCGCCGAGCAGGAACCTGAGGCGCTTAAGGTGATCCTCGAACAAGCTATCAAAGTGGATGCGGCGGTGGCGCGGGCAGGTTCGGAATTCGGCGTGGTCGAAGCCGGCATCGCGGTTGGCGGGCAGCAACTCAATCTGCGTGGTCTCGGCGGCGTTTATGAGGACATCTTCCTCCCGCTGTCCGGAGAACACCAAGCACGAAACGCGGCCTGTGCCCTCGCCGCCGTCGAAGCCTTTTTCGGCGCTGGGTCGGGGCGCATGTTGGATATCGACACCGTGCGTCAAGGCTTTGCCACCGTCCAATCCCCAGGTCGACTCGAACGTGTACGCGCAACGCCGACGGTGTTTGTCGACGCCGCGCATAACCCGCATGGCGCCCGAGCCCTCGGCGCGGCACTCGAGCGTGATTTCGATTTTCGCCGGTTGATCGGGGTGGTGGGGGTGCTCGGCGATAAGGATGCCCGCGGCGTCGTCAAGGAATTGGAGCCGTATCTCACGGAGGTGGTGTGTACGCAGACCACCTCGCCGCGAGCTTTGCCCGCCGAGGAGCTTGCGGAAATTGCCCGCGAGGTTTTTGGTGAGGAGCGCGTACACGTGGCGGATCAGCTGCCCAACGCTGTCGCCCTTGCGGTGTCGCTGGCCGAGGAAGTTTCGGATTATGGTGAACCTGTATCAGGATCCGGCGTGGTGATCACAGGTTCGGTTGTTACCGCCGGTGAAGCTCGCACACTCTTTGGAAAGGATCCCGCATGAGCGAGTCCACTCAGCCAGTGGAATACGGCCCGCTTGGGCCCGGGCACGCGCCGGACAAAGACCCCATGAAGGGCTTGCGTGGGGTGATGGCGGGCACGTTGGTGATGGAGGCAATCGCAATCCTGCTCGTGCTTACCGTCATCGCACGCGTGGACGATGGTGTGTATTGGACCACGCTGAACTGGGGGTACGTCACCGCCGTCGGGATTGCCATGCTGGCTGCGGCGTTTGTGCAACGCCAGCCGTGGGCGATCTGGCTGAACCTCGCCCTTCAGGTGTTTGCTGTGGCTGGGTTTTTCGTGCATTCGTCGATGGGCGTGATGGCGCTGATTTTCGCCGCGGTGTGGTGGTACATCCTGCACCTGCGCCGCAACCTTATCGAACGCATGAGGCGAGGGTTGCTGACTACCCAGCACACGTAGGTGCCTAGGACTCCCGGGTTGTTGAAGGTTCCCGTTCGGCCGGGTGGTCGAACACGCTGATGGTGGTGTCGTCCATAAGCACCACATCGTCGCTGGGTAGGCCGCGGCGTAGCCCCTTGCTGCGGAAGAAATCGGGGCTGCGCAACCACGTGATAGCTAACACAACCAAGCCGCTGACCAGCACGAGCACGCCCAAGATAAACACGAGGCCAACGCCGAACAGTGAGGAACCGGAACCATAGCTTGGATCCATGGCGTCGTAGGAAGTTTGTACGAAGAATATCAGTAACAGTACGCCGCCAATTAGGGGGCAAATCAGCTGGTTGATTAGCGTTTTCGGGGTGCGCCAGCTTTCCTTCCGGAAATACCACACGCAGGCGAATGCGGTGATCGCGTAGTAGAAGCACACCATCATGCCTAGCGCGGTAATCGTGTCCCACAACACCGCTTCGCTGATCACACGCATGATCGCATAGAAGGCGAAGGAGATGCCTGCGGCCACCCACGTCGCCACATCCGGCGTTTGGTGCTTTGGGGAAATATGTGCGAAGCGTTCCGGCAGTGCCTTGTAGTATCCCATGGCGAGTAGGGTGCGCGCCGGGCTAATGAATGTGGATTGCAGCGAGGCGGCAGAGCTGCCCAGCACTGCGAGGGACATGAGAATCGCGAGTGGTCCCATGACTGGGCCGGCGAGCTTGGCGAAAATATTGGCCTGTATTGCCTGGTTGCCCAGTCCGTATTGGCCGTCGCTGGTGCCGGAAAAGCTCACAGTTGCGAACGCAATCAATTGGTACAAAAAGACGATTACCAAGATGGTTGCAGTAGCCGCGCGTCCCGGCGTGGAATGTGCTCCTTCTGTTTCCTCGCTCATGGTGAGCACCACATCCCAGCCCCAGTAAATAAACACCGATAAGGCGATACCCGCGGCGAAGGCAGAGAAACTTTCCACGCCGAAGGGGTTGAGCCATTCCAGCGAAATTGGCGTGGGATCGAACGCTTGGCCGGTGTTAGTTTTGTATAGCGCCATGCAGCTAAACAGCACCAGCACTACGAGCTGGAAACCCACCAACGCGTATTGCAGAGTTTTGGTGGTGTCCATCCCGCGGTAGGAAATATAGGCCGCGATCACGATAAACACGAAGCAAGTGGCCACGTTGACGCCAGTGTGGTTGGCTAATTCCGCCACCTCCGGCTTGCCGAATATTTGGGCGAGTAATAGATAGAAGAAGGACACGGCGATGCCGGCCAAATTGGACAGCACTAGTACGGTGGCGGCGAGCAAGCCCCAGCCGCCGAGCCAGCCGATTACCGGCCCGAATGCGCGCGTCGCCCACGTGAACGTAGTGCCGGAATCCGGCATGGAGGCGTTGAGTTCGCGGTAGCCGATAGCTACGAGAAACATGGGGATAAAACCCACGAGGAAGATTGCGGGTAGGTGTTGGCCAACCTCGCTCGCCGTTGGCCCCAATCCTCCCGAAAGTGTGTACGCGGGTGCGATGCAGCTAATGCCGATGACCGCCGCCGAAATCATGCCTACCGAGTTGCTGGATAGGCCTTTTTGTACAAAGGAGTCACTCATGGCGAACCTCCGTGGTTTATGGTGTAGTCTCGCGGCACCACGATCATGGGTACCTCCAGCTCACGCAGGATTTTCATGGATACCGCCCCGAGGAATACTGTGTGGGACGTGGCCACCCGTGAGGACCCCACAAACAGCAGATCCCCGTCGCGCCACCCGACGCTGCGGACTGCCTCCGTGACGTCTTCCCCTTGCCCAATTTCAATAGCAACATCCAACGTGATGCCGCTGTCATCGACAGCTTTTTCGAGTACTTCTTGGGTGTGGGCGAGTGCCGAGTCACGGTCGGTGGTCAACGCCACCAAACGGAGCGGCAACTCGGCGTGCTCCGCGAGACGTAATCCCACAGTGACCAGGGATTTCGAGCCTGGGCGTCGGCCCACCGCACAGTTGAGGCGGTGGATTCCGGTGCTGCGATATCCGCGCGGCGCCAACGCTACGGGTACCGGCGAACCGTACAGCAAATCCTGCGCCACGCTGCCCAGCCGATGCCGCTTCAACGGGCTTGTCGACGCCGCGCCCACCACGATCATGTCCGCGCCCGTATTGCGGGCGGTGCGCACTAAACCTTGGCTGGTGGAGGCGGCAGATACGAGGTGACCAGTGGCTGAAACATCCGCAGGGATCATCTCTAAGGCGGTTTCCAGCCACTTGAACCCTTGTCGAATGAGGATATTATCGTTCGTACCTGTGGGCGGGTACTCTTGGCTGAATTCATTGTGGTGGCGCAGTACAAGTACCACATCCAGTTCGAGGTTCAGGCCACGGGCAAGGTCCACGCCGGCGGTGATGGCATCCACGCCGGTGGGGGTCGCCTCATAACCGACAATGCATTTCATCGATGCTCCCGTAGTAGTTCGCTCACAGTGGCGGCGGCTGCGTGGCCCATGCGGATCGCGCCGTCGACATGCTGGTATCCCTCGCCGGCGATATCGGCGCACGCAAAATGGATCCGATCCACGGGAGTGGTGTTGTAGCGGCCGAAGCGGCTGAGCCCGCCTAAGTCGTAGGAAGCGGCGTAGGCACCGCGCGTCCATTCCTCCGAACCCCAGTCGGACTCGTAGTAGGCCACCGGGTGTTTCGTCTCTTCGCCGAGCATGTCCGCCATGGCCGCGAGGATGGTCTCCTTGCGCTGGTCTGCACTGAGTTTGAACATTTCATCGGCTTTCTCGTCGGAGACGAAACCGACGAGGGTGCCGCGTTGATCGCCGTAGTTGGTGTTGTCGTAAATCTCCTGCACCAAGTGCGCGGCGGAGAAACAGGTGCCGGATAAGCCTTTGTCGCGCCAGAAGGGGGTGTCATAGGTGGCGTGCACTTTAATCACCAAACCCATGGACTGGTGCTGGTGCATGAGGTGCTGCAAGCGCGGCATTTCCGGCACGTAGCTGATGCGATGGTACAGCGTCGGAGGTACCGCCAAAATGACGTATTGCGCGCGTACGGAAATGTCGTTGTCGGCGTACACCGTGACGTAGTTCGGGTTCGAATAGTTGATCGTTCGAACGGGGGAGGCCAGGGTGATGTGTTCGAGCCCGATACGGTCGGCGAGGGTGAGGGATACTTTTTGCATGCCGCCGATGACACGGGCGTCGAGAATGAAATCCTCGTCCACGAGGTGAGAGAAACTGCCTGCCGACGCCGCCATGTGCACCGCCTGCAGCGCAGAAAACGCGTGCGCTGGCTTGGTGAGCATGCCGCCAGCGATAAACAGGCCGATATTATTGCGGGCCTCTTCATCATCGCTTTGTTGTTCGAGCCAATGCTTGAAGCTGACCGTGTCCAGCTCGCGGGCCTGGGGATGCTCCCAGGGCGCTGCCGGATCCATGGCGGCCGTCAAGCCGTCCAGAATTTTGATCAGGCGTTCGATCTCCTGCTGGGTTTCGGGGGCGCACGGGAAAATATCGCCGGTGTAGCGGCGAACCTCGCCGTTGGGGGCGAGGTAGATGGATTCACCTTCGCGGTACCGTTGGTAGGTTTCCAAGCCGAGCTCAGCAAGCAGAATTTTCAATTCGGTTTGGTCGGGGGAGACCCACTGGCCACCGATTTCGTACCAGGCGCCGTTCATGACGTCGCTGCGGGTGCGGCCCCCAACGCGATCGCGGGCTTCTAACACGTGTACGGACAGGCCTTCTTGTTGCAGTCGATACGCTGCGGCGAGGCCGGCGGGCCCGGCGCCGACGATGGCAACATCTACAACGTGATTTGGTTCAGACATGTGTGTGCATTCCTTTTGGAGTTAGTGGGCAACCATGACGTGCTTGATGCGGGTGTATTCCTCCACGCTGTATATGGAGAGGTCCTTGCCGTAGCCGGAGTCCTTGAACCCGCCGTGCGGCATTTCGCCGACGATCGGAATGTGGCAGTTCACCCACACGCATCCGAATTCAAGTTCGCGGCTGGCTCGTTCTGAGGTATGAACATTCGAAGTCCACACGGAGGAGGCGAGTCCGTAAGCGACGTCGTTCGCCTTCTCTAACGCGTCGTCGAAAGTTTCGAAGGTTTGCACGGTAAGCACTGGTCCGAAAATTTCTTCCTGGATGGCTCGGTCGTCTTGGCGCAGTCCGGTAATCACGGTTGGTGCGAGGTAGAAGCCCCGGTCGCCCGCACGCGTACCGCCAGTTCGAATAGTTGCGTGACCGGGGAGCTCTGCGAGCACGCGCTGCACTTTTTCAAAATGCTTGGCGTTGTTCATGGCGCCGTAGAACGCACCTTCATCGGTGGGGTGCCCGGGCCGTAGCTTTTCGGCCTCGGCAACGAGCAAGTCAGTAAACGTTTCCGCCACATCGTGCTGGACAATGACGCGGGTGGCGGCGGTGCAATCCTGCCCGCCGTTGAACAAACCCATGGCGGCGATGGTTTCCGCCGCGGCTTCCAAATCCGCGTCGGAGCATACGATTACCGGCGCCTTACCCCCGAGTTCCAAGTGGCTGCGCTTGAGGTTTTCGCCAGCAGAGCGCCCAACGGCGCGGCCCGCGGGGACGGAACCGGTGATGGCTGCCATGCGTACCAGCGGATGCTCGACGAGCAGGGCGCCGGTGCTGGCGTCGCCAAGAACCACATTTACTACGCCAGGGGGCAGGATTTCGCCCATGATTTCCGCCAGTTTCAGCGTAGAGCTGGGGGTGGTGTCTGAAGGCTTGATCACAATGGTGTTGCCGGCGGCCAGCGCCGGGCCGAACTTCCACACCGCCATCATCAGCGGGTAGTTCCAAGGGGTGACTTGCGCAATGACGCCGAGCGGTTCGCGGCGAATCGAGGAGGTGTGCCCCTCCATGTATTCCCCGGTGGAGAGGCCGTTGAGCATGCGCGCCGCGCCAGCGAAAAAGCGGACTTGATTCACGCCGGCGAGGACTTCCTCGGACTTGACCATGGCTACCAGTTGGCCGGTTTCCTCACATTGGATCTCGGCAAGCTCGTCCGCGTGCTGTTCCATGGCGTCGGCGATTTTGAGCAGATACTCCTGGCGTTCCGAGGGGGTGGTCCTGTGCCAGGTGGTGAAAGCTTCTGCGGCGGCTTCGACGGCGCGGTTGACGTCCGATTGATCGGAAATGGGGCTGATGCCGATCTCCTCCTCGGTGACCGGGCTGATCAGCGTGAGGTTTTCTGTGCCATTGGCTTCGCAGAATTCGTTGCGAATGAAGTTTTGTTTACGCGAGTGGGACATGGGATGCGCTCCTACCGTGGGTGTGAGAGTGAGGTAGCACCAACCGAGCAGCCGAAAAGAGTGTGCCCGTTCACCTGCAACGGTCGACTGTTACCTGCGTTACATGTTGGCCATGGTGCCTGTCACAGCACTGATGCGTCTTTAGTCGCCGCGGCGAATTTTTCGTCCCATATTGTCCACTTTGGAGATTTACCTGTTGGCGGGGTAATGACCCGCAACGTACGCAAGGTAAGTTATGAACCATGACTGAACGTACCCTGATTCTGATCAAGCCGGACGGTGTCGAACGCGGCCTCGTCGGCGAAATTATCGCCCGCATCGAACGCAAGGGCCTGAAACTGGTCGCCATGGACCTGCGCGTCGCCGATAAAGCCACCGCTGAAAAGCACTACGCCGAGCATGTAGACAAGCCGTTCTTCGGTGAACTGGTCGACTTCATCACCTCCGCCCCCTTGGTCGCCGGTGTCGTCGAAGGCCCCCGCGCCGTGGAAGCCTGGCGTCAGCTCGCTGGCGGCACCGACCCAGTTGGTAAAGCAACCCCCGGCACCATTCGTGGCGACTACGCCCTCGAGGTGGCTTCCAACGTGGTGCACGGATCCGATTCCACCGAATCCGCAGCCCGTGAAATTGCGATCTGGTTCCCAAGCCTCTAACGCGTCGCCGCCGTGCGCGTGACTGCCGCCCCGCCCCGGGGCGGTTTTTCATTTCCTGTTTTTCATTCGTGTGTTCGTTTGACCTGCGCATGGCCACATAAGGTGTCCCCCGCATAGGGGTGCGCTGCGGTGGTGTTGCCGAGCCGGCGTGTGCGGGCGAAGAGGCGGGTACTGCACTGTCAAAGGGGAATGCGTGCGCCACCGGGGTGGCGATTTGGCCACGCTGGACACTGCGAACGCCCCGCAGTGTGAAACAATAGTTTTGGCGAGGCGTTTCAGCGCCTTGCGTGAAGCTTGAAAAAGTTCATTCCCTGTGCGGCTCGCGATCTAGGTTTGTGTGCCTCGCGCCCGGGGAAGTTTTGCATGCGTGGTTAAAGGAGAAACGGTGGCTGACACCACTGGAAATAATTTGAAGAATTTTGATCGCTCCCAGCTAGGGGCTAAAACAAGGGTGCACGCATTGGCAAAGATGCTGGGCGTGCCATCCAGAAAACTTGTTATCGAACTCGACCGACTTGGGCTGGTCAAAGTCGCCCAGTCTACGTTGAGCCTGTCGGAGGCAAATTTATTGCTCGACGCGCTCACCCCATCCGAGGAGCAACCCTCGACGGAGGCCGTCGAGCCAAGCAGCAAACCTGCGGACAAGGATCGCAAGGACGCGCCGAAAGCGAAGGCTGGCAAGGGCGCAAAGGCGAAGAAGGCGGCGCCGAAATCCAAGGCGAGCCAACCTGAACACGATGAACCTGCCGCCAGTGACGAACCGGAGCCTCACGATGAGGAAACCAGCGAAGAACAGCAGAAACTTCGCCACCGGGTAGAGAAAAACGTTGCGAACGAGATCCGCCAGATTGAACGCAAGGTTGATCAGAAGCTGGAGGATTTCGCCGCGGCGGTTGAGGAAGAACAGCAGGCTGAACTCCTCGAGGACGTGGTGCCGGACATCACCCCAGTGCCCGCGGACGGTCCTAACTTTGTCACGCCAATTTTTATGGCCCCTGAGGGCGAAACTCCGGCGAAAACCACTCTCTCCCCGCCCGCCGAGGATGCAAGCGAAGATAGTGTCGAAGACGGAGCCCGTCGCAAACGGCGCGGTCGGCGAGGTAAAGGGCGCGGGAGGGGCGCCGTCGATACTGACGTTGTGGTGGAGGAAGAGCCCTCGCCCGAGCCGGTAGCGATTAAAGGTTCGACTCGTTTGGAGGCGCAACGTCGGCGTCGGGCAGACCGCCGCGAAGAGAACCGCAAGAAGCGTCACATTGTCAGCGAGGCAGAATTTTTGGCGCGCCGGGAATCCGTGGAACGCTCCATGGTGGTGCGGGAACGGCAACGCACCGACGCGGCAGGTTTGATTACCCAAGTCGGCGTGGTGGAAGACGACTTGCTCGTTGAGCACTTTGTCACTTCGGAATCGCAAACCACCATGGTGGGAAATATTTACCTCGGCCGAGTGCAAAACGTGTTGCCCAGCATGGAAGCCGCGTTTATTGATATCGGCAAGGGGCGCAATGGCGTGCTCTATGCCGGCGAGGTGGATTGGCGCGCCGCGGGCCTCGGTGGACGCGCCCGCCGCATCGAACAAGCGCTCAAATCTGGTGATCAGGTGCTGGTGCAGGTGACTAAGGATCCAGTGGGGCACAAGGGTGCGCGGCTGACTACCCAGATTTCCTTGGCGGGCCGCTTTTTGGTGTATGTTCCCCACGGCAACAGCGCGGGTATTTCCCGGAAATTGCCGGAGCCGGAACGCCGCCGCTTGAAGGAGATTTTAAAGGAAATTCTCCCCGCGCAGGGCAGCGCCATTGTGCGCACCGCCGCCGAGGGAGTTACCGAACAAGAGATCGCCGCAGACGTTCGCCGGCTGCATAGTATGTGGGAACACATTTCCGAACGCACCGAGGAGGAAAAGGCGAGCAAAGGTGCGAAACCGGTGACCATGTATGAGGAACCGGACATGCTGGTCAAGGTCGTGCGTGACCTGTTTAACGAGGATTTCACCCGTCTTATCGTCCAAGGTGAGCGCGCGTGGAACACGGTGCATTCTTACGTGCAGTCCGTGGCGCCGGATTTGATGCCGCGCCTAGAGCGCTACGAGGTTGCGGACCACGACGGTGAAGACGTGTTCGCGCACTACCGCATCGATGAGCAGTTGGCTAAGGCGTTGTCGCGGAAAGTGTGGTTGCCGTCGGGCGGCACGCTGGTGATTGACCGCACCGAGGCGATGACCGTGATCGACGTGAACACTGGCAAGTTCACCGGTTCCGGCGGCAACCTTGAAGAAACCGTCACGCGCAACAATTTGGAGGCGGCGGAGGAGATTGTCCGCCAGATGCGATTGCGCGATCTGGGCGGCATGGTTGTGGTGGACTTCATCGATATGGTGTTGCCGGAAAACCAGGATTTGGTGCTGCGGCGACTGACTGAAGCGCTGGGCCGTGACCGCACCCGCCACCAGATTTCGGAGGTTACTTCCCTTGGGCTGGTGCAGATGACGCGCAAGCGGCTGGGCACCGGGCTGCTGGAAACGTTCTCCACGGAATGCGAACATTGTGGCGGTCGAGGGATTATCCTGCACGAAGATCCCGTGGACGGCCAAGAACCGCGCACCACGCGGCGGAAGTTCGCGTCGACGACGCGGCACGTGCAACCGGTGGGCGAGCACCCCGCCGCAACGGCGATGCACCGTGCGGAAGGCGAGGAAGACAAGAAACCGACCATCGAAGAGCTCGCCGCCGCGGTGGTTATCGCCGAGGATGACGACGTCCGCGAGCACAAACAAACCTACGAAGAAGCGGTTGCTGCGTTTGAGGCGTCCCCGCGTCGGAAGCGATCCACCCGAGGCAATTCCCGTTCCGATCGGCGCCCCGACCCCGCGGACTTTGTCGATGTGGACAGCGCCCCAGAATCCGACTCGGAGTCGGTCACGGAAGCGGTAGAAGAAGTGATCGAAAAGCGGCGGCGCGGTCGACGCCGGGCGGGCACGAAGCGTCGCAACGAGATCGCTCAGGTGCGGGAGGAAGATACGGCGGAGGAGCCGCGGCGTCGCCAAGCGTCTGATGCGGTTGCCGAACATGTCGAAGCCGTCGTTGAAACATCCATTCGCCGCGGCCGTAGGCGGGCGGTTCGCCGCAGCCAAGCGAGCGCCGCAACTTCCAAGCGGGAACGAGTCGCCGAGCCGGAAGCACAACCCGCACCGGCCAGCCGCGTACGTTCGTCACGCGGGCGGCGGCGAGTAGTTCGGAAATCCTACCGATCAAACTAGGCGGTTTGGTGTTTATACCCTGCAAGGGGTAGGCTTCGAAAGTCGCAGTTTCAGGCGGGGTTAACCCCTCGCCGAGGAACGCAAAATGCAGTAAGACAGTAAATTCAGGCCACTGCTTGATTGAAGTGCGGTGCCTGACCCGAGTTTATAGATAAAGGGGTAGCCCTCCTATGTACGCGATCGTCAAGACCGGCGGCAAGCAGTACAAGGTTGCCGAAGGTGACCTCGTCAAGGTCGAGAAGATCGAGGGTGAGCCGGGTGCGTCCTTGGCCCTCACCCCGGTTCTGCTCGTCGATGGCGCCGACGTAACTTCCACCGCCGACAAACTCGCAAGTGTGAGCGTCAACGCCGAAATCGTTGAGCATGTCAAAGGCCCGAAGATCCGAATCCTGAAGTACAAGAACAAAACCGGTTACAAGAAGCGCCAGGGTCACCGTCAGCCCCTGACCGTTGTCAAAATCACCGGCATTTCCAAGTAAAAGCCGGCACAGGCTGAATATATTTTCCAAAGGAGGGAAATAGACAATGGCACACAAGAAGGGCGCATCTAGCTCCAATAACGGTCGCGATTCCGAGTCAAAACGCCTTGGCGTGAAGCGATTCGGCGGCCAGCAGGTGAAAGCCGGCGAAATCCTCGTCCGTCAACGTGGCACCAAATTCCACCCTGGTGAAAACGTTGGCCGCGGCGGCGACGACACCCTCTTCGCACTGAAGCCGGGCGCCGTACAATTCAGCGTCAAGCGCAACCGGAAGCTGGTCAACATCGTAGAAAACGAAGCAGCCTCCGCGTAGAAGCTCAATTCGAAAGCGCCGCCCCGCGAGAAATCGCACTTGGGGCGGCGCTTTTGTGTTCGAACGGTGGGGTTATTTGATGGGGTAGCCGGTGACGGGGCCGGCCGTATTGGGTTGCCAGCCGAGGGCGGGGGCGACGTGTTCGGCGAAGTTCTTTAAGATTCGGTAGTTTGCGTCCACGCCGAGTTGGTTGGGGATAGTGAGCATGAGGGTGTCGGCAGACATCACGGCGGCATCGTTCCGTAATTGCTCGATAAGCTGGTCGGGCTCTGCGGCGTAGGTACGACCGAACGTGGATGTGAATCCATCGATGCTGCCAACTTGATCGCGATCTTGGCGTTGGGGTCCGAAAAGTCGGCGATCCTCGTCGCTGATGAGGGGGAAAATGCTGCGGCTCACGGAAACGCGCGGAGTGAAGGGGTGGTCCCACGCTGCGCGGTACCGGCTGATTTGTTCGGCCTGTAGGTCGGCGAATGCTTCGCCGTTGGCTTCGGTTAACAGGGTGGAGCTCATCAGGTTGGTGCCCATGCGTGCGGCCCATTCCGCGGTTTCGCGGGTGGCGGCGCCCCACCAGATGTGTTGGCGCAGGGTGGGGGAGTGTGGCAAGACGGGCAACTTGATGCCAGGGCTGAAGTGTGTTGGGTCGGCAGGCGCCATGCCCTGCCCTTCGACAGCTTTGAGGAATTGTTCGAATTTGGCGCGCGCGATATCGGCGCCGCGAGGATCCGTCGAGCCGGTATAGCCGAACGATTCCCACCCGCGATGGGCTTGCTCTGGGGCGCCCCTGGAAACGCCGAGGGCGACGCGGCCATCGGCGAGCAGGTCTAGGGCGGCGGCTTCTTCGGCGAGGTAGAGGGGGTTTTCGTAGCGCATGTCGATGACGCCGGTGCCGACCGCGATGTGTTTGGTGCGCGCCGCAATGGCGGAGAGTAGGGGCATCGGTGCCGCCGATTGGGTGGCGAAGTGGTGCACGCGGAAATATGCACCGTTGACGCCGAGTTCGTCCGCGCGTTCGGCGAGTTCGACGGCGTCGTGGAGAACGCTGCGGGAGTCGGGGGAGCGGCCGGCAGCCAGGGTGTAGTGGCCGAAGCTGAGAAATCCAAATGCCTTCATGCCCCTCACAACACTGTTGACGTGTCAACTATTCCCAAGTGGTTTCCCCAGTGGCCAAATGCTATTATTAAGCGCTTTAGTATGTAGGGATTTAGGGAAGCTCATGTCGCGCTTTGTTGACCGCGTTGTTCTGCACTTGAAGGCCGGGGACGGCGGGAACGGGTGTGCATCTATCCATCGAGAAAAGTTCAAGCCGCTTGGGGGGCCGGATGGCGGCAACGGTGGACATGGCGGGGACATTATTCTTGAAGTGAGCCCGCAGGTGCACACGCTGCTCGATTTTCATTTCCGCCCGCACATGAAAGCCCAGCGTGGGGCTAACGGTGCCGGCGATCATCGCAACGGTGCGCGTGGGGAAAACCTCGTATTGCAGGTACCTGCAGGCACTGTGGTGATGAGCGAACAAGGCGAAGTGCTTGCCGATATGACCGCCGAAGGCATGCAGTACATCGCGGCTGCCGGTGGGCACGGGGGGCTTGGCAACGCCGCCCTCGCTAGCCGTGCACGCAAAGCCCCAGGGTTCGCACTGAAAGGCGAACCGGGCGAGGAGCATGATGTGGTGCTCGAGCTGAAATCCATGGCGGATGTCGGGTTGCTGGGGTTCCCGTCCGCGGGGAAATCTTCCCTGGTGTCCGCGCTGTCCGCCGCCAAGCCGAAAATCGCCGACTATCCCTTCACCACACTGCAACCGAACCTCGGCGTGGTAAACGTCGGCCACGATACTTTCACCATCGCCGATGTGCCCGGGCTGATTCCCGGCGCGTCCGAGGGGAAGGGCCTCGGCTTGGACTTCCTTCGCCACATCGAACGCACTGCCGTGCTCGCCCACGTGGTGGATGCGGCGACGTTGGAATCCGGCCGCGACCCCGTCTCCGATATTGAAGCGTTGGAAGCGGAGCTCGCCGCGTATCAATCCGCATTGGATGCGGATACTGGGTTGGGTGACCTGCGGGACCGTCCGCGGGTGATCATCTTGAACAAGGCGGACGTGCCGGAGGCCCGCGAACTCGCTGAGTTCGTCCTCGATGACCTCAAAGAAAAATTCGGCTGGCCGGTGTTTATTATTTCGACCGTGGCACGCCAAGGGCTTGACCCGCTTAAGTACAAGCTCATGGAGATCGTCAACGAGCATCGCCGCACCCGGCCGCAGCAAAAGGCCGAGCGAAAGATGATCATCCGGCCAAAGGCTGTGGCCGGTCAGCGCGAGTTTGTCATCGAGGCGGACCCCGAAATTCCGGGTGGTTTTATCGTGCGCAGCGAAAAAGCGGAGCGTTGGATCCAGCAAACCGACTTTGAAAACGATGAGGCTATCGGCTACCTCGGCGACCGCTTGGCCAAGTTGGGGGTGGAGGAAGCCCTCGCGAAGGCGGGCGCCCAAGAAGGCTGTACCGTGACCATCGGTGAGCTGTCGTTTGATTGGGAGCCGACAACCATCGCGGGCGTGGATACGCCCCTTACCGGCCGGGGAACAGACGTTCGCTTGGAGCGTCGGGAACGCACCTCCGCATCCGAACGTAAACGCGCATCGCAGGTGCGCCGCGGTTTGATCGACGAATACGACTTCGGCGAAGGCCAAGTCGCCGACCGCGAACGCTGGGAAGGCTAGCCGGTGGTCTAGGCGCTCAAGCTGAAGCGCCACGCGAAGGAGCGAACACCTCCAGCTACGAAACCATTCACGGTTACCTTTACCGTGCGTGGTTTCGAACTTTTAATGCTGTTAACGACGCCGCGATTGCGCGAGCACCAATCAACCGTTCGGCGCTTGGCTGTATTCGGCTCGCTCCATGCCCGTTGAGCCTGGGCGATGTGCCGGTGCTCGCTCGCTAGCGGATTATTGGTTTGGAACGGGGGGGAATGGTTATATTAACAAAGAGCAACATAATTTTGACCTGAATCTTGTCATGTTGTTTTTATCGTGAGCCGTTCAACATCCCAAACAACTTTTTAGAGGTACATGATCATGAATGAAGCAGGATACAGAGATAATAATGTGCTGTTGAAGTGCGACGATGTCGGTATGGTGTTCGGGGAGAAAGTTGCGTTGAACGGGGTTTCGTTTCGTGTGAAGCCGGGGGAAAAGATTGCGCTGTTGGGGCCAAATGGGGCGGGGAAATCCACGCTGATTGAAACGTTGTGTGGGCTGCGCTTGCCAACCACTGGCACTGTTTCGTTTATGGGTGCCCGCCCGACGAGCGACCCGCACCGTCTCAAAGAGCGGGTGGGTCTCATGCTGCAAAAGTGGACCGACCACGGTGAGTGGACCGTTGAAGAGTTTTTGGCCTATCTCCGCTCTGCCTATGAATCGGCGACTGTGAATCGTTGCGAGACGTTGGTCCAACAGCTGGGGTTAGGCGAATTGATGCGGCGGCGGTTGGCAAAACTTTCCGGCGGGGAACGTCGCCGGGTGGATGTTGCGGCGGCTCTCATGGGGGACCCCGACGTGCTGATTTTGGACGAACCCACCGCCGGGTTCGACGTGAGTATGCGGCGGAAGTTCCACGGCACCCTGCAATCCCTCACCGGTGAAAAGACGGTGATTTGGGCGACCCATGATTTGGTGGAAGCGGAGGCGGTGTGCAACCGGATCATCCTGCTGAATCACGGCCGCATCGTGGCGGATGGCAGCCCGCGCAGCCTGAGGGAAAAGTTTGATAGCGGTACGCGTGTTTCGTGGGTGGATGCGCAGGGGGATTACCAGGAAACGTGGACCGATGATCCGATACCCATGTTGCGCGAGTTGTTGAACACGCCAATTAGGGATCTAGAGGTGCGGCGCAGTTCTCTGGAAGACCTGTATCTAGAAATCGTTGAACACAAAAACTGAAAGCACGCGGTGATTGCAATGAGCATTACAGTTCAACCGAAAACGACCCGAAACGTCAAACAATTATTGCGCAGCGCTGTTGTTCGCAGCGGCGTAGAGATTCGCCACAAATTTCGTCCCATGGCGATTGTGCTGATTGCGTTTGCGCCGGTGGGGCTGCTTGGGTTACTCCTCTATTTTCGCGGAGACCTGCCGGGCGATGATCCCGCCTACGGCGCGGTCTTGGCCTCCCTGCCGGCAATTTCGTTGTCTATGACGGGGATGCTGACGGTATCTTCGCAGATCATGGTCGATCAGGAAAACGGCACTATTTTGCGCGCCAAGGTGTTGCCGTACGGTATGTCGAGCTACATTGCCAGCAAGGTATCATCCCTGTTTTTAGCCAATTTTCTCACGGTGTTGTTGCTATTCGTGGTCATGCACTTTTTCTCTAATATTGAGATTGCTGACCCGGTGCGCGTGTTTCTACTGGTATTCCCGCTGTCGTTGTTTGTGATGCTGAGTGTTGCGCCCATTGGGGTGTTGTTGGGGGCGATTTCGCCGAGCCAATTGTGGATGCTGCCGGTGATCTTTGTCGGGTACTGCATTTTGTCTATTTCGGGTGTGCTGTTTCCGATTGATCTGCTGCCGGATGCGGTAGCCGCGGTGGCGAAGGTGTTCCCGATTTATTGGCTTGGTGAGATTACTCGTCCGCTTCTTGATCCAAACGCGTTTGGTTCGGTTGAGTACAAATCGTTGCTGGTGCCTGTGTTGTGGTTTGTCGGCGGTTTGGCGTTTGCCCCGCGTGCGCTTTCTGTTCTTTCGCGCCGCCAGTCCGGCAGCCGCCTGGCGCAAATCCAGGGTCGTCGAGTGCGGCAGGGGTATTAGCCGATGTGCATTACCATGTACCCATGAGTTCTATGCTGCCGGTGACGCCGTATTTGCCTGATCAGTCCAATCGCAAAACGTCGAATGGTGTTCCGGCGAGTTTGCGGGAGCGCATTGCGCAGGCGAAGCGCGTGGTGGTGAAGGTGGGTTCTTCGTCGCTGACGGGTCCTGATTTTGTGGTGGACCCGGCACGCATTGATGCGCTTGTCGACGCCGTACAAACCCGCATGTCGGCCGGCTCTGACGTTGTTGTGGTGTCCTCCGGTTCGATCGCGGCGGGCATGGCGCCGTTAGGGTTGACGCAGCGACCGGTGGACCTTGCCACCAAGCAGGCCGCGGCGAGTGTGGGCCAGGTGCATTTGGCGCACGAGTGGGGGCGTAGTTTCGGACGTTACGGCCGGGTGACCGGCCAGGTGTTGTTAACTGCGGGTGATGCGGGTCGCCGTGATCGGGCCCGTAATGCCCAACGAACAATTGACCGATTGCGGCAGTTGCGTGCGGTGCCGATTGTGAACGAGAACGATACGGTTGCCACCACGGAGATGCGGTTCGGGGATAACGATAGGTTGGCGGCGATTGTTGCTCACCTTATTTCTGCGGACGCATTGGTGCTGCTCTCGGACGTGGACGGGCTGTACGATAAGAATCCCGCCGAGCCGGACGCGCGGTTTATTGCGGAGGTGCGCGACGGCAACGATCTTAAGAATGTGATCGCTGGCGATGGTGGCATCGTGGGCACCGGCGGTATGGCTTCGAAGGTTTCTGCGGCGCGTCTTGCGTCCCGCTGCGGCATTCCGGTGTTGTTGGCCTCCGCTGAGAGTATTGGTGCCGCGTTGGGGAGCGCGGATGTGGGTACCGTGTTTTATCCGAAGGAAAATCGGCTGTCGGCGTGGAAGTTTTGGGCGTTGTACGCCGCGGACGTTGCGGGCACGTTGCGTATCGACGCCGGCGCGGTCACCGCGGTCACTAGCGGCGGGAAATCACTGCTTGCGGTGGGCATCGAAAGCGTTGAGGGTGAGTTCCAGGCCGGGGAGATTGTGGAAATTGTGGGCCCAGGTGGGGAAATCATTGGGCGCGGCGAAGTCGCCTACGATTCCCCACTACTGGGCCGGATCATAGGCAAACACACTTCTGACCTGCCGGCGGGCATGCACAAGCCTGTTGTGCACGCGGATTACCTGAGCAACTACGCCTCCCGCGCCTAGCGTTGTTTGCTCGTTTCATTGAGCGGGTGAATATTGTCAAAGCCGGCTTGGTGGGTAGTAATTTGGAATTCCCCAAGCGGCGTTTGACAGATTAGCGCGGCGCTTTCCCCGGCGCACTGGACGTCGTCACGCGCGATGCTGACCGGGCCGGGCTGTGGGTTGTCTGCGAACGGTACTTGGGGGCGGGCGGTGCCGAGGTCGGTGAGTTCAGTGCCGATGCGGAATTGCCCGCTGAGCGCGTCTTTGGTTTTCGCGCCACAGATGATGAATGTGGGGTCTTCGGTGAGGCGCTGATTGCTGGGGATGAAACATGCGAGCTGCCCGCCGTCGGGGTCGCGCATCGCAAATTTGTGGCCGCGCATCCCGCCGAACTCGGTGGGAGTGCCGCCGCGCGGCTCCACCGCTGGGTCTATGGTGTACAACTCGCCGTCGGCGGTGTCCATGCGCACGCCGTTGCCACGGAACGTCTGTGTCTTCCCCTTTCCACGAATCGAACATTCGAGGGCCTTTTCGGAGACGGTGCACTGGGCGCCTTCATCTTCGATACGCGCGCCGACGGGCAGGATTGCGGGGAGGGCTTGGCGCTCCGCGGTGGCTGGTCGCCGCCGTTGTTCGTGGCGCACCCCGTTTGGGGTGAGCGTCACCTGGTGTTTTTCCTGCTGGCATTCTATGTGGGCGTCCCGAAGCGTGCAGTGGTGTCCGAATCGGGTGAGGAACTGATCGCCGTGCCAAGCGACTGTTACCGGTGTTGCGGGGGTGGTCGTGGTGCTGGCTGGGCTCGCCTGAAGGTGTGCGCTACATGCGCCGATAAACATCACACTGGCGGCTATCACAAGGGTTGAGCGCATGAGCTTGGGTCCTTTCTGCAACTACACCCTCCAGCGTATCTGCCAACCACGTGCTGTGGGGTGCACGCTACACTTGTGCCCATGAGTGACGCGCGACAACAACAACGGGACGAGGTGCTGGCCAAGGCTCGCGCCGCCAAAGCCGCCAGCCGGGTGGTTGCCACACTAACGACGGATGCCAAAAACCAGGTATTGGTTGCCGCGGCGGATGCGTTGGTGGCGCAAGGTGAACGTATTCTGGCCGCAAATGAGCTGGATATTCAGGCGGGGCGGGAGCGTGACTTCGCGGCTTCGTTGTTGGATCGGCTGGCATTGGATGATGAGCGTATTGCGGGCATCGCCGGCGGGTTGCGTCAGGTGGCGGCCCTGCCGGACCCGGTCGGAGACGTCCTGTCTGGCAAAACCCTGCCCAATGGGATTCGCATGCAGCAGGTTCGGGTGCCGCTCGGGGTGATGGGCATGGTGTATGAGGCGCGCCCGAATGTGACTGTGGACGCGTTTGGGTTGGCGCTGAAATCCGGCAATGTGGCGTTGTTGCGCGGATCGAAATCGGCGATGCATTCGAATGCTGCGCTGGTGGAGATTTTGCAGGAAACCCTTGCTCAGCACGATCTTCCGCGGGAGGCCGTGCAATTGCTTCCCTGCGAAACTCACGATAGCGTGCAGGATTTGATTACCGCTCGGGGTCTTGTGGACGTGGTGATTCCCCGCGGCGGTGCCGGGCTTATCGAGGCCGTGGTGTCCAACGCCACGGTGCCGACGATCGAAACCGGCACCGGAAACTGCCACTTTTATATTGACCATGATTGCGATCTTGAGCAGGCGATCGGGTTGCTGCTCAACGGTAAAACCCGCCGCGTGAGCGTGTGCAACGCTACCGAGACCGCGCTTCTCGACGCCGCGCTTGACGACGCCGCGAAGCTCAAAGTGGTGCAAGCGTTGCAGGCCGCGGGGGTTGTGGTGCATGGCGACGTCGCCGCGCTCGCGGCGTTTGGGGCGAGTGATGTGGTGGCGGCGACGCCGCAGGATTGGGGGGAGGAATACCTTTCCATGGACATCGCGGTGGCGGTTGTGGCCGGAGTGGACGGCGCAATCGAACACATTGCGCGGTGGAGTTCGGGGCATACGGAGGGCATTGCCACCCGTGACATCGGTACGGCCCAACGCTTCGCCGATGGGGTGGATTCCGCGGCGGTGATGATCAACGCGTCCACGGCGTGGACCGATGGGGAACAGTACGGTTTTGGCGCGGAGATTGGTATTTCCACGCAGAAGCTGCATGCGCGTGGTCCCATGGCGCTTCCCGAACTCACGTCGAGTAAATGGGTGCTCACTGGTAATGGGCACATGAGGCCATAAAAGTTTACTGAAACCTCCACAAACCCCCTAGCTTTTTGCTTCAGATGCGCGTTACCCTCGCCCCATACGTTCAGCCGCGAGTGGAAGGACGAGGGATGCGCACGCAACGTGAAACCACGACTCAGACTCGACAAGGAATTCGAATATTTACGGTGCTCACGGGGCTGACCGTGCTACTGATCCTCGCTTGGCACATTATTGACGTGTTTTTCGCCGTTGGGGTCCCCACGTATGACCTCGTGCTGGGCGCCGCGCTGTTTGGTGTGTTTCTCGGTGGGATTTACCCCGGTTTCCTGGGGCGGCAAAGTCTTGGCGGTACGGTTGCCGCTTGGATCGGTGGAAGCCTGCCCCTTGGCATCGCGCTCGGGTTGAGTGCGGCGTATCTGATTTGGGTGTTGGGATAGCCGGGTACAATTCTTTCTATGCCTCACACCAGTGCCGTTTCGTCGGCCTCCCCGCGCGCTCGGAGGTTGCGGCGCGTCGGCATCATGGGCGGTACGTTCGATCCGATCCATAATGGGCATCTTGTCGCAGGGTCGGAAGTGGCGGATCGATTCGGGCTTGATCTGGTGGTGTTTGTGCCCACTGGGCAGCCCTGGCAGAAGGCGGATAGGGAGGTCACCGCAGCTGAGCATCGATATTTGATGACGGTGATTGCCACGGCGTCGAACCCTAGCTTTCAGGTGAGCCGCGTGGATATTGATCGCGGCGGCCCGACGTATACGGTGGATACGCTGCACGATCTACGGCGGGTGTACCCCGATGCGGAACTGTACTTTATTACTGGTGCGGACGCGCTGGCCAAGATCGTCACCTGGCGTGACTGGGAGCAAATGTTCGAGCTTGCGCATTTTGTTGGGGTGACGCGGCCAGGGTATGAGCTTTCCCATGACTTGCCGGTGAAGCAGGGCAGTAGGGTGTCGTTGGTGGAGATCCCGGCGATGGCGATCTCGTCGACAGATTGTCGTGCCCGTGCTGCCGCTGCGCGCCCGGTGTGGTATCTCGTTCCGGATGGGGTGGTGCAGTACATTGCCAAGCATCGCTTGTACCAACACGCGGTGCCGCTTGACTAGCTTCAACCCGGTTTCCTGTGGGAGACTTGACCAGTACCCAAAACAATAAGGACTAGCGTGACTGCTTCTGATTATTCTCTTTCGTTGGCTCGCACAGCTGCGCTCGCTGCGGACGATAAACGCGGCACCGACATTGCGGTGATTGATGTTTCGGACAATTTGGTGATTACCGATTGCTTCGTCATCATTTCGGCGGACAATGAACGTCATTTGGGCTCGATTGTGGACGAGGTGGAAGACAAGCTGCGGGAGCTTGGCGCAAAGCCTGTGCGCCGCGAAGGAGTCCGCGAGGGCCGCTGGGCGCTGCTCGATTACAGCGATATCGTGGTGCACGTGCAACGCAACGAAGAGCGCGAATTTTACGCGCTTGATCGGCTGTGGCGTGACTGCCCACTCATCGACATTGAAGGTATTGAAACACCGGTTCGCCCTGCGGCGTGGGCGGGGGATGTGGATGTGCGGAGCGCGGCGTCGATAGACGATATTCCGCTTGCGGATAAAGAACCGGATGCGGACGAGCTGTGAGGCGGCTGTATTTACTGCGTCATGGCCAAACCGAATACAATGCCAGCCGCCGGATGCAGGGACAGCTGGACACTCAGCTCAGCCAGTTTGGCATCGAACAAGCGCACAACGCTGCCCGGTACCTTGCGCACAAGAACATTTGCGCGATTGTGTCGTCGGACCTGAGCCGTGCGCACGATACTGCGTTGGTGGTAAGCCAGCTTATCGACGTCCCCGTGCGCACCGACCCCAGGCTGCGTGAAACGAACCTGGGGCAGTGGCAGGGGCAACGCAGGGAAGAAGTGGACGCGAGTTTTCCCGGTGCCCGCGCGCGCTGGCGCCACGACCCGACCTGGGCTCCGCCGGGTGGGGAAACTCGGCTTGAGGTAGCCGCCCGCGCCCGCGAAGTGGTGGACGAACTGATGCGCGATCTGCCCGAATGGGAAGAACGTGCCGTGCTGGTTGTTGCACACGGCGGAACCATCAGCGCGCTGACCGCCAGCCTGCTCGGATTTGATAGCGACGACGGCTACGTCATGCTCTCCGGGTTGAAAAATACCTGCTGGGGGCGCCTGACGGCGCGGCCACGGTACAACGCAGGCAGCCTCGACGCCGACGGCGACCCCGCAGTGCTGGACGCACGCTTCGATGAAACCACCATCAACGATGCTCAGTGGTACCTCGATGGTTGGAACATGGGCGTGGCGCTAGGCTTGGAACTCGACCGTTAACACCAACTTGTGAGGGGGACTGCTGTGGCCGTCCGGATAGTCACGGATTCATCGTCTTGCCTGCCCGAGCATGTGGCCGCCGAACTCGACATCACGGTGGTGGACCTCCACGTCATCCACAGTGGTGCCGACCGATCCACGGCGGGACTCAACGCGCTCGAATTGGTCGCGTGCTACGCCCGGCAATTGGAACGCGGCGGGGATGCCGGCGTGGTGGCGCTGCACATTTCCAAGGAGCTTTCCGCAACTTGGTCGAACGCGGTTACCGCCGCCGGGGTGTTCGACGGCGGGGTGCGAGTTGTGGACACTAACAGCGTTGGCATGAGCCTCGGCAAAGCGGCGATCGCCGCTGCCGAATGCGCCCGCGACGGCGGCGATATCGAAGCCTGCGCGGAGGCGGCCGTGGGGGTGCTCGACCGTTCGGAAACCTGGCTGTATGTGCACCGCATCGACGAGCTGCGCAAATCCGGCAGGTTGTCTGCGGCGACCGCGTTGATGTCAACGGCGCTGGCTACGAAGCCGATTATGCATCTCAACGACGGACGCCTCGAAGTGGTGGGTAAAACCCGCACGCAGGCGAAAGCTTTTACGAAAATCGTGGAGATTGTGAACACCACGCTTGGCGACGCCCCCGCCACCATCACGCTCCAGCAGCACGAGGCGCGAGAAGCCGCCCGGCGGCTACGTAGCATGCTTGTGACGGCGCTGGGCTATGAGGATCCGGAAGCGATCGAAATTGTAGCCATGGAGCAAGTGCTCGCCGTGCATTCCGGACCGGGGGCCGTCGCCGTGACGGTGGTGCGCGATGCGGAGGCGACTGGTGAAATCGCCTCCGCCAGCAAGACCGACTAGATTGTTGCTTTCCAAGTGGCTCTGTCTTCGGAGCGGAACGCCAGCTGCGGCTTGTATTGCACGATGTAGTCCCCAGGTTCGCTATTGTCGAAGCAAACGTTCCCCGAGACGGTGCCGCCGGGGGCGAGTTTGCCGTGCTGCAGGTCGTTTTCCCCGGAGTACGTGGGGTTGGTGATCACGCCGGCGGAGTTCTGGATGGTCCAGTCCCAGTGGCCTTGGAAATCAACCTCTTTGCTGCCAGAGTTTTGGTAGGTGACCAGTGCGCAGGCGTGGGGGCCTAGGTATTCGGTGTCAATGACGCTGAAGGAGTTGACGGTGATCTGCAACCCTTTTGAGGCCTGGTAGGTGTCGCCGATGGTGAGGCCATCTACCTCCTGGTTGCCTGCGACCTGCTCTGCGCTTTGGCTGGCCCCACTGTTGGGGTTCGCATATTGTGTCAACGTCGAAGATCCGCCAGCAACGACAATGGATACGATGCCAACGCCAATGCCGAAGATGGTGAGCAGCACAAGGATGCCCGCGATAATCAGCCCCCATTTCATGCAGCCGCCCTTCTTCTGCTGGGGCGGCAACGGTGGCGGCATATGCGGCGGCGTTTGTGGCGGCGTTTGGCCCGGCATCGAACCGGGCGTTTGGTTCGGCATGGCGACGGGTGCCTGGTCAAAGCCTTGGGGGTAGCTCAGAGGATCGGCCAGCGGGTTGGGGTGCGATTGACCTTGGGGTTGGCCAGGCTGGTAGGCGAAAGGGTTTTCCTGCGGGAACCCTGGTTGCGGTGTGGCGTCAGGTGTTGGTTCTTCAGGCCCCGTAGGCTGCTGCGGCGTGGTCATGCATCCTCCTTCGCGAACCAAACATGGTGAATGTTTGGCTATACATTAGATAACGTAAGGATATATTATGCCTAATATTAATTCGAGCTAAGTTGCCTTCTTAGGTATTGCGGCGTGGGCATGGCGTGAGGGGCGTGATGGCGCCCGCCGGCCCCGCACCGGTAGTTCGTCCGTGTGTGCGAGATTTGCTGTGGGTTTTTGCGCTGGTTGCGCGTATGAAACTCGTAGCAGAATGCGGATAATTGCCCTAAAACTTCGATGAACATACTGACTGGGGTGAGGTTGTGTGTCTAGCGTGGATGTATGGGAACAGTCGCAGGTCAACGTCGCAACCAACAGCGAGAAATCGAAGAGAAACGCACACGGCGAATCCGGTTGGCATGGGCGCTCGCCCTGTTCTTAGGAGTGGGCTGCTGCCTGTATGTGACGCGCCCGGGGCGGCAGCCGGGGCGTCGATTAGCGCTGGAAGCGCCGAAGGATGCAGCTGCACTCACCGTGGAAACGCCGGCGATGCCCCCAATTCCCACCGCCGCGGACGCAAATAAAATGAACATCAATACGGCGACGTTTGAAATGTTGGACAGTTTGCCCGGGGTGGGGTCGGTTACGGCGCGTGCAATTGTGCAATATCGCGAGCTCAACGGTGGTTTCCAGGAGCTCGAGGAGCTGCGAAACGTGCGGGGAATTGGACAGGAAAAATTCCGCTGGTTGGAAGGCCTGGTGACCGTATAATGCCATAGCCGAACGCGCGCCCACCCGCAAGGTTTGACGCAGGTGTGCCAAGCGAACCTGTGGATAACCTAGCTCTATTCACAGGGCATGATTGGGGGGATGTTGCGAGCCCTGTTGTGGCCCGTGAGCTGCGCTTACCGTGGTGAGGTATGGGAAGCGCGATTGATAGGTTGAAAGAATTTACGGCTCCCACCGGTCAGGAGGAGCTACTAGATGTGGAATACCCAACACCACGCTTGAAGGTTTCCACCCGGCAGGGGTTGGCGCTGGGCGGGGTGCTTATCGGCGGTCTCGTCGGCTACCTGCTGTGGTCGCAATCGGCGATGGAAACACCCCCGGAACAGGCGTTTTCCTCAGCATTCGCGGCGTCAACAACACAGGTTGCCCAGCCGGAGGAAGTGGTGGTGTCCGTGGTTGGGGAGGTGGAACGGCCCGGGCTGGTTACCCTCGCGCCCAACGCCCGCATCGCCGACGCCTTAGCGCACGCCGGGATCAAACCCGAAGGGAACATTTTTGCGGTAAATCAAGCGCAAAAGGCTACCGATGGGATGCAGATCGTGGTGCCAGCGCAAGGCGAGCCGATACCAGTGCCGGGCGCGCCCGGTGGGGATCCGGCGGCACCCGGAAACGGGCTCACCAGCATTAATACCGCCTCGGCGGAGGAACTCCAACAACTGCCCGGCGTGGGGGAGAAAACCGCACACGCGATCGTAGAGTTCCGGGAATCCAACGGGGGTTTTAGCAGCGTGGAGCAATTACAGGAAGTCAAGGGGATAGGCGCCGCCAAATTCGAGCAGGTCAAAGGGCTCATCACGCTATGAGCGAACTGCGGCTGATCCCAGTGGCCGCACTCATGTGGGCGGCCACCGCCCTCGTGGTGCTACGGATGCCATTCGCGGCCACGGGTGTCATCGTTGCGGCCGGGGTGGCGGCGCTGTGCTGCCGGCAACCGGGGCAGGCGATAGTGCTGAGCTGTGGCGGTGGCGTGGCAGCGGCAACTGCTTGGCTCCGCGTGCGCGCCGTCGCCGCGTTGGGCTGGGGCGCGCCCGGTACGGCCTCGCCGGGGTTGGTGCGGGGTGTCGTTTCGGAACATCCCAAGCAAGTCCGCGAGGGGTTTTGGCTGGTCACGGTAGACTCAACGAGCTACCCCGTCGAGCTCCCAGTCATGCTGCGTGGTGACCCACCACCGGCAGGGGCGGTGGTGGAAGCGGCGCTGCAGGCACGGCCAAGCGAGCGCGCGGGCTTGTTGGAGTACGCGTTGAGTGCGCGGGACATGCGCGTACTTGCACCACCGCATGGCTGGCAGGCGGCCACCGGATACGTCCGCGAAGTATTCGCGCAGGCGTGCCATTACTGGTTGAGTGAGCATGCCCAAGGGTTGGTGCCGGGCATGGTACTTGGGGATGTGAACATGCAATCGGATGCGGACCGGCAGCTCTATATGAGTACCGGGTTGTCTCATCTCACGGCGGTGAGCGGATCCAATGTTGCCATCGTGATCACGGCCGCGTTTGCGGTAGCGAAATTACTAACGCTACCGCCCCGCGTCCAGGTTGCGGCGGCCGGGGTTTCGCTGGCTGGGTTCGTGGGGTTGGTGGGGTGCGAGCCGAGCGTGCTGCGCGCTGGGGTGACCGGCATGGTTGGGCTCCTTGCGGTGATCAATAGCTCGAAGATGCAGCCGATGCACGGGTTGGCGCTTGCCGTGTGCACGCTCGTGCTTTGGGATAGCAACCTAGCCGTGCACTATGGTTTCGCCCTGTCTGTGGCTGCCACCGCAGGAATCGTGGTGTTGCAACCGCTGCTCGTGCCGGCGTTGGCGCGGCTTGCCATCGGTGGCCGACGCATGCCGGACGTGGTGGTGCGCGCATTGGGGGTAGCCATTGCCGCGGACGTGGTCACCGCACCGATCATTGCGATGATGACTGGCAGCGTGCCCTTGGTCAGCGTGCTGGCAAATATGTTGGTGGCGCCCGTGGTGGGGGTGATCACTATCGTCGGGTTGGTCGCGGTGTGCTGCGCGCTGCTGCCCGGCGGCCTGGAGGCGCTTCCAATGATGTGTATAGAACCCTGCGCCTGGTGGATCCACACTGTGGCAACCGTGCTTGCCGGGCCGCAATTGGAGGCGCCCGCGGGATGGGTGGTGTTGGGCAGCCTGTGGGTACTGTATCTGTTCCACCGGGGCTATGGCCGCGCGGTTTTAGGGGTGGCGCTTGTGGGCATGGCACTGTGGCTGCTGCCGCGCGTGCATTGGTGGTATGGGGTCAAGGAAGTCCCGCTGACGCAACTGAGCGTGGTAGTTGAGCAAAAGGTCGAAGGTGATTACGAGCCACCCGCGGGCACTCAAGTGGTAGTGGTGCTCGACGATCAGGGGGCGGCACGAGATCGCCCCACGCGAACCAAGGGCGGGATCCCTGTGTTGTACCCGAATCGCGATGGCGAGGTAGCCCTCTATAGCGACGGCACCCAACACGCCCGCGACGGTAGATTTTGAGCCGTGAAACTCGGTGGTGACCACGTCCGCAATCGGTGAGTTCCGCTGATTTCCGCCGGGCCGTTGGTTAGAATTGAGTTGCCAGAATTCCGTTTGGGTTGTTATGTAAGTTGCTTGAACAACCGTGATATATTGAGGTTCGTTTATTGTAAGGAGGGGACCGTGATCCTAGCGGCTGATCCGAAGGCAAGATTACGGGAAGAACGAGCCTTGAAATGGTTGTCAGTTGTCGCTTTGGTGGTCACCCTTGCTGTCAACACTATTGCAAACACGCTGCGCATTGGCGGTTTTACCACCGGTGAAGTAGCTCAGCGATACAGTAACTATTTCACCCCTGTGGGCTTTACGTTTTCTATTTGGTCCGTCATCTACGCCCTATTGGCAATATATGTGGTGTATCAATTTTCGCCGATTAGGGCTCGTTTCCACTCCCTCGTTGAGCGGCAAGCATTCGCCCGAATCAGCGTGCTATTTATCGGTTCCTGCCTGCTGAATATTGGGTGGATTTTCGCCTGGCATTACCGCGCGATAGATGCTTCACTTTTGTTAATTATTGCCTTGTTTGTGGTGCTGTCGATGATTGTGCGCAAAGTGCATCAAGCCACCTACGAGAAGCGTTCGATTGCGGACTACGTGTGCGCGGTGTTGCCGTTTATGGTGTACTTCGGCTGGATTACCGTGGCGGTAGTGGCAAACTTCTACGTGTGGCTGGTGAGCATCGGCTGGCACCCACTGTTTGAAAACCAAACCTTTTGGCTGGGTGCGGCGCTGTTTATGGGGCTGAGCATGGGTTTTTGGAATTCCGTGTATCTGCGGGATACGGCGTACGCGTTGGTGCTGGTGTGGGCCACCCTCGGCATCCTTATCAGACATGTTTTTGGAGAAGGCGGGGCGGCAGCACGCCCGGGGGTGGTGGTGCTCGTCGCGGTGATGTTGCTGCTCGCTGTGATCAACGCAGTGGGGGTTGGTGTGCTGCAACGCAGGCATCGTGCCTAGGATGGTTCGTGTGATTGCCCCCGTTCACCTCATTCTTGGCGACGAGCCGTTCCTCGCCGAACGCACCCGCGACGAGATTGTGCACCAAGTTCGGCAGCACACCGGCGGGGATGTTCCCGTGTCCACCTTGCGCGCAGGTGAGCTTACCGTTGGTGAGTTGGCGGAATTGCTCAGCCCCTCCCTGTTCGCCGAAGACCGCATCGTAGTGCTCACGAACACGGACGAGGCTGGTAAAGATCCCGCCCGGCTGCTTCTCGACGCCGCGTCCAACCCCGCCCCGGGCATTTACCTGCTTATCCTCCACTCCGGTGGAGGGCGCACAAAGTCCATGGTGAAGCAATTTCGAGCCGTGGCCCAAGTCCACGAGGTCGCCCAGGTGAAACCCAAGGATCGGCCGGGGTTTGTCACCGCGGAGTTTCGCCGACATCGAGTAAAGGTCACGCCGGACGTCGTGCATGCGGTTTTGGAGGGCGTCGGCAGTGATCTGCGCGAGCTCGCCTCCGCGGTGAGCCAGTTGGTCGCCGATACGGGCGGGGACGTCACAGTAGACAACGTTCGTGCCTACTATGCTGGCGTCGCCGAAGTGAGCGGTTTCGATATCGCAGACCTTGCCTGCACCGGTCAAACCGCCCGGGCGCTCGCCTCCACCCGGCGCGCCCTCCAATTAGGAATGAGCCCCGTCATGCTCGCCGCCGCGCTCTCCGGAAACGTCGGCGCTATCGCACGTTTGTACGCCACGCGTGGGGCGCTTAATTCCGGGCAACTTGCCGGAATCCTCCACATGCCGCCCTGGAAAGTGGAAAAGACCGCGAAGTTGGCTAGGCGGTGGTCCGGGGAAGCCGTATCCAAAGCGGTAATCATCGTCGGCGACCTCGACGCCGCCGTCAAAGGCCACGGCGCCGACCCCGAATACGCAATCGAAAACGCGGTGCGGGAGATCGCCGAACTCGCCCGGTGATCGGCGGAGCTGTTCGGTGGGGTGAGGGACGGAAGCCGGGCAACGCAAAAACCCACGCGCAATTACTGGGCGTGGGTTACTAGGCGAGCTGGGAATTAGCTCATCTTGTTGAACGCATTGGCCATGCGGGACTTCTTGTTCGCGGCATTGTTGCGGTGGAAGACGCCCTTGGTTACGGACTTGTCCAGCGCGCGGGATGCGACGCGCAGCTGAGCCTCGGCGGCCGCTTTGTCGCCAGCAGCGACAGCCTCACGGAACTTGCGAATCTCAGTGCGAACGGCGGAACGGATCGCCTGGTTGCGCACGCGCCGCTTTTCGTTGGTGCGGATGCGCTTCATCTGGGACTTGATATTAGCCATGAAAGAAAATACCTCTTGGTCTTGATCGAATGTGATGTGCCACCGGATGCGCTGGTGGCGCAAGCTTGCGGCCTGCGCGGTTGCGGATGTTGGGCGGACCCAAGGTCCTGACCGCTCGCGAACATACGCGCCCATCAAGTGGTGAACAATGGGAGTCTAGCAGGGCATTGCCGAACAGGGCAAAGCGTGGACAGGAGAGTGTGGGGGAAGCTTCGGCAGGCGGAATATCTTATGTGGATATGTCGACATGGGGTGTAACGTGAGGAGTGTTGCAGTGTTCGGGAATGCCGGTGGGAATCCGGCAGCGGCCCTCGCCACTGTATGTTTCGAAAGTTTCGCGTCCTGACCTTGGGTCCCCCAGGTTAACGCCACTGCACCGGTTTGGTGTGGGAAGGTTTCAGCGGCGCCCTGTGGAAACGAAACAAAGCCAGGAGACCGGCTGCAACAGAACACAATAAGTCGGTCCGCGAGGTGTCGGGCCAGGTGACACGAAAGAAGTTTTCATTATGCATATTGCGGAAGGGTTCCTTCCCGCATCTCATGCGATCGCGTGGGGCGTAGCGTCAGCACCGTTTGTTGTGCACGGCGCCATGGCGGTAAAGAAGCAAATCAAGGAACAGCCGGAAACCGGTCTGCTGCTCGGAGCGGCTGGTGCATTTACGTTTGTGCTCAGTGCGCTCAAGATTCCATCGGTGACGGGCTCGTCCTCGCATCCGACCGGTACTGGGTTGGGGGCGGTACTGTTCCGGCCGCCTGTAATGGCGCTGCTTGGCAGTATTGTGTTGCTGTTCCAAGCGTTGCTGTTGGCACACGGCGGCATCACAACCCTCGGCGCGAACGTGTTTTCTATGGCGATTGTGGGGCCGTGGGTCGGTTACGCCATGTGGAAGGTCTCGCGGAAAGCCGGATTATCGGCGAGCGTTGCCATTTTCCTTGCGGCATTTTTTGCCGATCTATCCACCTATGTGGTCACCGCCCTGCAATTGGCTGCTGCTCATCATGCCGCCGGATTCGCCAACGCCGCCACCACATTTATGGCGTTGTATGCGCCGACGCAAGTTCCGCTCGCCGTGGTGGAGGGCATCGTCACCGTACTGGTGTTCCGTAGCTTAAGTGTCATTGCGTCGAAGGAACTGCGGATCCTCGGCGTGCTGACCCCAGCGGCCAAGCCGGCCACCCCCACCACGGAATCCGAAACCAGCGAGGTCAAGGAGGGCGTCACCCGATGAAATCCACAACGTGGGGCATGATTGGCCTCGCCATTGTTATTGCCGCGTTTCCGATGTTTTTCAATTTCGGCGATCCTACGGCTGAAGAACAGTTCGGTGGTACCGATGCCGCCGCGGAGAGCATCGTTGCTGAGACGAACCCGGATTACAAGCCTTGGTTTGAGCCGCTGGTAGGCGAATTGCCGGGCGAGGTGGAATCGGGCTTGTTTGCATTCCAAGCTGCGCTTGGCGCCGGCGTGCTGGGTTTTGCGTTGGGTAATTATCGTGGCCGGTCGCGCGCTGAGGCTGAGCAGGAGTCACGCGACTCTGCGAATGCTACCCAGGCGTGAACGCGCTTGAGCTTGCTGCGGCGCGGAGCCGCTGGGCGGGCGTGAGCGTCGGCGAAAAGGCGACGTTGTTGCTGGGCGCTGCGTGTTGCGTGATAGCGCTGCCGCCGCTCCCGGCGTTGCCCCTATTTGCCGTGTTGATTGTTGTTTGTGCGGTGCGGGCGGGCGTTCCGTGGCGGCTGTATGCCGGTTTGGTCGCGGCCCCTGCGGCGTTCATTGCCGTGGGCCTCGGACCGCTTATTTTTGCGATTACCACCAACGGCGTGGTGTTGATCCCGGGTGGGGTGGGGGACGCTGTTGAGGTGTTGCTGCGTTCTGTGGTGGCGATGAGCGCCACCATGTTGTTTGCGCTGACTACCCCGATGGCGCACGTGATGGATTGGTGCGGGCGTATCGGTGTCCCAGGTTCGATTGTGCATGTGATGGCGTTGACCTACCGGATGATTGCAACGCTTATCGACACCGCTCGCACCATGTGGGAGGCGCAAGCCCTGCGCCTCGGGCACACCAATGTTCGAAGGTGGATCCATTCGGTAGCGGGGCTGATTGCTGCGCTGTTTGTGGTGGCCTTTACCCGCGCCCGCAGGCTCGGGGAGGGGGTTAGTTTGCGTGGTGAATTGGCAACGATGCACCTTGTCGGTGGTTCGCGCGGCGCCGCGACGCGGTGGGGTTACGTCGTTGGGTATGCGGCACTGCTAGCCACCATCGCGCTATTAAGTTTGTTCGCTTCGACGCAGGGCGTAGGCGGCTAAGGCGAGCGCCGGCTGGTGGAACGATAGTAAAGGTGAAGTGAGATGAGTCAATCGCCGCCGTTGGTGCAGCTTCGTGGGGCAAGTTTCGCCCATGACGGCAGCGCTTCGATTTTTGATGGCGTTTCGTTGGATATTTATCCCGGCGATCGGATTGCGCTGCTTGGGCAAAATGGTGCGGGGAAGTCCACGTTGTTTCGGCTGCTGTGCGGCTCGTGGGCGCCTACCCGTGGGACGGTGACTGTGAAGGGCAAGGCACTGGATCGCAGCAAGCGTAGCCGTAACTTTGCGCGGTCGGTGGTCCAGTTGGTCCTCCAGGAGCCGGACGATCAAATCTTCGCGTTGTCCGTGCGTGATGATGTCTCGTTCGGGCCTTGTAATCAGGGGCTCGCCGCCGAGGAGAGAGAACGCCGTGTCGAAGCCGCCATGGTGGCGGCGGAGATTGCGGACCTCGCGGACCGCGTGCCTCAGCAGCTTTCGTATGGACAACGCAAACGCGTGGCGTTGGCCGGTGCGTTGGCGATGCAGCCGGAGGTGCTGTTGCTCGACGAGCCGACTGCTGGCCTTGACCCGGCGGGGTGTGCGCAGCTCCTGCAAACCCTCGAACGTATCGACGCCGCGGTGGTCCTCTCCACACACGATGTGAACCTCGCTTACGCGTTTGCTCGCACCGCCGTGGTGATTCATAATCGCCAGCTCGTGGCCGGACCGGTGGACGAAATCATGTGCGATCGCGAGTTGTTGCGGGCCGCGCGGCTGGAGTTGCCCTGGGCGCCGCTCGTGTCGGCTGCGCTTGGCCGCCGGGTGCACACGCCGGATGACTTGATTTCCTAGCTTGTCCTTGGTGCCGCCGAGTTAGCCCCAACCGTATTCTTTGCGCAGGCGGTTGGCTATGCGGTCGAAACGATGCTTCGGGATGATGGCGCCCTGCCTGCGGATATGCAGCTCGGGGATTTCTAGGACTTTGTCCAACCGTACCCAGCATTGGCGGCTGGATTCGTCCCAGGCGCCGGCGCCGATATCCAACCAGTTTTGTTCGTTTTTGTGCGCGTCGTCTGGGGAAATCAGCAGACCGAGGATTTTGTGGGCAGCGCGTCCGACGACAACGATGGCGCGTTCCATGGGCGGTTTGTCAGGGCCGTTGGTGTTTACCATGATCCACACCACCTCGCCGGGGTCGGCTTGGCCGTCCATGTCGGGCGCGTAGTACAGGCTGCGGGCCAGCGCGTGCGTGGGTTTGGCGTTGACTACTGCGACGGCGCGGCGCTGCGGGGTGTCGTTCGTCGGGACGTCGAGACCAAGGCGGTCGCCCAGGCGTGCGAGCCCGCGGTCAAGTTCGGGGTCGTGTGCGGACGGCTCTTTGTTCGGATTGGGACGTAGTAATCGACCTAACTTACGAAGCACAGACCGAGGCTCGGAGGCGGATCGTGCCGTCCTTCTCAGCCGCGGTAATCGGCGGGAGTTTTCGCGTCCCATGGTTGTCTAGCGTAGTACGGGGTGCTGGCAGTGTGTCACATTGAGGCAAACACGCTGGTAGCTGCCGCACTAGCGACGGCTTAACCTTCGGGCACGCCTCGGGTATTGTTGGGTGGGTTATATCAGGAAAGGGACGCTCAATACTATGGCCAGCAATTTTGCGGAAGCTACGTTTACGAACCCGGCGCAGATCCGGAACTTCTGCATCATCGCGCATATCGATCACGGCAAATCCACCCTCGCGGACCGAATTCTGCAGCTCACGGGGGTCGTGGAGGCCCGCGACATGCGTGATCAATACCTGGACAATATGGATATTGAGCGGGAGCGTGGCATCACCATTAAGGCTCAAAACGTGCGCCTGCCTTGGGTCCCGCGGTCCGGAAAACACGCGGGCGAAAATATTGTTATGCACCTGATTGACACGCCTGGGCACGTGGACTTTACCTACGAGGTTTCCCGCGCCCTCGAGGCGTGTGAGGGCGCCATTTTGCTTGTCGACGCCGCGCAAGGCATCGAGGCGCAAACCCTCGCGAACCTGTACCTGGCCATGGAAAACGACCTAGAAATCATCCCGGTACTCAACAAGATTGACCTGCCTGCGGCGGATCCCGAAAAGTACGCCTTGGAAATCGCTCACATTATCGGTTGTGAACCAGAAGACGTGTTGCGTGTTTCAGGTAAAACCGGCGCCGGTGTGCCCGAGCTTCTCGACCGTGTGTGTGAGCTTGTGCCCGCGCCGACGTCGGACGCCGCTCCGGATGCCCCCGCGCGCGCAATGATCTTCGATTCCGTGTACGACACCTACCGCGGCGTGGTCACCTATATCCGCATGGTGGACGGACGCCTTGAACCGCGGCAAAAGATCCGCATGATGTCCACCGGCGCTACTCACGAGTTGCTGGAAATCGGCATCGTGAGCCCCACCCCGAAAAAGTGCCAAGGGCTTGGCCCGGGCGAAGTGGGTTATCTGATTACTGGTGTGAAGGACGTTCGCCAATCTAAGGTCGGCGACACCGTCACTTGGGCGCACAAGGGCGCGGAAGTGCCGCTCAAGGGGTACGAGGAACCCAAGCCCATGGTGTATTCCGGGCTTTTCCCAATCTCTCAGGCTGATTACCCTGACCTGCGCGACGCACTTGAAAAGCTCCAGCTGAACGACGCCGCGCTCACCTTCGAACCCGAAACTTCCGTGGCGCTGGGTTTTGGTTTCCGGTGCGGTTTCCTTGGGCTGCTCCACATGGAAATTACCCGCGACCGGTTGCAACGCGAGTTCGATCTGGACCTGATTTCTACGGCCCCTTCCGTGAATTACCGCGTGATCGCTGAAGACGGCTCCGAGTTGATGGTGCATAACCCTTCCGACTGGCCGGGCGGCAAGCTCAAGGAAGTGTGGGAGCCGATCGTGAAAGCCACCGTGATCGTGCCCGCCGAGTTCGTGGGTACCACCATGGAATTGTGCCAATCCAAACGCGGCCAAATGGGCGGCATGGATTACCTGTCCGAGGACCGCGTCGAGCTCCGCTACACCATGCCCCTCGGCGAGATCATTTTCGATTTCTTTGACATGCTGAAGTCCCGCACCAAAGGCTACGCCTCCCTCAACTATGAGGAAGCCGGGGAGCAGGAAGCCAACCTGGTCAAGGTGGACATCCTGCTGCAAGGTGAACCCGTGGACGCCTTCAGCGCCATCGTCCATCGCGACAATGCACAATGGTACGGCAACAAGATGACCGTGAAGCTCAAGGAACTTATTCCTAGGCAGCAATTCGAAGTTCCAGTGCAGGCCGCGATCGGTTCCAAAATCATCGCCCGTGAAAACATCCGTGCCCTGCGCAAAGACGTTCTTGCGAAATGCTACGGCGGCGACATTTCCCGTAAGCGCAAACTGCTCGAGAAGCAAAAAGAAGGCAAGAAGCGTATGAAGAACATCGGCTCAGTGTCAGTGCCCCAAGAGGCATTCGTCGCTGCGCTGAGCACGGATGGGGATTAACGGCCCGCTACCCCCAAGAGGTGCGAGGTAACGGGCACAATGTGCAGGGCGCTTCAGCGTCTTCACATGAGCCCCGCGCAGTGTCCGAACGCTTGTGCTAAACCCGCTGCGCGTGTGTCGCTGGTGCTGGCTATGCTTTGCTGGCATGAGGCCAATTCAGGTGGATGTACGGGCGTTAAATGTTGGGTATCCGCACGCGACAATGCTGTTGGACGGCGAGGATTATGTTGCGGAATGCGTGGATTTGATTGCGGCAGGGTTATCGGCGGTGCCGGGCCCAGCGGTATTGCTGCTGGGCGTGCGTGACGGGGTGTCGATACTTATCGGTCCCGCGGAAGACTACCCAGAGGGGGTGATCGACGCGGACAGCTACTCGATGAGCTTTGAAGAGCTGCTGGGTTTCGATTCGCTGGAGTTAGTCCTATCTGAGGTCAACGATTGGCGGTGCGTGCTCTCGCTTACGGATGGCGTGGAGTTGGAAGATTGGGATCGGTTGCCGCAGGTGGTTTCTCGGAGCGGTCTGTGGGATCCGGAAACGAGTTCGAAGGTTGTCGGTGCTGCGTTGCAGTATGACGCCGAGGGTGCCGCTGGGCAGCTACCGCACGGGCTTTCCCCGACGCTTGTGATTCCTGCAATGGAGTATTTGGCGAGCCTGCCGGAGGAGCCGGAAACCGCCGAGGACGCCGATACGCGGATGAAGCTGGCGTTCGCGCTGCAAATGGGCGGGGTGGGCGCCGAGCGTATTGACGAAGTGCCTGCGAAGGTCTCCCGCACCACGCTGGGCAGTTGCTTCGTGGTGGCGCAGTATCTGCACGATCATGGCGGGAGCATCGAGGTGTTTGAGGATGGCAGCCTCACCCCGGAGAGTGTTGTGAGCGTACTCGAGTTCGACCAGCGCACTGACCAGCTGATTACGGACGCCGCGCCCCGCAGCGCGCGAGAATGCATGGAGGAGTTTGACGGATTTGTCGCAGACTTGGAGTCCATGTGGCGGTTGGGGTATTTGCACAGGCGGAACGGTCAGCTTTGCCTCGCGCAAACCGCGGCGGAGTTGTACACCCAAGGGGTGGAGCATGGGCTTGGTGAGCTGACGTTTGTGAGCGGGTTCCTCAAGGAGTAGCCGTGGCGCGGCTAGGCACTCGACCAACAGTGCAATCTCCCGCGCCGGTTTTGCACTGTTGTGCGTATGGCGGGAGGTTCGGCAAGGGGCCGCAGCGATTGGCTTCGACTCGGTGGGCTTGCGCACACGTTTTCGCGTTGGCCTAGCGTCCGGGTAGTCGAGGGGCTCACCTTGTTACCCTGCACAGCAAGACGCATATGAGGGGTGCTGACTATCACCGGATTGCCGCAGCCCCTTGCCTTGGTGAATATTTTACTACGGCGTGTGCGGCACAGGTGCTGGGGCTATGAAACTCGGCCTTCTTGCAGGTGAGGCCACCTTATTGCATCTCATTTTCGCGGGAAATGCATTTCCTCGATTGGGTTTGCAATGAATGCGTTGGCGCGCTCCCGGAAACACGGAATTGAATTCGCCGGGACGAGAGGATTTTCCGCCGAAAATAAACACGCACACAATTAGATTGTGTGCCTGAATTGTGGTGGGGTGCGCGGCGGCGGACGCGGCGTCGAGAAACGTTGCGTTCAATGCGTATATTCGCGGCGTGGATTTGTTGCTGCGAATGTTCTATTGCTTGCGTGAACTGCGCACATGCCAGCGATCCGTGTATCTGACCTTGTGCGCAACACGCGGTGTGATCTGCGGGCGGTACCCCCAATTCGGTTTAATTAATGCGAATTGCAGTTCTAAACGGGAAATTCGACCTCTACTGTGGTGGGCATGACCCTGCCTTCGTTCGCGGTAATAGAGCTTTCAATTTCAGGCGCAAATGCGCATGAGCGCGCCCTCGCGATTGCCGTGATTTTGCTCGACTCAGAGCGGCAATTCGAACGCCGCTGGGCAGCGGTTGTCACTCATTGTGACGAAGACGCGCCTGCCGGGGCGGGTTCAGCGGACCTAGCATTTCGGGACATCGCCGGACAATTGATGGCGCTCCTGCGTGGGCGGCTTCTCGTGGCACACGATCTCGATTACGTATGCGGAGTGTTGCGTGAGAGTTTCCGGCGTTGCGGGGTGAAGCTACCCGAAGGAAGATTCGGGTTTTCGTTGCGTGAGCTCGGCTACGACGATACCGGAGGTGGTAACTATCTCGACGATGGTGTCGCCTTGTACGACGCGGGGCTCGCGGGGCAGCGGGGGACATCGGCAGTGGCGCGTGCAGCGGAGCGCGTGGCAGCGGCGTGGCGCGACCTTGGTTCGCATGAAGTTTTGGATCTTGGGCAGGCGGTGCCGCTCGTGATAGCTGGCGGCGAGCTGCTGCCAAGCTTGAGCGAGGATTCGTGCCGGTGCGTGGATGCTGGCCTTGGTGGCGCCTCGTTCACCCACCGGGACTTCGAACAGATCTTCCCTTGGTTTGTGGGGGTTGCAGACGATGTCGAGGCGGTGGTGTTGCAGTGGATCAGCGAGTGCGCAATGCTGCCGTTGTATAAGCTTTCCCCGCTGTTGAACCCGATGGTGCTGCCGGAAGGATTCGATACCAAGTCCAGTCACGTGCAACGTTTGCTCAACCGTTTTCCGACGCCACTGTACGCCACTGTTGCGGAAATCTTGCGCGGCCAAGGATTCCTCCGCGCCGAGGTCGAGGCGCTGGTGCGTGCGCTGGTACTGCACGCCATGTATATCGGGTTTGCGCAGCAGCGTCCCGCGCGCTTTCCACACCCGTTGCCGGCGCTGAACGTGCTCGCAGGCTGGTTGGACCTGCATGGTGCGTGGCTGGACTATGGGGATTCGGCAAAACTCCGCGGCGGGTTGCTGCCGCAACTCGCGGATGCGATGGCACAACACCCCAGCCCGGCTCGCGATATCTACGAACGTGCCGCCGCCGAAATTTCCCGCGTGATCGACCAAGACCCGTTCCACTACGCCGCGTTGCTGCAGCAGCGGGCAGGGGAGCTGCACACGCTCCAAGCAGCCGCGACCTCCCTCGGGCTTTCCCGCGAGCGGACGCGCCAAATGGAAGTTCGATTAGGTGAAAATATCCGCAAGCATGGTGAATTTTGCGAACTCCTAGCGAGCGCGATGATTTCGCGTTTTCATCCATGCGTGCGGGTGGACACCGTGCTGCAACAGATGCCACTGCTGGCTGAACCGGCTGACGCGCGCGTCGATTGCACTATGTTCGAGGTGTTGTGTTGGTTGTATTCGCGCCACGGGGTGCCTAATTCGCGGCGGGCTGCTGTCCGGTGGGAAGTTTCCGAGGATTGGGTAATCTGTGATGATTTCGTGCCAATACTGAACGGCCTCTTAAAATCACTTGGTAATCAATTTGGCATTGTGAAGACTGAGATGCTCTTAGCGCAGCTGAAGCGCCGATCAAAAGCAATCTATTCGGAGGAATTCTTACCGTACATTTTGCAGCAGTGTAACTATCAGCAACGAGATTCTAGGCTTATTCCTCGCGAACAATCCATCGTGGAAATGGCGGGTGTAGAGCTTACGCTGCGCGGGGCGCCAATGACTACAAAACAACTCCATGATCGAATGCCGCACAGAACTCTTGCCTCAATTGTGAGTGCCTTACATTCGTCTCAGTATTTTTATCGTTGCGCTGTGGATACGTGGGCATTGCGGGGGTGGGATTTTGAGGAATGGACAAATCTCGCCGATGTGCTTGCTCGTCGTGTTCGTAAGCGCGGGGGCGAGGCTCCCCTAGATTGGCTTATCGATCAAGCCACCGCATTCGGGGTGGCGCGAAGCTCCGTGATGACATACTTGCGGGGCCCTGAGTTTGTGATCGGCCCGCGCGACATGGTGCGCTTGAGCGAAGAAGAACCGACGTGCCCGCAAACCCCGGAAAACTCGCGGGGAATGTACTGGGGTGATGCTGGGTGGATGCAATTGATTACTGTCACCGAGGAGCAGTTGCGGGGTTCCGGCACCGTGGTGCAACCCGCGGTGGTAAACCTTTATGAGCTGCGGTTTAATCGTCCAACCAAGATTCCCAGCAGGCTCGGCCCGCAGGCGATTCGCTGGCGGCGCTCCAATTGCGCATTGGGTACGTTGCGGCGGTTTTTGCTGGAGTTGGGTTCCCGTCCCGGTGATCGCGTTTTCCTGGTATTTGGACGTTCATTCGATGTGATTGCCGCCCCGAGCGTGGACCTTAAACTGCGCGGCAAACGAGCGGTGCTTAACGCAATGGGGTTGGTGGAACGCGCCGATGAAAGCCCGTTCACAACCATCAATCGGGCGCTTGGGTTGCCCGCCGACGCCCGCCGTACCATCGCCGTGGAGCGGTTGATTGCGCGCGGGGACACGGAACTTGCGGAGAAATTGCGCTGGGCATAGCGGATTTGTGCGGGTGTAAACAATGATTTTGTTGTAACTGAAACTAGATACTTCCTTGTGTCCGTCTTCAGTGATTTGAATTGTGCACTCTAGAGTGGGTGGTATGAATGCTCCTATGTTTGCTGCCCTCGATTTCGAAACAACAGGATTAGGCGATTCGGATCGCGTTTTAGAAATCGGGGTGGTGCTTCTAGATTCGCATGGTGCGATTGAGCAAACGTGGGAGACTTTAGTAGATCCGGACCGAGAGTTTAACAATTCGAACGAGCATCACATCGCGCGGAAAGATGTCCAAGACGCGCCCTATTTCGATTACATTGCACGCAACCTGGCCGAATTGTTGCGTGGGCGTATACTCGTGGCGCATGATCTCGAACGCGTAAATACTTGGCTGGTCCGTGAATTTGCGCGGTTAGGTGTTCAGCTTGATCAAGACGTCGGCGGGGTAAGCACGCTTGCCTTGAGCAAGCAATACCTCGCCATCGCCAGCGAGGACCTGGTCGCCTGCCTTCGTGCCAGCGGCGCGCCGGCGTGGCCCGCTGCGGGAGCGCTCGGTAAGGCGGTGGGGAGTGCGGCATTGCTTGCTGCAATGTTGCCGGCCGCTCACGAGGAGCTCACGGCCGCAACGCCGGTGCAATTCACCGACGCGCAGCTGGATAGCCTTGACGATTCCGGCATCGATCTCGTGCCCCGCCCGGAGCCAGCCCAGCCGTCTGAAACGCAGACGCGACAGCGAGCGGAGACCCTCCGACGCTACGAAACTATTGACGATCCTAGCGTCGCCGCCGAGCGGGCAGCCTACCTCAAAGAGTTGGTGTCGGCGCTGTCGTTGGGGGCGCTTACTGCGCGGCAGCAGGCGGAGATGTTGCAGTCCGCAGCGAGACACAATTTGAGCGTTGCTGACGTCCGCGCACTGCACGAAATCCTGTTCGCTCGTATGGTGGTTCGCGACGGCCACCATCCGGACATGCCGCAACTCGCCGAGCAACTTGGGGTGGTGCCGCCGGCGGAAAGCAACGGGATCGCGGAGTCGTTGCAGCTGCGATCCGGCGATCACGTGTGTTTCCTTGGTCCGCTCGCGCTGACCCGCGAAACCTGGCAGCGCCACGCTAAGCTCGCGGGGCTCACCATTGGCGGTATTGACCAGCGTACGGTGGTGGTGATTACGAACGCGCCGCACAATTCCGCGGGGCTTCTCGACGCCGCCGAGGAACTGGAAATCCCCATCGTTACCGAACGCACTTTCGCGGCGCTGTTGGATCCATTGCTGCCCGCGGATGCAGCTCGCGAACACCCAACCTCGGGGGACGCGGGGCCGACTCCGGACATCGCGCAGTTGTTCCCGTGGTGTTCCCCGGAGGTGGACACGGTGCCGGAGGTTGCGAAGTGTTGGATCGCGGAGTATCCGGAAACGCCGCTCGCGGAAATGTCGCCGTATGTGGATGATGCGGTGTTGCCCGACGGACTTGATCCGAACAGTACCTCTGTGCAAACCTGGCTGAGACGTTTCCCAGAGCCTCTTGCTGCTTCCGTTGCTGCGCTCGCCGAACTTCCAGGTTTTGGCCCCGTGCGGATCGAAGGGGTTGTCCAAGCGGCTGTGTGGTCCGTTATCGACGCCGCGGTGCTCGCAGGGGTCGGCCAGCTTGACGACGCCGCGATTCAGCCCAGTGCCACCATGGATCTCGCGGCTGGCTGGCTTGACCTTTTGGGGCATTGGCCAGATTTGGAACAGGTTTACGTGGCGCAGTTGGCGGTGCCGGAGCGCCTGGGCCACCAATTGGCGGCCGCAACGAAGCCGGGGGATCGGTTGATTGCCCAGGCCGTCGCGGAGATCGGTGCGTTGTTGCGCACCGACGCGAAGCGCCGCGCCGCAATTATCGCTGGCCGCGCCACGGGAGCCGAGCACCTCCAGGAACTCGGTGACCGTTTTGGCATTACGCGTGAGCGGATACGCCAGCTCGAGGCCGCGTTGCTCAAAGAGCTTCGCGCTGATGCCCCGGCGTGCGAAACCGTGGTGAGCGCCTGCGCTGCCGCCTTTTCGCCCTGCGCAAGTTTAGACACCGCGTTTGATTTGATTCCTGGTTTGGCGGCGCGGATCAAACCCGACACGGGACGAAATCTGCTGGAAATTTTAACGTGGGTGTATGGCCAACCTGGCGTGGAGTTCGCGCAGGGGCGCGTGGTGCAATGGCGCATCTCCGATGGCTGGCTCTTGTTTGACAATTTCGAGTCTGTGGTCGAGGAATGCGCCAAGGGTGCGGTCGATCATAATGGGGTGCTGCAGGAGCAGCAGCTGGTCACTGCCGTGTTGGAGCATTTCCCCGGCGGTAGCCCCGAACGTATTTCCGACTATTGCACGGAGCAATTGGGTTATATCCGCCGCGGGCCGTTCCTGCTTCCGCCGAAGAGTTCGATTTTGGATCGGGTGGCGGTGGAGCTCGCGTTGCATGGTTCGCCCATGACCACTGACCAGCTGCACGCGCTGATATCGGACCGTAGCCGGGGTTCCATTGTCAATGTTCTCGGGCGTAGTGAGATCTTTGTGCGATCGGCAATGGATACCTGGGCGCTGAAGGAATGGGGGTTGCAGGAGTGGACGAATCTATCCGACTTTTTGTTGCAGCGCATCGAGGAAAACGGCGGCGAGGTTCCCCTGGAACAGCTTAAGGAGGAGGCGAAACGCTTCGGCATTTCCAAACATTCGGTTGGATTCTATGTGTCTGGGCCGGAGTACATCCTGGAGGACGGTATCGTGCGCGTGAACACCGAGACTCCGGTGAATGATCGCACGCCAGAGGATTCGAAAGGCATGTATTTCCACGATGATGCTTGGATGCTGCTGGTGACGGTGACCGACGATCATTTACGAGGCTCGGGCAGCGCGGTGCCCCTTGGCGTTGCGGCGCTCTACGGGTTGGAGTTCAACGAACCGTTCGAGGTGCCGAGCCGCCTGGGGCCGCAGACGTTGCGGTGGGGGCGGGTGAATTGTTCGCTGAGTACCATTCGCAGGTTTCTCGAGCCGATGGATGCGAAGGCCGGCGACCGCGTCTGGTTCGTCTTCGCCGACGAGTTCGATGTACTGCCGGCGCTGCCTGCCCAGGATGGCCTTCGGGGGCTGGCCGCCCTGTTGAACGCTATGGCCATCGAGGCCGACACCGAGGACGAGGCTTTCGCCGCGATCAACCTTGCCCTCGGGTTGCCTGCCGACGCCCCGCGCCGCCAGGCTGTGCGTCGGTTGCGCAACCGCAACGACGATGAGCTTGCGGAGCTGCTCAGGCAGGCGTGATGCGCGGCATGATCCAGTCCCACCCGGCGCGGAGTTGTTCGGCGCAGTAGATCCAATCGTGGACGCCGCCGCGTTGGTAGACCACGCGGTAGTTTTGCATGCCGGCGGCGCTCATCGCGGCGTCGAGACGCTCGGTGCAGCACCAGGAGGCGAATTCGAGCAATACGGCGCCCAGTAATTCCTGAAACGGTCGGTTGGTGTGAAATTGAAGGTCACGGTCGGTGATGCGGCCGTCGGCGGTGAAAAGGTAGACGGCGGTGTTTCTAAGGCCCTCAGGGTTGCGGGCGACGTCCGCACGCGCGCGGGTTTCGGCGTCCCAAAGGTGGCGCGTGTTGCCGCCGACGCACCGGGTGATGGCGTTGTGGTACTCCCAGCCGACGGGGTCCGTAGTGGAATAGCAACCCGAAATTCCGATGACGCCGTGGAAGAGATTCGGGTGTGTGTTCGCGAGGCGGACGGCGGCACCGGCGCCCATTGATAGCCCGCCGATGATGCGCACTCCGTTAGTGTTCAACCCGTTTTCCGGGAGCTGCAATACGCTCAACAGTTCGGTGCAGAGAAACGTTTCCCACTTCATTCGGCCGAGCAGCGGGTCGGCGTCGCGCCAGTCCGCGTAGTGTGAGCCGCTGGCTTCCGTGGGCATGACGACGACCGCGTGTTCCCCCGTGAGCGTGTCCGCGATGTGTCCCTCCCCAATCCAGCCGTTGTCGGTTGGCGCGGAGGAACCATCCAGTAATAACAGCGTGGGCGCGGAAATGTTCGGGTCACCGAGTCGTAGGATTTGCACCTGCACTTCGCGGCGCATCGCCGGGGATTCGATCCACCAGCGTTCGATGCCGGTGGCCGCATCAAGGCTGCGCCGTGCGAGGCGCGCCGCGGGGTAGGTGCTGGTTGCGGGCGGGAGGTAGACGGCGTCGTTGCGGAACACGGCCGGGAACGGGAGGGTGCGGATTCCGTGATGGTGCAGCGTGCTGAGCAACAGTTCGATTCGGCCAGAGGCGTTAGGCATACGCGAAAACCGGGTGACGGCACGGTTATACACGGAACGCAAGATGGACACGAATATCGATTATTTCAGACACCAAGCTATCTTGCTGACCCGGGTTGGTACGATCGCTCCGGTACCTTGGGGGCATGGCTACTGAATACAAAGTTGTGGAAATGCGCGAAGGGCTTATTGGCGGAAAAGTCTCGGGCAAGAAGTTGGAGAAGCTACTGAACGAGCACGCGGCCCAAGGCTGGGTGCTGAAAACCATCACTGCCACGGACGTGAAAGGCCGCATCGGTCCCGGCGGCGTGGAAGGCATCATGGTGATTTTCGAGCGCTAGGATTTATCGGCCACCGGATCTGATCGAGGGGGAGTCTGCGCGGGCTACGTTTCCACGTTGCGGCCTTGTGGGTTGTTGTTTTTCCCTTTGTCGTTGCCTAATCTTAGGGGTAGACAAGGGGAAAATTTTATACGGAAAAGTCATCGGGATTGTTATTCCGTGGCCGCGCAGCAATGCGTATGTGCGTGCGGAAGCAAAACCTGAGCATGAGGCTATCGATTCCCAACGATGAAGGGGATGATTGCTATGACGCAGAAGGCTGCGAGCCCGGCGCGGAAGGGCGCGGCGTTTAAAACCATGCAGAAGGTCGGTAAGGCCTTTATGCTTCCGATTGCTATTTTGCCGGCGGCGGGTTTGTTATTGGGTATTGGTGGGGCACTCAGCAATCCGACTACCGTTGCAGCGTACCCGGTATTGGATCACCCATTCGCCCAGGGCGTGTTTCAGGTGATGAGCGACGCCGGCTCCGTGGTGTTCGCCAATCTGGCACTTCTGCTGTCCACTGGGTTGTGCATCGGCTTGGCGCAGCGGGACAAAGGCACCGCCGCGCTCGCGGGTGTGGTCGGCTACCTGATCATGACCGGCACCACGGCTTCGCTGCTGAAGGTGTTCAACTCAGACGGCGAAGCTATTGATACTGGGATTATCGGCGCGCTCGCCATTGGCGCTGCGGCGGTGTATCTGCACAACCGGTTTTATAACATTCAATTGCCACCCACATTGGGCTTTTTCGGCGGCTCGAGGTTCGTGCCCATAGTCACCGCCGGTGCGGCGATCCTGCTGGGCGCGGTATTTTTCTTGGTATGGCCGCCGATTCAGATGGCACTGGTGAACGCGGGCGAGGGGATGGCCAAGCTGGGGTACTTGGGCACGTTCCTGTACGGATTCTTGTTGCGTTTGTCCGGCGCGGTGGGTTTGCACCACACGATTTACCCGATGTTCTGGTACACGGAGCTCGGGGGAGTGGAACAGGTCGCGGGGGAGCAGGTAGTGGGCGCGCAGAAGATCTTCTTTGCGCAGCTTGCGGATTCCTCGCACCAGGGCCTGTTCACGGAAGGTACCCGATTTTTCGCGGGGCGGTTCGACACAATGATGTTCGGTTTGCCGGGTGCTGCGCTGGCCATGTACCACTGTGTCCCGCGCACTCGCCGAGCTAAGTTCGCTGGTTTGTTCCTGGGCGCTGCCGTGACGAGTTTTGTCACCGGCATCACCGAACCGCTTGAGTTTATGTTCCTGTTTACGGCGCCGGTGCTGTATCTCATTCACGCGGCGTTTGATGGCTTGAGTTTCCTCATCGCGGATGTGCTTCAGGTGCGCATCGGTAATACTTTCTCTGGGGGTGTGATCGATTACCTGCTGTTCGGCGTCATCCAAGGCCATGAGAAAACGCACTGGATGTATGTGATCCCAGTGGGTGTGTTCTGGTTTGCCCTTTACTACGTGGTGTTCCGGTGGTACATCACCAAGTTCAATGTGGCCACCCCAGGGCGGTTTGAGGATGAGGTTGAAGCGGAGCCGAAGGAGCCAGCCAGCGTGGATCTATTTGACGTGGCCGCTGTGGAGGCGCTGCCACGTGACGCACTCTATGAGGAATCCGCACGCGTACTCGAGGCTCTTGGCGGGGAACAGAACATCGAGGATATTGACGCATGCATTACCCGGTTGCGGGTGAGCGTGAAGGATTCGGCGGCCGTGAATCGCACGGAATTACGTAAGCTTGGTGCTACCGATGTGCTGGATGTAGCAGGAGGGATTCAGGCCGTGTACGGTGCAAAGGCAGTGCTTTATAAAAACGCGATTGCGGAGCTGCTTGGATTGGATGATTAGTTTGTTCGGTTTTGGGAAACGGCGACGCCTTGCCGCGGGCAATAGGTTGGGCATCCAGGCGCCCGTGCGTGGCGAGTTGTTTCCCCTCGAGCAAGTGCCCGACCCGGTGTTTTCCCGCAGGATATTGGGCTTCGGATTTGCGGTGCATACCGCAGACGATGTCATTGTGGCGCCGGTGACTGGCCAGATTTTTCAGATGTTGCCGAGCTGCCACGCATTTTCGATTCGCACCCCGGAGGGGGTAGAGATCCTCGTCCATATTGGAGTGGACACGGTCAATCTGAAAGGGAATGGCTTTCGGGCGTTGCGCATTCAAGGGGATTATGTGGATCGCGGCGAGGGCGTGGTGCAACTCGAAAACGCCGCCGCTATCCGTTCGGCGGTGGACTGTTTGGACACCATGGTGTTGGTGACAAACGCTGCCGGTATGACCCATAACGAACCCCGTTTCGATGCCGCGTTCGGTGAAAACGTGCTCGAACTGGAGCGCTAGTATGGGGTATACGCTCAAGCGTCGGTGCAATAACAACGTGGTTGAGGCTATCGATGCCCACGGGCGTAGTGTGGTCGTGACGGGTCGAGGCGTGGGGTTTCGGGTCAATCCGGGCCAGCAGGTGCCGCCGGAGCGGATTCAGTTAACCTATGTGCTGGAGTCGCAGCAGCGCGCCGGGAAGATTGCGGACGCGTTGGCGTTGATCCCGGCGGACGTGTTGGCTGTTGCCCGCAAGATCGTGATCGCCGCCCAGGATCGGTTTGGGCTCAACCCGGTGTCGATGTTGTTGCCGCTTGCGGAGCATTTGGCGTTCGCGTTGCGCAGGGCGCGTGACGGACAAGACATTGATGTGCCGTTGGCGTTCGAGGTGGCTCAGTTGTATCCGGAGGAACACGAGTTTGGCAGGTTTGCGCTCAAGGTGATTCGGGCGGACCTGGGGGTGGACATACATCCTTCGGAGGCCACGGCGTTTGCGTTGCATGTGGTCAGCGCCCAGTTTACGTGCGATCGTATTGCCTCGGCGGTGCGCATGACCCAAGACATTGGTGGGATTGTCAAACTTGTGGAGCGGCATTTGGCGGTGCGGCTTGATCCCGCAGCGGCGGGAACCGCGAGGTTTATTACCCACGTGCGCTATCTGCTTGCCGGTTTCGCCTCAGGTCGGCGGTGTGACCGGGAACCGGTGGAGGTGATCGCGGTGATTCAGCAATCGCTGGCGGCGTCGTGGCGAGTTGCGGAAATAGTTGCGGAGTTTCTGATTGCACAGCAGTATCCGAAGCTCAGCGAGGCGGAAATCGGTTTCCTTGCGCTGCACATTTCCAGGTTGCGCTAAGTGCCGCAATAGGTGCGGAATTGTTCGGTAAAGCCGGGCGGGGCGGCCTGCATGAATTCGGGGTGCTGAGAGGGGATATCGTACGGGGTGGTCAGGCTGGCATACAGGGCGCAAAACGGTTCGGTGTTGCCGTCGTTGGCTTGCTGGATTGCCGCCTCGACCAGGTGGTTTCGGGGGATTATCACGGGGTTTTTCAGCGGGGCGATATCTGAAAAGTAGGCGGTGTGGTCGCCGTGAATGTGGAAGTTGCTGGGGATGGCCCCGTCGAGTTTTTCTTGGAGCACGCTGCGGTAAGCCCCCATGAAACGATCCGCGAAAGAGTCGCACAGCAATTCGGCTTTGCGGATGGCTTCGGAAGGGGTGGCGTCGATAAGCGGAAGGAGTGTTTCGGCGAAGCGTTGTAGGTTCCACGCGAGGATGCCAGGCTGGTTTCCAAAGCGGTAGCGGCCTTTGGTGTCGATGCTGCTGAACCAGGCGTGGGGGTCATGGTGTTCGAGAAACGCGCAGGGGCCAAAGTCGATGGTTTCGCCGGAGATGGTGGTGTTGTCGGTGTTCATCACGCCGTGGATAAACCCGAGGCCCATCCAGCGCGCCACGGTGTCGGCCTGGGAGTCCATCACCGCCTCGAGGAGTGCTAGCGCATCACCTTCGGTATCCGGGTAATGCAGTTGGCTGGCATAGTCAGCGAGGCGTCGCAGCAGGTCAACACTGGAAACCACTTGGAATGTGCCGATCCGCAAGTGGCTGGCGGCAACGCGTACCAATATTGCGGCGGGGAGGCTGCGTTCCCGTTGCACGCGGCGGCCGGTGGAAATCACGGCGAGCGACCGAGTCGTGGGCACCCCCACGGTGTGCAGAAAATTGCTGATCATAAACTCGCGCAGCATCGGCCCAAGCGCTGCGCGGCCATCGCCAGCGCGTGCGAACCGGGTAGGGCCGGAGCCTTTGAGGTGGATGTCGTAGAGGGTGCCGGTGCAGGCGCGGACTTCGCCGAGGAGGCAAGCGCGGCCGTCGCCAAGCAGGGGGGAATAGTGGCCAAATTGGTGGCCCGAATACGCTTGCGCAACGGCGTGCGGTGCGTCGCTGCCAAGCAAAAACGCGATGCCGTCCTCCGAGCGCAACCACGAAGGATCAAACCCCAACTCCGATGCCAACGGCGCGTTCAGTGCAACTAATTCCGGCTCCGGTGCGCTCTCCGGGGTGTGCGGCACGGACAGCTCAGGAAACGCGTCCGCAAAGCGGTGCTGGATAACCGGGGCCGGGATAGAGAGCATGGAAAAAGTCTACGTGGCGCCCATGACGAAGTGGCGCACGCCCGCCGCCACGCCGCCGCCGACCGGACAAAGCCTCCCGCGGCGGGTAAGCCGTGTATGTTTCCAGCAGTTGTAATCGCCGAGCTGCGGCTACTTGGCAAACGTCACAGGAACGCTGGTGATGTCCGCGAAGTTTTGCGCGTGATCACCAAACACTTTGAGCACGCATGCGTCAACCGTGCAATCGATCCCCTCGCCGGTGGAGGCGGCAGTCAATGTAACGGTGGCGGTACCATCCTCCGCCATTGCCGTGGTGCCGCCCTCCGCCTTAATCCACGCCTGGGACGCCGAATCCCCGTTCTTTCCGGTACACACGGGCACCGGGTTGCCGGGGGTAGCCTCCTCCGCGCAAATCGCGGCGTAGTAGCCCATTGTGGGGTCAAGGCCGGTGAGCTTCACGGTGACTTTATCGCCGTCCTTGAGCCCTGTGGTGGTGCTGGCGTCAGCTGTCATGGAATCGGACGACGCCTGGGTCGTCGTGGCGGACGTGGACTTTGTTGCGGAGGCGCTCTTCGTAGGGGCTGCTACATCAGAGGCCGTGTCAACCTTGGATTCCGTGGTGTCCTGCTCGTTGGGCGGGCTGCAAGCGGCGAGGACGAGGGTAGCGGCTGCGAGGGACGCAGCGCCGAGGGTGCGGATGCGGGAGGTCATGGAGTTTCTGGGGCCTTTCCGAACAGGGTGATTCTTTTATTGTCCTAGATGAGCCTACCTGGCGCACTGCTAGGTTCGTGATGAGAAGCGTTTTTCGATTGCGCTGCTCAGGATGTAATGGTATCGGACTCCGCGCCGCTCGGGGAGCTATCGCCGAGTTTTGGTTGCGGCTGTGGGCGCGGCTTCGGCTCCGCCACGGCGCGTTCGATGAGGCGATGCATTACCCATTCGAGTGGGCCGCGACGGAAAAACCACAGCCACAGCGGCGCAAACAACAAGCCCGTGGCGAGGGTAGCCCAGAAGATCGGCATGCGGCTCGGCTCCTCAGGGGCGTCGCCGCCGGCTTGCGGCTCTTGAAAAATCCGCTCGTAGAACTGTTGTTCGGCGCTACTGAAATCGCTATAGTTTTCGGCTGTGCGCACGAGCTCTCGGTATTCCTCCCAATGCGCCTCCATGGGGTCGACCTCCGGTGGTAACGCGCTTGTCGACGCCGCGGTCGTAGTCGCGGTTGGGTCCTGCAATGCGTTGAAATGATCGAGGATTGGGCCCGCGGTGATGACGTGGCATACATAAAACGTGAGCGACATCGCGCCGAGGGCGCGGAGTGGATACAGCGGTTGCCGTGCCCCCCGCACCAGTAACAGGCAGCCGCCAATCGTTGCGCTCGCCGCCCCGCAGGAGGCCAGTACGTCGAACAAACCTCCAAGGTGTGGTTCGGGGCTCAGGAAAACGCCGAGCAGCTCGTCCGGCTGGAACTTGTCGCTGAACGGCTCGCGAAATGAGACGCCCGCAGCGGCGATGCCCGCGCCGAGGATCACGCACGCGGACTGCCACACCGCTGAGTGCACCACGTGGCGGTGGATGAGTATGCCGAGCGTGCCGTAGGTGAGCCAGGTGACCGCTGGGTACGGCATGCCGAGCACCTCGGCGAACGTCGTGAGGTATTGCTGGAGCACTTGGACGCCAGGACCGATAACCAGGAATGCGAGGAACAGCGCGAGCACCCAGCGGCTGCGCCACCGTGTTACCGGCGGCAACAATGCGAAAATAATGCCGATGGCGATGAGCACCACGGCGATGGAACCTTGCACTACCTGCAGGATGGTGCCCAGCGCCATGAGGATAATGCCGCGCACGAGGAGCCGATGAAAAGTGCTCGCGGAGGGCTTGACGGCCATGATCGAAAGTGAAACGCCAGCGAGGACCGCAAAGGTTGCGGAGGCGAATCCGCGGGTGAGGTTGTCGCCGAAGTTGCTCAGCGAGGTGCCTGCGTCGGGGCCGACGTGGGCGTACACCATGCCGAGAATAGCCAGCGCGCGGGCGAGGTCGATCCCGTGCAGACGCGGGGAAGGCGAGGTGGTTTTGGGCATACGTGCTCCGAGCAGACATTGGACATAGGTACGATCGTGGTTATGACGCTCCGTACTAGCGCCCACCGTCGATTCGGTTTTACTGTACGTTCTCACACGCTCACCGTGCCATGGGATCGAGCTAGCCCGCAGCTGGGCACGCTGGATATCTTCGCCCGTGAAATCGTTCCGGATGGCGGCGAGGACTGGCCGATCGTTGTCTACCTTCAAGGCGGCCCGGGCTTCCCCTCCCCGCAATTTCTCGGCCCGAGCGGGTGGATGGAAACCATCTTGCAAAAGCACCGCCTGTTGTTGCTCGATCAGCGCGGCACGGGTCGTTCTGGTTCCGCGCTTATCGACGCCCCGACGATCGAGCCCACCTATTTCACCTTGTTGCGCGCGGACAACATTGTGGCAGACTGCGAGGATTTCAGAAACGCGTTGGGCGTGGAGAAGTGGTCGTTGTTTGGGCAGAGTTTCGGCGGGTTTTGCATCACCACCTATTTGTCTCGGTTCCCGGATGCGGTGCACCGGGCGTATATCACCGGCGGATTGCCCGCCACCGACTGTCACGTGGACGATGTGTACCGCGCGACGTTTGCCCGCACCCAGGTGCGGCATGAACGGTTTTACGCCCAGTTTCCGTGGGCTGATCAGCGCATTCGGGAGATCTGCCACCATCTGAAGTCGGCAGCGGAGCTGCTTCCAACCGGCGAACGCTTGTCGGCGCGACGGTTCCGCACCATTGGCATCGAGTTGGGTCGTGGGTTGGGTTTTGATCGTCTGGGTTACCTTTTGGAGGATCCTTTTGTGATGTTCCGTGGGGAAAAACGGTTGCGGAAATCGTTTTTGTCGGAGGTGGGGCAGCGCGTTTCCTTCGCCGGAAATCCGTTATATGCGGTGGTCCATGAGGCAATCTACGGTGGTACCGTGAAAGGTCAGACGAATTGGTCGGCGCATAGGATCCGCGAGGAAATCCCGGGTTTTGCGGAAAGCGCGAATCCCTGTGATTTTTGCGAGCCATATTTTCTTACTGCCGAACACATTTTTCCGTGGCAGTTTATCGAGGATCCGGCCCTGAAGCCGTATGCCGAGGTTGCGGCCACCCTCGCGGCGAAGGCGGATTGGGATTGCCTGTATAACCGAGATGTTCTTTCGGAGGCTTCCGCGGTCTGTGCGGCGGCTGTGTATTACGACGATATTTTTGTTCCCATGGACTTATCTTTGGAAACTGCCGGGGTTTTTCGCGATCTTCGTCTACATATCACAAATCAATTTCAGCATGATGGAATTGGCGTTGATGGGGGTGGAATCGTCGGTACGTTATTAGCAAAGACTAACGAATATTAGAACATCCGATTGAGTAATATTTCAATTTTGCTGCGGTGAAAAAAATTGCGTGGCATAATTGAAGCTTGCTCGCAGGCCTGACGGGCTTGGGAAACGCCAGTACCTGCGCTTTGTAGCAAAAATAAAGCCGGAAAAACAGTGTTAAATTACCCCTTGATAGGGGTAAGCTGACGGCTTTGACGTTCCAGATTGGGGCAAAGCGTTTCAGTTTTCGCGTGGGGGTACTAGCGTCTCCTGTATGGAAATGGTCGGAATGGAAATCTCCGTGTTTGAGGATTTCACGAGTGTGTTAATCCAGCCCGAGGCATACCGGCAGATCACTAGCATTCCCTTAGATGTTGATGTGCCAATATTTGTGCCCTCAAGCTTGGATGTGTTCGCGGATATGGATGCGTACGTCGCCGCCGCGTACGGCGCTGTTGGTAATGACCCCACTCAGATTCCGGCCGTCGATTCCGCCTGCGCTGTGACGTCCGTCAATGTCAATGGCGTGCGTCCCAGCAACCGCTACATGGTGGCAGCTCAGGTTGTTGAGTATCTGCCCATTGAAGGGGTTTCTGAGTTCGTGTTTGGCGCGGTAACGCTCGACGAGTTTGGCGATGCGTTGCTCGTGCTGCCCAGTATGGTCGCCGTGCAGGCCGAGGAATTGCCGATTGTGTGGTGCGCCTGCGACCGGATTAGCGCGACGTCGGATTACGGCTCCCTGTCGTTCCACTATCCCAACGATCCGCACTTGTTGTTCCACGTGGGGTTGAAGTTGGCCAGCCAGTACGCCCCGATCACGCTGTGGCAGTTGATGGTGGAAGTGGGGGAATGCTGGTCGGTCATGGTTGCCATGTTGACCCGGTTGGAACTCGAGGGATACCGCGTCCGCCGCACCACCGGCGCCATTGAGTTGTACTTTGTGGAGCAGCTGGTGTCTTCGCACGTGTCGGTGTCGCCAACGGCGGACGCGGATGCCTCCTGCGAGGCGTTGCTCACCGCGATTGATTCATTGCTGCGGGACACGGTGCTGCGCGCGGATCCGGCGGTGGGCGAGGCGGCGAAGCACCTCGCCCGCCAGGTGCTTTCAAAGGTGCCCACGCGGGTGCTGGCAAAGTATGTGGGCAAAGATTCGTGCGAGATGGTGGAACAATTTTCGGATAGCGCTGCAGGTGGCGTGGAGCATCCGCAGGCGCTGGGCTGCCCCGCCAGCTTGAAGGGCTTGGACATCAATGTTAATGACAGGTCCACGTGGGGCTGGTTGCAAGATTCTCAATCGTTGGTCAAGGCGACGCTGTGCAACAACTCCGAGGGTGATTTTTCCTCGGTGTTTACGGTGGGTTCGATGATGGGGGATTGCGTGGAACTGGAGTGCGTGGTCACGTCGCGCTTGTTCCTTGTCCATCCGCGCGATCTTCGTGATATCAGCGTCGTTGGGCATTCCGCCTAGGTCGCGGTTTCTGGAATCGGTTGCGCATCACCCCCGCTTGGAGGATCCAAGGCTGCTACACCCGCAACCGCCCTACCATTGGGGGCAACTGTGTCCAAGGTTTTAACGGCGAAGGAGTTGGCGTCATGAGTTTTTCGTTGGATCGCGCCCGAGGCGTCCTGTACGGCCAGGCAATTGGCGATAATTTGGGTGCATTGGTGGAGTTTCGTTCCCCGGAGTCCATCAAGGAGATGTACCCCAACGGTGTTCGCGAGCTTGCTGACGGCGGCTCCCATTCCATCATTGCGGGCCAGCCGACAGATGATACGGAAATGGCCTTGACCCTTGCCCGCAGCATCGTTCGAAACAACGGTTTCGATGCGGACGACGTGCGGGCTTCCTATCAGGCGTGGGCCCAATCTGGACCGTTTGACATTGGCTCCACATGTACGAACGCGCTGCTGCGCGGCAGGTTGGATGAGACCAGTCAGGCGAATGGTGCGTTGATGCGTGTGAGTCCGCTGGCGATCTACGCCGCGAATTTCTCGGAATCGGAGGCGCGGGAACTCGCTGTGGCGGATTGTTTGCTCACGCACCCGCACCACATTTGCCAGGAGATCAACCAGGCGTTCGTCGTGGCGGTGTCTTCCGCTATCCGCGACGAGCTGACCGCCACTGAGGTGTTGGAGTTGTTGGCCAGCGACCCGAGCGCCGTGGTCCGCGAACTCGTGGCAGCGGCGGTCGCCGGGGGTAAGCGTGATTTGATGGGCCGCATGGGCTCGGTGAAAAACGCGTTCTTCCAGGCGGTGTGGGAGTTGGCCAATGGCGACAGCTTTGAGGAATCCTTGGTGCATGCCATTGGCCTTGGCGGTGACACGGATACGAATGGTGCCGTGTGCGGCGCGTTGTTGGGGTCGGTGTACGGCGTGGAGGCCATCCCCGCGCGGTGGCGCAAGGTTGTGGACGAGTGCGAGCCAGGCCCTGGGACGCTGAATCCTCGCGGTGAGGAGTATTGGCCCAAGGACCTGCCCACGCTTGCGGAGCAGTTGCTGCACCTAGGCTCGCGCTAACCCCGCGGCGGTTACGCCTGCATACCAACCGCCTTGGCGACGTCGCGTTTGAGCTCGCCGAGGCGCTGGTCCGCGGCGTCCCAAGGAACGTCAACGTGTGATTCGTCCATGGGGATCACTACCTCAAGGTAGCACTTGAGCTTGGGTTCGGTGCCGGAGGGACGGACGATCACGCGATCGTCGTCGGCGGTGCGGATGAGCACGCCATTCGTGCCTGGCAGCCCTTGGTAGCCTTCCGCCAAATCGGAAAATTCCACCACTTTCGAGCCCGCCAGCTCCGTCGGCGGGTGCGCGCGCAGCGTGTCCATGCCATCCGCGATGAGCTGTAGGTTAGACACCCTAAACGTCAGCGGGGCAGTGGCGTGCAGGCCATGGCGCCGGGCTAGCTCTGCGAGCGCATCGTCCACGGTGCGCCCCTGCGCCTTGAGCGCGGCAACGAGGCTGGCCATGGTGATGCAAGCGGTGATGCCGTCCTTGTCGCGTACGTATTCGGGGTCGGTGCAGTATCCGATAGCTTCCTCGTAGCCGAACACGAGCCCGGGAGTCCGCGCGATCCATTTAAAACCAGTGAGCGTGGCCTGGTGATCCAAACCATGGTCTTCGGCAATGCGCGAAAGCAACCTACCGGAGACGATCGAGTTCGCCATCACGCCGCCCTTGGCGCCGCTTTTCGCGTACTTGGTAGCAATGTACTCGCCCAGCAATGCGCCCGTCTCATCACCGGTGAGTTGCCGCCAACCCGTGGCGGTAGGGATTGCCGCGGCGCAGCGGTCTGCATCCGGGTCGAGTGCGAGGATGACGTCTGCCTCCACATCTGTGGCTAGCGCAAACGCGAGGTCCAGAGCGCCGGGTTCCTCCGGGTTGGGGAACGATACGGTGGGAAAATCCGGGTCGGGTAGCGCCTGTTCCTCCACCACGTGGATGTCAGTAAAACCAGCCGCTGCGAGCGCTTGCACTGCCACCGCGCCACCCACACCGTGCATGGGGGTGAGTACGATTCGCAGCGGGTTGGGCGTGCCCAGCGCACCGGCACGCTTGAGATATTCCTGAAGCACGTCCACGTGTTTGACGTTGTCGTCGGTGCGGGGAATTTGATCAGCCGGTGGCTGGGCGTTGATATGTTCGGTGATTTCGCTGTCGGCGGGGGAGACGATTTGCACACCGTCGCCGTCGCCGGGGCTGACGCGGCCACCGAGGTAAACCTTGTAGCCGTTGTCTGCGGGGGGATTGTGGGAGGCGGTGACCATGATGCCAGCGTCCGCGCCAAGGGAGCGCACGGCGAACGCGGTCACGGGGGTGGGCAGTTGTGCGGGCAGCACCAAGGCGGTGGCGCCAGCGCCGGAGACGACTTCCGCGGCGTCGCGTTGAAATTCCGCGGATCCGTGGCGGGCGTCGCAGCCGATGACCACCGTGGGGTTCGGAGTTTTCGTTTGCAACCAGGACACCAAGCCAGCGGTCGCTCGGATGACCACGGCGCGGTTCATGCGGCTCTCGCCCGCGCCTACCTCGCCGCGCAATCCGGCCGTGCCGAAGGTGAGCGGTCCGGCGAAGCGGGAGGCGAGCTCGGCTTCGGCGCCGGTGTCGCCGCTGGTCGCGGCGTCGATAAGTTTGGTTATGGTGTCCCGCGTGGCGGGGTCGGGGTCGTGGTCGCGCCACACAACGGCGCGTTGGAGAGTGTTCATAGGGAACCTTCTTGTTCGGGTAGCCCGTCGAGGATCACGGCGGATGCGGACAGGCCGAGGCGGGAAGCGCCGGCGTCGATCATGGCGAGTGCGGCCTCGGTGGTGCGAATGCCACCGGAGGCTTTCACACCAAGGCGGTCACCCACGGTTGCGCGCATGAGTTTCACTGCGTGTTCGGATGCGCCGCCGGCGGGGTGGAAGCCGGTCGAAGTCTTGACGTAGTCGGCGCCCGCGGCTTCTGCGGCGCGACAACAGGCGACGATCTCAGCGTCGGTCAGCGCGGCGGATTCGATAATCACTTTGAGGAGCGCCGAGCCGCACGCCTGCTTGACGCCAGCGATTTCTTCGGTGAGTGCATCCCACTGCGCCTGCTTGACCAGGGCGAGGTTGATCACCATGTCCACCTCGTCGGCGCCGTCGGCAACCGCTGCCGCAGCTTCGGCAGCTTTAATGGACGCTCGCACCGCCCCGGAAGGGAACCCCACCACAGTGGCAACCGCCACGCCAGGGGGCGTATCCACCGGCAACAGGGACGGCGACACGCAAATGGAAAAGGTGCCTAAGCGTCCGGCCTCCGCGGCGAGTTCGGCAACTTGTTCGCGCGTTGCTTCCGGTTTGAGCAGGGTGTGGTCGATAATCGCGGCGACGTCGGCGCGAGTGGTCATGGTGAGTAAACTCCTCAGCAAATAGCAATTCAGTTAGGCGATGCGGTCCAGGATGACGGACTCCGGCATCGCCGGTGCGGAGTCAGTAATAGCAAACCCGGGGGTGAGCGACTCCAAGGCGCGCTCGAACCGATCCGGGGTGTCCGTATACAGAGTAAAGAGCGGTTGCCCGCGTTTCACCTTGTCGCCGAAACCCGCGTGCAGCAGCACGCCAGCGCCGGCCTGCACTGGATCCTCCTTGCGGGCACGGCCGGCGCCGAGGCGCCAGCTGGCAACACCCACAGCGAGCGCATCCAACTCGCCAAGATATCCATCCCGATCCGCGACAACCTCGTGGGAGTGCTTTGCGGTGGGCAACGGGGCGTCAGGGTCACCACCCTGGGCGCGGATCATGCGTTTCCACACGTCCATTGCGCGGCCGTCGTCAAGCGCGGCGGCAACATCTTCGTCAGGCTTGCCGGCCAGGGTAAGCATCTCCTGCGCCAAGGCGACCGTCAGTTCGCGTACGTCCTGCGGCCCGCCGCCAGCGAGGATATCCACCGACTCCTGCACTTCCAGCGCGTTACCCACCGCGCGGCCCAGCGGGCGGGACATGTCCGTCAAGAGTGCAACCGTGGTCACGCCGGCGTCTTTGCCCAGATCAACCATGGTGGTGGCGAGCTCGTGGGCCATGTCGAACTCCTTCATAAACGCGCCGGAGCCAACCTTGACGTCCAACACAAGCGAGGCCGTGCCCTCCGCAATCTTTTTGCTCATAATCGAGCTGGCAATCAGCGGGATGCACTCCACGGTGGCGGTAATATCGCGCAGGGCGTAAATCTTCTTATCAGCGGGGGCGAGGCCAGCCCCAGCCGCGCAAATAATGCAGCCGGGGTCCTCCAAAATTTCCATCATGCGCTCGTTGGAAATGTTCGCCTGCCAGCCCGGAATGGATTCCAACTTGTCCAAAGTGCCGCCGGTGTGGCCAAGTCCCCGACCGGAAAGCTGCGGTACGGCGACGCCGAAGGTGGCCACGAGGGGCGCAAGCGGGAGGGTGATTTTATCGCCGACGCCGCCCGTGGAGTGTTTGTCCGAGGTGGTGCGGGAGAGGGAGTCAAAGTTCATGCGCTCGCCCGAGTTCATCATGGCGGTGGTCCAGTCCACGATCTCGGCGCGATCCATGCCGTTGAGGAAGATAGCCATGTTCAACGCGGCCATTTGTTCGTCAGCGACGACGCCGCGGGTGTAGGCATCGATCACCCAGTCGATTTGATCTTTGGTGAGGCGGTGCCGGTCGCGCTTGGTGCGGATGATATCTACGGCATCGAATTTTTCAGCCATTGCAAATACTCCTTGCGAAATGGGGTGCGTGTGGTATCGGTCACAGTAAGGGGGTTCTTGTGCGCTAGCCTACTTCCGATTATCATAAGGGCAAGAACACTTGTCAAGGGTTCGTTTATCAAGTGTTAATTTTTCGTGAGGAGGTAGCCCATGACCCCCACCGACACCGAGCTCCTCGAACTTGCTCGGGACGCCGCCTACCGCGCGTACGCCCCATACTCCGACTTCCCCGTCGGCGCCGCATTGCTGTTTGACGACGGCCGCGTCGTCACCGGCTGCAACGTAGAAAACGCTTCGTTCGGGCTGACGATCTGCGCCGAACGCACAGCCGTGACGCGGGCGATCATCAGCGGCGAGGCGGATCGGACGCGGCGCCCGCGAATCGTTGCGGCAGCTGTCGTTGGTCTCAAGGCCGAACCCTGCTATCCGTGCGGCGCATGCCGCCAAGTTCTCTGCGAGTTCAGCTGCGAGCGGGTCATCGTTTCCCAGGACGGTAAGCCGCATACGGTGCCGTTTTCAGAGCTGCTCCCGAACGCGTTCGGGCCAGATTCGCTGTAGCGCTCGCAGCTAAATACCGACGACGTTGAAAGGTTCTACCTCATGGATCGCCTCCAAGGTCTCCTCGGCATTGCCGTTATCTTTGGTGTACTCATCCTCTTTTCCAGACATCGAAAGCAAATTCGGTGGCGCACGCTGGGGGTGGGGTTGGTACTGCAAACCGCGTTCGCGCTGATCGTGCTGAAATGGGACTACGGGTTCCTCGCATTAAAGAAAGTCGCGGAGGGGTTGGAAAAGCTCACGGAGTTTACCAACCAAGGCACCTCGTTCGTGTTCGGCGGCTTGTTCGGCGAAGATAACGGCTTTGTGTTCGCGCTGAACGTGCTCCCCGTGATCATCTTCCTCGGAGCAATCATCGGTGCACTGTACTACTTGAGGGTCATTCAGATTTTCGTTGACCTCCTCGGTGGGGCGCTGAAGAAGATCTTGGGCACCAGCAAAGTAGAGTCCGTATGGGCCTCCACCGTGATCTTTCTCGGCCAAAGCGAGGCGCCACTGGTGATCGCCCCGTACCTGCCAAAGCTCACCCGCTCGGAATTGTTTACCTGCATGACCGGCGGGTTTGCTTCCGTCGCGGGGTCTACCCTCATCGGTTATTCGCTGCTTGGCGCACCTCTGGAGTACCTGTTGGCGGCCAGTTTGATGAACGCCCCCGGTTCGTTGATTGTGGCCAAGGCTTTCTGGCCGGAAACCGAGGAATCCAACCTCGACGCCTCGGTGCGGGATGTTCGCGATACGGAATCCAAAAACATTATTGATGCCATCGGCAGTGGCGCGATGTCGGGCGGCCGCATCGCGGTGGCCGTGGGTTGTTTGCTCATCGCGTTTATCGCCTTTATTGCAATGATCTCCGCAATCCTTGGCGGCATCGGTGGACTGTTTGGCTACGACAATTGGTCCCTGGAGGGCCTGTTCGGGTTGCTGTTTGCGCCCGCCGCCTGGCTCATCGGCGTGCCGTGGCAGGACGCCCAAATGGTGGGCAACTTCATCGGCGAAAAGACCATTATTAACGAGTTCGTTGGCTTCACCTCCTTCGGCCCGAATATCCCGTCGATGGATCCGAAGTCCGTGATGATCACCACCTTCGCCCTGGCTGGCTTTGCCAACATCAGCTCCATGGCCATTCAGATCGGTTCGATCGGTGGTTTGGTGCCGGAGCGGCGCGGCGAGGTAGCCAAACTGGCGCCCCTGGCATTGATGACGGGTTTTGCCACGAACATGCTGAACGCCGCGATCGTGGGCGTCGTGGTGTTCTAGCTAGTCAGTCGCGCTTTCCAATACCCGGTGCGCGGTGCTCTGGTCAATCACAAGGTGAGTGGCCAGGCCCATGGAAAGCGCAGTGCGAATCGCGGTGGTTTTGCTCACCCCGCCCGCAACGAGGATGCGCACTGGGCGCGAAGCGAGGTCCTTCAGCGAAATGCCCACCGTACGTTCATCCACACTCGGCAGAGCGATGTCCCCGGAGGCGGTATAGAACCGCGAGCAGGCATCGCCCGCCGCGTTTGCCACCAGCTTGGCCACCTCGACCTTGGTGAGGTAGCCCAAGTTGAGTAGGAGGGATTCGGGGTGGACCGCACCGACGGTAAAGATGACCACGTCCGTTTGCCTACCCAGCTTCAGGATGCGCGCGATGTGCCGGTCCTGCTCGACGATGCGCTTGGCTTCCACATTGTCAAAAATCACCGGAAGCGGCAGCGTGCGGGCCTGGGCGTTAAACGCCGAGCAGAACCTATCGATCGTCCCGATGTCATTGGTGCTGTACTGGGAATGCGAGGTACCGCCCTTGAGTTGCACGATTTCCACGCCGTGGAGGTCCGTGGGTGCCAGCTGCTGTGCCACGGCGAACATGGTATTACCCCACGAGACGCCAACCTTCATATTGTCGCGGACGTGATCCGCCAACACATCCGCCCCGGCGCGGCCCAACTCGCGCAGCAAATCGGTGTTCGTCCCGCGCGGCACCTGGGCGAGGCGCACATCCTGCAATCGGTATTTGGCAGCGAGGTCGGTGGCCAGTTGGGAGCCAGCCTCGCGGGGATCGTGAATCTGAATAGTTACGAAGCCGCGTTGTTTGCCGTGGTGAATGAGCTTGGAGGCGGTCGGCCGGGACACACCCATCTCTTGGGCAACTTCCGCCTGGCTCAGCCCTTCTTCGTAATACAACTTGACGGCGGTGAGGGCTTGCTCGTCGCGGGCATCCACGGTGGTGTGTTGTCCTTCCACTTCACGGTAATGAACACGCTGTTTGTGCGTAGTCACCTTATTATCTGTTATTGGGAACGCTTGGCGTCAATGGCTGCGTGCCTAATGTGGCACTGGTTACTTCACCGGGAAAACGCAGCGGGGGTAGCGGAACGGTCCATTTAGTAGGTGGTGCGCAATGTAAGGATGGAGGTCGATGGTGCGCGAAAGTTCAGACGTGCGTGGCTTTTCCTTGAACCTCCGAGTTCAATAGTATATTCGATGCCACCCATTTGGGTGTTCTTCGGCGTGGCGTGCGCAAAAATCCGTTACGCGCATGAGAAAATGTGCTCGACCCGAAATCTATCATTGACCACTTTGAAACCATTTTTTAGCTCTACGGGGGTAGTGCTTCTATAAGGCTGTACGGGATTTATTCACTTTTTATGCGGTTCTGGTCACCCCCGACCGATAAAGTGTTAGGGGTAATTCTCTTAACAAACACCGGAGCCTTACATCGTCATGTCTCACCCTTTTGCTGTTGTCGATCTGAAAACCACCGGCTTCAGCGCCAACGACCGGATCGTTGAGATCGGAGTTGTGCTGCTGGAATCCGATGGGTCGATCAGCGGTACTTGGGAGACGATGGTCCGCCCGAACCGGAAAATACCTAATCCGGACGTGCACGGGATTACCGCATCCATGGTTTCGGGGGCGCCGCGATTCCCGGAAATTGCTGAGGAATTAGGCGAGCTGCTGCGTGATCGGATTGTGGTTACCCATGATGCGCGGCTGAAAATCCGGATGCTGCGCCGGGAGTTTGCGCGCCTTGGGGTGGAAGTGGATTTCTCTCCGGTGTGCACTATTCAATTGGCGTCCAAATTGCCGGGACGGCCAAAGTCTCTGGATGATTGTTTAGAGGCGGTTGGGGAGCGGCCGCTCGAGGATCACGATGCCATCTCTGATGCGCACGGAACCGCTGTGTTGCTGATGAGGTTATTGGAAACCACGCCGCTGCCAAACGATTGCGCGTTGACGTATGTGCCGCCGCTGCCTACCCCGGAGCCGCGGCCGGCGGTGCCGCGTTCGGACCGCCGTAAAGGCAAACACGATGCTGATAATGAGGGTGCCGAACCCGCCACCGAGGTGTTCCAGGCCCCAGTGAAGAAACGGGGCAGGCGGCGCGCGCCAGAGCCGAAGGCGCCGGTGGATACTGTTGAGGACGCGCCCACCGAGGTTTTCCACCAGTTGCCGGAGGTGCCGAGCGTGCCTCCCGTGGCGTCGAAAAGCAAGCACGCGAAGCCGAAATCCATGCCGGTAGCCGAGCTCCCCACGGAGGTGTTTGCGTCGCCGAGCGCGGAACTGTTGATGGCGGAACCGCAGCCGTTGGGGGTAGCGCTGTCGCATGAGGGGGCGGTGGCCAGCCTCGCTCCCGAAGCCAAAGCCAAAGTCGAAGAAATCTTTGAGGGATTGGCGGAGCTGGAAACCGACGTGGATCCGATGGCGGCCTGGCTGGCGGCGGTGGCGGAACGCGTGCCCAAAACCGGCGACCAAGACGCGGACTATTATTTGTGCTTCCTACGCGCGGTGCTCACCGACGGGCAGATTAGCCCATCGGCATTAGAGGCACTCGTGGCGTGCGCGGAGGCGCTGGGGATTACTCGCGACGAAGTGCAGGACTTGCACGGGCGATTCGTACGTCAGGTGGCCATCGAAGCGTGGGTGGATGGGGTAGTTACCGACTCGGAACGGGCGTACCTCCAGGAGGCTGCGACGCAGCTTGGGGTGGACGCCGAAATTGTGGAGGAGTTGCTCGCCGAACCCGAAGAAGACAGCAGTGATGTCACTCCCGGTGCGTTGTTTGCGCCGGGTGACCGCGTGACCTTTACCGGAAACCTTGCCGTGCCGCGGGATGCGTGGGAGGCGCGGGCCCGCGGTGTCGGTTTGGACGTGGGTGAAGTTACCCCTGAGAGTGCCGTGGTGGTGGCCGCGGACCGAAATTCTAAGAGTGAGCGGGCCCGCCGGGCGCGCGAGCTCAGCATCCCCATTATTGACGAAACCGCGTTCGCGCGTCAGCTCAGCGGACTGAAAACTGTGTCGTCGGAGGAGGAGCCGGAAGCGCCGTTTAGTATTTCGCTGTTCCCCTGGGCGCTGGAGTTTTCGCCCGCGCCGACGTCGGTAGGGGAGGTGGCCGCGCTGTGGATTGCGAACCATCCGCAGGAACCCCTGTGCCGTATGTCGGCGGTGCTCAGCCCCGACCTCGTGCCGGATGGTTTGGACCGGAATTCGCGCATTGTTGCGGGTTGGTTCGCGGATTACCCAAACCCGCTGAACGCTACCGCGCGGGCTCTCTCCGAGCTGCACGGGGTGGGCAAGCTGCGGCTGCAACAATTCGTGCATGCCGTGGTGGACACTGCCATCGAGCGCGCCGAGGAGCGAGACCGCAAACTCGCCGAAGAACCGAAGGACCTGCTGGCGGATTTTGAGGATGTCAGCACCGTTGAGTTCACCGCGGCGGAAGCTTTCGCCGACATCGAATACGACGATTTCGCCCGGGTCTCCAACAACGGGGCCGACTATGTTGTCGACGCCGTGGTGATCGACGAAACCTGGTCGGCCGCGCCCGAACTCAACGCCGATCTCACGCATTTGGTGCAATGGTGCACCGTGGCGGCGTTTCGCCCGGATATGCCGGAGCCGGTAGTGAAGTGGGTGGATGCGCTCATCGGGCAAGTCCCCGATCCCATTGAAAGTGCCGTGGCCGCGGCGTTGGCGGAGATTGAGGCGATTGTGTCGAAAGACCCCCGCGGCCCGGTAATTTTTGCCGGCCGGCTGCAGGGCTCGCGGACCCTCGACGATATCGGCACGGAACTCGGTTTGACTCGAGAGCGTATTCGACAGTTGGAAAAGTCGTTGCGCCAGCGGTTAGCCAACGAGTCGCCTGCGGTGAGTTTGCTCACCTCCGCAGTAGCGTACCGGTTTTTGCCCCTCGCGCCTGCCGAAGACGTTGCCGAACTGTTGACCGAACCAGGCTTGCGGACCTTAAGTGCGGTGACGGACGTGTGGGAGCTGGAGGAAGGCTGGGTGTGCCTCCCTGGCTTTGCCGATCAGGTGGCCGAAGCGCTCGCCACGTTTTCCGATGATTGGGGTGTGTGCTCGCTGTCGGCCATCGCGAAGCCGTTGGGTGTGGGCGCGGAGATGCTGTCGGCGTATTTGAAGCGGGATCGCCGCCTGCGCGTGGAAGATACCCGCATTTATACGCGAAACGATTCCTATCAAGATCGGGCGGGTGCGGCGCTTGCCATCGCGGGGAAACCGATGGTTGCCGATGAGATCATCGCCGAGATCGGTTCCGGTAACGCGCGTTCGATGTCGAACCAACTTTCGGCCGACCCGCGGTTTATGCGTGTGCGGCCAGAGACGTGGGCGCTGAGCGAGTGGGGGATGGAGGAATACACCACCATTTTTGATTGGATTGCGCGCCGTGTCGACGCCGCCGGGGAGATTTCTCTGAACGATTTGATTCGCGACGCGCACACCATCGGCGCGGCCGAGAGCTCCATTCGTACCTATTGTTCAACGGGCGAATTTGTGATCGAAAACGGCGTGGTGCGTCGAGCGGAGGCCCCGGTGGTCAATGATGCTTCCCCGCGCGAGGTGCCGAACTTCTACCGCCGCGGCAAGACGTGGTCACTGCTATTGGTGGTGAATAGTGATCACCTGCGCGGCTCCGGTTTCGGCGTGCACCGCGGCGTGTGCGCGCTTGTCGACGTCCCGTTCCTCGGCGGCGTCGAACTGCCCAGCCGGCTCGGGCCGCAGGCCGTGCGCTACAACCGGGCGGGCAGCACGCTAGGGACGATCCGGAGGTTTTTGCTGGATTTGGGTGTTGGCGAAGGCGATCGCGTGTGGTTGGAATTCCATGACGACGGCCACTTTGACATCACCCGCGCCACGCCGCTGATGGAGGAACCCACGGTGGCCAACCTCATGGGTCTGGACGTCACCCGTGAACAACTCGTGCCAGCGGTGAACCGCGCGTTGGGGTTGCAGCCGAACGCCCCGCGGCGTCGCGCGGTGGCGATTCTGCGCCACCGCTACCAAGACGACCTCGCGGATATGGTGCGCGAGCTGGTTTAGGACACCTGGAGGGGGAGGGCGGCCTCGAGAAGCTGCCGCGTGTAGTCGTGCTGTGGGCAATTGTAAATGTCTGCCACGTTGCCACGTTCAACAACTTCGCCGTTGCGCAGCACGATGAGGTCGGTGCACAACTGCCGCACTACCGCAAGGTCGTGCGACACGAACACGAGGCTGAGGCCGTGGGTGCGCACGAGGCGATCCAGCAGGTCCATCACTTGGGTGCGTACAGACATGTCGAGGGCGCTTACAGGTTCATCTGCGAGCAATACACTGGGCTTCGCCGCAATCGCACGTGCAATCGAAATTCGTTGCCGTTGCCCGCCCGAAAACTCGTGTGGGAAGCGGGTCGCGGCGTCCGGTTCCAAATCCACCTCTTGCAAGACCTCCGCAACGCGGGCCTGCTGTTGGGCAGCCGACATACCGTGCAGCGGCTCCGCGATCGAACGCCCCACTCGCATGCGTGGGTTGAGGGAGGATTGTGGGTCCTGGAACACCATGTGCAAGCTGGTGCCGGGACTCCGCACCACCGAACCGGTGGTCGGATTGTCGAGCCCGGCCAAGATCTTGAGCAGGGTGGTTTTCCCGGAGCCGGAACCGCCAACAATGCCGAGACGCTGGTGCTGATGCAGCGCGAGCGACGTTTCCGCCAAGGTGGTGGTGCCGCGGCGCACTCGGGAAATCCCACGAGCTTCCAGCAGTACGTCCCCGTTGGCTTCGATATCGACGTACCGAGGTTCGCTGAGGTCTGCGGCCCGCACCAGCATGCGGGTGTAGTCATGTTGCGGGGTGTCTAACACCTCGCTGGTAGTACCGGTTTCCACCACTTCGCCGTTACGCATCACCAGTAGGCGTTCGCACGTGCTGGCCACCAAGCCGAGGTCGTGGGTGATAAACAGCAGTGCTGCCTTCGCTTGGTCCGCCAGCCGCAGGATGAGCTTGACGATGTGCTTTTGCACGGTCACGTCGAGTGCGGTGGTCGGTTCGTCACACAGCAGGATATCCGGATCGCACGCAAGTGCCATTGCGATGAGGACGCGTTGCCGCTGCCCGCCCGAAAGTTCGTGCGGGTAGGAATTCGCCATGGATTCCGGCAGGTCCACATCCCGCAGCATGTCGCCAACGGTGGTGGCGGTGGCGGCCAATCCGTGTGTGCGGCGCACCTCGGCGATTTGCTTGCCCACCTTCATTAACGGGTCCAGCGCCGACATAGGTTCCTGGAACACCATGGCGATTCGCTTGCCGCGCACTGTGCGTAGGATGCGGTCGTTCAGCTGCAGCAGATTGCCCATGCCTTCGAGCGTGACCGAGCCGGTGGCGTGGAGGTTTTCCGGCAACAGGCCCATGATGGCCAACGCGGTGAGGGACTTTCCGGAGCCGGATTCCCCAATGAGCCCGACGCGTTCGCCGGGCTCGAGGTTGAGCGCGAGATCGCGGACCAGCGTGGTGCTGCGGGTGCGAACGTGCAGATCGGACACTTCGAGCAGCGTCATGCCGCCCTCCTAGTTTTCGGGTCGATAAGGTCACGGAGTCCGTCGCCCAGCAGGTTAAAACCGAGGACGGTCATGGCGATGGTCAAGCCAGGCCAGATGGCTAGCTGGGGCGCGGACCCCAATGAGGCCTGTGCGCTTTGCAGCATGCGGCCCCACGACGGATCCGGCGGGGGCGTGCCCAGTCCGAGGAAGCTTAGCGCGGCTTCGGCAAGGATGGCCAGCGCGAACGCCACGGACGCCTGGACGGTCAGCATGCCCGCGATATTCGGCAGGATGTGTGGGATGGGTGAGCGGCCAGACAGGCGAGCGGCGGCGATATAGTCGCGGCTCATCACCTGGAGGGTGCCGGCACGGGCCACGCGGGCGAAACTCGGGGCGGCGGCGATGCCGATGGCCACCATCGCGGAGACCGTGGAGGCGCCGAAGATTGCGCCAGCAACAATCGCCATGAGGAGGGCAGGAAACGCGAGCAGCATGTCCGCGCCGCGCATAATAAGTTGATCCAAAAACCCGCGCTTCATACCCGCGATGACTCCCAACGGGGTGCCAAGCCCGGCGCCGATGCCCACGGCGATGAGCCCCACCAGCAGGGTGACCCGGGAACCCGCCAAGATTTGGGAGAAGATATCCCTACCGTAGCGGTCGGTGCCTAGCAGGTGCGCCCACGAGGAACCCTGGAGGCGGTCGGCGGGAATGGCGTGGATGGGGTCGTAGGGAGTCCACACCAGCGAAACTGCGGCGCCGAAGATGACAATGCCAACGATGATCGCGCCAACGATGCCACTGGTACGCATATTAAGCTTCCTTTCCAATGCGCGGGTCCACCACGGCGGCCAATAGATCAACGATCAGGTTGGCCGCGAGCGTAAGGAACACCAGCACCATGACTACGGTCTGGACGGTGGGCAGGTCGCGGGTGAGCACGGCGTCGAGAAGCATGGTGCCCAACCCCGGAATAGTGAACACCCGTTCAATTACTACGGCGCCAACCACGAGGGCGGCCAATTGCACGCCGGTAACGGTAATCACCGGGATTGCCGCATTCCGCAACCCGTGCTGCACCAGTGCCTTCGCCCGCGAGAGGCCGGTGGCGCGGGCCGTGCGCATAAAGTCCTCGTTGAGGATTTCCAGCACGGAGGCGCGTACGTAGCGCGTCATCATCGCGCCTTGGACAGCGGCGAGCGCGACGGCGGGCAAGACCAGCCGCGACGCGAATTCTTTCATCGAATAGGAGGGCGGAACCCAGCCGTTTGCGGGGAACCAGCCCAGCCGTACCGCGAACGCGGAAACCAACAAAATACCGGCCAGGAAACTGGGGATCGCAATGCCGATCTGACTGCCGGCGGTGATGATCGCGCCGTCGATATGCCGGTGGCGAACGGCGGCCCAGGTGCCCAATGGAATGGCGGCGGCGAGTGCCAGCAGCATGCTCACGCCCACGAGGATGAGACTCACCTGCAGGCGGTCGAGCACCAGTGGCGTGATATCCAATTTATTGGTCAAAGAGGTGCCAAAATCGCCGGTGAGCAATGCGCCCATCCAGGCGAAGTACTGGGTGAGTAACGGTTGATCCAGCCCCGCGGACTCTCGCGCGGCGGCCAATAGCTCTGGGGTGGCGGTCACGCCGAGTGCGATTTCTGCGGGGTCGCCAGGGATGACGCGCAGCAGGACGAAAATGACCACGCTGGCCACGAACAAGGTGAGGGCAAAGCGCGCGAGAATGCGCAGCATTTCGGTCACTGTTGTTTCTCCTTCCGCAGCGCCGCCAACGGCAAGCCTTCCGAAACAATGTTCGCCTCAACGCCGGTGACTTCCGGGGAGGAGACCACGATGTTGGGGTAGTTAAACAAGGTCGCCGCGCCGGCTTCCGCCATAATGCTATCCACCGCTCGGCGCATGTGTTCGGTTTGCTGCTCGGGGGCGTCGGAATCCGCCATTTCGAGCGCACTGCGCACAGTTTCGGAATCGAAGCCGAGGTAGTAGTCGGGGTTGCCGAACAACGTCGGGATGTCCCGCGCCTCCACGTGCATAATCACGGACATGTCGTAGTCATGCGCGCGGTGCACCTTGGAAAGCCACACCGCGGGGAACTCCGTGGATTCGATCACCACGTCAAGGCCCACGTCACGCAATTGCGAAACCACAATCTCGGACACGTTCGTGGCATACGGCAGGGAGGGCACCGACAGCACGATGCGGCTGCCCTCCGCGCCGGCTTCGCGGATCAACTGGCGCGCCTTGTCCGGATCGAATGGGTAGCGCTCGGACTGCTCGTACCAAGGGTCGGTGGGAGGGACGGGTGCGCCGCCCGTATCGATGCCTTTGCCGGCCCACGCGGTGTCGATCACCGCCTGCCGATCGATGGCATAAAGGACGGCTTGGCGCACGCGGACGTCGTTAAACGGCGCGCGGCGGTTGTTCATGCTCAGCAACACCTCGCCATTGGTGGTGCCCTCTTTGACCTGGTAATCGGACAGCGTTTGCAACAGTTCCGGCGACTGCATCGAATACACCACGTCCACGTCCCCCGAGCGCAACGCGTTGGTAGCGCCCACGGCGTCACTAAAGTAACGGATCGCGGCGGCATCGTTGTTGGGTTTATTCCCCCAATAGTTGTCGCGGGCGTCAAAGGACAACGATTGCCCCACCGCCCAATGCGCCACCGTGTACGGTCCGGTGCCAATCGGGTTCGCCGCCAAATCGGACACACCGTCGGGAGACATCATTGCCCCCACAAACGTCCCCATCGACCACAGCCAGTGATTGCTCGGGCGCTCCAGCGTGACCTCAAGCGTGTGCGAATCCAGGGCCTTGGTGTCCGATACGACATCCATTTGTTTTTTCAGGCCGTTGGTCCATTCCTCGGAACGTACCCGGTCAATAGAAAACTTGGCCGTTTCCGCATTGAACGGCGAACCATTGGAAAACTTCACCCCACGCTGCAACTGGAACGTATAGGTGCGGCGATCCGGTGACACGTCCCAGCTGGTTGCCAGGAGCGGCTCTACCTCACCCTCATCATTGATCCTTACCAGTCCTTCGTACACATTTCCCATGAGTGCTTGCGGAATCGCCGCGCCGGAAGTCTTGGTGAAATCCAAAGATGCCGGGGCTGCGGACACCGCAATCACCACTGTGTTTTCATCGGCGATTCGTCCCACGCGAGTCGCTGTCTGTCCTGCGCTGCAGGCACTGAGTGTCGCTGTCACCGTGGCGGCAGCGATCACTGAAAGCGTCGCGTTGGGGGCCTGAAATTTACCCATGTGTTGAGAGGGTAGTCGAAGGGTAGGCTTAAACCCGCAGAATCCACAGCTTGAGCCCCTCCGAGTGGGGGTAATGTAATGCACTAGGTTTCTTGTTGTGGTAGCAAACCTTGTGAATTCGGGGGTAGGTTTTGCGCCGCGTATGCGGCGTGAGCGCGCCCAAGTGGAATGAAACGCCTGCGCGATAACCAAGAATGAGGTGAGCGCCGCGTAAAATAACGCGCACAATGAATACTCTTCGTGTGCGGACCAGTTACGCAACCATCGCGCGCTCTCGGGCGGTGGTGACCTTTGCGTTGTTTATGGTTTGCCTTACGCCCATGACCATTGGTTTTCTTGGCGCCCGGGCGGCCGCCGCAAATCATACGCTGCGCGTGCTGTTCGGCATTTCAGCGAGCGTGCCGGCCGTGGGGATTCTCGTGGCTGCGGCGAGTTTGGTGGTGGTGGTGTGGCGGCGCCGCAAGGTCGTGCTGGAGCTTGGCCACCACCTCCACATCACCCGCACGGGAGTTCGTCTTGAGATGTCGCAGATCAGCCGCGTGCAAACCTGGACGCGGGATTTTGGCAAGGGGGGAGTTTATAGCTACCTCGCCCTTGTACCCGCGCACATCGACGCCCGTATGGGCAACCGCCCAGGGCCAGACACCGCATCTGGGGCGCCCCGCGAACTGGACGCTTATGTGGCGGAGTTTCCCCGCGGCGTGGAACCAAACGTGTTCGAAGTGGTCGAGCTGATCCGGGCAGAAAACCCGGATGTGGTGGTGGAAAAGCTCGGCAATATTCGCTGCTAGCTCGCGGCGGCAACTGGCGTGCGGCGGGCGGGCATCACGGCGGTGTCCACCCCGATACCCAGCGCAATGGCGGCTGCCGTGGGCAGCATCCACCCGAGGCTTTGGGCATGCATTGGCGACCAATCAAGCAACGGTTCGATGAGGCTGGTGCCGACGCCGATGGCGCTGATGCTCATCAGCCCCGCCCAAATCACCGCCACGCTTAACCCGAAGCGAAACGTAAAACGCAGCTCGCGGCGGAACAACGGTTCGATCAGGGTGAGGAATACGAGGGTGATTGCCGCTGGGTAGAGGAAGCCAATGATCGGGGCGGCAATGCTCAGCACCGTTTCTAGGCCCAAGATCGACACCACAAACGAGATCACGGTAAATAAGATCGCCCAATTGCGGTAGCTCAGTGTTGGGACCAGTCGGTGAAAAAACTCGCTGGTCGCGCCGATGAGCCCCACGGACGTGGTCAAACACGCCAGCAGCACAATGAGCCCGAACACGATGAGCCCGGGGGTGCCCATGGTGAGTTGCGCGGCGTCGGTAAGTAGCGTTGCGCCGTCCGAATATTGCTGCCGGTTGGGAATCACGTGCCCGATGTAGCCCAAGCCTAGGTAAATCACCATGAGCAGCGCGCCAGCACCAATTGCCGCGTAGGAAACACCGCGGACGAGCTGGCGGCCAGCGGGGATGCCTTTGTGCCGCAACGACGACACCACCACAATGCCGAACGCCAGTGCGGCGAGCGAGTCCATGGTGAAGTAGCCCTGAATCAACCCTGCCGTCAGTGGGTGCTCGGCGTATTCCCCAGACGCCGGTGCAGGTTCGCCATTGAGTTTGAATACGGAAAGCACCACGAGCGCTACAAGCAACAGGAGCAATGCCGGGGTCAGGTATTTGCCAAGCTTGTCCACCAAATGCGAAGGATCGAACGCTAATGCGAGGGAAATGCCGAAGAAGATTGCGGAAAACACCGCCGCCGCGAGCGTAGAATCCAAGCCCGTGATCGGGGTGACGGCGGTGGAGAAACTCACCACGGCGGTGCGGGGCAGTGCGTAGAACGCGCCGATAGCCAAGTACACCAGCACGGGGAACGCGACGCCGAAGATAATGCCGCCGCGACGGGCAAGGTCGATGATGTCGTTGCCGGTAACCGCGACCGCAATGACGGAAATCACCGGTAGTGCCACACCCGCGATCAAAAACCCGAGGATGGCCGGGCCGAATCCGTCACCCGCGCTCGCGCCGAGGATGGGCGGGAAAATAAGGTTGCCGGCGCCGAAAAACATGGAAAACAACATCAGCGTTGCTACGGTAACGGCGGCGGTGAACGTGGTGGTGGCCGCGGTGGCTGCTTTGGCCATGGAGGATGTCTACCTTTCCCAACGACAATGCGACGCGCCTCATCGTAGCAGGTGAGCGCGAGTTTTCCGGCACCGGTAGGGTTTTAAGTATGAAGGTATACATTGGTTTTGGCTCCTATCCGTACGTGGAATCTGCGTTGCGTGCGGAAGGCGCCCAGATCGTCTCCTCCTTGGAGGAGGCGGATGCGTTTGTGTTTACGCAGATTCCGCGCCGTGAGTTTCCCGAGCTGCCGGATAATATTCAGTGGGTGCAATTGCCGCACGCCGGCATCAACGATTACATTGCCGCAGGCGTGGTCACGTCCGACCGCCGGTGGTCCAATGCGTCCGGCGTGTACGGGCGGCAGGTTGCGGAGGGGGCGCTGGCATTGCTGCTTTCCCTGCGCCACGCGATTCCCGCCATGGTGCGTGCGGATCGTTGGCCGCAGGACTTGCGTATCGACACCGCGACCAGCCAGCTCGCGGGCACCCGCACCGCCGTCGTGGGAATGGGCGGCATTGGTAAAGCGCTGGAAGAAATGCTTGTTACGTTCGAAACAGAGGTGGTGCCATTGGGGCGGGAGGATCAGCTCCTCGACGTTGCCGGCGACGTGGACCAAGTGATTCTGTGTTGCCCGCTCACCGCGGATACCAAACGTATGGTGGATGCGCAGGTGCTGGCCGCCATGAAGCCGAGCGCCCTGCTCATCAACGTAGCTCGCGGCGAGGTGGTAGACACGGACGCCCTTGTCGCCGCGCTCGATGCCGGCGAAATCGCCGGCGCAGGCCTGGATGTGACGGATCCGGAACCCCTACCGGATTCGCACCCGCTGTGGGGCCGCGACAATGTGGTGATTACCCCGCATACCGCCAACACCATCCACTCCATGGATCGGCTTTTGGCCCCAGTGGTGGCGGAAAACTACCGCCGGTTTGTTGCCGGGGACCGCATGCTCACCGAGGTGGACCCCGGGCGCGGCTACTAGTAGGCGCGGCTGAAGCGCTCGAGCGCCTCGTTGAGTGTGTCCGGGGTGCAGGCAAAGTTCAGCCGGGCGTGGCCCGCCCCGCCGGGACCGAACGTGGTGCCCTCGTTGAGCGCGATATTGCAGCGCTCTAGGATCTGCGCAGCCGGGCGATCCGCCAGGGGAGTGTCCCGGAAATCAAGCCACATGAGGAACGTGGCGTCCGGGACAGTGGTGGCCAAGCCCGGCAGGATGCGCGGTAACTCTTGTGCGAGGGTGTCCCGGTTGTGCAGCAGCACCGCAAGCTGATCGTCAAGGAAGGCGGTATCCGCGCGATAGCTTGCCTCCGCAGCGATCAGCCCGATGGTGGAAACCCCTTCGCGCAGCAGCGGGTGGATTCGTTCCCACGCGGCGGCGTCCTCGGCATTCGAAAACACCATCTGGGCGCATTTCAAACCGGCGATGTTCCACGCCTTGGAGGTAGCCGTGACGGTGACCGTCACCCGTGCCGCCGTTTCGGACACGGAGGCGACGGGGATATTGCGCCCCTGGTACACCAGTGGGGCGTGGATTTCGTCGGCGATAATGCGGGCGTCGTAGCGATCGACCAGCTCGGCCAACTCACGCAAAAACTCCCGATCGAACGTAAAGCCGAGCGGGTTAAACGGACTGACTAGGACGATGCTGCCCGCGCCCTTGCGCAGACATTCCTCCACATCATTGAGGTCGATGCCGCCGTAGGCGTCGATCATCATCGTTTCCCGGCCGGTAACTCCCGTGAGCCCCAAAAACGGCATGTAGGAGGGGGTGGGCACAATCGTTGGCGTACCGGGCCGGGTGAGATGTTCGATGGCTAACCACACGCCCCGCACCACATCCGGGATGGGGAACACCCATTCAGGGTTGGGGCCCCAGCCGAAATGCTTCCGGTAAAAGTTCGCAAGGGCCTCACCCAAGCCCGGGGTTTCCGGGGGATAACCGAAGGCTTCGCGTTCCACGGCGTCGACAAGCGCCTGTTTTACCTCTGGGCAGGTCCCGAAATCACTTTCGGCAACCCACATGGGCAGCGTATCGGCTGGGTAACGGGTCCACTTGAGGGTTTTGCGGTTGTACAATTCTTTGAGGTCAGGAAAACGCATGCCTCACACTTTAACTGCGCAACTCAAAGGCTTTCAGCTGTTCCGCATCGGTCAGCGCCAAGAGCTGCGCATATATACCGCCAGTGGTGGCAAGATGCTGCGGCGAGCCGATCTCATCAATGTGCCCATCGCGCAGCGTCACAATCGTGTCTACGCCAGCAATGGTGGACAACCGGTGCGCAATAATCAACGTGGTGCGATCGGCCATGAGTTCGTCCAGGCCTTGCTGCACGGCGAGTTCGCTGCGGGTATCCAGCGCGGAGGTCGCCTCGTCTAACACCAGCACAGGGGCGTCCTTGAGCATGGCGCGCGCCACCGCGATGCGCTGCTTCTGCCCGCCCGACAACCGCACACCGCGCTCACCGACAACAGTGTCGTACCCGTCCTCGAAACCCACGATGAAATCATGCGCGTTGGCGCGTTGCGCGGCGGCAATGACTTCCGCCTGTGTGGCGTGCGGCTTACCGTAAGCGATGTTTTCCCGGATGGTGCCGGAAAACAGGCTCGCCTCTTGGAACACCACACCAACCGAAGCCCGCAATTTCGACGCGGACAGTTGTTTGACGTCCTGCCCGCATACCTTGAGCTCTCCGGAGCTTGGGGCATAGAGGCCGAGAATGAGGTTGACTAGCGTGGACTTCCCGCCGCCCGATTCGCCCACCAAAGCGATTCGCTGCCCGCGGCGCGCCACGAACGAAACCCCGTGGATGACTTCCTTATCGCCCGGATAGCCGAAGGAAACATTATTCAGTTCCAACACAGGTTCGGCAGGCGGTAGGGGTTCCAATGGGGTGGGACGGAGCTGTGGCACGTCAGATGTAGCGGTTGCCGCCACCAGCTGCGGGTCTGCGGTAGGTTCTGGGTCCGTGGACATTACCTCGAAGTAGTCCTTTGAGCCGGCGATGGCGCGCTGCGAGATATCCACCAGGTAGCTCATCATAAACACTGGTTGGCGCGCCATGGTGACCAGCTGGATCAACATCACCATGTCACCGATGGAAAAATGCCCGGATAAGGTGCGGGTAAAAAGCAGGGCGTAGATTCCGAAAAACAGGATGTTGAGCGCGGCGCCGCGTAGGAAATCCATGCGGTGCCAGTATTTCGATTGTGTGCGGGTCAGCCCTATCGTGTTGCCGTAGCGTCGGGCAAAGGAGCCCAGCTCGAGCAATTCCGTAACGAACGATTTGACGGTTTTGGTTTGACCGATCACCTCGGCGAATCTGCCGTCCGCGATGTCGATGTTTTTGTTCTTTTCCCCTTCGATGGTTTGCCATCGGGTGCTGGTCATGGTGGTGAGCCACATGTAAACCGGAAACACGATGGCGAGCAGCACGGCGATTGGCCAGTAGTACCACGCGGTGATGCCGAGGACGGCCGCCACGGTAAGCAGCATGGGGAAAAAGTTGTTGGTAAACGCCTGGAAGCACTGCGTGACGGAGTTTACTGAGCGGTCTAGCCTGGCCACAATGGTGCCGGTGACCTGCTTGTCAAAATACTGTTGCGGCAGGCTGAGCAGCTTGGCAAAGTACCGCGTGGACAGTATCTGCTTGAGCCGCGCAGCGAGGACGTCGCCGAGGTAGCCGCCGATGTTAAACACCAGGCTATGCGCGATTTCCGCCGCCAGCAATGCGGCCGCTAGCCACAGAATCACCTGCATCGCGTCGGGTGCGGACTGTTGTCCGCTTATCGACGCCACGATGGTATCCGTAGCCGTGCGAATGATAAACGGGGTGACTAGCGCCAGCCCCGCAGTGGTGAGTGATGTGATGATCACACCCACATACAACGGCCACAATGTGCTGGCATCGCGCAAAATTTTTGTTAGGGAACGCACGGGAGAGCTTTCGTCTTTTTCTTGTATGGGCGCAGCTGGGAGGACGCGGGCTAACCACGAGATAAGTTGCGCGTATTAGAATATTTGGATGAGGTCATTGGCCGCCGGAAGGGAGACGTGTGCATGAGAGGAAACAATGCACGCAAAACGTTGTTGGTTGGTGCTGGAATCCTAGTTACGTCCGCACTAGTCCTCGCAGGTTGCAGCGCATTTGGCGGAAAGGATGACACAGCGGATGCGGAATCGGCTGAGTCAACAGTGTCTGCCAGCGCCGTTTCTAAACCTACGTTTAGCGCCAAGGATGTGGACGACGTGATTGTCGATGAAATTTACGGCAACCACCACGATCCTGGGTTAAATGTGGAATGGACACTCGTAGGAGCACAGGTTGCCCCGTATGGCGGCGTGGCAGTGAGCCTTTATATCAAGAATCTGAATGATGTTCCACTCCCTCCTGATGCTGTGAAGTCAGCAACATTGAAGTTGAAAGACTATTCCGGAAATGTCACCGAAGTGGAACCCTTGGATAAGGATTCCTCCGGCGTGGAGTCTGGCCTCGATTTGCCTTTGGGCGTGGGCGCCAAAACTACCATTACGTATGCTTTCAACACGACAATCGGTAATTTGTATTCCTCCGAGCTCAAGGTAGGTAACGTCGTCTTCCGCGGCAGCCTTGTCGGCTAGTGCCCCCGTTGCGGGGTGGGCTGCGCTGCTCCATGGAACCGCGTTGGGTTCCTCGTTCGTCTAATTCGGCAAGCGGGTTGGTCAAGAAATCTGCTGGTTTGTGCCAAGCCGTGATCATGTGACGTTGGAGCGCGCGCTGCGAGGTGGAATTCCATGGAACTCGATTTTGTCCCGGAGTCTGGGATGGGCCTGGCCTGTCAAATCCAAGACATTGCCAACCTGCTTGAAGGCACCGTGCGGCACGCGTTCGAAGGGCAGCTGGACAGCTCCTTTTCGGCAGTGCCGGGCCTTGACCAATTAGGCGCCTCCCACGGGCAAGTACTGTGCGGCGGCGTCGGCTCCGCGGCGGACGTGCTCGCCTGCTATAAACAGCACGTCAATTGGATTTCCAAGGCGCTGGCCGCGAGCATTGAGGCGCTTGCGAGCCAGGAGGATTGCAACTCCCGCGCCATGGACATCGCCGATCAAGGCGGCGATATCGGAACTGAATGTGTGAGCTTTCCGCAGCGTCCACCCATGGAATTCCATCCGTTTACGTTTGCGGCACCCGCCGCCGCTGGTGTGGTGACCAGTCTGGATCAACTCATCTCGGCATTCGCCGGCACTAAACTCGATGTGATTCGGCAGGCGTGCCAGGCCTGGAGCATGATGTCCGGTGAAATCCTCGATGTGGTCACCCGACTTGCCGGTATCGCCGACGAATTGCTTACCTGCAATACGGGCGATATTTTTCAGCGCGCTGTGGAGATCATCACCAAAGTGGTTGAAGTGGGTAAGGATTTTGCGGCGAATGCTGCGACCATGGCCGCCACGCTGAATCACGTGGATGCGGTCACCACGTGGGGCCAGCAACAAGCCGTCACCGCGAAAGCCGGGATTGATGCGATCCCTGACCCAGTGGCGCAAAAGGCTGCCGAACAGGAATTTCTCGCTGGCTTTATGGGTGGAGAATTCCCCGCAGCCCTTCAAGGTGGCGTGCCGCCCATTGGTGGGCTGATGGATAGTGCCCAAAGCACGGCTTCGCAATGGAACCCTGCTGGGGGCCAGCCTATTGAGGCGGGTTTCGGTTCCGTGGCTGGCAGCGGTCAGCCTTTGAACATCGGGCCAGCGTTGCGCGTCGGTACTGCGGCGCCTACCCCGTACGGCCAGCCCACGATTGGTTCCACACTGGGCGCGGTAGGGCAGGTGGTTGATGGGATACACAGGCTTTTCGGCGGCATAGGCACCCAACAAGCTGGTGTGGGCCCTGACCTATTGCATCCGCCGACACCACCACACACCCTTGGGTTCGCTGGAACTCCCGCGCCAACGCCCGGATACTCGCCGTCGCCGTTCGGGGCTGCTCCGATGCCGCTGGTTGGCCCACAGCAGCCGATCAGCAGGTCCGGTATGAACGGGATTGATTCCGCACCGATGTACGGCAAACACGCCGCACCACCTGGCCCAATCAATGGTGCCACCACGCCGTCGGGCGGCGCGGCCGCCCCCATGCCCATGTCGGGGGCGATGGGTACGCCGCTCATGGGAGCATGGAACAAGCGTGGCCATAGTGCCCCCATTGGTGGGCTGACGGGAAATTCACCAGCCGGCCCAGGGCCCAGTTTTGGCAGCTCCCCGGTCCCCACCGCCTCGACAAGTTCAAACACGGTGGCAACGGGCACGCGCGGCGGATACATGGGCGGCATGCCAATGGCGGGTGGGGCGCCGCATCATGCGGCCCAACAGGGCAAACAGAAGCGAAGCCGCAACAAACTTGAGCGCAACAAAAACGTGAATGATCTCATTGGGGAGCTCAAGCCCGTCCTCGACGGGCCCATTGGCGCGTGGGTGCGCCAACCTGGTTAGGCGGGCCCGACGGAGGTATCCCCGTCGATGCGCTTGAGCACATTTTCCGCGCTGATCAGGCACATGGGTACGCCTACGCCCGGCACCGTGGTTGCGCCAGCGTAGTACAAACCGGCGACCTTTATTGAGGCATTACTGCCGCGCAGGAACGCGGATTGTCGCAGCGTGTGCGCGGGCCCAATGGCTCCCGCCTGCCAGGCGTTGAAACGTTCCGCGTAGTCCGTTGGCCCGATACTGTGCCTGCTCACGATCCGGTCCGCAAGATCGGGGATGCCCGCACGGTGGGCAATCATCGCAATGGCTTCGTCGATCGCCCGATCGACTCGCGGGTCGGCGATACCGTCCGCCGCGTACAGCGAACCGGAACCCAAGTCCGGATCCGGCGCGACCGGGATCAATACGAACAGGTTTTCGCACCCTTCGGGGGCCACACTAGGATCCGTCGCGGACGTCTTACTCACGTACAGCGAGCGGGACACCCCGCCAGTGCGGAACATGGCATCAAAATCAGCGTCCCAATCTGCCGAGAGCAAGAGTTGGTGGTGCAACAACTCCGGTAGCTTGCCCTCCACGCCGAGGAGGGCGACGATGACGCTGATGCCGGGGTCTCGGCGCTTCCAACTGCGTTCCGGATAGCTGCGAAAACCGGGCTCCAGCAGCGCGTGTTCGGTGTGATGCAGGTCAGCGCAGGAGACGACGGTATCGGCATGCAGGGTTTCCACCCTGTCATCGGTGTGGCGGATGCGCACACCGCGGACCGCGTGGCGGCGGCCGGTAACAAACCCGGGATCGCACAAAATCTCTTCCGCTGTGCAATTGGTTCGCAGCGTCGCCCCTGCCTCCGTGGCGAGCCGTACTAACGCATCCACCACCGCGTTGAAGCCGCCGAGCGGGTAGTACACACCGTCGGTGAGGTCGGTGTGGCTAAGTAAGTGGTACATCGCGGGCGTGCGCGCAGGATCGGAGGATAAAAACACCGCAGGGTATTGCAGGATTTGCCGCAGTACGGGGTGGGTGAACTCCCGCTCCACCCAATCCTTGAGGCTCGTGGTGAGCAGCCGTTTCAGCAACGTTGCGCGTCGCAACAAGCGGAGTTTTAGATACGGGCGAAGGGAGGAAAACGTGGTGTAGAGGAATTGATCAAGAGCGGTGCGGTAGGTGAGCTCCGCATGGCGCAGATATGTGGCTAGTTTCTCACCCGCTCCGACCTCCAGCGATTCGAAGAGTTCTTCGGCGTTGCCCGTGACGACGTCCATCGGTTCCGCGTGTTCTGGGAATACTCGGTAGGCGGGTTCCAATCGCACCAACTCTAGTTCCGCATCGGCACTGGTCCCCAATTGAGTGAAGAAATGTTCGAAGGCCTCCGGCATGAGGTACCAGCTGGGGCCCGTGTCCCAGGTGAATCCGTGCGCTTGGTGCCTGCCCGCGCGGCCGCCCAGTTGATCGGTTTGTTCGACGAGGGTGACGTCGTGCCCGCGATGCGCCAATAGGGCCGCCGTGGCGAGCCCGGCGATACCACCGCCGATGACGATGCTGCGGGGTTGGGAGGTATTCATCAGTGGAATTCCTTTCACCGAGGGGAGCCAAGGCGCGGAGCGTGGGCAATCGCGCGGGCAGTGAGCGCTGCTTTCACCGTACCCGGCACGCGGATCCTGCTAGTGGCAACCACGCTGGCGGGGGCCGCTTCAAGGCGCCGCGTCAGCTCATCAAACATGTAATACGCCGTGAGCACGCCAGTGCGGGCGGCGCGGGGGAGTAGCGGGATCGCATCGTATGCGGTGCGTAGGTCGGCGCGGATTTCCGCGATGATCGCATCCTTTGCGGCGTCATCAAATGGTTGGTCGTCCGTGAGGTAGGTACGGCCCAGCAAATCGCGGTCGGTGGCCAAATCGCGCAGAAAATTAATGTTTTGAAACGCCGCGCCGAGCGCCCGCGCCCCGCTTTCCGCGCGGGGTTTATCCGCAGGTAGTAAGGGGTCATTGGCGGTAAAGATTGCGAGGCACATGAGGCCGATAACCTCCGCGGAACCGTATACATAGTCGGCGCGGGATTCGGCGGTGTGTGTGGTTTGGCCTAGATCGCGCTCCATGGAATCAAAAAAGGATTCGAGTTGCGCCTCGGCGATGCGGCAGCGCCGAAACGTGGCGGCAAACGCGTGAATGATCGGGTTGCTAGAAAAACCAAGTGCGCAGCCCCGAAACACCGCTTGGCGGAACAATGTGAGTTCGTGCGCAATTTCTGTACTTGCGACGCCGGCAGCCGCGCCGTCAACAATTTCGTCCGCGATGCGCACTACCGCATAGAGGTTGCGAACATCTGCTCGCATGCGCGGGGAGAGTAGTTGGGTAGCGAGTGAAAAACTGGTGGAATAGTGCGCCATCACCCCGGCGGCTGCCCGTTCGGACATTGCACTAAATAGCGCAGGTGGGTGGTGTTGCTCAGACACGGGTGTTCTCCCTGATCGCCGCTCCGACCACCGTAAGTACCGCCTGCGCTGGCGTTGACAGTGGGGTGTCGGCCGCCAGCGCGGCTGCGGTATCTAGGTGGTCTGCCGCGCGTTGGGCGGAGCGTGCTGCGGCACCGCACTCGCGGAACAATTCGCGCGCCTGTTCCCAATCCTGAGTGGTGATAGCTTGTTCGATTTTCGGCCAGTGTGGGGTGGCCCGCGCCGTGGCGATCAGCGGGGTGGCGCGCCCATGAAGTAGATCTCCGGCGGGGTCCTTGCCGGTGCGCGCGGGCGAGCCGAACACCGATTGCAGGTCGTCGGCCATTTGGTACGCGGTACCCAGATGCCTGCCGATCCGCACCAATTGTTCTCCGCGTTCCGCATGACCGCCGAGCAGCGCTCCGCACGCAAGCGGCGCTTCGAAAGAGTAGGCGGATGTTTTGAGCCGAGAGGCGAGGTGGATCGATCGATCCGACGGGGTGACGTGGGGCAGGGAATGATGGATATCCATAAACTCGCCGATCATGGAATCCTCCGTGGCCTCCGTAAACTCAGTGAGTACGCGGAGCGTGATGTCCGCGTTGGCGCCGCAATTGGCCACGATGTGGGTGGCAGTATTCAGCGCTGCCGTGCCTGCAAGGATCGCCACGGATTCGCCATAGTGTGCGTTTCCGGAGCGGTCTCTGGCCGCGGCGTGGATGGTGGGGTAACCGCGCCGGGTTTCATCGGCGTCGATCACATCGTCCAGGATGAGAAAGGATGCGTGGAGTAAGTCGAATGCGGCGGCGACGGCGGTGTCGGCGGCGTGGGGTGGGGCGTCGATAGGCCGGTCGGCGCCGACATGGACCAGGGTGGCGCGGAGGTGCTTGCCGCCCACCGCAATCCGCATCGCATGCTCGTATGCTTGTGCGATATCGGTGTTGTATTCGGCGACGCGAGCCACCATGCGCTGAAGCGTATGCTGCAGAAAAGCCGTGGATGCGGCGGTTCTTGCGACAAACGGGGCGGGAAGCTCGGGCATGATAGGTATTGTCTCATGGTTTCGGTCAACGGCAACGCTTCACCCCGGTAGGGTGGAGTCCATGACCGACAGTACGGAGTTCGTCGTCTTGTGTGACGCCGACGGTAACCCCACCGGAACAGCAGATAAAGCTACAGTTCACACGCATGAAACACCGCTTCACCTGGCATTTTCCTGCTATCTTCAGGGTGCGGACGGGCGGTTGCTGCTTACTCGCCGCGCGCTGGGGAAAGCCACGTGGCCGGGCGTGTGGACCAACAGTTTCTGCGGCCATCCCGGCCCCGGCGAAGCTACCGAACATGCATTGCATCGTCGCGCGTTCCAGGAGCTTGGTGTGCACGTCGGCGAACTTTTCGACGTCCAGCTCGCCGTACCGGATTTTTCCTACCGCGCAGTAGATGCCTCCGGGGTGATGGAGTGGGAAATCTGCCCGGTGTATACCGCACATGTGCGCGATGTGGAGTTGGTGGCGCCCCGCCCGGCGGAGGTGAAAGAGTTTGAGTGGGTTGCTGTGGATGAGGTGCTGCGCCGGGTGCGTACGTCCCCGCACGGATTTAGCCCCTGGATGGTCGAACAACTTGCCGACCCCAGGTTGGTAGCACAGTTGACCTAAAGGCTGCGCAGCAGGCGGGCGAGCCCGCCGAGCGGAATGTAAGCCCAATCGGGGCGGTTGTTGAGCTCGTAGGCTACTTCGTACAGTAGCTTGTCCATGAGGTACGCGTTCATCAGCGCTTGATGGTCCCCACCGTAACCTTCCAGCAGGGCGGCGCTCGCCTCATCAGCCCAGCCGGAAGGTGCGTCGGTGGCCAGTTGGGCGGCGTAGTCGAAGGAGCGCATCATGCCCGCGAGGTCACGCACCGCGCAATCCATTTGCCGGCGTTCCGCTAGCGGCCGCGCCGGTTCGCCTTCGAAGTCGATGAGAAGATATCGATCCGCCGTGCGCAACACTTGGCCGAGGTGGTAGTCACCGTGCACCCGCTGCATGGTGGCTTCGGCGTCCGATACCGCGTCATAGAGTTTCGCGGCGTGCGGCGCGAACTCGCGGAGCTGGGGGATCTCGTCTGCCAACGAATTCAGGCGCGTGTGCAATTTGTGGGCAAGCGCCCGGCCAGGGACCGTTTGGGTACCAAAGAACTTGGCGAGGTCTTCGTGTACCGCGGCGGTTGCACGTCCAAGGAGTTTCGCTTCCGCTGCGAAGGAGCGCCCCTCGTTGGCGAACTCAAGTGCGGTATCCCAACCGGGGCGCGACCCAGCCGCAAAATCTTGTAGCAGGGCCGTGACGTATTCTTGGCCGTCAATGTGCTGGCTCACCCAACCCTGCAACCTTGGCACATATTCGCACCCGGTTTCGGCCAAGCCATTGAGTAGTTCCACATCGGGGTTGATACCCGGCTGCAATTTTCGGAATACCTTGACCAGCAATTCCCCACCGAACACCAGCGAAGTGTTCGATTGCTCCGCGCCGAGGCTGCGTCCCGTGGCGTTCGCGGGAAGGAGTGGTGTGCGCCGCGCATGCACCGTGCCCATGACCGAACCATCCTGCAGAGCTGCGCCGTAATGGTTCACCACGTCTTCGGTTGCGAAGACGTCGTTGGACGCGGCGTCGATACACAGTTGGTAGAGGTCGCTGTCGCCGTTGCGGCTGGCGCGTACGATGCAGTGCGTGGCGGAACCCAACGGCTGACTTTGCACAACCTCCACGCCGGTAATCGTCTGTGTTTTCGAACCGTAGAAGCGGCTGTGTTGCAGTTTTTCGGCGAGTTCGGTGTGCATGCGGGGCGTCCTAGGAAATGCGGAATTCGTACGGAGCGAGCGTTTCGTGCTGGTCGGCGATGAGGCCAGAAACTTCGCGGTCGGAAAGGTTAAAGTAGCAGCTAGTAGCCGTGTTTTCGTGGGTCCGAAGGAAGGCTAAGATCGCCGGGTCGGCAGCGGGGAGCAAGCTAAACTCGCCGTCTGCTAGCGCCGCATTAGAGCGCCGCAACGCAATCATGTTGCGCGTGAAATGCAGCAGCGAATCTGGGTCCTCCTGCTGTGCCGCCACGTTCACCTTCGAATGCGCGTATTCCCCAGTGCTAATCAGTGGCAGGTAGGTTTCCGCAGCGCCGCTGAAACCCGCGCCCGGCTGGTCGGTCCATTGCATGGGGGTGCGCACGCCGTCGCGGTCGGCAAGTTCGATGATGTCGCCCATGCCAATCTCGTCGCCGTAGTACAACACCGGCGTGCCCGGGAGAGTCAGTAATAACGCCGTGAGCAGTTTCAACCGGCGAGGGTCGTTCTCCAGCAGGGGAGCCAAGCGGCGGCGAATCCCCACATTCGCCTTCATGCGCGGATGCGGCGCGTAATGCTGGTACATGAATGCGCGTTCCTCATCGGTGACCATTTCCAAGGTCAGTTCGTCGTGGTTGCGCAAGAAAATGCCCCATTGGGCGCCATTGTCCGGCAGTTGCGGCGTGGAGGCAATAATGTTGCGAATCGGGCGGCTATCGCCCTGCGCCAAACCCATGAAAATGCGCGGCATCAAGGGAAAATGGAAGGCCATGTGGCATTCCGGCGCTTCCTCGGTGCCGAAGTATTCCACGACGTCGCGCGGCCACTGGTTCGCCTCCGCCAGCAGTACCTTGTCGGAGTATTCCGAGTCGATCACGGCGCGGCAGCGTTGCAAAAATTCGTGCGTGAGCGGCAGGTTCTCACAGTTGGTGCCTTCCTGTTCGAACAGGTAGGGCACGGCGTCGAGGCGGAAACCGTCAAGGCCCAAGTCGAGCCAGAACCGGAAGGTATCCAGCATCGCCTCCTGCACCTTGGGGTTTTCGTAGTTGAGATCCGGCTGGTGGTGGAAAAAGCGATGCCAGTAATACTGGCCGCGAACCTCATCGAAGGTCCAGTTGGATTCCTCCGTGTCCACGAAGATGATGCGCGCGCCTTCATACTTCGCGGGGGTGTCCGACCACACGTAGAAATCGCCGAACGGCCCATCCGGGTCCGTGCGGGACGCCTCAAACCACGGGTGTTCGTCCGAAGTGTGGTTCACCACGAAATCCGCGATCACGCGAATGCCGCGGGCGTGCGCTTGCTTGATGAGTTCCTGCAATTCCGCCACCGTGCCGAACTCCGGCAGCACGCGGTGGAAATTGCGGATATCGTAGCCGCCGTCCCGCAACGGGGAGTCAAAAAACGGCGGCAGCCACAGGCAATCCACGCCGAGCCAGGCGAGGTAGTCTAACCGTTGCGTCAGACCGCGAAGGTCCCCGCTGCCATCGTCGTCGGAATCCTGGAAGGCGCGGACGAGCACCTCGTACATCACAGCTTGGCGATACCAAAAGGGGTTGGGCGACATACCCACTAGATTAGCGGCTTACCCGCATTTGCTGAAAACCCGCCTTGAGCTGCGTTAATGCCGGGTAAGCGGAAGGTGGTGCGTACCAATTTCAGCGGGTCTTGTGTCAGGGTTGTTTCCCCGGTTAACGCAATGGAATAACAAATGCGCTCGTCTGAGGTGTAGGCGGGCCACGGCGGGGGAGCGCCTTGGGCGACAGATACCACAAGGCCGTGGACATGATCCGACAACGATGTCTTCGTTTCCACAGCGTTCGGGCCAAGCAATTCCGCCACCCGCGCCGGGCGTGTGTGAAGGTTGTGGAACATCAGCGGTAGGTCCACGCAGTGATGTGCGGGCAGCGATTCGTCGCCGGTAAATTCCATCATCCACACCGGTCCGTTCGCGTACTCCGCCGTGGCGGCGGCCCAACGCCGGATGACGGAATCGCCAAGCATCCGGCCATACATCCGCGCCGGATCCTCCTTGAGCATGGATTCGAGGTATTCCGAGGGGTTAAGGCACCCCATCCTGCGACCGTGCGTACGGACCAGCAGGGGAGCTAGTCCCCTTCGGTCGATCGCGCGCCCCGCGGGGTCCAAGTACATCTCCTCCCGGGTGCTGCTCACCAGTACCGGCACGGAGGCAAGCTCACGGGGGTCAAAAGGAAACGGTCCGAGGGCGATATCGTCGAGGTAAAGCGTGCGGAATCGGCGATACGTTCGTGCGCTCAACTGCGGCAGTGCGCGCGCGGCGTTGAAACGTCCCGATGCCACCCGCAGCGCCCACTCGCGTTGGGCAAACCCCTGCCTCGGGTACCCGGGGGACAGCGCAATCACCCGCCGAAACGCCCCGCGATAATGGTCTTTGCGAGCCAACCACAAGGCGATGCCCGCGCCTGCGGATTGCCCAATCAAGGTCACGTTCGTGGGGTCGCCGCCGAAGTATTCAATATTGCGCTGCACCCATTCCAAAGCGATCAAACAATCGGTCACGCCGCGGTACTGGCTCGGCAGTTGATCGCCAAAGGGTGCGAAGCCGGCGAAGCCGAGGCGATAGCCCACCGAAACGTACACGCATCCACTGCGGGCGAAACTGTCCCCACGGAGTTCGGGGTCGTCGTGGTGGCCTTCTTCGTAGCGGCCGCCGTGAATAAACACCACCACGGGGGCGTCGCTGCCGGCGGCCAGCCCGGCGGGGTGGGTGACGGTGAGCGCGACGTCACGGGTGGCGGGCTGCGTGGCGTCCACCTCGCCAGCGTCAAGCAATTCGGCGTCCGCAAACTTGTCGGATATGCGGCTGTACGGGATGGAATAAAACGTATCAATGTCGCCGAGGTTGCGGCCCGTGAAAAGCCCTGCCAGGCAGCGCACGCGGGAAGTGGAAGGTCCCATACCTGACGAATGTAGCAGCCGGTACCATCGTTGACTATGCCGAATCCTTTGCTTACCGCCTCGACGTTGCCCTACAACCTCCCGCCGTTCGCTGAAATTAGCGAATCGCATTTCTTGCCCGCCTTTGTTGCCGCAATGGACGAGCACGCCGCGGAGATCGCCGCGATTATCGCCTGCGAGGAATCCCCAACGTGGGAAAACACCGTCGAAGCGTTGGAACGCGCCGGCACCACGCTGTCGCGCGTATCTTCGATTTTCTTTAATTTGCACGGTACGGACGCTTCCGATGCGCTCAATGCGATCGCCGCGGAGATCACCCCGAAACTTTCCGCCCATGCGGATGCCATCTACCAAAACCACGCGTTATACGACCGAATTCGGCAGGTCAGCCCGCCCGAAGGTGACATAGAATCCGAACGCCTGCACGACTATCTCCTGCGCGCTTTTCGACGCCGCGGCGCCGCCCTCCCCGCGGATGGCAAGGCTGAACTCAGCTCCCTCAACGAACGACTGTCCGTGTTAAGGGAGCAATTCCAGCGGAACCTGCTTGCTTCTACCAATGAGTTGGCTGTGTCTTTTGAGGAGTCCGAGCTTGCTGGGCTCAGCGAGTCTCGGCGTGCCTCCGCCGCCGCCGACGCCCAAGCTCTTGGTCGAACTGGTTTTGCAATTCCGCTCGAATTGCCGACCGTCCAACCTGCCCAAACAGACCTCGCGGACGCGGCGGCGCGCGGGAGGTTGTACGCGGCGTCGCAACGCAGGGGCGTGGGCACCAACGATGCGGTATTGTTGGAGATGGTGCGGCTGCGGGCCCGGCGCGCAGCCCTGCTCGGATACGCCTCACACGTCGAGTATGTGATCGAAGAGGAGACCGCTGAAACCGTAGACGCCGTGCGCAAATTGTTGTTCGACTTGGCGCCTGCCGCGGCGGTAAACGCCCAGGGTGAATACAAACTCATTTCCGATATCGCGGACGCCCCAGTCACCGGCGCGGATTGGCCTTATTGGGAGTCCCAGCTGCGGGCGCGGGACTACAGCCTTGACGAGGACGCGCTGCGGCAGTATTTCCCGCTGGAGCAGGTCCTTACCGACGGTGTGTTCTACGCCGCGGAGCGCCTCTACGGAATCCGCGTGATCCCGCGCACCGACCTCGAAGCGTACGGCGAGGACGTGCAGGTGTGGGAAGTGTTGGATGCGGACGGCAGCGGCATCGGCCTGTTCCTCACAGACTATTACGGCCGCCCATCCAAGCGCGGCGGGGCGTGGATGTCTAGCTTTGTGCAGCAATCACACCTGTTGGGCACGAAACCCGTGGTGGTCAACGTTATGGGCGTGACGAAGCCCGCGGATGGATCCTCGGCGCTGTTGACGCTTGACGAGGTGACTACGCTGTTCCACGAATTTGGGCACGCGCTGCACGGGCTGCTTTCAGACGTCCGTTACCCGACGTTCTCAGGAACAAGTGTTCCCCGAGACTATGTGGAGTTCCCTTCCCAGATCAATGAAAACTGGGCGCTCGATCGCACCATTGTCCGAAACTATGCGCGGCACGTGGAGACCGGGGAAGTTATCCCAGACGCGCTCTTGGAAGCTATCGACGCCGCGAAGTTGTTCGGCCAAGGCTTCGGCACCGCCGAATATTTGGCCGCCGCAATCATCGACCTCGCCTGGCATTCCCTGACCCCCGAGCAGGCCGCCGAAGTTTCCGACATCGCGCAGTTCGAGCGGGAGGCCTTGGAACGGGCCGGGCTTGTGGTGGATCATTTGAAGCCCCGTTACCAATCCACATACTTCAACCATGTGTTTGGCGGGGGCTATGCGGCGGGCTATTACTCCTACCTGTGGGCGGAAGCGTTAGATGCCGATGGCTTTGATTGGTTTGCTGAGCAGGGTGCCACCGGCGCGGATGCTACCGCCGAGGCCGTTCGGGTCGCTGGGTTGCGGTTCCGTGACCTGATCCTGTCCCGTGGCGCGGCCCGCGACTACACCGAAGCATTCGAGCAGCTGCGCGGTCGTGCGAAGGATGTGGCGCCGTTGTTGAAGCGCCGTGGGTTGGCCGGTACCGAACTCGCCTAACCCCGTCCACCGAATCTGGGTTGCGCTACACTTAAGCCCACGATGAACATTTCCCAACCTGTGGTTGATGCGTTAGATTGGATCGGCCATGAGCTCACTGGCATTCCGTTGTGGATTCAAGCACCGGTAGTGCTGATCACGGTGGTGCTGATGTGCGCGTTGTTGGCGTTTGTGTTGCTGCGTGTCATCGATATGCTTGGTGCTCGGACGTATCCGTTGTTCCATAGTGGCCAGACGCTTCCGCACTCGACGGTTGCCTTAGGGAAAGACGATTAACTGCTGCGATGTCTTCAGAGCGTAAGAACGGCAATAAGTATCCCAAGTCGCAGGTAAAGCTTGCGCTTGTCGTGTTGTTATTGCTGGTTACCGTGTCCTGGCTTGTGAGTTTGTTCTAGCCGCCGCCCCCGTGGCCCCCCCGATCCCCGGTGGTGTTAGCGGCGGCCGGCTTCGGCGACCTTTTGGAACGCTGGGTGCGTTTCAAACTCTTCGATGAGCATGGGGTGGCCCGTGCTATCGCACAGGGGGACACACCAGTTGGGGTATTGCTCGCGGCAGGTGCCCGGTTGGTTCTGGGCGCGGACGTCGCCAACGAGATCGACTAGTGAGAGGCATGCCAGCGCCGACGGGGTGCCGGCGATGAAGCGGTGCATGCCAGCAATGAGGTCGAGGGCGTCGCCCCGCTCGGCGCGGGAGGAATCATAGAAGTGTTTGTCCGCGAGCGGCCCGTTTTGGAAGCTGCCGGTGTCGGCGATGCGCTGGAGGATTTCGTTTTGCCAGCGGAGATCGTCAGCATCTTCCTCCGCGACGTCGCGGGTGAACAAGCCGAGGCGATGGCGCAATTCGATGTGCTCCCCGTGAAGCATGCCAGCGGTGGGTGGTAGGTCGTGCGTGGTCACAGAGGTCAGTGCCAGCGGCCGGTATTCGCCTTGGTGGCGGGGCCCACCGTTCGGGGAGCCTTCGAACCAGAGGACGGAGGTTCCCATGATGCCGCGGGCGGTGAGCACATCTTGGACCCACGCTTCGAAAGTGCCGAGGTCTTCGCCAATAACCACGGCACCGGCGCGTTCCGCCTCGAGCACGAGGATTCCGATGAGGGCGTTGTGGTCGTAATTGACGTAGGTGCCGGTGATCGGGCTTTGCATGCGGGGGATCCACCACAGGCGGAACAAGCCCAAAATGTGGTCGATGCGGATGCCGCCAGAGTGTCGCAGTACGGTGCGCAGCATGTCCCGCCAAGGGGCGTAGCCAGCCTCGGCGAGTTTCACTGGGTGCCACGGCGGCTGGGACCAGTCCTGGCCGAATTGGTTGTATCCGTCTGGCGGCGCGCCAACGGACGCGGAAGGGGCAAGGTAGGGGGCGAGGGTCGCGGCGTCGGCACCCCCGGGGTGGACGCCGACGGCGAGGTCAGCCATGATGCCGATGCTCATGCCGGCCGCTTTGGCGCGTGCTTGGGCGGTGCCGAGTTGCTGGTCGCAGATCCATTGCAGCCAACGGTAGAAGTCGGTCGCCTCCGCCATATCCGCTGTTTCGTCGTTGTGTGCGATAGCTCCGGCGGCGATAGTACGTTCGGCGCACCACGTGGCGAAGGCCTCCAACCCGGTGCCCTCAACCTCGCAGTATTCGCGGAAAGCCTGCTCGCGCTCGGGGGAGCGGCTCACGTGGAACACCTTGTGCAGGATCGCCAACTTCGCCTCAAAGATGGGGTTGCGTTCAATCATCTCGGAGGTGGTGTTGCGCGTGCGGAAATGCTCGGCAAAGCGTTCTAGTTCGGCGCGGTTTTCCTCCGACAGCCCGGCGGTTTCCTCGATGTCTTCGACGCGGATGTACAGGGGATTGATAAACCGCCGGGAGGTGGGCAGGTAGGGGGAGTCTTCGATGGGGGCGAAGGGCTCACCAGCGTGCAGCGGGTTGATCAGCAGGAATTGTGCACCGGCGGCGCGGGCGGTGGTTTCCGCAATGGAGCCGAGGTCGTGGAAATCGCCCATGCCCCAGGATTGGCGGCTGCGCACGGAGTACAGTTGCGCCATCACGCCGGAAACGGGTTTGCTAATCAGCGAATCCGCGGTGGACAGGCGCGCCGGGGTAATGACCAGCTGGCAGGAGGCGGTAAGGCCCTCGGTGACCAGGTGAATGGTGTGCCAACCGAGTGGCAGATCGCCCGGGGTGGCAAAGCTGGCCTCGCCCCAGACCACGCCGTTGATTTCGCGTGCGGGTGCCCAGTTTTCCACCTGATGGGCGGGTACCACCTCGCCGTTTTCCAGCTCGATGGTTACTTTCGCCTCGGATCCGTCATGCACGTGCACGGGGAATACGTGTTCGTCGCCTTGGACGGCAACCACGCAAGGCGGCAGGCTGCGGGTAAATTTGGCGTCCTCGAATTCGCTGATTGCCGCGCGCAGCGCCTCTTCGGTGGGCGCGTTTTCGCCGAAACCAACGTTGACGCCTAGCGCGTTGAGCGTTTTCAGTAGCGTGTCTTCGCTCACTTCAACATACTCACCTGTGGAGGAGTAATAAGAAGTGGCAACGCTGTGAGCCGCCGCTAGGGTTTTGAGTTCGTCTCTATAAGTCACAAATATTTATCTTGCCACCTTATTGGTTTGTTCTAGGCATTGTAGAGCGCAAACGCGTAGTTTGTTATCAGGAGTCCGATATATTTTGCCCTTAAAGGAGCTTTGATACCGTGCAGGAATACACCACCCCGGCAGCCTACGAAATTGGGCCTCATGAGACGTGTTTGACGGCGTTGCTCGATACCGCGCAGGCCCGCCCGTATGGGGTGCTATTCACCCGCCCGCGGAGTTTTGAGTGGGTGAATGTCACCGCAAAAGAGTTCGTTGAGGAGGTGTTTGAGGTTGCCAAAGGCCTCATCGCCAACGGGGTGCAGCAGGGGGACCGGGTCGCGTTGCTCAGCGAGACTCGCTACGAGTGGTCCCTGCTCGATTTTGCGATTTGGGCGGCGGGCGCGGTAAGCGTTCCGATTTATAGTTCTTCGTCGCTGAGCCAAGTGCAGTGGATTATTGAGGATTCCGGCGCTGTGTTCGCCATCACTGAAACCATTGAGCACACGGACTTGATGAAGCACTTGGAGCTGGACGCGGATGGCAACCCAAAGCTGAAGGGTTCGTCTTCGCGCTTGCGCCGCGTGCTGGAGATTAACGCCTCCGCGGTGCAGACATTGAAGTTTGAGGGCCGCGGCATCTCGGACGATGAGGTGCAGCAGCGCATCGATGCTACTCGGTCGACGGATCTCGCGTCCTTGGTGTACACCTCGGGCACCACGGGGCGGCCGAAAGGGTGTCGTTCCACGCACCATAACTGGCTCGCAGAGGTGCGGGCGCTGTTGACCCATCCCATTGGCGCGATTGCGGTGCCGGGTACCCGGGTGCTTACGTTTTTGCCGCTGGCGCATGTGTTTGCGCGGGCGGTGTCACTGGCGGTGGTGATTGGTGGCGCCACCCAGTCGCACTGGTCGGATTTTTCGACGTTGACCGTGGAGTTTCAGCGGGCGCGGCCTAACCTTATCCTTGGTGTGCCTCGCGTGTTCGAAAAGGTGCGGAACGGTGCGGAAGCCAACGCGTTTGATAACGGCCAATTCAAGGGCACCATGTTTCGCGCGGCAGAAAACGTTGCTATCGAATACTCCCGCGCTATGGATACACTCGACGGGCCGTCCCGCGTCCTGTCCGTGAAGCACAAGGCATTTGACCGGTTGGTGTATTCGAAGATCCGGGCGGCTATGGGCTCGTCTGTGCGCTATTGCATTTCGGGTGGGTCCTCCATGAACCACGACCTGTTGCACTTCTTCCGGGGCATGGGTGTGACCGTATACGAGGGGTATGGGCTGACGGAGACGGTGGCCGCGGCGTCGGTAAATTTCGACGACAACATCATCGGCACTGTTGGGCGGCCCGTCGGCGGGGTTTCGGTGCGTGTGAACTCGGAGAGCGAAATCATGTTGCGGGGCGAGACGGTCTTTGATGGCTACTGGAACAACGAGGAAGCGACCAGGGAAGCGTTTACTGAGGACGGCTGGTTCAACACTGGCGATCTGGGTGAGATTCTTGAATCTGGTCACATCGTAATCACAGGCCGCAAAAAGGATCTGATCGTTACGGCAGGCGGCAAGAACGTCTCCCCCGGCCCCATGGAGGACCGGTTGCGTAACCACCCGCTGATCAGTCAGGCGCTGGTAGTGGGGGATGGCAAGCCGTTTGTGGGCGCTCTGATCACCCTCGATGAGGAGGCGGTAAAGCGGTGGAAACTCAACCACAATATTCCGGAGCAGAAAACGGTCCGGGAGTTGGCCACGGAGCCGATGCTGCGCGCCGAAATTCAGGACGCTATTAACGATACGAACGCGCAAGTATCCGCCGCTGAGGCCATTAAGAAATTTTATATTTTGGACCGTGACCTGCTGGAAGCCGAGAATGAGTTGACGCCCACGATGAAGATCAAGCGCAACGTTGTAGTGCAACGATACGCAGATGCGATTGATCAATTATATAAGCGATAAGCCGCGCTGCTGAGTCGGCAGGGCGCGAGCTATTCAGGTAACGCGGGGGTGGCGTCACACCCTCGTCGTTACGTTCGTTTGGAAAGTGGAAAATATTGACGCTGCCTGGGGATTTCGGGGGTGGGGCGTCGATAGGTGGTGCGAGGATGGTGCTACCGGGGAAGCACCCCCGCTGACCGGTGTCGCAACGATTCTGGTGTGTCTCACGGCGAGGCTTCCCCCACCACTCTAAGAAGTGCCTTAGGGTCGTATTCGATAACAGCCGGCGAAGCAAACCGCGGCGGCTGTACCAGTTCGAGTACTTTAAGGAGCAGCCGTGCAGGTGACTGATGCGAAGCTGCGCCACCGCGAGCTTACGCAAGAGGTGTACGACATTGGCGATGAGGTAGCCACGTACATCGATAATCTTGTGGAGGCGCTCACGGATTGGGACACGGAGTTGGTCACGGATTGTCGCCTCGAGTTTGAGGAGATTGTGATCGAGGCTCGCGATGATTCCCGCCGTGTCGTCGCCGAGCTGGCGGGTGTGCGCCAAGCTTTAGTATCTGGGCTGCGCTCCGGATCCATGAGTACGGCCCGGACGACGCGCGAAGCTTTGGTGGAGCGCCCGAGTCGGCTGCGTGCGGTGGATCTGATGCGCGAATATCCGTTGGATAGCAGCCCGGTTGCAGTTCGAGAGCTCGCTGATGCTTTGAATGCGCGTTCGTCCGCCGTCGTGGAACACCTTGGGGAGATCACCGAATGGGTGGTCGACCAGACTGCGGTAGCTGCGGATGACCTAGATGCGTTGAGCCTTCCGCTGCTGTTTTCCCGCACCCGGGACCTAGTTGCCTGCGCCGTGGAGGCGTGGTTTATTGCCGTCGCGGAGGCGCACCCGGCGTACACGCGGACGATGCGCGGCCATAATCCGCCGCAATTTCTCATGGAGCGCGCACGTATCGACGCCGTGGTTGCCCGCGTCGCTCGCCGCCGCGCGGAGGCCGCACGTGACGGGGGCTTCGCTTCATGACGCGACCCTTCGGGGTGTATATCCACGTTCCGTTTTGCGCGTCACGCTGCGGTTATTGCGATTTCAACACCTATACGCCGGGCGAGTTAGGCAGTTCCGCTTCCGTGCCGGAGTATTTGGTTGCGCTGCGCCGCGAGTTGGAATTGGCTGCCGAAACTGGGAATACGCGGCCCGCCGAGACTGTCTTTGTGGGCGGCGGCACCCCGTCGATGCTGGGTGGGGAGCTGGTGCGGGTGCTGGAGTACGTGCGGGAAACCATTGGGTTGGCGCCGGGCGCGGAGGTGACTACGGAGTCAAACCCGGAGTCGACTTCCCCGGAGTTGTTTGCAGCGCTGCGCGCGGCGGGGTTTACCCGGATATCGCTGGGCATGCAGTCCGCGGCACCGCACGTGTTGCGGGTGTTGGAGCGCCGGCACACCCCGGGCCGCGCGGTGGCGGCCGCGCGGGAAGCCACGCGGGCGGGGTTTGCACACGTGAACCTTGACATGATTTACGGCACCCCTGGTGAGACTGATGACGACGTGCGCGCAACCCTCGACGCGGTGCTGTCCGCGGGGGTGGACCACGTGTCCGCCTACTCGCTCATCGTGGAGGATGGCACCGCCATGGCGCGGAAAGTCCGCCGCGGGGAGATTCCTGCGCCTGATGAGGACGTATTGGCTCACCGTTATGGGCTTATTGACGCCGCCCTGCGCGACGCTGGTTTCCAGTGGTACGAGGTGTCCAATTGGGCTCGCTTAGGCGGGGAATGCCGCCACAACCTGGGCTATTGGCGTGACGGTGATTGGTGGGGTGCGGGCCCTGGCGCGCATTCGCATGTGGGGGACAGTCGCTTTTATAACGTCAAGCACCCCGCCCGGTATGCGGCGTTGTGTGCGCAAGGTCGGCTACCGATCCAGGAGGCGGAGACGTTAAGTGCGCACGACCGGCATGTCGAGCGCGTGATGTTGGGGCTGCGCCTGCGGGAGGGCATTCCGGCGGGCATGTTGGGCGCGGGCGGTCTGGCTGTGGTGGAGGATTATTGTGCTCGCGGATTGCTGCGCCGAGCGGCGGGTTCCCGCATCGCGTTGACGGAGGCGGGGCGCCTGCTCGCGGATGGAATCGTTGCGGACATTTTGCTTGGGGATGATTAGGCGAAGTCGATGGTGACTTCGTACATCCCTCGAATTACTTTGAACACGTTGAATCCCAGCCGGTACCCGAGGCGTAGTTGTTTCCGCTGTGCTGGGGTGAGGTAGCGGCTGTAATCGTATTCCACCGTGACGTTGCTGATCCGGTCGCTCCAGGTGCGCGGCGTGTACGGGTCGCGGAGGCGGAACGGCATGCTGCAGGGCGTGCCCTTGGCCGCGATTTGTTGTTCGCTTTTTCGCATGATGCGTGGGGATTGGCTGTCATATATGAGCCGGCCGCCGGGGAAGCGTTCCGCCATCGCTACCACCACATCGCGTACTTGAGCGACCTCCAGGTAGTAGAACACACCGTTGGCCATGGCGATGGCCCCGCGGCTGGGGTCTACCTGGTCGAACCACCGGTGGTCTGTGAGCGAATACGGCAGGTCGTGTTCGTTGTTGGCGGTGGGGATCCAGCGTTGCCTGAGTTCGATGACCGCGGGGAAATCCACGTTGTAGATGGTGCAATCGAGGCCTTCGAGGTCCATGGCGAGGCTGTCGAGCCCACACCCAAGATTGACGACGGCCGCGCCGGGATGCGCCTCTAAGTAGCGTTTGGTGTTGGTGACACTGATGAGGTGCCGCAGCCCGTAGACGACGGCGGGGAAGTCACCGAGTGATTGTGCCGGGGTGCCGGCGTCGCGGGCGATGGCTTCGGCTTTGAGGGCCCACGGGTCGGGAAAGAGGTCTGGCCAGGTGCGGGCTGCTTGGGCGCGGCCGAATAAGGGAAAGAATAATGTATGGGACACGGTATCCATACCCTTTAGATTAGGCTTCCCTTTGTCGTGGGTGCAGGGTGTGTGATGTCGGCGTGTGGGAAAAACTGCGTAGACTATTGCGGGAGCTTGTAGGGAAGGAGCATCAACGTGTCTAGTGCCACGGAACAGCGGCGGCATAAGGTGCTGTGTGCCATTGTGGCCGATTACATTTCCTCCCAGGAGCCGGTTGGCTCGAAAGCGTTGGTGGACCGCCACAATCTTGGTGTGAGTCCGGCGACGATCCGCAACGATATGGCTGTGCTGGAATCCGAAGGTTATATCGTGCAGCAGCACGCCAGCTCGGGGCGTATTCCCACGGAAAAGGGCTATCAGGCGTTTGTGGATTCCATTCACGATGTCAAGCCGCTGTCCCGGGCGGAGCGCCGCGCCATTCTCGCGTTCCTCGACCAGGGGGTGGACTTGGAGGACGTGTTGCGCCGAAGTGTGCAATTGCTCAGCCAGCTCACCCGTCAGGCGGCGGTGGTGCAATTGCCCACGTTAAAGGTATCCCGCGTGCGGCATTGTGAGGTGGTGGAGCTCACCCCGACGCGCTTGCTGCTCGTGTTGATTACGGACACTGGCCGGGTGGAGCAGCGCAACGTGGAGTTGGATGAGCACCTTGGCCCAGAGAAGGTGGCGCAGCTGAAGGAGAACCTTAACCGCAGGTTGGCCGGGAAGACGCTCACGGAGGCGAGCGTAGCGATGGCAGACATGGCGGTGGAGGCCTCGGCGGATGTGCGCAACGCCTCCATTCGGTGCGCCACCGTGCTGGTGGAAACTTTGGTGGAGGCGCCGAGCGACCGGTTGATCCTGTCTGGTGCTTCGCACCTGTTCCCCTCCGGGCTGCCGAGCGTGGTGGAGGCGCTGGAGGAGCAAGTGGTGGTGCTGAAGCTGTTGTCCAGCGCGCAGGATGTCGGCCAGGTGCAGGTGAGCATTGGGGACGAAGAGTTGCGGGGCGCTGCGGTGGTGGCCGCGGGGTACGGGGCGACGGGTGCCACGTTGGGTGGCATGGGAGTGGTCGGCCCGAACTATATGGATTATTCGGGAACAATTTCGAAGGTGTCCGCCGTTGCACAGTATGTAGGCAGGGTACTTGCCGGCCAGTAGGCTACAATGCCTTGACGTTCATTGAATAATCCATAAGGGAGTTAGAAGTAGACCGTGGCGCGTGACTATTACGGCATTCTCGGAGTGGACAGGTCGGCGACGGAAACCGAAATCCGTAAGGCGTACCGGCGGTTGGCCCGAAAGTACCATCCGGATGTGAACGGGACCGAAGAGGCGGCGGAGAAATTCCGCGAGGTGTCTTTGGCGTACGAGGTGCTCACCAATGCGGAGAAGCGCCGCATTGTGGATATGGGCGGTGACCCGATGGAGCAATCGCCGAGCGCCGGCGGTTTCGGTGGCTTCGGCGGGTTCGAGGACATTTTCGGTGCGTTTTTCGGCGGCGGCCAGCCCCGTGGCCCGCGTTCGCGCGTGCAGCCGGGGGATGACGCATTGCTTCGCACCGCTATCACCCTCGAGGAGGCGTTCTCTGGGGTGAAGAAGAACATTACGGTGGATACTGCAGTGTTGTGCGATCAGTGTGAGGGCACCGGTTCCGAATCCAAGTCTCGCGCGCATACGTGTTCGCATTGTCAGGGGGCCGGGGAGATTCAAGAGGTGCAGCGTTCCTTCCTGGGCAACGTGATGACGTCCCGCCCGTGCCCCGCCTGCCAGGGCTTCGGCGAGGTTATCGACGACCCCTGTACAAAGTGCCACGGCGACGGCCGCGTGAAGGCGCGCCGCGATTTGACGGTCAACGTCCCCGCCGGGATTAGCGACGGTATGCGAATCCGCATGGCCGGGCAAGGCGAGGTCGGCCACGGCGGTGGGCCCGCGGGTGATTTGTACGTTGAGGTGATTACCCAACCGCACTCCGTGTTTACTCGCGACGGCGATAACCTGCATGTGACGGTGCGCCTACCCATGGTTGATGCGGCGTTGGGCACGGAGTTTGAGGTGACCGGGCTGGACGGCAACCCGTTGAAGTTCCACGTCGCCCCCGGCACCCAGCCTGCCGAACGTATTCACGTCCAAGGCGCCGGTATGCCGCATCTGCGCGCGGAGGGCGCCGGCGATATGGTTGCGCACATGGACGTGATCATTCCGAAGGATCTGGATTCGCAGTCCAAAGACTACCTGCGGAAGTTGCGTTCCCACCGCGCCGACAAGGTGCGGGTGCAGGATTCGCACCAGGAAGAGGAAAGTTTGTTCAGCCGTTTGCGTAGCCGGTTTAGGCGCTAATGTCGCTGCCCGTGTTCCTGTGGGCCGACGGGGAGTTACCAGTCCCCGGTTCGGCTGTCGAATTGGTGGGGCCGGAGGCGCGCCACGCTGTCACCGTCAAACGTTTGTGCCCCGGAGAGCAGCTCGTGCTTATCGACGGCCGCGGCCACGGCGTCCACGCCACCGTCACCGGCACCAGCGGTAAGGATAGGTTGCTGGTTGCGGTAGGGGAGGGCGTCGAGAAGCGAGCGAGTGTGCCGCAGGTGACGGTGGTGCAGGCGATCCCGAAGTCGGAACGCGCGGAACTTGCCGTGGACCTTGCCACCCAAGCCGGGGCGGACCGCATCGTGCCGTGGCAGGCGTCCCGGTGCATCGCTAAGTGGGGTGCCAAGGCGGACAAAGCGTTGTTGAAGTGGCGAAACCAAGCGCTGGCATCCGCGAAGCAGGCGCGCAGGTTTACGGTTCCCGACGTCGCCCCCCTAGCAACCACCACGGACGTCGCCGCCCTCATCGCGCGTACCGACGGCCCCGCCCTCCTCCTCCACGAAGAAGCCGCCGTCCCCTTCGCATCCTTGGACTACTCGCAGGCGCAGGAAGTCCTTCTTGTAGTCGGCCCGGAAGGCGGCCTGAGCCCCGCGGAAGTGGAACGTTTCACCGGAGCGGGCGCGCAGGCGGTCAAACTCGGCCCAGAAGTATTGCGCACAGCCAGTGCGGCGTTTGCGGCGTTGTCGGCGCTCGGGGTACTCACCTCACGCTGGTAAAGTTCCGCAATGAGAAGAAAAGGAACACGTTGGAACGAACCACCCAAATCTTGACCAAGCCGTACCGGCTCGACGAAGCGCACGCCCAAACCGTGCTGGGCACCACCGACGAAAACTTACGCACGCTGGAAAACCAGTTGGCGTGCGATGTGTTCGTCCGCGGCACGGACGTTACCCTGACCGGCCCAGACCACGAGGTGGCCCGCGCCAAACGCGTGCTCGATGAGCTGCAGGCAATCGCGCGCCGCGGGCACGTGATCAGCCCCGCGACGGTAAAAAACGCCGTGAACATTGTGACGGTAGAGGCGCCGCAATCCGTGCGCGACGTGTTGGCCGCCGACATTGTCACGCGGCGCGGGCGCCCCGTGCGGCCGAAAACACTAGGCCAAAAGGAATACGTGGACGCCATCGATGCCAACACCATTGTGTTCGGCGTCGGCCCCGCGGGCAGCGGGAAAACCTACCTCGCTATGGCGAAGGCGGTGCAGGCGCTGAACAATAAGGAAGTCAACCGGATTATTTTGACCCGGCCGGCGGTGGAGGCGGGGGAGAAACTCGGTTTTCTGCCCGGCACCCTCAACGACAAAATAGACCCTTACCTGCGGCCGCTGCACGATGCGCTGCGGGACATGGTGGAACCGGAGATCATCCCGAAGCTGATGGAGGCCGGCATCGTGGAGGTTGCGCCGCTGGCGTACATGCGCGGCCGCACCCTCAACGACGCGTTCATCATCTTGGACGAGGCGCAGAACACCACGCCGGCGCAAATGAAAATGTTTCTCACGCGCTTGGGGTTTGGCTCCAAGATGGTGGTTACGGGCGACATTACCCAGGTGGACTTGCCGGGCGGACAGAAGTCCGGGTTGCGGCTGGCGCGTGACATTCTGCGTGGGGTGCAGGGCGTTCACTTCGCCGAACTCACGTCCGCGGACGTGGTGCGCCATAGCCTCGTGGCGGCTATCGTTGATGCGTACGAAACCTACGAAAAGGACATGCGATGAGCATCGAAGTGTTCAACGAATCCGGCTTCGAGGGCGTCAACGAGGAAGCACTCATGGATGTGGCGAGCTTCGCGCTGGCAGCGATGGATGTGCACCGCGACGCCGAAGCCGCGATCCATATCGTGGACCTGGATACCATCGCCGATCTGCATGTTCGATGGCTGGACCTGGAGGGGCCCACGGACGTGATGAGCTTTCCCATGGATGAGCTCACCCCCGGCGGTGGCCGCCCTGACGCCACTGACCCTGGGCCCGCCATGCTTGGGGACATCGTGATTTGCCCCGAGTTCGCGGTGGATCAGGCCGCCCGCGCGGGGCATTCGCTGGACCGTGAGTTGGCGCTGTTGGTGGTGCACGGGTGCCTTCACTTGCTTGGTTACGATCACGCCGAGCCCGCCGAAGAACAAGAGATGTTTGCACTCCAGAACGAATTGCTGGAGGCTTGGTACGAGGCCAGTAGCTCATGGAACCCTGGCTAGCGCTCGGGGCTGTTGCAACCATCTTGCTCGCGGGCGCGCTTGGCACGGTGGAATCCGCCGTCGCCTCCATTTCGCGCACCCGTGTGGAAGAACTCATGCGGGAGGACCACTCCGGCGCGGCCACTCTGCTGCGCGTGCTGGATCGCCGCGCCGAACACATTAACCTGTTGGTGCTGCTGCGGACCCTCTTGGAATCCGTGGGCGCTGTGCTTACTACGGCGCTGACCTACCAGCTGTTCGCCTTCGACTCCGTTGCGTTGCTGGTGGCGATTGTGGTGCTCACCTTAGTGACCTTTGTGGTGGTGGGGGTGTACTCGCGCACCATCGGCAGGCAGAACCCGTACACGGTGTCGCTGCGTTCCGCGATGATCCTGTCCGTGTTGGCGTTCGTGCTCGGCCCGGTGGCTCGCCTGCTCATTTGGGTGGGCAATGTCCTCGCCCCAGGGAAAGGGTTCCGCGATGGTCCGTTTGCCAATGAGCACGAGTTGCGGGAAATGGTGGACATCGCCCAGGAGCACGGCATTGTGCAGCAGGAAGAACGCCGCATGATCCAATCCGTGTTCGATCTCGGCTCCACGACGGCGCGATCGGTGATGGTACCGAGGCCGGAGATGGTGTGGATCGAACAGGAGAAGACCGCTGGGCACGCCACCGCGCTGTGCGTGCGTTCCGGGCATTCCCGCATCCCCGTGGTGGGGGAAAACGTGGACGACATCGTGGGGGTGGTGTACCTGAAGGACTTGGTGCAGCGCACCTACCACGCCACCGACGGCGGGCACAGCGTGCGCGTTTCGGACGTGATGCGGAAGGCAACGTTTGTGCCGGATTCCAAGCGCCTGGATAGCTTGCTGCACGAGATGCAGCTGCACCGCTTTCACATTGCAATGTTGGTGGACGAGTACGGTGGCATCGCGGGGTTGATCTCCATCGAGGATATTTTGGAGGAAATCGTCGGTGAGATCGCCGACGAGTACGACGCCGCGGAAATTGCCCCAATCGAACGCCTCGGCGATCGCACCTTCCGGGTGGTCTCTCGCCTTTCGCTCGAAGAATTGGTCGAATTGGTGGAGGAGTCCTGCGGCGTGGAACTGTTCTTCGACGAGGAAATCACGGAAGAGGTGGACACCGTTGGCGGCCTGTTGGCGTTGGAGTTGGGTCGTGTCCCCTTGCCCGGTTCGAAGGTTGATACGCACGGCATGACCCTTGTCGCTGCTGGTAAGCGGGATCGCCGCGGCCGCATGCGAATGACTACAGTAACAGTGGAAGTACATTCCGCCCCCGAAGATTAAGGACGAAAACATGTTCAATGCACCCGAGGGCTTCCGAAGTGGATTCGTCAGCTTCGTGGGCCGACCAAACACCGGCAAATCGACCCTCACTAATGCGTTGGTGGGGGAGAAAATTGCCATTACCGCAGACCAGCCGGAAACCACGCGCCACCCCATTCGCGGCATTGTGCACCGTGAGGATGCGCAGATCATTTTGGTGGATACGCCCGGGTTGCACCGTCCCCGCACCCTGCTTGGCGAACGGTTGAACGAAATTGTGAAGGAGACGTACGCGGACGTTGACCTGATCGCGCTTACCATTCCGGCTAACGAGAAGATCGGTCCGGGCGATCGGTGGATCCTCGACGCCGTGCGTAAGGCGGCGCCGAATACCAAATTGATGGGTGTGGTCACCAAGGTAGACACCGTGTCGCGCGACGCCGTGGCGGAGCAACTTGTCGCCCTGCACGAATTGTTGGGCGGGGAATGCGAAGTCGTCCCGGTATCTGCCGTCAAAGGTGAACAAACAAACGTATTAATCGATGTGATGGTGTCGCTGCTGCCGGAGGGGCCCAAGTTTTACCCCGACGACCACATCACCGACGATGACACCAACACACGTATTGCCGAACTGATCCGCGAAGCTGCGCTGAGCGGGTTGAAGGACGAGCTGCCGCACTCCGTGGCTGTGGAGATCGACGAGATCCTGCCCAACGAAGAGCGCGAAGGTGTGCTTGATGTGCATGCCGTGATCTACGTGGAACGTCCCGGTCAGAAGCGCATCCTCATGGGCAAAGATGGCCGCCGCATGGGTCGCATTATCCACAACGCCCGCCCGCAAATCATCGAACTCCTTGGCCAAAATGTATACCTTGACCTGCGCATGAAGGTGCTGAAGAACTGGCAATCTGACCCGAAAGCGCTGGGCCGCCTCGGGTTCTAGCCATGCGCCGAGCCAGTCACCGGGACCGCGCGCTGGTGGTGCGCACCTATGATTTCGGGGAGGCGGATCGGGTTATTGTGCTGCTCACTCGTAATCACGGCGTGGTGCGCGGCGTGGCGAAGGGTGTGCGCCGGGCCAAAAGTAGGTTCGGTTCGAGGTTGCAGCCCTTTGTGGAGCTCAATGTGCAGTTGTATCCCGGCCGCTCACTGTACACCATTACAGGCGCCGACACCGTTGCCTTTTTCGGACGGGTGATCGACGAATACGAACGTTATACCGCCGCCTGCGCCGCCCTAGAGGCTGCCGAGCGTCTCGCCGTCGCCGAAATTGAAGATCCCTGGCTGTTCGATACCGCCCTGACCACCTTGTCCCGCCTGTGCGGCGCAGACGACCCCACGTTGGTGCTCGACGCATTCTTGTTGCAGGCTATGCAGCATGCCGGCTGGGCCCCAAGTTTGTTCGATTGCGCGCAGTGCGGCGCGCCGGGGCCGCACCATGCGTTTCATCCCGGTGCTGGTGGGGCGGTCTGCGTGCGGTGCCGGCCCCCCGGGTCGGCGGATGTGCCGGAGTTGAGTTTGCGCCTGATGTGGTGGTTGGCGCACGATCGCTGGTCGGCGGTGCGGGGGGCGTCGATAGGCGGGGAGGTGGCGGGGAGCGCTCACAGGTTGACGCGTACGCACCTGCATTGGCACCTCGAACGTAGTGTTGCAGCGCTGGATGTTCATGATCAAGGGGCGTTTTCGTAGCCCTGTAGTATAGGCGAGGTGAACGACAATCCGCCGCAGATTCCCGCTGAGTTTTTGCCCCGGCATATCGCCATCGTGATGGATGGAAACGGTCGGTGGGCGCAGCAACGCGGGCTGAAACGAACTGAAGGTCACCGCCGTGGTGAGGCCGTGCTGCTCGACGTTGTAGACGCCTGCCTAGCGCTCGGCATCCCCTACCTTTCCGCTTATGCGTTCTCCACGGAGAATTGGCGCCGCAGTACGGACGAAGTGCGCTTCCTCATGGGGTTTAACCGGGACGTATTGCGCCGCCAACGCGATGGTCTCCACCAAAAAGGTGTGCGAGTGCGGTGGGTGGGGCGACGACCGCGATTGTGGCGCGCCGTCATCCGCGAACTTGAGGCGGCGGAGGAGCTTACCAAGGACAACACCCGCATGACGTTGGCCATGTGCGTCAACTATGGCGGCCGTGCGGAAATTATCGACGCCGCGCGCGAAATCGCCCGCCAGGCAGCCGCTGGGCAGTTGCGCCCCGACGACATTACCGAGGAATCGTTCGCAAACTTTCTCGACGAGCCGGATATGCCGGATGTGGATCTCTTCCTGCGGCCTTCGGGCGAGAAGCGTACATCCAACTTCTTGGTGTGGCAGTCGGTGTATGCGGAAATGGTGTACCAAGACAAGTTGTTCCCCGACTACACGGCGGCCGATTTGTACTCGGCGGTGGAGGAGTACGCCCGTCGCGACCGCCGCTTCGGAGGGGTGAAATGACCCCACCTACGCGCAAGCAAATCCGCCGTTGGCAACGCCACCTTGCGAACGAACGGGCGGAAGCAGCGGTGTATCGCGAACTGGCGTTCAGTAAGGAAGGCGCTGAGCGGGACATTCTGCTCGCTATTGCCGACGCCGAGCTGCGGCACGAGGAACACTGGCGCAAAATGTTGGGCAACTATGTGGGCATGCCGCAGCGCCCTGACCTCTCAACGCAATTCCTAGGCTTTATGGCGAAGCGCTTCGGTAGCGTGTTCACCTTGGCGCTGATGCAGTCGGCGGAAACGCGCACCCCCTACGCGAAAGACGAAGACGCCACCGAACAAATGATCGCGGATGAGCGGATTCATGCCGAAATCGTCCGCGGATTGGCGGCGCGCGGGCGAGAAGAAATGTCCGGCAACTTCCGCGCGGCAGTCTTCGGCGCCAACGACGGTTTGGTGAGCAACCTTGCGTTGGTGCTGGGGGTGATGGCCGCGGGCGTCGATAGTCGGCTGATTTTGCTTACCGGGATTTCCGGGTTGCTGTCGGGCGCGCTGTCCATGGGGGCGGGGGAATACGTTTCGGTGTGCTCCCAGAAGGAACTCCTCGAAGCCTCCACCCCCGACCCGGAAACCTCGTCCGCGGTGCCCCGCCTGGATGTTGATGCGAACGAACTGGCGTTAGTCTACCGGGCGCGTGGCATGGGCGAAGACGAAGCTGAACGCAAAGCCCGCCGCGTGTTTGCCGAGCTTAAGGCCACCGGGATGACCGCCGAATCCCCCATCGCGGGTGTCGAACATACCAATGACTCGGACGTGGTGGGTAGCGGGTGGTCTGCCGCAATTTCCAGCTTCATGTTCTTTGCTACCGGCGCGTTGGTGCCCGTCCTGCCGTTCCTGCTGCCCATTGATCCGCTCACGGCTGGCGTTGCGGCGTGTGTGCTTGTCGGCGTGGCGTTGATGATTACCGGCAGCATCGTCGGTGTGCTGTCTGGGGTGTCACCGTGGAAGCGCGGGTTGCGGCAGCTGGCGATCGGGCTCGGGGCGGCAGCCGTCACGTACGCCCTCGGCCGCGCATTCGGGGTGGCGGTGGGCTAGCTTTGGCATTGGGCGCATAGGCCGAACACTTCGGCGGTGTGCCCAGTGAGCTGGAACCCGTTTTCCTCCGCCACGCTGTTCGCCCAGCGTTCCACGGGGCCGCCGTCGATCTCTACGGTGGTGCCGCAACCGGTGCACACAAGGTGATGGTGGTGCTCGTCGGAGGTGCATTGGCGGTAGAGGGATTCCCCGCTGGCCATGTGGAGGACATCTACGGCGTCGATATCCGCGAGCGACTGCAAGGTACGGTACACGGTGGTGAGGCCGACCTTGTGTTTGCGTTCGGTGAGGGCTTGGTGGATTTCCTTCGCGGAAGCGAAATTATCTAGTTCGCGGAGTACGTTGACTACGGCGGCGCGTTGGCGTGTGCTGCGAACACCGAGCTTCGGCATGATTGATTCGTTGTGTACAGCCATGATGTCCAGGCTCCTTCCAGAGGTCCGTGTTGGCGGATTCACGGTGTGCGTTACGATGCGGGAGTCCACGTTCAATGCTACCCCATTAAGTACCCTGATAATGAAAAAGCGCTGTTCACGCGCGTGCATTTATGGCTTTACGGCGCTGCTGTCCACGCCGTCTATAGGAGCTTTCTATGGTGTTACCTCGTGGAACGTGAGGTTTATGCGCTGTAGGTAACAGTGTGAACACAGCGTGAAGAAAGTTCCGTAAAAGCACGTGTACAGCGTTACGAAACCCCCTGATGGCTGGTAATTTGCGTGACGCGCTAAGGTTATGTGTGACCTTAGCCGTCATCGCATGCCCGTCAGCCAGGCGGGCATAAGGATTATTGGAGGCTTTGCGCCTTCGACTCGATTGAGGAGTTGTGAGAGTTCAGTGGCGAATGAATCCGTCATCGATACCGTGGTGAACCTTTGCAAGCGCCGCGGATTGGTTTACCCCTGTGGCGAAATCTACGGCGGCACTCGCTCGGCTTGGGACTACGGTCCGCTGGGCATGGAGCTGAAGGAGAACATCAAGAAGCAGTGGTGGCGGACGTTCGTCCAAGCGCGTGCCGACGTCGTGGGCATCGACTCCTCCATTATCCTGCCGCGCCAAGTGTGGGTGGCGTCCGGCCATGTGGAAACCTTCACCGATCCCCTCGTGGAGTCCCTGCATACCCACAAGCGTTATCGGGTGGATCACCTGCTGGAGGCGTATGAGGCCAAGCACGGCCACCCGCCGGAGAATGGCCTCGCGGACATCAACGATCCGGAAACCGGGCAGCCGGGCCAGTGGACCGAACCGCAATTGTTCTCTGGGCTGATGAAAACCTACCTCGGCCCCGTGGACAATGAACAGGGCTTGCACTACCTGCGCCCCGAAACCGCGCAGGGTATCTTCACCAACTTCAAAAACGTCATGACCACCGCGCGGATGAAACCCCCGTTCGGTATCGCGCAGGTAGGCAAATCTTTCCGCAACGAAATTACGCCCGGCAATTTTATTTTCCGCACGCGTGAGTTCGAGCAGATGGAGATCGAATACTTCGTTGCGCCGGACGACGCGGACGAGAAGTTCCAGGAGTGGGTGGATGCCTGCCAGGACTGGTTTGTGGACCTTGGCATTAAGGAAGAAAACCTGCGCCAGTTCGATGTGCCTGAAGATGAGCGTGCGCACTATTCCAAAGCCACCATCGATTTCGAGTACCGTTTCGGTTTCCCGGGCGGGGAGTGGGGCGAGTTGATGGGCGTGGCGAACCGCACCGATTACGATCTCGGCCGCCACATTGAACACTCTGGCGAGGACTTGAGCTACTTTGATCAAACCACGGGGTCGCGCTACGTCCCCTGGGTTATCGAACCTTCCTTCGGGCTTACCCGCGCCCTTATGGCGTTCCTTTGCGACGCGTACCATGAGGACGAAGCCCCGAATGCAAAGGGCGGCGTGGACAAGCGGGTGGTGCTGAAGCTGGACCGCAGGCTCGCCCCGATCAAGGTTGCGGTGCTCCCGCTGAGCAAGAAGGACACGCTCACCCCCGTTGCCGAAAAAGTCGCAGCTGACCTGCGTAAACTTTGGAATATTGAGTACGATACCTCGGGTGCTATCGGCCGCCGCTACCGCCGTCAGGACGAGATTGGCACGCCGTTCTGCGTTACCGTGGATTTTGACACGCTGGAGGATAACGCGGTGACTGTGCGTGAGCGTGACACGATGCAGCAGGAGCGCGTGAAGCTGGATGAGCTGGAAGCGTACCTCGGGCAGCGGCTTGTAGGCTGCTAGCATGGAGAACCTGCATTGGGGCGCGCGTAAACAATCTGGCGCGGAGGTGCACATTCCGCTGCTCGCGGGGGACGCTGTGCTCGCCACGTTTGTGACCGACCGGAAAGCTGACACCACTACCGCACAGGTTGGCGAGCAATTGTGGTCGTTCGAAGTTGCCCGTAAAGGTAACGCCGTCGCACGTATTGGCGATTCCGTTGTGTACACCGCCGTTCCCGAAAAGGGCCGCTTTGACCGTTCCGACACCATCACCGCAACCGTGGGCACACGCGTGTTCACATTCACGCGGGAGGCGAAGTCCGATTGGATCGTCGAACTTGATTCGGAAAAGGTAGCCCAGTTCACGGGCGCGGGCCACGGGGTCCGTCATGTAGAACTGGAGTTGGAAGAAGGCGTTTCGCTGACTCAGGATGAGGCGGTGTTCCTCGCGTGGGTGGCACGTATTGTGCTGGAGGCTCGTTTGGTTGGCTCCACGTGGATTCTCACGCTTTCGTTGCTGCTGCTCACTCCGTTTATCCTGTGGGTTTTCTTGTTGTAGTGAGGAGTGCGCATGCCAACGTGGGTTTGGGACGATAACGTTCTGCGCGACGCGGAAGGGAACGTGGTGGCGCAAGTGCGTGCAGACGTCATTTTCGTCGGCGCCCACCGGTTGCTGGTCGAATCCATGTCTGGCCCGTGCAATTTCCGCCTCCGTATCACGGCCGAAAATGGCGAGATGATCACCATGCGAAATAATGGACTCACCGTCAGCTCCCTTTCAGCCGTGTGTGCGGACCGCAGGTACCGCCTCGACCGTGTTTCCCCGTTCCGCAAGGAGCGCACCATCCGCCGGGGTGGGCAAGTTGTGGCGCGCGTGGTCGCGCACCGCACTTCGCTCGCCGTGTTCGACATGCAGGATTTTCCGCTTCTCGACGCCGTGGCCCTCACCTGGGGCTGCCTCCTCGTGGACGCCCCAGGCCGGAACATTCGCATTTCCTAACCCTGTGGATATTGGTCATCCGGTGGGGGTTCGAATCCTTCTGGTGGGGGTTCCTCCGGAAGGGACGTTGAAATATTCACTTTCAGGTGATTGCGTGCGAGGTACCGTTCGCGTTGTTTTTCCCGGTAGCGGGTGAGCGTGGTGCCCCACCGTCCAAACCCGTCGCGTATCGGGGGCTGGAGGTAATCTTCGTCGGTTTTGGTGGGGTGGTCGTGCCGCGTGGTGATTCCATCGGCTCGCCCCTGGACTTTCCCCGCGAGAATCCCTTTGGGAACGGTGGTCACTGTTGTTCCGGTAGCGAACTCCCAGGTGATATTGCCAAAGCTGTCCGAGTGGGCTTTCGCATGGCGGTCGGTTTTAAAGTTGTGGTGGTGGGGACACAAGCATTGCAGGTTGGAAATGGTGGTCCAGCCCCCAACCTCCCAGTTAATTACGTGGTCAACTTCGCAGAAGCGGGCGTCGACATTGCATCCGGGGAAGCGACAGGTGCCGTCGCGCAGCTTCACAAGCGCACGCTGTGCAGGGGTAGGGTCGTGGGGTCCCCGGCGTATGTCCGCAACGGCGAGAATGTTGTCGTATTGAATTTGACGTGCCTGAATGCGAATACGCTGCGCCTCCGTCAGCCTGCCGACGCCGTGCAACGACACAGGCGTCACCTCTACCGCAGGAGTAAGCTCACCAAAACCCAGCAGCCGAATCTCACATTTCTCATCCCGCTCGTCCTGCTCTCCGCATACGCGGGCCAGCAGGATTTCGTCTTGGCGTTTGTGTTGTGCCTTCGCGGCAGCTTCGATGCTTTGCTTAGCTTCCAAGGCGCAGTCGCTGGGCATGGTCACGTTCAGTACGCTCACGCCAGGATGCGGGGAATCCCACAGCTCCACCCCAAACATTGATTCCAGTTTTGCTTGGGATGCTTCCGGGCTGGTGTCCTCCTCAAAATCTTCGTAGACGCCGAGGCGCACCAACTCGTCTTTTAATGCTGCTGCAATGTGCCGGCACGTGGGTAACGCCTGGTGGGGTCGACTCGGGCTGAGCTCGCTCACGAGGAACGCATCGATCGCGTTCCAAATCTTCGGCGAAGAGTTCAACGGCACTACGATCAGCCCGTTCCAGATGGTGCGCAGCATGTCATAGTCGACGTGCCACAGGTTCATGGCCAGGGCTTTAAGCTGGGGAAGATAATGGTGCAGCAGGAAACACCCACCAACAATATTGTTCATGCGTAACTCGGAGTACCGCCCGCTCTGTGCGGCGAACTCCTTGACCAGCGCACTGATATTGAGGTACTGGAAATCCAGTCCGTAGGTGGCCAGTAAATAGCAGCTCAGGAACTCTCGGTTTTGCTGCACTTCCGCTTGGCCGAAGGGGTTATCGGGTTCGTGCATGAGGAAACCGATGGCTTCGCCGCTCATTGTCACGCACCTCCCGAACCCCGCACGAATACTTGCTGTTTTTCAAGTTCTAGTGTAATGCAGTCGCGTAAGTGCTACCACCCCCGTGGCCAGCGGAAATGGGCTTGAAGCAATGTATTCTTCACCCCCGTTGCACCGCTGTTAACCAGGGAAAACAACATCTACGATTGCTTGTTCGCAATAGTTATTTGACAGTGTGGTCGGGCGGGGTGTATGCCCCAGAAAGGTAGCTAAGCCGCACGTCAAGGCCCCTTTGGCGGCTCGAAGAGGTAGCTAACCTGAAAACTGGCCAAGCGCGGACTATAATCCCGGAAATAAAATTACGTGACCTTGGGCACATTTTGAGGTTCACAAAGTTGGGGGTAGCGGGGGTGCTATCCGCTTGCCTTATCCGCATCGCGCCCCTTCAGTAGAATTGCTCGCGGAATGCGGGGAAGCGGTGGTTTTTCCAAATGTCTACCAGCCCGTTGAGGGATTGGTGGATGTCAAACTCTCGCAGTGCCCGAATGTATGTTTTGTGCAGGGCAGACTGGGCGTCGATGGAGATTTCGATGGGTGGGAAGTCGATGCGCCGCATTACCTCGTACACTAAGGCGCGGATTGCGCGGCCGTTGAAATCTACAAACGGGTGGATGTGCAAGCCTTTGGCCTCAACGTAGGCGAGCAGTTCCAGGGTGTTTTGCAGGTCGCCGCGGATGTACATCATGCGCGCGTTGATATCGTCGAAGTATTCCCACAGCTTCTGCGAAACGTAGATGTGTTCGGGCGGATAGTGGTGGCCGATGCGCACTGCGCAGTGGCGCAATTGGCCCGCGATGGCGGGGGTAAGGTCCCCGCAGATCCGCCGGTGGAACTCTTGTAGTAGGTGCGGGTTGAGTTCGAAATCGAGAAAAGCCCCTTCGTTTATTTCATTGATAAGTAATCGAAGGGGCTCGGCGACTCGCTCGTTGACCTCTGAGTACGCTAGCTCACCGTGGACGGTATCGAATGTACGTGTGCCATTAGAGTCTGGTGTCATTGAACCTTAACTGGAGCAAGTTGAGACTGACGTTCCTGGGCGTGGCAAAACCATTCATCACTGACGTACTCGCGCTCCATTGCCATGGACATGGCCACACGCTCCACCGTGACAGCGCGGCGATTTTCGGCCTTCTCAGCGTCTGGGAGCGCGTACCACTCGGAGAGCAGGGAAGAGATTTCATAAAGATTCATTTGTGGTCCTCCATTCTTCCCCTCTGCGAAGTTCAGCGTAGTACGGGATCAGGTGAAGCTGTGCTTTTCGTGTGAATTATTCTACCTGAATTATAGAAGATTTACTAATTTGTGCAAGATCGATAAAGAATTTTTTTCAAAACCGCAGGTCAGAGGCATCGCGCGGCGTGTTGTGGTGAGTGTCTGCGGTACATTTACGCGGCGTCGAGACGCGGTTGCGGGGGTGGGAAACCCGCCGCAACCACGCGAAAGTAACGGTTAGGTAACGGGCTCTCAGGCGCGTTTGTTCGAACGCTCAGCTTTTCGAAAGCCGGGCCTAGAAACTGCCGCTACTGGTGCTAATGCCGCCGCCCCCACCGGAGAAACCGCCACCCGAGAAGCCGCCGGAGAAACCGCCACCGCCGCTGCTGATGATGTGACCAGCGATCATGCCGGAGGAGAAGCTGTTGTTGCGCTGCTGGCTGGCGTGGTATTCGGAGACGTCGTTACGCGCGGCCTTAAGCGCGCGCCGAGCTTGGGTCGCCGACATTTTCGCAAGTGAAATCGCTCCGCGCGTATTCGAAGTTCGATTCTGAATGGCCTGTGCGTGGTATCGGTGAGCCTCCGCGAGCATTGTCCGCGCCGCCGAGCCGACAATCTTGCCGCGGGTGCCAATATAATCGTCGCCGGTGCGCAGCGCCGTTCCCGCAGTGGCGAGCGTGTTGTCCAAGATTTGCAGCGCTCGCGCCTGTTGGGCGTTGCTCTCACGCACCGTGTCCAATAACAGGTCCAATTCGGCATCATATTCGACGAGTGTGGCGTACGTAGCCAGTGGATCGGCTTCCGCCGAAGCCTGAGCGGTAGAAATCACTTCCGGAGCGCGGTTCAGCGTTTCCGTCACTGCTTGCCAGTTCGCGGGCGTGCCGTGGGCTTGTCCCTGCTCCTTCAGCTGGTGAGCCTCTTGGACCTCAGCTTCGATTTCTGCGATGAGCGGGGGGATGCCGGATTGCGCCTGTGCGATATCCACGACCGCATTTTCGATGCCCCCAAGCGCCTTGTCCGCGTGCGCGATAGCGTTTTCCGCGTTCCGGATCGCATCGACCACACCGCCCTGGGATCCCACCGGAAGCTCCAATTGCTTGCGCGCGGAATCGATACTTTCCTCCGCCTTCGTCGTGAGTTCGCTTGCGAGGTCCACGTTTTCGTCGATGCTGTCGATGACGGAAGGCTCGTAGTTCCGCTGTAATTCTTCAAGCGTGGCCTGCGCCTTTGGCAGGCGGGTGCGCAGATCCACCAGCTGCTGGGTGATTTCCTCAATCTTGGTTGGGGCGTTGACCAGTAGGTTGCGCAGTTCCGCAAATTCGGTGGCGACAGCTTCGAGGGCGTCGTCGGCCTGGCCGCAACTGGACACGATCTCAACCAATTTGCTGCGTCGGTCGGTCAAGTCCCTATAGTTCTTTGTGTCAACCTCCTGCTTGAGCTGGAACGCGCGCTGGAGCGTGGAGGTCGACTTATTCATCGCACTGGTGAACGGGCGCACGCGTTCCGCACCGAATTCCGACATTGCTAGGTCCAGCTCCGAGCGCGCGCCGCGGATGGATTCGTCCGTAGACACGAGCTCTTCTTGGGCGAGCTGCTCGAGCACGTCGTCCGGCAAATTCCCGAGCGTCTTCACGTCCGAAGGCGAGATTTCGCGTGCGCTTTCTATCGTCCGCTTCCGCTTGCGTCGGCGGAGCGCCCACGCGCCACCACCGGCGGCCACCAAGCTCGCAGCGCCCCCGCCGAGGATGGCGTAGCCGTTACGCGTCCGGCGCGCGATTTCTTCCGGTGTTGCCGGTGGCTTGCCTCGCGCCGTTGTCACTGCCGCGTACACCGCGCCCTTAAAGTCAAGGTCGGTGAGTTTGTTGTAGGCGGCGTCTTCAACTTTTTGCGCCTCGGAGGCGGACCATTTCGAGTCGTTCGTCTCGCGGGAGACCGCGTATTTCCGGTCCTCTGTCGCGATGACCAAAACCAACACATTATCCGCTCTATTTAATTTAAACGTTCGTTCGGAGAACTCCTCGGCGCTCAAGCTGCCGAATGAAGGCTGCAGTACCACGAACATATCGCGGCGCTTTTCTTTGCGAACTTGAGAGATCATCGCTTCCAGTTCGGCAATTTCCGGTTCCGTAAGCACGCCTGAGTGGTCCACCACGTGCGACGTCAGCTTGCTTGGCGCCAGCGGGTCCGTCGATCCAGGCACGACCGGTTCCGAGAGTGCGGGTGCGGGTGGGGCGGGAGCCGCTGCGAATACGAGGGGAGCGTTGCTCAGCGCTGCCGCTGCGGCGACGCACAGGGCTGCGAATGTAGCCGAAAGCAAGCGGTTGTTTGGGCGCTTCGAGATCATACCCCAACAATAGCGGTGCAGGTGGCACACTGGTGCATATAGTGAGCGCATCAATACACAGGAAGGGGCCGTGCCGTGGGTTACCAATACTCCGAGGCGGATCGTCAGCGACGGCTAAGCGAACCAAAAAAGCGTAGCAACTTCGTGGGCACGGACGAGGAGCATCGGAGTGTGTTCGCGCGGGATCGTGCTCGCGTGTTGCATTCTGCGGCGTTGCGGCGGCTGGCGGATAAAACTCAGGTCGTGGGCCCTCATGATGGGGATACTCCACGCACCCGGTTGACGCACTCGCTGGAGGTGGCGCAGATTGCCCGTGGTTTGGGTTCCGGCATTGGTGTGGACCCGGAGTTGGCGGAGCTGGCGGGATTGTGCCACGACATCGGCCATCCACCGTATGGGCACAACGGGGAGGTGGCGCTCAATGAGCTTGCGGATATGTGCGGGGGCTTCGAAGGCAATGCGCAGACACTACGCATCCTCACGAGGCTCGAACCGAAAGTGCTTTCGCCCGACGGGGAGAGTTTTGGGTTGAACCTGTGCCGGGCGTCTATCGACGCCGCGTGCAAGTACCCATGGACGAAATCAAACGCGCCGAGGGGGAAATACGGGGCTTATGATGAGGATGGCGGGATCCTGGAATGGGTGCGTCAGGGGCGTGCGGATACGAGGCCGCCGCTGGAGGGGCAGATCATGGATTGGTCCGATGACGTGGCGTATTCCGTGCATGACGTGGAGGACGGCATCCTTTCTGATCGAATCGATTTGCGGGTGCTGTGGGACCTTGTGGAGTTGGCAGCCCTGGCTGAAAAGGGCGCGCGGGCGTTCGGCGGGGATCCGAACGAATTGTTGGAGGCGGCGGCGCGGCTACGGCAGTTGGAGGTGGTGAATGCCGCGGCGGATTATGACGGTAGTCTGACCAAGCTCGCCGCCTTAAAGGGGTTGACTTCCGAGCTTGTGGGGCGTTTTGTGTCCGCTACGATTAGCGCGACGAAGCAGGCGAACCCGGATCGATTTGGTGATTTGGTTGTGCTGCCGGAGGCGCTCGCGGAGGTAACGCTGTTAAAGACCATCGCAGTGTTGTATGTGATGGAGGACCCTGGGCATTTGCGCCGCCAGGATCGGCAACGCGACAAGATTCGCCTTGTGTACGAATATTTGTGTATGGGTGCGCCGGGAACGTTGGATCCCTTGTTCCGTGCGTGGTTTAATGCTGCGGATTCGGACGCGCAGCGCCAGCGCGTGATTATTGACCAGATCGCTTCGATGACGGAGTCGCGCTTGGAGCGGATCCATAAGGAAGCGGTGGTGGTTTCGGGGTTCCTTGCCTGACGCTCTTGCGCGTGGACTAGGTTAGGGTTACCATTTGCCAATACGTGCACACAGGTGCACCTATTGACATGTTGTGAGGAAGTCTCGGATGCTAACCCCATTGCGCAACCCCACCTATCGCAAGCTGTTCTGCGCGCAGGTCGTTGCGCTTGTGGGAACAGGTTTGCTCACAATCGCACTGAGTTTGCAGGCGTACGATTTCGCGGGTAGCCACGCCGGCACCATCCTCGGCACCGCGCTGACCATCAAAATCCTGATGTATGTGCTTGCCGCGCCGATCATAAGTGCCGCTGCCCAACGCTTGCCCGTCGCCGTCGTGCTCGTGGGTGCCGACGCCGTGCGCATCGCCATCGCACTCGTCCTCCCGTTGGTTGATAATGCCGTCTCCCTCTACCTCGCTATCGCCGTGCTGCAGGCGGCTTCCGCGACATTTACCCCGGCTTTCCAGGCGCTTATTCCCAAGGTGCTTCCCGGCGAGCGGGACTACACCGCAGCGCTTTCGCTGTCCCGGCTCGCCTATGACCTCGAGGCAATCGCAAGCCCCATCCTCGCAGCTGGGGCGCTGTTCGTTGTGAGCTATCACGGGTTGTTTATGGGCACCGCCGGTGGGTTCCTCGGCTCGCTGCTGCTGGTGGTTGCCGCCGCACGCAGCCTGCCTGCCCGGGGTGACACAGGCCGCCAGGAGCCGTTTCGCAAGCGCACGCTGCAAGGGGTACGGCTGATGGTGCGAGTGCCGGAATTGCGTGGCGTGCTGTGGCTTAACTTTGCCGTCGCTGCGCCGATGGCGATGGTGTTGGTGAATACTGTGGTGATCGTGCGCACGACATTTCAGTGGGATGACGCGGTGCTCGCGTGGCTGTTCGCGGCGTTCGGCGCGGGGTCCATGCTGATCGCGTTGGTGGTGCCGCGGTTACGCGAACGCTTCGGCGATTATTCGCTCATGCTGGCGGGAGGTGGGGCGTCGATAGGCGGGATGGCGTTGCTGTATCTCACGCTGGTCGGGGAGGCCGTGTGGGCGCTGTGGGCCTTGTGGCCGGTGCTCGGCGCGGCGCTGGCACTGATGCAAATACCGATGAGCCAAGTGCTGCGGCTGCACATTGCCGAGAAGGACCTCGATGCTGTATTTGCCGCGCAGTTTTCGTTGAGCCATGCGTGCTACCTCGTGGCTTATCCATTGGCGGGCTGGGCCGGGTCGGAGGTAGGGCCGGCATGGGCTACGCTGGTGTTAATGCTCATTGGGCTGTGTGGCGTGCTGCTGAGTGCGTACACCAGCCTCAGCGCTCGACAATTTGAACAAACATTGGCAGTGCCCACGCACTACTGACGCGACTTGGTGGAAGATGCTCCCGCAACGCAACGCTTTAGAACCCTCATTCGTTCACGACCTTCAGCCTGACGCCGACCTTTTTACCTCCGCGGCGGACACCTTGAAGCTGCTCGCCGAGCCGACACGTCTGCACTTGCTGTGGTTGCTGGTGGACAATGAACATAACGTCGCCGAGCTTGTCGACGCCGTCGGGGTCAGCCGCACCGTGGTTAGCCAGCACCTAGCAAAATTGCGGCTCGGGGGGCTGGTTGCATCGCGGCGCGAAGGGCGCAACATTATCTACCGCGTGTTGGACGGGCACCTCGCTCGCCTGGTCATCGAAAGTTTGAACCACGCGGACCATCTGCTGACAGGGGAACCCCTGCACGAATAGTCGTTCGATTTGTGTGGGGTTAGTCTTCCGCGTCGGGAATCATGCAGAAGCTTTCGTAGTGGTCGTCGGTGTAATACCACGTATCTGGGTCTTGCTTGGTGCCGCCACCGACGACGATGCGCCGCTCCCCGCGGTGACGCAACCCTGGGGTGTCTACCGTGTACTCGCGGTAAAAGTTATTGTGCTGCTTGGGCAGGACTCGCTCATAGTTTCCAAAATGCGTACCGTCATATTCGGGGTGTTCGAACGGCCCTCCGGCGAGGATATCGTCAATGACCTCGGTTGCTTGCTGCGGCAGCGTGTCGGTGGGGCACGACGGCAGGTGAGTTTTCTGCTGCTGCCGGTTTGGTGTTTGAGCGGCTTGCACAGGGGCGCTGTTACTTGTGCTGGTTGTGCTGGCGGTGGAATTTCCCTCGCTTTGGGAAAGATCGATGCCCAGCCACGCGGCAGCGACCAGCACGGCGGCCGCGCCCAAACCCTTCAACACTCGATTCATACTTGCCATCATTTCATGGGTGCGAGCGTCGGGGTAGTTGCATGCAGCCGCAAGGGTCGCTCGGTGTGCTTCGGCGCTAAGGTATAGGGCATGGCCAAAGGAAGAATCCCAGATTCGGATATTGCGGCAATCCGCGAGCGGACTCCTATCGAAGAAATTGTCGGGGAGTATGTGCAGCTCAAGCCTGCGGGCGCGGATTCGCTGAAAGGCCTGTCCCCGTTTAAGGATGAGAAAACGCCCTCGTTCCATGTGCGGCCTAATCGCGGGTATTTCCACTGCTTTTCCTCCGGGGAGGGCGGGGATGTGTTCAGCTTCCTAATGAAGATGGAGCACGTGAGTTTCCCGGAAGCGGTGGAGATTTGCGCGGAGAAGATTGGCTACCAGATTCGATACGAGGGTGGGGGGCCGGGTCGGCGTGAGGAGCCCGGCACACGGCAGCGACTCGTCGCCGCCAATAAAGCCGCACATGGGTTCTATATTGCGCAGTTGGAAACCCCGGAGGCGGCTACGGCGCGGCGGTTCCTCACCGATCGCGGGTTCTCCGCCGCAGACGCACATAAGTTTGGATGCGGGTATGCGCCCGGCGGATGGGACACGTTGACTAAGCACCTGCTGCGCAAGGGGTTTAGCCACCAGGAACTGGAGGCCGCGGGGTTGACCACGATGGGTCGCCGCGGGCCGATTGACCGTTTTCACCGCCGGTTGCTGTGGCCGATCCGGAACCTCGCGGGCGACGTGATTGGGTTCGGTGCGCGCAAGCTTTTCGAGGATGACAACCTTGGCAAGTACATGAATACCCCCGAGACCATGCTGTACAAGAAGTCGAAGGTGCTGTTCGGCCTGGACCAGGCGAAGAAGGACATTGCGGCGCAGCATCGCGCAGTGGTGGTGGAGGGTTACACGGATGTGATGGCCATGCACGCCGCCGGGGTGGGCGTGGCGGTGGCCGCGTGCGGTACGGCGTTCGGCGAGGAACATCTGCAACTGTTGCGCCGGCTCATGCTCGATGACGCCTACTTCCGGGGTGAATTGATTTATACGTTCGACGGCGATGAGGCGGGGCAGAAGGCCGCCATGCGTGCGTTTGAGGGTGACCAGCAATTCACCGGACAATCGTATGTTTCGGTCGCCCCGGAGGGTATGGACCCCTGCGATCTGCGGCTCGCGCAGGGGGACGCCGCGGTGCGTGACCTCGTGGCTCGCCGCGTACCCATGTTCGAATTCGTGGTGCGGGCGATGCTGGAGGATTACTCTCTGGATTCGGCGGATGGTCGCCTGCAGGCGTTGCGCCGCACGGTGCCGGTGGTGGCGGCGATCCGGGATGAGACGCTGCGCAACGAGTACGCTCGCCAGCTCGCCGGTTGGGTGGGGTGGACGGATCCGGTGGAGGTGCTCGCCCAGGTGCGGGAGGCCGCGCGCCGCCCGCAGCAGCGCAAGCAGGAGCCTCGCCGCGCCCGCCGATTCGAAGCTACTACCGACGCCCCAACCAGCTCATTCGAGCTGCCCAACCCACGTGACCCCCAGCTGTGGTCCGAGCGGGAAAGCTTGAAGCTGGCGCTGCAATACCCCGACATCGCGGGCGATTACTTTGATGGCGTGTCGGTGGATTCGTTTACCCACCCGGCGTACCGGGCGGTACGTCAGGCGATTGCAAGCCAGGGCGGGTGCCGCAGCCCGCAGGGTATCGCGGGGGTGGCGGGTGAAATGACGGACCTGCTGGGCAGGTCGTTGGTTTCGGAGTTGGCGGTGGAGGAGATCCACTGCTCACCGGATGCGTTGCCGCGCTACACCGATAGCGTGCTGTCGCGTTTGCAGGAGGCGCGGGTGGGAAACCAGATCGCTCAGCTCAAGGGGCGATTGCAGCGCATGCGCCCGTCCGATGACGAACAAACCTACAACTCGCTTTTTGCGGACCTCATTGCCCTCGAGCAGGCCCGCCGTGATCTGCTGGCGCGCGCGTTCCAGAATTAGTCTTCGTCCGGTTCCAGGATTTGTGTGCCGTCCTCCCGGCGGATTTCCTTGATTTCCTTCATGCGCGGCTGGGGATCCAGTCGATTGGCAATGGCTTTGCGGGTGGCCGTAATCGCGGCTTTCGAGGCGGGGGAGTGCACGGCAAACTCGTAGCCGCGTTTGATTTGTTCGAATCGTTTACGTCCCGCCTTGGTGCCCAGCACGTAGCCTGCGGCAGCGCCAATGACGAATTGGATCATTGTTTATCCCTCATGCGATGGTTTCGTAATTAGGGCTACTCTACTAAAAATCCGCGTTCGGCCTCGACGAGGTCCAGCACGACGTTGATGAGCTCCTCGGTTTCGTAACCGTAGATGTCGATCGCCCCGAGCCGCAACTCGATGTACGGGTCTTCGCGGTCCAGGTTATAGCCCGCCAACGCCGGCACATCGCACTCCACTGGGACGATGGACAGCGTGTTGTCGCCAACATTGAGGGTTAGTGTGGCGACGGGGGTGGTGGGCTCGACGTGGACGCTGGCCGGGAAGTGCTGGGCGGAGAGTTCCTTCGCGACGTCGAGAAGCGCCGGCAATGCGGTTTCGTCCAGGTAGCGTTGGGCTTTCTGCGCGCTCGGCCAGTCGAAAGAACGGGCGAGTCGGTGGCGCCAGTCGAGCTTTTGTTCGTCCGGTTCGAGTTCGCGGCGCAGGGACTTCCACAGGCTGATCATCAGCGGGTACATCACCACCGTAAACGGCAACCCCATCACTACCGTGGCGGCTTGGGTGGTGGCGACGCCGTCGATGCGCAGCATCACAAGGGTGAGCACACCGATGACCACGGACCATACAACGCGGGACCAGCGGGGGCCGTCGCGGTGCGTGTCGTCGTTGAGTGAGGTGAAGTTCGACATGATGAGCGCGCCGGAATCCGCCGAGGTGATGTACAGCAGCAGGCCGATGATTGTGGTCAACCCCACCAGCCATATGCCGCCCGGGTAGTGGAGCATGAGGTCGAAAAACCCGCGTTGGGGGGCTTCCATTGCGATGCGACCGAACTCATCGTCGCCCCCACGCACGCGGTCAAGCGCCGCGTTGCCGAAGAAGCTCATCCACATGAGGATGAACAAAAACGGTATGGTCAGCGTGCCCAGCACAAACTCCCGCAACGTCCGCCCCCGTGAAATGCGCGCCAAGAACAAGCCTACGAATGGCGCCCAGGCAACCCACCACGCCCAGAAGAACAACGTCCAGCTGGCCAGCCACGCGCGCGTATCCTCCGGGGTTTCCGAATAGGCGTAGGTGTCGAGGGACCAGTCTACGAAATTCGCCGCGTAGTCGCCGATATTCATTACCATGGCGTCGAGCAGAAATGAGGTTTTACCTGCGAAAACGACGTACGCCATGAGGATCAGTGCAAACAGGACGTTCAGCTCCGATAAGCGTTTAATTCCGCGGTCCACGCCGGAGACCGCCGAAAACGCGCCAATGGTGACGCTGAAGATGATCAGTGCCGTCTGTACCGCGGGCCCCTCCTCCCAGCCGAACAATAGTGTGAGCCCGTAATTGAGCTGCACCACCCCAATGCCTAGCGACGCCGCGATGCCGAACACAGTGCCTAACGTGGCGGCGATGTCTACGGAATGCCCGATCGGTCCGTGCACCCGTTTGCCTAGGAGCGTGTACAACGCGCTGCGCAGCGTCAACGGCATATTCCATCGGAACGCAAAAAACCCAAACACCATGCCCAAGAGGGAGTACATTGCCCAGCCGGAAATGCCGTAGTGGAAGAGGGCAAACACCACGGCATCCTCCGCCGCCTGCCGGGTCTGCCCGCCGCCCTGCGGAGGCAGGTAGTACTGGGTAACCGGCTCCGCCACGGAGAAAAACATGAGATCGACGCCAATGCCGGCTGCGAACAACATGGCGGACCAGGAAAACAAACTGAACTGGGGGCGGGAATCGTCCGGGCCGAGCCGCAGCGTGCCCATCTTTGAAATTGCCACCACACACACGAACACAACCGCGATGGTGGCAGTGAGCACATAAAACCAGCCGAGTTTTTGTGCAATCCACCCAGTGACGGTGCCGAGTGCCGCCTCCGCCGAATCATGGCCGAAAAACGCCCACGCTACCAGGGCGATAATGCCGACAAGCGTGATCGCGAACACCGGAGTGTTCACCGAGCGTGTTGTTGATATCCGTTTTCCTCGCACGGGTTTGAGAATAGGCGTTCACCCCGGTTGCGTGGCAACAAGAGGCTGTGGTGGTGGCCATGACCTACCGATGGCTACAAAAAATCCCCACCGAGGAAGCGTCCTGGTGGGGTAAAATTGAGCTCCCCCAACTGGACTCGAACCAGTAACCCTTCGATTAACAGTCGAATGCTCTGCCAATTGAGCTATGGGGGAATAGTGTGTGCTGGGAGATTCCCTGGCAACGAGAAGTAACTATATACGCGGGGGCGAATCCTGTGCAAATGGGCAGGTCGAGGGCGGTATTGGCGACCATGTTTTCGGCCGGTCCCAATGCCGTTTGCGTGCGGTTTTTTACCATGCCGCTTCAACCGCTAAGCTTTCCTGCGGGGCTATAGCTCAGTCGGTTAGAGCCGCGGACTCATAATCCGCTGGTCGCGGGTTCGAGCCCCGCTGGCCCCACCAGCAAACGTTGCGGCACCCCATGCTCATTCAACGGGCATGGGGTGCTTTTGCGTACCCCGCTGATTGTCGTGCGCGTCGCTCGTTGCGCGCGCCTCCACCGATTGCGTTCCACACCCTGGGAAGATTGCCCACAATGTGAGTGTGGGACTAATGTTTTGCCCTCTAGATGAAAATAGCCCTGAGTTTTGCGCAAGAATTCGTCTTAGAGGGTGGCCGGATGAGTTTCATGCATGCTACTTATCGAACTTGAAGTACTGAATAGTAGTCCGCAATAGGTGGGTTCGGTACGGAGTAGATACGCAGTAATAGTCAGCTATCAAGGAGAGTATTGATGATCCTCAGGGGTACGGTTCGGGAAGCATACGAAGAGCTGGGTTTGCCTTCCGACGATGCGACGATTGACCGGGTGTGGGAAGAGATCGTGGCTGGCGCTGAAGGCCGGGCGGAGAGCATTCACTGGATGCTTTCGCAGCAGGTGGAGCCCGAGTTGGGGTCTGTTCTTGATGGTGAACACCCTGCGGAGGGTGTGCCGTTGCGGGCCTCGTATGGTCGCCACGCTGCCCCTGACGGATGGGCCTAACTTCGCGCCACGCGGTATGGCCGCTGGTTGGGTGTTGCCGCTACTTGTAGTTGACTGGGTGGCATGCCCACAGTTGACCCTACGATTCTTGCGATCTATCAGAGCCTGGACTTGATTGGCGTTGTGCTTAATGGCGCTATCGGCGGCACGATTGCACGGCAGCGCAATTTTGACATTATTGGCGTGGCGTTTTTGGCGTTGTTTTCCGCGCTGGGTGGCGGCATGTTGCGCGACACGTTGATGCAGCGTGGGACGCCTGCGGCAATTGCGGAGCCGATGTATATGGGCATGGCGATTGCCGGCGGGCTGGTGGTGATGCTCATTCATCTCGACGGCCGCGCGTGGGAGCTGTTTCGCGTCCATGGTGATGCGGTCATCCTTGGCGTGTGGGCTGTGACGGGGTCGTCGAAGGCGCTGACGTACGGGATGCCCTGGGCGTCGGCAATGTTTATGGGCATGCTCACCGCGGTGGGTGGCGGCATGATTCGCGACATTTCCACCGGCAGCGTCCCCTCGATCTTCGGCGGAAATACCTTGTACGCAACGCCAGCGATTGTGTCCTCGGCGACGATGGTTGCGTTCCACTTTGCGGGTCACGACGCCGTGGGCATGCTCGTTGCAACGACGCTCGGCGCTGGCTTTGCCATCCTCGCGTATTGGCGGGGTTGGGTGCTGCCTACGAGCGCGGAATGGGCGCCGGTGAAGATGACGTCTACGCAGCTGTCGAAGGCGTTAAAGCGCGCGGAGCGGAAGGGTGCGCGTGAGGAGCGTTCCCGGTTGGAGCACGAACAGGAACCAGAGTAGACCGGACGGTCTAGTCATTGCGAACAAGCGCAGGCGCTACGGGGCGTTGAGCTGCATTATTTGACCATACCGATTGGTCTAGCTTATGCTTTCGAATGCATTTCTGGAGTTGGAATGCGCCCAAAAATACAAGCGAAAGAGTAAAGCAATGACAACCGTGGCTACCAAGCCGGAAGCGGGGCACGCCCCGCGCCGGAGCATGTTTACCTCGTTTGGCGCCCAAGTGGTGTACGGCCTCATCGTGGGTGTGATACTCGGCGTGATTGCGCGCGGGCAGGACTGGCTCGTGCCCATCGTCAGCCAAATCGGTGGCGCCTATGTCTCCCTCCTCAAACTCATGGTGCCACCGCTGGTGGTCACTGCGGTGATTACTTCCATTGCCCAATTGCGCCAGGTGACCAACGCTGCCAGGTTGGCGTGGAAAACCTTAGTGTGGTTCGCGATTACCGCGCTCGCATCCGTGGTGGCCGGCCTTGCGGTGGGCACGATCATGCACCCTGGGCGGAATTCAGCGGTGGACGCATCCGCGGCGACTGCCCCGGAAACCACCGGCTCTTGGGTGGCATTCCTGCAGGGTATTGTGCCGAGTAATATTTTCGGCTTGGAGATTTCGCTGAAGGAAACGGCCTCCGGTGCACTGGCGGCGAGTCCTTCCTTTAGCGTCCTGCAACTGTTGCTGATCTCCATTGCCTTTGGGGTTGCCGCGATTAAGGTCGGGGAGCCCGCCGAGCCGGTGCTGCGGCTGACCTCTAGCGTGCTGGAGATTATTCAAAAGGTGCTGTGGTGGATCATCCGGTTGGCGCCGATTGGTACCGCCGCGTTGATCGCTAAGGCGGTGGCGGACTATGGCTGGGAGGCCCTCGGTTCACTGGGTACTTTTGTGATCGCCGTCTATATTGGCCTCGCCGTCGTGGTGGCCGTGATCTATCCAGCGGTGCTGAAATTCAACGGCTTGGGCGTGCGACGATTCTTCGCACATGTGTGGCCTGTGACCTCCCTGGGGTTTGTCACCCGCTCCTCTATGGGGGTGATGCCAGTGACGGAGAAGACCACGGTGGATAGTCTTGGTGTGCCGCGGGCGTATGCGTCGTTCGCCGTGCCGTTGGGGGCGACCACCAAAATGGATGGTTGCGCCGCGATTTACCCTGCGATCGCCGCTATTTTCGTGGCCGAGTTTTACGGGGTGCAGCTGGGCATCACGGACTACCTACTTATTGCGTTCGTATCCGTGATCGGTTCTGCCGCTACAGCGGGCACTACTGGCGCAACCGTGATGTTGACCCTGACGCTGTCCACGCTGGGGCTACCGTTGGAGGGTGTTGGCCTGCTGCTTGCGGTGGAGCCGATTGTGGATATGGGCCGCACCGCGGTCAACGTGACCGGCCAGGCGCTGGTGCCCACGATTGTGGCTAAGCGCGAGGGGATTCTGGACCGCGAGGTGTTTGATGCCAAGTAAACTCCCGAAGTATGGAGTTTCTGAGCGATTGGCCCGTTGAACATTCCGGAGCCGCCATTGTGCATGGCGGCTCCGTAGCTGTTGAGGGGGATATTGACCGCTTGTTCGGTTTGGCGAGTGTGACCAAGCCAATCGTGGCGTATGCCGTGCTCATCGCGGTTGAGGAAGGCGTGTTCGATCTAGATACGCCGCTGGGGCCGCCTGGGGCGACGGTGCGGGACTTGCTGGCGCACAGTTCGGGGATTGGGTTTGCGTCCACTAGGCCAGAGCGCCGAGTGCGGGAGCGTCGGATTTACTCCTCGGCCGGTTTTGAAATTCTCGCCTCGGCAATCGCGGCGGAGACCGAAATTCCATTCCCAACCTATTTGGAGGAAGCGGTGTTAGCGCCGCTGGGGATGGCGCGCACGAGACTGGCTGGCTCGCCGGGCCACGGGATGGAATCTACGGTGCGGGATATGGTGGCGTTCGCTCAGGAAGTGCTCGATCCGAAGCTGTTACATATTTCTACGCTCACGGCCGCGCTTACCCCCACCTTCCCGGAGCTTCATGGTGTGGTTCCGGGGTATGGAATGTTTAAGCCCTGCCCGTGGGGGTTGGGGTTTGAGCTCAAGGGCGCCAAACAACCCCATTGGATTGCGGACAATATGCCTGCGGATGTGGCGGGACACTTCGGGCAAGCTGGGACTTTCTTCTGGGTTCACCGTCCGACGCAGCGTGCCATGGTAGCGTTGACCGAGCGTCCATTTGGGCCGTGGGCGAAGCCATTGTGGGCTGAAACCAATGCGAAAGTGTGGGCACACTTGGAAGAAACCCTCAAGTAACGCTTGAGGGTTTGGGGGTATCAAGTAAAGGTTGAGGGTTGTCCTCAATTTATTTCTCAGTAACACTGTCCCATACACACATTTTTACGAGGCCGTTGGGGAAGACGATCCTCGTCTTGGCGTACACAACCGTGTACGTCTGGTTAGCGACAGGGAAATGAAGACAGTGACTCTGCCAACAACAGTGTGTTCCTTGCATGCCGTCCTCACTATTCACGGTATGCCCATCCGGCTGCGCCGTACCGTGGAAGACGCCATGGTCGAGTGCATCCACAGCCCAGCCGACTACGCTGAAGCCACGTTTGATGATGTGTTCGCTTCGGAGTGGTTTACCCAGTGGCGTCGCACAGCACCAGGCTTGATCGGTTGCCGCCAGGTTATTACGGGCGATGCGCTCGAACTTGAGCATTTGGGCGACGTGCTCGCCGCGCTCGGCCGCGAGCATGGCTTCCACGTGAGTGTGGATTTCGACCACGGCTATGGCTATCACCGCACGATGGGCGTCGCTTAGGCGTTGACCAACGCGAGCGCCTCCCGGAGGGTGGCTGGTGTGAACGCTTCTATGCGCACACCAAACTCCTCTTCAATTCGAACTGCGAGTTCGATGAGCGTGAGCGAATCCAGCTGTAGGGGTGCGTCAAGGTCGATCTCAGCGGCGTCGATACCCGTGACGCGTTGTGCCACAGCGGTGAGGCGTTGTTCGGCGGATTCCATGAGGCTCAGGCTACCCACGGTAGGGTGAAAACCGTAACCGACACGCGAAGGGTAGTCTGCTACCGTGGCAAAGAACATCATCCCCAGCTTTATGCGACGCACGCCGGAGGTTCCTACGTTGAGCCGCTTCCCGGCGTTTGACGCCGTGGATCGTTCCGGCGTGGAAAGCGGTGTGCATTACTACGAAACCGGGCCTATCGACGCCCCCGTTACCGTAGTGTTCGTGCACGGGTTTACGCTCGCGGCGAGTAGTTTTTACTTGCAGCTCGCCCACTTAGCGGGGCGCACGGACGTGCGGTGTTTGCTGGTGGATTTGCGCGGGCATGGGGCAACCGGGGAAGTGCCCTTCGCGGAATGCAGTGTCGGGGGCGCCGCTGACGATGTCGCGCGGGTCGTTGAAAAGCGTTGCCCCGAGGGGGACATGGTGCTGGTGGGCCATTCCCTCGGCGGGTTGATAGCGCTCAACCTTGCGCGGAGGTACGGGCCCAGCCGGGTGCGCAGTTTGCTGTTGATTTCCACGGCGATTGAGTCGCTGGGCAGCCAGGGCTTACCGAAAATAATTACGCACCCCATCATGGATCGCCTACGGAAGGCGGTCGAAGCCGCGCCGGGGGCCACGGAGCGGCTCACCAGTGACGCCAAGGATGTTATCGCCGGGGCTATGGCGCCGCTGTTTTTCAACACCAACACCACCAGCTACGACATCGTCGAATTCCATGCCGAACTTGTGCGCAACACCCCGATCGCAACGTTTATCGGGTTTTTCGACGACCTTCAGCAGCACGACGAGCTTGGCGCGGTGGACGTGCTGCAACACATGCACGGTATCGTGCTTGTGGGCGAGCGGGATAAGGTGACGCCGGTGTCGCAATCGGAACGCATTTGCGAGCTGTGGCCCGCGGCGGAGCTGCGCACCGTGAAGGATGCCGGGCATATGCTGCTCCTGGAAACCCCCGAAGCCGTCAACGAGGCTATCGACGCCCTGCTGCGCGACCTCGGTAGGTAACGTTCCGAGTTGCGGCGGGAGTAGGGGTGCGGCGGGTTATTGCGCCTTGATGGATACCTCGCCGCAAATATTGATGCCCCGCAGCACAATGGATGGTGCATCCGAGTCTTGTGGTTGTTCGTTGCGGAGCGATTCGCTCGCGAGCACCGAGATCACTTGCGAGTGCACCGCGACGCCGCGCGGCACCACCAGCTTCATGGCGCCGAGGATGTTCACCACGTTGATTACGGTGACCGATTGGGACACCTTCGCCTTGCGGAAATCTAAGCGTACCTCGCCCAAAATGCTGGCGGCAGTGAGCTCCTGTGGCAGCAGCACTTCGCCTTTGACGGAGTGCTCGCCCAAAATGGCGATGTGGCGGTGCTGCGGCGGGATGCGCGGCGGCTGCGGCTGGGCGTGCGGGTGTGCCGTGGGGGCCACCTCCATGGATTGGATAATGCGATCGAGGACAGCGGGGTCGTCGGTGGCCCAAACCTCGCCCACAAGATCCGAATATGATCCCAAATCAAGCCGGCCCTGGCCCACTGCTCGGGTGAGCACATCCTGCGCGAGATTGCGTTTGTCTTGGTACGGCAAGGGGAGGTTCATAGGGTCAAATATAGTGAAAAGCCTCCGGCGCCGAAAACGTTCGACGCTTGGGAGGCTTAGGTGCTGCGGGACCCTACACGGAGGTTGGGTCGGTCAGCTGGTACTTCTTTGCCGCTTCATCCGCAACCGACATGTCCAGCTTGCCTTCGCGGGCAAGGCCAGACAGGACGGCGACGACGACGGACTCGGCGTCGATATTGAAGTAGCGGCGGGCGGCCGGGCGGGTGTCGGAGAAACCGAACCCATCCGCGCCCAAGGTGGTGTAATCGCCCGGCACCCACTGGCGGATCTGCTCCGGTAGGGCGGTGGCGAAGTCGGACACGGCCACGAACGGGCCGGAAACCTTCGAAAGTTTCTGCGCGACGAACGGGGCGTCGATAGGCGTTCCGGGGTGGCGCAGCTGCTCGAGGTTGTGGCGCTGGCCATCGCGGGCAAGTTCGTTCCACGAAGTGACGGAGAAAATGTTCGCTTTCACGTTGTAATCCGCAGCGAGTATTTCCTTCGCCTTCAGCGCAGCCTGCATGCCGATGCCGGACGCCAAAATGCTCGCTTCGTGGCCCGTACCCTCCGCAGGGGAATACAGGTAGATGCCCTTGTGCAGGCCCTCGACGTCGAGGTTTTCCGGCTCGGCGGGCTGCGGCGTCGGCTCGTTGTAAATGGTGAGGTAGTAGATTACGTTCTCACCGCGGCCGGGGCCGTACATGCGGTCGATGCCCTCGCGAATGATATGGGCGAGTTCGAACGCAAATGCGGGGTCGTAGGTGATTACGGAGGGGTTCGTGGACGCCAAGATGGGGGAGTGGCCATCCATGTGCTGCAAACCCTCGCCCGTCAGCGTGGTGCGGCCCGCCGTGGCGCCCAGCAGGAAGCCGCGCGCCATTTGGTCGGCGGCCGCCCAAATCGAATCTGCGGTGCGCTGGAATCCGAACATGGAGTAGAAGATATACAGCGGGATCATCGGCACGCCGTGGGTGGCGTAGGAGGTGCCGGCCGCCATAAACTCGCCCATGGAGCCGGCCTCGTTGATGCCCTCGTGCATGATCTGCCCGTCGACGGCCTCGCGGTAGGACAACATGAGGTCATGGTCCACCGGGGTGTATTTCTGGCCGTGCGGGTTGTAAATCTTCAACGTGGGGAACCACGAGTCCATGCCGAACGTACGAGCCTCGTCGGGGATGATTGGTACGAAGTGCTTGCCCAGCGCCTTATCGCGCATCAATTCCTTAAAGATGCGGACCACTGCCATGGTGGTGGCCACTTGCTGCTTGCCGGAACCTTTCAGCACGGACTTCAACGCGTCCATGCCGGGCACGTGCAGCGGCTCGTAGCTTTGACGGCGCTCTGGGAGGAACCCGCCGAGCTGCTTGCGGCGCTCAATCATGTACTTAATCTCCGGCGCGTCCGGGCCCGGATTGTAGTACGGCGGCAGGTAGGGGTCCTTCTCCAGCTCTTCGTCGCTGATTGGAATGCCCTGCCGGTCGCGGAACAACTTGAGGTCATCCAGCGTGAGCTTCTTCATCTGGTGCGTGGCGTTGCGGCCCTCGAAGTTATGGCCCAAGCCGTAGCCTTTGATGGTGTGCGCCAGGATCACCGTCGGGCGGTCCTTCGTTTCCATGGCGCGTTGGAACGCCGCGTAAATCTTGCGGTAGTCGTGGCCGCCGCGCTTCAGCTTCCAAATCTCGTCATCGGTCATATCTTCGACGAGTTTCTTGGTGCGTTCGTCGCGGTTAAAGAAGAACTCGCGAACATACTTGCCATCGTTGGCGCGGAAGGTTTGGAAGTCACCGTCCGGGGTGATGTTCATGAGGTGAACGAGCGCGCCTTCCTTGTCTTTCGCAAACAGCTCGTCCCACTCGCGGCCCCACACCACCTTGATCACAGACCAACCGGCGCCGCGGAAGAAGGACTCCAGCTCCTGGATGATCTTCGTGTTGCCGCGCACCGGGCCATCCAGACGCTGCAAGTTACAGTTAATGACAAACGTCAGGTTGTCCAGGTTGTTCAGCGCCGCCAGTTGGATCAGGCCGCGGGATTCCGGCTCGTCCATTTCGCCGTCGCCGAGGAACGCCCACACGTGCTGGTCGGAAGTGTCTTTAATGCCGCGGTTATGCAGGTAGCGGTTGAATCGCGCCTGGTAGATGGCATCCATTGGGCCCAAGCCCATCGACACCGTGGGGAACTCCCAGAATTCCGGCATGCCGTGCGGGTGCGGGTAGGACGGCATACCGCCCTGTGGGCGGGATACTTCTTGGCGGAAACCGTCAAGGTCGTCCTCGTCGAGGCGGCCCTCGAGGAACGCGCGAGCGTACATGCCGGGCGAGGCGTGCCCCTGGAAAAAGACTTGGTCACCGCCGCCGGGGTGATCCTTGCCGCGGAAGAAGTGGTTAAAGCCAACCTCATAGAGCGGGGCGGAGGAAGCGTAGGTGGAGATGTGCCCGCCGACCCCGATGCCGGGGCGCTGTGCGCGGTGCACCATGATCGCCGCGTTCCAGCGGATCCAACGGCGGTAGCGCTTTTCCAAGTCCTCGTCGCCAGGGAATTCTGGCTCCATGGAGGTGGGGATCGTGTTGACGTAGTCGGTGGACGTCAAAGGGGGTAATGCGACGCGACGTGCGGTAGCGCGTTCGAGAAGCCGCAGCATGAGGAAGCGGGCCCGGTCTGGGCTGGCTTCGGTCAGCAGACCGTCGAGGGACTCCATCCATTCACGGGTCTCCTCAGGGTCCGTATCGTTGAGGTACGACGCGACTCCATCACGAATAAGGGCGAAGTTGGTGTCGTCTGCCGAGTTCGAACCCTGTTGCAGGTCAGCCATACCAAATCCTCCAATCGGAATTTAGGGTGTTTTCCCTATAAACAATACGGGTTTGCTAAGAAGGGTGTCGCCGTCGGGGCGGGCTAGGGTTATTTTGCGGGCGGGGTGCCGGCGAGAATACGTTTCACATATGCGCGTTTGATGTGCATGATGCGGGGAAACTATGGCAAACTCATGATCAGGAAGTAAGAATTCTGCCAAAACTCGCCGATTCGCCTGCGAAGCAGCGTAATGTCGAGCACAGGTACGTCATTATTAATAACTAAGTCAGGCTTGCTTCCTTCGCCGGTTGTTCGCCTGACGATTTGCAGGAGGAACAGACAGTGGTCGATGCTCCGGGCGTAGCGAAACAAAGCGCCCAGGATTACGCAATGCTTTTAGGCATCAAACTTGGCCAGACCGTGCAGGAACTCGGCTGGGACGATGATTGTGACGCGGCAATTAGCGAAGCAATCGAAGACGCAATCGATGCCGAATTGCTCGACGAAGATACCGACGAAGTGTGCGACGTTGTGCTGCTGTGGTGGCGCGAAGAAGACGGCGACCTCGTCGACGGGCTTGTCGACGCCGCCCGCCCCCTCGCCGATGCCGGCCGCATCTGGGTTTTGTCCCCTGGCGCAGGGAGCCCCGGCACACTGGAGCCTGGTCTCATTGCTGAATCCGCCCAGCTTGCTGGCCTGGTACAAACCAAGGCCGAGCGCCTCGGTGCTTGGCAAGGGTCTTGCTTGGTGCAGCGCGGCTCTAAACGCTAAGTAAGCTGCTGATTTGCACAAAAATTCAGTCGTTGGGTAAAGTCAACGGCTGTTGCAAGCGCCTTTAGCTCAGCTGGAAGAGCAGCTGGTTTACACCCAGCAGGTCGGCGGTTCGAACCCGTCAGGGCGCACACGGTTTAGCGCGAAGGGCCAAGTGTTGATTATTTCAACCTTGGCCCTTTCCGCTTGGCGTTGCCCTGTGCGTGTTGGGTGCAACCGCGGACATCGTTTGCACTATCAACAAGTTGCAGAAAATCTATTACACTGAGGTAGGTTGTTTTCCTCACCGTAAGGATCCGTGATGGCAATCAAACGGATGTTCGCCAGTGTGGCGGTGTTTGGTTTGGTGGCGGTGGCGGCCCCTATGGCATCCGCACAGCAAGCGCCTGCACCCCAACCTCCCTCGCCGGCCCGCTTACATCAGCCCGACGCCTACGAAATGCCCATTGAGACGGTCAGGCCCGGGTATAACGAAGCCACCGCACCTGAGCTGCCGGTTGGTACCCTTGCGCAACCTGCGCGTGTTCGGGTGGAAACGCTTTCCGTGGAAGAGGAAACCGTGTCGGGCAAAAATCTTTTACGGGTGCGTATTCCCCGTGGTCATCGTCTGCATGTTGGCGGTATCGCCGTGCCAGAGCTCCACGCTGGGACCCCGCAGTTTGAGGGCTTTTCGTTTGCTCCGAAATTGTGGAAGGCGGACAGCGGAACGACGTGTCGCACTACCAATTTCATCGACACTACGAATTCTGTGTCCATCGAGCAGCCCACCACGTTAGCGCTGATTAGTTCGGACTACCGGGGCGGCGAGGCGTCCTGTTACGACACTGACCTGTTCCTTGACCTCGGGTTGCAGCGGGAAAAGTTTGATAAGGCCATTAATGTGGATACGTTCGCCGCGCTTGTGCCAGAACCTGTGCATCTCGGCGATTCTTTCAACGAACAACCTAGCGACAAGCGGGGTGAGGACGCAGTGGGAGAACCACCCCGAGATCGCCAAGAGCGGCAGCTTGCCCCCGGCGCATTCCCCCAGGACGCGCCCGAGCTGATTGGGGTCACCGAGGCCCAGATCGTCGAAGGCGAGACTCAATTTTTTGCGGTGCCCGTCCTGCCCGGGCAATCCCTCAAAGGCAGCATTGAAATCATCGCTGACGGCGACAGTGACGGCGACGGTGATGGCGATGGGAATCAAGAGCCGGTGGACCCGTTTCTGCGCGGGCTTAACGTGTGGGTTGTGAACCAGCTGGGGCAAAGCCACAGCATTGTGGGGCAAACCGAGGCCAAGGTTGCGCAGGCGAAGGAGCCCCGGACGTTTGCCTCCGAGTACGCCATTAGTTACGGCAATTTGCAAAGCACTGAGACTCGACAGCGCCTCGCGTGGCTTGGCGGTACGCATTACGTGGCGGTGAGTTTCACCAACTTTATCGACGCCGCGACCAGCACCAACGCAGCTGACGCCCCCGCGGCTGACACGAGCGCCACCACCGAAACTCCGTTGCCTCCCGTGACATATCGCATCACACTCGAGCCGATCGGCAGGGCCGCCCAAGGCCCTGATTTTCGCGCGGCGGCAGGCACCGGTGACCACACGGCAACGGACGATTCCGCACCCGCTGGGAACCGCTCGGAGCGGAGCCGGTTTTGGTTGTTACTGGCCGCGATTGGTGGGACAGCGTTGGTCGTGCTGATTGGGGTGCTTTCCGTCATGTTCAAGAATGCCCGGAAGTAGTTACCATCGAGCTCATGGAGCTTGATGTGAAGGCTGTCAGTGGTATCAACACGCCGCTATACGTGCGGGTTACCGACGTACCGCCGCACGCACCGGTGCGGATTGCGGTTTCCACGGTGGATGCCTACCAACAGCCCTGGTCCACGGAGCAGGTGTTCCATGCCGACGCGGACGGGGTGGTGGATCTAGCCAATACGCTGCCCGAAAGTGCGCAGTGGGAGCCAGCGCATTCCTTGGGGATTCTCTGGTCTATGCGCCCAGACTCCTCCGGCCTGGGCGAGGATGACGCGAACTACTTTGAGCTCAACGGCCTGGCGCCGGTGCACCTGAACTTCCGGGTGCGCATTCGCGGGGAGGGATTGGGCTCGCTGCTCATGCGAACCATTGCTCGCAACGTGGTGGAGTTTGACGCCCCCTGCGGCCCGGCGTTTCACCCGACCACCCCTACGAGTGGGGCATCCCAGCATCCGGGCGTGGTGTTGTTATCGCATGCGCCGGCGGCGACCGATTCGGCGAGCGCTGCGGCGCTGGCGCATCATGGGTTTGCGGTGCTATTTGCGCGTACCTGGCCAACAGTGGATGAGCTGCGGCAATTTCATGCGCATGAGTTCGTGGATTCGCGGGTGCCGCTCGCACTGGTGGCCCACGGCCGGGCGTGTGTCGGTGCGTTTGAGGTTGCGGAGGCGTACCCAGAGTTTGTTGGGCCGGTGGTAGCGCATTCGCCGTGTAGTCGGCGGTTTCCGGATCCTACGCGTGCGGAGTTTCGCCGCTCACAGCTGACGGGAAAGCCGGCGGATCTGTGGGGGTTTTATGCGGACCAGCGGGATGCCGCCCCGCGGATTGAGGTTTCGCGCCTCGCCGGGCCGTTGTTGCTAACCTCTGGCACGGAGGATGCCGTGTGGGATGCGCAGGGGATGGCGGGGGAGTTGGCCGCGGCGTCGGAAAGCAGGGGCGTGGAAACCTTCCACGTGAGCTATGAGGGGGCGGGGCACGCGTGTGGCTACCCGTTTGCGTTTCCGGGGTTGCCGACGTCGCTGAACGTGCGCGACCATGGACACCGCATACGCGTTGGTGGCAGTATCGACGCCAACGGGCGGGCGGCTGAGGTTTCCCGCCAGCAAGTGATTAGTTTCCTCGCCTCCTTCTACGATATGCCGGTAACCACGTTATGAAGTTTACGCACGCTAGTTCCCTCGCCCTCGGCATGCTTGCCGACCGACTCATTCCGGACCCCCAACGCCACCACCCCGTAGCTATGTTCGGAAATTACGCCGCCTGGCTGGAAAAACACCTCTACCGTGACAACAAAAGCGCCGGGGTAGTGTACGTGGCTGCCGCCGTAATCCCACCAACCCTAGCGGCACACTGGGTGGCCCGTCGTTGGCCTGGCCCCGCACTCGGCGCCGCCATCTGGGCCTCCCTCGGCGGGGCGACGCTGCAGCGCACCGCCATCGCACTCGCCCTCAGCATCGACGCCGGCGATATCGAAGGCGCCCGCACGTGGGTGCCGTGGCTATGCTCGCGGGATCCACAAGCGTTGGATGCCTCCGGAATGGTCCGCGCCGCCGTCGAATCCGTGGCCGAAAACACCTCCGATGCGGTGGTCGCCCCGATCGTATGGTCGTTGTTCGGGGCGCCCGGAGTTGTGGCACACAGATGTGTGAACACCTTGGATGCGATGGTCGGCTACCACAACAAACGCTACGAAAACTTCGGTTGGGCCGCCGCCAAACTCGATGACGCCATGGCCTGGATACCTGCCCGCCTCACAGCCCTCACCCACGTGGGATTCGCCGCCAGCGCCGGGCGCGGAGCAGAAGCCCTGCGCGCCTGGCGCGAAGACGCCCCCAAACACCCCAGCCCCAACGCCGGCCCCGTCGAAGCCACGGCCGCCGCCGCCCTCGGAGTCCAACTCGGTGGCGACACGATCTACGAACACGGCGTGGAACAACGACCCAGGCTCGGCGAAGGACCCGCGCCAAGCACCGCCACCGTACGACAAGCCACCAGGCTATCGCGCATGGTGCAAGGTATAACAGGTGGGATCGTGGCGGTGGTGGGGGTGATCGGTGGCGCATGTGAAGCTCGCAGCAGGACCTAGACACTTCGCGGTGGTGCAAACCGATGGCACGGTGCTGGCAGCAGGGCGGAGTACCGCCGGTGAATGCGACGTGGGCGGATGGCGGGACATTGTTGCCGTTGCGGCAGGTTGGCGACGCACCCTAGCACTATGCCGTGATGGAACCGTACTGGCAGCTGGGCGCACCAAAGATGGTGCATGTGCGGTGCGCGACTGGCATGATGTGGTTGGCGTGTCGTGCGGGGATTGGCATTCAGTTGGAGTTCGCCGCGACGGGACCGTGATGGCCGCCGGCAACAATGCCAAACAGCAATGCGCGGTGCAACATTGGCGGGATATTACTGCCGTTTCTGCTGGTTACCTGCACACTGTTGGCTTGCTTTCCGACGGCCGCGTCGTGGCTGTGGGATGCTCAGCTTCCGGTGCTTGTGAGGTAGGGGAATGGCGTGAAATTGCGGCTATCGATGCGGGTAGCCGCCATACCGTTGGCCTGTTGCACGATGGTCGGGTCACTGCGGTCGGGGACAACAGTCTCGGGCAATGCGATGTTGATGATTGGGAGGACATCGTTGCTATAGCTGCGGGTGCGACGCAGACGCTTGGACTCAGAGCCGACGGGAGCATTGCTCGAACGGGGAGGTAGCGTTCGCTACCAACCCTTATGCGGGCCGAGCGACGTTTTAGTCTCCCCAGTCCTGGTGATTTCGTAACCCAAATTTGGGAGCGCCTTGATTGCTGTGAAATCCGCATTCGCCGACGACGAAATATAGAAACTCTTCTAAAGAAGGACGGTAACGATGCCTTCCAACTGGAATACGGAGATCATCTAGAGCTCTGGTTCGACTACCTGCCCTTTTGTTTTTGCTTTGTCGTATTCAAATCGAACTACGGGATGAGAGGCAACCCTCATTTGATACGAGTATTTAGCAACGGTAAGGTATGGTCCGTTCGATCAAAACTAAAATGCATTCCGCTTGGCGATGGCTCTATGCTGCCCTGCAATTGTTTTTTGGCAGCGCATAAGATAATGGGATATCTATTTGCGCGGTGAAGCGCTTTTTGTCCCTGTTTGCTTCAATTTGAGGCTTTTTGTTAAAAGTGGGAATGGCAGAGTCGATGAGTTCCCACTTTCGAGTTGATCGGACACTCAAAATCCCAAAAGGAATTCAAGGCGAAGCATCTCTTCATACTCCTTCATCTCGCTTGGGGAAAGCACTCCAAGCGTGGCAAGGTCACGCAGATCTTGACCAGTGATGCCGAGTTCAGCTTCTATTTCACTTTCCAATTTGCTCTTGATGGAGTCGCGCTTTTCGAGGAGCATCTCGTCTGTCACGCTGTGAATTGTAAGATCCATGGCTACTCCTTTCCTTGTTAGGGCGAAGCATGGATAAATTCCAGGCCAGCCGATTATAGGCTGTGGAATGTGAGCTTTAAAGTGGTGGGTAGGCAGGCCAGCAGAGATGTGCAGGACGCTTGGTCTTGTAGCCCCTATTTAGGTGTGCTTGCTGGGGTATGATTCGGGGATGAGCTGGCAGAAACCTCGACGATGACATCAGGCGCAAAAACTTGATGTTCTTGACCTTGATGGCCTCATGGGGAGGAGGAAATGGTCGCCGTACGGGGTGATACGGAAAAGCTGTCCGGACAACGCTCGAATACGCAGTTAGTTTGCTTTATGGTCTCGGATTCGGTGCAGGGTATAGGATTCCTCGTTTTAACGCAGCTCGAAACAGTAATGCTCTGCGATTGCGAATTTCTTGCTTGGTCAGTCCGCGAAAGTCCACGAAACAATGGCCAGGTGCCTTTGGGGTGTTTGATGCTACGCCGCTATCGTCTACTGCGCGAAGGTTTGCCGTGTGGACTTCTGTGATGGCGCAACCCCAGACGCCAACGGATTTGCTTCGAGCCTGTGAATTATGCCACTCGAACGCTTCTTGCGGTGTGACTTTCGATTCCCGGGAGTAGGAGGGTTTTCCTTGATCTGCCGTGGAAGGGCCGAACGCGTGTGAGGCTGGTGTCCCATCTTTATCGCACAAAATATGTGGCGTTATTTGACGGAAGATAAGCTCGTCGGGGTTAGTGATTTCCTCTTCGCCGAGCTCATCTAGATACGTCGCTTGTTGGGGCACGTTTTGTATCCTTCCAGTTCTTTACGTGTTCAATCACATCTTTGGGGTTTTCGTATGAATGGCACGAACCGGAGTTTTGTCCTGATTCGAGATAGTAGGCCTCAAAGCCATTGTGTAGGACTTCGATGTTGGCAACATAGTCACCGGAGGCCCATTCGATGAGGATGCCGCCGTCTTCGGTAGGGAAGATACGGGGAGGAATGGTCGTTTGAAAATCCAAGCTGCTGACTATTTGAGACGCATTCAGAAGTATTTTATGGGAAACCGCTTGACCATTTTCGCCGTCTAACCATCCTTTTTTGAGATTTGAAATTTCGTTGAGGCGTTTGAATAGGTTCGTCAACGGCTGATCACCCGGCTTGTACGCGCATGCTACGTTATAAATCTTTGTCACCTCAGTATTGCGAATGCCAACCTTCGCTGCGAGTGTGATCAGGGGAGCTTGGCTGGAGGCATCGAGGTACTTCCGAAACGTGCCCACCATGTCTGGCTCGGTGAAGCGTCCGTGAACCTTTTTGCCTGTGGGCAACTCAAATTCGAAGGAGGTGTTTTCGGCGTTAAGTTCAGTCACTTTCCCGTAAAGCAGTTCGAACGAAGAAGTGGTGCGACGAGCTCTTTCCAGATCGCGTTTGAGCGGGAAAAGCTTTTCATCTCTAACTTTTCGGTCAATAGTGATATAACCCCGGTGGGAAGCTGATGTAGATTGCACTTGTATTGATTCCTGAGGTTGCAGTGAGCTGCCAAAGTCCCAGAAATCCTTAGTGCTAGCCCAAGCCGGCAAGTTTTCGGGTGTGAGTTGGTCACTCTCAAGTGAGTGGAGTAACCGATCGACTTGGTTTTTAGATTCGACAAAGAGTTGGTCATGTTCTGCCGAGTCCGGCCGTTCGAGGACCGAGATTGCGCTTCCGGCCCTGATTTCAGTGATGGATAGTTCTAGGCTTTCGCCGAGGCTGTCCAATGGTTTTTCGCCATCGTGTTCGGTAGTCCATGTCGCTTGCGCGGCGGCAATGATGAGTTGTTGGTAACGGATAATCTCGTGGAGTGCATCCACTGGAAAGTGCGCATCATCAAAACGCTCGCCTGTAAGGCGTAGTTCCGCGAAGGGTTCTGTGTGCGCGCCCATACTGTCTTACTCTAGCCCTAGTTGGTAACAAAGATCGCTGGGCGCGGGGGTGTTGTCGCAATTTGGAAGTGGCCTTAGAGGTTCCATGTAGCCTGTCGGCGGCAGGGCCCGCCATCGAAGGATTGCCGTGATCAACGGATCACACCTTGTGGGTAGCTCAACCAACCTCGACTTATCCAGGTATTGCCGCGGGGTCCAGCGCCCCGGGTTGCCCTTCGGCCAGCTGGAGGTAGTCGAGTTCGAAGGTTTGATTGAGGGCTAAGGCGAGCCCTTGGGTGTCTATCCGGTCGGTTTCGGGTGGGTGTTTTTCTAGGAGTGCGCTCATGCCGGGTTGGGTGTGGCGGACGTAGCCGATGATGGTGACGGCGGTGCGGGGTGCGGTTTCGTAGTCGCGGCTGGAGGCGTGGCCGCGGTTGATGAGTACGGTGGGGCCGTCGTCGATGTGGAAGGGGGTAAGTACTTGGGTTTGTGGCTGCGTGTTGATGATGATGTCGGTGTGTGGCTGGTAGGAGCCGTGTGCGGTGACGGGCTGCCACTCGTTGAGGTTTTGGGCGTAGGGGATTGGTTCGCTGGTGATGGTGTGGTGGAGTTGTTTCTTTTCGTGGACAAAGATGATGGTTCCTAGGAGTGTTACGGCGACGATGACGAGTAGGAAGTTTGAGAGCTTTTTGTCCACGATGGTTCGCCCCGTTGCGCGTTAGAAGCGGTCTTCGTTCTTTTCTGCGATTTTACGGTAGTGGTCGATGCGGCTGTCGCCGTAGCGGGCGTGGCGGCGAGTTTTCGTGCGGGTTGCGGGAGGCGCGGCGTCGGTAGTCATTTCCGTCTGAGCGGCAGGTTCTGTAGGTGCTGCCGAATTGTCGTCTGCGCTTTGTTCTTGTTCTTCGCGGCGGCGTTCTCGGATTTCGGCGTAGATGAAGTAGCCGAGGCCGAGGGGAGCCATGATGCCGAAAGCGATCCATTGGATGCCGTAGGAGAGGTACGGCCCGCTTTCCAGTTGGGGGAGCGGGAGGGCTTGGATGACGCCGGGTTGATTGTCTACAAGTTGGAGGTAGTCGGGTTCGAGGGGCAGCCCGGTGATGTCGGCGAGTTGGGTGGTGTCTATTCCGTTGACTTGCGGGGGGATGGAGGCGGTGATGTTGGGGTCGACGCCGGTTTCGCTGCGTCGTACGTGGGCGGTGATGGTGACTTCGTCGCTGGGGGCTGGGGTGAATTCGGCGTCGTCTTGGTAGCCGCGGTTGACTATGAGGGTTTGCCCAGTGGTGAGGGTAAACGGGGTGAGCGCGTGGTAGGCGGGTTTGGAGTTCACTGGGCGCAGCCGCAGGACCACTTCTTTCTCGGGGTCGTAGTGCCCGGTGATGCGCACGCGCCGCCATTCCTCCAGGCCGGGCTGATAGTCCACGGGTTCGTGTTCGAAGGCTGCGGTAATCGCGGAATTCCTGGCGTTGGTGGCTTCGTTTTTGCCCAGCTGCCAGGGCGCGAGCACCGTGAAAGCAATGTAGGCGAAGGCGATGACGGCGAGGGCGGTGATCACCCAGCCGGGTTGGAGGAAAACCTTGACCAGTGATTGCTTTCGGGGCATCCTATCGTCCTGATTTGGTTTCGAGTAGTTCTTCCACCCAGTGTAAAAGCCCCGGCGTGGCGGCCTCAATCTCTTTGCGTGTTTGGGTGAAGGATTCGGCGTCGCCGTAGTAGGGGTCGTCAACCTCGGCGCCTTTGGGGGAATTGGGGTCGAAGGATCGCAATAGGCGGATTCGGTTTCGCGGTACATCCCACGCTCGCAGCCCGCGCATGTGTGATTTATCCATGGCTACGAGCAGGTCGGCGGTTTGGTGGTCGGCGTCGAGTTGGGCGGCGCGGTGGGCGCGGGCGTCGAGATTCACGCTGTGGAGTTCGGCGATGGCGCGGCGGTCGGCGCCTTGCCCCACATGCCAGCCGCCGAGTCCGCAGGAGGCTACGCGAACCTTGTCCTGCAAGCCGGCCTGTTCCACAACGTTGCGGAAAACTACCTCCGCCATCGGTGAGCGGCAAATGTTTCCGGTACAGACGAAGACAATGTAGACGTCATCGGAGCGGTGGGCTGCAACGTTCATGGTGGTTTCGAACTCCTAGGAGATTTGCAACGATAGCCAAAATAATAGACTCGTTGTTTGTGATTGATTTCAATGCGTTGCGTTTTCACGGCGATGAAGCTGCCATGAATGCGAGCTTAGATTTTGCTGTGAATGTGCGTTTGTCCCGCCCGCCTGCATGGTTGCGGGATGTGCTACATCGAGGGGTAGACACGCTCGGCGCTTACCCCAACAGTGAAGCCGCGCGGCGCGCCGTCGCGCAATATCATTGCGTCCAACCCGAACAGGTGTTGTTGTTGGCGGGCGCCGCCGAAGGCTTCGCGCTCTTGCCGCGGCTTGCTCCGCGTCTTGCTACGGTGGTGCATCCCAGCTTCACGGAACCGGAGTACGCGCTGCGTATGGCGGGGGTGCCCGTGCACCGGTGGGTGCTGCGACCCCCGTTCGAACTGTGTGAGGGACAGGGAACGACGTCGGGGGAGCCGGGGGATCTCGGGGACATGTTGGTGGTGGGCAACCCCACGAATCCCACTGGGGTGCTGCATCCGCGTGCGACCCTGTTGGAGTTGGCGGAGCGGGTGCGGTACTTGGTGGTGGATGAGGCGTTCATGGATCTCAGCCCGGACGAATCGCTGATCGGTGATACTTCGGGGACGGGGATTATCGTGCTGCGGAGTCTGACAAAAACTTGGGGTCTGGCGGGGTTGCGGTGCGGGTATTTGATTGCGGATCCGGCGGTGGTGGCGCGGCTGGAGCGATGCCGCCCGCACTGGCCGCTGGGCACGCTGCAGCTCTTAGCGATCGAACATGCCGTTGGCGCGGATGTGGGGCCGTTGCGAGCGGAGGTGCTGCGGCAACGAGCGGCGATGGTGGAATATCTGAGCGATTGCGGGTGGCGGGTGTGGCCCAGTCAAGCGCCGTTTGTGCTGGTGAACCCGCCTGGGGCGGATCCGGATGGGCAACGCGAGCGCCTAGCGGAGCGGGGGGTGGCGGTGCGTCGGTGTGACACGTTTCCCGGTTTGGGTCCGGATTTTTGGCGGCTTGCTGTGCGCGATGGCGAAGCTGTTGCCACACTGGAAGCACATCGAAAGGAGATCGCGTGGTAAGCACAGTTGGCAAAGTTCGAGAAGTTTTGGAGGCGGCCTACCCGCCGGAGCTTGCGGAATCCTGGGACGCGGTCGGCCTGATTTGTGGCGACCCCGCAGCCGAGGTGACCAAGGTGGCCTTCGCCTTGGATTGCACCCAGGAGGTGGCATTGCGGGCGGTGGCCATGGGCGCGCAATTGTTGGTGGTGCATCACCCGTTGTTGTTGCGCGGGGTGACGTCCGTGGCGGCGGACACCCCGAAGGGGCAGGTGATCCACACATTGCTGCGCGGCGGGGTAGCATTGTTCGCCGCGCATACGAACGCGGATTCGGCGCGCCCAGGGGTGAACGACAAGCTCGCTGAGTTGCTGGGGGTGACCCCGGGCCGCCCGATCCTGCCGAAGCCCCAGGGCTTGGATAAGTGGGGCGTGATGGTCCCGGCGGAGCCTGCGGAGGTTGCGGAGCGGGTGAAGCGGGCGGTGTTTGCGGCGGGCGCGGGCGCGCTCGGAGACTACCAAGAATGCGCTTTCCAGTTCGAGGGCACGGGGCAGTTCTGCCCGGGGGAGCAGGCGCAGCCGGCGATCGGTGCTAGCGGTGAGCTGGCGCACGTGCGGGAGGTGCGGGTGGAATTCGTGGCGCCGCGCCCAGCGCGCCGAGCGGTGGAACGGGCGCTGCTGGAGGCGCACCCCTATGAGGAACCCGCTTTCGATATCGTCGAATTGGCAAACACCGTGGATATCGAACATGCTTACGGTCTTGGTAGGGTGGGTGAGCTGGACCAGCCGATGCCGTTGAAGGAGTTTGTGGCGCGGGTGGCGGAGCGGTTACCGAGCACGGAGTGGGGGGTGCGCGCGGCGGGCGATCCGGAGCTGATGGTGCGGCGGGTGGCGGTTTCCTCGGGGTCGGGCGACGGCTTCTTGGATGCGGTGCGTAGTTTAAAGGTAGACGTCTACGTTACTTCTGACCTGCGGCACCACCCCGCGGACGAGCATTTGCGCGCGGGCGGCCCGGCGATCGTGGATACCGCACACTGGGCCAGTGAGTTCCCGTGGTGTTCGCAGGCCGCCGAGGTGGTGGAGCGTGAGCTTGGCTTGCGCACCGAAGTGATTGATGTGCGTACGGACCCCTGGACCATTTCTGCGAAGTAAAGGAACCCCGCTATGAAACTTGCCCCTGAAATGCAGCGTGACCTGCTGGAATTGGCCACGCTGACGTTGGTGAATCCGGCGGCGGTGCCGCTGTCGCCGGAGCAGCAGGAGGTGGAGCGGTTGACGGCGGAGATCGCGCGCACTCGCTCCGCAGATGCTTCGCTTACGCTTTCGATTTCGGATTTGGAGGCGGACGTGCGGCGTATCCAACTGGATATGTCGAAGCTGCAGCGTCGGCAGGCGGCGGCAAAGGGAGGGCTGGGTGCGACGACGGATGTGGAGCGCCGCCGCGACCTGCAACACGAGCTCGCCGCCGCGACCCGCCGCATCGATGATTTGCGCGGGGAACTGAAGGAGACTCACGACGAGCTGCATGCGTTGCGCGCCCACCACGAGCGTTACGGCGCGGAAGTGGATGCCTTGGAGGCGAAGTTGGCGGCCGCGCAGCGCGCCGTCGTAGTTACCGACGATTCCGTCCGCCTCGAACGCATAGCCGAACTCCGCACGCTTCTCGACGCCGCGACCCTCGAAGCCTACGAGGAACAGTTCGACGTCGACGGCATCGGCGTTGCCCAGTTCTCCGGCCGGTCTTGCGGCGGCTGTCACCTGATGTTGCCGCAGGCAGTGGTGTCCCGCATCCGTAACGCGCCCGCGGATCAGGTGCCCCGGTGCCCGGATTGCGGCGTTTACCTCGTACGATAGGAGTCTGATGAAGGTTTGCATTGAGGCTGATGGCGGCTCCCGCGGCAACCCCGGTATCGCCGGATCCGGCACCGTGCTTCTCGACGCCGCTCGGGACAACGTCCTGCGTCGCATCGCCGAATTTGTGGGTACTTCTACAAACAACGTGGCGGAGTATCATTCGCTGATTAACGGCCTGCAGGCGGCTCAGGAATTGGGCGCCACGGACGTCGACGTGTTTATGGACTCCAAACTTGTTGTCGAACAAATGTCTGGCCGCTGGAAGGTGAAACACCCAGACATGAAAACCCTCGCGCTGCGGGCCCAACGCATCGCCGCGGGGTTCCGCTCCGTCACTTACACGTGGGTGCCGCGCGCCGAAAACTCCCGCGCGGATGAGTTGGCCAACGCCGCCATGGACGCCGGCGCCAAGGGTGCTGATCCTGGCCTCATTGTCAACGAAACCACCAGCTGGAATGGGGCCGTGACCCGCCCTTCGCGCTTGATCTTGCTGCGCCACGGCCAGACGGAGCTTTCTGCCGCCCGCCGCTATTCCGGTGTCGGCGATCCTGAGCTTACGGAGCTTGGCGAACGCCAAGCTGCCGCGGCGGCCGAACGGCTTGGCACGCGCGGCGGTATTGATTACATTGTCAGCTCCCCGTTGGCGCGGGCCCGCCGCACTGCTGAGCATTGTGCCGAGGCCCTCGGCGTGGACGTTGCCGAACACCCCGGTTTGATCGAAATGGATTTCGGTCAGTGGGAAGGCAAGACCTTTCAGGAGGCGTGCGACGCGGACCCTGCCCTCCACGCCGCTTGGATGCGCGACGCGACCGTCGCCCCGCCCGGCGGTGAATCCCTGCAGGCGGCTGATCAGCGCGCCGTGCGCACCTTAGCGGAGCTGCAAGACACCTACGGTGCCGCGAATATCCTGGTGGTTTCGCACGTCACCCCGATCAAGGCCATGTTGCGCAAAGCTTTCGACGCGGGTCCGCAGTTTTTCCACCGCCTGCATTTGGATCTTGCTTCCTTATCCGTTGCCGAGTTCTATGCGGACGGTCCGACCTGCGTGCGCTTGGTAAATGATACTTCTCACCTCAACGGGGTATGATCAGATGCGCGAATGAGCCATCCGGGTGGACGCGGCGCGCGCAACGGCACTGCGCTTGCTTGGCAAGCGGAGTGCGCGGTCGCGGTGTCGAGGAAAGTCCGGACTCCATAGAGCACGGTGGTTGCTAACGGCAACCCAGGGTGACCTGCGGGAATAGTGCCACAGAAAAGAAACCGCCCAGCAATGGGTAAGGGTGAAACGGTGCGGTAAGAGCGCACCAGCGCCTGGGGTGACTCAGGCGGCTAGGTAAACCCCACCGGGAGCAAGGCAAGAGGACGTACCCGGTTATCGGGTATGTCTGTTCGGGCGTGAGGAGGTTGCTCGCCGAGCCCGAAGGTACGCTGCTTGAGGCCCGCCGGCAACGGTGGGTTCAGATGGATGTTCACCTTCAATGACAGAATCCGGCTTATAGGGTGGCTCATTCGCCTTCATCGTCGCCTGCGAGCTGAACACCAGTGGTGGGCTCGCCGGCGTGCAGCGGGATGACCAGCAGGCCGTCGGCTGCGAGGTCGGCCGCATAGTTATCCGCACGTTGCGGGTCCACATAGGTGACCACCGCGTCTACGAGGCCGGGAGAGGTGCCGCGCGCCGTCACCGCCCCGCGACTTTCGCACAAATACACCAACGCGCGGTGAGTATCCGTGGTCAGCTTGAACGTATTCTCGAGTTCAGTTTGGGAGGTGTGGACGAGCTCCAGCACCGCGTTCATCCGCCGCGAACGCAACGCCGCGGCAGCCTCCGAAGCGCGTTTGGTTTCTTCGGTCAGGAACTTCAACCAGCCTGCCGCCTCCTCCAACGAAGGCACTTTGTCGCTGCCGTGCACCTTGTGCACCGCCGACAGCCAGTCCGTAATTCGCGCCTGGGCATCGGGAAGGGCGCGCAACGAGTCGACGCCGTAGGCGCGAGCGGCGTCGTCAAGGAATGCGTGGCGGCGGTGGATTTCGGACACCAGTTTGGTGGCAATCGAGGATTTTGGTTTGGTCACCACGATCACCTCGATACCGCGCGGGTGGGGCGCCTGGGTGACGGAACCGTCAGCGTAATCTACCAGCGCCACGGAATGAGCGTGCCCCCGCAGCGCGGCCACGTGCCGCGCCCGTAACTCTGGGGTGTCTGCGAACGTGTTGGCGGATTGCGTGCATACTTCGGCGAGCCGGGCGCGGAGCGGGGCATCGATCTCCACACCAGCGGCTATTTGCAATCCCAGTGCGAACGCGGTGGCCATTGCTTCAGCCTCGCCGAGGCCAGCGTTGGCGGGGATGGTGCTCACCACGGTGATATCGAAACCCTGCGTGTCGCGGCTGAGCATTTGCCGGTTAATCAGCGACCACACCACACCACCGAGCCGAGTTTCCACCCCGCCCGGCCCGCGCTGCGCGATAGTTTCCATGGTGGTTTCGTGGTTGGTGTCGCGGCAGCTTGGTTGAGATAAGCGCACGCGGATTTTCGAATCATTGCGTGGGGATGCGGCGACGGCCACACCGAGGTGAGTCATCGCAACTGCGACCACGCCGCCGATATAGTCAGTGTGTTCGCCAACGAGTGGGAGGGTCCCCGGTGCGGTAGTCAGTATGGTTGGCTCGGTACTGTAGGTGCGGCGGTGCACCTGCGCTGCACGATCGCCAATGAGTTCATCGGGGGCGTTCCAAAGCGGCATTGGCGAAGACTCTCCTTCAACGGTTGCAACTGGCCGCGCGCGCCATGGCCGGGGCAGCGCGCGTACTTTGCCACTACTGTAGCCCGCAATGTAGCCCACTGGGGGTTGCGCGCGGGGTAGGTTGGTGGGAAAGGTTTGATGTAAGAAGGAGCGTGACTAAAGTATGACCACCACAGACGATCAATGGTTCTTTAATCCCACTACCGGCGAAGTGAGCCAAGGACGCATTCAATCGTGGGAGGACCGCATGGGCCCCTACGCTACGGAAGCCGAGGCTCGCGACGCGATGAATATCGCCGCCGAGCGCAACGCCGCAGCCGACGCCTTGGATGAGGAAGACGACGACTGGGGCGTGGAACCCGCTTGGGAGCGCTAACCCTTCTTTTTCTTGTGCGATTTCCGCGCGGCCTTTTTCATTGCCTCATACGCCTTTTCGATCTTCTCAAAGCTCGTGGCGTAGTCCCGCAATGATTCGAGGCCGCGTTCGCGTTCCACCTGGAACAACACGCCGTAGGCAAAGGTATCTTCGCCCGCTTCGCGGGCTTGCCCAGCCTTGCGGAGCAGTACATCACGCGAGGTGACGGAATCTTGGAAATCACCAAGCACCGTCTGCATGCGCTTGCAGGCCTCGTACAGCTTTTTGGTTTTCAGCCCCGTGGCACGGGCGGCGTCTGCCGCGTAGCGCAACTTCTTGGCGGATTTCCGCATGTCATGGAAATACCCCTCACGCTCACGCAATGGCCGCTCCAAATCACCCCACCGGGAGACAGCTTTCTCGTGCCGCTTGACCAGTCGGGCGTAGGCGTCGTCGAGATGCGTGACGAGGATGCCTTCCGGGGTTTCTTCCTGGCAATCCTCTTCCGCAACGTCCGCAACCTGTGGGTTTGCCAGCAGCGAGTCGAGGGAATTGAGTAGGTCGAAGTACCGTTGGGATTCCAGCAACTCCACCACTTCCGAGTGTGCGTTGCGGTACTCCACAGCCATGTCCTGTTCGAGGTGCTTGCGCGTCACCGCGTCAATCACATCCGCGTCCACCGTTTGCAACAAGTCGTGGAACCGCTCCTCAACCACCTCCGCGTCGCGCGCCACGCCCAGTACCCCGGCGAGGTGCTTGAGTTCGGATTCCAGTTCCAAGTAGCCGTCGCCCACGAGGATGCCTTCGAAGGTCTGCATGTGGCTGCGAAGTTCACGTGTGGCCACCCGCATCTGGTGGATGGAATCCCACTCGTCGCGCCGCACCTTCGGATCATTCGCCAGCAACGCATCGCGATTCTCCGCGAGCGCCTTCACCACCGCATACGCTGGGTTTTTCTTGTCCAACTTCGCTGGCGTTGGTGGCTTTGGGGCGTGTTCAATGGAATCCCCGAGCGCCGCCACCAGCTTCGAGGGGCTCTTGGATTGTGTTGCCCCTGCGGCCTCTAACAGTTTCGTCGCAGAGCCCAAGGTACGTTCGATATCGTCCAAGTATTCCTCGCCGACTTCAAACTCCCATTCGCGCCAGGTTTGGCGCTGGCCGTGCGGTAACAACGACCAAGAGGTGACGCGGTCGTCGCAAAACTCGCCCACGAGTTTGCCGTCAATATCCGTGAGCGCGAACTCCTTACGCACATTGTCCACCTGCGCAATTGGCTCCAACGGCACATCCCGCACAATCGCCCGCACCGGAAACAGCAAATCGCACGGCACAACGTACTCACCGTATTCAGGTTCGGTCAGATCCGCATGCAACTCGACCCGCCCGTGGCTCGCTGGCAACTTCATATGCCACCCGGAATCCGTGCCCCCAGTACGGCGCCGGAGCGTGATCTTGTGCCGAGTCAACCGCAAATCCGGAGTATCGTAATAGACCGCCGAAAGCTCGTGCGTCTCACTATGGACTTCGGCCACATGTTCAATCTCAGTTAACGCTGGGACATCCGCGTCATTATCAACCGAAAATTTTGCTTCTACCTCGAGAAATTGCCGCGTGCTCATACCCCAGTTGTACCAGCAAAAACCCAAGCGCGACGCCCCACGGTGCCCCCGAGAACCAACCCGCTCACCGCCGCGTCGCGAAGGTCCCCACAACTTAGGGCGTGGATCCGATCTCGCTGCCTTGACTGTCGTCGAGGAAGATTTCCCAGGCGATGCCGAAGCGGTCGATGCAGCGCCCGTTGTAGCCCCAGGGTTGGTCTTGAAGTGGGCTGATCACGGTGCCGTCTTGGGCAAGCGCTTCAAAAACCCGTTGGGCATCGGTGCGGGATTTTGTTTGATAGAACAAGAACGCGTTGGATTCGGCGGTTGCCGATCGGACCGGCGTTTCCGAGTCCGTGGCCATAAGCGTGAGATTTCCGAGGTTCAGCGCAGCATGGGCAATGAGCTGCGCATGTTCGGGCGGCGTTTCGACGCCCGCCGGCGCCATGTCAGCATAGGTGTAGCGGCCAGCGCACTCGGCGTCGAAAAGTTTTGCGTAGAACGCAAAGGCTTCGTGCGCGGTACCGGGGAACGACAGGTAGACGTGAAATTCCGACATTTCGGACTCCTAACGTACAAACAGGGTGAATGGGTGTGTTTGATGCTAGGTGCCAGTAGTGGGGTTGTTTTATTCCGAATTGCGCTGTTGCAACCTGTTGCGGACGATGTTTGCGATAAGGACGGGGAAGTTCATGGTGATCGGCGGGTCCTCGGGCTGGCGCAACCGCATAGCTAGCTCAAAGTGTTGGTCTGAGTCGGTGGGGAAGTGCAGTACGCGGGGACCTTTTTGCCGGTAGTTATCCTGAAGCATTCGTATGTAGTTGCGATTTGGTGTGAGGTCGCACGCGAGGAGATAGAACGCACCCGCGGGAATGTTGTGCAGTGTGACCGAAGTGTGGTGAAACAATGCGGCGCCGACCACCGGCGGGCCTTTAGGAATCGCGGTTGGAAACAGGCCCACGCACGTGATTGCGGGGACGTAACCGTCGGGGAAATGTACCGTGACCTTGAGTCGGTTCTTCGCAGTTTCAGCATTGGGGTATTCGTGGTGGTAGAGCGTTCCGGTTTTGCTGCCCAGTTTGCGCAAGATGGATATGGCGGTCTGTGTTTCCTGGTGGAAACGTTTGGCCGAAATGCCGGTGTGCCGCCGAAAGGCATTCGAAAATGTGCCCAGGCTGGCGTAGCCGCTCAGGTGCGCGCTGTGGGTGACGGACAGTCGGCGGGTGGACACGGCGTCGATACTGTGCTGGATTTTGGTGGCTTCGGCGAATTGTCGCAGGCTAAACCCAGCAGTGCGCTTGAATTCACGCGAAAAGTGCCACGGGCTGAAGCCGTGGGTGCGGGCGACGTCCGCGAGCATGGGAGATCTACCAGCCTGAATTTCTTCGCGCAGAAGTGCAATTATTTTCGGAAGCTCCATTGTGGCCAGCATAGCGCCCTTGAATGGGGCGGCGGCAGGCGGCGACGTCCATTAGATTGAAAAGAATGAATAGCCAACAGGAATTTGTGCTGCGCACGATCGAAGAGCGCGATATTCGGTTTGTGAGGCTGTGGTTTACGGATATTTTGGGGTATTTGAAGTCCGTGGCCGTGGTTCCCGCTGAGCTCGAGAGCGCGTTCGAAGAGGGGATTGGTTTCGACGGTTCCGCAATCGAAGGTTTTTCCCGAGTATCCGAGGCGGATACCATCGCCAGGCCGGACCCATCGACGTTTCAACTCATGCCGTTTGAAAAGCGAGAATCCACGGATATTGCGCGGATGTTTTGCGATATCACCATGCCGGACGGGCAGCCGTCGTACGCGGACCCACGGCAGGTGCTGCGGCGGCAGGTGAAGGCGGCGGCCGATGACGGGTTTCATTGTTTCGCCCACCCGGAGATCGAGTTTTTCTTGGTGGAGTCGTTGGCTACGGATGGCCGCCCGCCAGTGCCCACCGACAATGGCGGCTACTTCGACCAAGCTGTGACGGACAAGGCGCCTAACTTTCGATTCGATGCGATGAATGCGTTGGAGTCGATGGGGATTTCGGTGGAGTTTTCGCACCACGAGACCGCGCCGGGGCAGCAGGAGATTGACCTGCGGTATGCGGATGTGCTCACCATGGCGGACAACATTATGACGTTCCGCTACATCGTGAAAAAGACAGCGCTTCGAAATGGGGTTCGATCTACGTTTATGCCGAAGCCGTTTACGGAATACGCGGGCAGCGCCATGCACACGCACTTGTCGTTGTTTGAGGGGGACACGAATGCGTTCCACGATCCGGATGATGAGTTCTCGTTGTCCAGCACCGCGCGGCAATTTATCGCGGGGATTTTGCATCACGCGCCGGAGTTCACGGCCGTCACCAACCAATGGACAAATTCGTATAAACGTTTGATGTTCGGTAATGAGGCCCCGACGGCAGCTACCTGGGGTGTTTCCAACAGTTCCGCCATGGTGCGCGTACCCACGTACCGGCTGGGCAAGGTGAATTCGCGCCGCGTGGAGGTGCGTAGTCCCGATTCGGCGTGCAACCCGTATCTTGCGTATGCGGTGCTGGTGGCGGCGGGTTTGAAGGGGATTCGGGAGGGGTACCAGCTGCCGGATCCGGCGGAAGATGATATCTCTAAGTTGACACGTCGTGAACGCCGCGCGTTGGGGTACCAAGATTTGCCAGGCAGCTTGGATCAGGCGCTGCGTCTCATGGAGCAATCGGAGCTCGTTGCTGAGACGCTGGGTGAGCACGTTTTTGAGTATTTCCTACGCAATAAGTGGCGCGAGTGGCAGGACTATCAGTCGCAGATCACGTCTTGGGAGCTGCGCACAAACTTAGACTATTAGGCACGAATACCTGCAATAACGCACCCCGTATTTTCACCCCCAAGGAGCACCATGGCTACCCCGCGTTCCACTCGTCGTTCGCTTCCAACTCCAGGCGGGTTGAGTTTGGAGGGGCCGCACGCACAGGCGGATTTAGAGTGGCTGGGGTGGATGAACGAGGATTCGGTGGATTTGCTGTGGAGTTTGACCGGCGCCGCCGACCCCGACCTCGCACTCAATTCGCTTGTGCGTTTGATGGAAGCGCTGGGGGATGATCGTGGCGAACTGGACAGGGCGCTGCGGGAGGAGGTGCCGCTGCGGGTGCGTTTGGTGGCGTTGCTGGGGGCGTCGACAAGCCTTGGGGACCACTTGGTGGCAAACCCGCACCTGTGGCCGCAGCTGCGCTTGGAGTTACCGTCGGCCACGGAGATGATGGGGGCGTTGCTGGAGTGCGTGAACGCCGCGCCCGCAGAGTTAGTACACATGGACGATTCCAACGTTGCGGTTGCTGATGAAGACGCCGATACCGCCACCGCGGATTTGCGTACGCCGGGCACCTATCGGGCGGGCGTGACGGGCGCGGAGGCGGAGCCGCTGCTGAAACGTACGTACCGTAGTTTGCTGATGCGGATCGCGGCGCACGATTTGGCGGGAACGTACCCGGAATCCCCCCGCCGACCGGGTCAACCGCACGTTCCATTCACGGTGATTTCCGGCGCCCTGTCCGATCTTGCCGACGCCGCGCTCACCGCAGCGTTGTCCGTGGCAGTTGCCGGTGTGTACGGCGACAAGCCTGTCCCCGCGCGGCTCGCGGTGGTGGCAATGGGCAAGTGTGGTGCTCGCGAATTGAACTACATTTCGGACGTGGATGTCATCTTCGTGGCGGAGCCCGCGGACGCCCGTACCACCCGGCTGGCAGGTGAGTTTATTCGCATTGGTTGTCGGTGCTTTTTTGAGGTGGATGCGGCGCTGCGCCCCGAGGGAAAACAGGGAGCGTTAGTACGTACGTTGGAGAGCCATCAGGCGTACTACAAGCGGTGGGCGCAGACTTGGGAGTTTCAAGCCCTGGTAAAGGCGCGGCCGATGACGGGTTCGATGGAACTCGGGCGCCAGTACGTGGCCGCGCTTGCCCCCTTGGTGTGGAGCGCCAGCCAACGCGAAAGTTTTGTCGACGACGTGCAGGCGATGCGCCGTCGGGTAGTGAACAATGTGCCCGCCGAGCTGCGGGAGCGGGAACTTAAGCTGGGCAAAGGCAGCCTGCGGGACGTGGAGTTCGCGGTGCAATTGCTCCAGTTGGTGCACGGTCGGGTGGACGAAAGTTTGCGCGAACTCGGCACCGTGGATGCGCTTACCGCGTTGATGAAAGGCGGTTATGTCGGCCGCGAGGACGCGCACGCCCTGATTTCCGCATATGAGTTCCTGCGCTTGCTGGAGCACAGGTTGCAGCTGCAACGGTTACGGCGTACCCACACCATGCCTGCGGATACGGACGTGAAACAATTGCGCTGGTTGGCGCGCGCGGCGGGGATTACGGCGCGCGGTAATCAGGGCACAGCGGCGGATGAGTTGGGGGAACGCTTCCGAAAAGTGGCGCTCCAAATCTCTTCCATGCACGCAAAATTGTTCTATCGTCCGCTGTTGAATTCGGTGGCGAGTTTGCCCGTGGAAACGCTGCGTCTGTCTGCCGAGTCCGCGAAGCTGCAACTCGCGGCGTTGCGTTACAAATTCCCGGACCGTGCTTACGAGCATCTCATCGCGTTAGCCTCCGGTCGCAGCCGCAAGGCGAAAATCCAGGCGATGTTGCTGCCCACGTTGATGGAGTGGCTTTCCCAAACGGCGGACCCGGACATGGGGCTGCTGAATTACCGGCGCCTCTCGGATGCGGCGGAGGACCGGCAATGGTTCTTGCGCATGCTTCGGGATGAAGGCGTTGTGGGGCAGCGCCTTATGCGTATTCTGGGCAATTCGCCTTATGTTTCGGATTTGATCTTGGCCACCCCGGACTCCGTGAAACTCCTTGGCGATGGCGCTACAGGGCCGAAACTGCTGGGCGCGTCCCCGGATACGGTGTCGCGGTCATTGCTGGCCGCAGCGCGGCGTTATAACGATCCGGACAAGGCGATCCGTGCGGCGCGTTCCCTGCGGCGCGCGGAGTTGGCGCGCGTGGCGGCAGCTGACCTGCTGGACATGATGGGGGTGCAGGAGGTGTGCCGTAGCTTGTCGCTCGTGTGGGACGCGGTGCTTGACGCTGCGCTAGCCGCCGAAATCCGCGCCAGCCTGCAGGAAGGGGAACAGCCGCCGGCGCGCATTGCGGTGATTGGCATGGGGCGGTTGGGCGGGGCGGAACTGGGGTATGGTTCCGACGCTGACGTGATGTTTGTGTGCCAGCCCGCCGATGGCATCTCGGATAGCGACGCCGTGCGCTGGGCGATCAGCGTCTGCGACCGGATGCGCCGCCGCCTGGCAAAACCTAGTGACGATCCGCCCCTTGAGGTGGACCTTGGCCTGCGCCCCGAGGGGAGGTCTGGTCCAATCGTGCGGACGGTCGATTCGTACGAAAAGTACTACGAGCGTTGGGGCGAGACTTGGGAGATTCAGGCCTTGTTGCGCGCCACGGTCGTCGCAGGTGACCAAGAAGTGGGCCGGGATTTCTTGCACCGTATTGACCCGTTGCGCTACCCGCCGGGTGGGGTATCGGCGGACACGGTGCGCGAGGTGCGGCGCATGAAAGCTCGCGTGGATAACGAACGTCTTCCTCGCGGCGCCGACCGGAATACCCATACGAAACTGGGTCGGGGTGCACTGACGGATATTGAGTGGACGGTGCAATTACTCATCATGTTGCACTCTCACGAGGTGCCTGGCCTGCACAACACTTCCACCTTGGAATGCCTTGACGTGATTGAGCAGGAGGGGTTGCTGCCGAAACATCAGGCGGAGACGCTACGGGCGGCATGGTTGGCAGCTACCCAGGCGCGTAATGCGCTGGTGCTGGTTCGCGGTAAACGTACTGACCAGCTGCCGCAGCCCGGCCCGCAACTTGCCCAGGTGGCTGGTGCTGCGGGGTGGGACCCCACAGAGTACCAAGATTTCCTTGAAAACTACTTGCGCTTAACCCGCCGGGCCCGCCAAGTTGTGGACGAGGTGTTTTGGGGCGAGGCAACGTTTGAGCCGTAAGACGTCGGTCGCGCGGTGCTGGCGCTACTTTTCGGCGTGTGAGACCACCACCAATGGACCGCACTTTTCATCCAAACGTTTGATGTTCAGGTGTGCCTAACCTTAGTTAAATGGTGGGTGTGGGTGGGCTGTTCGCGGAGCAATTTTCTGCGGCACCAAGCCCGCCGCGCTGAACAATTTTCCGACGGTAAAGGACGTTTCCGCCATGACCCTCGCCACGGCCGCCCGCCCGAGCGCGCGGCTTTCCGCAGAACTGAAGGACTCAACCGCACAGGCGCACGAGCGTGCTGAGCATTCCAACTTTATGGGGCAATTGCTCGCCGGCGAACTCGATGCCGATGCATACGCAGCGCTACACGGCCAAATGTGGTTTGTGTACTCCGCGTTGGAACGCGCCGCCCGAGCCGTCGCAGGCGACCCCATTGCTGCAAATATTATTGATCCCCGGCTAGAGCGAGTGCCTGCACTCGAAGCGGATTTGGATGCCCTGCACGGCTCCTCCGAGTGGCGCGCGCGTCTGCGCCCTTTGCCGGCGACTGAAGCATACGTGGCGCGGCTTGATCACATCGCGCAAACTGGCGACGCCGCGCGCCTCGTCGCTCACCATTACGTCCGCTACCTTGGCGATCTCTCCGGCGGCCAAGTGATCAGCCGGATGGTGCAACGGCACTATGGGGTTTCCGACAACGCCGTAACCTTCTTCACGTTCGCAGGCATCGGGAAACTCAAGCCCTACAAGGACGCCTACCGCGCCGCGTTGGACAACATTCAGCTTGACGACGCCGCCCGCGCCCAGCTCCTCGATGAAGCCGCTGTCGCCTTCCTTATGAATTTGGAGGTTTTTATGGAGCTCGGGGACTGATTGGGCCGCGCATTTCCGCTGTGACCTGGGCTGGTCTTTTCATTCTTCAGGGGCACCGTAAAGGAAGAATGCTGGGGTGGCTGCAGGTCAGCGGTTGCGTGTTTTGCATTGAGCGTTGTAGTGCGCTCATCATGTAGCAAGTATGCATTCGTTCGGGGTTGGGCGGGGATTGCATGGTGGCATTCGGGGTGGGTTTGGGGAGCCGGTGGGGAAAAGCATCGCGGATATGTTGCCCAATGCTGAAATATACAGTAAAAGTTGTGCACAATGCGCGGCGGGGGTTATGGCACTTGACTACTTCGAACAAGCCATCTATGTTTGATGCTTTTATCCTGAAAAAGCGAGCTCAAACGTCCGTGGGCGGCAAAAGGTGTAGGTGTGTGCCCCCACCAGTTGCGCTTTAGCCCGCCATGTAATATCCCCACGAATCTACGTTGCGTGCAACCTGTACGACGGGCGGGGGTAACCCTAGTGTTACTACCCGTTCGCGCAGTTCGTTGAGTCCGCGGGAGACCACGGAATCCGGCCAGACGGTGGTGCGAATTTGCACGTCAACCCCCGACTTGGCGACGAGCGCTACGGAATCCCACATTCGCTCGGCCACTCTCGGGGTGCAGCCGGTAACGGCAGGTAGGTCCCCAGGCAGCGCTTTGACATCTAGCCCAATCCAGTCCGGCGTCGTTTCGGGACGAGCGAAAAGCCGCGCCAGGCGTTTTGGTGAGTAACCGCAGGTATGCAGGCCGACTGGAAAGCCCATTGCATGCACGTATTCGATTACGTCCGGGAGCGTGCGATGTGTGGTGGGTTCGCCGCCGGTGAACACGAGGGCGTCGAGAAGCGAACGGCGGCGCGCGAGGAGGCTGATGACGTCGGAAAAATTGCCGCTCGCGGCGCCGAACCGTTGGAGTTGTGGATTGTGGCAATAGCTGCAGCGCAACGGGCAGCCTTGTGTGAATACAGTTGCGGTGAGCTTGCCGGGCCAATCGGTGGCAGAGAAGGGGAGGAAACCCGCCGTTGGCAGGTCAGGCGGCGGGTGGTTCAGCGAAGTACACGCGCTCATGGAACTCACCTTTCTTGCCGGTATTAAAGCTGGCCACGGGCCTAAAATAGCCCATGACGCGCGTCCACACTTCGGTTTCTGCGTTGCAGTGAGGGCAGGCCGGATGCTCGCCAGATAGATAGCCGTGGGCGGGGCAAATGGAGAATGTGGGCGTGACGGTAACGTACGGGAGTTCGAAGTTGGTGAGGGCCCGTCGTACGAGGTTTGCGCAGGCTTCGCCGTTGCTCACCGCGCTCCCCATGTAGAGGTGCAGCACGGTGCCGCCGGTGTAGCGCGTCTGGAGATCGTCCTGTGCCTGCAGCGCCGCGAAAGGATCGGGTGTATGTGCGACGGGTAGCTGGGTGGAGTTCGTGTAGTACGGTTCTTCCTTCGTGCCCGCTTGGATAATGTTGGGGAATCGCTCGCGGTCGGCGCGCGCGAACCGGTAGGTGGCGCCCTCCGCGGGTGTGGCTTCCAGGTTGTACAGGTGACCGGTGCGTTCTTGCGCCTCGACCAGTAGTTCGTTTATGTGGTCGAGTAGGTGGGCGGCCATGGCGTGCCCCTGCGGATCCGTAATGTCGAACGCGTCGTCGGTAAAGTTGCGCACCATTTCATTGACGCCGTTGACGCCGATGGTGGAAAAGTGATTGTTCAGGTCCGGTAACCAGCGCGCCGTGTAGGGGAATAGCCCCAGTTCGAGGAACTCCGCAATTGTCGCGCGCCGTCGCTCAAGGGTATCGACGCCCAGTCTCACCAGCTCCGTTACCCGCTCCAGCAATGCTGTTTCCGGGCCGCCCGAAAAGACATGCCCCAAGCGCGCGCAATTGAGCGTCACCACTCCAATCGAGCCGGTGTGCTCGGCTGAACCGAACAGTCCGTTGCCTCGTTTGAGCAGTTCACGAAGGTCAAGCTGGAGACGGCAGCACATGGAGCGAATCATGCCCGGATCCATATCCGAGTTAATGAAATTCTGGAAATAAGGCAAGCCGTATTGGGCGGTCATGGAAAACAGCGCTTGGGCGTTGGGGCTGTCCCAATCGAAATCCGGGGTGATGTTGTAGGTAGGGATGGGGAAGGTGAACGGGCGGCCGTCGACGTCGCCCGCTGCCATGACGGCGAGGAAAGCTCGGTTGATCAAATCCATCTCCGGCTGCAAGTCGCCGTAGGTGAATTCGCATACTTCGTCGCCGATGAGCGGGTATTCGTCTTTCAGGTCATCCGGGCATATCCAGTCGAACGTGAGGTTGGTAAAAGGTGTTTGGGTTCCCCATCGGCTAGGCACGTTTAAGTTGAAAATCAACTCTTGCATGGTTTGCTCGACTTGATCGTAGGAAAGGTTGTCGAGCCGCAGAAACGGGGCCATGTAAGTGTCAAACGAGCTAAACGCCTGTGCGCCGGCCCACTCGTTTTGCAGGGTGCCTAGGAAATTGACGACCTGGCCGCAGGCGGAGGAAAAATGCCGTGGCGGGCCGGAGGAAATGGTGCCCTTGACGCCGCCAAAACCTTCTTGAATCAGTTGCCGGAGTGACCAGCCCGCGCAATAGCCAGAGAGCATGTCAAGGTCGTGGATGTGGATATCTCCCTCGCGGTGCGCCTGACCTGCGTCTGGGTGGAATATTTCATTGAGCCAAAAGTTGGCTACTACCTTGCCGTTGGTGTTGAGCATTAACCCACCCAGGGAGAAATCTTGGTTGGCGTTGGCATGCACCCGCCAGTCTGAGCGTTGCAGGTATTCATTAATGGTATCCGCAACGTTGATGCTGGTTGAAGGGGTTTTGGTGGTAGTAGTGGGGCACATATCGACCACTCTAGAACCGCTGGGGTAAAATGTCACCGGTGCGTAGACGTGAGATTGTCTACAAAGATGTCCGGAACTTTTCTTGAAACGCCAGCCGACTGATTGCTGAGCCGAATTGGGAAACGGCTTGTTCACACTACATCGTGTCGGAACACCTGCGTGCATAATGTTCCGGGCGTGACTCTTATGAAACGCACCCCTATAGCGAGCACATATGCTCATGACCCGGCGTCGAGGGGCAATCGACGCCGGGTTCTTAGGTGGAATACTCTGCTAGCGCATTAGATTTGGGAGACGATGTGCGCTGAAAGTATTGGGGGACAGGTGTTGATGTGGGTGTTCGTGTCCGCATCAACGAGGTTGTTTGAGTCCGAGGAGACGAATCGGACTTAGTTTTGTACCTTTTGGTTTCGGCGAACTCCGGAGAATGCGCGGCCATCCATGGGGACGCGACGATTGTTCAGGGATTCCACCACACGGCCGGTGAGCTGGTGCAGTTCGGCAAGCTCGAAGCGGGTCAGGTCCACGCTGGCAGCGACACAGCGCTGCAACGGGCCGGCTTCAACTTCGAGGTCGCGACCGCGTTGGGTCAGGGAAAGGATACGACGGCGCGTATCGGTAGGATCAATCAGACGAACCAACAGGTCTGCAGCTTCCATGCGCTTCAGCAAAGGAGACAGGGTGCCGCTGTCCAAGTGGAGGCGTTCACCGAGTTCATTCACACTCAGGCCATCTTCTTCCCACAAGCACACGAGCACGAGGTACTGCGGGTACGTAATACCCCACCGGTCCAAGTGGCCGCGATACACTTGCTGGAGTGCGCGAGCTGCTGAGTACAAAGAGAAGCAGACGAGGTCGTCGAGATTCAAATGGGTCTTGGGCTTGTTCACATCGTTGAGTATGTCGTGCGAAGCGAACCTGTGCAATTCGGGGGTAGCTTTAATTGTGCACGTTCAATTTGTTTCAGGAGCCACAATCTTGGCGCAGGGGGTGCACTGGTTCACCAGCCTAAATGAGCAACATCAGACCCTGCACCGAAAATGCTGTAAATTTGCTATGGGGGTGGGATTTAAATAGTGCGAAATGTGCTAATTTGTCGAAGTTGAAAGTTTATGGAACGACGGTTCAAGGCACTATTACGCCAAACCTATTATATTTCTTGTGCGTTATATAAAAAGCGAATTCAGGGGCTGCAACATCAATACAGTTTGGGGTGTGCTGTAACGGTCGGAGCGAAGCGTTGGCCCTTGATTGGGGGGTTGGCCATTGCAGTTTGGGGCGATTTGTATCGACGTTTGATGCTCAAGTTATGGACAAAGTAGCTGTATTTATAGCGTTTGTGTAGAGCATTTTGCCAATCGCACACGGGGGTGACTGACGGAAACGGTGATGTGGCCTAATCCTGTGAAGCTCACGTCAGTGCGAGCAAAAACTTCGCCGTGACTAGCTACTTTATTGAAAACGGGTGACTGTTGGGTGTGGTGATTCGCAGGGTTTCTTAAAACGTGTGTACGGATGGATTCCATGGGCTACTCTCAGCAATCTTGAAACAGGTTATATTCGACCTTGCGCGATGTAACGTTTTGTGGCTAAGGCGGTAAAGAGCTGGTAAATCGGCATGAAGTCTGGTTGATTCGTGTGCTTTTGAAAAGTGAATGATTAGCCACCGTTTCGCGTAGATTTGCTGCATGAAGGGCAGATCGGCGGTCCAAAATTTAAGACTAGTCTTAGGTTTTAGGTAGCTTTTGTTGCGTATTGCGCGGCCTGGGACGTGGGGTTTTCTGCGCGTTACATGGCGCAAAACCAAGGGGGTATCTCTCGGGGATATGAAATGGTTTCGCTTCGGTTTTGAACTCGATTCCGGGCGCGACTGGCGGCTTGAGGTCCGCAAACGGTGTGTGGCAAACGAGAGCCGGGAGCCCGGAATCGGGGCGCAAAAAGTGGTGTTGCATAAGCGACCAACGGGGGTAATAGCATACCTGCTACTTAGGTTGGAGGCGTCGCGTGATGGTCGGATCAATGGACTTCAATTCTTGTGCGGCGCGAGATTTTTTGACATTTTTCGCCCCCGTTTCTGGGGGGTGCACAATCTGCTGTTTGGCGTGCTGGCGCTCGTTGGAGTTTTGGATTACCTTCGCAGTCCCGCTGGTCAGGGGCTGTGCGGGCCGTTCATTTTGGCGATATCACGAGTTTGCGCTACGTCAATAGCTCTTTGCTATCGAGTTGATAGGGGGTAGAACTTATGGCGGTGCCCAATCGAGAATGGAAGCATCCCACTCTCTCGTGCGCTGCTTTTAATGTTGTGCACCACTGTAGTAAATTTATGGGTTTTCTGACCCCTCGCTGACGATGCTCTCAGGATGGCGGACGTGCAGTTTTGGCCTGATCTTGGAAATAAAAATGATCTAACCAGGCGGTTTGGGGCCGGTGGTCCGGATTTCTCTCGTGCACATGCCCGAGAATTTTTCAACTGTATCGTTTTGATAGGGCGCAAGATAAATTTACTTCACCCGATGGGGTGAAAGCATCACCTAATCAATCGTAAGGTCAATGATGGGTTGCACGTTATCAAGCGTTTGCGTTGACCGCTATGTAGTCCATATCTCCGAGTGAGTATTGTCCGCAAGATTTTAGTTTGGTGCTGTTATGCTGCGAAACTGCAGGTATCGGATCATTTATTTAGTGGTATGTTGCGCGCAATTGGAGTGGCCACTTCCGGTTAGCATCCTCATTCGAAGGATTCAGTGTTCTAAGCAGATGAGTTAGCCCAATTAGTGCCCCCAATATAAGGGGCGCTTTATGTTGTAAGTGTCCTAGCTTATACGTGTTGGGAGACAGAAAGCTGTGGAATTGGTTTGGCTAGGAATGTGGAGGCGGTATTGAGGGGCTCGACGGCGGTGCGCGGGGCGTCGATACTCGGGATCGGCGAGGCGTAGGCGGCAAAAACCCGCAGCGCCAAGGGAGGCTGGCTGCGGGTAAGGCGGAATCAGCAGTCGAAGTACATTTCGAACTCTTGCGGCGTGGGGCGCAGGCGTACCGGGTCAATCTCGTGCTCGTACTTCATGCGGATGTACGTTTCGAGTAGATCTTCGGTGAAAACGTCGCCTTCGGTGAGGAAATCGTGGTCCTCGGCGAGCGCTTTCAGAGACGCCTCCAACGATGTCGGGGCTTGCGGAATGGACGCGGCCTCCTCCGGGGGAAGCTCGTAGAGGTCTTTGTCTACTGGTGCGTGCGGCTCGATGCGGTTCTTAATGCCGTCGAGGCCCGCAAGCATCATGGCGGCGAATCCGAAGTACGGGTTTCCGGAGGGGTCCGGCGCGCGGAACTCAATACGCTTCGCCTTGGGGTTCGAACCCGTGATCGGGATGCGGACGGCGGCGGAACGGTTGCGTTGCGAATACACGAGGTTAATGGGTGCCTCGAAGCCCGGCACGAGGCGATGATACGAGTTCAACGTCGGGTTGGTAAACGCCAACACAGCGCCCGCGTGGTGCAGAATGCCGCCGATGTAGTAGCGGGCGAGGTCGGAAAGCCCCGCATAGCCGGACTCATCGTGAAACAGCGGCTTCCCGTCCTTCCATAAGGACTGGTGCGCGTGCATGCCGGAACCGTTATCGCCGGCCAACGGCTTCGGCATGAACGTCGCGGTACGGCCGGCGCGGAATGCCGCGTTTTTGACGATGTACTTGAAGGTCTGCAAGTCATCCGCCGCGTGCAACAACGTGTTGAACTTGTAGTTAATTTCCTGCTGGGTGCCCGTGCCAACCTCGGGGTGCTGGCGTTCCACTGTGAAGCCCGCGTTGCTCAGCAGCAGGGACATGTCATCCCTTAGCTCCTCATACACATCGTGGGGTCCGGTTTGGCCGTAGCCGCCCTTCAGTCGCGTTGTGTAGGCGCGGTTCGGGGCGCCGCCAAGAGTGACGTCGGCGCCGCGGTTCCACCAACCGGCGTCCGCGTCGATAGCATAAAAGCCTTCGTGCGTGTCCGTAGCAAACGTCACCTTGTCAAAAAGGTAAAACTCGGCTTCGGCGCCGAAGAAACAAGTATCCGCAATCCCGGTGGAAGCAAGGTATTCCTCCGCCTTGCGGGCAACATTGCGCGGGTCGCGGGAAAACGGCTCACGGGTAAACGGGTCGTGGACGAAAAACTTGATGTTCAGCGTTTTTGCCTTGCGGAACGGATCCACCACAGCGGTGCTCACATCCGGCAATAAGTTCATGTCAGATTCGTCGATGGTGGTGAAACCCCGGATGGAGGAACCATCAAAGGCAAAGCCTTCTTCAGCAGCTTCCTCGGTGAAAGTCTCGGCCGGAATCGTAATTCGTTGCTCGGCACCTGGGACATCGGTGAACCGCATATCCACAAACTTCACGTCTTCGTCGCGGATGTACTGAATTACGTCTTCGATGGTATTGAACGCCACTGGACACTCCTAGTGGATGGCGGGCAGGTATTGTCTTGCGAAAGCCGGTGGGCGAGACCGCCCACAACAACGGCATGGGCGAACGGGTGAGCGGGGCAGCGCGCGGACAACCCGCCGCTGCCATCGCTAGAGAACATTCGCACGAGGGGCATTCTACCTATATCTGTCGGTCGACCGTAACCATGGTCCTGAAAAAGGGTGAGCTGCTCGCGTGCACCCCAACCTGGAATCCGGCCGACACTTAGGGTGAACGCTTGAGCGTCATTGCCACCGTTTCTAGAGTATGCGGCGTCTCGCCGGTGCAAAGTGCGTTTGCCTGGCCGGCCGGGCTATCTTGATAGGCATGGCAGACAATAAGCACAGCTGGCTGGACGGGCCGCAGATCCCGGCCGAATTTGAAGACCCGCTTGCCCCAGGGCGGTGGCCGGGCGAGAAGCTTGGGTTGCCGGAACGCGGGGTGGGGGCGCTCGCTAGCGTGATGAGGCGCGTCGGCGGCCTAGCGTTCGATTGGTTTTTGTGCATGTTTGTGGCCATCATCATCACAAACTTCACGCACGCGTTGGGAGGGGTTTCCACCGTAACCTTGTTGGTGTTCATTGTGCTCGGCGTGGTTTCCGTAACGTTGTTTGCTCGCACGCCGGGGCAGGCGGTGATGCGCATGGGTGTGGCGCGTATCGACGCCCCAGAACGCGTCGGCTTCGTTCGCGCCTTAGTGCGGACCATGCTCACGGTGTTCGTGTTCCCGCCGATTCTCGTCGATTCGGATGGGCGGGGGCTTCATGATCGTGCGACAGGCACCGCCGTTATCCTCGGCTGACGCCGCACCACGCGGGTTGTGGCAGAGACACAACATTGGGCCACACAATCGATGAACCGTGGGCCCAATGTTGCGTGTCCGGCGGAAGAAATGGCTGAGTGATCCCGCCACAGACACGTTTATTTTGAAGAGCGCTACAAGAAGCTACAAGAAGCTATAAGAAAAGGAGGAACAGCAGTACCTGCGCGCTCACGATTTTTGCCACCATAGCCATGGGGTAGACGGTGGTGTAGCCAATGCTGGGAAGCTCGTTCTTGGTTTGGTCGGAGACGTAGCTGAGCACTGCGGGGTGGGTTTGCAGCCCGGCGAGGATGCCGGCGACCTGCCCGAAGGGAATTTTCATTACCTTGTAGCCGGTGATGAGGGTAAGCAGGCTGAAAATCATGGTCACTGCTGCGCCCACCGCGAGGATGGTCAGCGAGCGCGGGTCTGCAAGTGCTTTGCCGAATCCGGCGCCGGCGGTGGTGCCAATGCCGGCGAGGAACAGCGTGATGCCTAGCTGGCGGAGGGCTAGGTTGGCACCGTAGGGTACCTGCCATACCACCGGTCCGGTGCGGCCGATGGCACCGAGGATGAGCGACACAATCAGGGGGCCACCGGCGCTACCGAGTTTCAAGGCGGTGCCGCCGGGCAACGGGATGGGGATCATGCCGATGAGCACGCCCACGGACAGGCCGAGGAGAAGCGGCAGCAGGTTGATATCGGAGATGCGTTTGTACGAGTCACCGAAAAGGCGGGTGGCGCGGTCGATACTTTCGTGCGGGGCCACCACGCGGACCCGGTCGCCGAGTTGCAGGATGGTATCGGGGGTTGCCACCATGTCGGCGTCGCCGCGGCGGACGCGGGTGACCAGCATGTGATCGAGCCGGGGGCGGAGTTTCCGCAGTGGAATGCCCACCATTTCTGTGGTGGAGACGAAGATGCGGCGGTAGTCGAGGCCGTCATCATGGGTGGGGTCGCCTGGGAGGAATTCGCCAATGAGTTTTTGCGCCTTCGCTACTTCCTCTTCGGTGCCCACGACGGAGACAATGTCGCCGGGGTCTACGTGGTCGCCAGCCTCAGGGAGGAACAATTTACCGTTGTGTTCGATGCGGGAAATGATGATTTCCAGGTCGAATCGCAGCGGCATCGTGGTGACGGAGGGCAAGCCTTCCTTGGTGACGCGGATGCGACGAGTGAGCAGCTCCTGGATTGCCACGCCAGCGTCACGGGCCTCTTGGTCATGATCGATACGGAACACTTTTGCAAGCACCGCAACTGACACGATTACGCCCAGCACGCCGATCGGGTATGCGAGCGAATAGGCCACCACGGGGAGTTCGAGTTGCGCTTTGGTATCCACGTCTTCGCCGATAAGCGAAGGAAGCGTATCCACAACCGCAGCCATTGCTGGTGTGTTCGTGAGTGCACCCGTGAACATGCCGGCGCCGGAGGGGGAATCGATGGTAAACGCTTTCACCAGTGCGTAGGACACGATGGTGATGATCACGATCATGGCCAACCCAAACACGTTGTGTCGGATGCCTGTGGTGCGCAGTGACTCGAAGAAGCCGGGGCCCGCTTCCAAGCCGATCGTGTATACGAACATAGATAGGCCGATGATAAATACGATCGACGGCAGTGTGATATCTGGTTCTAGTGTGGCAAAGCCGAGGCCGACGAACAGTACGGCCGCGACGCCAAGACGAAATCCGGCGATTTTAATGCGCCCGAGGAGCAACCCCAAGGACATAATCACTAACAGGGCTAACAGCTTGTTTTCCACTAACAGATGCACGCTTCCATCGTGGCACGGGGTGCATACCGCCTCAAGATTTTGCGGTGCTTACGGCGCGATTAGTGAATGGTGGCCAGCAGTCAATGCCACAAAAGCTGGTAGCAGTGCACCTGTGTTCAACCCCCGTAATAGGGCATCTTGGTTTCCTTATTGCTTGCTGATAATGCAAAGCTCACGCAGTAGATTCATTCGACATACACCCTAGAGAGCTAGGTGTGAGCTTTGCCGCAACTTCGCACGAATGCGCCCCAGGGTGTGGCGTTGTGTTCTAAAACCTGCGAAGTGGTTTACAACCAACGAACGTCCCTGGGGCGTGGTGGCGTGGGTGATGCGCACGCCGCGTTCGGAGCGGATCCGAATGTTAGTGCTTTTTGCGGTCTGAGGCGCGCCGCGCGCGGCGGTTCATGCCGGACACGCGCGCACCTTTCGGGATCGGCCCTTTCGGCAACCCAGCGTTTTGTGCACCGCGGCTATCAATGGAATCCACGCGTGCGGCCAGCGCCACAGCCTCGTTCTTTTTCATGTTGCGAGGCAGTTTCATGAGCTCGCGTTGCAGGCTCCGGATGGGCACTTGGCCTTCGCCTTCACCGGCGTACATTTCGTAGATGGGAGCGTTGCCTGCTACACGCTGGAGGCGCTTTTTCTGTTGCGTCATCAACGGGCGGACGCGGTGCATTTCACCTTCGCCAACGAGTACAATTCCGCAGACGCCGACGACGCGGTGCACGGCGTCCATGTGTGTCGTCGCCGCGACGGCCGTTTTGGTCTTCCAGACCATGCCCACGCCATCGCGCAAGTTTTCTAGCGCCCAACCGGCAGCACCGGGTTGCCCGGAGGCCTTGTCGTAGACGGAGCGCTCCACCCTGCGGGTGAACACGTACAGGGCGGCGGTAAAGCCAACCAATAGGCCTAACACGAGCATGTACCATTGGCCGTTCCACGCCAAACCAACGAGGAAAAACGCGAATGCGATACCGATGATAGTGATCAGCAAGAGCGGGACGAGTTTTTTGTCCTGCTTGCGCTGAATCTGGAAGGCTTGCCACATTTGTGCCCAGTTGTGTTTAAACCGGGCGAACTTCGCGCCGAAGCCTTCCTTCTGCGCAGAGTTTTCTTTCTGCTTGCGTGCGTCTGCCATGCCTTCAAGAATAGGGGATGGCAGCGGGGGCGTCGAAACGCCTTCGATGTTGCATCGTTGGCGTCATTGTCGCAGTGCGCCTCGGAGCAGCGGAGTTAGCGGCTGACCACCGGGGTGTCTTGGGAGGCGCCATATTTGGCGAGCAGGGAAGAGGCTTCCTGCGCGGTGGAGCCTTCGGTGGTTTCGGCGAGGTGTCGCAGGTTTGCGGGCAGTTGTTCGCCGCGGGCTGCGATGGTTTGCGCGTACAGCCGGCCCGCACGATAGGACGAACGTACGAGCGGTCCCGCCATGACGCCGGTGAATCCGAGTTCGGTCGCCATGTTGGAATGTTCGACAAACTCCTCCGGCTTTACCCAGCGTTCGATGGGGTGGTACATCGGGCCCGGGCGCAGGTATTGGGTGATAGTAATAATGTCGCAGCCTGCGTCTTTAAGGTCGCGCAGCGATTCGGTAACCTCGTCGAAGGTTTCTCCCATGCCGAGGATCAGGTTTGACTTTGTTACCAGACCGAAGTCGCGTGCTTGCCGGATGACGTCGAGTGAACGTTCGTACCGGAATGCGGGCCGGATGCGTTTAAAAATCCGCGGCACAGTTTCGATGTTATGTGCGAATACCTCGGGCCGGGATTCGAAGACTTCCTGCAAAAGCTCGGGTTTTCCGGAGAAGTCGGGCACCAAGTTTTCCACGCCGGTATTCGGGTTGAGGGCGTGGATTTGGCGGACGACCTCGGCGTACAGCCACGCACCTTCGTCGGGGAGGTCGTCGCGCGTGACGCCGGTAATAGTGGCATAGTTGAGGCCCATTTCGCGCACGGATTCGGCGACGCGGCGGGGTTCGTCGCGGTCGAGCGGTTCGGGTTTGCCGGAGGAAATTTGGCAGAAGTCGCAGCGCCGTGAGCATTGCGAACCGCCGATGAGGAACGTCGCCTCCCGCGATTCCCAACATTCGTGCACGTTCGGGCAGCCAGCTTCTTGGCATACGGTGTGCAGGGATGCGCCGGCGACGCGGCGTTTCATGTCCTGAAACTCTGGCCCGGTTTTAGCGGTGGTGCGAATCCAACGTGGTTTGCTTTCAATCGGCGTTTCCGCGTTCCGAGCTTCGATCCGAAGTAATTTGCGGCCGTTGGGGGCGATAGTCACGGTTCCTCACCCTACTAGCCAACCCCGTAGCGTGTCGAAAATGCTTAGCGACGCCGCGGCCAGCCCCGGCCCCACCGCTCCTTCCGCGTTCGTGAGCTGCACGTTCGGGCTGCTAGGGTGTGCAGCAGGAACCCTAAGCAGAAAGGAAGTTTCATCGTGTTTGGATTTTCTCAGCGTCCTGGGGGCGAGCGCGCAGGCGGGCCTCCCGGACGTCCCCAATTTAACGAAGATAGCTTCGATTACCGGATGTATCAGATTGGTATGCACCTGAAACGTGCTGCCATGAAATCCCGGATGGGTGCCAAGCGTGGACTTGGGCGCCGCCAGCTCCAACTATTCGTCGCGCAATCGCGTGTGCTGTCGCTGTTGAACGAGCGCAGCCCGATGGGGCAACAGGAATTGGTGGACGTCCTGGGCGCCCCACCGCAAGCGTTAGCTGAGGTCCTCAATGCTATGGCGGGTTCCGGGCTGATCACGAGTGCGCCGAATCCGGCCGATGCCGCCGATCAACTCGTTTCCCTGACGGAAGCCGGTGTCGAGCAGGCAAAGGAACAGGCTGAGGAAAACGCGCGCCTTGATCCCACGGCTGCCCTCACCGACGAGGAACGCCAGCAGTTGTTCGGCCTTTTGGACAAGATTATTGCCCATTTGGACGCACAAGACGACGGCGATGATGCTGACACGGTTTCCGGACGGGGGCCGTTCCGCCGCGGCCGCCGCCACTAGCGCAGCCGCCACTAGCGCAGCCGCCCGCAGATTGCGAGGCTTGCTAGGTGAGGTGGCCTGAGATGATGACGTTGTAGTCCAAGTCTTGGCCGTCTTTCACCGCGCAGGCGATGAGGATGATGCGGCCGGGGATGGTGGTATCCACAAGTTCGGCGTCTTCGATGGCGTCCTGCTTGTGGATCAACCAGGCGTTATCGACAACCCATTCGCGTGCGGCGCCGTGTGTGTCCGTGGTGCGCAACGTCGAGCCGTTGAGGCCGGGACTCGGGTAGCGGGGGATGGTGCCGCCGGAGACTGCGGGGGCTGGTACGGGCGGGGCGTCGAGAGGCGCCTGGGCAGACAGGTATTCGGAAATAGGGTTGAACACGAGTTTCTGCTGTGCCCATGCGTGCCCGAGGATATATACGGTGCCTTCGTGGGCGCGTGACGGTGGCTGCCCCCAGCCCTCAACCCAGCGCACCATCGTGTCTTGCGGTCCGGCCGGATCGAGGGGAAGTACGTACGGCATGGAATCGTAGGTAGCGCCGTGTAAGGGGACCACACCTTCGATACTGAACGTGCCGACATCCATCGGAGCCGGACCCGTGTTTACGCTTGGTGGCGGCGCCGGCGGCGTGGTCGAGGTGGTGTGGGTGACGCTGCTGGCCGGTGGTTGCGATTGCGTGTCGGAAGCATCGACGCGGGTGAGGAATACAACCGCCGCGGTGCACACGCAGGTGACGGTGACAAGGACGGCGACGAGCGGCGCCACCAGCGACGTTTTCATGCGTCGTATTCTAGCTGAGCGTCGCAGGAGCCTTCGGCGAGTGCTCCAGGAGCTCCAACAAATGCTCGCGTAGCTCTGTGTGGTCGGGGGAGGGGCCCACGTCGAGGTCCGCGATGACGGTGGCGCTGGGGCCGTGGGACATGACCAGGATGCGATCCGAAAGCGTGATCGCTTCGTCCACGTCGTGGGTGACCATGATGACGGTGCGTTTGTTGGCCTCCCACACGCTTCGCAACTGGAGTTGTAATTCGCGGCGGGTGAGGGCGTCGAGGGCGCCGAATGGTTCGTCAAGTAGCAGAATATCCGGGTCGACGGCGAATGCTCGTGCGAGTCCGACGCGTTGTTGCATGCCGCCCGACAACCGCGCCGGGCGTCGGGTGGCGGCGTGCGCCAACCCCACCTGGGCGAGGAACCGGTCGGCGATGCGCGATCGTTCCGCAGGTCCGAGTTCGGGGCGGGCGGATTTGAGTCCGAACTCGATGTTTCCTTTGGCGGTCATCCAGGGCAGCAGGGCATGGTGCTGGAATACCATGCCCCGATCCGGTCCGGGCGCGGTGACGGGGTGGCCCGCGGCGAATACGGTGCCGGTGGTGGGGAACGCCAGCCCGGCGATCATCGAGAGAATGGTTGATTTCCCGCAGCCGGACGGGCCGAGGATGGACACGAATTCGCCGCTGAAAATACGCACGGAGGTGGGGGCGATGATTTCCGTCGACCCGTATGATTTGGTGATTTCGGTTAAGTTGACGTGGGCGCCGTGAGATTCGGTAGGAGTTTCGGCAGCGGATACAGCGTTAGTCATATCGAACAACTTTCTGAATTGCGGCGACGAGGTGGTCCAGGATTAACCCTGTGGCGCCGATGATGAGGATGGACACCACGATGGAGTTAATATCCAGGCGGTTCCATTGGTTCCAGACGAAAAAACCGATGCCTTGCCCGCCAACAAGCATTTCGGCGGCGATGATGACCAGCCACGACGTGGACAGGGAAACCCGCAGGCCGGTTACGATTCCGGGGAGGGCGGCGGGGAGCCAGACGTAGATGATCTGGGCCCATGCCGGGGTGCCTAAGGTGGCGGCGAGTTGTAGGTAGGTGGGGTTGACGTTGCGCACGGCGTCGATAGTGTTGAGGAGCGTTGGCCACAGCGCGGATAGCACGATGACGAAGATGGCGGTGCGTTCGGAATTGCTCAGCAGGGCCAGTCCCAGGGGCAGCCAGGCGAGCGGGGACACGGGGCGCAGAATTTGAATGAGTGGGTCCACTGCCCAGCGGAGAGCGGTGCTCCGTCCCAGCAGGAAACCGGTGGGGATGGCGATGGCCGTGGCGATGAAAAATCCGGTGAGTACGCGTCGCAGGGAGGTGACAAGGTGCCAGAAAATCCCGACGCTGTTCGGGCCGTCGCGGTAGAAGGGATCGGACAGAATTTCGTAGGCGCGGGTGATGGTGCGCGCTGGCGTGGGTGCGAGGTCGCTGATCCATCCAAAGGTTGCCGCAGACTGCCACAGGCTGAGCACACCGCACAGCAGTATGACGCCGATGCCGGCCGCGCGCCAACCGGACGCTTGTTTGATTTCGGTCTGGTGCATGGTGGGGTTCCTAGTATCCGAGGGTGGGCAGATTTGGGTCGAACTCGCGGCCGTTGACCACAATTCGGTCGCTGCGCAGCGGTTGGGGTCCAGCCGCTGGTGGCGTTGCGGGGAGCACGGAATCCGCGAGCCGGATGAGCGCGGCGTCGTCCATGGTGATCGCGTTGCCGCCGAGGTTCCAGCGGGCGATTTGGGTGGCCATCCAGGTCAACGCGGTGCTGTCGGTAGGGCTGCCGAAGATAATGCGTTCGTGGTCCACGGTGGGTTTGCCGTGCCAGTCGTGGTAGTGGCCGCTGAGCGCGGGTTGCAGCAGTTCCGCCGGCTGGTTCAGGTACTTTTCCTGCGCAAGAATGTTTGCAACCTCGGACTGGTGTTCGGGGTTGTTGGCGAATTCGGCGGCGTCCGCAAGCGCGCGGGTAAGCGCGGCAGTATCCTCGGCGTGGCTCGCGCGCCAATCTTGCGACACCGCGACACTGCAGCACGGATGCCCGGGCCACAGCTGCTTGGTGAGCTTGAAAATTCGGCCGGCGCCACTGTCGATGGCGCGTTGGTTAAACGGTTCTGGGCCGACGAACCCGTCGATACCCCCGAGCCGCAATTGGGCAACCATGTCCGAGGGGCGCAACAGGCGGAGTTCCACTTCCGTGCGGGTATTTACGCCGTGGCTTTCCAGGTAGTCGCGCACCAGTAACGCATGGACCGAATATTCGAATGGGATGCCTATCACCTTGTTGCGGAAATCTGCGGCGGTTGTTACGTGGCCTGCGTGTTTGCTGGCTAGGGTGATGGCTTGGCCGTTGGTGTTTTGGGTGAACAGAACTTCGGTTGGCCGAGTACCGTTGGTGGCGCCAGCATTGATTGCGAGCGGCATGGGGGAGAGCATGTGTGCGATGTCGAGCAACCCGGTGGCGTAGGCGCTCCATAGGTCTGCCCAGCCGGCGAACTTTTTCAGCGTCACACGCACCCCTTGTTGTTCGAACATGCCTTTGCTGTGGGCGAGGATTAGGGGTGCGGCGCAGGCGATGGGAATGTATCCGATGGTGAGCTCGCGGTCGGATGGGGCGGAGTGTGCTGTATTGCTGGCGCATGCACTTGCCATACCTGCGAGCGGAAGTCCTGCCGCGGCGAGCGCGGTGTATTGCAACAGGGCCCTGCGAGAGGTGTGAGGGGAGTGTGGGGGCATGCGAGCAACCTTCGGAAGTGTGGCATTTCGAATCTTTATAGACCGAGCTGTCTTGCTGGCCTGCCTGCTGAGAGTAGCGGTGTGATGTGTGAAATGTCCAGCGTATTGGCAAAGTTGCATGTAGGGCGTGAATATTTTTCCGCGCAGCCCAAGCGTTGGATCCGAGAAAATCTGCCCAAAGATAGACCGAGCTGTTCACAAACGGGTCTAGTTCGTGTTAGGGTCGGACAACGAGTTCAGCGCCGCCGCGCCGAACCATGTCACCGCCAAACCTGAAAGGTCCACGACGAACTATGAGCGACTTGACCCCCAACCACCGCCCCGGCGAACCGCTGCAGCCGATCGATAAGGACGCGCTCCAGGCGTTAGCGCAGAAGAACATCGACCACCCAGAGGGCGCGAAGAAAACGGTGCGTACCCACACGGAGGCGGACGGGCTGTTTCGCAATGTGACCAAGGTTCGCCACCTTGAGCCGGTGCTGGTGTCCGAACCCCCGGCACTGCTTGGCGACGACTCCGCGCCGAACCCCACCGAGGTCGCCCAGGCCGCGTTGGCCGCGTGCATTTCGGTGGGGATTCAGGCGATTGCCACGAACCGGAACGTGACGCTTACCAAGATTGAAATTGATATTGAGGGCGACATCGACATCTCCCCGACGTGGGGGGTGGGTGACGTGAGCGAGGGCAAACGCCCTGGCGTTTCCGACGTCCGTGTGCGGGTCACCTTGGACGGGGACGCCGACCGCGAAACCTTGGAAAAGATCCACCAGGATGCGTTGCGATGGTCGCCTGTGGTCAATACCTACACTCGCCCAGCCAGCCTGACTTCCACACTCGTGATCGAAGGTGCATAAACCATGACGACGGCAATTATTGAGCGCATCGAATTGGCGCCGCTGGGAACGCACCCAGATGTGCTACAGGAAGTATCCTCGAACGCGGCCGCGGTGGATTCCGGGACGGTGGATGCGCGCTACATCCTGCCGCTGCTTGGTCCCGAAAAACTCGGCGAGGGGCTGCTGGCAACCGCACGAACCATTCGGGAGATTTCTCGGCTCGACCTCTCCGCCGGCTTTACCGCTTGGGCTCACCGCATGACGCTGGAGTATCTACGCCGCGCAGCCACCAATGCGCATATTGATTCGATTATCGGCCAGTTGGAACGAGGTGAGCGGCCGGGCGTGACCGGCATGGCGGCCGCGTTTAAAGAGTTCGCTGGTTGTGGCGAGATTGAGCTGCACGCGGTGCCGGTCGCCGGCGGGTATCGAATTTCGGGCAAGTTGAATTGGGCGTCCAATCTGTACGATGACGCCGTGCTGGTCACCGCCGCGCGCACCGTTCACGGCGACCGCATCGTGTTCTATATCGAAAGCCAGTCCGAAGGCGTGGAATTCGGGTCCCCATTCGGTTTGCTGGGGTTGAACGCCACGGCGTCCGCGTGGGTCACCCTGGACAATGTTTTTGTTCCGGAATCGCAGATCATTTCGCACGATTTCGAAGCGTTTATCGCCGAGGTGCGCCCGACATTTGTGTTGTTGCAGGTGGCGGAGTGCGTCGGTGTCGCCGAGGCTGCGGTTGCGGCGGCTTCCGCGCGCCTGACGGGCGTGAATGAGACGTTCGGCGCGGATGTGGCGCGGGTCGCCGAGGAGATTCAGGGCGTGGTGGCGCGCCAAGAGGACATTATTGGGCGCTTACCCCAGGCAACCGCCGTTGAACTGCTGGAATTGCGTCTCGACGCCGCGTCTTGCGCCACCTCCGCAGCCAACATTGAGGTGCGCGTGGCTGGTGGTGCCGGCTATGCGCAACGCTCTCCGGCGTCGCGAAGGTTCCGCGAGGCGGCGTTTATCCCGGTCCAGTCCCCGTCGGAGTCGCAATTGCGGTGGGAGTTGGCGAGGGCGCGTGATGGCCTATGAACACGACCGTGACGCGGCCAACGCAGACGCATTATCGGCAAAGCGTGGCCAATTTTCCCTCCGGGGTGACCGTAGTGACTACACATTCGAATGGCGAGGATGTGGGATTGACGGTGAGTGCGTTCGCTTCACTGTCACTGGAACCACCAATGGTGCTGGTCAGTATCGACGAATCCTCCCGTTCGCACGAGTTTTTGCAGCAAGGCGCGCCGATTGGAATTTCGGTGTTGGCGGCGGACCATACGGAAACGGCGGTGTCGTTTGCTCGTCACGGCCACGACCGGTTTGCCGGCGTAGAGATTGAGCGCCGTGATTCGGTGCCGTTTATCGCTGGCGCTGTTGCCTGGTTTTTGGGTGAGGTCACGCATCGCTTTATCGCCGGTGACCATGTGATTCTTGCGGTAACTGTTCGCGGTTGCGATTTCCGGGAGGATGCAACGCCGCTTTTGTATCAGAATGGGCGGTTGCGTCCATGGCCCGAGCTGGATCCTGCAATCGCAGGTTAGTTCGCCATCGGGGGAGCGTGGCCCGCAGCTGGGTGTGCACGAAACGTGCTTGTGCCTGGCTGTGGGCTTTGTTAGGCTTGAGGGTATCAACCGACCGTCGGTCGGTAGACGTGTTTGGAGGAACTCACATGCCTGGCTTACCTGGCGTTCAACGGAAAACGCTGATTCTCGACGCCGCGCAACAACTGTTCAGCGCTAAGGGCTACCAAGCCACCACCATCGAAGACATCCTTGCTGAAACCGGCATCGCCAAAGGTACTTTGTACTACCACTTTCGGAACAAAGAGGCGATCATGGATGCCATTATCGCGCGCACGGCCGACGCGATTGTGGCGCGTGCGGAAGTCGTTGTGGCTAGTGAGGTGAGTCCAGAGGAAAAAGTTGTGGGCGTGATCCGATCCGCACGAGTGACCGACGCTACGCCGGAAGTGATTGCGGATCTTCACTCCCCGGAAAACTCCGCGTTCCACATTCGATCGGTGCTGTATACGGTGCGACGGCTCGCCCCCGTGTTGGCCGCCGCGATTGCGGAAGGTGTTCGCGCAGGCGCCTTTCAATCCGAACAGCCGCTCGAGGATGCGGAGGTCGTGCTGGTTGCTGGTTTTATGCTGACCGATGATGGCTTCTTCCCAGGCGAATCAGACGAATTGCGGCGCCGCGCCATGGGTGTGATACGCGCGGCTGAACGATTGCTCGGCTGCTCACCTGGGGCCTTGCTTACCGTGTTGGGAGGTTAACGGTGTTTCGAAGAATGCTGTTGGGGGATTTCAAACGCAGTGTGGGGATTTCCGTGACGTTAACGGTGCTTATTGCGTTGGCGGCCGCGTTGATCGTGATGTCCGCCTCCCTCACTGCGCAGACTATGAGCGCCGTGGACGCGTTGTGGCGCAAGTCTTCGCCGCCAGATGTGGTGCAAATGCATACCGGGGATATCGACGCCGACTCCGTGGCGGCCTGGGCCGAGGGGCGCACCGATGTGGCGGATTATCAGGCGCTGCGCACGCTGCCGTTGCCGGGTTCGCAATTGTGGCTCAATGGCCAAAACCAAGCCGATAGCGTTCTCGAACCGGCGTTTGTCCTCTCGCCGGAACGGTTCGATGTGTTGCTGGACGAACAAGGCAATCGCGTGGACCCCGGGCCAGGGGAGATCGGCATGCCGGTCCATTACCTGGCAATTGGGGCGCTCGCGCTTGGCGATACCGTTCGCATCGACATTGACGGTTTCGAACGGGAGTTTAAGGTCTCGTCGTTTGTGCGGGACGTGCAGATGAATCCTTCGATGGTCACCTCGAAGCGCATGGTGATTAATGAGGAGGATTTCGCTGCGATCAACCCCCACCTTGAACCCGAATACATCATCGAATTCAAGCTTGTGCAAGGGGCGGATGTCAGCGCGTTTGTGGATGCCTACGCCGAGTCTGACCTGCCCAAGCGGGGCATTAGCGTGGACGCCTCCATCTTCCGCCTCATGAACGGCCTGACCACCTTGCTTGTAGTGGTGTTGGCGCTGATTATCGCAACCTTCCTGGTATGCATTTCGGCCTTGGCGTTGCGGTTCGCATTCCTTACCGCCATGGAAAACGACATGGCGGAAATTGGCACGCTGAAGGCGATCGGGGCGTCGGAACGCGACGTCAAGCGCCTCTACCTTGTGAAATACGCAGCGCTTGCGGTTGCTGGCACCCTTATTGGCGCGTTGGCGGCGATACCAATGACGCGCAGTGCGATGCGGCTGGTACTGGTGTATCTGGGCGAGGTCCATCACAGCGCGTGGACGATTCTGCCGCCGGTGATTGCCGCGGTGGTAGTGCCGGCGTCGATCGTGCTGTTTTGTTGGCTCCTGCTGCGGCGGTTGCGCACCGTGTCCGCCACGGAGGTGCTGCGCCGCGGCAATTCCCCGAAACAGTCAGGTGTTCGTCGGTTGCGGCTGGCCAAGAGTGCGCGGATGCCGGTGCATCAATGGATCGGACTGTCGGAAGCGGTGCGGCCGGCGAACCTCCTGTTGGTTGGCGTGATGGTGGTCAGCGCGCTGCTGATGATTCTGCCGTCGGCGGTGGTGTCCACCATTGACGACCCGCGCTTTGCCACCTACCTAGGCATCGGCAATGCGGACGTCCGAGTGGACGTGCGTGAAGGCGGCGTGGATATCGGGACAATCGAACAAAGCATCGCTGGCAACGCGGAGGTTGCCAAGTCTGTGACGTTGGTGTCGAACCGGTACGAAATTCAAACAAGCGACGGTTGGGATCAAATCGTGGTGGAGCGCGGTGACCATGGTGTGTTCCCATTGACCTACCAGGATGGCGTCGCGCCTACGGCCAGCGATGAAATTGCGTTGTCAATCAATCAGGCGAAGACGTTGGACGTCGCGCCGGGCGACGCGGTGAAACTGCGGGCCGGGGATGCCACCCACGAGCTCACCGTCACTGGCACCTATCAGGACATCACCAACGGCGGGTTGACTGCCAAGGCGACGTTCGAGGACACCACGCCGGTGGTGTGGCAGGTGCTGTACCTCGACGTCACGGACGAGGCGAACACGGATGCGATTGTGGAGCAGCTCGCAAGCGCTTTCCCAACGGCGAAGGTGAGTTCCATTAGGGACTTTAGCCGGCAAACTTTTGGTGCCACCTCGGCGCAATTGCAAATCGTCGCGGTGCTCGCCGCCGCCGTCGCCGCCGCCTTGGTGTTCCTGGTAACCACCCTGTTTTTGATCTTGGTGATCCATCAGGAACGGCTGGAGGTGCGCACGTTGCGGGCAATTGGTGCCTCGGAGCGTGGGCTGGTCATGCAATACCTCACCCGCTTCGGCGCAATCGGCGTGGTTGGCACCCTAGTGGGAACCCTCGCTGTACCGCTGCTCGGCGGCGGCGCGCTGCGCGGGGTGTTGGGATTGCTCGGGGCCCCTGGCGTGCAGCTATTGCCCAACCCGTTGTTGTCCTGGGTGGTAATGCCGCTGTTGTTGATTGGCGTGGTGCTTGCAGCCACCGCCGCAGCTACCCGCACGATACGAAAGGTCTCTTAACGTCATGCTTACCGCAACCAACCTGGTCAAGGAATACCAAACCCGTGTGCTCGACGGTATCGACTTCACCGTTGACGAACGAGAGTTCGTGGCTATCATGGGCCCCTCCGGCTCCGGCAAATCCACGTTGCTGCACGCACTCAGCGGCCTCGATCGCCCCACCTCCGGGGACGTGACGTTCCGAGGACAATCGTTGACACAATTATCGGAGGCGGAGCTTGCCAGATTGCGGCTCACCAAATTCGGCTTTGTGTTCCAGCAGCCGAACCTGCTGCAATCGTTGGGCATCCTGGATAACGTCATCCTGCCGGGGTTCCTCGCCGGCACGTCGCCGCGGGCAGAGATTGTGACTCGCGCGGAACAGCTCATGGAACGCGCCGGGATTGCCCAGCTTGCGCAGCGTACCGTGACGGAAGTTTCGGGCGGGCAATTGCAGCGTGCAGGTATTTGCCGGGCGTTGATCAATCAACCGGAAATGCTGTTTGGAGACGAACCCACCGGCGCGCTCAACTCCGCTACCTCCGCACAAATTCTCGATTTGTTGCAGGACATTAACCGCGACGGCACCACGATCGTGTTGGTCACCCACGACCCCATGGTGGCGGTGCGCGCCGACCGGCTCGTCGTGCTTGTAGACGGCCACATCGCCGAAGAACTCCGCCTCGGCGCCTACCAACACGCCGACGAACAGGCCCGCCATAAGGCCGTTGTCGAACTTATGATGGCTCAGGGCGTATAGCCAACGTGTGGTCCGCCACGGTGAGTTCGCCGGAAAACGCTGCGGCGAGGGCGTCGGCAAGCGGGGTAATCATTTCCTGCGGCTCCACGTTGCGCCCAAGCTCGGCGCTGAGGGTGCTCACACCGGCGTCGATAATCCCGCACGGCACGATGTGGTGGTAAAACTCCAACGTATTGTTGCAGTTCAACGCCAGCCCGTGCATGGTCACTCCGCGCGTCACCCGGATACCCAGCGCCGCTAACTTCCGGTCCGGGGAGGTCAGCCACACCCCAGAGCGACCCTCGATCCGCCCAGCGCCAGGCAACCCGGACGTGCGCAACACTTGAATAATTGCTTCCTCCACGCGCCGCACATAATCGACCACATCAACGGGTTCGGCAAGCTTCACAATCGGGTAACACACCAGCTGCCCAGGGCCGTGCCACGTAATGCGGCCGCCGCGATCCACATCTACGCACGGCAAACCGTTGGTCGGGCGGTCCTCCGGTTGCGTGCGCTTGCCTGCCGTGTACGTACTTGGGTGCTCCAAAAACAGTAGCTGATCAGTGATTTCCCCGCGCGCTCGCTGCGCCGCAAGTTCCGCTTGGCGTTCCCAAGCTTGCACGTAATCCACTTCGCCTAACCAATGCACCTTAAGCGGCGTATCGACGTCGCGGATTGGCTGGTCTGCGGCAGTAAACGGCGGGCGGGGGGCGGCGGTCATGGTGCAAAAGCCTTCAATCGAAAACGAACAAAAATTTCAAAGCGGCGGCGAGTTTCGGCGGCAAAACACCCCGCTAGCCGCGAAGCCGACGGGGTGTATTGGGGAACTGGGGCCTAGGCGATTAGAGGTCCAAATCGCCCGCGAAGTTCGCCGTCTCCAGGCGATCCCGCACGGTGGTGAGGAAGCGGCCCGCGTCGGCGCCGTCAATCACCTGGTGGTCGTAGGTCATCGGCAGGAACACCATCTGGCGCACCGCGATCGCATCGACCCCGTCTTCGGTGATCACCACGGGGCGCTTCACAATCGCGCCGGTGCCGATCATGGCGGCCTGCGGCGGCACCAAAATCGGGGTGTCCGACAAAGCGCCCTCGGAACCAATATTGGTGATGGTGAACGTGCCACCCATCAGATCGGCGGGCTTGAGCTTGTTGTTGCGCGCGCGATCCGCAATATCCACAATGGCCTTCGCTAACTCCGGCAGGGTCATGTCCTGCGCGTTGTGAATCACCGGGGACAGCAGGCCAGCCGGGGTGTCCACCGCGATACCAAGGTTCACCTGGGAGTGGTAGGTCATTTCCTTGGTGTCCGCGTTGTAGGACGCGTTGACGTTCGGGTGGGAAACCAGCGCCTCCACGATCGCCTTGGCAAAGAACGGCAGGTACGTCAGGTTCACCCCGTACTTCGCCTGGAACGCTGCCTTGGAAGCCTTCCGCAGATCCGCAACCTTGGTCATATCAACCTCGTGCAGCTGGGTAAGCTGCGCTGCGGAATGCAGGGATTCCAGAGTCTTCTTTGCAGTGATCTCGCGGATACGGTTCACCCGCTGCGTGGTGCCACGCAGCGCTGCCTTTGCCGGGTCTACACCCTTCGTGGAAGCAGCGGACTTCGGCGCCTCAGGTGCTGCCTCCGCGGTGTCACCCTGCTTCGCCGCAGCAAGCACATCCTGCTTGCGGATACGGCCACCAACGCCGGTGCCGGTGATGGTACGCAAATCAATGCCGTGCTTATCAGCAAGCTTGCGCACCAGTGGGGTCACGTACGGGACACCCTCATTGTCGTTGCTCTTGGCGGCGGCCTTCGGTGCCTCCACCTTCGCGGCCACCTCCGGCTTAGCCTCCACCTTCGGTGCGGCCTCAACCTTTGGCGCGGCCTCTTGCTTTGGCTCGGTCTTCGGTTCCGGTGCCGGGGTCGGCTTGGGGGTTTCCTGCTTCGGGGCTTCCGCGGCGGCGGGCTTGGCGGCACCGGAGCCCACGCGGGCGATCACGGCGCCGACGTCGACGGTGTCGTCTTCTTCGGCGAGGATTTCCACCACGGTGCCGGCCACGGGGGAGGGTACCTCGGTGTCGACCTTGTCGGTGGAGACCTCCAACAGTGGTTCATCTACCTCGACGGTATCGCCGACGGCCTTCAACCAGCGGGTGATGGTGCCTTCGGTGACCGACTCGCCCAATTCCGGCATTTCAATGTCGGTGGCGTCACCTGCAGCCTCTTGCTTTGGCTCGGCCTTCGGTTCCGGTGCCGGGGTCGGCTTGGGGGTTTCCTGCTTCGGGGCTTCCGCGGCGGCGGGCTTGGCGGCACCGGAGCCCACGCGGGCGATCACGGCGCCGACGTCGACGGTGTCGTCTTCTTCGGCGAGGATTTCCACCACGGTGCCGGCCACGGGGGAGGGTACCTCGGTGTCGACCTTGTCGGTGGAGACCTCCAACAGTGGTTCATCTACCTCGACGGTATCGCCGACGGCCTTCAACCAGCGGGTGATGGTGCCTTCGGTGACCGACTCGCCCAACTCCGGCATCTCAATGTCGGTGGCCTCACCCGCGGCACCGGCATCCCCGGCACCGCTTTGCGCGGAATCAGTAGCTGCGGCGGGGGCGGGTGTTGCTTCGGCGGCCGCGGTGTCGGCTGGCGCTTCGCCTGCTTCGCCGATTTCTGCGATTACGGCGCCGACGTCAACGGTGTCATCTTCATCCGCCAAGATTTTCAAAAGGACACCCGCAGCCGGGGACGGAATCTCAGTGTCGACCTTGTCGGTGGAGACCTCCAGCAACGGCTCGTCAGCGGCGACGGTATCACCAACCTGCTTCAGCCATCGGGTGATTGTACCCTCGGTGACGGATTCGCCCAGTTCGGGCATCTCAACGGAGAACGCCATTGTGTCAGACTCCTTGGAAAAGTCGTTTTGTTACGGTCCTAATACAGCAAAGCGTACCGGTTCGGCGTTGGCTTTGTTGCGGCAGGGTAGGCACAAACCACAGTTTTACTCATAGAATTGTGTGCTGTGTTCAACATTTTCGGCCGAAACCGCGCCAAATCCAGCCTGAAACCACCCCGTGCGCCGGGAGAAACAATCAGGCCAGAGGACCGCGATTACCTACGTTCGTGGGTAGTTGGGCGGGCATTTGTCGAGGCGTATATCGAACCCGAAACCGTGGTCAATGAGATGAGCGCAGTGCTCGTCGACGAACATGGTGATTTTACCCGTCGCCGCATCGGCGGACCCAAAGGAATTGATGCACTTGTTCGACTGCTGAATGTGCCTGTGTACGACGTGGAGGAGACCGGCTACCCGCAACGCATGCGCGCGAAAATAGAGCGCGACAGGATCCTGCGGAAACGCCAGGAACAACGCGAACGCCGCGCCCGTTTTGAGCGCGGCGAACTACCGGACGGGAATTAACCCTTCTCCGCGATGTCACGCAACGCGGCGATCAGTGTGCGCACGGGCGCGCCCGTCCCGCGGGCCGGGGTGAATCCGTGTGCGCTTTCGGCGTTGAAAGCCGGCCCCGCGATGTCCAAGTGCGCCCATTCGACACCATCAGCGACGAATTGTTCGAGGAAGTATCCGGCGGCCAGCATGCCCGCATTGCGGTGATTTGGCAGGTTGCGCAGGTCTGCCACTGGGGACTTCAGTGAGGCTGCGGTTTCCTCAGGGATCGGCATCGCCCATGTGGGCTCGTCCACCTCGCGGCCGAGCGCGGCAATGCGATCGCGTAATTCATCGCTGCCCATTACGCCGGTGGTGCGGGTCCCCAACGCCACCAGCTGCGCGCCGGTGAGCGTAGCGGCCTCAATGAGGTAATCCGGGTCATCTTCGCAGGCGCGTGCGATCGCGTCGGCAAGGATAAGGCGGCCCTCCGCATCCGTATTCATAATCTCGCACGTGGTGCCCCCGTAGTGCGTGATCACGTCACCCGGCCGGTACGCACCACCGCCGGGCATGTTCTCCGCTAACGGGATTGTCGCGGTCACATTGACCGGCAGTTTCAGGCGCGCGGCGGCGATGATCGCGGCCAGCACCGCCGCCGAACCGCCCATATCCATAATCATGTGGTCCATGTTTGCGGCGGGTTTGATGGAAATGCCGCCCGTGTCAAAGGTGACGCCCTTACCCACCAACGCCACATGCTTCGAAGCCTTCTTCGCACGGTACGTCAACCGGACAAGGCGTGGTGGCCGAGCCGAACCTTCCCCCACGGCGAGGATTCCGCCGAAGCCAGCTTTGGCAAGCGCGGCGTGGTCAAGCACCTCGACATTGATGCCCTCGCGCTTTGCCGAGGTCGCCGCAAACTCCGCGTAGGTTTCCGGGTATAGGTGTGAGGATGCGGTGTTGACAAGGTCACGAGCCAGTGCCACTGCTTCTGCGGAAATCAGCGCCTGCGCAACCTCAGTCTTGTCTGCGTTCACAAAGACAACTTCGCCCACCGGAGTCTTGCGTGGGGTGAGCTTTTCGGTGCGTAAGCCCCGGTAGGTGTAGGCGCCCAACACGAAGCCCTCCACCGCAGCCTGCACGCCGAATGCGCCCAACGTGGTGGCGGCCCGTTCGATTCCCGTTAGGCTTCGGGCTGCAACCCCCGCTGCCCGCCGCACAGCTGTTTCGGTGACTTCGTCGGCATCCCCCAAACCGACCGCGACGATAACATCCACCCCGGTCGCCTTCGGGGCGGGGACTTTGGTGATTTCTTCAGCCGCACCGGTGGCTCCAACCGCCACGAGCGCTTGGAAAACTTCCAACTCGGTTTTCTTGTCAAACAGCCCGCTGGCCGCGAGCACAACCTCATCTTCGCCCTCGAACACGGGAATTAGGAGTGCTTCGGTGCGTTTCGGGAGCTTCTTCGATGTGGACACGGCCGGAACGATGCCGAATGCCGGAAGCGTAAACTCTTTGGCCACGATAACTGGATCCTCCAAGACGATGTGGTGTTGCTGTTGTGGTGGAAAGTGCCGCCGCGCCAGCAAAGCCGATCAAGCAAGCATTGGTGACGCCGCAGGCATTTCCACCCTAACGATACGACGAGTTAGCCGCGCAACAATGATTCGTGCGCCAGCTACCCGACGCAGAATTGCGACTAGGTTTTCGCACGCGTGGTTGCTTTCGGGTGGGTGTAGTGTGTCTGTATGCCTGCATTGACCTTTACTGTTTCCGAAACGGATCACCCGACCACCCCAGAGCGAAAGGCCGAAATTTTAGCCAATCCGGGGTTTGGCAAATACCACACCGATCACATGGTGCTCATCGATTGGAATGTGGAGAAGGGCTGGCATGATGCCCGCATCGTCCCGTACCAGCCGATTGAGTTGGACCCCGCGGCGTCGGTGCTGCACTACGGTCAGGCCGTGTTCGAGGGGTTGAAGGCGTATCGGCACGAGGACGGCAGCATTCAAACGTTCCGGCCGGAGCAGAACGCACTGCGGTTTCAGCGTTCCGCAGAGCGGTTGGCCATGCCGCAATTGCCGGTGGCGGATTTCATTGAGGCGATCCGCCAACTGGTGGCAGTGGACCACGAGTGGATCCCCGCGGCTGGCGGTGAGGAATCGCTGTATGTGCGCCCGTTTATGATCGCTACGGAGTCGTGCCTAGGGGTGCGGCCTGCAAGCCAGTACGTGTTTGCGGTGATTGCGGGGCCGGCGGGGGCGTACTTCTCCGGTGGGATTAGGCCGGTGTCGGTGTGGCTGTCGGAGGACTATGTGCGCGCGTGCCCGGGTGGGACCGGTGCAGCGAAGTTTGCGGGGAACTACGCGGCGTCGTTACTCGCGCAGGCGCAGGCGGCGGAACAGGGGTGCGATCAGGTGGTATGGCTGGACGCCATCGAACGCAAGTACGTGGAGGAGATGGGCGGCATGAACCTGTTCTTCGTCTACGGCACGGGTGCTCAGGCCCGCGTGGTCACCCCGAAGCTGTCCGGCTCCCTGTTGCCGGGGGTCACCCGCGACTCCATCTTGCAAGTCGCTGCAGACCTCGGTTACGACACCGATGAGACACTCGTTTCCACCGCGGAGTGGGAGGAAGCCGCCGCCTCAGCAGCTATGAGCGAAACGTTTGCCTGCGGCACGGCGGCGGTGATTACGCCGGTGGGTTCAGTCAAGAGTAGCCACGGCGAGTTCAACATTCATGGGGGCCAACCCGGGCCGATCACCATGCAGCTGCGGGAAACCCTCACCGGCATTCAGCGCGGGGTGCTGCCGGACACCCACGGCTGGATGCACCGGTTGATCTAGCCGCGCGGTTCGCGGCTGGGGTTACAGCAGCAGTGTGTGCGTCGCCTGGAAGGCAATCACGAACATGACTGCCGCGCCGGCGGCGGTCAGTTCGATGGTGGCGCCAACGCAATCGCCGTTGAGCCCTTCGAACCGACTGTGCAAGCGGCGTGCCAGCCCGGTTCCAGCGGCAAGGGCAGCGCCGAGCGCGCACAGCGCTGGCAGGGCTAAGAGCCACCCCGTCGGGGAGCTGACGCCGAGGGCGGCAACGGCAGCTGCGAGGGGAATCGCCCAGGCTGCGATGGCGCGGCTGGAGACCGTACCGATGATCATGGCGCCGAAGCCATGTGCGGACAAGGGGTGAAACTTGCGGTGGCAGGGAATCATGCCCGCGATCCGGGATACCACTAGTATCACTCCAATAGCCGCCGCGGACGCCGGGGCGGGGACGCGCTCGAGGATGGCGGTGAGCGCGGCGACTTGCGTAAGCAGGGTGAGCATGCTGACCCCCATGCCCAGGGCGCCGGTGTATTTATCGGCGAGTATCAGCCGCGCGGCGGCGGGGTCTGCGAGGGAACCAAGTGCGTCCCCGACATCGGCGAGGCCGTCGAGGTGCAGCATGCGGGTTCCCCATTGCCACCCCGCCACGCACAATACCGCCACCAACATCGAGGGGGTTCCAATGGCGGAAAGTCCCAGAATCAGCAGCATGGTCGGTACGGCGAGCACCAGCCCAACGATCGGCAGGGAATTCATCACCCGCCGGCCAGTGGTGCGGTCAAACGCCGTGGCTACACCCCCGACGGGCAGAATCGTCAGCCACGACAGTGCCGTTGCGGGACCTTCCAGCAGTGCGGGGCCGTGCTCGCCGGAGACGATCTCCGCTTTCCCGGACATTGTGGTTGCCTAGGCGCCCGCACCCGCGGTGCCCGTGCCGTCACCGTCGTCGGCTGCGGCGGCTTCCTCGTCGGTTTTTTCTGAGACACCGGCGGAAGCGAAGGTGGCCATATCGATCATGATGTCCACCGCAGCTTTCACGATGGGCAATGCCACGGCCGCACCGGAACCTTCCCCGAGGCGCATCTTGAAGTCGATGATCGGTTCGAGTTTCAGGGCGCGCAGGGCGAGTTTGTGGGCGGGTTCTGCGCCGCGGTGGCCTGCCACCCACCATTGTCGGGCGCCGGGAGCGAGCTTATTGGCAAGGATCGCTGCGGAGCTTACTACTACGCCGTCGAGAATCACGGGGGTGCGGCGCACGGCCGCCTGCGCGAGGAAACCGGCCATTGCGGCAAGGTCGGGGGAGGCAATGCTGCGCAGCACACCGATGGGATCGTGGTGCATGGTGCGCACCCGGAACATCGCGTCACGCACTACGGCAACCTTGCGCTTCCAACCTTCGTCGTCGATGCCGGTGCCGCGGCCAACCACCACCACGGGCTCGGAGTTCGTCATGGCGCCAATGAGGGCGGCGGCTGGGGTGGTGTTTCCGATGCCGAGGTCTCCGGCGATGAGTAGGTCCGCACCAGCGTCAACCTCCTCATCGGCGATACGCTGCCCGACCTGGATTGCCTTGATGACTTCTTCCTCGGTCATGGCGTCTTCACGGTCAATGCAGCCGGAGGCGCGACGCACCCGGTATTCGCCGTCCGCGTCGTGGTTCAGCGAAATGTCCACCACGCGTACCGACGCCCCCGCCGCACGACCAAGCACGTTAATGGCCGCGCCGCCGGCGTCGATGTTGGCGGCCATCTGCAGGGACACTTCCGCGGGGTAGGCGGACACACCGCGCTCAGCCACCCCGTGGTCGCCGGCGAAGACAATGATGCGGGGGTCGCGGATAGCTCGCGGCGGGCATACGCCTTGGCAGGAGCTCACCCACACCCCAAGCTGTTCAAGACGCCCAAGGGAGCCGGCGGGCTTGGTCAGCGTGAGCTGATGCGCCTCCGCTTGCTCGCGCACTTCGTAGTTCGGTGCGTCGACCTTGGCAAAAAGTTCTGCGGGAACCATGGATGACTCCTTGTTAGGGTTGAGGTTTTACAACGAGCGGTATGCCTGCGATCACAAGCACCACCTTGTCGCACACATGGGCAAGCCGCTCATTCAATGTGCCAATTTCATCACGGAATAGTCGCCCCGCGGGGTGTTCGGGGATAACTCCCATACCTACTTCGGGGGTGACCAGCACGAGCTCGCCGCCAGTGTACGTATCGACGCCGCGTACCAGGGCGTCGATACGTGGGCCGCAGGTGCCACGGGGAAGCTCCCAAGCGTCTGCGGAATCGATAACATGTGTGAGCCACGTGCCGAGGTCATCCACGAGCACGGCGCCCGCCGGAGGATCCGCCAACACGTCCACTACGTCCCGGTAATCCTCCGTTCGCCATTCCGGGGGGCGGCGGCGCACATGGTCCGCAATCCGCGCCGCAAAATCCGCATCGCCGGGCCACGGGCGCGCCGTAGCCACATAGGTCACCGCGCCCGTAGGCATGAGCGACTCCGCGAACGCTGACTTCCCAGAACGGGCCCCACCCAGTACCAGCGTGCGCACTTAAACGTCCGCGCCGATCTCCACGCGCGGCTTCGGGCTCCGCAACTTCCGTGGCTGCGACGCCCGCGAATACGCGTAAAAGCCCAACGCAAAACCAGTATCCGCAGCATCCGGGAAACGCTGCTTGGCGGCCTTGGTTACGCGCGAACCGAGAATATAACCCTCGATGAAAAACGTGCCCATCACCAGCATTGCGACCATCGACACCGCAGTATTGGACTCCGGGTACGACTGGGCAATAAACAACCCAACTAGCAACACCAACGACATTGGCATCACCGCGTTGGACAAGAACCGGCGGGCATCCACCCAATCGCGAGCAAACGCGCGCACCTCGCCCTTATCCCGGTCCAATAAGTAACGCTCATCGCCGCGGTCAATGCCCTGCTGCACCGCACGGCTGCGGGCGGCACGCTCCTCCCGCTCCTTCTTTTTGAGCGCCTTATACTCCTCCTTGGACATTGACTGCTTCAATGCCTTTCGACGCGCGCGCGCCTCCTTCGCCGTCTCCGGCGGCGCCGTGGGCGTACGGCGAACGCCACGCGCACGTTCAACCTCATTCCGCTTCGGCGTAGGACGTCCCTTTTTCGGCGTATAACCCTTACGGTGCTGATCTGCGGACTGAGTGTCAGAAGCCACGAAACACTCCTTGGGAGGAAAACAAAAACGAACGCCTCTAAGGCTACAAGGGTTTTGGGCGAACACGTGAATGCGGGGCAGTGAGCCAGGTGTGCGACGAGCAGCTTGGGCGGGTGTGCGATGAGCAGCTAATGCTAGTACCCTAGGGGGCCGGCATAGAATTACACACAAGGAGACTTCAATCCATGACTGCCCCCGAAACCAACACTGGTGTCATCCTTACTGACGCGGCCGCCGCAAAGGCCAAGGCTCTCCTTGACCAAGAAGGCCGCGACGACCTTGCGCTGCGCATCGCCGTGCAGCCCGGTGGGTGCGCCGGCCTGCGCTACCAACTGTATTTCGACGATCGCCAGCTCGACGGCGACAAAGTAGATTCCATTGGTGGCGTGCGCTTGGTGGTAGACAAAATGAGCGCGCCTTACCTGCTCGGTGCCCGCATTGATTTCGCGGACACCATCGAATCCCAAGGCTTTACCATCGACAACCCCAACGCCAGCGGATCCTGCGCCTGCGGCGACTCCTTCAATTAGACCCCGCGGGCCGAAGGCGGGTTCCCGCTGCTTCGGCCCGTCGGATGGTCCGGGGGAGCATTAGAGGTGGACGGGGTAGTCCCGTTCCTCGATGTCGGGCTCGATGAGGTGCTCGACGAAAATACCGTGCCATACCATGAAGGCGAGGACGGTCCAGAGGCGGCGCGAGTGATCCGACACGCCGTCGCGGTGCTCTTTGAGCATGGCGAGGACGGCCTGCTTGTCAATGATGTGGCCGGCCTGCGACGCATTGATCGTGTCTTGGGCCCAGCCGTACAACTCGTCGCCGGCTAACCAGTGTCGCATCGGCACCGGGAAGCCCAACTTGCGGCGGTTGAGCACATGGGCCGGAACAATCTGCTCCATTGCGCGGCGGAGCGCGTACTTGGTCGTGCCTTGCGCGATTTTGAGATCGTAAGGAATCGTTTCGGCGACAGCGAACACCTCGCGGTCCAGGAATGGAACACGCAGCTCAAGAGAATTGGCCATGGTGATCTTGTCGGCCTTGACCAGGATGTCGCCGCGCATCCATGTGAATAGGTCGAGGTGTTGCATGCGGGCAACCGGATCCATGTGGCGGGACTGCGCGTAAATAGGGGCGGTAACGTCCTTGTGATCCCATTCCGGGCGGGCGTCGGGAAGCACGCGCTTGAGCTGCGCCCAGTTAAAGGAGCGCGCGTTGCCGTAGTAGCGTTCCTCCATGCTCATCGAGCCGCGTTCCAGTAACGACTTACCTTTCATGCCATCGGGGAGGACGCGGCTCAAGTGGTGCATGCCCTTCCGCAACGGGGAGGGAACCTTTTCAAACGGCGCCAACGACAACGGCTCCTTATAGATGGTGTAGCCGCCGAACAACTCGTCAGCGCCCTCGCCGGAAAGTACAACCTTGACGTGCTTGCGGGCCTCTGCGGCCACAAAGTACAAGGGGACCAAGGAGGGATCCGCAACTGGATCGTCCAGGTACCACATAATCTTCGGGATGGCGTTGGCGTACTCCTCGGGGGAGACCACCTTGACGATGTGCTCGGCGTCGATAGCGGCGGCGGATTCTGCGGCGACGTCAACCTCGGAGTAGCCTTCGCGTTCGAATCCGGTGGTGAAGGTAAGCAACTTTGGGTTGTGGCGCTTGGCCAAGGCCGCGATCGCAGTGGAGTCAATGCCGCCGGAAAGGAACGAGCCCACGGTCACGTCAGCGCGCATGTGCTTTTCGACGGAATCTTCGAGGGCGCGAGCGATCCGGTCGAAAAGATCCTGTTCCTTGTCCTTAGGTACGTGCTGGGCGGGGAACTGGGGTTTGAAGTAGCGTTCGGCGGTCAGGTCGCCGCCCGGCGCAACCGTGGCGTAGCATCCCGACTCCAGCCGACGGATGGCGCTGTGCAGCGATTCCGGCTCCGGCACATACTGAAGGTCGACGTAATGTTCGATGGCGCGGAAGTCGAGGTCGAGGGGCAAGTTGATGTCCGGAGCCATTTCCAAGATGGACTTTTTCTCCGAAGCGAACACTGTGCCTGCCGCGGTCGTCGCGTAATACAACGGCTTAATGCCAAAGGGGTCGCGGGCCAAAAACAGCTCGCGAGCGTGCGAATCCCAAATCGCGAACGCAAACATGCCGCGCAAATGCTTCACCACGTCCTTGCCCCAGTGATGGAAGCCCACGACGATTGGTTCGCCGTCGCCAGACGTATTGAAGGTGTAGCCGAGTGCTTGCAGCTCTTCCCGCAATTCCACGTAGTTGTAAATCTCGCCGTTAAACGTCATTGCGTAACGGTCGGGAGCGTCGGCGGGGCCCCATTGCAGCGGCTGGTGCGAATGCGCAATATCGATAATGGAAAGCCGGTTAAAACCAAACACCACATCAGCATCAGACCACGTGCCGTCCTCGTCCGGGCCACGGTGCCGCATGCACGGCAACGCGCGCTCAATAGCCGGGACAAAGTCAGCAGCATTCTGTTCACTGGTCAGCATGCCAAGGAGGCCGCACATACAACAATTCCTTTTAAAGAGACTTCAATAACCAACAACAAACAAGCGCGAAACCGGCGCGAAACCCGCCACGCATCAACACAGCTTAACCGCTAGCGGGTTTGTCACACCACAGTGGGATGCGGGGGTGCGGCGCTTCAGGCAAACGGGAAGCGGCAGACGTCACGCCGTGGTCTGTGCGAACGTGCTAGTGAATCGTGATCGTATTGGAACTAGTGAACAACCCTGATCGGGTGGGTAATCGTTGAGTGAGGTTGTTCCGAAAGTGGCCCGATGAGCTAAAAACACTGCTAAATGGCCCCTTGCCCCGCCCATTGGGGGGTACCCAAACGTTTGATACCGAATGTGAGTTGGATTACATACTGAGGGCGTATGTTCGGTTTGCGCGGCTTTCATGCAGTAGAATCCTCACTGTTTTATCAGGAACGCACCTAGCCTGCCCTTTTTCATGGGTGAATCGAAGTGGAAACCCGCCCTCTATGCGATAACCTCAATGTTTAGGAAAGGACGCGTTGCGTTCTGAAGCGATTGTGTGGACAGGAAGGCAGACACACGTGGAACAGCGAAACAAGCGTGGTTTTCGGCGAAAGGCCCTGCTTGCCGGTGTTATCGGTGCAGGCAGCTTGACGCTGACTGGCTGCGATGTCGCCGCACCAGGCGGCTCGTTAGGCCATTTCTTGCGCATGGGCTGGCCCGAAGGCATTACGCCGGAGGCTACTGCTATGGGCAACTTCTGGGTTTGGACCTGGGTTGCGGCATGGATCATCGGCATCATTATGTGGGGCTTGATGTTCTGGTCGCTCTTCGCCTATTCGGCGAAGAAGGCGGAGCGTGAAGGCAAGGATGAGTTCCCCCGCCAGACCGGGTACAACGTGCCGTTGGAACTTGTGCTGACGATCATTCCGATCATCATCGTCATGGGCTTGTTCTTCTTCACTGTGCAGACCCAGGACAAGGTCACCGCTTTGGACAAGGATCCGAAGGTCAAGGTTGACGTCACTGCATTCCAGTGGAACTGGAAGTTCGGTTATGCAAATGTTTCGTCGGAGCTTTCACCGACGGGCTCGGACTATGTGGGCACGGACGCAGAGCGCCAGAAGGCTGCTGAAGCTTCGTCCGAATTCTCGGACACCACTCGCGGCGCTGAAGGCACCGCTTCCCACGGGGAAGGCGGGCACGCTGCTGCGGCTGGACCGATTCACGGCAAGTCCACCTCCGATGTTTCCTTCTTGCACTTCAACAAGATCGAAACCGTAGGTACCACGGACGAGGTTCCGGTGCTGGTGCTGCCGTCGCAGACTGCGATCGAGTTCGACCTTGCTGCGGCTGACGTGGTGCACTCCTTCTGGGTGCCGGAGTTCCTGTTCAAGCGCGACGCGTTCCCGCACCCGGAGGCGAACAAGTCGCAGCGCGTGTTCCAGATTGAAAAGATCGAGAAGGAGGGTGCGTTCGTGGGGCGCTGCGCCGAAATGTGCGGCACCTACCACGCAATGATGAACTTCGAGGTGCGTGTGGTTTCCCCGGAGAAGTTCAAGGAGTACATGGACTTCCGGATGAAGAACCCAGACGCGCAGAACTCTGAGGCGCTGGAGGCCATTGGTGAGAAGCCGTACGCTACCTCCACCAGCCCCTTCTTGCCCGGCCGTACCGACACCCGCGGTGCCAACGAAAACACCGTGAACCTCAACGAGGGCTTTTAAAGGAGGAGTGACGTAAACAATGAAGTCATCTGCAAAGATCTTCTACGGTTTGACCGCGTTCTTGGGCGTGATGGCCGTGCTGTACATCCTGGCAACCAAGCAGATCGCCGACTCCGGCAGCATCCAAGGCCTAGAGTGGGCTGGCGCTACCGGTTTGGTGTTGGCCACCGGCCTGACGTTGATGCTCGGCGGGTATTTCCACTTCACCGAACGCCGCATGGATATCCTGCCGCACGACTGGGAAGAAGCGGAGATTGAGGACGGCGCTGGCATGCTGGGCTTCTTCAGCCCGAGTTCCATTTGGCCGTTCGTGATGTCCATGGCCATTTTGGTGATGGGGTTTGCGATCGCCTTTATGTCCTATTGGTTGTTGCTTCTCGGTGCTGTCATTCTGATTTGGTCGGGCACGATGCTCAATCTGCAATACGGTTTGCCGAAGGAAAAGCACTAAACTCCTGTCTGCTATTACGTGGTGCTGCCTGACTAGCTACCTGTAACGCAATTTGAGAAACCCTGCGGAATACATCCGCAGGGTTTTTTGGCGATTAATTGGCGTGACACACTTTTTGTCAAATCGTTAAATTTGGAACAAATCGGCCGGGCGTGTGAGCTCTTCGATAGCAAGGTTGAGCCCTTGGCGGCCAAGGGGGAGGCGCGGCGCGGAGCTATTCGGAGCGCCTCGTTGCGCGGTCGTCGTTTCGCGCTTCTTGCCTTGTGAGGGCACATGTGGGGGCGGTTACTCGGCAAACTTTTCCGTCGGTTGCGTTTCCGCAGGCCGTAGGGGGTCAACCGAAAGTTGTAGCGGACGAAAAGTTCCCTCCAAGATTTGTGATATACATCTCACCTGTCGCCTGAGGAATTGCGGCCCTCGAATCAGGGGAATGTTTTAGGCTTTAATGGCGAAAACATCAAGCGGCCCACCAGCGCCGCACCATGGGGGGTTGACCAGCGTAAACGGTGCGTCGGATGCGCTAGGAAAAAGTTCCCGCCCGTTAGAAAATTTTTGGAAATTCTTAGTGGGCAAGGAAAATCGCCTGCATAAGCGAATTTCCCGCACGGAAATTCGGGGGCATGAGGTGACTTAACTCTAAGAAAGCGTCATACTAGTTAACGTGACGAGCGCAGTTGGAAATACAGATACGGCGGCAACGCAGCGTGTTGCGGCACTGAACCGACCCAATATGGTCAGTGTCGGCACGATTGTGTTTTTGTCGCAGGAATTGATGTTCTTCGCTGGCCTGTTCGCAATGTACTTCGTGTCACGTGCGAATGGTCAGGGAGAGTCGTGGGACGCAGGTACAGGCCACCTGAATGTTCCGTACGCCTTCGCGATTACGGCGATTCTGGTTTCATCGTCGTTTACCGCGCAGTGGGGCGTTTTCGCCGCAGAACGAGGTGACGTCTTCGCACTTCGTCGCTGGTATGCACTTTCTACCGTTATGGGTCTCGTGTTCCTCGTGGGTCAAGCGTGGGAGTACTTCCAGTTGGTGCAGCACGGCCTGACCATCCAGAACAGCATCTACGGGTCGGTTTTCTACATCACCACCGGCTTCCACGCTGCTCACGTTCTGGCTGGTGTTCTTGGTTTCGTGGTGGTTTTGTTGCGCGTGGCCAAGTCGAAGTTCACCCCGGCCCAAGCAACCGCAGCGATGGTGGTGTCGTACTACTGGCACTTCGTCGACGTGGTTTGGATCGGTTTGTTTATCACCATTTACTTCATTCAGTAGGCCGTAGCAGCCGACGGACCTCGGACTCACCGAAACGATGAGATCCAAGGGCTCGGCCTATAGCCCTTCACTTTCCGAACACGAGTTATAAGGGAAATGATGGATACCAACCTCCAGAAACCCGATATGGCCGCCGCTGCGGTCAGATCGGCGAAGAAGGTCAAGAGCCGCCGTAAGGTGCGCCGGACCGTCGCCGGTGCAGTGGCATTGACTATCGGTCTTACCAGTGCTGGCCTTCTGGCTGACGCGTTGACGCCTGACGCCCAGGTGGCCACTGCGAACTCCGATACCCAGGCGCTGATTCAAGAAGGCAAAGACCTTTACGACGTCGCGTGCATCACCTGCCACGGCGTGAACCTGCAGGGCGTTAAGGGCCGCGGCCCGTCCCTGATTGGTGTCGGTGAAGGTGCAGTGTACTTCCAGGTCCACTCTGGTCGTATGCCGATGCTTCGCAACGAAGCCCAAGCTGCACGTAAAACCCCGCGCTACTCCGAGCACCAGACGCTCGCGCTTGCCGCGTACGTCAACGCCAACGGTGGTGGCCCGGGCATTGTGAAAAACGAAGACGGCTCCATTGCCATGGAATCGCTTCGTGGTCAGAACTATAACGGCAACATCGACCCTGCCGACGTTGCCCGCGGCGCTGACCTGTTCCGTTTGAACTGTGCATCCTGCCACAACTTCACCGGCCGTGGTGGTGCACTGTCCTCCGGTAAGTACGCCCCCTACCTAGACCCTGCAAACGAGCAGGAGATCTACCAGGCTATGCTCACCGGCCCCCAGAACATGCCGAAGTTCTCTGACCGTCAGCTGTCCGCTGACGAAAAGAAGGACATCATCGCCTACATCAAGTCCGCCAAGGAAACCCCGAATCCGGGTGGCTACGGGCTTGGCGGTATCGGCCCCGTCACTGAGGGCTTGTTGATGTGGCTCGTCGGCATTTCCGTGCTGGTTGCCGCTGCATTGTGGATTGGATCTCGCTCATGAGTAACAACGAAATGAAGAAGTACACGTCTCAAGAGCTCAACGCCATGAGCAACGAAGAGCTGGCCCGCCTGGGTACCGAGCTCGATGAAGTGACGGTCGCGTACCGTAAAGAACGCTTCCCAATCCCGAACGATCCAGCCGAGAAGCGCGCGGAGCGCAGCGTTGTGCTTTGCTTCCTGCTGGGCATTGTGTTCGCCGTGGCTTTCCTCGGCGTGTACTTGTTCTGGCCGTGGGAGTACAAGGGCCTCGGCGAAGAAGGCCTGTGGTTCTACACCCTCTACACTCCGCTGCTCGGCATCACGATGGGCTTGTCCATCCTGTGCATGGGCTTTGGTGCGGTGCTGTATGTGAAGAAGTTCATCCCCGAGGAAATCTCGGTGCAGACCCGCCACGATGGCCCCTCCGAGGAAGTTGACCAGCGCACCCTGGTGGCATTGCTCAACGATTCTTGGGAAACCTCCACGTTGGGTCGCCGCGGCCTGCTCAAGGGCCTCATGGGCACCGGTGCCGTGCTGGCTGGCTTGGCCATCATCGCCCCGTTGGGCGGCATGGTGAAAAACCCGTGGCGTCCGAAGGCTGGCGGTGTTGACGTGCAGGGTGACGGCACCTTGTGGACCACCGGCTGGACTCTCACCGAGGAAGGCACCAAGGTGTACTTGGGCCGTGATACCGGTGCGATCGCCGAGGAGCACAATGGCCACTACACCACCCAGGGCGTGACCCGCCTGGTGCGTATGCGCCCCGAGGATCTCGCCGCTGGCGGCATGGAAACTGTGTTCCCGCTGCCGGAGGAAGACGTCAACGACGGCGATCTCTACGATCCGACTCGCGAGGTGTACGAGATGCACATGCACTCGATTCACGGTTCGCGTAACTCCGTGATGCTGATTCGTCTCCGTCACGAGGATGCGAAGCGCGCTGTTGAGCGTGCTGGCCAGGAAGACTTCCACTACGGTGACTACTACGCGTATTCGAAGATTTGTACCCACATCGGTTGCCCGACCTCGCTGTACGAGGCTCAGACGAACCGCATCCTGTGCCCGTGTCACCAGTCGCAGTTCGATGCCCTGCACTACGGCAAGCCCCTGTTCGGGCCCGCCGCCCGTGCACTTCCTCAGCTGCCTATTACTGTTGATGACGAGGGTTACTTCGTCGCAGCCGGCAACTTCATCGAGCCTGTCGGCCCGGCTTTCTGGGAGCGTAAGTCATGAGCAATAACAAACTAGCCCAAATGGGCACCAATATGGACTCGCGGTACACCATGTCCGCGATGGTTCGCCAACAGATCAACAAGGTCTTCCCGACCCACTGGTCGTTCCTGCTGGGCGAAATCGCACTGTACAGCTTTATTGTGCTGCTGTTGTCCGGCATTTACCTCACGCTGTTTTTCGACCCTTCCATCACGAAGGTCATTTATGACGGCGCTTACGGCCCCCTGCGCGGCGTAGAAATGTCCCGTGCATATGAGACGGCGCTGAACCTCTCCTTCGAAGTTCGCGGCGGCTTGTTTATCCGCCAGCTGCACCACTGGGCGGCGCTGATGTTTGCGGTGTCGATCATGGTGCACATGATGCGCATCTTCTTCACCGGCGCCTTCCGTCGCCCGCGTGAGGCGAACTGGATCATCGGCTGCGTGCTCTTGCTGCTCTCCGTTGCTGAAGGCTTCATGGGCTACTCCCTGCCCGACGACCTGCTCTCCGGCGTGGGCCTGCGCATCATGTCCGCGATCGTCATTTCCCTGCCGGTCATTGGCACCTGGCTGCACTGGCTGATCTTCGGCGGCGACTTCCCGTCCGAAATCATGCTCGATCGTTTCTACATCGCCCACGTGCTGCTGATCCCGGGTATTCTGCTCGCATTGATCGCCGCTCACCTGGCGCTGGTGTGGTACCAGAAGCACACGCAATTCCCCGGCCCCGGCCGCACGGAAAACAACGTGGTTGGCGTGCGCATTCTGCCGGTGTTTGCCGTGAAGTCCGTCGCGTTCGGTCTGATCACCTTCGGCCTGCTCGCGCTGATGGCCGGCGCCACCCAGATCAACGCGATTTGGAACCTCGGCCCGTATAACCCGGCACAGGTTTCCGCTGGTTCGCAGCCCGACATTTACATGCTGTGGACGGACGGTGCCGCTCGTGTGATGCCTGCGTGGGAGCTGTATTTTGGCAACTACACCATTCCCGCGGTGTTCTGGGTTGCGATTATGCTCGGCGTGCTTGTGGGCCTGCTGTTTGCGTACCCATTCATCGAAGCGAAGATGACGGGTGACGACGCCCACCACAACCTGTTGCAGCGTCCGCGCGACGTCCCTGTGCGTACTTCCCTCGGCGTAATGGCGCTGGTGTTCTACGCGCTGCTGACCATCTCTGGTGGTAACGACCTCGTTGCTTACCACTTCCAGATCTCGCTGAACGCGATGACCTGGATTGGCCGCATCGGTTTGATCGTGCTGCCCGCGCTGGCGTACTTTGTCACCTACCGCATTTGCATCGGCCTCCAGCGTTCCGACCGCGAGGTTCTGGAACACGGTATCGAAACCGGTGTGATCAACCAGCTCCCGAACGGTGCCTTTATCGAAGTGCACCAGCCGCTGGGTCCGGTCGACGACCACGGCCACCCGATCCCGCTGGAATACGCTGGCGCCCCCGTGCCAAAGCAGATGAACCAGCTTGGTTTCGCCGGTGCCCCCGGTCGCGGCTCCTACTTCAAGCCGGACAATGCTGATATCGCCGCCAAGGCAGCCGATATCGAGCATCGTAACCACGCGGAAGAAGTGGAAATGTTCGAAGAACTGCAGGCTGCAAACCGTGCCAAAGATGAGGCAGACGGCCGCGCCTAGCTAGTATCTCCAACGCGCTCTACAGCCCGCCCCACGGACCAAACCCGTGGGGCGGGCTATTTTGTGCATCGGATACTGTATCTGCGGTGACGGACGCGGATGAGCGCGTTTTAGGTGGGGCTATTTCGCCACGCTTGGCGGACGGTGTGGGGTGCGTGTGAGCTACCCCTGTGGGCACGGCGCCCCTGATGCATAGAGTGAAATTTTCCTAAGAGCATCCCTTATATATAAGGAGTGCGCGCTTAGATTGCGCGCTGGCCAGTATGGGCCTTGGGTTTCGGCAACGCGCCTCGGTGCTCATCTCGACGAACGTGTGGCGCGCGGCGTCGATAGGTGGTTTGTAGTTTCGCCCTTACGAAATGCTGTGGCGTAAGGTGTCACAGTTAATTGAGTTATTTATGTTACTGTTGTGAATTGCATGATGGGCACATTTTGCCGACTGGTATATCGCCGAATGGGGAGCTTTTGGTAGCGCGCAAGCGCGGTGTGAGCGAAGTCACAAAATTAATTTGTAACAAGCAATCGGGTGTCGCGCCACGCATTGGTAGCTGAATTGCTTTAGGCTCGGTATCCGTAACGGTATCGAGAATGAATTCGCAGCGTACAACCTATTTCTGTGTCGCAGATGTGGTGTACGCTCAGTGGCAGTAATTCTCGTTGCTGGGTTGCGGTAGGCGCGGCGCAGGATTTGATAACGGGACGGTAACGAACACGGGAAGTGGGCGATTTACTTGCGAACGTTGGACAAACCAAACCCCCTTTCGTAACCTAAATGAGACATTGCGAACCGGGAGAGATCAGACGGGTCTCGAAGGGTAAGCGACGGATAACCGAACAATGCCTAATCGCATTTGCTTTAAAGCCTCCGGCAAGTGGAGGTGGTGAATGTGAGCCGGGGAACCAAACACCTTTTCTGGGGTGAGTTCCGTGTAAGAGCGTTTCCGCAATTCGGAGACGTGGAGCCGGATAGGGAGCCTTCCGCTTCCGAACCCGTCAGCTAACCCGGTCGGCCAACAAAGGAAGAATTTGGAGTTTTCTATCGTGGGTAAGCACAGCCGCCGTAACTCGAACACTGTTCGCAACGCAGCAACCGCCTCCGCTGTCGCCGTCGGCGCCACCGTAGCCTTCGCGGGACCTGCACAGGCTGCAGACGTTGTCATCCCGAACACCGGAATCACCTTCAATGTCCCAGGTATTGAGAACATCCCTGGCGTTCAAAACGTTCCCGGCGCCCAGGACTGGGTGCCCGCGCTGGACGGCCAGTCCGCACCCCCCGCAGGCTTTGCTCTGCCGGGTCTGCCCGCCGCGAACAACGGCCAGGCGATCGTGGACGCCGCAGCCTCCAAGATTGGCGCTCCGTACGTATGGGGTGCCGCGGGCCCGAACGCTTTCGACTGCTCCGGCCTGACCTCGTGGGCCTACCAGCAGGTGGGTAAGCAGATTCCGCGCACCTCCTACGATCAGGCCGCGAGCGGCCACCAGGTCTCCTATGACCAGCTGCAGCCCGGCGACATCGTTGCGTTCTACTCTGGCGCTTCGCACGTGGGCATCTACACCGGCCACGGCACCGTGATCCACGCCTCCACTGAAGGTGTTCCGCTTTCTGAGGTTCCCATGGATCAAATGCCGTTCCACTCCGCTGTTCGCTACTAAGAGCGACTAGCGTTTCCCGCATCCCGCAGCGACGTTGCTCCTGCGGGTTTTTGCATTTCTCACAACATTCACATTGTTCACTTTTGTTTCAGATTTCTTGTAGGTTATTTTCACTTGTGTTACGCAGCGTTTATAGTCGTAGTGTTGCCGCTTCGGCTCCGTAGTACATGTGCCAAATGTGGAAAGTTGGTTTGAGATTTCCGTGTCTGACTCTCAGTTGCGCCGAGTTATTACGTCCACACTGTTGGTTGGCGCCACTGTGTTCGGCGTCGCTGTAGCGCCGATTGCCGGTGCGCCGCTCGCGCCCGTGGCGGCCGCGGACCCGGCAGAGGTGGATCGACTCATCGAAGACTTAGATAAGGTTTCGCACGAAATTGAGGCGAAGAATGAGTCTGTGAAGCAGCTGGAGTTGGATATTGAGGCCAAGCAGCAGGAAATCGATGGGATTCGGGAGCAGGTCCGCGTCACTTCCGGGGAGGCTGAGTCCGCCCGCGCCGCGGTGGATGCGAACCAGGTTGAGGTGAATCGGCTGGCGCTGTCGAAGTACCGCGGGGCCAACATTGACCCCGTGACGAGCGTTATTTCGGCGCAGAATCCGCAGAGCGCGATTGACCGCACCGCCTATATGACGTCGCTGACCCGCCACCAGGAGCAGGTGCTGGAGGGGCTGTTGGCGGCGGCTGACGCGGCTGCCGCATCGCACGATCGTGCGGCCCGGGCGGAGGCGCAGGCGGAGTTCCAGGCGGGCCAGCTGGCGGTGGAGCGGGGTCGCGCCGAGCAGGAACGCAAGGATTTGGATGATCGCACGGCGGATATTCGGCGCCGCGTGGAGGCTTTGAGCCCCGCGGACCGGGAACGCTGGAATTCTAAGAACGGTCCGGTGGAGCATTCGCTGTTGGGTATTCAGGGTTCGAACCCTTCCGGCATGAGTGCGCTGGAAGCCGCCATGACGAAGGTGGGTTCCCCGTATGGTTGGGGTGCGATTGGCCCAGACGCGTTTGACTGTTCCGGTTTGATTTATTGGGCGTACCAGCAGCAGGGGAAGACCGTCCCGCGCACGTCTCAGGCGCAGATGGCTGGGGGTACGCCAGTGAGCCGGGAGGAACTGCAGCCGGGCGACGTGATTGGCTATTACCCAGGCGCCACGCATGTGGGAATCTACGCCGGGAATGGGATGCTGTTGCACGCGTCTGATTACGGTATTCCGGTGCAGGTGGTGCCCATGGATTCAATGCCGTTCTACGGTGCGCGCCGTTACTAGTGTGGCTACTACGCTGCTGGTGACCAACGATTTCCCGCCGACCGTAGGCGGGATTCAATCGTATGTGCGTGATTTTGCGGCGCAATTGCCGCCACAGGATTTGGTGGTGTTTGCGTCGACCCAGGATGCCGACGCCGCCCGTGATTACGATGCGCAGTTGCCGTACCGGGTGGTGCGGTGGCCGCACGCGGTGATGCTGCCAACGCCCGCGACGTCGAGACGCATGTGTGAACTCATCGCCGAACATAATGTTGAAACCGTGTGGTTCGGGGCGGCCGCGCCGCTGGGGCTGCTGGGGGCGGCGGCGAAGCGTGCGGGGGCGCGGCGCGTAGTGGCGAGTACACACGGGCACGAGGTGGGGTGGGCGATGCTGCCGGGGGCACGCCAGGCGTTGCGGCGTATTGGCAATTCCGCTGATGCGGTGACCTATATTTCGGACTACACGCGCCGCCGTATTGAAACCGCGTTCGGGGATGTGGAATGGGTGCATTTGCCCTCCGGCGTGGACGCAAACGTGTTTCAACCGACGCTGCGCCGAGCGGAGATTCGAAAGCAGTGGGGGGTGGCGCCGGAGCAGCCCATGGTGTGTTGCATCTCCCGGTTGGTGCCGCGCAAGGGGCAGGACGCGCTGATTCGCTGTTGGCCCCGCGTGCTTGCGGAGGTTCCCGACGCCAAGCTCGTCATTGTTGGCGGCGGCCGCTATGAACGCGCGCTACGCCGCATGGCCGGTCCGAACGTATTGTTTACCGGCATGCTTGCCGACGCCGCCCGCACCGACCTCCTAGCATCCGCCGACGTGTTCGCCATGCCAGCGCGCACAAGATTCGGCGGGCTCGACGTGGAAGGCCTGGGCATCGTGTACTTGGAGGCGCAGGGGTGCGAAATCCCGGTCATTGCGGGGGATTCTGGGGGTGCGCCGGAGACCGTCACCGCAGACACCGGTGTGGTGGTGTCCGGCAGGGATTCGGCGGCGTTGGCCCGCGAAATTATCGCGTTGCTCCGCGACCCATCACGGCGCGCCGCCATGGGTCGGGCGGGGCGCGCCCATGTGCTGGATCTTTGGTCGTGGGAGCGGCTGGGGGAGCGGCTGCGCGAGGTGCTTGCCCCCGCGGCGGAATAATAGTTGTACGCGGCGTGTTTCATACGTGAATAGTCTTTTGCATTTTTGAGATGAGCGGCAGGTGAACATGCCCCATGGCCCGAGTGTGCACTCCGGTGACGGTTGGCTTTGATATTGGTGGCACCAACCTTCGCGGGGCGGTGGTGGACGCCTGCGGGACGGTACTCGATTTCGAACAAGTGCCCACACCAAGCAGTACCGATGCGCTCGAACGCGGCATCAAACACATTGTGGAAAAGCTGGCCACTCGCCACGATATCGCCGCGGTCGGTGTGGCGGTGGCCGCGTTCCTTGACCCTGATTGCACGACCGTGAGATTCGCACCGCACTTACCGTGGCGCGATACTCCGGTGCAACAGCGCTTGCAGCACCAATTGCAGTTGCCGGTACGTCTTGAACACGACGCAAACGCCGCCGCGTGGGGCGAATACCGGTTCGGCGCCGCCCGGAATGCAAATATTTGGGCGTTGTTTGCCATCGGGACCGGCATCGGCGGGGCGTTGATGATTGACGGCAAGCTGTATCGCGGCGCGTTTGGCACCGCACCTGAGTTTGGGCACCTGACGGTAGTGCCAGAGGGGCGGACCTGCCCGTGTGGCAAGCGCGGCTGCCTGGAACGATATTGCTCCGGTACGGCGCTGGTGGCAACCGCTCGCGAAATTATCGCCGGCGGTAAGTTCGACGATTCCCGGCTGAGCATTGATTATCATGCCCGCCCAGAGGCGTTGACGGGGCATGTGGTTATGGAAGCGGCGCGTCGCGGGGATGCCGCTGCGCTCGCGGCGGTGGATGATTTCGCCCACTGGTTGGGGGAGGGCTTGGCCATCGTGGCGGATATTTTGGATCCAGAGTTGATTGTGATTGGCGGCGGCGTTGCGTGCGAATCGGTGCTCTATTTGGATGCTGCCCGCAAACAGTACGGCCAGCGTATCGTGGGCTCGGGGCATCGGCCGTTGGCGCGACTGCGTACAGCGGAGCTAGGCAGTGACGCAGGTATGATTGGCGTAGCAGACTTGGCCCGCCAGCTAACGTGACTGCACCTGACCAAACTGCACGGCAGCTCAATGGAAGTGAAACACAATGCACAACAAGTGGTACTGGGCTTTTAAAAACATTCTTCTAGGGCCAGTTATCCGGGTGTATAACCGACCCGAAATCGACGGGCTCGAAAACATACCCGAAACCGGACCCGCTATTTTGGCGTCCAACCATCAGTCTGTGATGGATTCGTTTTACTTGCCGTTGCTGTGCCCGCGCCAGATCACCTTCCTGGCCAAGCAGGAGTACTTCACCGGGACCACCTTGGTGGGCAAGTTCCAGAAGTGGTTTTTCACCAGCGTGGGGCAAGTGCCCATTGATCGTAGTTCTGCGGACGCCGCCCGCGCCGCGATCGAGTCCGGTATGAATGTGCTGCGCCGCGGCGATTTGCTGGGTATTTACCCCGAGGGGACGCGTTCCCCGGATGGCCGGATTTTCAAAGGCAAGACGGGCATGGCGCAGATGGCGCTTGGCGCGGGCGTGAACGTGGTGCCGGTGGCCATGATTGGTAGCCGGGAGGCGAACCCGATTGGTTCGTGGATTCTGCGTCCCGCCAAGGTGCGGATTCGCGTCGGCGCGCCTATCGACGCCCTGGCGTACGTAACGTCGCAGGGCCTCGACCCGGAATCCTACGAGGCGGCTCGCGCCCTCACGGATCATGTGGTGGCCACGTTGGCTGAACTGTCGGGCCAGACCTATGTTGACGCGTATGCGGCGGATGTGAAGGCGTCGTTGGCGGCTGGTGATGGATATCCGGAGGGCACGGCCCCAAGCCATCATTAACCCCCAGGTGGGGGGACGTGTGCGCTGCCGTCAACGCTGCTGGGGCTACCAAACTTATTCACCGTCCAGTAAGGTTGTTCAAGGCCCAAACTTCACTTGGGCTTCCTGTGTGCCCAAGGAGAGGTAAGGCGTGAGCGGTCAAGCGGCCACCCCTATAACTTCCACTTCGCGCAAGGCGGAACGCCTTGCGTGGCCTGATGCTGCCCGCGGGTTGTCCATCCTCGGTGTGATGTTGTTGCACGCGTGCTTGACGGTGCCCTACGGGATGGAAACGCTGCCCGCCCAATACAACGAATTGCTTGCGCCGTTGCGCCTGCCGCTGTTTTTTCTGGTCAGTGGGTTCTTTTCCACCAAGGTGCTGCACTCCACGCTTCGGGATTTGTGCACCCGGCGCTTGTGGTATTTCATCGTGCCGTACGTATGTTGGGTACCGGTGGAGCAGTGGCTGAAGGCCTCTGAGTTCGCGGCCTACCAGGACAAACCCATGCCCGATGGTTGGTTTTATTGGGAGGCTGTCACCGGCGGCAACAATACGTATTGGTTTTTGTACTGCCTGATTTTGTGCAACCTTGCATTGTGGGCGACGCGGAAGTTGCGCCCGTGGTTGGCGCTGTTGTTGTCGCTGAGCCCAGTGGTGTTGTTGGTGGCTACCGAGGAGTGGGATCCGATCGTGGCCAATGCGATCATGTTTATCCCAGTGTTTTTCATTGGTGCACATGGGCGCAGCCTGATCGCCTGGTTTGCGGAGCACACACTGTACCTGTGGGGGCTGGGCGTTGCGGCGCTGAGCTATGCTGCGGGCCACGTGCTCAACACGCTGTGGATGTTGCGGTTGGAATACCCGGTAGAGGGTTGGAACTTGCCCGGCGGGATCCTGTTGGACGCCAATGATATTGATATCTTGGTGCGTTTAACGGTTCGGTTGCTCATGCTGCCCGCGGCGATTGCGCTGGCGGTGGTGTTATCGCGGGTGCCAGTGATCAATTCCATCTTGGCGTTTTTCGGCCGCCACACCCTCGTGCTGTATCTGGGGCATCCGTTGGCCCTGACGGTGTTGTTTAACTTCCAGTACCGCTACGAGGACATTGCTTTTGCTGAGGACACCGGCAACCTGTGGGATTCGCCCACCACGTGGATTGGTGTGTGTTTGGTGTTTGCCTTGATTGGCGGAATGGTGTTTGAGGCGTTGCGTCAATTGCCGGTGGCGAAGTGGAGCGTGGTGCCGCCGACGCTGGCCGGCGTGCGGTGGTTCCAGCCGCGCCGCACACGGTTCGCTGAATTGGTGGCTCCCGGCCGCACTGTTGACCACCAACAACGCTGAGAACCGTGCAAGAATCCGTTCCATAGATCCCCCAAGAAGGGGGTGTTAAAATTTGGGGTTTTTCCGGGGTTGGTGCACGCCAGGGGAGATGGGTTTGGCACTGCCTATCTGGTTGTCGCGCCGTTGCGTGGGGGCGTGGATAACGGGGAAACTCCAACGTGTTTGCTCTTTGAAAATAGCCTTAGAGCATGCCTTGGGGGTGGGCGATCCGTGTAGGGTGTGGGGCAGTGCGCGGTTACGAAACTGCACGTGTGCATTCGTAACGAGCACTGCCACGCGGCGTCGGTAATTTGTTCGATTTCAACCTACACCCCTTGCTCGAAGGAGTGACTCCCCATGAAACCAGTCCGATTTGCTGTACTACTGTCCGCGGCCACGCTCGCGTTGGCGGCGTGTAACACAGGCGGAGACACCAATGCGTCCATGTCGTCCGCCACGAGTGCCGCCGGCAGTGCTGCTTCTGAGGCGGCGTCTGGCGCGTCGTCGGCAATGTCCTCGGCTACGTCTGCGATGGCGCAACCCGGTGACAGTGAAGTCACCGTGGAGGTTGATGGTTCCCCGCTGGCCGGGAACTTCATGAACATCACCTGTACGCCCGGTGACTCCAACGATGATGAAACCGATGCGGATGATATGAACGAAGGCCCAGAGCTCAACATTGAGTCGCAAAAGGGTGAACCGCACGAGCTGGACATCGACATTAACAATCCGGATGATAACCCCGTGCTGGACAACCTGGATATCGTGGTCGATCAAACCCGCCTAGAAACCGAGGACCAGCAAGAAATGGGTGCAACCGTCACCCGTGACGGCAACAAGTGGATGGTGGAAACCGACGCCTTCCACACGGAAGGCCCCGAGGCGCCGGAGTCCAACCAGGGCAAGGTTGTCAAGGTGAAGGTGAATGTTACCTGTCCCGCGTAGGGGACGGCGGTGCTGATTGGGGGCGGCGTCGATAATTGGCGGCGATGACCCCCAGCACCACGGCGAACGAGAGCAGGACGTAGGAGCTGCCCACCAGTTGTTGGGCGAGGTTCCACGCCTGCTCTACGTCGTGGTCGCGGGGCAACATCCAATGCGGGGGGAACAAACCTGCGGTTGCGAGCAGGACGAATGCGACGCCAGCGAGCACATGGCGGCGCATGGCCACGCCCAGCAGAATGAGCGCCGGCACGATCCACACCCAGTGGTGCGACCACGATACCGGCGAACACAACAGCGCAACGAGAGAGTTGAGGGTGACGGCAACCACCGGCTGCGAACGGTACATCGACCAGGCGATCAGGGCGAGGATGGCAACGACGCCGAATTTCCACAAGCTTTCGGCGGTGTGTTCACCAAACAGGCGGAACAAGAGCCCCCGCAGCGACTGGTTACCGGCGTACCCCAACCCGCCGATGCGTGATGGGTCGCTCAACGTGTGAAACCAATACTGGCTGGAGTTGCTGGGGCTGACCAGCCACGCGATCGCCGTAAAACCGATTCCCGACGCCGCGCACACCCCGGCAGATTTCCAATCCCGCCGCAGCAGAAAATACAGGCCAAAGACGGCGGGCGTGAGCTTAATGGCGGCGGCGAAACCGATCCACACCCCGCGCGGCAACCAAGGCTCTTTGGTAAGCGTGTCCACCAGGACGAGCGCCATAAGGAAAATATTGACCTGCACGAAATCGAGGGTCTCGGTAATCGGTTCCAGCAACAGTGCGCCCGGCAAGAGCAAGAGGGCAACAAGACGGCTGGGCAGGCTCGGCGCGGCGTGGCGCAACACGATGGCGATGCACCACCACAGTGTCACCACTGAGGCAAGGTCAAACAGCACCGCCCCCGCAGAAAGGGGGAGGGCAGCCAAGGGGGCGAACAAAATGGCGGACAGCGGCGGGTAGGTAAACGGTAGGGTGATCCCACCCACTGCGTAGTCCTGGGTGTAGAGGTTTTCGCCCCGCAGGAATGCCTTTCCCCCTTCGCGATAGACATCAATATCGATGTGGTAACGCCAAAAATCCGCGCTACCAACTGCATCGAAATCCACTACCCGAAGCGAAAACGCGTACAGGGCCAGCAAGAGCGCGCTGGCGACGATCGCTGGGTGCCCCAACACTCGGGTGATGAGTTCGCGGTGGTCCCCGAATTCGGAGCGCTGTTCGCTTGTCAGTGTGTTCACGCCTAGAAAGTGTAATGCCGATACCCAGAAACGACTATGCTGAGTGCGGCATTGTTAGCACGAAAAAGCACAGGAACTCGCAGTATGCGCTTCTTTTATGACACAGAATTTATTGAAGACGGCACCACGATCGACCTTATTTCTATCGGCATTGTTGGTGAAGACGGCCGAGAATATTACGCCGTATCCAACGCGTTTGATCCCGAGAAGGCGAACCCGTGGGTGCGGGAGCACGTACTTAATCAGCTGCCTGAGCCGCGGGACAAGGCGTGGCGTAGCCCGCGGACCATCCGTGAGGAAGTGTTAGCCTTTTTGCTTGATGCCCCGGGTGATCCGGAATTATGGGCGTGGGTCGGCGCTTACGACCACGTGGTGCTTGCCCAATTGTGGGGCGATATGGTGGCGCTGCCTCGGAAAATCCCCCGGTTTACGCGGGAGCTTAAGCAGTATTGGGAGCTTGCCGGTAGGCCGCGGTTGCCCCGGTTGCCCTCGAATAACCACGACGCGTTGGTGGATGCGCGGCACAATTTAGCCAAGTTTAAGGTGTGCTATCGGGCGTTGCCGTTGACGCCCAGCAATGTTGCCATTACGCGCAAGTAGCGGCTGTCGTGGGCTTTCCCACCATATGAAATGGCCACGTCTCACAGTTTAGGAATGATGTGATGCGCGTGGTTAAATGGTGTGCGTGAGTTGGACTGTAGATATTCCCGTGGCTGAGCTCCCCGATCTGCCCCCGTTGCCGGGTGGCATTCAGGAGCGCTTCGATGACGTTATTTCGCGCCCCGCACACCAGCAACCCAGCTGGGATCAGCAGCAGGCGAATACCGTCCGCAAGATTTTGGAGTCGGTGCCGCCAATCGTTGTGGCCCCCGAGATTCGTGCGTTGCGCAAGCAGCTCGCCGAGGTAGCGTTAGGCCGTGCGTTTTTGTTGCAGGGCGGTGACTGTGCGGAAACCTTCGAGTCCAACACGGAACCGCACATCCGCGCAAACATTAAAACGTTGTTGCAGATGGCGGTGGTGCTTACCTATGGCGCCTCCACCCCGGTGGTCAAGATGGCCCGCATCGCCGGCCAGTATGCGAAACCACGTTCGCAGGATTTGGATGAGCACGGGTTGCCGAACTACCGCGGCGATATTGTCAACGCCGTGGAGGCTACCGCAGAGTCCCGCCGGCACGATCCGGCGCGCATGATCCGCGCCTACGCAAACTCTTCCGCGGCGATGAACTTGGTGCGCGCCCTGACCACATCGGGGACCGCGGACCTGCACCGATTGAATGAGTGGAACCGGGAGTTTGTGGCGAAGTCTCGCGCCGGCGCTCGTTATGAGGCGTTGGCGCAGGAGATCGAGCGCGGCATGGCGTTCATGCAGGCCTGCGGCGTGGCGGACCACAACCTGCGGCACGCTGATATTTTCTGCTCGCATGAGGCGCTGCTGGTGGATTACGAGCGCGCCATGCTGCGCCTCGCGGATGATGATGAAGGCAACACCGAGCTCTACAACCTCTCGGCGCACCAGGTGTGGGTCGGCGAGCGCACCCGCGGCATGGAGGATTTCCACGTGAATTTCGCGGCGCTGATCGCCAACCCGATCGGGTTGAAGATCGGCCCGAGCGTGACCCCAGAGGAGGCGGTGGAGTACGCCAACCGCCTCGACCCGAATTTCGAGCCGGGCCGCCTGACGCTGGTGGCGCGCATGGGGCACGATAAGGTGCGCAGCGTGCTGCCGGGCATTGTGCAGGCCGTGGAGGAATCCGGACACAAGGTGATTTGGCAGTGCGACCCCATGCACGGAAACACCACCACCGCATCCAACGGCTACAAGACCCGACACTTTGACAAGGTGATCGATGAGGTGCAGGGCTTTTTCGAGGTGCACCGCCAGCTGGGCACCCACCCGGGCGGCATTCACATCGAATTGACCGGCGAGGATGTGACGGAGTGCCTCGGCGGCGCCGAGGACATCACCGACCTTGACCTGCCCGGCCGGTACGAATCCGCGTGCGATCCGCGGTTGAACACCCAACAGTCCCTAGAGTTGGCCTTCCTGGTGGCGGAAATGCTGCGCAACTAGGCCGCGGCGCCACAGTGCGATCATGCCTCCCGCCCCCACGAACACATAGTGGGCGGCGAGGAGGCTTTCAATTTGCGACCACTCGCCAAACGGTAACCATTTGTGGAACTGGCCCACCGTCATCGCGGCCACCGCCCAGCAGGGCCACCACCTGCACCCGAGCCGCCAGGTGAGCGCCACTGCGGGCACCAACCACACCCAGTGGTGGGACCAACTGACGGGGGAGGCGAGCACGCCGAACAGGGCTACGGCGAGGAAAGCCGCGGCGTCGATACGCGTCCGCCAGGCGAACACACAGACGACGCAGCCGAGGGCGGCAACAACCCACGGCCAGTACGTCTCCAAACCCGCCCGCGTCAGCACCGCCATCAACGACACGTTCGTTGCGTGCCCGAGCTCGCCAATGCGGTGTGTATTCCACAGCGCGGCAGTGAAATATTGCGTGGAATCCGCAGGCCGCATGGCCCACGCCAACGCCGTCGCGCCACCAAACGTGGCGGTAAGCGCGGCGGCGGCTCGGTAATCGCGGCGCGCCAAAAAATACACCACGAACACTGCGGGTGTGAGCTTGATGGCGGCAGCGATGCCCGTGAGCACACCGCGGGGCAGGCGGCGCGGACCCGCGAAATCCGCGAGCACCAGCGACATCAGCAGCAGGTTAATCTGCCCGAAGGAAATGGTGCTGGTCACGGGTTCGGCCAGCAGCGCTATTGCGGTGGCGGCGAGGATCAGGTGGCGCGGAAGCCGTCGCGGCAGCACCAAGCGCAACGATATCCACAGGCACGCCACGCTGGTTGCCGTCATCGCAACCTCCGCGGTGCGCTGCGGCAGCACCGCCAGCGGGAACAACACCAAGGCGCCGAATGGCGGGTAGGTAAACGGCAATTCCGCAACAGCCGTGGGGAAACCATGTTCGTATAGTCCGCCGGGGGAAGACCAGAACGCGCGTGCGCCCTGGCGGTAGACCTCCACATCCACCAAATACCGCCAGCCGGACCCGTTGACACTCACCGCCACCACGGCGGCAAGCAGCAACAACCAACTAAAACGCGGTGAGAGTAACCGTTGCACCATACTCAGCGAGCGCCTTGGGGGACGGGGATTGCGAAATCACACGGTCATTATCCTCGGCGTCCGACACACCCGAGACCTTAAACCCCTCCCGGGTCAGCGCCGACACCGCGTCCTTGACCGTGCGGCCCAGCACCACCGGCACCCGCACCTGGTGCGTGACGGTGAGATCCACCTCGGCGCTTTCCGGGTCGAGGAACCGCCCAGCCACCGGCACCGTGCCGGTCACCACCTTGGTGCCCTTATCACCGCCGGAGGAATCATCCGTGACAGAACGCACCGAAATACCCACCTCAGATAGCTTCTTGCGGGCCTCGGCTTCCGTCAAACCGGTCACGTCCGGCACCTCGATGGCGTTGGATAACACCAACTTCACTTCGGTATTGCGATCCACCTGGGCGTTGGCCTCCGGGGCGGTGGATACCACCTTGCCGCGGCCGATCTCAGCGTCGTACGTTTCCTCAATGCCGGAAACCTTCAACCCCGCACCCTCCAACGTTTGAATCGCCTCCTGGCGGGATTTGCCGCGCACATCCGGCACGTGCACGGGTGCTGGCCCCTTACTTAATGCCACGGTCACGGTGGTACCTGTAGGCACCGTGGTACCAATCCCGGGATCCGTGCTCACCACCCCGCCTTTTGGGACCTCATCCGAATACGCGTCCTCCCCTTGGCTCCACACCAACGTGCGCTCCTCGAGCAATTTGCGGTACTCGCTGGCATTGTAGGATTCCGGTAAACCCGGCACACTTGGCTGGCCCAAGGAAACCAGCAAGGCAACATTGCCGCCGCGGCTGGCAAGCTCGCCGGTTTTCGGGTTCGTATCCGCGATGAGCCCGGGGCTGATTTCGTCGGAATACACGTCCTCGGCTACCGGCGTGAACCCCGCCTCTTTCAACGCCGTTTCTGCGGCGGTGCGCTCCATGCCGATGACCGGCGGGATTTCCCCGTAGCGGCCGGAACCCAGCCACCAACCGCCCACAACTACCGCGGCGGTGACGATGCCGATCACGATCAACCAGATGCCCAACTTCACCTTGGAGCGGTTATCCACCGGCGTTGGGGTAGGCTTCGCCGGCTGCTGCGGTGCTTGCTGGGCCGGTAGGTTCTGGGGCGGGGCCGGCTGCGCCGACGGCACCGGAACCTGTGCGGTCTGGTGCGGGCTTTCCGGCACCACCGGGATTTCCCCCGTGGAATGGGTGTTGGGTCGCCCCCGCTCGTAGGCGGTGGTGGCGTTGAGCGGCGGCGGCACCGTGCCGGGGAACGTACCCGGCAGCGGGCCCGGGATGGGACTGGGCACCACCTCGGTTTCCGCCTCCTCTCCCGTGACAGCGGGAATCACGGTGGTGGCCGCGTTTTCCAGGGAGTTACCCACCCCGGCCGCAACCATCGCTGAGGTGAGCAGGTCCGTCGGCGGGGAAGCCTTTGCGTTCGCCCGGTGCGCGGCGGAATTATGGGGGATAGGTACCTCAAAATCGGGCAGGTTCAGCGCTTTGACCGTCTGCTCCATTGCCGCCAAGAATTCTCCGGCGTCCGCGAACCGTTCCTCCGGGTTGCGGGCGGTGGCGCGGGCCAGCAGGGCGTCGAACTCGGCCGGGATGCTGGGCACCTTGGACGATGGCGGCGGTACGTCCTCGTTCAAACGCTGGTACGCGTGCGCTACTGGAGTGTCTCCAGAAAACGGGGTGCGGCCGGTAAGAAGTTCAAACAGGAGCAACCCGGCGGAGTACACGTCGCTTTGCGGGCCGGTGTCGCCGCCGGTGACTTGTTCGGGCGACAGGTAGGACACGGTGCCCACAATCTGATCCGTGGAGTGCCGTGAGGCGGCGCCCGCGCGCACCAGGCCGAAATCGGCGAGTTTCACTTGATGGTTGCCGTTGATGAGGACATTGTCAGGCTTGATGTCTCGGTGCACCATGCCAGCCTCATGGGCTACTGAAAGGCCGGTAAGAACACTGCGCATCACCGCGGCCGCCGCGTGAGGTTGCATCGGGCCCTGCTCGTCGAGGAGTTCGCGCAAGGTGCCGCCGGTGATTAATTCCATGATCAGGTACACGTGCTCGCCATCGCTGCTGGCGTCGTATACATTTACTAGGCAAGGGTGGGAAAGCATCGCCATGGTGCGGGCTTCCCGGCGGAATCGGGTCCGAAACACTGGATCGTCGATAAAACGTTCGTCCATGACTTTGGCGGCGACACTGCGTCCCAACCGGAGGTCAATACACCGATACACAGTAGACATACCACCCCGCGCGATGGGGGTTTCAATACGATAACGTCCCTCAAGGACGTCGCCAGCGTGCAATCCTGCCATGCGCACCATCTTGCCCGATTCCGCTTGCTGAATGCTAGCTAGGTGATGTCAGGTTCGCCACCGGCGGACAAGCGGGCTAGATTGAACGTGTGAGTTCTATTCCCGCGATGCACAAGGTATTGCCCGCAGACGAACCCGTGGTGACCATTCCTGACGCTGCCGCGCAGATGGGGGTTGTGGTGACCCGCGTGTTCCACCTGATCAACGATCACCAAATTATTCCCGTCCTGCGCGACGGCATTAAGCTGTTGCCCCAAGCGTATTTCAATCAGCGTGGGGAGTTGTTAAAGTTTGTGCCCGGCGTGATTGCGTTGCTCTCAGACGGGGGTTTCAGCGACGAGGAAATCTTAAGCTACCTGTTTACCGCCGACGATTCTCTCCCCGGCAGGCCTATCGACGCCCTGCACGGCCACCTCGCCAGGGAAGTTATGCGTCGCGCGCAAGCGATGGCGCTGTAGCGGCGTTGGGGGCTTCCGGGGAAGCTTGGGTTTCTTGAGCGTTGTCATCCTGCGGCGGCACGCGGCGCAGGGTGCCCAATTCGATCCAGCGGACCGAATACCAGGCGGCGGTGCCCGCCAACGCCATCCACACGACGTTGTACAGCTGATGGTTGCCGCTGCCGGTAAACGACACCGCAATAAACACCGACAAACCCGTGGCCCAGCGCACGATACGCTTGTCGGGGCTAAAAGTGCCCAGCAGGCTGATCAGGCTGGTGTAGTACCAGGGGAGGGTTACCGCGTTAAACACCACCGCCACCGCGTACGCGGCGGTGGTGCCCATGATCGCGTCCCGATCTGTGCGGCGAAACAGCCACCACACCGTGACTAAGCCCACCAACATGAGGATCTGGGATACGCTGCGCGCCACTGACAAAAACGCGTTGTAGGAGAAATCCTCATTCACCAGGGAAGCGGCGGGGGATACCAAACCCGCAAGGAGCGACGGCAACGCTAGCGGGTTGATCACCTTCGAATTGCCGGATATTTGTGATACCCAACCCCACGACGAGCCGGAAGCATAGGTCACCAACGCCACCACCGCCACGGACAGCGTGGCCATCCAGGCGCCGGAGACGAGGAAATTCACCATGCGTCGCGGCCGAGTATGTCCGGGCCGTTGCAGCGAGCGAGTAGCAAGCCACACCATAAACGGCAGGGCGAACACCGCTGTCGCCTTCAGCGACACCGACAACGACACCAGGATTACGCCGAGGGCGAATCGCTTGTGCAGCGCGCACACGAGGCCTACGGATACGAGGCCCACCATGATGGATTCGTTGTGCATGCCGCCGATCAGGTGCAGCGTCATCACCGGGTTCGCCACCCCCAGCCAGAGCGCCAAATCCGGGTCGCCGCCGAGTGACTTCGCAATGCGAGGCACCGCCCACACGATCATGGCGAAGCCCGCCAACGAGACCAGCTTGTACATAAACACCCCCGCCGTGACGTTTTCCCCAACCAGGCGGGTGATACCTTCCCCAAGCCACAGGTGCAGTGGCCCATAGGGGGTGGTGGTGTTGCGCCAATCGTGGCTGACCTCTAGCAGATAGGGGCCCGGGTTCACGGCGGCGCCCTGGGTGTAGGGGTCAAAACCGTCGCGCATCATCGCGCCCTGCATGAGGTATGAATACACATCGCGTGACAGAATAGGGCCCGCAAACACGAGCGGCGGGATCCACCACATTAACGCGGTGCGGGTGAGGTGCTGCTGGCGGCCGAGCATCACCCACGCCAACACCACCAGCATGATCGAACACCAAAACGTCACGTTGGAAAATCCCGCGCCGTGGCCAAAGGACAAAAACGACAATCCCAGCGCGTCTAAGATTCCGCCGCGGTTTCGGGTCGCACCGCCGCCGTAGGATGCGAGCGCTAACACGACCGAAGCCGCCGTGCCGAGGTAGATGGGGTTACGCATGGCGTGAGGTCGCTTTCTGCGCCATGCTGTGCAGGGCGCGGGTGACGTCTTCGGGCAAGGAGTCGTCCAAATGTGCGAGCCCTGAAGCGGTGAGCTCCGCGATTCTTTGTTCCATCACCTCGACGGCCCCACTGCGGCGGATCAACCCCGCTAACTCCGCCGCGTTCGGGGTGCCCATACCGGCGCGCAACTCGGCCGCGGCGGGCGGGTCGGAGGCGTCGAGAAGCTGTAGCGCGGTGGCGAGCAGCACGGTGCGTTTGCCTTCCCGGAGGTCATCTCCTGCGGGTTTGCCGGTCACCGCGGGGTCGCCGAACACGCCCAATAGATCGTCGCGCAGCTGGTAGGCTACGCCAATATCCCGCCCGTAGCGCAATAAAGAGTTCGCAGGTGCGTTCGCAATGGCTGCGCCGAGGTGGAGGGGCCTCGCGATGGTGTAGGCGGCCGTCTTGTATAGGTTGATGTTTTCCGCCTCCGCCACGGATTCAGAGCCGCGTGCTTCCGCGCTCACATCGAGGATTTGCCCAGCTATCACCTCGGTGCGCATGGCTCGCCACGGTTCCCACGCCCGTGCCAGCGCCGCCGCGGAAAGCCCAGAAGCGTTGAGTAGATCGTCCGCCCAGCTGAGTGCGAGGTCGCCGATAAGGATCGCAACCGCGATTCCAAAGTGTTCCGAATTTCCCGACCAATTGTTCGTTTGGTGGTGTGCGGCGATGGCGCGGTGCACGGTGGGGTATCCGCGACGCGTGGCGGAAGAATCAATGATGTCATCGTGGATTATCGCGCAGGACTGAATAAATTCCAGCGCGGTTATCGCGCGCAATACCGCCTCGGGGTCTTCGTCGCTGGGCGCGCTGGTAAACCCCACCCAGGCGAACATGGGGCGGATGCGTTTGCCCCCGCGCAGCGATTGCTGGAGCAGCTCAAACGCCTGCTGTGTGGCGGGGCTGATTTCGCAAACTTCTGCGCTCCTTGCCGCGAGGTAGTCTTCGATCATTGCGTCGACTCGGCTTGGAATGTCGCTGAGTGCAATCACTGTGCTGTGTCCTCATCGTTGGGGGAAGGATGATATGAGAATAAGATACCCAGGCATGACCGCAACCAACTACCAGCTCGCCATTTCCGACACGCTGAAACGCCCAACCCCGGGCCGCGTACCCTTCTCCGTTGAATTCATGCCCCCGCGTGACGACGCCGCGGAAACCCGCCTGAAGCACGCCGCAAAAACATTCCATGACCTCGGCGCTTCCTTTGTGTCCGTCACCTACGGCGCGGGCGGAAGCACCCGGGAACGCACCGCGCGGGTGGCCCGCCGGTTGGCTACCCAGCCGTTGACCACCTTGGTGCACCTTACGCTGGTGGAGCACACACGCGAGGAGTTGGTGGATATTCTGCGGGAATACGCGCAACTTGGGCTTTCGAATCTGCTGGCGTTGCGCGGCGACCCACCCGGCGACCCGTTGGGCGAATGGGTACCTACGAAGGGCGGGCTCACCTACGCCAGTGAACTCATCGAATTGGTGCAATCCCTGCCGGAGTGTGAGCATTTCGAAATCGGTATCGCGTCGTTTCCGGAGGGCCACTACCGCGCCGCATCCTTGGAGGAGGATACCCACTACACGTTGGAAAAGCTTCGCGCCGGGGCGAATTACTCCATCACGCAAATGTTTTTCGACGTCGAGCACTACCTGCGCTTGCGGGATCGGCTGGCGGTGGATCCAGAGCACGGCTGCAAGCCGATCATCCCTGGTTTGATGCCCATCACGAGCCTGCGGTCTGTGCGAAGGCAGATGGAGCTTAGTGGCGCGGCGCTGCCGGCCGCACTAGAACGTCGCTTTGAGCGCGCCGCTGCGGGTGACGAGGAAGCAAATCGGGAAGCAATCCGCGAGGTGGGCATCGAGGTGACCACCGAAATGGCGGAACGGCTCATCGCGGAGGGCGCCCCCGATCTGCATTTCATGACGCTGAATCTCGTGCGCGCCACCCAAGAGGTCCTGCACAATTTGGGCATGGCGCCCGCTGCGGATATGGATATGATCCGCTGAGCCGGAGGTTAATCCTCTCTGTGGGTGGTTTCGTCGACGAGCGGTAGGGGCGCCCACAGCACCGCAAAGGGGCGGTCGTCGCCAGAGAAATGGAAGTTTCGCAAAACGTCGCGAAAACCCAGGCTGCGGTACAGGCGGAAGGCGGCATTGTTTTCATTTTCCACCTCGGGGGTGGATAGCAAGGCGTAGTTGGATTCCGCGTGCCGGGCTAGCGCGGTGATGAGCGCTCGACCGGTGCCTTCCCCCTGCCTGTTGGGCAGCACGTGGATCTCGGCGATTTCGAAATAGTGGCGCAGGATTTTTTGCGATTCTGGGCCGTACTTGCCGGCGCGGATGAGCCCGTGCTGGATTTGCTGGTACCACCAGTGGTGTTGCATGCCGAGGTATCCGAAGGCGATGCCCACTGGACGCGTGCCATCGAGGGCGCAAATGGCGGTAAAGCCCGCGTTGCGGGTGAGGTGCTGCCAAGCGTTGATGCGCGTGTGGCGGATGCCGGGGTGGTAACCCATGGCTTGAATGTAGATGTCCACAAACGCTGGCGCGTGGCGGGCGAATTCGGGGGTGCTCAAGTGACGCAAAGAAACACTCACACAACCCAGCATAGGACGAAGCGGGTCGAACATTTGTTCCCACGTTGTTCGATGTGGTTATTACGCTCCCATATACCTGTTCGAATGGAAGGGAGTAACGCCATGTCAACCGTAGTTTCCGCTACGTTTCATCGCGCACCGGGCCGGGCCGAGGATTTTTTGTCCCGCGCCCACGGCTTACTCCAGCAGGCGCACAATCACCTCCGTGCGGGGGATGTATTGCTCGCGGTCGATTACGGATACCAAGCGTGTTTGCGCGCGGCCGGGGCGCGCGGCGTCGACACGCGCGGCCGCGGCAAAGCGTGGGACAAACTCCAGCGTATCGACGCTGCAGGGGCCGCCCAAGCCGCCCAATTCCGCCCCTGGGCGCCCGTTCGCGCCCGCGCCGCCGCCGGCCTAGCGATCACCAAAACCCCCGCCGAAGTAGCGAATTTCCTCGGGCGAGTATCGTACTTTATAGAAGAAATAGAAGGCGGGTTGCCGCTGGTAGCGTAGCAAAGCCAACAACACGGGAACTTTACGACTACGCTTGGCGTTAAACCTAGAGTAAAGCAGCCCAGCACACCGTGTGGAGGAATCGTGTCCCTTTCTGAACAGGAACAGAGGATGCTTCGAGAAATAGAGCAATCCCTGCTCGCCGAAGATCCCGCCTTCGGCGCTGTCGTCGCCGGGCACAGCCCAAGCGGACAGTCCGGGCTCACGCTGCGCGGGTTGGCCATCACTGTGGTGGGTTTGGTCATGCTGGTTGGCGGCGTTGCGCTCAGCCAGCAAAACCTATGGTTCACCGCGCTTAGCGTGGTTGGATTCCTTGTCATGTTTGGTGCCGGCGTGTGGATGCTACGCGGCGGGGGCGGCGGGCCGAAGGTTGCGGCGCGACCGGTGAAATTGCAATCCGGTGCGTTGGGTTCCCGCATGGAGGAAAACTTCCGGCGCCGCTTCGAGGATCCTAGAAACTAATTGGCTGGCGCGCCGAACTGGGGGAGCGGTGCGCTGAATATTCGGGGGTTGTTGGCATGCTTGCGTTTCGGGGGCGCATTCACTGATCGCGTGCGGGTCGCGTATCGACCATTTGTGTGCCCCACTTTGCCCCACCACAATCCTCCCACATTGCCCCACATATGGTTACGCACCACATAAATAAGCGGTGCACAAAGTGTCTAAAGGGGTTGGTGTGACGTATGTGAGGGGTAATTTCGCCATAATTTTCACCGGCGCCCCACTTTGATTCACCCCTATTTACCTGCGGCAATGGATTTTGTCCGCGCGCGGTGGGGGTTTTGAGGTGACAAAAGTGGGGCAAAGTGGGGTAGTGTGGGGCACAACGGAGATTCTCTCCGTGAGGTTGTATCAACTGGAGTTGAGGAAGGTAGGCCACGGATGTTCCTTGGTACCTACACTCCGAAGCTTGACGATAAGGGTCGTCTTACACTCCCCGCGAAATTTCGTGAGGAACTTGCGGGCGGCCTGATGGTGACTAAGGGGCAGGACCACTCCCTTGCTGTGTATCCCCGCGAGGAGTTCGCGGCGCGTGCACGTAAGGCGGCGGCTGTCTCGCGTACCAACCCGAAGGCTCGTGCGTTTATTCGAAACTTGGCGGCAAGTGCGGATGAGCAACGGCCGGATGGTCATGGTCGCATCACCTTGTCTGCCGCACATCGCGCATACGCTGGGCTCACCAAAGAGTGCGTGGTCATCGGTTCAGTGGATTTCCTGGAAATCTGGGACGCCGAGTCCTGGGCCGCATATCAGGCGGAGACGGAAGATTCCTTCTCCGATGCTGAGGACGACGTTTTGGGTGGCTTATTGTAGGTCACCGCAGAGTGCGTGTATGGACTCTGCCCGCGGGATCTGGTGTACTTCCCCGATACCAGATCCCGCGGACAGGGCCCTATACGTGCCCTGCTTTTCCTGTAATTTCCGGCACCGCGAGAGGGGGATGAGCCTCATGGAAACAGTTGAAAATAACTACGGGCACATTCCCGTGCTCCGCGACCGTGTGACGGAGCTGCTCGCGCCGAGCATTGGCGAAGGCTCCGTCATTATTGACGGCACGCTCGGCGCCGGCGGACACAGCGAGCATTTTCTCAACGTCTTCCCAGGTGCGTTTGTGATTGGCTTGGACCGCGACGCGAACGCGTTGGCCGGCGCCCGCGAACGCCTCGCTCGTTTCGGCGAACGTTTCGTTGGCGTGCACACGCGTTTCGACGGCGTGGCCGATGCCGTCGCACACGGGTCCGGTGCGGCGTTTGAATGCGCGCGCGAAGGTATTGATGGCGCGTTGTTCGATCTTGGCGTGTCGTCGATGCAATTGGATCAGATCGATCGCGGGTTCGCGTACAAGGTGGACGCTCCGCTGGATATGCGCATGGATCGCAGCCGCGGCATCACGGCCGCGGATGTGCTGAACACCTATTCGCATGGGGAGTTGGCGCGCGTGCTGAAAACCTATGGCGAGGAACGGTTTGCCGGGAAGATAGCCTCGGCGGTGCTCCGAGAGCGCGAAAAAGAACCGTTTACCAGTTCGGCTCGCTTGGTGGAGCTGTTATACGCCACGATCCCGGCGGCCACCCGCCGCACCGGTGGCCATCCGGCCAAACGTACGTTTCAAGCGTTGCGTGTGGAAGTGAATCAAGAGTTGGATTCCGTCAGCGCGGTAATCCCCGTGATCGCGGACATGCTCAACGTGGGCGGTCGAGCGGTGTTCATGAGCTACCAGTCGCTCGAGGACAAGATCGTGAAAAAGCAGTTCGCGGAGTTGACTACTTCCAAAACGCCGCCGGGCCTGCCCGTGGATCTTCCCGGCACGGCCGCAAAGTTTCGGCTTCTTACGCGCGGTGCAGAGCAGGCTTCACCGCAGGAAGTTGAAGAAAACCCCAGGGCGGCACCCGTGCGGGTGCGCGCAATTGAACGACTCGAAGTGCAATAGAAGGAGGCAGCGATGACTCAATTAACCACAGTGCGTCCTCAGCCCACCGCACTTCCACGTACCACCACGCCCACCCGGAGGCGCTTCCAGCACACTCCCGGCTCGCGGCAAGTTGTTTCGGTGCGCGGCCGTCGCGTCCCAGCGACGCACAAAGCTGATCCGAAGGTGGTGAAGTTCTTAGTCCTGGTTACCGGGGTCCTGTGTGGGGGCATTGTCACCACCATCGGCCTATCCGGCGTTTCCACCGAACAGACGTTCCGATTGCAGGAGTTGCACGCGCAGGAAACCCAGCTGAACAATGAGCTGGAGACCCTGCACCGCGACGTGGAAACGGCCCGATCGTCTGCAGAAATCGCGCGGCGCGCCGCTGATCTCGGCATGGTCGTGCCGGATCAGCCGGGCGTGCTCGAAGTGGCTCAAGATGGCACCATATTGGAGCTGCGGCCCGCAGACCCCAGCAAGACGCAGCCAATTATCGACGTCAACGGCAAGCGCGTGAATCCTTCGCGCGCATCTTCGAACCCGGATGAAACCCGCGACGTGAGCGATAGCCTTAACCCAATTCCGCAGAGCAATCAGCAGCGGCCTTCGACGGTTCCAGGGGTGACTCCATACGCGCCACGTAACGATGGTGGCGCCCAGTGACCCGTCAACTCGACCCCGTAAAGCTCGGGCAGCGGCGGCTGCGGTTGATGAAGATCATTGCGGTGGTGACAGTTACGCTGCTGGTCGGACGCCTCGCTTGGGTCCAACTCGTGTGGGGGCCAGCGTTGGCGGCAGTTGCCGAGCAGCAGCGCGCCCGCACCTATAAGGACCCGGCGCGCCGCGGCACGATCACCGACCGCGACGGTAAGCGTTTGGCCTACACCATGCAAGCCCGGTCGCTCACAATTTCGCCGAAGCGATTGCGTCAGGAGATTGAGGAACGCCACAAAAACTTTCCCGACGATTACGCTCCGTTGGACGATACGCTGAAAGACATTTCCAAGCGCATTCCGGAGATGATTGAAAAGGCGGGGGCGTCCTCAGAGAAAGTTTCCGCGAAAGAGATTATGGAAAAGCTCAAGGCGGACACCAATTATGAGGTGTTGGTGCGCAACGTGGACCCAGATGTGGCCGCCGAGATTGCCTCGGAAATGCCGGGCGTGGCGGCGGACCACCAGGATATTCGGCAGTATCCAAACGGTGCGATTGCCGAAAATGTGATCGGAAAGATCAGTATGGATGGGGTGGGGCAGTTCGGCTTCGAGGCCTCTTCCGATAACCTTCTCGCCGGGATTGATGGCCGCTCCACCGAGGATGTTTCTACGGATGGGCAGGTGATTCCGGGAACCCTGCGGGATCAAGTGTCGGTGGTGAATGGCGCGGATGTGCAACTGACTCTAGATCTTGACCTGCAAACTTATGTTCAGCAGCAAGTAGAACAAGCTCAATCGAACTCCTTGGCGCAAGGTGCGTCGGCGGTGGTGTTGGACGCCACTACTGGTGAGGTGTTGGCCATGGCCAATGACAACACGATTGATCCCACCGGGGACATCAGCAGACAGCTGGAAAAAGGCAAGAATTTTGATAATCCGGCAGTAACCCACCCGTTCGAGCCGGGGTCGGTGGCCAAGGTGATTACTGCCTCGGCGGCCATTGAAGACGGGGTGACCACGCCCGATGAGGTGTGGCAGGTTCCTGGCAGCATCAATATGTCCGGCGTGACCGTGAAAGATGCGTGGGAGCACGGCACCGATGGCTACACCACCACCGGCATTTTCGGGAAGTCGTCCAACGTGGGCACACTCATGATGGCGGAACGTGTTGGCGAAGATCGGTTCGCGGAAATGCTGGACAAGTACGGCATCGGCCAAAGCACCGGGATCGAATTGCCGAGCGAATCTGAGGGCCTCTTACCGGCGCGTTCCCAATGGTCCGGCGGCACCTTTGCCAACCTGCCGATTGGGCAAGGAATGTCCTTAACGTTGCTGCAAATGGCCGGTGTGTATCAGGCGGTGGCCAACGACGGGGAGCGGGTTGAACCGCGCATCATTAAGAAAGTAACCAATGCGGATGGTTCCGCGGTGGATCAACCTGAGCCGGATCGGGTGCGGGTGATGAGCCCGCAGACGGCGGTGACGGTTCGGGAGATGTTCCGTTCGGTCACCCAGCATGATCCGGCGGGCGTGCAACTCGGAACTGGCGCGGCCGCAGCCGTCGAGGGGTATCAAATATCGGGTAAAACCGGTACTGCACAAAAAGTTGATCCCGCATGTAATTGTTATTCCAATTCTAAGTATTGGATCACGTTTGCGGGCATTGCTCCGGCGGATGATCCCCGCTATGTTATTGCATTGATGCTGGATGAGCCGAAGCGTGGTGTGCACGGCGAAGGTGGTCAGTCAGCCGCACCTTTGTTCCATGATATTGCTTCGTGGTTGTTGAACCGCGACAACATCCCCCTTTCTGCCCCTGTGGAAGGTCCGTTCGTCCTCCAAACCCCGTAGTCTGGAATAGTTCGGCCGAGACTCGCGACCAAGGAGATACCCCAAATGGACTTGACTACGCTTGCGGAGATCGCAGGTGGGAGGCTGGTAAACCCCGCAACGATACCAATCGATGCGATCGGGTTGAATGCCCAAACGCTGGAACCGGGAGGCATGTTTGCTGCGGTGCCAGGAAGTAGAGTCCATGGCGCGACGTTCGCCGCTGATTCGAAAGCGGCGGCGATTCTTACGGACGAGGCTGGGTTGGAGCTCTTGGCAGATGAGACCCGCCCCATCCTCGTGGTTGAGAATGTGCGTGCGATTCTGGGGAAGCTTGCCGCCGAGGTGTACGGCCACCCCAGCGATGACATGGTGGTGATCGGGGTGACCGGCACCTCAGGTAAAACGACGACCACCCATATGCTGGAGCACGGGTTGCGGGCAATGGGGTACACGGTTGGCCTTATCGGAACCACAGGAACACGGATCGCCGGCCGCTGGGTTCCAACCTCGTTGACCACCCCGGAGGCGCCGAAGCTGCAGGAATTGTTTGCTGAAATGAAGCAGCAGGGCGTCACGCACGTGGTGATGGAGGTGTCCAGCCACGCGATTTCGCTGGGGCGGATTCAGGGGACCAAGTTCGACGTCGCGGCGTTTACAAATCTTTCTCAAGACCACCTTGATTTCCACCACACCATGGCGGAGTATTTTGCCGCCAAGGCGGAGTTCTTCGCAGGTATGGCGGCGCACAACGTGCTGGTGGTGGAAGATGAGTGGGGTAGCCGGCTGTTGGACACCTATGGGGGGATCGAGGTTGGCAAGATTTCTGTGCTGGGCCCGCAACGATACGCGGTGCGGGTGGGGCAACGCGACGTCGAGATCCGGTTGTCGCTGCCCGGGCGGTTTAATGTGCTCAATGCGGCCCTGGCGGTAACATGCGTGGACACGGTGGGCATTGACGCGCAGGAGTTTGCGAACACCCTGGTGGACGTTGGGGTGCCGGGGCGCATGGAGGTCATCGACGAAGGGCAGGACTTTCTCGCGGTGGTTGACTATGCGCATAAACCCGCGGCAGTGGCGGCAATCTTGGAAACCCTGCGCGCCGACTACCGGGTGGGCATTGTGCTCGGCGCGGGCGGGGACCGAGACGCCAGTAAGCGTCCACTCATGGGGAAGGCCGCTGCGGAAGGCGCGGCGTTTGTGGTGGTCACGGACGATAACCCGCGTTCGGAGGACCCGGCCGCCATTCGCGCCGCGGTGTTGGAAGGCACGCGAGGGGCGGACGCGGAGGTTGTGGAAATAGGGGACAGAGCCGCGGCGATTCGCGCGGCCGTGGCGTGGGCGCAACCCGGTGACGCGATCGTGATCGCGGGCAAGGGGCACGAAACGGGGCAGCTTATCAACGGCGTGACACACCCGTTTGATGATCGCATTGCGTTGGCCGAGGCGTTGCGCGAGGTGCGTCGATGATCCCGATGACGGTGCGGGAAGTTGCGGAAGTGGTGGGCGGTACCTGCCGCAACGTGGACCCGGAGACGCTGATTACCGGCAGCGTGGAATTCGATTCCCGCAAGATCACCCCCGGCTCGGTATTTTTGGCGCTGCCGGGTGCGCGCGTAGACGGCCACGATTTCGCCGCGCAGGCGGTAGCCCAGGGCGCGGTGGTGGTGTTGGCGGTACGGGAAGTTGATGCGCCTGCGATTTATGTGCCCCAGGTGGATCGCCCGGAGACCAACGCGGAGGCGTTTGCCCACGACCCCACGGGGGACACCGCCTCGTTGTTGCGGGCGTTGTCGTTGCTTGCCCGCCACGTGGTGGAGCGCACCAACGTGCAGGTGGTGGGGGTGACGGGTTCCGCTGGGAAGACTTCCACCAAGGATTTTTTGGCGTCGTTGCTGCCCCACACGGTGGCCCCGCCCGGGAGTTTTAACAATGAGATAGGCCTGCCGTACACGGCGCTGCGGTGCACCCCGGAGACGGAGTATTTGGTCGCGGAAATGTCCGCCCGCGGCCTGGGGCATATTCAGCAGCTCACCGAGATCACCCCGCCGCACATCGGGGTGGTGCTCAACGTTGGCACCGCTCACCTTGGTGAGTTCGGCTCCCGCGAGGTGATCGCCCAGGCGAAGGGCGAGTTGCCGGCGGCATTGCCGAACTCGGGCGTGGCTGTGCTCAATGCTGACGACCCAGCCGTGGCGGCAATGGCGGAGCGTACCCGCGCCCGCGTGGTGCGGTTTTCCACCGAGCGCGAGGTGGAGTATTACGCCACGGATATCCGAGTTGATGAACTCACGCGGGCTTCGTTCGTGCTGCATACCCCCGCCGGTGCGCGGGAGGTCGCCTTGGGGGTGTTTGGGCTGCATCAGGTTTCCAACGCGTTGGCGGCTGCGGCGGCGGCGTTGGAAGCGGGCGTTGAGCTAGACGCGGTCGTCGAAAAGCTGTGCGCACATCGCGCGGCGTCGGAGCATCGTATGGACGTGCGAACCCGCGCTGACGGAGTGGTGATTATCAATGATTCATATAACGCAAACCCCGATTCCATGCAGGCCGGATTGCGGGCGCTGGCGCACACGGCGCGCGGACGTAGCTTCGCAGTGCTCGGCCAAATGGGCGAGTTGGGTGACGACGCCGCGGAGGAGCACCGCCGGCTCGCAGATGTGGTGGCGGAGTTGGGTATTTCCACCCTGGTGGTCGTTGGCACGAGCGTGAATGCGCGGGCGCTGGCGGAAGCCGCCGAAGAACGCGGAGTACCCACCCTGATGGCGGATAGTTCAGATGCAGCTATTAACTTAATTGCGGTAGAACTTCAGCCTGGGGATGCGGTGCTCGTCAAAGCATCCTACGCTGAACGCCTGTGGACGGTAGCTGCAGGCCTGATCGACGCATGCCCAAACGAAAAGTGAGCAAACAGTGACTCAGATCCTCATTAGCGCCGCGATTAGTTTCCTCGTGGCAATCTTTTTCACCCCGGTGCTGATCCGGTGGTTTAGCTCGGAAGGGATTGGCCAGGAGATCCGGGAAGACGGCCCGAAGTCGCATCTGCGGAAACGCGGCACCCCCACCATGGGCGGTATCGCCATCCTGGCCGGCATCCTTGTCGCGTACCTGGTGTCCGGGGTGATGGGCCTGCTCATGGGCTACGGCGGTTTTACCGTTTCCGGGTTGCTGGTGCTGGGGTTGACGCTGGTGCTCGGCGGGCTTGGCTTCGCCGACGACTACATTAAGCTCGCCATGGGCCGCAACCTGGGGCTGAATAAGAAGGCCAAACTGATTGGGCAGGCGGCGGTGTCGCTGGTGTTTGGTTTTATGATTACGCGGTTTGCCAACGAGCAGGGCTTAACCCCGGGTTCCACGCACCTGTCATTTATCCGTGACATAGATATTTTGGATATTAGCTTTGGCGGCAGCATTATCGGCATGCTGTTGTTCTTGTTGTTTATTTACTTTTTGATCAGTGCCTGGTCGAATGCCGTGAACCTCACCGATGGCCTGGACGGGCTCGCCGCTGGTGCGACCGCGATGGTGATGGGTGCCTACACCATGGTGACGTTTTGGCAGTTCCGCAATTCCTGTGAGTTGGCGGTGAAAGCGGGTTGTTATTCGGTGCGCGACCCGCTGGATGTGGCTATTTTGGCGGCTGCAGGGTTGGGCGGTTGCCTGGGCTTTTTGTGGTGGAACGCGGCGCCCGCGAAGATTTTCATGGGGGATACCGGTTCCCTGGCGTTGGGCGGTTTGGTTGCGGGGTTGTCGGTGGCTTCCCGCACGGAGCTGCTCATGGTGGTCATCGGCGCGCTATTTGTGATTGAGGCGGCGTCAGTGGTGATCCAAGTGGCGGTGTTCCGCACGAGGGGGGTTCGGTTCTTCCGCATGGCGCCGTTCCACCACCACTTTGAAAACGGTGGTTGGGCGGAAACCACTGTGGTGATTAGGTTCTGGCTCATGACGGCCATGGCGTGCATCGGCGGCATGGCGTTGTTCTATACCGAGTGGCTCAATGTTGCGGGAGTGTAAATGATTATCAACGGCCACGTCCTTGTTGCCGGTGCTGGTGTGTCGGGTGCGGGGGTTGCGCGCATGCTGGTGGATTTGGGCGTGCAGGTTACCGTCGTCGACGATGATGAAACCGCGCGTTTTCGGGTGAGCGAAGCCACCGGCGCGGGCAACGTTTCCACTGCTGAGGTTCGCTGGGAGGACTACACGTGCGTGGTGACTTCCCCAGGTTGGCGCCCCGATACCCCGTTGCTTCTCGACGCCGCGGGCCACAACATCCCGGTCATCGGCGACGTGGAGCTGGCGTGGCGGTTGGACCGAGACGGCGTGTTTGGCCCGCCGCGGACCTGGATGGTGGTTACCGGAACGAATGGTAAAACCACCACCACGGCCATGCTGGCGGAAATGATGCGCCGCGGCCCGCAGCGGGTTGCCGCGGTAGGCAATATCGGCGTTGCCATCGGGGATGCGCTGACCGCCACCCCGCGCATCGATGTGCTGGTGGCGGAGCTGTCCAGCTTCCAATTGCACTGGTCGGAGCACTTGCGCCCCGATGTGGGGTGCGTACTCAACCTAGCGCACGACCATATTGACTGGCACGGCAGTTTTGACGCGTACGCGGAGGCGAAGATGAAAGCCTTGCGCGGCGGCACCGGCATCGTCGGCGTGGATGATCCGGAAGTGATCGCCCGCGCGGGTGCGGGCATGATCGGGTTCACGCTTGGTGAGCCTACGGATGGTCAGGTCGGCGTGGTGGATGGCTACCTGGTGGACCGCGCGTTCGGCGGCGGCCTGTTAGCGCCGGTGGAGGGTATTTCCCCGCCCGGCCCGGCGGGCGTGTTGGACGCGCTGGCCGCGGCGGCGATGGCCCGATCCCAGGGCATCCCGCCGGAATCCATCGCTGCGGCGTTAGCCGGGTTCCAGGTGTCCGGTCACCGCGGTCAGGTGGTGTTTAGCTCCGGCGGGGTGACGTATATAGATAATTCCAAGGCGACGAATCCACACGCAGCGGATGCTGCCTTGGATGGGCATGAGTCGGTGATTTGGATTGCCGGCGGCCAGCTGAAGGGCGCGGAGGTGGCGCCTCTGGTGCGTAAGCACGCCCACCGGTTGAAAGCGGCGCTGTTGCTCGGCGTGGATCGCGGCATCCTCGCCGATACATTGAGTACAATCAATCCGGAGATTCCGGTGGTTATCACGGATTCGACGGACCCGGTGCAGGCGATGGAAGAGCTCGTGGCAGCTGCTCGGAGCATTGCCGCCCCGGGCGATGTAGTGCTGCTGGCCCCGGCTGCGGCATCGCTGGACATGTACTCAGGTATGAGCCAGCGCGGAACCATCTTCGCCCAAGCTGCCGCTGGGAGTGGTACATGAGCAAACTTGCCGAACGAGTGCAAGAAATATCCCGCGACGTCAACGCCCGCCCACTCACCGACTATGTTGTAATCACCATCGTGGTGGGGGCGCTCACTGGCCTAGGGTTGATCATGGTCACCTCGAGCTCTATGACGTGGTCCGTGCTCGACGGTGATACCGCGTGGGGTGCCGCTGGCAAGCAAGCCGCCATGGTGGTGGTAGGCGTGTTCGCCTATTGGTCGGCGTTGCGCATGCGTCCTGCCGCCATGAAACGCTGGGCGGGGGCACTGCTGGTACTGGCGTTTCTGCTGCTCATCCTCGTGTTGATCCCGGGCATTGGGACGGGCCGGGAATCCGTGGGTTCCCAATCCTGGATTGCGTTGGGTCCGTTGCGTATCCAGCCCTCGGAGATTGCCAAGGTGGCCATCGCGGTGTGGGGTTCCGCCTACCTGGCGGACCGGGTCAAAACCGGACGCGGCTGGGACACCCCCAATACCCGGTTCCTCATGGTGGCGCTGTGCATGGTGTTTCTGATCTTCCTCCAAGGTGACGTGGGCATGGCGCTGGCGTTCATTATCGTGGTGGGTTTCGTGCTGTTTTTCGCCGGCGTGCACCCGCGCTTTATTGTCGCCGCGGTCGGAGTGGTGGGCATGGGCTTGCTCCTACTGAGCATGCGCGGCGGGTTCCGTTCCGACAGGTTCACCGTGTATTTTGACGCGCTGTTTGGGTCTTTCCAAGACACCCAGGGCAAAGCTTTCCAGTCGTATCAAGGATTCTTGTCGTTGGCTGATGGCAGTCTCACCGGCGTGGGGTTGGGGCAGTCGCGCGCCAAATGGTTCTACTTACCGGAAGCTAAAAACGACTTTATCTTCGCCATTATCGGCGAAGAGCTCGGCCTGTGGGGCGGGGCGATGGTCATCTGCCTGTTTGGCATTCTCGCATGGTTTGGGTTGCGCACCGCACAGCGTAGCCGGAGTAGGTTTCAGCGGTTACTCGCGGCGTCGTTAACCGCGGGCGTGGTTGCGCAGGCGTTTATCAATATCGGATACGTTATTGGCGTGGTGCCGGTGACTGGTATTCAATTGCCGATGATTTCCGCGGGCGGCACCTCCGCAATTATTACGTTGTTTGCAATGGGGCTGCTTGCGAATTGCGCGCGGCACGAGCCCGAGGCGATTTCCAACATGCAAAATTACGGGCGATCTTTCTGGGATCGATTGTTGCATTTGCCCGAACCAATGGTGCCAAATGCACGTCGCCCGAAGCCGCAGGAGCGCCCGCGACTAGGCCGTCCGGTGACTTCGCGTGGTGGTAGCGTCGTTGCAAGGAAACCAGCAAATCCGCGAATTCCAGCGAACCGACGAAGGAGAAAATAACCGTGGTGAACATCGTTGTGGCAGGTGGCGGTACCGCAGGGCACATCGAACCGGCACTTGCCGTGGCGGATGCGCTACGCGCACAGGGGGCAGACGTGACGGCGCTTGGCACCGAGCGCGGCTTGGAAACCGACCTTGTGCCCAACCGTGGCTACACACTCAACCTCATCGATCCGGTGCCGGTACCCCGCAGCCTGAACCTCGACCTGTTTCTGCTGCCTTTTCGGGTGATCAAAGCCGTGCGCCAGACTCGCACGATCTTGCGCAAGCAGCAGGCGGACGCGCTCATCGGGTTCGGTGGGTATGTTTCTGCCCCGGCGTACCTTGCCGCCCGCAGCTTGGGCATCCCATACTTCGTCCACGAGGCGAACGCGCGTGCGGGCCTGGCCAATAAGCTCGGCGTGTGGCTGGGCGGCACTGGGCTCAACGCGGTCAAGGGTTCCGGGATGCGCGGCGACGTCGTCGGAGTGCCAATCCGGGCCAGCCTGTCGGGCGAACAAAGCGACGAAACCAAGGCCGCGGGATACGCCAAGTGGGGGCTGGACCCGAGCAAGCAAACCTTGCTGGTCACTGGCGGTTCCCAAGGTGCGCGTTCGCTGAACATTGCGCTTGCCGGCGCCGTGGACGCCATCACTGCCGCAGGCATCCAAGTCTTGCACGCCTACGGGCGCAAAAACGAGGCGCCGCCCGCCCGCGAGGGTTATGTTGCGGTGCCCTACATTGACACCATGGACTTGGCGTACGCCGTGGCCGATTTGGTGGTGTGCCGGGCGGGCGCCATGACCGTGGCGGAGGTGACCGCCGCCGGCATTCCCGCCATTTACGTGCCGCTGCCGCACGGCAACGGGGAGCAGGCACTGAACGCTACACCGGTGATTTCCGCTGGTGGCGCGGCCTTGATCTACGATTCCGACCTCACGCCGGAGACGCTGGCCACCCAGGTGAAGGCCATCCTGGCGGATAAGGAAATTCATGACAGCATGATCGAGGCTGCTCGTCGCAGCGGCCTCGGCCACGCCGCCGAAGAAATCGCGCAACGTATGTTGCATACCGTGAAGAAAAGCTAAAGAAATATGACTGATCTGTCTCGAGTCCACCTTATTGGTATTGGCGGTGCCGGCATGTCCGGGTTGGCCCGCATCTTGCTCGCCCGGGGAGCCACGGTCAGCGGCTCCGATGTCGCCGACTCGCATGCGGTGGCGGAACTGCGGGAACTTGGCGCGCACGTGGCGGTGGGGCACCGCGCGGAAAACCTGCGTATCGCGGGCGGGCAGCCGACCGCCGTGGTCACCTCCTTTGCGGCGATTCCGAAAGACAACCCCGAGCTCGTGGGTGCGGCCGAGGCCGGCATTCCGCTGCTGCGGCGTAGTGATCTGCTTGCAGAATTGATGGATGGCTACCAGCAGGTACTGATCGCAGGTACCCACGGCAAAACCTCTACCACGTCGATGGCGGTGGTAGCGCTGCAGGCGGCGGGGATGGATCCTAGCTTCGCCATTGGTGGCGAATTGACCACCGCGGGCACTAACGCCCACCATGGTTCGGGTGCGTGTTTCGTCGCGGAGGCCGACGAATCCGATGCCTCGCTGCTGCGGTACCAGCCGAGCGTGGCTGTGGTGACCAACATCGAGCCGGATCACCTGGATTTCTTCGGTACCGCGGACGCGTACTTTCAGGTATTCGACGATTTCGCCGACCGCATTGTGCCCGGTGGCACCCTCGTGGTGTGCGAGGATGACCCGCACGCCGCCGCGCTTGGTCGGCGTGCTCGCGAGCGTGGGCTGCGGGTGCGCAGCTACGGCACCACCCCGGGGTGCGACGCCCAGATCACCGACCTCCGCGCCACCAGCAGCGGCTCTTCCTTCCGCATTGAAGTAGGCGAGACCAGCGTGGATGTAGACGTTCAAATCCCTGGTGAGCACATGGCACGGAACGCTACCGGCGCGCTGCTCGCTGGTTGGTTGATGGGCGCGAACCTGGAGCATTTGGCCGCGGGCTTGCGCGAGTTTGGTGGGGTGCGTCGCCGCTTCGAGTACCTCGGCCGCGTGGACTCCGGTGCCTTTGCCGCTGTGCGTGTGTTCGATGATTATGCGCACCACCCCACCGAGGTTGCGGCCGTATTGAAAGCCGCGTGCGAAAAACTCGATTCGGAGCTTGCCGACGCCGCGCCTGGCGCCCAGCGCGGCCGAGTGCTCGCCATCTTCCAGCCGCACCTGTATTCCCGCACGATAGAGTTTCACAAGGAGTTCGCCGAGGCATTGTCGCTGGCGGACGAGGTGATCGTCATGGACATTTACGGTGCCCGCGAGCAACCCGTGGCCGGGGTGGACGGCCGACTCATCGCCGATGTGATCGGAGCGCACTATGTTTCTGAGTTTTCCGACGTGCCTGGGCGCGTGGCGGAGATCGCTCAGCCTGGCGACCTTGTGCTTACAATGGGGGCCGGAAGCGTGACCAAGCTCGGAACAGAAATTTTGAACCAACTCCAGTGAACCGCAAACTCATCTACGCGCTGACCGCAGTGATTGTAATTGTCGCTGCGGTTGTTGCTGTGTTTTTTACCCCATTGTTTACCGTCCAGAATTTTCAGGTGCAGGGGCAATCAAAAGTGAGCGTCGATGAGGTTGTAGAAGCCACAAACATTCGTGAAGGCGACATTCTAGCGAGCGTGGATGCCCACCGCGCTGCCAACGACGTGGCTCAACTGCCGTGGGTGGCCAAGGCGACCGTATCGCGGTCGTGGCCGGATACCATCGTGGTGGATGTCTCCGAACGTCAGGCCGTGTTGTACGTGCACCGCAAAGACGGGGATCACTTGGTGGATACCAGTGGGACCGCATTTTTGATCGATACGCCGCCAGACGGCTCCGTGGAGATTCGGGGCACGGATGAGGATGATCCGGAGCTCTTCGGAAAACTGAGCGATATTTTGGAAAACTTGGGGGAGGTGCGCGGCCAAGTCGAGGCGATTGAGGTGAAAGACCCCTATGACGTCGTGGTTTTGTTCGACGATGGCCGTGTGGTGGAGTGGGGCGCGCCCGAAAACAATGGCGATAAGGCCGTGGCCACCCGCATTGCATTGCAGCGCGAAGGGCAACGCTGGAACGTCAGTGACCCTATTCAAGTGACAATGAAGTAGCGTTTCCGCAGTTCAGAAACCTTAAAGTAGAGGTTTAATGTACCGACACGCCCCGAAATGTCCGCCAATTTTTGGCTATTTTCACTCATGATAAGTAGGTCCCTACATGGTTGTAGGAATGTCTAGCATTCATCAACGTACAAGAAAGGCGAGTCAACCTCATATGACCTCTCCGAACAATTACCTCGCCGTGATTAAGGTTGTCGGTGTCGGCGGTGGCGGCGCAAACGCTGTAAACCGCATGATCGAAGAGGGGTTGAAGGGCGTCGAATTTATCGCCGTCAATACGGACTCCCAAGCGCTGATGTTTTCTGATGCCGAGGTCAAACTGGATATCGGACGCGAGGCAACTCGCGGGCTAGGCGCGGGCGCCAATCCGGAAGTCGGCCGGGCGTCCGCCGAAGACCATAAGAGTGAAATCGAAGAAACGCTCCGCGGTGCTGACATGGTGTTCGTTACCGCAGGTGAGGGCGGCGGCACCGGCACCGGCGCCGCTCCCGTGGTGGCAAACATTGCCAAGAAGCTTGGTGCCCTGACCGTGGGCGTGGTGACCCGCCCGTTTAGCTTTGAGGGCAATCGGCGCGCCCGGCAGGCCGAGGAGGGAATCGAAGCGTTGCGCGAAGTGTGTGACACGCTCATCGTGATTCCCAATGACCGGCTGATGCAGCTCGGCGAGCCGAATATGTCGCTCGTAGATGCGTTCCGCAACGCGGACCAAGTGCTCCACGATGGTGTGCAAGGCATTACCAACCTGATCACCACCCCTGGTGTGATTAACGTAGACTTCGCCGACGTGCGCTCCGTGATGCAGGATGCGGGTTCCGCGCTGATGGGCATCGGTTCGGCACGTGGCGACGACCGCGCCCGCAACGCCGCCGAGCAAGCCGTGAACTCCCCGCTGCTGGAATCCACGATGGCCGGCGCGAAAGGCGTGCTGCTTTCCTTTGCGGGCGGTTCGGATCTGGGCCTGCAAGAAGTCAATGACGCTGCGCATTGCGTGAAGGAATTGGCAGACGACGACGTTAACCTGATTTTCGGCACTATTATCGACGACAACTTGGGTGATGAAGTCCGCGTGACCGTGATCGCAGCTGGGTTCGATCCGGCGACGAATGCTGGTACCGTGACTCACCTGAATAAGCGCGCCGAAAAGGCCAAGGAGCGCGAGCCGGAAAGCCCGACGCCTGCGCCCCGGGAATCGCTGTTCGCTGATGTGGAGGAGGAGCGCCACCAACCCACGCCGGCGCCGCGTACGTACGAGGCGCGTGCTGGGGAGGCCCGTAACAGGCTGCAGCACGGCGGCATGTTTACCGGCGGTAATGATTCCCGCAACAACGATGAAGATGACCTTGGCGTCCCGAGTTTCCTGCGGTAAATGGAACGTTTAGAGCATCGCCCCGTCCGCAAGGTGTTTACCACCCGAGCTGGCGGGGTTTCCCGTGCGCCATACCATTCCTTCAATCTGGGCGACCACGTGGGCGATGACCCGCAAGCTGTGGCCGCCAATCGCTCGCGGCTCGCTCGGGCGGTGGGATTGCCGGAGGAAAACATTGTGTGGATGGAACAGCTGCATACTAATAACGTCCGCGTGGTGACTGGTCCCGTCGATCACCCTGTGGAGGCCACCGATGCGCTGGTGACCACGCAGCGTGGTTTGGCGCTCGCGGTGCTCACTGCGGATTGTGTGCCGGTGCTGCTGTCCGATACTGAAGCTGGTGTGGTTGCAGCCGTGCACGCTGGCAGAATCGGAGCGCGTAACGGGATCGTGCCAAAAACGATATCCCAGATGGCTGAGTTGGGTGCCAACCCGCACCATATTCACGCGCTGTTGGGAGCGGCCGCGTCTGGTCGCCATTACGAAGTGCCGCAAGCAATGGCCGATGATGTGGAATCGAAGCTTCCCGGGTCCCGCACCGTCACCGAGCGCGGGACGTGTGGCTTGGATGTTCGAGCGGGGATTGTGCGCCAGCTACTTAGCTTGGGGGTTCGCGCAATCGACGCGGATCCAAGGTGCACAATAGAAGAGGAATCAATGTTTTCGTATCGTCGTGATGGTGTTACGGGCCGTCAGGCCGGTTTGGTGTGGCTCCAATGACGCTGCGCGATACGCGCCGCGCCGAATTACATGCGAATCTGCAACAAATTTGGGGACGAATTTCACGTGCGGCGAAGGCGGCGGGAAGGGACGCGAGCGACATTCAACTGCTGCCCGTAACTAAGTATCACCCAATCGAAGATATCGAGCTGTTGTTCGAGTTGGGTATTCGGGAGGTGGGGGAGAATCGGGATCAAGAGGCCCGGCAAAAAGCAAACTTGCTCACCGATATGAGTTTTCATATGATCGGCCAAGTGCAAACCAAGAAGGCGAACTCGGTGGCGCGCTGGGCGCATACTGTGCAATCGGTGGATTCGCTCAAGCTTGCCCAAGCGCTCAATAAAGGCGCTGGTCTCGCGCTTGAAACCGGTAAACGCGAGGGGCTGCTGAGGTGCATGGTGCAAATGAGTATGGATGGTAATCCCGAGCGTGGTGGGGCGGTAGAGGCGGATGTTGAGCCGCTTGCAGAATGGATTTCCGAGGCTGAATATTTGGAACTAGTCGGACTTATGTGCGTTTTGCCGGTAGGCGATCAAACGTTTGAATGTGCACAACGCATGGTAGGCAAATTACGTGCTTGTTATGGAGATTCTCTGGATTTTAGTGCCGGAATGTCTCAAGACTTAGAACAAGCAGTTTGCGCGGGTTCGACAATCGTGCGTGTCGGAACCGGCATCTTGGGGTCGCGCGATTTACCGTAGGACAAGCAAATGTCGCACAACGTAATGTTGCACAACGGAAAAGGATAACGACGCTATGTCGCAGTTTCAGAAGTTCAAGGAGTTTTTCGGCCTCGATGCCCCGCCGGAGGACACTTATTACGAGGATGATTACGCGGTGGATCCGCGCAGCGGCGCCGCGTACAAACCTGCGGAAACCTACTCTTACCGCGAAACTGTATCGCGCTCCTACTCCCCGAATGTCGTGTATGTGCGTACACAGACGTTTGATGATTGCACTGCTGTGGCCGAACCGTTCCGTGATGGGGACGCGGTTGTGTTCGATATGAGCGGCGCTGCCAGTGGCATTCCCCGCCGAATCGTCGATTTTGCTTCCGGTTTGTGTTTCGCGCTGCGTGGCACCATGCGTCAGTTGGATGGTCGAGTGTTTGCGATTATCCCCGAGGGTGCTTCGGTAAGCACCATCGAGTTGGAACGAGCAATCCGGTAGAATTTTCGTACCTTTTTCCGTCAGGGTCACCACGTAGCTCACTGTTCGTGGTGATCCTCTTTTTGCATTAGGCTCGGTGTCGTGAACTACCTTGTTTTAACGCTGTCGCTGATCATTGAGATCTTCATTTTCCTGCTGATAGCGCGCATTTTGATCGAGATGATCCAATCCTTCTCGCGTAACTTCCGGCCGCCGCGCTGGTTTGTGATGATAGCGGAACCAATTTTCGTGATTACGGACCCTCCGGTGAAGGCCTTGCGCCGAGTGATTCCACCCGTACGTATGGGTTCCGTCGCATTAGACGTTTCGGTATTGGTGCTGTTTTTTGGCCTTCAAATGATTCAGCTCCTCCTGAGCAGCGCTTATTAAAATTATTCGGGGGGATTTTTTGGGGGTAAATCACGTCAGTAGCGTGCGTGTCAGCCACTATCTTGTGCACCATCTTTGCGGGTTTCAGTTGTCAATCGCGTGCATTCAGGGAACAATGAGCTATGTAATGCAGTGCGCAAGGGTTTCAATTGGGTTACACTTGCGACTATCTGAACAAGGCGCTTTAGGGTCCCCCCTGAAGCTAAAGGGCCCTTATTTCGGGGCTTTGAATCGACACGCGAAGGGAACCGTCCATGCTGCTGACTCCAGCTGAAGTGCACAACGTGGCTTTCAGCAAGCCGCCGATTGGAAAGCGTGGCTATAACGAGGACGAGGTCGACCAGTTCCTCGATCTGGTGGAAGACACCCTCGGCCAGCTTCACGAAGAGAACCAAGATCTGCGCCAGCAGGTCGACGAACTCCGCGCAGAGCTCGCCCAGGGAGGTGGCCCCGCCCCTATTGCCGCCGTTCCCCAAGTGGACGAAGCCGCGATCCGCCAGCGCATTCGCGCCGACCTCGAGTCTGAACTGCGTGCCGAATACGAAGCTAAACAGGCGAAATGGGTCGAGGAACACAAGCCTCAAGAGACTTCTGCGGATACCAACCTGCAGGCCGCCCGCGTCCTGGGCTTGGCGCAGGAAATGGCAGATCGTCTTACCAGTGACGCGCGAGCAGAATCCCACAATATGTTGGAGACTGCACGTGCAGAAGCTGAGCGTACCGTTGCGCAGGCCAATGTTGCCTCTGAGCGTACGATCGCGCGCGCGAATAGTGAAGCTTCAACAAAGGTCACTGAGGCCACTGAGAAGTCCGAGGCGATGCTTGCGAAGGCAAAGCAAGACTCTACGGCAATGATCCTTGAGGCTACTGAGCGAGCTGAACTTCAGATTCGCCAGGCTGAGGATAAGGCAAATGCCTTGCAGGCAGATGCTGAGCGTAAACACACTGAGATTATGGCCACCGTGAAGAAGCAGCAGTCCGCATTGGAAGGCCGCATCGCGGAACTTCGTACCTTCGAACGCGAGTACCGTACTCGCCTGAAGACGTACCTTGAAAGCCAACTTGAAGAGTTGTCCACGCGAGGCACCGCAGCCCCGCACGGTGCTGACGACAATTAGCCTGAAGTGATTGGGCCCTCCAGCAATTGCTGTGGGGCCTTTTCGTGCGAAAGGAAAACGGAGTGCTTATAGCAGCAGTGCTAGTTGCACTGGTGGCGCTGGTTCTGCTGGTTATCGCAGTCCAAGCCGAGTCTGACATCTGGTCGTACCTCCTGATTGTGGTCGCAGGAATAGGTCTTGTCCTGTGGGTTTGGGATGTCATTCGCTCGAGGCGTTAAGCTAGAGACCACAACCGCAACGATCCGGCAATCACCGGGGAGCTTTCGGAAGAACGGTGCATGTGTTTAGCGCGTGTGCTCAGTAGAACCGAACGGGTGGGACCGTGACAGACCCTTCAACGAAGAGGAATGCGTCATGCATTCAAGCCGGGTGGTACCGCGCGCCCTGTTGGTGCGTCCCAGCATCAAGTTATGAAAACTTTGTGCAAGGAGACAGTCAAATGGCAGTTGGCGGCGTGTATCCCCGCGTCGATCTCACGGGGAATTCCACTCGTTTTCCGGACATGGAACAGCGTGTCCTCGAGTACTGGGAGGAAGATAAAACCTTCCAGGCGTCCATTGATGCACGCGATGGTGCCGAAGAATTTGTGTTCTATGACGGTCCGCCGTTCGCGAACGGCCTGCCGCATTATGGCCATCTGCTTACCGGTTATGTGAAAGACATCATCCCCCGTTACCAGACCATGCGCGGCAAGAAAGTCGCTCGTGTGTTCGGTTGGGATTGTCACGGTTTGCCCGCCGAACTCGAAGCTGAAAAACAGCTCGGCATCACCGATAAAGGGCAAATCCAAGCCATGGGCTTGGAAAAGTTCAACGAGTTCTGCGCCAAGTCCGTTCTCGAATACACCGAGGAGTGGAAGAACTACGTCACCCGCCAAGCCCGTTGGGTCGACTTCGACAACGGCTACAAAACCATGGACTTGGGTTTCATGGAATCTGTCATGTGGGCGTTTCAAACCCTCTACAATAAAGGCCTGATTTACCAGGGATTTCGGGTGTTGCCGTACTCGTGGGCGGAGCACACGCCGCTGTCGAACCAGGAAACCCGACTCGATGATTCTTATAAGATGCGCCAAGATCCGGCGTTGACGGTCACCATGCCGATCATTGCCGGAAAGGCTGAGTTTGTGGGCGCCAACGCACTGGCGTGGACGACCACGCCGTGGACGCTGCCGTCGAACTTGGCGCTGGCCGTCAACCCTGAGGTTTCGTACGTTCTCGTCGAGGCGGGCGTCGGCGCCGTATCCGAATTTGTTGGCGAACGCTTCCTGCTTGCCGAGAATCTCGTCGGCGGTTACGCCAAGGAGCTCGGGGAGTATACGGTGCTGTCTACGCACACCGGCGCCGAACTGGTCGGCCTCGAATACGAACCTGTGTTTGGTTACTTCCGTGATCATGCGAATGCATTCCGGATCATCGCCGCCGACTACGTCACCACCGAAGACGGCACCGGTATCGTCCATCAAGCTCCCGCCTTTGGTGAAGACGATATGAATACCTGCCTGATCGAGGGCATCGAGCTGGTCATCCCCGTCGACATGGACGGGAAGTTCACCTCCTTGGTGCCGGATTATGAAGGCATGCTCGTCTTCGACGCCAACAAGCACATCATCCGTGACCTCAAAGCGGCTGGTCGGGTGCTGCGCCATGAAACCATTGAGCACTCCTACCCGCACTCGTGGCGTTCCGGCGAGCCGCTGATCTACATGGCGTTGCCGTCGTGGTTTGTCGCCGTGACTAAGTTCCGGGATCGCATGGTGAAGCTCAACCATGAGCAGATCGAGTGGATGCCGGCGCATATGCGCGACGGGCAGTTTGGCAAGTGGCTGGAAGGTGCTCGCGACTGGAACATTTCCCGCAATCGCTACTGGGGTTCTCCGATTCCGGTGTGGGTGTCTGATTCGGAGGAGTATCCGCGCGTGGATGTGTACGGCTCGCTCGACGAGCTGGAGCGGGATTTCGGTGTGCGGCCGACGTCCTTGCATCGCCCGTACATTGATGAGCTGGTGCGCCCCAATCCGGACGACCCGACCGGCAATTCCATGATGCGGCGCGTGCCGGAGGTGCTGGACTGCTGGTTCGAATCGGGCTCTATGCCGTTTGCGCAAAAGCACTATCCGTTTGCAAACAAGGACTGGTTTGACACTCACAACCAGGCGGACTTCATCGTGGAGTACTCCGGTCAATCCCGCGGCTGGTTCTACACCATGCACGTGCTGGCCACCGCGCTGTTCGATTGTCCTTCCTATAAGAAGGTTGTCGCACACGGTATCGTCCTCGGCGACGACGGGCTCAAGATGTCCAAGTCGAAGGGCAACTACCCGAATGTCAATGATGTGTTCGAACGCGACGGTTCGGATGCGATGCGTTGGTTCCTCATGTCCAGCCCGATTTTGCGTGGCGGCAACCTCATCGTCACCGAGCAGGGCATTCGGGAAGGTGTGCGTCAGGCGCTGCTGCCGATGTGGAACGCCTACACGTTCCTGCAGCTGTATTCCTCCCGCCCGGCGACCTGGTCCACGGAATCCACCAACGTGCTCGACCGGTACATTCTGGCCAAGGTGCACAACCTTGTTGCCGCCTGCCAGCAGGCTCTCGACGCCGCCGATATCGCCCGCGCGTGCGACGAGGTGCGGTGGTTCTGCGACGCGCTAACCAATTGGTTTGTGCGCCGCTCCCGCGATCGGTTCTGGGCTGGCGATGAGGAGCACCCCGAGGCGTTTGACACCTTGTACACGGTGCTGGAGACCCTCACGCGCGTGTCCGCGCCGCTATTGCCTATGGTCAGCGAAGTGATTTGGCGTGGCCTTACCGGCGGGCGTTCGGTTCACCTGGTGGATTTCCCCAAGGCGGAGGATTTCCCAGCCGATGATGACCTAGTGCGCACGATGGATGAGGTCCGCAGCGTTTGTTCCGCAGCGTCGTCGATACGCAAGGCGAACAAATTGCGCAATCGGCTGCCGTTGCTGAAGTTGACGGTGGCGCTGCCGTCGTCCGCGCGACTGGAGCCGTTTGTGGGCATCATCCAAGACGAGGTGAACGTCAAACAAGTGGTTCTCACTGACGATGTGGATGCGATCGGCCACTTTGAAGTGGTGGTCAACGCCCGCGCCGCCGGACCGCGCTTGGGCAAGGACGTCCAGCGGGTTATTCGTGCGGTGAAAGCCGGTGAGTATCAGCGTGTGGGCGACACCGTCATCGCTGATGGAATCGAATTGCGCGAAGGGGAGTTCACGGAGCGCCTCGTCGTGGCGGACCCGGAATGCACCGCGCAGATCGAAGGTGTGGACGGGCTCGTGTTGCTCGACCGGAATGTCACCGAACAGCTGGAGGCGGAAGGTTGGGCGGCGGACGTGATCCGCGGCGTGCAGGACGCCCGCAAGCAGTCCGGCTTTGAGGTTTCTGACCGGATCAAACTCGCCCTCGCCGTTCCCGCGGATAAGGTCGAGTGGGCGCAGCGGCACCGGGAGTTTATTGCTGGCGAGGTGCTCGCGACGTCGCTAAGCATTAGCGATGTGCCCGCCGGTGGCTTCGATATCGTTGAAGGGGTTACCGCGACGCTGGAGAAGCTCACCTAACACCAGCGGTACGTGGCGTTACACCCCGCAGGCGTTGTGAGGCGCGGCGGGGTGTTTGCGTTGCTGGGGGTAGCGGTTGCGCCACAGTTCCGCCGTGGGCGGGTAGTTTGGGGGACGGCACGGACAGATAAAAGGGGAGCTTGCATGGCGCACTTTGAATTGACGGGCGAAACTTGTGAATACCGTGGGCGGACGCTGCGCCGCATTCGCGCACTGAAGTTTCTGCGGCATTGCGGCGTGTTGCCGGGCGTGCTTGGCGGCTGGGTGGAGCAACACGAAAACCTTGCCGACGACGCGTGGGTTGCCGACGACGCCAAGGTGTACGGGGAGGCCTCGATCACTGACGAAGCCGTGGTGTGTGGCACTGCCGAAGTGTACGAACACGCTCAAGTGCGCAACCGCTCGAAAGTTTCCGGGCAGGCCAAGATTTACGGCAATGCCATGGTGTCCGGGGATGTCACCGACAATGCTCAGGTGTTTGGCAATGCCACGGTGTGGCGTGCCGGGCCGGGGCCGTGCCTGATCGCCGGCGACGCCCGCGTGTTCGAAAACGCCCGCGTGTTCGGGCAAAGCTGGGTGGGCGACCACGCTCGTTTGTTCGGGTGTGCCTCCGTGCAGGCCAAGGCGCGCGTCGGCGGGATGGCAGGCGTTTTTGAAAACGCCACGGTTGCCGATCAGGCTTGGGTGTCTGGCCAATCCCAAGTGTTCGGCAATGCGCAGCTCGCCGGTCAATGTTGGGTGCATGAAGACGGGCAGGTTTTTGAAAACTCCCGCGTGTTTGGTCAGGCCCAGGTGCTCGGGCGGGCGCGCGTGTACGGCCACGCTTGGGTGTCCGGTCTCGCCGCCGTGGAGGGCGATGCCCAAGTGTTTGGCTATGCGCAGCTGTTGGGCAAGGCGCATGTGTGCGACGGCAGGCAGAGTGGCACGGCCCGCGTGGGGGAGGATTTCGACTTGGATATTCCCGATGCGCTCACCATCGAGGAGTTGGACGCCCGCGCCGGCCAGGAGTTTACCGATGGTGTGTTCGTCTTTGACTCGGCTCGGCAGTGCTTCGTTGGCGGGTTCGAGTCGACGTTCTATTTTGATCACGTCGGTCCCAACACGTATCGCGAGGTGTTGCGCTATTGTGAGGGCCGCGAGGTGGAGCCTGAACCCGGTACAGAAATGTACTTCACGGGCTCTCCGCGCCAACTCAAGGCCGCCGTGCTGGCGCGCCACACGCACGCCGCCGGGTTTTTGGGCTACCCGGTGGTGTTTGATAAAAAATTCGTCACGCTGTTTGTTGGCGATCTCGAAGTGCCCTAGTGGCGTTGGCCGCTTGGGGTGCCATCAGGTGCGGCCTTACACTGGGGTGCTATGTGGGAACGATGTGCAGCACCAGCGCTCATGGTGGCCGCTGGGCTGTCGATGTATGCGGGCGCCGCACTAGCCGTCGGTTTGTTCGATGTGCTTCCGCCGACGCTGGTGGCGTGGTTGCGTATCGCCGCCGCCGGTGTGTTGCTGCTCGTGTTGCGCCGCCCCCGCCCTGGTGAATTTCTCGGCCGCCCCGGCGCAATCGCCGCCGTGTTCGGGGTGGTGACGCTGGGTATGAACATGTCCTTTTATCAAGCCATCGCCACGCTGCCGTTGGGCACCGCGGTGGCAATTGAGTTTTTGGGGCCCATCGCTGTCGCCGCTTGGGGGAGCCGCAGCATTCGGGATTGGTGTGCGCTCTTGCTCGCTGGCGGGGGCGTGTCGGTGCTGTCGGGGGTACAGTGGTCAGCCAGTGCGGCAGGGGTCGTGTTCGCATTGTTAGCCGCCGCGCTGTGGGCCCTTTATATTGTCGTGGGCGCGCGGGTGGCAAAAACTCGTTCTAAGAATAGTTTGGCGGTGAGCTTTTGTTGGGCTGCCGTCCTTGCCATCCCTCTTGCGATCCTGTTGTGGCCCGCAGGTGCGGACGGTGGGGTAGGTATGCCCACCTGGCAGCTGCTCGCCCTCGCCGCCGGACTCGGGTTGCTCAGTGCGGTAATCCCGTACAGCCTCGACCAAGTGATCCTGCGCATCACCAGCCCAGACTATTTTGCGGTGCTGTTGGCCCTGCTGCCCCTCACGGCGGCGTTGCTTGGTGCTGTGGTGCTTGGCCAGGTGCTGAGTTTCGCCGAAATGCTGGGCATTACTGCGGTGGTTGCTGCGGTGGTGCTGCGGCAACAGCGTCGCTAGGGCTTGGCGGGGCGTCGAAACTCGCACGCGGGGGAAGTTCGCGGGTGTGAATCTATCAGTTGTCTGCTGCACAATTATTGGTTGGTGGCGCATTTACGCGTGTGGCGTTTTCACATTCGGATAAGCATCTATTAGATTTTCTTTATGTCCTCATTTAGTTCTGCTATGTACTATTGCCCGCAACGTTGCACGTGGCGGTGAGGTGAAAGGAAACTATGCGGGTTTTACACGTGGCGGAATGCCTCACCGGAGGCGTTCTCACCGCCCTGGAAGGCTACGTGAAGGCGACGCCCCAGCTTGAGCATATCGTGTTAGGCAACGCCAGGCGCGAACCCAAGCTCGCCGTCCGCGGCGTCACAGGGTGTGCGCAATTTATCGAAATGCCTACCCGGCACGCCGGCGCGGTCGCCGCAATAGCCCGCCACGTGCGGCAGCTGCGGCCTGATGTGGTGCACGCGCACTCCTCGTTTGCTGGGATGTATGCCCGCCTCGGGTTGCTCGGCTCGCAGACGCCCGTGGTGTACACCCCACACGCGATTTCCTATTGCAGGCCGGATTTTTCCCGGCCCAAACGCACTGTTCTGCACGCCGCGGAACGGCTGTTATCCGCACGCACGTCGGTGTTTGCGGCGTGCTCCGTGCACGAATCCGAACTGTTGGCGCAGCTGAACGCCCGCGTGCCAAACGTCACCGTGCCGAACGCGTTGCCGCCGGACCATGTGGCACGAACGTGGCAGTGGCAGGGGTCCGCGCGCAAGGTTGTGGGAATGGTCGGCCGCATCAACGATTATCGGGACCCCGAGCGGTTTTTAAACATTGTGGGTCGCATCCGACGCCAGCGCGCCGACGTTGAATTCGAGTGGATTGGCGATGGCGACACGCATTGGGTGGAGCGATTGCGCGCGGCAAACGTGCATGTCACCGGGTGGTTAAGCGCGGAGGAATTGCAGCGGCGCATCTCCGAGCTTTCCGTACTGGTGTACACCTCACTGTGGGATGGGTTCCCCATGGTGATCCTGGAGGCGATTACCGCCCGCGTTCCCACCATCGTCGCCGACATTGGCCCCCTGCGGGAGTGCCCATTGCCCGCGCGTTTCGACGACGCGGACCAAGCCGCCGCGAAAGCGCTCGACCAGCTGGATGCGAACGAGCCATTGGCCTGGTACTGGGACCCCGTGATCGAAGCACACTCATTTGAGCAGCAGCAGCAGGCGCTGCTGCGCGCCTACGACCTTGCGATGGCCTCATGAATACCACCGAATCAGTAGCGCAACAGCAACGAGACTCCGACGCCCCCAACGACACCGAGCCGTCGCGCGAGCCGCACATTGTGCCCGGGCCGGAGGTGGTGCCCGGGCCGCCGGTGTCGCCGAAGCCCGAAGCGAAGCAGCGCGTGCAGACCCTGCGCCGCCAGTTGGGTCGCGCTTTGGATCCCGCGAAGGTCCGGCCTTGGTTGGTTGCGGCGCGCGCCCGTGGCGCCGCATTCCAGCAATGGTATCGCGAAAATTTTCGAGGTTCGCGGCGGGAGCGGATCGTGCTTCGGCTGGTGGCCTGGATGTGCATCCCCGTGTTCGCGCTGACCGGCTGGGAGGCCGGCCAAGCGTACACCAGCACCCGCGACCTCACCTATGTGGTGGATACGAAAATCCTGGTCACAAACCCGCGCATCGAGGATCCGGATGAGCATCAGCGCCTCATTGCGCTGGGTAAAACCCGCGACGATACCGTGTTTTTGGGCGCCGCGATGCGCACGGAGGATTTCCACCGTCTGTTAGTGGGTGTCTCCGGTGTTGCTGACGACTCGTTCGAGATTACCGGCAATGCCACCCGCGCCGCCCGCACCATCAACGTGCGGGTGACCTCCAGTGACCCAAAGGTTACGTCCCTGGTAGCGGTGCATTCTTTTGGGGCGTTGCAGCAATACCTTGATCAGCACCGTGGTTCCGTGTACCTGGATACAGCGGTGCAGTCGACCCAACCGGAGGGCATTAGCGCCTACTACGCCGGGGTGGGCGCGGACTGGCCGGTTGCCGGCACCATTCTTGGCATGATGGCGGGCTTTACCGTGGTGGTGCTTACGGCTCGCTTGCCGCGGCGTCGAAAGGTTGCGCCTTGATCAACCCGTTCCACGCAGCCCGCGTATCGACGCCCGCCCCTGCCGCAAGCGCGAACCCGGCCCCGCCGCGTATCCAGTTCCCATGGTGGGCAAACCCCACGGTGCTGATGCTGCTGAGCTTGAGCGTGGTGGCGTATGTGGTGATGTTTGTTGGCCCGCGCCAATACGAGCGGTGGAAAACAGCCCAGCATGTTATGCCCGCCGATGGGCCGATCGTGCTGGGCATTATCGTCGCCGCACTGTGCGGTGTGCTGATAGCTTGGCGGGTGCGCATGCGGCCCGTGGCGGAGACCAACTTTTTGGAGTACACGCAGCGGTTTTTGCAGACCCGTCTGGCGGCGATGTTCCTGTACGGATTCTTTGCCCTTACTGTCGTGGGCTACGCCTTGTGGATCTTCTTCGCGGCGCGCAACGGCCTTTCCTTTGACACCGTGCTGAATGTGTTGCAGGGCGACCCTGGGGCGATCAGTGAGCTGAAACGGCAGGCGCAGCCCACCGCCGGACTCACCACGTTTACCCAGTGCGGCACCATTGTCGCGGTGCTGGGCGTGGCCCGTTCCCGGCTCGCCGGTCGCCCCGCCCGGCTGTTGGTCGGCGTGGTGATTGCCCTGTCCTTGCTGCGGTTTTTGTTCTATGCCGAACGCATTGCCTTTTTGGAGGTGGTGGTGCCAGCGGTGATCCTCATGGTCGCGCTGGTGCCGGCGCGGGTGCGGTGGCCTCGCGCCCGAACTGCCGCCATCCGCCTGTTTCCCGTGGTGTCGGTGGTGCTTATTTTCGGGTTGTTTGCGCTTGGCGAATACTTCCGCTCTTGGGCCTTCGTCCGCCAAGATACCGATCAAACATTCTTCGGCTATATTTTTAGCCGGTTTCTGTCCTACTACGCCACCGCCACCAATAACGGTGCCCTATACGGGCGCATTGCAAATGAGAAAAACATTCAGCACACGGCGTTCTATTCCTTTTACAATTTCCCGGGCGAACCGTTCGGCGTGGACACCGTGGATGGCACCCCGTTTGACCAGTGGTGGGCGATGCAGCTGGAAACCTCCGCGAACCCATCGCTGACCAATATCGGCACCGTGTTTCCACTGGTCGGGGAGCTTTCCCTGGTGACGATGTTGCTGGTGTTTTTCGTGGTGGCGTTTATTACCACGCTGCTGTTTCGCCAGGCGCGGCGCGGGCACCTGCTTTCGTTGCTCACGGTGCCGATTTTGTGTTTTGCGTTTTTGGAATTGCCGCGAATTTCGTACCTCACCTTGGGTCGCGTCGTGCCGATGGCCTTGGGATTGTTGGCGATCTGGTTCGCATACGACCTCTGGCGCGCATGGACCCTCCAGACCGGTCAGGCGACCGAACTCAGTGACGCGAGTGCGCCGCAGGATTCGCCTCGTGAGGCTGCGGAGCAGGAGCGCCATCATCAGCTTCCGCAGGGACACCGGTACCACGTCGCAATGAAACAGTATTACGAACTTACCTAGGAACCAATGAAAAAAGTCTTTTACCCAGGGCGCATTCTCACGCGCAACGTTGGTGGCAATACGACCTACACGCGCGCCATTGCCAAGGGCGTGCAAGATTACGGTTGGCAGGTGGAAACCTTGCCGTACCATTCGAACGCGGGAATCACCGCGCTGCTGGAGCAGCGTTCGGCGATTGCGCGCCGGAAGCCGGGGGAGTTGGTGCACTATAGTGCGGACACGGGTCCGCTGCTTCCGGTGCGGCGGCCGTCGCTGGTGACGGTTCATGGGGTAGCGAGCGCGGTGGCGCAAGGGGTACGTAACCCAGTGCAGGAGGCGACCTGGCGGACTCGAGTACGCGCCGCGATCCGCTGCACAGATGCGCTCATTACCGTCTCCGAATCCAGTGGCGAAACCCTCCAAGAGGTGTTCGGTTTGTCGCCGGCGGATATCCACGTGATTCCGCACGGCATCGACGTCGAACTGTTTTCCTCACCCGCGACCGGCAGTGACGAATTGTTGGCGAAATTGCCTGACGAATACCTGTTGTATTTGGGCAACGTGGAGCCCCGCAAAAACCTCAGCGAGCTTGTCGAAGCCGTCGACAGGCTCGGCATTCCACTGGTGGTGGCCGGCCGTGCTGCTTGGAACGCGGAACCCATCGAGCAACGCATCGCAGCGAGCCCCAATACGATCCGCCTCGGCTTCGTCTCCGACAGCGATCGCGTCTATTTGTTGCAGCATTGTCGAGCGTTTATCTTCCCCAGCCTCTATGAAGGATTCGGCTTCCCAGTGCTGGAGGCCATGGCCGCGGGTGCGCCGGTGCTGGCCACGCGACGCGGGTCGTTGCGGGATGTTGCTGGACCTGCCGCCGAAATTATGGACGTGGATTCCGCCGCGATCGAGGATGCCCTCCAACGATGGTTTTTCGACGACGCGTGGTTGCGCGACGTCGTACCCCAAGGCATGCAATGGGCCGCGCAATTTAGCTGGGAGAACAGCGTGGCGGCACATCACCGTTTATACGAGGAGTTGATCTAAGCCGTGACTATGAAAGTGTTGGTGCTGCACGCCTATAGCGCCGAAAACCGCGGCGACGGCCTACTTGTCGACCGTTCGGTGGCGTTGTTGCGCGAAGCGTTCGGCGAGGATGTGCAGCTGGAATTGGTGGCATCGTATCCCGAAAGCTTCGCTTACCTCGGCATACCTACCTACTGTGCCAAACCCAGCAAGCGCGGCTGGTCCCGCGAATACTTGCGGGTGTTGCGTAACGCTAACTCCTATGACCTCATTGTGGGCGTCGGCGGGGGTTGCTTGCGCGCTGGACACCCCGTGGAGATGGCCAAGACGTTATTGGTGATGGGCCCGCAGATCCTGGCGGCTGGGCTGTCACGCACCCCGAGTGTGTATCTGCCGCAGAGTATCGGCCCGTTCCGGTGCGGCTCGTTACCGCTGTTCCGTTTCCTGGTGCGCCGCATCACCCGCTACATGCTTCGCGACGACCGTTCGATGGCGGAAACCAAACTTCCTAACTGCATACGCTTCCCAGACCTTGCGTTAAGCTCCCCGGAGTTCACCCGCGCCGTCACAAAGTACCTGGACAACGATGTTGACGATACCGTGGTGTTGACTGCCCGAGCCGTCCGTGGAACCCTGCCGCACGGGGTTCGCGAATTGTATGCGCGGTTGCAGCAGCGCAACATCCCAGTGGTCGGTTTCATCCAAAGCGCAGTTGGCGGCAACAACGATGTGGCGGTGCAACGCTCCCTGACTCGCGGGGCGGAAATAACCTCCGAAGAATATTTGCGGGTGGGGGATCGATACCCCGCACGTGTGGTGGTTGCGGTTCGCCTCCACGCCGCATTGATGGCGCTGCAAGCTGGCCACTATGTGATTCACCTGGCGTACGAGCGGAAAGGCTTTTCCGCCTTCGAGGACGTGGGATTGTCCCCCTGGGTGCACAACGTCAACTCGTTCGACCCCGAGCAGGTGCTCGCCCAGGTGGAGACATTGCTGCATGATGAACAAGCCCGCGCCGAGTACCGCAGCAACGTGCGTGCCAGCTGCGCGCGGCTGGACGCTAAGTGGCAGGACATGATCGAAATCCTACGGGCAAGCGCGAACCATTGATGCGCAAGTCCACCATGCCGCCCGCCGCCGCGCGCCCGCGCCGCATCAAGCATCGAATCACCCGGGTGTTTTCTGTGGGTAACGCGGCGGCAGGGCTCGCAGCGCAGGTGTTCAGCAGCCTCACCACCTTCGCTGTTGTGATCCTTACCGCGCGGTACCTCGAGCTTAGCGTGCACGGCCACTTTGTGTTTGGTGTGGCATTATGTCAGATCGTGCTCAGTCTGGTGCGCGCATTGTGCGGCGAGACCATCGTGGTGCTTTCCACCCGCGGTGAGGTGAGCAAAAAGATGTTTGATGCCACTGTGAGTGCCGCGGTCTTAGCCACTGCGCTCGGCGCGGTCGCCTGTTTGCTCACCGCCGTAGCGTGGTCGGAATATCGCAGCATCCTGCTGGCCACCGCGGCAGTCTGCCTGCCTGTGTGCGTGCTTGACGTGCTGCGCTATTGCGTCATTTCCATGAAACGCAGCTCGTTGCTGCTTGGCAACGATGCGACCGTGTTTATCCTCACCATCCTCAGCTTCATAGTCTGCGGCAGGTACACGAATTCGCCGGTGGTGTTCTTGCTGGCATGGGGGTTGGCCTGCGGGATCTGCGCCGGGGTGTTGGTGTTGCGGTTGGGTATCCGCGGCGTCGACATGCGGGAAACGTGGTCGTGGTTGCGCGCAAACTTCTCCCGCAGCTCGGCGTTTGTGGCGGAAGCGGCGTTGGGTGCGGTCGCGGGCGTGTCCGTGCTGGCGGTGATGGCGTTGGTCACCGATAGCGAACAAATTTCCATCTTCCGTACAGCGCTGACCATCATGGGCATTACAGCGCTGATAAATAACTTTATGCGAAGCACCATGCTGCGGGAGCTCTCCCCAGAGCTCCTCGGAAATCGGCGAACGCTCATGCGGGTATTCGTACTGATGGTTGCAACTGTGTCCCTCGTGGTGATCGCGTTCGGCGTGTGCATTTGGGTCGCTCCGACATGGCTCACTGTGGCGGTATTCGGCGCAAATTTCCTCGCAATTCTCCCGGTGCTCGTGCCGACGATTGCGCATCGAGTAGCGGGTAGCTGCTCCACCATCCCCACCATTTTCCTGCGGGCGCAGGGGGTGACCTGGGCGGCCACGCGGCTGCGCATCATCGTAGTGGTGCTGGGCATAATCATCGGCCCGCTCGGCGCATACTTGTTTGGTGCGTGGGGTGCATTGGTCGGGGAAACCATCACTTACATGCTGCTGTTTATTGGGCTCAGTGTGCTCGTGTGGGGCACGGCGCGCAAGCAGGGAAGGAACCGTTGATGCAAACCTATGGCGTGGTGATAGCCACACTAGGAATCCGCAAAAATTTGCCAATTATTTTGGAGTCGTTGGCGTCGTTGGAGTTTCCGCCACACGCGGTGGCCGTCAACGACCAATCCACCGACGATGAAGTTGCACGAGTGTGCGAACAATTCCAAGGTCGCTTTCCGATCCTGCGGCGCACGCAGCGCCGCGAGCCGCGAGGAGTTTCCGCAGCCCGCAACGGGGCAATCGAGGCGATCCTGGATGAGGTGGATTGGATAGCCACCCTGGACGATGACTCCGTGATCGTCGACCCCCCAATTGGGCGGATCGAGGAATTTGGGGACGCCAGCGTGATTGCGGGAAGCTACCGGAGCACCCGGATCGTCGACCACGCGCCAATGCGCTTCACCATTGGCTACCGTACCGCCTGGACACATACCGTGGAGTCCGCCACTATGTACCGCGCGGACGCCCTGCGCCAAGTAGGGTTGTTCGACGAAACCTTAGGCACAGGTGGGTATACCCCGTGGCAGGCCGGCGAGGGCACCGACCTTATCTTTCGCTGCATGACCATTGGGCCCGCCATCTACGACCCAGAGTATGTGGTCGCTCCGGCGGTGAGTGATTTTTCATCCTTCCCTATTTCCAAGCATCGCCGCTATGCCCGCGGCACCGGTCGTGTGTTGCGGCGATGGTGTCCCGTGCCCCAGCAAGTGCAGGCCCTGATCGGGCCGCTTGCGAGGGCAGCGAAATACTTGGTGCAAGGTAAGTGGTATAACACGAAGCTTCACCTCAACATCTTCATTGGAAGAGTTGAAGGAATCCTCGGACGTACCTGGGGTTCGACCTAATCCATAACCATCGGTGGGCGGGGGTTGCCCGCCCACCGGCGTTCTCTCTGTGCGTGGCCTATTAGTAGGCGCCCTCCGGCTTCAGTACGGCCTTGACGGTGGCGAACAGGATGCGCATGTCCAGTCCGAATGACCAATTGTCTACGTAATACAAATCGAGTGCTTGGGCGAGTTGCGGGCTGAGGTTACTCCGCCCGCTGACTTGCCATAGCCCGGTAATGCCTGGAGGTACTTCGAGGCGCATAAACATGTCTGCGTCGTATTCGTCGACTTCGCGCTGTACCTGTGGCCGAGGGCCGACGAGGCTCATCGTGCCGTTCAGGCTGTTGAACAATTGTGGCAGCTCATCGATACTATATTTGCGAATAAATCTACCCACCTTGGTGACCCGCGGATCGTCTTTCATTTTAAAGAGCAGCGAGGAACCACCAGTCTGTGCAATCAGTTCCTGAATTTTATCTTCCGCGTGTAAACACATGCTGCGGAATTTCCACACGTAGTAGGGTTGGCCTTTGCGTCCGATGCGTTCACTTTTATACAGGATCGGGCCGCCATCCTCGAGCTTAATTGCCAAGGCAGTCACTATCATCACGGGGGAAGCAAGTAATAAGCAGGCTACCGAACATACGATGTCAAATGCCCGCTTTGGCCAGCCGTTGGCAGCGTAGATACGTGGTTGATCAATGGACAATACGGTCCGTGGGCCAATATGAATGGGGTGCAGTCGCGTTTCCGCCACATCTTCAATCATCGGCTCCACGTACAGTTGCGTGTTTAGGGAGCGGAGATTCCACGCGAGGCGGCGAAGCTTTTTATGCCCAAAGTCTGATACGGAAGCCACCCAAACGGTGTTGCATTGAAATTGTTTCGCCGTCTGGGCAATGTCCACGTTGGACACGTAGGACACTACGTGGCATTCCTCAATGTGGTGAAGTAGGCGCTCGTTTTCGGGATCCATGAGGGACACTGCCGCCACCTGGTGGTAAGGAAAGCGCACCTTAAAGTCGGTTCCGAGCACGTCAAGGATGTCTTGGGTGCGGCCCACGAAGAGGACGCGGGAGGGTTGTTCGCGCCAGGAGCGCCGCAAATACACGGACGCAAACACGCGAGCACAGACCATAAAACTCATGCCAATGCTGAGCGATATAAGCAGGTAATTGTGGATAAATCCGATACCGAACAAAGCACTTACAATTGCAAATCCGCCCGCAACGAACAATGATGACGTAATCACAATCTTGAACCCCGCGGCACATTGCTGTTGGGCGTAGGTTCTATATCCTCCACGCAACCAAATCGCCGTTATCCATGTGCCGGCAACAAGGCTGGTAATGGTTATCTCCTGTATGCCAAAGCTAGTTATTGGATTGGCCGGTGTGTGCCAATTGCCTAACGCGATGCTTATGGCAATGGATAAGCTAACGGCGGCGATGTCGATGCCGACCATGATGCATCGTGGTTTTGCGTGACTCTCGGCGACTGATCCGGATTCGGATCTCGTCTTTTTTATTTTGTAATCGGTAAGGGTCATAGCTTTCGACGATTGGTTAGGGAGGTTATATTGACCTCGAGCTAGCGGGCTTCAGGAAAATTACAGGGAAGTACTCTGAATATGATTAGTAGAAAGCAACTTTTCCCAAGCGTCAAGCATTTTATTACGTTTCGCTATAACTCACATTAGATTATAAGATAGCTCTCAGGTTCGCTAAAGTTTTACACTATGTAATTTCAGCATTTCTACCCCCTAACCCCCCTTCCGTAGGGGGTTGAACGAAACCGTTTTTTCGCTTCTGTACAGGCTCGTTCCTGTTGCGTTACACTCTCGCAGAAAAGTGTCTATTGGGTTAAATTATTGTTATCAGCGTTTGTGAAGAAACACAGCAACGGCGGTCCGCCCCAAGGAGGTGAATTATCCTAGGGGCATGCAGCGTTGGGTACTCCACATCGACATGGATGCGTTTTTCGCTTCCGTGGAGCAGCTCACCCGGCCGACGCTGCGGGGGCGCCCAGTGCTGGTCGGCGGCTTTTCCGGCAGGGGCGTGGTGGCCGGCGCATCGTATGAGGCGCGGGCGTTTGGCGCGAAGTCGGCCATGCCCATGCAGCGGGCGCGCATGATGGTGGGTTTTCGTGCGGTGGTGGTCCTGCCACGCTTCGCGGTGTACAGCGCCGCATCCAAGCGCGTGTTTGATCTCGTGCGGGACCGTGCCACGAATATGGAACAGCTGGGCATCGACGAAGCATTTTTAGAGCCGCCAGCGCTAATCGGCGCCTCACCCGACGAGGTGAAAGTGTGGGCGAATGAGCTGCGGGCGGAGATCCGCGAAGTCACCGGGCTGCCCAGTTCCATCGGCGCGGGTTCGGGGAAACAGTACGCGAAAATAGGTTCGGGCATGGCCAAGCCCGATGGGGTGTGCGTGATTCCGACCGCTGAACAGGAGCGCATCTTAGGGCCGTTGCCAGTGCGAAAGTTGTGGGGCATCGGCCCGGTTGCTGAGGCAAAACTCCAGCGAATAGGCGTGCGAACCATTCGCGAGTTTGCGGCGCTCCCAAGCAAGGATGTTGAACTTCTGCTTGGTTCGATCGGGCGCTCATTATGGGAGTTGGCGCGGGGTCGTGACGATCGCCCGCTGGCGCCGCGTGCGGAGGCAAAGCAGGTATCCAGTGAGCACACGTATCCTGCGGACCTCACCACCCGAATCGCCGTGGAACGTGCCATCGATCGCGCCGCAGATGGGGCGCTGCGCAGGCTGGCTCACGACGGTCGCGGGGCACGCACCGTCACCGTCAAACTCCGGATGGCCGACTTCCATACGGAAAGCCGTTCGACGTCGCTACCGTACGCGTCTGACGACGCCGCAGTATTGCGCAACGCCGCGAAAACCCTCTTGCGTTCCCCCGATGAAGTCGGTCCGATTCGGTTGGTCGGCGTTTCCTTTTCAAACCTGGAACCGGTGTACCAAGACCTGTTGTTCCCAGATCTCGCGCCAGTGCTCAACGTTGACAACGATTGGGAAGTTGGCGTCCGCAGCGAAGCTTCCCCCGTGGTTGACGTGGAGGTGGAGGAGCCATCCACGTGGTTTGCCACCCAGGACGTCTACCACCCCGACTTCGGCCACGGTTGGGTGCAGGGCGCGGGGCACGGCGTGGTATCCGTCCGGTTCGAAACCCGCACGACGAAAACTGGCACCACCCGTAGCTTCGCCATTGATGATCCCAGGCTGCAGCCCGCCGACCCGTTGGACAGTTTGGAATGGGCCGACTGGCTCGCTGAGAACATTGAGTAACCGTGCCCTCGGCTGCTGAGTTCAGCGGCGCGCGGGCTGGTGGCTGATCAGAACAATGTGGCCGGATGCGCGCCGGTGGCAATGGCCACGGCGAGCAGTACGCGCGCCTGACCAGCACGATGGTATGTGGAACCGACCGCGCCCTTAGCGGCGAGCGTCGCGCCGCCACCGGTGCCACCATAGCTGCCGTGAACATCGCCTCGGGGCACCCGCGTGGAAATCACCACCGGGATACCTTGCTCCATAGCTTCCCCAAGTGCCACGGCTATCTCACGGCCCACATTGCCGGCGCCCATGCCCTCGACGACGAGCCCTTGGGCGCCGTTGGCTAGTGCGGCGTCGACAAGCGCGCGGGGGGCACCAGGGTAAGCGTGAATAATGTCCACCCGTACCTCCGCCAAAGGGTGCGGCAGCATGGGCTCCGGGCGAGTAGGCTCCTCTGGCCCGTTCGTTGCAAACGCCAAGGTGTCCGTGGTGTGCCATTTCACGCAACCGCGGGCGGGGATCACGGCGTGCGCAAACACCACCAACACACCCATGTCGCGCGCGAGTGGGTCGCTAGCAATGATTAGCGCCTGCAAGAGATTCTCACCGCCGTCACTTAGCGGATGATCATACGGACGTTGCGCGCCAGTAAGCACCACCGGGCGAGGGTCCGTATGGAAGCAATCGAGCGCAATGGCGGTTTCCTCCATGGAATCGGTGCCGTGGGTGATTACCACGCCGGTGACTTCCGGATCTGCAAGCGCATCGTGAACGGCGACGACGATATCGTCAATGTCCGCGAACGTCATGTTGGAGGAATCCAAGCGCGTCAGCTCGCGAGTTTCAATGTGTACCCCTGGGAAGCGGGGTACAAGTGGTTGCACGAGGGTGTCCCCGCTTACAGTAGGGATAAGCGCGCCATCAGCACCTGTGGTGCAGGCAATAGTTCCCCCTGTAGTAATGACAACGATTTTGCTCATAGGCACAGCTTACTGTGAAGGTATTCGCATCCCGTGTACCATGGTTTCGCATTGTGGTGTCCGCCCAACCAACGACACCAAAGAGGAGAATAATCAGTGAAGAAAATCTACACCGCCGTGACAGTCGGCGCTGCTGCATTCATGCTCACTGCATGTGGGTCACTGCCCGGAAACATACCCTTCCTTGGGGGTGATTCCTCCAGTTCGTCCTCGGCAGCAACGTCGAGCTCGCAGGCATCTAGCGCCGCAACATCCGCGAGCGCGCCGCAACCCACGGCCGAAGATCTGAACGCCGTCCTCGCCGTAGCCACCGACCCCAACGCTTCCGTGGAAGAAAAAATCAAAACCGTTGAAGGCGGTGAAACCGCGCCCGAACTGTTTGAAACCATGACGCGTTCCAAGCAGGAATCTGGCGCAGATTTCCAGGTTGTACCCCCAGTATTGCCGGGTTACACCCCGAACTCCGTACTTGCCACCGTGAATTTCACCCTCCCAGACCGCGAACCTCAGGTTGCGGACAATGTGGAGTTTATCTACGAGGAAAACACGTGGAAGTTGTCCAAGACTTGGGCTTGTACCCTGATCACCAACACAGTTCCGCCGGAACAAGTGCCGCAAATGTGTCAGGGTGACGTACCCGCGCCCGTGCCGCCGCCAGCTGGCGAGCCGCCGGCAGCTCCGGCACCGCCTCCTGGCGAAGCACCTCCGGTTGAGGCGCCCGCACCGGCACCGCCGGCTGAACCTGCGCCGCCGGCGCCAAACCCGTAACGCAGGTGATTACGCTGACGCTTCGCTGAGTCAGCGTAGAAGCTGCGCAATAGGCCCGTTGGAGTGTTAGCTCAGTCACGTTATGAGCTGCGCTGTGGCGGGCCTTTCTAGGCTTGTGCGCATGAGAAAAAACGAGCGTGCGTTAGACCGTGTCCTTCGGTTAGCCCTTTCCGCAATCGCCGGCGCCGTCGCCCGCGAAACCACAGGCACCCTATCCAAGGCGATGTGGGGTCTATCTGGGATCATGGCGGTCACGGGCCTGACGGGATGGTGCCCCCTGTATCGGATTTTCGGTATCTCTACCTGTAAGGTTCCGCCGGTTCCGTAGGCCCCTCATGGGACAGCTGTTCGGTGCCGTGTTGGGTTGTGGCAACTCGCAGCGCACCACCCTTCACCGTGCAACGCCCGTTACTGGAATTGGATTCGGGTTGTTGCCATTTGGGTGACCGTGACATCGCTGTCCCCGCCGTAGTGGACGGTGGTGGTGAATTGTATGTCTCCCTCCGGCAACGGTTTGTTCAGGTCCACCCGAATGGTTCCTTTGGAGTTTGTGGTGGAGTTCAGCACTTGAAGGTCCCCGGTGGGCTGCCCATCGGGGCCGGTGATTGAGAGTTTGCTTACGGCCGGCCGTTGTTCTACTTGGACGTCGAGTTCAACGGCGTCGTGAGTGATGCTTTTTGCGGTGTAGGTCGTGGTTTGCAGCAGCGTTGATGCCCCGCTTACGCGGCTTTCCACCTTCCACTTCGCGCCTTTACCTACGTCGTCGCCCGGGAACACGATGGGCAGGTTAATCACGTGCTGGAGGAATCGCTCGGTGGCGGCGCGCGCAGTGTCCGTGGCGTTGTCAGGCGCGGAAAATGTCAGCGAGTTGATGCGGCCGGTGTCGTCGCCGGCCCAACTCACGGCGAATCCTTTGGCGGTGGCGAGTTCCTTATTGAGGGTGGTGTCGGAGTAGGTGGGGGTGCCTACGGTGACCTTGACGCTTCGGTTCGCCGCAGTATCGTCTGCTGTTTCTGAATCCCCGGAGTCGCCGTCCGCGTCGTTTCCGGCGCTTGCTTCGGCGGTGACGGGGAGTTTCATGGTGTGGGTTTCTTCGGGGGTGTCGTCCCCGGTGGAGGTGGTTTGGTGGAAGCCGTCGTCGATGAGCAGGGTGGTTTGCTGCGGCGTTGTGGTCGGTTTGAACCGTAGTGCTTGTTTGTTCCCATCGCCAGCATCGAGGAGGGATACTTTCACGGCGTCTGCTTGGACGGCGACGGGTTGGTCGCTGGGCGCCTCTTGGCTGCAGGAGGCGAGCAGCAGCGCCGTGCTGATTGCGGCGAGGATACGAGTTCGAGCTTGCACGTGATCTAACCTACCGAAGCTCGGAATGGGAAAACACTCGTCGGATAAGGAATGATGGATTTCGTGACGCACAAAGCAAGGCTTGTTTTCGCTATCATTCCGCTGGTTGCCGCGCTTGATCAGTTGTCGAAGGTTTGGGTGCTTTCGACGCTGACTCCCGGCGTGGCAAAACCGCTCATTGGGGATTGGTTTCGCTTTTTGTTGGTGTTCAACCCCGGCGCGGCGTTTTCCATGGGGCAGAGTGTGCCTTGGTTGTTTACCCTGATCCAAGCCGCGTTTGTGGTGGGCGTGAGCGTGTACGCGCGGCGGGTGTTTCATCCGGTGCAGGCGGTGGGGTTGGGCATGCTCGCGGGCGGCGCGCTGGGCAACCTTATCGACCGTTTGTTTCGCGAACCCGGGGTGTTCGTTGGCCACGTGGTGGATTTTGTTTCCGTGGGCAGTTTTGCGGTATTTAATGTTGCGGATAGCGCGATTACGGTCGGCGTTGTGGTTTACCTTATTGGTGTGATGATGGAAGAACGAAAGGTGCGTGTGTGATGCGGGAGTCCCGGCAGATGCCGGTGCCGGAGGGACTCGACGGCATGCGTGTCGACGCCGCGCTTTCCAAACTCTTGGGCATTTCCCGCACCGCCGCCGCGGAACTCGCCGCCGCCGGAGATGTGGAGATCGACGGCGCCGTCGTTGGAAAATCCGCGCGATTGGCGGCGGGCACGTGGCTCGACGTCACCCTGCCTGCTCCGAAAGAACCGCTCCTGCCCAAAGCGGAATTGGTGGAGGGCATGGACATTCTCTACTCCGATGATGATGTCATCGTGGTGGACAAGCCGGTTGGGGTGGCGGCTCACCCCACGGTGGGGTGGGAGGGGCCAACCGTGGTTGGCGGGTTGGCTGCTGCCGGTTTCCGCATTTCTACCTCGGGCCCGCCCGAGCGCAAAGGCATTGTGCAGCGCCTCGACGTGGGAACCTCCGGTGTCATGGTTGTGGCTGCTTCGGAGCGTGCCTACACCGTGCTGAAACGCGCGTTCCGGGACCGCACCGTGAAAAAGACGTACCACGCATTGGTGCAGGGGCACTTGGATCCGTTTACCGGAACCATTGAGGCGCCGATTGGCCGGCACCCGTCGGCGGGGTGGCGGTTCGCCGTGACCAGCGACGGCAAACACTCCGTCACCCATTACGAAACCTTGGAAGCGTTCCGCGAAGCTTCGCTGTTGGAGGTGCATTTGGAAACGGGTCGTACCCACCAAATCCGTGTGCACTTTTCGGCCCTGCACCACCCGTGTTGTGGCGATCCCATGTACGGGGCGGACCCGCAGCTTTCCGAACGCCTCGGCTTGGTGCGGCAATGGTTGCACGCCGTCACGCTCGGATTCCACCACCCCGCAGACGGCCGGTATATGGAAATAACTTCCCCGTATCCGGCGGATTTGCAGCACGCTCTTGATGTGGTGCGCGAGGGCTAAATGCAACCCCGAGTTCTTCTTGCCGGCGTGTCCACCGCCGTGCTGATTGTCCTGGTCTTCGTGTTGGGGCACTCCGATCGGGTTTCCAAACCCACCAACATCAACGGCGATGTTGTTGGCATGGAGTCCGAAACACCGCAAGACTACCAAGCGCGCGCCCGCATCACCCTTGAGGAGGCCAATGAGCCTGCGTTCGCGCTCATTACCTTCGTGGAGCCGTTAAACGCGGGGGAGGCCTCAGTAGTGCTTGAACCAATTCCGCGAGTGAATGCGCGCATGACCGAAACCGTGGTGGTGCCACTGCCAGAGCCGGTGGCTGGTGTGAGCCGCGCTGACATCCTTGGGCACGACCCGATCCCTGGTGTGATCGTCTACGCTCCTGGGGACGTCCTCCGCAAGGTCGCCGCCGACAAACGCGTTTTCGCTATTGAAGTATTGCCGCCTGACGCCGCTTGGGGCAGGTTCGGCATCCGCCCAGTGCGGGTGGGATAACCTGCTGGTTCCTAACGTTGGTTTCAGGGCGCGGTTTTAGCCCGGCGGGCGCGGCTACCGGTGCGGTGGAGTACGAGGTCGATGAGGTAGATGCTCACGGAGATCCAGATGATTACGAACCCGCCCCAACGGATCGGCGTGAGGTGCTCGTGGACGATGAACACCGCCCAGAGCATCTGCACCGTCGGCGTCATGTATTGCAGCATGCCGAGGGTGGAGAGGGGAACGAGTTTCGCACCTTTGCCAAAGCACAGCAGGGGGATGGCGGTGACGATGCCGCAGGATATGAGGAGTGCCGCGTGGGGCCAGCCGTGTTCCGTGAAGCTGGCGTCGCCGCGGAGTTCCAACCAGCCGAGAAAGCCAGCGGCGATGGGCAATAGGACGAGGGTTTCTGCGGTGAGGGAGGCGGTGGCGCTCATAGTGACGCGCTTTTTGATCAGCCCGTAGGAGGCGAAGCTGAACGCGAGGATCAAGCCGAGTATCGGCGGTTGCCCGCCGGCGAAGGTGAGTAAGGCGACGGCGCTTGCCGCGATTCCGACGGAGAGTTTTTGCAGCGGGCGCAGGCGTTCGCCGAGGAACACCATGCCCATGACTACGTTGACGAGCGGGTTGATGAAGTACCCGAGGGCGGCCTCCGCGACATTGCCGCCGTTGACGGCCACCACGTAGGTGAGCCAGTTGATGGCAATGACGGTCGCGGCCATGAAGATGGTGAGCCACGTGCGCCGAGTGGCGGACCGTAGTTCGCGCAGTGTGCCGGTGGCGTAGAGGACTATGACCATGATGACGGCGGTCCACAGGATGCGGTGCGACAAGATTTCCAGTGGAGTTGCCGGGCGCAGCAGGGGAAAGAACGCCGCAAAAAATCCCCAGAACACGTAGGCGAGTACTGCGTATGCCATGGGCATGTACAGTACTCGCCGAGCAGGGCAAGTACCTAGTTCATCAGTGCGGGTGGGGATTCGGGGAGGACTTGCCCGCCGTCGACGACGATGCCCTGGCCGGAAATGTAGCGCGCGGCGTCGCTCGCCAGGAATGCCACCACATTGCCCACGTCTTCGGTGGTGCCAAGTTTGCCGCCGGGGATGGATTGTGCCATTTGGTTGACGTAGTCTTCGCCGAGCGCAAGCAGGGACGGGGTGAGGATATTGCCGGGCAGCACGGCGTTACACGTAATGCCGTCGCGTGCGAGTTCGATTGCGGCGGTGCGGACGTATCCCATTTGGGCGGCCTTGGTGGCGCCATAGTGTGCCCACTGTGGGAACCCAGTGATATTGCCGGTGATGGAGCTGGTCACCACGATGCGGCCCGCGCGGGAGCGCTTCAGGTACGGCAGTGCGGCGACCACGATGTTGGCGGTGCCGCCGACGTTGAGTTCGGTGAGTTCGCCGAGGGTCGCGGCGTCGATATCCTCGATGTTGGCGCGCGGGTACGCGCCGGCGTTGGCGGCAACAATGTCCACGTTGCCGAAGGCGTCGACTGCGCGGGCGACGGCGTTGCGGCAATCCTCCAGCTTGGTGACGTCGCAGGGGACGGTGACGAACTCGGTGAGGGCGGCGAGGTGGGCGTCGTCAAGCGCGGCGACAACGACATTGGCGCCAGCAGTGGCTAAGGCGCGCGCAATACCGAGGCCGATGCCGCTGGAACCGCCGGTGACAAGCGCGGTGCGGCCGTTGAGTGAAGTCGGTGCGGTCATGGGAGTTACCTTCCTCCGTGTGGGGTTGCGTACCTGCCACCGTAGTCGCACCGCACGCGCCGGGGGCGGGGTTCGCGTGCCGGCGGCTGAACCGGCTGCCCAACCGCTGGTGAAAATGTTTTCCAATAGCCGGGTTTACGGGTGCCGTACAATGCGTACCTATGAGTAATTCCTCCTTCGTGCACCTCCACAATCACACCGAATACTCAATGCTCGACGGCATGGCGAAGGTGGACATGCTCGCGGCCGAAGTGAAACGCCAGGGGATGCCAGCGGTAGGCATCACCGATCACGGCAATATGTTCGGCGCTGACGCTTTCTACCGCAAGATGGTGGACGAGGGCATTAAACCGATCATCGGCATCGAGGCGTACCTGGCACCCGAGTCCCGGTTTAACAAAAACCGCGTGCGCTGGGGGGAACCGCACCAAAAGGGTGACGACGTCTCGGCTTCCGGCGCCTACCTGCACCAAACGATGATCGCCGAAACGGCGACCGGATTACAAAATTTGTTCTATTTGTCTTCGATGGCTTCCTATGAGGGGCAGCTGGGCAAGTGGCCGCGCATGGACGCGGAACTCATCGCCGAAAACGCCACCGGCATCATCGCCACCACCGGGTGCCCGTCAGGGGACGTGCAAACCCGTCTGCGGTTGGGCCAGTTCAATGAAGCGCTGGAGGCCGCGGCGATGTGGCAGGACATTTACGGCAAGGAAAACTACTTCCTTGAGTTAATGGACCACGGTTTGGATATTGAAAACCGGGTGCGCACCGAGTTGCTGGAAATCGGCCGCAAGTTGGGTTTGCCGCCGCTGGTGACCAACGACTGCCACTACGTGTTGCAAGACCAGGCCCACGCCCATGAGGTGATGTTGTGCGTGCAAACCGGCAAGACGATGCAGGACCCGGATCGGTTCAAATTCGACGGCGACGGATACTTTATTAAAACGGCGGCGGAAATGCGCTCAACCTGGGACAACATGGTGCCAGGCGCGTGCGATAACACCCTGTTGATCGCGGAGCGCGTGGAGGATTATTCCCGGCTGTGGGAGCCGCATCCGCACGACCGCATGCCCATTGCCAGCGTGCCGAGCGGGCACACCCCGGAGTCCTGGTTGAAACACCAGGTGATGGAGGGGCTCAAGGAGCGTTTCCAGGGTGCGCAGGTGCCGCAGGCGTATATCGACCGCGCGAATTACGAGATCGAAGTCATTGCGATGAAAGGCTACCCCTCCTACTTCCTCATCGTTGCGGATCTGATCAAATACGCTCGGTCTGTGGGCATACTCGTGGGGCCGGGTCGTGGTTCGGCGGCGGGCGCGCTGGTGGCGTACGCGCTGACCATTACCAATATTGATCCCATTCAGCACGACCTGCTGTTTGAGAGGTTTTTGAACCCGGAGCGCCCCAGCGCACCAGATATTGATATTGACTTCGACGATCGGCGCCGTGGCGAAATGATCCGCTACGCCGCCGACAAGTGGGGCGAGGATAAGGTCGCCCAGGTAATTACCTTCGGCACGGTGAAAACGAAGCAGGCGTTGAAGGACTCCGCCCGCGCCCTGTTCGGGCAACCCGGCTACCAGATTGCCGATCGCATCACCAAGGCGCTGCCGCCCGCGATCATGGCGAAAGACATCCCGCTTGCGGGCATCATGGACCCGAAGCACGAACGCTATGGCGAGGCTGGCGAAGTGCGGGGGCTCATTGAGTCCGACCCGGATGTGAAGAAAATTTACGAGACCGCGCGCGGCCTCGAGGGTGTGGTGCGGCAGGCAGGCGTGCACGCCTGTGCGGTGATTATGTCGAGCGTGCCGCTCCTGGATTGCATTCCCATGTGGAAGCGCGCGGCGGACGGGGCGCTGATTACCGGCTGGCCGTACCCCGCGTGCGAGGCTATCGGCCTGCTGAAAATGGACTTTTTGGGGTTGCGCAACCTCACCGTTATTGGGGATTGTATCCGCAACATTCAAAGCAACCGTGGTGAGACCATCGACCTAGACACCCTCACCACCGAGGACGAGGCCACCTATAAGCTGTTGGCGCGCGGCGACACCCTAGGCGTGTTCCAGCTCGACTCCGGCGGCATGCGCGAGTTGCTCAAACGTATGGAACCGACCGGGTTCGACGACATCGTGGCCGCGCTCGCGCTGTACCGTCCTGGGCCGATGGGCATGGGTGCGCACTGGGCGTACGCGGACCGGAAAAACGGCCGGGAGCCGATCACGCCGATTCACCCGGAGTTGGAGGAGCCGCTGCAGGAGATTCTGGCGGATACCTACGGGTTGATTGTGTACCAAGAGCAGATCATGCGTATCTCGCAAAAGGTTGCTAACTACACCGCTGGTCAGGCCGATGGATTCCGGAAAGCCATGGGCAAAAAGAAGCCCGAGGTGTTGGCAAAAGAGTTCGTCACCTTCGAGGCTGGCATGAAGGAAAACGGGTTTTCCGACGCCGCGATCCGCGCGCTGTGGGACACCATCGAGCCGTTCGCGTCTTACGCGTTCAACAAGTCGCATGCGGCGGGCTATGGGCTGGTGTCATTCTGGACTGGCTACTTGAAGGCAAATTACACCGCGGAATATATGGCCGCCCTGCTCACCTCGGTAGCCGATAGGAAAGACAAATCCGCGATCTACCTGGCGGATTGCCGGCACCTTGGCATTAAAGTGTTGTCGCCGGATGTGAACGAATCCGCCTTAAACTTCCAGTCTGTGGGGGAGGATATTCGCTTTGGTTTGGGTGCGGTTCGCAACGTGGGTGAAGACGTGGTGGAGTCCATCGTGCAGACCCGTCAGCGCAAGGGGCCGTTTGAAGATTTCTCGGATTATTTGGACAAGATCGACACCCTTCCATGCAACAAGCGCGTCACCGAGTCTTTGATTAAGGCGGGCGCGTTTGACTCGTTAGGGCACCCGCGGCGGGGGTTAATGCTTATTCATGAAGACGCCGTCGACTCCATCACCGCGACCAAGAAAGCCGCAGATAAAGGGCAGTTTGACCTGTTTGCCGGGTTCGGCGGCGAAGCCAGCGGCGTTTCGAATATTTTTGCGGTTCAGGTGCCGGATGAGCAATGGGAGCGCAAGCACGAACTCGCACTGGAGCGCGAGATGCTGGGCTTGTACGTGTCCGGCCATCCGTTGGATGGCTACGGTGAAGCGCTTGAAGCCCAAACCGATACCGAACTGACCACAATCCTCTCCGGCGAACTCAAGCACGGCGCTGAAGTAGTCATCGGTGGGATTATCTCTGCGGTGGATCGCCGCTTTTCCAAAAAGGACGGCTCGCCGTGGGCGATTGTTACTGTCGAGGATCACAACGGCGCGAGTGTGGAATTGCTCGTGTTTAACAAGGTGTACGCCATGGTGTCCAGCCTCATTGTGGAGGACAACATCATCTTGGCCAAGGCGCATATTTCCATCCGAGAAGACCGCATGAGCGTCTTTTGTGATGATCTTAAAGCCCCTGAATTAGGGATTGGTGGGGGTTCTGGTCTTCCCGTCCGGCTCACACTGCGCACCGATCAATGTTCCATGGCCAACATTTCCAAGCTCAAGGGCGTCTTACAGGCGAATCCTGGCGAATCGGATGTGTATTTGAACCTCGTGGATGGTGAGAATTCTACGGTGATGATCCTGGGCGAACACCTGCGCGTTTCGCGTGGGCCGAACCTGATGGGCGACCTGAAAGCCACCATGGGGGCAGCCATCTTAGGTTAGCTTGCGTCACATCTGTACCACTTGCAGCGTGGGTGCTAGGGCGAGGATAAACTAGTCTGCATGAGCGTAACCGAAGTCCAGCAGACCTTGTTTTTCCCGCTGTTTGGCCGCGCAGCGGCGGCACAGAAATGGCCTGAATGTTTCTCCGACCCGTGGGCAGTTGAAGTCACTGAAGCGGCCGAACAAGGCGGGGTTGCCGTAGCGGAGATGGATGGGTTTCCGGCCATGGTGTTGGGGCTGCGTCACCTCATGGCGGTGGTGGAAGCCAAGCGATATTTGGCGGAGTATCCCGGCGCTGCGGTGGTGAACATGGGCAGTGGTTTTAGCCAACTTGGTCGAGATCTGCAGGGTTACGATTGCACCGTTTACAACCTCGACGACGCCGACGTATTAGAGCTCCGAAAGAACTGGTGTTCGGATGACGGGGTGGATCTTCCGTACGCCATCACAGACCACGCCTGGATGGATCATGTTGATGCATCCAAGGGCCTCATCGCAGTGGCGTCGGGTAAATTCCACTACCTTGAGGTGAGCGATGTCGAAAAGCTTATTGATGAGATGGGGAAACGCTTCCCCGGCTCCCGATTGTGCTACGACAGCGAATCTCCCCAGGTTCAAGCGGGTGGGCAGGTCCAACGCCGCGCGCTCAAAGATGAACCCATGCCCTTCAAAGTTGACGATCCCTATGAAATTCGATTCTGGAGCGACCGCGTCGCCGATGTAGACATCGAATTCAACTTCACCAACTACCTTGATCCTGATAAGCGGGAATTCTTGCCATTTGGCTATCGCGCCGGGTTTAACTTCTTCGAATTGATCCAGGGAATGTATGTGGTGAAAGTCGACTTTAAATAGCCGCTGAACGGCGATCCTTTTAGGAAGGTGCCAGGATTTGGGGGATGGAGGGCCGCGTATCATGCGTGGCCCTTTTTCTTAATGTTGTGGTCTCCTTTCCGGGGGGTAAAACTTGTCGTCCGCAACGCGTTGGTGCAGCTTGAAGTGCTCTCGAATCACCAATACAATATTTACCGTGTGAATCGCGGTGCGGCCCCTGGGGTGTCCCACGTGCAGAGCCGCAACGCTGATAGCGATAGTCGTGTGGCGACACGCTTGGGTGTGTGGGGGCGTTTTCCGCGGGGTTTTGCGGGTGGTGTTTCGTCGCACCCCCAACCCCGGAGGCGCAAATTTGTTCGAAGCTGCGGGGGCGGGCCAACACGCATTATTCCCCAGCGTTCGCACTGAATATCGGCCAAAAATATCGCCACAAAAGCGTTGACTGAAAAATCGTACACAATCGCGAAACAGCAAATAATTATAAGGTCTGCAAACATTGTTATGTCAGCAAAGTTTGCGAAAACAATGTACCTGTGGAAGGTAACCAAGTTTTGTTTTCAAGGTCCATTAACGCACTCTGCGTTCCATTCGAAGCGTTTAAGGGTTGACATGATTCCGCGCATTACTGTTGTTGGTTCGATTCGCGCCGATTTAAGCATGTGGGTGAAACGGCATCCGCACCCAGGCGAAACTGTGCTAGGCACGGGTGGCACGATTTCCCCTGGGGGTAAGGGGGCGAATCAAGCGGTGGCCGCCGCGTTGCAGGGTGCTGGCGTGGCATTTGTTGGTGCCATTGGCAATGATGCGTATGCCTTTAATGCTACGGCGCTGATGGTGGATGCGGGCGTGGTGATGACGGGCGTCGAAAAACGGGGGGATGCGACTGGGCTGGCGGTGATTACGGTGGCCGAGGACGGGGAAAACACGACGGTGGTGTTGCCGGGTGCGAATAGTTGGGTGACGGAGAGTTACGTCAACCTCCATGCGGACATTGTGCGGAATGCGGAGATCGTATTGTTGCAGGGCGAGATTCCGGCGTCGGGGTTCGAGGCGGCCGTGCGGCACTCGGTGGGCCGGGTGGTGGTGAATTTGGCGCCGGTGATTCCGGTGGCGCGGGAATTGCTGTTTCGCGCGGATCCTCTGCTTGCGAACGAGCATGAGGCCGCGCGGCTACTGGAGTATTTGGGCTGCCCTTCCGCAGGTGTGCCGGATATTGTGTCGCAGCCGGAGCGAATGGCGCAAGAGCTTCTCGACGCCGGGTTCCGCAGCGTAGTCATCACCCTTGGGCCACAGGGGGCAATGGTGGCAACGGAGGATGGGGTGGAGCATGTGCCCACGCCGCCGGTGACCCCAGTGGATACCACGGGCGCGGGCGATGCGTTTACCGGGGCGCTCGTGGCGCGGCTTGCGGAGGGGAGCTCGTTGCGGGATGCGGCGTTCCATGCCTGCCGCGTCGCCGCCTACACGGTCACCGGGTATGGTGCGCAGTCGTCGTACCCAGCGGCGAACGATCCACTGCCGGAGCTTTAGCGTTCGCAGGCTACGCCGTCGTTGTCCCCATCAAGGCCAGGTCGGTAGCCGGGGCTGCCGCGGTACAGAGGTGCGGCGCCGGCAGCTTTCGCGTCGCTGCAATTTTGGTAGTACGCGCTGGGGGCTGGTGCGGGTTCCGGCGCTACCACCGGGGCGGGTGCCGGTGCGAGAAACCCGCGCATTTGGGTGTCGTTGTCCCCGGAGACGTCGGTGTTGTTGTCTACGCTGGCCGGCCCGTCGGTGTAGGTTGCGCTGCCGGTCGTGTCGCTCAGTGAGCTGGGTTCCGAGCTGGTCGGTTCCGGCGGGGTGGTGGTCACCGTACTTGTCACAGTGCGAGTCGTCGCTTTGGTCACCGTGCTCATCACGGTGTGGGTGGTGGTGCGAATGGTGTCCTGTGAGGATCCGCCTGCGACGGCGATGCATCCCGCCGCGAGTAACAGCACCAAGGTGAGTGCGCCGCAGCCGAAGCCGACGATTTTGAGTGATTTGTTGGAGTTGTCGTCGGGGATGCCGTCGCTGTTGTATTCGTACGATGCGGTCACGAGAAAACCTTCCAGAAACGTAAGTTAACACTAAGTATTTCCTTTAAGGTTCTTGGTTTGGAAATCCTTACCCACCTTCGGGTGTGGGGACCCAAAAAATGCCCCATGCGCGATTGTTTGTTTGTGCGAATGGGGTGCGGGGCGCGGCGTCCCCGCGATATGCTTGCCGATCCATCGGAGGCTACAATGTGCTTTCATGACTGATCACGCTGTTGCCGTTCCCGCCTTGTCGAACGATCTGGAGCCAGTACGTGCTGCAGACATTCAGATGGCCCAGGCGCGAATTTCCTCCGTGATCGCACCAACCCCGCTGCAATATTGCCCGCGCTTGTCTGAGGAGACGGGCGCACAGGTATACCTCAAGCGCGAGGATTTGCAGGACGTACGTTCGTATAAGATCCGGGGCGCCTACAATAATGTTGCCCAATTGACCGATGAGCAGCGGGCGGCGGGCATCGTTGCGGCTTCCGCCGGCAATCACGCCCAGGGCGTTGCGTACGTGTGCCGCGCGCTCGGCATCAAGGGGCGAATCTACGTTCCGAATCAGACGCCGAAACAAAAGCTCGATCGCATCCGCGTGCATGGGCGCGAATTTGTGGATGTTGTGGTTACCGGTAACAGCTTTGATGAGGCGTCCGCCGCCGCCCGTGTGGACGCCGCGCGCACTGGCGCAACCGTGGTGGAACCGTTCGACGCCCGCGACACCGTCGTGGGCCAGGGAACCGTTGCCGCTGAGATTTTGGCGCAATTGTCTACTTTGGGCAAAAACGCCGATGTGGTGGTAGTTCCAGTCGGCGGCGGGGGCCTGATCGCGGGTGTGTTGAGCTACCTCGCGGACATGGCACCGCACACCGCGGTGGTGGGTGTGGAGCCGACCTCGGCGGCCTCGATGCAGGCAGCGTTGGATAACGATGGCCCGGTAACCTTGGACAGCATCGATCCGTTTATCGACGGCGCCGCCGTGAAACGCATCGGCGAAGTGAACTATCGCATCGTGGACGCAAACCGTTCCCGCTTGCACATGCTGAATGTGAGCGAGGGCGCGGTGTGCACTGAAATGCTCGGCTTGTACCAATCGGAAGGCATTGTTGCGGAACCAGCCGGCGCGTTGTCCGTGGCCGCGCTCAAAGATTTGAAATTGCGGTCGGATGAGGTTGTGGTGTGCATTATTTCCGGCGGGAACAATGACGTGCTCCGCTACGCCGAAATCGTGGAGCGTTCGCTGGTGCACCGCGGCCTGAAGCATTATTTCCTCGTGGATTTTCCGCAGGAGCCTGGTCAACTGAAGGCCTTTGTGTCGGAGGTGCTGGGCCCACACGATGACATCACCCGGTTCGAGTATTTAAAGCGCAATAACCGGGAGACCGGTACCGCGTTGGTGGGCTTGCAGCTGCGTACCGCGAGCGACCTTGAACCATTGTTGGAACGCATGAGGGAATCCCGGATTCATACGCAGCAGCTGAAACCCGGGACCCCAGAATACGAGTTTTTGGTGTAATGGAATCATATCCGAATCGCTGGTGGGGGCTGTCGGTTCTGTGCGTGACGATCGCGGTGCTTGCGGTAGATACGACCGTGCTGAATTTCGCCATTCCGTCGATCACTGCTGCGCTGCAGCCATCCGCCACGCAAACCCTGTGGATTGTGGACGTATATGCGTTCGTACTGGCCGCGTTGCTGATCACCATGGGAACACTTGGGGACCGCGTCGGTCGCCGCAAGGTGTTGCTGGTGGGTGCCGTGTGCTTCGGCGTTGCGTCGGTGGCCGCTGGCTGCGCCACGAGCCCAGAAATGTTGATTGCGGGGCGCGCGTTACAGGGCGCGGCCGGCGCCACCCTGATGCCGTCCACGCTTTCGTTGATTAGTGCGATGTTTCAGAATCCCGCGGAACGGGCGCGGGCGATCTCCATTTGGGTTGCCGTGTACTCTATGGCCGCCGCCGCGGGTCCACTGATTGGCGGGTTGTTGCTGCGGTTTTTCACCTGGGGCTCCGTATTTTTCATCAACGTTCCCTTGGTGGCCATCATTGTGATTGCCGGCTCGCGGGTATTGCCGCCGTCCCGCGCAGCCAACCCGAAACCCTTTGATATCCGCGGCGCCGTGCTCAGCATCGTGGCGCTGTTTTCGCTGGTGTATGCGGTGAAGGTGATACCCGTGGAGGGGGTGAGCGTTGGTGCGGTTGCCATTGCAGTGTTGGCGGTGGTGGTCGGCGCCTTGTGGTGGCGGCATTTGCGCCGCTGCCCGCACCCAGTGATTGATGTCGAGTTGTTGTCGCGTCCCACCTACGCCACCGTGGTGGTGGTCAATGGCATTGCCATGTTCCTCTACATTGGCGTGCTGTTCTATTTGAGCCAGTACCTGCAGGTAGTGCTGGGGTATTCGCCGATTACGGCGGGTTTGCTCATGGTGCCGGGGTTGTTGGCGTCCATGATTGCGGCGTTGGTCACCGGCCGGTTCATGGCGCGATATTCCGCGCGGGGTTTGCTCATTGTGGCGTTTTGTATTGCCGCTGCCGCAAGTTGCGTGCTCGGCTTGGACGCGTACGGAGCGTTCGAATATTCCGGCGCCTGGTTGACGCTCGGGTTTGCGGTGTTTTGTTTCGGCACGGGCATGATCGATCCCGTGACCAACGATTACATCCTTGCCGCGGCGCCACCGGACCGCGTGGGTGCGGCGGCGTCGATTTCGGAGACGGGTTACGAGCTGGGCGGCGCATTCGGCACGGCGATTCTCGGGGCGATCGTGATGGCGGTGTACGGCGCGGGCGTGCCCGAAGAGGTTGCCGATTCTCTGGCGGTGGCCCACGCCACTGGGGACGCCGACATCATCGTGCTTGCCGACGCCGCGTTCCGTTCCGGTGTCACCGCATCCTCCGCCGTGGCCACCGTGACTGCGATCGGTGTGGCGCTGCTCGTTGCGCGGGTGTTACCGCGCGATATCGCCGAGGTGCGTGCCTAACCGGCGGCCCGAGTCATTTCGTTCAAAAAGGCGAATCCCCATGGCTCGAGGGTGATCCCGTGAGCGCCTACCACCGGGGTGCCGGGGCTATATCGTACGTCGCCGGTGTATGGGACAGTCACCGGACGCTCAGACAGGTTTGCCACCAGCGGCAGGGCGCCTTGGATGGCCAGCCATCCGGGTCCGCCCACGGCGTCGATAGGCGCGGTGGCGTGCGCACCGAGCGCTAATATCTCCCTATAACCTGCGCTAATGTCCTCGTCGCCCACGAAATCCAGGCGTGCGCGGTCAAAGGTTTCCGGCAGGCTGGGGTCCAGTGGGGAATCGTCCAAGCCCATGCGTCTGAATTGCTCCCGCCGGCCGTTGATCGTGCCCCGTACCAATGCCGCGTCGGAGTGGGAGCAGAAAAACGGGAAGGGCGTTTGGGCGCCATACTCCTCGCCCATAAACAGCATGGTGGGTTCTGGGATTGCGGCAATAATGGCCGCTTTGAGCAGCTGTTGCGCGGCGCTGAGGTTTTGGCTGGGGCGGTCCCCGCGCGGCCGATTGCCCACCTGATCGTGCGTGGTGGTGTACACCACGCTGGGGTAACGATGATTAATCGCATCCACAAGGTGCGCAATCGTGCCAAAGTCCCGGTAGTAGGCGTGGCGTTCCCCGCTGACTATTGCGTGCAGGCTGTGATGGATACTATCGTTCCACTGCAAATCCATGCCGCGGGAGGTGGTGATGGTGGGGTCGTCGCGCAAATCTTCGGCGATGAGCGTACGTTTCACCCCGGTGTCTGCGCTGACTTCCCGTGCTATTGCAGCGATGTCGTCGAGCAAGGATTCGTCGGTGTACGCGTGGGTGGCGTCCAACCGCAGGCCATCGACCCGAAATTCGGTGAACCAACGGCGTACCGCATCCAAGATGTACGCACGCACGTGCGGGTTGGTCATGTTTACCGCGTCGCCCCAACCGGTTGGGCTGGCCACCGTGTACGGGCCGAACAGGTTCAGATAGTTGCCTTCGGGGCCGAAGTGGTTGTATACCACGTCGAGGTAGACGGCGATGCCGTGGCCGTGTGCGGCGTCGATAAGCGTTTTGAGTCCGCGGGGGCCGCCGTAGTGGGCGTGGACGGCGTGCCAGAACACACCGTCGTAACCCCAGTTCCGCGTACCGGCAAAGGGCTGCACGGGCATAAGTTCGATCGCACCCACGCCAAGTTCCTGCAAATAAGGCAGTTTTTCGATAACCCCGTAGAAGTCACCGCCAAAGCTTCCCACATGCAACTCGTATATCAGGCTGCGTTGCTGGCCCGTCCAGGGGTGCTGCCAATCAAAGGAGGCGTCGGTGACCTCGCTTAACCCGTGTACCCCGTCCGGCTGGCTGGTAGCGCGCGGATCCGGCACCACTTGCCCGTCCACCCGAAAACCGTAGCGCATGCCGGGGAGAGGGGTAACGTCGCTGGTCCACACCTCGCCAGGGGTCATCGGGTGCGTAATGTCATCGACAACAAGCTCAACGGTGGACGCGTTCGGGGCCCACACAGAAAAGTTTTGCATGCGCTCTAGCATAAGCTAAAGGTTATGTACCGCCTGCCCGCTCCAGCACGCACGTTTTCCCACGAATTCGAGGTCAAACGCTCGCGGTTCCTGACCTATATTCGGCGCGTACAAAACGCCGAAGAAGCGCGGGCTTTTATCGCCGAAATCAAAAGCCAGTTCCCCGACGCGCGGCATCATTGCAGCGCGTTTATCTACCACGTCGACGGCGCCAATCCTGTCGAACGCTCGAGTGACGATGGGGAGCCCTCCGGCACTGCCGGGCAACCCATGCTCGACGTGCTGCGCGGCTGCGGCATGCTGGACATCGCTGCGGTGGTCGTGCGCTATTTTGGCGGCGTAAAACTCGGCACCGGCGGTTTGGTTCGCGCCTACTCGGATGCGGTGAGTGGTTGCCTCGACGAAGTGGTTTCCGTGCGCCGTGAACTCCGCGAACTCTACAGCATCGAGTTTGATCACGACGTCGCTGGGCGGCTGGAAGCCGAACTCCGCAACCGAGGTTTCGACGTCGCGGAAGTCACCTATGGCGCCCGCGTTACCGTCACCATCGCCGCAAATCCAGGCGATTACGACGCGGTGGCCGCCACCGTTTCCTCGCTTATGCAGCGCAGTGTGCCGGTAGCCAAGGCCGGCCAACGGTGGGTAGAAAAAGCTGACTAGAATGAGTTGCTATGACAATGCAGCGCTATCCCCAAAACCCAATCGAAATGCGGAAGCAGGCGGTTCGACGCCACGCCCGCAACGGCGTGGTAGCCGTAGCAGGCGGAGTTGTTGGCGGCCTAGCCCTGACCGTGCTATTCCAAACTTCGTTCTTTCTCATCCTCGGGTTGATCATTGCAGCCGCCGGTGGGTTTGTCTCCTACCAGCGGGTACAGCGAATCATCAACTACAAGGACTAGGCCGCAACGGAAGGTAGCTCGTGAGTAGCGTTCGTATCGACGCATGGGTTTGGGCCGTCCGGTTTGCCAAAACCCGCACCCAGGCGGCGGACGCGTGTAAAGCCGGGCACATCAAATTGCGCGGTGCGTCCGTGAAACCCGCCCAGCCCGTAGTACCCGGCGATCGTATACAGATTTGGGTCAACCACCGGCAATACGACGTAGAAGTAGTCGAACCAATTCGAAAACGCGTCGGTGCGGCTGTTGCGCGCACATGTTACGTGGACCATTCGCCGCCGCCACCGCCGAAAGAAATCCTAGCCTCCATGCCGCGCCGCGACCGCGGAGCCGGGAGGCCAACCAAACGAGATCGGCGTGCCATCGACCGCCTTCGCGGGAGGGAATAGGCAGCTGCGTGTGGGAGGTTGCGGGGCGGGGGTAGCGGGGGAAAGAAAACCGGCCTGCGGAAGCGCTAAGTGCTTCGCAACAAGGCCGGTGGGATCGGGGTTGAATTAGCGAGATCCGAACGTTCCCCAGTGGGGTGGCGGGAAGTTGATTCCGAAGGATCGGAAAAAGTCTGCGCTGCTGAGCGCCCATACGTGGATGAAATCGAGTGAAAGCGGGGTTAAACCCATCAATGGACTCCTCAATGAAAGAACCGGGAACGTTGTTAAGTATACTGCTACCGCTCGTTTAGGTGCATAGTTTGCAGCCTATCTCGAAGCCTCGTGGCTCGCGCCGCACCGCGCCGTCCTTTGGTGGTTCTTTTAATGTGTTCGTTACCAAATTTCCGGAGCAGGGCGTCATCGATAATTCGCACGTGACCAGGCTTAAAGCGGTAGCGCATGGCGTGTTCAATTTTGCTGACATCAACGTCGTTTAAGAGCTGTTTGAGCTGCGCCACGGTGGTAATCCCGTTGGCGGCTAAGATTTCTTCGAGCCAGCGGTAGGACTCTGATTTGGACCGAGCGAAGCGGTTGCCAATGAGTACCGAGAGCACCCCAGGGAGGGTTTCCGCGGAGAGGGCAACATCGTCGGCTTGGGCGGTTGGCGGGGCCCCTTGAATCGCCGCAATTTGGTCGAACTGTTGATCGGCGAGTTCGATAAGTCCGGCCGCCAGGGTGAACGCACGGTCGATTCTGGGATCCATCGATCCACCGGGGTTCTTGTACCGGATATCGTGCTCAAACTCCGCCCAGGCATGTTGCAATACTGTGCGCACCTGCACTTCGAACACCATTCCGCGATAGTCGGCAAGCTCTTGGTGGTTTTCCGGAACTTTGATCACCACATGATGGGAACCGTATCCGAACCCACCCGAGATGCGGGTTTCCGCCGCCTTATCTACCGATCTGATGACGTGAAAGCTGTCCTGCAGCACTGAAACCACCGCCGGAATTTCGGTGGAATGGTAGGTGGTCACACGCACCCCGATAATGTCGTGAATATCATGCCACGGGTCGGGGTAGGAGGGGGTGCCCTCGGGGCTTCGTTTTTGCGCTTTCGCGTGCAACGAGCGCCACTCTTTGACGCGCGTGGTCACGCGATCGTAGGTGACGCCGGAGTCTACGAGGAGATCTTCCACTGCCTCGCGGAAATCCGCTGCGGCTGCCGGGTGTTTGGCTACGAATTCGTGGTAGCGCGCATCCAGCCGGGCGATAGCCTGGTCGAAGGTGTTCATGCCCTCCACATTAGTGAGCGGTAGCGAACTGTTTGGTCAGTGACGCAGGGTAGCCGCGTTGATACATCACCGCGCGTTTCAGGAGTGCGTCTGCGCCTGCCGCGGCGTAGGCTTGCGCCGCCCAGGCTTGTATTTTCGGCAGCTGGGCGGGCATCCACGGCGCCGCCAGCAGCGTGCTTTGGGTGGGTGCGAAATAGACGATGACGCCGCCGAGGATGCGGGTGAGGTGGTGGTGCAGTAGCCAATAGGAGTGGGGGTGCGCTAACCAATCCACGGCTGAGCCAGGCGCGGCCGCCACCTCAATGCCACCTAGCGGATGCGTTCGAATCTGGACTTGCGCTTGGATGGTATGTTCCGCGGCGAGATCCCACAGCTCAGTGCTGGACAGCCCAAGCTCATGGACCTCGGCGTAACTGAGTAATCTGCCGCCCGCGCAGAACACGGCGCGGAGGTCGTTGGAAAGCGCGACGGAGGCGTGGCTGGTGGGAAACGCCATGCTGTCCACCGTGAGCGCTGGCTCGGCCCGCCGGACTTGGAGCCGAACGTGGTGCGTACTGTGCATTCGGGAACCCCTTTTTCCTTTTCGACGCCGCGGACGTCCAGCGGGGTTCCCAACGTCACCGCAGCAGCGCCCTAAAACGGGGGTTGTTCGTCGAGGCCGAGTGCGGTGTAGAGTTGCTCGGCTGTCCACATTTGAATGTCTTGGCCTTTGCTGATGAGCTCTTCGGCGCGTTTTTGCTTCGAGGTGACTGTCGCCCACGGGCCGCACACGAGGACGGTGGTTTTCTTCGTCACGTTTTTCCCGATGGTTGCACCCAGTTCGGCCATGCGTTCCCAGAGCATTCCTTTGTCATAGGGTTCGAAATCCCCGGAGAGTGTGACGTTTTGGCCGTACAGCACGCCACTGGGATCGGCGTCCGTGTTTGGGGTGGGGATCACTTCCGGGGTGGCTGCTTTCGACCATGCAGCCCCACGGTTGCGGGGTTTCGCTTTGGGCTTGGCTGCCGCGGCGGAGATCGTTCGCAGGACGGGGTACACTCGCCCGTCGTGGAGTCGGCCGGTGGTGAATCCTTGTTGGGTGAAGAAATCCGCCACGCCGCCCTGGAAGCCCCCACGTTTGGCCAATTCGATGGCGATGCCAGCGCAGGTGAGGGCATCGTCTTCGGCGTCGTGGTGGTGGTTTTGCGGCACGCCGAGCGTTTCCGCAACCACCGGCAGCCGGTGGCCGGGGAAATGGATGGAACTGTGCCTAGCCAGTGATAATGTGCAGCCGAAGTGGAGCTCCGGTGCGTCGATTTCGCTGGCGGTGCAGGCGCGCTGGAGAGCGGAGATGTCAAATTGTGCGTTGTGGGCAAGCACCGGGAGTTCGCCAATAAACTTGGTGATTTCGGGGAGGAGTTCGCCAAAGCTCGGCGCGGTTGCCACGTCGTCGGCAGTAATGCCGTGGATGTCAATGTTGAATTGGTCGAAGTGGTGTATCCCGGCGGGCGGCTGGCACAACCACGAACGGGATTCGTGCACGTTGCCGTCGGTGACGCGCACGAGGCCTACTTGGCAGATGGAGCCCCAATCTTCATTTGCGGTTTCCACGTCGAGGGCGACGAAATCAAACGCGGGTATGACGGGTGGGGCGTCGCCCTGTTGTGCGGAAGCCAGCGCGTTGAGGAAGTGCTGCTGGTGTTGCTGGTGGTTGGGGGAGAAGGTGACATGGACGTTCGCGCCGTCGAGAAGCACGCGGCCGCATTCAGTGTCGGTGGGTTCTGCAACAACGGTGATTCCCGTGACGTGCGCAAGCGGTATCCGCGCCCCCGGCCCGTACAAAGCGGCGTGCAGTGGCGTGTGGCTAATGTACACCTCAGCTGGGGAAACAGTAATGGTGGCGCCGTGAGCGAGGATCACCAGCGGTCCTTTCCTTATAGTGGTGATTATGAAGATTTCATTTTCAGCCAACGAATTGACCATCGGCGAATTGCGCAAGCTTATTGACGCCGTGGATGCCATCGGCCTGCCTGATACCACGCCCGTTGCCGTGGCGGACGAGGAGCTTGTGGTGGACGTCAGCGGCAAGCGCGAGGTCCGTGCGGAACGCCGCCCGCTGCGCCCGAGCGAGGCGCCGAACCCCATTGACCCCGCCGTGCGCCGCGTACGCGACGCGTTCGGCGACGTGCTGCGGGATTACTTATAGCGGTCAGCAGGGTCGTTGTATTCGTCCTTGCTTGCTTTGATCGCCGCGGTTTTCTCGTCCTGAGCGGGGGGCTCCAGCTGCTTGAGCAGCATCGTCGAACGGGCCGGCACCTCCAGGGTGCCACCTGCGGCGATGATTTCCTCGGCGAGGGGGTAGCCGGTTTCTTCCGTGGTGTCCACGATGAGTTTCCAGCGGCGGCCAAACCGGGCATCGGGGAGGGTAAATTCAATGCTCTCGTGGTAGGCGTTGAAGCACATAATGAACGAATCATCGGTAATGCGCTGCCCGCGCTCGTCTGGCTCGGTGATGGCGTTACCGTTGATGTACACCATCAATGATTTGCCGAAGCGGAAATCCCAGTCACCTTGGGTCATCATCTTGCCCGACGGCACCAACCAGGCAATGTCACGCTGGGTGAGGTCGTCGTCGCCGAGCGGGCCGCCGGAGAAGAACCGGCGCCGACGGAACACCGGGTGGTTTGCGCGAATTCGCAGCAGGCGCTTTGTAAACCCGTGCAGCGTGGCGTTATCTTTCACCTGCGCCCAGTCGATCCAGCTCAGTTCCGAATCCTGGCAATAGACGTTATTATTCCCGCCCTGGGTGCGGCCCATCTCGTCCCCATGGGCGATCATTGGCGTGCCCTGCGAAAGGAGCAGCGTGGTGAGGAAGTTTCGGCGTTGCTGCGCGCGCAATTGCAGGATTGCGGGGTCGGTGGTGACGCCCTCCACGCCGCAGTTCCACGACCGGTTGTGGCTTTCCCCGTCCCGATTGTCCTCGCCGTTGGCCATGTTGTGCTTGTGGTTGTAGCTCACGAGGTCGTTGAGGGTGAAGCCGTCGTGCGCGGTAACGAAGTTAATCGACGCCGTGGGCCGTCGCCCGTTGTTGGCGTACAGGTCCGAAGAACCCGTCAACCGGGAGGCAAATTCCCCCAGGGTGGAGTGCTCGCCGCGCCAGAAGTCGCGCACCGTATCACGGTATTTGCCGTTCCACTCCGTCCACTGCGGTGGGAAATTGCCCACCTGGTAGCCGCCCTCGCCGATGTCCCAAGGCTCAGCGATGAGCTTGACCTGGCTGACGACGGGGTCTTGTTGAACAAGGTCGAAAAATGCGGACAGGCGGTCGACGTCGTGCAGCTCACGCGCCAAGGTGGAGGCCAGGTCGAAGCGGAAACCATCGACGTGCATTTCGGTGACCCAATAGCGCAGGGAATCCAAAATCAATTGCAGCGAGTGCGGGTGGCGCACATTGAGGGAGTTGCCGGTGCCCGTGTAATCCATGTAGTGCCGCTTGTCGCCGTCAACGAGGCGGTAGTAGGCGGCGTTATCAATACCGCGGAACGCGATAGTGGGGCCCATATGGTTGCCCTCGGCGGTGTGGTTGTACACCACGTCCAGGATCACCTCAATGCCCGCCTCGTGGAAGGCGCGCACCATGCCCTTAAACTCCGACACCGCGCCGCCCGGCTTGGTGGAGGAAGCGTAATCCTGGTGCGGCGCAAAAAACCCAAACGTGTTGTAGCCCCAATAATTGCGCAACCCGAGCTCGCGCAGGCGATCATCCTGCAAAAACTGGTGCACCGGCATCAGCTCGATGGCGGTAATGCCCAAATCCTTCAAATAGGCAATGATCGAAGGGTGCGCCAATCCGGCATAGGTGCCTCGCAACTTCTCGGGCACATCCGGATGCGTCATGGTCATGCCTTTGACGTGGGCCTCATAGATCACCGTTTCGTGGTAGGGGATCTTCGGCGCGCGGTCGGAAGCCCAATCAAAAAATGGGTTAATCACCACGGATTTCATGGTGTGGTGCAAGCTATCCTCGGTATTGCGCTTGCTTAAGTCGCTGGGGTCCGAAATATCGTAGCTAAACAGCGAGCGGTGGCCGTCGAAACTGCCGTCGAAGGCCTTCGCATACGGGTCAACCAACAACTTGTTTGGGTCGCAGCGGTGCCCGTTAGCGGGGTCGTAGGGGCCATACACGCGGTAGCCGTACCGCTGGCCCGGCTGCACACCCGGCAAATAACAGTGCCAAATGTGCGCATCAACTTCCTCTAACGGGATGCGGGTCTCATTGTCCTCTTCATCGATCAGGCACAGTTCTACCTTTTCAGCGATATCGGAGAACAGGGCAAAGTTGGTGCCCGCACCGTCATAGGTGGAGCCCAACGGGTAGGCGTTACCCGGCCAGACTTGATAGGTCGTTTCGTTGGATGAGGGACTCATGGTCCCATATCTTAACTGCCTTTTGCCTCAAGCCCTGCCAAGATCAGGTCGATGCCGCAATTAAACACCCGGGTGCGGTCCGCGGGGGCATCGACAGCCGTGCCCGTGGCCTCCGCTAATTGCGTGGCAGTTTGTTCGCTGAGCGTGGCGCCGGTGACAAAATACAACAGGGTAAGTGCACCGTCATGACGTTCCTGGTCCGCCAGCGGGGCCGTCCCCAACGCCTGGCCAATCAATTGTTCGAGTTGCAGGCGGAGGGCGGAGTCGCTGCTGAGCGCGGCGATCACAACCTCCGCGCCGTCGCGGTGCGCTTGCATGGCGCCCCGCAGCGAGCGGCACGTGGTGGCCACCGCGGTGCGCCAATCGTGGGTACCATCGTCGGTGCTGTGAAACGCGGCGGGCTCAATAATTCGATTCGCAATCGCCGCGATTAGCGCTTGCTTGTTCGGAATATGCCAATATAATGCGCCAGGTGCGACTGATAAACGCTTGGCAACTCGACGCATGGTCATGTCGGCGAGGCCGTATTCATCCAAAATTTCGATGGAGGCGTTAATGATCGAGTCTTTTGTCAACTGCACAAGCTTTAATCGTAGTCATATCCCAAGTTTTATGGGGGAAGACTGCCAGAATCGCCGCGTTGCCAGCATTGTGGCTGGCCGCGCGTTTGGTAGGCTAGTCGTACTTGAACCGGAAAACCCGTAGTCAGGAGTCCAATTGTCCGTTCAATCTTTCACTCGAACCCGGCAGGCGGTTGCGGCCTCAGCGCTGGTGCTGCCATTAGTGCTGACGGGATGTGGTTTGTTTGGCGGCGAAGAAAACCCCAGTACCACTGCGTCGAGCTCGAAGAGTTCGACCGCTGCGAAGTCTTCATCGTCCGTGAGTAAGTCTGAAACTTCATCGGAGGAGTCTTCGAATTCCCCGAGCGAGGAACCGAAACCAGAAGACAAGCCAGCGGAGGCGCCCCCGACGAATGTGGAGATCCCGCAGCACGCTCCGATTGAAGGCGGTTCGCCCGCGAGCCCGGAGGATGCGGCGGCTATTCAGGCGATGGTGAACGGAATGGCGAACCCTTCGACTACCCGCCAATTCTTCGGTTACATGATTGATAATACGTGTCGGCGTGCGTTGGAAGCGCAGGGCGGATTGGGGCCGCAGGACCTCAACCAAATTCCGGATGCGGAGATTCCGCCGCACCAGCGTCCTACGGTGAACTCCGTGTCGGACATTAAGGTTGATGGTGATACCGCCTCGGCGACGGTGACGTCTACCGCCGAAGGCAAGCAAGAGACCTTCACCATGCGTATGCTGCGCGAAGATGGTACGTGGAAGATGTGTAACTAGGGTTTTGGCCTACCCCGCGACTTGAACGATGTTCACAGTGCGGGGTATCGTCATGCGTGGCTCACACCACAATCCCCATTCGAAGGAGGCCGCGCGCACATGACTCGCCCCGAGGCTACAGACATTCTTGAGATTGCCCGCGAAAAGGTACTGGGCAAGGGCATCGGCCTAGATCAGCAGGAAACGCTCCAGGTGCTGCAACTTGGGGACGACCGCCTGCAAGAACTGCTTACGCTCGCCCACGAAGTCCGCCTGAAGTGGTGCGGCGAGGAAGTAGAAGTTGAAGGCATTATTTCCTTAAAGACGGGTGGCTGCCCCGAAGACTGTCACTTCTGCTCCCAATCCGGCCTGTTTGAATCCCCGGTTCGCGCCGCCTGGCTGGACATCCCCGGCCTCGTCGAAGCCGCGAAGCAAACCGCGAAGTCCGGCGCCACCGAGTTCTGCATCGTGGCAGCCGTGAAAGGCCCTGATGAGAACCTGATGTCGCAGATGGAGAAAGCCGTCGCGGCGATTCAGGCTGAGGTGGATATTCAGGTCGCGGCGTCGATAGGCATTTTGACGCAGGAGCAGGTGGACAGGCTGGCCAAGGCCGGTATCCACCGCTATAACCACAACCTGGAAACCGCACGTTCATTCTTCCCAAACGTGGTAACCACCCACACGTGGGACACCCGCAGGGAAACGTTGCGCATGGTGAAGGAAGCCGGGATGGAAGTGTGCTCCGGCGGCATCCTGGGCATGGGCGAAACTCTCGAACAGCGGGCCGAATTTGCGGCGGATTTGGCGGCGCTGGAGCCGGACGAAGTGCCCATGAACTTCCTCGACCCGCGCCCCGGCACCCCGTTCGCCGACTATGAAGTCATGGACACTGCCGACGCCCTGCGCGCCATCGGCGCGTTCCGCCTCGCGCTTCCGAAAACCATCCTTCGCTTCGCCGGCGGCCGCGAACTCACCCTCGGCGATCTGGGTTCGGAGCAAGGCCTGCTCGGTGGCATCAACGCCATCATCGTGGGCAACTACCTGACCACGCTGGGCCGCCCGCAGGAACAAGATTTGGACATGATCGGCAAGCTGCGCCTGCCCATCAAAGCACTCAACGCAACGGTGTAATGGAAAGCGACGAACTTTTGGTGGCGTTGCTCACAGACGAGCCGCCCGTATACCACCCCAACACCGGCCAACGCATTGCGGACGGCGCGGAAATAAAACTCTCGCCCTCTGCCCGCGCCGGCCTGGAAGCCCCAAGGTACTGCCAGCTCTGCGGCCGCCGCATGGTGGTGCAGGTGCGTCCCGACGGCTGGGATGCGCGTTGCTCCCGACACGGCACCGTCGATTCGGCGTATCTTGGTCAACGATGATTGCAAGACCAGTTGGAACCGCCGCCGGAATGCTCCTGATCACCTTGCTCGCCGGAGTGATCACTGGCGTGGTGGTGCGCATACTCCCACCATTGGGCGCTAGCCCAGAATTCGCCGCGTTCGCCCTGATTGTCGCCGCGAACGCAATCATGGGTACCACCCTGGGTGCGCAGGCTGCCCGCCGGTTAGGCATCGGGGCGGCGGGCGCCACGGCGGCGATTGTGTGTGCGATCGGAGGGGCGTGTGCCCTGGTCGCCGGGGTGGGACACAACCCGGGGGCCGCAGCACTCGCACTGGGGCCGGTCATGGCGGCGATGGCCTATTGGTCCGCCATGGTCAGCGCACACACGGAGCGCGCTGCCGCCGAAGCGTGACGCACCGCGCCCACCGGCGGGGTTGGTTATTCCGGCCAGTCCACCGCGGAGGTTCCGGTGGCGTTCGTACTGATAATGTCCACCGCGCTGAGCAATGATTGCACAGACACCGCCACGGTGTGAATCAACTGCGCGTCCGTCAGGCCGCGCGCGATGGTGGTGGTGTATTCCACATGTACTTGCAGGCCGTCGTCGTCGGTGTGGCAAAAGGCTTTGGATGCGATCCCGCGTTCGTTCCACTCATTGCACACCAAAAATAGGCGCATGAAGTCTTTTTCGGGGTCCATCCCGGGCAGCCAATACGCCCGCACCAACAGCGTCGGCCCATTGTCGATGAAAAAGGTGCAGATCACATCGTTGAACGCGGTAATGAGGCGTTGTTCGTCGAGGTCGTTGCGTGGCGTGCCCAGATGCTCCAATGCGTCGCGGATGCGTTCGAGGGTGACGGGGTAGGGGGTTTGGTTGTCCGCATCCATAACGTCCTGAGGGGTGATGTGTTGTTTGGTGAATCCGGTGGCTTTGTCCGGCTTGGGCGAATCCTTGCCGGGAAGTTTCTCCGCCCGTGCGCGCTCGTCTTCGCGTACCAGTTCCACTTCGGAACCGGTGTAGGCAAGCGCGGGGAACGCCGTAAGGAAATACTGCACCGCCAACACCGCGGTTTCCGACGCCGTGGTGATAAACGCCTTCAGCTGCTCCGGCGTGACTCCTGCCTCAATGGGGAGGGAGCTGCGGAACTTGAGTACCACGGCCGCATCGTCGGTAATTTCCAGAAAGGCGGCTGGGCCGATGCGCTTTTCGTTCCACATGGTGATCAGCCGGGCGGCCTCCTTGATCTGCGAAAATTCCAAGCGGTTGCGCATGATCGACAGCACCACCAGATGCTCCGCGCTTTCCACACCGATGTAAGCGATGCTGCGATGATCCGGCCACGGGAACGTGATGCGGTCGTCGTGGACGGAGTGGCCGAGCCCAAGCTCGGCGGTGGCCATCGCGACGTCGACAAGTGATGGAATCTCCATACCCGTATTCTAGAGAGCCAACCGCGCCGATGCGGCGACCTCACAGCGGCCAGTGCACCGCCGAACTCCCCGTCGCCTCAGTGCTGATGTGTTCGATAGCCGCGAGCGTGTTGCTAATGCCCACGCGCAGGGTGTTCATGAGCTGCGCCTCACCCAAGCCATAGCGCAACGCAATGCTGTAGTACGCGTTGATGTGGATGCGCTCCTCGGCTTCGATCGTGCACGACGCCTTCGTCGTGGAGGCGGACTGGTTCCACACACTGCACAACGCCACAATCGGGATGAAATGCTCATCCGGGTGCAGGTCCGGAATCCACTTCGCTTCAATCACCAGCGCCTGCGGGTTCGGCTCCGGATCTTGGTCGCGGGTGATACGAAACGACATATACAGCCCGCCAATCTTGGCAAGCAGATGCGACTCGTGCAGTTGATAGTGCAAATCGCATGGCCCATAGCGCCGCAAAATCGCCTCGATGCGGCGCGGGGTTACTTGCGAAAGCTCCGGGTCCAGGACCAGCAGGTATTCCAGCTGCCGTGACTCGGTCTCCCAGGTGGTCAAAGCGTACGGGTTTGGGGTGATTTTCTCCCCAATGCCCTGCGCGTATTCGGCGTCCTGTTCGAGTGCGGTTTCGTCTTCGTGCGCGCGGCCCAGGGTGGGGAATTGAAACATGCAATGCTCCACCGCCGAATGCGTGGTGTGCAGCGAGGTTTCCAAAAACGTATCCAGCTGCTGTGTTGCCACACCCGCGGCAATCGGCATGGAGGTACGAAACGCGATGGCCAGCGAGGAATCATCCTGCGGTTCCAGCAGCGTGGTCAGCCCCACAAACTTCGAGTTCGACCAGCTCACCGCCTGTGCCACCACCGCAAAATCCGCGGCGGGCAGGTGGTTGCGCAGCACTGAATGCACCACCAAGTGATCCACCGTTTCGTGGGCGAAGAAAATCACGGTGCAATAGTGTTGGTTGGAGATCACAATGTGGTCTTCTTCCACGCGCGGCAGGGTGTCCGTGGCGTAAATATAGTCCGCGATATCGGTGATGGATGGAATGTGCATGGGTGTCCTCACGAAGCTTTAGGAAACTTTTACGGAAACGTGTGCGCGGGCGGTGGATCAATTCGCCCAGGTAACAACGCTGGCGCCGTCCCCGGTCGTGCTGAGATGCTCCACGGCGGTGAGAATATTGCTCAGCCCCACGCGCAGCGCTTGGGCCAGTTGTGCCTCCGAAAGCCCCCGCGTCATGGCAACCGTGTATTCGACGTTGACCAACGGCAAGGTCGAGTTTGTTTCCGAACAATACGCGGTGGTCGTGCGGGAAGACTGGTTCCACTCGTTGCAGAGCGTAAACACCCGGGCGAAATCTTGGCCGACTTCCGAGGTGGGCACCCAATGCCCGCGCAGGATCAGCGCCGGCCCGGGGGCGACGGAAACGTTAAACATGACGTTGCAAAAGCTCATCATCAGATTGTTGGCATCCACGGCGATATCCAATTCTGTGGAACCCAACTCCGTGAGCATCGTACGAATCCGGGGCAGCGTCACCATAGAAATGCCCTCTAGGAGTTCATCGTCCGTGCTCATCAGCCGTTGCATAAAGCGCGCCTCTTCCGCCAGCCGCCGCGGGTGTTCCGGCAATGTGGGTGCCTTGGCCGCGAGTTTCGCCGCGTATTGCTGCGCTAGGGCCGTTTTTTCGCTCAGAGTCAGCTGGCATTTCAGGCTAGGGAATTGCTCGATAAAGAATGTTGACGCCTCGTGCGCGATGTCGCAGGCATGCCCAATCGTGGCCGTCAGCTGATGTTGCGTAGTGCCCGTAGCCACGGGGAATGCGGTGCGGAACCCGAGTTCGGTGGAGGCAGCGGCGTCGTGAATCTTCGCGGTGGCGGTGAGGTCCACGTGCGCGAGGTTCCATGTGGAGGCCGCCTGCGTCGCGGCGTGCAATTGCGAAAAATCCAGCCGGTTGTACATCACCGACTGGATGAGCAAATGGCCGACCGTTTCCTCCGAAAAATAGAAGACGGTAAAGAAGTCCTCCCACGCGAACGCGATGTAGTCTTTGCCCCGAATCGGGTCTACATCGTTGCTGCGGGCGACGAGCGTGACATCGAACAGCGTGGGTATTTTCATGCGCTTATTCTAGGCTCAAACCGGCGGGGGACTGGGGGGATCCCACCCCGCCCGGCGTGTTCGCAACACTGCTACCGTCGCGCCCGGCGGTTTCCGTTCGGTCGCTGGAGGATGCAACTGTTGTTTGCGCATCCGCACTGCCTACAATGAGGAACCTGGTGGCTAACTTCAGCCCGGAAAGCATGCGTGAGTGGTAGGGAGCGTCAAGCCCATGTCGAAAATGTTGAGCGTTGTTGACCTACGTGGTCGAACCCCATCCGTTGGTGAGTTGCGCCGCGCCCTCCCGCGCGGCGGCACCGATGTTGATGCGGTTGTTCCGATAGTCCAACCCGTGGTGCAGGCCGTGGTGGCCAATGGCGCGGAGGCCGCGCTCGAATACGGGGAGCAATTCGATCACGTGCGGCCCGCGTCCGTGCGCGTGCCCGCCGAGGTGCTCGCCGCCGCGCTGACAAACCTGGATTCGAACGTACGGGCAGCCCTTGAAGAGAGCATTCGCCGCGTGCGGATCGTGCACGCGGCACAGCGGCCGCATACCCACACCACGGAACTCGCGCCCGGGGGATACGTGACGGAGAAGTTTCTGCCGGTGCAGCGAGTGGGGTTGTACGTGCCTGGCGGTAACGCCGTGTACCCCTCGAGTGTGATTATGAATGTGGTGCCCGCCCAGGAAGCAGGCGTGGAAAGTCTCGTGGTTGCCTCGCCTCCGCAGGCCGATTTCGGCGGCTGGCCGCATCCGACGATTCTTGCGGCGTGCGCGTTGTTGGGCGTGACGGAAGTGTGGGCGGTCGGTGGGGCCCAGGCCGTTGCGCTGCTCGCCTACGGGGACGAGGCGCACGCCGAGCAGCTCGCGCCGGTGGACATGATTACCGGCCCCGGCAATATTTACGTGACCGCCGCGAAGCGGATTTGCCGGAGCGTGGTGGGTATCGACGCCGAGGCGGGCCCCACCGAGATCGCCATCCTCGCCGACGACAGTGCAAACCCCATCCACATCGCCTATGACCTGATCAGCCAGGCGGAACACGACGTGATGGCGGCCAGCGTGCTGGTGACGGATTCGCCCGAATTGGCGGAAGCCGTGGAGCGGGAAGTGGCGGCGCGGTATGGGGTTACGCGCAATGCGGAGCGGGTGAAGCAGGCGCTCAACGGCCCGCAGTCCGGCATCGTGCTCGTCGATGGTATGGACGCCGGAATCCGCGTCGTGGACGAATACGCCGCGGAGCATTTGGAAATTCATACGCACAATCCGCGGGAGGTTGCGGAGCGCATCCGCAACGCCGGCGCCATTTTCGTAGGAACGTTCGCGCCGGTGCCGTTGGGGGACTATTCGGCAGGGTCGAATCACGTGCTGCCCACCTCGGGTTCCGCGCGCTACAGTTCGGGGCTTTCCACCCACACGTTTGTCCGCAGCGTGCACCTGATCGAGTACGACGAAGCCGCGCTGAAAGAGCTGGCCGCGACCGTAGTCACCCTCGCCGACGCCGAGGATTTGCCCGCCCACGGCGAGGCGATCCGCGCGCGGTTCGAAACTCTGGAGGCGTAACCGAATACCATGAGCATCACTTTGGCAGACCTACCGTTGCGCGCTGAGCTGCGCGCCAAACAAGCCTACGGCGCGCCCCAATTGGACGTGTCGGTGCGGCTGAACACCAACGAGAATCCGTATTCGCCATCCCCGGCGTTGATCGCAGATTTGGTCGATGAGATCGCGGGCGTTGCCGCCGGATTGAACCGCTATCCGGAGCGGGACGCGGTAGCGTTGCGCGAGGCGCTGGCGGACTATGTGACCGACCAGACCGGCGTGGCCGTGACCAAGGACCACGTTTGGGCCGCCAACGGTTCGAACGAAATTTTGCAGCAATTGTTGCAGGCATTCGGCGGGCCGGGCCGCACGGCGCTTGGGTTCCAACCAAGCTATTCCATGCATCCAATTCTGTGCTCCGGTACCCACACCGAATTTTTCTCGTGCGACCGCCGCCCGGATTTCACCATTCCCATGGACGCCGCGCTCGAAACCATTGCCGAACGCACGCCGGACGTGGTGTTCGTGACCACGCCGAACAACCCCACCGGCACGGTCACCTCGACGTCCGAACTGCGCCAGATTCTCGACGCCGCGCCCGGCATTGTCATCGTCGACGAGGCCTACGCGGAGTTTTCCGCCGCGCCTTCCGCAACTACCCTGCTTGCCGAATACCCCACCAAGCTGGTGGTGTCGCGCACCATGAGCAAAGCGTTCGATTTCGCCGGCGGGCGGTTGGGCTACTTTGTGGCAGATCCCGCGTTCGTCGAAGCGGTGCTGCTGGTGCGTCTGCCGTACCACCTTTCAACACTGTCGCAGGCGGCGGCCATTGTGGCGCTGCGGCATCGAAAGGACACCTTGGCCACCGTTGCCACGCTGGTTGCGGAGCGCCGTCGAGTGGTGTCAGCGCTGGAGGCGTTGGGCTATCACGTGGCCGATAGCGAGGCTAACTTCGTCATGTTTGGGCACTTTGACGCCGCGGCCGCAGCTTGGCAGCGGTTCCTCGATCACGGGGTGTTGGTGCGCGACGTCGGCGTCCCAGGCTACCTGCGGGTTACTATAGGCACACCCGAGGAAAACGACGCGTTTCTCAACGCAGCAAAGGAAGTCCGATGAACCGCGTGGGGCGCAGCAGCCGCAAAACTAGCGAGTCCGACATCACCGTGGAAATCAACCTCGACGGCACCGGGGTGACGGACATCGACACCGGGGTACCGTTTTTTGATCACATGCTCACCGCCTTTGGCGCGCACGGGTCCTTCGACCTGACGGTGCATGCCACGGGAGATACTCACATCGATGCGCACCACACCGTGGAAGACACCGCGATCGTGCTGGGGCAGGCGATCTACCAGGCGCTGGCAGACAAGCGTGGCATTCGGCGCTTCGGTTCCTGCCAGCTGCCTATGGACGAGGCGCTGTGCGAGGCCATCGTGGACGTCTCCGGGCGGCCCTACTTTGTGGTGACCGGGGAGCCGCCGCAGATGTTGAGCGCGGTCATTGGCGGACACTACGCCACCGTGATTAACGAACACTTTTTTGAAACGCTGGCGGCGAATGCGCGCATCGCGTTGCACGTGCGCTGCCACTACGGTCGCGACCCGCACCACATCACCGAGGCGGAGTTTAAAGCGGTGGCGCGGGCACTGCGCGCCGCTACCGAGCCGGACCCGCGCGCCACGGGTGTGCCATCGACCAAGGGAACGCTCTAGATGGAATATTCCTGGCTGATTTACCTGCTGTTTGCGGTTGCCGGGCTGTTGGTCGGCGGCACCTGGTCCGCCTACCAGGCCGGGCAGCGTGTGCTCACTTTTATCCTGGCCTTGTTGGCTGCCCTTGCCGCTGCGACGGCGCTGTTGTGGTTGTTGGGCGCGATGTAGCTTGACCGTTGCGAATGTGCCCGCGCCGAGCCTGTGGCGGGCGCCGGGGTTTGTGCCCACGCTCGTCGCGGTGGCCGCCGCGTTTGGCAGTTGGGGGTTGCTGCTGCCTGTGGTGCCGCTGGCCATCCTGACCGCCGGGGGTTCGAATACGTTGGCGGGCGCGACGACGGGCGTGTTTATGGCGGTGACCGTGGCCACCCAGATTGTTACCCCGTGGGCATTACGGCGCTTCGGCTACACCCCGGTGATGGTGTTCGCCGCGATGATGCTCGGGTTGCCTGCCGTAGGGTACGCGATTACCGACGCCGCGGTGGCCGTGCTGGCGCTCTGCGCACTGCGTGGCATTGGCTTCGGCGCGCTCACCGTCGCGGAATCGGCGCTGGTGGCGGAGCTGGTGCCGCGCCACCAGCTGGGGCGGGCAAGCGGGTCGCTGGGATTGGTTATCGGCTTTGCCAACCTCATCGGACTGCCCGCGGGCCTGTTCCTTTTTGAGCATTTCGGCGCGACGTTGGTGTACGTGCTGGGCGCGGCGGTGGCGCTGATCGCAGCCGTGATGTGCCTTGCCATCCCGCGCCGCCGCGCGGCCGTCGTCCCGTCCCACACAAACACAGCGACGAAGGTGTATTCGGTTGTCGTGGTGGTTCCGGCGGCCGCAATCGGCGCGACCGCCATGGGCTTCGGCGTGATTTCCGCGTTCCTACCCGCCGCTATCACCGGTGATCTTGGAGGTCCCGCGCCCGTGCTCACCGGCGTCACGTTCGCGGTGCTTGGTGGCGCGCAAATGGTGTCGCGGTTTGCTGCGGGCGTGATCGCAGACCGGCGCAACCGCACCGGTTCGCTGTTGCTTGTTGGGTTGCTTGCCAGCTGCGTGGGCCTCGCATTGTTGTGCGTGGCGCTCAATGCCGCAGGGCCAGGCTGGTTGGTGGTGGTTGCCGTGGGCTGCTTCGGCGCCGGTTTCGGGGTTGTGCAAAACGAGGCACTGTTGATGATGTTCGCCCGCTTGCCGCAAGAGCGCATTTCCGAGGCGAGTGCGCTGTGGAACATGTCTTTTGATGCGGGCACAGGGGCTGGCTCACTGGTGCTGGGGATGGTGGCGGCCCGGCTGGCCTACACCGGTGCGTTCGCTGCCGGTGCGATGATCGTGGCGTGCGCGTGTGTGGCGGCCGTGGCCGAGTTTGGGTTTGCGCTTCTTCGAAGGGGTATGCGGGGCTAGGACGCGCTAGAATCTTCACCATGCCAACAAGAGTCGCCGTGCTTGATTACGGTTCCGGTAACATCCGCTCAGCCGCCCGTGCGGTAGAACATGCAGGCGCGCGGGTGAAGGTGACGCACGATCCCCGCGAAGTTCTCGCAGCCGACGGTTTGCTGGTGCCCGGCGTGGGTGCGTTTGCCGCATGCATGGCGGGCCTCGAGCGCGTGCAAGGCGCCCGCATGATCGGGGAGCGGCTCGCCGGCGGTCGGCCCGTCCTTGGCATTTGTGTGGGTATGCAAATTTTGTTCGAGCATGGCGTGGAGCACGGTCACGATACCGCCGGCTGTGGCGAATGGCCGGGAGTGGTCACGCGTTTGAGTGCGCCGGTGCTGCCGCACATGGGTTGGAATACGGTTCGCGCGCCCGAGGGCTCGCAAATGTTCGCGGGCATCAGCCCGGCGGAACGGTTCTATTTCGTGCATTCCTACGGGGTGCGCGATTGGGAGTTCGATGACGATGGCCTGACCACCCCACCGTTGGTGACGTGGGCTACGCACGGGTGTGACTTTGTGGCTGCTGTGGAAAACGGGCCGCTGTGGGCTACGCAGTTTCACCCGGAAAAGTCCTCCGAAACGGGGCAAAAGCTGCTGCGGAACTGGTTGGCGAGCTTTTAGCGACTACACTTGAGCGCCATGAGTCTCACACTTCTCCCCGCCGTTGATGTTGTTGATGGTCAGGCGGTTCGCCTTCACCAAGGCGAAGCCGGAAGCGAAACCGTGTACGGTACGCCGGTGCAGGCGGCGTTGAATTGGCAGGAGCAAGGCGCCGAATGGTTACACTTCGTGGACTTGGACGCCGCGTTTAACCGCGGGTCTAATCACGAGCTTATGGCGGAGGTGATCGGCCGGTTGGACATCAATGTGGAACTCACCGGCGGCATCCGGGATGACGCGTCCTTGGCACGGGCACTGGCCACTGGCGCGCGTCGCGTCAATATCGGCACCGCCGCGCTCGAGCACCCCGAGTGGTGCCGAAGCGCCATTGAACGTTATGGCGATCGCGTGGCAGTGGGGTTGGACGTTCGGCTCATTGATGGGCAGTGGCGCACCCGCGGCAACGGTTGGGTTTCCGATGGCGGTGACCTGTGGGAAGTATTGGAACGGCTCGATGCGCAAGGCTGTTCAAGGTTTGTAGTGACCGATGTGTCCAAGGACGGCACCCTTGCCGGGCCGAACATCGATTTGTTGCGGGACGTGGCGGCGGCGACGGACGCGCCGATCGTGGCGTCCGGCGGCATCGCCACGTTGCAGGATGTGGTGGACTTGTCGCACTACGTTGATGAGGGCATTGATTCCGTCATCATTGGCAAGGCGTTGTATGAGGGTCGGTTTACGCTGGCGGAAGCGCTCGCCGCAGTAGGCCAGTAGGCATATGGACGCGCGCGAACTACTTGCTATTGCGGAGGCCGTCGTCGACGAGGCCGAACGTGTTTTCGTGGCGCGGATCGGGGCCGCGCCGGAGGTGACAAAACCCGGCGGCGATTTTGCCACCCTGGCCGACATTGAGATCGAACAACTCTTGCGCCAATTGCTCACCCTGCACACCGGGATTCCCGTGTTCGGGGAAGAGGCCGGCGGGGACCTTTATGCGGACGCGGTGTGGGTGGTGGACCCGATCGATGGGACGTCGAACTATTCCGCGGGTAGCCCGATGTGCGCCATTTTGGTGGCGCTGTTGTTGGCGGGCAGGCCGGTGGTGTCGGTGATTTCGATGCCGCTGCTGGGCAAACGCTTGTGTGCGTTTGAGGGGTCGCCGTTGATGCTCAATGGGCGCCCGCAGCCGCAGCTTGCGGAACAGCGCCCGTTGGTGGCGCCCATCGCCTTCGGTTCCATCGTTTCCCCGGTGAATTCGGCGTTTCCGACGTTGCTACGCCACGACCTGTTGGCCAAGGTTGCGGAATGCTATCCGCGGCTGCGGGTGACCGGCTCGGTGGGCGTGGATTTGGCGTTTACCGCATTGGGTATCTTCGCAGGCGCTGTGACGTTTAGCCCGTTTGTGTGGGATAACGCGGCGGGGGTGTTGGCCATTGAGGCGGCCGGCGGGTGCGTGACCGATTTGCAGGGCAACCGGTGGCAACCTGGGTCCTTGGGGCTGGTGGCGGGTACGCGTGCGGTGCATGAATCCATCCTGGGTACGATCAGAGCGTTGGAAACCTAGCGAAGTGTAAGGAGCGTGTTGGCCGTGGCTGTGGCAGTGCGTGTGATCCCGTGCCTGGACGTGGACAATGGCCGTGTGGTCAAAGGCGTGAATTTTGAAAACCTGCGCGACGCCGGCGACCCGGTGGAACTCGCTGCGCGCTATGACGCCGAGGGCGCCGATGAGCTGACGTTCCTCGATGTGAGTGCCTCCAAAGCCGGACGGGGCACCATGCTGGAGGTGGTGCGGCGTACTGCGGAGGCGGTGTTTATCCCGCTCACCGTGGGCGGCGGCGTGCGTAGCGTGGAGGACGCGGACGAGTTGCTGCGCGCCGGCGCGGATAAGATCAGCGTGAACACCTCCGCGTTGGCTCGGCCTGAATTGTTGGGTGAGCTTTCGCAGCGCTTTGGCGCGCAGTGCGTGGTGTTGAGCGTGGATGCCCGCCGCGCGCCGGGGATGCCGAGCGGTTTCGAGGTGACCACGCATGGTGGTTCCCGCGGCGCGGGTGTCGACGCCGTGGCTTGGGCGCGCCGCGGCGAAGAGCTTGGCGTGGGCGAGATTTTGCTCAATTCCATGGATGGGGATGGAACCAAACAGGGATTTGATATCGAGCTGGTGGAAAAGGTCCGAGCTGCGGTGAACATTCCGATCATTGCTTCCGGCGGGGCGGGGAACGCTGAGCATTTCCCACCGGCTGTGGCAGCGGGTGCGGATGCGGTGCTCGCGGCGTCGATATTCCACTTTCAGGAAGTGACTATTGCGGAATGCAAGCAGGCGCTTGCTGCGGCTGGGTTTGAGGTGCGGACCGGTGAGTGACAATCCCGCCGACTACGAACTCGCCCCCGAGGTTGCGGCGAAAGTGCGTTTTAACGATGCTGGCTTGGTGCCCGCCATCGTGCAGGCCGCCGAAAGCCGAGAGGTGCTGATGATGGCGTGGATGGACGCCCACGCCCTGGCGTTCACCTTGGCCACTCGCCGCGGCACGTATTATTCACGCTCCCGGGCCGAGTATTGGATTAAGGGCCTGACCTCTGGGCATGTGCAACACGTGGTTGCGGCAAGCTTGGATTGCGACGGGGACACGGTGTTGCTCGAGGTTCAGCAAACGGGTGCGGCATGCCACACTGGAACCCGTAGTTGTTTCGACGACAGGCAATTGGAGCTTGCGTAATGCGAATCGCCGCCGTGTTGCTCGGTGTGGGTGGGGCCGCCCTGTGGGGCGTGTCCAGACTCCCGTGGCTAACCGTCAATGTGTTCGATGATAAGTCTGGTGAGAGTACCCACGAACTCGTCGGCGCAGTCTGGTCCACGGAACTTACCGCGTTGGCGCTTGTGTTGCTCGCCGCCATGGTGGCTGGCCTCGTGCTGCGCCGCACCGCGCGCCGAATCATCGGCATCGTCGGCGCGGCAGCTGCAATCGCGGCGAGCTGGCAGCCATTGGCGTTGCTCGCGGGTGAACCGGACCTTGCGCGCGCGAAAAACATACTCACCTCCGGCGCGGCCACCGAGCGCGCGCAATCCCCGGTGCTGATCGCTTCGTGGGCGGATGTCAGCGGCGCGGAAGTGCACACGCTCGGGCCCGCATTGGCGTTTTGCGCGTGCGCTGTCGCATTGTTCGGTGGGGTGCTGCTGGCCATGCGCCCCGGGGCGGACACCGTGCGTTCCCGCGCCTACGAACGCGCAAGTAGCCGGCAGGAAACCCTGGCTCAAGATATGGCCGAAGCGCCCGATTCCGGCCGCGTGCTGTGGGATGCCCTCGACGCGGATATTGATCCTACGGATCCGGATGGCCCGGCCGCGGATTCGAAAAAACCTAGCGTGTAAGTTTTAGCGTTTAGCTGCGTGATTTCCGGTGTGATAGGTTGCCCCACTAGCCTGGGATGCAGGAAGAAAGGGATCGCCATGACGTCGGTATTTGACCGGATCATTGCGGGCGTAGCCGAGGATGTAGCGGCCCGCAAACTTCGCGTCCCGTTCTCTGATATTAAGGCGCGTTCCTTTGATGCGGAGCCGCCGCGGGATGCGCTGGCGGCGCTGCACGCAACTGGCTGTGGCGTGATCGCCGAGATTAAACGCGCCATGCCGCCGAAGGGCATTATCGCCGAAATTGACGCCCCTGAAGTACTCGCGCAAAAGTTCGAATCGGGTGGTGCGCGGATGATCGGCTGCCAAACAGAGCGGCGAAGATTTCACGGTTCGCTCGAGGATTTGCGTAAAGTTCGCGCCGCGGTGAGCGTGCCCGTGATGTGCCGCGATTTCATCGTGGACCCCTACCAAATCCACGAGGCTCGCGTTTACGGCGCTGATATGGTGCCGCTATTGGTGATGGCGTTGGAGCAGTCCCGCTTAGAGGCGCTGCTGGACCGGGTGGAATCCCTCGGGATGGTGGCGTTGCTGGAGGTGCGCACCCCGGAGGAGGCTACCCGCGCCTTGGCTGCCGGCGGGCGGGTCATCGGGGTAAATGCGCGTGATATTACAACGCTCAAGGTGAATCGACAGGCGTTCGCGGAGATCGCGCCCGGGCTGCCGCGCGGGATTGTGCGCGTGGCGTTGTCTGGGGTGCGCACACCGTTGGATTTGATGAGTTATGCGGGGGTTGGGGCGGACGCGGTGGTGATCGGGGAGAATCTTGTCACCTCTTCGGATCCGGTGGATGTGTGTCGCAAGCTTGTGGCAGCGGGGCAGCATCCATCGTGTCCGGCGTCACGCTAGTAGACTTTCAACAATGATGGTTGATCTATTGGCCGCAATTCCTTCGCCGCCGCAAGGGGTTTGGTACCTGGGACCCATACCGATTCGAGCGTATGCGCTATGCATTATCGCGGGGATTTTTGTGGCGGTGTGGTTGACGCGGCGTCGATACGTGGCGCGCGGCGGGGACGCAGACGTGGTGTTGGATGCGGCGATGGTCGCCGTGCCTGCGGGTATTATCGGCGGGCGGCTGTACCACGTGGCCACGGACTACGACAAGTACTTTTGCTCCACCTGCAACCCCGTAGATGCGCTCAAGATTACGAACGGTGGGTTGGGCATCATGGGTGCGGTGGCGCTCGGGGTGGCCGCCGTTGCCGTGCTCATGCGGCGCAAAGGCCTGAAACTCGCCCCGCTCGCAGACGCCGCCGCCCCCGGCATCGTCCTCGCACAAGGTATCGGTCGCCTGGGGAACTGGTTCAATCAGGAGCTCTATGGGCGCGAAACGGACGTCCCGTGGGCGCTGGAAATTTATTACCGCGTTGATCAAAGCGGTAACTTCGCGCCACTCACGGGGGTTTCCACCGGTGAGGTCATGGCGACGGTGCACCCGACCTTTTTGTACGAGCTGCTGTGGAATGTCGCGGTGTGCCTGTTTTTGGTGTGGGCGGATCGGCAGTTCAAACTCGGGCGCGGACGTGTGTTCGCCTTGTATGTTGCTAGCTATGCCTTGGGGCGCTTCTTCATTGAGTTTATGCGTACCGACGCCGCGACCATGGTCCTCGGTTTGCGCATCAATACCATCTCGTCGGCGGTGTTGTTGATCGGCGGGTTTGTGGCGTTTTTCCTGATGAAAGGCCCGCGGGAAACCAAGGTGTGACCAGATACATCGGGCGCCGAGTACAACAGCGCGTTTTGCCCGGTTGTTTTTGAATCTGCCTGCATAACGGGTGTTGTGGTTGGAGTCACCAACATCGTTGTGCCCGGTGGTTTCGTATGTCCGTGTGGCTTTACCAGCTGAGAAAGGACTAGGGTGGGGGTCGTGGAAAGAAGAACCAAGATTGTGTGTACTCTGGGGCCGGCCGTGGCCAGCGAGGATGGGATTCGGAACCTCGTTGCAGCAGGCATGGACGTGGCCCGATTGAATTTCTCGCATGGCGACTACTCCGACCATGAGCAAAACTACAAGTGGGTTCGCGAAGCGACAGACAAAGTTGGTCGCGCAGTGGGTGTCCTCGCAGACTTGCAGGGACCGAAGATTCGCTTAGGGCGCTTTATTAATGGCGCAACCGTCTGGGAGAACGGCGAAACTGTTCGCATTACCGTTGACGATGTACAAGGCACTCACGACCGAGTGTCCACCACCTACAAAAACCTAGCCAAGGACGCCAAACCCGGCGACCGGCTGTTGGTCGATGATGGCAAGGTCGGCCTCGTCTGCGTCGGTGTGGAAGGCAACGACGTGATCTGTGAGGTCGTCGAAGGCGGCCCCGTGTCCAACAACAAGGGCGTGTCGTTGCCGGGCATGGATATTTCCGTGCCCGCGTTGTCTGAAAAAGACATTCGTGACTTGCGCTTCGCCCTGAAACTCGGCGTTGATTTCATCGCACTTTCTTTCGTGCGCGCGGCGTCGGACATTGAGCTCGTCCACAAAATTATGGACGAGGAGGGTCGCCGCGTACCCGTCATTGCCAAACTGGAAAAACCAGAGGCAGTGGAAGCGCTCGAGGCCATCATCTTGGCCTTCGATGCCGTGATGATCGCCCGCGGCGACTTGGGCGTTGAGGTGCCGCTCGAGGAGGTGCCGCTTGTGCAAAAGCGGGCCATCCAGATTGCGCGCGAAAACGCCAAGCCCGTGATTGTGGCCACGCAGATGCTGGACTCCATGATCGAAAATTCTCGGCCTACGCGCGCCGAGGCCTCCGACGTTGCCAACGCGGTTCTCGACGGCGCGGATGCCGTCATGCTTTCCGGTGAAACCTCCGTGGGGCGCGACCCCATCAACGTGGTGCGCACCATGTCCCGCATCGTCCAATTCGCCGAAACCCAAGGCGAAGTACCGCCGCTGAATCACATCCCCCGCACCAAGCGTGGTGTGATCTCCTACTCCGCGCGCGACATCGCGGAACGCCTGCATGCGCGTGCCCTCGTGGCATTCACCACCTCTGGCGATACCGCACGCCGTTTGGCGCGCCTGCACTCCTACCTACCGTTGTTGGTGTTCACCCCGAACCCGGCGGTGCGCTCGCAGCTGGCACTGTCCTGGGGTGCGGAAACCTTCCTGTGCCCCCAGGTGGACAACACTGACTCGATGATGCGCGAGGTGGATAAAGCCCTGCTCAACATGGACGAATACCACCGCGACGACATGATGGTGGTGGTTGCAGGTACTCCGCCCGGAGTGTCTGGCAACACCAACATGATTCACGTGCACCTCCTGGGCGAAGATGCACACCTGAACAAGCGGCCAACGGCGGCGGAAACCCCTGCCACCGCTGCGACAAAGCCCACGAAGAAGTCTACGACGAAGACCACGAAGAAGCCCACGGCAACGTAGCTTGCTGGCCTCGTGGCCCAAGGACGCGCGCGCTTAGCGGGGATCATTCCTCGCCGGGCGCGCTTGTTGCGTTCTGTGTCCGTATGGCAAAACCCGCGCCGTTGCGTGCGGTTATGCAGCAACAGCGCGGGTTATAAGGCCAAGGTGTTAGATCTTGGTGGGGTCCAGCTTCCATACCTCACGCGCGTAGTCGGAGATGGTGCGGTCCGAGGAGAACCGGCCGGATTCGCAGATGTTCACCCAGCACATGCGTGCCCAGTGGAGACGATCGTTGAAGTAGTCCTGCGCCATCTTGTCTTTGGTGGTGCGGTAATCATCGAAGTCACCCAAGACGTAGTAGAGGTCAGGGGTTTCCCAACCGCCACCGTCGAGCAGGGACGACCGCAGGTCGTGGAACAGGCCACTGTGGTTGTCGTCGAGGGTGGAGTCAAACGCGTCGAGGGCGCGCTTGAGGCCCGGCACCGTTTCGTACAGGGCGTGCGGGTTGTAGTGGGCCCGCAGTTCGGGCAATTCCTCAACCTTCGCGCCGAAAATGTAGGCATTGTCGTCGCCCACAGAGTCGAGGATTTCCACGTTGGCGCCGTCCAAGGTGCCCAGCGTCAAGGCACCGTTCATCATGAACTTCATGTTGGAGGTGCCGGAGGCTTCCTTACCGGCGGTGGAAATCTGCTCGGAAACATCGGCGGCCGGGATGATGTGCTCCGCGGGGGAGACATTGTAGTTTTCCACGAACACCACGCGGATAACCCCGTTGACGTCGTCGTCGTTGTTGATCAGCTCGGCGATCTCGTTGATCAACTTGATGATCGCCTTGGCGCGCACGTAGCCCGGTGCGGCCTTTGCGCCGAAAATAAACGTGCGCGGCGGGACGTCGGTAAGCCCGTCTTCCTTGATACGGAAGTACAGGTCCAGGATGTACAGCGCGTTCATCAGCTGCCGCTTGTACTCGTGGAGGCGCTTAATCTGCACGTCGTAAATCGAGTGCGGGTCGATTTCGATGTCTTGACGGTCCAAAATCCATGCGGCGAAGTCAGCCTTGTTGGCTTCCTTAATGTCCAGCAATTCCTGCATGACGGCGTCATCGTCCGCGAAGTGGCGGAGCTTTTTCAGCTCGTCCAAGTTGGTCACCCACGCGTCGGACCCGGCGAGCTTCGTGAGCAATTCCGCCAGCCGCGGGTTGCACATCTTCAGCCAGCGGCGCGGAGTCACACCGTTGGTCTTATTGTTGAACTTCTCGGGCCAAATCTCGTGCCAGTTGCGCAGCGTATCCGCCTTGATGATCTCCGTGTGCAGCGCCGCCACACCGTTGATGGAGTAGGAGGCGTAGCAGGCGATCCACGCCATGTGCACGGTGCCGTCCTGCACGGGGGACATGTGGTGGATGTGGGTTTCGTCGAAGCCGAGGCCGCGAAGTTCCTCGCGGAAGCGGCGGTCAATTTCCACCACGATTTCCCACACGCGACCGAAGAGCTGCTGGAAAATGCTGCAATTCCACTGTTCCAGCGCTTCCGCCAGCACGGTGTGGTTGGTGTAGGCGAAGGTTTCTTGAACGATCTTCCAAGCGGCTTCCCAACCCATGTTGTGCTCGTCCATGAGCAGGCGCATCAGTTCGGGGATGGCCAGCACGGGGTGGGTGTCATTGAGTTGGATGCAGTTGTACTTAGCAAAGTCCGTGAGATCCGGACCGTGGTGCGTGATGTAGTTATCAACCATCGCCTGCAGTGACGCGGAGACGAAGAAGTACTGTTGCCGAACGCGCAGCATCTTGCCGGCGTAGGTGGTGTCGTTGGGGTAGAGGACGCGGCAAAGGTCCATGACCGCCTCGCGTTCCACAATGGCGTCGGTGAAGCGCTGCGAGTTAAACGCGTCGTAGTCGAACTCGGCCATCGGCTCGGCCTTCCACAAGCGCAGGGTGCCGACGTTGTTGGTGCCGTAACCCGTGATCGGCATGTCGTACGGCACGGCGCGGACCACCATGTCGTCGAAACGCACGATGCGAATCTGGTTTTCGCGGCGCACCACAAACGGGTAGCCGTCTTCCTTCCACGCGTCGGGTTCTTCGGTTTGGAAACCGTCAATGAAATTCTGTTTGAACAGACCGTAGCGGTAGAGGATGCCGTAACCGGTCACGGGCAGGTCTTGGGTGGCGCAGGAATCGAGGAAGCAGGCGGCCAGTCGGCCCAAACCACCGTTGCCAAGTGCGGCGTCGTTTTCCGCCTCAAGGACGTCGGATAGTTCGTGCCCGTTTGCGCGAACGGCCTCCTCCGCTTCGCTCACCATTTCGAGGTTGGTGAGGTTGTTCAGCAGCGCGCGCCCCATAAGGAACTCGGCGGAAAAGTAATGCTGCTGGCGGGTGCCATTGTAGGCGGAGGTCGTGGCTTCCCAATTGTCCGCAATGCGTTCCATGATTGCTGCGGAGAGGCCGAACCAGAACTTGCGGTCAGTCGCAGCTGCGGGCGAAGTGCCGGACGCAGCGCGGACATGCCCGCCAACGTTCGTGGCCAGCGAGTGTGCACTCATCGTGTATGGGCTCCTAAGTCGGGGACAAGGACATTCAAGGTGGGCGCGGGAGTCAGCTGCGCGCCATCGGGGATAAGCATATAGGCCCCCGCCGCGTTCCTCCACGCCGTGCGCTAACCGCGCCCAAGATAGCTCAACACTGCAGCCGCTCCCGCCCGAGTTGTCGCGGACATCGTCGGCTCATAATCCGGGATAAACGTGGGCATGTGATTCACCGGCGGCGTATCGACGCCCGCTGGTGTCACCCCCACCGTCCAGTACAGGTACGGCACCCCGAGCGCCCGCGGGATTTCGGAAAAATCTTCGGAAGCCGTCCACGGTTGCGCATCCGTCGAATCGTCACCAAACACCGCGTCGAATACCGGGCGGACGGTCGCAAACACCGCGGGCGAATTATCGGTGAGTTCGCCGTGCGCCGAGTACTCAAAATCGGGGGCTTGCTCGCAGCCACTGGCCTCGCACTCGGCCCGCACAATGCGATGAATTGCCTGGTACACGCGCTCTTTCACCGCTTCCGAATAGAACCGGCAATTGAGCACCAGGCGCGCCGTTTCCGGCACCGTATTATTGGTGTGCCCGGCGATGAGGGAGCCTACCGTAACCACCGCGAATTCGAATGGGGAAACCTCCCGCCCAACAATGCCTTGCAGCCGCACCACAATCATGGATGCAAGGAACGTAGGGTCGATGGAAAGATGCGGCATGGAGCCGTGCGCACTGCGGCCATACAAGGTGATTGTGATGGTGTCGCACGCCGCCAACGCGGGCCCCGGCATGGACATCACGGTGCCCGCTGGGCCGGCGACAATATGTTGCCCGAAGCACACATCGGGCCGCGGTATGATTTCGCACAAACCATCGGACACCATGGCGGCTGCACCCGTAGAAGTTTCCTCCGCAGGTTGAAATAAGGCGATAAACGTACCCGCCCAGCGATCCCGATGCGCGTCCATGATCGCGCACAACCCCAACAGCGCCGTGGTGTGCATATCATGCCCACACGCATGCATCTTGCCCTCAAACACGGATGCGAAGGGTTCGCCGGATTCCTCCTGCACCGGCAACGCGTCAAAATCAGCCCGCATCAACGCACACGGGCCGGAACCATTACGGAAGATCGCCACAATGCCGAGCCCGCCGATGCCGCTGACCACCTCGCAGGAAAACTCTTCCAGCTTTTCCAGAATCCGAGCCGCCGTCTCGTGTTCCTCACCTGACAGCTCTGGGTGGGCGTGCATCCACTGGTAAAAATCTCGCTGCCAGGATAAATCCACGCCGTGGCGGTTGATCAACGTTGCTAGATCGTCTGTCTTCATGGGGCAAGACTATCAAGGCTGAACGTTATCCAGTCCGCCGTGGTTTCCCGTGTTCACCGTGGCCAGCGTGCGCATTATTTAAGGAATTGATTGTATTTCAGGCTATTGCGTTCCACTTTGCATTCCATTGCGATGCGGATCGTGGCCGCGATGTTGCCTTCTTCCCGCAGCTTGTACAGGGCGGTGACCATGCGGTCGCGCTGTTGTTGGGGCGAGATGGTGTTCAAATAGATCTTGGTGCCGCCTTCGAATCCGGCGAGGGTGGATACCCGCCATTTGATCATGACACGCCACGGCATGGGGATGTCTAGGTCCACGGGTTTGTGGTGCCATTCTTCGTTGCAGGGGATGTCAGGCCCGGCGGCGGCGTGGCAGGCGTGGATGAGGTCGCTCATGGCGTCGCGTTCGGCGTCGCTGAGCAGCCAAGGTTCTGGGGTTGCGGATTTTGAATAGATTTCCAGGGTGGGGTAGCGGTGGCCGAAGCCCGCAAAGCATACGGCGTGATCGTTTTCGGCGATGATGAGGTTTTGGTAGCCGGCGTAGTCCACGGCCCATTCGTTGAACATGTTGGGGTTCGCCCGCAGCTGCTCAATTTCTTGTTCGGCTTTCACGCCGCGGCCGTCGATAGCTACGAGTTGTTTGTGCAGGTGGTCGAAGGAGGCGCCGGCAGGCTTCAGCCAGTTTTGGAATACCGCAACGTAGGGCGCGTACCGGTTGCGTTGGTACAAGTCCTCCAGGGACGCAATCGTAAAACGAATAAAGTTGCGGTGTTCGTCCACGCTGAGGGTGCCGGAGGAGGCGAGTTGGTTGTCGTGGGTGGCGCCGTCGATAAAGTGCCGCCTGCCGATGATCACGTCGTGGCTGCCCGCAAAGTATCCGCCGGCGTGTTGCAGGAGCTCTTCTTCCGTGAGGTCCGGGTTGCGGCCGCCCGCTTTGAGCCGGGTGCGTACGATGTTGAGTACGTGTTCGCGACCTTGGGGGTCGGCAAGGTATCGCTCCATGCGGGATGCGGTGTCGTAGCCCATGATGTAGTCGTAGTTCGCGCGCCAAAAGTCATAGGACACGATCTCGAATAGGTTTGGCACTCTGCGAAACTCCGCTTGCGTGTCAAACAGTTCTTCGGGCAGGAGTCCGGTGATAATCTCACCGGTTGCCAGCATGCGACTTTTCTCGGGTGGGGTTTGCAGGAGGTTGTCGGAGCAGAAAGCGCAGGTGTTGGTCATGGCGTCTGCGCCGAGGGGTTTTGGTTCTACGGTGGGGGTGGATAGCGGGCGGTTCCCTCTCCCCGGCACGGTCCATACTTCGGTTCCGGTAAACGGGTTGACCTGTTTGATGGTGCCGTCTGCCATGGTTGTCAACGGCATTTGACGAGAGTGGAATTGTGAGGCCATGGTTTTAAAGTATCCGCTAGGGTGGCGGCATGCCCAACATCTGTTTTCACGCCTTGGTGCCCGATGCTGAGGTCGCCGAGTTGACGCAGCGTGTTCGCCAATATGCGCACGCGCTTGTCGACGCCGCCGCTGCCGCCGATATCGCCGTGACCTGCGAGTTGTCTTCGTGCGCCGAGGAGCCGCAGCTGCGGCAGACGTATCGGGACCAACACGAGGATACTGATTTGGCGGGGGCGCACGTGTATGCTTTCGATATTACGTTGGTGGAGCCGCAGCGATCATTGAACGAAACGGCCATGATGTTTGCCCGGTTGTTCACTCCACCGGCGGAGCTGCGTCTTGAGGAAGCGCTACTCAAACCGGAGGAGACATTTGAGATTCCGGCGCAGTATCCGTGGCTTGTTCGTGTGTACCCGTAGCGGCTAAAGCGCGCCTGCCGGTGTGCCTAAGTGATGCTTGGATGTGGTGCTCATGAAATTGTTGTTGGAGGAACTGCGCTGGACATTTACGTGGCCGTGCGGTTGGTTACAAGGGGTGCTGTTTAATCTTGTGCTCGCGGCCGCGTATTTGATCTTTTGGCCGCTGGTGTACGACGATCATTACAGCATCGTGCTGCTGTTTACCGTGTATTTTGCCAGCTTTATCATGGCCGACGTGACCACCACGAACATTTTTGGCCATGACATTGTGCGCACGCATGCCGCGCTAAGCAGTGGGCGTTCGTTTGCTTCGTTGATTTACCTTAAAAACCTCGTCCAGGCCATCGTGGTGATTGTGCCGATGCTGCTTATCACTATTGGTGTGACGTGGTACATCCAGGGGTCGGGCGAGCTGGTGTTAGCCATCCCGGGGATTTTGTACCCCATGCTGTTGTGGCTCGGGGTGGGCAATATTATTTCGGTGCTGTATCCGGTGTTGCCGGCGCCCGCGTCGTGGCGGATCCGCACGGCGCGTCAAGGGCGCCAGCATTGGATGTTGCACGCACCGATGCTGATCTCGTACGCGATCCCGTATGTGCTGTACGTGCTGGCTGCGTTTTCGGATTTGCCGGGCAACCTCAATGCGCTCATTCGCATGGTGGCGGGTGAGCCACACAAGTGGGAGAGCGGTTTGATCCTGCTGGTGGCTTCGATTTTGATCTACGTGGGGTGCACGAAGTTGAGTCTTCGGCTGGTGCGTGACCGCGGCTTTTGTTTGTTGATGCAGCGGGACTTAGTGGTGCGTGCCCCGCTTGCAGCGGATGTTCAGCGCGCCGCCTACGATTTTCTACCCCGTGAGGCGGGCGCGCGTTAGGCAAGGTGTTGGTCTAGGGTTTCACCGGGTGCCACCACGATGGCTTGCACGTTGGTGGCACCGAACTCGTTGAGGAGGCCTAGGGTAGGGGAGTCGGGGGAAGTGACCGCTACTACGCGGTCGGTTGCGTTAATCAGTTCGGGCACGCCGAAGGTTTCCATGAGGGTTTGGGCGCCGGGCAGGATGTGCACATGTTCAGTGTCTTGGTGCATGAGTTTGGAAAGCCACAAGATGCCCATGCCGATGCCCAACCCGTCGGGCACGTCGCAGAACTCGGCGAATGCGGGGTCTGCGGGTTGCAGCGCGGCGTCGATAAGCAGCACCCATTCGGCACAGGCAGCCGGAACGTTGAGTTGCGCGGTGTCAATGCTGGCGATGGTGGCGAGGCCCTGCTGCCCGGGTTTGACTGGGTGACCCGCGGCGTCCAGCGGCTGCGCCCCGAGCGCGATGAGGATGCCGGTGCCGCCATCGCGAGTGTGCACACCCCCAGTGGCGAGGATGATGCGGTTGGCGCCGCGGGCCACGGCGTCGGCAATTAGGACGCCAGTGCCGTAGGTGTCCGAAGTGGCTGGGTCGCAGGGGTGTGCGCAAACGTCGATGTAGGCCTGCTGGGTGGCCGGGTCGAACACGTAGCTGGCTTCGGTGAGGGCGCCGGCAGGGTCAACGGTAGGCAATACGATGGTTTCTCCGTTGAAGCAGCTTGCGGTGCCGGTACCGCCGGTGGTGATGGCAACAAGCGTGACCTCGTCCCTAGTGCACCGCGCGGCGATTTCTGCTCCGACTTGGTGGGGGCTGAGCCCGCCGACCCCTTCGGCGATAATGAGTGTTCGCAAACCTGATACCTACTTTCTATTACAGTAAGTGGTTGTGTTGAAAAAGCTATGTGTCGGTTGTGTGGCAGGGTTCATCGTGGTAGGCGGTGCTGGAACCAATGCGCAGGCGGCGCCGCCACCCCAAGGGCAGGTAGCGCCACCCGCTCGCGAAGGCGGGGAGGCACGGCACAACCAAATCGCGGCGGGTGCGACACCGCTGGTCCCAGAGGGCGTTAACGATCCGGAATGCCGTGTCACACCTGAGCGCCCGCACGCGGTCATACTCGTGCACGGCACAGATGCCAGCCTCTATGGTGATTATTCCAAACTCGGCGCCGAAATTGCACGCGATGGCTGGTGTGCCTACGGCTTGGATTACGGCGAGGGCAAGGATGGGCGGTTCGGCTGGGGCAAACTCGAGGATTCCGCACGCCAACTCGACGAACTTATCCGCGCCGCGCGCGCCACCTCGGGGGCGGAAAAAGTGCAGCTCGTCGGCTTTTCCCAAGGGGCGACGGTGGCGCGTTGGTGGGTGAACAAAATCGATCACGGCCACCACACACACGCGTGGATCGGGTTGGCGTCCCCGACGCGCGGCGGCAACCTGTACGGTACGGTGTCGCTGGCAAACCATGTGCCGGGGCTGGTGGAATCCGCCGAGGATGCGCAACTCGTCGCGCCCGCGTTGGTGGACTTAAGGGAAGGTTCTCCGGTGATGGAGGAGTTGAACGCGGGCGGGGAAACTGTCCCGGGTCCGGCGTATGTGACGGTGTCTACGCGCACCGATGAGATGATGCCGGAGTGGGTCAACCAACCGATCTTTGGGGAGCGCACGCGCAATATTGTGCAGCAGGACCTGTGCCCGGCGAACCTGGGCGGGCACATGTATATGACCTACAACCCGACTGTGACGGAGCTGACCCGTTTTCTATTGGTCGATTGGCAAAGCGGGGGTAGTCCGGGGGAGGTTCCGTGCCCGGAGGTTGCGTTGGGCGCGTTTCTTCCGGAGTTGGTGGTGGCCGATAAGCTGCAAAAACTCCAGCCGCCGGAACGCCGCCGCCAAGCTGTGACCTACAGCACAACTTCGTAATTTGCAAATACCTGTCGAGCCATTGAAACTTGGAGTCGGTCCGAACCGTACATTACCGCGATCAGTGATAAGAGCCGCCTAGGGTGCTCACAGCAGGACCTTGCGAGGCGGCCCGCAACGATTCCCGCGGAGATTGGATGTGAAACCCATGTCTGTTGAAGAGCAGGTATCCAACTACTACAGCATGCTGCTGAAGCGCAACGCAGGCGAGCCGGAATTCCACCAAGCGGTCGCCGAGGTACTCGACTCGCTGAAGCTTGTGCTGGACAAAAACCCCCACTACGCCGACTATGGCCTGGTGCAGCGCCTCTGCGAGCCAGAGCGCCAAATTATCTTCCGCGTGCCCTGGGTCGACGATCAAGGCGTGGTGCAGGTCAATCGCGGCTTCCGCGTGCAATTCAACTCGGCACTCGGGCCGTACAAGGGCGGCCTGCGGTTCCACCCCAGCGTGAACCTGGGCATCATCAAATTCCTGGGCTTTGAGCAGATCTTTAAAAACTCGCTGACTGGCCTGCCGATCGGCGGCGGCAAAGGCGGCTCCGACTTCGACCCCAAGGGCAAGTCCGACGCCGAAATCATGCGCTTCTGCCAGTCCTTCATGGCTGAACTGCACCGCCACATCGGCGAATACCGCGACGTGCCCGCCGGTGATATCGGCGTCGGCGCCCGCGAAATTGGTTACCTGTTCGGCCAATACCGTCGCATGGCCAACCAGCACGAATCCGGCGTGTTGACTGGCAAGGGCCTGACCTGGGGCGGTTCGCTGGTGCGCACCGAAGCCACCGGGTACGGCTGCGTGTACTTCACGCAGGAGATGATGAGCCACCACGGTGCCAACATTGAGGGCTCCCAGGTGATCGTTTCCGGCTCCGGCAACGTGGCAATCTACGCCATTGAAAAGGCCCAAGAGCTGGGCGCCACGGTGATTGGTTTCTCCGACTCCTCCGGCTGGGTGCACACCCCCAACGGCGTGGACGTGGCCAAACTCAAGGACATTAAAGAGGTTCGCCGCGAGCGTGCCAGCGTGTACGTGGACGAGGTGGAGGGCGCAACGTACCACGCCGACGGCTCCATCTGGGATCTGCCTTGCGACGTCGCCCTTCCCTGCGCCACCCAAAACGAGCTTAACGGTGACCACGCCCGCAAGCTCGCAGCCAATGGGTGCCGCTTCGTTGCGGAAGGCGCGAACATGCCGTCCACCGCGGACGCGATCGAAGTCTTCCGCGAAGCCGGCGTACATTTTGCGCCCGGCAAAGCCGCCAACGCTGGCGGTGTGGCCACCTCCGCGTTGGAAATGCAGCAAAACGCTTCCCGCGACTCTTGGAGCTTCGAATACACCGACGAGCGCCTCCAGGGGATCATGCACAACATTTTCCAGCGTTCCGCGGAGACCGCCGCCGAGTACGGCCACGAGGGCGACTACATCATCGGCGCCAATATCGCCGGTTTTAAGAAGGTTGCCGACGCGATGCTTGCGCAAGGCGTGATCTAACCCTCGCACTGCCAGCGAGCGCCCAGGGAGTTTTTCCTGGGCGCTTTTGCCGTTTGGCGCCGCCGGTCGTGCACGCGAACGAGTTTTTGAAATGATTCGCGGTTGGTGGTGGGCGAGCCTCCCGCGTGTACCGTGGTCAGGGCGGTAATCTTGGACGCTATGTACCGCGTTTTTGAAGCCCTTGATGAGCTCGTTCAGACAGTCGACCAGGCGTACGGCGTCCCCATGACTGCGAATTGTATGGTGCCTCGCAATGAGGTGCTTACCCTGCTGGACGATCTGCGCAACGCGCTCCCCGTGGAGATCGACGATGCGCAAGATGTCCTCGATAAGGCGGATTCGATTGTGCATGATGCCGAGGACCACGCGCGCCAATTGGTGGATGAGGCGGAGGCCGAGGCGGACTCGCTCATCGCACGTGCACGCGAAGAGGCGGAGCATATGGTTGCGGACGCCGAAAACCGGGCGAACGCATTGGTGGCTAAGGCCCAAGATGATTCGGAGCGGATGGTCAGTGAGGCGCGCCGTTCCGCGGACGATACGGTTGCTCGTGCCACCGCCGACGCGGAGCGGTTGGTGCAGAAAGGCAACGAGGCATATCAGCGCAGCGTTGATGAGGGCTTGGCTGAGCAGCACCGGCTGGTCAGCGAGGCGGAGGTGGTGCGCCGGGCGGACGAGGAGGCACACCGCATTGTGGACGCCGCACATGGGGAGTCCAACCGGCTGCGGCAGGAATGCGATACGTTTGTTGACGGCAAGCTCGCCGAGTTCGAGGAAATGCTGTCCGCCGCCCTGCGTTCCGTGGGGCGCGACCGGTCGGCGTTGCGGCGGGGTGCGGGTGCGACGGGTCGCGAGCGTAGTGCCTCCTCGCACGAGCGATCGTGGGAGCGGGGTACGGACCGTAAAGACTCGCGCTCGTACGAGGACTAGTGGGGTATTTGCCGGTCGGAGCGGGTAGGCTGGTCACGCCATGAGTTCACCATTTGTTTTTGATTGCGCCGCGATTGTGCGTGGCTCCGGAATGCCGGAGCGTGTTACCCAGTCGGGCCCGTGCCCAGAGCGAATCGGCTTGCCGATGATCGCCATCGAGCCCGGCACCGAAGTTATTGTTGATGCCACGCTCACCCCGCTCGGCGAGGGTGTGATGGTTGATGCTGTTGTACGCGCGCCGCTGTCGGGCCAGTGCGCGCGTTGCTTGGCCCCCCTGAACCCAACCCGTGAGTTCCGCGTGCACGAGGTGTTTTCCGCGTCTGAGTCGTTCATTCAGGGCGAGGAATCCGAGGAAGACGACGTGCCTAGCATGGTTGGCGACACACTCGACCTATTCCAAAGCGTCGTCGACGTCGCAGGGTTGGAACTTCCGTTTAGTCCCACCTGCGAGGGTGATTGCGAAGCCAGCGAGGTGCCGCCACCGCACGGTATTGCTGGCGAGGCAAACGATTTGCCGGATCCGCGTTGGGCGGGGTTGGAGAAGTTCCTGTGAGCCGGAAGAAGCGGCGCGTCACCGGGCAGGAGGCTGTTGATAACGCCTTCGCCGCCGTCGATCACACCCCGCTTCTCGACGCCCTCGGGGTGCAGCTTTCCGAAACCGCGCTCAAGCAGGCGCTGACGCACCGTTCCATCGCGAACGAGAACGGTAACCTGCCCCACAACGAACGCCTCGAATTTCTAGGCGACGCCGTGTTGGGCTTGTCCGTGGCCGGCGCCCTGTTCGAATTGCACCCGGAAAGCCCGGAAAGCGTGATCTCAAAAATGCGCGCAACCCTGGTGAGCCGGTACGGGTTGTCCGATGTGGCGCGTGAGATCCGCCTTGGCGACCACGTGCTCCTAGGCATCGGTGAGGAGTCCATGGGCGGCCGCGATCGGGTGTCCATTCTGGCGGACACCATGGAGGCGGTTCTCGGCGCGATCTACCTTGAGCACGGTTTCCATGCGACGCGGGATGTGATCCTGCGGTTATACGGCGACAAGCTGAAGACCGCATCGTCCAAAGGCATCAACGCGGACTGGAAAACCTCCCTGCAGGAACGGCTTGCGGAGCGTGGCTTGCCCATGGCCGTGTATGCGACCACTTCGTCCGGCCCAGACCACCAGCGGCACTTTGAGGCCACCGCTTCCGTGCATGGGCACGTGCTTGGCCGCGGCGAAGGCACCGCAAAAAAGCTTGCGGAACAGCAGGCAGCACATCAGGCCTACCTTGCGCTGCAAGGCACCGTCGACTGGGAGGCGCTCACCAAGGATGCCTGAGCTTCCCGAGGTGGAGGTGGTGCGGCGCGGGCTCGACCAACATGTTCGGGGGCGCACCATTGTCGCCGCCGAAGCCTTGCATCCGCGCGCCGTCCGCCACAACCCCGACCTTTCCCACGTGTGGGGGCGGCGTATCGACGCCGTGGAACGCCGCGGCAAATTCCTCTGGCTGTGCCTCGACGACGGCACCGCCTTATTGGTGCATTTGGGGATGAGCGGGCAAATGCTCATCAAAGATCGCGGCACGGAACCGCACAAACATTTGCGTGCGCGAGCGGTGCTCGATGACGACCACGAGCTATGGTTCGTGGACCAGCGAACCTTTGGCTACTGGTGGGCGGTAACCATGGAGCCATCCCACGGGGTCATGGTGCCCGCCCCTGCGGCGCATATCGCGCGCGACCTGCTGGATCCGGACTTGGATTTGGAAGCGCTGGCGGGTGTGATCAAGAGCAAACGCACCGAAATAAAGCGCATTTTGCTGGCCCAAGAAATTGTCAGCGGGATAGGGAACATTTATGCCGACGAAATGCTATGGGCAGCTCGAATACACGGCCGACAATTAGCACATCGGCTGCGCCTGGAACGCATCGTGGAATTGCTGGGGCACGGGCAGTCCGTGATGCGACGCGCATTGGCCCAGGGCGGGACGTCGTTCGACGCTCTGTATGTGAATGTAAACGGCGAATCCGGCTACTTTGACGTTTCGCTACACGCATACGGGCAACACGGTAAACCATGTTCACGTTGCGGTACCGAAATACAACGCGAGGAATTCGCAAACCGAGGAAGTCACTTTTGCCCGCAGTGTCAGCGACGTCACTAGAGGCCGACTATGTGTAGAAGCTAACAAAATTTCCGTCAAACACGGTAGATTGCTGGATATGAAAGCACTCCTCGATGCGATTGATTGGTTCAATGCGCAATACGGAATTGTCCTCGTAGTCCTCCTCGCCGCCACCGGCATTTACTTTGGCGTGTACACACTTTTGGTACAGATCAGATATGTGCCCGACATGTTTAAAGCGGTGGTGGAAAAGCCCTCAGACCTGCCCGACGGGCAAAAAGGCATTTCCGCGTTTAAAGCATTTACCGTCTCCGCAGCATCCCGCGTAGGCACCGGCAACGTTGCCGGCGTGGCCATGGCGATCGCCACCGGCGGCCCCGGCGCCGTCTTCTGGATGTGGATGCTCGCCCTGATCGGCGGTGCCACTTCCTTCGTGGAATCCACCCTCGCGCAGGCATACAAAGTGCGCGACGTCCAGTCCTACCGCGGCGGGCCCGCCTACTACATGTCCCGCGTCCTCAAATGGCGCTTCATGGCAATCCTATTCGCGGTGCTCATCACAGTCACCTACGGTTTCGTGTTCAACGCGGTGCAATCCAACTCCATCGCGGAAAGCATCATTCACTCTGTAGGCGGCGACCCATTCTCCACCAAAATTGTCGTCGGCATCGTGCTTGCGTTGGTCACCGGCCTCGTCGTCTTCGGCGGCATCCAACGCGTGGCCATGGTCACCCAATTCGTAGTGCCCGTCATGGCCGTGGCCTACATCATCATCGGCGTCGCCGTCGTGATAGTAAACATCGATCGCGTCCCCGGCATGTTCCTAGAAATCTTTGAACACGCATTTGGCATCCGTGAGTTTGCAGGCGCCGCACTCGGCACCGTAATCATGAAAGGCGTGCAGCGCGGCTTGTTCTCCAACGAAGCCGGTATGGGTTCCGTGCCCAACGCCGCGGCAACCGCTTCGGTCTCGCACCCAGTAAAGCAGGGGCTTATCCAGACGCTCGGCGTATACTTTGACACCCTCGTGGTGTGTACCGTCACCGCGTTCATCATCATGCTGTCCCGCCCCGACCTTTCCAACGTTGAGGGTGGCATGGCGCTCACCCAATCCTCACTGGCAGCCAGCGTAGGCACCTGGGGTATCTACTTCCTGTCTGTGGTGATCGTTTTCCTAGCCTTCTCATCCGTCATCGGCAACTACTACTACGGCGAAACCAATATCGAATTCATGACCGACAATCGCATGTGGGTTAACGTGTATCGCGTGCTGGTATCGCTGTGCGTGCTGGGCGGCGCGCTCGGGACCGTACCGCTGGTGTGGAGCCTTGCCGATGTGTTTGCAAGCCTCATGGCGACCGTCAACATTCTCGCCCTGTTGCCGCTCGGCGGCGTTGCTGTCGCCCTCCTGCGCAACTACGCCCAACAGCGCGCCAAGGGTGTGAACCCAGTATTCAACCGCGATGACCTGCCCGGCATTAAAGGCTGGGAAGCCATGGACTGTTGGGATGGCTCTGATCCGCTGACACGCCGAAACGAAAGGAATTCTCAATAATGATCCGGCTGACGGCATGGGTTCATGGGCATGTCCAAGGCGTAGGCTTCCGCTGGTGGGTCCGCAGCCAAGCCATGGAACTCGGGCTTGTTGGTAGCGCCACCAACCTTATGGACGGTCGCGTCTGTGTGGTGGCCGAAGGGCCCAAAGAACAAGTGGAAAGCCTGCTACGCCGACTATGGGCGCTCGAGCCCGCAACCTATGATCGTCCCGGCAAAGTCAAAACCATTGTCGAACAATGGGGTGAACCCAAAGGCGAGCGTCGATTCGAGGTGCGTTAGGTTTTGGGGTTACGCGCAATCCACCTTGAGGTTCGGTTCAATTGGCAAAATCGAATCAACAACGATGTGCGATGCCGAGAATAGATGATCACCAAATGTGTTCGACGGTGCGTCATATCTTCGCAACCTAATTGGGCTTGGGCGAGAAATACATTGCGGGTTATTCAAATCCGCCAGCGATAGTGTCTGCTCGAAATCTTGGAAGGTGGCAACTATGAGGGCGGCATCGCCCTCAATTATGATTGACCGCCTTTTAAATCTATCGCCCAGGACCTTTGCTGAATGGTACTTACTACCACTGGTGCGATAATTCCGGCCTGCATGCACAGCTTCTGGCAGCGGCATTGTGCTGCGGTCGACAATCTGCAGCTTGCTATTGACTAATTCGGTTTTCAGCACAAGCAAATCGTCATCGGTGTAGCGGACTACATAGTTTGGTTTGTCCAAACAATTTAACGAAGAATGATATGTTGTGCTGTATTCTGCGGAAAATGGGATTTTATAGTCCGTGATGTTGCCATTAAAATAAAATGCTGCCGCGTTTCTATTGGGTGAACCGTGAGAGTTTGTGAGGTTGCCAACTTCCAATTTGGGTAGTCCACGTGCCTGCAACCCTGTTTTCCGCCGGTTCCCTACAGCGGTCGCTCTATACTCCTCCGTCTCGCCGTGCGCTACTCTGTTGCTGCTTGAATTTGACGTGCCTGTGGATTGTTTGAGGTTATCCACAGGTTGGTGGGGTGTGTTTGAGAAAACCCTAGGTTTTGGTGTTGTGTGCGGGGTATCGCTGGTGCTGTGGGTTTGTTTCGTCGTCGTACCAAGCTGCTTGATACCGCCTTTGTGCGCATCACTCGTCGGCTTGCCATGCCGCGGGGATTGTGTCGTGCTGGCCGTGAGGTGGAGTGGGGTTTGCGGTTTCATCCGCAGCGGTTGGGGTTTGTTGCTCCGATTGTTGTGCGGGCTCGTGCTCATGTCACGCAAACGCCGGATGTGGTTATTGGTGGCTGGGCTGCCGCGGCTTATGCTGGGCTTTCCTGTTGGGTGGATGATGCTCATATCACTGTGCATGTGGCTAGTAATTTCCAACGCAGCCATAGTGTGTTGGATGCCACTCGCCGGAGGTTGCGGCCGGGCACTAGGGTGTGGGCACCCGATCGAGACTTGCCGAGTATGCGGGTGGTTGTCCCGGAGGTTGCGTTGGTGGATTGTCTGATTGATCTGCAGCGTGGTTGGCATTCTTGGTGGGTGTATCAGGTGCCTAACCTTGCCGCCTGGGAGGTTCGCGCCATTCAGTTGATTGATGCGTTGCGTGAGTGCACCCTATTGAATTTCCGGCTGGTGCGTGAGATTGCTCGTAATATTTTCAGTGCCCGTCAGCTGAAGAAGCTGCTGCGGTTTTCCTGCTCGGGTGCGCAGTCTCCTCCGGAAACGGTGCTGCGGTTGATCGCTGAGCAGATTCGTGAGCACTTGCGAGTGCAGATCCCGATCTATGATTCCGGTGCGTTTGTTGATGACGGCACCCCTTTACTGACGGTTGTTGATGCTGGTTGGCCTGATATCCAGGTTGCCTTGTTCTATGACGGGGCCCATCATTTGCAGCGTACTCAGCGCGACTATGACGCGAAGGTGTTGATTCGGTTGCGTGAACTCGGCTGGGAACCCTTGCGCATTACCCACGGCCTACTTAATAAACCCCGGGACCTGATTACCACCCTTCGCCGCGCTATCTACCGCGCTGAAACCAACACCGCACAAGCACCAAAACTACACACCAAATCCTGACGCCGAACCTTAACGGCTGAATCCTAGCGCTGAATTTTTACGGCCGAATACTCGCTCCACCTCAGTACTGTGGCTTGCTCGCCGACCCGCCTTGTTGCTGCGCTCTCGCGACCGGCACGGTGAAGCGTGACGCTGTTTGGTGAAGCCCAAAACTCGGTGCACCCTGGCCCATTTTGTGCGCAGCCCTTGCCCAACCATTCCGCAGCTTGCCGTAGCTGAAGCGGCTCCTTTCCCCGGCCACGTACAATCTGCCTGGCTGTGCAGAATCTGCCTGATTTTTGGGCCGAGTTTTCCTGGGGAAATGCGGCCGCGTCATATCTGCCTCAGGCACATCTCACACAGCAAGAACCCCAGGCAGATCCTCCACACTAGGTGATGTGGCGAGGTGCAGGCCGGAATTCTCCGCGTTCAGGGCTGGCGATTTTCCACGTTCAGGCAGATTCGACACGCAGGTCGTCACACGATGGTGTTTCCGCAGGAACGCAACACCGCCGCGCTACATCTGCCTCAGGCACATCTCACACGGCAAGTATCGCAGGCAGATTTTGCGAGGGTTATTCGGGTATGCGGGGCGTTACGCCGGATCGTACGCGACGCGCACTTCTTGAGTTGGTCTGGCTGACGCCGTTGAGCTCGGCGCCGATGTAATCCTGCATCGAAGACTTCGTTACATATGGTGGCGCACCACTAGGCGGGCGGTGTTTTTGCTCGCTTGCTGATTCGAAGTGCGCTAGGGCTGAGATTTGAGCCGGTCCATTAATTAGGTCGCCGTAATGTTCAACGTGCCGTCGCCGGAGCGCCGCACCTGTAGGTTTCGATAATCCGTGATACGCGGGTGAGGGGTGTCTTTATGAGGTATCGTGTTGCCCACGATCACCACTTGCGCACCGGCAGATTCACCGGCTGCGATGCCTGCCGCGGCGTCTTCAAACACGACTGTTTCTTCTGGTGCTACGCCGAGAGCTGCTGCGGCTTTGAGGTAGCCTTCTGGGTCTGGTTTGGAATGGGTAATATTTTCCGCTGCGATCACAGTTGCGGGTACTGGAACGCCGACTGTGCGCAGGCGGGCGCGGGCGAGGGGTCCGGGTGCGCTGGTGACAAGCGCCATTGGGGCGCGAAGGTCCATGAGCTGGGCTATGAAGTCGCGTGCGCCGGGAATTTCAGTAACTTTATCGCGCAGCAGGAGTTCGTGCTCCAGCATCGCTTTCACTTCCGCGGCTTGTTGTCCGGGGGTGAGGTGCGGCGCGAATTTTGTAATCGTTGCCATGGTGGTGCGGCCGTGGGAAAACTCGTATACGGCATCAGCGTCGAGATCGTACTTGTGGGCGAATTTTTGCCATTGCGCTGCAACTACGGCGGAGGAATCCACCAGGGTGCCATCCATGTCAAACAGTATGGCGCGGCCGCAGGCAATCATGGGTTTTGTAGGCGTCATATATGGAAGGCTACGCGGCTTTTTGCTACTGCGGAGCCGTGTTTTAGTGGCGTTGGTCCATGAGTTTGATGCAACCTTGGGTTGCGTGTGCGAGCCGCTCACCAGCTGTGTTAGCAATGTGCGCTACACTGCCCGGGTGCATTTGAAATCGTTGACGCTGAAAGGTTTTAAGTCTTTCGCGTCTGCGACGACCCTGAAATTCGAGCCGGGTATTTGTGCGGTGGTGGGGCCGAACGGTTCGGGCAAGTCCAATGTGGTGGACGCACTGGCGTGGGTGATGGGGGAGCAGGGCGCCAAGACGTTGCGCGGCGGCAAAATGGAGGACGTGATTTTTGCCGGTGCGGGGGATCGGAAGCCGCTTGGCCGAGCGGAAGTGACGTTGACGATCGATAATTCTGACGGCGCATTGCCTATCGAATATACGGAGGTTTCCGTCACACGCCGTATGTTCCGCGATGGTGCTAGTGAGTACGAAATTAATGGTTCTCGCGCCCGGCTGATGGATATTCAGGAGTTGCTCAGCGATTCCGGTATTGGCCGAGAAATGCACGTTATCGTGGGCCAGGGGCGGCTGGCACAAATTTTGGAATCGCGCCCGGAGGAGCGTCGCGCTTTTATTGAGGAAGCCGCGGGCGTGTTGAAGCACCGCCGCCGTAAGGAGAAGGCGCAGCGCAAACTCGTGGGCATGCAGGCGAATCTGGACCGGCTTACGGACCTCACCGACGAGTTGAAACGCCAGCTCAAGCCACTCGCTCGGCAGGCTGCTGCGGCGCAGCGGGCGGCGAGCGTGCAGGCGGAACTTCGGGATGCGCGCCTTCGTCTCGCCGGTGACCGACTCGTACGGTTAACCACCGAGCGTGACGACGCCCATCGCATCGCCGAACGCAATGCCGCCCAGGTCGCACAGCTCACCGAGGAATTGGCCCAGCACACTGAGGTGCAACAATCCTTGGAGAAGCAATTGGCGGAGGTTACGCCGCAATCTGAACATGCTCAATCGTTGTGGTTTGAGCTCTCCGCACTCGCGGAGCGGGTGAGCGCAACCGAACGCATTGCTCAAGATCGCGCACGTGCTGTGGTGGAGATTCCGTATTCCGGGCAGGACGCCGATGCGTTGGAACGTCGCGCCGATCGAGCCGAGGCGGAGCAAGCCGCGCTTGACGAGTCGGTGGAGATCGCCAGGGAACGCCTCGAATCCATACGGGAACAAGTGTTGGAGCATGAGGAGCTCGCACGGGAGGCCGATCGGGAGCATATGGCGCAGGTTCGTGCACTCGCTGATCGCCGTGAAGGCGTGGTGCGCCTTGTAGCCGCCGAGGAATCCCAGCGCAATCAGATTGGCACGTTGGAAGCCGATATCGCACGGCAGCGGGAATCCTTGGAGCAATCCGATTCGCGGATCACCGCGGCTAAGCAGGAAGCCCAATCCATGCAGGACCGCCTGCAGGAGATGCACTTTGCGCGTACCTCGTTGGCTACGCGCGCGAACAGCGCACAGGAGGAGTCGGCGGCGGCTGAGCAGCGCCTCAAAGAGCTCAATGCTCGCGGGCGCGACTTTGACAAGGCTATTGCGCGTTTGGAATCCCGCATTGAAACGCTGAGTGTTTCGCTGCCTGCAGCTGATGCGGTTGAGCTGCTTCCAGGCGCCACCGACCTCGTGGATTTAGTAACCCCCGACGAGGGTTATGCCACGGCGCTTTCGGCAGCGTTGGGTGGACACTCCCAAGCCTTGGTCGTCGCAGAGTTTGACGCCGCCGCGCTGGCGGAAGCGTCGGTGGTGCGTACGGTAGTGATGAGCACCTCAAACGTTGCGCCGTGGCGCATGGAGGCGCAACTTCCCAGCGGTGCGCGTTGGCTCCTTGACGTGGTGCGTGTGGGGGATACCGTCGCCGGCGCGATCACGCGGTTGCTGGCCGATGTGGTTGTGGTGGATGACGTGGTTGCCGCCCAAGCGGTGGTGGCCGCGGACCCACGGTTGCGAGCGGTGACCACCGGTGGCGAATTAGTTGGCGAAGGTTGGCTCGCCTTCGGCAAGGGTGCGGCCACTGCTGTAGAAATCGGCGCGGATATCGCGCATGCCACCGACGAATTGGAAAGCTTGCGCGCGCAATCAATGGAACTTTCGGGCACGTTGCAAGGGGCGAACGCCGCCGCTGAGGAGGCACGGATTGCAGCAGCCAGTGCGCTGGCCGCGGTGCGTGATCACGATGTGGAGGCGGCATCCTTCGAACGGGAGGCGCGTCGCGCACAAGCCCACCTCGATGCTGCGTTGGGGGAACGGGACCGCGCGGAGGCGAGCGTGCAGCAGGCGACACAGCGTCTTGATCAACTTAACGATGAATTGGCGCACACCCGGGACCGGCTGGCTCGGGTGGAACAGCATAGCGACGAGGAGCCTTCGACAGAGGCTCGCGACGCCGCGACGACGGCGCTCGGTCAGATTCGTGCGATGGAGGTGGAGGCGCGGCTTACACTTCGGACCGCCGAAGAGCGCGCCGGTGTGTCGCGTGGGCAGGCCGATAGTTTGCGCCGACAAGCTCAGCAGGAACGGCTCAATAAGGCGCGGCACGAGGAGCAGGTGGCGCGGCGTCGACACCAAGTGCAGCTGGCCGCGACCGTGGCGGAATGCACGGCTGAAATACGGGTGCGCGTCGCCGATGCTACCGCGCGGGCGGCGCTGTCCCGCGATGAGCTGGTGGCGCGACGAAACCACGTGCAAAGTTTGCTGTCGCGTGCGAATGATGAGGTGAACTCTAGGCGCGCGCATCTGGGAAAGCTGACCGATAACGCGCATGCTACGGATATCGCGCGGCACCAAGCGCAGGTGCGCATCGAGGAAGCCGAGGCGAAGCTTACTGAGCAGTTGGGTGTGCCGGCGGACGTGATTCGACGCGACTACGCACCCGATGATTCGTTCGATCGCGCCGCGGAAACGGAGCGTTTGCGGAAGGCGGAGAAAGACCTCGCTGCGTTGGGGAAAGTGAATCCATTGGCGTTGGAGGAGTACACGGCCATGGAGGAGCGCTACGAATACCTCGCCGGGCAGTTGGCGGATGTGCAGCGGGCGCGCAAAGACCTCCACGACGTGATTGAGGAAGTTGACGCGAAGATTCTGCAGTTGTTTACAGACGCCTGGCTCGACGTAGAGCGGCAGTTCCCGCATGTGTTTGCCACGCTGTTCCCAGGCGGGGAGGGGCGGCTGGTGCTCACCGACCCCGACGACATGCTTGCCACCGGCATCGAAGTGGAGGCGCGGCCGCCGGGGAAGAAAGTCAAGCGTTTGTCGCTGCTTTCGGGCGGCGAGAAATCATTGACGGCGCTGGCGATGTTAGTGGCGATTTTCCAAGCGCGGCCGAGCCCGTTTTACGTTATGGACGAGGTGGAGGCTGCGCTCGACGACGTGAATTTGCGCAGGTTGCTTGATCTGTTCCGCGAGCTGCGTAAAGATTCGCAATTGATTGTGATTACACATCAAAAGCCGACCATGGATGTGGCCAATGTGTTGTACGGGGTCACCATGCGCGGCGATGGCATCACTCAGGTGATGAGCCAACGCATGAGCCCCGCATAGGCGAACGATGGTTCGCCTTTGAGGTTGGGCAAACTGATTAGCGGCCCAAGCCGGAGTATGCCCAGCCTGCGGCGCGCCAACGTTTCGGGTTGAGTGCGTTGCGGCCGTCGATAATTACCGGCTGTTCGACTACTTGTGCGGTTTCCGCGGGGTCGAGTGCCACGAATTCTTGCCATTCGGTGAGTAGCAGTACCAGCTCAGCCCCGGCGAGTGCCACGGTGACATCTGCCTCGGTGTTGAGCTCTGGGTAGGCGCGCTTGGCGGATTCCAACGCCTTCGGGTCGCATACCGTGACGTACGCTCCTAAGTTGTGCAGGCGCCGAGCGATTTCGAGGGCGGGTGAGTCACGGATGTCGTCGCTATTGGGTTTGAACGCCGCGCCCAGCACGGTGATCTTCTTCCCCTCAACGTTGCCGTCGAAATTGCGTTTGGCTTCGGCGACGACGCGGTCACGGCGACGCTGGTTAATATCATCCAATTCCTTCAAAAAGGACACGGCCTCATGTACACCAAGTTCCTCGGCCCTGGCGACGAATGCGCGAATATCCTTGGGTAGGCAGCCGCCACCAAATCCGACGCCGGCACGGAGGAATTTGTGCCCGATGCGGTCGTCGTGCCCGAGCGCCTCAGCAAGCTGGGTGACATCTCCGCCGGTGGCCTCGCACAATTCCGCCATGGCGTTGATAAAACTGATCTTTGTGGCCAAAAACGAGTTCGCAGCCACCTTCACGAGCTCGGCGGTGGGGTAGTTGGTGACAATCTTCGGCATGCCCTCCAGCAGGATTTGCTCATACACCGCGTCCAGCTTGGCTTCGCCGTGGCGGGCGGCGTCCTCATCGCTGGGTAAGCCGTAGATGATGCGGTCAGGGTGCAGGGTATCTTTCACCGCGAAGCCTTCGCGGAGGAATTCGGGATTCCACACGAGGGTTAATCCGCGTTGCGAACACTGCTTGGCCAGTCGTTCGGCAGTGCCTACCGGCACGGTGGACTTGCCTACGACCACTGCTTTGGTGTTGGTCGGCATGGCGTCCAAGATGGATTTCATCGCGGATTCCAGGTAGGTCAAATCTGCGGCGGGACTGTCTTTGGATTGCGGCGTGCCAACGGCGATGAAAATCACCTCGCTGGCGGCCAGTTCCTTCGCCGCTGGGGCGGTCGTGAAACGCAGCTTTTTATTCCGCACGGCGGGCCCGAGTATTTCGGGTAGGCCAGGTTCGTAGAACGGTGCCTCACCGCTGGCAAGTGCCGCGATTTTTTCAGCGTCGGTGTCAATGCCCACGACGTCGTGGCCGAGGCTCGCCATGCATGCGGCATGGACTGCGCCGAGGTAGCCGCAACCAATTACTGAAATTTTCATTCTGTTTCCTTTCGTTGTTGGGTGAAGCAATGTGCCAGCCACTGTGCCAGCCACGGCTTGGCGTGCGGCCGAAACGCGTACACAAACGCCAGCCGTGCCGCGGCGCTCCGAGTGTAGGCGTTCAAACGTTGTTGCGGAACCTCCAATGTTGCCGCAAGGGTATGAAGGATGTCGCGCACCTGCTGTAATGACGCCGCGCTCAACACCCCCTGCAGGTACCGCAACTCGGCGTGGGCCAACAGATTGCCCAAATCGAGCGCGGCTTCCGCCATGGTGAGGGTATCGGTGTCGAGCAGGCAGAGGTCGTGGCCATCCCACAGCAATTGCTTGTCGTGTAAATCGCGGTGACACACCACGAGCTCACCTTGTGGTTGTTGCAGTTCGTTGCATATTTCCGCGACGAGTTGTTGGCACCGTTCAGGCGCTGGGATGGCGCCAAACCGGGTGGCGTGTCCGAGCCATTCTTGCAGCACTTGGCATTCGCTGGTGGCGTGGTGCGGGCGGGCACAATGGTGGCGTTGGCGCACTACCTCTGGCCAGAGTTGGCCGAACCGGCGCCAACCCGCTAAGCCGTCATCGGCGAGCTGGTGCAGAGTTGCTCCGGGAAGCTTTTCCGTGCTTAAGCTCCCCGGCGTCGTAGTGATCACTTGTGCGGTTCGTATCCCAGTTGGTGCGCAGAGTTCGTGTGCTGCATGTGTTGCCGTTGCCACCGATTCGACGCGCTGTGGGCGCAGGAATTTTCGCACACTGTGTTCGTAGATAATCACGCCGCGTTTACCCAATCTGTGCACCACGAGCTCACCCGCGGTGGGCGGCGCCAGCTCTGGGAGCTTTGGATCGCTCGCGTATTCGGCGAGCGTGACGGTCCCGTCGGCGTGTATGCGACCCGCCCGCAGTCGACCCGATTCGTCGTATTGTTCGAAGGTGAGGGTGCCGTGTGTTCCGGGCCAACCGCGACGAATGCGGGGCAGTTCATGCAGGGTACTTAGTGCAGGGTTCACAGGAGTTCCTCCACCTTGCTCAACGTATTGGCGGTGGTGCTGCGCCATTCCGGATCTCCAGAGCGCATCGGTTCGGCAACTCGCAGCAGGGTGGCTTGGAGTTGCGCGATGCGAATCTGGGATTGTCGGGGCAAAAATCCGCGGGTGTTTGCGTAGCCTTCAAGCAGCGCCGCGCCGTGTTGCTCGTCCACCGTTGAAAGGTAGGAGCCGAGGTCACAGGCTGCGGGGTTGAGGTGTGCGCGGTCGAAGTCGGTGAGCCAGATGTCGGCGTTGTGCCGGTTGATTAGGAATTGATCGGGGGAGGCGTCACCGTGCACCAGTACTGGAGTGTCACGTCGCATCGTTGGGATGCGTGCGCTGAGGCGCACAATGCGGTTGGCCAGCTCGGGGGCGAGCATGCTGAAAATGCGGGCGTGCGCCTCCATGCGGTGGGGGAACGTATCGTAGCGCTCATAGAGCCGATCGGCTAGGTCGCGCGTAAGTGTTGGGGTGGACATATGAAGCTGGGCCAGGATACGGCCGGCTTGCATGGTGGCCGGTAGCGTCGGCGAATGCTCGAGCGTGGCATCGCCGACCGCTTGCATGATACTGACGCGCGGGTTGCCGCCATCGTCCAAGCGCACCGGGGTGGGAATCGCCTGCGAGACATGCTGATACACCGGCATATTGAGTGTGTCCTTGGCCACGGTGATGCGGATGACTTGCTCGGCGTCGCGGTAGACAATCCGGCGGGCCGGGTTGTAGCGCAGAATGGTGCCAAACTCGCCGACGTGAAAGCCCAAGTGGTCGGGCTGCATCGTGGGCCCCAGTTTCGGGTCGGCTTCGAGCTGGCCGTGTTGGAACACTAGCCGCCGGAACACCTTGGTGGTTTCCACCGCATAGCCGTGCGCGCGCGCCCATTCGTGCAATTTGTGGGCTTTGGTGTGCCCGGCTGGCCACATGAAGCGCACCCAGCCGTCGAAACGCCCGTCGGTATGGTTTTGTAGCGCGGCAAGGATGGAGGTGTCAGGTTTTATGCGCAGGGCCGTTGCCCGCACTGGGCGTCCGCAATGTTTGCTGAGCCAAGTGGTGTCCAGTAGCGCGCTGAGTGCGTGCGCGGTCATGGTCGTCACAATTGCTCTCCGATCGCAGCGCGTGGCACGGACTGGGTCCCGTTGTTGATCCACGCCTGGAAGTCGGCGTTATTGACCAGCAGGTCGTCTGGGTGGCCCTGCCACAGCACTTGGCCGTCTTGAATCCACACCACGCGGTCGGCGCCCATGGCCACCTCGGGATCGTGCGTGACGGCGATGGTGGTTTTACCTTCGACGAGGTCGTGGATGGCGTCCATCACGAGGGTCGCGGACTCGGGGTCGAGGCCGGTGGTGGGTTCGTCCAGAATCACTACGGGCGTGTTGCGCAGGAGTGCGCGGGCGATGGCGATGCGTTGCCGTTGCCCACCAGAGAGCGTGTTGCCGCGTTCGCCGACATGGGTGTCGTAGCCCTCGGGGAATTCCATGATGAAGTCGTGCGCGCGGGCAGCCTTTGCTGCGGCGATGATTTCTTCGTCCGTCGCATCTCGGCGACCGAAGCGAATGTTCTCTCGAATGGTGCCGGTAAACAAGATGGCCTCTTGGTGGAGCAGCGAAACCAATTCGCGCAGGTAAACCAGGTCGATGTCGCGCAAGGGATGCCCGTCCAGCTTTACTTCGCCCTTGATCGGGTCGATGGCGCGCACGAGCAGCGAGGCGAGCGTGGATTTCCCCGCCCCTGACGGTCCGATCACTGCGATGACTTCGCCGGGTTCGATGGACAAGTTGAAGTTGCGCAGGATCAGCACATCCTCGTAGTCCGTGTAGACGTTTTCGAACGTAATGCGGCCTTTGATGGTGTACGGGACGACAGGGTCGATGGGCGTCACAATATCGGAGGAGACTTCCATAAGATCGGCCACCCGTTCGCCCGACGCGGTGGCGCGGGCAATGCGTCCCGTGTATTTGGCCATGTCACGCAGCGGTTTCATTGTGGTGCGCAGGTAGGTGGTAAACAGCACGAGGTCGCCAAGGGTCATGGCGCCATCCAGCACGCGTAGCCCGCCGCCTATGAGCACCGCCGCCGTGGCCAAACCGACGATGGCATCGGTGGTGCGTTCGAGGCGTGCGGCGAGCCTGCGGGAACTCACCCCGGCGTTGAGGGCTTTCATGTTCGCCTCGACAAAACGTTTGCTAATTACCGCTTCCAGCACATAGGCCTGCACCACCTCAATGGCGGAAAGGCATTCTTGGGCGGTGTTGGCCAGCCGGCCCTCCGCTTTGCGAGTGTTGCGCGACGCGGTGGCGATGCTGCGCGACGTATTGCGGGATGCGATGGCGAACAAGATCAGTGCTGCCAGCACGACCAGGGATAACACCGGATCGAGTACGAACATCACCACCATCATTGCGAGGAAGGTCACCACGTTGGCCAGCAGCGGCAGCCCAGCGGTGACGGCTACTTCCTGCATGCGGTTGACGTCGGCTACGATGCGCTGCACCGTGTCCGCCGACCGGTTGCGGGAGTGGAATTGCTGGTGCAATCGCTGCACGTGTTTGAACACTTGCATGCGTAGCGTTGTCGACGCCCGCGACCCCACGAGGGTAAACGCGACGGTAGCTAAATAGTTTGAAAGCGCGCGTAGGGCGGTGAGGCAAATCAGCGCGATGCCGCACACGAGGAGTAGGTTGAGCGACGCCGGCATACCAGCGGTGTGCGCCCCCAACGATACGGACAGCGCATCCACCACGATTTTGAGCGGCCATGGCTCCAATACTCGAAAGCACACTTCAAACAGCAACGCGAGGGTTCCGCCGAAGATGAGTTTTCGTTCCGGCTTGACGTGCGGGCCCACCAGTTCGAGCGTCCGCCGTAAGGGTTGCTTGGGCATCACGTCACCTCAACCCCGGCTAGCCGCAGCATGGTGGTGACCACCTGCTGCCAACTGTGTTCCCGCACGGCTAACGCACGCGCCTGATCGCCCAGTATTTTTCGACGCCCCGGGTCAGCAACCAAGCCATCAATTGCGAGTGCCAACGCTTCCGGATGTGATGGCGGCACCAGTTCTCCAGCTGTGCCCAGAATGCTGGGGATTTGCCCGACCTGAGAGGCGACGATCGGCAGGCCCGCAGCCATGTATTCGAAAAGCTTGAGTGGTGAGAAGTATTGGTCGGAGTCCGTTTGGGCCGCCGGGTAGGGAGCCACCGCGATGGCGGTGCCCGCCAAATGCTTCGGCATTTCCGCCGGGGCGATTGCACCTCGGAAATCCACGCTTAACCCCAGCTTCTCGGCGAGGTGCTCGAGGGCGGGGCGCTCCGGGCCGTCGCCAAGAATGCGAATGCGCCACGGGTGGTTTGCGTAGCTGGCGGCGATCAGCAGGTCGGACACGCCGTGCCACGGTTTGAGGGTGCCCACAAACGTGACTACCGGTGCGCCGTCGGTATCCTCCGGCTGCGGCACAATGCGTTCAGGGTTGACGCCGTTGGGCACGGTCACAACCCGTCCGCCCACGGTTCGATGGGATACCCAGGTGCGCACATTTTCCGAAACACACACCGTAACCCGAGCGTGGGAAACCTGCAATTGGAGCGCGTCGGAGGCGCTCGCGATGTCGTGAAGCGCCCGGTGCGTGCGTTGTTCTTCGATCAGAGGTGCGTTGACTTCGAGGATTCCGGGGATTTGGGAGGTGGCGATGACGGTACTGAACAGCGAGTAGCGTTCGTAGATGAGATCGAAATTGCCGCGGATGATTTCGGCGCTGATCTCTTCGGAGCGTTGCTGCTGGGCAAGTTCCCGCTCGGCGGTTTCTTTCGCCTCGATAGGAAATTCGCGGACTTCGAGTTCGCGCAGATCATCGGGAATGAATGTGCCCTTTCGTACGGCGAATACCGTGACGTTGTGCCCGCGTCGCAAGAGCTCGCGGATGACCTCCTGCATGTGCACGCAGGCGCCTTTCGTCCCGAATACCGGGATGCCTGGATCTACGCATACATAAGCGATGTTCATGGGGTGCTCCTATCCGCTCTGCCATCGACGAAGGGTTTGGGCTTGCTGGCTGCTATCGAAGTGTTCTTCAATCAGTGCGCGGGCGTTTTGGGTCAGTCGGGTGGTGTCCACCTCGCCGGCGGCAAACCGCTGCAATGCGGCCACCAGCGCGGGAGTGTCCCCAGGCTCGAGCAGGATGCCGGTGTCGCCGTCACGAATCACTTCGGGCAGGCCGGTGACGGCGGTGGCGATCACGGGAATGCCGCTGGCCATCGCCTCCAACACTACGGTGGGAAGGCCATCAATGTTGCCGTCCGCTGTGGGCACGCAAGGCGCCACAAACACATGCGATCGGGCGATGAGGTCACGAACCTCGCTTTGGTTGATTGGGCCGAGGAGGCGCACGACGTCATCAAGCTGTAGTTGCTTCACCTGCGCCTGTAACGCCTCGTACAGCTCTCCGCCGCCGCCGATGGTCAGCTCCACGTCCCACCCGGCGGCGCGAACCTGCGCAACCGCCGCAATCAGGTGGTCAAAACCTTTCTTGGGCACGAGTCGACCCACCGCCGCAATCCGCAACAAACCTTTTAACGGCAACGGCGGGTAATAGGGGAACCGATTCAGTTCGAGGGCGTTATAGCACAGTCGTACATTTGCGCCGGTGCCCTCGAGGACGGTGTTGAGGTAGCGCTCGTTGTATTGACTAATAGCAATAACCTGTGCGGCGTTCCCACAAATCTTGCGCAACCAATCAATATCAACGCTGTTGTGGAAAATGTCTTTCGCGTGCGTGGTCACCGTATACGGAATCCCAGTAATGGTTGAGGCAATATAGGCAATTCGGCCCGGCAGGGAAGCGAAATGCGCGTGCAAATGTGTAATGCCGTGATCGTGAGCCATGCGGGCGAGGGTCACCCCTTGGGAAACTTCGTCAAACGGCAGATCCACCAATTGCGGCAAGATTTCCTGGACGCGTGGGCCAATGACCGGATGACGCAACGCGGCACCCAATTCATCCCAAAACCCGGTGCCCAGCTGCGGGCGCGACACCCAGCGAACATTCGCCTGGATACGTGCAAGTTCCGGGTGGAAACGAGCGTCCGTGGTGGGGCGCAACGCGAAGATATCAAGGTCTTCGCCCTGGGTCTCGCGGGCGAGAATCTCCGTAACGATAAACGTTTCCGAAAATCTCGGATAAACCTTTAAAACGTAACCAATTCGGCTCATGGTACTGCTCCCTCTGCGATGTTGTATTCAACACATTTGGCGGCGAATTTCGCAGCGGTGGTAAGCCCATCACGTTTAATATGTGAACGATCCACGGTGCGGTGTACAGCGTCAGCCACCCAAGTGCTTAAAACCGTGGGTTGGCATTGGTCGAGTCGCAGATAATCTACCGCCCCAACATTGTTGAAAGATTGTGCGCGAATGAGTTGTTCGAGGCGCGGATATTCCCGCGGAACAATGAGTGCTGGGGTGTTCGAAGCAAGGATTTCGCAGGACGTGTTATAGCCACCCATGGAAATCACCGCGGAGGCACGTTGTATTTGTGTACTCAAACCAGGCCAAGAATGGTGCAATTGCGTATTCGGCGTAGCAATTTCACGCAATTCGTTGAATTGTTTCGTGCTTGCCTGAGGTCCGGTTACCACAATGTGTACGTGGTCGGCAGGTACCTCGAGTTGAACGGCTGCGCGAAGCAGGTGGAACCCGTCCGAGCCACCGCCAGCGGTAGTGAGAATAAAGGGCTGTGGGGCAAGCTCCATATCGTGATCGGCTAACCGACGGCCATGCGCAAGGAACCCAGTGTAGCTCGCTCGGTCCGCCAACCAGGGCGGGATCTCGCCCGTGGCGGCGGGGTCGTGCACTGCCGGATCCCCATACACCCACACGTGGTCAATAATGGCGCCAAGTTCTTCTTCATGGCCTAATCGGGCCCATTCCCCGGCCGCGATTTCGGGCGAATCTAGCACGTCCCGTAACCCCAGCACTACCTGAGTCTGCGGGTAGGCCGCGCGCACACTTTCTAGGGGTTCCAGCAGCTCCTTCCATACACCAAGAATGTGTCGGTCGATGATTACTAGGTGTGGTTCGAACGACAACAGCGTGGATTTAAGAAGGTTTGAGCGGAGGTGGATAAGGTTTTTGGTGCTGCCGCCCAGACTTCGCGGCTCGTACTCGCGGCCGCGTTTGGTAATCCCCGGAATGGTCACCCAATCGAATCCGGGCGGGAGTGGAAACATGTTTCCCGGTTGCAGGCCAGACACCAGCAACCCAGAAACTTCGCACCCGAGCCGCCGCGGTAAATCTTGGGCGATGTGGTGGGCGATGGCGAGGTTGCGGCGTACGTGGCCGAGACCTTGCGAGTCATGGCTGTACAACAGCACTCGAACAATTGGCTTATTCATGGCAATCCTTTAGTAACCCTGGCAATGCAGTTAAAAAAGTGTTCTCAAAAACTCGGGGAGAAACCCCCAAGTAAGCAACGGGCTATGGACCGGTAACTGTTCGCATCACTCGCAATCGGAATTTCAATGGTATAAGGCGGTTTGCGGTTTTTTGAGAATGCTTTTCTATTCGCGCATGGAAAAACTCGCTGCCGCTCGTGCGTACGTAAAGTATAGCAATGCAAAACGCCGAAGCGAGCCGGGCGGTAAAAACTTCAACATTTTTATCAGTTTCACCTATTGATCAAAGCTGGGGTCGCGTTTGCCGGGGTGTACAGCCAAAATTTTAAAAAACTGGAAAGTGGCGTTTTTGCTATCTTTCTACCTGAATAAACGGACACATTTTCGTTTCCGTTCCCGCTCGCCAAGGCCACGATTTACGCATAATATTTACGGTTTTTAATCTTTGCTTCATTTTGCGCGTGCGGCCGCCCAAGTTTGAGGCGTCAGCTTTTTCCGGCCCCGAAACTTTTCGCGTTTGGTAACAAAACTATGCAGGTTCTCGCTAGGCGGGAACTTTCGTGCCACGTAGCGGAATCCGGAGAGGTTACACCCGTGCACGGCGCGGCGGGCTTGTTCGGTCGGGTTTTGGGCAGCACATGAGCGACCTGAGAAAGTGTTTCGCTGCGGGCTATGCTTGGAGTTCTCACCGGACATCATCAAGGGGATTGACACGTATGAGCGGCATTGCCGATCTGAATGATTCGCTACTCGGTTGGGCCTCCCAAACCGAACTCACCCTCAATCAGCGGTTTGCTGAACGTTCGTTGTTCATTGAAGCGGGGCTTGCTGCTGATGAACTGGAGCGGATTGATCGCTTTTACGGAACCTTTTTATCCCGCCAACTTTCCGCCGGTGCTGATCTGGAAGCACTGTTGCGCGACACCCCAGCGTTGGCCACGGCAACCTTGGTCGCCCGTGCCGCCCACATGGTGGATCCTGCGAACTTTTATGGGGAATACCTCGGGGGATTGGATTTGCGCGCGGACGCCGCCTGGCTGAGTGTGCTGGAAGGAATCACCTTCGAGCTGCTTGATACCGTTGGCCTCGTCGTCCCCAATGGGTGCAATCCCGTGCTTGCGCTTGCCCTGCACGCCGGCATCACCGGTGCGGAAGTCGCCGGGCTTATGGAGCTGCTCGACGCGCTCGACCCGCAAGCCACCGCAGAAGACGTTGTTGTCGCACTGACATCCGGGGAGTACCGCAGCCTGCAAGCTCAGTCCGGCGCAGCCGCTGAAGCCACCGACGCCGACGATGCTCTCGACGCCGTGGCTTCGGCGTTGCCGTTGGATGTCACCGCTGCCTGCGCGGAATGCGCTCCGCAATTGCTGCAGCCGGTGCTGCGGGACGTGATGGCGTTGCGGAACCACACGATCACACATCCGACTGATTGGCAGGATCGGCCGCTGCCGGAATTGCCCGCCTTGGTGCGCGACGCCGTGATCGCCGAGTTGCGTGAACGGCCCGCCGGGACGTACAACCGTGCGGAAGCCGTCGGCGTCGCCACGCGGGAGGCGCGGCCGCGCATCGTATTGGACATTGCCCGGAACAAAATTTGCGTGCGCTTGCCCGAACAATTGCTCGGTCCCGATGAGGACGAAGTGCAGTGGCGGGTTACGTTAGACGGCACGACGAAGGTGTACCGCACCGGCCGAATGTGGGGCGAGGGGCATCCGTGCACCGAGGCGTTGGATCTCACCATCAACCGCCAGGTCCGTGAGCTGAGCGTCGCGGATGTCACGAACGGTTCCACCTGGGTGTTGCCCGTCGTGGATACTCATGACCCCGTACTGGTGTTCAGTCCAAAGGGCGCCAATATTACGGACAAAGCTTCCCTGCACTATTCCGAATTGTTGGTGGTGTGCCCCGAGGACGCTACGCTCATTGACGTGGTTACCGGCGCGGAAATCCCGGTCACCGAAACCCTTGAAATCGAAGGTTGGACGGCATGGTCCTGCCGCCGCGTTGACGCGCACAATATCGCTTCGTTGCAAGCTGTGCGTCCGGATCAATCTCCCTCGGCGATGCACCAGGTGCGATGCGTGGACCCGCGAAAGCGCGTGATGTTCCGCGACCCCGGCGCCGCAATTCCGTACGTGTTTTCGCACGGTGGGTTGCCGGTGCACGCGCATTCCCTCGTGGCGGAATTCCCGCCGACCGTCTCCGGCCGCGCCGAAACGTGGTACCTGTCAATTTCCTCCTACGCGGGCACCGGGAACGCGGGGGAGGAGGTCGCCCCTGCGGAGCCGTTGGAGATCCCCGCCGAGGGCGGTTTGTTCGATATTTTCGATCCCGACGTATACGACGCACCCTGGGTTGGCGAATACCTCATCCGGTTGCGGGGGCCGCGCAACGAATCCTTCCGTCACGAGTACGCCATCGTCGAAGGCATGTTGTCCAGCACCGAAATCGCCGGTTTGTGCAGGTCGTTTCGTATCCCCGCGCAGGGCGGCCTGAGTGAAGCTGCGTTGATGGTCAAGTCCGGCGAGAAACATTTCCAGGTCACCCCGGCGGATGTGCGGGTGGCACCGGACGCGCCGGGTGTCGACTTCGTGGTCACCACCGACGAGGGTGACAGCATGCCGCTACGCTTTATTCCGCCACGGTTGCAATTCGAGGTCCCCCTGACCACCATGCCGCCCATGTGGCGTACCACTCGCTTGGTGGTGCGGCCGCGCCAGTTTGACCCCGCGGGCACCTTGCGCATCCGCGCCACCGGCGAATTGGGGGACCCGAAAATCACTGTTCGCAATCACCACGGCGCCCCGCTGCGCACCGTCAAGCTTTCGCGTGACGACGCCCGCACCTACTCGACGCCCATGGCCCAGCTTGCGGCCTCCACCCAGGTGATGACGAGCGGCCGCGTCGAATTCGAATGGACCGATGCGCGCGGGGACAAGCGAGTGAGCGTGAACATCGCGGCGGTGGAGTCCGCACCGCACGCGTCAGGTTGCGTGATCGAAGACGGCGAGTTAGTGTTCGCCGATCTCAACAATGACCGGCAGTTGTCCGCGTGGGTGTGGCCGGCGTCGGCCCCGTGGGCGTCGGCACGCACTGTTGCCGTGTCGCCGCGCACCCCGCTGCCCACAGCGCTGGTGAACGCAGGCCCGCTCAAAGTGCAATTGTTCTCCGCCGATCCGCTCACCGAATTGCGGCCCCCGCTCGCCCCCGGCCCCGACGCCTTCGCAGTCGAACAAGAGGGCTACTACTCGAGTCAATCCGCGGCGTTGGTCGAATTGTCCGCCTTCCTTTCGGGCGCTTCCGAAACTGCTCCGGAAGATCCTGCTGTTATGCCTGTGCTGTGGGATTACCTCGATAGCTGGGGCACCGTGGGGCCCGACCGCGCGGTGGTGACCGCCCTCGCGGCAAATCCCAACGCCGCCCTGAAAGGGCTTTCCGCATCCCTGGTTCCCGCTGAAAAGCAACCCGGTCGAGTGATTGCCTCCGGTCTCGTTCACGGCGCATTTGCCGGCAGCGAACCCGTCACTGAGGTGCACCGCACCGCCTGGATTGGCACGCTCGAACTACTCGCCCAACTACCCGTTCGCTATGCTTCGGTGGAGGAGGGGGCGTCGCGCTCCGAACTGCGGGATGTCCTCGACTCCCTTGAGCAAGTTGCTGGTAAACGGCTGATTGAAACCCTGGCAACGGGTCGTGACGCTACCCTGGACACCGCGTGCATTGATAAATCCACCGTCCAGATCGCCCACATGAACGAAGCCCAGCAGCAGACGTTGCTGGCAATGTTCTTCTCCCAAGCCGAAATCGTGCCTGGTCCCATCATGGAAGATTCCGCGCGCCTACTCGCCGTGTTTGAAACCTTTAAACACCGTGACAGCCTCCAGGGTTTGCTCCGCGACCAAGGACTGATCAAGCCTGCGGTGTCCCTGCTGCGCGCGTTGCGTGGCGCGAACCGCCAAATCTACGCCTCGGCACGTATCCGCTTTGACAAACTCGACGGCGTGGACACCAACGATCCTTCGAACGTCTGGGCGCTAGTGCCCGTGGTGTCGCTGGTGTTTGCGTTGTCCGCCCGGATGCACGCCCACGGCCTGATGGGTAAATCAAAGCTGCTGACGGAAGCCGCCCAAGGTTGGAGCCAGCTCGCGGACATTGTCCCAGACCTTGTCACCGGCGACCTTATCGCGGCGGAAGCTATGGTGCTGGCCGTGAAGTACCCCGGCCTGGCTACCTAAGGCTGCTCCGGTCGGGGGCGGGCGTGCAGCCGCGACGGTGCCGCGGCGTAAAACGTTCGTCCCACATGGTAGAATTTAGTCCGACGTTTTCAATATAATTGACACAAAAATTAGCATTTGTGATCTATTCTTTATTGGCGTTTATGTACGTGTCCGCAATTGGGGATCGTGTTCTTTTTCCGCAGCTTTGTGTGGGCATTTCCGCGCACCGAGCTTTGCGGGGCTGTCGCCGTGACCGGCACTAATGCTACCCTGGGGGTGTAGTAATCGATCGAATTCTCGAACGGTAACGCGCATTGTTGGTGCACACAATTCGCCCACCAAAAAGGGCAGTGCACTAAAAAATCATGCGCAAAACGTGAGGAATGTCGCTGAACCTGCAAGTATGGAAGCTATGAACACGACTTATCTGATCATTGTCGCGGTGATCGTCGTCCTCATTATTGTGGTGGCGCTCATGGTAATGCTCGGTTTGCGCCGAGGGAAGACTAAGACCATCACGTTTGCGGAGGAGGAATCGCCCAAGGAGCTCACCCAGCAGGAGAAGTCTGGCAATTATCAGGCTTCGGGCGGGTTTAATTTCGCGCCCGCAAATGCGCCGAAGGCGGAGCCGGAGGTATTGCGCGGCCAGCGGCTCGACCAATCTACCCCCATTCCGGAAGTTCCGGATCATACGCCCGCCGAAGGTGCAGCCGATTTGCCGCGCTACGCTGGGCTTACTGATCCCACGCATACGGAAGTCGAGTTCACCATGCCCGCCTCCGCCGCCCCCGAAGCGGCCCCTGAGGTTACCCCCGAGCAACCCGAAGCAGAACCCAAACATGAGTTTGAACCGCCCGCTGAGGAGGGGGATCTTCCCGAGGCTCCGCTTGCCGACGCCGCCCCCGCTGCCCCGGCTGCGGAACCCGCACCGCCCGTCGCGGAAACGCCCATCGAGGATTCGCACGAGCCTTCGGTAGTGGAGGGCGTCGAGACGCAGGAAGAGGCGCCGAGCGTGCCGGCTGCTATTGAGGAGCTCGACGCTGAGGAGTCCGCTGTGGACGAATTCGCGGACACGCCGTTGTTTGCGTCCGTCGCCGAGGAAAACCCGGTGGACGAAAGCGCGATCCGCGAGGCGGAGGATGCCGCCGAGGCAGCGCGCGCCCAAGCAGACGCCGCTGGGACTGCGCTCGATGAAACGCCAGTTCCCGAGGATGCCGTCGTGGCATCTCCGCAGCCCGCGCGCGAAGTCGAACACATCGCCCCCGCAGTGGGTCGTTTGGGGCGCTTGCGTGGGCGGTTGGCACGTTCGCAAAACGTCATCGGGCAGGGCGTGCTCGGAATCTTAAGCGCCGGCGACCTTGATGAGGACGCCTGGGAAGAAATCGAAGACACGCTGCTTATGGCCGACCTTGGCACGAAGGTCACCATGCAGGTTGTCGATGACCTGCGCGAAAAAATCGCGGAACGGGGCGTAGCGAGCGAAGCGGAAGCGCGTGCGATGCTGCGGGAAACGCTCATTGAGGCGTGCAAACCCGAACTTGACCGCTCCATTAAGGCAATGTCCAACGGCGGCAAACCTGCCGTGGTGCTCGTGGTGGGCGTCAACGGCACCGGCAAAACCACTACCACTGGCAAGCTTGCCCGCGTCCTTGTCTCCATGGGGCACACCGTGCTGCTGGGTGCCGCTGATACGTTCCGCGCAGCCGCCGCCGACCAGTTGGAAACCTGGGGCCGCCGCGTCGGTGCGTCGACCGTGCGAGGCGCGGAAGGTGCAGACCCCGCCTCCGTGGCGTTCGATGCGGTAGCCCGCGGCGTGGCTGACCAAGTCCACGTCGTACTCATCGACACCGCCGGCCGGTTGCACACCTCGGTCGGGCTGATGGATCAGCTCGGCAAAGTTAAACGTGTGGTGGAGAAGAAAGCCGAAGTCGACGAAGTTCTGCTCGTACTCGACGCCACTGTCGGCCAAAATGGTCTCATGCAGGCGCGTACATTCCGGGACGTGGTGGACATCACCGGCGTGGTGCTCACCAAACTCGACGGCACCGCGAAAGGTGGCATCGTTTTCCAAGTGCAAGAGGAACTCGGTGTGCCCGTGAAACTCGTCGGCCTCGGCGAAGGCGCCGACGACCTAGCCCCATTTGAAGCTGAAAGCTTTGTCGACGCCCTGCTCGGCTAGCCGAGCGCGGGGGCGGGGGCTTAGCTGTACATGTGTATGGGTGTTGCGATGGCGACGGAGGTGTTCAAAATGCTGCGAAGCGGGCGCACGCAGGGAAATTCCGCGCCCGTGAGCCGACGTTGCCGTACCACCCAATTGGCGGATTGGTGGCCAATGCCTAATCCAGTGCACCGGGAACCATCGTCGCCAACGAGTGTGGCAACCCCGTAGCACAAGCGTTGTTGTACACGCCGCGATCGCAGCACAACCTTTCCGTGTTTGCGCACGGTGATACCGTCAGCTCCATAAGCGATGCTGGTATTGTTGCTGGCGGCAACGACCCCGCCGTGGTTGGAGCGAGTGAATTCGCAACCGTCGAGCTCGTTGACTAACGCCAAGCCCGCGATATCGGTGTGGGTCTGGCTGAAGGCGTCCAACTCTGTGAGCGCTTGGGCCGCTTGTTGTGGGGAGACTACGCGGGACGGCTCCGGCGGCAAGAGGCTAATTAATGTGGCGTAGCGGGAGGGGCCTAGTCGATGGAGCTGCTCTACAAACAGCGACACTAGGTAGTGTCCGCCAATATGTTCGGCCGCATACATTTGGTGCGCATGGTTGCAGCAGTCCTGGAGCCAATTGTGGATGATCCAGCTGAGTTCCTCCCACGTTTCGTCTGGCATGTCCCCGGCAGGTCGCTGCGGTGCCGCAAGTCCGTGGTTGAATCCGATGAGCGAAGGGTCGCACGGAAAGCTGGTCACCGCCCCGTTTTTGATGCAGCTGCAGGGGACAAATGCATCGAGGCCCACGGCCCCTCCTTCATGCTTTCGTGCAGATTCGTCGGTGCGGAGGACAATGCACATAACGTATCACTAAGGTCGTGTATGTGCGTGACTTGCGGGGGTAGTGTTTGATGCTTGCGTCGAATAAAAGATGCAATATGCGTTCGGCTTTTGTGTGGTGTGGCGGGAACCGCCAATGAAACGCAATACAGGCGATGGCTTGGAGCTCTCAATTCCCGCGATCCCGGTATTAATGATGCACAATTTTCCGGTTGTTGAGTTGCGTTCCTGCATGTCAGCGTCTACATTGGTGGGTGATGTAATGTTTCTTCTTGGCATTACGATGAGGTATTTGCAGGGGCTTGAGGCGCGCAAATCGTAACAATTGTTCCGCGGCGGTATTGGTTTTGTTTGTTGCCGGAACCTTGTTGTGTGAAGTTGTGCGAATAGGTGCCTGTGATAATCCGAAATGTTCGAAAATATTCGGAAATATAGAGACTCAGCAAACGGTTGGATGGTGTGAATCCGACGACTCGATTGTTGATGCACAAAAACACCGGCCGCCTAACATGCCACGCGCTGTTAGGCGGCCGTTTTGCGTGCTGGTTGTGGCGGTGATGGGCCGCCTATGTTCGCTAGACTCGACACGGATGAGCTGCTCGACACTGGTGAGCTGATTGGAGGACGCAATGAAGTTGGTCACTGCTGTGGTGAAGCCGTTCACGTTGGACCGGATAAAGGAGGCGTTGGAGCAAATCGGGGTCGTGGGGATGACGGTGACTGAGGCTCAGGGGTTCGGCCAGCAGAAAGGACATTCGGAGGTGTATCGGGGTGCGGAGTATGCCGTGGATTTTGTGCCGAAACTCAAGATTGAAATTGTGGTGGCCGACGATTACCTAGGCGAGGTAGTTGAGGCGGTGGTGGATGCCGCTCGCACCGGCAAGGTGGGGGACGGCAAGATTTGGGTGACCGACGTTGTCGATGTGGTTCGTGTACGCACTGGCGAGCACGGTGATTCGGCCTTGTGATGTCTGTTGAGCCTCGGCCTCGTGACATTCGCGAGCAGGCATTACGGCGCGCCCGCGAGGTGTTGGCCCAGGTGCGGGTGCCGGAGGGGGCTGCCCTAGTAGCTACGGGTTCGTTTGCGCGTGGGGAGATGACACCGTACTCGGATTTGGATTTGGTGTTGTTGCATGAGGGGGATCCGCCGCCGGAGGCGGAGCAGTGCTGGTATGTGATTTGGGATGCGAAGTTTCGCCTCGATTATTCGATTCGCACGCCGGAGGATTGCATTGCGGTGATGCACAGTGACATGACGGCGGGGTTGGCGCTGTTAGACATGGTGTTTGTGGCGGGCGAGGAGGCGCTGTTTACTCGTACGCGGGCTCAATTGTTGCAGGCGTGGCGTGCGGGGTTGCGGCGGAATTTCAGCGCGGTGATCGACGCTGCGATTGCGCGGTGGCGCCGTTCCGGGTCGGTGGTGACGATGACACGCCCGGATGTGAAGCATGGGCGCGGCGCGTTGCGGGACATTGAGCTGGTGCGTGCGCTCGCACTGGGAAATTTGTGTGACGCCCCCGATTTGCGCCAGGAGCGTACGTTATTGCTGGATACGCGCACCTTGTTGCATTTGGAGGCTCGCCGGGCACGCGACGTAGTTGACCCTGAGTTTGCTATGGATATTGCCCTGCGGTTGGGGTTTTCTGATCGTTACGAGCTTGCGCGCGCGCTTGCCGACGCCGCGCACAACGTTGATACGTCGGTGACTGCGGCGTTGCGGACGGCGCGGGCGGTGGTGTCTTCGGGGCGTCGACATTCGCGCAAGCCGTTGGATTTGGATGTGGTTGACGTTGGGGGAGAGGTCCGATTGTCGCGCAACCCAAACTTGGATGATGCCGGATTGGTGTTGCGAGTCGCCGCCGCATCAGCTCGAACGGGTTTACCAATATCCGAAAGTGTGTGGCGGGTGCTGCACGAGGTGCCAGCGTTACCGACGCCGTGGCCAAAGGCCGCGGTGAATGACTTTTTTGCGGTATTGGTGTCCGATGCGTTTGTGGCGGCGGAACTGGACGCGCACGGATTGTGGAGCCCCCTCGTGCCCGAATGGGAACGCATCCGCGGATTGTTGCCGCGGGAACGAACCCATGTGCACACGATTGATCGGCATAGTTTGGCCACGGTTGCGGGGTGCGCGGTGGTGCGGGTTCCGCGCCCCGACCTGTTGTTGCTTGCCGCGTTGTATCACGACATTGGGAAAGGATTTGGGCGCCCACACTCGCGGTATGGCGCGGAGCTAGTGGCTCGGCAAGCGCAGCGCATGGGCCTGGATGTTCGGGATCGAGGCTGCGTGCAAACCCTGGTGCAGGAGCACACAACCCTGCTTCGGCTCGCCACCACGCGGGACCCGGCGGCTGAGGACACGGTGGACGCCCTGTTGGATGCGCTGCACTATGACCTGCTGACGGTGGAGTTGTTGGAGGTGCTCACCGAGGCTGACGCGCGGGCCACCGGACCGAACGTGTGGATGTCGCGCACCGCGGCCGCCGTGGCGGAATTGGGGCGGCGGGCCCGCCAGCGCTTAACGCGATTGGAACCCCGGAAACCCATGGTGGCGGCCAGCGGCGATATTGCCGTGCTCGCTGGCCCGCAGGTGAGGTGGCAGGGAAGCTACATTCGGGAGAGCATTCGGGTGCTTGCCGTATTTGCCGCGCGGGGTTGGAAAATTGAAGCGGCGCGGCTGGTCGATGATTCCCGCAGCGGCGGCACGTGTCGCGCCGAATTCGACGTGCGCGTCGGCTTCGAAGGCATCGAAGGATTTGAACAAATGTATAAGTCTGGGGTGTATTGCGCGGTATCGCCACCCGCTCCTGCCGCCACCGCCACATATTGGTTCGGAAACACCCTCGAAGTTCGAACTGTCGATCGCCCTGGGGTGCTGAGTGCGTTGCTGGCGGTGCTGCCGGATCTGACATGGGCCACCCTAGATACGCCGGGCGCAACGTGTATCGCGCGTTTTCACCTGCACGCGGGGTTTGATCGGGCTGCGGTGGAGCGCGACGTCGATAAGGTGTTGGAGCAGGGTGATCCGCGAACGGCCGCCACGTTGCGTGTGGGCGGCGATGACATACGATGCTAGTGGCGCGCCGGAGAACTACACTCACAAACCTAAGGAACAGTGCGATGAAATTAATCACCGCGGTGGTGAAACCCTTCACGCTTGAAGATGTGAAGCAAGCCCTCGAGCAGGTCGGGGTATGCGGGATGACCGTCACTGAAATTCAAGGCTTCGGCCAGCAGAAAGGCCACACCGAGGCGTTTCGCGGCGCCGAATACGCTATCGATTTCGTGCCCAAGGTAAAGCTTGAAATTGTGGTTAGCAATGAGCAGGCGAGCGAAGTGGTCAATACCGTGGTGGATGCCGCCCGCACGGGTAAAATCGGCGACGGTAAAGTTTGGGTGACGGACGTGGAGGAACTGGTACGCGTCCGCACGGGTGAACGCGGCGACGACGCGCTGTAAAACTGGTACGCGGCCGCGGGGGCGTGCGACATGGCCCGCAGGTTGGCAACCGGCTAGCATGGTGGGGATTAACTTACAACCACATGGGAGAGATACTACGTGTTTGAGTCGCTTTCAGATCGCCTTACAAACGCTCTTACAGGGTTACGCGGCAAAGGCAAGCTCACCGAAGCTGATATCAATGCCACGGCTCGTGAGATTAGATTAGCGCTGCTGGAGGCGGACGTTTCCCTACCGGTGGTGCGGGCGTTTATCCGCCGTATTAAGGAACGCGCCCTCGGCGTTGCCGTTTCGGACGTGCTGAACCCCGCTCAGCAGGTAGTAAAAATTGTTAATGAGGAATTGATCGGAATCCTCGGCGGCGAAACCCGCAGGTTGCAGCTTGCAAAGAAGCCGCCAACAGTGATTATGCTGGCGGGCCTCCAGGGTGCGGGTAAGACGACGCTGGCGGGCAAACTGGCCAAGCATTTGGTGGCGCAGGGCCACACCCCGATGCTGGTTGCCTGTGACTTGCAACGCCCCGGCGCGGTGCAGCAGCTGCAAATCGTCGCCGAGCGCGCGGGCGTGGAGTGCTTCGCCCCAGATCCCGGCACTTCACTGGATACGCTCGACCATGACATGGGCAGCTCGCACGGGGACCCGGTGGCGGTGGCGCGCGCGGGTATTGCCGAGGCGCAGCGTACTCAGCACGACGTTGTGATTGTTGATACCGCGGGCCGCTTGGGCATCGACGAAACCCTGATGACGCAGGCCCGCAATATTCGTGACGCGGTGAACCCGGATGAGGTGCTGTTTGTCATTGACGCCATGATCGGCCAAGACGCTGTGGCCACGGCCGAGGCCTTCCGCGACGGCGTTGATTTCACCGGCGTGGTGCTTACCAAATTAGATGGCGACGCCCGCGGCGGCGCGGCGCTTTCCATCCGCGAGGTCACAGGTAAACCCATCTTGTACGCCTCCACGGGTGAAAAGCTTGAAGATTTTGATATTTTCCACCCGGAGCGCATGGCCAGCCGCATTTTGGGCATGGGCGATGTGCTGACTCTCATCGAGCAGGCCGAAAAGCTCATTGACCAAGAGAAGTCCATCGAGGCCGCCGCCAAACTCGGCTCCGGTGAACTCACGTTGGAGGACTTCCTTGAGCAGATGCTCATGGTGCGTCGCATGGGGCCCTTGGGCAACATTTTGAAAATGCTGCCCGGTGGCAAGCAAATGTCCGAAATGGCGGACATGGTTGATGAGAAGCAGCTTGACCGGATCCAGGCCATTATTCGCGGGATGACTCCGGAGGAACGCCAAAACCCCAAGATACTCAATGCTTCGCGGCGTAAGCGCATTGCGAATGGCTCCGGCGTGACAGTCACTGACGTCAACCAGCTGGTAGAACGCTTCTTCGAGGCGAAGAAGATGATGGGGCAGATGGCCAATCAATTCGGCATGGGCGGCATGGGCCGCAGCGCGACCAAGAAAAAGGCGAAGGGCCGCAAAACGAAAAGCGGTAAACGTAAGCCTGCCAAGAATCGCGCAGCCGGCCGCCCCAACATGGCCGAATTGCAAAAGCTCCAGGATCAAATGGGTATGGGCGGCGGCATGCCCGGATTGGGCGGTTTCCCTGGGATGGGTGGCGGCATGTCGAAACTCCCCAAAGGTATGGAAGGCATCGACCTGAACAACCTTGACTTCGGCCAAGGTGGTGGCAAGAAGCGCTAGTCACCTCGGCCGCATGAGGCTTAGAAGCTACAGCAAGTAGGCGCCAGCGGCTGATACTCCGGCGACAACGACGGAAACGATGACGCCGAAGACGAACGGTTTGACGCCGGCGCGCCGCATCGTTGCCACGGTGACACCGGTTCCTTGCGCGAACATGGCTGCGGAGAAGAGGAATGTGCGCACCATGTCGGTGGCGCCGATCAGGAATTCGGGTACTGGGAAGAATGTTCTGACCAGTACGAGTGCAATAAAGCCGAGCACAAACGTGGGGACTAGCGGGGGGAGTTTCCCGCCTTCGGCATTGCGTCGTTCGAATGCGCTGAGGAGGGCCATGATGGGAGCTAGCAGCAGGACGCGACCTAGTTTTACGGTGACTGCTACGGGGAGTACAGCGGCTCCCGCGATGCCGCCCGCGGCCACCACTTGGCTTACCTCGTGAATGCTGCCGCCGAGGAAGACACCGGCTGCTTGCGGATCCCACGTGGCCACGAGTGCGGGGCCAAGAAAGATGGACAATGTGCCGAGCAGGGCGATAACCGCAATGGCGGTGACGAACTCATGTTCCTTTTTCTTGGTGAGCACCCCGTGGGTGGCGCTAATTGCCGCGGCACCGCAAATGGTGCAGCCGTTACCGATCATGAGTGCTTCGGACCGGCTTAATCCCATGAGTTTGCCAACGACGATTGTTGCGGCGATGCCCGCGATGACTACGCAAACAATCGTTGCGAGCACTTTCCAGCCGAGGGCGATGATCGCTGCTGCGGGAATTGCTAGGCCGAGCAAAGCGACGCCGAACTTGAGTACACTGGTTGCGGTGTAGCGCACGCCGTCATTGGTGGAGGCCGGTAGTGGGCGGATATTGCCCACCAACATGCCGAGGGCGATTGCTACCAGCATGACGGAGCTGAAGCCGGTGAGCTGGTGTAGGGCGGCGTCGAAAAGAAATGCAATGATCGCCCCAATCGTGCACGCCGCAACGCCGGGAAGGATTTTCATAGCGCCAACTTTAATCAGTTTGATTCGCTACCCGTGCGTCTACTACCATTTCAGGGGTTGCATTATCGCAACGCTGTTCTTCCTGTGGGAACACCGCAACCGTCTACGGTCGGCCGGTACGTCACACCGCAGGTAAAACATTCCAAGGGTTGAACCGGCCGCGCCCACCCGGGGTGCGGTGCTGTACTGCCCAGTGACTAGGCATAAGGAGCCATCACATGGCCGTCAAAATTAAACTGCAGCGTATGGGTAAGATCCGTACCCCGCACTACCGCGTGATCGTCGCTGACGCACGCACCCGCCGCTCCGGCAAGGCGATCGAAAACCTGGGCGTGTATGAGCCGAAGGCTGATCCGTCCGTGATCCGCATCGACTCCGAGCGCGTTCAGTACTGGTTGGGTGTTGGCGCGCAGCCGACCGAACCCGTGCTTGCACTGCTGAAGGTTACCGGCGACTGGCAGAAGTTCAAGGGCCTTGATGGCGCGGAAGGCACCCTGAAGGTTGCCGAGCCGAAGCCTTCGAAGCTGGACTTGTTCAATGCTGCGTTGGCTGAGGCTGCTGAAGGCCCCACCGCTGAGGCGATCACCGAGAAGAAGCGCAAGGCGAAGGACGAGAAGAAGGCTGCTGAAGCTGCCGCTAAGAACAAGGCCGCTGAGGAAGCCGCCGACGAAGTCGAGGCAGAAGACGCCTAAGCGTTCAATTCGCACGCAGTTGTTGTAAACACCGCAGCGTTCCGGGCAACTGGAAGCAGCGGTGTTTTTGCGTGTTCTATGCTTAATAACCATGGATTTGCTCATTGGACGCGTGGTGAAATCGCACGGTATTCGCGGCGAAGTGGTGGTGGAGGTGACCACCGATGCGCCGGACGTGCGGTTCGCGCAAGGCGCGGTGTTGGCAGGCCGGCAAGGCGGCAAAGAACACAGCCTGACTGTTGCGGCGTCGCGCCCACATCAAGGTCGGCTGTTGGTGAAGTTTGCGGAAGTTGCGGACCGTAACGCTGCTGACGCCCTCCGCGGGACCAAGTTTTTCGCCCCGCCGCGGGAGGAAGACGACGATGATGAGGGCTTCTATGACCACGAACTCGAAGGTTTGCGCGTTATTCACCTTGGCGAAGATATTGGCGAAGTCACCGGTGTGATGCACGGGCCTGCCGGGGAGATTCTTGAGGTGCGCCTCGCGGACGGCAAGGAAACCCTCGTGCCGTTTGTGCACGCCATTGTTCCCGAGGTGGATCTGGAAGCTGGAACCTGCACCATTACGCCCCCGGAAGGGTTGTTGGAGCTTTGATGCGACTCGACGTTGTAACGATTTTCCCGGAATACCTCCAACCGCTCCGGCATGCGCTCCTAGGCAAAGCTATCGAGCAAGGCATCCTGCACGTTGGTGTGCATGACCTGCGTTCCTGGGCCACTGACGTGCACAAATCCGTCGACGATACCCCCTATGGCGGCGGCCCCGGCATGGTGATGAAGCCTACCGTCTGGGGTCCCGCGCTTGACGACGTCGCGTCCGGCACCCGCCCCGGCGAGGTCCTGGATTCCGCCCTCAAGCACCGCGGCACAACGCGAGCGGAGCAGCAGCCGACGGTCGAATCTGAGGTGGGCGTTGCGGCTGACGCTCAGCGCAAACCGTTACTGATCGTGCCGACGCCTGCGGGCAAGCCGTTCACCCAAGCGATGGCGCACGCCTGGTCCGCGGAAGAGCACATCGTGTTTGCCTGCGGCAGGTACGAGGGCATTGACCAACGTGTCATCGATAATGCCAGCGAACGCTATCGAGTGGAAGAAGTTTCGATCGGGGATTATGTGCTCATCGGCGGGGAAGTGGCGGTGCTTGTCATCGCGGAAGCCGTTGTCCGGCTCATCCCCGGCGTGCTCGGTAATTCCCGCAGCCACGAAGAAGACAGTTTCTCCGATGGCCTACTCGAAGGGCCCAGCTATACAAAACCGCAGACTTGGCGGGGCCTCGACGTTCCCGAGGTGCTGTACTCGGGCAATCACGCCCGAGTGGATCGCTGGCGCCGCGATCAAGCCTTGCGCCGCACCGCGCAACGCCGCCCTGAGCTCATCGAAAAGCTCCGCACTGAAGGCAAACTCAGCGCCGCCGACGAGGAAGTGCTCCTTGCACTTGGCGCGTCCGCAGGCGGCTAGGTGTCGGGTAAAAACACGGTGAGTTTTCCGTAGGCGTCTGAGTTTTCGGCTTGGTGCGTGATCGCTACGGTGCCGTTGATCACCTGCACGACGCTATCGGGAGTCTCAATGATGTCCATCGAGTTCTTATTCGCCGTATCAAAAATCTGGTATTTCACCGCGTGCGCTGGGGAATCATCGGTGGTGCGCACTAACAATAGGGTGCCGTCTCGGCTGCAGGTAAGCATGTCCTGCGCCGCGAAACTAAATTTCTCCTCGCCACCGTCGAGCGCGAAATACTGGTGCTTGTCGGCGGGATCTCCAGCGCTGGCATGGTAGGCAATCGTGCCGTTGGCCGCGACGATCGCGGCATCGTTGGGTTCGAGCCCCGCAATTGCGTGCGCCGGGTATGTCAACGTCGTGGCATTGCCTAACGCCCCATCGGTGTGAAACGGAAACAGTGCGTCGGGCCCGGCGTTGCGGCTGGTGCCTTGCTGGTTGCCGCGGATATCAAACACACGATAGTTGTCTGTGTTGCGGGGCTGTTGCTCGTCATCGTTCGTTTCGCCGGCATCGGCAGGGTGTTCGATCCAACCGGTGCTGGTAATGGAGACTTGCGCGGCGGAGTGGTGCTGAGCGATGTCCATTCCATCAGAAACCCGCATGGTGCGAATATCAACTGCGCCTGGGGCGCCCCCGCCGGGCTGGTGGCACAGCAGCGTCCGATTCCGGTCGATGATGTTGCAACGTTCGTTGGGGTGTAGTTTCTTTGACCAGCGCACTTGATTTCCGGTAATGGCGTACACGGTGTTGGTGGTGGCGGGGCCGTCGTCCGTATTGCGCGCCACTACTAGGTCGGCCTGCTGATTTGAACCCAGTAAGGAAAAATGCGCTTCGGGGTCCGGGGTCGGGAACGAAAACATGCTTTTACCAGTAAACACGTGGAATGCTGTGAGGTGTGTTCGCTGCCCGTTGTGGCAGTAGACCACATTGCTGGGGGAAACATTGGAACACCCCGAGGCGTAGGTTTCGTGGCGGACCTTGTTGGAGCCGACGTCGAAAACCTGCAATTTGGCCTGCTGCTGTGGGTCTTCCACATCCGTGGTGGTCACGTCCACCGCGAAGGTTGTTTGGTTAAGGTCCGTACCTAAAAAACGACCGGGGTCTTTGATTTCCACGGGTTTCACACCGTTGCGGTATTCGTTGCGCAGAAACATACCCGTGTCGCTGGGTTGCGCTCGGGTATCCAGCAGCGGCGTGTTGGTTTTGTACTTTTCTACATTGAGGCTCTGTACCGATTCGTATATCGCGACGATGGAAAGCAGCAACATGATCCCGAGGAACACCTTGACACAGTAGATCACGATGTCTGCATTCATTGTTCGAAGTAAGCGCACTTTCACACTCCCTACGTGGCCAACTACAACCCCTTTGAAGCTTTAGCGGATGTGTCGCCGCCTAAGCGTCCTTATTACGTCGCGGTGGGCAGGAAAATGACCAGCTTTTCAAAGCCGCCTGTTGCTTGGGTTTTCTTGGTTTGCGCCAGGAGCCCGTTGATCACGGTGATGGTGTCGTTGCCGTTGTCTTCGGTGTCGAGCACGCTCGCCCGCGTTTCGGTGTCGTAGATGGTGTACACGTCGTGGAGTTTGTTTGCCGAGTTGTCCAGTTTCAACAGCACAAGTTTGCCGTTTTTGCTGCTGGTGAGCACTTGGTCCGCCGCCGAAATACTGAAGACGATTTCGGGGCTGCCGGCGCGGGCGTAACTGGAGTCGCTGGGGTTGTGGGAGGGCACGCGCACCAGGTTGATTTCGCCGTCGGCGGAGACGATCCCGCCAGGATGGTAGTTCAATGCTTCAATGACGTGCGATGGGTACGCCAAGGTTTCGGTGTTGTCGGCGTCTTCGTCCAGCGTCCGCGGGAAGAATACGGTGCCACCCCAGTTTTGCGACGTCCCTTTTTCCTGAGCGTTGATGCCGAAGATTTTGTTGGGCTCAGGCGTTGGTTGCGCGTCGGATTGATTGAGTGACACATGCGATGTCAAGGCGGCGGTGGTGGTGTTGGAGTCGGCTTCGGGGGATTTTTCCATCCAGCCGTCGCTGGTGAGTGCAATTTCGGCCTCCGTGTTCCGGTGGGCGATTTCGCTGCCGTCCGCCACGTTGACTGTGCGGATTTTCGTTTCCGCATCCCCACCGGGTTGTTGGCACACAATGGTCCGGTTGCGGTCGATAAGGTTGCAGTGTTCGTTTGGCTCCAGTTCGAGTGACCAACGCACTTCTTCGCCGGCAAGTTTGTATACGACGTTTTCTTCGGCGGTGGCTTCTTTCGTGGTGGTTATCTGCACGAGGTCGGCTTGCTGTTGCGAACCCAACAGCCGCGCTTTTGCCGTCACGTCGTCGTGGCTGGCCTCGGATTTTTCGGTGCCGTGTATGGGCAGTGTGGCAAAGGTTTTGCCGTTGCGCACGTTAATGCCGTTGATTGCGGCGTCTTCGGAGTTGTAGCAATACACCAGGTTGTTTGCGGAAACATTGGAACAGCCCGCGCCGGCTACTTCGTGGCGGCGTTCCTTTGTGCGCGCGTCGAACACTTGCAGGAGGTCTGTGCTGGTGTCGCTGCCGTCCTCACGGTAGCGCATGTTCACCGCCAACACCGAGGCACCACGGTCGGTGCCTAAAAACGTTCCGTTTTCACCTTCGATTTCAAAGCGTTCGGCGCCGGCTTGGTAGTGATTGCTCAGGAAAAAACTTGTGCTATTCGGCGTGGCCCGGAGCCGGCGCGTGCTGCCGTCGTAGGATTGCGAATCCCGGCCAAGAATTACCAAATAGGTTGTGAAAAACACCAAGAGTATTAATATCGCGAACAGAATTTTCGCCGAATAGACGGCGATAGAGCCGTTCGTATTCTTCACCTGGGGCATTATGTGCAACTCCATACCGCAGCGTTTCGTGCTAGGATTTCGAATTTGAATAAAGCATGTGTGTCAGTATTTGCTAAAAGTTGTGCAAGGCAAAGCACAGGTATCCGAAGACGTCCGAATATGCTGCCTTTGCACGGCATTGAGGGCATTGGCGGCAATATTCGCACCCCCAGAAAAGCTTCGTGCAAAACCTATCTGACCTTCTGTTATTGCGCCGGTTTGGCCAGTCAGGTTTGCCGCACGGGGCGGTGGTGTATCGCCGACCACCAGCGTAGCAGTATTTGCAATGACTTTCCCTAGAAGTTTTGTTCCCCCGATATCGGCTTGGCAAATAAACCGTAACAAGTAGCAGTTCCGTCACCATACGATAACGAAATAGAAAAAGATGGTGCTGTATCAAATTCGCCCATCCGCTGTTGTTTGGGTATTTCATGTCGCCGCATCATTGCGCAGCGTTACCGAAAACGGCCAAGTGTAACGCTCGTACGCCGCGCTTTTTGTATCGAACCGCTGGGATTCGTGTGTCAGAGGTGCTCGCGTAAGCGCATTCGCCACCCTTGGTTGCCCCGTCGGGCAAGCGTTAATCTCTGTTTCGGTTCCCACCGAAAACGGGGTCCCCTTAATGAGGGGGCGACGCTCGAACTCGGTAGCCACGGCCACATCCGAGTTACCTTCCGGTGGTGGCGTCTACGTAGGCCATCCATAGCATGCATGGCCCCACGCTGAGTGAGCAGCACCATAGCACCAGAAGGAGCGCGGTCACGCACATGGAGGCGCAGAATTTGCTTTGGTGCGCACCGTTGGCGGCGATGACCCGGCGAATGCGGAACCCTTGGGCGATGCCCCAGCTGGCGCACAGTGGGGTGGCGGCGTAGCAGGCAATGAGTATCCAGGTCACGGCGAGACTGGGGGTGCCGCCGTAGAGGGCGCTGCGGATCCACGGGCCGACGTCCTGGGTGGCGTTGGTGTCTGGGATCACGAGGGTTGCGATGAACAACATGGGGATGAATGCCAGTGCCCACGTCAGGGTGTTGGCCATCATAATGATGTGCCGCGTGGATTGGGTCACGTTTTCCGGCGCCAGCCTCTCTCATGGTGGGCGAGTATGGGTGCAACAGTGTTCGCGCGCGAAGGGGGAACCTGTGAGCCGCATAGGGTTTTGCGGAGAACTTCAGCATTAGTGAGTTTAATGCGTGTAGCTCAGTTGCTGCAATCGGCCGTGTGTTCGCTGACTGTTTGGGGATTGGCGTGTCCACGGGGGTTGGTGGTGTGCCGGTCGGGCTAGAATCGGCGGAATGATGATTTCGCTGCTCGCTGGTGAGCTGGGGGTTTCCCAGGCTCAGGTGTCTGCCACTGTGGCTTTGTTGGATGAAGGTAATACGGTGCCGTTTATTGCGCGTTACCGTAAGGAGGCGACTGGCGGGCTGGATGACTCGCAGCTGCGGCAATTGGCGGAGCGCCTGGATTACCTCCGCGAGTTGGAGCAGCGCAAGGCGGCGGTATTGGAGGCGATTGCGCAGCAGGGCAAGTTGACGGACGAGTTGCGGGCCCAGATTGCGGCGTGTGATTCGAAGGCCCGCGTCGAGGACTTGTACTTGCCGTTTAAAAAGCGTCGCCGCACGAAGGCTGATGTTGCGCGGGAGGCTGGCCTGGAGCCACTGTTGGATTCGCTTATCGACGCCCCGGCTACCGACCCGCAAGCCGCCGCCGCAGCGTACGTTTCGGAGGGCTTTGCGGATACGAAGGCCGTGTTGGAGGGGGCGCGTGCGATTTTCGCGGATCGGTGCGCCACGCACGCGGACCTGGTCGGCCAAGTTCGCGAATACATGTTTGATCACGGCACGATGGTGTCCACCGTCGTCGCAGGTAAGGAATCCGAGGGCGCAAAGTACAAGGACTATTTTGAGTTTTCCGAGCCGTTTTCCTCGTTGCCGTCGCACCGCATTTTGGCCTTGTTGCGCGGCGAGAATGAGGGGGTGTTGCATGTGAACCTCGATGCGGGGGAGGACGCGGTGTATTTGGGCATGATCGCGGATGCGCTGGGCGTCGATACGCATGCTTCAACCTGGCTTGCAGACGCCGTGCGTTGGGCGTGGCGCACCAAGCTCAGTGTTTCTTCGGGGTTGGATGTGCGGATGCGGCTGAAGGAAAAGGCGGAGGCCGGCGCCCTGGAAGTGTTTGCGAAAAATCTGCGTGACGTGCTGCTCGCCGCGCCCGCCGGACAGCGCGCGGTGTTGGGCCTCGATCCGGGGTACCGCAACGGGGTGAAATGCGCGGTGGTCGACCCCACTGGCAAGGTGTTGAACACCTGCATCGTCTACCCGCACAAGCCGCAAGGACGCTGGTCAGATGCGGTATCCACGCTGGCTACCGCCTGTGCCACCCACGGTGTGGAACTACTGGCGGTGGGCAACGGTACCGCTTCGCGCGAGACGGAAAAGCTCGCTGGTGAGGTCGCGGACCTTATCGCGCAAGCCGGCGGTGCGCGCCCCACGCCCGTGGTGGTGTCTGAATCCGGTGCGTCGGTGTATTCGGCTTCGGAGGTGGCGGCGGCGGAGTTTCCCACCATGGATGTGTCGTTGCGCGGTGCGGTGTCGATTGCTCGCCGGTTGCAGGATCCGCTGGCCGAACTGGTGAAGATCGACCCGAAGTCCATCGGGGTGGGGCAGTACCAGCACGATGTAAACCAGTCTGCACTCGCACGCACGCTCGACGGCGTGGTGGAGGACGCGGTGAACGCTGTTGGCGTGGACCTTAACTCCGCCTCGGTGCCACTGCTGAATCGTGTGGCGGGCGTTAACGGCACCATTGCGGAAAACATTGTGGCCTACCGCGACGAGCATGGTGCGTTCGCCTCCCGCGCGGAGTTGAAAAAGGTGGCGCGCCTCGGCCCGAAGGCGTTCCAGCAATGCGCCGGGTTTTTGCGTATTCACGGTGGGAAGGACCCGTTGGACACTTCCGCGGTGCACCCAGAGGCGTACCCGGTGGTGCGTAGCATCGCCAAGCACACGGGGCTGAATGTGGCTGAACTTATTGGTAATAGCCGCGTGTTGGCGAGTTTAAAACCCGCCGAGTTTGCCGACGACACGTTCGGCGTGCCAACCGTCACGGACATTATCGCGGAGTTGGATAAACCGGGCCGCGATCCCCGCCCCGAATTTAAAACCGCTACGTTCCAGGAAGGCGTGGAGAGTATCTCTGACCTTGCGCCCGGCATGGTGCTGGAAGGCACGGTCACGAACGTTGCGGCGTTTGGCGCGTTCGTGGACGTGGGCGTGCACCAGGATGGGTTAGTCCATGTGTCCGCTATGTCGAATCAATACGTTTCGGACCCGCATTCGGTGGTGCGTTCTGGGCAGGTGGTGAAGGTTAAGGTGTTGGAGGTCGATGAACAGCGGCAACGCATCAGCCTGTCATTGCGGCTCACCGACGAACCGGGCGGCAAGGCGGAACGCGGCGCGGGTCGCGGTGCAGGTCGCGGCAGCGGGGTCGCCGTGGCAAGTCCGAGCGCGGTGCGTCCGCCGGTTCGATGGCCGACGCGTTGCGGAAGGCTGGGTTTGGCAGCTAGGTGGGGAGCAGGGCGACTGCTTCCGCGTCCGTGACCACGGCGCGTTCGAAGGATTCGAGGAGTGCGGAAGTGTCGCAATCGACGCCGATGAGTACCACCTCGCTGCGGGGCAGGGCGCTGCCCCAAGTGCCCACGGGTTCGATTCGCAGGTTCGGCCCCGCCTGCTGCCATGAAAACACCAGGTCGAGTCGAGAGTCGAGCCAGCAATAGCCCTTGGAACGCACGAGGCCACGGCTGGCGCGCAGCGCCTGCAACAATCGGCCTTTATTGAACGGACGTTCGGCGCGGAAAACCACTGAGGAAATGCCGTATTCCTCCGTTTCTGGGGTGTGCGGGGCGGCGAGTTCCTCGGCGAAGCGTTGCTGGGCGTCCGCGTCGGGGTCGTATAGTCCAGCGTCGAGCACGGTGGTGATATCGATCTCACCATTGGTGACCGGGACTACGCGGGCGCGGGGATTCATGGCGCGCACGGTGTTGATTACCTGCTGCCCGTTGTCGGGGCTGAGGTCGGTTTTGGTGATGAGGATAAGGTCGGCGAACTCCACTTGGTCGATAAGCAGTTCGGAGACGGTGCGGTCGTCTTCCGGCGTTGCCTGTCGGTCCGCTTCGGCGAGCCGGCGGCCACCGCGCAAGAGCGGCAGGAAGGTGGAGGCGTCCACGAGGGTGACCATGGTGTCGATGCGTGCCAACTGGGAAAGCCGGAACCCGTCATCGAATTCCCACTCGAAGGTTGCGGCCACGGGGAGGGGCTCGGAAATGCCGGTGGATTCGATAACGATGTGATCGTATTTCCTCGTGCGCGCCAACGCCGCCACACTTTCGATTAAATCTTCGCGCAAGGTGCAGCAAATGCACCCGTTGGAAAGTTCGATGAAGCGGTCTTCGCCGCGGGTGAGGTGGCCTTCCTCGGCGATCAGCGCGGCGTCGATATTCACCTCGGAAAAGTCGTTGACAATGACGGCGATCTTGCGGTGCTCTCGGTTGGCAAGCAGGTGGTTGAGCAGCGTGGTTTTGCCGCTGCCCAGAAATCCGCTGAGGACGGTGACTGGTACAGGTGTTTGGGGTGAAGCAATAACCATGGGCTTAATGATAACAATTTTCGTTAAAGCTTGTGGGTGCGCGGCACGCCGGAGAAGCGGACAATGGGGATCATGATGCAAGCAGCACTCCTTGCGCACGGCGCCCACGTAGTACAGGTAGACACCGACCACGGCCCCCTGTTTTGGGTGAGCCCTTTTGCCAAACTCAGTGGCCCGACAGCAATCCGCGGCGGCGTCCCGATCATCGGCCCGTGGTTTGCGGATCTGACTGGTCAGCACCCCAGTCACGGTTGGGCCAGGGTGCGGGATTGGGAGCTTAACGAAGACGCTACCGAAGCCCGGATCGAATACGACGACTGGGAGCTGGCGGTGGCGTTCAACAGCCTGCCGGACGGGATGAAACTCGCGTATTGCGCCACCAACCACGCCACCTCGCCACGGCGCGTGCAATTAGCGTTCCATCCGTACTTCCTTGTCGACGATGTGCGCAATGTCACCATCGAAGGTTTCGACGGCGTGCAACTCTACGACCGCGTCAACGAAACTTTTCACGAGCACCTTGGCCCGCTCACGGTCCGTGGCGAATTTGATCGCATTATCCCCACCGAGGAAACCTGCGTGAGCATTGTCGATCCCGGGTTACAGCGGCGAATTCGCATCACTACCTGTGGTGGCGACAGTTTTGTGGTGTGGAATCCCGGGGCTTTGCTGGCCAACACCATGGCGGAGGTGGCGGACCAATGGCCACGATTCGTGTGCGTGGAACCGGCGTTGCTCGGGGAGGGGATGCAAGGAGTGCACCTCACCCCAGGGGAATCCCGATGCCTGAGCATGGAGGTTTCCGTGGCGCCATTGGATGCGTAGCGGCGTTGTCGTTTTGCCCCGCGGGGGTGGGGTGGGGCATAATAACCGGGTTGTCATCACTGTATGGCGGCAAGAATGTACCGAGCATGAACCGGCCGAGCGCCCAGTGTGGGAAGTGCCGCTAGGTTCCTCTGTTCTATAACAAGACAAGGTTGTTTCCTTATGAATATTCTCGACAAAGTCGATGCCGCGCAGTTGCGCGACGATATCCCGAACTTCCGCCCCGGTGACACCGTAAACGTGCACGTGAAGGTCATCGAAGGTGACAAGTCGCGTATCCAGGTGTTCAAGGGTGTGGTCATCCGCCGTCAAAACGGTGGTATCCGGGAAACCTTTACCGTGCGTAAGATCTCCTTCGGTATCGGTGTGGAGCGTACCTTCCCGGTGCACTCTCCCAATATTGACACCATTGAGGTTGTTTCCCGCGGTAAGGTGCGTCGCGCCAAGCTGTACTACCTGCGCAACCTGCGCGGTAAGGCCGCCAAGATCAAGGAACGCCGCTAGATTTACGTGGTGTTTTTCAACCCCTCAACTGCAGCCGTGGTGCACGGCAAGCGTTGAGGGGTTTTTGGCTCTCACGTGGCGCAGTCGAGATGGTATCGTAGACCCCCGTGACCGATCAGAATTCCGCAGCGTCGAGCTCAGGTTTCCGCTCCCGCAAGCCGTTGAGAAGCAAAGGGGAGGATAAGCAACCAGCACCGTGGTATATCGAAATCCCGGTGGTGATGCTGATTACCTTTGCGTTGTTGTTTGTCCTGCATACGTTTATTGGTCGGTTGTATTTGATTCCGAGCCAGTCCATGGAGCCCACCTTGCACGGTTGCCCGGGGTGCACGGGGGATCGGATTTGGGTGGACAAGATTACCTACAATTTTAGCGATCCGGAGCCGGGCGATGTGCTCGTGTTTGTGGGCACCGAGTCGTGGAACAATAACTTCACCTCACAGCGTTCGGATAATACGATTGTTCGAGGATTGCAGACCTTGGGCTCGTATATTGGCGTTGTCGCACCGGACGAAAATACCTTGGTCAAGCGTGTGGTGGCCACCGGCGGGCAGACGGTGTCCTGCCAGGCGGGGGACGAGGGCATTAAGGTTGACGGGAAGGTGATTGACTCTTCCTACGTGTTGCAGCCGCCGGCGCACGCGGTGGATCCGCGCAACGGTTCGGAGGCATGCGGCGGCCCGTTTTTCGGCCCGATCACCGTGCCGGCCGATCACTTGTTCATGATGGGGGATAACCGGACGAATTCCGCGGATTCGCGGTACCACTTGGGTGATGAGTATCAGGGCACCATCCCCGTGTCCAACGTGGTGGGGAAGGTCCAGGCGATTGTGCTGCCGCCGAGCCGCATGGGCTTGGTGGACGACCCGAGCATTCAGCAATAGTGGCGGCGGTGCGGCGGCTGAAATACTTGCGCACCTACGAGGTGGCGTTGAGTAAGCGGGGGTTGGGGCCCGTTGCGGGTGTTGATGAGGCCGGGCGTGGCGCATGCGCGGGGCCGTTGACCGTCGCCGCCTGCGTGCTGCCGGATCGTCCGATCGCGGAGCTGGCCGCGCTTACCGATTCGAAGCAACTTTCGGCCGCGACGCGGGCACGGTTGGCGCCGCTGATTCAACGTTTCGCGCTGTCCTGGCACGTGCTGCACATCCCCGCACTGGATATCGACACCGCGGGTATCCAACGCGCCAATACCAGCGGCATGCGCCGCGCAGTCGCGCTTCTCGACGTCCAGCCGGGCTACGTGCTCACGGATGCGCTGCGGGTGTCTGGTTTTCCTTGCCCGTCGGTGCCGATGATCGGAGGGGATGCGGCCGCGCGGTGTGTTGCGGCGGCGAGCGTGTTGGCGAAACATGCTCGCGACGTGCTGATGGAAGCGTTGGATGTGGATTATCCTGAGTATGGTTTTGCTTCCCATAAGGGGTATGGCACGCGGGCGCATATGGACGCGGTGCGCCTCCACGGGGGCAGTCCAGAGCACCGCTACAGTTATGCGAATGTAGCCGCTGCGCATCAGGCGTGGCTCGGGTGTGACTTATGAACTCATAAGGTGTGAAAGGTGGATGCGATGAGCGCTGAAGATCTCGACAACTATGAAGCTGAGGTCGAGCTGTCACTCTATCGCGAATACCGCGACGTTGTGAGCCAGTTTTCCTACGTGGTGGAAACCGAACGTAGGTTTTATCTTGCCAATGCTGTTGAACTCATTCCGCACACCACCGGCGGGGACGTGTACTACGAGGTGCGGATGTCCGATGCGTGGGTGTGGGATATGTACCGTGCCGCCCGCTTCGTCCGCTACGTCCGCGTGATCACCTATAAGGACGTCAACATTGAAGAGCTGGACAAACCGGAGATGATCATTCCGGACTAGCCAGGCTCGGGCACGCTGCCCAAACTTTCCATGCTGCGTGCGGCAGGGGCGGCGTCGTCAAGGGTTGTGAGTGGTTGCGTTTCCCGGCCTGTGGAAAACCATGCGTTATCCACAGGAGCGTCGGTGCTTGTTGCGTGATCGCTGGGGAGACCGCCTGCGGGTGAGGTTGTGTGGGAGATGTACGAGCGTTCCCGAAGCACAAAAGGAAACCAACCATGGGGTCACGGCATTTGGCGGTCGGTGTGGCAGGCGAAGACGCCGCCGCGGAATTTTATACGCGAAACGGTTATCGCATCGTTGCACGCAACGTGCGCTATAGCTGCGGTGAGTTAGACTTGCTTGCCGTCGGCACGGACGGTGAACTCGTGGTCGTAGAGGTGAAGACGCGTTCGACGATGGCGTACGGCGGTGCGGAGGCTGTCACCCCGGCGAAACTCACGCGGATGCGCAAAGCCGCCGCCATGTGGTTGCTGAACTCCACTGACTTTTACACGGCCGTGCGTTTCGACGTCCTCGTAGTCCTGCGCACCCCCATCGGAACGCGTTTCGAACATTACGCAGGGGTGGACCATGGGGTTCGGTAATGCGCTGTCTGCGATGCTCACCGGCGTGCAAGCCCACATCGTCACTGTGGAAACCACCGTCGGCGCGGGCCTGCCCGGCATGCACATTGTGGGCCTAGCGGACGTGGCCATCGCGGAATCCCGCGAACGCATCCGCGCCGCCGTGGCACACGCCAGGCTGCCTTGGCCAAAAACGAAAATCGTGGTGAGCTTGTCGCCCGCCGGATTACGAAAATCTGGGTCGCATTTCGATCTGGCCATTGCCATGTCCGTGGTCGCGGCAGACATGCGCGATCCCGCGCTGCGTCAGCGCATGCGTGACACATTGTTTTTCGGGGAACTGGGTTTGGATGGCCGGTTGCGCGCAGTGGAAGGACTGCTGCCGGTGTTGCTCGCGGCGCGTGAAGCGCAGATCACTACCGTGATTATCCCGGAAGGCAACGCGGCGGAGGCGGCCCTCGTGGACTGCCCGCGTGTGCTGGTCGCCCGCAGTCTCGCCGAAGTGTTCGCCTGGGTGCAGGATATTGATGGTTTGCACCCACCCACCGCCGGACCTGCCGCGTCGCCCCAGCCGGTGCCCGATATGGCGGATGTGGCGGGTCAAACCGCAGCGAAACACGCGGTGGAGGTGGCGGCCGCCGGTGGGCACCACCTCATGATGCTGGGGCCGCCAGGGTCCGGAAAATCCATGCTCGCGGCGCGGCTTCCGGGAATCCTGCCACCGCTCGACGATGCGCAAGTTATTGCGGTCACCGCCGTACATTCCGTTGCGGGCAACGCCGTATCGCTGCCGGTGCGCCGCGCGCCGTTCGTGGCGCCGCACCACAGCGTCACCCGCGCCGCACTGCTTGGCGGCGGTGCTGGTAATCCGAAACCAGGTGCGGTGAGCTTGGCGCACCACGGCGTGCTCTTTTTAGACGAAGTGAGCGAAATCCCCGCCGGGGTGCTGGACTGCTTGCGCACGCCGCTTGAGGCTGGGTGCGTGCGCTTGGTTCGGTCGCGGCGCGACGTGTGTTTCCCCGCTCAATTTCAGCTTTTGCTGGCGGCCAACCCGTGCGGCTGTGGTGCCGAGCAACCACACCAATGCCGATGTTCCGCCACGCGCCGGATGCGCTACCTGAGCAACGTGTCGGGTCCGCTGCGGGACCGGTTGGATGTGTTCGTGCATACGCAGGCCACCGGTGCTGTATTGCGTGATAATGCCGAAGCTTCCGCAACCATTGCAGAACGCGTGGCGGCGGCGCGGGAGCGTGCACTTGCGCGTTTCGGCTGCGTGAACGGGCAGATGGGTTCGCATACGATCCGGCGGGATTATCCGGCCGATGACGATGCGATGGCGTTGTTGGCGGCGCACCTTCGGGTGGGGGACATCAGCCAGCGTGGGGTAGATCGCGCGTTAAAAGTCGCGTGGACGTTGTGCGACCTGCAGGCGGGCACGAGGCCGAACTTGGATCACGTTGCGCGAGCGTTGGAGTTTCGGGAGGGATTGTCGTTGGAGTACAGGGAGGGATAGTGATGAATCGACGTCAAGCGTGGGCGTATTTATCCCGCGTGGTGGAGGGCCCGAGCCGCCAGTTGCAAACACTGTTTAAGGCGGGACATGATGCCGAACGAATCGCCTACGCGATTCGCCACCGGGAGACTTGGATTGGGGAGTTGCTGCGGGAAACTGCCGCCCGCCACGATTGGGATCGTGCGGCGGCCGACCTAGCGGCATGCGCGGCGGCGGGCGGGCGCATGATCACCCCAGACGATGAGGAGTGGCCGCATGCTCGGCTCGACGAGTCCTTTGGGTTCGCCGAGACGGGTCGCAGCGAACACGTGCGCAGCTATCAGGCGGATGCGGTGCCGCCGCACGTGCTGTGGGTGCGCGGCCAGCGGCTCGACGGTGTGATCGAACGCTCCGTCGGGGTGGTGGGCACGCGCGCGATGAGTAGGTACGGGATGGAGGCCACCAAATTGCTGGTGCGCGGGCTGGCCCAACACCAATGGTGCGTGGTGTCCGGCGGCGCGCTTGGCGTTGATACTACGGTTCACGAAACCGCGTTGGAGTGCGGCGGGCCGACGGTGGTGATTCAGGCGTGCGGATTGGACCGAGTGTATCCGGCGCGCAATAAGCATCTGATCGATACGATCGCAGGGGTGGGCGCAGTGGTGACGGAATATCCGCCGGGCACCCCACCTGCGCGGCATCGATTCCTCACGCGTAATAGGTTGGTGGCGGCGCTCACCCAGGGCACTGTCATTGTGGAGGCCGCCTGGCGTTCCGGCGCGTTGAATACCTTAAGCTGGGCGGAGGGGTTGGGCAGGGTGGCGATGGCAGTGCCCGGCCCTATCACTGGAGCTGGTTCGCTGGGTTGCCATGAGCGCATTCGTACGGGGCGTGCCCAAATGGTTACCAGCGCCGATGAGGTGCGAAGCTTGCTGGAAGCTATCGGGGTGTTGGACGTGGGCGCGCAGTATGAACTCCAGTTCGCCGGGGATGCGATCGCCGGGCTGAGCCGCACTGAGTTGCGACTTTACGATGCGCTCGACGGTGTCCCCGCCGAAACGGCCGCAGTGGCTCGGGCCGCGGGTTTGCCGCTTAGTCTTGCGGTGCACGTTTTGGTGGACCTAGCCAAGCGAAATCTTGTGCAGCGGGTGGGAACGGGGTGGTGTCGGCCGGGCGGTGACCAGCGCAATTGCGCCTAAAACCTGCATCGAAGGAATTCTTTTGAGGTAACCCTTGCGAAACCGAATGGATCCATCTAAAGTTGGACAGGCAAGCCTAAGTTGCAGGGTGTAGGGATCGGGCTGGTTCCCTACAGTTCTCGCCAAAGGGCCTTGAATCCGTAGTGATTGAAGTTCCGGGCACTAGGGTTATGCATTATGGGTGAGTCAGATACGAGGGCGGTGGTGCCGGGCACGGCAGCGCCGCCCTCTGTAATGCTTGAGGCCGTCGCCGACTACTTGGACCACGCACTGCTCGTGGAAGGAAAATCGGCCGCCACAGTGCGCGCCTACCGCAGTGACCTGCACAGTTTGGTGGGTACCATGCACTCGTGGTCCGACGTCACGTTGAGTGCCCTGCGCGCTTGGCTGGCCACCGCCGTAGAGCAGGGGAAAACCCGTGCAACGTTGGCGCGACGCACCGCAGCAGCACGGGCATTTTGCGCGTGGGCGGTACGGCAAGGTCACCTACAAGCCAACCCAGCGGCACGGCTCGTATCCCCGCGAACTGGCCGCAGTCTTCCTCGAGTGTTGGAAGCTAACGACGCCGCTGCGCTCGTCGAACAGTCCACCGCCGCAGCCGGCCCCGAAGCGGCGCGGGATCGTGCCATGTTGGAAATGCTCTATGCCACCGGCATGCGCGTAGCGGAACTGGTGGGTTTGGACCCAACCGATGTGGACCTCAACCGCTGCACCGCTCGTGTGCTGGGGAAAGGGGACAAGCAGCGCATTGTGCCCTTTGGTGCCGAAGCTACGCAGGCACTACGGGAATGGTTGGCGGTGCGCGATAAGCTTGCCAAACCGCAGGAAACCGCACTCTTCGTCGGAGTTCGAGGCACGCGCATCAACCAGCGCCAAGTGCGCCGCGTGGTGGAGCGGGCAGCGCAAGCCAGCGGGGCGCGCGGCGTGACTCCGCACGGATTACGCCACGCCGCCGCCACTCATCTCCTAGACGGCGGGGCGGATTTACGGGTCGTGCAAGAAGTGCTCGGGCATTCCTCGCTGCAAACCACCCAGATATACACGCACGTCAGTGTAGATCGATTGACCGCGGCGTACCGGCAGGCCCATCCGCGGGCGTAGTAACCGGAATGCGGTTGGTAGCGGGCGTTATCAGACGGGTTTGAGGCGGATTGTGGGGGTGTCGAGCAGGCTGAGCGGGTTGAGGTAGGTGTCGCGGTCGGTGCGTGCGCCCCAGTGCAGGCCTGGGTCGTTGGCGGGTGGTGATCCAAGGATTCCAATGACCGTGCCTTCGTTTACGTGTTCGCCTTGGGCGACCCATGCGTGGACGGGTTGGTAGGTGGTGCGTATGCCATCGGGGTGGTCGATGGATACTACTGGGGTGCCGGCAACGTCACCCGCAAAGGCTACGATTCCGTCTTCGGCTGCGAGGATGGGTGTTCCGGGCGTTGCGGGTAGGTTGACGCCGCGGTGCCCAGGGAGCCATGGCTTGGGCGGCGGGTCGTATGCGCGAAGTATTGCGCTGGCGTGGGGTTGCCCGTCGGTGGGGTTGACGTACCCGACGAGGCAGGGCATCAGGAGTAGTGGTAGAAAGTAACGCATAGTTGTTACTTTTCGACGCCCTCCCTTTCCAGCGCTAGTGCGCCAAGCGCAGTGTGTGCGCGACTTGTGGAGTTTGGGGCGGGAGTGATGAATTGTGGCTCGGTTGTGGAATGTATTTCCGAGTGCGTTTGATTCCGTCGGGTTGGGGTGGGTAAAATCTTCCCTCAGCAGTGTGCTCTGCACGCTGACTACGCGCGCCTTTAGATATAAACGCACGTTTGCGCGGTCCCTAGAAGTATTGCTTTTTGGGGTGCTGCGTGCGGAAAAGGCGCTAGGGCGCAGGATAAAAACCTGCGTGTTTTTCAGATAACCGAAACTTCAATACTAGAAAGGGAGCACCCATGGCAGTTGTGACCATGCGCGAGCTTCTCGACGCCGGTGTTCACTTTGGGCACCAAACCCGCCGCTGGAACCCGAAGATGAAGCGCTTCATCTTCACCGACCGCAACGGCATCTACATCATTGACTTGCAGCAGACCCTGACCTACATCGACGAGGCGTTCGAGTTTGTCAAGGAGACCGTGGCTCACGGCGGCACCATCCTGTTCGTTGGCACCAAGAAGCAAGCCCAGGAGGCTGTGGCCACCGAAGCTGAGCGTGTTGGGATGCCGTATGTGAACCACCGTTGGTTGGGCGGCATGCTCACCAACTTCCAGACTGTGTCGAAGCGTCTGCACCGGATGAAGGAATTGCAGGCCATGGATGCGGCGGAGAATGGCTACGATGGCCGCACCAAGAAGGAAATCCTCATGCTGACCCGCGAGCGCACCAAGCTGGAGCGCGTGCTTGGCGGCATTGCGGAAATGAACAAGGTGCCTTCCGCCCTGTGGATCGTGGACACCAACAAGGAGCACATTGCTGTTTCTGAGGCCCACAAGCTCAACATTCCGGTGGTGGCTATCCTGGACACCAACTGTGATCCGGATGTGGTGCAGTACCCGATTCCGGGCAATGACGACGCGATTCGTTCCACCGCGCTGCTGTCCCGCGTGATTTCTACCGCCGTGGAAGAGGGCCGCAAGGCTCGCGCCGACCGGGAACTCGCTGCCGCGAAGGAAGCCGCTGGCGACGCCGAGAAGGTTGAGGTTGCCGCCAAGGTTGAGGCTACCGCCGAGGTTGCCGAGCAGGCTGCCGAATAATTCGCTCGTGGTTCACGAGTGAATCTTTTGCAAACCCTCACGCCGGCGCGCAGCTGGTTGTGGGGGTTTGATGAGCTAGTACCCAAAGTTTTTTCTTAAACTATCCAAGGAGGATCGCCCTAATATGGCGAACTACACCGCTGCAGACGTCAAGAAGCTCCGTGAAATCACCGGTTCCGGCATGATGGACTGCAAGAAGGCCCTTGCGGAAACCGACGGCGACTTCGAAAAGGCCATCGAAATCCTGCGCATTAAGGGCGCCAAGGACGTCGGTAAGCGCGCTGAGCGCACCGCCGCTGAAGGCCTGATCGCTGTGTCCGGCAACACCATGGTTGAAATCAACTCCGAAACGGACTTTGTGGCGAAGAACGCTGAGTTCAAGGAATTCGCCGCCAAGATCGCCGCCGCGGCCGCCGCCGTGAAGGCTAATTCCGTTGAAGAGCTTCACGCCGCTGAGGTTGACGGCAAGACTGCCGCAGAGGCTATTCAGGAACTGTCCGCCAAGATTGGCGAAAAGCTGGAGCTGCGCCGCGCCACCACTCTCGAGGGTGACAAGCTCGCCGTCTACCTGCACCACCGCGCTGCTGACCTGCCCCCAGGCGTTGGCGTGCTGGTTACCTACACCGGCGAAGGCGAAGCTGCTGAGCAGGCCGCCCACGCTGCCGCCATGCAGGTTGCTGCGATGAAGGCTCAGTACCTGAACCGCGAGGCTATCCCGGCTGACGTGATCGAAAAAGAACGCGCCACCCAGGAGAAGATTACCCGCGAGGAAGGCAAGCCGGAGGCTGCGATTGCCAAGATCGTGGAAGGCCGTATGAACGGTTTCTACAAGGATGTCTGCCTCGTTGAGCAGGCTTCCGTGACGGACAACAAGAAGACCGTCGAGCAGGTTATGAAGGAAGCTGGCGTTACCCTGACCGGCTTCGCGCGCTACGAAGTTGGCCAGCACAACTAGGCTGAAAGCGCTTTTCGACGCCCCGAGCACATCCGTTGCTTGGGGCGTTTTTCATGTCCTTGACACAGGCTGAGCAACAGACAATAATAGGTAACAGGTGTTGCGTAACAGGTGTTGCCTAACGATTGAGAGGAGGATGGACCCATGCCGCCCCGCGCGAAATTCACTAGAGAAGATATCGTCAACACCGCCTTGGAGCTCGTACGCGCCGATGGGATGAGCGGACTTTCCGCACGTGCGCTCGCTGCCAAACTCGGTAGCTCTGTGAAACCCATTTTCGGCATGTTTGAAAACATGGAAGCCCTGCAATTCGCAGTGCTTGAAGCTGCCAATGCGCGCTATCAAGAGCATTTGCAACGCGGCATGGAGGAAGGAATCTACCCACCGTATAAAGCCAGCGGCATGGCCTACATCGACTTTGCGAGGCAAGAATCCGAACTTTTCAAATTGCTGTTTATGCGGGATCGAAGTGGCGAAACGACGGTAGAAAACCGGGACGAAATACAACCCCAACTAGCGCTCATCCAACAAAATCTTGGGATCAGCGCAGATGATGCCTATCTGTTCCACATGCAAATGTGGATCTACGTTCACGGAATCGCCACCATGGTTGCCACCTCATTTTTGGATTGGGACAACGAATTCGTGAGCAAGGTGATTACCGATGCGTACCTCGGGTTGAAGTATCGCTACGTGGATGCTGCCGGCGAAACGACATGACAGGAAGGGATCATGGAAGCGATCAGGACGCATGGGTTAACAAAACAATATAAAAACCTCACTGTGGTCAACGATTTGGATTTGGTTGTACACGAAGGGGAATTGTTTTCGCTCCTTGGTGTCAACGGTGCCGGAAAGACAACGACCGTAAAAATGCTCTCGTGTGTCACTCGGGCGACCAGCGGCGACGCCTTCTTAGGCGGCCACAGTGTGAGAACCCAAGCCCAGCAAGTGAAAGGCATCATTGGTGTCTCGCCCCAAGAGACGGCAGTAGCCCCCATGCTCACAGTGCAGGAAAACCTTAAGTTCATCGGAAGTCTGTACGGGTTCCCCAAGGAGAAGCAAGCGCAACGGATTGCGGAACTCGCCGCGCAATTCGGCCTCGACAGCATGCTCGACCGCAAAGCCGGCAAGCTTTCCGGCGGTTGGCAGCGCCGCCTGAGCATCGCAATGGCGCTGATCAGCGAACCGGAGATCCTGTTCCTCGACGAACCCACACTGGGGTTGGACGTGCTCGCCCGAAATGACCTGTGGGACTATATCCGATCCCTGAAAGGCTCAATGACCATGGTGCTCACCACGCACTACATGGAAGAAGCAGAAGCATTGTCGGACCGTGTCGGAATCATGAAAGGCGGAAAGCTACTCGCACTGGGCACCGTAGATGAGATCAAAATCCAAGCAGGAACCACCGACTTCGAAGAAGCATTCGTAGCAATAGTGAGAGGGGCAGCGCAATGAAACTGTGGGCATTTTCTTCCCGCACTACCAAAGAAATCGTGCGGGATCCGCTCAATCTAGGGTTTGGGCTGGCATTCCCACTCGTGTTGCTTGTTCTGCTCACTGCGATACAGTCCAACATTCCCGTCAAGCTATTCGTGATTGAGGATCTCGCGCCGGGCATCACAATCTTCGGCCTGACCTTCATGACGTTGTTTTCCGCCACACTCATCGCGCGCGATAGGGAAAGCGCCTTCTTGCAGCGCCTTTATACGACGCCGCTGGGAGCCACCGATTTCATCCTCGGTTACGCACTGCCAATCGTGCCGATCGCCATGGTGCAAGGTTTGCTGTGTTATCTCGCGGCATTGCTGCTGCAACTGCCGTTGAGTATGAATATCGTGTACGCGGTGATTTCCATTGCGCCTGTGTCGCTGTTCTTTATCGCCCTTGGGTTGCTTTGCGGCAGCGTGCTCAATGTGAAGCAAGTTGGCGGTATTTGTGGCGCATTATTGACCAACCTTGCGGCATGGTTGTCTGGAATTTGGTTCGATTTGGATATCGTGGGTGGCGCATTCAAACAAGTTGCCTACATGTTGCCGTTTGTTCACGCGGTGGAGATTGAAAAAGGCCTGATTAGCGGCGACTACACGGATATGGGAATACATGCGATGTGGGTGGTGGGCTACGCACTCATCACGGTGATTATTGCAGTGTTTGTATTCCTCCGCCAAATGAAACGGCAATAGCGGCATTTGGGAAGAACGCAGCGCTATCGCGAGGAATATTGGTTGGCCCGAGCGCACGAAGATGTGTTGCTCGGGGCCGGTACAAACGCGGCGTTTAGCAACTCGGTATACAACCTCGGTGAAGCTTTGGTGCATGCGAGACCCGAGCTTGAGCATGGCGTGGAAGCTCATGAGGAATATGGGGAAACCGCAGGCATGCTTGGGCTTGGGCTTGGTGTCGTGGCGTTGGTGATCAGCCTTGCCGCCACGGTATATCTGGTGCTGGCCGGGCATTCGGGGGCGCAAGCGGTGTGGCAGCATTGATTTTTCAGGCCCTCAATCCTTCATTGCTGGTTTTTCAGCGAGGCTTGGCTGAACGCGTGGATTCCACGTTGCGGGAAAGTTAAGAATTCGGGTGCGGTAGGATGAGTGGCGGAATGTTCCGCGGCGTCGAGAAGCGGTGTCGCGGGGAACGCGAAACAAGCATAAGGAGCCCGCACGGTGACCGCACCTGACACACACAAGCGTCGAGCCTTCAAGCGAGTGATGTTGAAGTTGGGTGGTGAAATGTTCGGCGGGGGTAGCGTCGGTGTGGACCCCGACGTGGTGCAAAATGTGGCTCGGCAGATTGCGGACATTGCCACGAAGGGCACGGAAGTGTGTGTGGTGATTGGCGGCGGTAACTTTTTCCGCGGCGCGCAGCTCCAGCAACGCGGGATGGACCGCAACCGCTCGGACTACATGGGCATGCTCGGCACGGTGATGAATTGCCTGGCCTTGCAGGACTTTTTGGAGCAGCAGGGGGTGGATAGCCGCGTGCAAACCGCAATCAATATGGCGCAGGTTGCGGAGCCGTACTTGCCGTTGCGCGCCAAGCGTCACCTGGAGAAAGGCCGCGTGGTGATCTTCGGTGCAGGCATGGGCATGCCGTACTTTTCCACGGATACGACCGCAGCCCAGCGCGCTTTGGAGATTGATTGCGAGGTGCTGCTCATGGCGAAAGGCGTCGACGGGGTGTTTGACGACGACCCCCGCACCAACCCCAATGCCACAATGTTTACCGAAATTACGCACCGGGAAGTTATTGAGCGCGATTTAAAGGTTGCGGACGCGACGGCGTTTTCGCTGTGCATGGATAATGACATGCCGATTTTGGTGTTCAATCTGTTAACGGACGGCAATATTGCGCGCGCGGTTTCTGGGGAACACATCGGAACTCTCGTGCGTTCCTGATAGATTGACTAAGAACCTCAACAGCAAAGGAACGAAATGATCGACGAGGCACTATTCGAAGCCGAAGAGCGCATGACGCACAGCGTGGAGTACGCGCGGGAGGATTTGGTCACTATTCGCACTGGCCGCGCCAACCCTGCGATGTTTAACAATGTTATGGCGGAGTACTACGGCACTATGACGCCCATTAACCAAATGGCAACCATTTCCGTGCCGGAGCCGCGCATGCTGCTGATCAAACCTTATGAAATGTCTGTGATGCACGAGATCGAAAACGCGATCCGTAATTCCGATTTGGGCGTGAACCCCACCAATGATGGTCAAGTGCTGCGTGTGACCATCCCGCAGCTGACGGAGGAACGCCGCCGCGACATGGTGAAGCTGGCGAAGTCGAAGGGCGAGGACGCGAAGATCGCTATCCGGAATATTCGCCGCAAGGGGATGGAAGAGCTCAAGCGCATCCAGAAAGACGGCGAGGCCGGCGAGGATGAGGTCGTGGCAGCCGAGAAGGAATTGGATAAGACGACCCAAAAGTACGTCGCACAGGTAGACGAACTCGTAGCCAAAAAAGAAAAGGAGCTCATGGAGGTGTAACCAGGGCCAGCGTGCAGTGCCGCTGCTCGCGCCTTTCCTCGCGCCGCCGAACTTGTGAAACCTCAGGTGGCGGCACGGTTTTGCTGTGAAAATGCCAGGAGTGAAGTCCCATCGTGATCCAACGCCACCCCCACCTGCTGAAACCGAAGAATTCGGCGGGCCGTGATTTAAAATCCGCCATTACCGTTGGCGTGACGCTCGGCGGCATCGCATTAGCAGGTATTTTTGCCGGACCTGCGGGGTGGTACCCAGTGGTCGCGGTGGCGATGGCGTTGGCGACCTGGGAGGTGCACCGCCGGCTCAAAGAGCGTGGTTACGTCATCTCGCTGATGTTGCTGATCGTGGGTGGTCAGCTGACGGTGTGGCCCTCGTTGTTTTTCGGCATTACGGGGTTGATTGCGGGGTATGTGACCTCGGTGCTGATTCTGATGTTCGGTCGCCTGTTCCACCACGGCCGCCACAGCCCGCCCCAAAACTATGTGCGAGACGTTTCGATCGGCGTGTTTGTGCTGACCTGGATTCCGCTGTTCGGTGCGTTTGCGGCGATGTTGTCGCTGTTTAGCAGGGCGGATATTTCAGGGTCGCTGTTTATCATTACGTTTATGCTGTGCGTGATTGCCTCCGACGTGGGCGGTTATATCGCCGGCGTGTTGTTTGGCTCCCACCCGATGGCGCCCGCCGTCAGCCCCAAAAAATCCTGGGAGGGCTTTATTGGCTCGGTGGTGCTTGGCGCTGCCACCGGTACGCTCTGCGTCACGTTTTTGCTTGACGACGCCCCGCTCGTGGGCACCGCGCTCGGCGTCCTGCTGGTCGTCTGCGCGACCCTCGGTGATCTTGTCGAATCTCAGTTTAAACGCGAGTTGGGTATCAAGGACATGTCCCGCATGCTCCCCGGCCACGGCGGCATCATGGATCGCCTCGACGGCATGTTGCCCGCCGCCATGGTCACCTGGCTGATCTTAAGCTTTGTCAGCGTGTAACCAGCCTGGCGCCAAGTAGTGCTTAAGGGTTGCGTACCTGTCGGCGCAATTGCAACATGCGTACGCCGCCAACAAGCGCCATGATGAGCGCGCCGGTAATGGCCGCGAGCAAATAGCCCACCCCGGCCGGGAACGCGAATGACCATGCGAATAGGTTGAGTTGCGTTTCCTGTTGGTTTTGCAGAATAAAAATCAACAACAGGATCAGGAGCAACGCCCCAGCAATGAGGGCGATCCAAGTGCCACCGGCAAAAGAGCCGGTGACTTTCCGCTCTACCGGCTGTTTGGTTGTAGGTGGCGCAGTGTCCACCGGCACGAGCGCGGTGTCGGGGGCGTCAGTAGCGTGCGGCTCTGGAGTGTGCGCCTCTGGAGCGTGCGGCTGGGGATCGAATTGGGTGGTTTCGTATTCGCCGGTTTGCGGCAAATCAAAGTGATCTTCGTGCGGGGAATGTGTGTTTTTCATAACTCTATTCAACGTGGTTGTTGCCCGCGGTTCAACTTTTTGTGGGGGACGTGAAATGATGGTGCATTATGGCTGAGAATCTCCCTTTAGTGTTTACGGCGCCCAAGCGCGGCATGCCCCCGACGCATTTCGCTGATTTGGACGCGCAGCAGCGGATTTCGGCGCTTGCGGAACTGGGGTTGCCAAAATTCCGCGCCAATCAGATTGCGCGCCACTATTACGGCCGGCTGGAGGCGGATCCGACCACTATGACGGACTTGCCAGCGGCCGCCCGGGAGCAGGTCAAGCAAGCGCTGTTTCCGCCGCTGATGACCCCGCTGCGCGAGATTTCTTGCGATGACGGGGAGACCAGCAAAACCCTGTGGCAGCTGTACGACGGGACCCTGCTGGAATCCGTGCTCATGCGGTACCCGGATCGGGCAACGCTGTGTATTTCCTCGCAGGCGGGGTGCGGCATGGCCTGCCCGTTTTGCGCAACTGGCCAAGGTGGTCTGGATCGCAATCTGTCGATGGCGGAGATTGTGGACCAGGTGCGTGCGGCCGCTGCGACGATGCGGGACGAAGGGCGTAGATTATCGAACGTAGTGTTTATGGGCATGGGGGAGCCGCTGGCGAATTATCGTCGCGTCGTCGGAGCCGTCCGGCAAATTACTCAGCCCGCGCCTGACGGTTTCGGAATCTCCCAACGAAACGTCACCGTATCTACTGTTGGCCTCGCGCCTGCTATCCGACGCCTCGCCGATGAGGGGCTCTCAGTTACCCTTGCCGTGTCTCTGCACACCCCGGACGATGAGCTCCGTGACACCCTCGTACCCGTGAATAATCGGTGGTCGGTTGCGGAGGTCCTCGAGGCCGCACGCTACTACGCGGACACTACCGGGCGCCGCGTTTCCATCGAGTACGCCCTTATCCGCGACGTCAACGACCAAGATTGGCGCGCCGATATGCTCGGCGGCAAACTTCACGCCGCGCTTGGCTCCCTCGTGCACGTCAACCTTATTCCGCTTAACCCGACCCCCGGCTCGCAATGGGACGCGTCTCCGTTGCCACGCCAGCAGGAGTTCGTGCGCCGCGTCATTGCCCAAGGCGTGCCGTGTACCGTACGTGACACTCGGGGACAAGACATCGCTGCCGCCTGCGGGCAACTCGCAGCCGAAGCACGCTAACCAAGACACCGCCATTCCGTTTGACGCCGTCCGCCCAGAGTTTCGGTTGCGTGCGGACTTGGGTTTGTTGCTTCATCGTGCACGAGGAATGCACATGCGGTAGCGGGTGCAGGCAATGAAAAATCCCGCCAGCGTTAAGGGCGTGGCGGGATATTGGTTCGCTATGCGCGCGTTAACCTTCGATCACTTTGCGGTTTTTCACGGTGGAAGGTTCGATGTTTAAAGCCCGCAGCTGCGAGTCGGTCAGGTCTGCGTAGGGGCCCTGCAGCGTGTGCTGGAGGTGAGCCCAGTCGGGTTCCTGGTGCCCGACCGGCTTATTGCGGGCGGTCACGGTGCGCACCTGGCTGAGCTTCGGTTGAAAGAGCTGGATGAGCAGGCCGATGCTGATAAGCGCCGCCAAGGCAAGGAGCCACGCGGTTTCGACGTTTCCGCGGTGGTTGCCAAAGTTAAATGCGAGCAGGAAGAGCACGGAAACCCAGCCTGCGATCTGAATAGGCCCACGCCCAATGTCGTGCCAGCCCCATGCCGCCGACGGCTCATCGAGGGTGGACACGCCGTTGTGGACTTCGGGAACGGGGGTGTGATTGCCTGCCACGTTGTTCTCCTTTAAACACGCATAACTTATGGGCTATATCCTTGCATATTTTCCGTTTGGGGGCGATTCGAATCCCCCGGAAAGGAGCAATAATTCGGCTGATATGTGTGAAACATCACCCCAGGGAGGTGCGTCACACGACGCGGTGACGGTTTTCTTACAAGTGTTTGAGACAATGGGCCGCATGAAGCAGCGCGTTGTGGTCCTCGGGAGTACGGGTTCGATTGGCACGCAAGCCCTGGAGGTGATTGCTGATAATCCAGACCGGTTTCACCTCGTAGGGATCGCGGCGGGCGGCCGTCAACCGGACTTGGTCATTGCGCAGGCGCGGCAATTCGGGTTGCGTGCTGAGCAGGTAGCGGTGGTGGATCAGGCGAACCGTATTGGACGGGCGTTGGGGGGTGCCGTGATCTCGGGCGAGGATGCCGCGGCACGCCTGGTGGAGGCGGTGCCGGCGGACACCGTGTTGAACGCGCTGGTGGGTTCCTTGGGCCTGGGGGCGACATTGGCGGCGTTGGAGTCGGGGGCGACGTTAGCGTTGGCGAATAAAGAATCGTTGGTCGCGGGCGGCCAGTTGGTGTTGGATGCGGCGGCACCGGGCCAGCTGGTTCCGGTTGATTCGGAGCATTCGGCGATGGCGCAGTGTTTGCAGGCGGGCACCGCGACGGAGGTGCAACGCCTCGTGTTGACGGCTTCCGGGGGGCCGTTCCGGGGGTGGACACGTGCGCAGATGTGGGATGTGACGCCGGCGCAGGCTGCGGCGCATCCGACGTGGTCGATGGGACAGATGAATACGTTGAATTCGGCGACGTTGGTGAACAAGGGGTTGGAGCTGATTGAGGCGAGTTTGCTGTTTGGGATTCCCGCGGAGCGCATTGACGTGACGGTGCACCCGCAGTCGATCGTGCATTCCATGGTGACGTTTATCGACGGCTGCACCATTGCCCAGGCGTCGCCGCCGTCGATGAAGCTTCCCATTTCACTGGCGTTGGACTGGCCCCGCCGCGTGCCGGACGCGCAACCAGCACTTGACTTCACCGAAGCCTTCACCTGGGAGTTTGCCCCGGTTGACGACGTCGCGTTTCCTGCCGTGGCGTTAGCGCGCGACGTCGTGACGCGGGCCGGGACGTGGCCAGCGGTGTATAACGCGGCGAATGAGGAGGCTGCGGCGGCGTTTTTGGCCGGGCGGATTCGATTCCCGCAGATCGTGGATGTGGTGGCTGAGGTAGTAAGTGTCGCGGACGCGTTTGCTGGTGTACCCTCGGGGCTCGACGATGTGCTGGCCTGCGAGCGTGAAGCCCGGGCCCGCGCGCACGCAGTCTTGGAGGGATGTTCGTGAGCTACCTATTGGGTGTGGTGCTATTCGCCGTCGGCATTCTCGTAACGATCGGCTTGCACGAGTGGGGGCACTACCGTGCGGCGAAATCGACAGGGATGCTTGTACGGCGGTTCTTCGTGGGCTTCGGGCCGACGGTGTTTTCCTACACCCGCAACGGCACCGAGTACGGGCTCAAAGCGATCCCGCTCGGCGGGTTTTGCGATATCGCGGGCATGACGGCCCAGGATCCGGTGACGGAGGCAGAGCGTCCGTACGCGATGGTGCACAAGTCCGCTTGGCAGCGCGTGCTGGTGCTTTCCGGGGGCATTATCATGAACATCTTCGTGGCGTTTGTGCTGCTCTACACCGTTGCGGCGAGCTCCGGGCTCCCCAACCTCAACGCCGATTTCACCCCGACGGTCGGCACCACCCAATGCTTGGATGACGGGGAATGCCCAGCGATCGATGCGGGCGTTGAGGAGGGCGACCGGATTCTCAAGATCAACGGTGAGGAGATGCTTGCGTTTGTGCAGGTGCGCGACACGGTGCGTGCGCAGGCGGGGCAGACGATCGTCCTGACCGTGGAGCGCGACGGTGCCGAACGCGAAATCTCGGTGCCGGTGGCGAAATCAGGTGCGATTGGTGTGACCTCGGCGCCGATCAAGGACCCGATTAAGGTGTACGGTCCGCTCGAGGCGGTCCCGGCGACACTGCAATATTCCGGCTCGATGCTGCAGGCTACCGTGCAGGGGCTGGCGGCGTTTCCGGGGAAGCTTCCGGGAGTGGCGGCGTCGATAGTCGGCCAGGAGCGCGATAAGGAAGGGCCCGTGAGCGTGGTGGGCGCCTCGCGCGTGGGCGGGGAATTGGCGGAGCGCAGCCAGTGGGCGATGTTTTTGATGATGCTGGCGAGCCTGAATTTCTTCCTTGCGCTGTTTAACCTCGTGCCGTTGCCGCCGCTGGATGGCGGGCATATCGCGGTGGTCGCGTACGAAAAGGTTCGCGATGTTGTGCGGAAGCTGCGGGGGTTACAGCCCGGCGGCCCGGCGAATTACGACAAACTGATGCCGCTCACCATGGCGGTCAGCGCGTTGCTAGTTGGGGCGGGTGTGCTGGTGATTGTCGCGGACGTTGTCAATCCCGTTCGAGCGTTCGGCTGATAGCGTTCGGCTGATAGGATGAGTCGCGTCTCACCTCGGTAATTTTCAAGGAGTTTTCACTGTGTCCACCCCCATCGGCCTTGGCCTCCCCGAAGCCCCGCTGCCCACGTTGGCGCCGCGGCGAAAGACGCGGCAATTGATGGTTGGCAAGGTCGGCGTGGGGTCGGATCACCCCATTTCCGTGCAATCGATGACCACCACGAAGACCCACGACATTAACGCGACGTTGCAGCAGATTGCGCAGCTCACGGCGTCGGGTTGCGATATTGTGCGGGTGGCCTGCCCGAAGACGGTGGATGCGGAGGCGTTGCCGATCATCGCAAAGAAGTCGCCGATTCCGGTGATCGCGGACATCCACTTTCAACCGAAGTACATTTTCGCGGCTATCGACGCCGGCTGCGCCGCCGTCCGCGTCAACCCCGGCAACATCAAGGAATTCGACGGCCGAGTCAAAGAAGTGGCCAAAGCCGCCGGCGACGCGGGAATTCCCATTCGAATCGGCGTGAATGCCGGCTCGTTGGACAAGCGCCTGATGGCCAAGTATGGCAAGGCAACCCCGGAGGCGCTGGTGGAGTCCGCGCTGTGGGAGGCTTCCCTGTTTGAAGAACATGGGTTTGGGGATATTAAAATCTCGGTGAAGCACAACGACCCAGTGGTGATGGTGGAGGCGTACCGCCAGCTGGCCGCCCAATGCGACTATCCGCTGCACTTGGGCGTCACGGAGGCCGGCCCGGCGTTCCAAGGAACGATCAAGTCGGCGGTGGCGTTTGGCGCGTTGCTTTCGGAAGGCATCGGGGACACGATCCGTGTGTCACTCTCGGCGGATCCGAAGGAGGAGATCAAGGTCGGCGACCAGATTTTGCAGTCGCTGAACCTGCGCCCCCGCAAGTTGGAGATTGTGTCGTGCCCGTCGTGCGGCCGCGCCCAGGTGGATGTGTACACCTTGGCGGAAGAGGTCACCGCCGGGCTGGAGGGCATGGAGGTGCCCCTGCGCGTCGCGGTAATGGGGTGCGTGGTGAACGGTCCGGGGGAGGCCCGCGACGCGGATCTTGGCGTGGCTTCTGGCAACGGCAAAGGCCAGATTTTTGTCAAGGGCGAGGTGATTAAAACTGTGCCGGAATCCCAAATTGTGGAAACGCTCATCGAGGAAGCCATGCGCATTGCGGAAACCATGGGGGATTCCGCCCCGACCGGTGCGCCTGAGGTAAAAGTTACCCAGTAGCAGCGGTTTTGCTGCTGTGCGAGTTCGGTGTGTCCCCGGTGTGGCCCCACCGAACTTGCCCGGCGAGGTGTTAGCGTGGGCCCATGAATCGTGTGCTTGCCGTCCTCGCTGTGCTGGGTATTGTGGGGGCGTCCGCGTGCACGCCGAAACCGGATGCGGCGGATCCTGTGGTGGAGGAATTTTTGGCGGCGTTGTCGCGGGGGGACATGGAGATTGCCGCGTCGATGTCGGATCAGCCGGAAGTTGCCCGCGAAGTGTTGGCGGATTCCTGGTCGGGGATGCAGGCGGAAGGGCTTACCGCCACGATCGATCGTGTGCAGACGCGGGAGTCGGCGGCGACTGCGACGTATACTTTGGCGTGGGATTTGCCTAAGGACCGCACGTTTTCCTATACGGCGGAGATGACCTTGAGCCGCACGCAGGGGCAGTGGGCGGTACGCTGGCAACCCAGCATCCTGCATTCGAAGCTGGGTGCGAACCAGCATTTGGAGTTGCGTGCCATTCCCGCGGAGCGCGCCAGCGTGGTGAGTAGCGATGGCACCGAGATCCTCGCACCTGGCGTGGTGCACCGAGTGCTGCTGAACCCCACGGAGGCGGATAATGTTGCGGGTTCCGCGAAGCGGGTGGCGGAGGCGTTGCGGTCCGCCCACGCGCGCGATGAGTCGGTGCCGCAAGTGCGCGCCACGGAGCTGGAGGCGAAGCTTAAGGATATGAAGCAGCCGTACTCGGTGGCGGTGGTTAATGACGCTCAGGGCCGGATTATCGCTGATGAACTGCGCGGCGTGCCTGGCGTGGTGGTCAACGAGGAGGCGGCGATGGTGCGCACCAATCCGCATTTCGCCCCGGATATTATGGCCCGCGTGGAAAAGGTGGTGAATAAGGACTTGGAGGGGGCCAACGGGTGGCAGGTAGCAGCGGTGAACCCACATGGTGCGCTTATCGACGCCCTGGAGGTCCAAGCTCCGCAGCCCGCCCCCGCCGTGCGCATTTCCATCGACCATAACGTCCAGTTGGCGGCCCAGCAGGCGGTGGATATGCGCCAGGAAATGAAGGCGATGATGGTGGTGATTCGCCCGTCCACGGGCGAGATTTTGGCGGTCGCGCAAACCCAAAAGGCCGACGAGGATGGGGATGTTGCGCTGATGGGCCAGTACCCGCCGGGTTCGACGTTTAAGATGATCACCGCCGCCGCCGGAATTATGGACGAGGATCTTACGCCGGACAGCATCGTGCCGTGCCCGGGAACCATGGAGATTGGGCACCGCGTGGTGACCAATTACAACCAGTTTTCCCGCGGCAACGTGCCCATGGATACCGCGTTCGCCGCGTCCTGCAACACGAGTTTCGCGGATATTTCCTCCCGGTTGAAGCCCGGCCAATTGGAGCACGTGGCCAAGCAATTCGGTCTCGGCTTGGACTACGAAATCGAGGGCGTGAATACTATTACCGGCAACGTCCCCAACGGCGACGAGCTTGTGGACCGCGTCGAAGCCGGGTTTGGTCAGGGCAAGGACCTGGCAAGCCCGTTCGGCATGGCGCTGGTGGCCGCGACCGCAGCGCACGGTCAAACTCCCGTGCCCTATCTGGTGCCCGGCCACAAGACGAAGGTGAGCGAACAGGTGGACCCACCGTCGCCGGAGGCGGTTGCGGGCCTGCAACGTATGATGCGCTCCGTGGTGACCAGCGGCACCGCCCGGGGCATGGGCGCGGGCGGGGAGATTCGCGGCAAGACTGGCGAAGCGGAAATCGCCGACGGTTCGCACGCCTGGTTCGCCGGCTATCGTGACGACGTCGCGTTCGCAACCCTCATCGTGCTTGGCGGCGGCTCCGAATCCGCCGTGGCGATCACCGATAATTTCTTTAAAACCATGGACGCGGGCGCCCAGCCGCCCACGCCGTAACGGGCTTGGGTCACGGGTGCCGCGGCGCCCGAGTGGCTGTGTAGCAGCTAAGCTGTTGGCATGGCATGGTATGTGGTTTCGCTGGTGGCGGGGTGTGTGGGTGTGTTATTGGGCGCGGGGATTGCGGTATGGGCGTCGGTGAAAGTGTGCCGCGAACACCAGCTTGGCGGCGCCCGTGCTCGCCAACATCGCGCCGTGCGGGTGCTCGCCGATTTCCTTGCGCAAGAACGCCAGCGTATCGACACCGCGGACGTCGCCCCCACCAACGGTGACTACCGTTATATCGGTGCCGCCGGCATGCACCTGGCATACATCGCCACCCTGGAGGCGATTGACGCCGATGTGATCGACTCACTCGGCAAGGTGCAAACCAACCTTGCCGAGCTGCGAACGTACGCGTTCACCGAACCCTTATTAGACGCCACGATCGTGCTCCTGCACGGGGTTGTAGAGGAGACTGCCCATCGCGCCGCCGGACGCAAACCCGCCAGATATCTCGGTGCGCTCGTGACCTAACGTTTCGCCGCTTCGGTAATAATCCGCAGCCCATTAAGGGTGCGCGGGTAGCCAATCAGTGGCAATAGTTGCGTGACAGCCGTGATCATCGTCGCTCGACTATTTCCGACGTTCAAATTGGCGGTTACATGGGCGCGGATTTGGGAGTCACAATCGCCGAGCGCCACCAGCATCGACAGGGTGAGCAATTCCCGCATTGGGCGGTCGATGCCGGTTCGGCTGAACAAATCGCCGAACACATGGCCGGAAATATAAGTGAGGATGTGGTCCGCATCCGACGCCGTATTGTCCCTCAACGTCTGCAACGCCGCGTCACCCAAAATTGCCCGCTGCAACTTCTCACCCACCTCGTTGCGAGTCTCCGGCGTGGTGGTCGCCTGGCCCGGAAGCGGCAACTTCTCGTCGCGGCGCAACAACTCATTATTGGTCACGTGTAGGAAATCATAAACCCGGCCCATCCCCACATACGCGGAAGCCTGATACAAAATCTCCTTCACTTCCACTGGAGTCACCCCAACATTGAGGGCGGCTTCCAGCATCACCATATACATCCCCTCGGAACCTGAGGCAATGAGCGCGGCAAGCTGAACCATCAACCGTGAACGCGTATCCAGCTCCCTGGACTGTTCAATTAGTTCCCCGTACGCGAAATTCACATAGAACTCCGCTAATTCCGGGTCCAAGGTCTGGAAACGGGAACGCCGATGGTGGAACAGCGTCTCAAAATATTCTGCTGCTTGTTCATTGATAGCCATGTCCCCGAGCGTAGCGGCAAATCGCCTTGCCTGAAGCGCCTTTGGTGTGGGTTGCGACTTCGCCGTGGGCGTTTCGCCGTAAACACCCAGGCTGTTGGGGCGTGCGATGGCCTGGTAGGTACCATGTTGTGCATGGCTAACACTCGCGCCCGGCTGGTACCCGGAACCCCGACCCCTATTCGCTCAGTGCCTAAGCACATTGCCCGGCCCGAGTATGCGTGGAAGCCGACGGTGCGTGAGGCGATGGGGGAGCCACTTATCCAAACCCCCGAAACGATTGAAGCGATGCGCGAAGCGTGCCGGATTGCCGCGAACGCCTTGGTGGTTGCGGGTCGAGCTGTGGCGCCCGGGGTGACCACCGACGAGCTTGACCGTATCGCACACGAATACATGTGCGACCACGGGGCGTACCCTTCGACCTTGGGATACCGCGGATTCACCAAGAGCTGCTGTACGTCACTGAATGAAGTGGTGTGTCACGGCATCCCCGATACCACGGTGATTCAAGAGGGCGACATCGTCAATATTGATGTCACCGCCTTTAAAAACGGCGTCCACGGGGACACGAATGCGACGTTTTTGGCGGGCGAGGTTGCGGAAGAACACCGGCTGCTGGTGGAACGCACCAAGGAGGCTACGTTGCGTGCAATCCGGGCGGCGAAGCCAGGGCGCCAATTAAACGTGATCGGCCGTGTGATCGAATCTTATGCCAAGCGGTTCGGCTACAACGTGGTGCGCGATTTTACTGGTCATGGGGTGGGCCCGACGTTCCACAATGGGCTGGTGGTATTGCACTACGACAATGATGTGTATAACGACCTGCTGGAACCGGGCATGACGTTGACCATTGAACCGATGATCAATCTTGGCGAGCTGCCGTACGAGGTGTGGGAAGACGGTTGGACTGTGGTGAACAAGGACGGCAAGTTTACCGCCCAGTTTGAGCACACCATTGTGATCACCGAGGACGGTAATGAGATTCTCACCATTCCGGATGACGGTATGTAAATGGTTGCTGTGCTTATTGCCGGCACCACGTCGGACGCCGGTAAATCTGTCATTGTGGCGGGATTGTGTCGCGCCCTCTACCGTCGCGGGATTCGTGTCGCGCCGTTTAAGGCGCAGAATATGTCCAATAATTCCGCGGTGTGTCCGGATGGTGGTGAGATTGGGCGGGCGCAGGCGTTGCAAGCGGCGGCGTGTGGGCTGGAACCAAGCGTGGATTTCAACCCGATTTTGCTCAAACCGGGTTCCGACCGTACGTCTCAGCTCGTGGTTCGGGGACGGGCGCAAGGGCACGTCAGCGCACGCTCCTATGTGGAACATCGCACCTACTTGCGCAAAGTAGCGGCGGCGAGTTTGCGCGACCTAGAGTCCCGCTTCGAGATGGTGATCTGTGAAGGAGCTGGCTCGCCGGCTGAGATTAACCTGCGGGCGACGGACGTGGCGAATTTTGGGCTCGCCCAGGAGTGCGATTTGCCGGTGTATCTTGTCGGGGACATTGACCGCGGCGGGGTATTGGCTCACTTGTTCGGAACACACCAGATAGTTTCGGAAGCTGATCGGGCGCGCATTCGAGGGTTTGTGATAAACAAGTTCCGCGGCGATCAAAGCATTCTCGACCCTGGTTTACGCGAACTCGAGGAGCGAACTGGCGTTCCAACCGTGGCTGTATTGCCGTACTTGGACGGGTTGTGGGTGGATGCGGAAGACTCGTTGCAATCGCAGGTGGGTGCGAGCGTTGGTCCGCACACCCCGGCGTTGGGGTCGCAGCGGTTGCGGGTTGCCGCTATCCGCTTGCCGCGCGTGTCCAATGCCACGGATGTGGAGGCGTTGGCCTGCGAACCCGGCGTAACTGTGACGTGGACTACGGACCCGGATGCTGTTGCGGAGGCAGATTTGGTCGTGTTGCCGGGTTCGAAAGCCACCGTCGCCGATCTCGCGTGGTTGCGGCAGACTGCGCTTGCCGACGCCGTGGCAACCCGCACCAAACCCACTCTCGGCATCTGCGGTGGCTATCAAATGCTCTGTCGAACAATCACAGATCCTGTCGAATCGAATTCGGCGGGCCCAGTGCCTGGCTTAGGCATTTTTGACGCTGCCATCCAATTCCACCCTGAAAAAACCCTTCGCCGGTACGACAATGGGGCGTATGAAATCCATCATGGCCGCGTGCTCGCCAACGCTGAAGCCCCGTGGATTGATGACGAAGGCGCAGCGAAAGGACCGTTTCGGGGGACGCACCGGCACGGGCACCTCGAGGATGACGAGACGCGGCGTGAGTTCTTGCGCTGGGTGGCCGCGGCCTGCCACAAGCCAGGGTTTGTGTTAAGCCCTGATGCGTCGTTCCGTGGTGAACGGGACCGGCAGCTGGATTTGATTGCGGACATGTTGGAAACCCATTGGGACCTGGATAGCTTTCTCGAGCAATTGCGCTAACTCGCGGCCGGGGTGGTTGTGGGGGATCGGTACGTAAATCCCGCAAGCGCCCCGCACAGTGCGGCGGCGATGTAAGCCCAGGCGAGCAGTGCTGGCGGAGCGTACCAGGCTGAATCTGTGACCGGGGTGACGGCCACATACACCGCGTACAGCATGGTGGGTGCGAGGGTGAGGCAGGCGGCCGTCGCAAAGCGGGCGGCGAGGGAGCTTGGTGCGTGGTGTATTCGAACGATCGAAAATATGCATGCCACGATGGTGGCCAAGGAAACCGCTACAACGGCGACGCGGACAGTCACGGTATCCGGGCCGATGGCGAGGTAACCAGTGGCGGCAGGTCCCGCAACACACGGAAGAATGTTCGACACCCAGGATGTGGGGAATTGGCCGAGGCCGCCGACGAAGCAGGCGCTGGCGGCCAGCGGCATGCCGTACAGTGTGCCCACCAACGCCGCCCCGGACAGGTAGTCCACGTGGGTGACGCGGGCGAGGAAACTCATGGCGCCCACGGCGAGCACCGTGACTCCACCGCATGCCGCAAGCCCTTCGAAAACGGTGAGTGCGCGGCCTTTGCGGAGTTGGGCGAGCGCGGAACCGGCGCCAAGCACCACCCCAAACGCCGCGAGCACGGCGTAGAGCCAGCTGGAACGGGTGAATTCGATGCCTAGCGTTGCCAGCAAAATCGCCACGGCCGTGCCGATGCTTGCCGTGGCGGTAGGAACGTTACGCATGTTCAACGCGGACCCGCTTTCCGTGGTTCAGGGACTGCGGGACGCCACATTACCAGCAACGGTAGTGCGGCAGCCGCGATGAGCACGAAGACACTCGGAAGTGTGATCGGGCTTCCAAACACCTGAATGAGTGAACAGAGCGACAGCATCACCGTGGTGCCGGTCGTGCCCGTGACTTGGAGCGCTGATCCAGTAAACCCAGTTTGCTCCGGTGGGCACAGCTCGAGGGGCTTCGAAGATAGGCGCGGATATATGAACCCGAGTCCAGCCGCGGCGATCGCCCACCCCGCCACCGCCACGCCCCAGTGGCCGCCGCCGAGTGCAATGACGCCGATCCACAGGGTGCCCAGCGCCATGCACGCTGAGCCGACGCGAAATACCAGCGGTGTGGGGATGCGCGCACCGAAGCGGGATTGATAGTGCGACCCGAATAGCCAGCAGATGCCGCTGATGGTGAGCGCGATGCCCGTGAGCGACGGCCCCAAGCGGTAGGTTTGCGCAAGCATGAGCGGCAGGTACATTTCCGCCGCGAAAAACATGTCCACCAGCCCACGGGTGGCTACAAGCCGGGGAACGCCGCGCCGTAGTTGCAGGGTGCCGTGCGGCGTGAGTCGGCGCAGCGCGAACAATGCCGTGCCGAGTGCGATGAGGATGCACCAAGGCGCCAGTTCGCGCGAGGTTTGGGAAGCCAGGCTGAGCCCCGCACCTGCCGCCGCCAATACGAATGCAGCGAGAAGTTGTTTGCTTCCTGGCGGGTGTGTTGTTGGAGTTTCGTGCGGCAGTTTGATGAGCGCACGTGACAATAGGGCGATCGACGCCGCCACCGTCACCAAGGCGAGCACAAACACCGCATGCCAGGATATGAGGGTGGTGATAAGGCCCGCGATCCCCGGACCAACGAGTGCCGGCATGATCCACGCGACAGCAAACGCGGCAAATACTTTTGGCCGCAATGCCTTTGGGTAGACCTGCGCGATGATCGCATACACGGCGACGATTAGCCCGCCAGTGCCGAGTCCTTGGATGGCGCGCGAAATCAAAAACACCAGCATGTTTGGGGCGAAGACCGCCGCCAGCAAGCCCACCCCCAGCGTGATCGCCGAAACAGTGTAGGAGAATCGGGCGCCGCGGCTGTCAGTGACAAGACCCGAGCTGACCATGCCGACGATCGACGCCGCCATCACCGCCACGAACGTCAGCGAATAAGCGTCCGAATCTCCGAGTTCGTGGGCGATATGCGGCATGACCGCGGTGACGGCTGTTTGGTCGAAGGCGCACGTCACGATCGCAGTGAGGATGCCGATGGTGGTCAGCCGAAAACGCGGCGCGAAAATACCCACCGGTGGATGTGTGGAAGGCATTGCGGGACTGCCGAGTCTTACTCGTCGAAGCTGAGGCCAAGTAATGCGTTTTCAGTAACCTCTGGCAAGGCAGGGTGGATCCAATACTGTCCGCGTGCCACCTCGCGGACGTCGAGATCGAACGCCATGACGGTGATGAGCTGCTGAATAAGCGTGGAAGCTTGGGGGCCTAGGAAATGTGCGCCCAGCAGACGGCCGGTGCGGCGATCGGCGATGAGTTTAGCAAAACTCGTGGTGTCCTCCATCGCCCAACCATAGGCGGTATCCCCATACTTTTGGATCTTTACGGTGATGTCCAGGCCGGCTTCCCGCGCCTGTGCCTCAGTAAGGCCCACGCTGGCCACCTGCGGGTGCGTGAACACGGCCGCGGGCACATGCTCGTGCGGCATGGGGCGCAAATCTTCTGGGTGCAAGAGATTATGCCGTACCGCGCGCATCTCCGCATTGGCCACATGTTTGAGCTGGTAGGGAGACGACACATCGCCCAACGCCCACACCCCCGCAGCGCTGGTACGGCCGAATTGGTCAACCTTGATGCGCTCGCCGTCCATGTCGATCCCGGCGCGGTCCAAATCCATTTGGTCGCCGTTCGGGGTGCGGCCGGTCGCCGCCAACAGCACCTCCGCGGTGATCTCTTCGCCATTATCAAGAGTGAGGGTGACGCCGTGTTCGTCTTCACGCGCCGCTTCGACCGTGCGCCCCAGCTTCAGGTTCCATTGGGTTGCGGCGATCTCGGTGAAGCGCTGCGAAATCGTTTCGTCCGCCTTGCGCAACAACACTGGGCTGCGGTTAGTCACCGTCACCTCCACACCGAGGGAGGCGAAAATGTGTGCAAACTCCACGGCGATAAAGCCCCCGCCCTGGATAATCATCGTCTTGGGCAACTCCGGCAGGCGGAGGATAGTTTCGTTGGTGTAGTAAGTCACTCCGGCATCCGCGATCACCGGCAGCACCGTCGGCCGCGCACCGGTGGCGATCACAATAGTGTCACCGGTGATGGTGTCCGCCCCGACTTGGATGGTGCGGGTATCCACGAAGCGCGCATGCTCGGCGTAGACATCAATGTTGGGGGTTTCGTCGCCCCGCCGGTAGGCCTCCCCGCCGGCGGCAATGGGGTCAATCCGCTGGGCAAACACGCGATCTACAATGGCGGGCCAGTCCACGCCCGTGAGGGAGGCTGAGAGATTGTACTTCGCTGCTTGCCGGATCTCGGCCGCCACATCGGCGGCGTAGACAAACATTTTCGTGGGGATGCAGCCCACGTTGAGGCAGGTGCCGCCGAATACTCCCTTTTCCACAATGGCGATGGATTGGTGATCAAACTCCGGCCCGGGAATGGAATTTCCGGAACCGGTGCCGATGATAATGAGGTCGTAGTGCTTCATACTTCACCTTAACTTGCGTGGCGTGATGCTTATTCCTTTGTGTTACCGTTCGTGGCGTCCGTAGCCCAAATGAGGGTGGCATCGAGCGCATTTTCGAGCGGTTCGGGGCGGGAAAGGTAGACGTCGTGGCGGGCCCCCGGAATCCCAACAATGGTGACGTCTTCGGACAGGGTGTTGGCCCACCGGCGAATCTGGTGCACATCGATGACGCCATCAGCGCTGTGGATACGTTCGGAAAACTCGGGGCGCAGCCAAGACTCCGTGGAGCACAACACCAGCAACGGGAGTCCGCAGTCAATTTCGCCCCGGTGGATGCGCCGTTGGCTGAGCAAAATTGCGCGCAGCCAGGCGTAGTTCTTCTCCTGCCCGCCGAGAGGCTTGTAGGTGAGGTTGTAGTCCCACGTACCGAACTCACTGGTGTGCAGGGATTGCCCGTAGGCGGCCACGGCGTCTCGGTGAAGCAGCGTATTGGGGCGGAGTTTTCCCAACACGTTATATATTGCGGTGCCGAGAAGAACTTTCGGGCGGGCGTACATCAATTCGAACCACGGGCTGTTGAGTGCGGCGCCTGCGATGCGTTCGTGGCGGGCTGGGTCGCGGCGTCGTAAGGCATCAAGCCAGAGCACTACCGTCAACGCCCCAGTCGAATGTGCGTTGATGACCACGGTAGGGTGCTCCCGCAACACGCAATCGAGTGCGGCGGTCAAATCGGGAAAGTACAGCTCCAACGATGAAGCGTGATGCCACCGCTGGCTCCTGCGCCACGAGCGCCCGCATTTGCGCAGATCCACGGCGTAGACCGCCCAACCCGCCGCGGCGAAGAATTCCGCGACGTGTGTGTGGAAGAAATAGTCGCTCATACCATGCACGAACAGCATCGCTGGCGCCTCAGCCGACAATGTTGCGGGCGAGCAATGCCGCACCACGGTGGCGATGACGGTGCCGTCGGTGCCGGGATCGGCGTCTGGGTCGCGGCCCAATGGAAACGTGCGCCTCTGGTAATCCGGCCCGAGGATATCCGTGGTCCACTCAGCGGCGAGGGGCAGTTCGTTCATGCCACTATCGTACGTTTCTTCCCCGAGCGTTTTCCGCACACCTGGAGCAATACTGTGTTTCTAAACAATGCCCAACAATACGCAGCTAAAACGGTGCGCAGCTTTATGTTAAGGCGATAGGAATTCTCGAAAAACGCCGTCGCTATTCACCCACCTGGGGGTGGGGGTTATGAATTTGCAATGTGTGGTGGGTTCGTGTTCAACACTGCCCAAAGTCGCTGCTTAGCGCGCGCGATGAGCGCGCCCACTGCGCGGCGGAGCTGGGAGTTTGTTGTGTAGTTGCACTGGAACCACTCAATTTTGGCCTACCCCCAGGGCAATCAGCGTAGAGTTATTGCAAACACGGCCGCCTAACCCGGCACCCGCTGCCAGGTGGGTGGCCTGTTAGTGCCTTTCAGTATCTGTAGTGGCATTCCTTTTCGGCGTTTTTCGGATTCGCCAGCGCGGGAAATTGGGTGCTGCTATCGCCAGGTGTTCTAAGGTCTCGGAAGCGAACGCACAGTCATTGAAGGAAGTTGAAAGCAGTGTCAGATTCCAAGGTTTCTACAATCCCGGTGACCGATGAAGTGGACGTCGCCCTTATCGGTGCTGGCATCATGAGTGCAACTCTGGGCGCAATGCTGCGCGAATTGGAACCTGAGTGGAGCCAGGTGATCGTGGAGCGGCTCGACGGTCCCGCGGAGGAATCCTCGTCCCCGTGGAACAACGCGGGCACCGGTCACTCTGCGCTATGTGAGCTCAACTACACGCCAGAGGTCAACGGCAAAATCAAGACCGCTAACGCTATTAGCGTGAACGAAAAATTCCAGGTTTCCCGGCAATTTTGGGCGCACCAACGCAACCGTGGCGTGCTGCCGGATCCGCGGGAGTTTATTAACCCCGTGCCGCACGTTTCCTTCGCCCAGGGTGAGGACCAAGTAGCGTACCTGAAGAAGCGTTTCGAGGCGCTGGCACCGCACCCGCTGTTCCCGGACATGCAGTACACCGATGACCCGGCCGAGTTTGCCAAGATGCTGCCGCTGATGGCGCAGGGGCGCGACTTTGACAAGGAAAAACTAGCGATTTCTTGGACCGACGCGGGCACGGACATCAACTACGGCGCCATGGCGCGCCAGTTTATCGACGCCGCGAAACGCGCCGGTACCACTGTGCGTTACGGGCACGAAGTCAAGGACATCACCGCAGACGGCGACGGCTGGAAACTCAAGGTCAAAAACGTACACACGGGCGATCTTTCGGTTATTCGTGCGAACTTCGTGTTTGTCGGTGCGGGTGGCATGGCGCTGCCGCTGCTGCAAAAGGCACGCATTCCAGAAATCCGTGGCTTCGGTGGATTCCCCGTCTCCGGCCAGTGGCTGCGCTGCACCAACGGAGAAATCATTAACCAGCACCATGCCAAGGTGTACGGCAAAGCTTCCGTTGGCGCCCCGCCAATGTCCGTGCCGCACTTGGATACCCGCGTGATTGACGGCAAGACCGGGTTGTTGTTCGGCCCGTACGCAGGCTGGACCCCGAAGTTCCTCAAGCGCGGCTCGTGGATGGATCTGCCGAAGTCGCTTCGCCCCACCAACTTTATGTCCATGATCGCGGTGGGTTTCCAGGAGCTCGGGTTGACCAAGTACCTGATTACGGAGCTTATGAAAGACCAGCAGGCCCGCATTGAATCCCTCCGCGAATACATGCCCGCCGCGAAGGCGGAGGACTGGGAGTTGGTTACCGCGGGTCAGCGCGTGCAGGTGATCAAGCCGATCGTCGGCCCGCGCTTCGGCTCGCTGGAATTCGGCACCGCGCTGATCAACAACTCCGAGGGCACCATCGCAGGTATCCTTGGCGCCTCCCCGGGCGCGTCCATCGCGCCTGCCGCCATGGTGGAATTGCTTGAGCGTTGTTTTGGTCAGCGCATGGTGGAGTGGGGGCCGAAGCTGAAGGAGCTGATTCCGTCCTACGGCATTAAACTTTCCACGGATAAGAAGCTGTACAACGAGATGTGGGAGTACACTCAAAAGGCACTCGATCTGGAGGTCTAACACTTGTCCCACAACACCCCCGCACCTGGTTACCCGTTTACCGCGGTGGTGGGTCAGGATCAACTTCGCTTGTCCCTGATCCTTACCGCAATCGCACCCAGGATCGGGGGTGTAGTTGTGCGCGGCGAAAAAGGCACCGCTAAAACCACGACGGTGCGTGCGTTCGCGTCTTTGCTCGACGGCGCGCCGCTGGTGAATTTGCCTATTGGCGCTACCGAAGACCGCGTGGTCGGTTCCCTCGATATGGAAACCGTGTTTACCACTGGCCGCGCTGAGTACCGCCCCGGTTTGTTGGCCCAGGCCGACGGTGGGGTGCTGTATGTGGATGAAGTGAACCTGCTGGCGGACCACCTTGTGGACGCTTTACTTGACGCCGCCGCCACCGGCCGCGTCACCGTTGAGCGCGACGGCATTTCGCACACCAGCCCCGCCTCGTTTGTGTTGGTAGGCACGATGAACCCAGAGGAGGGCGAACTACGCCCCCAATTGCTGGACCGATTTGGTTTAGCGGTGGACGTAGCCGCCTCCCGCGATGTTGAGGTGCGTTCGGAAATCATGCGGCGCCGTTTGGCATTTGAGGCCGACCCCGCAGGTTTCGCCGAGCGTTGGGCCGCCGATGATGCCCAGATAGCGGCGAGTATTCAGCGGGCCAAGGCCTTGCTGCCGCAGGTTGTGTTGAGCGAGACCAACCTCGCCAGAATCGCTCATTTGTGCGCCTCGTTCGATGTGGACGGGATGCGTGCGGACTTGGTGATTGCTCGCACCGCCATGGCTCACGCCGCATGGCGCGGTTCCACCGAGGTCGACGACGAGGATATTCGCGTCGCCGCAACGCTCGCGCTGCCGCACCGTCGCCGCCGCAATCCGTTCGACGAGCCCGGCTTGGACGAGGACCGGCTCGACGAAGCAATGGAACAAGCGCGCGATGAGCACCCAGAGCCGGAGGATAGTGATCGGACGGAGTCGGAGCAGCCGGAGTCGGAGCAGCTGAAGGATAGTGATCAGCCGGAGGATGAGCCGACCCGGGATGGAGAGGCAGGTAGCGCCGATACTGGCGCTCAGTTTCGCCCCTAGGTTATTGCGCAGGCAGGGGATTGGCGACAATGGCATCCCCGGCCGCCGCTCGAAAGCATATTCAACGCATGGGGCAGACGTTCGAGCAATTCTCGGCGGGCGTGGTATCCACCCGATAGGGACGTTGCTTGCCGCGGCAGATCGCGGTGCCGGCATCGTCCGCGGCCTGATCGATTTCCGGCCGCAGGATTTGCGCGGCTCGTTGCGCCGCGGCATGGAGTCAAACCTCATCGTCTTTGTGGTTGATGCCTCCAGCTCGATGGCTGCACGTGATCGGCTTGCCGCTGTCACGGGCGCGGTGCTTTCCATGCTTCAGGACGCCTACCAGCGCCGCGATAAGGTGGCGGTGATCACCGTGCGCGGATCCGAACCTACGTTGGTATTACCGCCCACAGGTTCGATTGAGGTTGCGGTTCGTCGCTTTCACGACCTCCCGATCGGAGGACGCACCCCCCTCGGCGAAGGCCTGCTCATGGCGCACGAACTCATCGAACGCGAGGCTCGCAAAGACTCCGGCCGACGTGCCCTTCTCGTTGTGCTTTCCGACGGCCGCGCCACCGGCGCCTCCGGCATGGACGGCGTGGCACGCGCCGCGGCGGCCATCGCATCCCGCCGGTTGGCGGGTAGCTTGGTGATCAATTGCGAGCGTGGCGGGCGCATCCAGCTAGGCCTTGCCAAGGATTTAGCACGTAGGCTCGAAGGCATCTGCGTCGAGTTGGATGAGATCAACGCAGAATCCGTCGCAGGTGTGATCAACGCGATCTAGCGTGTTCGCCAACATCCAACTCGGTGGCTGCAACCTAGTCAAGCTCCTGAAAGGGAAAACAATGCAACGAATCGTTCCCCATGCGTGGTGCAACCACACCAACGAGGCCGCCGCCGAGCTCTACTGCGCGGCGTTGCCAAACACGAGCGTGGTCAGCACCGTGTATTACCCGACCACAGGGCTGAACGAATCTCAGCAATCCTTCGCAGGTGAGCCGGTGATCACCGAACTGGATGTCTCCGGGTTTCGCTTCGCCTTGATCAATGCCGGTGACGCATTCCGCCCAACACCCGCGCTGAATCTCATGCTGAATTTTGATCCTGCCCAAATGCAGGATGCTGAAGCACAATTGCGTCGCACCTGGAACACATTCATGCAGGCGGGCGCGAAAGAACTCATGCCCTTAGGCGAATACGATTTCAGCCCCCTCTACGCCTGGGTCGAAGATCCGTACGGTGTTAGCTGGCAGCTTATGCTGACCAATCCAGCGGGCGAACCCCGCCCATTTGTGATTCCAAGTTTCCTGTTCTGCGGCCCAGCGCAAAACCAAGCGCAGCGCGCGATTGAAACCTATATGCGCGTGCTCCCAGATTCGAAGATGGGTAACTTGGTGCCGTGGCAAGAGGCCACCGGGCCAGCCAAGGCCGGATCGGTGTTGTTCGCCGATTTCCAGCTTTGCGGCCAGTGGTTTTCCGCGATGGATTCCGGCGCAGAAACGGAGTTTACGTTCACCCCCGGAATGTCATTGATGCTCCTGTGTGACACCCAAGAGGAAATCGATGCGGCGTGGGAACAACTCTCCGCAGTTCCCGAGTCGGAGCAATGCGGCTGGTTGATCGATGAATTCGGGGTGAGTTGGCAGATCGCCCCAACCCATTTTCAGCAGCTGCTGCAAAAGCCCGGCGCGTTTCAAAACATGATGCAGATGAAAAAGCTCATCATCGACCAGTTCTAACTTTTGTTTTCCGGGGGCGCGTGCATCCGTAAGGCTCGGCTCACGGGATCTTAGGCGTTGGTGTGCGGATGACTTAGAGTGAAAGCCGAACATTTTTCTTATCCAAGGAGTCCTCCGCATGCCTCAGGGCAAAGTCGATCCGGCCAACATTCCCGATGATGGCCTTACCACCCGCCAACGTCGCTTGCTGCCAATAACCGCCGTTCATACCGGCCCCGGAAAGGGGAAATCAACGGCGGCGTTCGGTATGGCTATGCGCGCCTGGAATCAAGGCATGAACGTTGGTGTGTTCCAATTTGTAAAGTCCGCAAAGTGGAAGGTGGGGGAGGAATCCGTATTCCGCCGCCTCGGCGAATTGCACGAACAAACGGGCGAAGGCGGCCCGGTGCAGTGGCACAAGATGGGGGAAGGCTGGTCCTGGAGCAAAAAGCAGGGCAGCGACGAGGACCACGCCCGCGACGCCGCCGACGGATGGGCGGAGGTGAAGCGCCGCCTGCTGGCTGAGGAACACGATTTCTATGTGCTGGACGAGTTCACCTACCCCATCAAGTGGGGCTGGGTGGATATCGACGATGTGGTCGAAACCCTGCGCACCCGTCCGGGCCGCCAGCATGTGGTGATCACCGGCCGGGACGCCGATCCGAAGCTGATCGAGGTCGCCGATCTAGTCACAGAAATGACCAAAATCAAGCACCCCATGGACGCCGGGCGCAAGGGCCAGAAAGGCATCGAGTGGTAGCCCCCGGGGTGTGTATCGCGGCGACGGGCTCGGGCATGGGCAAGACCACCATCGCCACTGGGCTGATCGCTGCGCTTGCTCGCCGCATGCGGGTGGCGCCGTTTAAGGTCGGCCCGGACTATATTGACCCTGGCTATCACACACTCGCGGCGCGCAGGCAGGGTCGTAACCTCGATGCGGTGATGTGCGGCGCTGGGGCGATCGGCCCGCTCTATGCGCATGGTTGTTCGGGCGCGGAAATCGGCGTCGTCGAGGGCGTGATGGGGCTTTTCGACGGCCGCATCAACGACGGCGCCGGGTCAACCGCCGACGTGGCGGCAGCGCTAGGCATGCCGGTGATCTTGATTGTGGATGTTCGGGGCATGAGCCAATCGGTGGGCGCACTGGTCCGCGGGTTTGCCACCAACCGATCTGACGTGCGGATTTCCGGCGTGATCCTGAACCAGGCGGGCAGTGAGCGCCACGCATCGGTGTGCAAGGATGCCGTAGAGGCGTCCGGGATCCCAGTGGTAGGGATCGTGCCGCGCATGGAAAAGGTGGAGGTTCCGTCCCGGCACCTTGGTTTGGTGACCGCCGCGGAGCACGGCGGCGCAGCCGTGGAAGCGGTCGAGCGTATGGCCGATCTTGTGGCGGAGCATTGCGATTTAGACGCGATTATCGCGCTGGCGGATTGCAGCTACCAAGGCCCAGCGTGGGACCCGCAGCGCGCGGTTACCTGGGTGGGGCCAGCGCGCGTTGCCATTGCCGCCGGCCCGGTGTTTACGTTCTTGTACGCGGAACACGAAGAGCTGCTCCGGGCCTGCGGGGCACAGGTGGTTCGTTTCGACCCTTTGCTCGATCCATTCCCGGAATGCGATGCCCTGCTGATCCCCGGTGGTTTCCCCGAAGAGCATGTGGAGGCGCTTGCGGCGCGCACGGACCTGCGGGCCGCGGTGCGGGTGCACATCGCGGAAGGCAAACCGGTGTACGGCGAATGTGCGGGCTTATTGTGGCTGCTCGATAGCTTGGACGCCCACCCGATGCTGGGCGTGATTGGCACCCATGCTGCGATGGGCAGGCGACTGTCCTTGGGCTATCGGGATGCGGTGGCGGTGTCGGATTCCGTGCTGTTTCGCGCCGGTGAGCGAATTACCGGCCATGAGTTCCATCACACGGCACTGACCAGCCAGAATGTTCCTGGGTGGGAATCCGCCTGGGGGTGGCGCGGTTGGGATGGCAAGGCCCGCATCGAGGGATTTGTTTCGGGCAATGTGTTTGCCTCCTATTTGCACATTCATCCCGCTTCGGCCCCGTTGGCGGTGCAGCGTTTTGTGCAGCGCGCCGTCGACCATGCGAGTGGGCGGTAACGGCAGCTCAGCGCCGGATTGTGGCACCCCTTTTTCCGGGGTCTACACTATACGGCTATGAACGTAACTCTCGTCGGGGGAGGTCCCGGCGCCTGGGACCTTATCACCTTCCGCGGCATGCGCGCCCTGCAAGATGCCGACGTTATTCTGGCGGATCACCTCGGCCCCACCAGCGAGCTTGATCGTTTGTGCGACCTCGGAGGCAAGGAAGTTATCGACGCTTCCAAGCTGCCCTATGGCCGCCAAATGGCCCAAGAAAAGATCAACGAGCTGATGATCGAACATGCGCGCGCGGGTAAGCGCGTCGTTCGGCTCAAGGGCGGCGATTGCTATGTATTCGGACGCGGATTCGAAGAGCTCCAAGCCTGCGCCGAGGCCGGTATCGCCTGCGAGGTCGTCCCCGGCGTGAGCAGTGCCATCGCCGTCCCAGGTGCGGTTGGCATCCCGGTCACTCAACGCGGCCTCGTGCATTCGTTTACTGTCATCTCCGGCCACGTCCCGCCCGGCCATCCCGCCTCCCTTAATAATTGGGAGGCGCTCGCACATACTGGCGGAACGCTGGTGGTCATTATGGGTGTGAAAAACGCGCCCGCCATCATCAACACGCTTCTCGACGCCGGCCGCAGCCCCGATACCCCCGCCGCCGTGATTCAGGAAGGCACCACGGAAACCCAACGCGCATTCCGCTGCACGCTGGGCACCCTCGCCAGCACCATGGAGATTCACGACGTCTCGCCCCCCGCCGTCTATGTCATCGGCGACGTGGCTGCACTCGAGGCAACCCCATAGGCCATACTTGGTGGTTGTGCTGAGTCTTTCCGAAAACCTTGACTACCAAGCCCGTTCCGCGCAAACCCGTGTCGCGGGTATGAAACACCTTGGCGGTTTTCTTGCCTCCTCCGCCATCGCAGGTGCATTCGTAGGATTGGGAGTGCTCTTCATGCTGACCGCCGGTGGGCCGCTGAAGGCGGCGGGCCATCCCGCGGCGTCGTTAATCGGGGGCAGTGTGTTTGGGGTGGGTTTGGTCCTTGTGGTGTTCAGCGGAGTGCAGTTGCTCACCTCCGCAATGATGGTGTTCCCCATCGGGCTGTGGCGACGCACAATCACCTGGTCAGCGGCCCTTCGCGGGATTGTCTTGATGTACCTGGGCAATCTTCTCGGCAGTGTCGTGCTGGCGGGAATCATCGTTGGTTCCGGCATGGTACGACCCGGCACGCCCGTCGGCGACTATCTCGCGGTGGCCGCGCACCACAAGGTTGATCACACCGCAATCGAACTGGTGTTGCTGGGTGTGCTCTGCAACATGTTCGTATGCCTGGCCGTATGGGGAGCCGCTGCCACCGACAATGTCGCCGCCAAAGTGCTCGTGATCGGCTGGTGTGTGGCCGCCTTCGTAGTCTCCGGCACCGAACACGTGGTCGCGAATATGACCTTGCTTTCCGCGGCGCTCATGCAAGGCGCAGACGGCGTGACCCTGGGCAATGCGCTGTGGAATCAACTCTGGGTGTTCCTGGGCAATGGTATCGGCGGGGCCGTTTTTGTGGCCTTGCCATTGTTGCTGGCATCACCTACCGTGCAACCACAAGCGTCAGTGAAGTCGGCGACGTAATTCGAACGTCCATTCCGGAAGCTTCCGCGACTTCCTCGATGGTGGTCGGTTGCCGGTCCGCCTGGGCGAGCACGCGGGCTAGCTCCCCCTTATAGTGCTTGTTCCAGTGGCTGACCACCTTGCCTTCTGTGGTCTCCACCCGCACGGTGATGGCCTCCTTACAGGGGCCGAGCTGCTGGTAGGCGCCACTGCGCAAATCCACAACGAGCTGTTCTCGTGCCGCTAACACTTTCGTGATGGCGGAGCCCCAATACGACTTCATTGTGCCGCTGAGCCTGCTGGACCCAGACAGCCGATAGCGGGGGATCAAATCATCGGCCATCACAAGTCCAAACAACGCCGAACCCACCGCCAACCTTCCCCACGCCGCCGTCGGCAAAGTCGGGGCGTCCAGTGCATCAAACAACACACCCGTGTATCGCAATAATGCTGGGCACGTGGGGGCGGACCGCAATTCAAGATTTGCCTCCGCCTCCGAACGCAACTTCGGTCCGAGCTTTAACATGGCCATGGCGGCGTCGATGTCCAGCGACTCCAGCTCCGAGATCAAAGACTCCCGGACAGGATTCAATTCTGGAAAACTTAGGTCCTTCAATTCAAGCGCGGGGTGCGTGCCGCCAGCGGCCTTCGTTTCGGACGGCGGAAGAACAATCAACATGGTAGTACACCATAGTCCCTATATTGGCCCGTGCCGGGGATGGGTTCCTCCTTCTTTGACGTAGTGCGCACGCGTTTGTTGGCACTGGGCGGGAAAAGGCGAGTTGCTGGGACGGCGCGGGGGAAAGGGCGGGTTGCTGGGACGGCGCGGGGAGGGGACGGGGCTGCTAGGACGGCGGCCTGGAGAAGAAAAAACCAAAAGCAATTGTGATGACGATTGCTGGTGTCGGGGGTTTATTCGCGGGCCTAATTTGAGTGAACAAGAATCCCGCCCGCGTTGTGGTGCGCCGCCAAACATAATGGAGCTTTTGGTGGTGGATGGCATCGTCGCCGGGCGCAACGGCGTCAACTAGGCCGCCGTAAGCCGTTTGATCAACTCACCCGCTGCGAAACGCCTCCTAATCGTCCCTGCTGCGTATCTGCTGTCAGGGGCGTGCAGATGTGCCTGAGGCAGATCCTGCGTGGCCGCGTTTCCCCAGGAAAACTCGGCCCAAAAATCAGGCAGATCCTGCGCGGCGAGGCAGATCGTACATGGGCGTGTGGTGTGGACTCCGGCGGTGTACGCCGGCGGTGCACAACCGATGTCGTTTCCAGTGTTTTCTAAGCGGCCGTTACCGATGGCGCGCACCAACAACTCGGCCCGGCGCAATTTTCCGGGCGTGCTTGTTCATCCAAATAAGCACCGTGAATAAACTCCCGATACCGCTAACAATGGAGTGGTTAATAGGGCACGTCTTTTTGTTTTCTATCTGAGGTAAAAATTCGTGATAACAATTGAGAGTACAAATTGTCGTCGAACCGCACGCCCGGCCAGATGGGAGAGCTGTCGGGAAACCCGGCAACCTATTCGACATGAAATTAGTTCAGTCTTCCTCACTCCGTCGATTTAATACCAAAACTACCACTACTGACTACGGTAATTTGGCAGTGTCGTTTATAGTACCCACCTGGTACATTTGAGTTTCTGTCAATTACAGTTGGCAAGTCGTGGGTTTTATCACATGATTCGCTGCTGCAAATATGACTCACCCTGATACAAGTTCTACTTCTTCTGATGGAAAGTTTGGCTAGATATCGGCAAATATAGCAAAAGTTATACAGTGTTGAAGCGTAGATGAATCGATGCTAAAGCAAAATGAGAGGGCCTTGGATGCTTAGGCCGATATGGGCAAGTTTTCTGCCAGTGGGGTCATCACCTTGGCGAACGGCATCTGGTCAGTCGCACTCCAACGCGTTGGATAATTCGTTTTGTTCCCGAGCCATTTGTGGTGTTGGTGTTGGTACTATAGTACGCCCTAGTTGTTGTCGTGTGAACAAGACCCTTAAGTAAACCCCAGCACAGCACTGTTTCTTCGCGCCTTGTTTTGCGATGGCATTCGGGTCATACCAGTTTGTCTTGCTGCGCGCCACTTTGTTGCTGCTAACACCCCGTGTGCCTGTGGATTGTTTCAAGTTATCCACAGGTTGGTGGGGTGTGTTTGAGAAAACCCTAGGTTTTGGTGTTGTGTGCGGGGTATCGCTGGTGCTGTGGGTTTGTTTCGTCGTCGTACCAAGCTGCTTGATACCGCCTTTGTGCGCATCACTCGTCGGCTTGCCATGCCGCGGGGATTGTGTCGTGCTGGCCGTGAGGTGGAGTGGGGTTTGCGGTTTCATCCGCAGCGGTTGGGGTTTGTTGCTCCGATTGTTGTGCGGGCTCGTGCTCATGTCACGCAAACGCCGGATGTGGTTATTGGTGGCTGGGCTGCCGCGGCTTATGCTGGGCTTTCCTGTTGGGTGGATGATGCTCATATCACTGTGCATGTGGCTAGTAATTTCCAACGCAGCCATAGTGTGTTGGATGCCACTCGCCGGAGGTTGCGGCCGGGCACTAGGGTGTGGGCACCCGATCGAGACTTGCCGAGTATGCGGGTGGTTGTCCCGGAGGTTGCGTTGGTGGATTGTCTGATTGATCTGCAGCGTGGTTGGCATTCTTGGTGGGTGTATCAGGTGCCTAACCTTGCCGCCTGGGAGGTTCGCGCCATTCAGTTGATTGATGCGTTGCGTGAGTGCACCCTATTGAATTTCCGGCTGGTGCGTGAGATTGCTCGTAATATTTTCAGTGCCCGTCAGCTGAAGAAGCTGCTGCGGTTTTCCTGCTCGGGTGCGCAGTCTCCTCCGGAAACGGTGCTGCGGTTGATCGCTGAGCAGATTCGTGAGCACTTGCGAGTGCAGATCCCGATCTATGATTCCGGTGCGTTTGTTGATGACGGCACCCCTTTACTGACGGTTGTTGATGCTGGTTGGCCTGATATCCAGGTTGCCTTGTTCTATGACGGGGCCCATCATTTGCAGCGTACTCAGCGCGACTATGACGCGAAGGTGTTGATTCGGTTGCGTGAACTCGGCTGGGAACCCTTGCGCATTACCCACGGCCTACTTAATAAACCCCGGGACCTGATTACCACCCTTCGCCGCGCTATCTACCGCGCTGAAACCAACACCGCACAAGCACCAAAACTACACACCAAATCCTGACGCCGAACCTTAACGGCTGAATCCTAGCGCTGAATTTTTACGGCCGAATACTCGCTCCACCTCAGTACTGTGGCTTGCTCGCCGACCCGCCTTGTTGCTGCGCTCTCGCGACCGGCACGGTGAAGCGTGACGCTGTTTGGTGAAGCCCAAAACTCGGTGCACCCTGGCCCATTTTGTGCGCAGCCCTTGCCCAACCATTCCGCAGCTTGCCGTAGCTGAAGCGGCTCCTTTCCCCGGCCACGTACAATCTGCCTGGCTGTGCAGAATCTGCCTGATTTTTGGGCCGAGTTTTCCTGGGGAAATGCGGCCGCGTCATATCTGCCTCAGGCACATCTCACACAGCAAGAACCCCAGGCAGATCCTCCACACTAGGTGATGTGGCGAGGTGCAGGCCGGAATTCTCCGCGTTCAGGGCTGGCGATTTTCCACGTTCAGGCAGATTCGACACGCAGGTCGTCACACGATGGTGTTTCCACAGGAACGCAACACCGCCGCGCTACATCTGCCTCAGGCACATCTCACACAGCAAAAAACCCAGGCAGATCCTCCAGACCACGCCACCAGCGGTAGCTCATTTTGTCCACGATAGGTCACGGCCGCCTGGAACACGCTGGAACGGCATGGATTGTGAACCACCAAAGCCCACACCCAAAAGCGACGCACAATCTGCCTGGCTGCTGTCCGGCCGCGTAACATCTGCCTGGTTCCGCCGGATCTGCCTGATTTTTGGGCCGAGTTTTCCTGGGGAAATGCGGCCGCGACGAATCTGCCTCAGGCAGATCTGTCTCGGGTGGAAAGGTAGGCATTTCGTGGGTGGGCGAATACAGGTACGGTGTGCGGGTGGGCTTCGCGGGATCGTATGCGGCGTCCACTTCTTTAATGTCGAAGCGGAAGCGCTCGTTGCGGCCGTGGTAGCGAGGATTCTTTAATGCGTCAAATGTGCAACGTTTTGCTCGCCAATATTTTGGCTTTGCCGTGTTGGTTGTTGCATTGGCGTTTGTGCTCGCTCAGGGGTGCGTCTTTGGCTATGCGTTTGTACGCTGTTTTGCGTCCGGTACCTTGGTAGCCTGTGTCTGCGGTGATGCGTTGTGGGTTGACCGCATCTAGTTGCCCGATGCATTCCAGCGTCGTGGTGTCGTGCATGCTAACAGTTTGTGGTGGTTAAAGCTGCAGAGCGGCACCGGTTTCTGCGGAGGGGCACCTCGCAGCCGTCGAAAGCACGCATGTAAGCCACCGGCACCCCTCGTCGCGCCCCTAAATCCTGAGCTCATACCCCCGTTTGGTGGAGGTATGAGTAAACTAACCAAGCATGATTACTCGTATGTCTACGCTCTTTTTGCGTACCTTGCGTGAGGATCCGGCTGATGCTGAGGTCCCCAGCCACAAGCTCCTTGTTCGCGCTGGCTATATTCGCCGCGTCGCCCCGGGTGTGTATTCGTGGTTGCCGCTGGGGCTGAAGGTGTTGCGCAACATTGAGCGGGTGGTGCGCGAGGAAATGGCGGCGATTGGGGCGCAGGAGATTTCTTTCCCCGCGTTGCTGCCCCGCGAACCTTACGAGGTTTCGAACCGGTGGACGGAGTACGGTGCCGGGCTATTCCGGCTGCATGACCGCAAGGGCGCGGATTATTTGCTCGGGCCTACGCACGAGGAAATGTTCACACTGGCGGTCAAAGATATGTACTCCTCGTATAAAGATTTCCCGGTCACGCTGTATCAAGTGCAGACGAAGTACCGCGACGAGGAGCGTCCCAGAGCGGGCATTCTGCGCGGGCGTGAGTTTGTGATGAAGGATTCCTATTCATTTGACATGACCGACGCTGGTTTGGAGGCTTCTTACCAGGCGCACCGCCGCGCCTACCAGCGGATTTTTGATCGCCTTGGTGTGGAATATGTGATTTGTAAGGCTACGTCCGGCGCCATGGGCGGCTCCGCGTCTGAGGAGTTCCTCGCTATTTCCCCCAACGGTGAGGACACGTTTGTGCGTGCCACGGAAGGTGATTATGCGGCGAACGTGGAGGCGGTGGTAACTCAACCCGCGCCCGAACGTGATATCGAAGGTTTGCCGGAGGCGGTGGTGTATGAGACGCCCGAATCCGAGACGATTGAGACGTTGGTTGCGTGGGCTCGCGGCGCAGGTATTACTGTCGACGGCCGCGAGGTCACCGCAGCGGATACGCTCAAGTGTTTGATGGTCAAGGTGACGCAGCCCGGCGGGGAACCGGAATTGGTGGGCATTCTTGTGCCCGGCGACCGCGAGGTGGATATGAAACGGCTCGAGGCAGCTGTAGAGCCAGCCACCGTGGAGTTGTGTTCAGACGCGGATTTTGCGGCCCATTCGTTCCTGGTGAAGGGCTATGTGGGGCCGGTGGGTTTGGCCGCCAACGGGGTGCGCGTGCTTGCCGACGCCCGAGTCGCTCGCGGTACTTCGTGGATCACGGGTGCAGATGCCCCGCAGCGCCATGTGGTTGGGTTGGTTGCCGGACGCGATTTCCAGATCGACGGTGTGATCGAAGCTGCCGAGGTGTTGGAAGGTGATCCCGCACCTGATGGCCAAGGCGTGCTGACGTTGGAACGCGGTATCGAAATGGGCCATATTTTCCAATTGGGCCGAAAGTACACGGAAGCCTTTGACGTGCAAATCCTTGACGAGCACGGAAAACGTTCGATTCCTACGATGGGTTCCTACGGGATTGGCGTTTCTCGGCTGGTGGCGGTGTTGGCGGAACAGGCCCACGACGACAAGGGCCTGCGCTGGCCTGCGGAGATTGCGCCGTATCAGGTGCACGTGGTGGTGGCCAACAAGGATGCCGCGGCGGCAGCAGCTGCCGAGACCCTGGTACAGCAACTCTCCGAGTCCGGTATCGAAGTGCTTTTCGACGACCGCCCGAAAGTCAGCCCCGGCGTGAAGTTTAAGGATTCCGAGCTGTTGGGCATGCCTTATGTAGTGGTGTTGGGCCGTTCGTTTGCCGAAGGCAAGGTGGAATTGCGGGTCCGCGGTGGCGAGACCGTCGAACTGGACGCCGCCGACGCTGCCGCGCGCATTAGCGAACTGGTCCGTTAGCCGCGGCGCGCCCGCTCCTTGCGGGCGGGTTCTGGTGCGCACCAAGCCTTGATCATTTTCGCTGCCTCCGGTGGTTCCTTCACTTCAATGACCTGCCTGCCCATGCGCAGTACCCAGAACCCAGTTTCGTATTCCGCGGTGACAAGGTTGCCGGATTCCTTTATCCGAAACTCGAACGAAGGTTTGTGGTTGAAGAGGCCTTGGGTGGCGGCGTGCAAGAGCGCCGTCAACCCGGCGAATGATACGCCTGGCAGCTTCCATTCCGGGGTGCTTACCTCGACACGACAGTCTTCGTCGCCAAAGAGCAATACAAGGTGGCGGAATAGATCTAAGAGGCCAAGTTCGTTTTTCGCCGCAAACTCCAGCAGAAAAGGTAGCATTTTCGGGGCGGAAGATTGGGCAACGGTGACCTGGATGCAACGGTCTCCGGTGATGCGCGGGGCGTCGAAAAGCGAAATGCCGGGGATGGCGGACACTCTGGTGGTCAGGCCGCGCAATACGGCGTTTAAGAATTGCGAGGTGGCGGGTCGCGCATGGTAGCGGGCGGCGAGCGGGGTTTCCATAAAGTTCAGCGAGCCGATGGGGTGCCGGGGGTCCGGTTGGAACAAAAGGAAGTCGTAACCAACTTTCGTCCATGCCTGCTGCAAAAACCGGGGGTCACGGCTCATCCACAGCTCCATCAGCCCCGCTACCCAACGCACATTGGGGACCGTGAGCTGAAAATGTCGATCCTGGTGACCGTTTCTATATTCGATGAGCCACGAACCGTCACCCCGGGGGCGCGCCTGAACAAACGTATCATCGGTGCTGAGGTTGCGAATCACTAGGAAATCGTTGCGGCTGGCGGCAAGGTGCGACTCGGCATAACGCAGAGTTTCTAGCAGCCCGGCGCGGGGCGCTACGGGGAGAAACCAGCTGCCCGTCTCGGAGGAAAACGTTGCGGATTCGTCGCCGAACATGAGGATGCGTTGCCCGTCTATATGCGCCAAGCCCAGCTTATGAATCACCGCAAACTCCACCAAACCGTCGGTGTCGTTGCAGCGCACTTGAATGCAGCGATCCCCGAGAATTTCTGGCTGCAGGTTCGGGCTGATGCTGTAAAACGCTTTGGTGATGGCGTTGTCCGTCGCTGGAGGTCGCTGTAACCGTGGCGCCAGCAAACTCTCAGGCAAATGCAAAGAGCTGACCTGCACCGTTCCATTAGGGGCATAATCTGGTTCAAAGAAGACAAAACAATCGCTCCGCATTGGACCGAGTGTAGCTTCACAGGTGCAGTCGGTGGTTGAGCAACGGGCAGAAAGCGGTACCCCTCACCGCCTGGAAGGGGGTGGGCGGTTAACAACAGCGACAGTGCCGGGGGAGGCACCTTGTGCAGGCGCTACCCTCGGCACTGTCGCGTAGGCGCAGCGGATCGCACGGCGGCTAGAGCAACGATGGCGTCGCCGCGAGCAGAGTACGCGTGTACTCCTGCTGCGCATTATTGAAAATGTTGTCGGTGGTGTTTTCCTCGATGATTTCGCCGCGCAGCATAACGCAAATGCGATCGGAGACGTAGCGCACCGTGTTGATGTCGTGCGAAATAAACACCAAGCCGAGGCCGAATTCCCGCTTCAAATCGAGCAACAGGTTGAGTACCTGGGCGCGCACGGACACGTCTAACGCCGAGGTCGGCTCGTCGGCAATAATCAAATCTGGGTCAAGGGCCAGGGCGCGCGCAATGGCCACACGCTGGCGCTGGCCGCCGGAAATTTGGCGGGGCAGTACCTCGAGCGCGGATTGCGGCAAACCCACGAGGCTCACCAACTCGCGCACGCGTTTTTCCTGCTCAGCGGGAGAGCCCACCTTGTGCACCCGCAGCGGATCCAGCAACTGATCGCGGACGGTCATGCGCGGATTCAGCGAGGTTGCCGGATCTTGGAACACTACGGACACCGCTTTGCCGAGTTGCCTGCGGGCCGCCCCGCTGCGACTCATCGGCTTGCCTTGGAACAGCAACGATCCGCTGGTCAGTGGCTGTAGCCCCACCATGACGCGCGCCAGGGTGGACTTGCCGCAGCCGGATTCGCCGACGAGGCCAACGACTTCGTCGCGAAAGGCACGGAAGTGAATGTTCTTGTTGGCGTGCACGGTGTCCGGTCGAAAGAGTTTTCCGGTACGGGTTTTGTGTACGACATTGCCGTTGACGACTTCGATGACGGGGGTTCGCTCGGTCATGATGATTCTCCCAGGACGTGCAGCAGCTCGTCTGTGGCCGCGTACGAATGCGTAGTGCCTGCAATGTGCCGCATGGTTGGTTTTTCGTTCAGCCCCACCGTTGGGTGGCTGGAGCGCGGAGCAAAGCGGTCGCCTGCGACGAACTCGCGTGGCGAGGGCACCGTGCCGGGCACCTGGTAGAGCCGGTCCACGCCAGCTTCGATGGACAGTACGGAGCCCAGGAGGCCGCGGGTGTACTCGTGGCGGGGGTCGGTTAGTAGCTCGCTGGTGGCGCCTTGTTCCACCACCTGACCGGCGTACATCACCGTGATCTTGTGCGCCAAACGGCCCACTAGTGCGAGGTCATGAGATACGAAAATCATTGCGAATCCGAGTTTTTCGCGCAGTTCGTTTAGCAGCTGCACCACCTGGTGCTGCACCGTGACGTCCAGCGCGGTGGTCGGCTCGTCAGCGATCAACAACCGCGGGTCCCGAGTCAACGCCATCGCGATCAGCACGCGCTGCCGCTGGCCGCCGGAAAGCTCGTGCGGATACGACCGCAGCGTGCGCTCAGGGTCCAAGCCCACCAGCTCCAGCAGCTCCTCCGCGGAGCGTTTGCCGCCACGCCGGGTCAATTGCTTCATTTGTGTGCGGATCAGCATCGACGGATTCAGGGCGCTGAGTGCGTCCTGGTAGATCATTGCGATTTCGTGCCCGCGCAGCGCATTGTGCTCCTCGGGACGTAGTTCCAGCAGGTTACGGCCGTTGTACAGCACCTCGCCGCTCAGCTTGGCCGTTTTCGGCAGTAGGCCCATGATCGCCATTGCTGTGATGGATTTGCCGCAGCCGGATTCGCCGACCAGACCCATGGTTTCGCCGGGGCGCACCGAGAAGTTCACGTTATCCACAATGTTGACGTCGCCGTGGGCGTTGGGGAAGGCGATGGAGAAATTCTTTACCTCAATGAGCGGCTCGGCGTCGCCGGTGTACACCAGGCGGTTGTTGTGCTCGGCCTCCGCTTTGGCCAGCGCAGCCAACGAGGCGTTTAGCGATTCACGAGCCTGCTCTTCGGAGGTTTGTCCGAGCGTGTTCTCGCCGCTCACAGTTTCGTTTTCGGGTTTCGACGCCGCGCTTGGCTTCACCGCCGGGGCAGCCAACGCGTCCGTTAATCCCTCGGCCAGGATATTGAGCGCGAGTACCGTCAACAGGATCATTAAGCCGGGGAAGAAGGTTGGCCACCAGGCCCCAAAGAGCAGCAATTGCTTGCCGTCGGCGAGGATATTGCCCCAGGACGGGTTCGGCGGTTTCACACCGGCGCTAATAAAGCTCAGCGAAGCCTCGAACACGATGGCGTCGGCCACTAACACCGTGGCAAATACGGCGATTGGGGCTAGGCAGTTGCGGGCCACGTGCTTGAGCAAAATGTGTGCGGTGGATGCCCCCAATACTCGGGAGGCGGACACGTAGTCCTCACCAAACGCACTAATGACATTGGCGCGCACCACGCGGGATAGTTGCGGGACATACAAAAACCCGATGGCAAACACAAGCACCGGCAGGGCGTTGCCGAACACCGCGACGAACACGGCGGCGAGTGCGATGCCGGGGAACGACATGACGATGTCTAGCACGCGCATCAACACCTCGGACACGACTTTGCCGGCGGTGGCGGCGATGGAACCGAGCACAGCGGCGACCACAAGGGCGGCGGCGGTGGCGCACAAGCCAATGATGAGCGAGGAACGCGCGCCGTAGGCGACGCGAGCGAAAATATCGCGACCAATCGCATCAGTACCGAACCAATGTTCCCCACTCGGAGGCGCTACCGGGGTGCCGGAGGCAAGCGGATCGTAGCCAGAAATCAACGGGGCGAACACCGCGAGTAGCACCACGAGCGAAAGGAAACCAACTGCGATCTTGGAGGCGATGGGCAGGTTGCGCAATTGAGTGAAACGCCCGCCCGCTTTTTCTTCCAGTTTGGTGGTGAGATTGCGTCGCATCAGATGCTCCGGATTCTAGGATTGACCAGTACGTACAGCATGTCCACGGCAATGTTCACAATGATGAAGGCGACGGCAACGGTCAGCGTGACGCCTTGGACGAGGAACACGTCGTTGCGTTGCACGCCGTCGAGAATCAATTGGCCCATCGCTTGGATGTTAAAGATGATTTCGATGATCACCGCGCCACCCATGAGGTAGCCCACGCGCAAACCCAACACCGTGATAGGGGTGATCAGCGCGTTGCGCAGCACATTGCGCGAAATCACCTCCGCCTTGGGAATCCCCGCACCGATAGCAGTGCGCACATAGTCTTTGTCCAACTCTTCGACCATGGAGGTGCGGACCACGCGGGCGAGCGAACCTGCCACCGGCACACCAAGCGCCAACGCCGGCAGGAAAATACTGTTGGCGTACGTGGCGGGGGATTCACTTAGTGGCACCCAGCGGGACAAAATGGCGGGGAACACGCCCCAGCCGCCGGGGATGGTGCCCAGCCATTGCACGAGCAGGATAGCTAACCAGAATGATGGTGTGGCCAGCGCGGCGATGGAAAACACGCGGATGATCTGGTCCGGCCAACGGTCGCGGTACAACGCAGCAATGACCCCCAGAACGAGCGCGAACACCACTGCGATAATGAGGCCCAGGAATGTCAGTTGCAGGGTGATGGGGAACGCCTGCTTGACTTGATCCGTCACCGGGGTGTTGCCGGCCGTGGTGCCTAAATCGCCTTGCAGCATGCCGACAAGGAACTTGCCGTAGCGGACGAGCATGGGGTCGTTGAGCCCATTGGCCTCTCGGTAGGCTTCCAAAGCTTCCGGGGATGCCGACTCACCGAGTGCCAAGCGCGCCGGGTCGGCGGGGGAGAAGGACATCACGAAAAACACCAGGAAGGTGACGCCCAGAATCATGATCGGCAGGGCGACAAGCCGCCTACCGATAAGACGAAGAAGGTTAGACATGACGACTTTTCTTCACGAGTTGGAACAATGGCAACACCCGGCGCAGCCACGCGATAACACTGTGTGAAGCGTTACCTGCGGTCGCGCCGGGTGTGGTTAGCGGTGCGAACCGCCCAGTACTACTTCGTAGAGCCCACGTCGAGGAAGCTCAGACCAGTCACGTCGATCGGCTTGAAATCACTGAGTGTGGTGCCATCCCAAGCGGTCGGCGTCTTGCGGTGGAACAACGGGTACAGCGGCACGATCTCGGAAAGCAGATCGAACAACTCGTTCCAAGTTTTCTGGGCGTCGGCTTCGTCGGTGGCCATCAAGCCTTCGTCGAGCAGCTTCTGCACCTTGGTGTACGATTCGGAACCCTTCCAGTGCATGCGGGTATCGGTCCAGGTGTCGCCGGCGTACCACCAGCGCATCAGCAGGTCGGGGTCCTTGCCGAATACGGACGGATCACCGGGAGCGATGACGACGTCGAAAGCCTCCGGCTTGCCGTCAATGGTGTTGTACACGTCGGCGGATTTGCGCTCGGTGAAGTCCACCTCGATGCCGACCTCCTTGAGGGATTCCTGGATGAGCGGGGTGCACTGGCGAACCCAGTCGTGGTCAGTGCACAGGAGCCGCAAGCTCTTCAAGCCGGTTTCCGCGAACAGCTTCTTGGCCTTGTCTGCGTCGTGCGTGTAGACATTCTTGGCCTTGTTGTAGTTCGGGTGGCTTTCCTGCAGGAATGAGGTAGCGGCCGAGGCTTGTCCCTTCATGCCGGTTTCCAGCACGCGGTCCATGTCGATGGCATACAGGAAGGCCTGGCGGTTCTTCATCTCCGCGAACGGGTTCGAGGAGTGGTTGTTGAACATGGCGAACAGGACGCCGAAACCTTGCTTGGATTCCACCTGGTTGGTGGCCTGCAATTGCTCAATGTTGAGATACGGGACGGAGTCGATGGCTTGCGCGCTCTTCGACTGGAGGGAGTTGATGCGGGTGGAGGAGTCCGGGATGACGTTCCAAGTCATCTTCGCCGCCTTCGCCGGGCGGGAACCGTTGTACTTGTCGAAGCGTTCGAACTTCACAACCTTGTTGGCGCCGTTTTCGGTCATCTTGTACGGGCCGGAGCCGATCGGGTTGGCGTCGAATGCCGCAGAGTCTGCCTGCACAACCTTCTTCGGCACGATCTTGACCACGGACAGGCGGTCCGCCAGCACGCCGGTGGGGTACTCGGTGGTGATGGTGACGGTGGAATCGTCCTTCTTGGTGACGCCCTTGATGAATGGGATGAACGACGCGTACAGGGACTTGTTCGCTGGGTCGAGGACGCGTTCGAAGGAGAAGACGACGTCGTCGGCGGTGACTGCGTCACCGTTGTGGAACATTGCGCCGTCACGCAGCTTCACATCAACGCTGGTGCTATCGCCGGAGGGGAGTTCCTTTGCCAAGGCGGCGTAGATTTCGCCCGTCGCAGGGTCCATCTCGGTCAAACCTTCGAGGGTGTGCCAGTTGGCGGCAATGGTCAGCGCCGAGGTGGTGGTCATCGGGTCGTAACCGTTGGTGCCAAGTTCGTAGGAGATGGCAGCCTCGATCATGCCGTCGTCCTTGACCGGGCCGGCAGGTTCAACGCTGGTGGAGCTCGTGTTTTCGCCACTCGGTGCGCACGCGCTGATAGTCGCGCTCAGACCGGCTGCAGCACCAAGCGCTCCCGTGATGCGGAGGAAGCTGCGACGGGTAAAAGTCTTGCTCATCGTGGTCCTTTCCCTGGAGGAATGAGAAGTTGGGTTCAAACGGGTCCGCTGGTTATGACAGCTCTTACAAGAGTTCATATTAGGCGGCTCCTAGTGAGACATGTCCCCAATGGTGACAAGCTTGTGTCACAGTGTTCTTCATGAGGGCATCCTGTAGAGTCCGTCTCACTTAAAACATCCTGTGATCTGAATGTACATCAGACGTCTGATGTGATCTACAATAGTGGCAAGGATTTTTCCCCGAATGGCTTTCGGACGGACAATCAGTGCAGGATGAAAGCACGGTTCTAGGTCAACCCTATGAGTGAGGAGAATGGCACGTGGTACCTCGAGCTCGAAATACTGCGCAGTCTGCGGTGGAAGGTATTGAAGACTACATTCGCCGCCACAACCTGCATGTTGGCGATTTACTACCCTCCGAAAAGGAGCTGTGCGAGGAGCTGGGCTGCTCCCGTTCGTCATTGCGCGAGGCAATGCGCACACTTGTTTCCCTCGACATCGTCCAGGTGTGCCAAGGGCAGGGAACTTACATCTCAAAGATGTCACTCGCCCCCCTCGTTCGGGGGATGGTTCTCCGGGTCACCCTCGACCTCGACCAGTCTTTCGATCACTTACTTCAGGTCATTGATACCCGCGAGGCGCTCGAGCAGTCCCTCGCCGACGAGCTTGTCGCTGTACACGATGAAGAGTCCGTGGAAGCCCTCGACAGCGTGGTCACCGAAATGCGCGCCCACGTTGAAAAAGGTGAGTCCTTTGGGAAAGCGGACCAGCAATTCCACGTGGTGTTGCTGGCGCGAACGAAAAATAAACTTATCCGAGAGCTCTCGGACGCCTTGTGGCAGATCCATGCAGAGGTTGTTCCGCTGCTTGACCTGCCGATTACCGAGGATGTTCAACGCACCATCGAATCGCACCAAGAGATGGTTGAGGCATTGCGCAACAAAGACGCAAACGCCTTCCGCACGGCGGTGCAAGCCCACTACGGTCCTGTGCGGCACGCGATTTCTCTCCACCGGCAAAACCGAAACCTCGATCCCGTCGAGTGAGTAGTTCAGCCATGGAATCGGAAGCGGCACGGCGTTGCACCCAAAGGTTGCCGGCGTGAGCACCATTCTCGGAGCGCACGCGCCGCCAGCGGCGGCTCGTGTGGGCCGCCGCTGGCGGCATTAAAATCCGAACGCATACTCGTTTTGTTCTGAAAGGCCAATCTTGCCATGTCTGCAGTTTCCGCATTCACCGGTGTAATCCCCCCGGTGGTATGCCCCCTCAACGATGATTTCACCGTGGATCGCGCATCCCTTCGACGTCACGTTGAGCGTCTCATCGACGGCGGCGTCGATGGGCTGTTTGCCCTTGGCTCCTCTTCGGAGGTCGTGTTTCTGACCCGCGAAAACCGCCGCGCGTTCTTAGAAACCGTTGTCGAGGCGGCTGCCGGCCGCGTGCCGGTGATCGCCGGAGTGATCGATACCACCACCTTGCGCGTGGCGGAGCATGTTGAAGACGCTATCAATCTCGGAGCGCAGGGGCTGGTTGCTACCGCACCGTTCTATACGCGGACGCATCCGAACGAAATTATGGAACACTTCCGGCGGATCCACGCCATGGCGCCGGACGTGCCGTTGTATGCCTACCAGATTCCGATCTGTGTGAACGTCACCTTGAGCGATGAACTCATGCTTACCCTGGCCGCCGAGGGGGTGCTTGCCGGCATGAAGGATTCTTCCGGCAACGATGCCGCCACCCGGTCGCTTATTCGAAAGCGAAATGAGCGAGGTTTGCAGGACTTCAAAGTGCTCACTGGCTCCGAGACCACCGTGGACCTGAACTACTTTTTCGGCGCCGATGGTGTGGTTCCTGGCCTGGGTAACGTTGATCCCGCGGGCTATGTGCGCCTCCAGCAGGCGGCGTTGGCGGGGGATTGGGATACTGCGCGTGCCGAACAGGAAAAGCTCATCCAGCTGTTCGACATTGTGTTCCAGGGCGATCCGCAGCGGGTGGGTGGCAACTCTTCCGGCGTGGGCGGCTTCAAGGCGGCGTTAGAGTACTTGGGTGTGTTTAGCTCGCGGCGGATGGCGCCCCCTGCGTTGCCGTTTACGGATGCGGAGCTTGCCCGCATTCATGCCATCGTTGACGCGTCTGGCCTCAAGGGTTAGCACACATGAGCACCTGTGTCGTTGCCGTTGACATTGGTGGCACGAAGATTGCCACCGCCTATATTGACCCGGCGGATCCGACGCGGGTGCATGCGCGCGCCACGCGCGGGACTTGCGCCGCGCAGGGCAGCAGCGCCGTGCTCGCCGAAGTGCAGGCTGCCATTGCGCAGACTATCGATGCCGCGACGGCTGCCGGTGTTCATCCCGCCGCCGTGGGCATTGGCGCGCCTGGCGTGGTAGACCCAACTACCGGCGTGGTGGTCGCCGCCGGACCCACCATGCCTGGGTGGGCTGGCACGGAGCTCGCCGCGGCGGTGCGCGAAGCGACCGGATTGCCCGTAGCCGTGCAGAATGACGTACGTGTCATGGGCCTCGGGGAGGCCGTGTTTGGTGCGGGTAACGGCTTTGCGGACGTGTTGTTCGTGTCCATCGGAACCGGCATCGGCGGCGCGATCATTCGCGGCGGTTCCTTAGAAGATTCCCCTCATTACAGTAGGGGGGAGATTGCCTATTTGTATGGGCCAACCCCGGATGGCGGTTGCGACATTATTGAAAACATTGGCTCTGGTCCCGCATTGACGCGGGCATATCTTGCGCACAGTGGCGAGCTGGTATCCAAGGTAGACTTGCGGGAAATCATGCGTCGGTATCGTTCCGGTGATGATCTCGCCCGGCAGGTTATTACCGGCGGAATGACGGGTGTTGGTCGTGGCCTGGCCGGTTTTATTAATGCCTATGACGTTGAAGCGGTCGTACTCGGCGGTGGCGTGGGCACCATTGGTAATGAAATTTCAGAGCCGTTGACTACGGCGCTGCATCAAGCGTTGCTCCCCGCGCTCGCGGAGCTGCCGGTGGTACCCGCGGCATTGGGTACGGACGCTCCACTGGTGGGGGCCGCGTACTTGGGTTCGTTATTGCTAGAAGGAAGAGCATGAATCTCACAGATTTTCGCAGCAGGGTCGCTGGCACGCTCATCGTGTCGGCACAGGCCCCGGACGGTCACCCGCTGCGTGACACACACACCATTGCACATCTTGCCGCGGCGGCCGTGGCGGGTGGGGCAACCGCGATCCGATGTGGTGGTTACGGCGGGCTGGAGGATATCCGCGCGGTGGTCAACAAGGTGGATGTGCCGGTGATTGGTTTGACCAAGGAGGGGGCGACCGGCGTGTACATTACGCCGACGGTCGCGTCCGCCCGCGCCGTCGCTCAGGCGGGTGCCACGATCGTGGCTGTGGATGCCACGCTGCGCCCCTGCGCCGACGGCTCCACGTTCGCACAAAAGGTCGCCGCGGTGCATGAGGAAGGCGCGCTCATCATGGCGGATATTGCGACGCTGGAAGAGGCCATCGCCGCGTATCGTGACGGCGCGGATATTATTTCCACCACGCTTGCTGGCTATACGGAGTACCGCGCGAAAACGCCCGGCCCTGACCTCGAATTGGTTGCCGAGATTCGTGCGGCGTTGGGGCCGGACGTGCTGCTTACCGCCGAAGGCCGCTATCATACCCCGGAACTCGCGGCCCAGGGCCTAGCGAAGGGCGCGGACGCAGTGATCGTTGGCACCGCGATTACCGACGTCGCGTTCGTCACCGCGCAGTTCGCCCACCAGGTCGAACAGGCGGCGGGATGATGAAGCTGCAAGGTACGGTGGTTACCCCGGATGGCGTGCGCGCGAACACGGTGGTCACCGTCGTTGACGATCGCATCACGGAGGTGCGGCCTGCCGGGACGTCGGATTCGGATGCTTCGCACCACGCCTGGATCCTGCCGGGGTTTGTAGACCTGCACAATCACGGCGGCGCTGGCTTCGGTTTCCCCAACGCTGATCGAGCGGGCTGCCGAGCCGCGGCGCGCCATCACCGTGCGCACGGCACGACTACGTTGCTGGCCTCGTTGGTGTCCGCGCCAGGCGAGCAGCTAGTGGAGCAGACCGCCTTGCTCGCGGACCTCGCGGACGAGGGCGAGATCGATGGTGTTCATATGGAAGGCCCGTTTATTAACCATTGCCGTTGCGGCGCTCAAGATCCCGCGGCGATCATCCCGGGTGATCCGGCGTTGTTCGCCAAGGTTGCGCGCGCGGGCCGAGGCTGGTTGAAGTCCATCACCTTCGCCCCCGAAACTGACCATGCTTTCGAGCTGTTGGAAGTGTGTGCGGAGCATGGTGTTGTGGCTTCGCTCGGCCACACGGACGCCGATTTCGATGTCACCTTGAGCGTGCTGGAGCGCGCGGAGCGCCTTGGTGTGCCCGTGACCGCAACGCATTTGTTTAACGCGATGCCGCCAGTGCATCACCGCGCCCCAGGGGCGGCTGCCGCAATGATCGACGCCGCGGCGACCGGCCGCATGGTCGTTGAACTTGTCGCGGACGGGGTGCACCTGCATGACCGCACGGTGGATTTGGTGTGGGATGCGGTGCATCCGGCTAGCGCCACGTTTGTTACGGACGCGATGGCTGCGGCTGGCACCGCGGATGGCGACTATGTGCTTGGGGATTTGCGCGTGACGGTGGCATCCGGAGTCGCCCGCTTGACCACTACGGATGGTTCGCTCGGGGCTATCGCTGGCGGCACCTCGCGGTTGTTGGATCAGGTGCAGCGCCACCTTCGGCGGGGCCGGGATGTGGCCGAGGTGGCTGCGCTGGCTGCGACGACCGGCGCGCGGGTGTTGGGATTGTCCGATCGGGGGAGCATCGCCGTGGGTAACCGCGCTGACGTGGTGTGTTTGGGCACCGATTTGGAATTGGAACAAGTGTTGTGGCGCGGCGCGCAATTGCCAGCTGCCGCCAGGGAACGCTCTTGAAAGGAGGACCCTCCGACCATGGAGGTCATCATCAAGCCGAGTGAGGCGGATGTCGCCCGCCTCGCCGCCGATGTTTTTGCGAACGCGTTGGCCAAGCAGTCTGTGATCCTAGGGCTCGCTACCGGATCCACACCGTTGGCGTTGTATCAGGAGTTGATTCGTCGCCACCGCGAAGAGGGGTTGAGCTTTGCGCACGCGCGTGCGTTTTTGCTCGACGAGTACGTGGGCTTGCCGCGGGAGCATCCGCAAAGCTACTACCACACGATTCGCGCTGAGTTCACCAACCACATCGATATTGACGACGCCCACGTCTACAGCCCCGACGGATTGGCTGCGCACCCTGGCGAGGCGGCGCTGGCCTATGATGCGGCGATCGCCGAAGCAGGCGGGATTGACATCCAATTGTTGGGTATCGGTACGGATGGCCACATTGGATTCAACGAGCCTGGATCGTCCCTGGTGTCGCGCACCCGTTTGAAAACCCTACACCCGCAAACAATTTCGGATAACGCTAGGTTTTTCGAATCTGCCGCTGATGTTCCAGTGCATGTGCTCACCCAAGGCTTGGGCACGATCACTGACGCTGGGCACCTCGTGCTGCTGGCCACGGGCGAGGGGAAGGCGGAAGCCATCGCGGCTACCGTGGAGGGGCCGGTGACGGCGTTTTGCCCGGCGTCGGTACTCCAGTTGCACCCGCACGTTACCGTGATTATCGACGAACCCGCCGCCAGCAAGCTGCAATTCGCGGAGTACTACCACTACGCCTACGACCATAAGCCGACGTGGCAGCGGTTCTAGCCCACCACGGTTGAAACACGTTAGTTTTCGGTGCTGGTGTCTGGGTTGCGCAGGTAGTCCGTGTTGGGATCCAGCAGCGTGGCGCGCAATGCGGCAGCCGCCGCCGAACGTAGACAGATGATCCGCCAGTCATCGGTTTCCGCGGCGGTGGTTTCCGCCAGCCAAAACGCCACGCTGTCCCGCTCGAGGTTCGCGGCGAAGGCGGTGGGGTCGGTGACGGGGTCGTCGATGGTGTAACCCGGAGCTGGTGCTGGCGCGCCGTCGGTAATGATTTTGCTGAGGTCCTGCGCGTACTTGCGGTGGGCTTCCACTAATTCATCGAGGCGGGCTTCGGTGCCGGCGTTGTCTCGCGCGGACGCCACCTCCAAACCATAGGCGTTGGCGTATTCGTGTTCGATGCCGGCGCGGAGGCGATCCACGTCATGAGGGGTGCCCAAGGAGGGGTCTTTGGGCAGTTCGGGGGCCTTCAACGCCAAGGTGGCCAGTTCCGCGTATTGGCGGGCCAGCACGATCAGCGATTCCTTTGGGGCATTATTGATTTCGCTTTCGATGGCGTCCATGGCGTCACGGAGCACCTGGGCGGAGTCGCGGTCTTTGTCGGGCGCGGCGTCGATAGGTGCGAGGTTGCATTTGGGCGGTTTGGAGCCGTCCTGCAGCGTGCCGCACAGGCGATAAATTTCTCGCTCCAGGTCCGCCTGGTGGCGCTTGCGGGCGTCGGTGACGTGGTCGATGTCGGTGTGCTCAGCGTCGTACGCGGCGGAAGCGTACACCCTATTGAGCGCTTCATCGGCGGTAATGTGGGCACCAAACGAGCAGGAGGAAAGCAGCGCGACGATCAGCAGCAAAAAAGCGGGACGTTTCACATCGCCAGAGTCTACCTCGCGCTAAGCTCTTCGCTATGGCTTTTCCTACCCCTGAAACTTTGCACGCGCTCATTGAACCTGTGGTGAGCAAGCACAACATGGACATTGAACGGCTGCGGGTGAACCGCGCGGGCTCTAAATCTGTGGTTGCGGTGGCGGTGGATTCGGATGCCCACCCCGACCTCGATACCCTTGAGGCGTTGTCCACAGAGCTTGGGGTAGTGCTCGACCGCGCCGAAGCGGACGGTGTGGTATCGTTCGGCCCGGGGTACACCCTAGAGGTTTCCACTCCTGGTATTGATCACCCGCTCACCCTGCCGCGTCACTGGCGCCGGAACGTTGGCCGCCTCGTCGCGCTTAGCGACGCCGCTGGCCGCGTCACTCGAGGTCGCATCGGCGCGCTCAACGATGCGGGCGATCACGTCATCTTGATAACCAGGAAGGGCAAGCAGCTGGAGGTTGCCCCAATTGAATTAGCTGCTTTTGATAAGGCAGTGGTAGAAGTAGAATTCGCAGATCCACCAGCAGCTGAACGCCAGCTTGCGTCAGCTACATACGAAGAAAGCCTTGCCAGGCGAGAGGAACACAAGTGAACATTGATGTCAATGCACTCCGGGCGATTGAAGAGGAAAAGGGCATCAGTGTCCGAGACCTTTTGACTACGATTGCCAGCGCATTGCTTCACGCTTACCACACGCACCGTGGAAGCGACCAACACACCCGCGCGCGCGTGGATATCAATCCAGCCACTGGTGCCGTGAGTGTGATTGTCACCGAACTCGACGACGACGGCAATGTCGAATCCGAGTTCGATGACACGCCGAGCAGTTTCGGCAGGATCGGGGCGGCCGCCGTGCGCGACGCGATTGTCAAGCGTCTGCGCGAAGCCGAAACCATCAAAGCCTTTGATTCCTACGTTGGCTATGAAGGTAACGTCGTTTCCGGCGTCGTCCAGGCTGATGCCCGCGCCCGCGAACGCGGCATTGTGGTCGTGCAATTGGGAACCGAAATGGAAGGCCAAGACGGCGTGCTGCTGCCCGCCGAACAAATCCCGGGGGAGAAGTTCACACACGGCGACCGTGTGAAAAGCTACGTGGTGGGCGTCAATCGAGGTCCGCGCAGCCTGCAAATCAACCTTTCGCGCACGCACCCCGAGTTGGTGCGCAAGCTCTTCGAGCTGGAGGTGCCGGAAGTCGCCGATGGTTCTGTGGAAATCATGAGCATTGCCCGTGAAGCCGGGCACCGTAGCAAGATTGCAGTGCGGGGAACGGTGAAAGGCCTCAATGCGAAGGGGGCGTGCATCGGCCCTCGCGGACAGCGGGTGTCAAATGTGATGCGGGAGCTGAACGGGGAAAAGATTGACATCATCGATTACTCCGATGATCCAGCCACATATGTGGGTAATTCTTTGGCTCCGTCTAAGGTAGTGCGCGTCGAAGTTGTCGACCCCGATCAGCAGATTGCGCGGGTGACCGTTCCGGACTACCAACTGTCCCTGGCCATTGGGAAAGAGGGGCAAAACGCTCGCCTAGCGGCGCGGTTAACCGGTTGGAAGATCGACATTCACTCGGACGCCGAATAGGTTCCTATTAGCCGTTCGAGAGAATGTAGCGTACACTCTTATAAGGCCCGAGCTTGGGTTAGTTCAGCAAAGAGTGCGTAAAGAGTCCTTGAGGAGTCGTTGTACAGGTATGGTGAAAACGCCAGAACACCAGGAATCTTCCGGGTTGGCTTCTGGTACCGCCGCCGGTGGTTGCACCGGTAAGACCATCCGTATCCGCACCTGCATTGCCACGAGGCAACGCTTCCACGATAGCGATTTGCTTCGCGTGGTGTTAGATCCTGAACAGCCCGGAGTGGCGATCCCAGACCCGGGGCGCCGGCTGCCGGGAAGGGGTGCTTGGATCACCCCAACAATCCAAGCTCTGGACTTGGCTGAGGCACGTCGTGCTTTCGGCCGTGCGTTACGGGCAGCCACATCCGTGGATGCCGGACCTGTGCGGAAGTACCTCGCGGGTCACACCGAACTAGAAGCAGGAAAGACCGAACACTGATGAGCCCACGATGAAGCATCAGCGATGAACGTCAAAGCAAACCCGTAGAAGACGAAGGGCCTTCACTTCTACGGATAAACCCCAAGGAGTAAAGTGCCCGGAAAGCTACGTGTACATGAGCTTGCAAAGAAGCTCGGTGTAACCAGCAAAGAACTCCTCGCCACGCTGAAGGAGCAAGGCGAGTTCGTAAAAACCGCATCTTCCACCATCGAACCTCCCGTGGTGAAGAAGATGGAACAACATTACGCTGCGTTAAATGGCAGCCAAGCAACTGAAGAAAAACCAAAGGCTGCCCCGAAGCCTGCGGCGCCAAAGCCCGCAGCCCCCAAGCCGGCGGCACCGAAGCCGGGCGCTCCGAAGCCTGGTGGACACAAGCCGGCGTCCGAGGCGCCGAAGCCTGCGCCTATGCCGCGTCCGATGGCGAAACCGGGTCCGAAGCCCGGCGGCCGCGTGCCGCGTGTGGCGAACAACCCGTTCTCCACGTCGAGCACCCCAACTCCCGCACCGCGTCCCGGTGGCGGCCCCCGCCCGGGCGGCGGTCCCCGTCCCGGCGGTGGACCTCGCCCGCAGGGTGGCGGTCAGCGCTCTGGTGGCGGCCCCCGCCCACAGGGTGGCGCGAAGCCGGGTTCGGGCGGCGGGCGTCGTCCCACCCCGGCAATGATGCCGAATCATCCGAGCCCCGGCCAAATGCCCGCCAAGGCTTCCGGCCCTGGTGGCGGCGGCGGTGGCCGGAGCCGCGGCGGCGGTGGCGGCAATAACTTCAACCGTGGTGGCGGCCCCGGTGGCCCCGGCGGTGGTGGCGGCGGCGCGCGCGGCGGTCGTCGCGGCGGTACCGCCGGCGCATTCGGTCGTCCCGGTGGCGCCCCCCGAAAAGGGCGCAAGTCGAAGCGGCAGAAGCGTTACGAGTACGAGGCAATGCAGGCGCCAAACGTCATTGGTGGCGTGCGCTTGCCCGACGGCGGCGGAGCTACGCTGCGCCTCGCCCGCGGCGCGTCGCTGTCTGACTTTGCGGAAAAGATCGGTACGGAGGCGGCAGCCTTGGTGCAGGCTTTGTTCAACCTGGGTGAGATGGTCACCGCGACCGCATCTGTTTCGGACGAGACGTTGATGCTCCTCGGCGAGGAAATGAACTACAAGGTCGAGGTTGTGTCCCCCGAGGACGAAGACCGCGAGCTGTTGGAAAGCTTCGACCTGCAATTCGGCGAAGACGAGGGCGGCGAAGACGCACTGGTCAAGCGCCCGCCGGTGGTGACCGTCATGGGTCACGTTGACCACGGTAAGACCCGCCTGCTGGACACCATCCGTAAAACGAATGTTGGTTCCGGCGAGGCCGGTGGCATCACCCAGGGCATCGGCGCCTACCAGGTGCCGGTGACCATCGAGGACGAGCGCCGGCTGGTCACCTTCCTGGACACCCCCGGCCACGAGGCGTTTACCGCCATGCGTGCTCGCGGTGCGAAGTCCACCGACATTGCCATCCTTGTGGTTGCCGCGGACGACGGTGTCATGCCGCAAACCGTGGAGGCAATTAACCACGCGAAGGCGGCGGAAGTGCCGATCGTGGTTGCGGTGAACAAGATTGATAAGGAAGGCGCTTCCCCGGAGAAGATCCGCGGCCAGCTCACCGAGTATGGTCTCGTGCCGGAGGAGTACGGCGGCGACACCATGTTCGTGGACATTTCCGCCAAGCAGGGCTTGAACATTGAGAAGCTGCTGGAAGCTGTGCTGCTCACTGCCGATGCTTCCTTGGAGCTGCTGGCCAACCCCGATATGGATGCGCAGGGTGTTGCCATTGAGGCGCACCTCGACCGTGGCCGCGGCCCGGTTGCCACCGTGATTGTGCAGCGTGGTACGTTGCGCGTCGGCGACTCCATCGTTGCTGGCGATGCGCATGGCCGCGTGCGCCGCATGGTTGACGAATACGGCAACGATGTCGTCGAAGCTGGACCGTCGCGCCCCGTGCAGGTGCAGGGTTTGAGCAGCGTGCCCGGCGCCGGCGACAACTTGTTGGTGGTTGAGGATGATCGCGTGGCCCGCCAGATCGCGGACAAGCGGAACGCCCGGAAGCGCAACGCACTCGCCGCGAAGACTCGCAAGCGGGTGTCCCTGGAGGACCTGGATGCGGTGCTGAAGGAAACCAGCACGCTGAACTTGATCCTCAAGGGCGACAACGCCGGCTCCGTGGAAGCCCTGGAAGAGGCGTTGCTGAAGATCCAGGTCGACGACGAAGTCGCGTTGAACATCATCGACCGTGGCGTGGGTGCCGTCACCCAAACGAACGTGTCCTTGGCGGCGGCGTCCGACGCCGTGATCATCGGCTTCAACGTGCGTTCCGAGGGCAAGGCAACGGAGGAAGCCAACGCGGAGGGCGTGGAGATTCGCTACTACTCGGTGATCTACCGTGCCATCGAGGAAATCGAATCCGCGCTGCGCGGCATGCTCAAGCCGATCTACGAGGAGCGCGAGGTTGGTCGCGCCGAGATTCGCGCCATCTTCAAAGCTTCCGCCGTCGGCCTCATTGCCGGCTGTATGGTGGAGTCGGGCAAGATGCGCCGTAACGCTAGCGTCCGCCTCGTGCGCGACGGCAACGTGGTCGCTGAAAAGGCGAACATTGATTCGCTGCGCCGTGAAAAGGACGACGTTACCGAAGTTGCTGCCGGCTACGAATGCGGTATGGTGCTGTCCTACCCAGACATCCAGGTCGGCGATTTCATCGAAGCCTACGAGCTGGTCGAGGTGCCGCGCACCTAACCCGCTTTTCGACGCCTCGCCCAACATCGCCCCCGTCAGCCGTACAGGTTGGCGGGGGTTTTGCGTGCCGTTCAAGGTGGCGCCTCCGTCATGGAAGTTTTGTGTTCCGGGTCATATTGTTCCCGAAAAGTGATCCACACCCCTTGACAAGTAAGTCAAACAAGTTTACGGTCTTAAGTAGTGCACATTGCAAACGATTGCATAGTGGTAGATGAGCCGTAGAGGAGGTTGGCGTCATGCAAAAACGCACTCCAACACTCAAGGATGTGGCCGCGGATGCGGGCCTTTCGGTGAGTACCGTTTCGCGCGCGTTGGCCGGCCATCCCGCGATTTCTTCGCGCACCAAGAAGATCGTGCGGGAGGCGGCGGACCGGCTGCAGTATCGGCCGAATGCGCAGGCACGGGCGTTGCGTCAATCCCGCACGAATACGATTGGCCTGGTTATCCCGCATTTAACCAACCCGTATTTTGCGGAGCTTGCGGCTGCGGTGCAGCAGACCGCGTTGGAGGCGGGTTTGTACACATTGCTCGGGAATTCTGATGATGATCCGGAGCAATTGGCGCGGGTAGTTCAGATTATGCGGGACCAGCGCGTGGACGGGATTATCGCGGTGCCGCACGCGGGTTCGGAGCGGTGTTTGGCGGAGCTGGACGCGGCGTTGGTGTTGGTTGACCGTGAGCTTCCCGACGTCCCTGCTACCTCCGTGAGCACGGACCCTTCCGGCGGCATCGCTGCTGCGGTGGAGCTGTTGGTGGGCCGGGGGTACGCCTCAATTGGTTATCTTGCAGGCCCTCAGGACACGTCGACTGGCGCGGAGCGCTTGCAGGCGTTTCGGGACGCTTGCCACCACTTTGGCATCGGGGAGCAGCCGGTGTATTTGGGTGGTTATCGGGAGCAGGAGGGCTATGCGGGTACGCAGCAGCTGCTGCAAGTGCCGGTGTCGGCGATTATCGCGGGGGATTCCATGATGACGATTGGTGCCCTGCGGGCCTGCCACGAGGGTGGCATTCGACTTGGCCGGGATTTAGGGCTCGTCGGTTTCGATGATTTCGCGGTGTTTCAATTGCAAAATCCGCCGTTGACCATTATTGACCAGCAGGTATCCGAGATGGGTAAGCGTGCCGTGGAGGAACTGCAACGAATTCTTCAGGGAGATTCTGTGGCTACAACAATCAAGCTGCCAACCACGCTCATTGTGCGTGGATCCACGCCAGGGCAACTGGAAGGTAGGTAACCCATGTCGTACGAACCTGTGCTGCGGCTCGAATACGTGTCCAAATCCTTCGGGCCGGTCCGGGTCATCGATAATGTATGCATCGATGTGCGGGCCGGGCACGTGCATGCGTTGCTGGGGGAAAACGGGGCTGGCAAGTCCACCCTCATTAAAATGATGTCTGGGGTGTATCAGCCGGATTCGGGGCAGATCATCATTGATGGTAATCCGACGCGCCTGCCGAACACGAAGACCGCCGAAGCGTATGGCATTGCCACGATTCATCAGGAGCTGAACCTTGTTCCGACGATGAGTGTGGCGGAGAACTTGCTGCTGGGGCGCACTCCGTCGAGGTGGGGTTTGGTCGACTATAAGCAATTGCGCGCGGAGGCGGAGGCGGCGCTGCGCATCATCGGTGTCGACGTCTCGCTGGACACCCCAGTGGGGAGTTTGGGCATTGCGCGGCAACAGCTTGTAGAGATTGCAAAAGCGTTGTCGATGAATGCGCGGATCTTAATCCTTGACGAGCCCACCGCTGCGCTCACCGGACGAGAAATCGATCACCTGTTTAGGGTGGTGGAGGATCTGCGGGCACAGGGCGTGGGCATGGTGTTTATTTCTCACCATTTGGACGAGATCGCGCGCATCGCGGATTCGGTGTCCGTGTTGCGTGACGGCGGTTTGGTGGCGGAAGTGCCTGCCGATACTGAGGAAAAAGAACTGGTCAGGTTGATGGTCGGCCGGGATATTGATGATCAATTCCCGCGCGTGACCCCGCCGCGCGGCGAACCGTTGTTGGAGGTGCGCAACCTCACCTCGGCGGGAAACTTTTACGATGTTTCGTTCACGGTGCACGCCGGTGAGGTGGTGGGCCTTGCGGGCTTGGTGGGGGCCGGCCGCACGGAAGTGGTGCGGGCCATCGCCGGCGCCGACAAGGTGGATGCTGGCGAGGTATACGTCAACGGTGCGCGGCTGCCCAACGGGAACATTGCGGCCGCCATCGCGCAGGGCGTGGGGCATGTGCCGGAAGATCGGAAAGCGCAAGGGTTGATCCTGGATGCGTCTGTGTTGGACAACTTGGGGCTTGCCACGTTGCGGAGCACCTCTTCTTACGGGCTGGCGGATTTACGTGGCCAGCGGGAGAGTGGAAGCGACGTCGCAAAGCGGTTGCGGATACGGATGGCGAGCATCGACCAAACCGTGCGCTCGCTATCGGGCGGCAACCAGCAAAAGGCCGTGTTCGGGCGCTGGGTGCTCGCTGGTTCGAACGTACTGTTGCTTGATGAGCCGACGCGGGGCGTAGACGTCGGCGCCAAAGTAGAAATTTATAACATTATCAATGAAGTGACGGCGCAGGGTGGCGCTGTCCTCATGGTCTCCAGCGAGCTGCCGGAAATCCTCGGCATGTCGGACCGCATTTTGGTCATGTCCGGCGGCCGTATCACCGGGGACCTGCCCGCCGCCGGAACCACGCAGGACGATGTGATGCAACTGGCTGTTGCCCAAGTCAAAGACCACCTTGTGGATGAAGTGAAGGAAGCATAATGAAAAAGACAGCCGAACATCCAATACTGCAATGGATGATGAATAATGGTGCCCTCGTTGGCTTGGTAGTCCTGTGCATCGGCCTGTTTATTGCAACGCCGCACTTTTTGACGGTCAATAATCTCGTCAATGTCGGCGTGCAAGCCGCGACCGTGGCGATCCTCGCCTTCGGCATGACCTTTGTCATCGTTGCCGCGGGCATTGACCTCTCCGTTGGCTCCGTGGCTGCACTTGGCGCGATGGTCGCCGCGTATTCCTTCTCCAACGTCGGGCTACCAGGCCCCGTGACCCTGCTGCTCGGGCTGTTCACCGGCCTCGTCGCGGGCGTCATCAGCGGCATCTCCATCGCCTACGGCAAACTACCCGCGTTTATTGCAACGCTGGCCATGATGTCCATCGCGCGCGGCGCCACCTTGGTGATTTCCCAAGGTTCGCCAATTGCGAGTTCGCCGGAGGTGAACTTCCTCGGTGCCACGGTAGCGGGCGTACCCATTCCCATCGTGACCATGGTGTTCGCCGGGCTGGTGTGCTGGTTCATTCTCAGCCGTACCGTCATTGGACGCTCCATGTACGCCATCGGCGGCAACGTGGAAGCCGCGATCTTGTCCGGGTTGCCGGTGAAACGAATCCTCGTGGTGGTGTACGCCCTGTCCGGAGTGTTTGCAGCGCTCGCGGGCCTGGTCATGACCGGACGACTCGCCTCCGCCCAGCCGCAAGCCGCCGTTGGCTACGAGTTGGATGCGATTGCGGCGGTGGTCATCGGCGGCGCCTCGCTGAGCGGCGGCTCTGGTAAAGCCACCGGCACACTCGTCGGCGCAATTTTGCTAGCCGTGATCCGTAATGGATTGAACATCCTGAACGTCAGCTCGTTTTGGCAGCAGATTGTTATTGGTCTTGTGATCGCGTTCGCCGTCGGCTTCGACGTGATCCGCAACAAGACGGCGCGCTAACGCGGGCCCAACGCAGACTCACCCTAGAACCAACGATGTACCCCTTGAAAGGACGTACCACCATGTTTTCCCCATTGAAGAAGACCCTCGCCGTTGCCGCCGCAACCGTACTGGCGTTCGGCGCGGTCGCTTGCAACCGGGACAGCGCCGCCACCGGCTCCGTCACGCTGGCGTTGTCTACGCAGTCCAACCCATTCTTCGTGCAATTGCGTGATGGCGCGCAAAAGAAGGCGGACGAAATGGGTGTTTCACTCAATGTGCAAGACGCCTCCAACGACGCCTCCGTGCAGGTCAACCAGCTGAACAACGCAGCCACCTCCGGGGCGAATGTGGTGATTGTGAACCCCACAGATTCCGACGCCGTCGTGCCCGCCGTCGAGGCGCTCAATAAGGCAAACGTTCCGGTGGTGGCGGTCGATAGGTCCGCGAGCGGCGGCACCGTCGATTCCTTCATCGCTTCCGACAACGTTGCCGGAGGTAAGCAAGCCGCCGAGGCGCTGGCCAAGTCGATCGGGGAGGAGGGCGAGGTGTTGGTGCTGCAAGGCATCACCGGATCGTCGGCATCGCGCGACCGTGGCCAGGGCTTTATGGAAGGTATTGCGGCGTTCCCAAATATTAAGGTGGCCGCGCAGCAAACCGCCGGCTTTGACCGTGTGCAGGGGCTGAACGTGACCACCAACCTGCTCCAGGCACACCCGAACATCAAAGCGATCTTCGCGGAGAATGATGAGATGGCTCTCGGTGCCATTGAGGCACTCGGCGACCGCGCCGGTAAGGACGTGTTTGTGATCGGATTCGACGGCACTGAAGACGGAATCAAGGCCGTCACCGACGGGCGCATGGCCGCCACCATCGCGCAGCAGCCCGCCGAGCTCGGCGCGAAGGCCGTGGAGGAGGCCGCGAAACTGCTCAAGGGTGAGCAGGCGCAAAAGGAGGTCCCCGTGGAGGTTATTACCGTGACTCAAGAAAACGTCAAGGACTTCTCATAATGCAACGCATTACGGTTGTAGGTTCGATTAACGTGGATCTGAGCATGCGGGTGCAGCGCCACCCGAAGCCTGGTGAAACGGTGATCGGCACCGAAAGTAAAACCTCGCCGGGCGGCAAGGGAGCGAACCAAGCGGTGGCCGCCGCGCTTCAGGGCGCACAGGTGTCCTTTATCGGCGCGATCGGAAACGATGCTTACGCCGCGCGCGCAACGTCGTTGATGGTGGATGCTGGCGTGGGGTTAGCGGGCGTCGAAAAGCTTGGCGAACCGACGGGTATGGCGGTGATCACCGTTGCCGACGATGGCGAAAACAGCATCGTCGTACTCCCCGGCGCGAACGGCGAGGTTACCGGGGCGTTTGTGCAGCAACACGGGGACATTGTCCAAGCGGCCGATATTGTGTTGCTCCAGGGCGAAATTCCCGCATCTGGGTTCGAAGCCGCAGTGGCGCTTGCCGGCGGCCGCGTGGTGGTGAATCTGGCGCCCGTCATCACAGTGAGTGAGCGTGCGCTACTCGCCGCCGACCCGCTGATAGTCAACGAGCACGAGGCCGGATGGGTGCTGCGACAGTTCGGACACATCGTCGAACCGGCTGTTGATGCGGATGCGGAACACACCGTGCGGGAGTTGCTCGCCGCGGGCTTTTCCAGCGTGGTGTTAACGTTGGGTGCGGCCGGGGCGCTCGTGGGCCTGCCCGACGGAAACGTGGCGTCCGTGCCGACTCCAAAGGTGACGGCGGTGGATACCACGGGTGCCGGTGACGCGTTTACCGGGGCGCTGGTCGCGCGCTTAGCCGCGGGCGACGCGCTTGTCGACGCCGCGCGTTACGCAGCCCGCGTCGGCGCCTACGCTGTGACGGGCTACGGCGCCCAAACCTCGTATCCAAACAAGAATTCGGTATTGCCGGAGGTGTAGAAGATGAAAGCGCACGGAGTGTTACACGCTGAGCTTAATCGCCACATTGCGCGATTGGGTCACACCGATACCTTTGTTATCGCGGATTGCGGGCTGCCAATCCCGCAGCATGTGCCGGTGGTCGATCTAGCGCTTGTGTTTGGTATTCCACGGTTCGTGGAAGCGTGCCAGGCGATGCTCAACGAGGTGGTCATCGAACAAGTCACTGTGGCTACTGAGACTCCGCCTGAGGTGCGGGAACTGTTCGATGCAGTCACGGAAGTGCCGCACGAAAAGCTCAAAGAGCTTGTCGCTGACGCGGCCTTTGTGGTGCGAACCGGCGAAACCACCCCGTACGCCAATGCCATCTTCCACTGCGGGGTGCCGTTTTGAGCGGCGCCGGAATCCGGGATACTTTCCCGTAGCCTGGATGAATGATTACTGAGAAGTTTTCTGACCGGACACGCATCATCGTCGGTGTCCTCGCGGTCGTCCTCGCCGCTTGCGTGGGGTTGCTGGTGCGCTGGGAGTTGGTGGTGCACGGTGACAATCGGGTCCTGGCAGAATTTATCGAATCCCGGGACCCGGTCACCACCGTGGTGATGCAGGCCATTACTCTGCTGCTGAATCCGCTGTATGCGACGTTATTGGCGGTGGTGCTGGGGTTGTTGGTGTGGCGGGTGACTCGCAGCCGTTGGCTTGGGGGATACGTGGTCGCGTGTGTGGCTGGGGCGTCAGCAATCACGCATTCGTTGAAGTTGTTGGTGCGCCGGGAACGCCCACCGCTGATTACGCAGCTGACCACGGAGCAGGACTTCAGTTTCCCCTCCGGGCACTCTACGGCCGCTGCGGCATTTGGCGTTTCGCTCATCCTTGTCATTGGGGCGCTGGTGCGCAGCAAACGTATTCGCACGGTGGCGTGGCTGTTGGGCACCGCATTTGTACTGTCAATCGCGGTGTCACGGTTGTACCTGGGCGTGCACTGGTTTACGGATGTGGCCAGCGGGTTGCTCGTGGGAGCGGGCACATCGCTGGGTTTAAGTTGGATGGTTACACGCGCGTGCGTGACCGGGGAGGCAGCGCAATTGCAGCGAACTACCAGCATGTAAGATGGTCGGGTACATCGAGGAAGCATTCTAAGCTGGAGGGTTCGTCATGGTTGATCATGCACGTGCAGCGCGTATGGCAAAGCGCATTTTAACGATTGTTGCTAACGCTATCGAGCTGGAGATTAAGGACCGCCGCTTGGAGCTTGTCACCATCACTGATTGTAAGGTCACCGGCGACCTACATGACGCAACTGTGTTCTATACGGTGCGTGGCGTGACCATGAACGTGGAGCCGGACCTGAACACGGCGGCGGAAGCGTTGAAACGCGCCCGTGGCCAGTTGCGCAAAATCGTTGGCGAGCAATTGGGTGTGCGGTTTACGCCCACGTTAACCTTCGAGTTGGATACCGTTCCCGAGGCGAGCGCCCACATGGAGGCGCTGTTGGCGAAAGCCCGCGCCCGCGACGAGGAGCTGCGCAAACTCGCTGAACATGCGCAACCGGCGGGTGAGGCGGATCCGTACAAGCATCCGGAAGACGAGCACTGAGCCGCGATGGAGTGGGGTGCAGCGGCGGAATTTATCTCCGGGGCGGACCGGATTGCGGTGGTGGGGCATATTCGCCCCGACGCGGACGCTATTGGCAGTGTTTGCGCGATGGTGCTTGCGTTGGAGGCGTTGGGCAAAGACGTCGTCGGCGTGATCGGTGAGGCGCAAAAGTTTTCGGAAAACTTGTTGAGCATTCCGGCGGCTGACCGGATCCGCCAGGTCGAGGCATTGCCGGAGGTGGACGCGGTGATCACCGTCGATTGCGCGACGGTGGATCGTGCGGGGGAGTGTGGGGCCGGTATTGCGAGGCACCCGAACGTGCTGGTGGTGGATCATCACGCCTCGAACCCGGGGTTCGGCCACGTTAACTTAATTGATATTGATGCCGAATCAACGACGACGATTCTTGCGGAGCTTATTGCACGCCTCGGCGTGGAGCTTACCCCCGGCATCGCACATGCGTTGTACGCTGGCCTGGCCACGGACACTGGGAGTTTCCGATGGGGGCGGCCCGCGATGCATGAGCTCGCGGCAAGGTTGATGCGCGCGGGCGTGGACGCGCGGCAGGTTGCCATTGATCTCCTTGACGTACGCCGCGTGCCTGACGTGGTGTTGCTTGGCCGGGTGCTGTCCCAATTGCAAGTGGAGCGTGCTGGCGAGTTTTCGCTCGGCGTGGTGTACGCCGATTACCACACTATTCACGATTTTCCGGTGAACTCTGTGGAGGGCATCGTGGAATTCGTCCGAGCGTTGGCCGGGGTGGACATCGGGGTGGTGTTTAAGGAATACACTCCCCATACCTGGGCGGTGTCGTTGCGGTCCACGGCGATGAATGTCGCCGATATCGCCACCGCGCTGGGCGGCGGTGGGCACGTGCTGGCCGCAGGTTACACCGCGTTCGGCACTGCGGACGATGTGTTAGCTCAGCTGACGCACTATCTCGAGGCGTTGTAGGTTCATGAATTTTCGGACTGTCCTAGGCTTAGCGCTGCCCGCGCTCGGGGTCCTGGCGGCCACGCCTTTGTATTTGCTGCTGGACACCGCAGTGGTGGGCAGGTTGGGTGCGAACCAGCTCGCGGCCTTGGGTGCGGCCACGACCATCCAGGCGCAGGTGACCACCCAATTGACCTTTTTGTCTTATGGCACCACCGCGCGATCCGCACGTGCATTCGGGGCAAACGATCGTGCGGGTGCGGTGCGTGAAGGCGTGCAGGCAACCTGGGTGGCGTTGGTGGTGGGTGTCGCGTTGGCCGCCATCATCATGGTGTTTGCGCCCACATTAACCTTGTGGTTGGCGGGCGACGCGGTGGTTGCCGCCGCCGCAACACGATGGTCACGGGTGGCCGCGCTGGGCATTCCGCTCGTGTTGTTGATTATGGCGGGAAATGGTTGGCTGCGGGGGCTGCAAAATACGCGCTTGCCGTTGTGGTTCACGCTCGCCGGGGTGATTCCGAGCGCGATCGCCGTGCCCGTTGCCGTGTCCCGCTTTGGGCTGGTCGGCTCGGCGTGGGCAAACTTGTTCGGTGAGTTGATTACGGCCGCCTTGTTTTTCGGGGCGCTCGTGCGCGCTCATGAGGGTTCGTGGCGCCCGCAATGGTCGATTATTGCTCAGCAGTTGAAGCTGGGGAAGGATTTGATCGCGCGTTCGTTGTCCTTCCAGGTGGCGTTTGTGTCGGCTGCGGCGGTGGCGGCGCGGTTCGGGGCGCCATCGTTGGCGGCGCACCAGGTGTTGTTGCAATTGTGGAACTTGCTCACCCTCGTGTTGGATTCCTTGGCCATTGCTGCGCAGACGCTGGTTGGTTCTGCGTTGGGTGCCGCGACGGGGGCGGCACAGGTGCGCAATGTGGCCAACCGGATCACCCTTTACTCGACCGTTTTTGCGATTTTCCTGGCTGTGGTGTTGGCGAGCGGCTTTTGGTGGTTACCGCAAGTGTTTACGAATTCGGTGGAGGTTCAGCGGGTGATTGCGGGCCCGTGGTGGATCATGGTCGCCATGGTGGTCATCGGCGGCGTGGTGTTCGCCCTTGATGGCGTGCTGCTCGGCGCGGCGGACGCGGCGTTTCTGCGGAAGGCGACTATGGGCGCGGTGTTGTTTGGCTTCCTGCCGGGGGTTTGGCTGTCGCTGCTTTTCGACGCCGGGGTGGTCGGCGTATGGTGTGGGCTTGCGGTATTCCTGTGTGTGCGCTTAGTGGCGGTAGTGTGTAGGTACCGTGGAAATGCTTGGATGGGCATAAACGTTGGCGATGAAAGGGGATCGAGGTGACGCAGACTCTTTGGGCCGTGGCTGATTTGCATGCCGCGGTGAAAGCTAATGCGGAAGCCATCGATCGTATTCAACCGGACCGCCCGGGCGATTGGTTGATCGTGGCGGGCGATGTTGCGGAGCGCACTGAGCTGGTGCTCGAGGTGCTCACTAAGCTGCGGCGCCGGTTCGCGCGGGTGATTTGGGTTCCGGGGAACCACGAGTTGTTTAGCCGGAGTAGTGATCGCCACCAGGGGCGAAACAAGTATGACGAGCTGGTGGACGGTTGCCGCCGAATTGATGTGCTCACCCCGGAGGACCCGTATCCGGTGTTTGCGGGCATTACGATTGTGCCGTTATTTACGCTGTATGACTATTCGTTTCGCGCGCCGGGGTATTCGGTGGAGCAGGCGGTGCAGGCGGCGCATGATCGGCAAGTGATGATGACCGACGAGTTCGCCATCGCGCCGTTCGTGGATATTCGAGCCTGGTGTTGGGACCGGTTGGCATATTCTGTGAAGCGGCTCAGTAAGGTCACAGGCCCCACGGTGTTGGTGAATCACTGGCCGCTGGTGATTGAACCGGTGGAATCGTTGCATGTGCGGGAGTTGGCTCCGTGGTGCGGGACTCGGCACACCCGTAGCTGGGCGAGCAGGTACGAGGCGAAAGCCGTTGTGTTTGGGCATTTGCACATGCCGGGAACTTACGTTGTAGAGGGGATTGCGCACTATGAAGTCAGCTTGGGCTATCCGCGAGAGTGGCAACGATACCCTGCAGATAGACAATGGCCAGTTCGGATACTACAGGCGGGCGATTGACATGTGCGATCCCAACCTGTTTCCAGCATCGGCACGATTTAGCGTTATTCGCCGCGACGTCGATGAAGTGAACCTGGATAACTATTATGGGCTTCATCCGCTGGAGCAGGCGCTCGTGGCCCATGCGGTAGACATTCGCAAAGCCGAGTTTGGGGATGCCCGCTGGTGTGCCCACCAGGCGTTGCGCGATCTCCAACGTGATACGGGTGACCCGATACTGCGGGGCGAGCGTGGGATGCCGTTGTGGCCGGCGTCGGTAAGCGGTTCGTTGACGCATACCGCGGGGTTTCGCGCTGCCGTCGCCGCACCCCGCCTGTTGGTGCGCGCCATGGGGTTGGACGTGGAGCCCGCCGAACCCCTGCCGGAGGGCGTGCTGCGCTCCATTGCCCGCCGCACCGAGCTCACCCGCATTGAAAGCTTAGGTATTGATTGCGCCGACAGGCTGCTGTTTTGCGCGAAGGAAGCCACCTACAAAGCGTGGTTTCCCATGACGCACCGCTGGCTCGGGTTTGAACAGGCGGAGATTGATATCCGCACCGACGGTACATTCGTGTCCTACCTGCTGGTACGGCCTGCACCCGTGCCGTTTATCCGGGGGCGTTGGGAAATCCGCGACGGCTACATTATCGCAGTGACCGCCGTGACCCAATAGGCGCGGGGCTACAGGGTTGAAGGCCGAGCAACAAACACGGTGGCGAGCCGTTTGCCTCGTTCCCGCACTAGCGCAATGGCTTGGCCGTTTGGGGTGACGGCGGCGTGTACGCCCCGCAGTCCGCGCGCTGGCAACCATTGACCCATGGCCAACGCGCGGCCTTCCTCTTCGCTCACCTCCAGTTTGGGGTGAGTGGCGAGGAGCGCTTCATCCAAACTAAAGCTGAGCTGTGGGTCGTCCGCCAGCTGTTCTAAGGTGGCCGCGCGCGCCAACGTGAACGTGCCGACGGCCGTGCGCCGCAATGCCGTGATGTGACCGCCGACGCCGAGCGCCTCACCGAGATCCCTGGCTAAGGAGCGAATGTATGTTCCTGAGGAGCAGTGGACTTCCACGTCCACATCGTAAAATGTGCCTTCAATCCGGTGGTCGAGGACATCAAAGCGATGCACCGTCACAGGGCGCGCAGGTAGTGAAACCTCCTCGCCGGCACGTACCCGCTCGTGGGCGCGCTTGCCATCCACCTTGATCGCACTCACGGAGCTGGGGCGCTGCATGATGTCCCCGGTGAGTTCGGCTATCGCGTCGCGGATGGCGGCGTCGGAAAGCGTACTTGCGTCACAGGTGGCAAGCGGTTCCCCCTCGGCGTCGTCGGTGGTGGTACTCATGCCAAGTCGAATGGTTGCTCGGTACGTTTTCGTTTCGGCGACCAGGTGGGCAAGGAAGCGAGTGCCGCGTTCAATCCCAACGACCAGCACGCCGGTAGCCATCGGGTCCAGCGTGCCAGCGTGTCCCACCCGCCGCGTGCCAAACATCCGGCGCAGGCGCGCAATCACGTCGTGGGAAGTCATGCCGCCTGGCTTGTCCACAACAACCAAGCCGGAAGTGGAGAGGGGATCGTTCATGCGACTTAGTGTATGACGTAGTGTTGTCCGAGTGGATATCTGGCACGGATTAGAGGAAGTGCCGGCCGACCTTGGCCGGAGTGTGGTTACCATCGGTGTGTTCGACGGCGTGCATCGCGGACACCGGGCGCTGATATCGGAAGCCCGCGCGGCGGCGGACCGGCACGGAGTCCCTTGCGTGGTCATGACCTTTGACCCCCACCCCCTCGCAGTGCTCCACCCCGACCGCATGCCGCCCATGCTCGGAAACCTGGCCAACCGTGCGGACCTCGCGGAAGACCTCGGCGTCGACCACATGCTCGCGGTGCGCTTTACCCACGAACTCGCGGCGCAAAGCCCCGAAGAGTTCTTCACCCAAGTATTGCAAGGATGTTTGAACGCGGCGGCCGTGATCGTGGGTGACAACTTTACATTCGGCCACCGGGCCAGCGGAACGACCGAAACCCTCGTCGAGCTCGGGGAGCGCTACGGGGTGGAGGTACGCGTGCTCCCGCTCGTCGCCGAAGACGGAACGACCATCAGTTCGACAGTGATTCGGGGGTTATTGAGCGAAGGCAACGTACGGCGCGCAAACTGGGCGCTCGGCCGTAACTACTCCGTCGCAGGGGAAGTTTGCCGCGGCGCCGGACGAGGCGGCCGTGAACTCGGCTACCCAACCGCAAACTTGTACTTTCCGGAGAGCGTAGCCCTCCCGGCTGACGGCGTATACTGCGGCTGGTTCACCATTCTTGACGACGCCCCGGTCGACGGCGACATGCAGCCCCACCAGCGTTACATGACCGCCGTTTCCGTAGGAACTAATCCCACGTTCGGCGATGAACGGCGCAGCGTTGAAGCGTTCGTATTGGATCAAGACGCAGACCTCTACGGGCGCTTCTGCGCGGTAGAATTCGTCGAACGCCTGCGCCCGATGGTGAAATTTAGCAGCGTTGACGAACTCCTCAGCGCCATGGGCCAGGACGTCGCCCGCGCGCGCGAAATCCTCACTACCGCGACGACGTAGGCTCGCGGGGGTTGCCCGGAACCCGATGTGTGGTGGGGCTTTCTTGTTCGCTTGCTTTGGGTTTTTCGTCGGCGCCATGGTACTGTTTTTCGAGGTTTTCGCGACTGCGGTCCGCAGCAGTCGCACCCCGCCCTCGTGGCGGCACTTTCATGCGGACTGAAAGTATGTACGAGGAGAATACTCCATGGCTCTTACCACCGAGCAGAAGCAATCCATCCTTGCTGAATACGGCATCCACGAGACCGACACCGGCTCCCCGGAAGCCCAAATTGCGCTGCTGACCGCGCGTATCCGCCAGCTGACCGAGCACCTGAAGTTCCACAAGCACGACCACCACTCCCGTCGTGGCCTGCTGCTGCTCGTTGGTCGCCGCAAGGGCCTGCTCAAGTACCTGGCCGAAAACAACATCGATCGCTACCGTGATCTGATCGCGCGCCTTGGCCTGCGCCGCTAATTTCTCGCCGGTGTGGTCGTACTGACCGGCTAGCGAAACGTACCCGCGGTGGGAGTTGGAAAGTCAACTTCCGCGGCGGGTTTTGCTATGCCGGTGTTCCGGTGCCGATAGTTGCGCGCCGTTATAGCAGGAATGCTTGGCTCACATTGAGTACAACGTGCACAATGGTCGGGGCTGCGATATTGCCGGTGATATGCCGGAGGTAGCACATGCCTACCCCGGCGACGAATTGCAGTGCGACCAATCCCACAAGCGACCAGCTCACCAACAACAGCGGCACATGTGGGAGCAAAAACAGTGCGCTCACGATTGCGATTGTGGGTAGTGCGCCGAGGCGTTGGCCAAGAAGCCCTTGCAGGAAGCCGCGAAACAAAATTTCTTCCCCGGCGGCGCGGGCCGCTGTGCTCACCAGGCTGAGTGCTGTGATGGTGGGTAGCGCGATGTTTGGCGAGGATAGCACCTCGGGCGGGATGAGGCGGATGATCGGCCAGGAGAGTGCCGCCAAAACGAGTGCGGTGATGACCGCGAGTGTGAGGTCTTTTGGTCGGGGGCGAGCAAAACCCATCACGCGAGCCGCTTCCCGCAGCGAGTTTCTATGCCACGCGAGGTAAGCAATTGTTGGGATGGAAAATAACAGCAGCTCAACCATGGTTTTATTATAACTGCGTTTGCTGATGTAATTAGGTGTTTATGCCGGCAATTTCGGCGACCATAATAACAATGTTGAGGATAATATGTACCAAGAGTGGTGCGATTATTTTGCCGGTGCGGTGGCGAAGGTACCCCAGGGTGACTACCGCGAGGAATTGCGGCGGCAGCAATACCCAGTACCCGGTGTCTACCAGCGTGAGCAGGGTGGCGGGCAGCATGGATAACAAGGCTTGCGCCAGGATGGCTGTGTAAGCGGAGAAGTGTTTGCTAAAGATGCCTTGGATGAAGCCTCGAAACAGCATTTCTTCCCCCGCGCCGCGCAGCACGGTCACGGTTGCTTCGATGGCGATCATGGCGGCGGTTGCCACAATTGCCGGCTTTGCGGGAATTGAATTGGGGAAGAAATAGACCATAGCGAGCGTCATTGCCGCGAGGAATACCGATGTTGTTGCGGCGCTTTTATAGTCTCGCATTGTTGGTCGAACGAGCCCCATTGTTCGCAGCGCCCCGCGTAAATTTGTTCGATGCTGGAACAGGTAGGCGAGGGAGGGGATTAAATAGATCCTGTGTAGGAGAAGGTAAAACAGGGTAGGCACTGTAAAAAACAGCAGGTCGTTGGGGTCATTGAGTGCCATGTTCACGAGTGTAATCAGTGCTTCTAAATTAGGTATGAGTTACGAATAGCTATTTGTGTTTTGTCCTGGTAAAATGCGCACGAGACTCTTTAAAGAGAAGATCCGATTCCCAGGTGGCACCGATGACCACCCGCATATCCTATCGAGGAGAAACGTACCTACATGAGTGACGTTACTATAGCCAAAGATCCTGAATATGGCATTGTAGAAGCCACAGCAGTTATTGATAATGGTGACTTTGGCACCCGAACCATCCGCTTGGAAACCGGCCAGCTGGCCCGCCAGGCGGATGGTTCTGTTACTGCCTATTTAGATGAAGGCACGATGATGCTGGCTACGACCACGGCGTCGAATCAGCCACGCGAAGGTTTTGATTTCTTCCCCCTGACGGTGGATGTGGAAGAGCGCATGTACGCCGCCGGCCGCATTCCCGGGTCGTTTTTCCGCCGTGAGGGTCGCCCGTCTACCGAGGCGATTTTGGCGTGCCGCCTGATTGACCGCCCGCTGCGGCCGACCTTTGTGAAGGGCCTGCGCAACGAGGTGCAGGTGATCGTCACGGTCATGTCCATGGATCCGAAGGACATGTACGACGTGGTGGCTATTAACGCCGCGTCTGCCGCAACGCAATTGTCCGGCTTGCCGGTGTCTGGCCCGGTGGGTGGCGTGCGCATGGCGTTGTTGGCAAACGAGAAGCACCCGAAGGGCAAGTGGGTTGCGTTCCCCACGCACGAGCAGCAGGCTGAGGCGTTGTTCGAGATTGTGGTGGCGGGCCGCATTGTGTCCAAAAAGAAGGGCCGCCGCACTGTCAACGATGTTGCGATCATGATGGTGGAAGCTGGCGCTACCGAAAGCGTTGTGGAACGGATCGGCGGCGGCGCCCCCGCGCCAACCGAAGAAGTTGTTGCCGAGGGCTTGGAGGCAGCGAAGCCATTCATTGAGGTGCTGTGCCGTGCCCAGCAGGGGTTGGCCAAGCAGGCCGCAAAGGAAACCCAGGAGTTTCCTCTGTTCCCGCCGTACACGGATGAGATTTACGCTGCGGTGGAAAAGAAGGCCGCCGGTAAGTTGGAGAAGCTCCTGACCATCAAGAATAAGCAGGAGCGCGAGGAGGCTACCAACGAGCACATGGAGGCCGTTGAGGAAAGCCTGCTTGGGCGCTTCGAGGATTGTGAGAAGGAGATCCGCGCTGCGTATAACGCACTCATGAAGGCGATTGTGCGGCGTCGTATCCTTACCGATCATTTCCGTATCGACGGCCGTGGCGTCACCGATATCCGCGACCTTGGCGTGGAGGTGGATTTGATTCCCCGCGCCCACGGTTCCTCGTTGTTCGAGCGCGGTGAAACGCAGATCCTTGGGGTGACCACGTTGGACATGCTCAAGATGGAGCAGCAGATCGATTCGCTGACTCCGGTGAACCACAAGCGCTATATCCACCACTACAACTTCCCGCCGTATTCCACCGGCGAGACCGGCCGCGTTGGTTCCCCGAAGCGCCGCGAGGTTGGTCACGGCGCGTTGGCGGAGCGTGCGCTGATTCCGGTGATTCCGTCCCGCGACGATTTTCCGTATACCATCCGCCAGGTTTCGGAGGCGTTGGGTTCGAACGGCTCAACTTCTATGGGTTCGGTGTGCGCGTCGACGTTGTCGCTGTATAACGCGGGCGTGCCGCTGAAGGCTCCGGTTGCGGGCATTGCCATGGGCTTGGTGTCTGATGAGGTGAAGGGCGAGACTCGCTACGTGGCGCTCACGGATATCCTTGGCGCGGAAGACGCGTTCGGCGACATGGACTTTAAAGTTGCCGGCACTGCCGAATTTATTACCGCGCTGCAATTGGACACGAAGTTGGACGGCATCCCGTCCTCCGTGCTCGCGGACGCGCTGTCGCAGGCCCGTGACGCGCGCCTTGCCATCTTGGAGACCATGGCCGAGGTGATCGACAGCCCTGACGAGATGAGCCCGCTGGCGCCGCGCATCACCACTGTCAACGTGCCGATTAGCAAGATCGGTGAGGTCATTGGCCCGAAGGGCAAGACCATCAACTCCATCACGGAGGAAACCGGCGCGAACATCACCATCGAGGAAGACGGCACGGTGTATGTGGCTGCCACGAATGGCGAGGCCGCTGACGCTGCGATTGAGAAGATCAATGCGATTGCGAATCCGCAGCTGCCTAAGGTGGGGGAACGGTTCCTTGGCACCGTGGTGAAGACCACTGCGTTCGGCGCGTTTGTGTCGCTGCTGCCGGGGCGTGACGGCTTGGTGCACATTTCCAAGCTGGGCAACGGCAAGCGTATTGAAAAGGTGGAGGACGTGGTGAACGTCGGCGAGAAGATCCAGGTGGAGATCGCCGATATTGATAATCGCGGTAAGATTTCCTTGGTGCCTGTGGAGGGGTAATCGCCGCTGGTGGTTGTTGTCGACGCCTACCCGGCTGCGCTGTGCGCATTGTGCGCCGTCGCCGTTGGGTAGGCGTTTGCCGTTCCCAAATATTGTTTCGAACCTTGGGTGGGAGAGCTGAGCGCGGCGCGTAGCATAAAAGCGCATAGTTTTGGGGTACATTGAATTATTAAGGCCGCGTGCGTGAGGCGTGCGGCACCGCGCGGATGTTTGTGTGTTCGGAATTTTGGCGAGAGGTTTGCGAGTATGTCCACTGATCGCAGGAAGCGAGCCACGATTATTGACGTCGCGCACGCGGCGGGGGTTTCCAAATCTACGGTGTCGCGCGTGCTGTCGGGGAAGGGGCATTATGCGGAATCCACCCGAAGTCGGATCGAACAGGCGGTCCGTGAGGTTGGCTATACGGTGAATCCAGCCGCGCGGTCGTTGCGCGCGGACAATACGCATTTGATTGGGTTGTTGGTGCGGGATGCACACAACCCGGTGTATGGCACGATGCACCGCGAGTTGCAGCAGGCTGCTTACGAGCGTAATTTGCAAATGCTGTCTATGACGGTTGTGTCGCCGGAGGCGCAGCAGCGCGAGTTGCAGGCGGTGCGTGATTTGGTGGGCCTGCGTGTCGGTGCTGTGATTGTGGCGTCTGGAACAATCCCGAGCGAAGACTTAGTTGAAATCGTCGGCGAGGTGCCGACCTTGGTCTTGGGGCGGCCTGAAACACATTCCAGCCTGCATAATATTTCGTTTGATGAATATCGGCATGGGATGATGTTGGCGGACCGCGTCGTCGCTATGGGCTATGAGCGCGCCGTGGTACTCACCTTGGACGCGAAATATTCGCGTGGTGCGCATGTTCGAACCGCGGCGACGGTGGATCAGCTTCGTCGGCATAATGTTGAAGTGTTGGACTGGCCCGTGGATCGCAATATGCTTTCGGATTCGCAACTCGAAGAAATCCTCGCGTTGCCGGGCCCGCTGGCACTCATGTGCCCGTTCGATCGCGTCGCGCTTGATGTGATGCGTAAATTGCGGGCGCGTGGAATGGCGGTGCCGGAGCGGCTTGGCTTGACGGGGTGCGACGGCTTGGGCGACGGGATCGACCTTATTGGGTTGACTACGTTGCGGCTGCCCGTGGAAACGGTAGCTCAGCGGGGGATCGAACTGGTTGCTGATATGTTGCTGGATGTGCCGACTCGCCCCGTGCGCGAATTGGTGTGCGGTGAACTCATCGCGGGGGAGACCTTGCGTCGCATCGGCTAAAGCCGCCCAGGGTAACGGTAAGGCCGCGCCGTTCCCGATGCGTTGTGCAACCGTTTTCCTAAAACGGGCAGCAGAGCCCTTGAATCTGTGGCTTAGGGGGTAGCTACGCTGCATACAGCACCCCCATTTACAATGATCCATGTCACATCTATAGGTAAACGTGCTTGGCAATACAGTGAAAACCCCTGTTGGCGCCGAAGTTTCCAAAGAATGTGAGTGTGGGAAGGTTCCCATTTTTGGTTGCGATTAGCGTAGTTTTAGGGGTGAACATCAACTGTTGCCCCTTTTCATCGAGGAGTATTGCCGTGATTCTTGCGCAAGCGCCATCGCTGCGGCTCGATGCCCACTGGGTGGATTACGCCATCGTTGCCATCTACTTCGCCTTTGTGCTTGGTATTGGTTGGGCCGCGCGTTCGCGTGTGTCCAGTTCCATTGACTTCTTTCTGTCCGGCCGGTCGCTTCCCGCGTGGGTGACCGGCCTCGCGTTTATTTCCGCAAATCTCGGTGCGGTGGAAATTATTGGGATGTCCGCCAACGGCGTCCAATACGGTTTCCAAACCATGCACTATTTCTGGGTGGGTGCTATCCCCGCCATGGTCTTTTTGGGCATCGTTATGATGCCCTTCTACTACGGCTCGAAGGTGCGTTCGGTGCCGGAATTTATGTTGAAGCGGTTCGGCCCCGGCGCGCACCTGGTCAATGCGATTTCCTTCGCAGTGGCCCAGCTGCTTATCGCCGGTGTGAACCTGTTGCTGCTGGCCAAAATCGTTGAGGCGCTGCTTGGCTGGGACCTGTGGGTTACCCTGCTGGTCGCGGCGATCATCGTGCTGAGCTACATTACGCTCGGCGGGTTGTCGGCAGCTATTTACAACGAAGTGCTGCAGTTTTTCGTCATTATCGCCGCGTTGCTGCCGCTGACGTTGATTGGCCTGCACAACGTCGGCGGTTGGGGCGGCCTGAAAGAAAAAGTCGCTTCGGAAAGCCACTTCCATACGTGGCCCGGCGTCGACATCTCTGGTTTTGATAACCCGGTGGTGTCCGCGGTGGGCATCGTCTTCGGCCTTGGTTTCGTGTTGAGCTTCGGTTATTGGACCACCAACTTCGTTGAGGTGCAGCGCGCGATGGCGTCGGAGTCGCTGTCGGCGGCCCGCAAAACGCCCATCATCGGTGCGTTCCCGAAGATGTTCATTCCGTTCCTTGTGGTGCTGCCCGGCATGGTCGCCAGCGTTTCCGTTGCCGAATTAATGGGTGAAACTCCGGCTGCAAAACCGAATGATGCGATCTTGCTGCTCATGCGCGACCTATTGCCGAACGGGTTGCTCGGCATCGCTATTGCAGGGCTGCTTGCTTCGTTTATGGCGGGCATGGCTGCCAACATTTCCGCGTTTAACACCGTGATTTCCTACGACATTTGGCAAACGTATGTGGTCAAAAACCGAGACGATGACTACTACCTGAACTTCGGGCGCATCGCCACGATTGCCGCCACGGTCGTTGCCGTATTCACCGCTTTGATTGCGCAAAACTTCGGCAACGTGATGGATTATCTGCAAACTCTGTTCGGCTTCTTTAACGCGCCGCTGTTTGCCACGTTTATTCTCGGTATGTTCTGGAAGCGCATGACCGCCCACGCCGGCTGGAGTTCCCTGGTTTCCGGCACGCTCGCCGCAATTGCGTATTGGTACGTGTCGTCCTTTACGGAAACCTCCGCTGCGGTGTTTAATCTGCCCGGCCAGGGCACCGCGTTTGTCGCTGCTTCGTTGGCGTTCGTCACCGCCGTAGTGGTAGCCATTGCGGTGTCCATGGTGACCGCGCCGAAGCCGGCGGCCGAGTTGGTGGGGTTTGTGTATTCGGAAACCCCGAAGGATGTGCGTACGGATTCCACTGAGGCAGGTATGCCCTGGTACCGCCGTACCGTTCCACTGGGCACTTTGTGCATGGTGCTCGTTATCGCCCTCAACATCATTTTCGCTTAGCAGGTAAGGACATATAGCCATGGCTCATTCAACTGCCGGAGCGTTCGACGTCCGCAACATTATCGGAGCGTTGATCGGTGCATACGGCGTCATTCTTGTCGTCGCCGCGTTCGTCATGGATCCCGGCGTCAACCCCGAGACGGGCATGCCCAAAAACAGTGACTACAACCTCTATGCCGGTGCCGCGATGGTCACAGTCGGCGTGGCGTTTTTCGTGTGGACGATGCTGCGCCCCATCGCTGTTCCCGAGGCTGATGCGGAGTAGCGGTCGCTATGACAACTGTTCGCAAAACCAGTACCACGCTTGCTGACGGCCGCGAACTCATCTACTTTGACGACCGCGAACCGTGGGTCAGTGGCGCGGCGACCCGCACCCTGGTGGATTCCCGCGAGTTGCCGCCCAGTAATACCTTCTCGGAGATGCGGCGGGACCCGCTCACGGGCGATTGGGTCGTGATAGCCGCCCACCGCATGAACCGCACGTTTATGCCACCCGCCAACGAAAATCCGCTCGCCCCGACGAAGCCCGGGGAGTTACCTACGGAAATCCCCGCAGACGATTACGACGTCGTGGTGTTTGAAAACCGATTCCCATCCTTGAGCATGCACATGGAGGTGCCGGAGCAGTTCGATGCCCGCCTCGATGGGTTCGTCGATCGAGCCCCCGCGTTGGCCCGCTGTGAGGTCGTGTGCTTTACGGCTGACCCCGACTCGAGTTTTCGGGATCTTCCGCCGGCGCGTGTGCGCACCGTCATTGAGGCCTGGGTGGATCGCACGCGCGAGCTATCCAAACTGCCGGGAATCAAACTGGTTTTCCCGTTTGAGAATCGTGGCCCGGAAATCGGGGTGACGTTGCAGCACCCGCATGGGCAAATCTACTCTTACCCATTTTTGCCGCCGCGCACCCAAGCGATCGTTGACCGTGCGAAGGCGTATCGTGCGGAGGCTGGCAGGGATTTGTTTGACGATGTTCTCGCCGCCGAGTTGCGCGGCGAACGCGTGATTATCAATACAGAACATTGGGTCGCATATGTGCCCGCCGCGGCGAAGTGGCCCATGGAGTTGATTCTGGCCACCAAACGCAAGGTCGCCGACTTCACCGAGCTTACCGACGTCGAGAAGGACGAACTTTCCCACATCTACCTGGATATTCTGCGCCGCGTCGATAGGTTTTTCGAGGGAGTGGATAAAACGCCGTACATTGCGGCATGGAATCAGGCCCCCATCGGTCCGGACCGGGAATTCGGCAGGCTCCATCTTCACCTGTTTTCCCTCATGCGTTCGCCCGGCCGGATGAAATACCTTGCGGGTACGGAGTCCGCGATGGGTGCTTGGAACAACGACACCACACCCGAGCGCATTGCCGCACGTTTTAAGGAGGTTTTTCATGACTGACCTAACCCAACAAGCCGCCGCATTGTTTGTTGACATGTTCGGCGGTCAGCCGGACGGCGTGTGGGCGGCACCGGGGCGGGTGAACCTTATCGGCGAGCATGTCGATTACGCCGGCGGGATTTGCCTGCCGTTCGCCCTGAGCCAGCGCACGTATGCGGCGATGCGGTTGCGTACGGATGGGTTCGTCAGGGTTGCGTCGGTGTTGCCGGGGCAGACGGAAGTTGCTCAGGTTTCGATGCCGCTCGCGGAGGTCGGGCCGGGCAATCCGGCGAATTGGGCGGGCTATGTGGTCGGCTCCATTTGGGCGGCGATAGAGCAGGGCACGCTGCCGCCGGAGTTTCCCGGTTGCGATATTGCGCTGGTGTCCGAGGTGCCGCTCGGCGCTGGCCTGTCCAGCTCTGCGGCGTTGGAATGTTCGGTTGCGCTTGGTGCGTACGAATTGGTGCACGGCGCGGCGGACGAGGATGCGCGGTTGCGGCTTATCGCCGCGTGCATGACCGCGGAAAACGAGGTGGTTGGCGCGTCGACGGGCGGGTTGGACCAGCGGATTTCCCTCATGGGTACTGCCGGGCATGCGTTAGCGATTGATTACGCGGACGATTCCATGCACCACATTCCCTGCGACCTGGACGCCGCGGGTTTGGCAATTCTGGTGATCAATACCAACGCCCCGCACACGCTTGCGGACGGGCAATACGCCTCCCGGCGCGGGATTATCGACGCCGCGACCGCTGGCCTCGGCGCGCCGCTGCGGGACGTGCCCAACGCGGAAGACGCCGCAGCCGAGTGGGCCCGCACCGCGCGCCCAGGCGAGGAGGATCTTGTGCGGCGGCGTGTGCGGCACGTGGTGAGCGAAATTGAGCGGACCACACGGGCTATTGAGGAGCTGCGGGCGCAAGATTTCGTCGCGTTTGGGCGCCGCATGGTGGAGTCGCACGCCAGTTTGCGGGACGATTATGAGGTCACGGTGATTGAGTTGGATACCGCCGTGGATGCTGCCCTCGCGGCGGGTGCGCTGGGAGCCCGTATGACCGGTGGTGGTTTCGGCGGCAGCGCGATCGCGTTGGTGAACCTTCGCGACGTGGATACGGTGCAAGCGGCGGTTGTGCGAGCGGCGTCCGAGGCGGGTATTGCGACGCCGGAGTTTTTGGTCGCGGTGCCTTCGGCGGGGGCGCAACGCACCCAGTAAGTTCGTCGTTGGGTTCGAAAACCCGCCGGGCGGTGGTTCGAGTGACAACACCGCCCGGCGGGTTGCGCGCGTGTGCGGGGGGAGCGGCGTCGTCCGTGGAGGCGTCTTCGCAGTTAGAATCGAGGGAACGAAAATTTGAAGCGAAAAGGAGAACAAACGTGGCTGCAGCGAACATCAAGGTCGGAGTCCTCGGTGCGCGCGGACGGGTTGGCCAAGCCGTATGCGACGGGGTCAACGCCGCCGCCGACCTTGAGCTGGTTGCGCAGGTTGATCGCGACGATTCGCTGCAAGACTTGGTCGATCAGGGTGCCGAAGTGGTTGTGGATTTCACGCAGCCGGGCGTAGTGATGGACAATCTCGAATTTTGCATTCGGCACGGTATTTCCTGCGTGGTCGGCACTACCGGCTTCACCCCAGAACGCCTCGAACAGGTACGCGAGTGGTGTGCTGCGCAGCCGAACGTCGGGGTGCTTATCGCCCCGAACTTTGCCATCTCCGCCGTATTGACGATGCAATTTGCCCGCCAAGCCGCTCGGTTTTTCGAGTCAGCGGAGGTCATTGAGTTGCACCACCCGAACAAGCTGGACGCACCGTCGGGTACGGCGATCCACACCGCGGAAGGTATCGCGCAGGCGCGTCGCGCAGCGGGAATGGCCCCAGCTCCTGATGCAACCGAGCAAGCGTTGGATGGCGCCCGAGGTGCGGCGGTCGAAGGCGTGCCGGTGCATGCGGTGCGTATGTCCGGCATGGTGGCGCACGAGGAAGTCATCTTTGGCACCCAGGGCCAGACGCTGATTATTCGGCAGGATTCGTACGACCGCACCTCGTTCGTGCCGGGCGTGCTGGTGGGGGTGCGGCGCGTGGGTCAGGTGCCCGGCTTAACAGTCGGATTGGAACACTATTTGGATATTGAGGGCGCGTAGGATGGTGCGCCACGTAGACCTTGACGTACAGCTGATTGCCGCCAGCGAGTTCTTCCCGCCCGTGGATGTGGCGTGGGATAACGATGCCGCCTCCGGCGGGGAAGCGTTGGCGGAGTTCGCGGGCCGGGCCTGTTACGAGAGCTTTGATAAACCAAATCCCCGGACCGCCAGCAATGAGGCGTATCTGCGGCACATTATTGAGGTAGGGCACCTCGCGGTGCTGGAGCACGCCACCGCCACCATGTACATTCGGGGAATTTCGCGGTCGGCTACGCACGAGCTGGTGCGGCATCGGCACTTTTCCTTCTCCCAGTTGTCGCAGCGCTTTGTGCATGATGGCCAGCCGGCGGTGGTGATGCCCCCGTTGATCGCCCAAGATCCGGAGCTGGCCGCATTGTTTGATCAGTGCGTCGAGGACGCTCGCTTTACGTTCGAAGAGTTGTTGCAGGCTTTGGAACAGCGGTTATCGGATGAGCCGAATGCGCTGCTGCGGCGAAAGCAGGCGCGGCAGGCGGCGCGCGCGGTGCTACCCAATGCGACGGAATCGCGCATTGTGGTCACTGGGAATTACCGCACGTGGCGCCATTTCATTGCAATGCGCGCCACGGAGCATGCGGACGTGGAGATTCGCCGAGTGGCGGTGGAATGTTTAAAGGTGTTGCAGCGCCAAGCGCCGGTCGTGTTTAGCGATTTCGGGGTGAGCACCCTTGCGGACGGCTCGGAAATGGCGGTAAGCCCTTATGTGACGGACTTTTAGCTGGTTCCATGAGGAAATCTTCGTTACCATTTGAAGAACTTAATTTACACCACAGAGTGTCGGTGCCAACCTGCTGCGCCGACGACGATAGGGATAGGTCAACAGAATGAACACTGGGAAAGTAGCAACTCGAGGTGCGTCCACGTTTGGCACCGTCGCCGTGGCCATGGTTACTCCGTTTACCGCCGAGGGCGAGATTGATATCGATGCGGGCGTGCGCTTAGCCCACCATTTGGTGGACCATGGTTGCGATGCGCTGATTTTGGCGGGCACTACCGGCGAATCCCCAACCACGACCACGGCGGAGAAACTCGCGTTGTTGCGCGCGGTGCGGGAGTCGCTGCCGGATGATATTCGGTTGGTAGCGGGGGCGAGCACGAACAATACGCACGCGTCTGTAGAGTTGGCGCGCGCGTCCGCCGAAGCGGGGGCGAGCGCGTTGTTAGCGGTGACGCCGTATTACTCGAAACCATCCCAGGAGGGTGTTTACCGTCACTTTATGGCCATGGCGGACGCCACTGACCTGCCGGTTTGCCTTTATGATATTCCGAGCCGTTCTGCAATTCCCATTGCGTCTGATACCATCAGGCGTCTGGCAGAACATCGCAATATTCAAGCGATGAAAGATGCAAAAGGTGATATCGCCGCCGCGATCCCATTGATCGCGGAAACTGGCTTGGCTTGGTATTCCGGCGATGACCCGCTGAATTTGCCGTGGTTGTCTGTTGGCGCCACCGGTTTTATTTCGGTGCTTGGTCACATTGTTCCGCACCTGCTGCGTGAGATTCACACCTGCTTCGAGGAAGGCGACCTCGCCCGCGCGCGGGAAATCAACGCCACAGTGTCCCCGCTGTTCGCCGCCCAGGCCCGCTTGGGTGGGGTCAGCCTCGCGAAAGCTGCCTTGGGAATCCAAGGCATTGATGTCGGTGAGCCTCGGCTGCCGCAGGTCCCCGCGGATCCGCAGCAACTGGAGGAACTCCGCCACGATTTAGAAAAAGTTGGAGTCCTTACAATATGACTGAACCCCGTAACCGTCCGCGGAAGGTAGTACGCAAGCAAGGCCCGCCGGAGGCAGTGGAGTTTCAAGCCCCGGCCGGTGCGGCAGAGGTGAAAACCAGCGTGCAGGATATGCAATCCGGCGGCGAACACCGGGCAAATGGGAGAAACCAGGGGTCCCGCAATCGGCGGGGCGGCCGTGGTCGGCGCGACAATGGCGGGGGTGGACGTCGTAACGTGGTGAAATCCATGCAGGGGGCGGATTTGACGCAGCGGCTGCCGCAACCCCCGAAGTCCCCGAAGGAGGGGCTGCGCATTGTGGCGCTGGGCGGTATTTCCGAAATTGGCCGCAACATGACGGTCTTCGAGTACCACAACCGGCTGCTCATCGTGGATTGCGGCGTGTTGTTCCCCTCCTCGGGTGAGCCGGGCGTGGATTTGATCTTGCCGGACTTCTCCTATTTGGAGGATAAGCTTCAGCGCATTGAGGCGCTGGTGGTTACCCATGGCCACGAGGACCACATCGGTGCGATTCCGTGGTTGTTGAAGTTGCGGCCTGACATTCCGATTTTGGGTTCGAAGTTTACGTTGGCGTTGATTTCTGCGAAGTGCAACGAGCATCGCCTGCGCCCGAAGCTGGTGCCGGTGGATGAAACTTCCCGCGAGAAGCGCGGGCCGTTTGATGTGCGTTTCTTTGCGGTCAACCACTCCATCCCGGATTGCCTTGGCGTGGCTATTGGCACGGGCGCGGGCCTGGTGGTGCATACGGGTGACATTAAGCTCGACCAAACGCCGTTGGATAAGCGCCCCACGGACTTGCCCGCCCTGTCGCGCTTGGGCGATGAGGGGGTGGCGCTGTTTTTGTGCGATTCCACCAATGCGACGACCCCCGGCGTGTCCAGCTCGGAAGCGGAGATCGGGCCCACGCTCAAGCGGTTGGTTGCGGACGCGAAGCAGCGCGTTATTGTCGCCTCGTTCGCTTCGAACGTGTATCGCGTGCAAGCGGCTGTCGACGCCGCGGCTGCCGCCGGCAGGAAGGTTGCGTTTAACGGCCGCTCCATGATTCGAAACATGGAGATTGCCGAAAAGATGGGCTACTTGAAGGCCCCGCGCGGCACGATCATCACGATGGATGAGGCTGCCAAAATGGCGCCGCATAAGGTGATGCTGGTGACCACCGGTACGCAGGGCGAGCCGATGGCTGCGTTGTCGCGTATGGCGCGTCGGGAACACCGCCAGATCAACGTGCGGGACGGCGACCTGATTATTTTGAGTTCGTCGCTGGTGCCGGGCAATGAGGAAGCCGTGTTCGGTGTGATCAACATGCTCGCGCAGATCGGCGCGACGGTGATCACCGGGCGGGATGCGAAGGTGCACACCTCCGGCCACGGCTATGCGGGCGAGTTGTTGTTCCTGTATAACGCGGTGCGGCCGAAGAATGTGATGCCGGTGCACGGTGAGTGGCGGCACTTGCGCGCTAACAAGGAGTTGGCTATTTCCACGGGCGTGGACCGGGACCAGGTGGTGCTGGCGCAAAACGGCGTGGTGGTGGATTTGATGGACGGCCGCGCGCGAGTGGTCGGTCAAATTCCGGTGGGTAACCTGTACGTCGATGGCGTCACGATGGGCGATATTGACGAGGAGGTGCTGGCGGACCGCACGTCCATGGGCGAGGGCGGTCTGATCGCCGTGACCGTGGTGATTGATAACCGCACGGGTCGCCCGTTGGAGCACCCCACGGTGCAAGCGAAGGGCTTCTCCGAGGATGCCGCCGCCATGATGCCCGAGGTCACCGAGTTGGTGGACAATATCATGTTGGATCTTGCGGGTGAGGGCGAGAACGATCCGTACCGCATGGTGCAGCAATTGCGCCGCAAGGTGTCTCGTTATGTGGAGCAGAAATGGCGCCGCAAGCCGATGATTATCCCCACGGTGGTCCCGATGCACTCGGAAGCCACCCATATTGATGATGAGGATATCCACGGCTCCCGCGAAAGCCTGTAAGAGCACTAGGCTAGGGCGCATGAGTTTTTCCGAAACAGAACGCAGTGCGCTCGCCGCGCTGTTCACCCAGCTTGGCCCCGATCATCCGACGGTGCTGCCTGGGTGGACTAACCATGATTTAATCGTGCATTTGGTGCTGCGGGAAACCCGCCCCGATATCGCCACCGGAATGTTTGTTCCAGCGCTGTCGGGGCGGTTGGATGCTGCGACGGAACAATACCTGCAGCGGGATTTCCACGAGCTGGTTACCCAATGGGCTGCCGGCCCGCCGATCTATCACCCCATGCGGTACTTGAGTCCCGTGGTCAACACCCTGGAGCACTTTGTGCACCACGAGGATGTACGCCGTTCGCTGCCGGGGTGGCGGCCGCGGGAATTGAGCCCCGCGGACCAGCAGGCGTTGTACCGGCCGTTTCGCATGATGGCGGCCATGCTGGTGGGTAAATCCACCGCGCCGGTGGTATTGGAGCCGGTGGGCTTGCCGCGCATCGTTGCGGCGGATCGCCGTGGAGTTTCGGCCGCGGGTAATCGGGTGGTGCACGTGTCTGGGCCGCTGGGGGAGCTGGTGTTGTGGGCTTTCTTTAGAGAAGCTGTGGATATTCAGATTCAGGGCGATATCAACCGGATTGTGCGCAGCTCAATCTAAGTTTCGGTGTGGCGGGTGGGGCTCGTGTGACAATTCGAGCTATTCTGTTCGGTATGACCACCAACAGCCAACGCGCGAAACCGGCAAGACCGACCCGCACCGCAGAACGCGCTGCCGCAACCTCGGCCGAGAGGACCGGCAGCGCTTTTAACGCTGTCACTGGTGGTTTTCAAGCAATCGCAAGCGCTACTGGCCGGATTAAGGCGAAGCGCAGCGCTGCCCCGAAAAAAAAGTCTCAGCCAGCGGAAACCAAAGAACTACCTAAGGATGGCGCGGCGTCGAAAAGCGCTGAACAAAGCAGCGAAAACAGCGCCGACAAACCGCAGGCCGCAGCCAAACCCGCGCCCGGGGCAATCAACGCAACCATCGAACGCCACGCGGACGGTATCGGCCTCACCCTCATCGGCCTGTCCCTCATTCTAGGGGGAACGGTGTGGTTCGGTATCGGCGAGCCCATCGGCGGCGTCATTGCGAGCATGGTGCAGCTGGTCATCGGCGCCGGCGCCTACCTGCTGCCGTTGATTCTCTTCGGCCTCGCGCTCGTGCTCATGCTGGGGTACCTGCCGCCGCAGGAGCAACGTAACCGCATCGGGCTGGGAATCGGGTTGATCGGCGTGCCCATGCTCGGCACCATCCACCTGTTTGCGGGCGACCCCATCGTGTGGGAGCTGCGCAAAACCGCAGGTGGCGCAATCGGGGCGTGGGTTGGTGGGCCGCTCGCCGCTGGCTTTTCCGTGTTTTTGGCCGTGCCGATTCTGCTGTTGGTGATCTTCTACGGAGCCTTAAAAACAACTGGGATTTCCGTACGGGATTTCGCCGCGTTCATCGGTAGCCTCATCAACACCGGCGGCGACCTCTACGAGGACGAGGACGAAGACTCGGACGGCGACGATGCCGAGGAGCCGGAGCGCGCGCCCCGCCGCCGCTTCGAACTGAACAAGCGCGGTGAGCAAAGCACCCTGTTCGACATGCCGCAGGTTACTGAGGAACAACTCGCCGCGGACAACGCCTCCCCAGAGCAGATCGCGCACGCCGATACCGAAGAGTTTCCGGCGATCGTGGTGGGCAACCAGCGCCGCAAAAAGAACAAAAAACCCACTGACGACGCCGTCTCCTCCGGCGTCGAGGGTGTCCGTCAGGCAATCCTGGCGCGTAGCGGAGTGGATCCGACGGCCGTGCCAGCGAGCACCCCGAAAAGCGAATCCCGCAAGGCCGAGCCGGCGCCGGTGCCGCGCGAACCCCAAGGCGACTATCAGCTGCCCGCAACGTCGCTATTGATTCCCGGTGAGGTACCCAAAACGCGGTCCGCCGCCAACGACCGCATGATCGAAGCCATCACGGAGGTGTTCCGCGAATTCAATGTGGACGCCGTGGTCACCGGGTTTTCCCGCGGCCCTACGGTCACCCGCTACGAGGTGGAGTTGGGTCCGGGTGTGAAGGTTTCCAAGATTACGAACCTGCAGTCCAACCTGGCGTATGCGGTGGCCACTGACAATGTTCGCCTGCTTACCCCAATCCCCGGCAAATCCGCCGTGGGCATCGAGGTACCCAACACCGACCGCGAAATGGTGCGCCTCGGTGACGTGCTCAACGCGCCCAATGTGGTGGCCAACCACGATCCGATGCTGATCGGTCTTGGCAAGGACATCGAAGGCGATTTTGTGAGCCACTCGGTGCAGAAAATGCCCCACCTGCTGGTGGCCGGTTCCACCGGTTCCGGTAAATCCGCCTTTGTGAACTCCATGTTGGTGAGCCTGCTGACCCGGGCTACCCCGGAGGAAGTGCGACTGATCTTGGTGGACCCGAAAATGGTGGAACTCACCCCCTACGAGGGCATTCCGCACCTGATCACGCCGATTATCACGCAGCCGAAAAAGGCGGCGTCGGCGCTGCAATGGTTGGTTGAGGAAATGGAGCAACGCTACATGGACATGAAGTCCGCACGCGTGCGCCACATCAAAGACTTCAACCGGAAGGTACGCGCCGGGGAAATTGAAGTGCCAATGGGTTCCCAACGGGAGTACCGCCCCTACCCGTACATCATTTGCGTGGTCGACGAGCTTGCCGATTTGATGATGACGGCGCCGAAAGAAATCGAAGATTCCATTGTGCGCATCACCCAAAAGGCACGCGCGGCTGGTATCCACTTGGTGCTGGCCACGCAGCGCCCGTCGGTGGACGTAGTTACGGGCCTTATTAAAACAAACGTTCCTTCGCGGTTGGCGTTTGCTACGTCGTCCCTCACGGATTCGCGCGTGATCCTCGACCAGGCTGGCGCCGAAAAACTGATCGGTATGGGCGACGGCTTGTTTATCCCACAGGGGGCGGGCAAACCCGTGCGCATCCAAGGCGCGTTTGTCACCGACGAGGAAGTGCAAGCCGTGGTGGACGCAGCCAAGCAGCAAGCAGAGCCGAACTACACCGAGGGCGTCACTGAGGACAAGGGCGGCAATGCCAAAAAGGAAATCGACGATGATATCGGCAACGATATGGAAGATCTCCTGCAAGCGGTCGAACTTGTGGTCACATCGCAATTGGGGTCTACGTCGATGCTGCAACGAAAGCTGCGCATTGGTTTCGCCAAAGCGGGTCGGCTCATGGACATCATGGAATCCCGCGGCGTGGTGGGGCCCTCCGAAGGCTCCAAAGCGCGCCAGGTATTGGTGAAACCGGAGGAACTGGACACCATCTTGTGGATGATTCAGGGCGCGGACCCGGCAACCGCGCCGCAAGAAGACGACGAGGCGCACGTGGTCCAAGCCAATCCCGCCGGCGGCGTGTTTTAGCACATCGGCGTCGATGTGAGTACAGTGGAACAACGTCTTGGAGGGGAGTACCCCAACCATGGCAGCGATCGTCAACACGGCACTTCATTCAAGTCCCGGTCCTGCCAGCCGCCAGCCAGCGGCGGGGGAGACCTCCGGTCAATAGCACCAATCTAAAGACCGGAGGTCTAAACAACACATGGAAGTAAACGCACTGACTTGGGGCATCACCATTGTCGTGCTCATGGGGCTGATCATCTTTGATTTCGTATCCCACGTGCGCAGCCCCCACGAGCCCACCATGAAGGAAGCTACCTACTGGATGCTGTTCTACATGGCGCTCGCATGCGCATTCGGAGTGTTCCTGTGGTTCACGTGGGGCGGCCCCGAAGGCAAACACGATCATGCGATCGAATTCTTCGCTGGCTACATCACCGAACTCAGCTTGAGCGTAGATAATCTGTTCATTTTCGCCCTCATCATCGGGGCGTTCCAGATTCCCCGCGCCTACCAGCAAAAAGTGTTGCTCATCGGTATTGCCCTGGCGCTGATTTTCCGCGGCGCGTTTATTGCCATCGGTGCGGTGGCCATTGCGAAAGCCTCCTGGGTGTTCTACATTTTCGGGGCGTTCCTGCTGTACACAGCAGTGAAACTCATCATGGATGAACTCCGCGGCGGGGAGCAGACCGAGGTGGATGACATGCTGTTGGTGCGGCTTGCCCGGAAGATGATTCCGGTGTCCAGTAACTTCGACGGCGATAAACTCTTCACCCGAGAAAACGGGGTGCGGATGGTCACGCCGCTAATGATCGCGTTGGTATCCATCGGTTTCATCGACCTGATGTTTGCTTTCGACTCGATTCCCGCCATCTTCGGCCTGACCCGCGAACCCTACATCGTGTTCACCGCAAACGCGTTTGCGTTGATGGGCCTGCGGCAAATGTACTTCTTGCTCGACGGGCTGCTGGATCGCCTCGTGTACCTGTCCTACGGCCTCGGGGTGATCCTTGCCTTCATCGGTGTGAAACTGTTGCTGCACGCCCTCCACGAAAATAAACTGCCGTTCATTAACGGTGGCGAACCGTTCCACGTGTTTGAGGTTCCCACCGTGGTCTCGCTCCTTGTCATCGTAGGCGTCTTGGCGATCACGGCCATCGCGTCCGTGATCAAGAGCATGCGCGATGAAACCTTCGGTGGCGTGGCCCCGCGCAATAAGTTCTAAACCGTCGCGCGGGGGCTTGGCCTGGGGCGTAGAGCCCGGAGGGATGTGCGGTTAGTTGAATACGTTCAGCACCGGATTCCACGGCCGGAACACCCGTTCGGCGAGTGCGTTGTGGGCGAGGTAGGGGTCCGCGGCCATGAGCGCCTCGGCGTCGGCAAGCGTGGCGGGCTCGGGCAGTCGGATGATAATGAGCGCGCCGCCACGGTCATCGGTGTACGGCCCAGAGCCTACGAGTTTGCCTTCCTCCTTGAGCTGGGCGAGGAATTCGCGGTGCTTGGGGCGGACCTCGGCCACGAGTTCCATATCATCGCAATAGGTGTATTCGATAGCGAAAACGTTCATGGATGTCATTGTAGGTGCCGGTGGTTGGGTAGTGTGGAGAACTGTGAGCGCCGACAACAACATTGAGGCTGGTGCGCGCCAGTCGAATTTGAACCTACCGAACGTTTTGACAAGTCTGCGTATTGTGCTTGTCCCGGTGTTTGTGTGGTTGGTGTTATCGCACGCCCAGTGGTGGTCGTTCGGTCTTTTTATCGCGCTGATGATTACCGACAAACTCGACGGCGACATCGCGCGCTCCCGCGGAATTGTCACCAATTTCGGCAAAATCGCCGATCCAATTGCGGACAAAGCGTTAATGATTTCCGCATTGGTGAGCCTCAACCTCACCGGCGCGCTCGCCTGGTGGATCACCGTAGTCATCGTGGTGCGCGAGTTGGGTATCACCTTCTGGCGCATGTACCAGCTGCGGCGCGGCTTGGTGGTGCCCGCCAGCAAGGGGGGTAAGGTGAAAACTACGTTGCAGGCAGTGGCGGTTGCGTTGTACCTGATGCCGCTCCCCGGGTGGTTATTGTTGCCGCGGAGTTTGGTCATGCTCGCCGCGGTGGCGGTGACGGTGATTACCGGCGTGCAGTACCTGCTTGATTCGCGGAAAGAACACTCATGAACGTGTGTGCGGAGCTTGTCGCCGAGTTGCGGCGGCGCGGGGAGACGGTCGCCGTGTGCGAGTCCCTCACCGGTGGACTGGCTAGCGCCATGTTTGTCGACGTCCCGGGCGCCAGCGCCGTGCTCCGCGGCGGGTTGATCACCTACGCCACGGATTTGAAGCATACACTGGCGGGTGTCGACGAGCAGATCTTGGCAACACACGGCCCCGTGTCCTGCGAGTGCGCCACCGCCATGGCGGCCGGTGTCCGCGCGGCCTGTGGTTCCGATTGGGCGGTAGCGCTCACGGGTGTTGCTGGGCCCGACCCGCAAGACGGCCACCCAGTTGGCGAAGTGTGGATCGGGTTCGCCGACCCGAGCGGGTGGAGTGATGCGATTCGGGCTTGTCCGCCGCATCATCACCGGTGGGTGCTGCAAGAAGGCTATTCGAAACCAGTTCCGGTGATCGCCGGGGACAGGGCGGAGATTCGCCGCACCGCGGCCCAGTTCGCGTGGCGCACATTGCTCGGTGTGCTGCGGGAACTCTCGCGGGAACAAAATGATGGATTCGACCGTTAAAGGAAGTGATGGTTACCTACACTGCTCTTTTGGATAAGCCGGCAGCACAGGCTTCACGTACCGAACCTTTGTTGCGTGAGGCCTTGGGTGCCGCGTTGCGATCTTTCCGTGCGGAACAAGGGATAACATTGCGCGAACTTGCGGAGGCATCCCGAGTTTCCCCAGGGTATCTTTCCGAACTGGAACGCGGCCGCAAAGAAGTCTCCTCGGAACTCCTCGCAGCCGTGTGCCGTGCGCTTGGTTCACCGGTCGCAGACGTACTCATCGAAGCGGCAAGTTCGATGGCTGTGCGCGGTGCACGCCCAGAATTAGCTGCGGTGCCCGCAGTTTAGCGGTACATTTGATGTCGAGCGTGCGCTGGATACATCCGCGCAACCTAAAACTTTTAAACAATTAGGAAGGTTTCACTCCACAATGGCTAATCCCTTCGTTAAGGCTTGGAAATACCTGATGGCTTTGTTCGATTCTAAGATCGAGGAGAATGCCGATCCGAAGGTCCAAATTCAGCAAGCCATTGAGGATGCGCAGCGCCAGCACCAAGAATTGTCGCAGCAAGCTGCGGCCGTGATTGGCAACCAGCGGCAACTGGAGATGCAGCTGAATCGTCGCCTCGCCGAAATTGAAAAACTCCAAGGTAACACTCGTCAGGCGCTCCAGCTGGCCGACAAAGCTCGTGCCGCAGGCGACCTTGGCAAAGCCACCGAGTACGAAAACGCGGCCGAAGCCTTCGCTGCTCAACTGGTCACCGCCGAACAATCCGTGGAGGACACCAAGCAGCTGCACGATCAAGCACTGCAGCAAGCCTCCCAGGCGAAGAAAGCCGTGGAGCGCAACTCCATGGCCTTGCAGCAGAAAGTCGCGGAGCGCACTAAGCTGCTCTCCCAGCTGGAGCAAGCCAAGATGCAGGAGAAGGTCTCCGAGTCGCTGAAGTCCATGAACTCCATCACGGCGAATGGTTCCTCCCCGAACCTCGACCAAGTGCGCGAAAAGATCGAACGCCGCTACGCTAACGCCCTCGGCCAAGCGGAACTCGCACAGGGTTCCGTGCAGGGCCGCATGGCCGAAATTGAGCAGGCCGGTGTGCAACTCGCAGGCCACTCTCGTCTCGAACAAATCCGCGCTCAGATGGCCAACGAGATCACCGGTGGTAGCGAAAAGCAAGCCCTCACCGAGGGCACCAGCACGAATTCGCAAGTCACTGATCCGGCCGTAGCGCAGCGCATGCGGGAGCTGCGCGGCGAGGCGTAGCCACTCCTCGTTTTGGAAGGTGTCGCACTGAGGGGGGTGCGGCACCTTTCGCATGTCGGGGCGGCTACCGCGGTTGCAGGTGGCGCAAGGCCAAGGTTGGTGGAAGCTTAGTCGCCAACGCCGCGGGCGATGAGTGCGTCCCCGATGGCTCGTGCGCGCCGGATGGAGCGAATCATCACCGGGGTGCCAAAAGCGGTGAGGGAAAAGTCGGCTCCGCGGGCCTTGCGGGCGTCGAGGACCTCGTAGACCGAGGCGAGTTGCACGGGGATCAGCCGAATCGCCAGGGAGATGGCCAGCGAAATGCTGTCCGCAGGGACGCCGAAGCGCTGCAAGGGGCGCAGGGCGCGTTCCAGGGAGTCCATCATTTCCGCTACGGTGGTGGTCAGTGTCATGAGCACGGCAACCATAATGGCGGCGAGGATCACCAGCACGATTGTCGCGGCTTTTTGCCAGTGGAATTGCCACCATTGGAAGGCCCCTAGAAAAAGCAGGAAGGGGATCGGTGGCCAGATTTGCCCCCAAGCCACCCGCACTGGGATCCGCGCGATGGCAAACATGACGGCGGCCCCCACCACACAAAGCCCGGCCTGCAATGGGGTGCGCGCCAAGAGTGTACTCAAGATGGAGAAAGCGAGAACGCTGGCGAGCTTGATGGAGGGGGGTAGGCGGTGTAGCGGCGAGGTGCCGGGAATATACACCCCTAAGGGGACAGTCCTAATTCTCATGCCATGAGTTTCTGGTAGTAGGAAATAACCTCTTTGGGGGTACCGTCGGCGACTACGCGCTGGTTGTCCAAACACAGTACGCGGTCAAAGTCGGTAAGGAAATCAAGGTCGTGGCTGACCACGATGAGTTGCTGCTCCAAGGCATCGAAGTGGCCCTTTAAATCCTTGCGGTTCCGCAGGTCCAGGAGTGTGGTTGGTTCGTCGGCAATAATTACCTCCGGTTCCATGACCAATACCGCCGCCAGGGCCAATAGTTGCTTTTGCCCGCCGGAAAGTACGTGGGGCGATTTGTCCGCGTGTTCGGTGAGATGGAAGCGTTCCAGCGCGGCGTTGACACGCCGTTCCCGCTCGGCGTGGGTAAGTTTCAGGCGGCGGAGGGAAAACGCGACGTCGTCACGCACGTTGGGCATGACGATCTGGTTTTCGGCGTCGGAAAAGACGAACCCCACGCGGCGGCGAATCTCGCGCCCATGCTGGGCCACATCAATGCCGTCGACGGTGACGCTGCCGGAAGTGGCTTCGCCGAGGCCATTGATCAGCCGGATAAGCGTGGATTTCCCGCCGCCATTTGCCCCGATAATGCCGATTCGTTGTTCGGTCAGTTCGAGGTTGATATGGGTGAGGATGTCGTGGCCGTCAATGGAAACGGACACGTCAGAAAGACGGATATTAGGCATTGGCTGGCTGTGTGGCGCGGCGTTTCGGCCGCAAATCAGGGAAGGCGCTGTGCACGCCAACGGCGATAAAGATACCGGCGATTACCTCGGGGAGATCTGGAAGGATAAAGCCGAGTTGCGTGGCAAAGGCTGCGGCGAAGCCCATTTCGGTGCGGACCCCAAGGCCGATAGCGCCCAAGATGTATTGGATGATGAGGCCGACTACACTGGCGATGGCAAAGGCAGTAAACATGCCGGCTTTGGTGCGTGGGGCTTTGTAAGCGATCAGGCCGGCGACGAAAGCGGCGATAGGGTACGCGATAAGGTAGCCAACAGTGGCGCCTTGGAGGGAGGGGATCAGGGTGCGGCCACCTGCGAGTACCGGCAGTCCGGCGGCGAGCACAAGGAACAGCAGGGCGGCGAGCAGGCCGCGGCGTGGGCCAAGGATGATGGCGCCGATGATCACGGCACCGTTTTGCAAAACGAGGGGCACGGCGGCCAGCGGCGTGGGGATGGCTACCACACCCAATACGCAGTACAGAGCTGCGAAAACGGCGATATAGGCGAGATCGCGGATCGTAGAATTACTGTTCATGGTTATAGAGGATACATTGCCCGTTGAACATCGTTTTACTCGGTACTATAGCGCACATGCGGATAGCAACGTTTTTTGAGTTAGTACACAACGAGTTCGGTGAAAGCAACGGGGATTGGCTGGTGCGCACACATGTGATTGAGAGTTTTCAGGCTACCGCGAAGGAGTTGATGGATCAGGGGGAGGACCTGCGCGAAATCTGGTGGGGACTGTGCCGCGACTTTGACGTACCCGAGGAACGCTGGCTCGGCGAAGACGCCTAACTTCCGCGTTTTCGAAAACAGTTGCGTCAGCGTTTCCGGTTGTGTTCAATCGATCCGCTAGTGTCGAACGTGATGGCGCAGTGTACCTAATCGTGTGCGTCGCACACCACGGCGACCCACACTTGAATCAACGACAGAGGGACAAAGACAAACATGGCTCCAAAGAAGACCAAGGCGAGCGCTGCGGCGGGATCGGCGGCGGACCGCCAGAAGGCGCTCGACGCGGCAATGGCGAAGATAGAAAAGGATTTTGGCAAGGGTGCGATTATGCGGTTGGGTGACGATACCCGCCCGCCGATTCAAGCCATTTCTTCTGGCAACACCGCCATCGACATTGCGTTGGGCATTGGGGGGTTCCCGCGCGGACGTATTGTGGAGGTGTTCGGCCCGGAATCCTCAGGTAAAACCACGGTTGCGCTCCACGCGGTAGCTCAAGCGCAGCGCGCCGGCGGTATCGCCGCGTTTATCGACGCCGAGCATGCACTCGATCCCGAATACGCCCGCAAGTTGGGGGTAGACACCGATGCGTTGTTGGTGGCGCAACCGGATACGGGCGAACAAGCGTTGGAAATCGCGGACATGTTGGTGCGTTCCGGCGCGATCGACGTCATCGTGATTGACTCCGTGGCGGCGCTCACCCCGAAGGCAGAAATCGAGGGGGATATGGGCGATAGCCACGTGGGTTTGCAGGCGCGCTTGATGAGCCAGGCGCTCCGCAAGATGACAGGTGCGCTTCACAACTCGGGCACGACCGCGATCTTTATTAACCAGCTGCGCGAAAAGATTGGCGTGATGTTCGGCTCGCCGGAAACCACCACTGGCGGTAAGGCACTGAAGTTCTATGCTTCGGTGCGGTGCGATGTGCGCCGCATCCAAACCCTGAAGGATGGCCAAGATGCGATCGGCAACCGCACGCGGCTCAAGGTGGTGAAAAACAAGGTTTCCCCGCCGTTTAAGGTGGCTGAATTTGACATTATCTATGGTGAAGGCATTTCCCGAGAGTCCTCTCTAATTGATCTCGGCGTGGAAAACGGGCTGGTGAAGAAGTCGGGTTCGTGGTTTACCTATAACGGTGATCAATTGGGCCAAGGTAAGGAGAAGGTTCGGGCGTTTTTGAAGGATAACCCCGCACTTGCGGACGAGATTGAACAAAAGATCTTTGTAAAGCTCGGCGTCGGCGAGTATGCGAACACGGATTCGGGGGCTCCGGAGCCGAATCTGGACCCGGTTGACGTGGTGCCCAATGTTGATTTTGATGGCGAAGACTAGTTTGACCCATGGCTGATCCCGCGAAACTTGAGCGACTCCAGCAGGCGCTTGCTGCCTATGCATCAGGCGAGTGCGAGCCATTATTCGATGAGCGCGCCGAGCAACTGGAGGCGAAAGTACGGCAGCGTGCCCTTCGATTGCTGGATCAGCGCGCCCGTTCGAAATATGAGCTACAGCAGCGGCTGTTGGCGTTGGAGTTTGCACCCGCTGCCGTGGCGAACGTGATCGCGGATTTGGAGCGCGTTGGGCTGCTCGACGACGCGGAGTTCGCTACCGAGTGGGTGCGCCAACGCGCCCATCGGCGGGGAAAGTCACGGATGGTGCTAAATCTCGAGCTGAAGGAAAAGGGAGTGCCGCAGGAGTTGCGGGACGCAGCATTGGAGCAGATTTCCCTTTCAGATGAACGCCACACCGCGCAGCGCTTCGCTAGCAAGAAGGCGCAGTCGGTTGCGAAGGCGCCGGAGAATCGGGCGGAATACGAACGCCACCTGCGGCGCATCCTTGGGGTACTCGCGCGGCGAGGGTTTCCGCAAGGATTGTCGCTGCAGGTGGCGCGGGAAGCGCTGGATCAGCGGATTGAAGAGCTTGGCTAATCCGTGAAGTTGCGCAGGTCCTTATGATGTTCGTCGTGCCAGTCGACGTTCACCCGGTCCTTCGTTTCCAAACCTTGGTCGGGGTGTTCGGGGACCTTGGCAAGGATGTTGCGGCGGGCGCGTCCAGCACGCAATTGGCGTTCGATGCGTTCCGCGATGGCGGTGAGCGCCATATTGAACAACACCATGATGATCGCCACCACAACTAGCGCGGCGAGGAAGTTGCGGTTGAAGGAGGCGGATTGGATACCGGAGCGAACCACTTCCACATAGCCGATCTGGTAGCCCAAGGCGGAGTCTTTGAGCGCGATGACCATCTGGGCGATGATCGCCGGCAGCATCGCCGCTACGGCCTGTGGCAGCAGGATTCGCCACATCGTGTCCCGGTGGGACATGCCCAGCGCTTTCGCCGCCTCGACTTGGCCCTTGGGCAGCGAGTTGATTCCGGAGCGTAGGATTTCCGCGATGACCGCACCGTTGTACATGGTCAGGCCGAACACTACCGCGGCGAATGCCAATTGGCGCGACGGCACGATGTTGTATTCGGCGAACATTTGGTACGCGAAGATCATTAGAATCAGCACTGGGATTGCGCGGAAGAATTCCACGATCACCGCGCACAGGGTGCTGATCCACTTGGTGGGGGACAACCGGCCCAAGCCCAGCGCGGTACCCGCGACGAGTGCCAGCAGGATGGACGCCAGCGCGGCCTTCAGGGTGCCCCACAAACCCGGCAGAATATAGGTGTTCCACGTGCGGCTTTCCAAAAACGGCGTCCACTTGTCTGCGGTGAGTTGCCCGGTGGAATGCAGTACGCTAAACGCCCAGTAGAGCACCGCGACAGCAAACGCTACGGCGACAGCTGCGACGATGGTGTTCAGGCGCCGACCTTTCGGGCCTGGGGCGTCGTAAAGCACGGTTGCGGAGGTCATTTCTTCACCGCCAATCGTTCGGAGAGCCGGCCCACGTACAGGCCCATCGGCAGGGTCAGTACCACGAAGCCCAGCGCAAACACGCCGAAGACGATAAACAGCAGGTCAGCATGGTTTTCAATGGTGGTTTTCATCAACAGCGAAGCCTCCGCCACCCCAATCGCCGAGGCAATGGTGGTGTTCTTGGTCAGCGCGATCAGGGTGTTACCCAGCGGCACTGTCGCCGCCCGCACGGCCTGCGGAAAAATCACGGAAGCGAAAATCTGTCCGAAAGATAGTCCGAGGGAGCGTGCCGCCTCAGCCTGGCCGAAATGTACGGTGTTAATGCCGGAACGCAGCGACTCAGCAACGAACGCCGAGGTGTACAGGACGAACCCAAGCACGGCGAGGTTAAAGTTATTCTGCTCCAAAAACCGCGGGCCTTCCGGCGCCAGTGTCAAACCTAGGTTCTGGTACAGGCCAACCGAACAGAAGATCACCACCAGTGTGAGTGGGGTGTTGCGCAGCGTATTGATGTAGCTGGTGGCGATGAAGCGCAGCACCGACACGGGGGAGACTCGCATCGCCGTGAGAATGGTGCCGAGGAGCATCGCACCAATCGCGGAGAAGAAGGTGAGCTTGATGGTCACCCAAAACGCTGGCAGCAACGCCCCTTGGAGGTCTTGAACAAGGGACTGCATCATGGCGACTACTTTCCGAGGAAGGACATGTCGCCGGGGGAGCCCTTGGTGACTACCGAGGCATCGTCACCGAGGTTTTCTTTGACAAAGGTGTCGAAGGAGCCGTCCTCGAACATCTTCTTCAATGCGGCGTTGATGGCGTCGGTGGCTTCCTGGTCGTCCTTCGCTACGCCAATGCCGTAGTACTCGTTGGTGAACGCCTCACCATCGTCCTTTTTCATCTCCACCACGTTGAATTCATCGTTGTATTGGGCGGCGTACCCGTACAGGATGGTCGCGTCGGTGGTCATCGCATCCACCTTCGATTGGTGGAGCGCCTCCACGCACGAGGAGTAAGTGTCATATTCCTGCAATTGCACGCCCGGCAGCGCGTCCTTCACCTTTTGCGCCGGGGTGGAGCCGGTGACCGAACACAGGATGCGGCCGTTTTCAAGGTCTTTGAGCGACTTGACCTCGTCGTTGTCGGCGCGCACGAGCAGCGCTTGGTGGGTGAGCAGGTACGGTCCACCGAAGTTTACTGCGTTGGCGCGACCCTCGTTGATGGAGTAGGTGGCGGTGATCATGTCCACCTCACCGTTTTTCAGCAGGGTTTCGCGCTGCGCGGAGGGGGTTTCACGCCAGGTGATTTCCGGCTCCTTCCACCCCTTGTCTTTGGCAATGGAGTTCACTACGTAGGTGGCTACGTCGACGTCAAGGCCAGACATGGTGCCGTCCGGGTTTTGTAGGCCCAGGCCGGGCTGATCGTACTTGGTGCCCAGCGTGACCTTTCCGGATTCGAGGTTCGCGAGCAAGCCAGCGCCGCCGGAGTCGCCGCAGCCCACAAGGGCGGAAGCGGCGATGGCCAAGGATGCCAAGGTGGCGAATGTACGTTTCATGGTGAGGGCTCCTTCGGAGTTTGCAAGCAATCAGTAATCAGTCGGGGAGTGTACGAACAAATACGGAAGACTGTTCGGGGTCAGTGCGCGAGGATTTTGCCGAGGAAGTCGCGTGCGCGTTCGGTCTTCGGATTATCAAAGAAGTCATCCGGAGTGGTGTCCTCCAATATCGCCCCATCAGCCATGAACAGGATGCGGTCCGCCACACGCCGGGCGAAGCCCATTTCGTGGCTAACCACCAACATGGTCATGCCTTCGGCTGCGAGTGAGGCCATAACGTCGAGCACTTCGTTGACCATTTCTGGGTCAAGGGCGGAGGTTGGCTCGTCAAAAAGCATGACCTTGGGCTTCATGGCGAGCGCGCGGGCAATCGCCACGCGCTGTTGCTGGCCGCCGGAAAGCTGGGCGGGGTACTTATCCGCCTGGTTTGCAATGCCCACGCGTTCGAGCAGCGCCATGGCTTCCCGCTCGGCGTCGGCTTTGTTCAGCTTGCGCACTTTCATCGGCGCGAGCATCACGTTGTTGCGGATGGTCAGGTGCGGGAACAAGTTGAAGGATTGAAAGCACATTCCAACATCTGCCCGCAGCGCGGCGAGCGCTTTGCCCTCTTCGGGGAGGAGCTTTCCGTCAATGTGGATTTCTCCACTATCGATGGTTTCCAAGCGATTAATTGTCCGGCACAGAGTTGATTTTCCGGACCCAGATGGACCAAGTACAACAACTACTTGGCCTCGCGGAATTTCCAGGTTGATGTCCCTGAGCGCGTGGTACGAATCGAAGTATTTATTCACCCCGCTCATTGAAACCATTGGGTGCGATGTGGTTGAACTCATGTATAACACCATAGTGTGAAATCGCTTACACGGTAAAGTTTTAACTAAAAATTCTCGAAATATTGGAAAAATTGTTGCCATTAGGCGGGAAATACCGGGGCGGTTAGAATGCTTCACTGTGCTGCAGGAGAAGAAGACTTATGAGGTTCGCACGTTCGGTTGCCAGATGAACGTGCACGATTCGGAGCGGCTTTCCGGCCTGCTGGAGGAAGCTGGTTACACGCCCGCCGGCGCGGGCAACGAACCCGATCTCGTGGTGTTTAATACGTGCGCGGTGCGGGAGAACGCCGATATGCGTTTGTATGGCACTCTCGGACATCTGCGCCATGTGAAGGAGCAGCGCCCCGGTATGCAGATTGCAGTGGGCGGCTGCCTCGCGCAGAAGGATAAGGACCTAGTGGTGCAGAAGGCGCCGTGGGTGGATGTGGTGTTTGGCACCCACAACATTGGCTCCCTGCCCACGCTGCTGGCGCGCGCCGCGCACAACAAGCGCGCGGAGGTGGAGATCGTGGATGCCCTGGAGCAATTTCCTTCCGTGCTGCCCGCGAAGCGGGAGTCCGCCTACGCCGGCTGGGTGAGCGTATCCGTGGGTTGCAACAACACCTGCACGTTTTGCATTGTGCCGTCGCTTCGAGGCAAGGAGATTGACCGCCGCCCCGGCGACATTCTGGCGGAGGTACAGGCGTTGGTGGATCAAGGTGTGAGCGAGGTGACCTTGCTCGGGCAAAACGTCAATTCTTATGGCGTGAACTTCGCGGACCCAGACGTGGAGCGTGACCGGTCCGCGTTTTCCAAGTTGCTGCGCGCGTGCGGCGAGATCGAGGGCCTGGAGCGCGTTCGGTTCACGAGCCCGCACCCGGCTGAGTTCACTTCCGATGTGATCGACGCTATGGCGGAGACTGCGAACATTTGCCCGCAATTGCACATGCCGTTGCAGTCCGGCTCGGACCGGGTGCTCAAGGCGATGCGGCGTTCGTACCGTTCGAAGAAGTTCCTGCGCATTCTTGATGAAGTTCGTGCAAAGATTCCCCATGCAGCGATTACTACCGACATTATTGTGGGGTTCCCCGGTGAGACGGAAGAGGACTTTCAAGCCACCCTTGACGTCGTGGAGAAAGCCCGTTTTACCAGTGCGTTTACGTTCCAGTACAGCCCCCGCCCCGGGACGCCCGCCGCGACATACGAGGAGCAGATTCCAAAGGAAGTAGTGCAGGAGCGTTATGAACGTTTGATCGCGTTGCAGGAGCGTATTTGCGCCGAGGAAAACGCCAAGCTTATCGGCCAGCAGGTGGAGTTGCTGGTACAGGCGGGCGGCGGGCGCAAGAACCACCGCACGCAACGCATGTCCGGTCGGGCGCGTGACGGACGGCTTGTGCATTTCACGCCGCAGCCGGGGATTCGCCCAGGTGACGTGGTTACCGTCACCGTTACGGACGCTGCGCCTCACTTCCTGATCGCCGACGCGGGCGTGCTCAGTCACCGTAAAACTCGCGCGGGCGACATGTCCGAAGCGGGACGCGTGCCGACGACCGCCCCAATCGGGGTGGGCATGCCAAGTTTCGGTCGGCCGCAAACCAGCCCGGTGGCGGCCGATGCGTGCGGCGGCTGCTCATCGTAGTGTCGGCCGCGTCGTCGTTGGTGCGGTGGTGCTGCGGTGAAGCCAATACAATGAACATGGCGTATTGCGGCGGCCAGCGCCGCACAATGATGAATTAGGTTAGGAGACGTGGGGATTGTGAGCGAAGAGGATCGCCTCGCGAAATATCGCGACGATCTCGCCGGCGCGGAGCGGAAAGCTTCTCAAACTGTGACGTTGGGGCGGGTGCAGACATTCATGGCGATTGGAATGGTGGGCTTTTTTGTCTCCCTATTCCTGCCACACTCCGGTCAAGTCATTGGGCTTGATGTGTTGTTCTTTTCGGAGACTGCCCAAAAGTTTGTCACCACTGTGCCCGAACGAATTTACGTTTGGTTGGGGGTGGTCGGGGTGGTGCTGCTCAATATTGGCACCCTGGTGTCCCGATCTGCGCTCATCGCACTTATGACGTGGTTTTTCAGCGGCGCGACGTTGTTCTACTCGATCTTTGCCATTTGGATGCGGCAGTCCCGCCCCCCGACGGAACCGGGTGTTGGCCCGTCCTTTGGGTTGATGCTCGGCGCGGTCAGCGTGTGCATCGTGGCGATCGCATATTCCTTTGTGGTGTTGCGCCGGAGCGCGTTTCAGCAAGCCTTGGCGGAAGCCCGCGTGGCGGAGAAGAAGAAGGATACTATCGCCGAGGTGCAGGAAAGCATTCTCGCGGCCGGCCGGCAAACCGAACTTGTAGACGATCGCCGCGCCCGCCGCAAGCGCGGCAAACCCACCACCGAGCACCCCGAAGGCTAGGGTCGCCGGGACGTTTCGCGCGGTGACGGCTACCGGTCGTTGACGGCCTCGAGCGCGGCGTTGGCCCATTCCTGCCACTGGGCCGCTTGGGCGCGCAATTGTTCCGCCTTCTTGGCGTTACCGCGCGCTTCGGCGGCTTCCGCAGCGGCCGTAAACTCCTCGACCTTGGCGGTGAATTGCGCGGCGCGGGCTTGAGCTTCGGGGTCGGTGCGGCGCCATTGAGCTTCGGCGGCTTCGGTGACGCGGCGTTCCAAGCGCCCGATCTTGTCTTCGAATTCGCGCACGCGGCCGCGAGGCACGTACCCGATCTGCTCCCACTTTTCCTGCAACTCCCGCAGGTGATGCCGGGCGCTTTCCAGATCCTTGGCCGGGTCGATTTTCGCGTCGTATTCCGCAATGAGCGCGTTTTTCGCCGCGGCGTTGTCAAGGAATTCGCGGTCGCGTTCTTCGGACGCGGCGTTGCGGGTAGCAAAGAAGTGATCCTGGGCGGCCTTGAACGCGGCCCAGAGCTTATCGTCAATGTCGCGCGGTGCGCGTCCCGCAGCCTTCCATTCCGTCATGAGATCGCGGAACGCTTTCGCGGTGTCGTTCCAATCGGTGGAGTCCTTTAGCTGTTCGGCGCGCGCCACCAGGTCTTCCTTGATGCGGCGTGCGGCGGCCCGCCCGCGATCCAACTCCGCGAAGTGGGAACCGCGACGCCGGTTAAACGCATCCCGGGCGCGCGAATAGCGCTTCCACAACGCGTCGTCTGTTTTGCGGTCGATGCCGCGGATGGTTTTCCACTCCTCCAGGATGTCGCGCAAGCGATCTCCGGCGACCTTCCAATCCGTCGAGTGTTCACCAATGTTTTCGGCTTCTTCCGCGAGGGCTTCCTTGCGGGCGATGGCGCGGGCCCGTCGTTCAGCGCGCGCCGCGCGGGCTTGCTCGCCGGCGGTAGCCGAGGCGTCGATAATCGCGCCTAAGCGCCGGTCCAAGCTGTCCAAGTCGCCGATGACGGCGGCGGTTGGCAGGGTTTCGCGGAGGCTCACCGCGGCATCACGAATCGTGTTGGCGTCGTCCGGGTGTGACTTCAGCCGCGCCTCCAACAACTCCACCTCAGTGGACAAATCTTCGAATCGTTTGCCGTAGTGGGCGAGGCCTTCCGCCGGGGTGCCCGCCTGCCAGGAGCCGATGAGCCGGTCGCCGGCTGCGGTGGTGACGTACACCGACCCGTCTTCCTCGACGCGCCCCCACTGCGAGGGGTCGTTGGTGTGGTGCACTGGCGTGGCGGGACGTGCGCCGGGGCGGGGCCCTGGGCGAGGTCCGGGACGGGGGCCGGGCTTAGGGGTGGGATGCGTCATGGTGTAAAAAGATCCTTCATCTCGTGCCGCGCGTCACGGCTGCCGGTGCACTTGCGTGGAAATGCGGTCGTACAACGATTCACATTACCGTGCTTGCGCGCGCCGCGTTCGTTAGATTGGTGTGGTGCGAGATGTTTCTTTCCTGCCGCGACCAATTGCCGTGGTCGGCCCGACTGCGTCCGGCAAGTCGGCGTTGGGGTTGGCGCTGGCCCACGCCCTCGACGGCGAGGTGGTCAATGTTGATTCCATGCAGCTGTACCGCGGGATGGACATTGGGACGGCGAAACTGGCGCCCGCCGAGCGTGAGGGGATCGTGCACCACCAGCTGGACGTGCTGGAGGTGACGCAGCCGGCGTCCGTGGCGCGCTACCAGGCGGAGGCCGTGGCGGACGTGGAGGATATTCTCCGCCGCGGCAAAACTCCGGTGTTGGTGGGCGGTTCAATGCTGTACGTCCAGTCGCTCGTGGACGATTGGCAATTTCCACCTACCGACGCGCGCGTTCGCCGCCGTTTTGCCGAACGCCTCGAGGAGATCGGGGTGGAGGCGTTGCACGCGGAGCTGGCCGCCATCGACCCGCAGGCCGCCGCGATTATTGAAGACCGGGATCCGCGGCGAACCGTACGCGCCCTCGAGGTGATCGAGCTCACGGGCAAACCGTTTGCCGCCAGCCAGCCGCCTATCGACGCCCCGGCCCGCTGGGGCACCGTCATCTTCGGCTTGGAAACGTCCCCGGAGTGGCTCAACCCCAGGATCCAGGCCCGGACTGAGCACATGTTCGCTTCCGGCTTCGTAGGGGAGGTGGAGGAGCTGGTAGCTCAGGGGCTGGTTGCGGAATCCACCGCGGGCCGGGCGATCGGCTACGCGCAGGTGCTCGCCGCTTTTGCCGGTGACCTAACGCTCGAGGAGGCGTTCGCCCGCACCGTCACCGGTACGCGGCGTTATGTGCGACGGCAACGCAGTTGGTTTCGGAGGGATCCACGCACGCTGTGGCTGGATGCGCGCGGGGACACCTTTGCGCAGGCGATGCAGCAACTAGAATTGCTGCCATGATTCGCTTTGCTAAGGGCCACGGCACCGAAAACGACTTTGTGATTCTTCCTGACGCCGACGCGGCACTCGAACTCTCACCTGAATTCGTTGCCGCGTTGTGCGACCGGCGGGCGGGTATCGGGGCCGACGGGGTGCTGCGTGTGGCGCGCGCGGGGGCGTTGGTGTCGCGCGGGGTGATCGCGCCGGTGCCTGGCGTCGCGGATGAGGATTGGTTTATGGATTACCGCAACGCCGACGGCTCTATCGCCGAGATGTGCGGTAACGGCGTGCGGGTGTTCGCTCATTGGCTGCGCCGCGAAGGGTTGCAAACCGCTGAGCGTTTCGTGGTAGGTACCCGCGCGGGCGCCCGGCCCGTCACTGTTCACGAGGCCGACGCCTGCGACGCTACCGTGAGTGTGTCCATGGGGCCCGCCGCGGTCACTGGCCTGTCCACCTGTACGGTTGGTGAACATCATTTCGCGGGGCTGGCGGTGGACATGGGGAATCCGCACCTTGCCTGCGTCATCCCGGGCTTACGCCCCGCGGAGCTTGCGGCGCTGCCCATTGAGCTTCCCCCGGTCATTGATGAGGACTTCTTTCCTCACGGCGTGAACGTGGAGGTGCTCACCGAACTTGTTGATGGCCACGTGCACATGCGCGTTCATGAACGCGGCGCCGGGGAAACCCGCTCCTGTGGCACGGGAACCGTCGCCGCGGCGCGGGCCGCGCTCGCGGATAAGGAACGCACCGACGGTACCGTCATCGTCCACGTGCCCGGTGGGGAAGTGCGCGTCACCATTGCTGGGGAGTCGTCCACACTGACGGGGCCTTCGAAGATCGTCGCCGAAGGGCAGTGGTTGGGGCACTAGGGTTCGTAGCGTGCCGCCGCGCGGCGGGCGCGCACCCATGCTTCCTTGAGCTCCAAGGCGCGCCGATCGGTCACCGCGAGCAGCGCCTCCATTTGTGCGACTGAGAGGTCCGTGTGGAGGCGCGCTTCGAGGCGCCGTAAAAAGCGCTGCGCGGTGTCGTGCTGGTAGAAGAATGCTTCGATGTCGGGGTCGTCGCAATCCGGGTTCCCCAACGCCGGCCGATGCAATGTTCGATCGGCGAGATTTTTCGCGTCGTTGCCGTGCAAGAAGCGATCGTAGGCGTCGATCACGTCCCGAATATCATCCGCCGAAAGTTTAATCGACGTCATCAGTGTTGCGGATTCGCTTTGGTTCGGGCGCATCGAATTGGCAACGAACATCAGCAAAATGATGATCGCGGCAAGCACGATGCCTTCCAAGCGCAGGGTGAGCGCCAGTGCGGCACAGCTAATCCAGATGATGAGCTTGTAATACTTCGGATTCAGGTCAGGCATGGTGATGTGCGCTCAGAACGTCCGCTATAAGTGACCGCTGCTGCAGCCTCCGCCGCAGCTGCCGCAGGAGTCGCCGCAGCCAACCGGCGGTAATATCGATCCAGTAAGAACAACCGTTCCAGCAACGATGCTACCAGGTGCGGGCAGGGTGCCGTCGGCCAGACACAAGTCTACCCAGTGTGGCGCCGCAAGCCGAACGTGGATAAAGCGTTGCCCCGTGAGTTCGTTCGTGCGGTACTCGGCTGAATGTACGGTTCCGGTGAGAGCGGCGGAGGCGTCGGGGCTTTGCGCGCCGGAACCGCTCGCTATCAGCAGCGCGCCCTGGCTGACGATCATCGGCTCGGGATCGCGCCCGTGTGCGGCGTGGAATTCCGCCGCGTCCGCGAAGGTTGCCACCTCCAATCCGAGCGCCGTGAGCGCGAGGCGTTCGAATTGCTGGGTCGGTTCCTCTACGAGCAGCGGCCCCTGGGCGAGGTTGCAGGTCAGTGAGGTGACCACTGAATCGTCCTCGGCGAGGATGTCGCACAGCGCGAGCACGTCGTTGATCATGCTGATATGCGCAGTGGCGTTGGTGGTGGATTCGAATCCGGTCCAGGTGGCGTAAGGTGACACCGCCAGAATGTTGACTCGCGCCCCAGAGGCATCTGCGTATTGGATCAGCTGCCCGCCGCGGACTTCGCCAATAACTTCGAGTTTGCCGGTGGCGATGGCGGCTTCGACAGCGTCTTGCCAGCGGGGGTATTCCATTCCAATGGCCGGGAGATCGTGGGTCATAGCCTTCATCGTAACTGGTGATCGTACATAAGTACCTCTAGGGGTGAGGGGGTAACTCAAAACACAACACGAGGATATGTAGGTAAGGCGAACTTGGGTGTAGGTTTCTTGGTATACCCGAAAACGTCGGTGTCGCCCGCAGGGGCCCGTGCGTAGTGCACGCGCGCGCCCTCGGCTCGACCATCGGAGGAAAGAAAGTATGGGAGCAATGGATTTCAAGCTCGACGCAGTGCCGCTAGGCCAAGAAGTGGTGTTGGCTCCAATTGATCACCCGATGCGACGTCGGCTCGCTGAGCTCGGCATTCGCGAGGGCGCTCGGTTGCGGATCACGCAGCGCACAAGTGGCGGCGGCCGCGTGATCGACCTGGATCACACGCGGTACGCCATTGACGGGCGCACTGCCTCAGAGCTCATTGTTCGACCAGTTCAGGAGGCATAAATGACCGCCATGACTTCGTGCTCGTGCCATTCAACTGGCCACGGCCACCGCATTCAGGGCGCGCCAGTGATCGCCCTGGTGGGCGCCCCGAACGCCGGTAAGTCCACCCTGTTTAACGGTTTAACGGGTGCCCGCGCGCACATGGGAAACTGGCCAGGTACCACCGTGGAGGTAAGCCGCGGCGCGTGGAAAGTGAATGGCACTACCTACGACGTGATCGATTTTCCGGGCGCGTATTCGCTGGATCCGGTGAGCCCGGACGAGGCGTTGACACGAAACCTGGTCATTGATACTGAAGAGCGCCCAGACGCGGTGATTGTCGCCGTGGACGCCGCGAGCTTAAGTCGTGGGCTCTATATGGTGTCGCAGCTTGCGGAGGAGAATTTCCGCATTCTGGTGGTGGTGACCAAGGAAGACGTCGCCGCCGATCAAGGTGTGAGCATTGACGCCGCGAAATTGTCCCGCGAATTGGGCGTGCCCGTGGTGACGGTAGATCCGCGCAGGCGCGCGAATATCGCTGCGGTGGGTGCGGCGCTGGAGGAGCTGATGGCGCAGCCCCCACGGACCCTGCGCAACCAGGTAGACGGCGACGAATTCGAAATCGCCGATGCGCGTTTTGCGTGGGTGGAGCACGCTGTGGCTGCGGCAACCACCCGCAAGGAAAGCTCCCGCACCCTCACCGAACGTATCGACGCCGTGGCCCTCCACCCCTTCTTCGGGCCGTTGATGTTCCTTGCCGCCATGTGGCTGGTGTTCCAAATCACCACCACGGTGGCTGCCCCGTTCCAGGACGGCTTGGACGCATTGTTCGCGGGACCGGTGAGCGACACGGTGCGCGGCTGGTTGTCGTCCGCCCCACCACTGTTTACCGGGCTGGTGGTTGACGGCCTGATCGGCGGTGTGGGTATGGTGCTCACCTTCGCGCCGCTGATGGCGCTGATGTTTTTGTGCTTGGCGTTTTTGGAGGATTCCGGCTACATGGCCCGAGCCGCCGTGGTCACCGACCGGTTGATGAAGGCTATCGGCCTGCCCGGCAAGGCGTTTATCCCGCTGATCGTCGGGTTCGGCTGCAACGTGCCCGCCATTTCCGCTACCCGCGTGTTGGCGGAGCCACGGCAGCGCCTGCTTACCGCATTGCTTATTCCATTTACCTCGTGCTCCGCGCGGCTGACGGTGTATGTGATGCTGGCCGCCACCTTCTTTCCGGACTACGCCGGCACCGTGGTGTTCGTCATGTACCTGGTCTCCATCGGCCTGGTGGTGTTGACCGGGTTGTGCTTGCGGCACACCTTGTGGCGCCGCGTGGGTACCGAACCGCTGGTGATCGACCTACCGGTGTATCAAATCCCGGGCGCGCGGCTGGCGTTGTCGGTGATGTGGGTTCGCCTGAAAGGCTTCCTCCAGACCGCTGGCGGCATTATCGTGGCCACCGTCGTAGTGGTATTCCTGCTGCAATCCACCCCGACCACGGGCGACTATAGCTTCGCCGACGAAAACCTGCCCCCGCAGGAAAGCGCGTACGGTGTGATGAGCGAAGCGGTGGCGCCGGTGTTCGCCCCGGCTGGTTTCGGTTCGTGGTCCATCGCCGGCACCCTTGTCACCGGTTTCGTGGCCAAAGAGGCCGTGATCTCCTCCTGGGCGCAAACCTACAGCCTGGAGGACCCGAGCAGCGAGGAACCCGAACAGCAAGGCAAATCCGCCTTGGCCAGCGCGATCCGCGAAGACTTTGACACAACCTCCGGCGGCCACGGCATTGCCGCGGTGTGGGCATTCATGGTGTTCCTGCTGGCCTACACCCCATGTGTGGCTACCCTTGCTGCGCAGCGACGCGAAATCGGCTTGAAGTGGACCCTGTATGGGGTGGGCATGCAGCTTTTCGCCGCCTGGGTGCTGTCCGTCCTCGTCTTCCAAGTGCTGAGCCTATGGTGGTGATCCTGTATGACGAGCCCGTTATCCGCAGTTCGCGCTAGCGTTGAGGATGGTGCGGTCACGGTTGTTGAGATTGCTGAGCGCACCGGGTTGACTCGATCCACGGTGAGTGCCGCATTGGAGCACTTGGAGCGTATGGGGCAGTTGCAGCGACGTCGAGAAGCGATGGCGTGCAGCGGCAGCTGTGGGGGCTGCAACGAGGATTCCTGCGGCACAACCGGGGGGCTTGTCACGTTGACCTTGACTCGCAAACCCTCGAGTTCCCGTGCGATAATGACGGGTAATGACTGAACAACCATCACTTTCTGTTACCCCCACCACGGGTGAGTTGGACCTTGAGGCGCGTTCCAGCCTGCGCCGGCTCACCCGCGGTGCCAAAACCCACACCACCGAACAATCTGACGGCTACGACGTCGAATACCGCAAACTCCGCCTTGAACAGGTGGTGTTGGTGGGCATGTGGACCGAAGGCAGCGCCGCCGAGATCGAAGCCAACCTCGCCGAGCTCGCAGCGCTCGCCGAAACTGCCGGCGCCGAGGTGGTGGACACGATTTACCAAAAACGCGACCGGCCCGACCCCGGCACCTACATTGGCTCCGGCAAGGTCAAAGAGCTCAAGGAAATCGTCGTGGCCTCCGGCGCCGACACCGTCATCTGTGACGGCGAACTAAGCCCCGGGCAGATGATTGCCTTGGAAAAAGCGCTCGATGTGAAGGTGATCGACCGCACCATGCTGATCCTGGATATTTTCGCCCAGCACGCGAAATCCAAGGAAGGTAAGGCGCAGGTGTCGCTGGCGCAAATGGAGTACCTGATTACTCGCGTGCGTGGTTGGGGTGGGAGCTTGTCCCGGCAGGCAGGCGGTCGCGCCGGCTCGAACGGCGGCGTGGGTCTGCGTGGCCCCGGCGAAACAAAGATTGAGGCGGATCGCCGCCGATTGCGCTCGGACATGGCGAAGATCCGCAAAGAGTTGGAGGCGATGAAAACCTCCCGGGAGGTCAAGCGTTCCCAACGCCGCGCCTCCACCGTGCCGCAGATCGCCATCGCCGGCTATACCAACGCGGGCAAATCCTCCCTCATCAACGCCATGACTGGCGCCGGGGTGCTGGTGGAGGACGCGCTCTTTGCCACCCTGGACCCCACCACGAGGCGAGCGGAACTCGCGGATGGCCGCGCGGTCGTGTTTACGGACACCGTGGGCTTTGTACGCCATCTGCCCACCCAGCTGGTGGAGGCGTTCCGCTCCACCCTTGAGGAGGTCGTGGAGGCGGACCTTGTGCTGCACGTGGTGGATGGCGCCGACGCGTTCCCGTTGAAACAGATCCAAGCGGTCAATGGCGTTATCACCGATATCGTTCGCGAGCTCAACGTCCCGGCGCCGCCGGAGTTGATTGTGGTGAACAAGATCGACATTGCGGACCCGCTGACGTTGGCGGAGCTGCGCCACGCACTGGTGGATCCGGTGTTTGTTTCCGCACGCACCGGCGAGGGGATCGCGGAGCTTGAGGCCCGCATCGAATTGTTTTTGAATTCCCTCGATGCGCACATTACGTTGCGCATTCCGTTTACGCGCGGCGACATCGTGGCACGCGTACACGAGCACGGAACGGTGCTGAGCGAAACCTATGACGGTGACGGCACGGTGATCGATGTCCGCCTACCGCAATCCTTGGCTGCGGAGTTGCGCAACTTTACAATTTCCTGATTTGGGTGTTTGGGTGTGCGCGACGGATAATGAGGTCTCGTGAGTACTTCATGGGGCTGGTCCGTCCACGGCGACGGCAAAACGATTCAACCAGGCGGCGTTGTCGCGCCCGAGGAACGCCTGAACTGGAGCCGGACCGTCGGCATCGGCATGCAACACGTTATCGCAATGTTCGGTGCAACATTGCTCGTGCCAACGCTCACCGGGTTCCCAGTCAACACCACGTTGCTGTTTTCCGGCGTGGGCACCATGCTGTTTCTCTTGGTTACCCGCAACCGCCTGCCAAGCTACCTAGGCAGCTCATTTGCGTTTATTGCGCCGCTGGTGGCTACCCAGGCTGAGGGTATTCCCACCCAATTGGGCGGCATAATTGTTGCGGGCTTGGTGTTGGTGGGCGTGGGTTTGCTGGTGAAACGCACGGGGCGTTCGCTTCTCGACGCCGTGATGCCCCCCGCCGTGACCGGCGCCATCGTCGCACTCATCGGCCTCAACCTCGCGCCGGTGTCCGCGCAATCGTATGCGGAACAACCGTTGGTGGCCACCATCACCATGGTGGCGATCCTGCTGGCCACCGTCGCCGGGCGTGGTATGGTTGCCCGCCTCGGCATCCTCATTGGCGTCATTATCGGCTGGTTGTTCGCCACCTTCACCGGTAATCTCACCGACGACGCCGTGCGTGCTCTCGCAGCGGCCCCGTGGCTGGGCTTCCCCGAATTCCACACCCCCCAATTCGAACTGTCGGTGGTGCTGGTTACCCTGCCGGTGGTGATCGTGCTCATCGCCGAAAACGTTGGCCACGTCAAGGCCGTATCCGCGATGACTGGCCGCAATATGGATGATCTCGCCGGTGACGCCTTGATCGCCGACGGCCTCGCCACCTCCCTCGCTGGCGGATTCGGCGGCTCCGGCACCACCACGTACGCCGAAAATATTGGTGTGATGGCAGCCACCAAAGTTTATTCCACCGCCGCCTATTGGGTGGCGGCGCTTACCGCCGTGGCACTCGCCTTTATCCCGAAATTCGGTGCCCTCATCCTGACCATCCCACCCGGCGTATTGGGCGGTGCCACCATTGTTCTCTACGGCTTGATCGGCATGCTCGGCGTGCGTATCTGGCAGGACGCCAAAGTGGATTTCAATAATCCTGTCAATCTCACCGCCGCCGCAGTGGCACTCATCGCTGGCATCGGCAACCTGACGCTCACAGTCTTCGGTGTTGAATTGGAAGGTATTGCCTGGGGTTCCGTCGGCATCATCGTCGGCTATCCGATACTGAAATGGTGCTACGAAACCATCGGCGAAGGCCAAAACATGCACACATCCTGATCTAAAACGTGAAAAACACCGCCGCAACGAAGACGATCCGTTGCGGCGGTGTTGACGTTCCGGAGGCGTTAGGCGTCCAGGTCCTTTTCAATCAAGCTGGCGATCTCCTCAACGGCGGCTGCGTTGTCGGAGGTCACCACCACCTGGTCGCCCTTTTCCGCGCCGAGCGCCATGATCATCAGGGAGGAGGCAGCTTCGGTGGGTTCGTCATCTTCTTCGCCGACGAGGGTGAGGAAGATGTCTTCGTCGTAGTTGCCTGCTGCTTCAGCGATGATCGCTGCGGGGCGTGCGTGCAAGCCGACTGCGGAGCCTACGGTGACGGTCTTCGATGCCATGTGATGGTCCTTTCATGGAAGGGGGCGATGTGCCCAACTTTACGGAACTCTTGTTGATTCCGCTAGGAAACTAGCAAACAATATTTTTGGTTATGCCCGATTGGCGGCTGCGGGTGCCCTGTTGATCTGCTTCAGCGCGACCACCGCCAAGGCGGAAACTGCGGAACCGATGATGATTGCCGCTACCCACGCCCACGCCGGGTCGATGGCGAACAGGACGAACAGGCCGCCGTGCGGGGCGCGGGATCCGACGCCGAAGGCCATCGAGATTGCGCCGGTGGTCGCGCCGCCGACCATCATTGCAGGGATGACGCGCAACGGGTCTGCGGCGGCGAATGGGATGGCGCCTTCGGAGATGAAGGAGAGGCCCAGCAGCCAGGCGGATTTGCCGTTCTCGCGCTCTGCTTCGGTGAAGAGGCGGGGGCGCAGTAGGGTGGCGATCGACAGCGCGATCGGGGGTACCATGCCGGCGCCCATGACGGCGGCCATGATGGTCAAGGCGGCGTCGTCACCCGTGGACAGGCCTGCGGTGGCGAACAAGTAAGCGGCTTTGTTCACGGGGCCGCCGAGGTCGAAGCACATCATCAGTCCGAGGATGATGCCCAGCAGCACTGCGGAGGATCCGGACATCGACGTCAGCCAGTTTTGCAGGGCGTCGAGCAGCGCGGCGAGCGGGCGCCCCAGCACGAGGTACATGGACAGGCCCACGATCAGCGAGCTGAGGAGCGGGATGATCACCACCGGCATGAGCGAGGCGATGATGCGGTGTACTTTCATCGAGCCGATGGCCATGGAGATGATCCCGGCGAGGATACCGGTGACAAGCCCGCCGATGAAGCCAGCGCCGACCGCCAAGGAGATCGCGCCGCCGATGAAGCCGGGGGCGATGCCGGGGCGCCCGCCGAGGGCGTAGGCGATGTACCCGGAGAGTGCGGGAACGATGAAACCCATGGCGGCTTGGCCGGTGGCGAAGAGCACGGCACCAAAGTAGAGGAGGAATCCGGCGCGGTCGAAGGTGTTTTCGCCGACGACGTGCCCTGGCAGATTGGTCAGCGAGTGGTTTGTGACGATTTCTTCCCACCCGTTGGCCATGTCGTAGCCGCCAAAGAGGAAGCCGAGCGCGAGGAGCAAACCACCGGCTGCCACGAACGGGATCATGTAGGACACGCCGGTCATGACCGCTTGCTGGATGCGCTTGCCCCAGCCGAGTTGGGCCCCGGATTCTTCGCCTTGTTCAGCGCTTGACGCACCCCCGCTGACTCGGCGCGCGTTGGGATTGTTCGCCGCTGCCTGGGCTTCGGCAATCATTTTGGCGGGTTCGTTGATGGCGCGTTTCACGCCGGATTCGATGACGGGTTTGCCCGCGAAGCGTTCGCGGTCTTTCACCCCGACGTCGGTGGCGAAGATCACCGCGTCAGCGGCGGCGACGACATCCGATGGCAACGGGGTCACCGAGGAGGAGCCTTGGGTTTCTACAACGAGTTCCACCCCGTCCATTTCCGCCGCGGTTTGGGTCAGGGAATCGGCCGCCATGTAGGTGTGGGCGATGCCGGTGGGGCAGGCAGTGATTGCGACGATCCGGGTGACCGCTGCGCTCCCGCCGCTGCTGGCGTCGGTGTCGGTTGTGCCGCGGCGCTGTTTGGGCTTGTTGAGTACTTCGGTGACGCGTTCGACGATTTCATCTTTGGTGGTCGCGCTGCGCAGTGCTTGGATGAAGTCTTTGCGCACCAGGGCGCGCGCCAGGGTGGACAGGATTTTCAGGTGGGCTTTCCCACCGCCTTCGGGGGCGGCGATGAGGAAGACGAGGGTGGCGTCGCCGTCGGGTCCGCCGAAGTCGACGGGATTGGTGAGCCGGACGAACGCCAGGGTGGGTTCGTTGACGGCTGCGGTGCGGCAGTGGGGGATGGCCACCCCGCCGGGTACGCCGGTGGGGGATTGCGCTTCGCGGGCGCAGGCGTCCTCGGTGAGGAGTGCCGCGTTGGTGGAGCGGCCCGCGGCGGCGACCGTTTTGGCCAGTTGGCCGATAACGTCTTCTGGCGTGGAGCCGAAGTCGGCATCCAACGTCACAAGGGATGGCGTGATGGTGCTCATGGTGTGCTGATCCTAAAACTTGGCGACGGTGGCTCCGTCGAGGTGTAGGTCGTTGGGTGTTGGGATGGCTGTTCCGGGTAGCGAGGCGGCTGCGGCGCCATACGCTACGGCGGTTTTGAGTGCTTGCGCATGGTCTGCCCCCGTGGTGCGGGACATGACGTAGCCGGCAAGGGTGCTGTCCCCAGCGCCGACGGTGGATACGCATTCGATGCGTGGCGGGGTTGCGATCCACGCGTCGTGTTCGGTGACGAGTGCGGCCCCAGCGGCTCCGAGGGATACCAGCACTTCGGTGATGCCGCGGCGCACAAGGTCTTTGGCCGCTTCGACAACAGCGGCGTATTCTCCCCGCTGGGCCGCCGCTTCCAGCGCTTCGCCGTCGGCGCCGATAAGCTGCCCGAGTTCCAGGCCGTTGGGTTTGAGTAACGACGGCGCGACGCCGCACTCCAAACCGTTGGCCAGCGCGCGCAACGGGCCGTCCGAACTATCGACGGCAATGAGCAGGTCCGGGGCCTTCGAGCGCAGTTTGGCTATGAGGGTGACGTACCAATCCTCCGGGGTGCCTTGTGGGAGGGAACCGGCGAGGATGACTGCGTCGGCGTGGGCTGCGGCGTCGATAAGTACGCGTTCAAGCTCGGCGAGAATGGGGGCGGAAAGCGTTGGCCCCGGCCCGTTGAGCTTGGTGGTTTCGCCGCCCGGGGTGGTCACAGTGGTGTTTGTGCGCACCGTGTCCGGCATGTGGACCGCGTGGTGTGGCACGTCAATGTCGTGCAACAGGCGCAAAAACGGGTCGGCATCCGCGCAGGGAAACACGGCGAGCGTGTCCACTCCGGCGCTGCGGCACGCGCGGGAAATGTTAATCCCCTTGCCGCCGGCCACGCTGAAAACTTGCGTTGCGCGCTGCACCGAGCCGGGCCGCAACGGTTCCGAAAGAACGAGCGTTTGATCGATGCTGGGGTTGGGTGTGAGTGTGAGAATCACGGTTGAATCACCTCAATGTTGTGTGAGCGTAACATCGCGAGAAACCTGGGGGAAGCTTGTTCATCAGTAACTACAACATCGATATCCTCTAGATGCGCGAATGTGACTAAGTACTCACGGTCAAACTTCGAGGAATCGCACAAAACAACAACCGTGGATGCTTGTTGCACCATGGCGCGTTTGACGGCCGCTGCGGTCGGGTCGGGGGTGGATAACCCGTGGCTTTCGGAGACGGCATTTGTGCCCAAAAACGCCAGGTCCGCGCGCAACGAGTCCAGGGTGTTTACCGCTTCCTCGCCGATCACGGAGCGCGTAAACGTGCGCATCGGACCGCCGAGTAAATTCACGCCCGGTACGCCCGTCACCGACAGCGTCATTGCTGCCGGCAGGGAGTTTGTCACCACCGTCCAGCGCTGGTCTGTGTAGCACTGCGCCATCGCATTGGCGAACGCGGCGGTGGTGGTGCCGGCGTCCAAAAACACACTGCCCGCCTGCTCCGGCAGGAGCCGGGTCGCCGCGTGCGCGATCGCGAGTTTTTCGTGCGCGTTGTGCAAGGCGGCTTGATCGAAACTCGGCTCGGTGGCCGCCGGTTGGTCTAACCCCGGCCCATTGTGGAGCTCCGCGGCGTATGGTGCGATGGCACCACCGTGGACTCGGTGCACCAGGTTTTCGGCCTCCAGTGCTTTCAAATCCCGGCGGATGGTTTCTTGGGTGACATCGAATTTTGCGGCCAGCTCAGCGACGCTGGAGTGCCCGTGGGCGACGGTAGCATTGGCGATCTCGTTGCGTCGTTGTGCGACTGTGAACATGCTCACCTCCACGAGCTACTCCGAATCGCTAACAATCGGGCGTGAACAGTCCGCCCGATGTCCGATTTGTTGTGTTTGTCACGGCTTGGTTGGGTTTATGGGTTCCGTCTCTTTCTGTTTACGCCCACTAGTGTGGGTTTGTCAACAGTTGGATGTTTGGTTATTTGCGGACATGTCTGGAATTTAATGTTAGGCTGGGGAAGATATCACCAGTGACCAGACAGAGCAGGAAAGTACCAAAGTGACACAAGACACTGTTTTGAAGGGCACCGCGGTTGTGCCCGGCGTGGCATACGCCGAAGCCGTATGGATCCGCCCCCGCCCCCAATTGCCGAAGGCGGGCGAAGTGGTCGCGGAGGCTGACCGCGACGCCGAATATGAGCGTTTCGTGGCCGCCGCTGACACGGTGGCAGACCGACTGTTGCAGCGTTCCGAGGCCGCCGAAGGGCCAGCCGCAGAGGTGTTGGCCGCGACTGCGGGCATGGTGCGGGACCGGGGTTGGCGTAAAGCTGTCAAGCGCGGCGTTGCCGGCGGGCACCCGGCAGACTATTCAATTGTGACCGCAACCACGAAGTTCATTACCCAGTTTGAGGCTGTGGGTGGCGTGATGGCGGAGCGCGTGACCGATTTGCGGGATATCCGCGACCGCGTAATCGCCGAGCTGCGCGGGGAGGAAGAACCTGGCCTGCCGCAGGTGAACCGCGAGGTGGTGCTGTTTGCGGACGATCTTTCCCCGGCCGATACCGCGGCGCTTGATACGAAGTATTTCACCGCGATGGTCACGGAGTTGGGCGGGCCCACCAGCCACACCGCGATTATCGCCCGTCAGCTCAACGTGCCGTGCATCGTGGCAGCTGGCAAGCAGATCCACGACATTCAGGACGGCGAGCCCGTGCTTGTCGACGGCGCGCTCGGCACCATCACGCGCAACGCCGACCCCGAAGTGGCGAAAACGGCCGTATCGGAGTTCAAGTTGGTGGCCGCTCGTGTGGCCCAGTGGCGTGGCCCCGGCCGCACCAGTGACGGGCACGAAGTGCAGCTGCTGGCCAACGTGCAAGACGGCAACGGTGCTCGCGTGGCCGGTTCCTCCACCCAGGCTGAGGGTGTGGGCTTGTTCCGCACGGAACTGTGCTTCCTCGACGCCACCACCGAACCGACCGTGGAGGAGCAGGCGGCCGTCTACCGCAAAGTCTTCGAAGCTTTCCCGGAGTCCAAGGTTGTGGTTCGTTCCCTGGATGCCGGTTCCGACAAGCCCGTCGCTTTCGCCACGCTCGCTGATGAGGAAAACCCCGCCCTGGGTGTGCGCGGCTTGCGCGTGGCCCGAGCAAACGAGGCGCTGCTGACTCGACAGCTGGACGCCGTGGCCCTGGCGGTTGAGCAGACCGGGCGCAGCGACAAGGCCCCCACCTGGGTCATGGCGCCCATGGTGGCGACGGCGCGCGAAGCCCAGTGGTTTGCCCGGTTGTGCGAGGAGCGCGGCTTGACCGCCGGCGCCATGATTGAAGTCCCCGCCGCCGCGTTGATGGCGGATAAGATCATGCCGTACCTGCATTTTGTGTCCATCGGCACCAATGACCTTACCCAGTACACCATGGCCGCCGACCGGATGTCCCCGCAATTGGCCTACCTGACCGACCCGTGGCAGCCGGCCGTGCTCCGCCTCATCGAGCACACCTGTAAGGAAGGCGAGCGCACGAACACCGCCGTGGGCGTGTGTGGCGAGGCAGCCGCCGACCCGTTGTTGGCGTGCGTGCTCACCGGCCTTGGGGTGAACTCGTTGTCGTGCGCCTCCACCGCCATCGCCGGCGTGGGCGCCCAATTAGCAGCGGTGGATTTGGACCTGTGCAAGCAGGCAGCCGAAGCCGCCCTCAATGCCGAAGGCGCCACCGAAGCCCGCGCCGCAGTCCGGGAAGTGATCCAACCCAAGTAGGGTGCGTTTACGCTCATCCCGAGACTCTACAAGGCCCCGCCACGCACATGGTGCGCGGCGGGGCCTTTGGGTGCGAGAAGCCGCTAGCGGAGCTGCGTGCAGCTGATTGCCGTGTGCTGGACAAGATCAGGGGTGGGCAGGAAGTTGTCCCACTCGCTGCCCTGAGCTTGGGCGTATGCCAAGGCGCAGCTGAGGCGTTGGGCGGCGGGGTTGTCGTCGGCGGCGGCCATGAGATAGCCGGCGAGGAAACTCTCCCGCCAGTGAATGCCTTGGCGCCCAGCCGGGCTATCGCTGGAGGCCGACCACGCCTCGGATTCGTTGACCAGGATGGCCCGCGACCGGCCAGCGGTGACAAGGACCTCGGGCACGCCGGAGGCGACGAGCTCGGCTGCGGCGGCGAGGAGCGCGTCGTCGTGAAGCTCTTGGAGGTTGCGGCCAGTGATGGTGGCCAAATCCGTATGGGTGACCACCAGCACGTCCGGGTGGGTGACGGACAGTTGGCGCACCAACGCTTGCAACGCGGCACCCTCAGTGGCTACCGCAATGCGCGTGGTCGGGTGATACAAGGTCAGTGCGCGGATCACATCCACGTACCACGCGGCGGTGGCAACGTCCGGAAGTGGGCCACCCAGCAGCACCCACGATGCGTGTTCAGCTTGGGCGACGGTGAGGTCCCGCAGCATGGCCAATTGCGTGGTATCCAGCGGCATCGGCGGATCCTTGAGCACAGTGACTGCGCCTGCCGGGTCCGTCAGCGTGTAATGCATTTGGATGGGCCCCGGTACGGCAACAAAGCGGTGCGGCGTGCCGGTGACCGCCATGAGCCGCATATAGTGGCTGATCTCGGGGGCGGGGAAAATCGCCATGGTGTCCCGACCCGCCCGGTAGAGCGTGTGCGTGACGTTGACGCCAACGCCGCCGGGGACGGTGGATACGTCGCGGAGATCGTACACTTTCTCCGGCGCCAACGCTTCCGTCGTGGTCGCGGTACGGTCCAACGACGGCACCGGGGTCAACGTGAGAATCATTCCGCAAGCACCACCTGAATCTCACGGTCGCGCAGCGAATTCACAAAGGATTCGGGGGCGGCGGCATCGGTGATCACAACGTCAATATCGTCAATCCCGGAGAAACTCACCAAGTAGTCGCACCCCATCTTGGTGGAGTCGCACAACACCACAACCTTGTTGGCGTTGGTAATCATGGCGCGCTTGACGGCGGCTTCCTGGGAATCCGCGGTGGACAGCCCGTGGTCCAACGTGAGCGCATTGGTGCCGATAAACGCAACGTCCGCACGCATCAGTGCGAGGGTGCGCAGCGCGGTGTCGCCCACCACCGCCTGGGTGATGGCGCGGACGCTGCCACCGAGCAGCTGCACCTCGTCAAGGCCGGCGGCGGCGAGGTGCATGGCGATCGGCAGGCAATTCGTCACAATCGACCACTGGCGCGCGTTGGGGCGCTCCGCAATCAGGTCCGCCAGCGCGGCGAGCGTCGTTCCGGCGTCGAGAAACATGCCGCCTTGCGCATCCGGCAGAAACTCCAGCGCTGCCCGGGCGATCGCCGATTTGGCTGTCGACGCCGATTTCGCCCGGGTATCCACGGAAAACTCCGTGGTTTGAAAATTCTGGCTTGCCACCGCGCCGCCGTGGACCCGGTGGACGGAACCATCGGCGTCCAATACTGCGAGGTCACGGCGGATGGTTTCCGCAGTGACATCGAAGCGGGCAGCAAGTTCGGTGACGTTGACGCGTCCTTCGACGGCGGTGAGGGAAGCGATTTGTCGGCGGCGTTCCTCGGCGTACATGCGAAACCTCAATTCAAAAACATGGCGTGGGTTTTGTGCCCGTTTCTGTGACCAAGTGTCGCATGAAGCGAGGTTCAAGTGGGCATTCGAAGCGTGGTTTCGGTAGAAAATCCACAAATGTGGGGGTGGTTTTATCTCCGAATGCCCGATGTTTTAGATCTTGCGGATCAGGGACACGACAATCCCGAGGATTTCCGCGTCCTCGCCGGAGATCGGGGAGAAGGCATCATTGTGCGGCAGCAACCACACGCCGGTAGCGTCCGTGTGGAACTCCTTGACCGTTGCTTCGCCCTCGATCATGGCGGCGACGAATTCGCCTTGCTCCGCGACGGGTTGGGAGCGTACGACAACCCAGTCCCCATCCAAGATGCCGGCGTCCTTCATGGATTCCCCGACAACCTGCAGCATGTACAGTTCACCTTCGCCCACGATGTGGGACGGCATTGCGAAATAATCCTCCACGTTTTCCTCGGCGAGGATCGGGGCGCCCGCGGCGATGGAACCCACGACGGGAATAAAGTGCGCTTCCGAGCTTTCCGGATCGTGCGGATTTTCCAAATCCTTCGGACGTGGTTTCGGTCCGGCCTTCGGCGGGACCGCCCCAGGCAAGTGTCGGACGTCTACTGCGCGCGGCTTGTTCGGGTCGCGGCGCAAAAAGCCCTTCTTCTCCAGCTCGCGAAGCTGGTAGGCGACGGACGAAGTGGATTGCAACCCAGCAGCGTCTCCAATTTCGCGAATGCTCGGCGGGTAGCCGCGCAGGACAACAGCATCACGAATGACCTCAAGGATTCGACGTTGCCTTTCGGACAAGGAGGACATATCAAGCTTTGGTTGCTTGTTGGTCATAAGGATCAACTCCAATTGGGGAAGTAGAAGAATAGGGGAAAATCCCCCGCGGGTAACGAAATGCTTCAGTGGTGAAACGACCGACATGAGGCGTCAACCGAGACGAGCGTTGAGATCAACTCAAACTGCAACCTCTTGCCAACTCAGACTACCTCAAATATTCGCGAGTTTGGTCGCCTGTTCGAAAAATTCAGGAGATTGCTAAACACGCTTATGTTCGTGGAAATATTCCTCGAACAAAGATACTGTTTAAAACAAATATTCGGTTCCACCTAGCAGTACAGCTACCGAGAAATTAAATTGGTTACTATCAAAAATGGTATTGAGTAGTACGCAACTCTGCTTTTTGCCTGTTGCCAGCAAGAATACACCCTTACAAGGGGGTAGTGGGGGCGAATAGTTGGACGCTTTTGGGCTTTGCGCGTTTGAGGTTTTTCCGGTCGTTTCAATCCCTATTCGAACATTGGGCTCGCAAAAAAGAACGCTTGTGCACAACTGGCTAAGTGTTTTGCAAGAGCCGAAACTGGCGGTGCGAAATTCGATTGTGGGCGGCGTGAATGCTCCCGATGGTATGTTCGACAGAAAAGTTGCAGCTCGCGGCTCGGATCGTGGCCCATCGGGCGCGGGATCCGCTCCCACCGTGCGTGGCGCATCGAAGGTACCCTCCGCGCCCGCAGCTCAAGGGTTGATTGCAGACTCATGCTGAGCGTGCCGAGGGGGATACGATGGGATGGTTCCTAGATAAACGCGGTCGATTCAACGATGACTCAAAGGGGTGCGGCATGCATTGTCCGTTCTGTCAACAACGCGGTTCCCGAGTGATTGATAGTCGGGTGATTGACGGCGGTTCCGCGATTCGCCGGCGGCGCGAATGTGTGGAGTGTAATGGGCGTTTCACTACCGTGGAAAAGGCGGTGCTGTTGGTGGTGAAGCGCAACGGGGTCACTGAGCCGTTTAGCCGAGAGAAGGTGATCACAGGCGTGCGGCGCGCCTGTCAAGGGCGCGACGTGTCCGACGACGCATTAAAACGCCTTGCCCAAGAGGTGGAGGAAACCGTGCGTGCGCATGGAAGTTCTCAGGTCAACGCCAACGAGATTGGGTTGGCCATTTTGGAACCGCTGCGCGAACTCGACGAAGTGGGCTATTTGCGGTTCGCTAGTGTGTACAAGTCGTTCGAAAGTGCGGATGACTTCGAATCGGAAATTCGCTTGATGCGCAGGCGGGCTCGCCAAGAGTAGCGTTTCCAACGGTCGGCGCCGCGTGCCGGTATCGGCGCCTAGCGACGCCGCCCGCGGCCCAAGCGAAACTTACCGCTCACGCAGCTTATCTACCGCCTTTTCGATGCGCCGCACGGACACAGGATGGGCAGTGCCCAATCGTTGTGCGAATAGGCTGACTCGGAGTTCTTCGATCATCCAGTAGATGTCTTTCACCTCTCGGGTTTTCTCACGGCCTACGGGGAGCTTCTTTAACGTGGCTTCTAGGTATTCTCTGGCTTGCGTTATGGAATCTTGCAGGTCCGCATCACGATCTGGGTCGCGGTCCATATCCGCAAGGCGTTGGGACATTGCGGCGAAGTATCGAGGCAAGTGCTGCAGGCGCCCGGTCCCGTGAATACACACCGCGCGCGGCGGTAGCAGGAACTCCAATTGGCGTTGCATATCGTCGATGGATTCGCCAGTCCAAGCGGACAATTCTTCCCGCACATGCAGGTAATCCACCAGGGCGGGGGCCATGGTCACCACGGTGCGGCGCACCAACGCGGGCACCTGCGGGGCGACACGTTCGCGCAATGCGGCGAATTCGGCTGGGTCACGCACGGGACCGCCAGCGGCGATCATGGCGTCCCGAATTGCCGCGATTCGCGCATCCTCAACCAGTCCTTCAACCCCTCCATGGGGGTAATTTTCTAAGGCTACGCGCTGTTTCAACGGCAACCCATTCGCCATATTTTTCACATTCACGCTGATTTCCCGCATGAGCAACGTCAGTGTGGCGGTCATCATCGCGGCGTCGGCACTCGCCTTGGTGGGGAACACTTCAACGGCCACACCCTGCGGCGTTGCGGTCAACGCGGGGTAGGCAATCACCTCTTGGCCGTCCACGGTGGTGAGCACCTCCGCGGCGATCGTGCCCAAGGTATCCGCAGTCCACTGCGGCGCGCTCTCGGTCTCGTTGTGCCTGCTCACGCGGCTCACCGACGAGCGGATATGGCCCGCCTGGCGGCCACGAAGCGCGTTGAGGTCCTTGTCACGATCGATAATTTGTCCGCGTTTATCCACGGCGGCGAAGGAGACGCGGAGATGGTCGGGCAGGGCGTCGAAACGAAAATCCTCAGCGCTAATGCCGCTGCCGCCGAAACCGCGCAACGTATCGGCAAGTTGTTCGGCTAGCGGGGAGTGGTAGGGATGCAAAAGCGGTAACGCGCGTTCCGCAAACTCCGGGGCGGGCACCACCGAACGCCGCAACGGCTTCGGCAGGGTACGAATCAACGCGGTAATCAACTCCAAGCGCAGACCCGGTACCAACCATTCGAAATTATCTGCCTGCAACCCCGCTAACAACGGCACCGGCACTCGCACGGTCACGCCGTCCTCCGCGGTGCCGGGTTCGAAATGGTACGTCAAGTCGAACTCGAGGCTGCCTTGCCGCCACGTGTTTGGAAAAGCTTGCTCCGAGACAGTCTCGGCGGACTCGTTGATCAACGCGTTCGGATCGAAATCAAGCAATTCCGGCTGTTGTTTGCGCCGCTTTTTCCACCAAGAATCGAACGTGGCGCCGGTGGTGATCGTCGCCGGGAGGCGGGCATCATAAAACGCGAAGAGGGTATCTTCATCCACCACGATGTCGCGGCGGCGGGCCTTATGCTCCAGCGTCGCCGCCGCCTCCAACTTGCGTCGGTTGTTGTGGAAAAACTCGTGGTGGGTGCGCCAATCACCCTCCACCAACGCATGGCGGATAAACATGTCCCGCGCCGCAGCCGCATCGACCCGGTGATAAGGCACGCGCCGGTCTGCCACAATCGTCACCCCGTACAGCGTGGACTTTTGGTACGCCATCGCCGCTGCCCGCTTCGCGGACCAGTGCGGTTCTGAAAACTGGTGCTTGAGCAGCCCGGCCGCAATATCCTCCACCCACGCGGGTTCGATTTTGGCCACATCACGCGCCCACAGCCGTGAGGTTTCCACCAACTCGGCGGCCATTAAAAATTGCGGTGGTTTTTTCGCCACACCGGAACCGGGAAACACCATAAAGCGCGCGCCTCGGGCGCCTTGAAATTCCTTGGATTCCCCAATCCTCATGCCAATATGGGACAGCAACCCGGCCAGCAGCGCCTGGTGGATGGCGTCAGGATTCGGCTCGCCAGCCACCTCGCCGCCGCGGGTCCAACCCAGTTCACCGGTGATGCCGCGCAGCTGGCGCACCAAATCCCACCACTCGCGGATGCGCATATAGTGCAGGAATTCCGCCTTGGCACGCTTGCGGAAAGCGTTGCCGGAGGATTCCGAACGTACCTGCTGAATGTAGTCCCAGAGGGCGAGGTAGGACAGGAAGTCGCTCCCGCTGACTTTAAAGCGTGCGTGCGATTGATCCGCTTGCGCCTGAAATTCCAGGGGGCGTTCGCGAACGTCTTGAATGGTCAGTGCCGCAACAATAATGGTGACTGCGTCGAGGCAACCCAAGTGTTGCGCTTGCACCAGCATCCGCGCCAGCCGCGGATCCACCGGAATGTTAGCCAGGGTGTGGCCGATGCGGGTAAGAGTGATTTGTTCGGCGGCGGCGTTTTCTTCCAATGCGCCGAGTTCATGCAGGAGCAGTAAGCCGTCGCGGATCGCCCGGTGATCCGGCGCCTGCACGAACGGGAACTCGGTAATGTCGCCGAGCCGCAGGGCGGCCATGCGCAGAATCACGCTGGCGAGGTTGGTGCGCAGGATCTCCGGATCTGTAAACTCTGGGCGCGCTAGAAAATCCTCTTCCGAATACAGGCGGATTGCGATGCCGTCGGCGATGCGCCCACACCGGCCGGACCGCTGGTTCGCGCTCGCCTGGGAAATCGGTTCAATGGGCAGCCGTTGTACTTTCGTGCGCGCCGAATAGCGGGAAATACGCGCCGTGCCCGTGTCTACCACATAGTGAATGCCTGGCACAGTGAGCGAGGTTTCCGCGATGTTGGTGGCCAGTACGATGCGCCGTTTTGCGTGCGGGGCGAACACGCGGTGCTGTTCCTCGTTGGAGAGCCGACCGAATAGGGGAGTGACTTCCACCCCGGACCAGTGTTTGCCGGCGATGGTGTCCATGGCGTCCCGGATGTCCCGCTCGCTGGGAAAGAAGCACAGGATGTCTCCCGGCCCTTCGCGCATCAGTTCCTCGAGGGCGGCACACACACCGTCGATGGGGTCGATGTCCGTCAGGCGACCATTGCGCTCTACTTGCAGTGGGCGGTATCGCACCTCCACCGGATAGGTGCGCCCGGAGACTTCGATAATAGGTGCGGGATTTCCCTGGGCGTCCGCGAAGTGCTCGGCGAAACGTTCGGGGTCGATAGTGGCCGAAGTGATGATCACCTTCAAGTCTGGCCGTTGCGGCAGGATCTGCTTGACATATCCCAACAAGAAATCGATGTTGAGGCTACGTTCGTGAGCTTCGTCGATAATGATGGTGTCGTAGGCGTGCAATAACCTATCCCGCTGCAATTCCGCGAGCAGGATACCGTCGGTCATGAGTTTGATTGCGGTGGTGGGGGAGACGCGGTCGTCGAAACGAATTGCGTAACCCACCGTGGTGCCGATGGGCTGGCCCAACTCGCTGGCAATGCGCTCCGCTACGGTGCGTGCGGCAAGGCGACGTGGTTGCGTGTGCCCAATGCGACCCCGCACACCGCGCCCAAGTTCCAAACAGATTTTTGGTATTTGTGTGGTTTTGCCGGACCCGGTTTCGCCGGCGATAATCACCACTTGGTGTTGCGAAATTGCCTCCGCAATATCCTGCTTGCGTGCGCTCACCGGTAACTGCTGCGGGTAGGTGAGCTCCGGAATTGTCGACGCTCGCGCCGCTACCGCAACTCTCGCAGCATCAATGTCCGAAGCAATTGCCGCAAACGCTTTCGGTGAGCGTGCTTTGCTCAGGCGGCGGCGAAACCTGCGCGCATCCGCAATGGAAACATATTCGAGCAATTTGTACAGCTCGCGTTTTGTCGGCGGTTGGTGAGGATCGGAGTTTGTTGAGGCGGATGCGGGGTGCGCAGAGGAGTTAGGCATAACAATCTCCAGATTCTACCGAGAGTGCGCGAGCAGGAATAACTGAGTGTGCCGTTCGGAATCTTCGCATGTGTGAATAGCGGGAGGTTAGTGCCTGGTAGCAACTTTGCCGTCACTGTGATGAAACTCTGCCATTGCGGAAGTGCACGCGGCACCGATGCGCCCAAAACCAGAATTCCTGGAATGTTGTGAATGGAACGCGAAAACGTAACAGTGCATTCAATAATTAGGCCAAAGAGTTATCTATTCAAAATTCCATTGGGTTCGATGGAAAGCTAAACTATTGCTATGGATGATATTCGGGTGCTTGGTGAGGATCATATTCCCACCCTCAAACTCAGCCACGCCGCAACAGTGGAAACCGCGGCTGATCGGGCAATTGTCCATGTTGAAGTTCGGGTAAATATTCGAGAACAAAAATCAAGCCTGCCAAAAACCACCGTGGTGGATAATGTGCGTTCGGTACTCGCAGCATGTCCACTGCTTGACGGTGGCGGGGAATCCATCCAGCAATGTTTCGATCATAAAGATCGCAGCAGTACACTGTGGAATTTCACGCTGGTGGCCGAACCCGCCAATGACCCTCAAGTGCGCGCCGAATTGCAGGAAGTTATTTCGCGGCTCGCGGGCGTGGAGCACTGCCATATCACGGGCCCCGAGTGGGAACTTTCTGCCCCGACCCGCGCCGAAGCCGAAACCCGCGCCCACACCCGCGCAGTGCGCACAGCCTATGACCGCGCGCAGCACATTGCCGCGGAGCTGGGCTACGAAGTCGCTGGCCTCGCGCAGCTCGACGCCGCCCACCACCAGCGTGACCCGCACGTGTTGTCCGAGTCGATGGAGTTTGCGGCCAGGGGCGTGAAATCGCGGGTGCCGGCGCGCGTATTGGAGGTGGGCGTTCGGCCGCCCATGCTTCCCGTAACAGGGGCGATTGACGCGGTGTTTACCCTGCGGCGGCGGGCTGAACCCATTCGTTGAAGAGGAGATGACGGACTATGACGCAATACCCTCAAAACCCCGACAGTTACCCCACACGCGGATCAGGAGAACCGCACCTCAAAGAAGCGTTGAGTTATGGTTTCAACGCCACGTTTAAAAACCCGAGCTTTTGGTTGGTGCTCAGCACAATCCTGCTGGTTGGCTCAATGATCGTTGGTATGATTTGGGGATTCATGATCGCCGCGCCGTCGGGAGGCAACGCGTCAGGCGATTGGACGTCGAGCTCGCCGCAGAGCTTCGGTGAAGTGGTGTTTGGGGGTGTCACCAACATCGTTGTTGGGGTATTTATGCTGCTGATGTCCCTCGTATTGTTGAATGCCGCATTGCGCAACGTCGGTGGGGAGCAACCCAGTTTCAGCCGGCTGCTGGAAATCCCGAACTTCAAAACGGTGCTGATTGTCGGCCTTGTGGAAGTTGCCGTTGTCGTTGTTGGCGCGTTTTTCGTCGACCTTGTTGCGCTGTCAACGACGAAGGCAACAGCGGCGTCGACAAGCTCCGGTGAGGTTGCGATGACGGTAACCACAGGGGCGCTTATCCAATTAGTGTTATCGCTGGCGCTCACGCTCATCACTCCGCTCACCACGTTCTGGAAATACGTTGCGCTCGACGGCAACACCGACGTCCGCGAATGCATCAAGCAAGGCTTTGCAATCGGCCGAAAACACTACGTCAAAATCCTCGGATATTTGATCATTGTCGGCTTGCTGGCCATCCCCGCCGCACTTATGTGTGGCCTCGGCATGATCGTATGGATCCCCGTAGCAGTGCTCATGAGCGCCTACCTGTTCCGCGAAATGACCGGCGGACCATTGCAACATATTGCGTAACAAAGCAGAGTTTTCATCGCGTTAAAGGAGTCCGCTGTTGGTTGAAAACAGCCCAAATAATTCCCCGGCAGACGGGCAGCCGCCCGTGCCAACAAGCCACGGAGTGCCGTGGGATTTCGAGCAACCGATAGGGCAACCCGCACAGTACCCATACGGCAGCGCCCCAACTGGCAGTTTTCCACCGGGGCCAACCCCGGAACAACCACCGGCGGACTCGCAACGCAACCTCCTGCCGTTTTCGCGTCTCAACGTCTCTGCGGCCATGGCCAGCGCCACCACATCGTTGCTTAACACCCCATGGCTGTGGCTACTCGTAGCCGTAATCTGGTGTTTGCAATACCTCGCCGAACGGATCGTGGAAGTCATTGTGACCAGCGCTTCCATCGGCGGGGTAATAAGCACCGTGGTTGGTACCGCCATCCACCTCCTACCAATCAGCGCAGTGATCGTCGTGCTGTACCGCGTGGCTTACGCGCGCGTCGCTGGCGAACCAATGACCTGGCGGCAGTGGTTCACTTGGAATCAATTCGGAGTGGCGGTCATACTGGCGGCGGTCATGCGACTCATCGAACCCGTGATGCTATGGATAGCCATCTACGGTTACTCCGTGTGGGAAAACTTCCAACCAGACGACTACCGCACCGTCTTCTACCTTCCACTGTCCATGTACTTCGAAATGCCGCGTTTTCTCAGCGTCTTCCTCGTATCTTTAGTGGCGATGCTGCTCTTTCCCGCATTTGAAGGAAACAATTTCTCCGAATCGTTCCGCGCTGGGTTGCGCATCGGCCTGAAGTACTACGTGGTCATCTTTATCGTGGTATTCGCCTTATGGGTGATTACCATGATCACCGGCCTGTTCGTCCTTGACCTCACCCGCCAGCCGTCAATGCGGCCGGACTTCATCGTCCCACTGCTACTGATGCCATGGTGCGCGGTCTTCTATGCCCACATTTACCGCCAAGCGACGCACAAATATGTGGCGAAACCTGCAACGAAGCGCAGTGGTACCGCCTAGGACACGCTGGAAGTTTCGTATGCTCGGCGCACGATATCGGCAAGCTGTTGGAACTCTTCGCTGCGGATGGAGGAAGCGCGGAACACCAGGCCGACGTTTCGTTGAGCCGCGACGCTGGGGGCGAAGCTGGCGGTGGCCAAGCCAACTCGGTTGCATTCGGTATTCACGGCGCTTTGCGGAACTAATGTGGCACCCAGCCCGCCGATGACGCATTGGATGACGGTAGGCAAGCTGGAAGCCCGCGTAGCGTTTGAGGTAATCGAAGTGTTGCTCATTTCCGCGGTGCGACACAAATCCATCACTTGGTCACGGAGACAGTGCCCGTCATCAAGGAGGAGCAAGTTGAGTTCCTTGAGCGCGTGCAGGGACAGGTCTTTGCGCCCAGCGAAGGGGTGCCCCTCGGGGATGACCACCGTGAATGGTTCAGAGTAGGCCGGAATTTCCTGCATGCCTGGGGCGTCGGAAGGCAACGCCATCACTGCGACGTCGATAGCCCCATCGCGGAGTTGTTCTAACAGGCCGCGAGTTTGGTTTTCCACAATCCGCGGCTCCAACGTGGGCAACTCAATGGCGGTGAGCCGAAGGAACGCCGGGAGAATATACGGGGCGATTGTGGGAATCATCCCGATGGTTAACGGCCCAGTGAGGCTGCCGCGGGCACCCCGAGCGTGCGCTAAAAACGCGTCCGCGTCGTCGAGCGTCGCTTTGGCGAGCGGCAGCAGCGACTCCCCGATGGGGGTCACAATCACACGCCGAGTCGAACGTTCGATCAGTTGTACCCCGAGGCCGTTTTCTAACGCCGCAAGTGCCTGGGATAGGGAGGGTTGCGAAATTGAAAGTTTGGCAGCCGCGATGCCAAAGTGTTTGTTCTCTGCCACGGTGACGAAGGTGCGAAGCTGCGCCAGCGTTGGTCGGTACTCTTTACTGTTCATGCTTCTGCCAACCTAGCACATGATTCCGACTGCATTCCTGCTCTAAGTTACCTCTGTATGCAGGGAATTTGCAGCGAATGGCAGCCTTGCTCGATGGTTCGGGCGCCGGCTGCATGGTTTGCGCGACGGCAGCTTGGAAACGCGGCGGCGGGGATCGCGGCAGCGCGCCCAAACGCGCCCGAAACGGCCCACACGTGTCCGAAATTGTCCGCACGCACCCGATAACACTCTCGCGTCACCGTGGCCGGGCTTTTGTTGGGCGGTTCGGTGTGCTCGAAAGATTTGCGCATCAACTCAGTGTGGGTGATCTAAATCACTTGCTATGGGTGTACCGTGGGGGTGTGGGTATTGTTGAACAATACTTGGCGTGCATGGGTTGACCGTCATGTTGTAGCCTCGATTCGGTCGCAATTTTGTAACTTTCCGCGACCATTTTTATGGGTTTCCTACCTCGGGCAAGGCTACCGCTAAGCACCCTAAAAACTGATAGGAATTACCTATTTCTGTTTCAATCACCCAAAAGTGAAACCTCTTGAAAACGGCTGGCTGTACAGGCATACTCGTGAAGAACCCAGTCGCACATATGGACTGTTGGTACACCTTCGCTTCAGTATTCACAATGGATGTCTTTAGGAGGCACCTTATGGCTCTTTTGACCATCGGCGATAAATTCCCAGAGTTCTCCCTGACTGCGCTCAAGGGCGGCGACCTGCACGACGTGAAGGCCAACCAGCCTGAGGATTACTTCGAGACCGTCACCAACGAGTCCTACCCCGGTAAGTGGTTGGTTGTCTTCTTCTATCCGAAGGACTTCACCTTTGTGTGCCCGACCGAGATCGCGGCATTCGGCAAGCTCGATGAGGAATTCCAGGACCGCGACACCCAGGTGCTCGGCGGCTCCATCGATAATGAGTTCTCCCACTTTAACTGGCGTGCCACCCACCCAGAGCTCAAGACCGTGCCGTTCCCGATGTTCTCGGACATCAAGCACGATCTGATTAAGGCGCTTGGCGTGGAAAACGCTGACGGTGTTGCGGACCGCGCAACCTTCATCATCGACCCTGACGGCATTATCCAGTTCGTTTCCGTTACCCCGGATGCCGTGGGCCGCAATGTCGACGAGGTGCTGCGCGTGCTCGACGCCCTGCAGTCCGAAGAGGTGTGCGCCTGCAACTGGCAGAAGAACGACCCCACCAAGAACATTGACAAGTTTGCCGAGCTGCAGGAGGGCCTGAAGTAGTGTCCATCGACAACCTCAAGTCCGCACTGCCGGAGTACGCAAAAGACCTCAAGCTCAACCTCAGCACCCTGGCTCGTTCCACCGAGCTGAGCGAGCAGCAGCTTTGGGGCACCTTCGTCGCCAGCGCTGCCGCCACCCGCAGCGAGGCTGTCTTCTCCGAAATTATGGACGAGGCGAAGGCTCACCTTTCCGAAGAGGCTATCGACGCCGCGTTGGGCGCCGCCGCAATCATGGCGATGAACAACGTTGCCTACCGTGCCAAGCACTGGTTGGGTGATGATTACACCCAGGTCAAGTTCGGTCTGCGCATGAACATCATTTCGAAGCCAGGCGTGGACAAGGCTGATTTCGAGCTGTGGTCCCTCGCAGTGTCCACCATTAATGGCTGCGAGCACTGCTCCGTCGCCCACGACAAGACTGTCCGTGGCGAAGGCCTGACCAAGGAGCAGGTGTGGGATGCGGTTCGCATCGCCGCCACCATTAACGGCATCGCGCAGGTTGTCGATATCGAGGCTGCTCGTTAACCTGCATGCAATAACCCCGGTGGTGCGACTTCCTCTGCGCCGCCGGGGTTTCGCATGCGCTGGCTACGGCTTACTAGTTCGTTTCCAGCCTCAAACTGCCAAAACGTACCTCGCCGGCCTCGTCTGAGGCGTCCAAATCGATCTCGGCGACAAAGGCGAACGAATTATCGCCATTGGGGTCTTTCAGGATTTGCCGGGCCAGCCACGTACGCCCCGTCTTTTGCAGGCGGAAAAACTCCGGCCCGCGGGCTGCGGGGCCCGTGTCCATGTCAGCGTATTCATCAAAGTAGGCGTCCATGCCAGCGCCGAAATCGCAACGCTCGTCAAGATAGTCGGTGAGTTCGGCGAGTTGGTCTTCCTTCTCAAAGGCAAACAACTCCACGATGCGGAACATCGCGTTTCGTACCATGATCGTAAACGCGCGCTGGTTCGCGGTCACCGCAGTGGGATCCTCAACCCCAAACGCAAGTTCGCGGGCGAGGTCTTCCTTGGAGATGGGTGCGTCCGGGTCTGCCATCTGAGCCCATTCGTCCACCAGGGAGGAGTCCACTTGGCGCACCAGCTCACCCAACCAGATGATCACATCCTCCAGCTCATCGGTCACATATTCCAGCGGCACCGAATGCTGTAGCGTGCGCCACGCGTCGGTGAGGTAGCGCAGCACGACGCCCTCGGAGCGGGCGAGCCCGTAGGTGGCGATGAGATCCGAAAACGTCATGGCGTGCTCGATCATGTCCCGAACCACGGACTTCGGGGAGAGCTCAAATTCCTTTACCCAGGGGTGGCCTTGGGCATACGTGTCATAGGCCTGCTCGAGCATAGATTCGAGGGGTTTCGGCCAGGTAATTTCTTCAAGCAGTGCTATGCGTTCGTGGTATTCCACGCCCTCGGCCTTGAGCGCTGCAAGTTCTTCGGCGCGTTCCGCGCGTTGCTGCGCGATGAGTACCTGCCGCGGGTCGTCTAAAATCGACTCAAACACGCTAATGACGTCGAGGGTGTAGGTTTCGGAATCTTTGTCCAACAGCTCCAAGGCGGCGAGCGCGAATGGGGCCAACGGTTGGTTCAACGCGAAGTCACGCTGTAATTCCTGGGTGAGGTGATACACCCTCCCTGTCGCATCAGGGCCATCGGGTACGCGTTCGACAATGCCGGCGGCGAGCAAACCCTGGAAAAGCTCCAGGCTGGTAAGAATGTCTTTGTTTTGCTTCGCGCGCGAATCGTGATTCTCCCGCAGCAGGTGCCGCATGTGTTCAAAACCATCGCCGGGGCGGGCAATCACATTGAGCAACATGGACGTCGATACCCGAAACTGGCTTTGTAGCTGCTCGGGTTCGGCATGGGTGAGACGTTCGTAAGTGCTTTCGGTCCAGGTCACTTCGCCGGGGCGGGCGGACTTTTTGCGCAGCTTTTTTAATTTCTTTTCGTCCTGCCCGGCGCGCTTCCGCAATTTGTAGTTTTCAATCTCGTGTTCGGGCGCTTCGATGACAACGGTGCCGATGCTATCAAAGCCCGCGCGCCCCGCGCGTCCCGCAATTTGGTGAAATTCCCGCGACTTCAACATGCGCTGTTTCGTGCCGTCAAACTTGGTTAACCCGGTGAGCAAAACTGTTCGAATGGGCACGTTAATGCCCACCCCGAGGGTGTCCGTGCCGCAGATGACTTTCAGCAGCCCGGTCTGGGAGAGTTTTTCCACCAAACGCCGATACTTGGGCAGCATCCCGGCGTGATGCACACCGATGCCGCGCCGCAGGAGTTTCGAGAGCACGCGGCCGAAGGTGGTGGTGAACCGGAAATCGCCAATTGCTTCGACGATGCGGTCTTTTTCCTCCGGGGTGACAATCTTTATGCTGGTCAGCGATTGGGCGCGCTCGATCGCCTCGCGCTGCGAAAAATGCACCACATATACCGGCACTTTTCCCGTGTCGAGCAAATCTTCGATAGTTTCGTGCACCGGTGTATACACATAGGAAAATTCCAGTGGCACTGGCCGCTCCGTACCCGCCACGAGGGTGGTGGTGCGCCCAGTGCGACGCGAAAGGTCTTTCGAAAGCCAATCGGTATCGCCGAGGGTGGCGGACATGAGCAAAAACTGGGCCTTCGGCAGTTCCAGCAGCGGCACCTGCCACGCCCAACCGCGATCGGGTTCTGAGTAGTAGTGGAATTCGTCCATGACTACTTGGTCCACCTTCGCCGCCGCGCCGTCACGGAGCGCAATATTGGCCACGATCTCTGCCGTCGCGCAGATAATCGGGGCGTTGCCGTTGACAGTGGCGTCCCCAGTCATCATCCCGACAGACTCCGGGCCGAAAATATCGCACAAGGCGAAGAACTTTTCGCTCACCAGGGCCTTGATGGGGGCGGTGTAAAAGGAGCGCTGGCCCCGCGCCATGGCGATAAAATGCGCGGCGATGGCTACCATGGATTTGCCGGAGCCCGTCGGCGTGGCCAGGATGACGTTGTCCCCGGCGAGGATCCCCAATGCCGCCTCCTCCTGGGCGGGGTAGAGGGTGATACCGCGCTCCCGCGTCCACGCCAGCAACGAATCAAAAATCGATTCATCGAATAGGGATTCGGGGACCTCGGAGAGGTCGGGGAGCATCTGAGTCAGGTTCACTGTTTCGAGCGTAGCGCGGTCTTCGTGTCCGTGGCTAGTGCGGCGGTGACCCCCAACAACACCAGCGCCACCGTCGGGGTGAGCATCATCCACGGGGCGCGTTCCACATAGGGGATGGACTCCCGCAGGATCACACCCCATTCCGGGGAATCGTGGGGTGCACCCAAGCCGAGGAAACCAAGGCCCGCCAGCGCGAGAGCATTGTGGGCTACCCGGCTGGCGGCGTGCCGGATCACGGCGGGAATCACCGTGGGCAGCAGGTGCCGCACCAACAGTCGCGCCTGCGATGCTCCTTGGAGTTTGGCCCATAGATAGTAGCCGGTGGTGCGGGCCTCCGCGGCTACAGCAGCGGTGTGGGAGGCTAGCGGAATCCAACCGACGAGGATGATCGCCAGCGCCGCCGTGGCCGTTGAACCTCCGAATACACCGGCGAGGATGACGCCGATAAGTACCGCTGGGAGGGCGTTGAGAACGTCGCCCAGCCGGGTCGCCCACGAACCCATGAGCCCCAACACCAGCCCGAAGACGGCGCATACCGCAGTGACGGCAACGGCGGTGAAGATGGTGAATTGCGTTCCCGCAATCACCCGCGCGAGCAGGTCGCGTCCTAATTGGTCGGCTCCGAGTGGATACGCCATCAGCGACGGCTGAGCGAGGCGATCTTCGGGGCGTACCGTCACCTCGGGACCCGCCAGGAGTATTGCCAGTAAGGCGCCATACAATGCCGCGAGTATGAAAACGGTTTTGAGCGTTATTGGTCGGTTGGATTGCGCGGTGGCGGAGGGAGCATAGGCGGCGTCCGCGCCGAGCAGTGGGCGTAACAAAAGCCACCGTACCCATTGGGTCACCGCGCCACAGACGATACCTACCACGACGGCGGTGAGCACGATGACCTGCAATACTGGAATGTCGCGGTCGACTGCGGCGTCGACGGCGGCGCGGCCCATGCCGGCGATGTTAAACGTTGTTTCCACCAGCGCTGTGGATGCGAGTGTGCCTGCGAAAAACAGCACGACTTGCGGGGCGACCACGGCGGCGGCCCGAATTGATAGCGCGCGCACCATGACGCGACGATGCACCCCGTTGAGTCGCCACGCACGCACCCATTCTTCTTGGGCGATGGCGTCGATGGTGATTAGTAGTACGCGACCAAGCAAACCTGCGGCCGGTAGCGCCATGGCGATGGTGGGGAGCACCATGTGGCGTGCGGAGGAGAATCCTCCGGCGGGCAGCCACCGCAACCGCACCGCAACGATAGCCAACAATGCGGCTGCCAGCACGAATTCTGGGATGGCGCCGAGGATCGCCATGCCGATGACGTCTCCGGCGCGGGAGGGTTTGCCGGCGACTACTGCGCGCAGCCGCGGCCACGCTAGCCCCCACGCGAGAAGTACCGCGAGTCCGGTGGAGAGCCCCGCGAGCGTTGCGGAAACACCTAGCCCAGACCAGGCTACGGACGCCGCGGAGCGCGACGGGTCGACCCAACTCACCCCGAAGTCACCGCGGAGCGCGCCGCCCCACCAATCCGAAAGCCCTTCGAGTGGGGTTTCTGGAAGTTGCAGTTCTTTTCGAATCGCCTCGAGCACCTGCGGGTCCGGGGCGCGTTCCGCCTCCCGCGCCCGGAACACGGCGAAGGCGATGTCACGGTTACCAATGAACGGCAGCAGCGCCGTAATCACCGCAGCAAGCACGAATAGCAGTGCCGGAACGGCCGTTGCGCGGGCCGCGCGAACGAGGAGGGCGCCGGAGGTGCGTCGAGGGTGCATTGCCGTGTTACCTGCTGGTTTCGTGGGTGACCAAGCGGCGTTCGAAGGGGTCAAACGTGAGGGAATTGACGTCCTTGTATGCCAGCATCGAATATTCGTGCGCGAGCGGTATGACGGCGTTATCAGCCACGATCATTGCCCCGATATTGGCGGCTTCGGCGTAGCGTTGCTCGGTATCCGCGATTGCGTCTGCCTTCTCGATGGCCGCGTCGACCTCCGGGTTACAGTACAACGACAGGTTGTAGGAACCTTCGCAGGTGAAGTCGGAGGCGAGGAAGCTCACTGGGTCAGCCGCGTCAAATTGGTAGTTCCTCGAAGCGATGACCGCATCGTATTTTCCTTCCAGCATGGCCGCTTCGAGGCTCTTATAGTCCGACACGTTGACCTCGACCTTGAAACCCGCCTTGCGGAGTTGTTCGGCAATGACCGACGCCGCTTCCGGCAACTCTGGGCGCTCGTTCCACGTTGCAAGTTTGATTTCCTTGTCTTTCGGGTTGGTTGCGCCCGTGACCGTGTTTGCGGATTTCACGTCTTTGGCCCAGTCGGTGTGCTCATTGAACAGGCTGCCGTGCGCTTTGCCCGCGTGCCCTTCGTAAATGCTATCGACGATGCTGTCAGGGTCTACGGCGGCAGCCGCAGCGGCCCGCAACCCCGCGTCCGCGAACGCACCCTTTTTGGAATTCAGGTGCAGGTACACGCCGCGCGGCAGGGGAGTGGACTCGGTGGTCAAATCACTGACTTCACTCAACTGTGCCAGCGGAATCGCCTGCGCCAAGCTGACCTCCGCGGTGCGCACTGCGTTGGCCCGCGCCGAACCGTCTTCGATAAATTTCACCTTGAGGTTTTCCAACGCGGGGGTGCCGCCCCAATAGTCTGCGAACGCTGCACAGGTGGCTTCGGAGTCGGAGCGTTGCGTTAACGTAAACGGACCGGTGCCGGTGCCCTCAGGGGTGGGGCTGTCGCCCGTATATGCGGATTCCGCCAAAATAACAGTGCCGGGGTCGGAGAAACGCTGCAACAAGATGGGGTCCGGTTTCGAGGATTTCACAGTCAGGGTGTGGTCGTCCTCGGCGGTAAACTCCAGTTCGTTTTTACCGAGCCCTTTCGGCCGGGACGCCGAATCCATCGCGTGTTTGAGTGCATTCGCGGCGGCTTGCGCGGTGAGTGCCGTTCCGTCGTGGAATTTGACGTTCTTGCGCAGCGTGAACGTTACCGTGTCATCGCCTGCGCTGTCCCATGATTCCGCGAGCCACGGGGTGGGTTTGCCGTCGTCATCGAGCCGGACGAGGGTTTCCGCGACGCCCATGCGGATGTTGGTCACGGCATCGTCAGAATACGGCGAAAGCGAAGCCACCGGTTTGAATGGCATGGCGATGGCGAGGTCCTTGCCGCCCGCGCCTTCCGGTTCCGGCGTGGTGCATGCGGAGATCCCCGCCGTGAAAGTCAGTGCGAGAGCGGCGACAGCGAGACGGTTGCGCCAGGGAGCGAGCGTTGCGCGAGGCATAACGTTCCTTTCTGTTGGAGGTAGAGGGGGTGCGGAGTTACGTTGCGATTTTCGCTGATGGCGCGGTGTGCGCCACCCGCGGCAACATGATTGCCGACGCCGCGAGCAGCAGCGTCAACGCCAGCCACGGCACCGCCGCACTTGGCTGTGGTTCGTATGCGTGGTCGAGAAGCGCGCCGATGAACAAGGAGCTGATCAGTACCGCGAGGCCACCGAAAGAGTTCAAAAATCCGAAATAGCTGCCCAGGTTTTTCTCAGCGGCGATCACGCCCACCAAATCTCGCGAAATGGGCACCGCGATCATTTGGCCGACGTGCAGGCATACCAGCATCACCACCGCCGGGGTGAGCGCCCACCAGCCGGGCAGCGGTTTGAGCGGGGCGGCAAGCGCAACCACGGCAAACGAGATGGCCATCAGGCCAAAACCCGCCGCGACGGCGCGGCGCACACCGAGGCGCTGCGCATATCGGGTGAGTGGCATTTGCAGTCCGAGCACCAGCACGCTCGAAAATACGAACATCCATCCGAGCGCGCCCTGGGTGCCGGTGGCGCGTTCGAGTTCCACCGGCAGCGCGAGGTACTGCTGGTTGTAGCTCACCAGCCCGGTGCTGTACCCCAGAGCGAATAGCAAAAACGTTTTGTTTTTCAGTACCTCTTGGAAGCCGCCGAGCACCGAAGTACTAGCTTCGGTGCGCACCGCCGGCACAAGGACGAGGTGGCTTATCCAAAGGAACGCGAAAATACCCGCGGCGACAAAACAGGTGATTTGAAAGCCCGCGGTGATCAACGCCGCGCCCAGCAGTGGCCCGGTGAGCGCACCGATTCGCGAAAAGTACGCATCCATGGCAAATAGCTCGGATCGCCGCATGATGCCCTCGCGTTCCACTTGGGCGCCAGCGACTGCGAAGGATGCTTCCGCAGCCGGGGAGAATAATGCGGCGGCGAACCCAATGAGCACTACGGCGACCATGAGTTGCAGGGTGGTGGTGGCGACACCGGCGGCAATAAACCCGACCACCCGGATGGCCACCCCGGTGAGTAGTACTGGCTTCACGCCGAAGCGGTCGGTGAGTCCGCCGCCAAGGAAAAACAACCCTTGCTGGGAGAAGGTGCGCAACCCCAGCACCAAGCCCACCATGGCGCCGGTGGCGGCGAGGTTTTCGGTCATGTAGGTGGCCAAAAAGGGGACGACGAGGTAAAACCCGACGTTGAACAGCATTTGCGTGATGAGCAACAGCCGGACAGCAATTGGGAGTTGTTGGAAGCGACGCGCATCGTGGGCGAGTTTCATCAAGCTTGCTCACCAAACCTTGGCAGGTTGGGGTGCAGGACGCGTTCCGCGGCGATGAATTGTTGGCGCACTTCGATCGCGCCTGTTGGGTCCCAGAGCTGTTCAATTGGCAGGTCCTCAACAACCCGCCCAGCATCCAGCATGACAAAGCGATGTGCGAACTTTTCTGCAGTGTGCAGGTCGTGGGTTACCAACAGGACCGTTAGGTCCGTGCGAGTAAACAAGTCGATGACGAGCTTGCGGGCTACGCTGTCGAGGGCGCTGAGGGCTTCGTCCGCGTAGATTACCCGTGGGTTTGGCATCAAAGCTCGAGCAATGCCGACGCGTTGGCGTTGGCCGCCGGAAAGTTCACCGGGGTTACGGCCCGCGCAATCCTTGGGTAGACCGAGGCTATCCAGCATGGCGGGAAGTTCCCGTTTGGCCGCCGCGAGGTTACCTTTGGCAATGACCACTGATTCCAGCACAATATCCTGCACGGTCATCCGTGGGTTGAGGCTGGCATCCAAGTCTTGCGGAATGTAGGCGAACTCGCTACGCGGCGGCGCGGTGATGGTGCCGCTGGTGGGGCGCAGCCACCGGCAGATGAGGCGCAGCAGGGTTGTCTTGCCGGAGCCTGAGCGGCCGATAATCGCTACTTTTTCGGTGGGCTTGATGCGCAGACTCACGTCCACAATCCCTGGCGGTTTGGACACATGGTCGAAAACAATCATGCCGCCTCCTCGCGGGCGACAAATCCGCCCGCCTCGTTCTCGGGGTGCAGCCGCACAATGCGGTCACACAGGGCGAAGGCGGCCGCCTCATTGTGGGTAATAAGAAGCAGCGACGTGGCAGTGCCGGGCCCGGTTACTCGCTTCAACACTTCGAAAACCTCCGCGCTGGCAATCGGGTCGAGGGCGGAGGTCACCTCGTCGGCGATTAGTAGGTTCGGAGACTGATTAATCGCCAATGCGATTGCGGCGCGTTGCCGCTGCCCGCCGGACAGTTGCAGCGGAAACCGGTGGTGAAGCTCATCAGCAAGCCCAACGTCGCGGAGCCGTTCAGCGGCGGCTTCGGGTGACCCGGCAGTCAACGCCACTTGGTGAATCACACGCATGAGCGGGTTGAGGGCGCCGAAGGAATCTTGCCCCACTACGCCGATCGTAGCGGCCGGCAGGACGGACCCGCGAACATCCGATCCGGGGGATAAAAACCCGCCCATCAATCCGGCGAGGGTGGATTTTCCGGCGCCGGAAGGTCCGAGCAATGCCATGCGGCAGGGGGCGTCGATACGCAATTCTGGGACGCTGAGGACGTAGTCGCCCGGATAGGAGACGCACACATCGGTGAGCGCGCAGCAACACTGCGATGCTGATTCTGCCACGGGGATACGCTGCTCCTTACTCGCCATGGGCTGCTCGTCGTGGGTTGGGCACAATTTTATACGTGTATAAGTGCGAACCCTTTATTGGTATTTATGTTCAGTAATCGAGTGAGAGGTCAGTGTAACACATACACAAAAAGCCCCACCGAGTGCAGAAAAAACCTGCACCAAGTGGGGCGTTGCTCAACAGTTAGTCGAAGTCCTCGGACGGATCGTCCGGCGGGGTTGTCTCCGGCTCCGATCCGGAATCCAACGCCCTACTATCTAAGGATTGAAGAAAACGTTCGAATTCGGCGCCGAGTTCTTCGCCGGTAGGCATGCTCGATTCAGAGCCCAGCGAACTTTGCTCCGAGCGGGCCACGTAGCGCTCCAAATCTTGGTCGTATTGCGCTTCCAGTACTTTGAGGACCTTTTGAATTTCCTGCGAATCCTCGGTCTGCTCGTTGAGCTGCGCGGCCGTGCGCTCCACATCCAATTGCAAGGAATCTAACGGTAAGTCCAGTCCAGCGGTGCGTTCCACCGCCCGCAGCAGCTTCAACGTCGCCTCCGGAAAATCCGAGGCGGCGATGTAGTGCGGCACGTGTGCCGTGAAGCCGCCCACCCGATGGCCAGACTTATGCAACCTATGTTCGAGCATCAGGGCGGCGGATCCGGGAACGCGGATCGTAGCGCCCATGGTGAAGTGCGGCTGCAGAATCGCCGGGGTGTTTCCGTGGGCGGTAATCACCAGCGGGCGGGTATGCGGCACCGCCATCGGCGCGGCGTACAAACACACCGTTTTGTCCACCTTGAACCGGTCAACAAGCCCCACCACAGCTTCCGTAAACGCGTTCCACCGCATATCCGGCTCCGGGCCGGTGAGCAGTAAAAACGGCGTGCCCGAGGTATCGCGAACGGCGTGCAGCTCTAGGCGAAGCTCCTCCATGTCCGCAAGCTGGTTTTCCGCGATGGTGGCCGCGGGGCGACGTGAGCGGTAATCAATAAGCTCATCGCTGTGGAAGGACGCGACGGGGCGATGCTCCAGCGCGTGCAACAAATGGTTCGCGCTGGACTCCACCGCGTGTCCAGCATCAGCATAGCCCTGTAACGCGACGATCAGCGTGGGGCCATGTTCGGGGGTGACGGCGACCTCGGGGGAGGGGTACTCGAGGTCGTACATGCGAGCGTGACGATCCATGACAATCCTCCTTCGGTAAACCGGACTATGGCAAAACTACAGAAACGATGTGAAAACCGTGGCCCAATGATGGTGTGCCGTTGTTTTCAACCCAGTCTAGGGGTGATTCTATTCCCAAACGCTACGGCGCAACGGAAAACGCTGCGATCACAGGAAGCTGAACCCGCTGAATATGGCTTCGCAGTGTGTGCCACCAGGGTAGGTTGGGTGCGGCCGTGAGTGGCGCGGCGTCGAAAAGCATAGGGAAAAAATTATAGCAGAGCTAAGCGCATCTATGCTCGTGTTGCGTGCGTGCGCAAGTGGGAGGTTGTGGATAACAGTGCCAGAATATCTACCTCATCCACAGGCTGGCCGGAGATGCGAAATCGCTGGCAGGCATCCCGCTCAGGGGCGCACTCTTGAGGTATGGAAACACACACGAAAGCACTATGTACGCCCGCGGACGTCTTTGCAAACATTCCCGCCATGCTTGGTTTTTACCCACAGGAATCCTTTATCGCAGCCTTTTTCACGCCAAACCGCGGCGGCGGGTTTTCCCTCGGGCCGCTGGCGCGGGTGGACATTACCAACGAGGATTGCTTTGAGCCATTGTTCGATGGAGCAAAGTGTCGACCTGCGGGAACCATCGTGTTTGTGTATGCGGTCACTGGGGCGCTGCGCACACAGCAAGTGGTGCTGCAACTCCAAGCGCTGCTCAACGCCGCGGCAGCGCACAACGTTGCGGTGGAAGCCGCGTGGAGCACGCGGGAAATTCGTAGCGGCGAACCCTATCACCTTGTGTATGGGCCGCGGGCGGAAGAGCTGGCGCCCACGACCACCGGCATCGGGTGCTGGGAATCCGGCGTCGTCGCGCCGCCGTGCGCTTCCATCGCGTTTCGACACCTCGCGGCAACCGGTGACCTGCCAGAACTTGACCGCGACTCCGCCTACGAGTTTTTCGATGGCGAGCTGTGTGACACCACATCACCATGGGTGCCGCGGGTTCAGGAAGCCGGCATGCGGCAAGGGACGGCGCTGGTCACCGCGATCCTGGCCGGAGAATCGAACAGTCGGCGCACCTTCGATGTGGCGATGACCAGCTTTATCGGGTTGCTGCGGCGCTTGGAGCGGCAGCGGCTCAGCGTGGAAGCGTTGGCGCGTGATGAGGAAGCCATGGAATACGCAGCAGCATATTGGTCGCACAACTTGTTGCGGGATTCCACCTTGGTGGCGCTCGACGGGCCGCACGCGAAAACAATGTCGGACTTGGCGTTGGCGGCGGCCCGCACGTTCCACGGGGTGATTCGGGCGAACGCGTTGTGCATCTTCGCGCTGAGCATCCTCAGCGGGGAGGTTTGGGTGCGGGCCCTGCCCGCCGTGCGCGTCGCATTGGAGGAAGCACCTGGCCACAGGTTCGCGGAATTGTTGCACGAGGCGGTGCTTGGCGGGCTGGGACAAGTGGCGTTGCAATCTTCCCTGCGCGCCTCCCATGAAATTGCCGAACGCTACGGCGAAGCATCCTCCGAGGCGGCCTAGCTGTGCAGGTTATTTGGGGTGAATGCGAATGGCGTGGCTTAAGTCATCCCCGACGGTGACGGTCACATCATTGTGCGTGAGTTCCACTACGCCGCTGCGGTTGAGCACGGTAACCTCGCTGCCCACGGTAATCCCCGCATCGTGCAGGGTTTGGAACAAACCGGTATCAAATTGCAGGATTTCGTGCAGCTGCATAACAGTCGCCGTTACCGGCTCCCCGGACGGCAAGTCCGCAGCTCTCATGCCCGGTGGCGGGGTTACCTCTTTGGTAACGCCCAAAGCGGCGAGGCCGGGGATTGGGTTGCCAAACGGGGAACGCTCATAATTGTCCAGCACGGAGACAAGGCGGCGTTCCACCTCGTCGCTCATCACGTGCTCCCAGCGGCAGGCTTCCGCGTGGACGCGCTGAATATCCAAGCCTAAAATATCGGTGAGCAGCAGCTCCGCTAGACGATGCTTGCGCATCACGGCGGTGGCGAGGTTACGACCCTTCTCGGTCATCTGCAAGCTACGATCGCTGGCCACAACCACCAACCCGTCGCGTTCCATGCGGGCCACTGTTTGGCTTACGGTAGGACCCGACTGGTCCAAGCGCTCCGCGATTCGAGCACGCAAAGGGGTCACACCTTCCTCCTCCAGCTCGTAAATCGTGCGGAGGTACATTTCGGTGGTGTCGACTAAATCCTTCACGGTCCGGAAACCCTTTCTTTTGAAAATATGTTTGTACGGCGTCAGCCATGGACAAACATTTTACCCAATGTGAGCACTATCGATGAGACAACCCTCTATCTGAGGCAAATCGAATACCCAGCAAGGTATCTCGCTACAAAGCGTACTCGCGAAGCTTGGCCGCCCGCTCGCCATCGCGCAATTTGCTCATCACTTCACGCTCGATCTGGCGCACCCGTTCGCGCGAAAGCCCGAACTTCCTGCCAATTTGATCGAGTGTGCGAGGCACCCCATCGTCAAGGCCGTACCGCAGCGCGATCACTTCCTGCTCGCGCACCTCCAGCGACGCCAAGACGGTCCGAACATCCGAGTGGCGCAGGGAGGCAACCACCGCTGCTTCCGCGTCAGCCGCATCAGAATCTTCAATGAAATCACCCAGCGGCGCTTCCTCATCCGCGCCCACGGGCATATCCAAACTCACCGGATCCCGGGATTGCCGAAGCAACATCTCAATCTTGGATTCATCAATGCCGGATTCTTCCGCTAATTCCTCATTCGTGGCTTCTCGGCCAAGGTGCTGATACAGCTCCCGCTTAATGCGGGACAGCTTGTTCACCTGCTCTACTAAATGCACGGGCAGGCGGATCGTGCGGGATTGGTCCGCCATGCCGCGAGTAATGGCTTGCCTGATCCACCACGTGGCATAAGTGGAGAATTTAAAACCTTTTGTGTAGTCAAATTTTTCCATCGCGCGGATCAGACCCAGGTTGCCCTCCTGGATCAGGTCTAACAGCGGCATGCCACGGCCGGTGTATCGCTTGGCCAAGGAAACCACGAGGCGAAGATTAGCTTCCAGAAGGTGCGAGCGGGCACGCTTGCCCTGCTTCGCCAATACCTTTAAATCACGCTTCATTGCGCGAGTTAACGTTTGCGGGGAATCCGACAGCAAATACTCGGCGTACAGTCCCACCTCAATCTGCTGCGCCAGTTCAACTTCGTCTTCAGCGGTAAGCAGCGCGGTCTTCCCAATTCCATTCAGGTAAACTCGCACCAAGTCCGCCGATGGATTGTCGTTTGAATGTCCGCGGCGACTTCCGCGGTCCTGCTCTTCGACGTCGTAATCCTGCGCGGGCAAAGTGCTCATGCGTGCCTCCTAGTCGACTGAACTTCCTAACCACTCAACGCGCAAGCTAAGAAAAAAGTTCCCCGCCCCTACGAAGCCGTCACACACCGCCCCCGGCCTGCGAAAACGCTTTAGGCTCCTATCAGCACTCCACCAGGACAGTAAACGGTCCTTCATTGACCGAAGCAACCCGCATCATGGCGCCGAACCGCCCCGTTTCCACCACAATGCCACGCGCCCGCAACCCCGCCGCAATCTTCTCCACCACGGGTTCGGCGACATCGCCGGGCGCGGCATCCGACCATGACGGGCGGCGACCTTTCGCGGTCCTGCCATGCAAGGTGAATTGGCTGACCAACAACACAGGCGCACCCACCTCAACAACGGACGTTTCGTCCCGCAAGATCCGCAACTCAGCGATCTTGCGCACCATGGTCTCCCAGGCGTCCGGGCTGTCATCGCGGCCCACCCCTACGAGGGCCAGCAGCCCACCGGTGTCGGGGCAGTCAATCGCGCCGACGATTTCTCCATCAACCTCCACGGAAGCGCTGCTCACCCGAGTCAGTACGGCCTTCATGATCCCACCACCGCCGCTAACTCGGCAGGCAGCACGAGGCCGTGGCGTAGCAGGTCCACCACGGCGTCGATGGCTGAGGGGAGGAGCGGCGCGGCGTCGATACCTTGCGCGGCACAATAGAGTTCCACCACCTCCGCCAACGGTAACCCGCCGGGGTGCAGCCCAGACACAATCGCCTGCAAGTGCGGATCAATGTCGTGGCTAAACCGCGGCCCGTCCGTGCGGCAAATTCGCAACGCCGCGGGCTGAAACCCCATCCCTTGGTTGGTGTCCGCGATTCGAACGTCCTCCACCGCAACCCCTGGCCGGACGCAAAATTGGGTGTTCGCAATGTCCTCCGCGCTGTGGGTACGTAACCACGCAATTCGCTGGAAATACTCCGCTATTTCTGGGCCCAATGGGTCGCTGAATTGCTGCGGCATGTCTTCGCAAAGGATGTCGGATTCGACGTCGTCGTCCAGGCGTTGGATGGCCACAAACCCAAAGCCGATACCCGTGACATTCGCGCGGGCAAAATGGTCCAACCAGGCTTCGGTGCGCGCGGCGGCTTCGATGGAGCGCGGATCAAGCGATTCGTCTTTAAGCCAGGTACCCACGTACAAGGCGGGGTCGGCCACGTCGCGCTGAATCACCCACGCCGCCACCCCCGTATCGGGCAGCCAGGAGGCCACGCGTTGCTGCCACGACTGGCCGTGCTCGTGTACCCACGCAGCCAGCATGATCGCCGTCCCGCCGGGGTTGAGATGCTGCGGTGCTTGTTGGATCACTAGTTCGCTGGCGCCGTCGAGGTTGAGGCCGGAATCGCGGTAGATGTGGCCCACTTCCGGCAGCCCCACCACGAACGGCGGGTTTGCGACGATCCGGTCAAACGTATGTCCTTCCACAGGCGCGAACCAGGGGCCGCACAGGGTTTCTACCTCAAGGCCGGAGCCAGCGAAGGAGGCCGCCGCGAAATCCAACGCCCGTGCGTGCACGTCGGTGGCGGTGATATGGGTGGCGCACCCCTGCTGCGCCAACACCTGCACACCGGAACCCGTGCCCACATCAAGCAGCGTTGCGACGGGGGATTGCGGCACCGCCTGCACCAAGGATAACGACGCCGCACCCACCCCAAGCACGTGTTCCGGCCCGGGAATGTGTTCGCTCATCGAGGCATCCATATCTGAAAACACCCAATGGTCCGCGCCGGCGAAAGTATGCGGGCGGATATCAATGCACAATTGCGCAGTCGCGGAATCAACATATTGCAGTGCGCCGCATTCCAACAGGCCCTGGGTGGTGTCCGCGCCGAAGAGTTCGATAAAGGATTCGGTAGGTGCGGCGTCGTGAAGCAGCACCAGCCGAATCAACTGTTCGAGAGCGGAATGGCCGCGCACCGTGGAACGCACGGCAGCCGGCTCCCCACGAAACAACGCCGCGGAAGCGGCCGGGCCCAAGCATTCGCTGATGCCGGCTTGGGTGAACGCGTGGGCGCGAAACGTGCTGGTAATCGCGGGCGCAAGGGTACGAAGCTGAGGCTGCACGAGAGGACACACTCCGAAAAACAAGGGGTGGGGCAGGGGGCGAAATCACGAATCTTCGTGGTCAATCACCGTGGGGTGATGTGGCGCATCTAACTCTAGCCTGCTTGCCGAACGCCCCGGCAACAACTCCCGGTGTGCCGGGCCGGAAGCCAGCAGCTGCTGCTGCTGAAACGCCGCCTTCTGCCGCGCAACCTGCGGCTTGTATACCTGTTTGCGGCGCGGGTCGTGCGGCTCACCCACACCGTTGGCAATCACCACCGCAATCCACGGCAGCGGCACCGAAATCACAAATAGCACGGCGGCCAGCACCCAATTGTGCAGCCACACATACGCCAGGCCAGAAGCCAGCAGGAACGGGATGCGCAGGCCCTGGAGCACGGCGTATACCCGTTTGCGGTGCTGCCAGTTTTCGAGGGGGGATTGGCGGGCGTCTGTAATCAATTCGACATTGCTTCGGCGGCGGCTACGCATGGAGAAACGACGCGCCGTCGCCGATCGCCGTTTCTCCTCTTCAGAACCCCTGCTCATACACATCAGGGTAGACCTTGTGTGCTTCGAGGGTAAGTCTGCGGCATGATGGGATCCGTGACTACGAGAACTCAGACCATTGAACGCCCCGATGTGAGGGAGAAAACCTCGACCGGGGACGATACTCCGAAGTTCTTCCACTATGTGAAGAAAAATCAGATCGTAGAGTCCGCCGTGTCCGGCCGTATCGTGGTGGCCTTGTGCGGGGAGACCTTTCCCGTAACCAAGCAAGCCAAGCCTGGTTCTCCCGTGTGCCCCGACTGTGAGCGAATTTACCGAGGTTTGCGCAAGAAGTGAGCGGAAACCTTCGGGCGTGGCAGCGCGCGGCGCTGACGAAATACTTGATGAACAAACCGCAGGATTTCCTTGCGGTGGCAACCCCCGGCGCCGGCAAAACCACCTTTGCGTTGCGGGTGGCAACGGAGCTGAAAAGCAACCGAACGGTTGATCGGATTATTGTTGTGGTGCCCACGGAGCACCTGAAGGTGCAGTGGTCGCAGGCGGCGGCGCGGGTGGGCCTTGCGTTAGACCCCGCGTTTAGCAACTCCGGCGTGATCAATCCCGAGTTCGACGGCGTGGTGGTCACCTACGCGCAGGTTGCGATGCACCCGTACAAACACCATGCGGTGGCGACGAATAAACGTTCGCTCGTGATCTTGGATGAGATTCACCACGGTGGTGATGCGAAAAGCTGGGGCGACGGTATCCGCGAAGCCTACAATGGCGCTGAGCGACGTCTCGCACTGACCGGCACCCCGTTCCGCTCCGACGATTCCGCAATTCCGTTCGTCCGGTACGAGGACGATGGGGAAGGCTACCTGAAATCAAAGGCCGACCACACGTACGGATACGCCGATGCGTTGAAAGATGGCGTGGTTCGCCCCGTAGTGTTTTTGGCGTACTCCGGCGAGGCCCGCTGGCGCACCAGCGCCGGCGAGGAATACGCGGCGCGTCTTGGCGAACCGCTCAATGCGGAGCAAACCGCCCGCGCCTGGAAAACCGCACTGGATCCCAAGGGTGAATGGATTCCCGCCGTGTTGCAGGCGGCGCACACTCGGTTGCAACAATTGCGGCAACATATGCCGGACGCTGGTGGGTTGGTCATCGCCACCGATAAAACCACCGCCCGCGCCTACGCTCGCATCCTGGAGGGGCTGTCCGCTACGCCGGTGGCGGTGATCCTTTCCGACGAGCCGGGTGCCTCCGAACGCATCGAGGAATTTTCCAATTCCACCGACGAGTGGATGGTTGCGGTCCGCATGGTCTCCGAGGGTGTCGACGTCCCGCGGCTCGCCGTCGGCGTGTACGCCACCTCTGCATCAACCCCGCTGTTTTTCGCACAGGCTATCGGGCGTTTCGTGCGTTCTCGCTTGCCGGGGGAGACCGCATCTGTGTTCTTGCCGTCCGTGCCCGTGCTGCTTGACCTGGCGGCGCGCCTGGAAACCTCCCGCGACCATGTGCTGGGGAAACCCGACCGCCCGAAAGAAGGCTGGGACGACGAGCTGCTCGCGGAAGCCAACAAGGAAAAGACCGAGACCGACGAGACGAAGGGCTACGAGGCGCTCGGCGCCGAAGCGGAACTCGATTCCCTGATTTACGATGGCTCCACCTACGGCACCGGTACCATTGCTGGGTCCGAGGAAGAGGCCGATTACCTCGGCCTCCCCGGGCTTCTCGACGCCGAACAGATGCGCCAGCTGCTGCGGCAACGCCAGGCCGAACAGATCGAAGCGCGAGCGCAGGAGGATGAGCGTCGAAAAGCTGAGGAAGCTAAGGCGCGCAACGCGGCGGGCAACCGTGCGGCCGCCGAGCGCGTGGCCAGCAACGAAATCCCGCAGCTGCGCAAGGAGCTCAATGCGCTGGTATCGATCACCTCTTCGCGTACCGGTCGCCCCCATGGAGCTATTCACAACGAAGCGCGGCGAGCGTGCGGCGGGCCACCTACGGCGCTATGCACGGCGGAACAGCTTCGGGACCGCATTGCTTACCTGCGAAACTGGTAGCACACATTGGAAAACGCCTAAGCTTTGAGGTAGTTGACCAAATGTAAAGGACCTGAGTATGCCCACAAGCCCAGCGAATTCGTCTGCCAGTTCGGGTGCGACAAATGTCCGTATCCTCGCGCCCGACCTTGCACGTGGGCTTACGCTCATGGGCATCGCCATCGCCAACCTATCCACGGCGTGGCTCGTTGCAGACCAATCACTCCCCGGCGCCTTCAGTGGCGGCGTAATTGATAACAATGTGTGGGACAAAATCGCCATCGTTATCGAATCAATGTTCGCCCACGTTCGCGGTTTGCCCATGTTTGCCACCATGCTCGGCTACGGCATCGGCATGCTCGCGCACAGCCTCAACAAACGCGGCTATCCGGCGCGCGCGGCCCGCAACGTCCTATTGCGGCGCTATGGCTTCCTCGCCCTTTTTGGGCTCATCCACATGACGCTCCTGTTCTTCGGCGACATCATGTTCTTCTATGGCGTCGCCGGTATGATCGTCGCGTTGATGATGCGCTGGCGTACCCAATCCCTCCTCGTCGTCGCTGGGGTGATGGAAGCGATGATGCTCCTGCCAATGCTGGCGAGCTCCGTAGTCTTGTTGTTTGTAAACGGCCAATCGTTCCAACCACTCGGCTTGAGACTCCCGTCCAGTTGGGGCGAATACGTGGCAAACGCAGGCTACTCCGTGCTCATGCAATTCGCCTTGTTGGTCGTGGAACTGCCTCTCTTTTTGCCGCTCATCATCGTCGGGTTTGTCGCTGCCCGGTACAGCATCCTGTCTCACCCCGAAGAGCACAAAAAACTACTGGCTTATGCGGTGGGAGTCGCGGCGGCCGTGATCCTCCTCGTGGGCCTACCATGGGGCCTCGCGGAGATTGGGGTGCTCCCAACAGCCTGGGCACAATTTTTGCTTTTTGCGAACCAATCACTGGGGGTGCTTACCGGGCCCGGGATCATCGCAATCATTGCCTTAGCGTCAATTCCACTGCAACGGCGCTATGCCCAAGCCCAACAAGACGGCACAGATTACAAGCTTCCAATACTTGTCCAGATGCTGGTCGCATTGGGGAAGCGCTCCATGACTGGGTACCTGCTGCAATCAATCATCCTGCTGCCGCTGTGTGCCTCGTTTCTTCTTGGTGTTTTGAAACCCAACGGAGCAGCCCAATCCTTACTCATTGGTTTCAGTGTGTGGTTGGTCAGCCTCCTCGTCGCCTTTGCGCTGGAAAAGGCCGGAAAAGCGGGGCCGTTTGAATCAATACACCGGCGATTGTCCTACGGCAGCAGCGGCTTGTACGCCCAATACCCCGAACAGCGCGACTCGGTTGCGGCGTTGGGGCCGGGGGAGTCGGAAAACCCGCGCCAGGAGAAAACAAACACAGTGGACGTTCCGCAGGTGGATTTGAAGGAGCGGCAGATGGAGCTCAGGGAGCCCCGCCAGCCGGACTAGCACCGGGTCGGTGGGATTTGCGCCGTGTGGGCTCCGCCGCGCCCTTGGCATGGCAGTCCCGCATGTGAATTTTTGTTCGTCTTGCTGGTGACTAGCCGGGAGCACCACGATGTAGAACTTCGTTCGTGGGCGGGCTAGGCTGGAACCTCGTAGCACTGATGGCTGAATGAGGAAGGCGGCGTTAGTAAGGTGACCACACCACGTGACCCCAATGGTTCAGGGGCGGATCGTTCGCCGTTTGCGGGGGCGTCGCCGTTTTCGCAACGGGGTACGGAACCTGCCGAAACCTATGCTGGTAGCTCCGCCGCCGAAGACTATGGGAACGCCACAGAACACACGGTGATTATGCCGCGGGGGATGCAGGAAACCACGCAATTGCCACGCGAAATGGACACCACCGAACAGACGACGGTGATCCCGCGCGTGCAGTCCATGCCGGAAACCTCCATTGCCCCCGCGCAGCTTCCGCAGTATCGCCTGCCGCGTCAAGACGTCGCACCCGAGCCCAGCTATGCTCCCACCCCAGACGTAGCTTATCCGGAACCCGCCTACCAGCAACCTCCTGAGCAGTCGTATGTGCAGCCGGCCTACCCGCCGCCTGGTTATGCTGCCCACGCGGCGCCTCCGCCCCAACGTCACGTTACGAACGCTCCGGCGAATTGGTCGTTGGGGTTGGGGCTGTGGTCCCTTGGGTTCTTTATCAGTGTGATTCTGTTGCCGCTGTCCGGACTGCTGGCAGCATTCGGCATGGTGATGGGCGTTATTGGTTTGCTTCGCGCGGTGGTGGGTTCCCGCCCCGGCGGCGTGAAATCCGTGGTTGGTTTCGTCGTGTCCGCTGCCGTGTTTGGCACGTGGATGTGGTTGTATTTCTATCTCGAGCCAATATTCACAGCCTTCTGGAACGATTGGACCGTGTGTTCGGCAAACCAGGGTGCGGACGGCAGCAATTGGTGCATGATCGACGCCGTCTTGCATGCCTTTGGTTTTGACACCAACGCCATGGTGCCGGACAACATTGCCCCTGAGCAGTTCGTCCCGGAATCCTTTGCGCCGGAGTCGTTGGTGCCAGAGACCTTTGCTCCCGAACAGTTTATCCCCGAGTCGTTCGCGCCGGAGTCGTTCGTTCCGGAATCGCTTGTCCCAGAGCCGAACACCCAGTAATAAAAGTCGTATCATGCTTCTGTGCACGGCTCATAAAGCATGAAACGACAAACTTAACGCCCGCGGTCGCCCCTAACGTTCGCGGACGCACCCCAGCGTCTGTTGGCTTCAAACTGTTCAAGGGCGCCACGCAGTTTTCGTCGCGTGGCGCCCTCGATGTTTGTGAGGTGGCTGCTGGCCGCCTCCAACACCTAGTCCAAGTAGTCCCGGAGGACTTGTGAGCGCGAGGGGTGGCGCAGCTTGGACATGGTTTTGGACTCGATCTGCCGGATGCGTTCGCGGGTCACCCCGTAGACTTGGCCGATTTCATCGAGGGTGCGGGGCATGCCGTCGGTCAAACCGAAGCGGAGTTTCACTACGCCGGCTTCACGTTCGGACAGGGTTTGCAGCACGTCCTGCAATTGGTCTTGCAGGAGCGTGAACGACACCGCATCGACGGCTACGACGGCTTCGGAGTCTTCGATGAAGTCACCGAGTTGGCTGTCGCCTTCGTCGCCGATGGTTTGGTCCAGGGAGATGGGCTCACGGGCGTACTGTTGAATTTCCAGCACTTTTTCTTCGGTGATGTCCATTTCCTTGGCCAGTTCGAACGGCGTGGGTTCGCGGCCGAGGTCTTGCAACAGTTCGCGCTGAATCCGGCCCAGCTTGTTAATCACTTCCACCATGTGCACGGGGATGCGAATGGTGCGCGCCTGGTCGGCCATGGCACGGGTGATCGCCTGCCGGATCCACCAAGTGGCGTACGTGGAGAATTTGTAGCCTTTGGTGTAGTCGAATTTCTCCACCGCGCGGATCAGCCCAAGGTTGCCTTCCTGGATGAGGTCGAGGAAGGCCATGCCGCGGCCGGTGTAGCGCTTGGCCAGCGACACCACGAGCCTGAGGTTCGCTTCCAACAGGTGGTTTTTCGCCTTGCGGCCGTCTCGGGCAATTGCGCGGAGGTCGCGCTTGACAGCGGGGGTTAGTTTCGCTTCCTTGTCGCCCGCCGCGTACGCTTCCTCCATTTGCTCCATGCGGTGAGTAGCGTACAACCCGGCTTCGATGCGTTTCGCCAAGGAGACTTCTTGCTCCGCGTTGAGCAACGCAACCTTACCGATTTGCTTGAGGTAGGCGCGCACGGAGTCTGCCGACGCCGTGAGCTCGGCGTCTTTACGCGCCTGACGCAATGCGGCGGATTCGTCCTCGTCCCAAACGGAGGAACCGTCGTCTTCCTCTTCTTCGTCGCTGCTGGCGGAGTCGTCCTCATCATCGTCGATGCGTTCGTTGTCCTCGTCAGCGGGCAACGGGTCTTCGTCGTAATCGTCGTCGCTGGGGATTAGGGCGTCGTACTCATCGTCGTTGCTGTCGTCGATGATGTCGTCTTCCAGCTGCGCGCCCGTAATCTGATCGTCGTCCACCACCGGCGCAGCGGCCTTCGTTGCGGCCTTTTTGGTGGTCTTCTTCGCCGTGGTTTTCTTCGCGGCAGCCTTTTTCGCTGTCTTTTTCGCCGCGGTTTTCTTCGCTGTCTTCTTGGCCGTTTTCTTCGCGGCTTTCTTTACAGTCTTCTTTGCGGCAGTTTTCTTCGCCGTCTTTTTTGCGGCCTTTTTCGCCGTCTTCTTCACCGTAGTGGTGGTTTCCGATGCGGCAGTCTCCGAGGCTCCCGAGGCGGCGCCCGTCGTGGTGCTGTCCGCGGTTGCCGCGGGTTCAGCTGGGGCCGCCGCTTTGCGTGCGGTGCGCGGTGCTGCCTTCCGGGCAGTTTTCCTGACGGCTTTCTTCGCTGCCGTTTTCTTCACCGTTGTGGTGGTTCCTTCGGTCTGTGCCGTTTCTGAGGGATCAGTGGCTGCCACGTACGCCCTTTCGCCTTGAGTACTCGAAGTAGTGTGCTGCATGGCCAGTGGTCGCAGCAAATCGAGCCAACGCATTGGCTGCCGCTACGCCACCTGACATATGGAGCGCACTGAATGCATCAGTCAAGTTCTCCGCGTCAAATCCAACCCGTGTTTTCGCAGCCTAGGGGCATGTTTGGCAGCCCCTAGCGGCAAGTATTGGTGGGTGAATTGTGCTGCACGGACGACTTGTCTCCACAGTCAACACGCAAGTATAGAGCAAATCACTGCAAATGGTTGTGTGCCGTTAAGGTTTCAGTCCGGTTTCCACAGCCATCGCGGCCCCAACAATGCCCGCGGTGTTGCGCAATTTCGCGGCAATGACCGGGGTTTTGCACTCGAGGCGGGGCACCCACTTTTCGTGTTTGCGGGAAATGCCGCCGCCAACTACGAACAGGTCAGGCCAGAAAAGGCGCTCGTATTCGCACAGCACTTTGGTGACCCGTTTGGCCCATTTGCCGTAGCTTAATTCTTCCCGTTCCTTCACCGCAGAGGAAGCGAAGTGTTCCGCTTCGACGCCATCCACAATGAGGTGGCCGATTTCGGTGTTGGGGAACAGGGTGCCGTTGACTAGGAACGCGGAGCCAATGCCGGTGCCGAAGGTGAGGAAGATTACGGCCCCGTTGCGGGTTTGTTCCTCGCCGAAGGCGGTTTCGGCGATGCCGGCAGCGTCGGCATCGTTGAGTACGGAAATGTCACGGTCGCCGAGGTGGCGAGTGAACAATTCTTGGACGTCGGTGTCCACCCATGTGGGGTCAATATTCGCCGCGGTGAGGGCGCGTTGCCCATGCACCACGGATGGCAGCGTGATGCCCACCGGGCCCTCCCACTCGGCGGTGCGCACGATTTGTAGGACGGTGTCCGCTACGGCGTCGGGGGTTGCTGGTTTCGGCGTGAGTATTTTGATTCGCTCGCCGATGAACTCCCCGGTATCCAAATTCACTCGGGCGCCTTTAACACCCGAGCCTCCAACATCAATGCCAAATCCGATGCGCGTCATAGCCAACATTGTACTTGGGGTACCAAAATTTTTTTCGGCAACCTAAGCCAGCCTGTGGTGGCACCTGCGCTGCGCGCACCGGCAATGTTGGGGACAATGGTGTGCTATGGATGTGCGACACTTGGAATCGATCGCTAGTACGGTAGCAACGGAGGCCGCTGAGCTCATTCGGGGCAGCGCCATGGAGTTAGAGGATCTCGCTGAAGGTACGCGCTGGAAAAGCTCCAACGTGGACCCCGTGACAGTCGTCGACGAAGCTTCAGAGCGGTTTATCTCTGACCGGCTGGCGCGGCTGCGCCCCCGCGATGGCTTGCGTGGGGAGGAAGGCTCTACCCGCGACAGTGACAGCGGCGTGACGTGGGTGGTGGACCCCATCGACGGCACCGTGAATTTCTTGTATGGGCAGCCCGCTTACGCCGTGTCCATCGCGGCGCGTGTGGAGGGCCGCGTGCTGGCGGGCGCGGTGGTGGACGTTGTTGGCGGCGTGCTGTACGCGGCGTCGATAGGCAACGGCGCGTGGCGGCAAATACCCGGGCAAGAGCCCGAACGTATGTACGTGCGCGACGCCAGCGATTTGCAAACCAGTTTGGTGGCCACCGGGTTTAGTTATGACGCCGTGCGCCGCGGCCACCAGGCGAAATTGCTTACCCGCGTCCTGCCGCAGGTGCGGGACATTCGTCGGCTGGGTAGTGCGGCGCTCGATCTCTGCATGCTCGCCGCCGGGCAAGTCGACGCGTACTACGAACACGGACTCAATGCGTGGGATTTCGCGGCGGGCGCGCTCATCGCGCAACAAGCCGGAGCAGTGGTGTACACCCCGAGTACCGACGCCCCGTCCGCCGCAGGTTGGCCCGTCCGCGCCTGCGTTCCCGGAATCGCCGACGATTTCCTAGAACTTGTTCCGGCTACACCAATACCCTAATCCGCAGTTTGCAGCATCAACATTCAGTCCAAGCAGCAGGGACACGCCGGGGTAAGTCCATGACGTGACAAAGACATTTTTGTCGCCTAATATGCGCGCAGATACGTTGCACATCTTGGGATCCTGCACGAGAAAGCGGGCACCCAAATTAGTTACCGATAAAGGACCAAACCTCATGGCAACTGATTACGACGCCCCGCGTCGACGCGCGGAAGACGACCTGGAAACGGATTCCCTCGAAGGCCTCAAAGCTGCCGAAAGCATCAACAACGGCATGGACGACGACGGTGAAATCGTGGAGCCATTCGACCTCCCGGCAGTGGACCTCTCGGGCGAAGAACTTAACGTCACCGTCGTCCCGCGCCGCCAAGACGAATTTACGTGCGGAAGCTGCTTTATTGTGCAGCGTCGAAATCGAATTTCCCACGTGGAAGACGACGGCACCATCATCTGCCTCGACTGCGCCTAACTCCCATCCGTGGGGTGTGGGGGATTATTGCTCGGCGCGGCAGGTGGCGCGCGCCCGAGCAAGCAAGCTGAACTGGGAGTAGCTTTCCTACAGCTTTCCTAGGACGATTGGTTAGCTTGTTGGTTGCGTCGGATGGGGGAGAAACGCAGCTAACAGTGCTTCTGGGTTTTTTGAGCCAATAAGCCAGTACGGGGTGGGGTCGTCCGGATCGCCCAGGACGAACATTGCCATCTGCGGGACCCAGCCGTGGGAGACGACGAATGCTGCTGGGTCGAGCTGTTTGCCCATGGCGTTGCGCTTCGCTGTGGCTGGCACCATGAGGGCTTTGGACACCACGTCGGCTGGCAACATGGCGTTGCCTGCGCGCAGCCAGCGGGTGCCCTCAGCATCTTCTTCAACAATCACGGTGGTGCTGGAAAGCGAAAGCAATGACCAGATAGCCAGTGCGCCGAACACGATAGCGGAACCATAAAGCCAGGCGGAGGCCCGGTTATGGCCGATCTGAGCTGCAAGTAACATCACAATGAACCCGCCGAAAATCCACCAGTGCCACGGCACCCATTGGCGTTCCCGGTAGAGCTCACGGGGAGGTTTCGCTGCGCTTTCAATCACAAAGCTCGAGTCTACTGCACCAAGTATGACTGCCGCAGGAGCGGTCCTGTTCAGGGCTAGATTCGTAACACGAGACTCCTGATTGCATGGTGGCAGTGCGTGGTGAATCACGGCGCCGGCGTGTGCGACCACGTACGCTAGTGGCCGTGATTGAACAACAACCTGACGTGCCCTTAACGCGGGTACATTTACGTCGCTTAGATCCCGATATGCCCATCCCGCAGCGCGCTCATCGTGGGGACGCTGGTGTGGATCTTGCTAGTACCGAAGATGTGCGCTTGGAACCTGGGGAACGGGTGCTCGTTGGCACGGGCGTGGCCATTGCGCTGCCGCTGGGGTATGTGGGGTTGATTCATCCGCGTTCCGGCATGGCCGCCAAGCATGGTTTGAGTATTGTGAATACCCCTGGAACGGTGGATGCGGACTATCGTGGTGAGCTCAAAGTATGTTTGATTAATCTGGATCCGCGGGAAGCAATAGTTATTTCTCGGGGTGATCGAATTGCACAACTTGTAATTCAAAAGGTCGAGTTGTGTGACTTTATTGAAGTCGCCGAACTTGACCAGACAGTTCGAGGAGTAGACGGGTATGGTTCCACGGGTGTAAACACGTCAGCAAACCATATCCAGTGAGCGTTTCAGGTGCAGTAGGCTCGACAGCATAGTAGGCGTCGTGCCACAACGATGCTCGACCAACAATGTTTAGGAAGGAACGACGTGGCAATGTGGCCATTTGGGAAAAAGAAGGGTGAAGACGCGGACCTCAGCTATGCGGAGCTGGACGAAGAGTACCCCGCGCCTTTAACCGCTGAGGCAGATGCGTTGGCTGATGAGGGCGACGGAGAGGCGCCGGATCCTATCCATGACGCAATCTCGGGCGATAGTGGCCCCTTTGACGCAGATTCCGTAAATATTGAAGATTTCGATTTCTCGGATTTTTCTCATGGAATTCTCAATTTAGGTAGCGTACAAATTCCTTTGCCTATTGGTTCGGAAGTGCAATTGGAAATGGGCGAAACCGGACCCCGAATGCTGCACGTTGTCACGCAATATGGACGTATTACACCAGTGGCATTTGCCGCGCCCCGTGGCGGCGGCCAGTGGCGGGAAGCTACGAAGAAGCTCGCAGAGGACATGCGCTCTGAGAATTACCTTGTTCGAATCGAGCATGGCCCGTGGGGCAGGGAAGTGGTTGGCCGCAGGGACGAGGTGACGGTGCGCATCATCGGCGTGGATGGGCCCCGTTGGATGCTGCGGATGACGGTGATCGCCCCGAATTCGTTGGAGCAGGAAATGGCCGCCATGGGCCGCGAGGTCACCGCACGTACGTTTGTGAGCCGTGGTGATCAGCCGATGATGGCGGGTACCTCGCTGCCGGTGGCGTTGCCGGATGTGCTGGCCAACCATGTGATCGAGGCAATGGAAAAGCGCAAGGCGCAAGCCCAGCAAGCGGCGCAGGCCCAGCAGGCGGCGCAGCCCCAACACGCACACCAGGCGGCCAAGGCCGGGCAGGCCCACCAAGCTGCGCGGCAGCAGCAAGGCGCAGAGCGCGCACGGCCCCAAGGGTCGGGTTCGATCACGCCGCCGCGGTTGGCTTCGCCGGCGCCTCCGAAGGGGCCAGCGGCGTCCGCGTTCCAGCAGATGAAGGCTGAACCTCGGTGACACGGGCGCACCTGGGGGGCCATGGAGAGGCTCAGGATGATTCGCAACCTTCCATGTTGGACCAGATGGGTGGGCTCGGGGGTTTAGTTTCCTCAACACTGCCGATTTTGGTGCTGGTTCCGGTCAATAACTTTTATGGCCTCGTGCCGGCGCTGTGCGCGGCGGTGGGGGTGGCCGTAGCGGTGTTGATTTGGCGGCTGGTGCGCAAGGAAAACTTGCAGCCGGCGTTTTCCGGCTTTTTCGGCGTGGCCATTGGCGCGGCGATCGCTTGGGGCACGGGTTCTGCGAAGGGCTATTTCCTGTACGGCATTTGGATGTATTTGTTGTACGGCATTGTGTTCGCAGTGTCGGTGGTGGTGAAGTGGCCGATGGTGGGCGTCATTTGGCGGGGCATCAACGGGGAAAACATGGCGTGGCGCAAGGTGCCGCGCGCGCGGCGGGCGTACGCGATTGCCACGATCGGGTGGACACTCGTGTTCGCAGCACGGTTTGTGGTGCAGAATTGGCTGTATCAGAGTGACGCCACCACTGCGCTTGCGGTCACGCGCATTGCTATGGGTTGGCCGCTCACTGGATTGGTGTTGCTGCTTTCGGTTTGGGCTGTGCGGCGTGCGCGTGAGGCATTGGAATGATTTTTGGTGATGTTGTTGAGGTAACGATCCTTCGCCTGGCGCATGGCGGCGTCGGGGTCGGCTCACTCGCGGAGGATTCGCGCGTGTGTTTGGTTCGAGGTGGGCTGCCGGGCGACGTGCTGCGAGTGCGGATTACCAGGGTGAAAACCGCTTGGCTCAAGGGGGTCATCCTCGAGGTGTTGCGCCCGTCTGAGCTGCGCGTTGAGCAGCGGTGCGCGGCGTCGAGAAGCGGGGCGGGGTGTTGCGATTTCGGCATGGTGCTCCCCGCCGCGGAGTTGTCGATGAAAGCTTCGATCGTGCAGGATCAGCTGCGGCGTATCGCGGGCTTGGAGTCGGTGCCGGAGTGCGCGGAGATTCCGCTGGAGCCGAATGTGGAGTGGCGGACACGCTGGCGGCTGGGGGTGGACGATCAGGGCCGCGCCGGCGTGCGCGAAGACGGGGGTAATGACGTGGTGTGGCGGGAGCAGTGCGCACAGGCTCCAATCGGTTTGCTTGACGGAATTGTGGGTGAAGGGGCGCGGCGTTTTACCCCCGGTGCGGAGGTGGTGGTTGCGTTGGGGACGGACGGCGCGCGCACGATCACGGAGGTTCGTCAAGTGCGGCGTGGGCGGCGTCGGCACCGAGTGGAACGCGTCCTCGAGGGCTCCGAACTGGTGTACCAAGAGGTACTTGGGGTGGAGTATCGGCTCCCCGCCACCGCGTTTTGGCAGGCGCACGAGGCCGCCCCCGCAACTTACGTCGAACTCGCTGCGAGTTGGCTGCGGGACACGCTTACCGGCCACCCGGGCGCCGGCATCGGCTGGGATTTGTACGGCGGTGTGGGGCTGTTTATCCCCGCGCTTCTCGACGCCCTGTCCGCCAGCGCTTCCGATACGTACGCTGTGCATTCCGTGGAGACGTTCCCAACGGCCGCCCGGCATGGGGCGCGTGCCTTGCGGGAATCCCCGGTGCGGTTCCACCGCGGGGACGTGGCCGATTTGGTGCCGCAGTTGCCCACCCCCGATGCCGTGATTCTGGATCCGCCGCGCAAGGGCGCTGGTGCCGAGGTTGTCGCCGCGATTGCCGCTGCTCGCCCGCGGGTGGTGCTGCACGTGGGGTGTGACCCCGCGACGTTCGCACGTGATTGCGGAAGCTGGTACGAACATGGATACGCAATGACCAGATTGGCTGTGATCAACGCGTTTCCTGGTACGCACCATAGTGAAACCTTCGGTCTTTTCGAACCGGTTCATTTAGGATATGAGGGTCAGAAGGCGGCTCTGTCAGGCAACGACGGGTAGAATAGCCGCCATCACCGTTCATCCAGCCACCTGATGTAAAGGTCTTCGACGCACTCTCATGGGCATTCTTCACAGCATCGCTTCGCCGGCCGATCTCGCGGGGTTATCTTCCCAGCAATTAGAGGATCTAGCCGCAGAGATTCGGAATTTTTTGGTGGAGAAAGTCTCCGCTACTGGTGGTCACCTCGGGCCAAACCTTGGCGTTGTGGAGCTTTCCATCGCACTGCATCGAGTGTTCCAATCGCCGAAAGACCCGATCATTTTTGATACCAGCCACCAAAGCTATGTGCACAAGATTCTCACCGGACGGGCTGCGGCGTTTGACACCCTGCGCCAACAAGGAGGGCTCTCTGGATACACCTGCCGGGCGGAATCCGAGCACGATTGGACGGAGTCCAGCCACGCGTCCGCATCGCTGTCATATGCGGATGGCCTAGCGAAAGCGTTTGCGCTTACAGAGCAAACTGACCGGAAGGTGGTGGCCGTGGTGGGGGACGGTGCGCTGACCGGCGGCATGTGTTGGGAGGCGCTGAATAACATCGCCGCCAACCAGGACCGAAACCTAGTGATCGTGGTCAACGACAATGGCCGCAGCTATTCGCCCACGATTGGCGGGCTGGCCAACAACTTGGCCGAGCTGCGCATGCAACCGTTCTACGACAAGGTGATGGGCCAGGGGAAAAACACCCTGAATTCGATGGGCTGGGTGGGCAAGCGCACCTTTGAGGTGATGCACGCGCTGAAGGAGGGCGTGAAGTACACCGTGATTCCCACGGACTTGTTTCCGGAGTTGGGGATCAAGTCCGTTGGCCCGGTTGACGGGCACAACTTGAAGCAGCTGGAAAACGCGTTTCGGTACGCGCGGGACTACGAGGGGCCGATTATCGTTCACGTGGTTACGGAGAAGGGGCGCGGCTATGCGCCTGCGGAAAACAACGTTGATGACCTCATGCACTCCACCGGGGTGATGAACCCCGAAACTGGTTTACCGGTGAAGATTTCGGAACCGGGGTGGACGGAGGTGTTTTCGGCGGAGTTGATTGCTGCGGGCGAGCGCCGCACCGACATTGTGGCTATCACGGCGGCGATGGCGGGGCCGACGGGCGTGGCGCCGTTCGGCGCGAAGTTCCCCGACCGGATGTTTGATGTGGGGATTGCCGAGCAGCATGCGGTGGCGTCCGCCGCGGGTCTTGCGTTGGGCGGGCTGCACCCTGTGGTGGCCATCTACTCCACGTTTTTAAACCGCGCGTTCGATCAACTGCTGATGGACGCGGCGTTGCTGAAGCTTCCCATGACGCTCGTGTTGGACCGCGCGGGTATTACCGGAAACGACGGCGCAAGCCATAACGGGGTGTGGGACCTTGCGGTCACTGGCATCGTCCCGGGTATCCGGATCGCCGCCCCGCGCGACGGCGAGCAGCTGAAAGAACAGTTTAACGAGGCGCTGGAGGTGACCACGGGGCCGACCGTGGTGCGGTTCCCGAAGGGTTCGTTGCCGCAGGTGCTGCCCGCGGTGGATACCCTCGACGACGGGGTGGATATTCTGTCCTACCAGGACGCCGACGACGCCGATGATGCTATCGACGTCTTGATTGTCAGCGTCGGTGCGTTCGCGCACGTGGCCGTCGCTGCCGCCGAACAATTGCGCAATTCCGGGTGCAATGTCACGGTGGTTGATCCGCGGTGGGTGGTGCCGATTGCGCCGTCGTTGGTGGCCTTGGCTGCCGACCATGACCTTGTGGTTACGCTCGAGGACGGCGTGATTCATGGCGGCGTGGGCTCGTTGCTTTCCGAGGTGCTGAGCGCCGCCGAGATTGATACGCCGATTCGACATTTGGCGGTGCCGGAGCAATTCCTTGACCATGCTTCCCGCGGCGAGCTGTTGCAGCAATTGGGTCTCGACGTCGCGGGAGTCGTCGCCGCCATCGACGAATGGGCCGACACCATCGTTGCCGCCCAAACGTCCGAAGACGCAGGTTAACTTATCCGTGCGTCGGACTCGGGGGTGCCGAATTACACAGCACCCCGGTGATGATGTCGATCTGCCAGGCGCGGGCCCCGTGGGTAGCAAGTGTTGTTGCGATAATGTCCGCGTGGAGCTTGCCGTAAACCTTGCCGCACGCCCACGCCACGTGACGCAGCGCCCGCATGGACACGATGCACTCCAACGGCATGTTGAGTTGCTCCGCCGTGACCTCTAACGCCGCGCGGGCGTGGGTGAAACACGCAAAGGCTTCCGGATGGTCTTCGCTCCAATACCGGGTTGGTGGATATTGCGGGGGTGTGCGCTGCGCAAGCTCGGGCCAAGTTTCGGCGTCTTTCCGGAGCGCTTGGGCGGCCACCCCGCTCCAGCGCATGGCCTTTTTGTGTTTACTGCTGGTGCCCATGGCCAGCGCCGCGGCAGCCGGTGTGGTGGCGGAGGCCGCGGCGATGGCGATGAGGTCCTTGTTCCGCAGCACCCGGTTTGGGGCGATGTCTCGGTTGCTGCAGATGCGTTGACGGGTGCGCCACAATGCGCGGGCGATAGCCAATTGGCGCCGACTGCGCAACGTGCCAATGCCCTTCGTGTCCCGCCACGTGTGCACCGGCAGCGGGGTCACCATGACCTCGCCGGTGTGTTCGTCCACGTGTGGGGGGAACGAATGCAAGATGTGGCGGAATTCCTGCTCCGCCCACTCAAGCTTGTTGGATTGATCCAACAGTTCGATGAGTGCTTCGCTGAGTTCCAGCAGCACCTCCACGTCCAGTGCCGCGTAGACGATCCAGTCTTCGGGAAGGGGCGTGGTGGACCAGTCTTCCCGCCCGTGGGTTTTGGCCATATCAAGCGCCAGCACATCGTGCACCAATTGCGCCAAGTTTGGTTGTGCGAACCCGGCGAGTCGGGCGGCTTTTTCCGTGTCGACCAGGCTGGTGGGGTAGAGGCCCAGCGCCAGCAGCGAGGGGAGATCCGAGGGGGCGGAGTGGATGACCCATTCCAGTTCATTGACCACAGGGGCGAGATGCTTGGTGAGTGCTGTGCGCTGGCCCTCTGGGGCGAGCAGGAGCGTTCCGGTGCCGCGCCGGCGAAGTTGGATGAGGAAGGCGCGGTCGTCGAAACGGAATGAACTGGCGCGTTCGGTGTCAATGGCCACCGGCCCGTACCCGCTGCGCAATTGCGCGGCCGCCTCGGCAAACTCGGCGGGCGTGGTGAGCACTTTGGGCAGACCGTCGGCGGGAAAACGCAACGGGTTTGGCATGTTTGTTCAGTGTAGTAGTTCGCCCTCGACGCGGGAAGCGTCGGCCGAAAGTTTGAATCCTTTTCCGCGCAACGGTGAGGGATTTGCTCGCCCAATAGTTTGACAAGGGTAGGGTTACTTATAGTAGCGTTCTTTAGGATTGCCTGACTTTACCGGCTTTCGCTTGGAGTTTACCCCAGACCCCAGTAAAGGACCTCGTCACATGAAACTTGCCATCCGCTGCGCTGCATTCGCCGCAGCCTCCGCGTTGGTACTCACCGGTTGCACAAACAGCGAACAAGATTCGCAAGGAAGTGCGACTGCCGTTGCAAGTTCTGAAAGCGGCTCCAGCGCCGCCGCAGCCAGCAAAGCCAGCTACCCGCTCACCGTCGAGCACAAACAGGGCAGCACTGAAATCACGGCCGAACCCGAAAAAATCGTGGTGCTCGACTACTCCGCGCTTGACTATGTGGACACTTTGGGCCTCGGCGACAAAGTCGTCGCCGTGCCCAGCGTGAAAGCCGCCCCAGCGATCGCGGAAAACTACGGTGATGCGAAGAAGGTTGGTTCCCTTAAGGAGCCGGACATGGAAGCCATCGCCGGGCTTGAACCGGACTTGATCCTGCTGGGTTCCCGCAACGCCGCTACCTACCCGGAAATGAGCAAAATCGCCCCCACGGTCGACCTTTCGTTCGACTATAAGGATGCCATTGCGGACACCAAGAACAACGCTGAAACCGTTGCTAAAATCTTCGGCCTCGAAGCCAAAGCCGACGAGCAGGTGGCTAAGATCGATGCCAAGATGGACGAGGTAAAGAAGAAAGTTACCGCCGCCGACAAAACCGCGCTGGTAATCATGACCAACGGTGGTGAGCTCTCCGCATACGGCACGGACTCGCGGTTCGCGCTCGTGTACGAACTCGGCTTTAAGCCTGCGGCCGAAGTGAAGATGGACGGCCGTCACGGTGAAGCAATCTCCTTCGAATACGTTGCCAATGCGAATCCGGACTACATTTTCGTGGTGGATCGCGACGCCGCCGTCGGCGAAGAAGGCAACACCGCGAAAGCAACCCTGGACAACGAGCTCATCAAGGGAACCAAAGCCGGCAAGGACGGCAATATTGTGTACTTAAGCTCCACCGATTGGTACCTCGTTGGCTCTGGCCTAGACACCTACGGCAAGATGATCGACGCGGTCGGCGACGCCGTACAATAGGCGCCCGCACTCCGCTGAACAACCAATGAGCGTTCGATCGTATTATTGGCTACCGCTGGCATTCGTGGCACTCGCCGCGATGTCAGCGGTCAGTTTATTTCTCGGGGTAGCAGAAACCGGTGCGGAGGTGGTGGCGATCTCCCGCCTTCCACGTACCGTGGCCATCCTGCTATCCGGCGCCACGATTGCGGTGGCCGGGCTGCTCATGCAGCTGCTAGCCCGCAACCGCTTCGTGGAACCGTCCACCGTGGGCACCACCGAAGCCGCAGCGCTCGGGTTGGTGCTGGTCAGCTTGCTGTACCCGGATTCCCCAATCTGGGTGAAAATGCTGTGCGCCTCGCTGGCTGCACTGGGTGGCACTGCGCTGTTTCTGGCCGCGGTGCGCAGCATTCCCAACCCCGGCGGGTTCACCGTCCCGCTGATCGGCATCATGCTCGGCGGCGTTATCGGCGCGGTAGCCACCTTCATCGCATACCAATACGATCTCCTGCAATCCCTCGGGGCTTGGCAGCTCGGCTCCTACGCGGGGGTGCTGCGCGGCCGGTACGAGTTGCTGTGGCTCATCGGCGTGCTGGTGGTGGTCGCCTATATTGCCGCCGACCGGTTTACCATTTTGGGGCTCGGCCACAGCTACGCGCTCAACGCTGGGATCAACGCCAAAGCGGTGGAAAACCTGGGTCTGATCATTGTCGCAGCGGTGTCCGCCATCGTGGTCACCGTGGTGGGTTCCATCCCATTCCTAGGCTTAGTAGTACCGAACATCGTGTCGATGGTGATGGGGGATAACACGCGGCGTTCGCTTCCTTGGGTGGCGCTGACGGGCGCCGGATTGTGCATGCTGTGCGACATCCTCGGCCGACTAATCCGCTACCCGTTCGAGATCCCGGTAGGCACCATGATGGGCGTGGTGGGGGCTGGAATCTTCCTAGTCATGCTGCTTCGGAGGAACGCCCGTGGTTGACAACGCGCATCGTGCGGCCCGCCGCCGCACCCTTATCACCTGGCTGTTTATCGCACTGGCGTGCGCTGCTGTTGCGCTGTTCGTGTTGTACGATCTGCCCAAAGCGTGGCAGTTTGTGATCGAACGGCGGGCGACAACCGCCGCAGGCCTCACTGTGGTCGGCGTTGCCATCGGCGCATCGACCGTGGTGTTCCAAACCATCACGGCAAATAAGATCCTTACCCCCTCGCTCATGGGCTTTGACGCCATGTTCGTGCTGATCCAGACCGCCATCGTGTTTGTGTTCGGCACCGTATTGTTCCATGGGGCGGATTCGTTGCTGTTGTTCGCCATTAATAGCGCGCTCATGATCGGACTGTCGGTCACCCTGTTTGCCGTGGTCTTCCACGGCGGCCGCATGTCGCTGGATCTTCTGCTGCTCGTGGGGATCGTGGTGGGGGCGCTGTTCCGTTCGCTTTCCTCATTGCTGGCACGCATGATCGACCCCGGTGAGTATCAAGTGTTGCAGGACCGCTTTTTCGCCACGTTTTCTTTTATCGACGTTCGCCTGCTCATCGTCAGCGCCACCCTCATTGTCGCCGTCACAGTTTGGTTGTGGCTGCGGCGCCGCACGCTGGACGTATTGCTGCTGGGCCGCGAACCCGCCATGAGCCTTGGAGTTGATTACCGCCGCGAAGTCATCGGTGTGTTGATCGCGTGTTCGCTGTTGGTGTCGGCGGCGACAGCATTGGTTGGTCCTGTGACGTTTTTCGGGTTGATCGTGGCAAACCTGGCCTATGTACTCGTTCGCACGGATCGGCATGCGTGGACCATTCCGGCTGCGAGTGCGCTCGGCGTACTGTCCCTCGTGGCGGGGCAGTGGATCCTCGGCAAAGTGTTTGAATTCAACACATCGTTGTCCGTGATTATCGAATTCCTAGGCGGCCTGTTGTTCCTCTACCTGCTGCTTTCAAAGAAAGGTCTTTCCCGGTGATTCGCATCCAAAACATTAGCAAGTCCTACGGCGCCACCACCGTCGTGGATGACGTCACCCTCGAAGTTCCCCGCGGCGGCATTATCAGCGTCATCGGGCCAAACGGCGCCGGCAAGTCCACCCTCCTGAGCATTATTGCCCGGCTTCTCGACGCCGATTCCGGCACCGTCACCATCGACGGCAACGACGTGACCACCACGAAATCGAAAGAACTTGCCAAGGTAATGGCGGTGCTGCGGCAGGACAATAAGGTGGCGGTGCGGCTCACCGTTCGCGAGCTGGTGGAATTTGGTCGCTTTCCGCATTCCGGCGGCCGGCTCACACAGGAGTGCCAAGCGGCAGTGGCCAACGCCATGCGCTACCTTGATCTCGAAAAGTACGCCGACCGCGCGCTCGATGAGCTCTCTGGCGGGCAGCGGCAGCGCGCATTCGTGGCGATGGTACTGGCGCAGGAAACGGACTATGTGCTGCTCGATGAGCCGCTCAACAACCTGGATATCAAGCACTCCCTGGCGATGATGCGGCTGCTGCGGCGGGCCGCCGACGAGCTTGGGCGCACCGTGGTGATAGTCATCCATGACATTAACTTCGCGGCGGCGTTTTCCGACCACATCGTCGCCATGAAACAGGGAACACTCGTACATAGCTGCTCCCCGGCGGAATTCATGACGGCCGAAAACCTTGAGGCGCTCTATGGTGTGGCCATGCGCGTCATTGATATCGACGGTCGCCCCATGGCCATCTACTGTTAGCTCCCCCCGATTCGCGTGCGCGGTGTTAGCGGCGCAGCTCGGTCACGCCCACGGGCGGCAACCCCGCTGCATTCGCTAGCACTTTCGCAAATGCTTCAACGTGGGGTGTCAGTTGTGGTTCCGTGGCAGTCCACGAGGCACGAAGCTCCAATTGAAAGGCGCGCGGCGGTCCGCCGATATCGCCAAAACGTACGGAAGCCGTCGAAGTAACGGTACCCGCCATATTGGTGTAATCCGCACGTGCGTACGCTAAGCCCTCCTGGAGCCAGTCCCACACCACCTCCGGCAGGAAAGGATCGTTGGCTACCGCGGCGTCCATATCTGCCTGGATATACGCCACGAGGCGGAATGCACCCTCCCAACCGTCTTCGGAGCGGGGATCGTGCAAGAGGATCAACCGTCCGAACGCATCTCCGTCAATGACTTCGCTATCCACCTCAAGGCCAATCGCATGGCTGAGCGGGGCGAGGCGTTGCGGCGGCCGGATCGTACCTAATGAAATCTCAGGACGCAGCAACGCGGAATGCATTGAGTCGACGGCGTCGCGGAACAGCTGAGGCGCGTTTTCGGCCGAAATCGAGCTCGTGGATTCGGGGCGTAATGTGGCATCTGAGTCGGTCACAAGGACAAAAGATACTCGTCAAACTCGGTGGGGGTGCGGAGGCGCGCCGGTACCCCTAGTGTTGTTCGTCCAAACAGCGGATAGAATTACTCGTAGAAAAGTTGGGATCACGGTTGATACCAGCATGTATGCCATCTAAAGAGAGGTTAAGAACGGCATGGCCGAAAAGATTGATTTTGCGAAGCTCAACAGCGTTCAGCGGTATACGCAGTGGGTGGTGTTCCGCGTCATCCCCGGCGCACTTGGCGAACAACGAGACGAAACCATCGCCGACGCGCGAGCATTCTTTGCCAAGCTTGACGACGCCGCCACAGTCACCGTCCGCGGCATCTACGACATTTCCGGCATGTGCGCCGAAGCGGACTTTATGATCTGGTGGCACGCCGAGGAAATCGCAGACCTTCAGCGCGCCTACAACGACTTCCGCCGCACCACCCGGCTCGGACAAAGCAGCGAAACATTTTGGAGTGGCACCGCCCTGCACCGGCCTGCCGAATTCAACAAATCACACCTGCCATCCTTCATCATGGGCGAAGATCCAGGCGCCTGGATCACGGTCTACCCATTCGTCCGCTCGTACGACTGGTACCTCATGGATGAAAAGGAACGCCGCCGCATCCTTGCCGAACACGGCCGTTCCGGACGCGATTTCCCCGATGTTCGCGCCAACACCGTGCAGGCCTTCGCCATGGGCGACTACGAATGGATCCTCGCCTTCGAAGCCCCCGAGCTGCACCGCAACGTTGACCTGATGCACCGCATGCGTTACACCGAAGCGCGCCTGCACGTGCGCGAAGAAATCCCCTTCTTCAGCGGTCGCCGCGTCGCCGACATCGCCGAGATCATCGAAGTGATGCCCTAACACCGTCCCACGGTGAATGGGGGATCCTGCCGGCTGGTTTCGGCTAGCCGGCCTCGGGGGAAGCACCGCTATCGGCTGCGTCGGCGGGGGCAAACGTCAAGCAGACGGAATTGATGCAGTATCGCAGATCGGTCGGGGTATCGTACCCCTCGCCGGAAAACACATGCCCGAGGTGGGATTCGCAATTCGCGCAGATCACCTCGGTGCGCACCATGCCGTGGGAGTTGTCCACGCGCTCGATAATCCGATCGCCAGCGAGCGGAGAGAAAAACGACGGCCAGCCGCAATGGGAATCAAATTTCTGATTCGACCGGAACAACTCCGTGTCACAGGCGCGGCACGAATAGATTCCTTCGGCCTTATGGTCGGTAAACTCGCCCTTGAACGGAGCTTCGGTCCCAGCCTGGCGGAGCACTCGGTATTCCTCCGCATTGAGGCGCTGACGCCATTCGTCATCAGAAATCAACTTGAAGTCGGTCATGAAAACTCCTGCATGGTGTGTGCGGACAGAAACGTGAGGCACGCGTGGCGGGTGTGTGTGCCCGCGGCGTCGATAAGCGTGTGCCTGTCAGTGTTAACCAGTTTTCTGCTGCGCCCATTCCCGCCGTAACCACAGCACAGAAAACACGCAGGTAACAAGCAACATCGTGCCCCAGCCAAAGGTCGGCCGGAACAAATCCACCCAACGGCCGTAAATCTGGTAATCCTGCCAAGCCCACAAGGTGGGGGAGTAAAAGCAGAACACCGCCAGCCACGACAACCACGAATGCATCACAGAACGCTGCAACAATGCCGTAAACATCAGCGGGAATAACAGCATGGAATAGTACATCTGTCCCAATGAAGACAAGAAGAACACACCTGCTAACAACAGTCCAGAAGTGGTGCACGCCCAAAACAGCGGCTCGCTATGCCGGTACCGCAACAACGCCAACAACGCGACAATCACCACGAGCGCGAACACCACAAACCAAATATTCTTCTGCCACACCGGCATGCCGAAGTACACGGCGGCGCCGGGCAGGGAACTATTGGCATAATCACGGACTTCGCCAAGATATGGCATGGTGCGGGTGACATAATCCCCAGCGCCAGGGATCAGCGGCCACGCAATGGCATTGATCAGTACCGGCACCAAGATGCCAATACCAACCGTGGAGAACTGCATCCGCACAAACGGCAAAAACAACAATGGCGCAAATAGCGGTTTTACGAGGATCGCAACGCCCAAAATAATGCCGGCGACAATATTTCGATCGTTGAGCAGCGCCCACAAAAATCCCACAAGCGCCAACAGCAACAATCCATTGATATTGGAAAACAGCAGCGTGTTTTGCACAGCTTCCGTGGAAAACGCCGCGAACAATGATGCCGGCCACACGCAGGAGCGAAGGCTATAGCCAAACATGCGAGTAAGCAGGCCCAAGGCCGCGACAATCGCTACTACGTTTAGCGCAATGAAAACGACGCGAGCCGTGGTGAAATCCGAAATCAAACCGAGCGGAAACAACACCAAGGTGGCGCCGGGGTTGTACAAATAATGCGGGTCCACATAGAAATACGTTTCGTTATAAACCGGAACGCCCTCCACGGCGCGCCGGATCGCGTAATACACGGTGGAGAAATCATCGGTCGTACTGCCATTGACCGCTCGCACCGCAAGAATGTGCAATGCGCTGACAATCGTGAAAGGCCAAAAAACGGCGTTCCCAACTCGGTCCCAGCGAGTCCGGCGGGATTCGTGGCGCGGCCCCGGAGCGTGCTCCGAAGACACCCACGTGTGTCGTAGCTTATGCATGAGTTGGGAAGTCACCGCTTAACCCTATCGAAATGATTGCCGCGATACCGCCATACACCCCGTAAAATAATAAAAAGCCCTGAAAAGTTCAGGGCTTTCTAAGCGAGAGCGGATGACGAGACTCGAACTCGCGACCCTCACCTTGGCAAGGTGATGCGCTACCAACTGCGCTACATCCGCATCTGTGCATTTTTCCGAGCGGCACAGCGCTCGTGTGCGCGATACTGGGATTGAACCAGTGACCTCTTCCGTGTCAGGGAAGCGCTCTCCCGCTGAGCTAAACGCGCGAGATAGGTGTCCAGAATCCGAACTGTTGTGCAGTTTCGGAAGAACGACCCAGAGCGGATGACGAGACTCGAACTCGCGACCCTCACCTTGGCAAGGTGATGCG
>NZ_JAUNKO010000008.1 GCF_030532715.1 Corynebacterium sp. | reverse complement strand
GGAAAACACCCAACAATTCACAGCCACACCAAACACCACCAACACAAACGTGGCACAAAGCAACACAACAGAGTAATACCCAACCCCGACCCACCACCAACACCACACAACACCACGACCCTCGCGGCGAGCTGCCTGCGTCCATTGTCGGGCTGTATGACAAGAGATGCCCAACTTTGGCGCCACAATCTTGCACACCTCCTGCATAGAGATACCTTCTACTAGGATTCAATCCTCAACTACACGGACCACACGATCCTTCGCATCCTGATCAAACTTCTTCGGCATAATCGAAGATTTTCCCATCTACTCAAACGGAACAAAACCTAGGACACTTCACCGTCCGTATGCTTGTTGGAAGGTATATCTCATAAGATGGTTGAAATCAATTTTGAGAGGGTTTGAAACGCTTTGGTCTCGCTTCAATTCCATGGGAAATATGGATATAAGACGCCTCTGGGCCAAATTGATCTTGAGTTGCGTCGAGGTGAATACATTGGAGTAAGTGGAGTAAATGGATCAGGCAAGTCAACATTGTTAAAAACTTTGGGTGGTCAGATTGACCCGCTCGAAGGTGTTCCAGTTATTGACAAGGTTCCTACCAGCTCCAAACAAGCTCTTGCACTGATCAAAAGTATTGATGCTCCGTCATTCCTTCCCGATCTGACGATTCAGGAGCATTTTGAGCTGGTTTTTAAAGGAAAAGAGAATACTCAAAGAATCCAGACGCAAAAGTGGAGGCTGGAGGAGATTTTGGATTTCCCACCTTCGTGGCTTTCCAGCGGGCAAAAACAGCGAGCATTTCTTGCTCTACACGTACACGAGAATTGGAACTTTATATTGCTCGATGAGCCTGAGAGACATCTTGATAAGGACTGGATTGGCTTTCTATCGGAGGAGCTAAATGCTATTGCTAGCTTGGGAGTTGGAATAGTGGTTGCAACTCACAATGAACGGCTCTTGAATTCTTGTGATAGGACGATCGAGTTGTAATGATTCGGCGAGCTCTCTATTTCTTAGCGGATGGTATTTACGCGGTCGTTATACTCGGATTGATTAGCGGTTCTGTTATTTCGGCTGTCAGGTTCTTGGATTCTCAGATTGTTTTGAGTGCACCGTTTCCTGTAGAAACAAAGTTTCCCTTGCTGGTATTTTCCTTAATTGTGACGTTAGCTCTTCTAGAGTATTTTCTTCCCATCAGAAGCGTCACACCCGAATCGGTTCTTTACCGGCCTCGATCACTTAAAACTAGGTTAGGGTTCGAGTTCTCCGGCTTGTTACAAATAATAGTTGTCAGCATTATTCCATTCGCATTCTTGGAGCTCAAAGAATCCGTAGTCCTTGCTTCTACTGTCGCCTTACTTAGAATTGGAATCGGCTTCAACAGCTGGAGATTACCTCGGCTGCTGATTTCTGGGAAAAGAACAGGGGCCGTTGCTGGTGCATGGTTTGTGCAAGATTCAGAATTAATTTCCAAAGCCATCGCACAAACGCAGCTTAGATTGGTTGCTTTTCCCCAGGGGGGAGGAAGGGGGCGGCTAGCTGTTAGAAGAATCTTTCGGCGGGCCTATCTGATTCCGGTCTTTGCCACAACCGTGTTGTGGGGTGCAACGGTTTCCTTTGTAACTCCTGTGGGTGCAATCCTGATGCTGTTCGTAGTCCAATCAGTATCCATTGCAGGCATTCTACGCTGTTGCTCATTCGAAGAATATGAAAAAGAGTCCATACTCCTCAGTATTAGCGTAATAGCTCCGTTTGTCTTAGTTTCAAGTTTGGCTTTCCTTCTCCTAACCCAAGGTAATATTCTGGGTGCATTAGCCTATGTCGTAGCGCTGGTGAAAACCGGATTTTCAAGAGCTAAACCGAGGAGGGCCGATGGTGATGACTTCGTTGAGACTGGTTTCGGGGCATTTTCCATAGGGGTATTTGATTACTATTCAAAAGGTCTACCATCAGGATTCGCTCTGTTGATCGCAAGTCTACTTCTAGGGCAGTTGGTCTGAATCTTGGAGAATGATTGAACGGGTAGAGGATCTGTGAGATTTGATAATCTCCTACTCAAGTCCTTCTTTCTCCCGAATCCAGTAGGCCTCAGTTTGTTCCGGATCTTCTCGGCAAGGTTGCTTCCATTGATGAGGACTTGGGTTTGTGGGGTAATGCTGGGTGGGACGGTAATGGTGTCGCAACCGAGTAATTCGTAGCGGTGTGGTAACGATTGTTTAGCGCTTGGGTGGGGATCGTGTAGGGCTTTTCATTGTCAGTGATGTTTCCTTGTAGTAACACGCAGGAGTCTGTCAAGTTGTTTGTGTGTGGGGTTTGGTTCATAGGTAGTGGTGGAATCGGTGGGGGTATGCCACTGCCATGTGGTGTTTAGCCTGTTTCCATTGAGGGACTTTTTGACCTTCAACGAGCCGGCCGGCGGTAGTGGCAACGCGTTGTTGCGTTCTTGTTTGTGTTGTGTGGCGCGTTGATCTTCGATAGTGCAGATCATTAGCCTTTAGTGTGTTGATTGCCGAATCGTCATTGGGGAATTGCACGCGATTTCGCGTGGCTTTCCGCAATTCGTTATTGAGCGATGCAATTGAATTTGTCGCACACGATAACCTTTCTTGCTTCCGGCGGGAATTTTCAACAACGGGATGAACCGGCTCCAGGTGTGGCGCCGGAGGTTGACGGATTGGGGATATGTTTGTCCCAACGCCGCTGGATTCGAACCGCTGTCACGTGGTGTTGGCTTCATCGACGCTGGAGGCGTTATAAAATTCCCGGAGTTGCTTGGTGACCCCTCCTGCGGTCGGTGGAGGACACCCATCGGGTGGCCGCCCGGATGAGATGGACCACGCAAGTCTGCACCATCGACTTCGGCCAGGTCGCTTCAATGGCCTTTTCAAAGCCGTTGAGGCCATCGCAGCAGACGATGAAGACGTCTTTGATACCTCGGTTGGCAAGTTCTGCGCACACCGCTGCCCAAAATGAAGCGACTTCTTCTTTGGCGATCCATAATCCCAAGATGTGCTTGATACCTCCCATATCCACGCCGATGGCAATATAAACGGCCTTGCTCATGACGCGGCCGCCTACCGCGGACGTCAATCCGTAGGGCGTCAAGGAAGAGCACCGGGTAAAACTCATCGAGCTCGCGTTGCTGCCAGATCATGACTTCCTCAAGCACCGCATCGGTGATTGCGGAGATGGTATCCGGCGAGATATCCACCCGCAAGCTTGTAGTGAGGTGGTGTTGGATATCTCGGACGGTCATACCGCCGGCTGCCACAAACCGACAATCATATCGTCGAAGTCAGTCAGCCGGCGGCTGCCCTCCAAAAACCATCTGCGGCGAGCACAAACCATCACGATCCCGTGGAATGTGAATGTCCAACGTACCGTCAATCGATTCGACTTGTTTCTTGTACGAACCATTTACGGGAATGATCCGTGCCTACCGCCGCTGTGCCTTCACAGCTTGGTTTGCTCATAGCCGAGACGGGGCACCTATTTCCGCTTACAAACCCACGGTTCATTGACCCATGGCACACAAACCCTGGACTAAATCGCCTGTGTCGCGCGTGGAAGTAGCAAGATCATCAATCAATGACGCAAGTTAAAGGATTCGCCAGCAGCCGCACTTCGATAGATTTGAACCGTGCAAGGTCACCCCCGTCATGCTTCGCCATGAAGTTCATTGAAGATTTATCCTTCGATGCCAGTGGTGGATCCCCCACACACAAACCATCAGACACTGCCGCCTAGTGGTTTGAAACGCACGGCCCACCAAATCCGGGCGATACTCAAGCCCCCCTTTCGGCCTGCGAGTTGTCATAGGAGGGCGGCCTTTGTCGGTGACTCCTGTAAGGCGCATCAAACGGGCAGTCTGCTCACTCCCAATATTGATTTCTTCATGGCGCAGAGCGTGCCACATCTTACGGATGCCGTACACGCCGTAATTCGCGGCGTGAACCTTGCGGATGTGCTCTACCGGGGCGGCGTCACGAAGACAACGGGCACTCATGCCAGGGGATTTGTACTGGCGGTACCCACAACAGGTGAGAAAACCACCAATACGATGGGTGTTTAACGTCTTGCCGATGAATTTGACGCAGAAATGATCGCGGTACTCATCGATGAACTGAATCATCTCCGAGGTTGCGGGCCGAGTTCCGACGCGAAAAAGGCCGACGCAGCCTTCAGCAACTCGTTAGTGTCCCGCAGCTGCTGAACCTCACGATGCGACCGTGTGTTCTCAGCAGCGAGGTCCTCAGGTGTCGGTTCAACACCACGATCCTTGCGGCGAGCTGCCTGCGTTCATTGTCGGGCTGTATGACAACAGATGCCAAACTTTGGCGCCACAATCTTGCACGCCTCCTGCACAGAAATACCTTCTACTAGGATTCGATCCTCAACTCAACGGACCACACGATCCTTCGCATCCTGATCAAACTTCTTCGGCTTAATCGAAGATTTTCCCATCTACTCAAACGGAACAAAACCTGGGACACTTCAAGTTGTATATAAGCAATCTGATGTGCGAGGTACATACAGGGATCCTAAGCAAAAAGTGTAAGTTTTTGAGGGCCTAAAATTTTTGCCACGCCTGTGGAGTCCTTCGTTTAAAGGACGTATGTTTAGTGGAGAAAGCAAATTTTGAGGTGTGCGCGAATGGTGTATGTGTTGTGGGTAGTAGCGATTGTGGTATGCGGGTTTTTGGTTGTGCAGGCGGTGCGTTGTCGTGCGGCGGTACAGCGTAGTTATGAGCGATTGGAAGAATATGATGCCGCCACCGTGCGGCTGAGTTATGGGGATTTGCGTTATGTGGATCGGGGGAGCGGGGAAGTGATTCTTTCCGTACACGGCTTGTTTGGTGGTTTTGATCAGGCGCTGGACAATTGCGAGGGTTTTGCTGATCAGTTTCGTGTGATCGCGCCGGCCCGGTTTGGATATTTGGGCAGTGATGTCCGGGGTGAGGGCACGCCTGCGGACCAAGCCGCTGCTTTTGTGGAATTGCTAGACCACTTGGGAATAGAAAAGGTGTTTGTCTTGGGGGCTTCGGCTGGTGGCACCATAGCGATTCGATTTGCGCTGGATTATCCGGAGCGCACAAAGGGTTTGATGTTGTTGAGCTCCGCGATGCCGTATGCTGAGCGCCCGCAACGATGGGTGCGCTATGCTGGGCCGCCGCGGTTGCTGACCAATGATTTTGGAATGTTTTTGATCAGCCCGTTATTTGGTCTGGTGATGGGGATTCGCCCCGATACTATTGTCACTATGATGCCCATTAGCGAGCGCCGTCGCGGGGTGTTGCTGGATGCTACGGTGGCTAATCCGGATATGGCAAGGAATTTCGATTCTTACGAGGTGGAGAAGCTGCGTTCACCGACATTGGTGCTCCACGCCCAGGACGACAAAGTGGTGAGTTTTACTCAGACGCGGGATGCGGTGGCGCGTTTCCCGGGGTGCACTTTCGTGTCGTTCGAATCGGGTGGGCACATGCTTGAGGGCCATTCTGAAGAGGTGGTTGATGCTATTTGCCGGTTTGCATCCTCCAGGAGGCGGGATTAGAGCTGGGTGCTGAGCTTTTCCGCGGCGTCGATAAGTGCGGGTGCCCAGCGGGAGCCGGGGTGTGGGCCGAATCGTTCGATGGGGCCGGAAATGGAAAGGGCGGCGATGACCTGGCCGGTGTGGTCGAAAACGGGTGTGGATACGCTAGCGAGGCCGGCTTCGCGCTCGCTGGCGGACTCGGCGTAGTTGGTTGCGCGCACGCGTTCGAGGTCGTCGGTAGTGAATGCCGCGTTGGGCATGATTGCGGCGCGGAGCTGCGGGGATGCGTACGCCATGAAGACGCGCGCGGCGGAACCTGCGGTGAGCGGCATGCGGGAGCCGACGGGGACAGTGTTTTGTAAACCGGATGGGGGTTCGAGGCTGGCGATGCAGGTTCGGGTGGTTCCGGTAAGTCGATACAACTGTACCGATTCGCCTGTGTGCTCCATTATTGCGGCCATGATGGGGGTGGCGGCGTCGACAAGTTTGTCTGATGTGCCGGCGCCGAGGGCGGTGAGGGCGCTGCCGATGTTCCAGCGGCCGTCGGAGGTGCGGGTCAGTAGTCTGTGCGATTCGAGGGCGGTGGCAAGACGGTGCGTGGTTGCGCGCGGAAGGCCGGTCGCCTCGCAGAGTTCGGAAAGCGAACGGGGTTGCTCGGCGATCGTGGTGAGGATGTGCACCGCGCGGTCGAGTACCTTGATGCCGCTACCGGCTTCTGAGGATTGAAACTGTCCCATGAATTGATATTAACATCCCAAGATATGGGAAATCTAGTGTGGGGTAAGTGTGCGCTAGCTGCGGCGCTGCAAGTATACCGTAGTTTTCGCGCGGGCAGCGGGGGTTGTTGAGGCGTGCAATCGGATTCGCTCGACTGCGGCGAGCGCGCTATACTGTCCCGTGAACTGAAATGCTGTTCCCAAATCGTGAGATGCGCGGTGCGGGGGCACTACACACAACGAGGTGAAATCCATGACCAGCCCCATGGAACCAGCCGCCATGCCACTCACCATGGCGGAAAAGGTATGGAACAACCATATCGTGGTCAAAGGTGAAAACGACGAACCGGACCTGATTTATATCGACCTCCAGCTGCTCCACGAGGTCACATCGCCGCAAGCCTTCGATGGGTTGCGGATGTCTGGGCGTACATTGCGGCGACCGGATTTGACCATCGCTACCGAGGACCACAATGTGCCCACCGAGGGCATCACCACTGGGGCGATCACCGAAATCAACGACCTGATCTCCCGCACCCAAGTGGAAACGCTGCGCAAAAACTGCGAAGAGTTCGGCGTGCGCATCCACCCGATGGGCGACAGTGAACAAGGTATCGTCCACGTGGTGGGACCGCAGCTGGGGCTCACGCAACCCGGCATGACCGTTGTGTGCGGTGATTCCCACACCGCCACCCATGGTGCGTTCGGCGCAATCGCGTTTGGTATCGGAACGTCCGAGGTAGAACACGTGATGGCCACCCAAACCTTGCCGCTGAAACCTTTTAAAACCATGGCCATTAACGTGTCCGGCGAGCTGGCGGAAGGCGTGACCGCTAAGGATTTGATCCTGGCGATCATCGCCAAGATTGGTACCGGTGGTGGGCAAGGGCACATTATTGAATATCGTGGCGAGGCGATTGAAAAGCTTTCGATGGAGGCGCGGATGACTATCTGCAACATGTCCATCGAGGCCGGTGCGCGCGCCGGTATGATCGCCCCGGATGAGGTCACGTTCGAGTACCTCAAAGGCCGCGACCATGCGCCGGAAGATTGGGACGCGGCCGTGGAATATTGGAGCAGCTTGCGCACTGATGAAGGCGCGAAGTTTGACACGGTGGTGGATATTGACGGTTCCGCGCTTACCCCGTTTGTCACCTGGGGGACCAACCCCGGTCAAGGGCTGCCACTCGGGGCGGAAGTTCCGCACCCGGAGGAATTCGCCGGTGACGTGGAACGCGCCGCCGCCGAAAAAGCGCTCGCTTATATGGACCTGACGCCTGGCACCCCGCTGCGTGACATTGAAATCGACACCGTGTTCGTCGGATCGTGCACGAATGGTCGCATCGAGGATATGCGCGCCGCTGCCGAGGTGCTCGCTGGGCGCAAGATCGCTGAATCCGTGCGCATGCTCGTTGTTCCCGGCTCTGCGCGGGTGCGCCAACAAGCCGAGGCGGAAGGCCTTGACGCGATCTTCCAGGCCGCCGGTGCGCAGTGGCGCCAGCCGGGCTGCTCCATGTGTTTAGGCATGAACCCGGACCAATTGGCTCCCGGGGAGCGCAGCGCCTCCACCTCCAACCGTAACTTTGAGGGGCGTCAAGGCAAGGGCGGCCGCACCCACCTCGTATCGCCGCAAGTCGCCGCCGCAACCGCGGTGGTGGGGCGTCTCGCATCGCCCGCAGACTTAGCGCCCGTGGAACACTGACAGGGAAAGGCCACAACCATGGAAAAGTTCACCACTCACACCGGCGTTGGTGTCCCGTTGAAGCGCTCAAATGTGGACACGGATCAAATCATTCCCGCCGTTTACCTTAAGCGTGTCACCCGCACCGGCTTCGAAGACGGCCTGTTTTCCGGCTGGCGCAATGACCCAGGGTTCGTGCTGAACCAAGACGCGTTCCGCAATGGTTCGGTGTTGGTCGCGGGTTCTGATTTCGGTACCGGATCGTCACGGGAGCACGCCGTATGGGCGCTCATGGATTACGGGTTTAAGGCGGTGTTCTCCTCGCGGTTTGCCGATATTTTCCGCGGCAACGCTGGTAAGGCGGGCCTGCTCGCGGCGCAACTTGAGCAAACGGATATTGAGCTGTTGTGGAAGCTCATGGAAGCCGAACCGGGATTAGAACTCACCGTCGATCTTGAGCGCCGTACCCTGAGTGCCGGCGACCATACCTTTAGCTTCCAGGTCGACGATTACACTCGTTGGCGCCTCATGGAGGGCCTCGATGATATCGGCCTGACGTTGCGCAACGAGGAAGCTATCGCCGATTTTGAGCAGCGCCGCCCCAGCTTCATGCCGCGCACTCAATAGGTTCCCGCTCGTCGTTTCCCGGCCCGCGAGTCTAGCGCGTTAGCGGGCCGGCTTTGGGCTTTCCAAATAGTCTGCGCCGATGAGCTGCCCGTTGTGAAAGTTCAATACCCAGACGCTCGCGCGTTTCGCGGGAATTGTCCGCAGGGTGTTCGCAAAGCGCCCGGCGGCGTGTCGGATCGTCTCTTTGTTTGCCACCACGATGCTCGGTATCCCACTGGTAGCAAGGCTGTTCCAGTCTTTGGCGTGGCTGAGGTAGTCGTGCTCGAGCGGCAGGTCCAGCGCACTCGCCAACGGCGTTGCCGTATCGGCGCACGCTTGTTCGGGGACGGTGATGATGCGTTGCGGGCGGTAAGCAGCTAAGAGCGGGGCGAGTAGTTCGACTTGCGCTGCTGTTTTCGCCGCCCGCACGCATAAGAGCTGCGTGTGGATCGACGTGCTCAACCAGTAGCGGGCTTTGCGCAGGATATCCCAGTCAGCCTTGTAGCTGAGGTGCTGCTCCGCTTGCTTCGCTGGTACCCAACGCAGCTCGTCCACTTCGTCGTTAGGGGTGAACGAGCCGCCGACCGCTCCCGCCAGCCAGTAGTAAACGACCTTGGTGCGGGGGCCCACGGGGTAGTGAACATTCCCGATGACTTTGACCAATCGTGGTTCAATGCCGGTTTCTTCGAGGATTTCGCGGGCTGCGGTGACCGGTAGGGATTCGCCGGGATCGACTTTGCCTTTGGGTAGTGTCCAGTCGTCGTAGTGCGGCCGGTGCACAATGGCGATTTCGGGGTTGGGGAGTTGCCCGCGCCACAGCACGGCGCCCGCAGCCAGCGTCGGCCGTTCGAACGAATTTCCGGGATTCCGGGGGACGACGAGCGCTGAACTGCGGTCTTGATCGAGCTTTGCCATGTTCCTCATTCTGGCATGTTCCGATATTGTGAGGGGTGGGAAAGGAGTTTTCGCATGGTAAACGTCAGCGTGATGGGGGCAGGTTCGTGGGGGACAACCTTGGCAAAAGTTTTCGCCGATGCAGGAAACCCTGTTCGATTGTGGGCGCGGCGTGAGCAGGCTGCCCGCACGATCCAAATCACCCGCGAGAATGCGGACTATTTGCCGGGGTTGACCCTCCCTCGTACGATCACCGTGACTGCCGACGCCGCGACCGCGCTCAACGACGCCGAGATCGTGGTGTTGGCCGTGCCTTCCCAAACACTGCGTGCGAATTTGCAGTCGTGGAACATTCCGGAATCCGCCACGTTGCTGAGTTTGGCCAAGGGTATTGAGCAGGGCACACATTTGCGTATGAGCGAGGTGATTGCCGAGGTCACCGGCGCAAGCATGGATCGGATCGCCGTGTTGTCGGGGCCGAACCTCGCGCGCGAGATCGCGCTGGAGCAGCCTGCCGCCACCGTGATTGCGTGTTCGGATGAGGCGCGGGCGCGGGGGATTCAGCAGGCGGTGGCGGCCCCGTATTTCCGCCCGTACACCAATGTTGATGTGATCGGCTGCGAGATCGGCGGCGCGTGTAAAAACGTGATTGCGTTAGCGTGCGGCATGGCCACGGGGCGGGGCTTGGGGGAGAACACATTGGCCAGCATCATTACCCGAGGGTTGGCGGAGATCAGCCGCCTCGGTGTCGCCCTCGGGGCGGACGAACGTACGTTCTCCGGTTTGGCGGGGTTGGGGGATTTGGTGGCTACGTGTTCGTCGCCGCTGTCCCGGAACCGCAGTTTTGGTAAACGATTGGGGCGTGGGGATTCGTTGGAGCAGGCGCGGCACGCCACCCACGGCCAGGTCGCCGAAGGCGTGATTTCTTCGCAGTCGGTGTTTGATTTGGCCCGGCTGCACGGCGTGGATATGCCGATTACGCAAGCCGTCTATGCGGTGTGCCATCAGGGGATGCATGTGGAGGATATGATCGTCGCCTTGATGGGACGTTCAAAGAAAGCCGAGTAGAATGCTGTGCTTATGACTACCGACCGTATCCGAGTCGCCGTTGTGTACGGCGGCCGCAGCTCTGAGCATTCTGTTTCCTGTGTTTCCGCTGGCGCGATCATGAGCCATCTTGATCCCGCGCGATATGAGGTTATTCCGGTCGGTATCACCCTGGAGGGGGTATGGACAGTCGGGGAGACCGACACCAGCAAGCTCAGGATCGTTGACCGAGCGCTGCCTTCGGTCGAATTAAGGGACGAGCTATACCTTTCGCTGTCACCCGCGCATCGCGGGGAGTTTCGCTTCGTGCGTGACGGCAGCCTGTATGCCACCGCGGACGTGATTTTCCCGGTATTGCATGGCAGATTCGGCGAGGACGGCACCATCCAAGGCATGTTTGAATTGTCTGGCGTGCCGTACGTGGGATCCGGAGTGTTGTCCTCCTCCTGCGGGATGGACAAGGAGTACACCAAGAAATTGTTGGCTGCGGAGGGGCTGCCGGTGGGCCGCGAGGTGATCCTGCGCGGCCGCGATGAATTGACCGATTCGGAGCGGGAGATTCTTGGGTTGCCGGTGTTTGTGAAGCCGGCGCGTGGCGGGTCGTCGATTGGCGTTTCCCGCGTGACGCAGTGGGCGGACCTACCGGCGGCGGTCGCGCTGGCGAAAACGCACGATGAGAAGGTGATCATCGAATCCGAAATCGTCGGCGTTGAGGTGGAATGTGGCGTGCTGCAATACGCGGACGGCCGCGTCGTCGCGTCCGTGCCGGCGCAGCTGGCAGGTACCGGTTCCGGCGAGGAGGGCTTCTACGGCTTTGATACCAAATACCTCGATGATGTGGTCACCGCGCACATTCCCGCGCCGCTGCCACCGGAGGTCATCGAGCTCATCCAATCCTTGTCGGTCGAAGCTTTCCACGCGGTAGCCTGTGATGGGTTGGCCCGCGTCGATTTCTTTGTCACCGCCGAGGGGCCCGTGCTCAATGAGATCAACACCCTGCCGGGGTTTACGCCAATCTCGATGTATCCGCAGGTGTTTGCGGCCAGCGGCGTGGACTTCGAAACCCTGATCGACGTGCTTATTGCGCGGGCGCTTGCTCGCTAAGGTTGCGGTCGATCGCGGTTGTAAACTCCACGAGCGCGGTATTGCCGGCGCTTTGCGGCATGGACACTGCAACATTGGCTGAGCGTCCCAACGCGTACCACGTGCCTGCAGTGGTGCCGCTCGCGAGCGTGGTATCTAAAAACCAGGGCACATTGTCCACCTGTTGGAGTTGCGCGCCCGCCGCATAGCCCGGCGCGTCCGCAACCCCGCAGCGCAGCACGATCGGCTCGAGTCCGGTGGCGGTCCAAGCCGCCATGGTTTGTTCCAGTTTGATGTCACTGCGCTGGTATTCGCCAAGGGTTTCGGGCAGGGCGTTCATGAGTTGGGGGCAGGCGTCGGCGTTTCCGCGTTTGAGATCCGTGAGCGGCACTGGATGCGGTTCGAACTTCTTTGCGTCAAGCTTGGAGAGCGCTTCGTCTAAGCCCGCCACGGGGTCGGTGGCGTCCGCGGCGGCGGTGACCGCCACGATGGGGAACCGATCCACCGTGTACCAGGTTTCCAGGTTTGCGCCGGGGGTGGCGTCCTTGACCCGCAGCCACGCGGCGCCGGCGGCCTGGGTGGTTTCGGAAAGCTTCGTGTACTGCAAGGGCAGCGTGATTCCGCAGCGCAACGTGATTCGATCGGTGGAGTTTGAGGCCCATGCGGCGGCGCCTTCGGGGGCGGGGTCGGCGAGTTCGGCGCGGGGGTGGCGTGCGAGCGTGTCGGGCAGGGCGTCGAGAAGCGGGCCGCAGGCTGCGGCGTCAGGGGCGTCGACGATGCTCATGCCTACGGGTTGATGGGCGGCGCGGTCGTACACAATTTTGGCACCCGTCAACACCCCCACTACGAGCAGCACGGCGAGCACGAGGGCGAAAATCAACGGACGGCGATGATAGGGTTGTTCGGCGCTCATGTATCCCTAGTTTACGTGGAGAACAATGTCCAAGTTAACGCTAGGCGAGGCCGGCGAACGGGCCATCATCGCCGCCATCACCGCCGCCGCGCCCTCCGGGATGAACGGTGACGACGCCGCCGTGCTCGCCCCGCCCGCGCCGAACAGCAGGACCGTGGCCACCACCGATGTGTTGGTGGAGGGCCGTCACTTCCGCTTGGACTGGTCCACGCCTGAACAGGTAGGCGAGCGGGCGATTGTGCAGAACTTTTCGGATGTAGAGGCGATGGGCGCCCGGCCTGTCGCCGCTTTGTTCGGGCTCGCGGCGCCTGCCGACACGCCTGTCGACGTCGTGGCCGGCATCGCCCGCGGCATCCACCGGCGCGTTGGCCGCTACAATGCCGAACTTGTCGGCGGCGATGTCACGGAAAGCGACTGTTTGGTCATCAGCGTCACCGCATTGGGGATCCTCGGCGGCTCTCAACTTCCGCTGACTTTGGATCGCGCCCGGCCGGGGCAGCACCTGGTGGCCGCCGGTCGCATCGGCTACTCAGCTGCCGGCTTGGCGCTGCTCCACCGCTGCGGCACCGACTACCCCCGTTTGTTCGAAAACCTGGTGGCGGCGCATTTGGTGCCGGAGCTGACTCCCGGCCGCGGGGTGGTGGCACGCGCAACGGGCGCCACAAGTATGACCGATAACTCCGATGGGCTCATTGTGGATCTGAGCCACCTTGCTCAGCGTTCCGGGGTTTCCATCGACTTGCATTCGCACGCAATTGCGCCAGATGAGTTGTTGGTGCAAGCAGGCGAATACTTGGGTGTGGACCCATGGGAGTGGATCCTGTGTGGGGGCGAAGACCACACGTTGTTGGCCACTACCGCCAAACCTGCCCCATCCGGTTTTCGCACGATCGGGTACGTGCAGCGCGGCGGCGGTGTTACCGTGGACGGCGCACGACCAAAGTACCAGACAGGATGGGTGAGTTTTTAGTGGATGCGCAGTGGGCGGAAATCCTGCAGCCGGTGCGAGGCAAGATCGATGCGCTGGTTCAACAGCCGGAGTGCTTGCCGGCGCAGGAAGATATTCTCCGGGTGTTTGATGAACCGTTCAGTGAGATCAAAGTGGTGATTGTGGGACAAGACCCATACCCCACACCGGGTCATGCCATGGGCTTGGCGTTTTCCACCGCACCGGGTGTGCGGCCGCTGCCAAAAAGCCTGATTAATATTTTCGAGGAATACTCGAACGACCTTCACCTGCCAGTGCCGCAGGACGGAGATTTATCCCCGTGGTCGCGCCAGGGGGTGGCGCTGATGAACCGGGTACTTACCGTAAGTCCTGGTAACGCCGGTTCGCACCGCAATCGCGGGTGGGAGGAAATCACCGAGTTCGCGCTGCGCGCGCTGGCGGCCCGGCAAGCCCCGTTGGTGGCAATCCTGTGGGGCAAGGATGCGCAGGCTACGCAGCGGTTCTTGGGTGATACGCCATGTATTTGTTCGCCGCATCCGTCGCCGTTGTCTGCGTATCGCGGGTTCTTTGGTTCGCGCCCGTTTAGTCGAGCGAATGAGTTGTTGGTGGGCCTCGGCGCCTCCCCGGTGGACTGGCGGCTGTAACATCGTTTTTTATGGCACACTTGACCAGCCTCGACGGAAAAGCGCTGCTGCGATGGGCTGAGCGGGCAACACACGAATTGGTGGCCCGCCGCTCCGAGATCAACGCACTGAACGTTTTTCCGGTGCCAGATTCGGACACGGGTTCAAACATGGCGCACACCATGGAGGCGGCCTTGACGCAGGCCCGCGACGTGACAGGTTCCGCCCGGGATGTGGCCAACGCGCTTGCGGCGGGGGCGGTGCGCGGGGCGCGGGGCAACTCTGGGGTGGTGCTGAGTCAAGTCCTCCGCGGCATCGCACACGCGTCCGAGGAGGAGATTACTGGTGTGCATGTGCAGGCGGCGTTGCGCGCTGCAGTGGCGTTGGTGGACCGCGCGATCCACGATCCCGTGGAAGGCACCGTAATTACGGTGTTGCGGGCCGCAGCGACGGCCGCCGCCGCAGCTCATAGCACTGAGCTCGGCGAGGTTGGTCGGCAAGCGCTCACCGCTGCGCAGACTGCGTTGGCCAACACGCCGAGCCAGCTCGAAGTGCTGCGGGAGGCGGGCGTGGTGGACGCCGGCGGCCAAGGATTCTTGGTGTTATTGGAGGCGCTCGTCGCCGAAGTAGAAGGCAGCCCCGACGTGCGCGTCGAATTGGTGGGGGAGGCTGCGAAAAGCGTCTACCTTGAGGTGATGTTTCACTTAACATGTTCCACGCCCGCGCAGTTGGAGCATGTGTCGGGGCGGCTGCGGAGCTTTGGGGATAGCCTCATGGTGGCTCGCGAACACGAAACTGCCGCGATGATTCACATTCACACCCGCCAAGCCGGCCCACTTATTGAATACGTGTTCGGGGTTGGGGCGGTGCGCGGGCTGCACCTAGAAACGCTGCCCGATGCGAAAGTGGACGTGCCGGAGCGCGCCGTCATTGTGGTGGCACCCGCCGGGCCCCTCAGTGACTTGTACCGGCAGGCGGGGGCGCGGGTAATCAACCCTGGATCTGAGGTGCTGTACGACCTTATCGCCATCGCCCACGATTGCGGTGAGTTTATCCTGGTACCGAATGGTTTTATGTCCCGCCGCGAATTAGTGTCGGCCGAGCGCGCCGCGTTGGCAGCGGAACGCACGATCATGATTGTGCCCACCGCGGGATTGATGAACGGGATCGCCGCTGTCGCGGTGCATGATCCGCAGCAGCCCATCGCGGTGGACGCGTATGCCATGGCGGAGGCGGCGCGGGAGGTGCGTACCCGCACGCTGGATGATCCCAGCCAATTGTCCGGCGCGGTTTCGGAAATGTTGGCGGGCGGTGGGGAATTGGTGACCATCTTGGCCGCAGCGCCCGTCGATGGGGACGGCTTGCGTGAGCGCCACCCCGAGGTAGAGTTCGATTTTTACGCCGCGGACGGAATGGATCATGTGATCGAAATCGGGGTGGAGTAAATGCTGGGCTGGGTGGACGATCGGCCGCTGGCCAAAGTGATTCCGCTGCGGGAGGCCCGGGCGATCGCCCGCGAACTTGGGATACATACGTGTGGGGAGTTGTTGGAATACTATCCGCGGGACTATTCCCACCACGGCGGGGGCGTGGCGGCGGGCCCGACGGAAGACGGAGATCTGATTACATTTGTGGGCGAGGTGGTGCAGCGACGCTACACCCCCATTTCGGAAAAACGCTCGGTGACCAGGGTAAAAGTGAATGACGGCAACCATACCTACACCGCTGTGTTTTTCAACACGAACCTGCCGAATGCGCAATTGCAGGCGGGTGTGCGGGTGATGATGAGCGGAAAACTTCGGTATTCCCGCGGCTTTGCCACCGTGCAACACCCCTCGTACCTAGTGTTGCCGCGGCCGGATCAGCGCAGGCAACCGGTGATTGGTGGTTTGGGAAAGCTCGCTGTGTATGGCGGTGCGGAAGACATTGCCGAGTTGTTGTCATCGATGGAGTGGTTGCCCATTTACCCCGGCAAAAAAGCGGTGAATTCGTGGCGGCTCATCGGTGCCATCAATGAGATTTTGCGGCATACGAAGATTCCGGAGCCGCTGGACCGCGTCCCTCACGGATTGGTAAGTATGGGCGAGGCGTTGCGGGGTATTCATCAGCCCGCCGCCGCCGGCCCGCAACGCTATATCACCCGCTTGAAGTACAACGAAGCGTTGTCATTGGCGCTGGTCATGGCGCTGCGGCGCGCTGACGCTTCCCTGCATACCGCGCCCGAATGCCGTCCTCGCGCGGGTTACCAGCAGGAATTGTTCGAAGTGCTGCCGTACAACCTTACGGCGGGTCAGGCGAAGGTTTTGACGGAGATCGCCGGGGATTTAAGCAGTAGCGTACCGATGACGCGCCTTTTGCAAGGCGAGGTCGGTTCTGGCAAAACCGTGGTGTCGCTCGCGGCGATGTTGCAGGTGGTGGACGCGGGGCGGCAGTGCGCCCTGCTCGCCCCCACGGAGGTGCTCACCATGCAGCACGCCCGCACGCTGCGCAACCTGCTGGCGGACATTCCCGTGAAGGTGGTTACGTTAACCGGGGCGATGTCGGTGCCTGAGAAGCGCCAAGCGTTGTTGGATATTGTGTCCGGCGAGGCGGATATCGTGGTGGGAACGCACGCGCTCATCCAGGATGGGGTGGAGTTTTTCGATCTTGGCCTGGTGGTGGTGGATGAGCAGCATCGTTTTGGCGTGGAGCAGCGTGATCGGCTGCGTAGTCAAGGCCGCGACGGCACCACTCCGCACTTGTTGGTGATGACGGCTACGCCGATTCCCCGCACTGTGGCCATGACTACTTTCGGGGATTTGTCCGTGTCTACGCTGCGGGAATTGCCGGGTGGGCGCCGCCCGATTACGTCTGCGGTGGTTGCCGAGCAGCAGCGGGATTGGGTGGAGCGGATTTGGCAGCGTATCCGCGAGGAGTTGCACAAAGGCCACCAGGCGTATGTGGTGTGTCCCCGTATCGAGGGGGAGGGCGGCGTGTTGGAGGTGCACGAACATTTAAGTACCGGCATGTTCGTGGCCTATAACGTGGGCTTGTTGCACGGCCGCATGCACCCTGAGGAAAAAGAGCAGGTGATGCGGGATTTCGCCCGCGGGGATATTGATATTTTGGTGTCTACGACTGTGATTGAGGTGGGGGTGGATGTGCCCAACGCCACGGTGATGCTGATTTGCGAGGCGGAGAATTTCGGGGTGTCGCAATTGCATCAGTTGCGTGGGCGGGTGGGCCGCGGCGAGGCGCAGTCGTATTGCTTGTTGTACACGCCGCAGCTGATTGGTTCGCCGTCGTATGGCCGGTTGCAGGCTGTGGCGAGCGTGGATGACGGTTTCGAAATTGCTGAGATTGATTTGCGCTACCGGCAGGAGGGCGACATTCTAGGCACCGCTCAATCTGGGGTTGTGCGGCGCGTAAAGTTGCTGAGTTTGCTTACGGATTACGATATTATCCGCCAAGCGGCTATCGACGCCCGCGACCTCGTCGCCCGCAACCGCGCTCTCGCCGAGCGGCTGATTAGCGATGTAGATACGGATTCCCAAGAGTTTTTGGATAAGTCCTAAACCGCGTTTGCGCTGAGCGGTGCGTTAAGCTGGCTGCATGAATATTTGTGCTCCGTTTGCTGGGATCGTCCGCTTTACTGTCGCGGTGGGCGATACTGTTGCAACTGGCGATACTTTAGCCATCGTTGAAACGGTGAAACTCGAAGCACCTGTTGTTGCGCCTGGCCCCGGTGTGGTCACCTCCCGCGCCGTGGCGGATTACGCCGATGTGTATGGCGGCGACGTGATTCTCACGCTGGGGGAAGGGTAGGTACATCCATGACTCGTATTATTTCGGGCGAGGCGCGCGGCAGGAAGATTAAGGTACCGCCAGAGGGCACGCGGCCGACGTCGGATCGTGCGCGCGAGGGATTGTTTTCGTCGCTGCAGGTCCGGTTTGGTTTTCAGGGCGCTCACGTGCTGGATTTGTTCGCTGGTTCAGGCGCGTTGGGCCTGGAGGCGGCGTCGCGAGGCGCGGAGTCCGTGGTACTGGTGGAAAACGATCGCCGCGCGGTGGAGGTGATCCGCGAAAACGCGGCCGTGGTCAAGCACCCCAACGTGACGATTGTGGAGCAAAAGGCTTCCACGTATTTGGCGTCGGCGCCGCGCGAGCATTTCCACATGGTGCTCGCCGATCCCCCGTACGAGCTGGCGGATTCCGCCGTCCGCGAAATGCTTGAAGCGCTCATTCCCACGCTTGTCGACGGCGCGGCGGTCATCGTGGAGCGGCATGTTAGCTCGCCCGACACCGACTGGCCGGACTGTTTCGTGCCAACCACGCAAAAGCTAAAAAAGCGGACCTATGGCATCGCCCGCATGGATATGGCGGTGTACCATGCCTAGCCGCGTCGTGTGCCCCGGTTCTTTCGATCCAGTCACCCTCGGGCATGTGGACATCATCTCCCGTGCCGCACAGCAATTCGATGAGGTGACGGTGTTGGTCACCCACAACCCCAACAAGGCGGGGTTGTTTACCGTGGCTGAGCGTATGGAGCTCATCACTGAGGCCACCAAACAGCTGCGGGGCGTGCGCGTGGATTCCTGGAGTGGGTTGTTGGTGGATTACACCAGCGCCCACAACATCACCGCATTGGTCAAAGGGCTCCGCAGTGGCATCGATTACGAGTACGAGCTTCCGATGGCGCAAATGAACCGTAGGCTCACAGGCGTGGATACCTTTTTCCTGCTGACGGATCCGAAATACGGATATATCTCCTCCACATTGTGCAAGGAAGTGGCTAAGTACGGTGGTGACGTGACTGGGTTGCTGCCAGATGTGGTGGTTCGGGCGCTGCGAACCAAGTTTTAAAGGAGTCGGTGTGTTTGAGCTAGCGGTCGTTTTCGCCATCGTGCTCTTAGGGGCGTTCCTACAGCGGGTCTCGGGCATGGGGTTGGCGCTGCTTTCCGCCCCGATCCTCAGCTTGTTGATGGGGCCGGTGGTGGGCGTGCTGGTGGTGAACCTGCTGGCGTTTTTCAACGCTGCGATCGCTAGCGTCACGGTGCGAGCATGGATCGATTGGAAAAAGTTTTCGCTGATAGCATCGGTGTTGGTCGTGGGCGCGGTGCCGGGTGCCTACTTGGTGGGCCTCGCCTCCCCAGCAGTGCTGCAAGTCCTTGTCGGCTCGTTGCTGCTCGTTGCGTTGGTCCTGGTGATTTATGGGCAACGGTGGATCCCGCCGATTGGCGGTCCCAGTGCTGCGGTAGCGTCCGGAATTGCTGCTGGCTTTATGAATACCACCGCGGGCGTAGCCGGTCCGGCGGTCACCGTGTATGCGGTGGCTTCCGCGTGGGAGCAGCGGAGTTTTGCCGCCACCCTGCAACCGATCTTTATGGTAGCCGGCCTGATCTCCCTCGTTGCCAAACTGGTGTTGGGGGCGGGCACCATCAGTGACACGAACGTTTGGGTCTGGCCGGTTGGCATTCTTGGTATGCTGCTGGGCAATTGGCTTGGGCTGCGGCTGGCGGACCGCATACCGAGGTCACGCGCGCGAACCTTGTCCTTATGGGTAGCGGCGGCGGGCGGGGCGTCGGCACTCGGACGTGGATTGATGACACTCTAATCAGGCGTTTCAACGGCGAAATCAGCCCATGGGTTGACGCAGCCTTCCAGGTGAGCTGGCTAGGGTAGGGGTATTATGCAATTGCAACGGTACCTTGGTTCGTTTCCGCGCTGGAGTTTGATACTCGTTATCGGAATCGTCGGTTTGGTCGACGTGTATTTTGGCAGCCCACTGGTGGGTGATCAGCCCGCAGGGGCGTTCGGTTTTATCCTCGCCGTGGTTGTTTTTCTCGGGCTGCTTGTGCATCCGTGGGGGCAGGACCGTGCGTTGTTTGCCGTGTGTGCAGCGCTGACCCTACTCATTTTCGTCCCAAATGTTGCAGAAACTGTGGTGATCGTACCGCCAGTTTTGTATGCGCTGTATCTGGCGGCAGCGTATGCGACGCACCGTAATCGGTGGTTAGCGTGGGGGATCATCGGAGTGGTAGCTGCACCATTGTTTGGTAATACCTTCGTTGCAATCGACTCGCCGAGTATGGCGTTCGCTGTGGTGGTGCCCGCATTGTTTGGCATCGGTTTTATGTGGCTGGCGGGCCTCACAAGGCGCCGGCAACAAGAAGTACTGGTGACACTTTCCGAACGTGCCGAACTCGCCGCCGTCCTTGAGCGAACACACATCGCACGAGAACTACACGATATTGTAGGGCACAATTTAACCTCCGTGATTGCCCTCGCCGACGGCGCCCGTTTCGCCGCCCAAAATGATCCCCAAATTGCCGTGGACACCTTGAAAACAATTTCGGAATCTTCGCGCGAAGCTTTGCAGCAAGTCCGCGGGCTAGTCACTCTGTTACGGGAGGATCCCCGCCCTCGCCTCGCCCCATCGTCGGACGGCATTGCCGCCCTCATTTCCGATGCGCAAGCTGGTGGTTTTCGGTTGCATGTCACCGGTGAGGTTCCGGGCGATCTTTCGCCCGCGGCGGGGTTTGTGCTGTTCCGCTCGGTGCAGGAGCTGCTTACAAACATGATTCGACATGCGGAAACTCGGAGCGGTTCGCTGCTGTTCGAAGCCACCCCGCTGGCCGTAAAATGCCTCGCAGAAAATGATTGCGCTCAAGATTGGGAGAAAGGATCTGGCCTGATGGGGTTAGAGGAACGCGTCCATGCCATCGGCGGTAGCGTCCGTTTTCAACACGCCGACGGCCGCTTTATCACCCAAGTGGTGATTCCGCGATGATCCGCGTGGCCCTCGTTGACGATCAACCCCTTGTGCGATCCGGGTTTGCGATGCTGGTGAATTCCCAGCCGGATTTGGAAGTGGTTTGGCAGGCCGGTGACGGCAGCGAAGTCCCCAACCAACCGCCGGTGGATGTCGTGCTCATGGATGTGCAAATGCCGCGTGTGGACGGCATCGCCGCAGCGAAAGCCCTGCTTGAAAGCGACGCCGACGTGCGCGTGATCATGCTCACCACCTTTGACGATCGCACCTACGTCACCGACGCGATCGCCGCAGGTGCGAGCGGGTTTCTCCTCAAAGACGCGGAGCCGGAGGAGTTACTCAAAGCCATTCGCGTGGTCGCCGCCGGGGAAGCCGTGCTCGCCCCACGTGTCACCGCTACCTTGCTGACCGAATTCGTTCCACGCCCCGCAGCCACCTCCGCCATCTGTGAGGAGCTAACGCCGCGTGAGACTGAGGTACTGCGGCTCATGGCCTTCGGGTTTAGCAATACTGAGATCGCAGAAGCGCACGTAGTGAGCCTCGCCACCGTGAAAACGCACGTACGGCACATCTTAATGAAGCTTGGCGCCCGCGACCGCGTCCACGCCGTGTTGTACGCCTACCGCAGCGGCCTCGTCAGCCGCGACGAATTGCTTTCCGACGCCGCGGATACTCACCCCTGAGCGCCCGCATCATCCCCAGGGCTGATCCCGGAAAATCAACTCGCGGGTTGATGTGAAACCAGCAGGTCACGGCCACAATAAGAGTCATGACAACGCTCGCAATACACACCGAAAAGTTAACCAAGCGGTTCCACGGGCACGCCGCAGTTGACAGCCTTGACCTCACGGTGCCCGAAGGAAGCATCTACGGTTTTATCGGCCCCAACGGCTCCGGTAAATCCACCACCATGAAACTTCTGCTCGGCCTGTTCCAGGCCACGGCGGGGGAGGCGTTCGTGCTGGGGGAGCGCGTGACCACCAAGCCGAATAAGACGCTGATGCGCCAAGTGGGTTCGCTCATTGAAAACCCTTCCGGCTATGGGCACCTTACCGGCGCGGAAAACATGAAGGTTATGCAGCGCACGCTTGGGCTGACGGATACTCAGGTTGCACGCGCCCTTGATACGGTCCACCTGACCAAGCACCAAGACAAACTGGTCAAGCACTATTCGCTGGGCATGAAGCAACGCCTTGGCATCGCGATGGCGCTAGCGCGAGAACCCAGGTTGTTGATCTTGGACGAGCCGACCAACGGCCTCGACCCCTCCGGTATCGACGAGATCCGTAGCTTATTGTTGCAGCTGGCGGCTGACGGGGTGACTATTTTCGTATCCAGTCACCTGCTCGATGAGATCGACAAAATGGTTGACTTGCTGGGCATCATTGTGCGCGGCAAGTTGATATTTCAGGGCACCCGGGCGGAGCTCCTCGGTCGCAGTATGCCCAATGTGCTGGTACAAGCGTCCGATCCGGCTGCGGTGCTGGCCATGGCGCCGCAGGCCACGCAGCTTCCCAACGGCACGATCAGCGTGCCCGGGTTGAACCAGCAGGCTGCGTCGACGTTCTTGTCCTACCTGGTGCACCACAACGTGGATGTGTACGAATTTTCCCGCGCGAACCAAAGCCTCGAAGACGTGTTCTTGGATCTCACGGCGGAAGGAGGATTGCGATAATGCGTACGGCAGTACAGCTCGAATGGTTCAAGATGCGGCGCCTGCGCCTGCCGCTGATCATGCTGAGCCCGTTGGTCGCCGGTTTTCTCCTCGCAAGCGTGTTTTTTCGCGGGGATAATGAGAAGTTCTGGCCTGACTACATGCTCGACATTGGATTCTCGCTGGCATTGACGTTTCCCATCATGGTGGCAGTTGTTGCCAGCCGCGTGACGGACATGGAGAATTCGGGCGGTGGGTGGTTGGCCGCGGCGTCGTTAGGCGCGACGCCGGGGCAGTTGTGCCGGGCGAAAATGATCGCGCTCGCACCCCTGGTGATTGTGGCAACGACACTTACAATGGCGGCGTTGCTGGCGCTGGGCGCGGCCAACGGGCTGGGGCCACTGACCAACCTGGGCAATTGGGCGATGCTGTGGATAGGCCTGTGCGTGGTCAACCTCTGGCTTGTCGCGATGCATATCCTGCTGTCCGCCCGGGTAGAGAACCAAGTCGCAGGGCTCGGCGTCGGCGTACTTGGATCATTTATAGGGGCCTTCAGCTTCCTTATGCCGGTCGACGGCCTCGCGGTAAACCTGCTGCCGTGGAGCTACTACGCAAACGCCACCACGGCGATGTTTAACGAACACGCCACCGTCGTCTACACCAACGTCCATTGGGTACCATTCGTGATCTTCGCCGTCGTCGGTGGTGCCGCATTCGTACTCCTCACCCGCGCCATGAACAGTAAGGATTAGTCATGTTGATTGCAGAACTCACCAAGCTCAAGCGCGCCCAGCTGTGGGTAGTCATCATTGTGTTACCAATCCTCGCCGTTGTCACCGGCACCGTGAATACAACTGCGAACGCGGGAGTGGTCACGCAAAGCTGGGACGGCTTAATGAGCCAAATTACCCTCTTCTACGGATTGTTCTTTTGTGCAATAGGCGTAGCAATCATCGTCGCCGCAGGTTGGCGCATGGAGCACAGCGGCACCAACTGGATCCAAGTGCGCACCACCACCCCGCACTACCTACGCTTCGTCCTCGCCAAAATCATCGCACTCCTCGTACCCGTGGCAGGCATGAGCCTGATGCTGCTGGTAGGGGCGTTTATTGGCGGGAAACTTGCCATGGGGTTGCCGGGGTTGCCCTCGCCAACCATGCTGAGCGCTACCGCGTTGACCGTCATCGTAGCCGCGCCCCTCGTGGCCCTGCAATCGGTGTTCTCCATCTGGATGCGTTCCTTCGCCGCCCCCGTCGGCGTGGCATTGCTGGGGTGCATCCTCGGCATCGGCGTCTCCATGGCAGCGCCGGAATTCGCCTCCTTCACCCCCTACTCGTTGCTCTCCGAAGGCATCCTCATGGGATCGCTCGCCGTTGGCGATAGCGAAGTCAGCGCCGCCAAAGTTATCCAGATGCTTATCGCCACCGCGGTCATGACCGGCGCGTTCGCGGCCACGGGCGCAATGTGCCTGCGGTGGCGGCTCAGCAAGGCCGCGTAGCGCCGCTGGGTGCTGGAGCCAGTGGCACACCCCTACAGCAAGCTGGACAAAAACGCCTGCGTGCGCTCGTGCTGCGGATTGTCCAGGACTTGCGCAGGCGTGCCGGCCTCTACCACGGTGCCGTTATCCATAAACACCACCTGGTCACTCACTTCGCGGGCAAAGCCCATCTCGTGGGTGACCACCAGCATCGTCATGCCGGAGGCGGCCAAACCTTTCATCACGTTCAACACCTCGCCCACAAGCTCGGGGTCGAGGGCGGACGTCGGCTCATCGAACAACATCAATTTCGGGTCCATGGCCACGGCGCGGGCAATGGCCACACGCTGCTGCTGGCCACCGGAAAGCTGCAGCGGATACGCATCCGCCTTGTGGGCAAGCCCCACCGACTCCAACAATTCCATCGCCCGCTGACGGGCTTGCGCCTCCGGCTGTTTCTTTACCTGCACGGGGGCTTCGATAATATTCTCAATCACCGTGCGGTGCGGAAACAGGTTGAATTGCTGGAACACCATGCCAATGTCCGCGCGTTGCCGGGCCGCCTCCCGCTCCGAAATTTCGTACAAGGTGCCGTTGCGCTCCTTGTAGCCAATGAGTTCGCCGTCCACGTACAACCGGCCCGCAGTGATCTTTTCCAAATGGTTGACACAGCGCAGCATGGTGGACTTGCCGGAACCGGAAGGGCCAATAAGACAGCTCACGGTACCTTTGGGAACCTGAAGGTCAATACCCTTGAGGATCCTCAGCTGACCGAAGTCTTTACACACCTGCTGGGCGTCGATCATAAGTTCAGACATGGGATTCCTTCTAGTTGTTGTCAACGGTGACGTTCGACGGCGGGACACCCTCAGCGTCCGCCAACGCGGCAAGCTGGCGCGCAGTCAGGTGCCGCGATGCGCCCCGCGAAAAGTAGCTTTCCAGGTAGTACTGGCCCACCATGAGGATGGAAGTGATCACCAAATACCACGTGGCGGCCACCAGCAGCATCGGTACCGGCTCGAACAGACTGTTGGCAATGTCCATGGAGCGTCCGTACAGCTCCAGCGAGTAGGGGACAGCCACCACCAGGGACGTGGTTTTCAGCATGGAAATCAATTCGTTGCCAGTCGGCGGGATAATAATCCGCATCGCCTGCGGCAGCACAGTACGCCGCATGGTTTGCCACCAGCTCATGCCCAACGCTTGAGAGGCTTCAGTTTGCCCCTCCGGAATCGCCTGAATACCGGCACGCACAATCTCTGCCATATAGGCAGATTCGTTCAAACCCAAGCCGATTACGGCGAGGAAAAACGCATTCTTCAACACATTCTGCAGGTCGATTTCAGCAAACCCGAGGTTGATACTCTGGTAAATGGAACCTGCCAAGCCCCAAAACACCAGCTGCACATACACTGGGGTGCCCCGAAACACCCACAGGTAACCCCAGCTCACCGCGCGCAGCACCGGGTTGGGGGACATGCGCAACACCGCCAAAATAGCGCCGAGCACCACGCCAATGAGCATGGCAAGTACCGTGAGCGCCAACGTATGCAGCGCCGCATTCGCCACCCGGGTGTCAAACAAGTATGCGCGGTAGGTGGCCCAACCGTAAGCCTCGTTTGTGGCTGCGGAGAATGCGAACCAGATCGCCAGCAGCGCTAACACGCCGGCGGTGATCCACCGCCCCGGATGCGGAAGGGACTTCGCCTCGATGGGTTTCGGAGTCGCGGGGGAACTCATGATTTATCCTTTCCGGGTTTCGAACCGGCAACAGGCTCACCATTAATCATGGCGTGCTCGACGAGGCCGTCTTCCAAGCCCCACTGGTTGAGAATCCGGTCATACTCGCCGGACTCGATCAAATATTGGAGCGCGGCCGCCAACGCGGGCCCCAGCTCCGAGTCTTTCTTCACGGGCCAGCCGTATTGCGCGGCGTCGAAAATCTCGCCGATCAATTCGAGACGGCCGTCGGAGCGGGCAACTGCCCACGCCGCCACCGGAGAATCCGCGGAAAACGCGTCCGCGCGCCCCAAAATCGCCGACGTCGCCGCCGCATCCGAAGCATCATAGGCGAGCTTCTCAATCGGTTCCTTACCCGCCGCCACGCAAGCCTCGCTGCGGCCGGTGACATCATCAGTATCCGACACCGTCGTGCGCTGCACGGCCACCACGCGGCCGCACGCATCGTCAGGGTCAATGCTCACCCCCGGGCGGGCCGCCCACTGAATCCCCGCGTTCAGATAATTGACAAAATCGTAGTTCTTGCGGCGCTCCTCAGTGTCAGTGAAACCACTCGCGCCGAAATCCACCGTGCCAGCGGAAACCGCCGGGAGGATCAGGCTGAAATCCTGATCCTTCACCTCCAACTCAAGGCCCATCACGGAAGCGGCCGCGCGCGCAAGATCAATATCAAACCCGATGATCTCGCCGTGCGAATCTTTAAACTCAGCCGGCGCGAACGGAGGATTCGTGCCAATGGAAATCGTGCCACGCTTGGCAATCTCCGGCGGCACTAACGCCTGCACTTCGGCAACGGGGGCCGGGGTGATCGGCTCCCAACCGTCAGGGTGGCCGCCTTCCACATTGGTAACGCAGCCGCCGAGGAACGCAGCCACGGCCACCACCGCAGCAACAAGCCACGGTGGGCGTGTAGGTGAACGCAAACTCATGCGCATAAATGTAACATATGCATCCGCCTGTGGCGATATTCGCGCGCACCCAGGCGTTTTTACTCGTGTTTTGCCCCCGGCGCCGGTGCATACTTTTCAGCAATAATCGTCAGCGCAACAATAGCGGCGCCTAAGGCCATAAACCCGAAAATCTTCACCGCATTATCCGCAGGCGCAAGCAACGCCGCATCGCTGGACTGCCACGGCCACAGCGCACGCATCGACCCCAACATCAGCCCCGCCATCGTAAACAAAGTCACCGTGCGATGATGCTCCAACAAGTAATTCAACAACCGAATAAACAACGCAATACCAGTCATCGCGCCCAAAGCGAACACCAAAATGACGGTAATATCGCGGTCTTTAATCGCACCAATCACCGGCGCGTACAATCCCACCGCAAGCAGGAAAAACGAACCCGAAACGCCCGGCAACACCAACGCGCAAATCGCAATAGCCGCCGCCCCAAAAATAATCAACAGCGACGGATCCTGCCGCTCCGCAGACGTAAACCCAGTGCCCCAAAACGTTACCGCCGCAGCCAGCAGCATCATCGGCACCGCCACAATCGCCTTAGCTTTGAAATCAGCGCGGTCGGCCATACGCACCGGCACGATAATCGACACAGCCACCATGCCCATAAACAACGCGCGCGAAACCTCAGGGTGATGCTCCACAAAATCATGCATCACCCCCGCCATGCCAAACACAGTGAGAATCATGCCCACGCCCACCGGGATCAGCAGCCACCAATCCACCTCGCGCAGCTTCTCAGCCGCCAACTTAGGGTGGGTAACAGCGGTTTTCGCGGTGGATATCAGCTGGTTGCCCGCGAACAATGCGCGCTCATAAATGCCCACAACCAGCGCGATGGTACCGCCGGAAACACCAGGCACCAGCTCTGCCATAGCGATCAAACCGCCACGGATCACATTGAGCAAAACTTGCAGCGGTTGCTTTGTTGATCGGGTAAGCACAGGGGTGTCTACATTCACGAAGAATCCTTTGAACTTTTTGTAAGAGGAAAACGCACAATCACTCTACGTGGTTTCAGCCCAGCTTATCGACGCCGCGCCAACCAAAAGTGAGCAGAAACACGAACCGTTTCCCGCTGTGGCGCTTCCCGGCTAGGAGGTGTGCTTCACCCTAGGTAGCCCCATCGTCGATGGGAGTCGGCCCCGCGTCCGCCACCGAAGCCGCGCGCGCCCCAACACCCCAAGGCCATACAACGTCACCGCAATCGGAATGGCGTGCACCACGCTCGCGTGCTCGCTCAGCAAACAAACCTGGATGGCCAGCAGGCACAATATCGACAGGATAACGATGCGCACATCCAATTGGTCTTTCGTGCATTCATCGGGATGCTTCAGCATCGGTCCGGCCTCCTTTAATCCTCTCCTTCGTAGCACCTACTACCATTGAAAAACCGCAGGTGAGGATCAGTCAAGGGCCTGCTGAAAGTGATATTCGATGGAGACAAAACCGCAATGTTTGCGGCGTTTGACCGTGTCGGGCGCCTGCTGGGGTAATAGTAAAATTTTCAAAATACACCTGTTAAATCTTTTACAGGTGTAAAAAACCATTTTGGATATATACCCCAGCGCCATAACCGCGGCCCACACGACGCAACAAACCCCCTTGCGTAGGCGCAACATGGCGCTCCAGCAAGGGGGTATTTTGGTGCCCCAGGTGAGAGTCGAACTCACACTGGACGGGTTTTGAATCCGTTGCCTCTGCCAATTGGGCTACTGGGGCGTCCGCTGCGTGGATGATGTTAGCGCATTGCGCCGAGAACGCGAAATCGGCGGTTTTGGTGCGCTACCCCAACAGTTCCCCCAGTGGTATCCCAACAGGTGTGCGGTTGGTGCCGCGCGGTGGTTGGGTTGGTGGTTTAGAATCGGGCGAGTGACTGAAACCCAACCTCGCCTCATGCTTATTGACGGCCACTCGATGGCCTTCCGCGCGTTTTACGCACTGCCAGCCGAGAATTTTTCCACTACGGGTGGGCAGCATACGAACGCTGTGTACGGTTTCCTTTCGATGTTGACCACGTTGCTGAAGGAGGAGCGCCCGACGCACATTGCGGTTGCGTTTGACGTTGGCCGCAAAACGTTTCGAACGGAGATGTTTCCGGAGTATAAGGCGCAGCGGGAGGCGGCACCGGAGGAGTTCCGTGGCCAGGTGGAGTTGATCCAGAATGTGCTTTCCTCGCTGGGAATTGTCACTATGCAGCTGGAGAATTACGAGGCTGACGATATTATTGCCACGCTCGCCACGGCTGCGGGTTCGCTTGAGTTTGAAACTTTGGTGGTTACCGGTGACCGGGATTCTTTCCAGTTGGTGAATGATTCCACCACGGTGCTGTATCCGATGCGTGGGGTGAGTGTGTTGCATCGTTTTACTCCGGCTGCGGTGGAGGAGAAGTATGGTTTGACGCCGGTGCAGTATCCGGATTTTGCCGCGTTGCGTGGGGATCCTTCGGATAATCTTCCGAATATTCCGGGGGTGGGGGAGAAGACTGCGACGAAGTGGATTAAGGAGTATGGTTCGCTCGATAATCTGCTCGAGCACGCGGAGGAGATTAAGGGGCGTGCGGGGAATAATTTCCGTGAGCGGTTGGATCAGGTGCGGATGAACCGCAAGTTGACGGAGATGGTCAAGGACCTGGAGTTGCCGTATGGGCCCGCCGAGCTTGAGTTTCGCCCCGCGAATGTTTCGGAGATTGCGGAGAAGTTTGATGAGCTGCAATTTGGCACTAACTTGCGTGAGCGTGTGCTGAGTGTGATTGACGCGGGCGAATCCACCTCTGTGGAAGTGGCGGAGGCGGCCGAAATTGTTATCGATTCCGAGCCGGTGCGTACATGGTTGCCCCGCCGCGAGAACCAGGCGCTTGCGATGGCGGTGTCGGGTGTTGCTACCCCCGGCGAAGGTGATGCTTGGGCGCTCGCGCTTCTCGACGTCGATTACCACGCCGTGGTCGTCGATCTGCGGGAGATCAGCGGTGAAGATGAGCTGGTCCTTGCGGAGTGGTTGGCTTCCGAGCGGCCGAAGTTGGTGCACGGCGCTAAGCCTATCTATCACATGCTGTTCGGCCGTGGGTTCGAATTGGGCGGTGTGATTCACGATACGGCCATTGCGGCGTATTTGCTGCGCCCTGGCCAGCGGACGTATGAGTTGAAAGATGTGTTGCAGCGGCATTTGCAGCGGCAGCTTCCTGAGCCGCAGTCGGGTCAGTTGTCTTTGTTGGATGCGCCGGATAATTCTCGCGAACTTGTTGATGAAGCGGCGGCTACTTACGATCTCGTGATTGCGCTGACGAAAGAACTGCAGGCGATCGATTCCTTTGAGTTGTACCAGGATTTAGAGGTTCCGTTGGCGGGTGTGCTTGCCCGCATGGAGCAGGCGGGCATTGCTGTGAATGTTGCCCGCCTTGAGGAACAGCGTGAGGTTTTTATTGATCGAGTTTCCGAGGCGGAGACTGCCGCGCGTGAACTGGCGGGCGATCCGTCGTTGAATCTTTCGAGCCCGAAGCAGCTGCAAGTGGTGCTGTTTGAGACTCTCGGTATGCCGAAAACCAAGAAGACCAAGACGGGGTATTCCACTGCCGCGAAGGAAATTGAAGCTCTTGCGGTGAATTCCCCGCACCCGTTTTTGGATCATTTGCTGGCGCACCGCGAGTACCAGAAAATGAAAACGACGCTTGATGGGTTAATTAAGGCGGTCCAGCCGGACGGTCGTATCCGTACCACTTTCCAGCAGACTGTGACCTCTACGGGGCGGCTGAGTTCCACGGATCCCAACTTGCAGAACATCCCGGTGCGTACGCCTGACGGACGTAAAATTCGCTCCGCATTTGTGGCGAACAATGATTCGGATGTGTTGATTACTGCGGATTATTCGCAGATTGAAATGCGTGTGATGGCGCATTTGTCGGCGGATCCGGGGCTGATTGAGGCCTATTCGCAAGGTGAAGACCTCCACAACTATGTGGGTTCCAAGGTGTTTAACGTGGGTATCGACGAGGTTACGCCGGAGCTGCGGCGTCGAGTGAAGGCGATGTCGTACGGCTTGGTGTACGGGCTGTCCGCGTTTGGTTTGTCCCAACAATTGGGCATTGCCCCGGGTGAAGCGAAGGTCATCATGGAAACCTACTTCGAACGTTTTGGTGGGGTGAAGCGCTATCTTGATTCGGTGGTTGAGCAGGCGCGCCGCGATGGCTACACTTCCACGTTGTTTGGTCGCCGCCGCTACTTGCCGGAATTGACTTCTGATAATCGAGTGGCGCGCGAAAACGCTGAACGTGCCGCGTTGAATGCGCCTATCCAGGGGACTGCCGCTGACATTATTAAAGTGGCGATGGTGCGTATCGACGCCGCGTTCAAGGAGCATAACCTTGCTTCTGAAATGTTGCTGCAAGTCCACGACGAGTTGGTGATCAATGCGGTGCCTGAGGAGCTTGAGCAAGTGAAAGCCATCCTCGAACGGGAAATGGACCAAGCGATCAAGCTTTCGGTTCCGTTGGAGGTTTCGGTTGGCGTTGGACCTGATTGGGATGCTGCCGCCCATTAGTGTCGCTCATGAGTGTTCGCCGATGAATGACTGTTTGCGCTCATTACGACGAGGTATTTTGCCATTTTTGTTACGCATGCCGTGCTTATATTTTGCCAATAATTACAGCAATAGATTCGAATAATATAGTGAGAATGTGGCGGCGGGGTAACGCGTTTGCTGCTGGCTTCGATAGTCTTAATGAAAGAACTCATTAAGCGTGAATTGGTGTCAATGTTTTTCCGATGAACAGTAATTCAATACCGTGTAGCTGATTGCGTAGCCGGTTGTTGTGAGCGTTTCTAATGCGGCAAAGTTGGGTGCGCAACGGCAGGGCCAAAGGAGATGATTTCAATGACACGGCGAAGCATCAAGCTATTTCGAACAGCTGCGGTAAGCGTTGCGATTGCTTGCGCGTTGGTTGCTTGTGATGGCGGAACTACTGGACAAAATGCGGCGGGCGATCAAAGCTCGGCTGTGCAGTCAACGGCAGGTGGCAGCGTTTCGGGCACAACTGATGCTGCGGGGACAACTGCGGATTCCCTTGCTGTGACCATGACGAGCGAGGAGTCCGCGATGTCGGAAGCCGCCGGTGGGGACGGCAAGTGCGCCAACCTTACCGGCCAGGAGGCGCTGGAAATGTATAAGGACACTGTGCCTCCGCCATTCCCTAGCAACACTGATCCGGTTGAGAATCACTGGAGCTCAAACAGCCCCACGGACACCTACGATCCGTGTGCGAAGCTGTCGTGGATTGTGCTGAAGATTGATGGCGGTACTGCCTCGTCACCGCACCAAGTGTTGATTTTCCGGAGGGGACATTTCCTCACGCGGATCACTGAGGAGGCGTTTGCGTTCGAGCCAGTGGAGATTACCCGTATCCACGGGGATAGCGGAATCTCCATTACGTTCCGTTATGCCTTGGACGGGGAGTCGAACGCTGAATCGTCTGGCCGGATTAGCGCAGGAATCACCTTGGATGATTCCGAGCGGCAGATCACTCGCACCGGCGATGTGCCACCCGGCAGCAAGTGGGCGATGTAGTTTGCCATTTCGGTTTCGGCGCTAGCGTTGCGCGATGAACTCGCGGGGTGACGGTGTGCATGTACGCCGCCACCCCGCGATTGTTGCCGGTTCTTTTTCGCGTATCTTGTGTGCGTTTGGGTGTCGAGTGAAAATGCCGTAATTGCACGAAATTAGTGTTTACGGTGGGGTTCGCGTAGCGTGAAAGCCCAGTGCATGAGGAAGGAAACGTGCGTGAAAAAGATTCTCGTTCGTGGCGCGATTGTTTGTGTGGTGCTCGCGGTCGTGGCGGCTGGGGGAGTGTATTTATATATTCGCTCATTGTTGCCCGCTCAAGAAGAGCGGATTTCGTTTGGGAATGATAAAATCCTGAACAGTATTGATGCGCAATTGGCGGATGTAGATGTCGCCGCGGTGGAAAAGAAAACAGATCAAATTTACAACAAATCAATATCGGAATTGCAGGCGTTAGTTCGGCAGGAAGCGTTGACGTACGAGGAAATTGTTGCTTTCTACTTGTTGCGTATTCGTCAGTTGGATCAGAACGCAGACGGTATTAATTCGGTGAGTGAAATTAATCCGAAAGCTATGGAGCAGGCGCGCGCGAAAGATGCGGAGTACCGGGACGCGATTGGGCGGGGTGACAGCCTGGAGGATTTGTTCGGCATGCCGGTGTTATTGAAAGAAAACATCAATACGAGTGATATGCCGACGAGCGCCGGCACGCACGCTTTGCGTGACTTTGTCCCGGACGTGGACGCGCCGTTTGTGCGCCAATTGCGCGGGCGAGGCGCAATTGTGTTGGGGAAAACGAACCTTTCGGAGTTGTCGAATTTCATGTCCACGAAGAATCCCAGCGGGTATAGCGGCAAAAAGGGGCAAACCCACAATCCGTTTGGGCCGCTAGAAATTTCGCCGCTGGGTTCCAGTTCTGGGAGTGCCGCTGCGATGGCGTTGGATTTGGCGGCGGTCTCGTTTGGTTCGGAAACTACTGGGTCCATTATGGCCCCTGCGAGTGTGCATTCCGTGGTGGGTTTCAAACCGACCAAAGATAATATTGATGCCGGTGGGGTGGTCCCGATTTCGTCCACCCTGGATACAATCGGGCCGCTTGGTAAGCGTGTCGAGGATGTGGTTGCCGCCTATAATGCCGCCGCAACGACGCCGGTGACACCGAAATTGTCGGGAAACCCGTTTGAGGGGAAGCGGGTGGGAGTCGCTCAGGGCCTCCCTGAGGACTTTGCCGCGAACCTGAAGGCTGCGCTGGAGTTCTTGGGTGCGACGGTCGTCGAGATGCAGGTTGATGAAACGGACCTCGATAACACGGTGATTTTGTTCAACGATTTCGAGCGGGACTTCAACGCGTGGCTTACGGAACACAAGGCCCCCATCTCGTCGCTGGTGGCGCTGGCCGAGTACAACAGGCAGGACCCCGAAACCCGAATGCGCTACGGGCAAAATCTGGTGGAGCAGAGCCTTTCGTATTCCGAGCACGACGATGCAAAGGTGGCGAACATGGTACGCACGGCGCAATCGAGGTTGGATTTAATCATGGCGGAGCACAACGTCGATGTGATCGTCTCCAAGGACAACGATAGTGTGCTGGTGCCGTGTATTGCGGGCGCGCCTGAAATTACCGTGCCGTTTGGTACTTATGACGGCAAGCCTGCCGGGGCGATGTTCTTCGCACAGCGGGGCGCGGATACGAAGCTCTTGGAGTACGCGTATGCGTTCGAGCAGCATACGAAGCGTCGGCACACGCCGCCTACTCGTGAGGCTGGTTAGGTTCGCCCGGCAGCGTGGCAACGAAGATTGCCGTGCCTGGGAACAATGCGCCGCGTAACGGTGACCATTGGCCCCAAGTTTCCGTAAGGTTGTTTGGCCATTCCGGTTCGATCAGGTCGGTGAGGATGAATCCTGCGCCGATAAGTTCACGTACGCGGTCACCGAGGGTGCGGTGGTGTTCCACATAGGTGGCCGCGCCGGTGACTGAGTCGCGTTCCACATAGGGTGTGCGGTCGAAATAGCTGGTGTACACGGTTAATCCCGTCACGCCGGGGTCGTCTGGGAAAATCCACCGCATGGGGTGGGTGATGGAGAAGACGAATTTTCCGCCGGGGCGGAGCACGCGGGCCACTTCGTGCATGAGCGCTGCGGAGTCGGCGACGAAGGGGATGGCGCCGAAGGCGGAGAACGCGACGTCGAAACTGTTTGTGGCGTATGGCATGGCGGTGGCGTCTGCCTGCACGAGGGGAATGCGCGGGGAGCGACCAAAGTTGAGCATGTTTGCGGAGATGTCGAATGCGGTGATAAAGCCTACGCCGTCCTCGGCGAGCCAGCGGGAGCAGGGCGCGGATCCGCAGCCTATTTCGAGGACGTCGAGGGTGGAGACATCGCCGAGTAAACGAATGTCTTTTTCGTGGAGCATTTCGGGGCACCAATAAAATCCTTGTAGATAGTTTGCGTGCTGTGCGTGATAATCCGCCGCGTCTAAGTCCCACCAATAGCGATTTGCGCGGGCGGATTCTCGGTGATCGGGTTCGGCCCCGGTGAAGTTGCTCATAGCGTGCGATTCTATTTGCTTTAGCTGGGCAAACGCTGTAGCTTTGAAAGAGCGTGTCTGTGCTCGCTGGTGCGTTTCGCTTACATAGGAGGGTGAAATTCGGTGGCGGGCGGGATCAAATCCTGATGGTTATCAGTATTTTTGAGAGACTCGCTTCCTGTCCGTTTTCTATTCCTATCCGCATTCGGAGCACTTTATATGCCCACCAACAACACCCCTCAGGTTGCCATCAACGACATCGGCACCGCTGAGGACTTCCTCGCCGCAGTCGACGCAACCATCAAGTACTTCAACGATGGCGATATCGTGGAAGGTACCGTCGTCAAGGTTGACCGCGATGAGGTACTGCTCGACATCGGCTACAAGACCGAGGGCGTGATTCCCTCCCGCGAGCTTTCCATCAAGCACGATGTCGATCCGGGCGAGGTCGTCCAGGTCGGCGATGAGATCGACGCTCTGGTGTTGACCAAGGAGGATAAGGAAGGCCGCCTCATCCTTTCCAAGAAGCGCGCCCAGTACGAGCGTGCCTGGGGTGCCATTGAGGAACTCAAGGAGAAGGACGAGCCGGTTACCGGTACCGTCATCGAGGTTGTCAAGGGTGGTCTCATCCTGGACATTGGCCTGCGCGGTTTCCTTCCTGCTTCCCTCGTTGAAATGCGTCGCGTTCGTGACCTGGATCCCTACATTGGCCAGGAAATCGAAGCGAAGATCATTGAGCTGGACAAGAACCGCAACAATGTTGTGCTTTCTCGTCGTGCGTGGCTCGAGCAGACGCAGTCCGAGGTTCGTTCCGAGTTCCTCCACCAGCTGCAGAAGGGCCAGGTCCGCAAGGGCGTTGTGTCCTCCATCGTCAACTTCGGCGCGTTCGTCGATTTGGGCGGCGTCGACGGTCTGGTGCACGTTTCCGAGCTTTCTTGGAAGCACATTGATCACCCGTCCGAGGTTGTCACCGTCGGCGACGAGGTTACCGTTGAGGTGCTCGACGTTGATCTTGACCGCGAGCGTGTTTCGCTGTCGCTGAAGGCCACCATGGAAGATCCGTGGCGCGTGTTTGCCCGCACTCACGCCGTGGGCCAGATTGTTCCCGGCAAGGTCACCAAGCTGGTTCCGTTCGGTGCGTTTGTCCGCGTCGAGGAAGGCATCGAAGGCCTCGTCCACATCTCCGAGTTGGCTGAGCGCCACGTCGAGGTGCCGGACCAGGTTGTCGGCGTTGGTGAAGAGGCAATGGTCAAGGTGATTGATATTGACCTTGAGCGCCGCCGCATTTCCTTGTCGCTGAAGCAGGCCGACGAGGACTACACCGAAGAATTCGACCCGTCCAAGTACGGCATGGGTGATTCTTACGATGAGCAGGGTAACTACATCTTCCCCGAAGGCTTCGACCCCGAGACCAACGAATGGCTCGAAGGCTTCGACGCTCAGCGTCAAGAGTGGGAGGCGCGCTACGCAGAGTCCGAGCGTCTCTTCCAGCTGCACACCGCTCAGATCGAACGCCACCGCAACGCGGCCGACGCCGCAGCGGAGTCGAATGCAAGCGAGTACTCTTCTGACGCTGCGGAGGCACCTGCAGCTGCAGAGGCCGCCGAGGTGAGTGGCTCGCTGGCTTCCGATGAGCAGCTCGCCGCATTGCGCGAAAAGCTCGCCGGCAACTAGGCCGTAACTAGTTACGCGAACGACGCCCTTGCACGTTCCTAGCAATAGGAACTGCGGGGCGTTTTTTGCGCGCTGGGCGTCGTCAAGGGTGTAGCGGTACCCCCGCCGTTTGGGGCGTGTGGGGTGTTCGGTTGTCAAGGTTGGCACCCATTGTGCCGCGCCTGCTGCTGGTTGTTGTGTGTGCGAGGGTGCGGGTTTCTGTAAGGTGTAGCGTCGCCGCACCGCTTCTCGACGCCCTCCTCACAATCGAAACAATATTCGTTGCGGCGGTTGGGGGTTTGGGCGTGAATCTAAGGGTGGGATTCGCCCATTTGGTCGTCTCTGCCGACGGAACGTGTTGGTCTCCTAGGTTTTGAAAAGCCCTTGTTTACGCAATCGTGTGTTCTATATTTTCGGAGTTCTGAATCGTGAAACTATCGGCAGGGCGGGCTCACCTCATGTGGCGGAGGTCATAACCAGCTGGGGCATTGAATGTTCCTGCAAATTCGGCTAATTGGTCTGATGAGTGTTCGGTAGGGCTGTGTCGGTCTTTCGCAACATTTTCGGGTGGTGGTGGGGTCCGCAGAAGCCCGATCGATCTTGGATTTCGTTGGGAACGGGCATATGATAGTCGAGAGAGTCGAATAATGCGGGCACAGATGGGCATTGCTCGGACGTTCGACTATAACCCTCGCATTTCCGTGAACAGCGGACAGCGGGGGATCATATCCAGTGCAACCTTCCTGTGGTGGCGTCCGCGTGAAATGCGCTGAAGGGGGGTTCTCAAAAAGAAAGGTGTGTTCGTGGCCTCAAAAACACTGACCACGTCGCAGTTTATCCTCGAAAAGGTAGGCGGCGCAGCGAACATTACGAGTCTGACTCACTGTGCAACGCGTTTGCGGTTCCAGCTGGTGGATCAAAGTTTGGTTGACCAGAAGGCTCTGGACAGCAATCCCGACGTCCTAGGTGTGGTGCCGCAAGGCACTACCGGCCTCCAGGTGGTTATGGGCGGTGGCGTCGCTGATTATTACCAAGGCATTATGCAGCAGCCGGGCATGGGCGAAGGGGAACGCCCCAAGGCCGATTCGGGAGGGAAGGACTATGGCGGCGTCCGCGGCAAGTACGGATGGATCGATTACTCGTTTGAATTCCTGTCAGACACGTTCCGTCCCGTCCTGTGGGCACTGCTTGGCGCCTCGCTCATCATCACGCTGCTGGTGCTGTGCGACACCTTCGGCATTCAAGATTTCCGTGCCGAAGAGCAGCCGCCTACCTTCCAGTTCATGCACGCCATGTGGCGCAGCGTGTTCTACTTCCTGCCGGTCATGGTCGGCGCAACCGCTGCCCGCAAACTCGGCGCTAACGAGTGGGTCGGTGCGGCAATCCCGGCGGCGCTTCTGACGCCCGAGTTTTTGAAGATGAAGGAACTGCCGGAAACGGTCGTGACCCTGAACGACGTCGGCACCGAAATCTACACCGTCGACGTTTTCGGTATCCCCATGGTGCTCAGCGACTACGGCGGACAGGTGTTCCCGCCGATTTTGGCCGCAATCGCATTGTTCTGGCTGGAAAAACTGCTGAAGAAGATCATCCCAACCGCCGTGCACATGGTGTTCGTACCGTTCTTCTCGCTGCTGATCCTGATTCCAGCCACCGCATTCCTGCTCGGCCCCTTCGGTATCGGTGTGGGTAACGGCATCTCCGCTTTCCTCGGTGCCGTCAACGGATTCTCGCCGCTGATTCTGGCGATCGTCGTGCCGCTGTTGTACCCATTCCTCGTGCCGCTTGGTTTGCACTGGCCACTCAACGCGATCATGATTCAGAACATTGCGACCTTGGGTTATGACTTCATCCAAGGCCCAATGGGTGCCTGGAACTTTGCCTGCTTCGGTGTTGTTTCCGGCGTCCTGTTCGTGTCCATGAAGGAACGCAACCGCCAGATGCGTCAGGTTTCCTTCGGTGGCATGATGGCCGGTCTCCTTGGCGGTATTTCTGAACCCTCCCTCTACGGTGTGCTGTTGCGCTTCCGGAAGTCCTACATGCGCCTGCTGCCAGGGTGTTTCGCTGGCGGCGTGATTATGGGCCTGTTCGACGTGAAAGCCCACGCCTTCGTGTTCACCTCGCTGCTCACCATTCCCGCGATGGAGCCGATGGGTGGCTACGCTATCGGTATCGCCGTGGCGTTCCTCACCTCCTTCTTCCTGGTGATTTTCTTCGACTATCGCACTGCGGAAGAACGGGACAATATGCGCGCCGAAAATGAGGCATTGCTTGCGGAAGAGCGTGGTGAGCAAGTTCCAGCGGTCCCCGCTCCCGCCCCTGCCGCCGCTGTAGCTGGTGGCGCAGCCGCCGCAGGTACCGCGTTGAAAGAAGCCCCGGTGGTTACCGAGCTGGCGGCCGGCACCCAGGTGCTTATCAAGTCGCCGCTCGCTGGCCGCGCGATCCCGTTGGCAGATGTTCCGGATGAAGTCTTTGCTGGCGAGCGCGTCGGCAAGGGCGTGGCCATCGAACCGACCGGCAATACCGTCGTGGCCCCCGCGGACGGCAAAGTGCTTATGGTGCAAAAGTCCGGGCACGCTATCGCGCTGAAACTGGAGTCCGGTGTGGATCTGCTCATCCACGTCGGTCTGGACACTGTGCAACTCAACGGCAAGGGCTTCGAGGTGCACGTCACCCGCAAGCAGCAGGTGAAGGCCGGCGATCCGCTGGTTACCTTCGACCGCGCCGTCATTAAGGAAGCGGGCTACCCGTTGACTACACCTGTGTTGGTGACCAACCATGCGAAGTACGAGTCCGTCGTTGGCAAACCCGCTGAGATCGTGACTGGCGATACTGCCATTATCGAGGTGACCGCCTAGCCCCTAGGCGAAAACCCCGCCCAGAGTTCGGAAGCCCACCCGAACTCTGGGCTTTTTCACGTTCGTGGCGGCTGGGGCAGATTTCCGCCCGTCGGCATTGATAGTAGCCTTGACGTGGCAATAGTTAGTAACTAACATTCTCTTTCATGGGACGTTGGACGCGTACACACCAGCAGTTGCAGGATGCGGCATTGGAGTTGTTTGCTCGTCATGGCTTTCGGGCCACCACGACGGCGCAGGTCGCGCGAGCCGCTGGGGTGAGTGAGATGACTTTGTTTCGGCATTTTCCTACCAAGGAGCACCTGCTGCTTGGGGATTCGTTCGACCCGCTTATCGCGGAAGCCGTCCGCGATCGCCCAGCGAGTGAATCCCCGATGCAGGCGGTGGCTCGTGGACTTGCCTGTGCGCTGGAAACGCTGGACGAATCGGCAATTACTTGCCGCTTGCGGCTCGTGGCGGACGCTGGGTTGTCGGCGAATGTGATTGCCCGCCATAACGAGCCGACCGTTGTGGTGATTGCTGAGGCGTTGGTTGCTCGTGGCGAGTCGCGGTTGCGTGCGCAGGTCATTGCCGCCGCCGCAATTGCCGGTTTGAGTGAAGGGCTTTTGGTTTGGGCGGCCGCGAGTACCGTGTCGCTGCGCGACGCCATCGCCGAGATTTTTCAAGCGTTGGATTGCTCATGTTAAGCGTGCGTGGCCTTGGGTTTGCTCCGCTTGGGCTTCGGGACGTGAGTTTCGATGTCCCAGCCGGGGGCATCGTTGCGGTGGTGGGGCCGAATGGGGCTGGGAAAACTACGTTGTTGCGGTGCGTGTTGGGTTTCAAGCGCCCCACCGCAGGTGTGGTTTCACGCCCCGCAACCGTGGGATGTTTGATCGAGGGCGCCGCCGGCTACCCGGAGCTTTCAGCCCGCCAGAATTTGGTGATCGGGGCGAAGCTGCACGGGGTTGACCATGGTGCGGTGGTGGGTCCGGCGCTGCGCACGTGGGGGCTGGGTGAAGTCGCAGAACGAAGGTTCGGGAATTTATCCCAAGGGCTGCAGCAACGGGTCGGGTTGGCTCGTGCCACGCAGCACCGGCCGGAGTTGCTGGTATTGGATGAACCGACGAATGCCTTGGACCCGCTTGGCGTGGTGTTGTTACGCGAGCAGCTGCTCGATCACGCGCGGGCGGGTGCGGCGGTGTTGGTGAGTAGCCATCACCTCGACGAGGTTGCTCGCATCGCCCGCCGAATTTTGGTGTTGAACCGTGGCTGTGTGATCGGCGAAATTGACCCCGCCCAGCCAGACATTGAACGAGAGTTTTTCGCAAAGGTGGTTGAAGATGAGCACCAACACCGCGCTCGCCGTTGAGTTCCTCAAGTTCCGGCAATCTCGTGTCGGCCGGATCGGCAGCGCAATGTATTTGGTGGGCACGGTGTGCTTGCTCGGCGTGGTCACATTTGGCTTGCGAACTGGCAACGAGCAGTTGATAGCCAAGGCGGGCCCTGGTGTGACGCAGGATTGGTCGGGGTTGATGGTGATAGCCCAGCAGTTGGTGACTGCCGGTGGTTTGCTCACTGCTGGGGTCGTGCTCACGTGGTTGTTCGCGCGTGAGTTTAGTGACCGCACCTTGCCGATTTTGCTGGTTGCCACCGTGACGAGGTTCCAAGTCGCGGCGGCGAAATTGGCGGTATTTGTGGGTTGGGCGGCGTCGATAAGCGCGGCGGTCACAGTGGTCGTTTACGTGTTCGGTTTGGTGCTTGGGTATGTGCCGGATTGGCGGCTGGCAGCAGTGTGGGCGCATGGGATGGCTGCGATGCTGTGCGCGGCTCCGGTGGCCTGGGTGGCTACCCACTTCCGCTCGCTGTTGGCGGGGGTGGGGGCGACGGTGGTACTGCTGGTGGCGCTGCAGGTATTAGCGCTGGCGGGTGTGCCGGTGACGCTGGCCTGGTGCCTGCCGACGCTCGCCGCTCCCGGGGGAATGCTTACTTTGAGGGCCTGGGCGCGGCTGACGGCCTGAGCTCGTGCGTTTTGGGTTGCGGCCGCGTCTGCAAAATCCTTGTAGGTTGGTGTTTATGGCTATGAAAAAGATCGGATTGACAGGTGGAATTGGAAGTGGCAAATCAACCGTAGCGGATCTGTTGGCCCAGGCAGGGTTTCACATCATCGACGCGGACCAAATCGCCCGCGATATCGTGGCTCCGGGGCAGCCTGCCCTTGAGGAATTGGCGCAAGCATTCGGCCCAGGGGTGTTGTTGGAAGATGGCCATCTCAACCGGGGCGAACTTGCCAGATTGGCGTTTAGTGCCCCGGAGTCCACGGCGTTGTTAAACGCGATTACGCACCCGAAGATTGCGTCGGAAACTGCGCGGAGGTTCGCGGATGCCGCCGCGGAGGGCTGCCAGGAAGTGGTGTACGACATGCCGCTGTTGGTGGACAATGGGTTGCACCTTGACATGGATGTGGTGGTGGTCGTACACGCCGATGAGCAGTTGCGCATCGAACGGTTGGTGCGTTATCGCGGCCTCGAGGAGGCGGACGCCCGCCGGCGAGCCGCCCAGCAGATCAGCGATGCACAGCGCAACGCGGCGGCGGACTATCTCATTGACAATAACGGTGACTTGGAGGCATTGAAGCCACAAGTGGAACAGCTTGTCCGGGAACTTCGCTTACCATAGAAGGCATGGCTTTTGCTGCTGAGCATCCGGTACTGTCCGTCTCCGAGTTCCGTCCCGTCGGCGAAATCGAGCGCACCGAAAAAATATTCGAAGTTGTTTCTGACTATCAGCCCGCGGGCGACCAGCCAGCGGCGATTAAGGAACTTACGGAACGCATCAATCGGGGGGAGCGCGACATCGTGCTGATGGGCGCCACCGGCACCGGCAAATCCGCCACCGCAGCCTGGTTAATTGAGCAAGTGCAGCGCCCCACATTGGTGATGGCGCCGAATAAGACGCTGGCGGCGCAGCTTGCCAACGAGCTGCGCCAGTTGTTGCCGAACAACTCCGTGGAGTACTTCGTGAGCTATTACGACTACTACCAGCCGGAGGCGTACATCGCGCAGACGGATACGTACATTGAAAAGGATTCCTCGATCAATGAGGATGTGGAGCGTCTCCGCCACTCCGCAACGTCGAATCTACTTTCGCGTCGCGATGTGGTGGTGGTGAGTTCAGTGTCCTGCATTTACGGCTTGGGCACGCCCCAGTCCTATTTGGATCGTTCCGTTGTGTTGCAGGTGGGGGAAGAGATTGAGCGTGACCGGTTTTTGCGCCTGCTCGTGGACATCCAATACGGGCGTAACGACGTCGCGTTTACCCGCGGTACGTTCCGCGTGAAAGGGGACACCGTTGACATCATCCCGGCGTATGAGGAACTCGCTGTTCGTGTCGAATTTTTTGGCGATGAGATTGACTCGTTGTATTACATTCATCCCCTGACGGGGGATGTGATCCGGCAGGCCGACGAGGTGAGGATTTTCCCTGCAACGCATTATGTTGCGGGCCCGGAACGCATGGAAAAAGCGGTGGCTGCCATTAAGGAGGAGCTTGCCGAACGGCTCGCGGATTTGGAAAACCGCGGGAAGTTGCTGGAGGCGCAGCGGTTGCGCATGCGCACCGAATACGACCTAGAAATGATCGAACAGGTGGGTTTTTGTTCCGGTATTGAGAACTATTCGCGGCATATCGACGGCCGCGCCGCCGGCTCCGCGCCAGCCACCCTGATTGATTACTTCCCAGAGGATTTCCTGACGATCATTGACGAGTCTCACGTGACTGTGCCGCAGATCGGCGGTATGTACGAGGGTGACGCATCGCGAAAGCGCAATCTGGTGGATTTCGGATTCCGGTTGCCATCAGCTTTGGATAACCGCCCGTTGACTTGGCAGGAGTTCGATGATCGAAAAGGCCAATGCGTGTACATGTCGGCTACGCCCGGCGATTACGAAATGGCTGCCAGCGGTGGCGAGTTTGTGGAGCAGGTGATTCGACCCACTGGGCTGGTCGACCCGAAGGTGGTGGTGAAACCTACCGCTGGGCAGATTGACGATTTGATCGGGGAGATCCGCCAGCGCACGGACCAAAACGAACGTGTGCTGGTAACGACGCTGACGAAGAAGATGGCGGAAGATCTCACCGATTACCTGCTCGAGCATGGGGTGCGCGTGCGGTACTTGCATTCCGATATTGATACCTTGCAGCGCGTGGAATTGCTGCGCCAGTTGCGGCTTGGCGAATACGACGTGCTGGTTGGCATTAACCTGTTGCGCGAGGGCTTGGACCTTCCGGAGGTGTCCCTGGTGTCGATTTTGGATGCCGATAAGGAAGGCTTTTTGCGCTCCACGCGTTCGCTCATTCAGACGATTGGCCGAGCAGCCCGAAACGTCGGCGGCGAGGTACACATGTATGCCGATACGATCACCGATTCGATGCAGCAGGCGATTGATGAGACGAATCGGCGGCGGGCGCGCCAGATTGCCTACAACGAGGAGCACGGGATTGATCCGCAGCCGCTGCGTAAGAAAATCGCCGACATCCTCGATCAAGTGTACGAAGATGTGCCTGCTGATGCGGCTGGTGATGTCGCGGTGGTGGAGCGCCCAGATGTTAGCGATATGCCACAGGATCAAGTGCAGAAACTCATTGATGAGCTTACTGCTCAGATGGGGGCGGCAGCTCGGGAATTGAAGTTTGAGCTGGCAGGACGCCTGCGTGATGAGATTGCTGATCTGAAGAAGGAGCTTCGCGGTATGCGAGCCGCGGGAATCTAGCGCCAAAGGGGCGTTCGTCTCGCTTGTTCGGTGCTAGGATATGAGCGGTTTACAACGACCCATCGGGAAGGTTCATCATGAGCGATTACAAAAAGATTGTCGTCGGCACGGACGGTTCTAAGTCCTCTCTGCTCGCTGTGGAGCGCGCTGCCGCAATCGCAGGTGCTTTCGACGCCACGTTGATTATCGGCTGCGCCTATTACGAAACCAAGGAAGACGCTTCTAAGACGCTGCGCCAGGATTCGGTGACGGTGTTGGGTGATGATCCTGCTCAGAAGAATCTGGAAACAGCGATGACTGCCGCGCAGGCTGCTGGGGCAAAGAACATTGAAACCTGCATCAAGCCGGGCACCCCTGTGGAAGCCCTCATGAGTATTGTCAATGAGAACCAAGCGGACCTGCTTGTGGTGGGCAACCGTGGCATCAATTCCCTTACGGGCCGCCTGCTTGGTTCGGTGCCGGCGGATGTGGCGCGCCAATCGCAGTGCGACGTCATGATCGTTCACACCGTGAGCTAACACTTACGCTGGGATGTCGCCGATCACGGTCAGTGATTGCGTCGCGCGAGTCAACGCTACGTAGAGGTCCTGCCACCCTTGGGGGGAGCGATCCACAATGTTGGCCGGGTGTTCCACGATGACGTGGTCGTATTCGAGGCCCTTCACATCGCTGACGTTGGTGGCGTTGATGATGTGGGTGAGCCTGTCCGGCTCGGCGGCTTTCAGCGTTGCGGCGATCTGCTCAGCGCTAGCATGTTCGTCGAGGAAATTCACGGCACGGTTGGTGCGGCGGATGGAGGTGCTTGGCTGCTGGTCTGGTGCGACCGTCGGTAAGAGGTTAAGCGCCACCTCCATGATTTCCACGGGCGTGCGGTAGTTGACGGTGAGCTGGTGCCTGCGGAAGCGCTGTTTCACATATGGTGCGAGCGTGTCGGCCCAGCTGTCCACACCTGCGGGGGAACTTGTTTGTGCGGTGTCGCCCACGATGGTCATCCAGCGCGACGGGCAGCGGCGCATCACCATACGCCATTCCATGGGGGAGAGTTCTTGGGCTTCGTCCACAACCACATGCCCATACGCCCATGTGTGATCCGCCTGGGCGCGTTCCGCGGTGGAACGCACATCGCGCGTGCGTTGGCGGGCCGCGAGGGTTTCGGCGTCGATGACGTCATGGGCCATCAAAATTTCCGCGTCGAACCCATCGTCTAAGTCTTGGGAGGCGGAGCCGGTGAGAATGTCCAACGCCCCCTGTGCTTCGGCGACTTGTTCCTGCCACTGGCGATCAGCCTCCGCTTGCGCTTCCTGCGGGTCGGCAACGCCGATAAGTACGGCGAGTTCGTCGAGCAATGCGGCGTCGGAGGGAGCCCACGGCGCACCGGATTCCCGCAATAATGCAGCCTTGGTTTCCTCATCGTATTCAGCCGCCGCAACCTCGATTCGGGCGGGGGATTCGAGCAGCTCGGTGAGCACTTGGCGGGGCTCCAAGTGTGGCCAGAAGGAATCGAGCGCAGCGCGGATTTGCGCCTCTTCGGCGAGGTCTTCGTGCAATTGGGCCACATCGCCACCGGAGAGTAGGTTGCCGCCGCCCAGCGGATCCGCACCAATGGTGTCGGCCAGCTGGTTGGCCAGCTGCTCCAGCATATGTTCGCGAAACACTGCGCGGGCGCGGTTGTGTGGTTGGCGGGCCCGGCGCGCACGGGTGCGAGACTTTTTCACCATGGCGGCGTCGATGCGCAGTGCGATGCCATCCACGCGCAGTTCGATGGGTTGCTCCGGCAACGTTTGGTAGGCCTTGACGGCTTGGTTGAGGATGTGTGCCATCTCCTCGCTACCTTTGATTTCCCGGGTGAGCAGCGATTCCTCGGCGACGCCGCGCACGCCAGGGTAGAGTTCGCCAATGGTGGACAGCACGACGCCGGTTTCGCCGAGCTCGGGGAGCACGCGGGAAATATAGTCCAAAAATGTGGCGTTGGGGCCGATGATCAGCACACCGGTTTTGGCCAATTGCTCCCGCCACGTGTAGAGCAGATACGCAACGCGGTGCAGAGCCACGGCCGTTTTGCCGGTACCAGGACCACCCTCTACCACCATGACGCCGCGAGTGGTGTCGCGGATGATCTCGTCCTGCTCGCGTTGGATGGTTTCCACGATATCGGACATAAAACCGGTGCGGGCAGCCTCCAGCGCCCGGAACAAGGCGGATTCGCTGCTTACGTCGGCGCGCTCGACAACGGTGGTGTGCCCGCCGAGATGCTCATCGTCAACCCCAACCACCAACCGTCCTTTTGTTCGTATGTGGCGGCGGGTTTCTACGCCCTCGGGGTGCAGGGTGGTGGCAAGATAAAACGGCCGCGCCATCGGGGCGCGCCAATCCAGCAGCAACGTGCGGTAATTGTCCTCCCGCGCGTCGAGTCCCATGCGGCCGATGTAGCGACGGTCAAGGTCTGGGCGGCCGGGGACGGGGTTCTCCACTTCGTCAGCCGCGACGTCGATACGCCCAAACACCAACCCAAGTTGCGCCAGATTCAACCGGTCGAGCTTGGCGTTCAGTGCGTGGTATTCGGCCTCGCGTTCTACCAGCGCTTCGGCGTCGGGGTTAGCCCGATCCACCCGCAGCATCACCGCCGCAAGCCGCTCGTGGGAGCGCTGCACTTCAGCATCAAGCCGCGCGAAGAGCGAATGAACGTACTTCTGTTCGGCGGCGATTTCCGTCGTGGCAACATCGTTCATGGGAGGGCACCTTCTGCTCGTGGAAACCGGTGAAGTGTTCGGCCCACTAGTGTGCCCTATGTGCCGCCCACCCCGCTAGTAGCGGGAGCACGGCGGCGTGTCTTGCGGCAGCCCGCGAGGACTAAATGTCGAACTTCTTGGTCAGCTTCTTTTGGGCCCGAGCCAGCGCCTTATCCGCGCGCTTTTGGTACACGGCGGCGGACTTCTTCAACTTCTTGGACTTTCGCCCAGCGTAGGTTTCGGCCTGCGCGGAGAGTTCGTCGGCGCGAGCCTGGGTAGCGGCGGCAGCCTTGACCAAGCCATTGCGGGCCGCGGCGGCGTGGTGCTGCGCGCGCTCCAACCAATCGTCCTTGTTGTCTTCCACGTATTCGCGCGCCTGGTCCGCGTATCCGCCGACGGTGCCAGCGGCTTCCCCGAGGAAATTGCGGGTACTCGACGCCAGCGCGGAGGCGGTTTCCTGGGCGGAATCCGCGAACTTTTCAGTTTCGGACTTTGTGGGCAGTGCCTGCTGAATCGCCTTGTTGGCGTCCTTGGCGGCGCGGCTGGCACGCCACTTTAACCCCGGTTTGCCGGCGGTGTCTGCGGACGCGATGATCAGGCCACCGAGCAGGGCGACGCTGGTGGTGAACCCGGCGCGGCGGGCTTTCTTTTCCTCCGGGGATTGGGTTTCCCAGAACGCGTGGCGGGCCAAAATGGTGGGTACCGAAACGAGTGCGAGCACACCGGCGGACAGGCGGGGAAGCTTGCCCAATGCGAGCAGCGAGCCGGCCACGACCTTCGTCGCACCCACGGAACGCGCCACCAATTCAGGGTCGCGCGGAATCTGGCGGGCGTATTCGTACGGCAGGACAGTGCGGGCGTGATTGATCACGGCCTGCGTACCCTCAACGTGTTCGTCTGTATTGATGAGGGTGTCTACACCATCGGCGACATACACGGACGCCAGCATGGGACGTGCAAGCTTACGGATCATTGCTGTAAAGCTCCTTTAAGTTTCGCGGATGAGGCGCCTACGAGTCTACGGAAACTTCCGCGACTCCGCTGCCGAAAATGCCCTAGGCAAACACCCATTTACCAGCCCCGTTCCCGCCACTGCGCAAGGTGCGGACGCTCCTGGCCCAGCGTGGTAGGCTTTCCGTGCCCTGGGTGTACGATGGCATCGTCGGGATAACATTCGAAAATTCGCTCGGTAACATCGTCGAGGAGCTGGGTGAATTTCGCCGGTGAATTTGTCTTACCGACGCCGCCGGGGAATAAACTGTCCCCAACAAAAAGGTGAGTTTTACCGTTGATTTCAACGGCGATTGCCATCCCGCCGTCAGTGTGCCCACGTAGGATTCGAACGGGGAACTCATGCCCCGCAAAGGTTACGGTGTCGTTGTCGTGCGTTTCGACGTCCACCGGGCACGGCAATGCGGGCGCGTCCAGCGCCGAGGCAATATGCGTCGCATTGGTCGCAGCCAGGACTTCAGGCAAGGCACGCACGTGGTCTGCGTGGCTGTGCGTGGTGATCACCGTGGTGATCTTCGCCCCGTGGTCGGCGGCGAGTTGGAGGAGCGCGGGTGCGTTGTCCGCGGCGTCGATAAGTAGGGCTTCTTGCCCGCAGGTGAGAAGATAGCAATTGTTGTCCATATCGGACACGGATATGTGGTGAAGCGACAAGGTGGTCATAGCGCCCAGCGTAGCGAAACCCCGTGGCTGATACGGGTGTGTGCGGTTTAAAACGAAAGGTGTCCAAAGCATGGCTGATCGCCTTATTGTGCGAGGAGCGCGGGAGCATAACCTCAAGGGCGTGGATATTGATATTCCACGCGACACCATGGTGGTGTTTACCGGTCTGTCGGGTTCGGGAAAGTCCTCGCTGGCGTTCGATACTATCTTCGCTGAAGGGCAGCGCCGCTATGTGGAATCCCTGTCCTCGTATGCGCGCCAATTTCTCGGCCAGATGGACAAGCCGGACGTGGATTTCATCGAAGGCCTGTCGCCCGCAGTGTCGATCGATCAGAAGTCGACGAACCGGAATCCGCGCTCCACGGTGGGCACCATCACCGAGGTGTACGACTATTTGCGTCTGCTGTACGCTCGCGCCGGCACCGCGCACTGCCCCGAGTGCGACGCAGTCATTGAACGCCAAACCCCGCAGCAAATTGTGGACCAGATCTTGGCAATGGAAGAGGGGCTGAAATTCCAAGTGTTGGCCCCGGTGGTGCGTACCCGCAAAGGCGAATTCGTGGACCTGTTTGCGAATCTCGCCGCGCAGGGATACGCCCGTGTGCGAGTCGACGGCGAGGTGTACCAACTCACCGAGCCACCCACCCTGGAAAAGCAAATCAAACACGACATTGAGGTGGTGGTGGATCGCCTGCAGGTCAAGCCGACGCAGCGCCAACGCCTCACCGATTCGATCGAAACCGCATTGCAGCTCGCTGACGGGGTAGTGGAGCTGGATTTCCTCACCCTGAGCGACGACCATCCGCATCGCACCCGCCGCTTTTCCGAAAAACTCGCCTGCCCCAATGGTCACGCTCTCGGGGTGGATGAGCTGGAGCCACGATCGTTTTCGTTTAACTCACCATACGGCGCCTGCCCGGCGTGCGATGGCTTGGGCACGCGCCTGGAAGTTGATCTTGACCTGGTGATACCCGACCCGGATGCGCCCGTGCTGGAGGCTATTCAACCTTGGATGACCGGCGCGGGGGAAGGCTACTACCAGAAGCTGCTCGTTGGTTTCGCGGCGGTCATGGGGTTTGACGTGAACACGCCGTTTTCGGAGTTAACGGCGGCGCAGCGCAAGGCAATCCTGCACGGCTCACGGCGGAAAGTCAATGTGCAATACACGAACCGCTATGGTCGAACCCGTACCTGGAATTCCTCGTTTGAAGGGGTGCTGCCCAGCCTGACGCGCCGGCTGGAAAACACGGATTCTGATGCGCAAAAAGAACGCTTATTGTCATACATGCGGGAAGTGGCGTGCCCTACTTGCCAGGGTTCGCGGCTGAAGCCGGAAATTCTGGCGGTCCGGTTAGCGTCCGAAAGCCATGGCGAACAATCGATCGCCGGTTTGACCCGCATGTCGGTGGAGGAAGCCTCCGCGTTTTTGGATTCCCTAACCCTCGGTCACCGCGAAGCGATGATTGCCGGTGCCGTACTCAAAGAAGTACAGGCACGCCTGAAGTTCCTCCTCGACGTCGGGTTGAACTACCTGTCGCTGGATCGCGCTGCGGGAACGCTCTCCGGCGGCGAAGCACAGCGCATTCGCTTGGCTACCCAAATTGGGTCCGGGCTGGCGGGTGTGCTGTATGTGCTCGACGAGCCTTCGATCGGCCTGCACCAGCGGGATAACCAACGCCTGATTTCCACGCTTGAGCACCTGCGTGATATTGGAAATACGCTCATCGTGGTTGAACACGATGAGGACACGATTAAAGCCGCGGACTGGCTCGTGGACATTGGCCCCCGCGCCGGTGAATATGGTGGCGAGGTGGTCTACCAGGGGCCGCCCAGCGGCATCGACGCGTGCGAAAACTCCATCACTGGTGACTATCTTTCCGGCCGAAAGACCCTCGGCGTGCCGGATTCCCGGCGGCCAGTGGACCAGGACCGGCAACTCCGCGTTGTTGGTGCGCGGGAAAATAATTTGCAGGACGTGGATGTGGATATTCCGCTCGGCGTGTTGTGCTGTATCACAGGCGTGTCCGGCTCCGGCAAGTCCACGCTGATCAACCAAATCTTGGCAAAAGTCCTAGCGAACAAGTTGAATAGGTCGCGTCAGGTGCCGGGGAAAGCCAAACGCGTGGAAGGCGTGGGACACCTCGACAAACTTGTGCAGGTGGATCAATCCCCGATTGGGCGCACGCCGCGCTCAAACCCCGCCACCTATACCGGCGTATTCGATAAGATCCGGACGTTGTTTGCGGAAACGACCGAAGCGAAAGTGCGTGGCTACAAGCCGGGGCGGTTTTCCTTCAACGTGAAGGGTGGGCGGTGTGAAGCCTGCCACGGCGATGGCACATTGAAAATTGAAATGAACTTCCTGCCGGATGTGTATGTGCCGTGTGAGGTGTGCGGCGGCGCGCGCTATAACCGAGAGACCCTCGAAGTGCTGTACAAGGGCAAGACCATCGCTGAGGTATTGGACATGTCCATCGGTGAGGCGGCAGAGTTTTTCGCCCCGATCTCCTCGATTCACCGGTACTTAAACACCTTGGTGGAGGTGGGTTTGGGGTATGTGCGCCTCGGGCAATCCGCAACCACATTGTCTGGCGGCGAAGCGCAACGCGTGAAACTTGCCTCAGAGCTACACAAACGTTCTAACGGCCGCACGATTTACATCTTGGACGAGCCGACAACGGGCCTGCATTTTGAAGACATTCGGAAGCTCATGCTGGTGATTCAAGGCCTTGTGGATAAAGGCAACAGCGTGTTGATCATCGAGCATAACCTTGACGTGATCAAGGCAGCGGACTGGATTATTGATATGGGCCCCGAGGGCGGCGCCGGCGGCGGCACCGTTGTCGCGGCCGGCACCCCGGAAGATGTCGCTCAGGTATCCGGTTCATACACCGGGATGTTTTTGCGGGAGCTGCTCCCCGCGCCTGGGGTTTAGCGGGGTGAGCCGTTTGGCGCGGTTGCAGGTTTGTGGGCTTGTTTACTGCGCCGCGCGGCCGCTATCAGCAGCAACGCGCCTATACACAAGTACTCCACTGAGGAAAGGAGCAGTGGCAGGACGGTACCATCCACGTTGATCATTTTCACCCCAGCGGCGACGATCATTACGGCCGCGAGTTTGATACTCCACGGATGCGGAATACGTGTCGGCCACGCAATGAGCCAAGCACCTACCGCAACCCACGCGATGGTGCTGAGTGCGTGTGCGGTGTTGAAACCATAACTACCGGCGAGGGTTTTGCCTAAGACCGCTACCGCAAGCACTTGCAGATGCAACGCCAGCAGCAGCACGCAGTACCGCACCCACACTGGTAGTTGAGCTACCGCTCGGGCGCGCCATGCGGTGACGGCCAGGTAGCCGAATATTACTACGGCAACGAGTGCTTCCTGCCAGGCGGGGTAGAAGTGGTTATTCGGCAATGCTGCCGAGGCGGCGATGGGGATCGTGACAATCAGGACGACAGTAACCCACCAACCCCACACGATTTCTGAAAGCCGGTGGATGGTAAACCAATACAGGGTGAACGCCAACCCCATGACGGTGACCACAGTCGCCACCGTGCGTTGGGTATCCAGGGCGAAAATCGCAACCAAAGCGGTAGCGGTAACGCACCAGGCGATGATGTGAATGTAGGCCGTTTGCGGAAGCTGGCGGTTTGGGACGAAGTAAGTCAGCGCTACCCAACCCACGCACAGCGCAAAGCTCACCCACAACAGCCAGAGGTGGTCCCTGGCGACAACCCAGCTCACCCCAATCATCACTGCGGGGAACACGCCCGAGCAATACAGCCACGTCCGCGGGGTGTGGGTGTGATCCCATGTCGCGAGGAGCACCACCGCTGCGGCAGTCACCAGAATAAACGTCGCACTAAAACTATTGTTGGTGGTGGTGGGAAGCTCCGCCGCCAGCAGGCCAAGACCGACGATTGCGCACGCATGGTACCGCGGGTTGGTCCAGCTGCGATGACGGAAGCCGGCGGCATACATAAACACGCCAATGATCCCACCAGGAACAAACAAAAACTCGCTCGTTGAATGCGCGTATTGAATGAAAAAGACGCTAAAAATATATCCCAGCCAAATCGCGGTGTTCGGGGCGTTCCACATTCGGGTAACGGCGAAAAATCCGGCGACTATCAGTGCGAATACCGTCATGGTAATCCGCGGCGGTGACCAATGATAGATAAACATCACGGCGTATAAGACAAAGGCGAATGTTACGGCCGACGTTATCAGGATGCCGCTGCTGACAATCGGCAGCACCCCTCGTCGATGCAGTACCAGCCCCGCCGCGAGCAGCACCGCGCCGAGCAGGACGGCCGCGCCCACGCGCATTGCCGGAGTGATGTAGTCCAGGTCGGCGACCAGCGACACCAGGTAGCCAGCGCCCACGATGGTAATCACCGCGCCGAAAATTGCCAGCAACTGGATTACCCGACGTTCGTTCGCCCACCAGGGTGGTTCGGGCGCGGGCGTATCGACGCCCCGTCCAGCGGCGTTCACGGTCGGTTTCGCGTCGTAGTGGGGGTGTTGCTGAGTCATGTTCGCTCCCGAGGCGTTGAAGTATGCGGTTCACCGGTTGGTTGGGGCGTGGGGGAGCCAACCGGGCCGTGAGCATTGTCGAGCATTTTTCCGCGGCGCGTTGCGATGATAAACAGCACGATGCCGGAGATCAGGAACGCCGCGATGCGGGGAACACCGGTGAGGGTGGCCATATCAAAGAACACAAGTTTAACGGTGCCCGCGATGGATAGTGTGATGCCCACACCAAGGGCGGCGCGGGAGGATAGCTTCGTGTGTCCAAGCAGGATCCAACCGGACGCTGCGATCCAGCTGATGGAGATCAACGCGTGCCCAATCAGGTAGCCCAACCACATGGTCGGGTCCCCGCCAATCGCGGCACCGATAAAGGTCGTCGTAGTTACCACGCCGAGGGTGGAATAGTGCAAACCCAACAGTGCGATGAGCAGCGCCGCCCAATTCGGCAATCGCAGGATTGCACGACGGTGCATAAACCCCACCGCCAACACCACGAATAGCAGGATTGCAATGGTCACAGAGTTCGCTGATGTGAGCCACAACGGCCGTTTCAGCAGTACGGAACTGTGCATGGGGGAAACCATGTAGAGCGAGACCAGCGACCACGCCGCCCACACTGACCAATGCTCCCGCTGTTCGGAAACCCATGCGATCGCGGCGGCGAATACCAGCAGGAACACCCACGGCACCATGTGGCCCTTGATGATGCTCGTCTCCGAGGCGTTCAGCACAACACCGATAAACAGCACCGGCAACCACACTAACGCCACGGTGGTGCAATAGTATGTTGCGAGTTTTTCCTTTAGGTGCCCGAACGCGACCCACGCGCCGGCCAGTGCCACGCAAATCCAGCTTTGCGTGGCGTTTGCCGCACTGGCGGCAAGGGTAGCCAACATGGCGGAGGCGACGATCAACCCATTGATAACGTAGATGGGGCGGCTGATCGCGCGGTCTAAGTGCGTGATGCACACCAAGGCGATTGCCGCCGCGATCCCGTTGCCGAATTGCATCGGGTGCACGGCGTCAAGCGACATGGCAAGACGGTCACCGAACAAAATTCCGAACAGGGAGAGGAGTCCGCCGGTCCACTGGGCGGTGCGCCAATTGTTTCCGCGGCTTACAAACACGAGGCCGATGCCCGCAAGTGCGCCCGGGAGCCAGAACCCAATGGAGCTGGAAGAGTTAAACACCAGCGCGGCTAAGGCGAAGATGCAGCCCACGAGTAGCGCGAAATACTGTTCGCTCCAGCGCCGCGATAAGGCAAGATAGCACGCGATCACCACGAGTAGTAGGAGCAAACACAGCCATTCCGCGACCCACGTGTAATAGAACGTGGAGATCAACGGCATGCTCGAAAGAATCCCGGCGGAGGCGACAAATGGGGCTCCCACCACAGTCGAATGCGCCTGCTTGCGGCGCAGCCACACAGCCAAAGCCAACAAGAGCAACCCGAGCACGGAGGCGAGCATCACCCGCACCGGAGGGGTGAACGAAAACAGCTCGGGGAAGCGGATCACCAGCAGCACTGCGCCGATGAGAATTGACAGTCCGCCCGACGATGCCAAGGCCCGCAAAATCAACTGCTCTTTGTCCCACCAGGGGATTGTTGGTACTTTCCACTGCGGCCGCGGCGCGGCAGGGGAGGGCGTCGAGAGGCGGGAATCGGGTTGGCCGAGGGTGCCGGAAGGCGCCGGGTGTGGAATTGGTGCCGGGGGCGTGAGAAGAATGGCAGGCTCGCGATGAAGCTCAACCGTGTGGGTTGCTCGCGGCCCGAATTCTGGCAGTGGAATGGTCGCACGCCGCGCCGTTGCAGGGGGCGTGCGCTCAGCTTCCCAGTGTTTCATAAGTCACTATTCTAGGTTCTTATTAGGCACCATGTGGGTTCGAATATCCGTGTCCTGGCAGTTGTTTTTGGGGGCGCAACATTGAGGGTGTCTACCTATGTTGGGGCCTTAATTTTGTGCTTGAGTTTCATGTGTGTTACGTTTTCACCACTACCGCCTTTGTGTACGCGCAACCCTGTGTGTGCGCAAAGGCCGCAAGTGGAGGTCCCTCCCACCAGAGGCCGTCAGGAAACTGACTGGATCATGGTAACAACAAGCATTTCCCGCGCGTGTCGCGGCAATGCCCACGGAGATCTCCCGTTCGCTTGCAGTGAACGGGTTTTAGTTGTGTGTTGGGGGAGCGGGCAACCGGTTGCGGTGCGGTATACACATTACCCATTCGCTGCGACTTAGGAGTACCCATCAGCGCTGAAGCTCGCATTAATGAGCGTATCCGTGTCCCCGAGGTTCGCCTCGTTGGCCCGGGTGGTGAGCAAGTTGGCATCGTCCGTATCGAGGATGCTCGCAAGCTCGCATACGATGCAGACCTCGACCTCGTAGAGGTCGCCCCGAACGCAAAGCCCCCGGTCTGCAAGATCATGGATTACGGAAAGTTCAAGTATGAGGCCGCGCAGAAAGCGCGCGAGGCTCGAAAGAACCAGCAACAGACTGTGGTCAAGGAGCAAAAGCTTCGTCCCAAGATCGACGATCACGACTATGAGACGAAGAAGGGTAATGTGATCCGGTTCCTGGAGAAGGGCTCCAAGGTCAAGGTCACCATTATGTTCCGTGGCCGTGAGCAATCGCGCCCCGAACTCGGTTTCCGTCTTCTGGACCGACTCGCGCAGGACGTCGCTGAATTCGGCGTCGTAGAGACGAAGGCCAAGCAAGACGGGCGAAATATGACGATGGTCATTGGTCCGTTGCGCAAAGGCAAGAAGTAAATACCTCATAAGTTTCAAGTTTCAAGGACACTCATCTCATGAAGCAGAAGACCCACAAGGGCACCGCCAAGCGCGTGAAGGTCACCGGCTCCGGCAAACTCCGTCGCGAGAGGGCTAATCGCCGTCACCTCCTTGAGGGCAAGCCCTCCACCCGCACTCGTCGCCTGAAGGGCACTGCCGATGTCGACAAGGTCGATGTCAAGCGCGTGAAGCGTTTGCTCGGCAAGGCTTAAGATACGGCCCACGCCCGTCAACCCCTCTACCCCCGAAGATTGTATTAAGGAAGTACCACCGTGGCACGTGTCAAGCGGTCCGTCAACGCCAAGAAGAAGCGTCGCGTAATCCTCAAATCCGCCAAGGGTTACCGTGGCCAGCGCTCCCGCCTTTACCGTAAGGCCAAGGAACAGTGGCTGCACTCCATGACTTACTCTTACCGCGATCGTCGCGCACGTAAGGGCGAGTTCCGTAAACTGTGGATCCAGCGTATCAACGCTGCTGCCCGCATGAACGGCATCACCTACAACCGCCTTATCCAGGGCCTGCGTCTCGCCGGCATCGAGGTGGACCGGAAGATCTTGGCCGAGCTGGCCGTCAATGATTTTGCCGCGTTCTCCGCAATTTGCGAGTCCGCGAAGGCCGCGCTGCCCGCCGATGTGAACGCGCCGAAGGCAGCCTAATTGGAGCACATGAGCTAGTGTCTCGTTTACCCCCTCGCCGGATCCGGCGAGGGGGTTTTGGCTATCCGAGAGACTACGCTTGTGGGCAATCGTCTGTAGACTAGAGCAGACTTTTCAACATAGGGAGATGGACAAGGAACAATGACAAATCCTTTCGGTGAAGTCCACTATGATCGCGATGGCTTGCCGATAAACAACCCGAAGCAACAACCGAACCCGTACGCAGATCCGTTCTCGCAACCAACGGCCGGGTTCGCTGACCCGAGTGCTTCGGCGATCCCAAATGTGCCCCTGCCGCAGCAACCGCAAGCGTTCATGAACACGCCGGTGCCTTATGGTGCTGGTGGATACGGGGTTGTGGGAGCCCCGCAGAAGCAATGGATCGTGGCCGTGCTACTGGCGTTTTTCTTTGGCACCTTCGGTTTGCACAACTTCTACCTTGGGAACACGCAGCGAGGCATGGTACAGCTGGGACTGTTCTTGGGTGGCAGTATTACCTCATTTATATTGATTGGTTTTATTCCGCTGTTTATCGTGAGCATTTGGGCATTCGTTGAGTTCATCATGGTGCTGCTGGGAATTAGCCCCTTTGACCGCGATTCGAACAATGTGCCGTTGCGCCGGTAACGCGACTTGGGCGCGTGATGGTGCGGCATAAGGTTGTTCGCACCAGCCCGTGAACCGCGTGCATACTGCTAGCCTTAGTCGCATGCACTTGGATTTTGATTCAGCATTTACGGAACGTACCGGACGCATCGTTCAAGCGGCGAAACTGCATCGCACGGCCGGGCGAAGGAAAGCGAATCGATTCCTCGCCGAGGGGGAAAACGCGGTCGATTCTGCGATCGCGACGGGGGCTGCCATTGACGTGTACGTCACCGAGAAGGCAGCTGATCGTTATAGTGAACTGCTGCGGGCGGCGCGGCATATGAATTGCTACGTGCACCCGATTACCGACACCGCGGCCCGCGCACTCGCTGACACCGTCACCACCCCAGGCATTTTTGCCGTATGTTCGCCCGTGCTGTGGCAAACGACCCAAGTACTAAAAGCGAAACCACGGTTGGTTACCGTCCCTGTTGCCACCAACGATCCTGGCAACGCGGGCACGCTCATTCGGGTGAGCGACGCAGTCGGCGCGGATGCGGTGGTGTTTGCGGGTGACAGCGTGGACCCGCAGGGCCCGAAAGCGGTGCGCTCGTCCGCTGGCTCACTGTTCCACATCCCCGTTGCGCGGGCGGTTGACGCCTCGGCGTTGGTGGACAAGCTGCGCGGGGGCGGGCTGCAAATTCTTGCTACCACGGCTGATGGGGAAGTGGACCTTGACCACGCCGCCGAGTTGCTTACCCAGCCAACTGCTTGGCTGTTTGGCAATGAGGCGCATGGACTGGACCAAGAGTTGCTTGATGCTGCGGACCATCGGGTGCGCATTCCCATCCGTGGCCGCGCCGAATCGTTGAACCTTGCTACCGCGGCGTCGATATGCCTCTACGAGTCTGCGAAGGCCCTATATTCGCAGCTTGGCACGTCTCGGCTATGATAGTGCGGTTAGCGTAGTCGTTATAAACATTGTGAAGGGCCGAAACAGAAGGTGTCAGAAATCCAGTTAACCGAAGCCCACTTGAACGCCGCCGCAGACGCCGCCGAGCGAGCATTTCAAGCCGCCGAAAACTTGGCCGAATTGGCTGAAGCTCGCCGCGCGCACCTTGGCGACGACGCCCCAATCCCGCAAGCCAGACGAGCACTCGGCTCGTTGCCGAAGGCCGAGCGCAAGGATGCCGGGCGGGCTGTCAATATGGCCCGCGGGCGCGTGGAAAAGCTGTTTGCACAGGCGAAGGTGGCGCTGGAGGAAAAACGCAACGCTGAGGTGCTCGTTGAGGAGCGGGTGGACGTGACCGTTCCCACCACGCGAAGCCAAACTGGAGCGCTGCACCCCATTACCATCCTCAGCGAGCAAATCGCTGACATTTTCGTTGGCATGGGGTGGGAAATCGCCGAGGGCCCCGAGGTGGAGGCGGAATACTTCAACTTCGATTCGCTGAACTTCCTTCCGGATCACCCCGCGCGCACCTTGCAGGACACGTTCCACATCGCGCCGCACGGTTCCCGCCAAGTGCTACGTACACACACATCGCCGGTGCAGATGCGCACCATGCTCTCGCGGGACGTACCGATGTACATTGCCTGCCCCGGCCGCGTATTCCGCACCGACGAGCTGGACGCCACCCACACGCCGGTGTTCCACCAAATCGAGGGCCTGGCGGTGGACAAGGGGCTGACCATGGCGCACTTGCGCGGTACGCTGGATCACCTTGCCAAAACCTTGTTCGGCCCAGAGACGCACACGCGGATGCGGGCAAACTACTTTCCGTTTACGGAACCCTCCGCGGAGGTGGACGTGTGGTTCCCCAACAAAAAAGGCGGGGCCGGCTGGATTGAATGGGGCGGCTGCGGCATGGTCAACCCGAACGTGCTGCGCGCCGCGGGCATCGACCCCGCGGAGTACACCGGTTTCGCGTTCGGCATGGGCCTCGAACGCACGCTGCAATTCCGCAATGGTTTGGCCGATATGCGCGACATGGTTGAAGGCGACGTTCGCTTTACTTTGCCGTTCGGCATCCAAGCATAAATCCACCCCGTTCACATCAGGAGTACTCCAACATGTTCATCGCTCAAAGCTGGTTGACGGGGTTGCTGCAGCAGGCAAACCCCGGCTGGTCCGTTACCCCAGAAGAATTCGACGCTGGGTTCATCCGCGTTGGTTTTGAAACTGAGGGCTACGCACCAATCCCCGCAACGACCGGCCCGCTGGTGCTCGGCCGTGTGGAATCCATCGAAGAGCTCACCGAGTTTAAAAAGCCGATCCGCCATTGCATGGTCGACGTCGGCGACGCAAACGGTACCGGCGAATTGCAGTCCATTATCTGCGGCGCACGGAATTTCACCGTCGGTTCCACAGTGGTGGTGTGCTTGCCGGGTGCGGTACTGCCGGGCAATTTCGCTATCTCCGCGCGCGAAACATACGGCAGGATGTCTGCCGGGATGATTTGTTCCGCCGCCGAGTTGGGCTTGGCGGAAAAGCAAAACGCCGGCATTATTACCTTGGACCCAGCCGTGGGGGAGCCAGGCGCCGACGCCCGCCCGATCCTCGGCCTCGATGACACTGTGTTCGAGGTGAATATCACGCCGGATCGCGGATATGCGCTTTCCGCTCGTGGTTTGGCGCGCGAGTTGGCGTCTGCATTTGAACTCAAGTTCGTGGACCCCGCCGCGCAACAGCTCGACGTCCCCACCACGCAGGCGGACGTGTTGCCCGTGGACCTTGGCGCGGAGACGAAGGCGCGACGCTTCGGGCTGCGCAGCGTCACCGGCGTGGACCCGCAGGCGGAAACCCCGTTTTGGATGCAGCGCGAGCTCATGTTGTGCGGCCAGCGCCCCGTCAACCTGCCCACCGATATCACGAACTATGTGATGCTGCTTTTGGGGCAGCCGATGCACGCATTCGATGCCGATCGCATTAGCGGCGGCCTCGTGGTGCGCAACGCAAACCTCGGCGAAACGCTCGTTACCCTCGACGACGTCACCCGCGTGCTCGACGAGGGCGACGTGGTGATTTGCGACGCCAACGGTATCCAATCGCTGGCCGGTGTCATGGGCGGCTCCACCTCCGAAATCGCGGACACCACCGTCAACGTGTTGTTTGAGGCGGCGAATTGGGATCCGATCACCGTGGCACGGACTTCGCGGCGCCACAAGTTGAGTTCCGAAGCCTCCCGTCGTTTCGAACGTGGTGTTGACCCCGCGGTGATTGAGGCGTCTCTCGATTTGGCCTGTCACCTCCTTGCCACCTACGGCGGCGGCACGATTGCTCCGGAACGCACGCTTGTTGGGGAGGTTGCGTCGATGCCCGTGATCACCATGTCCGCCTCCCACCCCGGCGACATCGCCGGCGTCGAGTACTCGCGCGAAACCGTGATTGCTCGCCTGGAGGAGGTTGGGTGTGCCGTTGATGTGCTCGCTTGTGGCTGCAAGCTGGAGGTTACGCCCCCGACGTGGCGTAGTGACCTCACCATGACCGCTGACCTTGTCGAGGAAGTGCTGCGTTTGGAGGGGCTCGAGGATATTCCCTCCATTGTTCCCACCGCGCCCGCTGGTCGTGGCCTGTCCAACACGCAATTACGACGCCGTGCCATCGGTCACGCACTCGCCTATGGCGGGTATGCGGAAATTTTGCCCACTCCGTTTATTGCCAATGATGTGTTCGACGTGTGGGGCTTGGATGCGGACGATGAACGTCGCCGCGTTGTCACCGTGCAAAACCCGCTGGAGTCTGACCGGGCGATGTTGGGTACCACGCTGCTGCCCAGCATGTTGGATGCATTGAAGCGCAATGTGGCGCGCGGCAATAAAGACGTACACCTTTTCGGCGTACAGCAGGTGAGTATCGCCCGCGGCGACGGGATTTCCCCAATGCCTGATGTGTCTGCGCGTCCCGCCGATGACGAAGTGTCCGCACTGTTGGACTCCCTGCCGCTGCAACCACTTCACGTGGCTACCGTGGGCAGCGGGAATTGGGAGTTGGAGGGTCCGTGGGGCCAGGGGCGTGCCTATACCTACGCGGATGCCATTGAATCTGCGCGCATGGTTGCCCGCGCCGCGGATGTCTCGCTGCGGGTGGAAAATGCGGAGCAGTTGCCGTGGCATCCTGGCCGGTGCGCCGCATTGTATGTGGGGGAGACACTGGTGGGCTACGCCGGTGAGTTGCATCCGCAGGTGCTGGAGCGGGCCGGACTTCCGGCGCGCACCTGTGCGATGGAACTGAATGTGTCCTCGTTGCCGGTGGCGCCCAGCCTGCCCGCGCCGGTGTTGTCTGCATTCCCCGCACTCCTGCAGGACCTGGCGTTGGTGGTCGACGAATCCGTCCCCGCGGAATCCGTACGCCTTGCGGTTGAACGGGGCGCAGGCGAGTTGCTCGAAGGCGTACACCTGTTTGATGTGTACCGTTCCGAATCGTTGGGTGAGGGCAAGAAGTCCCTCGCGTTTTCGCTGCGCTTCCGTGCCCCCGACCGCACACTTACCGACGAGGAGTGCAACACCGCGCGTCTCGCTGCGGCCGAAGCCGCCAAGCAGCATTGCGGTGCAGACATGCGCTAGTCCGCGCCCGTTGGTGATTCCGGCGTGCTAGTCCGGGATCACCAACTTCAACCCAAATTCGTGCATGACGGGCTCGATCGTAACTACGCGCGACACCGTCGCGTTCGTACTTTCGCCCCAGCTGTTGACCGCCGCGGCATGCACCTCGTCGGTGTCTGGGTCGAACACCCAGATCGGCCCGCCGGAATCCCCGTGGTCGGAGATGCTTTCAAACGACAATGTGATGTCATTGCTCATTTCCACGAAATCGCCGCAGGAAATCCCAGACCGAAACCCGAGTGCACACGCGTATGGGCGTTTCTCCACTAAGTAGTCTTTGCCCACCCAATCAACAACGCGATAACCTTCCACCGGTAACGCCGTTTGCACATTGTCATCGTAGATTTTTAGAAGCGCCCAATCCGGTTGCCGTTTCCCATTCCAGCCGGTGGTCCACACGACCTCGCCGATTTCTACAAGGCTGCCGTCCTGCTCTTCGATGCCGATCTTGTCGCCCTCGTCTCCGCAGTGCCCAGCCGTGAGGTTCAGATACGTGCCTGGCATCTCGTCTGAGACCACAGTCCAGCCGAAGGAACACTCGAGTTGTTTGTCCATGTTGATGTACCGGCCGCCCGGGATCACACCACCCGGGTGTCGCAGAAACTCGAACCCGCGGCTCAGCCGATAGACCTGTGAACGCTGGCGCTCCGATTCCAATCCCACGGTATCTGCGCGGGTGTTTGTCTCACCATTGCCGGTGTCTTTCGGTTGCGCCCGAAACAGCGGGGGGTTGAGCGCAAGAACAAAAAATATCAATATGGATAGCACGCAGGTCGCCCCGACGATCAGCCACGTGATCAGGTTGCTGTGCCCCGCGGCCGGTCGCGGCCCTGGAGGTGGCGGTTGGTGTGGTGGTGGAGTCCAGGACATGGTGTTTTCGCCCTTCGTGCTTGCGGGTAGGGGATTGGCGTTAGGAAGTGCGCTCGAATTTCGGTTCGGCTAGGCCGACGTCGACGAAAAAGTCGGAGGCAGTTGCCTCATCCGCGAACACGATATAGGTGGTGGCGAGGTCCGGCCCGTGCAGATCGTAGGCATAGGTGGCGTAACCGAACTCTTCGCCGTACACCTCTGCGATGAGGTGAAAATCATGGTTCGGTGCGGAACGAATATGGCGGAATTCATCGAATTCAAAATCGTTGAGCAGGACGTTCAACGCGCCTGGGTCCGTGACAATGCCGGCATATTCCACCTTCCCGCTCCGAATCGGCGAGGGGAACGAGCATTCCAATTGCCGAAATGTTGGTTCCAGCAGGAACTCCACTTCGGTGCAGGAATCCATGATGAGTTCGCGACCCACCGCTGGCGGAAACGAGTGCTGGATCGAACGCTGGATTTCTCGCTGTTGGGCTGTCGTAATAGAGGACTGCCGGACGGTGCGATCGCTTGGCGGCGCGGGTAACGGTGCTGGGCGGTTGCGTTCCGTATTGGTGACGGTGCGTTCGGGACTTGCATCCACCCGCTGGTTGGACTTGATGAATACCGCGCTTGCGATCACCACCGTGACCAATATTGCGAAGCAGCTGACGACGGCGACACCAGCAACGATCCAGCCGAGGTTGCTTTGCTTTTTCGGGGCTGGCGCGGGCATCATTGGGTATTGCGGTGGCGGGGTCACGGGTTGGTATTGCATGGTTTCGGGAAAAGCTTGGTGGTCATTGCGCTGCCCACCTCCCGAATGGTGAGAGTTTTCACTGTGACCTTGATTCATGTTCGGCGCTTTCCTTGATTTCGATACCACAACTCAAAAACCCGCAAGTGCGACGTGAATGAATCACTCGCTGCCTTAGGATTTACTACGCAAATGCTCAGCCTGTAGTGTAGCGCAATAGCCGCGACGACGGCTACTGTGAATACCGTCTCTTTTCCAAGGTTGCCCCTGTGCGTGGTTCGGCAGCCAGCTGTGATGGGAGATTATTGCATCGACATGTGAACTACTTCATGCGGATGTACCGGTGATATTGCGTCATGCGCCACTCACTGCGTGGCCGGGAAGCGCGCGTTCGCGTAGGAGTGCTGCGGGGGTGGCGGCCGCGGCGTCGAGAGGCGGATCGTCCCGTGGAAAAGCTATTACTATGTACGGCATGACTGCAGCGAGACCACGCATCTTGGCAATCGCCGGCACGGATCCCACTGGGGGCGCCGGAATCCACGCGGATCTGAAGGCAATTATGGCGCTTGGCGGCTACGGCATGGGGGTGGTGACTGCAATCGTTGCCCAAAACACGCAGGGGGTGCGGCACGTGCATTCGTTGGCGCCGACGTGGATCCGCGAGCAGCTCGACGCTGTGAGCGAAGACGTGCATATCGACGCCGTGAAAATAGGCATGCTAGGCGATACCGCGACGATTGCGGTGGTTGCGGAGTGGCTGCGAGATATTGATGCCCCGGTGGTGCTCGATCCGGTGATGGTCTCTACCTCGGGGCACTCGTTATTGGCGGCGGATGCGGAAAGCGCGCTACGTGAACTGATTGGCGAACTCGCGGAACGGCACGGCGGCGTATTGCTCACCCCGAATATTCCGGAGCTGGCACGGTTGGTGGGGGAGGAGCCTGCGGAAACTTCGGCCGCGGCGGTATTGCAGGCGAAGCGCCTGATTGGTGGCACTGCGCTGGCGGTGTTGGTCAAGGGTGGGCACCTCGATGGCGACGTGGTTTCCGATGTGGTGGTGAATCGCAGTGGTGTGTTTCCGTGCGAATCTCCCCGCGTAAACACTCGCTGTACCCACGGTACGGGGTGCTCACTATCGTCCGCGATGGCGACGGCGTTCGTGCGGACGGGGCGTTGGGATGAGGCGCTGAGCCTGGTCAAACCTTGGTTGCAAGCTGCGCTGGAGGGCGCGGACGCATTGGAGGTGGGTACTGGTCACGGCCCAATCGATCACGGGGCGCTTGTGTAACCTTTCAGGAGGTTGAGGATGTATTCCTTGATTTCGTTATTGTCCATTTGTTCGCCCAAAATTGCGGATCGGTAGATGAGGCCGCCGATAATGGAATCGGTGAGATCGGTAAAGCTGGCGGGCTTGATGTCGGCGAGCTTGGCCAGCTCCACCGCTTGGCTGCGCACGGGTTGGATAATGGTTTCGCGGTAGAGCTTGGAAAGTTCGGGGTTGTTTTGCCGGTGGATATCCAGGCTGATGGCAACGAGGGTGGCGTTGGGGCTGTTAATCAGGTCTGCGTAGGCGCTGATAAAGGTATCGAGATCCTTGTCAAAGTCTCCGCTGAGGTCGACGGTACGCTCGCCGAGTTCCTGTTGGATTGCGGCGACGGCGAGGTGTGCCAGTGACGGCCAGCGGCGGTAAATGGTGGTTTTGGCGATGCCGCTGCGGTGAGCGATTTCATTGATGCGTAAGCCTGTATATCCGTAAAGCTGCATCAACCTGAGGGTTGTCTGCAAAACTTTGTGGTCAATTGTTTCGTCTTGTGGGCGTCCAGTACGTTGTGCCATGCCTTACAGCTTATATATAAGAAACGCTACCTAGGGTGACTTTATTACTGTGAACTGATTCCCTAATTAGGGGCTGGATTGATGAACACCGTAGACAAAGTGAGCGGTGGATTGTTTGCCGCGAATGCCGAAATGTTTGCTTTTGCCTCAGTGTTTGCGCTTCGCCATTGTTTCGGGGTGCGCTCTTGGCGTTCGGTTTGCATGGGTTTACCCATATTCTCTTTGCCGTGATTGCTGGGCGTTACACAACGGGTGTAGCTACGTCACCAATCATTGTGATTCCTTATTGGATTTATGCTCGAAGTGCGTTGCGGAAGGAAGGATTGCGTGATAATGATCCGCAAGCTTTTGCCATTGCGGTATTGGTTTTGCCGGTGTTGGTGCTGGTCCATGTTGTGAGCTGGTTCCTCACCAAATAATGCATAACTTGCACTTCTCTGCATAAATGTTATGCTTGCCGGCATGACTCTTTCTGTTGCGGTAGCTGGCGCGAGCGGCTACGCGGGTGGTGAGATCTTGCGGCTATTGCTCAGCCACCCAGCATACGCGAGCGGTGAACTGAAAATAGGCGCACTGACGGGCGCCTCGAACGCCGGAAGCAGTGTCGGCGAGCTCATGCCGCACTTGCCGGAACTCGCGGATCGCGTCATCGAGCCGACGGATATAGGCACGCTGGCCGAACACGACGTGGTGTTCCTTGGCCTACCGCACGGCCACTCGGCGGAAATCGCGCAGCAGCTTGGCGAGGATGTTCTGGTGCTCGATTGCGCGGCGGATTTCCGGTTGCGGGACGCGACGGCGTGGGAGCAATACTACGGAACTTCGCACGCAGGTTCGTGGCCCTACGGGATCCCCGAAATGCCCGGCCACCGAGAGCAGCTGCAACACACCAAGCGGGTCGCTGTCCCAGGGTGTTTCCCCACGGGGGCGACGCTTGCAATGCTGCCAGCAGTGGCCGCCGGGTTGATTATTCCCGACGTCGCGGTGGTGTCTATTACCGGCGTCTCCGGTGCTGGAAAGAAGGCAAGTGTGGCCATGCTTGGTTCGGAAACCATGGGCAGCGCGAAGGCCTATAACACCGCCGGCAAGCACCGTCACACGCCGGAAATCATGCAAAACCTCGGCGAATATACGGACGAGTCGGTGACGGTGAGTTTTACTCCCGTCCTAGCGCCGATGTCGCGGGGCATTCTCACCACGGCCTCCGCGCCGCTTCGCGGAACGGTCAGCGAGGAGCAAGCCCGCGAGGTATACCGCCAGGCGTATGAGTCTGAGCCATTTGTGCAGCTTGTGGCTGCGGGACAGCAGCCGCAGACCCAACATGTCGTCGGTTCAAACATGTGTCAGATACAGGTGGAAGTAGATAACGGGGCTGGCCGTCTCTTAGCCACCAGTGCGATTGATAATCTCACCAAGGGGACGGCCGGGGCTGCTGTGCAATGCATGAACATTGCGCTTGGGTTCCCAGAAACGGCGGGGTTGCCGCGCGCGGGTGTGGCACCGTAACCAACGAGCAACCAGCACCTCACCAATCGACAGCTACATGCCCAATACGTACAAGGAGAACCACACATGACGAGCACTGCAAGCACCACGGGTGTCAGTGCCCCAGCAGGCTTTCTTGCCGCCGGCACGACGGCGGGAATCAAGGCTTCTGGGAATCCGGACATGGCATTGGTGTGCAACCAGGGCCCGATGTTTACCGCTGCTGGCGTGTTTACTCGCAACCGTGTGGTGGCGGCCCCGGTGAAACTTACTCGCCGGGCGATTGCGGATGGCAAGCTCCGCGCGGTCGTCTACAATTCCGGCAACGCGAACGCTTGCACGGGTGCTCAAGGTGACGCGGATGCGCACGAAATGGCTGCCCAAGCCGCCGCGCTTTTAGATGTTTCGCAAGGAGACATTGCGGTGTGTTCTACAGGCATTATCGGTGAGCCGATGCCAATGCAGGCGGTTCGCGAAGGCGTGGCCACGCTCGCCGCAGAGCTTGGCGATCACGGGGAAGCTGCAGCTACAGCGATTATGACCACTGATACGGTGTGCAAGCAGACGTTCGTGCAGCGCGCTGGTTGGTCGGTCGGAGGTATGGGGAAAGGCGCGGGGATGATGGCGCCCTCGTTGGCTACCATGCTGGTGTGCTTGACCACGGATGCTGCGGTAACCCCGGCCGTCGCTGATGCAGCCCTCCGCGCCGCTACTGCGCAAACCTTTGATTTGCTGGATATTGATGGATCTACCTCGACCAATGACACCGTCCTTTTGTTGGCCTCCGGTGCCTCTGGTGTGACCCCAGACGCGTCGGAGTTTGCGGCGGCGGTCCTGGAAGCATGCGCGGACCTGGCGGGGCAGATGCAAGCTGACGCGGAGGGTGTGACCAAGCGGGTGAACGTGACAGTTGCCGGCACGACGACGGATGATCAGGCCCGAGCCGCCGCGCGCACCGTCGCGCGCGACAATCTGTTCAAGTGTGCCATGTTTGGTGCGGACCCGAACTGGGGCCGAGTGCTCGCCGCGGTGGGCATGGCCGAGGCGGACATGGATCCGGAAAACATCAGCGTCACCTTCAATGGGCACACGGTGTGCGAACGCTCCGGCCCCACCCCGAATGCCCGCGAGGTGGACCTCAGCGGATCGAACGTAGAGGTGGTCATCGATCTCGGCACCGGTGGTCCCGGTCAGGCGACGGTGCGCACCACGGACTTATCCCACGCATATGTGGAAATTAACTCGGCGTACACCACGTAAAGGCGGTTGAAGTTGAATAAAATGCTCGCCGGCATCGGGCCGGAAATTCGCGCGAACGTACTCGCGGAAGCCTTGCCGTGGTTGCAATATTTCCGCGACAAGATCGTGGTGGTGAAATACGGCGGCAACGCCATGGTGGATGAGACGCTGAAGGCGGCATTCGCGGCGGACATGGTGTTTCTGCGCACGGTCGGTGCGAAGCCGGTGGTGGTGCACGGCGGTGGCCCACAGATTTCTGCCATGCTCAACCGGTTGGGGTTACAGGGGGAGTTTCGCGGCGGTTTCCGTGTGACCACGCCGGAGGTCATGGATGTGGTGCGCATGGTGCTTTTTGGGCAGGTAGGCCGCGATTTAGTGGGGCTTATCAATTCCCACGGGCCGTATGCGGTGGGCACTTCCGGCGAGGATGCTGGGTTGTTTACCGCCACCAAACGCCTCGTGGAGGTGGATGGTCAGCTCACCGATATCGGCTTGGTCGGTGACATTGTGGAGGTGAACCCGGCGGCGCTGATGGATATTATCGACGCCGGCCGTATCCCCGTCGTCTCAACCATCGCCCCTGATGCGGAAGGGCAGGTGTACAACATTAACGCGGACACGGCGGCGGGTGCGCTGGCGGTTGCGTTGGGCGCGGAACGTTTGGTGATGCTCACAAACGTGGAGGGTTTGTACACCAAGTGGCCGGATCGTTCATCGCTGGTTTCGTTGATTACGGCGGGCGAGTTGGCACCGTTGTTGCCGTCGTTGGATGCGGGGATGATTCCGAAGATGGAGGCGTGCTTGCACGCCGTGAGCGGCGGGCTTTCTGCCGCACACGTTATCGACGGCCGCGTCGCTCATTCCGTGTTGCTCGAATTGCTGACCGAAGGCGGCATCGGCACCATGGTGGTGCCCGACAGCTTCGAACGCGGCGACTATCCCGAACATATGGTCTTTCGAGAGGAGGTAGCCGCGAATGAGTGACATGCTGGCGCAGTGGCCACAGCGCATGATGAATAACTACGGCACGCCACCGTTGGCGTTGGTGAGTGGTTCCGGGGCGACGGTTGTGGATGAGCAAGGCCGCAGCCATATCGACATGCTCGCGGGGATCGCCGTGAATTCCTTGGGGCACGCGCATCCAGGGATTGTGGGCGCCGTCGCGGAGCAGGCCGCAAAGCTTGGACACGTTTCCAACTTGTTTGCTGCCGAACCCGCGCTTCGTGTTGCAGATACGCTTATCAAACGTTTTGCGCGTGACGACGCCGCGTTGGCCGCATCCACCCGCGTATTCTTCTGCAATTCGGGCGCGGAAGCCAATGAGGCTGCGTTCAAGCTTGCTCGCTTGACTGGCCGTTCGCGAATCCTCGCCGCATCCCAGGGGTTCCATGGTCGCACCATGGGGGCCTTGGCCTTGACCGGGCAGTCCGATAAGCGCGCGCCGTTTGCCCCGCTGCCGGGTGGGGTGGAGTTCTTCCCCTACGGAGACGTCGAATACTTGTCCAAGTTGGTGGCGATCAATCCGACGGACGTGGCCGCGATTTTCCTGGAACCTATCCAAGGTGAGACGGGTGTGATCCCCGCACCGGAAGGATTTTTGGCCGCGGTGCGCCAGCTGTGCGACCAGCATGGCATCCTTATGGTTGTGGACGAAGTGCAAACCGGCGTCGGTCGCACCGGCAATTTTTTCGCCCACGAGTACGACGACGTCATTCCGGACGTGGTCACTATGGCCAAAGGTCTAGGCGGGGGACTTCCACTGGGGGCAACCTTGGCGCACGGCAAGGCTGCAACCTTGTTTACGCCGGGTTCGCACGGCACCACCTTCGGCGGAAACCCCATCGCCTGCGCGGCGGCCCAGGTGGTACTCGACGTCATCGACGAGGAGTTCTGCCAGCAGGTGCGCGCCAAGGGTGCGTGGCTGCGCCACGCATTGGAAACGTTGCCTGCCGTAGCGGAGGTTCGCGGTCGTGGATTGATGCTGGGGGTGGTGCTCCGTGAACCCATCGCGAAGCAGGCCGCCAGCCGCGCGTTCGAATTCGGGGTGATTATCAATGCTCCGAGTGACCACGTCATCCGCTTGACGCCGCCGTTGGTGATCAGCGGCGTCGAGATGCGGGAGGGTAGTGAACGCATTGCGCAATTGTTGGAAACTCTGAAAGGACAGTAAGCATGAGCCCCACCCCCAACGTCCGTCACTTTCTCGCAGACGATGACTTGACGCCCGCCGAACAGGCGACGGTGTTGTCGCTGGCCGCGGAGTTGAAGGCACGGCCTTACGCGCGGCGCCCGCTTGAGGGGCCCCGCAGCGTCGCCGTGCTGTTTGATAAAACTTCCACCCGCACCCGGTTTTCCTTCGAAGCGGGAATTACGCAACTTGGCGGACACCCAATCGTCGCCGATAGCAACAGCACGCAGACCGGGAAGGGGGAAACCCTCCAGGACACGGGTGCGGTGTTGAGCCGATTCGTGGACATGATCGTGTGGCGCACCACGGCCCACCAAAACTTGTTCGATATGGCGGAAACCGCGACTGTGCCGATCATTAACGCGCTCACCGACGATCTACACCCCTGCCAAATCCTGGCGGATCTGCAAACCTGCGTGGAGCAGCTGTGCCCCGAACAAGGGCCGGCTGGCCTGCGCGGCCGCAAGGCGGTGTACTTGGGTGACGGCGCCAACAACATGGCGCATTCCTACCTGTTGGGGTTCGCCACCGCCGGCATGGACATTTCGATCGTGGCTCCGGTGGGGTTCCAGCCTCAGGAGGAGTATGTGGCAAGGGCCGAGGCGCGCGCCCAGGACACCGGTGCCCGCGTGCATGTTACTGATTCCCTTGACGAGGTGGACGGCGCGGATGTGGTGATTACCGATACTTGGGTGTCGATGGGCATGGAGAATGACGGCGTGGATCGTCGTACCCCGCTGCTGCCGTACCAAGTGAATGATGCGGTGATGCAGCGGGCGGGCGGGGACGCTATTTTCCTGCATTGCTTGCCCGCGTATCGCGGCAACGAGGTCACCGAAAGCGTTATCGACGGCCCGCAATCCGTGGTGTTTGACGAAGCGGAAAACCGCCTCCATGCGCAAAAGGCACTCATGGTGTGGCTATTGGAACAGCAGTACGACAAGACGAGCTGCTAGAAAGTGAAGCGCAAACATATGGACAAGGATTTTCTGGGCGCTGGTCAAGAGTCGCATCCCGTGGCGCAACCGGTGAGCCGGACGGCGCGGCAGGCCCGAATCTTGGAAATTTTGTCGCAATACCGGGTTTCCAGCCAAGTGCAGCTTTCGGAATTGCTCCTCGACGATGGCATTGACATCACCCAAGCCACCCTGTCACGCGATCTCGATGAACTCGGGGCCAAAAAGGTTCGCCCGGAATCCGGCCGCGCCTACTATGCGGTGGGTTCTGGGGACACAGTGCTGCTGGAAACTCTGCGCGGACCCCGCGAAAAGCTGCGCCGCATGCTGGATGATTTGGTGGTGAGCGTGGACGCCTCCGCCAATATTGCGGTCTTACGCACCCCGCCGGGTGCCGCGCAATACCTGGCCAGCTACATTGATCGCGTGCAGCTTCCGGAAGTAGTGGGCACCATCGCCGGCGACGATACGATTTTTGTGTTGGCGCGTGACCCGCTCACCGGCGCAGAGCTGGCAGAGATGTTCCAACGGCGCTAGCGGGTGCGGTGTGCTGTTCGGCCGTGTCATGCGGCACAATACAATAGGTTGAGTTTTCGTTAATTTTTTATTCGCAAGGAGATTCTTTTCATGACTGATCGCGTCGTACTCGCGTACTCGGGCGGCCTCGACACTTCGGTGGCGATTCCGTATTTGGCCAAGATGACAGGCGGTGAAGTGGTCGCCGTTTCCCTCGACCTCGGTCAAGGCGGCGAAGACATGGAGTCCGTGCGGCAACGCGCTCTGGACTGCGGCGCAGTCGAGTCAATCGTTGTGGATGCGAAAGACGAATTCGCCGAGGAATACTGCCTACCCACCATCAAAGCCAACGGCATGTACATGAAGCAGTACCCGCTGGTGTCTGCGATTTCCCGGCCGTTGATCGTCAAGCACCTGGTGGAAGCCGCAAAAGAGTTCGGCGGCACGCATGTCGCACATGGGTGCACCGGCAAGGGCAATGATCAGGTCCGGTTCGAAGTGGGGTTCGCCAATACCCACCCTGATCTGAAAATCATTGCCCCGGCGCGGGACTATGCGTGGACCCGTGACAAGGCGATCGCATTTGCGGAAGAGGTGAACCTGCCCATCGAGCAATCGAAAAAGTCACCGTTCTCCATCGACCAGAACGTGTGGGGCCGCGCCGTGGAGACCGGGTTCCTTGAAGACCTGTGGAACCCGCCGACAAAGGACCTCTACGCCTACACGGAGGACCCCGCACTTGGTAACGCCCCGGATGAGCTCATTATTTCCTTCCAAGGGGGCGCGCCCGTGGCTATCGACGGCCGCCCCGTCACCGTGTTGCAGGCAATCGAAGAGCTTAACCGCCGCGCGGGCGCCCAGGGCGTTGGCCGGTTGGACATGGTGGAGGATCGCCTCGTAGGCATCAAATCCCGCGAGGTGTATGAGGCCCCGGGCGCGGTGACCTTGATCGCCGCACACCAGGCGCTGGAGGACGTCACCATGGAGCGTGAACTCGCCCGCTACAAGCGGCTTATCGACGCCCGCTGGTCCGAAGAAGTGTACGACGGTTTGTGGTTCGCGCCGCTGAAGCGTTCGTTGGATGCGTTTATTAACTCCACGCAGGAAAACGTCACCGGCGATATCCGGCTGGTGCTGCACGCTGGCAAGGTAGTGGTCAACGGCCGCCGGAGCGAGCAATCCTTGTACGATTTCAACCTGGCCACCTACGACACCGGCGATACTTTCGACCAGACGCTTGCCCGCGGATTTGTTGAGCTGCATGGTTTGTCCTCGAAGATCGCTTGCCGTCGGGACCGAGAGGCTCGCTAATGCAGGGGCAGAAAACCAACGAGGGTGCGCTGTGGGGCGGCAGGTTCGCGGGCGGCCCCGCCGAGGCGATGTTCGCGCTGAGCGTCTCCACCCACTTTGACTGGGTTCTCGCGCCGTACGATATCCGCGCATCGAAGGCCCATGCGAAAGTGTTGTCGGCTGCGGGGTTGTTAAGCGACGAAGACTTGGACGTCATGCTTGCTGGCCTGACCAAGCTTGGCGAGCAGGTTGCGGCGGGGGAGTTCACCCCGGCGCCTACCGATGAGGATGTGCACGGCGCGCTGGAACGCGGACTGATCGAAATCGTCGGCGCTGAGGTCGGCGGCAGGTTGCGTGCTGGGCGCTCCCGCAACGACCAGGTGGCATGCCTGTTCCGAATGTGGATTCGGGATGCCGTGCGGGAAATCGCGTCGGGCGTTGTTGACCTCATCTACGCCCTCGTGGGGCAGGCGGCGGCGCACCCTGAGGTAATCATGCCTGGCAAGACCCATTTCCAGGCCGCGCAGCCGGTGCTGCTGGCGCACCAATTGTTGGCGCACGCGCAGCCGCTGCTGCGGGATTTGGATCGCCTCCGTGACTTGGATAAGCGACTCGCCGTTTCCCCATATGGTTCGGGTGCGCTCGCGGGCTCCTCGCTACACCTCGACCCGGAGGCGATCGCCGCAGAGCTCGGCTTTGACTCCGCGGCGGACAATTCGCTGGATGCCACCAGTTCCCGCGATTTCGCTTCCGAAACCGCGTTTGTGTTGGCGCAAATCGGCGTGGATATGTCGCGGCTCGCGGAGGAAATCATTGCGTGGTCCACGCCAGAGTTCGGGTACGTCACCTTGGCTGATGCTTGGTCGACTGGCAGTTCGATTATGCCGCAGAAGAAGAACCCCGATGTGGCGGAACTAACGCGCGGCAAGTCCGGACGTTTGATTGGCAACCTCACCGGTTTGCTCGCCACGTTGAAGGCCCAGCCGTTGGCCTACAACCGTGACCTGCAGGAAGATAAGGAGCCAATCGTCGATTCGGTGGCGCAGCTGAATCTTTTGCTGCCCGCCATGACCGGTTTGGTGTCCACGCTTACCTTCCATCCCGACCGGCTTTTGGAGCTCGCGCCCGCCGGATATACCTTGGCGACGGACCTCGCCGAATGGATGGTGCGGGAAGGTGTGCCGTTCCGGGTGGCGCACGAAGCTTCCGGTGCCTGCGTGCGCATCGCCGAGGCTCGCGGCGTGGGACTTGACGAACTTACCGACGAGGAGCTGGCGAGCGTGCACGCCACACTTACTCCGGCGGTGCGTGAGGTTCTCACGGTGGCTGGTTCCGTGGCGTCCCGTACGACTCGAGGCGGTACCGCCGGCGTGCGCGTTGCCGAACAACGTGCGCGGGTGCAACAAGCAGCGGCAGAGCATCGCACCTGGGCGGAGACGCCGGTCTGATTGGCGCCTCCTATGTCTTTACCCCCGTGGTGACCGGCTACAATTACCAAGCATGAGTATCGACCCCCAGTTGTTGGAAGTGTTAGCCTGCCCGCAGGATCACGGGCCGTTACGATATCTCGAGGACGAGCAGGTGCTTGTCAACGAGCGACTGGGTATCGCGTATCGCATCGACGACGGCATCCCTGTCATGCTGATCGACGAAGCGTTCGCGTGGCCTGCGGATTCCGCCTCCAACTCCTGAACCGGACTCATTTTCTAAGGCATGGTAATGAACATCATTGACGAGCTCACGTGGCGTGGGCTAATCAACCAATCCACGGATATCGACGCCCTGCGCGAAGCCGCCGAGCAACCCATCACCGTGTACTGCGGTTTTGACCCTACCGGGGCGTCATTGCACGCCGGTCACCTCGTGCCGCTGATTATGTTGAAGCGCTTCCAGGACGCGGGTCACCGCACGATTACCTTGGCGGGCGGCGCGACCGGCATGATCGGTGACCCGCGCGACGTAGGTGAGCGCTCCATGCTGAGCCGCGAGGAAATCGCAAGCAATGTCGAGTCCATCCAGGCGCAGATTCGTAACTTTATTGATTACACTGACGGTCGCGCGATTATGGTCAACAATGCGGATTGGATCGGCAGCATGAGCGTGATCGAGTTTTTGCGCGATGTTGGCAAGAACTTCTCGCTGAACACCATGCTTGACCGGGAAACCGTGAAGCGGCGTTTGGAAAGCGACGGCATTTCCTACACCGAATTCTCCTATATGTTGCTTCAGGCGTTCGACGCTGTGCATTTGCGACGTGAGTTCGATTGCGTACTGCAAATCGGCGGTGGCGATCAGTGGGGCAACATTGTTTCCGGCGTGGATTTGAATCGACGCATGGACCAGCAGCGCACCCACGGCCTGACGGTGCCACTGGTGACGGACGCGGAGGGGCAGAAGTTTGGCAAGTCGACCGGTGGCGGCAAGCTGTGGTTGGACCCACAACTGACCAGCCCGTATGCGTGGTACCAGTACTTTGTGAACGCCGGCGACGCTGTGGTGATTGACTATCTGCGCTGGTTTACCTTCCTCACGCAGGAGGAAATCGCCGCGTATGAGGTGGAGGTTGCGGAGCGTCCGCACCAGCGGCAAGCGCAGCGTCGCTTGGCTCGCGAGTTGACCACGTTGGTGCACGGTGCCCAGGCAACGGAGTCCGTGGAGCTGGCCGCCCAAGCGTTGTTTGGCAAGGCGGAGCTTGCAGACCTTGACGAGGCGACCCTCGCCGGGGCGCTTTCCGAAACTACGGTCGCGGAATTTAGCCCAGAACAACAGTTCGGAATTATCGACCTCATTGTAGCCGCCGGTCTCGCCGATTCCCGCGGTGCCGCGCGCCGTTCTATTAAGGAGGGCGGCATTTACGTCAACAACAACCGCGTCGCTGCCGAGGATTGGCGCCCCGGGCCTGAGGATTTGTTGCATGGGCAGTGGCTGGTGCTGCGGCGAGGTAAGAAAAACTTCGCCGGCGCACTTATCCGCCCTTAAGGCGCTTGTCGACGCCCCGCACCCGACGTTGCATTTTCCCGCAACGCGGTGCGGGGTTTCGCGTTTGATGAACCCAAGAAACGCCCTCTGCGCTGCGGATTTGTCAAGCGTTAAGCTTGTGTGTACATTTAATCGAGTCACCGCGACAGGGGCTGAAAATAGCTTCCGGTTGTTGTGGTTGGACTGTGTTGTTTGAGAACTCGATAGTGTGTCGTTTTTTGTTTTGTTGTTGTTGGCT